>JAHBZE010000002.1 GCA_019635585.1 Xanthobacteraceae bacterium | reverse complement strand
GAGGTCGCGCGGCCGCTCGGCATCGAGGTGCATGACCACATCATCGTCGGCAAGGACGGTCACGCGAGCCTGAAAGGCCTGCGGCTGATCTCCTGAATTTAACGCGTCATCAGGAGCGGGCGGGGGCGGGGCTGCTTCTGGTCGGGCACCCGCGCCCACTGACCTTCTTCGTTCTTTCCTAGTCGAAGCAGATCGCCATTTATGGAGTAGAGCAACACGTCGCCATTCGAAAGTTGCCACGACGCGAGTCCAAAGGAAGCGATTGCTGCGTCACAGCCAGGTGCGACGCGGACCGCGAAACGCTGCTCCGGGGCGGCGTCGTTTGTCAGCGTAATGCGGCAGATCGCGGCACCGCCGGGACGCGAGAGATTCCAGTCGCCGACAAGATCGCTCTGCTGCGTTTCGGTCGTATCTGCGATCCTCAGATTGGTGAGGAAATAGACGCCGTCGTTGTCGCGGATCGCTTCGTA
Source organism: Xanthobacteraceae bacterium (assembly GCA_019635585.1). Taxonomy (GTDB): domain Bacteria; phylum Pseudomonadota; class Alphaproteobacteria; order Rhizobiales; family Xanthobacteraceae. The sequence goes on along the minus strand of JAHBZE010000002.1, from coordinate 1,232,788 downwards.
GACGCCGCCGACGCCTTCGGTGAACTCGGTGATGACCTTGCCCTTCGCATCCACGAAATTGATGCCGCGCGCGGGCGCAGGCCGCCAGGCGGCAACGTCGGCAAGATGCGGAAAGACCACGCCGCAAACTTCGCGATCGAAGGTCAAGGCGAATCCGCCGGGCGCGGTCCTGATTTCGAGTGTGATCGGGCAGCGCCGCTCGCCGACAGCATCAGCCAATTGATAGTTCGAAGCGAGCGTTTTCGCAGGTTGATTGTCCTGCGCATAACTTTTCGTTGCGCCAGACACGAGAAGCGCGAGTAGAACAAGCAGCCGGGAAAGCGACCTCATTTCTTCTTCGGCAGCTTGTGAAGGCTTGCGATGCCGTCGATTTCAGGAATCGCGACATAGCGCTCGTCGGGCGTCGAGAATCGGACGCGCGTTTTTCGCGTTGCATCGATCAAATCGATGGTCCAACCCTCCAGGAGACGCCAGCCTGCAATATCGTCCATCACCGGAAAGAATTTCTTGCAGTTGTCAGTGACCTCGATGGCATAGCCGCCGATCGCCAGCTCCCTCTTGAGGTTGATGCGACAGCGCTTCTTGCCGCTTTCGTCGCGGATTTCCCATGCGCCGAACGTTTCGCCGATTAGCGACGGATCGACCTCCTTCAGGTCGAGCGGCTTCAGCGGCGTGAATTGCGCTGCCACCGGACTTGCGAACAAGAAGAACGCCGCAAAGATACTCGCTCGCAGTTTCATGTTCGACCCTGCTATTGCTTCTTTGATGGCCACGGCGTTTCGGGGACCGGGGTCAGCGGGCCTTTGCCGTTCGCCCAAGAAACCAGATTATCGACGACAAGCTGCCCCATCAGGTTGCGACAATGAACCGATGCCGAACCGACATGGGGCAGGAGCACGACGTGATCCATGTCTTTCAGCGCCTGCGGCACGTTCGGCTCGTCCTCGAACACGTCGAGGCCGGCGGATAGAATTTTCTTGTCGCGTAACGCTTCAACCAGGGCGTTCTCGTCGATCACCGAGCCGCGCGCGACGTTGATGACGATGCCGTTTGGGCCGAGTGCTTCTAGCACATCTTTGTTCACGAGATGCTTCGTCGCGGCACCTCCCGGCGTAATCACCACCAGCACTTCGACGTCCTTCGCCATTGCTTTCAAGTCTGGATAGTATTTGTAGTTCACGCCCGCCGTCTTGTTGCGGCTGTGGTAGACGACCGGCGTGTTGAAGGCTTCGAGGCGCTTTGCGATCGCCTTGCCGATGCGACCCATGCCGAGAATGCCGACGGTACGGTCCTGCAGGGTCGCGGTCAGTGGGAATGGCTTTTCGGTCCACCTGCCGGCGCGCACGTAACGGTCAGCCTGCGGCAATTGACGGACGGTCGCGAGCAATAGTCCAAGCGCGGTGTCGGCGACCTCTTCATTCAGGACGTCCGGCGTGTTGGTGACGACAATGCCGTGCTCGCCCGCCCATTTCGCATCGACTGCGTCGTAGCCGACACCGAACGAACCGATGATCTCCAGCTTGGGCAGCTTCTGCATTAGTGCCGCATCGACTTTCGTGCCGGGAGTTGCGCCGAGCGCGCGTACTTTTGGGCCAAATTCGGCAAGCAGCTTGCCTTTGTCGGCGGCCTTGTATAGCCGCTCCACGTTGAAATGCTGCTCGAGTTGCTGCTCGATCATCGGCATCATCGGGCTCGTAATCAAAAGGTCAGGCTTGGTCATCGTGGCGTATTTCCCGGGTCAATTTTTATGGCTCTGGCAGACGACAGATCGCCCAAAGAAAACCTCAAATGAGGCAACAGGCTAAGGAAAAGGGGTGGGTCATGGCGTCCGATCGCAGTAGTTCGATCAATTTATCCTCCGTGCAGACGATCCGTAAGGCTGTTCTGCTGGCCTTCATCGTAGCAGGTCTGGTCTTCGTCGTGGTCGGCGACACTCGCTGGCCGAGCGGGTCGTTTTTGCACGAAGGAATTGAGTATATCGGCCTGATCCTGATCGTCATCTGCATTTGCGGAAGGATGTTTTGCACGCTCTACATCGGTGGAAAGAAGATTGAGTCCCTCATCACTGTCGGGCCCTATTCGGTAGTCCGCAATCCGCTTTATTCGCTTTCGATTGTGGGTGCGGCGGGGGCCGGCGCCCAACTCGGCAGCTTCGTCCTGACAATCGTGACCGCGGCGGTCGCCTATTTTGTCTTTCTCCTTGTCATTCTCAAGGAAGAGCAGGTTCTGACCGATCGCTTTGGAGCGGCCTATCTTGAATATATGGCGCGCGTGCCGCGGCTCTTCCCCAAATTTTCGCTCTGGCGCGATGTGGCGAAGCTCGAAATCAATCCACGGCTGGTCCGCGTGACGGCCCTCGACGCGAGCATTTTTCTTCTCTCGATTCCTCTCTCGGAGGGATTCGAATATCTACACGACATCGGTCTTGTGCCGGTCTTCCTTACACTGCCGTGACGCCCGCTATTTGTCCGTCTGTGCTTCGAGCGATGCCTCGGCCTTCATCTTGCGTTCGCGGTACAGGAGATAAAGTCCGGACGCGATCACGATCAGCGCGCCGATAATCGTCCAAAGGTGCGGCAGGTGACCGAAGACGGCGAAGCTCGTCACCGAAACCCAGACGATCTGAAAATAGATAAAAGGTGCGAGCACGCCGGCGGGCGCGTAGCGGTGTGCGATTATCAGGAACGTGTGGCCGATCAGCCCGAACAGGCCAACGACCACCATGCCGCCGATGACCAGAGGCTCGGTCGGCGTTTGCCAGACCCACGGCAACGGCACCGAGGCGACGAGCACGCCGACAAGTGCGGAGTAGGTGATGGTCGTCTGCGTGGTGTCGTAGGGCGCGAGCGCGCGCGTCGAGATGTTGTAGAGCGCGTAGCAGCAGGCGCCGGCAAGCGAGAGAAACGCAGTCGGATGCAACGCGCCGGTGCCGGGGCGAATCACGACCAGCGCGCCCGCGAAACCGACGAGAATTGCAATCCAGCGCCGCCAGCCGATCCATTCGCCGAGAATCGGCCCAGCGAACAGCGCGATGAAGAACGGCGTCGTGAACATGATCGCGGTCGTTTCATCGAGTTGCAGGAAATTCAGCGAGATGAAGTTGATCGCGGTCGAAAGAAACAGGAGCGCCGAGCGACCGAGTTGCAGCCAGGGACGCCGGGTGTGGAACAACCCTTTCACGGTCCACGGATTGACGAAGATGAAGCCGATCACAAAGTGACTCGCGTAGCGCGCCCACACGACCTGCAACGTCGGCAGATGCCCGGTGAGCCATTTCGCGGTGGTGTCGAGGATCGCGAAGCAGAACAGTGCCGCGCACATCAGCGCGATGCCAATGACGCGAGCACGGCTGTCGCCGGGCGCGGGAAGTTCGCGCAGCGGGCGCGGATCGGAGGCCATGTGACAGGAAACCCTTCGGAAGCCCGCGCAATCTAGACGAAGCGGAACCGGACTGGCAGCCCCGCTCATGCATGGCTCGGGCGGACGGTTTGACAGGGCCGCAATCCGCTTTATGAAAGCGCTCGTTTCAAGAATGCAGCCGCGCGATGTCATTTCTAGGCAATTTCATTCCGGGCTACCGGCCGTTCCGCTACACGGGCGAGAAGGTGGCGTGTAATCTATGCGGCAGCATGGAGAAATCCGTGCTCGCGACCCGCGACCGCTGGCTCAATCCGCTGACCAACGTCATCTGCACGCATTGCGGGTTGATCCGCGTCGATCCGATGCCGACCGACGCCGAGCTTGAGCGCTACTATACCGATCATTACCGGTTGCACTATCAAAGCACGCTTGAGCCGACGCCGAAGTCGATCGGCCGCGGCCGGAAGGGCGCGAAGGCGCGGCTCGATTACCTGCAGCAATTCCTGAATCCCGGCGCGAAGATTCTCGATATCGGCGCGGGCGGCGGCGAATTCCTCGCGGAAGCGAAGCGCCGCGATTATGAGGTCGAAGGCGTCGAGCCGAGCGTCGGCTTCGCGCGTTACGCGGAGCGCACGTATGGCGTGAAAGTCCATGTCGCGCCGCTGAACAAGATCGATTTCGGCGGCAAGAAATTCGACCTGATTCATTCTTTCCATGTGTTCGAGCATCTGCGCGATCCATTTGCGAGCATGCAGCTCGTTCACTCACTGCTCGAGCCGGGCGGACATTTCTATGTCGCAGTACCGAACATGGCGGAGAAGCGCACACCGACCGGCATGTTTCACTTCGCGCATGTGCATGGCTTCGCCTACGAAACGCTGCGCATGATGGCGGAGAAGGCGGGCTTCGAATGGGTGCCGAGTACCGCGCTTCGCGCGGCGCAGGTGTTCAAGCGGTTAGAGGCGCCGCAAACAAACTGGTTCCGCTTTCCGAATCATGCCGTGGAGCTCGAAAGGAAATTCCGCGAGGCACGGCTTTCGAAACACCTGCTTTCGGCGGATCCCTATCGCCGCGCCTGGGGTCGCCTCAAGCGCAAGCTCGGCGAACGCAAACTCAAAGCCGCGGGCTGATTACGCGACCTCGATCGCGCTCGCGTGCCAGCGCCTGAGTGCCACGCGTTGCAGCCACGAGAACAGCGCGAAGATCGCAACGCCCGCGAGCGCGATCAGCACGAGCGCGGCATACATGCGCGGAATGTTCACGCGGTGACCCGCTTCCATGATGCGCCAGGCGAGGCCCGAGCCTGCGCCCGCGCTGCCCGCTGCGATTTCCCCCACGACCGCGCCGATCAGTGCGAGTCCACCTGCGATCCGCAGGCCGCCGAGAAAATAGGGAAGCGACGCTGGCAGCCGCAGATAGAGAAGCGTTCGCAGCCAGCCCGCATCATAGAGCGCGAACAAATCGCGCAACTGGCGGTCGGCGGAAGCAAGGCCGAGCGCCGTATTCGACAAGATTGGGAAAAACGCGACCAGCGCGGCGCAGGCGATCACGGCGTTACGCGGCTCGAGATAAACGAGCAGGAGCGGCGCGATCGCAATCACCGGCGTTACCTGCAAGACGACCGCGAGTGGAAACAGCGCGCGCTCGGCAAATCGCGAGGATGAAAAGAGGACTGCGAGTGCAACGCCTGCGATCACGGCGATCGCCAGTGCAATGAAAGTGATCTTCAGCGTCACGAACAGCGAACCTAACAGAAGTGCGACGTCGGCGACGAGCGTCCGCAAAATCAGCGTCGGTGCGGGCAATATCTGCGGTGCGATTCCGAAGTAGCGTACGGCGATTTCCCATGCCGCAAGCAGGGCAACGAACAAGATCAGCGCCGGAACGAACGAACGCGTGTTCATTGCGCGCGCTCCAGAGCTTCGGAGAGTTTTCGCACCCGCGAAGCGTAGGCGGCCGAAGTGCGGAACTGCGTGTTCACGCCACCGGCGGCAGGAAGAAAGCGCACTTCTTCAGCAATCGTGCCGGGGCGCGGCGAGAGCACGAGCGTGCGGGTCGAAAGATAGGCCGCCTCGAACACGGAATGGGTGACGAACAGGACGGTGCAATTCGCCTCGCGCCAGAGCGAGAGCAATTCGTCGTTGAACTTGAAGCGGGCGATTTCATCGAGCGCGGCGAAGGGCTCGTCCATGAGCAAAAGTTTCGGCTTCACGATCAGTGCGCGCGCGAGCGAGGCGCGCATTTTCATCCCGCCGGAAAGTTCGTGCGGAAACGCGTCGCCGAATTTCTCGAGACCGGCCTGCGCGAGCGCCTCCCGCGTGCGCAGCGCGGCGGCGCGGTCGTCGATGCCGAGGAGCCGCAGCGGCAGGCGGATGTTCGCGGCGACGCTCGCCCAGGGCATCAGCGCGGGTTCCTGAAACACGAAGCCGGTTTCGCCCGGGCGTGCGCCATCCTGCCAGCGGATCGTTCCGGTGTCGGACGGGAGCAGGCCGGCGAGAATGCGAAGCAGCGTGGTCTTGCCGCAGCCGGAAGCGCCGAGCAGCGAGAGAAATTCGCCGCGCCGGACGGAGAAGGAAATATCGCGGAGCGCGGTGACGCCTCCGTCGTAGGATTTTCCGATGCCGCGCAATTCGGCGAGCAGGGCCGATTCGTTCTTTCCGGCTTTTCGTTTTGCGGTTGCGCGGCGTTGCTTCATTTGAGCTGGTAAAGGTCGAGACCGTGTTTGCGGTTCACGAATAGCGCGTTGAAGCTCTTGCGCCAATCGAGGCCCGCTTTCACTACGCCTGCCTTTACCATCTTGTCGTAGAAGCCCTTGATCCGGGCTTCCTGCATCGCGCCAATGCCGAGCACCAGCGCATCGCCGGAATCGACGATGCCGTACTGTTTCATCTTGGCGAGCGAGAAAGCGAGCAGTTCGTCGGTCATTTCCGGGTTCTGCTTTTTGATCAGGTCGTTCGCCGCCTTATTGTTCCCGTACAGATAATTGTACCAGCCCTCGATCGAAGCCTCGACGAAGCGCGCGACCAGATCCGGGTTGTCGTGCAGAAGCTTGGTCCGCGTCTCCAGCGTGGTCGCATAGCCGTCGAAGCCGTAGTCGGCGAGCAGGAAAATCTTCGGCGTGAAGCCGCCGGCCTTCTCGATCACGAACGGCTCGGAGGTGACGTAGCCCTGTAGTGCCAGCTTCTTGTCGGCGAAGAACGGCTGCGGATTGAAAGTGTAGGGCCGCGCCTGCTCGTCGCGAAAGCCGTGCTCGGATTTCAGCCAGCGGAAGGAAGTCACCATCGCGTCGGCGCCGAGCAGGATGTTCGCTCTCTTCAAGTCTTCGAATTTCTCGATGCCGGTGTCGGGATGCGCGAGAATTGCGATCGGGTCCCGCTGCATGATCGCGGCGACCACCACGGTCGGCACGTTCTGTTCGACCGCGGCGAAGGCCTGGAGAAAATTCGCGGAGATATAGAAATCGAGTTTGCCGGCGGAAAGCAGAATACGGTTATTGACCTGCGGGCCGCCGGGGACGATCTCGACCTCGAGGCCGTATTTCGCGTAGGTGCCGTCGGCGAGCGCCTGATAGAAACCACCATGCTCGGCTTCGGCGACCCAGTTGGTGCCGAAACGCACCTTGTCCGCGGCTTCCGACGCGGAGGCCGTGAAGAAAGCGGCGATGGCGACGAGCCACAAAACCGGCTTTCGTGTCATGGCGTTTTTATTCTCCGCGAGGTGCAGGGCGGTTTCCGCATAGGCCATCGTAACGTTAATGCCAACGCCAAGAATTGAGCGGCGCTGCCTGCGGCTTGCGCGGAGGTTGTCCGCTCAATAGGTTGCGGCGGATTGGCGCGGATGACGAGAAAAATGAATCCAAAGCGGCACTGGCGGGAGATGAGCTGGCAGGATTTCCGGGACGGAAATCCGGAAGGTTGGATCGCGGTCGTGCCGGTCGCGGCGATCGAGCAGCACGGGCCGCATCTGCCGCTCTCGGTCGATGCCACGATTGCCGAGGGTTATCTCGCGCGTGTGCACAAGCTCCTACCGGATAATCTTCCGGCGACGTTTCTGCCGGTGCAACAAATCGGAAAGTCCGACGAGCACAGCGATTTTCCGGGGACGCTTACTTTTTCCTGGGAAACATTAACCCGCGCCTGGATCGAACTGGGCGAGAGCGTCCACCGTGCGGGCGTGCGGAAAATCCTTTTCGTCAACTCGCATGGCGGCAACTCTTCACTACTTAACCTCGTGATCGGCGAACTGCGCGAAAAATTCGGAATGCTTGCGGTAACCACCGCGTGGCATCGCTTCGGCTATCCCGCCGGACTGTTCAATGAGGCCGAGCGTATCCACGGCATCCATGGCGGCGAGATCGAAACCTCTTTGATGCTGGCCTTCGCACCGGAGCAGGTGCGCATGGACAAGCTCGATAATTTCGTTCCGGCTACCGTCGCGATGGAAAAAGAGTTCAAATATCTACGCGCCGTGACACCCGCGGGCTTCGGCTGGATGACACAGGACTTGCAGGAAACGGGCGCGCTCGGAAACGCGAAGGCGGCGACCAAAGAGAAGGGCGAGAAGGCGGCCGACCACGGCGCTCGCGCGTTCATTTCGCTCCTGGAAGATGTGCATCGCTTCGACCTGAAGCGATTGAAAAAAGGTCCGCTCGGCTAGTTCACTCACAGAGCTGAAGTTTCACCGGATCCGCGTTCGGCGGCAGGTAATCGCCCATCGGCTTGCAGGCGCCGCTCATGCAGATATTCCAGTCGGCGGTGGCGCCCGAGCGGCGCAGCACCACTTCTTTCACGGGCGCCAGATGCGGACGGTAGTGATAGACGCCGTCTTTGAGCTTCGCGCCCGAAGGCGGCTCCATGCCGGCGCCCGAGCCCTTGATGCGCGATTCCACGATCGCGATTCCGGCGGGATGCGCGCGCCAGTCTTCCTCCCACTTCACCTTCTCGACCGAGTGCATCCAGGTGAGCGTGATGGCGGCGGCGAGTTTCACAACTACGCCGCCGCCCGATAGGCAGATCAGGCTCATGCAGTTTTCGCACGGCGTGCCGAGGGCTTCTCCGCCGGGTTCCAGTATTTCCAGTAGTGGTACCCGATGAAGCCGAGGCCCAGTGCCCAGCCGATTTCGTCTGTGAGCGGTATCGCCGCCGCCAGCAATGCGGCCGCTGCGAAGGTCAAGGCACGCTCGGGCCAGGATACCGGTCCGCGCATGAAGCCGATCGCGGTCACCGCCCACAGCAACATTGCAAAAGACGCTTTGGCGACGACATAGACGACGTCGATCCAGTAGGGCAGGCCGACGATCGCAACGCCGCTCGCATCCTTGATCGGTTGCAGCATCAGCGACGGATCATAGACCGCCAGATAGGGAACGATGAATCCGGGCAGCGCGATCAGCACCGCCTTGTAGGCGACCTGAAAGCCACTGACGCGCGCCATAGGTGCGGCAGCAAAGGCCGCGAGCGCAACCGGCGGCGTCAAGTCCGCCATGATGCCGAAGTAGAACACAAACATATGCGAGACGATCAGCGGCACGCCGAGCTTGAGCAAAATAGGTGCTGCGAGCGACGAGGTGATGATGTAGTTCGGGATCGTCGGAATGCCCATGCCGAGGATCAGGCTGAAGATCATCGTGAGAATGAGCGCGAGGAATAGGCTCTCCTTGCCGATCGAGATCAGCCAGGTACCGAAGATCGTGCCGAGGCCGGTGAGCGTCATGGTGCCGATCACCATACCCACTGCTGCGCACGCGAGACCGACCGAAAGCGCTTGGCGCGCGCCGTCTGCCATCGCATCGCGGCAGGCAAGCAAAGCTTCGCGGCCGCGCGTGTAGAATGCGCCCCAAAGGATCATGCCGGCGAGAATCGCCAGCACATAAGCGACGCTGCGTTCGAGCGCGACGGCGGTAAGCGCGCCGAGCGCGATCCAGAACGCGACGCGCGCATATTGATTGCCGCTCTGATGGGCGCGACTGAGGCCCAAGAGAATGATACCGAACAGGGCGACCGCGACCAGTACGCGGCCTGCTTCGATCATCATTGCGGTGACACCGGAATCGGCGGCCGTGCCGGCACGCAGCGCACTGAAATACTCTCCGCTGGTCCAGAGTGCCCAGGCGGCGAAAGCTGCGCTGACGAGATAGATGCCTGCCTTCAGCGGCGAGCCGCGGATTTCGTCTGCGACCGGTGTCGCAAGAATGAGTACAGCCGTCAGCGCGAGGCCGACGGCGCCCGCGAACAGCGGCGTGAAACCGCTGAACAGCAGCAGCACGAGCACGAGCAGCGGCAGGATCAGGAACCACTTCTTCTTGGTTTCTTCCCAGGCATTTGGCAGTTCCGACCCAGGCAGGCCGCGCAAACCACGCCGCCCGGCTTCGAAATGCACGGAGAGATAAGTTGCGCCGAAATAGAGCAGCGCCGGGATGATCGCGGCCTGCACGATGTCGGAATAAGGACGGTCGATGGTTTCGGCCATGATGAAGGCGACCGCGCCCATCACCGGTGGCATGATCTGACCGCCCATCGACGAGGTCGCTTCGACGCCGCCGGCGTAAGCCGCGGGAAACCCGAAACGCTTCATCAGCGGGATCGTGAACTGGCCCGAAGCGACGACGTTCGCGATGCCGGAGCCCGATACGGTGCCCATCAACGCAGACGACGCGATACAGACCTTGCCAGGTCCGCCCTGCGAGCGGCCGAAGGCGGCCATCGAGATGTCATTGAAGTAATCGATGACGCCTGCGCGCTCCATGAAGGAGCCGAACAGGATGAAAAGGAAAATGTAAGTCGCGGACACCAGCGTCGGAACTCCGTAAATGCCCTCGGTGCCGTAGGCCATGTGCTCGATCACCTGATCGTAGGAGAACGCGCGATGATCGAACGGGGCGGGCAGGTAATGGCCGAATAGGCAATAGAGCAGGAAGGTTCCGGTGACGGCGGTAATCGCCGTGCCCATCACGCGCTGCACGAGAAACAGAAGAATCGCGAGCGAGGCGGTGCCGACGACGATGTCGAATTCGGTCAGGAAGCCGGAACGGTCGATCAACGGTAGATAAAACTGCCATTGATAAAGACCGATGAGGAAGCCGGCGATGCCGATGCCCCACATCGCGAGCTTGAGCGGAAGATTTTTGATCGGGTTTGCGATCATCGCGCTCGCGAGCAGCGTGAGGAAGCCGACATGCAATGCGCGCACAACTTGGCTCGGCACGCCGCCGGCAAAGGCCGCGACCAGTTCGATCGCGCCGAATACGGCGACGAAGCCGAACAGATCGGCGAAAGTGATTCTCCCGCGAAGTGCCTTGCGGATCAGCCAGACAGCCCAGACCAAAAGTGTAAGCCGGATCAGAAGCAACACGTCAATCTGCGGGGATGCGAAGCCGAGATTGATGCGCGGAAAGGAAGTGAAGAACGGCTTGTCCAGCGGAATGCCGAAAGAGGTCACGATCTGAAAGATCGAGAAGGCAATCGCAATATAAAAAATAAGACTGCCGAGCCAGCCGTTGCCCCAGGAAAGATCGAGATGGCCGGAGACGTCATCGACCACGGTGGTCGTGGGAGGATTTCCCTGCGAGGCGTATTTCGCCGGTTTGTTCTCTGTCTTCTTCTTCGGTGACGAAACCTTTTTCTTCTTCGCCATTTGGCTCCCCCCAATACGCACGTTTACAGTTTTGTTATTTCGGACCCAGAAAAGCAAAACGGCCCGCGTTCGTCACGCGGGCCGCTGTTTCTTGGAGGCTTAACCGCCTACGCCTTTTTCCTTGAAGTACTTGGCGGCGCCCGGATGGAGCGGAACCGGCGGGTTCTTCGCCGCGTCTTCGAGCTTGATCGCTCGCGCCGCGGCGTGGGCTGCGACCAGGTCCGGCAGGCTGTCAAAGATTGCCTTGGTCATCTGATAGACCACCGCTTCGGGAAGATCCGAGCGCGTCACCAGATAGTTCGGAACGATTGCCGAATTCACCGCGGCGGTCTGGCCTTGATAGGTGTTCGCGGGGATCACGGCGCTCTGGAACGGAGGGCCGGCCTTCTTGATGACGTCGGCAGGAATTTCGACGACAACGATCTCAACCGAGTTCGCAAGATCCTTGATCGAGGCCACGCCGAGGCCAGCGGACTGAAGCGTCGCATCGAGCTGACGGTTCTTGATCAGTTCGACCGATTCCGCGAACGGAAGATATTCGACCTTGCCGAGATTTTCGTACTTGATACCGGCAGCGGCGAGGATCGCGCGTGCGTTCAGCTCGGTGCCCGATTTCGGAGCGCCAACGGAAAGACGCTTGCCCTTAAGATCGGCGAGGGTCTTGATGCCGCTTTCTTTCGACGCAACGATCTGGATGTAGTTCGGATAAATCGCACCGACAACGCGAAGCTTGTCGAGCTTGCCGCGGAAGCCGGCATCCTGGTCGCCGGCATAGCCCTGCGCGAGCGAATCGCCGAGCGTGAAAGCGATTTCACCCTTGCCGGCCTGCAGAAGATTGAGATTTTCGACCGAAGCCTTCGTCGCCTGCACCGAAGGACGCGAGTCCTTCATCTTCTCGGCAAGAATTTTGGAGATCGCGACGCCGAGCGGGTAGTAAACGCCCGCGGTGCCGCCGGTGAGCACGTTGATGAAATTCTGTGCCTGCGCCGCGGCCGGCACAATGGCGAATACAGCGGTGGCAGTAATCACACGCGCGAATTTGCGTACGAAGTTCATTCCGGTTCCTCCTCGTAAATAATTATGTATTCCAGCCATATTTCGTCTGGCCAGTTTTGAAGGCGTGTTCCTTACCGGCTGGAGCGCCGAATTGCGAGCAAAAATATTCCGGTCAAAACCGAAAAATGGCAGATGGCCGCGACGTCGCCTTCGCTTTGCAGCAAGCTGCGTAAATGATATATTATAACAATGCATACGCCGCACGAACATGCACATCACTCCGCGCATACGCCGCGCGTGCGGACCGGCGTTTCGCTGTTGCGGTTATCGGCAACGGCGCGGCTCGGCATCGCTTCGATCCTTGCCGGGCTGATCTGGCTCATCGTCTATCTCGTCCTGCGCTAGGGAATCAGAACGCGACATGGCTCCTGCACTCGCATTTCAAAATCTCACGCTGGGCTACGACCGGCATCCCGCGGTGCATCATTTGAATGGTGAGATCACCGAAGGTGCGCTGCTCGCAATCGTCGGGCCGAACGGAGCCGGCAAATCGACATTGCTCAAAGGAATCGTCGGTCTGTTGCATCCGCTCGGCGGAAAAATCGCGCGCAACGGTTTTGCGGCAAAAGACATCGCCTATCTGCCGCAGATCGCGGAGATCGACCGCAGCTTTCCGATCTCGGTTTACGATCTTGTTGCGATGGGTTTGTGGAAGCGTGCCGGCCTGCTCGGCGGTATCGGTACCGCCGATCGCGGAAAGATTTCGGCGGCGATTGAGGCGGTGGGGCTGCGCGGTTTCGAGGGCCGCGCGATCGGCACGCTTTCGGGCGGACAGATGCAGCGTGCATTGTTTGCGCGGTTGCTGTTGCAGGACGCGCAATTGATCCTGCTCGACGAGCCGTTCGCCTCGCTCGACGCCAAGACGATTTCGGATCTGCTCGAACTCGTCGAGCGCTGGCACGGCGAGAAGCGGACTGTGGTCGCGGTGCTGCACGACTTCGATCTCGTGAGGCGGCATTTTCCGGAAGCGTTGCTGCTCGCGCGCGAGCCGGTGGCGTGGGGAAAAACATCCGATACGTTGTCCGCGGAAAATCTTCTGAAAGCGCGCCGCATGAGCGAAGCCTTCGATGATGCCGCCGGTATCTGCGACGACGCGGCGTGAGGCGGGCGTTGCATGTTCTATGACGCGCTGATCGCGCCTTTCGCCGAATTCGATTTCATGCGCCGCGCGCTCGCGGGCGTTATCATTCTTTCGCTGAGTGCAGCACCGATCGGCATTTTCCTGATGCTCAGGCGCATGTCACTTGCGGGCGACGTGATGGCGCATGCGATCTTGCCCGGAGCGGCGCTCGGCTTTCTCGTGGCCGGCCTTGATCTGTTTGCGATGACGGCCGGCGGTATCGTTGCCGGCATTGCGGTCGCGGTGCTCGCGGGGCTCGTCGCGCGCTTCACCGAGCTGAAGGAAGATGCCGCGCTTGCCGCATTCTATCTCGTATCGCTCGCGCTTGGCGTCACGCTGATTTCGCTGAAAGGCTCGAACGTAGATCTGTTCCGCGTGCTGTTCGGCTCGGTGCTCGCGCTCGACAATCCGACGCTGATCGTGATCGCGTCGTTCACCACTTTCAGCCTGTTTGCGCTTGCATTGATCTGGCGGCCTTTGGTGCTCGAATGCGTCGATCCGGGCTTCCTGCGTTCGGTGAGCGGTGCCGGCACCGCCGTGCATCTCCTGTTTCTCACGCTCGTCGTGCTCAATCTGGTCGCGGCGTTCCATGCGCTCGGCACGCTCTTGGCCGTCGGCATGATGATGCTGCCGGCGGCGGCCGCGCGCTTCTGGACCCAGGATGTCACCCGCATGGCCGCGATTTCGATCCTGATCGGGATGGTGTCCGGCGTTGGCGGATTGCTCGTCTCCTATCACGCGAGCCTGCCGACCGGACCCGCGGTTATTCTCGCCGCGGGCAGCATCTATGCGCTCTCCGTGGTGCTTGGTCCCGTGGGTGGTTTGCGCAAGCGCTTTTCGCCGGGGCGGCATCTTGAGGCTTGAGCCGTCCGCCAGCCGTGCCTATATCCCGGCCTGATCTTCAGAGGCTTTCATGTCCGACAAAATCCCGGTGACGGTGCTGACTGGCTATCTCGGCGCCGGCAAGACCACGCTTCTCAACCGCATTCTCTCCGAGCCGCACGGCAAGAAATACGCTGTGATCGTCAACGAATTCGGCGAGATCGGAATCGACAACGATCTGATCGTCGGCGCGGACGAAGAAGTGTTCGAGATGAATAACGGCTGCGTCTGCTGCACGGTGCGCGGCGACCTCATTCGTATCATCGACGGTTTGTTGAAGCGCAAGGGCAAGTTCGACGGCATCCTGGTCGAAACCACGGGCCTCGCCGATCCCGCGCCGGTCGCGCAGACTTTCTTCGTCGACGAGACCGTGAGCGGCAAGACCGCGCTCGACGCCGTCGTCACCGTGGTCGATGCAAAGTGGCTTAAGGATCGCTTGAGGGACGCGCCGGAAGCGAAGAATCAGATCGCCTTCGCCGATGTGATCGTGCTGAACAAGACCGACCTCGTGACCCCGGACGAGCTGAAGGACGTAGAGTTGCGTATTCGCGCGATCAATCCGTTTGCGAAGATTCACAAGACCTCTCGGAGCGCAGTCGCGCTCGATGACGTGCTCTCGCAGGGCGCATTCGACCTCGATCGGATTCTCGCGATCGAACCGCACTTTCTCGAGGGCGGCCATCATCATCACGACGAGGACGTGCAGTCATTCTCGTTCTCGACCGACAAGCCGCTCGACCCGAAAACCTTCTTCGCCTGGATCGACAATGTCAGCCAGATTCAGGGGCCGAACATTCTGCGGGCCAAAGGCATCCTTTCCTTCAAAGACGATGACGAGCGCTATGTCATGCAGGGCGTGCATATGATGTTCGAGGGCGACCACCAGCGCGCGTGGCACGCGGACGAAAAGCGCGAGAGCCGCCTCGTTTTCATCGGCCGGGACTTGAACGAAAAGGCGTTGCGCGAGGGCTTCGAGGGCTGCGTTGCGAAGTAATTGGCGGGCGGGGGCAAGCCGGATATAAAGAGCCATGATCAGGCGCATCACCTCGCTGTTTCTGCTCGGCGCGCTCGCCGTGTCGGTCGCCGGCTGCGACAAGTGCGGCGATTATTTCAGGCCGAAGGGTCCGTTCGATCCGGTGTCCTGCAAAAGCGACCCGCGCTGATTTTTTCTTCAATGGCCGAGAACACCGTTCGTACCGTCGCCGAATTGGTAACGCCGTGTGATGCGGGCGCGCATGTCGTCGCCTGCGCGTTTCTCGGCAGCGAAACCATCTTCGCGAACGGCGAGGGCGAGATCGTGTTCGCTTCCGGTAAAAGGGTTGCCGCGCATCCGAATGCGGCGATTCTGGAAGCGGCATCGGACGGTGAGAGGATCGTCACTTGCGGCGACGACGGGCGCGTGGTTGCGACGGACGAAGCGGGGACGAGCGAAACGCTCGCCGAGATCAAAAACAAGTGGATCGATCATGTAGCACTCGGGCCTGACGGTGCGATGGCATGGTCTGCGGGAAAAACCGCGTTCGTTCGCACGAAAAAGGGCGAGAAGACGCTCGAAGTGCCGAGCACGGTCGGCGGGCTTGCGTTCGCGCCGAAAGGTTTTCGGCTCGCCGTCTCGCACTACAACGGCGTGTCGCTCTGGTTTCCGAATTCCGATGCGAAACCCGACCCGCTGCTGTGGAAGGGTTCGCATCTCTGCGCGCGCTTCTCCCCGGACGGGAAATTCCTGATCACGACCATGCAGGAACCCGCGCTGCACGGCTGGCGCATCGACGACAAGAAAGACATGCGCATGTCGGGTTATCCGGCGCGCATCCGCTCGTTCAATTTCAGCCATGACGGAAAATGGCTGGCGACCTCCGGCGCGGAAGCGGTGGTGATGTGGCCGTTCCAGTCGAAAGACGGCCCGATGGGCAAGGAGCCGAAGATGCTGGCGCCTGCGCGCGAAGGCTCGCGTGTGTCCTGCGTCGCCTCGCATCCGAGCCGTGATGCGCTCGCGGTCGGTTACACCGACGGCATGGTGATGATGGTGCGCGTGAACGACGCGGCGGAGATCATCGTGCGCGGGCCGGAAGGCGGCGAGGTGACGGCGCTTGGCTGGCACGAGAACGGCTTGCAACTCGCCTACGGCACGGATGAGGGCAAGGCGGGAGTTCTTAACCTCTAGAAAGCAAATCGCCCCGCTCATGAAGCGGGGCGATTTCTTTTAGCGCACCAGAATATTCCGGAACTGCCACGCGTCGCTCTCGTCGATGTCTTCCTTGAAGAGGACGTTGCGATTGTCGAGCGGCGTCCAGTCGGTATAGGTGCCGATCACCGGGCCGAGATAGGGCGACTGCACCTCAAGGCAACGCTTGAAGTCCATCTCGTCGGCCTCGACGATGCCGCGGTCGGGATTTTCGATCGCCCAGACCATGCCGGCGAGCACGGCGGAAGACACCTGCAAGCCGGTTGCGTTCTGGTATGGCGCAATCTCGCGGGTTTCCTCGATGGAAAGCTGTGAGCCATACCAATAGGCGTTGTTCTTGTGGCCGTAGAGCAGCACGCCGAGCTCGTCGATGCCGTCCTCGATCTCGTTCTCATCGAGGATCATCCATTCGTCCTGGAATTTGCCGCCCGCGCCGAACATCTCGTGCAGCGAAAGTACGGCGTCGTTCGCCGGGTGATAGGCATAGTGGCAGGTCGGACGATAGATCGCCGTGCCGTTCTCGCGGACGGTGAAGAAGTCCGCGATCGAGATCGACTCGTTATGCGTGACAAGGAAACCGTATTGCGGTCCTGGCGTCGGGCACCATGAACGCACCCGGGTATTCGCGCCGGGCTGCTTGAGATAAACCGCCGCGCCGCAACCTTTTGCGTGCTTGCCGATCGTTGCGGGCTCCCATTTCTCGTGCGTACCCCAGCCGAGCTCGGCAGGCTGCTGGCCTTCCGAGACGAAGCCTTCCACCGACCAGGTGTTCACGAAAACGTCGAGCGGCTTCGGCTTCTTCGAGCGCTGGGTGTCGCGCTCGGCGATGTGGATGCCCTTGACGCCGGCCTTCATCATCAGCCGCGCCCAGCCGTCCTTGTCTTTCGGCACTTCGTTGCCGAGGCCGAGATCGGCGGCGACATTGAGCAGCGCCTGCTTCACGAACCACGACACCATGCCGGGATTAGCGCCGCAGCACGAGACGGCGGTGAGGCCGCCCGGGTTCTTGCGACGCTCCTCGAGCACGGTTTCGCGCAGCGCGTAGTTCGAGCGTGCTTCGGGTCCCATCGACTTGTCGAAATAGAAACCCTTCCAGGGCTCGACCACGGTGTCGATGTAGAAGGCGCCGATCTCGCGGCAAAGCCGCATGATGTCGAGCGAGGAAGTATCGACGGACAGGTTCACGCAGAAGCCGCGGCCGCCACCTTCGGTGAGCAGGGGCGTGAGCAGGGACTTGTAATTGTCGCGGGTGACGAAGTCCTGGATGAAGCGGATGCCGCGCTCGTCGAGCAACTTGCGGTCGTCATCCACCGGATCGATCACGACAAGACGTTTCCTGTCGAATTCGAAATGGCGTTCGAGTAGCGGCAGCATACCGCGCCCGATCGAGCCGAAGCCGATCATAACGATGGGTCCGTCGATCTTGTGGTAAACCGGCCACTTGCTCATTCACACCTCCGTCTTTCTCTCAAAAACTGTTTAGCGGCTTGATCCGGCGCTGACGAATCTTCGCCTGCCGGTATGTGGGAAATTTCGGGTACCCTGTTTTCTTGGAGCATGGCCTTATCCGAAAACCGGTACCCACTTTTCGGGGCCATGCTCAAACGCGCTCCGGGGCCCGCTTTCGCGAGCCCCGGAGGTACTTCTTAGCGGTTCGGTTGAAGATCAGATGACGTAGGACTTCAGCGGCGCGAAGCCGTTGAAGGCGACCGACGAGTAGGTCGTCGTGTAGGCGCCGCATGCCTCGATCAGCACCTTGTCGCCGATCTCGAGCGAGACCGGCAGCAAATACGGCGTCTTCTCGTAGAGCACGTCCGCCGAATCGCAGGTCGGGCCGGCGATGACGCAGGGCGCCATCACGTCGTCGTCCTTCGCCGTGCGGATCGGATAGCGGATCGCCTCTTCCATCGTCTCGGCGAGACCGCCGAACTTGCCGATGTCGAGATAGACCCAGCGCTGGTTGTCCGACGCCGACTTCTTCGAGATCAGGACGACCTCGGCCTCGATCATGCCGGCAGCACCGACCATGCCGCGGCCCGGCTCGATAATGGTTTCCGGAATGCGGTTGCCGAAGTGCTTGCGCAGCGCGCGGAAGATCGCCTGGCCATATTCCTCGACCTTCGGGATGTCGCGCAGGTACTGCGCGGGGAACCCGCCGCCAAGGTTGACCATGGAGAGGTTGATGCCGCGCTCCGCCATCTCGCGGAAGATTGCGCCCGAAGTCTTGAGCGCACGATCCCACGCTTTGACGTTGTTCTGCTGCGAACCGACATGGAACGAGATGCCGTGGGCGACGAGGCCCAGCTTATGGGCGTGCTCGAGCACCTGCGGCGCCATCTCGGGCGCGCAGCCGAATTTGCGCGACAGCGGCCATTCGGCGCCGGAGCCGTCGCAGAGGATGCGGCAGAACACCTTCGAGCCGGGCGCAACGCGCGCGATCTTCTCGACTTCGGCTTCGCAATCGACCGCGAACAGGCGCACGCCGAGCTTATAGGCCGCAGCGATGTCCTTTTCCTTCTTGATCGTGTTGCCGAAGGAGATGCGGTCGGGGGTGCCGCCAGCCTGCATGACGAGGTCGATCTCGCCCATCGACGCGGTGTCGAAGCACGAGCCCATGTCGTTCAGGAGCTTCAGGATCTCGGGGGCAGGGTTCGCCTTCACCGCGTAGAACACGCGGGTGTCCGGCAACGCCTTCGAGAAAGCATTGTAGTTCGAGCGCACGACGTCGAGATCGACGACGAGGCGGGGTCCGTCCTCGCGGTTGCGTCGGAGGAATTTGCGGATGCGGTCGGTCATTTCGGTGTCCCCTTCCAGAAGACATTCGTTAACGACTTGGACAGCCTCGCTTCCCGCGGTGTCTTCGCGCTGGATGCGCGACTACGCCACGAGCGGCTTGCTGCCCGCTCGAACACCCGGCTGAGCCGGTCTTAAGCGCCATTGATTGGAAGGGTTGCGCCTTCCGCACGTCCGGCAAGGAGGTAGTGCCTCTTCGGTTTTCCGTGGCCACCTTCGGGGCGCCGCGTTGGACCAAAAAAGCCCTTACGTCGTTGCTTTAAGTCGCGTCCCTCGCGGAGAGCGGGGTTCGCCGGTTCCCTCCGGCTACTGGTTTGCCCGACGTCTTTCCGGCCTCTTGTCCGGGATCTCCGTCAACCAGCACACGACCACAGGCACGTGCGAAATTGGGCAACTGCGCAAATAAGAGAAATGGACTTTCGATGCAATAGAGAATCGACTCGCATGCGCACTTTTTTGCGAGCGAAAGCGCGCGCGAAGCTCGCGCGAGCGCAGTCTGGAAATCTCTTGTTAAGAGTTTGGCGCTCGCGTGGCGCTCAGCGCTCGATGATCGGCTCGATCTTCGCCGCGTTACGCACGAACGACCAGGTGAAAGCTCCCGCGCCGAGGGCGAACACGCCCATGAGAATGGCTTCGAGCACCTTGTTGAAGCCGAAGAGCGCCGCGAGCGCCCAGCCGGTGGCCAGCCCGATGCCGATCACCTCGACGCCGATGAGCACGGCGGCGCTGACGATGGTGATGAGGTTCACCCAGTTGATCCTGGAGCGCTTCTGCACGGCGTCGGTCATCGTCTTCGTCCTCGAAATGCGGCTCTGAAGTGGCGGTTTCGCCACAAGGCTTTAGAATGGCGGGCAATCTGGCGGCAAAGAGCGGCTGAATCAAGCCGCAACCAGCCGCTCCCACCTCGCGTTCTCCGGAGAAGAAATTGACCGAATACCGCGCTGAAGGCCGCTACGGCGTCGTTGCAGCCCCTCACACGCTCGCCGCCGAAGCAGGCCGCGACATCCTCGCCGAAGGAGGCAACGCCATCGAGGCGGCGGTCGCCGCCGCAGCAGCCATTGTGTCCGCCTATCCGCACATGAACCACATCGGCGGCGATGGCTTCTGGCTGATCCGCGAGCCCTCGGGGAAGGTCCGCTACATCGAGGCCTGCGGTTTCGCCGGTTCGCTCGCCACGATCGAGCGCTATCGCGCTGCCGGACACGACACGGTTCCCGAGCGCGGGCCGCTTGCTGCCTGCACGGTGCCGGGCGCGATCGGCGGCTGGATGCTCGCGCTCGACGCCGCGAAGGCCGCGGGCGGAAAAGTGCCGGTGAGCCGGCTCTTGGAAGCCGCGATCAAGATCGCGCGCGAGGGCTATCCGGTTTCCTCGTCGATCGTCTGGCGCTTCCTGCAGGACCGGACGCTCGCGATCGCCGCGCCCGGTTTTGCCGAAACCTTCATGCCCGGCGGCAAGGCGCAGCCCAAGGGCGCGCGTCTCAATGCGGGACGGCTTCCCGACACCTTCGAGCAGCTTGGCCGCGCCGGGCTCGACGATTTCTACCGCGGCGACATCGGCCGCGAGATCGCGGCCGACCTCGAGGTCATCGGCTCGCCGGTAACGCGCGAGGATCTGGCGAAGTACCGCGCGACCTTGCGCGAGCCGCTCTTGCTTCGGGTCCGCGATGCCACGGTTTACGGCTGCCAGCCGCCGACGCCGGGCCTGGTGACGCTGATGATTCTCGGCATCTACGAGCGGCTGGGCGCGCCGAAGCCGGAGAGCTTCGAATATGTCCATGCCATCGTCGAAGCCTCGAAACGGGCTTTCGGCGCGCGCGACAAGGTGCTCACCGATTTCGAGCGGCTCAAGCAGAGTCCCGCCGACTGGCTTTCGAACGAGGCGCTGGAGCGCGAGGCGGCGGCGGTGAAGCGCGACCGCGCCGCCCCGTGGCCGCGTCCCGCGGGCGCTGGCGACACGATCTGGCTCGGGGCTGCCGACAAGAACGGCTATGTCGTCTCCTATATCCAGTCGATCTACTGGGAGTTCGGCTCGGGCTGCGTGCTGCCGAAGACCGGCGTGCTGATGCAGAACCGGGGCGCGAGCTTCTCGCTCGACCCGAAGGCGCCTAACCCGCTCGAGCCGGGCAGGAAGCCGGTGCATACGCTGACCCCGATGTTCGCTGCCTTCGACGACGGCCGGCAGCTCGGCTTCGGCACCATGGGTGGCGAGGGGCAGCCGCAGACGCTCGGTGCGATCTTCTCGCGCTATGCCTTCCACGGCGTGCCGCTCGCAGACGCCATCGACCGGCCGCGCTGGATTCTCGGCAAGACCTGGGGCTCGAAGATCACGAATCTGCGGCTCGAATCACGCTTCTCGCCGGAGATTCCGGAATCGCTGGCGAAGGCGGGCCACGACGTACAGGTACTACCCGAGGCCTATACCGAGGTCATGGGTCACGCCGGGGGCGTCCTGATTCAT
The DNA here is from genome assembly GCA_019635585.1 of Xanthobacteraceae bacterium. Taxonomy (GTDB): domain Bacteria; phylum Pseudomonadota; class Alphaproteobacteria; order Rhizobiales; family Xanthobacteraceae. Next base: position 1,211,302 of record JAHBZE010000002.1, on the reverse strand, counting down.
GGCAATAAGGTCGAAGGGGCGCACGACCCCCGTTCGGACGGCGGGGCTGCGGCGGTGTAGCCGTTCGTTCACGCAGATTTAAGTTGGCCTGTTGCGGCAACGCGCTACTTTAATAATAAGGGTACCGGGATCGACTTCAGGGCTGGAATCATGCGCGTCATTGCCGGAGCTTTCGCTCTCTTTATTGCCGTTGCCTTCGCGGGCGTTTCGCAGGCGCGCGAGCGTCAGGCCGCGCTCCCCGAGGCGCAGCAGACCTGGCCGCAGGAGGCCGAACTCAAGGGCGACTATCCGCGCGGCGCCATCGTCATCAATGTTTCCGAGCGGCGCCTTTATTACTCGCTCGGCGACGGCAAGGCGCTGATGTACCGCGTGGCCGTCGGCAAGACCGGCTTCGGCTGGACTGGCCAGAGCTGGGTCAGCATGAAGACGAAAAATCCGGCCTGGTACCCGACCGCGCGTATGCAGGCCGCGGGCGCCCCACATTATGTACCGCCGGGACCGAACAATCCGCTCGGCGTGCGCGCGCTCTATCTCGGCTGGTCCGAGTACCGAATCCACGGCACTAACGCGCCGCACAGCATCGGCTCGGCCTCGTCGAGCGGCTGTTTCCGCATGATTAACGCGGATGTCACCGATCTTTTCGAGCGCGTTGCGATCGGTGCCCCGGTTTACGTCATTCAGTAAAGACTGCCGCCATTTCGCCGGACTTCGCAGGCTTGGTCGCAGGCGACAAACCGAGGCCGGCATGATCCTGAAAGTGATGCTGCGTTTCTTCGCCGCCGCCGCATTTCTCGCGGCAGGCGCCGCCGCGGCGCTCGCGCATCCGCACGTCATCGTCACGGGAAAAAGCGAACTCGTGTTCGGCAAGGACGGCACGATCTCGGCGATCCGCTATAGCTGGACTTTCGACGAGTTCTTTTCCGAGTTCGCAACGCAAGGCTTGGACAAGAACAAGGACGGCGTGCTGTCGCGCGAGGAACTCGCCGATCTTGCCAAGATCAACGTCGATTCGCTGAAGGAATACGAATACTTCACGATCGGAAAAAGCGGTCCCGGCAAGCTCGTGTTCGGCGATCCGGTCGATTACTGGCTCGAATCCAAGGACAAGCTCCTGACGCTGCATTTCACGCTGCCGGTGAAAAGCGGTGGCCAGAAGGGCGGCGTGTCGCTCGACGTTTACGATCCGACCTATTTCGTAGCCTTCAATCTCGCTGAGGAAAATCCGGTGAAGCTGATCGATGCGCCGGAGAACTGTTCGTTCGCGGTGAAGCGCCCGGCGGCGCAGGACAAGAACCAGACGCAGAGCGAATCCTTCTTCAACTCGATTACGGCGGACCAGTACGGCTCGCAATTCGCAAACACCGTCGTGGTCACGTGCAAGTAAGCGATCTCCGGAAAAATTTGAACACGCTTTACTTGTTCTGCGTGCTTCTGCTCGCGGCAGCTGCGTTCGTCGTGATCGCCGAACCCGCACTCGCGCAAGGCTCGTTCGGGCCGAGGGTGCAGCAGCCGACCGGCATCATGGGCTGGGTGTTTTCGGTGCAGGCGTCGTTTTATGCGAAGCTGCGCGAGGCGATCAAAGCGGCGAAAACTGACGGCTCGGCGGCCTGGGCGCTGGTCACGATTTCCTTTCTCTACGGCATCTTTCACGCGGCCGGTCCCGGTCACGGCAAGGCGGTGATCGCGTCCTACATGGTCGCGGATAACGCGACCTGGAAGCGTGGCGCGCTGCTGGCTGCAATCTCCGCCTTCGTGCAGGCTTGTGTCGCGGTCGCCTTCGTCGGCATTGCCGTGCTCCTGCTCGGCACCACCGCGCGCAACATGAATATCGCTGCAAGCGCGATCGAGATCGTGGCCTATTCGCTGATCGTGCTGCTCGGGCTTTATCTCTTGTGGAAGAAGGGTGCCGCGTTCCTTGCGGCGTGGCGCGGCGAGCCGGATGCACACGCGCATCATCACGATCATGGGCATGACCATCATCACGGCCACGATCACGCGCATCATCATGAACATCATCATGATCATGGCCACGATCATCACGGTCATTCGCATGGGCCAGAGCCTGCCGAACTGAAGGGCAAGGACTGGTTTCGCCGCGGCATGGTCGCGGCGGTGGCGGCCGGTCTTCGTCCCTGTTCGGGCGCGATCATCGTGCTCGTGTTCGCGATCTCGCAAGGAATCTTTCTGATCGGGATTGCCTCGACCTTCGCGATGGGGGCGGGGGTCGCAATCACCGTTACAGCGATCGCGCTGCTTGCGGTCTTCGGCAAAGGCGTCGCGGTACGGCTCGCCAAGAGCATGGGCGGGCGCGGCGAACTGATGCTGCGGGCGATCGAGGTCGGTGGTGCCTTGATCGTGATTGCGCTCGGGCTTTTGCTGCTTACCGGCTATCTCGCCTACGAGCGCCTGCTGCCGTTCTGATTTCGGCTTTCTCTTTATGTATAGTGAGCGGATGTAACGCGCAGGAATAAGCGCGAAGTAATTCCGCATGGTGGAATGGATGTCTTTGGGTTCGCCGCTCGCTGCCGATATTTTCGATCTCAAGGGCCGGGTTGCGCTGATCACCGGCGCATCAAGCGGGCTGGGCGAGAGGTTTGCCGAGGTCGCGGCAGCGAACGGCGCTTCGGTCGTGCTCGCCGCGCGGCGCGAAGACAAGCTGAAGGCAATTGCTGCGCGCATCGAGAGCGCAGGCGGCAAAGCCGCCTATGTCGCTTGCGACGTCACCGACAACACCAGCATGGCGCGCGCTTTTGATGCCGCGGAAAAGAAATTCGGGACCGTGGATTTGTTCGTTGCAAATGCCGGCATGGCGAGGCTCGGCAAGGTGCTGGACATGCCGGAGGACGAATATCGAAAACTCATGGCGCTCGACATGGACGCCGTATTCTTCAACTCGCGGGAAGCCGCGCGCCGCATGATCGCCGCGAACAAGCCCGGCGCGATCGTGACTACCGCCTCGATCGCGGCCTTCATCGTCGAGCGCAATATCGTCGCCTACAACATGGCCAAGGCGGCTGTGATGCAGTTCACCAAGGGCTTCGCGCTCGAGGTCGCGCGCAAGAACATTCGCGTAAACGCGATCGCACCGGGCTATGTCGTTACCGAGATCAACCGGGATTTCCTGCTCTCGCCCAAAGGGCAGGAGGCAAAAGAGAGGTTGCCGCTCGCCCGCTATGGCGAGACAGACGACCTCGATGGCGTCTTCCTGCTTTTGGCCTCGAACGCGTCGCGCTGGATGACCGGTTCCACGGTGGTGATCGACGGCGGGCATATCCTGACCGTCGGCGGCTAGGGAAAATCCTTTTTTGCGTTGCGCCAAATTGCGGCGCGCGCATGCGGGCGGAAACTTCGTTGCAGGCCCTGCATGGATAACGAAATTGCGTGGGGTCTTTCGCTATGCGAGCCTTGGACTACTTACAAAGTAAAGCTCAGGGGCCGAATCAGCCCCATTTAGACCGCCGGGGAGGCGGTGCCGGGAAATGGCGAAGAACCAGAACGTATCGCTCGACGACAAATACGACCTCTGCAAGCCGCTGGTCTTTCTCTCCGGCACACAGGCCATCGTCCGGCTCACGCTTATGCAAAAGGAGCGCGACCGTCAGGCGAACCTGAACACGGCGGGTTATGTCACCGGCTATCGCGGCTCGCCGCTCGGCGGCCTTGATCAACAATTCATGCGCGCGAAGCGCACGTTGGAGAAATCCGACGTGAAGTTTCAAGCCGGGCTGAACGAAGACCTGGCTGCGACCGCGCTCTGGGGCTCGCAACAGGCGGAGCTGACCGGCGAAGGCAAGTTCGATGGCGTGTTCGGCATCTGGTACGGCAAGGGTCCGGGCGTGGACCGCACCGGTGACGCCTTCCGTCACGCGAATTTCGCGGGCACTTCCAAGCATGGCGGCGTGCTCGCACTGATGGGCGACGACCACACCTGCGAATCTTCCACCACGGCGCACCAGTCGGAATTCCATTTCGTCGACGTGATGATTCCGATTCTGAATCCAGCCGGTGTGCAGGAGCTGATCGACTACGGCCTGCATGGCTTTGCGATGTCGCGCTTCTGCGGCACCTGGGTCGGCATCAAATGCGTGAAGGAGACGATCGAATCGACCGCGGTGGTCGATGTCTCACCGGAGCGCGTGAAGATCAACATTCCCGAATTCACGATGCCGCCGGGCGGGCTGAATATCCGCCGCATCGACGGCGCGCTGGCACAGGAAGCGCGGCTGCATGAGAGCAAGCGCGACGCGATGCTCGCCTATATCCGCGCGAACGGCATCAACAAGATCATCATGTCCGGCGGGCCGAATGCGAAGATCGGCATCATCACCACCGGCAAGAGCTATCTCGACGTGCGGCTCGCGCTCGACGAACTCGGCATCGACGAGGTGAAGGCGAACGAACTCGGCATCCGGCTCTTCAAGATCGGCTGCCCGTGGCCGATGGATCCGGGCGAGTTGCGGGATTTCGCAAAAGGTCTCGATCTCGTCATCGTGGTCGAGGAAAAGCGCTCATTGATCGAAGTGCAGGTGCGCGAGGAGTTGTATGGCACCGCGAACCAGCCGGTCGTGGTCGGCAAGAAGGACGAGCAGGGCCAGTGGCTGTTTCCAGCCAAGGGGGCGCTCGATCCGAACGACATCGCGATTGCCATCGGCGAGCGGATTTTGCGCCGCTCGAAGAACGACGCGATGGCGGAAAATGTCAGCCGCCTGAAGCAGGCGCAGGAAGCGCTCTCGCAGACGCAGGACGTCGCGACCCGTACACCCTATTTCTGTTCGGGCTGCCCGCACAATACTTCGACCGTGGTGCCCGAGGGCATGCGCGCTTATGCCGGCATCGGTTGCCACACCATGGCGATCTGGATGAACCGCAACACCATGGGCTTCACGCACATGGGTGCGGAAGGCGCGAACTGGGTCGGCGAGGCGCCGTTCTCGAAGCGCAATCACGTGTTCCAGAACTTGGGCGACGGCACCTACAACCATTCCGGCATTCTGGCGATCCGCGCGGCGATCGCGTCAGGCGTGAACATCACCTACAAAATTCTATTCAACGACGCGGTCGCCATGACCGGCGGCCAGCGCCACGAAGGCGGGCTGACGGTGGACGCGATTGCGCGGCAGGTCGCGGCTGAAGGCGTCACCAGAATCATGCTCGTCACCGACGAGCCGCATAAATATCCGAGCGGCATCGACTTCCCCAAGGGAATGACGATCCATCACCGCGACGAACTCGACAAAGTGCAGCGCACGCTCGCGGAAACGCCGGGCACGACCGCGATGATTTTCGATCAGACCTGCGCTGCAGAGAAGCGCCGCCGCCGGAAGCGCGGCGAATTTCCCGATCCCGACAAGCGCGTCATCATCAACGAACTGGTCTGCGAAGGCTGCGGCGATTGCGGCGTGCAGTCGAACTGCGTCTCCGTGCAGCCGGTGGAGACCGAATGGGGCCGCAAACGCACCATCGATCAAACGAGCTGCAACAAGGACTTCTCCTGCGTGAAGGGCTTCTGTCCGTCCTTCGTCACCGTTTCCGGCGCGAAGCTGAAAAAGGCGACGGGTGTCGCGGGCTCAATGAAAGTCGCGGCGTCGCTGCCCGAGCCGAAACTGCCGGAAGTGAACGGTACCTTCGGCGTCATCATTACCGGCATCGGCGGCACCGGCATTGTCACCATCGCGCAGGTGCTCGGTACCGCCGCGCACATCGAGGGCAAGGCCGCCGGCATCATCGACATGGCTGGCCTCGCGCAGAAGGGCGGGGCGGTTGCCTCGCATCTTCGCCTTGCGAAGCATCCCGACGACATTTACGCGATCCGCGTGCCGGCACGCGGTGCGCATCTGATTTTGGGTGGTGACATCGTCACCGTCGGCTCCAAGAAGGTGCTGTCCTCAATGCGTTCGGGCGAGACCACGGTCGTCGTCAACACGCACGAAACGCTACCCGGCGATTTCACCCGCAACGCCGACTTCTCGCTGCCGACCGAGCGCCTGAAACGCGAAATCGCGAAGGCGGCGGACGCCGATCACGCGCATTTCGTCGATGCGACCAAGCTCTCCGCCGCGCTGTTCGGCTCGTCGGTGACGCAGAACATGTTTCTTGTGGGTTACGCCTGGCAGCTCGGCGGTTTGCCGATCGGGCACGACGCGATTATGCGCGCGATCGAACTGAACGGCGAAGCGGTGGAGATGAACAAGCAGGCGTTCGAATGGGGCCGCCGCGCCGCGATCGATCCGCAGTCGGTCGCCAACCTCGCGAAGCCCGCCGAAGTTTCGACCGATGCGCGGCATCTTTCCGAGACGCTCGACGAGGTGATCGCGCGCCGCGTGATATATCTCACCGATTATCAGAACGCGGCTTACGCCAAGCGTTATCACGATCTCGTCGAGAAGACCCGCGCGGCAGAAGCGAAAGCCATGCCGGGGCAGACTTCGCTCACCGACGCGGTCGCGCGCTATCTCTTCAAGCTGATGGCCTACAAGGATGAATACGAAGTCGCGCGCCTTTACACCGACGGTTCGTTCGCGGAGCAGTTGAAGGCGAGCTTCGACGGCGACCTGAAGAAGAAGGTCTATCTCGCGCCGCCGCTTTTCTCCCGCATTGATCCCAACTCCGGCCGCCCGAGGAAGATCGAATTCGGCGGCTGGATGTTCAAGGCGTTCGGCGTGATGGCAAAGTTCAAGTTCCTGCGCGGCACCGCGTTCGACATTTTCGGCTATTCCGAAGAGCGCAAGACCGAGCGCCGCCTGATTGCCGAATATGAGGCGATGCTCGGAAGCGTGCTTGCGAAGCTCGATGCCTCAAACCACGCGGTCGCGGTCGCGCTTGCGGCCTTGCCGGAGAAAATCCGCGGCTTCGGTCCCGTGAAGGCGGCGAGTCTCGTCAAGGCGGAAGCGGAAAAGAAGGCGCTTCTCGCCCGCTTCGCATCGGCCAATGCTGCGCCTGTTCAGGCGGCAGCGGAGTAGATTATTCTGCGCCGATGATTACCGCCGAACGACTCCGTGAGATCGCTTTCTGGTCCGCGGAACTGACCGAAGAAGAGATCGAGCGCGCGCGCCGCGGAATTACCGAAAAGGCTTTCGCGAAAGGCGCCTATATCTGCCACAAGGGCGATAAGTTCGATCCCTGGCTCGGAGTCGTTTCCGGTCTCGTCAGGCTCGGTACGGTTTCACAAAAGGGGAAGTCCGTCACCCTCGCGGGCATGCGGGCGGGCGGCTGGTTCGGCGAAGGCTCGGTCCTGAAAAAGGAAGCGCGTCAATACGATCTGGTCGCGCTGCGCGATGCGAAGCTCGCCATGATGGCGTCGGCTACATTCTTCTGGCTGTTCGAGAACAGCGCGGGCTTCAACCGCTTTCTGGTCACGCAGTTCAACGAGCGCATCGGCCAGTTCATCGCGCTCGTCGAGTTCGACCGTTCGCTCGATGCGACCGCCAAGGTCGCGCGCAATATCGCCTGGCTCTGCAATCCGGTTTTAATTCCGAAGGCAGGCAATCACCTCGATATCACGCAAGAAGAGATCGGCCTGATTTCGGGCGTGTCGCGCCAAGCCGTCAACGCAGCGTTACAAACGCTCGAACAGAAGAAACTGCTTCGTGTCGGGCACGGCGGAATCGCCATTCTCGACCTCGGCAAGCTCAGTCATTACGAAGATTGAATCCGCATTCTTTCGCACTGCGAAAGAAAAACCTGACGCGGCATTCATAGCCAATCCCGACACTTCTTGTCTGTCAAGTGGAGCATTGTGGGAGTAGGATTTTGCTCCACTCTGCTACGCACACAAAGCATGGCCCGGAGAAATCCGGGCCGGAAATGCGAGCGCGAAAAAACGCGCCGGGCTTCGGGGAGAGACTTCATGGCGCAAGACGCCATCGACAAAAGCGTCGATACTTTTCCGAAATTCCTGCTGGTCAACGCGAAAATTCGCGGGGATCGCCCGGCCATCCGCGAGAAGGATCTTGGTATCTGGCAAACCTGGACCTGGGCCCAGGTAAAGGAAGAAGTGAAAGCGCTGGCGCTGGGCTTGAAGGAACTCGGCGTTGAGCGCGGCGACAAGGTTGCGATCATCGGCTCGAACAAGCCACGGCTTTATTGGTCGATGGCTGCGACGCAGTCGATCGGCGGGATTCCGGTGCCCGTCTATCAGGACGCGGTCGCGGACGAGATGTCCTATGTGCTCCAGCATGCGGGCGCGAAAATCGCGATCGTCGAGAATCAGGAGCAGGTCGACAAGGTGCTCTCGATCTCCGAGCAACTGCCCTCGATTACGCATCTGGTCTACGACGAGCCGCGCGGGCTTCGCGATTACGATCACACGCGGCTGAAATGGATCAACGAGGTGCAGGACATCGGCCGCAAGGCGATGGAAACCAAATATCCGGGCGATGCCTGGGAAAAGATGATCGCAGAGGGCAAGGGCTCCGACATCGCGGTAATCCTTTATACATCGGGCACGACTGGCAAGCCGAAGGGCGTGATGCTGACTTACGATTCGGTTGTCATTAGCTCGCAGAACGCGAACTCCTTCGACAACCTGACCGAAAAAGAAGAAGTCATCGCCTATCTGCCGATGGCATGGGTTGGCGACCACATCTTCTCGTACGCGCAGTCTTATGTGGCGGGTTACACCGTGAACTGCCCGGAAAGCCCCGAAACGATCATCGAAGACCGCCGCGAGATCGGCACGAGCTACGCCTTCGCGCCGCCGCGCGTGTACGAAAATCTGCTCACGCTCACGATGGTGCGCATGGAAGACGCCGGCCGCGTGAAGCACGCGATGTTCCACTATTTCCTGAAGCACGCGCGCAAGTGGGGCGAGAAGATTCTAAACAAGGAGCCGGTGCCGCTCGGCGCACGGTTGCTCTACTGGCTCGGCGAAATTCTCGTCTACGGACCGATGAAGAATCGCTACGGCTTCACGCGCGTGCGGGTCGCCTATACCGCCGGCGAGGCGATCGGGCCGGAAATTTTCCGCTACTACCGCTCGCTCGGCGTGAACCTCAAGCAACTCTACGGCCAGACCGAAGCCTCGGTTTACATCACTGCGCAGCCGGATGGCGAAATCTACGCCGATACCGTCGGCAAGCCGTCGCCTGACGTCGAAATCAAGATCGAGGATAACGGCGAAGTCTTGTTCCGCTCGCCCGGCGTATTCGCGGGTTACTACAAGGAGCCGGAAAAGACGGCCGAAGCGAAGACGCCGGACGGCTGGGTCAAGAGCGGCGACGCCGGCTTCTTCGACCCGAAGACCGGGCATCTCAAGATCATCGACCGCGCCAAAGACGTCGGCCGCCTCAACGATGGCACGCTGTTCGCGCCGAAATACATCGAGAACAAGCTCAAGTTCTATCCGAACATCAAGGAAGCGGTCGCGTTCGGCGACAAGCGCGACTACGTGACCGTGATGCTCAACATCGATCTCGTGTCGGTCGGCTCCTGGGCTGAGCGCAACAACGTGATCTACGGCTCATATCAAGAGCTCGCCGCGCATCCGCGCGTCTATCAGATGCTTTCGGAGCATGTCGACGAAGTGAACAAGTCGCTCTCCGAAGAAGGGCCGATGGCGGGCGCGCAGATCAAACGCTTTCTGATCCTGCATAAAGAACTCGATGCCGACGATGGCGAGCTAACCCGCACGCAGAAAGTCCGCCGCGGTTTCATCGCCGATCGCTACGCGCCTCTCGCAAAAGGCCTCTACGACGGCTCCAAGGAAGTCGACATCACGACCGATCTAACCTTCGAGGACGGGCGCAAGGGCACGATCTCGGCCCGCGTGAAGATCGAGGACACGAAGACATACGCGCCGGCAGCACCCATGGACAAAGCGGCATGAGAGCGCCCGACGACACCACGATCAAGGCCGGGCAGACGCTGTTGTCGGTCGAAAACGTCTCGCTGTCCTTCGGCGGCGTGAAGGCGATCCGCGGCGTTTCCTTCGATATCAAGAAGGGCGAGATCCGCGCGATCATCGGTCCGAACGGTGCCGGCAAGACGTCGATGCTCAACGTCATCAACGGTTTCTATCATCCGCAAGAAGGCCAGATCACCTTCAAGGGCGTGAAGCGCAAGAAGATGCGCCCGAACGATGCCGCGAACGGCGGCATTGCGCGCACCTTTCAGAACGTCGCGCTGTTCCGCTCCATGACCACGCTCGACAACATCATGGCGGGCCGCACACTGAAGATGCACAGCAACTTCTTCTGGCAGCTGTGGCGCTACGGCCCGGCCGAGCGGGAAGAGATCGAACATCGCCACAAGGTCGAGGAAATCATCGACTTCCTCGAGATCGAGCACATCCGCCGCGTGCCGGTAGGCCGCTTGCCTTACGGTTTGCAGAAGCGCGTCGAGCTCGGCCGCGCGCTGGCAATGGAGCCCGAACTTTTGCTGCTGGACGAGCCGATGGCCGGCATGAACCTCGAAGAGAAAGAGGACATGTGCCGTTACATCATCGATGTGAATAACCACTTCGGTACGACAATCGCGCTGATCGAGCATGACATGGGCGTCGTGATGGATCTCGCGAACCGCGTGATTGTGCTCGACTACGGCCAGAAGATCGCCGACGGCACGCCGGACGAAGTGAAAGCGAACAAAGCCGTGATCGACGCCTATCTCGGCGTGGCGCACTAACGGGACGGATCGGAATGCTCTGCGTAAAGCCCTACGGCATGCTCTGCAAAATCTTCGTAGTCCCGTTCTACGAGATGTGGGACCTGCCCGATATTTTCGTGCAGACGCTCTGGGAAGGCCTGGTCGGCGGCACGCTTTATTCGCTGATCGCGCTCGGGTTCGTTCTGGTGTTCAAGGCGTCCGGCGTTTTCAATTTTGCCCAAGGCATCATGGTGGTGTTCGCGGCACTTTCGCTCGTGGGCCTGCATTCGCTCGGGGTGCCGGCCTTTCTCGCGCTCATACTCGCGGCCGGGATCATGTTTGTGCTGGCTTACAGCGTCGAGCGCGTGGTGCTGCGGCCGCTGGTGAACCAGCCCGACATCATTCTCTTCATGGCCACTTTCGGGCTGACCTATTTCCTGATTGGTCTTGGCGAACTGATTTTTGGCGGCGATCCGAAGGTGATGATCACCAAGCAGCTTTATATTCCGACCGGCGCGCTCTCTTTCGATTTCGGCGGCGGGCGGGTAGAACTCCAGAAACTCGATATCACCGCGATGGTGGTGGCGAGCATCATGGTGGCGGGGCTTGCGGTGTTCTTCTCGAAGACCCGCATCGGACGCGCGTTGCGCGCAGTCGCCGACAGCCACAAGGCTGCGCTTTCGGTCGGCATTTCGCTAAACCAGATCTGGGTCATCGTGTGGTTCGCGGCCGGGCTCGTCGCGCTCGTCACCGGTATCATGTGGGGCGCGCGCTCCGAAGTTTCGTTTGCGCTCGAAATCATCGCGCTGAAAGCTTTGCCAGTGCTGATCTTGGGCGGCTTCACCTCGATTCCGGGGGCCATTGTCGGCGGCCTCATCATCGGCATCGGCGAGAAGGTCGGCGAAATCTACTGGGGTCCGCTGCTCGGCGGCGGTATCGAAAGCTGGCTCGCCTACATGATCGCGTTGGCGTTCCTGCTGTTCAGGCCGCAGGGCCTGTTCGGCGAAAAGATCATCGAGCGCGTGTGAGGGGAGCTTCGTAGAAAAATGCTTTACCGCGAAGCCGGACAATTCAAGACCAACTACCGCGACGATATGGCGGTGTTTCCGATCCTGCAGGACCGGATCGGCATCTTAATCATCCTGATCATTGCGTTCGCGGTCGTTCCCTTCGTCGGCAACAACTTCCTGCTGCACGCGATCATGATTCCGTTCCTGGTCTTCGCGCTGGCGACGATCGGGCTGAACATTCTGACTGGATATACGGGACTGCTTTCGCTCGGCACCGGCGGTTTCATGGGTGTTGGCGCCTATGCTTGCTACAAGCTGACCACCACATTCCCGGATGTGAATGTCCTTGTTTGGGTGATCTGCTCTGGCTTCTTTTCGGCGGCGATCGGCGTCGTGTTCGGCCTGCCGTCCTTGCGCATCAAGGGCTTCTATCTCGCGGTGGCGACACTCGCTTCGCAGTTCTTCTTGCAGTGGTGCTTCATCCGCATTCCCTGGCTCGTGAACTACAATCTCTCGAATGCGATTGAAGTGCCGCGGCGTTCGCTGTTCGGCATTCCAGTAACCGGCCCCGAAGCGACGCCGCAGACGCGCTATTTCGTGGTGCTCACGATCGTCGTGCTAATGACCTGGATCGCGTCGAACCTCGTGCGCGGCCGCATCGGGCGCATGTGGATGGCGGTGCGCGACATGGACATCGCGGCCGAGCTCATGGGCGTGCGGCTTTTGAACACGAAGCTGCTTGCCTTCGCGGTTTCTTCTTTCTATTGCGGCGTCGCCGGCGCGCTGCTCGTGTTTCTCTATTATGGAAGCGCGGAAGCGACTGCATTCTCAATCAACCAGAGCTTTGCGGTGCTGTCGATGGTGATCGTTGGCGGCCTCGGGAGCTTGCTCGGTTCGTTCCTGGGCGCGGCGTTGATTTTCACGCTGCCGATCCTGCTGCCGCATTTCATGGCCGGGCTCGGCCTGCCGATCCAGTCGGCGACTGCCGAGCACATCTCTTTCATGATCGTCGGCGCGCTGATCATCTTTTTCCTGATCGTCGAGCCGCACGGGCTTGCACGGCTCTGGCAGATCGCGAAGCAGAAGCTCCGCGTCTGGCCCTACCCCTATTAGGGGCGCGAATTCCCGCGATCTGTGAGGCGCTGCAGACCTCATATTTCGCGGCAATAACGGCGTCTTCGCCAGACGCCGGTACGAGAAGACCGGAAGCGGGCAAATCGTCTTCCGGAAAAAGTTGAGGAGGAAAGAAAATGCGAATGAAAGGACTTCTGGTCGGCGCGGTGCTTGCGGCGACGGCGGTAACTCCCGCCCTCGTCTCGAGCGCCTCCGCGCAGGACTCGATCTATATTCCGTTGTTTACCTACCGCACGGGTCCGTTCGCGAACTCGGGCATCCCGATTGCGAACGGCATGGTCGACTACCTGAACATGCTCAACGAACGCGACGGCGGCATCGGCGGCGTAAAGCTCGTCATCGAAGAATGCGAGACGGGCTACAACACCGAAAAGGGCCTCGCCTGCTACGAATCAACCAAAGTAAAGAACCCGGTTGTCGTCGGGCCCTGGTCCACCGGCATCACGCTGCCGCTGATTCCGCGCGCTTCGGTCGACAAGATTCCGATCCTGTCGATGGCCTACGGACTCTCGGCCTCGGCGGTCGGTGACACCTTCCCGTGGGTGTTCAATCCGCCGGCGACATATTGGGACGGCCTGTCAATGGCGATCAGCTACATCGGCAGCAAGGAAGGTGGTCTCCAGAAGCTCAAGGGCAAGACCATCGGCTACCTCTTCTTCGACGGCGGCTACGGCCGCGAGCCGATTCCGCTGCTCGAGAGCTTCGCCAAGAAGTACGGCTTCGAAGTGAAAATGTATCCGGTGCCGCCGGCTGAAATGCAGAACCAGTCGGGCCAGTGGCTCAACGTCCGCAAGGACAAGCCGGACTACATGATCATGTGGGGCTGGGGCGCGATGAACCCGACCGCGGTGAAGGAAGCCGCGCGCATCAAGTATCCGATGGACAAGTTCATCGGCATCTGGTGGTCGGGCGGTGAGGACGACGCACGTCCCACGGGTGGGGAAGCCAAGGGCTACACCACGCTCAACTTCACTGCAGTTGGCAGCAACTACCCGGCGATCCAGGACATCATCAAGCATGTCGTGTCGAAGGGTAAGAGCCAGGCCGAGAAGGACCGCGTTGGGGAGGCCCACTACAACAAGGGCATCTACAACTCGGTGCTGATCGCGGAAGCAATCCGCAACGCGCAGAAGATCACCGGCAAGAAGGTGGTCACCGGCGAGGACGTTCGCCGCGGTCTAGAGACGCTCACAATCAGCGCGCAGCGCTGGAAGGAGCTCGGTCTCGAAGGCTTCGGTTCGCCGGTCGCGCTGAGCTGTGCCGATCACAACGGCCACCAGCCTGCGTACATGCAGCAGTGGGACGGTACCAAGTGGGTCAAGATCTCCGACTGGATCCAGCCCCTCAAGGATGACGTGCTGCCGTTGCTCAAGGCTGCCGCCGACGACTACGTGAAGAAGAACGCCGGCTGGCCGAAGCGCACCGAAAGCTGCGACAAGCCGTCCTAACCACGAGCGCGATCCCCGTCCTCCGGCAACGGAGGGCGGGGCATTCTCTTCCCGAAGGGATTTCAAGAAATGTCCGCGAGTGCCCCCACTCCCGCAACCAGCGACGCCATTCTCTCGATCAATAATATCGAGGTGATCTACGATCACGTGATTCTCGTGCTCAAGGGTGTTTCGCTGAACGTGCCGAAGAAAGGCATCGTCGCGATCTTAGGCGCGAACGGCGCGGGCAAGACCACAACGCTGAAGGCCATTTCAAATCTCCTCCATGCCGAGCGCGGAGAAGTTTCAAAGGGCTCGATTATCTTTGATGGTAAGGAAATTCATGACCTGTCGCCCAACGAACTCGTGCGTCAGGGATGCATCCAGGTAATGGAAGGGCGGCATTGTTTCGCCCATCTCACCATCGAGGAAAATTTGCTCACCGGCGCGTTCACGCGGCCCGACGGCCGTGCCGCGATCAGGCGCGACATGGAGCGTGTTTACGAATATTTCCCGCGGCTCCGCGAGCGAAAAAATTCGCTTGCCGGCTATACTTCGGGCGGCGAGCAGCAGATGTGCGCGATCGGCCGTGCATTGATGTCGCGCCCGAAGATGATTCTGCTCGATGAGCCTTCGATGGGTCTTGCGCCGCAGATCGTCGAGGAAATTTTCGACATCGTGAAGGACCTCAACGACAAGGAAGGCGTTACCTTCCTGCTCGCGGAGCAGAACACAAACATGGCGCTGAAATACGCGCAATACGGCTACATTCTGGAAAACGGCCGCATCGTGCTCGATGGCGATACTGCGTCGCTGCGCGACAATGAGGATGTTAAGGAATTTTATCTCGGCGTCTCCGGCGCGGGGCGCAAATCCTTCCGCGACGTGAAGCATTACAAGCGCCGCAAGCGCTGGCTTGCGTGAGCGCTACAATGGCCGGGCATTACGACGAACTCGAAACCCGTTCGCATGACGCGCGCGAGCGCGATTTGATGGCGCGGCTGCCCGCGCTTCTTGCCGCGGCGTTAAAAGCGCCCGGTTGGCGCGAACATTTGAAGGGCGTCGACGCGGCCGCGATCAATTCGCGCGAGGCGCTTGCGAAGCTTCCCGTGATGCGCAAATCCGCGCTGCCGCAGATGCAGAAGGCGTCGCCACCGTTCGCGGGCTTCGTTCCGTCACCGGTTTCCACTTTCGGGCGCCTCTTCACGTCGCCGGGTCCGATCTTCGAACCGGAGGGGACCGAGAAAGATCCGTGGTGCGCCGCGCGTTCGCTGTTCGCGGCAGGTTTTCGCCCCGGCGACATCGTGCTGAACACGTTTTCCTATCACATGACGCCGGGCGGTTTCATTCTCGACTCGGCGGCGCGCACGCTCGGCTGTCCGGTGATCCCGGCGGGGCCGGGACAGACCGAGATGCAACTCGAGATGATCGCGCAGCTGCAGCCGGTCGCTTACACCGGCACGCCGGACTTTTTGAAAATCCTGCTCGATGCCGCGAAGACAGCAAACCGCGACGTTTCCTGCATCAGGAAGGCGCTGGTTTCGGGCGCTGCGTTTCCGCCGTCGTTGCAGGCCGAAATCAAATCGCGCGGCATCGACGCTTACCAGACCTATGCGACCGCCGATCTCGGCGTCGTCGCTTACGAGTCGCAGGCGCGTGAAGGCCTGATCGTGAATGAAGATGTGCTGGTCGAAATCGTGCGGCCCGGTACCGGCGATCCGGTCGGCGAGGGCGAGGTCGGCGAAATCGTCGTGACCTCGTTCAACGAGCATCATCCCTGGATCCGGCTCGCACTCGGCGATCTTTCCGCCTTCATGAAAGGTACCTCGCCCTGCGGCCGGACGAACGCGCGGATCAAGGGCTGGATGGGCCGCGCCGATCAAACCGCCAAGATCAAGGGCATGTTCGTGCGGCCCGAGCAGATCGCCGAACTGTCGCGCCAGCATCCCGCTTTGAAGAAGCTTCGTCTCGTGGTGACGCGCGAGAATGAGCAGGACGCCATGACCTTGCGCGCCGAAAGCGCGAATGGCGGCGCAGATCTGCCGGAGAAGGTCGCGGCGACGCTACAAGCGGTGACCAAGCTCAAGGGCAAGGTCGAGATCGTCGCGGTCGGTTCGCTCCCGAACGATGGCAAGGTAATTTCGGACGAGCGCGCATAACGCTGGTCAAAGCGCGACGACGATTCGGCCTTCGACGGTCGTTTTTATAGCGCCGAGCGACTTCAGATATTTTGCGACTTCGTTTGCCAGCAGTGGCGCGTCAGCATCGGGCGTCACGCGCTTGGCCGCGCGGAAGGTTGTGTAATCGTCGCCGCCGCGCGCGAGGAAGTCGAGGATCGCGATCCGGTAGATTTTCTCCGGTTCGACCGGCTTGCCCGCGACTTCGAGCGAAAGCACGCGCTTCCGGATCGGCAACTTCGGGTCGAACACGATCTTAATTCCCGAAACCTGCGGGAAACGGCCTGCGGGCACCGGCACCTGTGCGAGACCGTTTTCCATCGCTTCCAGCAATGCCGCTCCAGTAATCTCGATCACGACCACACGGTTGTTGAAGGGCAATTCGGCCAGAATGTCTTTGAGCGTAATCATCGTGCCCGGTGCATAGACTTTGCCGGAGCGGATGCCGCCGCCGTTGATCACCGCGGCGTCGGCTTTCATCGAAATCCGCATGGCGTCGGCAAAGAGATTGCCGATCGCGGCTTCGCGCGTGCGGATGGTCGCGTTGCGGCTGTCGAGTTCGACTTCGGTTTTCGCGATCGCCACCTCGGTCTCGCGCGAGAAATCTTCCTGAAAGCGCGCGACCGCCCCAGCGACTTCCGGATCGGGAGTCACGTCGGCGGTGTCGATCACACGGAATTTCGGCCACCATGTGGTGACGCGCTTGCCGTCGCGCGCTCCGACCTGAATATCGATGTCTATGCAGGTGACGAAGAAAGCGTCGTAACCCGACTCCACGATTGCGACCTGACCGTCATATTGCACGAAGAGATCGTGAGTATGTCCGGTGAGCAGCAGCTCGGCGGCCTGCGCGAATTGCAGGAGAAACGCGTCGCCGCGATCGCAATGCAGGACCGCGCAGACGAAATCCGCTCCCTGTTTCCTCAGAAGCGCGGCCTGTTCCTTCGTAGTATCGACGCAGGGCAGAAATTTCAGGTCTTCGGGCGAAGAGAGACGCGCGGATTTTTCGTAAGCGATCCCGGTGAGCCCGAGCTTCACGCCGTCGAAATCGAAGATCGCATTGTCCTTGTGGCCCGGTATTGGCTCGCCATTCGCGAGCCGCAGGTTCGCGCCATAGAGCGGAAACTTTGCCTCGCCCATGCGCTCTAGAAACACATCACGGCCGAAATCGAATTCGTGATTGCCCGCGACGAAAATATCCGGCGCGATCAAGTTCGTCAGCGTCACGATGTGCTTGCCGCGGTCGAAGCCCGACATCAGCGACGGCGAGAGGGTGTCGCCGCCATGCGCCACGATCACGTTGCGGTTCTTCGCGCGTTCGTTCTTCACAACGCTCGCGAGCCGCGCAAAGCCGCCGCGCGTTTTGCCGTCTGGCAGCATTTGTTCGTTCATGATGTAGAAATCGTTGAACAGAACGAATGTGATCCTGGTCGATGCCACCGGCTGCGCCCAGCCCGGGCGCCATGACGCGAGCGAGCCGAAGAGTGCCGAAAGGCTTGTGAGAAATGCGCGGCGTGAAAGCATGACCGGCTGTTACCGTTCTGTCCCCGAATAGGCGGTGCCGCTCTTCTATATCGCCGCGCGGCCAAAATCGAACCCTTCCACGACGGCGGCAAAGCTCTGACGAAATCGTGAGAATCGGCGATACTTGCGGGCGCGGCGGGGCCGCGCCATGTTAATTCGAAAGCTCCGGATATTCGCGCGGGGAGGCGCTTCATGGACGGCTTCAGCATTTTCGTCGTGGTCATTCTGATCCTGGCGATCGCCACCGTTTTTGCCGGCGTAAAGACGGTGCCGCAGGGCTATCACTTCACGGTCGAGCGCTTCCGCAAATATACGAATACGCTGACCTCGGGCCTCAACTTCATCGTCCCCTTCATCGACCGCATCGGCGCGAAGGTGAACATGATGGAGCAGGTGATCGACATCCCGACGCAGGATGTCATCACCAAGGACAACGCGACCGTTGCGGTCGACGGCGTCGCCTTCTTCCAGGTGTTCGACGCCGCGCGCGCGAGCTATGAAATCACCAATCTCAATCTCGCGATTCTGAACCTCATCATGACCAATATCCGTACGGTCATGGGTTCGATGGATCTCGACATGCTGCTTTCGCACCGCGACGAGATCAACGACCGGCTGCTCAAGGTGGTGGACGCCGCCTCGGCGGTGTGGGGCATCAAGATCACCCGCGTCGAAATCAAGGACATCGTGCCGCCGGCGGATCTGGTTGCGGCGATGGGCCGGCAGATGAAAGCCGAACGCGACAAGCGCGCGGTGGTGCTCGAGGCCGAAGGCCAGCGGCAGTCGGAAATTCTTCGCGCCGAAGGCGAGAAGCAGGCGCGCATTCTCGAGGCCGAAGGCCGCCGCGAGGCCGCGTTTCGCGACGCCGAGGCACGCGAGCGCCTTGCCGAGGCAGATGCGAAAGCTACCACCGTGCTTTCGCAAGCGGTCGCGGGCGGACAAGCCTCAGCGCTGAACTATTACATCGCCGAAAAATACGTGAAAGCGATGGAGCAGTTCGCGATGTCGCCGAACCAGAAAGTCTTCATGTTGCCTTATGAGGCGACCGCGATCCTCGGCTCGCTCGGCGGCATTGCGGAGCTTTCGAAATCTGTGTTCGGCGACGATCGCCCGGGTGCGGGCAATTCGCCGACCGGCCCGCGCCGCTCCGGCGCATAGGGATCTCCCGCGATGAATATTTTCACGCAACTCGGCGTCTGGAACTGGTTCATCCTCGGCGGCATTCTGCTCGTGCTCGAGGTGATGACGCCCGGTATCTTCATGCTCTGGCTCGGGCTTGCCGCAATCGCGACCGGCGTCATCAGCTTCATCATTCCGATCGGCTGGCAGGTGCAGGTCGTCGTGTTTGCGATCCTGTCAGTGATTTCGGTATTGCTTGGCCGGAAATTTCAGCCGGGCGGGCAGGTCGATTCCGACAAGCCGTTTCTCAACCGGAGGCACGATGCGCTGATCGGCCGCGTGTTCACGCTCGACGAGCCGATCGTGCACGGCGCGGGCCGCGTGCGGGTGGACGATTCCACCTGGCGCGTAACCGGCCCGGATTGTCCGGCGGGAACGAAAGTGAAAGTGGACCGTACCGACGGCGCGACGCTGATCGTCTCGCCCGCGTCTTAACTGTTAAGCGACGCCGATCCGCAACAGATCGTGCAGATGCACGAGGCCGCGCGGCTTTTTATTTTCAACCACGAACAACGCGGTGATGTTGGAGGCGTTCAGCGTCTCCAGCACTTCGAGCGCGAGTTGATCCGGCTTCGCGGACTTCGGGTTTTTCGTCATGACGTCCTCGACCTTCGAGGTCAGGAGGTCGGGCCGCATATGACGGCGAAGGTCGCCGTCGGTGACGATGCCCGCAAGATCGCCGGTTTCGTTCAATACGCCGACGCAGCCGAAGCCTTTGGCCGACATTTCCACGATCGCGCTCGACATCGGGGTGCCAAGACGCACGAGCGGAAGTTTCTCTCCCTCGTGCATTACGTCGCGGATGAAGGTGAGGCTTGCGCCGAGTTTGCCGCCCGGATGCAGAGCCTTGAAATCGAGCGCGGTGAAGCCGCGGCTTTCAAGAAGTGCCACCGCGAGTGCGTCGCCAAGCGCGAGCTGCATCAAGGTCGAGGTCGTCGGTGCAAGGCCGTTCGGGCAGGCTTCGGGTGCTGCCGGAAGAATGAGCGCGATATCGGCGGCCTGCGCGAGCGCGGAAGCGGGCTGCGAGGTGATCGCGATCAGCGGTACGCGAAAGCGTTTCGCATAGTCGATGAGATCGCGAAGCTCCGCGGTTTCACCGGACCATGACAGCGCGAGAATGATGTCGCTTTTGTCGGAGATGACGCCGAGGTCGCCGTGGCTCGCTTCGCCGGGATGCACGAAATAAGCGGGCGTGCCGGTCGAGGACAAGGTGGACGCGATCTTGCGGCCGATATGGCCGCTCTTGCCCATGCCGGTCACAATCACGCGGCCCTGTCCGCCGTGCTGGCCGGAGACGGTGCGGATTTTTTCGACGGCTGCCGAGAAGCTATGGCCGAGGTCTCCGGAGAAGGCGGCGGAGAGCGCGCCAAGGCCGTTTGCCTCGGTGGTCAGGGTGCGCAACGCGACCGCGATATGCGGCGAGGAGGCCGTGGTCGCGGGGCTTTTCTCGGGCTTCTGCATCGGAACCTTGGACCGCTCCTTGGGCCGCTTTCGGGCCGAAACGGGCCGATTCCCTAGCACGGGCGGCGGGCGGGAGGCCAATCGGCGGGCACCTAGAACGAAGCATTAACCATGCCCGTTTTACCTTCGTTAACCATCCAAGCCATTCCAGGGCCTCGTCTTTGCCGGGTCGTTTCGCGTCACTCAAGCCGGTTTTTGGATGCTGGCGGGCTTTGTCTGCCGGCTTCTGCGCGCTTGTGTTCGTCAGCGCCGCGCAGGCGCAAACCAGCGCCGAGAATATTCCCTCGATTGCAGATCGCCTGCTCGATTCGCCGCGCGTGACCGGAGCCGTGCCGCCGAACGGCGCGGGCCAGACCGGCTACGTTTCACAAAAGAAAAAGGCGCCGCCGAAAAAGACGCAGGCGCAGAAGAAAAGCATCCAGACGCCGCCTGCGCCGCCAGCGGAGCCGAACCTGATTGCGCGCAATCCGTCGCTCTTGCGCGCACAGCAGACAACGGCGTCGCCCGAAATCACCGGCACGATCTCGCCGCTGCGCCGCCGCCGTCCGCCGCAGGATGACGAGCCGTTCGGCGCGCCCGGCTTTCATGCCGGGGCGTTTATCCTGCGGCCGAGCATCGAGTTGCAGGCCGGTTACGATTCCAACGCGGAGAAGGTCGCGAACGGCAAGGGCTCGTGGTTTGAAACCGTACAGGGCCAGTTGCAGGGAAAATCCGAGTGGCAACGCCACGAGATGACCTTCGATCTGCGCGGCGCCTATACGGCTTATGACAACGTGAACGGCGTCGATCGCCCGGATGTGCAGGCACTCGTGAAAACGCGGCTCGATGTGGCGTCGCGCACGAAGGTAGAGCTCGAAAGCAAGTTCAGCCTGACCACGGAAAATCCCGGGAGCCCCGATGCGATCGCTTCCGTGCGGCGGCAGCCGAACGTTTACACCTTCGGCCAGACCGCGGCGCTGGTGCAGAACTTCAACCGTTTCGAGGTTACTGTCGGCGCCGGCATCGAGCGCAATGTCTACGAAAACGCCGAGCTGACCAACGGTTCGATCACGAGTCTCGCCGACCGCGACTACAACGCTTATTCCGCGCGGCTGCGCGGCGCCTATGAATGGTCGCCGGACGTGAAGCCCTTCGTCGAAGTCGGCGTCGATCGGCGCGAGCGCGACCTCCCGGTCGATTTCAGCGGCGTCATGCGCGACTCCGACGGTTATACACTGCGGGGCGGCCTTACCTTCGGCCGCAAGGAATGGCTGTTCGGCGAAATTTCGGCGGGCTACGCGCAGCGCAGCTATGCCGACCCGACGCTGCGGGATGTATCCGGGCTGATTTTTGATGCCCAACTGACTTGGCTTGCGACCGGGCTTACGACCTTCAAGCTCAATGCGGCGTCGGGCATCGACGAAACCTCGGTGCCGGGTGCGGCGGGCGTACTCCGGCGCGAGGCGAAGCTCACCATGGACCACGCCTTCCGTCGCTGGCTGATCGGCTCGGTGAGCGTTGGGTGGCTCAGCGAGGAATACGAGGGAACCTCTCTGGTTAACGATTATTTACGAACTTCGGCTGCATTGACGTATTCGCTGAACCGCTCGCTCGCGCTCAAGGGTGAGTACCGCAACGAGCGTCTGTTCTCGAACGTGGCGGGTCAGGACTACACGGCGAATATCGGGCTTATCGGAATCCGTATGCAGCGATAAGTCCGCCGCCGTTCTCGCGAAGTTTTTGTGTTGCGTATTTGCGGGGACGAGATGAGTGGAGTTGAGTTTCTAACGCGCGCTACCGCGCTTGGCGCGATCTGTCTGGCGCTCGGCGCCTGCGCGAGCGATCCGGCGACGACGCAGACGGCGTCGCCAATCCGCGCGCCGAATCTTCCCGGCAAACAGGCCAATCATCCGACACACCCACAGATGTCGCCACAGGCGATTTCGTCGGCGGCCGCCGATTTCAGGCAATGCATCGGCTCGCTCGCGCAGCAGGCGCAGGCGCGCGGCATTTCGCACGCGATCTATGTGCGCGAGACGCGCGATCTCGAGCCGGATATGAAGATTCTCGAATCGATGGATCGTCAGCCCGAGTTCACCAAGGCGGTCTGGGACTATGTCGATCAGCTCGTCGCGGAGCGGCGCATCAATCAAGGCCGCGAGATGTTCGGTGTGCATCGCGCGACCTTTCAGCGGATCGAGCAGACCTATGGCGTCGACCCCTATGTTGTCGCTGCGATCTGGGGGATCGAATCCAATTTCGGCAAATCGGCGGGCGACCGCGACGTAATCCGGTCGACCGCGACGCTCGCCTGCATCGGCCGCAGACAGGAATATTTCCGCGCCGAGTTTCTGGCGGCGATGGAAATCGTCGCGCATGGCGATATTTCGCGTGCGCGCCTCAAGGGTTCCTGGGCCGGTGCTTTCGGCCAGACGCAGTTCATGCCGACGACCTTCAAGCGGCTTGCGGTCGATTTCAACGGTGACGGCAGGAAAGATCTCGTCGATACGGTTGCCGACGCGCTCGCATCGACCGCGAACAACCTTTCGAAGAACGGCTGGCAGCGCGGCATCAGCTGGGGTTATGAAGTGACGCTTCCGCGCAACTTCAACTACAAACTCGCGAACAAGACGATCAAGAAGTCAGCCCATGAATGGGCATCGCTCGGGGTGCGGCGCGTACGCGGCCAGGCGTTGCCGCAGGTGCAGGGTTATATTCTGGCACCCGCCGGTGCGCGCGGACCCGCATTCCTTATGACGCGGAATTTCGAAGTAATCCTGCGCTACAATCCGGCCGACGCTTACGCGTTGGCGATCGGGCATCTCGCGGATCGCATCCGCGGCGGCGGACCGTTCGAGGCGGACTGGCCGCGCGGCGAGCAGGTGCTCTCTCGCGCCGAGCGTGTCGAGTTGCAACAGCGGCTCTCCGCGCTCGGATTCTATAACGGCGAGGATGACGGCAAATTCGACGATGAGACCAAGGCCGCGCTGCTCGCCTATCAGCAGCGCAGCGGAATCACTCCCGACGCTTTCGCGACGGTCGCGGTGCTGGAGCGGATGCGGCAGGGCCGCTAAAGGCCCGTTTTCCGCGCGCCTTGCAATGGCCGGAAAATGCGGACTTACTCCGCCGCATGAGGCGCCTGTCCGTATTGCTGTTTTTCGCCGCCGTGGTCGCCGCCGCGTCGTTCGCGCCGTCGCGGCAGGCTGTCGCGCAAAGTCCCTTCACGATTTTCGAGCGCCTGTTCGGGCCGCGCTATCAGCCTGAAGCTGAAAAGCCCGAGGACAGGGAACCGAAGGAGCGGGAAGATCCGACGCTCGGCACGGTCTATAGCTCGGCGAACAGCGCCGACGCCGATACGAAGCGCCAGCAGAAGCCGGAAGAATATGTCGTCGTGATCGGCGACACGCTTGCCGACCAGCTTGCGCAGGGATTGGCGGAAACCTTTTTTTCCGAGCGGCCGGAAATCGCGATCATCAAGAAGACGCGCTCTTCCTCCGGTCTGGTGCGCGAGGACTTCTACAACTGGCAGAAAGAGGCGGCGAACATCGTCGCGAACGAGCGCGCGACCGCCTTCGTTGTGATGCTCGGTCTCAACGACCGGCAGGTGCTCAAAGACGAAACCGGATCGCACGAAATTCGCAGCGAGCGCTGGCGCGACATCTATGCAAAGCGGGTCGACGAATTTCTCGCCAAGCTGAAAGAGAAGGGCACGCCGGTTTACGTCACCGGCCTGCCGCCGACCGCGAACCAGAAACTTTCCTCCGACATGGAGTATATCAACGACATCCTGCGCGAGCGCGCGGCGCGCGCGGGCATGCGCTACATCGACGTGTGGGAAGGTTTTGTCGACGAGCAGGGCCAGTTCGTTTCGTCGGGTGCTGCGATGGACGGCCAGACGCGGCGGCTTCGCGTCTCCGACGGCATCCATTTTACGCGCGCGGGCGCGCGCAAGTTCGCGCATTATGTCGAGCGTGACCTGATCCGATTGTTCGACTCGCGTGTGCGCAGCCCGTATTTGCCTTACGGCGTCGATCTCAATCCATCGACCTCGGGCGTGAAGCCGATCGCGGGTCCGGTGATTCCGCTGAACGTGCCGCTCGGGCAGACGCGTATTCTCGAAGGTGAGACGAGAACCGCGGCGGCGCCCGCCTTTATCGACGAGAGCACGAAGAAAGTGCTGGTCGATGGCCTGCCGCCGCCGCCGGTGAACGGCCGCGCGGACGATTTCCGCTGGCCGAGGCCCGCGAGCTTCGAGAAGAAAGACGCGCCGCAGAATTAGCGCGGCAGGATCGTCTCGCCCATCAGGAATTTGTCGACCGAATGCGCGGCCTGGCGGCCTTCGCGGATCGCCCAGACGACAAGCGACTGGCCGCGGCGCAGGTCGCCGCAAGCGAAAATCTTTTGCTTCGACGACTTGTAGTCGACGACATTTGCCTTGACGTTGCCGCGCTGATCGAGCTCGACGCCGAGATCCTTGACCATGCCTTCGTGCACCGGATGGACGAAGCCCATGGCGAGCAGCACGAGATCGGCATCGAGGTCGAATTCGCTGCCCGCGATCGGCTTCATATTGCCGTCCACGCGCACGCAGCGGAGCTTCTTCACCTTGCCGCCTTCGCCGATGAAGGTTTGCGTCATCACCGAGAATTCGCGCTCGGCGCCTTCCTCCTGCGATGAGGAGGTGCGCAGCTTCAGCGGCCAGTCCGGCCACACCATCAGCTTGTTTTCCTTCTCCGGCGGCATCGGCAAAATTTCGAGTTGCGTTACGGACTTCGCACCCTGACGGATCGAAGTGCCGATGCAGTCGGAGCCGGTATCGCCGCCGCCGATCACGATGACATGCTTGCCGCCGGCAAGAATATCCTTTGCGCCGTTCAGCGACTCGCCGCCGACGCGGCGGTTCTGCTGCGGCAGAAACTCCATCGCGAAGTGGATGCCGTCGAGTTCGCGGCCCGGGATCGGCAGGTCGCGCCCCTTCTCGGCGCCGCCCGCGAGCACGACCGCGTCATGCGACTTCTCGATGTCGGCGATCGGCGTATCGACGCCGATGTGCTTGCCGTAATGGAAGGTGACGCCTTCGGCCTGCATCTGTTCGACACGGCGGTCGATGTAATGCTTTTCCATCTTGAAGTCGGGAATGCCGTAGCGCAGCAGGCCGCCGGCCTTCTGGTTCTTCTCGAACACATGCACGTCATGACCGGCGCGCGCGAGTTGCTGCGCGCAGGCGAGGCCCGCCGGGCCCGAGCCGATTACGGCGATCTTCTTTCCGGTCTTGTGTGTCGGAAGCTGCGGCTTGAGCCAGCCTTCTTCGTAAGCGCGGTCGGCGATCGCGGCCTCGATGGTCTTGATGTTGACCGGCATGTCTTCGAGGTTGAGCGTGCAGGACGCCTCGCACGGCGCAGGGCAGACACGGCCCGTTACTTCCGGAAAGTTGTTCGTGGAATGCAGGTTGCGCGCGGCTTCTTCCCAGTCGCCGCGATAGACCAGATCGTTCCAGTCGGGGATCTGGTTGTTCACGGGGCAGCCGTTGTGACAATAGGGAATGCCGCAATCCATGCAGCGCGCCGCCTGATCGCGCGTCTCTTTCTCGGAGAGCGGTTCGACGAACTCGCGATAGTGCTTGATGCGTTCGGCAACCGGCCGATAGGGCCGGTCCTCGCGCTCGATTTCGAGGAAGCCTGTGATCTTACCCATTGTACTTAAGCCCCCGCGGCGAGACGCGGCTGTTCTTGCGCGATTTTCTGCATTTCGCCAAGCGCGCGGCGGAATTCATGCGGCATGACCTTGCGGAACTTGCCGACATAGTTGTTCCAGTCCGCGAGAATCGCGGCGGCCCGCTTGGAGCCCGCATACTTCGCGTGGTTTTCGATTAGGTGCTTGAGACGCTCGGCGTCGTAGCTGCCGAGATGTTCTTTCACGAGAATACGTTGCATCGCTTCCGGATCGCCGGATTCGACGACCTTCTCGAGGCCGACCATCGCCATGTTGCAGCGAGACTCGAACGTGCCGTCCTCGTCGAGCACATAGGCGATGCCGCCCGACATACCGGCCGCAAAGTTACGGCCGGTGGGACCGAGCACGACCACGATGCCGCCGGTCATGTATTCGCAGCCGTGATCGCCGGTGCCTTCGACGACTGCGATGGCGCCAGAGTTGCGGACCGCGAAGCGCTCGCCGGCAACGCCACGGAAGTAGCATTCGCCTTCGATCGCGCCGTAAAGCACGGTGTTGCCGACGATGATCGACTCTTCCGGAACAAATGCGCCGTCCTCGGCAGGGCGCACGATAATCTTGCCGCCGGAGAGACCCTTGCCGACATAGTCGTTGGCTTCGCCTTCGAGATCGAAGGTGACGCCGCGCGCGAGCCATGCTCCGAAAGCCTGACCAGCGGTACCCTTCAGCCGCACGTGAACGGTGTCGGCGGGCAGGCCGGCATGGCCGTAGCGCTTCGCAACTTCGCCGGAGAGCATCGCGCCCGCGGAGCGGTCAACGCTCTTGATCGGCATCTGGATACGTACCGGCGCGCCGCGGTCGAGCGCGGCCTTGGCTTCGACGATCAACTTGCGGTCGAGCACGTTCTCGAGGTGATGGTTCTGGCGCTCGGCGTGAAAGATTGCGACGCCCTTCGGCGCATTGGGCTTCGAGAACAGCTTAGAGAAATCGAGACCGTTCGCCTTTGCGTGCGCGATCACCTTGGTTCGGTCGAGCATCTGCATCTGGCCGACCATCTCGTTGAAGGTCTTGTAGCCGAGGGACGCCATGATCGCGCGGACTTCCTCGGCGACGAAGAAGAAGTAATTGATGACGTGCTCGGGTGCGCCCTTGAAGCGCTTGCGCAAGACCGGGTCCTGCGTCGCGACGCCGACCGGGCAAGTGTTCAGGTGACACTTGCGCATCATGATGCAGCCCGCCGCGATCAGCGGCGCGGTGGCGAAGCCGAACTCGTCCGCGCCGAGGAGCGCGCCGACCACGACGTCGCGTCCGGTGCGGAAGCCGCCGTCCACCTGCACGGCGATGCGGCCGCGCAGGCGGTTATGCACGAGCGTCTGGTGGGTTTCGGCAAGGCCGATTTCCCAAGGGCTGCCTGCGTGCTTCAGCGAGGTCAGCGGGGAGGCGCCGGTGCCGCCTTCGTAGCCCGAGATCGTGACGTGGTCCGCGCGCGCCTTGGAGACGCCGGCGGCAACGGTGCCGACGCCGACTTCGGAAACGAGCTTCACGGATACATCGCCCGTGGGGTTCACGTTCTTCAGGTCGTAGATGAGCTGTGCCAGATCCTCGATCGAATAGATGTCGTGATGCGGCGGCGGCGAGATCAGGCCGACGCCCGGCGTTGAATGGCGGACCTTGGCGATCACGTCATCGACCTTGTGGCCGGGCAGCTGGCCGCCTTCGCCGGGCTTTGCGCCCTGCGCCATCTTGATCTGCATCATGTCCGAGTTGACCAAATACTCGGTCGTGACGCCGAAGCGGCCGGAGGCGACCTGCTTGATCGCGGAGCGCATCGAATCGCCGTTCGGCATCGGCTTGAAGCGGTCAGCTTCCTCGCCGCCTTCGCCGGTGTTCGACTTGCCGCCGATGCGGTTCATCGCGATCGCAAGCGTGGTATGCGCTTCGCGCGAGATCGAGCCGAAGCTCATCGCGCCGGTGGCAAAGCGCTTGACGATTTCCTTCGCGGGTTCGACTTCGGAAAGTTCGACCGGCGCGCGGCCGTCTTCCTTCGCGTCCTTGATGCGGAAAAGGCCGCGGATTGTTAAGAGCTTTTCGGACTGCTCGTTCAGGATGCGCGCGTATTCGCGGTATTGGTCCTGCGAATTGCCGCGCACCGCGTGCTGCAAGAGTGCAACCGTCGGGGCGGTCCAGGCATGCGCCTCGCCGCGCGTGCGCACCGCATACTCGCCGCCCACGTCGAGCATCTCGCGCAGGATTTGCGCGTCGCCGAAAGCTTCCGCGTGACGCCGTGCGGTTTCGCGCGCGATGTCCTCGGTGCCGGCACCTTCGATCTTGGTCGCGGTGCCGGTGAAGTATTTCGCAACGAATTCCTGCTTGAGGCCAACCGCATCGAAAATCTGCGCGCCGCAATAGGATTGATAGGTGGAGATGCCCATCTTCGACATCACTTTCATCAAACCCTTGCCGATTGCCTTGATGTAGCGCTTGACGATTTCCTTTTCGTCCGGCTTGCCCGGAATGTCGTCGCGCATCGCGATCAACGTTTCGAATGCGAGATAGGGGTTGATCGCTTCGGCGCCGTAACCCGCAAGACAAGCGAAGTGATGCACTTCGCGCGGCTCGCCAGATTCGACGACGAGGCCGACCGAGGTGCGCAGGCCCTTGCGGATCAGGTGATGGTGGACGGCTGCGCAGGCGAGCAGCATCGGCAGCGGAATGCGCTCCGCCGAAACGTTGCGATCGGAGAGGATGATGATGTTGCAGCCGGACTTCACCGCGTTTTCGGCGCGGTCGCAGAGCCGGTCGAGCGCGGGCTCTAATCCGTTCGCGCCTTGCTCCGCCGGGTAAGTCACATCGAGCGTTTTCGAGTTGAAATGCGAATCGACGCCTTCGTTGATCTCGCGAATCTTCTCGAGGTCTTCATTGGTCAGGATCGGCTGGTGCGCCTCAAGACGCTTGTTCTTCGAGGCGCCTTCCATGTCGAGGATGTTCGGGCGCGGGCCGATGAACGACACCAGGCTCATCACGATTTCCTCGCGGATCGGGTCGATCGGCGGGTTCGTGACTTGTGCGAAGTTCTGCTTGAAATAGGTATAGAGCGCCTTCGGCTTCTCCGAGAGCGCAGAGATCGGGGTGTCGTTGCCCATCGAGCCGATCGCTTCTTCGCCGTTCGCGGCCATCGGCGTCATCAGCATCTTCAGGTCTTCTTCGGAGTAACCGAAGGCCTGCTGGCGATCGAGCAGCGAAAGGTTCGAGCGCGGCACGGCGTTCTTCGGTGCCGGCAGCTTCTCAACAACGAGCTGCGTCTTGTCGAGCCACTCCTGATAAGGGTGGCTTGCCGAAATTTCCTTCTTCAATTCCTCGTCGGGAATGAGCCGGCCCTTCTCAAGATCGACCAGCAACATCTTGCCCGGCTGCAGGCGCCACTTCCGGACAATCTGGTCTTCCGGAACGGTGAGCACACCCATTTCGGACGCCATGACGATACGGTCGTCCTTGGTGATGAAGTAGCGTGCGGGGCGCAGTCCGTTGCGGTCGAGCGTGGCACCAATCCGGCGGCCGTCGGTGAAGGCGACCGCGGCGGGGCCGTCCCACGGCTCCATGAGGGCTGCGTGATATTCGTAAAACGCGCGGCGCTTCTCATCCATCATCGGATTGCCGGCCCAGGCTTCCGGAATGAGCATCATCATCGCGTGGGAAAGCGAGTAACCGCCCTGCGTCAGAAATTCGAGCGCGTTGTCGAAACAGGCGGTGTCGGACTGGCCTTCATAGGAAATCGGCCAGAGTTTCGAAATGTCATCGCCGAATAGCGGCGAGGAGACGGAAGCCTGACGCGCGGCCATCCAGTTCACGTTGCCGCGCAGCGTGTTGATTTCGCCGTTGTGCGCGACCATCCGGTAGGGATGCGCGAGCGACCAGGTCGGGAAAGTGTTGGTCGAGAAACGCTGGTGGACGAGCGCAAGCGCACTCTCGAAATCCGCGTCATGCAGGTCGGGATAATATGTGCCGAGCTGATCGGCGAGGAACATGCCCTTGTAGACGACCGTGCGGCAGGAGATCGAAACCGCGTAATAGTCGGCAAGACGCCGCTCGCGCTTGTTGTAGATCTTGTTCGAGATGATCTTGCGCAGAAGATAAAGCTTGCGCTCGAATTCGGTTTCGTCGGCGACATTTTTGCCGCGGCCGATGAAGACCTGCACGTGCACCGGCTCGGTCGGCTTCACCGACTCGCCGAGCGTCGAGTTGTCAGTCGGCACGTCGCGCCAGCCGAGCAGTTTCATACCTTCTTCGGCAATCGCTTCGGCATAAACGTCGATGATGACCTGACGCCACTGCGGCTCGCGCGGCAGGAACAGGTAGCCGATCGCGTATTCGCCGGGCGCGGGAAGCTCGAATCCGAGCTGCTTCGTCTTCTTCGCGAAGAACTTGTGCGGGATTTGCACGAGAATGCCGGCGCCATCGCCCGCGCGCGGATCCGCCCCGACCGCGCCGCGATGCTCGAGGTTCAAAAGAATCGTCAGTGCGTCCTCGACGATCTGATGGGACTTGCGGCCCTTGATGTCGGCGATAAAGCCGACGCCGCAGGAGTCCTTCTCGTCCTTCGGATCGAACAGGCCTTGGGGAGCAGGCGTGCTCCAGTCAGCACGCGACGGTTTCGTAGCGGGCGCCTTCACGCCGCGCGCCGATCCCGTTCTGCCATACCGATCTGTCTTCATCGCCTTGCCCCTTTAGCCTTCGTTTTTCCGCCGCAACCCGAACCCCGCGCCACCCTCCGTGGCTCGTAGCCGGTCCCGCGATTTTGTTTTGATCGCGCGGACTGCCAAGTCTAGACGCCTCGGCTAGCCCGCCGTGCAAAGTCTGCGCCGGGCCGGAGAACCGGCTTTTTCCTGACGCTTCCGGCTTATGTTTTCGGCCTGCCGGTCGGCCTAGCGGTCCAGTAAAACTAGGACAGCATTACTGTCTAATACCCTGACAGATTTTTTCCTGCCCTACAAGCGAGCAGTACGCTTTTCTTGCGGGCTTTTCGCTCCTTACGAAAGAAAAGGTATGGCGTGAGGGTGTTCTACGCAATGGTATTGCGGGAAAGAGGTCGCATGGTGGACCAGCCGGCGTTCCGGCTAGGGTTGAGATTGTGGGGCGAACGTGAAGCGACCGGGGAGCTACATACTGCGTAGTTGGCGGCGGCCTTTTGGCTGGCTCGCTTCCTATGTGCTCGTGCTCCAGCTTGTCCTCGGCGCTTTCGCGGGAGCGCAATTCACCGCCCACGCCACCGGGCAGAACTGGTCCTTCTTCGAAATCTGTTTCGGCCAGAGCGTACCTGCCGGAGAACTGCCGCAAGGCAAAGCCGACAAAAAGGCGAGCAAGGCGTTCGGCTGTGCGGCCTGCGCCAATGCGGCGACCGCGGTCGCGCCGGAACTTCCCGAAATCGCTGTAGCCGATTTCACGATCCGTCATATCGACTGGAACGTGTCCGCTGATCGGACCGCGCACTCCGATCTTTTCTTCTTCCAGCGGCAACGGGCTCCCCCGATCGCTGCGTGATTCCCGGCTTTGCCGGCTTATCCGCAGTTGAACTCAAAAAAATTCGGGGCTTCCCATGTTTTCGTTTCGCGCACTCGCTTGCGCGGCGCTCGGCGTAATCGCCGGCACCGTCGCTGCTTCGTCCCATCCTACGCTCACGCAAAAATCGGCGCCGGCAGACTCATATTTCCGCGCAATCTTCACCGTGCCGCACGGCTGCGACGGTGCAGCAACTACTGCAATTTCAATCTGGCTTCCTGAAAATATCATTCAGGCCAAGCCGCAGTCGAAAGCAGGATGGAAGATCGAAGTTGTTCGCGTAAAGCTCGACAAAGAAGTTCAGGGCTTTCACGGGGCAAAAATCACGCATCGTGTTGCGAAGGTGATCTTCTCCGGTGGGAACTTGCCGGACGATCAGTTCGATGAATTCACACTCTCGATAAAACTGCCGAAAGAGCCGGGTGCACTCTATTTCCCGGTCGAGCAGGTTTGCGGCGAGAAGGTTCGCGCGTGGAACGAAATTCCTTCGCCGAGTCAAGAGCTCGATGACCTTGAAAACCCGGCTGCCGCCCTCAACGTCACGCCAAAGCAGTAACGCGTCATGAAAAATTTCATTCGTCTTGGCGCATTTTGT
This sequence comes from Xanthobacteraceae bacterium, assembly GCA_019635585.1. Taxonomy (GTDB): domain Bacteria; phylum Pseudomonadota; class Alphaproteobacteria; order Rhizobiales; family Xanthobacteraceae. Next base: position 1,179,006 of record JAHBZE010000002.1, on the reverse strand, counting down.
GCGTTCGCTCTTTCGTGTTCGCCGCTTCAAGCACAACAACAGGAGCAGTTACCGACGACAGTCATCGAAGCGCAGCGGGCCAATCAGCAGCGTCAGCCGCAACGGGCGCCGCAACTTCAGGTGCCAGCCGTACCGCAGTCTTTGACGGTGCCGACTGCCGTGCAGGCCGAGCGCGAAATCCAGAACACCGCGGGAGCAGTTAACGTGGTGCCGGATACGCAGTTCAAGAATCAGCACGCGCAGACGCTGAAAGATATTCTTGATTACGTCCCCGGCGTGATCGTGCAACCCAAGTGGGGCGAGGATTCGCGGCTGCAAATTCGCGGTGCGGGGCTGTCGCGCAATTTCCACCTTCGCTCGACGCAACTGTTCATGGATGGAATTCCCATGAACACCGCCGACGGCTACGGCGATTTTCAGGAGATCGATCCCTCCGCCTATCGTTTCGTCGAGGTCTATAAGGGTGCGAATGCATTACGTTTCGGCGCGAACTCGCTTGGCGGCGCGATCAATTTTGTCACGCCGTCTGGCTATGATGCGCCGCGCTTCGGGGTCTCGACCGATATCGGCAGCTTCGGCTTCTATCGTTTCCAGACGAGTACCGCCGCGGTGTTCGGCCCGGCGGATTACTTCATCAGCGGTTCGTTCCAGTCACAGGACGGCTACCGCGCCCATAGCGACGGCGAGTCGACGCGCGCAAACGCCAACCTTGGCTACCGCTTCTCGGAGAACGCCGAGACGCGCTTCTACATCAACTCGAACACGATCCGGCAGCGTATTCCGGGCGAGGTCGAGCGTAGCGTGGCGCTCACTTCGCCACGCACTGCGAATGCAGCGAACATCACGGGCGACTGGCAACGCAATATCGATTCGCTTCGGATCGCGAACAAAACCACGCTGCGCTTCGACGACACCACGGTCGAACTCGGCCTGTTCGGTACGGACCGGCATCTCAAGCATCCGATTTCGGTCTGGATCGATCAGGCGACGCAGGATTACGGCGGCTTTGTTCGCGCGGTAAATGAAAGTGTGATTGCCGGCAACCGCAACCGGCTGGTCGCCGGCTTCAATATCCACAACGGGCAGACCGACTCGCAGATTTTCGCGAACATCGGAAATGCCACCAAGGGCGTGCTTTTCAATCGCACCTGGGACAAGTCCGAGAACTATTCGGCCTATGTCGAGAACTCGTATTACTTTCTGCCGTCGGTGGCGCTGGTGACAGGCACGCAATTTCTGCTTGCCATTCGCGACCGCACTGTAATTTCCGGCGCTCCGGTGCCCGGCCGCGCCGAGCATGATTTGTGGAGTCCGAAGGCCGGACTGCTTTGGCAGGTCGATCCGACCTGGCAGGTATTCACCAATCTGTCGCGGAGCGCGGAAGCGCCGAGCTTCGGCGAGGGCGGCGTGCTTTCCGGTGACTTCACGCAGATCAGGCCGCAACGCGCGACCACCTTAGAGATCGGCACACGCGCCAAGCGGCCGAATTATACGTGGGACATCGCGGTCTACCGCGCGGACATCAAGGACGAGTTGCAGTGTCTGAGTTCGGGCGGCGGCATCTGCGAAATCGGCAACGTGCCGAAAACCGTGCATCAAGGTCTTGAGGCGGGATTCGGTTTTTCGTTTCTGCAGTCGATGTTTTCGCCGGGACTCGATCCCGACCGGCTGTGGCTGAATACGTCCTACACCTTCAGCGACTTCCGCTTCGATAATCATCCGGTGTTTGGCGACAACCAGTTGCCCGGCGCACCGCGGCATTTCATTCGCAGCGAGCTTCTCTACAAGCACCCGAAGGGATTTTCGTTCGGGCCAAATGTCGAGATCGTGCCATCGGCCTATTTCGTCGATAACGCGAACACGGCGAAGACCGCGGCCTATACGCTTTTGAACTTCCGAGCGATTTACGAAGCGAGCCCGAACGCGACTTTCTACCTCGATGCGCGCAATCTTACCGATACGAACTACATCTCGGCGGTCAGCGTCGCGAATGTTTATGGCGTGGGTCCGACCAATTTGTTCAATCCGGGCACGGGCCGCGCGATCTATGGCGGGCTGCGCGTCGCCTACTGACCCGATATGGCCCGGGCGTTCGCGCCCGGGCCAATTTCCATTTCCGGAGTGTTCGGATGATGCGCGCATTCAAATGGTTCTATGTGCTGCTCTTAACGGCTTCGATGCTCATCGTCGGAAGCTGCGTCATCTTCGCGCCACGCGTGCAGGCGCAGGGTGCCGACGAACAGGAAATCGTAAAAGCGATGAAAGCCACGTTTGATCGTCCGGATGCGCCGTTGATCGTCGATCCGGTCGTGGTTCAAGGCGATGCGGCAATAGCTGGCTGGTCGCAGCAGCAAACGGGCGGGCGCGCGTTTCTGCGAAAGCGAAAGGACCGATGGTTGATCGTCCTGTGCAGCGGCGATCAGTTGAAGGCAGCCGATACACTGGTAACGGCAGGCCTTTCGAAAGTGCAGGCCAAGGAGCTCGAGGTCAGACTCGCTGTGGCCGAGAAATCTCTGCCCGCGGAACGTCTTGCCTTGTTTGCGAAATTCGACGGGCTGGTGAACGTCGAAGAGGATCGCTCCGATGAAGCCCCAAAAGGGCACAACCACTGACCCGATACGGTCGCAAGACCGCCGCAATCGGGCTGCGATATTTCCACCCGGTGGGGGGCGGCTCGTCTTTACGGGGAGAGCTGCCGTGACAATTCGAGAAAAAGTTTTGCGTTCCTCCATTTTGCCGGCCGCGTTGCTCGCCCTCGCGGCGGTGACGCCGGCGTCCGCGCAATATTGGGGGCCGCCATCGCCGCCCGCCTATGGCGGAAGAATTCCTCCGCAGCACATCGAGGAGATGGTGCGTTCGCTAGGCTTTCAGCCCGTCGCCGAGCCGCGCCCGCGCGGCCCGCTATGGGTCACGCACGCGGTCGACCGCGAAGGCCGGCAGGTGCGCGTGCTCATCGACGGCTACAACGGCCGCGTGATCGACGTGTTGCGCCGTCCCGTGCCGCCGCGCGTGGTTTCGATCAACCCGCCGCCTTATGGGCCGCAGCGCGATTTCGACGACGACGGACCGGACTACGATTATCGCGATGCGCCGCCGAACCAGCGTCCGGCCGACTGGCCGCCGTCGCGTCCGAATGCGCAGCCGCAACAGGGCCCGAACGTGATTCCGTTCGACCAACGCGGCGACAACAAGCATGCGCCGGCGGCGAAAACCAAGACGGCGAAGAAGAAAGATTCGAAAGACAACAAGAGCGACAAGACCGCATCGCTGACGGACAAGGACAAGCAGAAGACACCTTCGCCGCAAACCCGCCCGGACGAAGCGCCGAAGGCCGAAATCAAGAAGAAGGACGACCCGAAAGCGGACGCGCAGAAAAAGAACGACATGCCGAAATCGGCGCAGGCGCCGAAGATGCCGGCTGCCGATACGCAGCGTTCACCCGATCAGCAGACGACGGGAGCGGTGCCGACCTTCGATGCACCGAAGAAACAAACCCCGACAGGGCTGCCGCCGGTGCAGCCGCCGTTCTGAAAAAACAAAAAAGGGCCTCCAACCGGAGGCCCTTTCGTTTTTTATGCCGATGTCCGTTAGGCGGCCTTCGCGGTCGCGTCGATCACTTTTGCTTCGCCATTGGCCTTGCCGATCGGAATCTGGCGCGGCTTTTTGGCTTCGGGAATGCGGCGCACGAGATCGACGTGCAGCAAGCCATTCTCGACACTGGCGCCGGTTACCTCGACGTGGTCCGCAAGCTGGAAGCGGCGCTCGAAGGCGCGGGCCGCGATGCCCTGATAGAGCAGCTCGGGCTTGTCTTCCGACTCGGTCACGGTTTTCTCGCCGCGGATGGTGAGAGCGTTTTCCTTCACCTCGATATTGAGTTCCTTGTCGGTGAAGCCCGCGACGGCGACGGTGATACGATAGGCATCTTCACCGGTGCGCTCGATATTATAGGGTGGGTAGGTCGTCTGGCCCTGGTTCTCGAAGGAACCGTCGAGCAGCGAAAACATGCGGTCGAAGCCGACCGTGGAGCGGTAAAGGGGGGTGAGATCGAATCCACGCATGACATATCCTCCTTGTGAAGCGACATGCAGAATGTTGCGCGTCCGCAAATCCGGTTTGCCGTAGCCAAACCGACGGACGATGCAGCCGGATGGCCTGCACAAAAAGGCATATGGGCGTGGTTTTTGGGGGTTCAAGCCCCGGCCGCACCGCCTACATGAACACGGTGCCGGGTTACGTTCGGGCTATATTCATGTGGTCTGGGCGATCAAGATGCGGGGCGATAGGCGTTAGCAATGAACCTGAAGCGAGCAGCCCGGATACCGGCGGTAGCGCTCTTCGCGCTCCTCGCAACTGACGTCTCGGATGCCGCGGTCCGCGCCGCGAGCGCGGGCAAGACCGCCGGGAAAAAGCTTCTGGCCATGGACCGGCCGCCTGCGCTCGACCGGCGGGTGATCGCGATGCTTTCGACCGGCACGCCTCTGGTGCAGCCGTCTTCAATAGTTGCACAGGAACCGGCGACGGGTGGCAACATCGTGCAACGGCTGGAAGCGCAGGGCTTCAGCAACATCACCGGGCTGACGCGGCGCGGCGAGAATTACGTGTTTCAGGCCGTCGATCCCTACGGCATGAAAGTCCGTGTGGTGTTCAACGTCCGCACTGGCGAGATCGTCGGCCTGAGCCAGATTTCACCGAAAAAGAAATAGCGCCGTTGCCGGAGTGCGGGCGTCATTGTACGCATCTTGCCGCATGAGTCTCACTTCCATCTTATCGAATCCGATCCCGGAAGAAGCGGTCAGCGGTTTTATCAAAGCCGCCGACGGCGTCGGCTTGCGCTTCGCGCGCTGGCCCGCAGGAGGGACCAAGCGAAAAGGCACGGTCTGCTTATTTCCCGGCCGCGCCGAGATGATCGAAAAATATTTCGAAGTCGTCCGCGAATTGCGGGCGCGCGGTTTCGCGGTAGCGGTGCTGGACTGGCGAGGACAGGGCGGTTCGGCGCGGGAACTAGCGGACCCGCGCAAGGGTCATGTCGGCGATTTTTCGGAATTCCAGCTCGATCTCGATGCCTTCATGAAAGAGATTGTGTTGCCGGATTGCCCGCCGCCCTATTTCGCACTCGCACATTCGATGGGCGCCGCGAATATTCTGCGTGCGCTTCACGAAGAAAGACGCTGGTTCGACCGCGTCGTTCTCTGCGCGCCGATGATCGACCTGCGCATCAAACGCTACCGGAATCTCTCTAGATTGTTCACGCGCGTCATGGCGGCGATCGGCTTCGGTAGCCGCTATATCCCCGGCGGCAGCGCGGTCGCGGTCACCAATCGTCCGTTCTACGGCAATCCGGTTTCATCGGATCCGGTGCGTTACGAGCGGATCGCTGCGATCGTCGAAGCAGAGCCCATGCTGGGGCTAGGCTCGCCGACGATGTCGTGGATCGCGGCGTCATTCCGCCAGATCGACGAGTTCGAACAGCCGGAGTATCCCGCGAAGTTGCACCAACCGATTTTGATCATCGCGGCCGGCGACGACCGGCTGGTATCGACCGTGGCCGCGGAGAAATTTGCGATCCGGCTTCGCGCCGGCGCGATCATCGTGATCCCCGGCAGCCGCCACGAAATCCTGATGGAGCGCGATTCCATTCGCTCGCAATTTTGGGCGGCGTTCGACGCTTTCGTGCCGGGTTCGGCGGCGTAGAATTACTTGTTCAGAAATTCGAGCGCGGCCGTGTGCACGCGCTTGTCTCCGGCGGCGACAATCTGGCCGCCGTTTACGGCACTCTCGCCCTGCCAGTTCGTGACGATGCCGCCCGCGCCTTCGATGATGGGGATTAGCGGCACAATATCGTAAGCATCGAGTCCCGCTTCGATCACGAGATCGGCGTATCCGGCGGCGACCATGCAATAGGCGTAGCAATCGCCGCCGTAGCGCGAGAGGCGAACGTGCTTCTCGACGCTGTCGAAGCGGGTCCGTTCGTCAGGCTGGAACAGATGCGGGCTCGTCGTGAAAAGAAGCGCGTCGCCGAGCGACGCGCAGGCGCGCGTCATGAGTTTTCGTTCGCCCGCGGGTCCGCGATATTTCGCCTTTGCGCCGTCGCCGGTGAAGCGCTCGCCGATGAAGGGCTGGGCCATCATGCCGTAGACCGGCATGTCGTCCTTGCAGAGGCCGATCAGCGTCCCCCACACCGGCATGCCGGCGATGAAGGATTTGGTGCCGTCGATCGGGTCGAGCACCCACGTGTAGGGCGCGTCGCTTTTCACGTCGTCGAATTCCTCACCGACGATGCCGTGTGCGGGAAAGGTTTTGCGGATCAGCGCGCGCATCGCCGTCTCCGCCGCGCGATCGGCGGCAGTGACGGGATCGAATGCGCCTTTGAGTTTCTTGTTCTCGATCGAAAGCGCCGTGCGGAAAAACGGCAGGATGGCGTCGCCCGCGACTTTCGCGAGTTCATCGACAAAAGCCGCGAAGTCGACGGCACCCATTGCGTTTGTCCGGTCAGCTCAGCGGAACGCCCTCTGATTGCAGGCGGGAACCGAGTTCTTTACGGCGCGAACGCGCTCGGTGTCGCGCTGCTGGAGGAAGTCGTCGTTCAGAACTTTGTAGTTCGGTTCGGTGCGCTCGGCGGCGTCGCCTACGCAGGCGCAGTAATCGACGCACTGGCCTTTGCGGTCGGCGGGGACCTTGTCGTTGTTACGGCAAGCCTGCACGCAATCGCGTGCGAATTCTTCGCGTTCGGCCTGGGCCCATTGCGCGAAGGACGCGGTCGCGGTCACGGCGGTGATGCCCGCGACGAATACGGCAGCAAGAACGGTACGGTACGTCATTGAAATCGCTCCCCTAAAGAGGCCCGCAATCTAGCGGGCGGCATGTGATTCAAGCAACGGCTGACTGCGCGCCGGACGGTTGAAGTCACCGTCCCGTCATGGCACGGACCGGGACCGATAAGGGCGAATGCCCATAAAAAATACTCTTGGGAGAGCCGGCGCTTGAAGGATGAGCACAATGGCGCGGGTGGTGCCGGCAAGGCGCAGCCGGGAACACAGCTCGATCTGTGGGGTGGCATCTGGCTCGTCGTCGTCTTGTCGTCGGCACAGCTTGTCAGCCAATTCCTCCGGAGCGCAGTCGGCGTGATCGCGCCCAACCTCGTCACCGAGCTCAAAATCAGCGCGTCCGGGCTCGCGCTGCTGTCGAGTTCCTTCTTTCTGGCCTTCGCGGTCGCGCAGATCCCGGTCGGGATGCTGATCGACCGGTTCGGCCCACGCATGACCATGCTCTGGTCGACCGCGATCGCGGTCGCGGGTTGCATCGTGTTCGCGCTGGGACCGGACCAGAACACGCTCATTCTGGGCCGGGTGCTGATGGCGCTGGGCTGCTCGAGCTTTTACGTCGCGCCGCTTGCGATTTACGCGCGCTGGTTCCAGCCGAAATATTTTTCGACCGTGGTCGGCGCGCAACTCGGTTTGTCGGGTCTCGGACTGCTCGCGGCTACCGCGCCGCTCGCCTTGGCGGCGGGGACCATCGGCTGGCGGGCAAGTTTCGTGATCGTGGCAGCGCTCGCCGGTCTTTCGGGACTGATCGTGTTGTGGTGGGTCAGCGACGATCCGCCGGGCGTGCCGAAACCGGAGCACAAGAAAGAAAACTTCCGGGAGAGTCTGCGCGGTTTGCTCGTCGTAACCCGCACGCCGTCGTTCTGGCCGATCTTCGCAATGTTTGTCTCGAATTACGCGGTGCTGATCGCCATTCTCGGGCTGTGGGGCGGACCTTATCTCGCGCATGTGTACGGCTACGACCTGCCGACGCGCGGATTCTATCTGCTGGTGCTTGCCGTCGCGAGTACGATCTCGGTGTTCGTGTGGGGACCGGCGGATCGCCTGTTCGGCAACTATCGCACGCCGGTTCTGCTCGGCTCAGGCATGGTGCTCTTGATGCTGATCTGGCTCGCGCTCGCTGGGAAGATGAACGAAGGCGTGCTGCTTGTGTGGTTCGCGCTTTATGGTCTCGTGACCGGCTTTGCGCCGGTGCTGACCGCGCAGGGGCGGGCGCTGTTCCCCCCGCAATTCGTCGGCCGCGGGTTGACGCTGTTCAATCTCGCGACCATGGGCGGCGCCTTCATCTTCCAGACCGTGGTGGGCGCGGTGATCGAAGTCATGGCTCCGAATCAGACGGTCTATCCGCTCGCGGCCTATCAGATGTCGTTCGGGGTGGTGGCGGGACTCTTGGCCCTTTCGATTCTCGCCTACCTCTTCGCCCGAGATCCCAAGCTGCATGGCTAGGATTTCAATTTTGCATACGGGCGGGTAGGCCGATTAAAACTTTGATTCTATTGTAGTTTTCCTCCCAAATTTGGCCGGCCTATCCCTGAAATGTTATGTAAGGAGTGCTTGCGTATTTTGCGGTGCGGGAGCATATTGTTGCGGTGCGATACGCGATGGCGTCGCGTTTTCGCCGCCCTCCTTGGGCGTTTCCTCCCTAGACTTGGGCCGCTACAGGCAACTGTAGCGGCCTCTTTATTTTCGCGGTTATTCGGCGGCGTAAGGCAGAGGTTCGAGCCCCGCTTCGGTGAAGGCGGCAACTGCCGCCAGCATCCGGCTGAGGTTATCCCGAAGCGTACCGAAGCCTGCGGACTTCTCGTAGCGCGCCTCGTCCATATAGAGCCCGCGATTCACCTCGATCTGCAGCGCGTGCATGCCGGTGGCCGGGTCGCCGTAATGTTCGGTAATGAAGCCGCCCGCGTAGGGCTTGTTCCGGAGCACCGCGTAACCTTGCGCGCGCAAGGTGCGCTCGACCATCTCCGTGATCGCCGCCGAACAGCTCGTGCCGTAGCGGTCGCCGAGCACGATGTCGGCGCGCGGGCGCTCGTCGCGGTGGCCCGCATTCGAGGGCATTGAGTGGCAGTCGAGCAAAAGCGCGAAGCCGTAGCCCCTCTGCGCACGGTTCACGAGTTTGCGGAGCGCCCGGTGATACGGCTTGTAGAACTGCTCGATCCGGACGAGCGCTTCGGCGACCGGGATGCGCTTCGGATAGATCTCGCGCGCGTCTCCGACCACGCGGGCAACAGTGCCGAGACCGCCGGCCACGCGCAGCGAGCGGGTATTGGCGAAGGCGGGGAGCCGCCCCTCGAACATGCGCGGGTCGAGTTCGTAAGGCTCACGGTTCACGTCAAGATAGGCGCGCGGGAAATGCGCTCGCATAAGCGGCACGCCGAGCGCAGGCGCATCGGAGAACAATTCGTCGACAAAGGTATCTTCGGAGCGGCGCAGGGTTTCGAGTTCGAGTCGGCTTTGGCGCAGGAAGGCCGCCGGATAGCACTTGCCGCTATGGGGCGAATTGCAGACCACCGGGCTTTCCGCCGACAGCGGCTCTTGGATATCGAAGGCCGGGGCCAGTTCTTCGACGACTTCCGCGTTCATAAAGTGGGTTGTCCGGCGGGATTAAGGAAAACGTCAGCTTTCGGGTTCTGGCAGGGCAGGAAGGCCTTGTGAAGGCCGGGGCTTTCTTTATGCACCTTCACCGGCCATTTACCGGGCTCCCCCCAAATGGGCGCCTCAATGGGGACAAAAGAGCCGGGACGTTAAGGGTCATTATGCCGAAGATTCTCCTCGCCGAAGACGACAACGACATGCGCCGGTTCCTCGTGAAGGCGCTGGTGAATGCCGGTTACGAGGTCGCGCATTTCGATAATGGCCGCTCGGCCTATCAGCGGCTGCGCGAGGAGCCCTTCGAGCTGCTGCTGACCGATATCGTGATGCCGGAAATGGACGGGATCGAGCTCGCCCGCCGGGCGACCGAACTCGATCCCGACATCAAGGTCATGTTCATCACGGGCTTCGCGGCGGTCACGCTCGAGGCCCAGAACAAAAAGACCCCGGAGGACTCCAAGGTCCTCTCCAAGCCGTTCCACCTCAAGGACCTTGTCAACGAGGTCCAGAAGATGCTGGCGGCGGCCTAAAATTCCCCTTCTTGCCCCTGCCGGAGGCAGCCGATATAGGGAGCCTCCCTTGCGGATGCGCGCGTAGCTCAGCGGTAGAGCACTACCTTGACATGGTAGGGGTCACAGGTTCGATCCCTGTCGCGCGCACCATTCTCCCTTCTCGGGACGGCCGGCCGATGCCGGGCTTGCCCGGTATCGGCAAATAAAATTGCAATTCGGGACGACCCGAATTTTTGATCTCATCCGGCAGGGACGACCCTCCAAAAAACGGAGTGTCATTGTGGCCTGGATTTCTCTCCTTATTGCCGGACTGTTCGAAGTCGGCTGGGCGATCGGACTCAAATACACCGATGGATTTTCGAAGCTCTGGCCTTCGGTCTGGACGGTCGCCGCGATGATCGTGTCGCTTGTCTTTCTCGAATATGCGCTGCGCACGCTGCCCGTCGGCACGGCTTACGCGGTCTGGGTCGGCATCGGCGCGGTGGGCACCGCCGTTCTCGGCATGTTGTTGTTTGACGAGTCGCGCGACATCGCGCGGATCGTTTGTCTCATGCTGATCGTGGCGGGTGTGGTCGGGTTGAAAGTGGTGACGCCAGGTGTGGGCTGATTACTGTTGCGGCAACAGCCCAAAACCGCACGCTACGAGATAAACGCCGAGCACGATTCCGATGATGCCGGTCGCGATAAAGAAGTGCGGGCGGTTGACCCGCGTTGACGATGCGCTCCGTCCAGTCGCGAGGCAGCAGAAGATAACTGCCGCCTTCGACGACGAAGCCCCAGCCGAGCAGGGTGATGAGTGCTGCCGGTAGCGGCTCCCAGCGGTTGTGGCCGAGCACGATGAACAGGCCCGCGAGCATTTCCGAAAACGAAACGACGAGCCGCAGCAAATCCTGCTTCAGGAAATCGCGCGTAATTTTTTCGAAAAATTCGCGCTTCGCGAGCAGCGCGATGCTGACCGCGATCAGCGCGACGCCGAAGACTTTTGCGAGCAGGAGGGTGAGCATCATGAAAATCCCCTCGAACGGGTGCAACCGCTGAGGGGATTATAAGGTTCCGGACCGGTACAAGCGCAGAGAATTATTTCTCTGCGAGCAGCTTTAACTGCGACAGGCCCTTCTCGAATTCGTTGCCGATCATTTTATCCATCGAGAAGAACACGCTCATCACCTTGCTCATGAACGGCATCGGGCCAAAAATCGCCCAGGTGACGCTGGTCGCGTTTCCGGCGGGCCGAAGCAGCCACTCGATCCGGTTATGTGCCTTGAACGGGCGAACGAAGTCGATCCTCGCTTCGATCTTCGAATGCGGCGTGACTGCCGTGATCTCCTGGCTGCCAGCGCCGATCTCCCGGTTGCCGTCCCATGCATAGACCGCACCGACGCCGCGCTCTGCGCCTGAATACGTGCGCTGCATGTCCGGGTCTTTCTGGTCCCACGGCGACCACAGCCGCTGCTGCTTCAGGTCGTCGAGAAAGGGAAAGATTTTCTGCGCGGGGGCCGCGATCGCGACCGAGCGCTCGACGCGAAACTCATCCGGCTTCGTTGCCGCGACGATCAATACGATCAGGATAGCGGCAATCATCACGGCGCCGATGCCGAGTACAATATACAAAGGCGTAATCATCGTGGGCTCCCGAAATTGACGCGTTACATCGTTCCATTTTCGTCGATGACGGAGAGAATGTTGCCGGCGGGGTCCTTGAACCACGCAATGGTGGGGCCGTTGCCGCGCATGATTCCCTTCGTGTCGGTCTTGATATCGCTCATGTCGTAATGCTCGAACTTCACGCCGCGGCCGGCAAGCTCATCTACGGCTTTGTCGACATCGGCGACCGGGAAGTTCAGGATCGTAAACGTCGCGGGCTCGTGATTATCCTTCGGATAGGCAATCACGCTGCCGCCGTTCGACAGATGGATCGTCATGATGCCGTGATCCTCGGAGACCTTCAGGCCGAGCGTGTCGCCGTAGAATTTCATCGCGGCGGGGACATCGTTCACCGAGAATCCCCCGAATGCGTTACTCGCTCTCAACATGGTGTTCACTCCTTCTTCAGGTTGTGCCCTCCAACTTCTGCAGGCTCTGCGACCAGCCAAGATCCATCCGCTTCGCCGCTTCCATGAAGGCGGGCGCGACCGCAAGTACGAACAGATGCACGGTGACGAGCGTCTTGCCGCCGCGATCCTCGAAGGTCGCGGTGACACGGTCCTCGATCGTGGTTTTCTCGTTGGCGGGATTGTAGCCGCGGACGCGGAGCACGATACGAGAAGGTGCTTCCACGATCTCGACTTCACCGTCGAGCGGGAAAAGCGTGCCGTCGCTTTCTCGCACCATTTCGATATAGACCCGGCCGCCGGGCCGCGGATCGATTTCGCAACACCGATTGGCGAAACCCTTCGGTCCCCACCATTGCGCTAGCTTTTCCGATTTGATCCAGGCGTCGAACACGCGCTCGCGCGGCGCATCGATGAAGCGCGAGACGACGACTTCCTTGCCGATCATGCTTTCGATTGTTGCAGTTGCAGTCATCGTCCGCGCTCCTTCTCGCGCGTCAGGTCACGATCGTCTTGAAGCCGCCGTAGATCATGCGCTTCGGGTCGAAGGGCATGTTTTTGAAATCCATGCCGGCGAAGCGTTTGTCCTTCATCGCCTTCTTGTTCACGGCGTCGCGGTGCTTGCGCGACTTATAAGTAATGAACGAGAAAATCACGGTTTCGTTCGGTTTGCGCTTCACGGCGCGGGGAAACGAAGTCCGCTTGCCCCAGCTCACGTCATCGGCGACGCATTCGCGGTAGTCGAGCGCGCCATGCTCGCGCCAGACCTTGGAGCCGAGCTTCGCCATCTTCTTGTATTCGGCGAGCTTCTTCTTCGGGACCGCGATCAGAAATCCGTCGACGTATTCCATTTCCCTTTTCCTTCTTTATCTGTTTGTTGCTTGGCTCGTTACGCGGCCTTGCGGCGTGCCGCCTCGATGTCGGCGACGATGAATTTCTTCATCTTCATGAACGCGTCCATCACGCGCTTCACTTCGTCAGGCGAACCTTCCGACAGAATCCGATTCATCATCGCCGGGAACACCTGCCAGGAGAGGCCGAAGCGATCCTTCAGCCAGCCGCAGGGGCCTTCCTCACCGCCGCCCTCGCGCAGCTTGTCCCAGAAATAGTCGATCTCTTTCTGCGTGTCGCAGGCGAGCTGGAACGAGACGGCTTCGGTGAATTTGAACTGCGGGCCCGCGTTGAGCGCGGTGAAGGTCTGGCCGTTGATCGTAAACTCGACGGTCAGCACTTTGCCGGCGTCCATGCCGTGAATTTCTTTTCCCGTATCGGGATAGTAGGCGATCTTGCCGATCTTCGAATTCGGGAAGACCGAGACATAGAACTCAGCAGCTTCCTTGGCGTCATTGTCGAACCAGAGACAAGGCGTGATGGGGGCGGCGAGTTTCATGATCGTTACTCCTTTCACTTGTTTGTTTTATGCCGCGGCGAGCGTGCGTTGCGGCTTCGGATCGAGCGGGAAGAAATTGAAGAACGGTTCGGCTTCCTCGAGCACGCGGGCGTAAGACGGACGGGTCATCAGCCTTCCGAGATAGGCGCGCGCGTTCGGATACTGCGTGCCGAGCGGATAGATCGTGTTCGCGTAGAACAAAGCGGGTGCTGCGGCGCAGTCGGCGAGCGAGAAGTTGTCGCCGACCCATTCGCGCCCCTTCATGTGCCGCTCGAGATAGTCATAGACCTCGAAGATGCGTTTCTTGCATTGCTCGACGGTGTAGGGATCGTGGCTGCCGTCGGCGCGGAAGGAATCCGCGACCACTCGCTGCATGCTGTCGTGCAGATAGTTGTCGAAGAAGCGGTCCCACATGCGCGCCTGCCAGGCGTTATCGGCGTTGGCCGGGATGAACTTGACGCGGCCGCCATAGTGCTCGTCGAGATATTCGATGACGATGGTGGCTTCGTTTATGATGTGACCGCGTTTCGTATCCTCGATCGCGGGCATCTTTCCGAACGGCGAAATCTTGCGGAATTGCGCCGTGACTTCCGGCTCCATGAGATTGAGCACGACCGGCTCAAATTTCGTGCCGTTCTCGTAGAGCGCGATCAGCGCCTTGTGGCAGTAGGAGGAAAGCGGGTGGAAATGAAAGCGAAGCGACATTGCGTTTCTTTCCTTCAGGCGGCGAGCGCGTCCGGGATCGGGAAGGGGTCGCGCCAGGCCGGCAGTTCGTTCATGCGTTCGTGCCAGCGTGCGACGTTCGGAAACTCGGAAAGCGGAATTCGCGCGTTCTTTGCGTAGGGCAGCGTTACCGCGACGGAGAAATCCGCGATCGAGAGCTGGTCTCCGAGCAGATATTTCTTGCCGGAAAGGTGATTGTTCAGCACCGCCGCGAAAGGGCGCCACTGATTGATCGAATCCTGTACCGCGGCTTCGTCGGGTTCACCGAGGCCGATCCAGGGCTTGATGCAATACTGGAAGTAAAGTCCGCTTGCCGCGCGGGTGAAGTGCTGCGCATTCCACGAAAGCCAGCGCATGATCTCGATCTGCCGATCGTCTTCGGGCAGAAGATCGGAGCCGGCGAAGCGCGCGAGATAGGCCATGATTGCATCGGCCTCCCAGATCGAAAGCCCGTCCGAGATCGCGAGCGTCGGCACCTTGCCGTTCGGATTGAGTGCCAGATAGCCGGGCTGCTTGTGCTCGCCCTTGGTAAGCTGAACGTATGCAAATTCGACCGGCGAGTTGAGATATTTCGCAACTGCGCAGGCTTTGCGCGGGTTCAGCGTTTCTGCGTAATAGAGTTTCATGTTTGCGATCCCTGTTCGAAAGTGGCGGCGAGTTTTTCGAGCGTGCCGGTCCAGCCGCGCTTGTGGCCGTCGGCAGCGGCCTGATCGAAGAACTGCTCGTGGAGGAGCGTCAGCATCGAGCCTTCGCCGTCCGGGCGGATGGTGACGGTAACGAGCGACTCGCGCTCCGGCGTCGTGTGCCAGGCCCAGGTGAATTGCAGGCGCTCCGGGGGGAAGATTTCGCGATAGGTGCCGCCGACCTTATGAAACTCGCCGTCGTCGGTTGCGAAGCTCACCGAGAACTTGCCGCCGACGCGGACATCGAGTTCCGCCTTCACGGAGTCGAGCAAGGTCTGCTGCGGGCCGAACCAGCGGACTATTTTTTTCGGGTCGGTCCAGGCGGCGAAGACTTGCTCTGGCTTTCCGTGGATGTGGCGTTTGAGGGTGACGCTTGGCTTGGCGAGCATGTTTCGTCCTCAATGAATTTGGCGAGACGATCGAGTTGCTGGGTCCAGAACTGCTGGTAGCGGTGGAGCCAGTGCATGGCTTCCTCCATCGGGCCGGCGGTGAGGTGCACCGCCACGGTGCGCCCGGTCTTGGTGCGCGAGATCAGACCGGCGTCGGAGAGCACATCGAGGTGCTTCATCACGGCGGGCAGCGACATATCGAAGGGCTGTGCGAGTTCGCTGACCGAAATCGCGTCGCGCTCGGTGAGCTTTGCCAGCAGCGCGCGCCGCGTCGGATCGGAGAGCGCGGCGAAGGTGCGGTCGAGGTTCGGGGCCGGTGTCATGTCGCCTGTGAGCTGCGTTTAATACTTAACTATTCGGTTAAGTAATAGCGACGAGCGGCCAAGTCAAGCGTGAAATCGCGGGAACTTGCCGGGTAGCCATTTCAGCGCGGAAATGCGGGCAAAAGAGGTTTGACAGGGCCGGAGGCGGACCCTAGAAACCCCGCCAACCAAGGAATTCGACGATGAAAGTCCGCAACTCGCTCCGTTCGCTGCGCGCCCGCCACCGGGACAACCGTCTCGTGCGCCGCAAGGGCCGCGTCTACATCATCAACAAGACGCAGAAGCGCTTTAAAGCCCGTCAGGGCTAAGTTCCGCTGTCCGACCGTTTTGTCCGGCGCACGGAAACGTGCGCCGGATTTCGTTTGCCTGCGTCCTTTTCGGGCTTGCGGCGTGGGCAGCCGGGCATAGACTCGAATCTATGAAGCTTGTGCGAGCCTTCGCCATTGCTCTCTTCGCCGCCGCGCCGTTCGCCGCGCAGCCTTTGTTCGCGCAATCGCCGCCTCCGGGTGTGAATCAGAAATCGGCCCCGGCCAAACGCGCGCTCAAGCAGAAAAAGCCGCAGCTCGACCGGGCCGCGCAACTTGACGGGTTGTTTGCCGCGCTCAAGGTCGCGCCGAATGCACAAATCGCAAAGAAGATCGAGAAGAGGATCGAGGCGACGCTCGCGGTCACCGAAAGCGATACGCTGAATCTCTTGATGGTCCGCGCGCAGACCGTCATGGAGGCGAAGGAATTCAAGACAGCCCTTGAGCTTCTAGACTCCATCATCGAAATCAACCCGCGCTACACCGAAGCCTGGGCGCGGCGCGCGACGCTCTATTTCGTGCAAAAGGATTTATACCGCTCGCTCGCCGACATTCGCGTCGTGCTGGCGCAGGAGCCGCGGCATTATCAGGCGCTCGCGGGGCTCGGCATCATTTTGCAGGATATCGGCGAGGATAAGCTCGCACTCGAGGCGATGCGCCGCGCGCTCGAGATCAACCCGCATCTCGAAAACATTCCCGACATCGTGAAGCGGCTGAAGATCAAGGTCGAAGGCCGCGAGATCTAGTCCACGCCGCCGTCGTCGGAGATATAGGCGATCCGGACCATGTTGGTCGCGCCTGGCGTACCGAGCGGAACGCCCGCCACCAGAATCACGCGCTGCCCGACCTTCACGATGCCTTCGCGGAAAGCGATGGCGCAGGCGCGCTTGATCGTGATGTCGATGTCCCTCTCGTCCTGCATCAAGACGCAATGCGCGTCCCAGAGAATCGAAAGCCGCCGCACGGTCTCGATCTTCGGCGAGAGGGCGATGATCGGCGGCTTCGGCCGCTCGCGCGCGACGCGCATCGCGGTCGCGCCCGAACTCGTAAGGCAAAGGATCGCGCCGAGGTCGAGCGTTTCCGCGATCTGGCGGGCGGCGGCCGAGATCGCGTCGGCGCCGGTCGCTTCCGGCGCGAAGCGTTGCGAAGCAAGGCCCTCGAAATATTCGGACTCGCGCTCCACTTCTTCCGCGATCTTGTTCATGGTCTCGACCGCAAGCACGGGATGCGCGCCCGCCGCGGATTCGGCGGAGAGCATGACCGCGTCCGCTCCTTCATAGACGGCGTTGGCGACGTCCGAAACTTCGGCGCGGGTCGGCACGGGGAGCGTGATCATCGATTCCAGCATTTGCGTTGCGACCACGACCGGTTTGCCGGCGCGGCGCGCGGAACGGATGATCCGGCGCTGCAAGGCGGGCACTCGCTCCTGCGGCATTTCCACGCCGAGATCACCGCGCGCCACCATCAGCGCGTCGGACATCTCAATAATCGCGTCGAGCGCGCCGATCGCCTGCGGCTTTTCGATTTTGGAAAGCACCGCCGCGCGGCCGCGCACCAGCTTCTTCGCCTCCGCGATGTCGTCGGGGCGCTGGATGAAGGAGAGCGCGATCCAGTCGACGCCGGCCTCTAAGCAGGCTTCCAGATCGCCGCGGTCTTTCGGCGTCAGCGCGGAAAGATTGAGCATGGTGTCGGGCAGGCTCACGCCTTTGCGGTCGGAGATGCGGCCGCCGACATCGACACGCATCACCGCGCGGTCGCGCATGGCTTCGGTCACCGTAAGCCGTAGTTTGCCGTCGTCGATCAGCAGCCGGTGGCCGGGCTTTAGCGCTTCCAGAATTTCCGGGTGTGGAAGGTGCGCCCGCTTCTCGCCGCCGGGCGCGGGATCGGAATCGAGCACGAAGGTCGCACCTACTTCCAATTGCGCGCCGCCGTTCCTGAACGCGCCGAGGCGCAGCTTCGGTCCCTGCAAATCCGCAAGAATGCCGATCGGGCGGCCGTTGCGCTCCTCGATCGTGCGGATCGTGTTCACGAACGCGCGCATGGCTTCATGCGGCGTGTGGCTCATGTTGATGCGGAAAACGTCGGCGCCGGCGTGAAACAGTTTTTCTATCGTGGCGGGCTCCGACGAAGCGGGACCGAGGGTTGCCACGATTTTCGTACGGCGCTGTCTTCTCATTTTTTCTGGTTCGGACCTAACTGGATATTGGGGCCGCGCAGGCCCTGAGGAGTCTGGTTCTGCTCGGTCAACTGCACGGTCCAGTTTTTCTGGTCCAGCGTATCGACCTCGAGGAATCCGGTGCGATTATAGCCGCGTGCGAGACAATCCGCGATGCCCTGAATGGTGAATTCCTTATCGCGCGTGCAGAGATAGGCCTTACCGGACCATTCGCCGCCCTGATCGTAGTCCTGCGCGTATAAATAATAGTAGCGCGCGATCAGTTGCCCGCGCACCAGTGTCTCGCAGGTGCCTGCCGGAATATTCCACCAGCCTTCGGTGGTCCAGTGTTCGCCGTCCTTGTAGCCGAGTGCGACGCCGACGCGGCTGTCGGTGCGGTTGCAAACGCGGAAATCGGCATGCGCCGCTGCCGGCGCGAGAATTAGCGCGGCAAGCACAAGCGAATATGACGAAATCACGCGAAGGCTACGCATCGAACGAGGAAACCTCGATTTTTCGGTTGATGGCGATCTTCGTTTTCAGGATGCGCCGTTTTGCCCCCGGCGCTTCCTAAGTGTCAACGAGGATGGCCCGCAGGTCGTTTACATTCGTAAAAGTTGGTCCCGGTGCGAGCAGATCGCCAAGCGTTTCGAAGAAGTGGGTCGAATTGTTCTCCCCAAGAATCCCGGCAGGATCGAGGCCGAGCTTTTTCGCACGGAGAAGCGTGGTTTCCTCCACGAATGCGCCCGCCGGATCGTCGGCGCTGCCGCCACCGCCATCGGTGCCGTCGGTATCACCCGCGACCGCGCTAATGCCCGGCTCGCCGTTCAGCGCCATCGCCAGCGCCATTGCATATTCCTGGTTCGGACCGCCGCGGCCCTTGCCCCGGATCGTGACCGTGAGTTCGCCGCCCGACAGGATCGCCACTTTTTGGCCTTCCTGTTTGCAGCGGATTGCGAGTGCCGCGTGTTCTTTCGCAACTTCGCGGGCCTCGCCTTCGATATCGGCGCCGAGCGAAATGGTTTCATAACCGAGCGCTTTCGCGGCTTCGGCCGCTGCTTCGAGCGATGCCTTCGGAGTTGCGACGATTTCGAACGAAGTATTTGCGAAGATCGCGTCGCCGGGCTTCGGCGATTCGTTTTCCGAGTTGTTAAGCGCAGCCAGAATCGAAGCAGGTGGCGAGATTTTATATTTCTCGAGAATCTTCCGCGCGTCCGAGAGCGTGGTTGCGTCGGGCACGGTGGGGCCAGAACCGATCACGGAAGGATCGTCGCCCGGCACGTCGGAGATTGCGAGCGTAACCACGCGCGCGGGCGCGAGCGCGGCTGCCAATCTTCCGCCCTTGATGCGCGAGAGGTGTTTGCGCACGCAATTCATCTCGACGATGTTCGCGCCGCTTTTCAGCAATGCTCGGGTAAGTTCGCGCTTGTCATCGAGAGAAATGCCGCGGGCGGGTGCGACCCAGTTCGCGGAAGCGCCGCCGGACATCAGCACCAGTGCGATGTCGTCTTTCGTAGCAGTAGCGGCGAGCGCAAGCGTGCGTTCGGTGGCAGCGATGCCTTTTTCATCCGGTACAGGATGTGCGGCTTCGACCATTTCGAGGCGCTTGAGCGGCATGGTGTAGCCGGGGCGTGCGACCGCGATGCCTTCGATGCGCGCGAGCATATTTTGCGCCGCGTAATAATCTTCCACCGCCTTCGCCATGGAGCCTGCGGCCTTGCCGGCGGCAAACACAAGCAGCCGTCTCGAGGGCCGGATATTTTTCAGCCGGGGAATAAGCGTTTCGGCGGGCAGCGCACGCGCCACGGCGGCATTGTAGATTTTCAGAAGAATGTAGCGGTTCATAGTGCTGCTGCCGGTGCGGTTGCGCGCGGGCGCGCGATCCAGATTCCGAAAAGTATCAGCGCTCCGCCGAACCACTGCAACGGGCCGAGCGCTTCGCTCAAGATCAACCAGCCGAGTGCCGCGGCACCGACCGCTTCCAGAAAAATGACCAGCGAGGAGAAGGTCGCGGGCAATTTTCCGAGCGCGACCGCGAGCAGGCCCTGTCCCAGCACCTGCGAGACCAGCGCGAGCGAAAGCAGCGTAACCCACCCGTTGAGCGAGCGCGGCATGAAATTCGTCTCCAGCAGCATTGCGACGGCCAACATACAGGCAGCGGTGATCGCTGCCGAAACAAACGCCAGCGAGCCTGCGCCGATGTTGGCCCGCGTCCGCGCGCTGGAAACCGCGAGCATATAAAGACCGAAGAAAAACGACGTGATCAGCGCATAGCCGTCGCCGATCAGTCGCTCCGGTGCGAAGCTGTAGCTCTGCCCGATCAGCGCCGCGCCGCCTGCCAGACAAAATGCAAGGCCGAGAAAATTCGCCTGCGAGACTTTCTCACGCAGCAGGAGCCACGCGCCGAAGGCGACCCAGACCGGCGCCATGGTCGCGATGAAGGTCGCATTCGCAACCGTCGTCGCCAGAATCGACAGATGCCAGAAAAACAGATCGCCCGCGAAGAACAGACCCGAGAGCACGACCGCGCGGTCGGGCGGAAAAATCGCGCGGTTCTCCCTAGGCTCGCTCATTGCCCAGAGTGCGAGAAAGGGAAGCGCCAATGCGCAACGCCAGAACGCGCTCGCATAAGGCCCGACATCGGCGAGCCGAACGAAGATCGGCGACGCGCCCATCGCGAAAGCGCCGATTACGAGGGCGGCGAAGGCGATTGCGGTCTGGCGCGGGGAGATAGCGGCGACGGTCACGGATTGCTTCTTATTATTGCAAGGCTTCGTAAGCCATGCGTCCGGTGCTGTCACCCGACGATGGTAGCGGCGTCAATGAACGAAGAGTCACTAGCCTACGCTGCGCTGCATCATTATTATTCCTCTCATGCTCCAGCGTGTGAACGATTCCGTTACGGGCCGTGCGGAATCGTTCGAAGTGATCGATGGCCCTGCGAATTCGCGATACGTCATCGTCTGCGATCACGCCTCGAACTGGATTCCGCCGGAGTACGGCAATCTCGGTCTCGATCCGCTGCAGCTTAAGCGTCACATCGCCTATGACATCGGTGCGGCAGCGCTGACGCGAACGTTGGCGCGGGAACTTGCCGCGCCGGCGGTGCTTTCGCATTTCTCGCGTCTTCTGATCGATCCGAACCGGGGCGACGACGATCCGACGCTGGTGATGAAACTATCCGACGGCGCGGTGGTGCCGGGGAACGCGAAAGTGGACGACGCCGAAGTCGCGCGGCGGATCGCGCGCTTCTCCGGACCCTATCACGCCGCGATAGACCGGGTGATCGACCGTTCGCTCGCGGCCGGTGTCTCGCCGATTTTGTTTTCGATTCATTCCTTCACACCGGTGTTTCACGACGGGCCACGGCCCTGGCATTGCGCGGTGCTGTGGGAAGGCGACGGGCGCTTCGCGCTGCCGTTGCTTGCTGCGCTTCGGGCGGAGCCCGACATCGTGACCGGCGAAAACGAGCCTTATGCCGGCGCGCTCAAGGGCGACTCGATGACGCGCCACGGGCTCGACCGCGGCCTGCCGCACGCGATCGTCGAGGTACGTCAGGATCTGCTCGACGACGAGGCGGGGATTGCTGCCTGGGCTGCGCGTTTCTCCCGGATACTCACAGGGCTGATAGTGAAATAAGACTCGCTCTTCCCGAAGCGGTAAGATACGCGCCTTCGAGTTCCGGAGTAGCGCCATGAGCGAGATCGATCCCAAAACCCGCACGGAGTTGGAAGCGGCGGTGTTTCGCCGCTTGGTCGAGCACCTGCGCGGCCGTAGCGATGTGCAGAACATCGACCTGATGAATCTCGCGGGATTTTGCCGCAACTGCCTCTCGAACTGGCTCAAGGACGCCGCCGACGAAAAGGGCGTCGCCATGAGCAAGGACGAAAGCCGCGAGGCGGTTTACGGCATGAGCTACGAGGAATGGAAGTCGCGATTCCAGAAGGAAGCGACCACGGAACAGAAAGCCGCGTTCGACAAATCACACCGTCATTGAAGTAGAGCCATGCCAGCAGCAGCCAAGAAGAAAGAATCCGCTACGGCGGACGCAACCAGCTTCGCCAAATCGCAATTGAAGGCGCTGGTCGAGCGCATCGAACGCCTCGAGGAAGAGAAGAAGGCCCTCTCCGACGACATTCGCGAAGTCTATGGCGAGGCCAAAGCCAATGGCTTCGACACCAAGGCGTTGCGCGCGGTGGTGCGCATGCGCGGGCAGGAGCCGGCGGAACGGCAGGAGTTCGAGGCGATCGTGGAACTTTATCGCGACGCGCTCGGCATCGGTGGCTGACGCCTAACGCTGCGTGGCGCGGGCCGGCGTCGCCGCCGGCTCGAAGCCGATCACGTTCACCGGCACGGGATTACGCTGGAACGTGGTCGAGGCGAGCTGGTTGGGCGCGAATTCGCTGAAGCGGTTTTCGACGATCGCGCGAACCGGCGCGGCAAAGCCGCTATGCGGCTCCGGCGCTTTCATCGCGAGCAGCACGGGCTGAGTAAATCCGGCGGGGACAACGTCCGCACCGGCAACGAAGGCGACCGGCTGAAGCTGCGCCTGCGGGCGAACCTCGGGCGGGAAGTTCTGCGCTGGCGCATTGGCATAGGCGAGGGTGGAGCCGGTGGTTTCGTCCGGAGCCTGCGCGTTCGCCGGCTGCGGACCAGTCTGCCATTGCAGCTTTTCCTTGGTCTCGTTTTGCGCGGGCGGCAGGATCGATTGCGGAGACGCGGAGGCGACCTGCATGCGCTGCGGCTTCTGCTGCGGAGCGTCGTCCTCCGCCTCGCTGTCCTGCTCCGGCGTCGCTGCGGCGGAGTTTGCCGAGAAGATCGAAGAGATCAGCCGCTTCAAGCCGCCGGCATCGGGTGCAACGCTGGCGGTCGCGACCTGGGTGCGCGGATTGGCGTCTTCGCCGAACTGTCCGCGCTTCTGCAACTCGGCGGCGGCGAGCTGGAAATTCTTCATCGGCGCGCCGTCGGTCGGAATGTGCACGGTCTTGCCGTCGGGGAAGACCCGCGCGAGCTGGTCGCGGGTCATGCGCGGCCAGTGGCGGATCGAAGCCGTATCCATGTGCACGAAATCGGAGCCCGGATAGAAGCCGACGCCGCCGCGTTGAAGCCGCAGGCCCGCCGCGCGGAGTTCCGCGAGCGCAACGCCGGGAATGCGGAAGTCGATGGCATTGCCGAGAATGTGCTGGCTGTGGCGCGCGACGCCGCTTGAGCGGGAGCGCAGCGCCTCGTTGGTCTCGGGGGAGCGGTACGAGGAAATGATCTGGATCGGTTCCTTGCCGCCGGTGTCGCGGTTCACTTCCCAGAGGATGTCGAAGAGATGCGGATTCATCTTCGTCTCCTTCTGGTTTCGCCAGTCGCGCAGAAAGTGGTTCAGCTTCGCGAGCGCCGCCTCGTCATAGCGGCCGTTCACCTTGAAGGTGACCGTGATCGATTCCTTGGAATGGGTATGGAAGAAGGAGAGCGTGCGCGTGTCGCCGTTCGCGACCACGCTTTGCAGGTTCGTGGTCGAGAGCGTGAAGAAGATCGCGGCGGCGCCTACCGCTCCGAGCGAGCGGTAAACCTTCCAGTCGCGCGATGCGGCAGCGGAAGCTGTCTTCGGCAAGTACGAACCCGTCCCTGACTGCTTCGCCAGCCGCGTCCTGAGGGCGCGCTTGAAGCAGGAATTGCGCAGTCTTGCCGGGTTCGGTTAACGAGCTGTTGACCGAGGAAATGCCCCCGACGGAATTCTGCCTACGGGCCGAAAATGGCGGAAAAAGGGGCTCCGGTGTTACCCAGTGGTTAACCCGGGGCGTTCAGGCCGGCGCGCTCGCCATGCGCTTCCGCATCGACGAGATCAACGTATCGCGCGGGGTCGCTTTCGCGAACAGATAGCCCTGACCGATATCGCAGCCCATTTGCTGCAGGACACGAACCTCGCCCGAGCGCTCGATTCCTTCCGCGACTGCGACGGTGCCGAACTTATGCGCCAGTTCAATTGCCGTTCGGCAAAGCGATGCCGTGTGCGCGTCCTGATCGCAGTTGCTGATCAGGCTGCGGTCGATTTTTAACTCCGCGAAGGGAAGTTCCTTCAGCCGCGCGAGATGGGAATAGCCTGAGCCGAAATCGTCGATTGCGATCGAAATCCCGTACAGCTTCAACTGGGTCGCGATTTCGTGGATTAAATGGATGTCCTTGATCGCCTGGTCCTCGGTGATTTCGACCACCATGCCCGGCCAGTTGCTTTCCTTAGGGCGCAATTCCCGGACGATCTTGGCGACCGGAATCCTTGTCAGCGAGCCGATCGAGAGATTGATCGACAGCTTGAAGGGAATGCCGAGCTTGTCGAACAAAGGCCAGTCGTAGAGCGACTGGATCAGGACGCGCTCGCCGAGCTTCGCCAGCGTCGCTTCATCGGAGCCGGGAATAAAAGAGTTCGGCATGATCAGGCCGAAGACGGGATGAACGCAGCGCGCGAGTCCCTCGGCGCCGACCGGCTTCATCTTCTGGATGTCGATCTTCGGCTGATACCAGAGCTGGAACCAGTTGTTCCGCAGGACTTCCTCGAGGAGTACCTTTTTATAGGAGAGATCGACCGGCGCGTCGGGGGCCTCCTCGGAAGCGTTCGCCATTTCGGCGAGGAGGTCCTCGACGATCTGGCGGACAGCGGCAATCCGGAACGGCTTCTGCAGCGGTGGCAGCATGGCAAGCGCGTGGCGCTCGCCGATCAACTGGAGGTCCCGCAAGGTTTGCGGGTCTTTGCCGCTGATGAGCTGAACCTTGCCTTTGAACTTCACCTCGCCGAGTCCGCGCATGACGTCGATCGCGTCGGAGCCTTCGAGCGAGACGTCGAGAAATACGAGTTGCGGGCGAAGACGCTGAAGCGCGATCAAGGCGGCTTCCGCGCTGCGATATTTTTCAATGCGGCAGTCGAATGGGGAAAGCGCACCGACGAGCAGATTCTGGATCGCCGGCTCGTCGTCGATGATAAAACACGAAAGCGGCTGTGCGGGATTCAGGCCGGGCGCGAGTCCGGGCGCATCCAGCTTAATTCCTGAATTCGAAGAGTCTTTCGTCATGGCTCGCCGTCCGTCGGCTGTCGGAATTCGTCTGCAATCGCAATTGAGTATCGGACTTACTTACCCGGCGCGCCTTAAAGCCCGGTTCCGCGAGGGATTGAAATACGAATACTGTTAATCAGTGGTTTCCCGGCGAGGACGCGAGCCGGCTTTTTCCGTTACGATCAGCGCGAAACTTCAATTTTTTGCGCTTTTCTATTGCGGAAAATTGCCGTCATGGCCGAGCAGCAGTTTCTGGATACCGTCAGAATTCAAAGCCGCGCAGCCGAGGAAGACGGCCTGTTGTCCTCGCGCGAGCCCGGCAGAACCGCAATTCTTATCGCAACCGCCGTGGTCGTGGTTTCCACGATGGCGTTCCTCTTCGCGATACCGTTTGTCCGTACTCCGCTACCAAAAATACACGCCTTCATCCCGATGTATGAAGCGGCGCTGATCGTTACCGACACGATCACCGCAATTCTACTGTATGGCCAGTTCGCGCGGATGCGCTCGCTGGCGATGCTGACGCTGGCATCGGCTTATGCGTTTTGCGCTTTCATGACGGTGCCGCATCTGCTGACGTTCCCCGGCACGTTTTCCGATACCGGTCTGCTCGGTGCCGGCAATCAATCGACCGCCTGGCTTTACGTTTTCTGGCACGGGACGTTCCCGCTGTTCGTGCTCGCTTATGCGCTGGTGCGCCGTTCCGGCGATCGTAAATTTGCTTCACCCCGTCCGGGTATTTTAATCGCTGCCGCGGTGATCGCCTCGGGCCTGTTGGCGGGCGCCTTCACGCTGCTCGCGATTCCCGGCGCGGGGCTGCTTCCCGTTCTCGTCCAGAACGGCGATTACTCGCGCATGGTGTCGATCGGTGTCAGTCCGTCGATCTGGCTATTCAGTTTCGTCGCGCTGGTCGCGCTGTGGCGGAGGCAAAAAAGTACGCTCGACCTGTGGCTGATCGTCGTGATGTGTGTCTGGATTTTCGACGTCGGTCTTTCCGCCGTATTCGGATCCTCGCGCTACGACCTCGGCTGGTACGCGGGCAGGAGCTATGGACTGCTGGCCGCGAGTTTCGTGCTCGCGGTACTGCTGGTCGAGACGAATTTGATTCACGGCCGCATGGCGGAAACGAAAGCTATGCTTTCAGGCGCGCTGGAGAAAAATCAGGAGCGCTTCAAGGAAATCTTCGACAACGCGCCGATGGTCGTTACCATCAAGGACCTGAGCGGACGCTATTTCTTCGTCAACCGGGGCACTGAACAGTGGACCGAGCACAGCAAGCCGGAACTTATCGGCAAAACCGTTCGTGACCTGTTCGGAGACACCGATTACACGCGCGATCACGAGGCGGTCGATCGGGAAGTGATTGCGACCGGGAAGCCGGTCCAGCGCGAATTCGTGACGCCGCATCCGTTGGGCGCGCAGATTTCCCTGTTCGCGAAGTTTCCGCTGTTCGACGCGGCCGGCCGAGTGGAGGCGGTCGGTTCGGTCGCGCTCGACATCACTGAGCAAAAAAAGGCCGACGCCGCTCTCAATCGGTTCTTCCAGACGTCGGTCGATCTTATTCTTGTAACCGATCGTAGGGGAAAACTGCTGCGCGTGAGTCCGAGCGTGAAAAGCATTCTTGGTTATGACGTCGAGGAGATGATCGGGCACAATGCGATCGACTTCATCAATGAAGCCGATCTCGAAAGCACGCGGACGCAGATGCGGCTCGCCCGCCAAGGCCAGCAGATGCGGAATTTCGAAACCCGCTACAACCATAAGGATGGGCGTGTCGTCACGCTGTCATGGACCGGCGTGTGGTCTGAGGACGTGCAGCAGCACTTTTTCGTCGGTCGCGATATGACCGACCGCCATAAACTCGAAGGCGAGTTGCGTCAGTCGCAAAAGATGGAAGCGATAGGCCAGCTAACCGGCGGGCTCGCGCACGACTACAACAACCTGCTCACCGTCATTCTCGGCAATGCCGAACTCCTCATGGAATCGTTGCGCAACCAGCCCGATCTCTTGCCGCTCGCGTCGGCGACCGTCGAAGCCGCGGATCGCAGCGCCGTGCTGACCCAGCGCCTGCTCGCCTTCGGCCGCCGACAGGCGCTCGAATCGCAGCCGACCGATCTCAACGTTCTTCTGCAAGGAATGAAGGATCTGGTCCGCGTCACGGTCGGCGAGCAGATTCACGTCGATTTCCTGCTCGCCGCGGAGCCCTGGATCGTGAAGATCGACCGCAGCCAGCTCGAAACGGCGGTACTCAATCTCGTCGTCAATGCCCGCGACGCGATGAAAGGCGTCGGCACGATCCGGATCGAGACCACGCGTTCGAGCTTCGACCAGGAAGCGGCCTCCATCAGCCCGGACATCAGAACAGGAAACTTCATGATGCTGGCGGTCAGCGATACCGGCAGCGGCATGACGCCGGAAACGCTAACGCGCGTGTTCGAGCCGTTCTTCACCACCAAGGAGCCGGGCAAAGGCACGGGTCTCGGCTTGAGCATGGTCTACGGCTTCGTAAAGCAGTCGGGCGGCCATGTTTCGATTTATTCCGAGCCGGGGATCGGCACCTCGGTCAAACTCTATTTCCCCCCGATCAACGGCGAGGCGACGCAGCACTTCGAAGACCAGAACGCGCGTGACGAACTGCTGACCGGAAGCGAATCCGTGCTGTTGGTAGAGGATGAACCGCTGGTGCGGGCGAATACCGAACGGCAACTGATATCGCTCGGCTACGACGTCGTTTCCGCGTCCAACGGCAAGGAAGCGGTGGCGCTATTCGAAGACGGCTTTCGCCCCGATCTCCTGGTGAGCGACGTCATCATGGCGGGCGGCATGAACGGCCGCGAAGTCGCGGAAACCTTGCGGCGGCACAATCCGGATCTCCCGGTGCTGTTCATGTCCGGCTATACGTCCGGCGTACTTGCAAACGGCGACGGCGGCATCCCGGAAGGAATGAACTTCATCGGCAAGCCGTTCCGCCGCAGCCAACTCGCCAAGGCGGTGCGCGAAGCGCTCGATGTGAAGGCGCCAGCCGCGGAATAAAGCCGCCGAATTAAAAAGGGCCGCTTTCGCGGCCCTTTTCTCTTTCGTTTTAGTATTCGCTCAGCGGCGGAACAGGCCGAACAGATCGAAACCGCTCGAGCGCTGGTTGAAGCCGTCGACGCGTAGCGACTGCACGCTCGGCGAGTTGTTCGGATGGCGGATCGCCACTTCGAGCTGCTTGCGCTCGTTGCCGGTTGCCTTCAGCGCTTTGATGGTCGCGGCATCGATCTTGTAGATGTCCTTGCGGATCGTCAGCTTGCCGTCTTCGACCTCGGCGGTGTTGTAGACGATGTGAACCGGGATCAGAACCTTGAAGTCGATGTTCTGCTCTGCGCCGCTATACATCTTCTTGATCTTCTCTTCCGTCCAATTCTCGCCCGGACGCGCGATGTTGAGCAGCACTTCCGCGTATTTCAGCGGGTTCTGCACGCGCATGCAGCCGTGGCTGTAAGCGCGCTCTTCATGCGCGAACAGGTTCTTGGTCGGGGTATCGTGTTGATAGACCAGGAACTTGTTGGGGAAGTTGAAGCGCAGGCGGCCGAGCGCGTTGGCGTCTCCGGGCGGCTGCGAAACGTGGATCGAGCCGTCGGGCCGCGTGGTCACGCGCAGGCCGATACGGGTGAGCGCCTGCGGGTCTTCGCGCAGCGCCGGCAGATATTCGTTCGCGATGATCGACGGCGGCACGTTCCAGGTCGGGTTGACGGTGATGAAGCGCATCTCCTGGGTCAGGAGCGGCGTCGCCTTGCTCGGCAGGCCGACTACGATGCGGGTCTGCCAGACTTCCTGGCCGTTCTGCATCACGCGTGTGTAGAAGCCCGGAATGCTGGTCTGGATATAAGCGTCGCCGAGATCGCGGCGAAGCCAGCGCCACCGCTCCATGTTGGCGATGATGATATCGGCGACCTTTTCGGTGTTCGCCGGATTGAGCGCATTCACGACGTCGTTGGTGAGAACACCGTCGGGCTTGCGGTTCTTGGTCTTCTGGAATTCAGCGACCGCCTTGGAGAGATCTTCGTCGTAGAATTTGTCGTCCTTGGCAGCGAGGCCGAGGCGTTCGCGCAGAAGCGGAACGCGCGCGTCGGCTTGCTGCTGCTTTGCCTTCGGGTTGAAGCGCAGAATCTGGCCGGCCGGAATCCGGACCGGCTCAGCTTCGTTCTTCGCGCGGATCTTGGCGAGTTCGGCTTTCAAGAGCTTGTATTGCTCGTGCTGCGGATAGAACGCGTTCAACGTTTCGTCGAGCTTGGTGGCCGACGCGATCTTGTTCAGACTGTCGAGCGGATCGAGACCGTCATGTTTGTACTCGATGTCGCGCGAAATCCGCGACCAGTGTACCCGGCCCTGCGAGGCGTGGCGGACGAAATCGAGAACTTCGACGGTGTAGCCCAGTTCCTGTTCGGCGAGCTTGTCGGCGTCCGGCGAAGAAAAGTTCGCAGCCGGATAATCGGAAGGCTCAAGACCGTCTTCATCGACCTTCTTCAGGAAATTCACCGCGGCAGTGAAGCGCTGGTTTTCCTTGCCGCCGTCGAGCCACAGCGGCTGGAAGCCGCGGTCGCGATAGAACACCTCGGCGGCATCGCGCTCTTCCTTGCGCGGGAAATAACGCTCGCCCTTGGTCGCGAGCAGATCGCGGATTTTCTCCGCAACGGCGTTGTCGGCGGCGGCGAGATTCGCGACAGGTGCGTCGATCAGCTTCTTGCCGGTGAGCTTTTTGGTCTCGTCGGAAGGAACGTAGCCAGCCGTGGTGTTGGCGGCGGGCGTCGGCGAGGGAGGTGTTGCTTGCGTCTGCGGCGCGGGGGCCTGCGGTGCAGGCTGCGCTTCGAGCCCGGTCGGCGCGGCGACTTCCGGCTCAGGAATCGCCTTTACCGGGTCAGGGGTCGTCTGGGCCAGAACAGCCGGCGTCAGCATGAAAAAGGCGGCGCCAACCAAAAGGCCACGCGAAACAAGGCGAAAGTGCCTGTCCGGGTTCATTGCAATCTCCCGCATTAAACTGGTTGCTAGGCTTGTGACAGCGGCTGCGAGACCGATCAAGGGTACAAGTGCCCCGGGAGGCTCTCCGTTCCGAAATAGCCTGTGTCTGTTACCGCTTAGCAACGCAGGCGGTGTCACAAATCCCCGTGATCGCCCCCGGCTTCGGCCTCGAGGCCCAATTCCTTGAGCTTGCGGTAGAGGGTCGAGCGGCCGATGCCCAGACGGCGGGCGACTTCCGTCATCCGCCCCCGGTAATGCGCAATCGTGAAGCGGATAATGTCCGCCTCCAGCGTTTCCATGGGCCGGACATGGCCGTGGAAATCGACCAGTTCCAGGTGGTCGCGCGACAGGGCAGCGGGCTGGTCCTCGGCAACGATCAGGGGTGCCGCTGGCTGGGTGGAAGGCGAGGCGATCACGGGCTCGGCGCTGAACGCGGCCTGCTCATAGCCCGGTACCTGGGAGGCGATCTGCGGAAATTCCGCGACACCGATCTCGTCGGAGCCCGCGAGCACCACCGCGCGGAACACTGTGTTCTCGAGCTGGCGCACGTTGCCCGGCCATTTGTATTCGGAAAGCAGCCGCATCGCGTCGGCCGAAACCGAGCGCACACGCTTTCCTTCTTCCGCCGCGAAGCGCGCAACGAAGCGCTTCACTAAATCCGGTACATCTTCCATGCGCTCGCGCAGCGGCGGCAGCGTCACCGGATAAATGTGCAGGCGATAGAAAAGATCTTCGCGGAAACTTCCCGCGCGCACGAGCGCCATCAGGTCGCGATTGGTCGCGGAGACGAGACGGAAATCGACCTTCACGGGTTTGCGCGATCCAACCGGATCGATCTCGCCTTCCTGCAGCGCGCGCAGAAGCTTCACCTGCGCGTCGGCGGGCAACTCGCCGATTTCGTCGAGAAAGAGCGTGCCGCCGTCGGCTTCCAGAAACTTGCCGGTCTGCTTTTCGGCGGCGCCGGTGAACGATCCCTTCTCGTGGCCGAACAGAATCGATTCCACGAGGTTCGCGGGGATTGCGCCGCAATTGACGGCGACGAAGGGTTTCTTCGCGCGCGGGCCGGCTGCGTGGATGGCGCGGGCAAACAATTCCTTGCCGGTGCCGGATTCGCCTTCGATCAGCACCGGAATGTCGGAGCCCGCCGCTTTTTCCGCGAGCGTAAGTGCTGCCTGCATGCGCGGGCTTTTGGTCGAGAGGTCTTTGAGGGAAAGCTTCCCGTCGGCGGACTTCTGCATCCGGCGGACTTCGTCGGCGAGCGTCGCCTGCGCCAGCGCGTTTTTCAGCGAAACCTGAAGGCGTTCGGCCCGCACCGGCTTCACGCAGAAATCGACCGCGCCCGCGCGCATCGCCGACACCACGGTGTCGATCGAACCTTGCGCGGTCTGCACGATTACGGGGAGACGGCTGCCGCGCTCGCGCAATTTGCCGAGCATGCCCATGCCGTCGAGGTCGGGCATCACGAGATCGAGCACGATACATTCGATCGCCTCGCCGTCGGGACCGTCGAGCAGCTTCAGCGCCGTTTCTGCGCCATCGGTCATCACCGGTTCATAGTCGAAGCGCTTGATCATCGCTTCGAGGAGCCGGCGTTGCACCGGATCGTCGTCCACCACCAGAATACGCGCGCTCATCCAGGACCCCGTCCGGCGACTGATTTGTGCCGTTTCGGGGCAGATTGGTTGACGCGCGT
This sequence comes from Xanthobacteraceae bacterium, assembly GCA_019635585.1. Classification (GTDB taxonomy): domain Bacteria; phylum Pseudomonadota; class Alphaproteobacteria; order Rhizobiales; family Xanthobacteraceae. Next base: position 1,147,331 of record JAHBZE010000002.1, on the reverse strand, counting down.
TAAGAGAGTCTGAATCTTCCCTCATGTCCCTGCAAAACCGCGTCACACCCTTTGGAGAATTGATCGCAGCCCCGGTGCACGGCGATTTCTTGGGCAATCGCGGCGGCAGATTCCATCGCGATGACCGGACACTTGGTGCACGCAGACATTATGTATCGAAGGCGTGGATCTGTTGCGTGCTCGCCTTCAGGGGCAGGCAGCGCGACGTCTGGGGCCGCTCCTATACCGAACTCTTCTTTCTGGACGAGCCGACCGCTTTGGCTGCCGGACATCGGCCTTGTTTCGAATGCCGTCGCGCCGCGGCGACGGCCTTTGCACAAAAGTTTTCCGGCGGCGCAGTGCGCGCGAGCGCCGGCGAAATGGACGGTATCCTCCATCGCGAACGGCTGACGGAAGACCGCCGCACAAAGAAAATGCATCCGGTCTCGCTCGACGACCTGCCGGACGGCGTGTTCGTCACGCTCTCGGGCAAGGACGCCTTTGCCGTAAACGGAAAGCGGCTGTTGCGCTGGTCGCCCGGCGGTTACGTCGAGGCGATCGCCCGGCCGTTGGGCCGCGCCATGATGCTGACGCCACCGGCCATTAGGGATGTGCTGGCTCGCGGCTACGCACCGCACTGGCATCCGAGCGCCGCCTCGTTGTGAGGGCCGGAATGCCGTGCGATAGATTTCAAAGGTCTGGAGATTTCGCCTGATGAGAATCGCTTTCGAAAACCCGGCTTCCTCGTCCGCTTCCGGCGGTCCGCTTGGCGCGCTGCCGGAATGGAATCTGACCGACCTCTATGCATCGATCGACGATCCGAAGGTGCAGGCCGATCTAGCCCGCGCGGAAGCCGACTCGGTCGCGTTCGAGAAGGAATTCAAGGGCAAGCTGGGCGAGATCGCGAACACGCCTTCGGGCGGCGCGACGCTCGGTGCCGCGATACGCCGCTACGAGGCGATCGACGACCTCATGGGCCGGCTCGTTTCTTTCGCGGGTCTTGTGCGCGCGGGCAATACTTCCGATCCCGTGCGCGGCAAGTTCTACGGCGACGTTATTGAAAAAATCACCGGCGCGTCCTCGCATCTGTTGTTCTTCACGCTGGAGCTCAACCGCATCGACGACACGCTGGTCGAGCGCGCGCTGGAAGACCCGATCTTCGGTCACTATCGGCCGTGGGTTGAAGATACGCGCCGCGAGAAGCCTTATCAGCTCGAGGACCGGATCGAGCTTTTGTTTCACGACAAGTCCGTCACCGGGCGCGGGGCATGGATCCGCCTGTTCGACGAGAAGCTCGCGGATCTGCGCTTCGAGATCGATGGCGAGCGCCTCACGCTGGAACCGACGCTGACGCTGTTGCAGGACGCCGACGAGATCAAGCGCGCGAAAGCCGCAGGCGCGCTCGCGAAAGTATTCAAGGAGAACCTCTCCACCTTCACGCTGGTCACCAACGTGCTCGCGAAGGATCTGGAAATCTCCAATCGCTGGCGCGGTTTCGAGGATATTGCGGACTCGCGTCACCTTGCGAACAGGGTAGAGCGCGAAGTGGTGGACGCGCTGGTAGAAGCCGTGCGGGCGTCGTTCCCGCAATTGTCGCACCGCTATTACAAAATGAAGGCGAAGTGGTTTGGCAAGGAACGGCTGGAGCACTGGGACCGCAACGCGCCGCTGCCGAAAGTCGAGCAGCGCACGATCGCGTGGCCCGAAGCGCGCGAGACGGTGCTTTCCGCTTATGCCGCTTTCTCGCCGCGCATGGCCGATATCGCCAAGCAATTCTTCGATAAAAACTGGATCGACGCGCCGGTGCGTCCGGGCAAGGCGTCCGGTGCGTTCTCGCATCCGACCGTACCGTCCGCGCATCCTTACGTGCTATTGAACTACATGGGCAAACCGCGCGACGTGATGACGCTCGCGCACGAACTCGGACATGGCGTGCATCAGGTGCTGGCGGCACCGAACGGCGCGCTGATGGCGCCGACCCCGCTCACGCTTGCAGAAACCGCCTCCGTGTTTGGCGAGATGCTGACATTTCGCGCCCTGCTTGCGAAGGCGCAGCCCGCACAGCGCAAGGCAATGCTGGTGCAGAAGGTCGAGGACATGATCAACACGGTCGTGCGCCAGATCGCCTTCTATACTTTCGAGCGCAAGCTCCACACCGAGCGCAAGAACGGCGAACTCACGCCGGAAAAAGTCTCCGAACTATGGATGAGCGTGCAGAGCGAAAGCCTGGGGCCCGCGATCCATCTCGGCGAGGGCTATGAAACCTACTGGGCCTATATCGGCCACTTCATCCACGCGCCGTTCTATGTTTACGCCTATGCGTTCGGCGACTGTCTCGTGAATTCGCTCTATGCGGTTTACGAGAAGGCGGATAGCGGCTTTGCCGAGCGCTATCTCGCGATGCTCGCCGCGGGCGGCACCAAGCATCACTCCGAATTGCTCAAACCCTTCGGGCTGGACGCGCGCGATCCGTCGTTCTGGCAGACCGGGCTCAAGCTTATTTCGAGCATGATCGACGAAATCGAGAAACTGGATAAGGCTGCTTGAAGCGATATTTCTTTCCGGCCGCGGGCATCCTCGTTCTGCTTGCGGTCTTTTTTGCCGCCGATCACAAGATCTGGTTCCTGGACGACCGCGATCATTCCGACGGCGTGCTCCTCGCGGAGGAATTCGGCGCGGCGCGCAAGGAAAACCGCTCGAGCGTCAGCGTGATCGCGGTGAACGGCGGCAACTGGTTTGCGCTCTGCCTCGTGGGACCGGGTGAAAGCCCGCAACAAGTCCTGCGCCGCTTCGTGCAGAAGAACCGGCTGCGGGTGCCGAAGGTGCAGCAGCTGCGCTCATGGATCTATACTGGCAACGTGCCGCGCGGCGAGATCGCGCTCGTGATCCTCACCAATCGCTTCAGCATCCGCTCGCGGCGGCTGCCGAATTTCACGGGTAACCCGGATTTCAAATCGGCCTGCGCGCTCCGGAACGACGCTGGGTTGAATTTCAAATAGCAGGCGCGATCCGAAATCCCGTGCGATAGTCTCGCGCCAGAAAATATCCGGGAGCGAAACCGATGGCGCATAAAGTCTGGATCGAGGCCGCGATCAACGGGCCTTGGGGCAAGGCGCGCCAACCAGGAATCCCCGTTTCAACAAAAGAAATTATCGCCGATGGCATTGCGGCCGCGAAAGCGGGCGCCGCGATCGTGCATCTGCATGTCTATGACGAAGCGACCGGGCAGCAAAAGGACGACTGGCAACTCTACGCAAAAGCGATCGAAGGCATCCGTGCCGCGTGCGACGCGATCATCTATCCGACGATTCCGATCGCGGGTTCGAGCTACGCGAACGGCGCGATGAAGACTGCCGCCGAGCGCTACGGACATCTCGAGGAACTTGCGAAGCGCGGGCTCGTGGAATGGGGCGTGGTCGATCCGGGGTCATGCAATTTCGCGCGCTTCGACGATGTCGCGAAACTCGCGCCCGGCTTCGTCTATCAGAATCCGGACGATCATTTTCTCGAAGGCATGCGGATTTGCGCCGACTATCAGGTCAATCCGAGCTACGCGATCTATGAGCCGGGCTTCACGCGCATGGGGGCGGCTTCCGCAAAGGCCATGATGCGGGTGCCGTCGCCGATCTACCGCTTCATGTTCGCCGAGGAATTCACCTTCGGCTTTCCGCCGAAGCCCGTGCATCTCGACGCGCATCTCGCGCTCCTGCGCGAGGTCGCGGGCGGCTATCCGTGGATGATCGCGGGTCTAGGCGTCGATATCCGTCCGCTCATTCCTTCGACGGTGGAGCGGGAAGGGCATGTACGGGTGGGTCTCGAGGACATGCCCTGGGGCGCGCCACAAACCAACCAAAAGCTCGTGGAAGAAGCAGTTGCGATCATCCGCAAGGCGGGCGGTGAACCGGCTTCCGCTTCGGACGTTCGTGAGGGAATGAAGGCAGCCGACGCGCTGCATAAGAGAGGCAAGGCGCTTGGCTGACGAGCCGAAGGATCCGAACGGGAAAGATCAGGAGCGCAACCGCTTCTCGGCGCGGGCGAGCCGTTATGCGCGCGTCGGCGCGAATGTTGGCGGCGTCGCGGCGAAAATCGCAAGCCAGCGCTTCCTCGGCGTCAGCGGCGATCGCGCGAACAACGCGGCCTCGCTCGCCGCGGCCCTCGGCGGGCTGAAAGGCCCGCTGATGAAAGTGGCGCAACTTCTTTCTACCATTCCCGACGCGCTGCCTGCCGAATACGCCTCCGAACTTTCCAAGCTGCAATCCGAAGCGCCGCCGATGGGCTGGCCGTTCGTGAAGCGGCGCATGGCCGCCGAACTTGGTCCGGATTGGGAAAAGAAATTCGGCGCCTTCACCAAGACGCCGGCCGCGGCCGCGTCGCTCGGGCAGGTGCATCGCGCGAAAACGCTCGACGGCATGGAAGTCGCGGCCAAGCTCCAATATCCCGACATGCAGTCGGCGGTGGAAGCCGACCTGAAACAACTCGGCATGATCATGTCGATCTTCCGCCGCATGTCGCCCGAGATCGATACGCGCGAGATTCAAGAGGAGATCGGCGCACGGCTTCGCGAGGAACTCGACTACCGCCGCGAAGCGAAACACGCGGCGCTATATAAAGAGATGCTGGCCGACGTTCCCGAGGTGCGCGTGCCGCAGGTGCGGTCCGAACTTTCTACGGGCCGGCTGCTCACACTCGAATGGCTCGAGGGCAAGAAGCTGCTTGCTTATAAGGAGCGCGATCTCGAAACGCGCAATCAAATCGCGAAGGCGATGTTTCATGCCTGGTGGCTGCCGTTCGCGCGTCACGGCGTGATCCACGGCGACCCGCATCTCGGCAACTACACCGTGTTCGAGGAGAACGGCGCACCGCAGGGCATCAATCTGCTCGATTACGGCTGCATCCGGATTTTCCCGCCGCGGTTCGTCGGCGGCGTGGTCGATCTCTATCGCGGGTTACTTGAAAACGATGAAGACCGGATCGTCGCCGCCTATCAGGTGTGGGGCTTCAAGAATCTCTCCAGACCCATGATCGAGGCGCTGAACATCTGGGCGCGCTTCATCTACGGCCCCTTGATGGACGATCGCGTGCGCACCATCGCGGACGGGGTCGCGCCCGCGCAATATGGCCGCCGCGAAGCGGGTCGCGTGAAGCAGGCGATGCGCGAATTCGGTCCCGTGACCGTGCCGCGCGAATTCGTGTTCATGGACCGTGCGGCCATCGGTCTCGGCGGCGTCTTCCTGCATCTGCGGGCGGAATTGAATTTCCATCGGCTGTTCGAGGATGCGATCCGCGATTTCTCGGTGGAAAAGGTCGCGGCCCGCCAGGCGGCCGCGCTTTCCGGGGCGGGACTTCCGGCCGCAGCTTGAGCCGGGCTATTTGCCCGTTCCGGCGCTTTCCGCTAATTCAAACCTAGAATTCTTCCGGGAATTGGGGACTGAGAAAAATGGCCAGTCACGGCAAGACCGAGTACGGCACCGCCAAGGGCAATGACTACGGCGAGCACGAACACACTTACGATCTGTTCGTCACGCTGGTGAAATGGGGCGTCATCATCAACGCCGTCATCATGTTCCTGATGTTCTGGTTCCTCACCTAAAAAATCTGGGCGAACACGCCATGAAGATCGCGATTCCGGCTGAAACCGAACAGGGCGAGCCGCGCGTCGCGGCGACGCCCGATACCGTCAAGCGTTACGTGGGCCTCGGCGCGAAAGTCGCCGTCGAGAAGGGTGCGGGTGTAAAGTCCGGCATTCTCGATGCGGACTATGCCGCGGCCGGCGCCGAAGTGGGCGCCGGCGTCGTGAAGGACGCCGACATCGTGCTGAAGGTGCGACGCCCGGCGAAAGCCGAACTCGGCAGCTACAAGCCCGGCGCGCTCGTCATTTCGATCATGGATCCCTACGGCAATGAGGCCGCGGTCGCCGACATGGCGGCGGCGAAGGTCAACGCGTTTGCGATGGAGTTCATGCCGCGCATCACCCGCGCGCAGGTGATGGACGTGCTCTCTTCGCAGGCCAACCTCGCGGGCTATCGCGCGGTGGTCGACGGTGCCGCCGAATTCGGCCGTGCGCTGCCGATGATGATGACGGCGGCCGGCACCGTTCCTGCTGCGCGCATCTTCATCATGGGCGTCGGCGTCGCGGGCCTGCAGGCGATCGCGACCGCGCGGCGCATGGGCGCGGTGGTGACCGCGACCGACGTGCGCCCCGCCACCAAGGAGCAGGTCGAGAGCTTGGGTGCGAAATTCCTCGCGGTCGAAGACGAGGAATTCAAGAACGCGCAGACCGCGGGCGGCTACGCCAAGGAAATGTCGAAAGAGTATCAGGCGAAGCAGGCAGCCCTTACCGCCGATCACATCAAGAAGCAGGACATCGTGATCACGACGGCGCTCATTCCGGGCCGTCCGGCGCCGAAGCTGGTGACCAAGGAAATGGTCGCGTCGATGAAGCCGGGTTCGGTGATCGTCGATCTTGCAGTCGAGCGCGGCGGCAACGTCGAGGGCGCAGAGCCCGGCAAGATCGCCGACGTGAACGGGGTCAAGATCGTGGGCCACCTGAACGTGCCGGGGCGGCTCGCCGCCACCGCGTCGGCGCTTTACGCGAAGAACCTCTTCGCCTTCGTCGAGACCATGTTCGACAAGGAAAAGAAGTTCGCGCCGAATTACGACGACGAGCTGATCAAGGCGACGCTGCTCACCAAAGACGGCGCGGTCGTCCATCCGAATTTCAAGAAGGGATAGCGAAGATGATCGAACATTTCGCTGATTTCGTTACCTTCGCACTCTCGGCCTGTTCGGACGGCTTTTATCAATACATGCTGCATGACCAGAGCGTTCTGCCGGAAGGCGTGCGCACAACGGCGAGTGCCGCCAACGCCGCAAGCCCCTTCATCTTCCAGGTTTCGATTTTCGTGCTGGCCTGCTTCGTCGGCTACTACGTCGTGTGGTCGGTGACGCCGGCGCTGCATACGCCGCTGATGTCGGTCACGAACGCGATCTCCTCGGTGATCGTGGTCGGCGCGCTCTGGTGCAGTCGGCGTGCCGCTCGCAGGCGATGCCGGCGGGTGCGTGGTGGCGCGCATCCTCGGTTTCTTCGGTAGTTGATCATGGCGGCGGTGAATATCTTCTGGGCGCTCGTCACGCAGCGCATGCTTGCGATGTACCAGAAGAAGAAGTGACAGCCATGAGCGCGGACATCGTCGCACTTCTTATCTCGTCGCGGGCGTTCCCTTCATTCTCGCGTTGCGCGGGTTGTCGCACCCGACACCTCGCGGCAGGGCAACTTTTCGGCATGACCGGCATGGCGATCGCGATCGGCACCACGTCATGGTCGCCGTTGTCGGATGCCATCGGCTGGGCGCTGGTGATCGGCGGCCTTGCCATCGGCGGCGCGATTGGCCGTGATGGCGCGCAAGATCGCGATGACGCAGATGCCGTAACTGGTCGCGGCGTTCCACTTCGCTGGTGGCCTCTGCGGCTGTGCTGGCCGCAGCCGGCGCGCTCTACGCGCCTTCGGCTTTCGCATCGGTGCGGTAGTCCGGATCGCGAAGGGCTCGCTCGTCGAAATGGCGCTCGGTGCCGCGATCGGCGCGATTACGTTCACCGGTTCGGTGATCGCACCGCGAAGCTGAATGCAGCAAGATGTCGGGGCGCCGATCATTCTGCCGTTCCGCCACATTATCATTACCGCGCTCGCGGCAGCGATCGTGTTCTTCATCTACGGGCTCGTGGTTTCGAGAGCCATATCGATTTCGGCTGATCGTGCTGTTCGCCTTCGTTTTCGGCGTGCTTGATCATCCATTCGATCGGCGGCGCGGACATGCCGGTCGTGGTCCGATGCTGGAACTCGTACTTCAAGAAATGCCGCCGGCATCGGCTTCACGCTCGGCAATGCGGCGCTGATCACACCGGCGCGCTGGTCGGTTCGTCCGGCGATCCTGTCCTACATCATAAAGTGGCGGGGACGAACCGGAGCCCACCGGTCATCCTCGGTGGCTTCGGCGGCGAGACTTCGGGCAGCCAGTGGCACAGTCGAGACGCGCTCCCGGTGAAGCAGGGCTCGGCAGAAGACGCGCCTACATCAGCGGAAGAATGCAAACAGAAGGTCACCATCGTACCAGGTTACGGTAACAGTGAATGGCGCGAAGAGAGCCACGCGCCGCGCGAAATGGCGGACAAGCTGAAAGAAGAAGGCGTCGAGCGTGAAATACGCGATCCATCCGGTCGTGCCGCATGCCAAGCACATGAACGTGCTACTCGCCGAAGCCAACGGTGCCCTACGACGAAGTGTCTGAGCTCGAAGACATCAACCTCCGAATTTGCGCAGGCCGACGTCGCCTTCGTGATCGGCGCGAACGACGTGACCAATCCTTCCGCCAAGACCGATCCGAAATCGCCGATCTTCGGCATGCCGGTGCTCGACGTCGAAAAGGCGAAGACTGTGCTTTTCATCAAGCGCGGCATGGGCTCGGGCTATGCCGGTGTCGAAAACGAACTCTTCTTCAAGGATAACACCATGATGCTGTTCGCCGACGCGAAGAAGATGGTGGAGAACATCGTTAAGGCGCTCTAACGCCGCTCAACCGACTAACGAACGGACAAAACAAAACGGGCGGCCCATCAGGCCGCCCGTTTCGTATTTCGATTTCGTAGAGCTTAGCTGCGCGGGGGCCGCGAACCGAAGCCGCCGCCCTGACCGCCACCACGATTGCCGCCGGCACCGCCACGAGCACCGCCCGCACCGAAGGCCGGCTTCGCGGGCTTCGAGGGGAGCAGGCCTTCGCGCTGCAATTTCTTGCGGGCAAGCTTGCGCGCACGGCGCACGGCTTCCGCCTTCTCGCGGGCTTTCTTTTCGGACGGCTTTTCGTAGTGGCCGCGCAGCTTCATTTCGCGGAAAATGCCCTCGCGCTGCATCTTCTTTTTCAGCGCCTTGAGAGCCTGATCGACGTTATTGTCGCGAACGAGAACCTGCACGTGTGCTCCTAGAAAACCTGGGTTTTTGGGTAAGCGGGGCAATCGCTCCGCTAGAGGCCGGGTGCGTATCAGAAGGTTCTTAAATTGTCCAATCCCGGTCGCCCCGCGCGGGGTCGGGATCAGCGTTTCAACCCGGCGATCTGGTTCCGAAGGAAGGCGAGGAGCGCCCCGAAGGCCGCGCCGACCACGAGGCCGCCCAGGATGCGGCCGGAGGCATAGGCATAGCCCTGCGAAAGCAGGCCCAGATTGACGATCTGGACGATCTGAAACAGCGCCCCGACCACGGCGCCTAAGCCCGCCCATTGCGCCACCGGCCACCGCCCCGAACATGCCTTCACCTCCCGATTTTGCCTGATCCTAAAGCGGCGGCGGGCAGGATGCCATGCGCGGGCCGCCGATGACGGCGGCAAGGCGGTTTGCTATTTCGCGGCCCATGAAAATTACCAAAATCACCGACATTGTCGTTCCGATCTCGTCCTCGATCCGCAACGCCTTCATCGACTTCTCGACCATGACCGCGAGCGTGGTCGCGATCGAGACGGACGTGATCCGCGAGGGCAAGCCCGTCACCGGCTTCGGCTTCAACTCGAACGGCCGCTATGCGCCGCAGGGGTTGCTGCGCGAGCGCTTCATTCCGCGGCTCAAGGCGGCGAAGGACCTGGAAGACGCACGCGGCTTCATCGATCCGGCCAAGGCCTGGGCCGCGATGATGCAGAACGAGAAACCGGGCGGGCACGGCGAGCGCAGCGTTGCCGTGGGTGTGCTCGACATGGCGCTGTGGGATGCGGTCGCGAAAGCCGAAGGCGTGCCGCTCTGGAAGTTGCTCGCGGATCGCTACAACGGCGGCAAGGCGGACGAGACCGCGTGGGTTTATGCGGCGGGTGGTTACTACTATCCGGGCGAAGAGCTGAAATCGCTTTCCGACGAGATGAAGCGCTATCTTGATCTCGGATATTCGACCGTGAAGATGAAGATCGGCGGCGTGCCTTTGCGCGAAGACGTGGCACGCATCGAGACGGCGCTGAAAGTCGTGGGCGGCGACGGGCAAAAGCTCTGCGTCGACGTGAACGGCCGCTTCGACCTGCAAACCGCGCTCGACTACGCGCGCGCGATCGCGCCGCTCAGTCTTCGCTGGTATGAGGAGCCAGTCGATCCGCTCGATTATCTGCTGCACGCGGCGCTTGCGTCCGAATATGCGGGGCCGATTGCGACCGGCGAAAACCTGTTCTCGATGCAGGATGCGCGCAACCTCATCCGCCATGGCAGCCTGCGCGCCGACCGCGACATTCTGCAGATGGATCCGGCGCTCTCTTACGGCCTCGTCGAATATCTGCGGACGCTTGCGATGTTGAAGCAGCATGGCTGGTCGCCGCGCCGCTGCGTGCCGCATGGCGGGCATCAGTTCGCGCTGAATATTGCGACCGGTCTCGGGCTCGGCGGCAACGAATCCTATCCGCAGGTGTTCGCGCCGTTCGGCGGTTTTGCCGACGACACGCCGGTGAAAGACAGCCGCGTGAAGATGCCGGAGATTCCGGGCATCGGGTTCGAGGCGAAGAACGCGCTCTATGCGGTGATGAAGCCGATGATGGGAGCCTAAACCTTCACCCGCGTCACATGGCCCATCTTGCGGCCGGGCTTGGCAGCGCCCTTGCCGTAAAGATGCACGGAGGCGCCGGGCTCTTTCGCGAGTTTTTCCCAGCCGAGCACTTCGTCGCCGATCAGGTTCCTCATGGTGACGGACTTGCCGACGCGCTTTGCGGCGTTTAGTGGCCAGCCCGCAACCGCGCGGATGTGCTGCTCGAACTGGCTCGCAATCGCCCCGTCGATGGTCCAGTGGCCGGAATTGTGCACGCGCGGCGCGATTTCGTTCACCAGCAACTCGCGCTTCGCGCCTTTCTTGGCGACGAACATTTCGACCGCGAGCACACCTACATAGTTCAGTGCCTTTGCGATCTTGGTCGCGATGTTGATCGCTTCTTTCGAAACCGCGGGCGGAAGTTTCGCAGGCACGGTCGAGGTGTGAAGAATGTGGTCGCGGTGTACGTTTTCGATCGGCTCGTAGGCTACGGTCTTGCCATCAGCGCCGCGTGCGATCACCACCGAAATCTCGCGCTCGAATTTCACGAAACCTTCGAGCACTGCGGGCTTCTCGCCGATTGAGCGCCAGGCGCTGCCGAGATCATCGCCTTTATCCAGCTTCACCTGGCCCTTGCCGTCATAGCCCATGCGGGCGGTCTTCAGGATCGCGGGCATGCCGATCTTGGCAAACGCCGCCGACAGCTCCATCGACGAGTTCACCGGCGCGAACGGCGCGGTCGCGATTTTCAGCGAATTGACGAAACGCTTTTCCTTCACGCGGTCCTGCGTGGTCGCGAGCACGTCCGCGCTCGGAAACAGGGGCTTGCGCGCGGAGACGAACGCCGCGGTTTCCGCCGGAATGTTCTCGAACTCGTAGGTGACGGCATCGACCGTGTTGAGAAAATCCGCGAGCCGCGCCCAGTTGTCGAACGGCGCGCAGGTGGAATTCCTCACGACGTCGAAGGCGCAGGAATCCTTCTTGTCGGAATAGATATGCACGCGGAAGCCGAGTTCGTGCGCGGCAAGCGCCAGCATGCGGCCGAGTTGGCCGCCGCCAAGGATGCCGATAGTCGCGTCGGGCGCGAGCGGTTTGTGCAAGGTCGTCATTTCGGTCGGGTCATTTCGGTCTCAGCGGGATTTTCTTGGTCTGCTTCGCGCGGAAGGCATCGAGCTTCTTTGCAAGCGAAGAATCGGAAAGTGCCAGCACCGCAGCGGCAAGGAGCCCCGCGTTCTTCGCGCCGGCTTCGCCGATCGCAAGCGTGCCAACGGGAATTCCGGCCGGCATCTGCGCGATCGAAAGAAAACTGTCGACGCCCTTGAGCGCCTTCGATTTCACTGGCACGCCGAACACGGGAAGCGCTGTCAGTGACGCGGTCATGCCCGGCAGATGCGCGGCGCCACCAGCGCCCGCGATGATGACCTTGAAGCCCTTCGCGCGCGCGGACTTCGCAAAATCATAAAGCCGGTCAGGCGTGCGGTGCGCCGACACGACCAGACTCTCGTGCTTGATGCCGAAATCGTCGAGCGTCTGCGCCGCGTGCTTCATGGTCTCCCAGTCGGACTGACTGCCCATGATGATTGCGACGGCCGGTTTTCCCGCGCCCATAAATTGCCTGCCCCACGACACTTGGAAAGCGCGGGATTATAAGAGAGGGTGGGTTGCTTGCAAGAAGAGTCGCTTGCGCGACGAGAACAATCGTTAATGCCGCGAGAAAAACCACGAAATAAAAGGGCCGGACAAGCGAAGCGCGGCGTTGCTGCGCCGCGTGAACGGACGCAGTCCGCGCCGGTTCCCGCGCCGCTTGCCGCCGAGATCGAGCGGCTTCGCGAAGAACTCAAGCATTCGGAAGCGCGAATCGAAGCGCTGGAAAAATCCGCTCATGAAGATCCGCTCACGGGTCTTTTGAACCGGCGCGGTTTCGAGCGGGCATTTGCGCAGGCGATTGCCTATCTCAAGCGCTACGGCGGTTCGGCGGCGCTGCTTTATCTCGATCTCGACCGCTTCAAGCCGATCAACGACAAGTATGGCCACGCGGTCGGCGACGTGGTGTTGCAGGAGACCGCGCGGCTGTTGCTCGGCAGCGTTCGCGCGTCCGACATCGCGGCGCGGCTTGGCGGTGACGAGCTCGCACTGGTGCTGTGGAATCTGGATGCAGCGCAAATGGCGGCAAAGATGCGTGCGCTTGAAGTGCTGGTGGAGCAGATGGTGTTCGAAGTCGAAGGTGAGAAGCTCGCGATTGGCGTCTCTATCGGCGGGGTAATGCTGTCGGGAGACGATACACTCGCTTCCGCGTTGGAGCGCGCCGATACTGCGATGTATGCGCGGAAGCGAGAGCGAAAGGCCGGACAGTGAATTATCTGTTCGTCGCAATCGGAATTGCGGCTATCTTGTTCGTGCTTGCAGGAACGGCGAACGGCGTTCGCTGCGCAGTCCCGGACCGTCAGCGCAAATAGGGCGCCATGCCTTCGCGTGCGAGTTCGTCGGCGCGTTCGTTCTCGGCGTGACCAGCGTGGCCCTTCAGCCAGTGCCACTCGACCTTGTGCTGGAGCGCGGCCTTTTCCAGCCGCTGCCACAGTTCGATATTCTTCACCGGTTTCTTGTCGGCGGTCTTCCAGCCGTTTCGTTTCCAGTTATGCATCCAGGCGGTAATACCGCCCCTCACATATTGTGAGTCGGTATAGAGATCGGCGTTGCAGTTGGCGGGCAGCGATTCCAGCGCCATGATCGCCGCCGTCAGCTCCATGCGGTTGTTGGTCGTGAGCGCCTCGCCACCCTTCAGTTCGGTGCGCGTGCCGTTATGTTCGACGATCGCACCCCAGCCGCCGGGGCCGGGATTGCCGGAGCAGGCGCCATCGGAATGAATCTTCACGCGGTCGGTCATATTTTTCCTTATGCCGCGAGACCGTAATCCTGCGCGCGCTCGATGCGGCGGTGGAAATGCAGCTTCTTCAGATATTCCTTCGGGTCCTTCGGGCGAACCAGCGCGCCGGGCGGCACGTTCAGCCAGTCGAAGGTGCGGGTCAGGAGAAAGCGAAGTGCGGCGCCGCGCGCGAGCAAGGGCAGTGCCTCGATCTCGGCGTTCGAAAGCGGGCGCACACTGTTGTAGTTCGACAACAGCGCCTTGCCCTTGGTGACATTGAACGACCCGTCGATCTCGAAGCACCAGGCGTTCAGGCAGATCGCGACGTCATAGGCGTAGAGATCGTTGCAGGCGAAATAGAAGTCGATCAGCCCGGAAAGTTTCTCGCCAAGGAAGAAAACATTGTCCGGGAACAGATCGGCGTGGATTACGCCCGCGGGCAGGTTGGCGGGCCAGCGCGCCGAGAGATACGCGACTTCCTCCGCGATCAGCGCGGCGAGCCCCGGCGCAACTTCGTCGGCACGCGGCGCGCATTGCGCCGCCAGCTTCTGCCAGCCTTTCGGTCCGAGCGCGTTCTCACGGCGGATCTTGAATCCTTCGCCCGCCTGATGAAACTGCGCGAGCGCGCCGCCAAGTGCCGCGCAATGCGCGTTGTTCGGGCGGCGTACCGAAATGCCTTCGAGGAACGTGATGATTGCAGCCGGGCGCCCGGCAAGCTCGCCGAGCGAATTGCCTTTTTTGTTTTTCACCGGTTGCGGGCAGTTCAGACCGCGCGCGGCGCAATGCTCCATCAGCCCGACGAAAAACGGCAGGTCTTTCGGATCGACGCGTTTCTCGTAGAGCGTCAGGAAATAATAGCCGCGCTTGGTGTGCAGCATGTAGTTGGTGTTTTCGACGCCTTCGGCAATGCCCTTGAACGCCATCAACTCGCCGATATCGTAATCGGCGAGGAAGGCATCGAGCTGGTCGTCGCTGACTTCGGTGTAAACGGCCACGCGCGTTACTCCGCCGCCGTGTCGCGCAATTCGCGCGGCAGCGGGAAGAACACGTCTTCCTGCGGGCCGGCATAAGTTTCGACTTCGACGGCGTATCGTTTTGCAAAGGCGTCGATAATTTCCTCGACCAGCACTTCCGGCGCCGATGCGCCGGCGGTGATGCCGAGGCTTTTGACGTTGCCGAAAATATTCCAGTCGATGTCGTCCGCGCGCTGCACGAGTGCCGTCGCCTTGCAGCCCGAGCGCTCCGCGACTTCGCGCAGCCGCTGCGAATTCGACGAGTTCGGCGCGCCGACCACGATCATGGCTTCGACTTGGGGTGCCACGTTCTTCACCGCTTCCTGCCGGTTGGTGGTCGCGTAGCAGATGTCTTCCTTGTGCGGGCCGGTGATCGCGGGGAAGCGCTCTTTCAGGATTGCGACCATCTCCGCGGTGTCGTCGACCGAGAGCGTGGTCTGCGTAACATAGGCGAGCGCTTCCGGATTCTTCGGCGCAATCTTGCGCGCATCTTCCGCGGTTTCGATGAGCCGCACGGAGCCTGCAGGCAACTGACCCATGGTGCCGATGGTTTCGGGATGCCCGGCGTGACCGATCAGCAAAATCTCGCGGCCGCGCTTGGCGTGCACCATCGCCTCGCGATGCACTTTCGTCACGAGCGGGCAGGTGGCGTCGATCGCAAATAATTTTCGCGAGGCGGCCTCGTCCGGCACCGATTTCGGCACGCCGTGGGCGGAGAAAATCACCGGGCGGTCGCCGTCGGGCACCTGCGCCAGTTCCTCGACGAAAATCGCGCCCTTCCGGCGCAGGCTTTCGACCACGTATTTGTTGTGCACGATCTCGTGGCGGACATAGACCGGCGGCCCGTATTTCCGGAGCGCCTGTTCCACCGCGTCGATTGCGCGCACCACGCCCGCGCAAAAGCCGCGCGGCGCGCATAGAAGCACGCGCAGACGAGGCAGGCCGGGGGCGGGCGAAACAGCCATGATTTCAAGCCTTTCCGTGCCTAAATCGGCGCGGCGGGGGTCCAAGTCAACCAATACCCCAAACTCGCGTTGATTTGGACGGGGCACCCCCCTATATAGGCGCCGACCCCGGTCATCTTGAGAACGTTACCGAGGCTCCCGCTAGAAAATAGCGGCAGCGCTCGCGAAACCGTACTCCGATGACGAAAGTTGACGCGTTAAGAGGCGCGAACAGCCATGTCTCATATGCCGTTAATGCCGAAAGCGACCGCCGTGTGGCTGGTCGACAATACTTCGCTCTCGTTCGAGCAGATCGCCGACTTCTGCAAACTTCACCCGCTCGAGGTGAAGGGCATCGCGGACGGCGAAGTAGCCCAAGGCATCAAGGGCTTGGACCCGGTGGCCTCTGGTCAGCTTACGCGCGAGGAACTCGACGCCGCGATCGCCGATCCGAACCACAAGCTCGTGATGGCGGAAGCGAAGGTGCGACTGCCGGAAGCCAAGCCGAAGAAAGGCCCGCGCTATACGCCGGTCTCCAAGCGGCAGGACCGCCCGGACGCGATCCTGTGGCTCGTGAAGAATCACCCGGAGCTGAAGGACGCGCAGATCATGCGTCTCGTCGGCACGACCAAGTCGACCATCCAGTCGGTGCGCGAGCGCAAGCACTGGAATTCGGCAAACCTGCAGGCGCGCGACCCGGTGATGCTGGGCCTGTGCTCGCAGATCGATCTCGACAACGAAGTGCGGCGCGCTTCCAAGGGCAAGCCGCAGCCGGATGCCGAACCCGTACGGACGTTGCTGCCCGCGGAGCAGACCACCGCGCAGCCGGAGCCGGATGCGAACGAGATTCCGGTCGATGACCGCAAGGGCTCGATCGACGCAGACAACGTGTTCGCGAAGCTCGGCGGCATGAAACGCAGCGAACAGTAATTCGTTTCGTAAATCGGAATTGAGAAAGCCGGGCATCTCGTCCGGCTTTTTTTATTTCATCGCTTCTTCGTTCACGTCCACGGTTGCGTTCAGCGCGAGCCTGCCGCCGTCGGCGAAAATCGTTTCGCCGGTGATGTAACTCGCGTCGTCGGAGGCGAGGAACGAAGCGATGCTTGCGATCTCCTCCGGTCTGCCGATGCGCTGCAAAGGCGTGCGGGAAAGCAATTTCCGTTTCAGCGCCGGATCCTTCGCGACGCTGACCAGCATGTCGGTCGCAATCGAGCCGGGGCCGATCGCGTTCACGCGGATACCATAAGATGCAAGTGAAAGCGCCATGACGCGCGTCAGCTGCGCGACGCCGCCCTTGGACACCGCATAAGGCGCGTGGTTCGGAAGTGCGACCACCGAATTCACCGAAGACATGTTGATGATCGCACCGGGAGTTCTTCCGGCCTTCACCTGTTCGACCATTTGCTTCGCCGCCGCCTGGCCCGCGAGAAACGAGCCCTTCACGTTCACGCGCAGTACGCGGTCGAAGTCGGCTTCTTTCACGTCAAGGAAGTCGGCTGGTGAAACGATGCCGGCATTGTTCACGAGAATATCGAGCGCGCCGAATTTCGCGACGGTTTCTTTGACAAGCGCGTCGACGGCTTTTGCGTCGCCGACATCGCAGAGCACGAAGTGCGCCTTCGCACCCAGCGCTTTCGCGGCCTCAACGCCAGCCTTCTCGTCGATATCGGAAAGCACGACGTCCGCGCCGTCGTTGATAAAGCGTCGGGCAATTGCGAAGCCAAGCCCGCGCGCGGCGCCGGTAATGAGCGCGATTTTGCCGTTCAGCTTCATTCGGCGGCCTGTTTCACGGCCGGCTTCATCGGCGGCACTTCGAACGTTGCCATCATCCGGTTCCAGCCGTTGATGACGGTCACCGCCCAGGTCAGGTCGACGATCTCTTTTTCCGAGAAATGTTTCCGGGTTGCGTCAAAGAGCGCATCCGAAACCGGGCCTTGCGCGATCAAGGTGACGGCTTCGGTCCAGGCGAAGGCCGCTTTCTCGCGCTCGCTGTAGATGCCGGCGTCGCGCCATGCGGAGAGCATCAGGATTTTTTCGTCGGCTTCACCGAGTTTCCTTGCCTCGCGCGCATGCATGTCGAGGCAGAAGGCGCAGCCGTTGATCTGCGAAGCGCGGACCTTCACGAGTTCGAGCAGCGAATTCTCGATGCCGCAATTCAGTACATAGTCGGATAGCGTCTTCATCGCCCGGTAAAATTCCGGGGCGGTTTGCAGGGGATTTGGACGGTGGGTCATCAGCCTGCCATTCCCTTGCCCTGTAGCGCGGTTTTGATCTCGTCGAGGACCGTAGGATCATCGATGGTGGCCGGCATGTTCCAGGGCTCCTTGTCCGCGATCTTCTTCATGGTGCCGCGCACGATCTTGCCGGAGCGCGTTTTCGGAAGGCGCGCGATCACCATCGCGCATTTGAACGCCGCGACCGGGCCGATTTTCTCGCGCACCAGGGCGATCAGTTCTTTCTCGATCGTGTCATGCGACTTGTTCACGCCGGCTTTCAGCACCACGAAGCCGACCGGCACTTCGCCCTTCATCTGATCGGCGACGCCAATTACCGCGCATTCGGCGACGTCGGCGTGCGACGAAAGCACTTCCTCCATGCCGCCGGTGGAAAGGCGATGGCCCGCGACGTTGATGATGTCGTCGGTGCGGCCGAGCACATAGACATAGCCGTCCGCGTCCTTGTATCCGGCGTCGGCGGTTTTGTAGTAGCCCGGAAATTCCGCGAGATAGCTTTCCTTGAACTTTCCGTCGTTCTGCCAGAGCGTCGGAAAGCATCCCGGCGGCAGCGGCAGTTTCACCACGATGTTGCCCATCTTGCTGTCTTCGACCGGCTTGCCGCCGTCGTCGACGATCTGCACGTCGTAGCCCGGCATCGGTACGGTCGGCGAGCCGTATTTCACTGGCAACTGGCCGAGACCCATCGGATTGCCGACGATGGTCCAGGCGGTTTCGGTCTGCCACCAGTGATCGATCACTGGTACGCCAAGAATTTTTTCGGACCATTTGATCGTATCGGGGTCGGCGCGCTCGCCCGCGAGGAACAGCGTGCGGAATTTCGACATATCGTACTGCTTTACAAACTTGCCCTCCGGATCTTCCTTCTTGATCGCCCGGAAGGCGGTCGGCGCGGTGAAGAGCGCGACCGCACCATGCTCGCTCGCGACGCGCCAGAACGCGCCTGCGTCCGGCGTGCCGACCGGCTTGCCCTCGTAAACGACGGACGTGCAGCCGTGGAGGAGGGGCGCATAAACGATATAGGAATGGCCGACGACCCAGCCGATGTCGGACGAAGTCCACCAGACTTCGCCTTCTTTGATGCCGTACATATTCTCCATCGACCACTTCAATGCGACGGCATGGCCGCCGTTGTCGCGCACGACACCCTTCGGAATTCCGGTCGTGCCCGAGGTGTAGAGAATATAGAGCGGGTCGGTGGCCTTCAGCGGCACGCATTCGGAAGTCTTGTTCGCGGCGAGCGCTTGCTCGCGCAGCGTTGCCCAATCCCAGTCCCAGCCTTTTTTCATTTCGGCTTTCGCCTGCGGGCGCTGAAACAGGATCACGGCTTCGGGTTTGGACTCCGCCATTTCGATCGCGGCGTCGAGCAGCGGCTTGTAAGGGATGACGCGCTGGACTTCGATGCCGCAGCTCGCGGTGAGCAAAAGCTTTGGCTTGGCGTCGTTGAGCCGGGTTGCCAATTCCTTTGGCGCAAATCCGCCGAACACGACCGAATGCACCGCGCCGATTCGCGCGCAGGCGAGCATGGCGACCAGCGCTTCGGGAATCATCGGCATATAGATGATGACGCGGTCGCCTTGCTCGACGCCGAAGTCGCGCAGGATCGCGCCAAAGGCGGAAACCTCGCGCTGCAATTCCTTGTAGGTGATGTTGCGCTTCGACTGCGTGACCGGGCTGTCGTAGGCGAAAGCGATCTGTTCGCCGCGCCCGCCTTCGGCGTGGCGGTCGACTGCGTTGTAGCAGGTGTTCATCACGCCGTCGGGAAACCAGCGGCCGTAGACGCCGGCTTTGGGGTCGAAAACCGTCTTCGGCTTTTTGAACCACGAGATCGCTTCGGCGGCCTCGCCCCAGAAGCCCTCCGGATCGCGCTGCCAGCGCGCATAGACTTCCGGATAGCGGCTTGCGTTCGGCGTCAGCATGACTGTTTCCTCAAGTGTTATCGTTTTGCGGTGATTTTCGCCCTCGCGGCCCGCTTGGCAAGAGCGGCGTTGGTCGCAGCCGCCCATGCGCGCGGCGGCGTAGCACTTGCCGCGCACGATCTCTATAAAGCGCGCCGCATGCTTCCGCTCGATCCCGTCTTCTGGCTGTTCGCGGCCGCCGCCGTTACCTGCACCGGCCTTGCCAAAGGCGGGTTCAGCGGCATTGGCATGGCGGCAACGCCGTTTCTCGCGCTCGTGGTGCCGCCCTTGCAGGCCGCGGCGATCATGCTGCCGATCCTGATCATGCAGGACGCGATCTCGCTCTTTGCGTTTCGCAGGGAATGGGATCGCTGGAATCTCAAGGTGCTTATCAGCGGCGCGCTTGCCGGAATCGCGATCGCTTGGGCGCTCGCCGCCTATGTCTCGGATGCCTGGGTCAAGTTGCTGATCGGCGCGATCACGTTCGTGTTCGTGCTGAACCAGTGGTTCGGGCTTGCGCGCAAGGCGGCGGACACGATCAAGCCGAGTGCTGCGAGCGGCATTTTCTGGGGCGTACTCTCCGGCTTCACCAGCACGCTCGCCCATGCCGGCGGGCCGCCGACGAGCGTGCATCTGCTTCCTCAGAAACTTCCAAAGATGGTCTTCGTCGGCACGGTGACGATTTTCTTCGCAGTGGTGAACGCCGTCAAAGTGGTGCCGTTCTTCTTTCTCGGCGAGTTCACGAAGAGTGCGCTCTTGATCTCGCTCGCGCTGATGCCACTCGCGATCACGACGAATCTCGCGGGTATCTGGGTGGTAAAGCGAATTCCGGAAGTGTTATTTTACCGTATCGCCTATTTTCTGATGTTCCTCATTTCGCTTGGGCTCATCTGGCAAGGTAGTCGCAGCGCGTTCTTCTCCTGACGCGGTTCCCCATCGGAGCTTCAAAATTGGTTTCGATTTTTGCGAACCATGTGGCGCCCGCGCGGTTAGCCCTGAGGGCACAACCGAACAAGGAGCAAAAATATGCGAATCATTGCACCATTTTTGACGACGGTCGCAGCAGCGGCGTTGTTGAGCGTCGGTGCGGCTGCGCAGACGCCGCCTAAAGACAGCAAAACCATGCCGCAGACCCAGAGCCAGACGCCGCCGGCAACGCCTTCGTCGCCCTCCACCAGCGCATCGGCGACGCAGCAGCAGCCGAACCAGTGGCGCGGCTCGCAACTGATCGGGCTCGATGTGTATAACAGCGCGAACGAGAATATCGGCGACATCAACGACGTCATTCTCGGCAAGGACGGCAAGATCGAACTGATCGTGGTCGGCGTCGGCGGCTGGCTCGGCATGGGCGAACACGATGTCGCGCTGCGCTGGGATCAGGTCAGCTTCAGCGATCAGCCGCCGAAGGGTGGCGACGCCAAAGCGGAGCAGGGCGAAAAGCCCGACCACGCCATGGTCAGCATGACCAAGGAGCAGTTGAAGGCGATGCCGGCCTTTAAATATTCGAGCCAGAGCAAGACCTGACGGTTGCTCTACCAATCGATCAAGGCCCGCGTCTTCGCGGGCCTTTTTCGTGTGCCGTGACGCGGCGGAGATTGATCGGAACCCGCCGGGTTCGCTAGGGTCGCGCCGGAACGGGGTACCCGCATGAAACAGACCGCTTACGACATCGATCTCGACAAGAATCCGGCTAACTATCAGCCGCTGACACCGATCTCCTTCCTGGAGCGCTCGGCCGCGGTGTTTCCGGATCACGTCGCGATCATCCACGGACCGATGCGCCGGACCTATCGCGAATTCTATGCGCGCTCGAAGAAGCTCGGCAGTGCGCTCGCGAAGCGGGGAATTTCGCGCGGCGACACGGTCGCGGTGCTGCTCGCCAATACGCCCGCGATGCTCGAGTGCCACTACGGCGTGCCGATGACCGGCGGCGTCTTGAATACACTGAACACGCGGCTGGACGCCGCGATCATCGCTTTCTCGCTCGATCACGGCGAAGCGAAAGTCTTCATTGTCGACAAGGAATTTTCCAAGACCGCGAAGGAAGCCCTGAAACTCTGCAAGGCAAAGCCCTTAATCGTCGATTACGACGATCCCGAATACAAAGGCGACGGCGAGAAGTTAGGTTCGCTCGACTACGAAGCGCTGGTTGCCGAAGGCGATGAGAATTATGCGCGACAGGCGCCGGGCGACGAGTGGGATGCGATCTCGCTGAACTACACTTCGGGTACGACCGGCGATCCGAAGGGCGTGGTCTATCATCATCGCGGGGCGGCGCTGCTCGCCACCGGCAACGTGCTGACCGGCAGCATGAAGAAGCATGCGGTTTACCTCTGGACACTGCCGATGTTCCATTGCAACGGCTGGTGTTTCCCGTGGTCGATCTCAGTCTGCTCCGGCACGCATGTCTGTCTGCGGCAGGTGCGCGCGAAACTGATGTTCGACCTGATCGCGGAGCATAAGGTCACCCACCTCTGCGGTGCGCCGATCGTGATGGCGACGCTCTTGAATGCGCCGGAAGAAGAAAAGAAGCCGCTGCCGCATGTGGTCGAGTTCTTCACGGCGGCCGCGCCCCCGCCGGAAGCCGTGCTCGCCGGCATGAAGGGCGCGGGCTTCAACGTGACCCATCTTTACGGGCTCACCGAAACCTATGGGCCGGCCGCGGTGAATGACTGGCATGCCGAGTGGGACAAGCTCGATCCGGCCGCGCAGGCCGCGAAGAAGGCGCGGCAAGGCGTCACCATCAATCCGCTCGAAGGCTTGGAGGTGATGGACCCGGAAACCATGAAACCGGTGCCGCGCGACGGCGAAACCATGGGCGAAGTCATGTTCCGCGGCAACGTGGTGATGAAGGGCTATCTCAAGAACAAGAAATCGACCGACGCGGCGTTCGCGGGCGGCTGGTTCCATTCCGGCGATCTCGGCGTGATGCATCCCGACGGCTATATCCAGCTGAAAGACCGCTCGAAGGACATCATCATTTCGGGCGGCGAGAACATTTCCTCGATCGAAGTGGAAGACGCGCTCTACAAACACCCTGCGGTGCAGGCGGCTGCGGTGGTCGCGAAAGCCGACGACAAATGGGGCGAAACGCCTTGCGCCTTCATCGAGTTGAAACCCGGCAAGAGTGCTTCCAAGGACGAACTGATCGCGCACTGCAAAGGTAATCTCGCGGGCTACAAGGTGCCGCGGCATATCGTGTTCGTCGAATTGCCGAAGACCTCGACCGGCAAGATCCAGAAGTTCAAGCTGCGCGAAATGACGAAGGAAGTCTGAGATGGCAAAGCGCGCAAGCAAGCAGAAACTGCCGCTGCAAAACGACGTCGACTGGCGGCTTGCGCTGAAAGAGCGGCCGTTTCTCGGCACCTTCGTGCTGCTCGCACGCGGCACGATGCTGATCGCGATCGTCGCGACCTTCCTGATCGCGACCGCGCTCCTGCTGCATGCGCTCTACGACGTCTATGATGCGGTCAAGCTCCTGTTGCAGACGAAGACCGACGGCAAGAAGCTGACGCTGGCCGCGATCGAGGCGATCGACGCTTTCCTGCTGGTTACCGTCTTGCACATCGTCGCGATCGGGCTCTACCAGCTCTACATCCAGGACGAGATTCCGGTGCCGAAATGGGTCAAGGTCGAGACCATCGACGATTTGAAGACCACGCTTTCCGGCGTCGTAATTCTCGTGTTGGCCGTCTTCTTTCTGGGCCGTGCTATCGTCGGCGACGCGTCACAAAATCTGCTTTTGATGGGCGGCGGCATCGCCGCCGTTATTCTCGCGCTCACGGTGTTCATGTTCATGCAGCACCACAAGAAGCAGAGCGAGAAATAATAGGTGTTCGAGCTTCGCTATGAAGACGGCGTCGCCGTTCTCACGCTCGCACGCGGCAAGGCGAATGCGCTCGATGTCGATTTCTGCAAGGCATTGAAAAAGGAATTCCGGCGGCTTTCGAAATCCGATGCGCGCGCCGTCGTCATCACGAGCGAGGGAAAAATCTTCTCCGCTGGTGTCGATCTGCCGCGCGCCGCCGAAGGCGGACGGAAATATCTGCGCGATCTCGTGTTGGCGCTCGACGAGATGTACGAGGAGATTTTCCTCTTTCCGAAACCGGTTGTCGCCGCGATCAACGGCCATGCGATTGCGGGCGGATGCGTACTAGCGTGTTGCGCCGACTGCCGTGTGCTCGCAAAGGATGCAGGCCGCATGGGCGTAACCGAGTTGCTGGTCGGCGTACCGTTTCCGCCGTTTGCGTTTGAAGTGTTACGCGCCACGACTTCGCCCATGCATTTTCCGAAGTTCACCGCGAGCGGTGAGACATTCGATACCAAGGGCGCGCTACTCAATGGCTTCGCCGATGAAGCGGTAAGCGCAGACGCGCTAATGCCGCGCGCGCTCGAGAAAGCGCGTGCACTTGCGGCGATCCGTCCCGAGGCTTTCGCCGTGAACAAGCTACACACGCGCGCGACCGCGAAGCAGATTCTCGCAAATGACCGTGGCCGTCTTGCAAAGCAGATCATGAGAGTCTGGGAAGCGAAGGAAACGGCTGCGAATATCCGCGCCTATGTTGCGCGGACTTTCAAGAAGAACTGAAGCGAGACTATTCGCGCCGCACCACGAAGCCGACGGCCCAACGCGCGAACGGCAGAATAAAAAGCGCCACCGGAAAAGCGGCCATCCAGGAGGCCATCCAAGCGCGCGGCCAGATCTGCACGGCATGAAAGTTCACGCCGACGGCGAGGATGGTGGAAATCGCCGATACCATCGCTGTCACGATGAAGGTGAGCAGCAGCGGCACGAGTATATGGGCGAAGCGGGGAGGCAGTTTTTGCATGCGTGACGCTACGGAAAGCCTGCGCGGGTCGCGCGTCGTGGTGAGTTTCGCTAGGCTATACTGACGCAAAACAACAGCGGCAAGCGAAGCCGCACGTAGCACGCGCATATCGGGAATGCGGGAGGAAGAAATGGACGCGGATGTCATCGTCGTCGGCGGAGGTTTGGCGGGGCTGGTCGCAGCGGCGGAAGTCGCGGATGCCGGCAAGAAAGTCATTCTGCTCGATCAGGAGCCGGAGCAGTCGCTCGGCGGTCAGGCATTCTGGTCGTTCGGCGGGTTGATGTTGGTCGATAGTCCTGAGCAACGCCGTCTCGGCATCAAGGATTCGCGCGAACTCGCGTGGCAGGACTGGCAGGGTTCGGCGGCGTTCGACCGTGAGGATGACCACTGGCCTAAAAAATGGGCGGAAGCCTATGTCGATTTTGCGAGCGGCGAAAAACGCGCGTGGTTACACGCGCAGGGCGTGCGCTGGTTTCCGGTGCCGGGCTGGGCGGAACGCGGCGGTTACACTGCAACCGGCCACGGCAATTCGGTGCCGCGCTTTCACATCACCTGGGGCACGGGGCCGGCGCTGGTCGAGCCGTTCGTGCTGCGCCTGCGCGAAGCCGAGAAGAAAGGTCTCGTCCGTTTCTGTTTCCGCCATCGCGTGACGAAGCTGACCGCCTCCGGCGGCGTGGAAGACGGTGTCGAAGGCGAAATTCTCGAACCCTCGAACGTCGAGCGCGCGGCGAAGTCCTCGCGCAAGATCGTCGGCGATTTCAAGTTGAGTGCTCAGGCGATCATCGTCACCTCCGGCGGCATCGGCGGCAATCACGATCTCGTTCGCAAGAACTGGCCGGCGCACATGGGCAAGGCGCCCGCACAGATGCTCTCCGGCGTGCCGGATCATGTCGACGGGCTGATGCAGGGCGTGGTCGAGCGCGCCGGCGGGCGGCTCATCAATGCCGACCGCATGTGGCATTACCCGGAAGGCATCGACAATTACGCGCCGATCTGGTCGCGCCACGGCATCCGGATTCTTTCGGGGCCTTCGCCGCTGTGGCTCGACGCGCGGGGAAAGCGTTTCCCCGTGCCGCTGTTTCCCGGCTTCGACGGTCTGGGCGCACTCGAGTACATTACCAAGCACGGCGACGATCATTCGTGGTTTCTCCTGAACCAGCGCATCATCGGCAAGGAGTTTGCGCTTTCCGGGCAAGAACAGAATCCCGATCTAACGGGCAAAAGCATCATGGGCGTGTTGAAGCGCGGGCGCGGTACGCTGACCCCGGTGCAGAAGTTCGTGAATGCCGGAAAGGATTTCGTGACGGCAACGACGCTGCCCGAACTCGTTTCCAAGATGAACGCGCTCACGCAGAGGAATCTGGTCGATCTCGACACGGTCTCGCGCGAGGTCGTTTCGCGCGACCGCGAGCTCGACAACAAATACGGCAAGGATCTGCAAATCGCCGCGATCCGCGCGGCGCGCGTCTACATCGGCGACAAGCTGATCCGCACCGCGAAGCCGCACAAATTGCTCGATCCCGCGGCCGGCCCGCTGATCGCGGTGCGGCTCTGGGTGCTCACACGCAAGACTCTTGGCGGGTTGGAAACCGATTTGTCGTCGCGCGTGCTGAAGGACGGCAAGAACCCGCTCGGCAACGTATTCGCGGCGGGCGAGGTTGCGGGTTTCGGGGGCGGCGGTGTGCATGGTTATCGCGCGCTGGAAGGCACTTTCCTCGGCGGCTGCATTTTTTCGGGCCGCATCGCGGGTCGGGAAGCGGCGAAGCTCGCGAAGTGATTGAGAAGGCCAATCAACCTATGTCATGGCCGGGCTTGTCCCGGCCATCTCGTTTAGGTGAGCATTGCTCCGTGAATCGAGATCGCCGCGACAAGGGCGGCGATGACAAATGAGAAACGGATTGCAATGACCGATACCACCTCCGCGATCAAAGCCGGCATGACCGGGACCGCCGAACTCACTGTCGGCGAAGAACACACCGCGCCGCGCGTCGGCTCCGGGAAAATCCGCGTGCTGGCGACACCGGTGATGATCAATTTGATCGAGGCGGCGGCGCTGAAAGCGGCGGAGCATCTGCTTCCTCCCGGCCATCAAAGCCTCGGCACACTCTTGAACGTGAAGCACATCGCGGCAACGCCAGTCGGTATGAAGATCAAGGCGAGCGCGACGGTCACCAAGGTCGAAGGACGCAATATCTATTTCGACGTGAGCGCCGAGGACGAGAGGGAGCCGATCGGCGGCGGTACGCACGAGCGCGTAGTCGTAAACGTCGAGCGCTTCGACAAGCGGGTGCAGCGGAAGATCAACGGTGAGGTTTAGCCACCGGACGTCGTGCGGTTGTTCAGGAACAGGATCCCTGCCTATTTTTCGTTCGTCGCCTTTAGTTACCTCCGTAACAATGCGGCCGGTCATTATGCCAGCTACGCTGCCATAAATTTCCCTTGGAAATGTTGGGCCGCAGGGCGGTCTGAAATTATTTTTTCCGAACGGGAACGAAACATCCTGCTCGCGATTTGAAGCAAATCCGAGAGAGTAAGCTTGAGTGCCTTTGGGGGTTCGCTGCGCCTTGACCTTGCCGTAAATATCGAGTCACTTCCGGCCCGCAACTGGGTTTGGCTGGCCTTGATACGACGCTCCTGTTTTGGGGCTACTGCAAGACTAATTCCCAAAACTCGGATTGACTTGGTGCCCACGATGGTCGGGGGCGCCGATGGCGACCGCACTAGGACGTGCGTTTCAAGGAGGCCTTGAATGGCGACTGGTACCGTGAAGTGGTTCAATACGCAGAAGGGTTTTGGTTTCATCCAGCCGGATGACGGCGGCAAGGACGTGTTCGTGCACATCTCCGCCGTGCAGCGCGCGGGCATGCAGACGCTGAACGAAGGCCAGAAGCTTTCGTTCGAAGTCGCGACCGAGCGCGGCAAGGCCGCGGCGGCCAACCTGAAAGCGATGTAAGACCCGCTTCCAAGCCAACAAGAAAAACCCGGCGTGAGCGATCACGCCGGGTTTTATTTTTCTAACAGCCGCCGGCTCAGAAGGCGCCCTGGTCCTGCAGGAAGTTGATGATCGCAAGCGGCGGGAACCAGCATCCCGCGACATGCTGCACCATCTCTTCCGAAGTCGGTTCGGGATTGCCCATCGCCGCGTTGATCATCGGCCATGCGACCATGCAGATCGTGGCGCCGGCGACGTAGCCGCCCCAGGCGCTGTGGCTATGACCGGGCGTGCCGACCTTATGTTTCACATGCTTCGGAAACTTATGAAACTTGTGAAATTTATGGATCTTGTGAAATTTGAAGTGCGGCTTGTGGAAATAGCCGAAATTCACTTCCTGGCGCGGCGAGAAGTTGCCGACGAGCGGCGACGCAACGCGCGCCGAAGCAGCAGTCGGAAAATTCATCAACGCGATTGCAGCAAGCGCTGCAATAATAAACTTCTTCATTTGAACGCCTCTCTTCGTTGTGTCGCGTCCGCGAGCGGTCGCAACGACTTCCCCATGAACGATGAGCGGCAGTTGAGAGGCTGGACGGCACTTCCGGCCGCCGGGAATTTCCAAATCGCGATCGAGCTCGCGTTTTGTCGTTTACGCAGCAACGCAACTAACAACTCAACGATGCTGCGTAATTAGCGAAAGCTTGCCTCAAATTGTTTTTAACCTGGGTTTAACCATAACTATCAAGGTGAACGCTGCGGCCGAGCCTTGAAACACCGCGCAAAACAAAACCGCCGGCGACATGCCGGCGGCTGAAACAACTCTCTGTCGATCGTGCTAGTGGATCGTTTCTTCGCGCAGTCTCACGATCTCGTCTTTCAGCGAAAGTTT
The DNA here is from genome assembly GCA_019635585.1 of Xanthobacteraceae bacterium. GTDB lineage: Bacteria > Pseudomonadota > Alphaproteobacteria > Rhizobiales > Xanthobacteraceae. The sequence goes on along the minus strand of JAHBZE010000002.1, from coordinate 1,119,210 downwards.
GCGCCGCTTCAATTCCGCAAGCTTCAGACTGTCGCTACTGGGGTGTATTCGCTCGGCTTCAATCTCACGCTCCAACGCCTGATGCTTGCGCTCAAGTTCGGTCAAATGCGATTGAATCGACATGGGCTGTGGTCTCTCCCTGTTTGCAGTTCGAGATGAAGAATCCTGCCACCATCTTCGTCCGCTGTCGATTGAAACCCGCGCGAAGCGACGGCTCCATCCACCGTCCGCTGACCGCGCTGGAAAAGACGCGGAATTTCCGGCGCTTGCCCGGGTTCCACCGCAGCGCAATACTTGCGTAAAGGCGGGGCAGGCGCTCCGGAATGCGGCGAAGCAATGACGCGGGAAGAAGAACGCGAACTCCATCTGGAACTAGAGCGGCTGAAACAGGAGCATCGCGATCTCGATTCGGCAATCGAGGCGCTACTGAACACCTCCGGCCACGACCGGATTCAGGTGCAGCGGCTCAAGAAAAGAAAGCTGCAACTCCGCGACCGCATGGGCGCGATCGAGGATCAGCTTTTCCCGGACATTATCGCCTAGAGCGCTTACTTTCTGCCCGCGCTCGCCCCGCAGCATTTCGCTCAAATCTAAATCGACTTCAGCAGATTTTCGGCTCCAGAGACTTCGGCCTTTGAGGTCACTTCCTCGATGTTCAATACTTTTACGACGCCGTCCTCGGCATAAAGCGCGTAGCGGCGCGAGCGAACCGGACCCATCAGCCGCTCGGTGCCGTCATAGTCGAGGCCCACCGATTTCACGAAAGCGCCGTTGCCGTCGGAGAGAAATTCGACCTTGCCGGGGTTTGCCTTCGCCCACGCGCCCATCACATGCACGTCGTTGACGGCGGTCACGTAAATCGCGTCAACGCCTTTGGCGAAGAATTCGTCGGCCTTTGTAATGAAGCCCGGCAGGTGATTGCGCGAGCAGGTCGGAGTGAAAGCGCCCGGTACGCCGAACAGGACGACTTTCCGGCCCGCGAAAATTTCCGCGCCCGTCTTCGGCTTGATGCCGTCCGGGGTCATGACTTGGAACGTCGCCTCGGGAAGTTTGTCGCCCACCTTTATCGTCATACTGCGATTGCCTTTCAAAATGCTGCCCGCCTTGTCAGGCGCGGGCGGCATCCTAGTCGGCGCGCGACATTAGTCGAGGGGGATTTCGCTCTCGATCGCTTGCTCGCCTGCAACGAGAGTCAGCCGCAGCTTCGGCGGGACTTCGGCGTTGCCCAGACGCGAGCCGTCGAGCGGGATCGCAAAAACGGCGTGGCCCGCTTCGTTCGACACAAGTTCGGGAAGTGCGAAGGTCCATTCCTCATTCGGGCCTTCCGCGAACATATCGAGCTTGCCCACCGTGCGGGCGAGTACATTGACGAGAATGCGGCTGTCGCTACCGTCGGCTTTTGTGCCACGCTCCACCTTGGCGGAGAGCACGGCGAGCGAACGCGGCTTCGACTTGTCTTGCTTTTCCGGAACGTTCTTCTCGGCGCCGGCCAGCGCAGGCTCGGCCCCGTCTTTCGCGGCAAAAGAAAGCGAGAGGTTAGCATCGGCGGGGATGCAGAGCTTTTCGCAGGTCGCGAAATCGAGCTTCAGCTTTAGTGTGACGGGCCTCGCGGGGTCTTTGGCGCGAATCCGCAACGGAAAAATTACGCGCGTCTCGTAGCCGATCGAAGTCGCGCCGCTGCCGTCCATGATCCGCTTCGGCGTCGGATAGAGCACCTCCACATTTGCGAGATTTTCAGAACCGCTCCAATCGAATCGCGGCGGGATGCCGGCGTCGCCGGGATAGCGCCAATAGGTCTTCCAGCCCGGCGTAAGCGTGATTTCGACGCCGCCCATGAAAACTGGCGCGGAATTTGTATCGCTTAGTCCGGAAGCGAGCAGGCGTACTTTCGCTTCGCCGGCCGCAACCGTGTCTGAGGACGCAGCCGAAGCGGGATCGGCCGCGAAAGCGGCAAGCGCCAACGAAAGGAGCAGGGAACCTAGCGCGCGCAGATGCATTTTTTCACCATGAAGCCACGATAAACAGCGAATCAGGCCGGAGCCCAACCACGAATGCGTGAATTTGTCCGTCCCCATACCGCATTTTCTTCCCGCAAATCCTCGGATAGGCTTTTGACCATGAAGATCGCACGCGAGTCTTCGAAGCCCGCGAACGATGGCTATCTCGATGGCCAGATTCTCGTGGCCATGCCGACGATGCAGGACGAGCGTTTCAGCCGCGCGGTAATCTACCTTTGCGCCCATTCATCCGAGGGCGCGATGGGTATCATTGTCAACCAGCCCGCGCCGAATATCCGGTTCTCCGATCTTCTGGTGCAACTCGACGTCATCCCCGGCGAAGGACTGATCGAGCTGCCGCAGCACGGCGAAATTATGCGCGTGCTGAAGGGCGGGCCGGTCGAAACGCAGCGCGGTTTCGTGCTGCATAGCGCCGACTACTTCGTCGAGAACTCGACCTTGCCGATCAACGGCGGCATCTGTTTGACGGCGACCCTCGATATTTTGAAAGCGATTGCGAGCGGCAGCGGGCCGGAAAGCGCAGTACTCGCGCTCGGCTATGCCGGCTGGGCACCGGGACAGCTCGAGAGCGAGATTCAGGCAAACGGTTGGCTTAGTTGCGACGCGGATTCCTCGCTTGTGTTCGGCGTACAGGCCGAACAGAAATACGAACTCGCGCTGAGAAAAATCGGCATCGATCCGGCAATGCTTTCTTCCGAAGCAGGTCACGCCTGAGCCGTCAGGTTGCCGGGGCGCTCGCGGTACGCGGGCGCGGACGGTCCTTGATTTCAGGCGCGATTAGCCGCCGCGCTTCGTCCGCCGTCATCGGCTCGCCGAATGCGAAGCCCTGCACATACTCGCAGCCGATCTGATAGAGCTCGACCGCGTCGGAATCCGACTCCGCGCCTTCGGCGACGACGTCCATACCGAGATCGTGCGCAAGCTGCACAATTGAGCGCAGAATCACAGGCCGCACGCCGCGCTTGGTCCCCGAACCTTTGACGAATTGCTGATCAATCTTGATGGTGTCGAACGGGAAGCGTTGCAGATAAGCGAGTGAAGAGTAGCCGGTACCGAAATCGTCGAGCGAAAGTCCAGCACCAAGTTCGCGGATCTTGTGCAGCATCTGGGCGGCGAGTTCCGGGTTCTCCATCACAAGTGACTCGGTCAGTTCGAGCTTGAGCGTGCCCGGCGCAAGCGCATGGCGGGAAAGCACGCCCTTCACGTCCTGAATGAGATCGTGGCGCATCAACTGCCGCGAAGAGATGTTGACGCTCAGGAACAGCGGGGTCGGGCTCGCGAGCGCGCGCTGCCACAGTGCAAGCTGACGCGCGGAGCGCTCCAGCACGAAGCGGCCGATTTCCACGATCACGCCGGTTTCCTCGGCGATCGGGATGAACTCCGCCGGGCCGAGACGGCCGAGCTTCGGGTGATTCCAGCGTAGGAGCGATTCGAAGCCGGCCACGGCGCGGTCTTCGAGCCGGACGATGGGCTGGTAGAGGATAATGATTTCGTCGCGCTCGATCGCGCGCCGCAGATCGGATTCGAGCGCGAGCCGGTCGATCTTGTCGTTGCGCATCGAAGGCTTAAAGACTTCAATGCGGTCGTTGCCGGCCTGCTTCGCGGCATGCATCGCCAGTTCCGCGTTCTTCAGAACCTCGTTGCGCTCCTTAGTCTGGCCGTCGACCAAAGCCATGCCGATCGAAGCGGTCAGGAAAATCTGCCGCTCGCCGAAGCCGATCGGAGCGCGGACGCTGCGGCGGAGTGTGTCGGCGAAAGCGGTGATGCGGTCGGCTTCGCGCTCGGAAAGCAGGATGATTGCAAACTGATCGCCGGCGATGCGCGCAAGCGTATCTTGCGGCTTCAAGAGACGAGTCAGGCGGCGGCTTACGGTCAAGAGGATCGAGTCGCCGGCGGTAGTTCCGACCGAAGTGTTCAATTGCTTGAAGCGGTCGAGATCGATGATGATCAGTGTCGGGCGGATTTTATCGTCCGACTTCGCGAAATTGATCGCGGCATCCAACCGGTCAAGGAACAGTTCACGGTTCGGTAAGCCCGTGAGATTGTCGTGTACAGCGTCGGTGAGCAGACGCTCCTCGGCCACCTTCAGTTCCGTGATGTCATTCATGGTGCCGACGACGCGCAGTACTTCGCCGTCGGTGCCGACCACGGGCCGCGCGCGTAGCGAGAACCAGAAATAGTGGCCGTCCTCGGCCTTCAGGCGCAGCGATTGCAGAATACGGCCGCGACGATGATCGAGAATGCCGTCGAGCGCGAGGCGAATGCGGTCGCGGTCGGAGGGATGGACGAATTCGAGCCAGGCTTGCGCTTCGGTTTCCATCGCGCCGCGCTTCAGACCGAGCAGCGTTTCGGCTTCGGGGCTCACGAACACGCGGTCGCGGATCACGTCCCAGTCCCAGACTACTTCGCCGGCACCGGTGACTGCGAGCGCGCGGCGCTCCATGTCGCTCATCAAGCCTTCGGCGGAAACGCCCGCGAAAGCGTGCTGCATAACGGTAAAGCCGATGAGCATCACGATCAGTTCGAGGCCGCCCAAAAGTGCGGGTGCTGCGAGATCGTTAGTGATTGCGCCAGCGACCACAAAGCCTGCGGCAAGCACCCACATCGCGAACAGGAACCAGGTCGGAATTAGAAGTACCGCACGGTCGAAACCGTGGGTCGAAAGATAAAGTACAAGCGCGAAGCCGCCGAAGGCGACGAAGAGCAGCGAAAGGCGGGCGATTCCCGCGGCAATCGCAGGGTCGAACAGCGCAAGCGCGACGAGTGCTGCAAGGAAGATCAGCCAGCCGGCCGCAACCTGCGAATAGCGCACGTTCCAGCGGCCGAGATTGAGATAGGCGAACAGGAAGACGATCAGCGTCGCCGCAAGAATCGCTTCACCGGATGCGCGCCAGAATTGTTCGGCCGCTGGCGAAAGCGCGAAGACTTTCGCCCAGAAATTGAAATCGATTCCGATATAACCGAGCACCGCCCAGGCAAGCGCGGCGGCCGCGGGAAACATCAAGCTGCCTTTGACGACGAACAAGATCGTCAGGAACAGCGCGAGCAGACCGGCGACGCCGATGACGATTCCGTTATAGAGCGTGAAAGAGTTGACCTTGGCTTCGTAGGCGCGCGGCTCCCACAGGCGAAGCTGCGGCAGTTGCGCGGACGACAGCTCCACCACGAAGGTGACGGTCGAGCCAGGGTCCATCGTGATCAAATAGACCGAAGCGTCGGAAGCGTTCTGCTGGTCGGGACGGAAGCCTTGCGAAGGCGTGAGGTTGACGATGCGCGCAGCACCTAGGTCGGGCCAGAACAGTCCGGAGCCGGACATCAAATAGTTCGGCGCAACCAGAAGCCGGTCGAGCTGCTCGTCGGTGTTGTTGGAGAGCGCGAAGACGGCCCAGTGCGTGACACCGTTCGCATTGCGGGCACGGACTTCGATGCGGCGGACGATGCCGTCAGGGCCGGGGGCGGTAGAAACCTGGAGGCGGTCGCCATCTGTTACGTGCCGCTCGACGGCGGGCAGGAGATCGAGCGCGGGCGTATTCGGGCGGATGATTACGGCTTCGACTGCGCACACGGGGTTTATGCTCGCGGAGACCGCAAGCAAGGCGAAACACGCAAAAACTAGCCTTCCGAACCGCAAAATTCGGACCTCCGGGCACCTGCGGGCCACGGCCCGGAACCCCCTCCTGGCCTCGTTGAGCAGTAGCCGTCGCTTGCGGCGGCGGCAAGGCAGGCGGCAAACGGGGTTAACCCGCCACCGTCAGCACGATCTTGCCCACATGACCCGAGGATTCCATGCGGGCATGGGCCTTGTTGGCCTCGGCGAGCGGGAAGGTACTGTCGATCACCGGCTTGATCTTGCCCTGATCGAGTAGCGGCCAGACCTTGGCGCGGAGCGCGTCCGCTATCGCCGCCTTGTCGGCGACCGGGCGCGGACGAAGCGTCGAGCCGGTGAAGGTCAGGCGCTTCGACATGATCTTCAAAAGGTTCATCTCGACCTTGAAGCCCTTCTGGGTCGCGATCTGCACGATGCGGCCTTCAACCGCCGCCGCGTCAAGATTGCGGTCCACGTAATCACCGCCGACCATGTCGACGATGAGATCCGCGCCCTTGCCGCCCGTGTGCTCTTTTGTGAGTGCGACGAAATCCTGCGTCTTGTAATCGATCGCGAAATCCGCGCCGAGCTTCACGCAGGCGTCGCACTTCTCTTTCGAGCCTGCGGTCGCGATCGCTTTGGCGCCGAAGGCTTTGGCGAGCATGATCGCGGTGGTGCCAATACCGCTGCTTCCCCCGTGAATGAGCATGGTCTCACCGGCTTTCAGGCGGCCGCGCTCAAATACGTTGTGCCACACGGTGAAGAAGGTTTCCGGAAGCGCGGCTGCTTCGGTAAAGGAAAATCCTTTCGGCACCGGAAGCGCATTTGTCTCATCAACCAGCGCGTATTCCGCATAGCCGCCGCCCGCGACCAGCGCGCAAACTTTGTCGCGAACCTTCCAGCGCGATGCTTTCGCACCGGTTGCTGCTACTTCGCCCGCGATCTCGAGACCCGGATAATCCGGCGCGCCCGGCGGAGGCGGATATTTTCCCTGCCGCTGCATCACGTCGGGGCGGTTCACGCCGGCCGCGCGCACGCGCACGAGAATCTGCGTATCCGCAGGTTTAGGCAAATCGCGGGTCTGGGGCTGAAGCACGTCCGGATCGCCGGGCGCGGTCATTGCGATCACGGTCATCTTGTCGGGCAGGGACATTCGCTTCTCCGGAAATATTCGGGCGATCTCTACGGGGTGCGGCGGACCATGACAATCCACGCCGTGTCCCGCTACATTCGGCAAAAGCAAGTCGGGAGGACGCGATGAAAATGGATGAAGACGACCGGCCCAAGAAGAAGATCGCGCACGAAATTGGCGCCGATCTCTCGCTGGTTTCGGTCGAGGAATTGCGTGAGCGGGTCGTCCTCCTCAAGGAAGAAATCGCAAGGCTCGAGGCGGACATCGGCCGCAAGCAGGCCTCCAAATCCGCGGCGGATTCGTTCTTCAAGCGCTGAAATTCAGTCGAATTTTACGAATTAACGACCCATTAAGGTTTCGAGATCACTATCGGGAGTGTCCAGCTTCTGGACGTTGAGTGGCTCCTGTCCACTCTGTTTGACGCCTCCCTGTGAACAGACTTTAGAGCCGCTCCTTTGGGCGGCTCTTTTTTTGTCCCGATCCCGCACAGTGTGGGCGGCGCGCAACTTGCAAAGAACTTTGATCGAGGCGGCGCCCGGGAACGGTTGAGACGGGCGCGCGATACGCTAAAAAGGGTCCGGCGCGGGGACGCGCCGGGGGAAGAATGTCGGACGCCATCGAGAAGAAAGACCATCCGGTGCATCTTGCCGTGCGCATGGCGCAGGGCGAGCAGTTCGGCACGCTGTTCAAGGAAGGCATGGCGCTTGTCGAGGCGACCGCTGCCTATCTGGACGGGCCCGGGCGCTCGGAAGCGAAATCGCTCGCGCGGCCGGCGGCGCTCGCTTATGCGACCGAGTCGATGCGGCTCACGACAAGGCTGATGCAGATCGCATCCTGGCTGCTCCTGCAGCGCGCGGTGAATGAAGGCGAACTCACCTTCGATCAGGCTAAGACCGAAAAGACCAAGGTGAAGCTCACGACCTGGGATTCCTCGCACGAAGAATCCATGGCCTCGCTGCCGAAGCGCTTGCAGGATCTGATCGAGACCTCGCGCAACGTTCATGAGCAGGTGCTACGGCTCGACCAGCTCATCTACACGGTAAAAGCGCCCGAGAAGATCGAGACGGAGAACCCGGTCGAAGCGCAACTCGGGCTTTTGCGCGCGGCGTTCGATACGAAGCGCTAATAAAAAACCCGCGGTTGCCCGCGGGTTTTTCATATCCGAAGGAGTTTTTTAGCTTACTTCTTTTCGGTCTTGGCGACGCCGAGCGTGCCGAATTTGTTCTTGAAGCGCGACAGACGGCCGCCTCGGTCGAGCAGCTGCTGCGTACCGCCGGTCCATGCCGGATGCGTCTTGGGGTCGATATCGAGGTTGAGCGTGTCGCCCTCCTTGCCCCAAGTCGAGCGCGTCGTGTATTCCGAGCCGTCCGTCATCACCACCTTGATGGTGTGATAATCGGGGTGAATGCCTTCTTTCATCGCAAAATCCTCTGCCTTCGCGCGTGGCCCCGGGGGCACGCGCCGGTCGTCTTCATCAAGCCCTGCTGGTTGGCGGGCGATATAGCCGAGAGCGTCAAGTGACTCAAGCTGAGCCTCAGAATCGCGCCAAAACGCCCGAAAACGGCGGGAAAAGCCGGTTCCGGCCGCTTCTGGCCCTGATGCCCTTCGTGCTGCGCTATCCAGGACGTTTCATGGGGGCGCTGACGGCCCTTGGGATCGCGGCGCTCGCAACACTCGCGATCCCGCTCGCCGTGCGGCGCATGATCGACCTCGGTTTTGGTGCCGACGCCGGGGTGCAGATCAACCGCTATTTTCTCGCGGTCCTCGGCGTCGTCGCCGTGCTCGCGCTCGCAAGTGCCGCCCGCTACTACCTCGTCACCACGATCGGCGAGCGGGTCGTCGCCGATCTGCGCGCAGCGGTGTTCGCGCGGATCGTGTCGCTGGATGCCGGCTTTTTCGATAGCGCGCGCGCGGGCGAGATCGGCTCGCGGCTGACTGCCGACACCGTGCAGATCAAGTCCGCGGTCGGCTCTTCCGCGTCCGTCGCGCTGCGCAACCTCGTGCTCCTGATCGGGGCCGCGGCGATGATGGTGATTACGAGCCCGAGCCTTTCGGCGCTGATCCTGATTGCGATTCCGCTGGTGATGCTGCCGCTGTTCGGCTTTGGCCGCGCGGTACGCAAGCGCTCGCGGCTCGCGCAGGACAAGCTCGCGGACGCAACCGCCTTCGCCGTGGAAGCGATCGGCGCAGTACGCACCGTGCAGGCGATGACCGCGGAAGACGCGGCGAAGACGCGCTTCGGCGGCGCGGTCGAGCAGGCGTTCGACGCCGCGCGTGACGCCACGCGCGCGCGCGCGTTTCTGACTGCGATTGCGATTTTTCTGGCCTTCGCCTGTGTGGTCCTCATTCTGTGGTCCGGTGCGCAGCGCGTGCTCGCAAACGAGATGACGGCCGGAACGCTCGGCCAGTTCGTGCTCTATTCGGTGTTCGCGGCTGGTGCGCTCGGCGCGCTCGCGGAAGTCTGGGGCGAGGTTTCGCAGACCGCGGGTGCGGCCGAACGGATTATCGAGTTGTTGCAGGTCGAGCCTGCGATCAAGGCACCCACGCTTCCGCTCGTGCTCCCGGCTAAGCCGCGCGGCGAGGTGAAGTTCGAACACGTCACTTATGCTTATCCCTCGCGGCGCGACGTGAATGTGCTGAGCGATGTCAGTTTCGCGGCGGCACCCGGCGAGCGCATCGCTATCGTCGGCCCGTCGGGCGGCGGGAAAAGCACGCTCTTTCATCTGCTCTTGCGTTTCGACGATCCGCAAGCGGGCCGGATTTTGTTCGATGGCATCGAGATCGCAAAAGCCGATCCGCGCGAGGTGCGCCGGAATATCGCGCTGGTGCCGCAGGAACCCGCGATCTTCGCCGCCTCGATCGCGGACAACATCCGCTATGGCCGTCCGGGCGCGAGCGACGCCGAAGTGAAAGTCGCGGCTGAAACCGCGCTGGTCGACGAGTTTGTGGTCAATCTTTCCGAAGGCTACGACACGCAGGTCGGCGAGCGCGGGGTTACGCTATCGGGCGGGCAGCGACAGCGGCTTGCGATCGCGCGCGCAGTCCTGCGCGACGCGCCGGTGTTGTTGCTCGACGAGGCGACGTCCGCGCTCGACGCCGAGAGCGAGGCGCTGGTGCAGAAGGCGCTCGAGCGGATCATGGAAGGGCGCACCTCGCTCGTGATCGCGCACCGGCTTGCGACCGTGCAGAGCGCGGATCGTATCGTGGTCTTGCAAAAAGGCCGCGTCGCCGAAGAGGGCACGCATGCAAAACTTTCCGCAAGCGGCAGGCTATATTCGCGGCTCGCGGCGTTGCAATTCGGCGCGCACTAGCGCTCCGTAATCTTCAACTCGATGCGGCGGTTGCGGCGATAGGCGTCATCGTTGCTCGCCGGATCAATCGGCTGAAATTCGCCGAAGCCGGCCGCGACCAGCCGGTCGGGCGACAGGCCCTTGCCGATCAGATATTTCACGACCGAGATCGCGCGCGAGGACGACAATTCCCAGTTCGACGGAAAGCGCGCATTCGAAATCGGCCGCACGTCGGTATGGCCGTCGATTCGGATCACCCAGGGAATATCTTTCGGAATTTTGTTCGCGAGTTCGGTGAGTGCTGCTGCCACCTTGTCGAGTTCGGGTTCGGCGCTTTCTTTCAGCTCCGCCGAGCCCGGATCGAACAGCACTTCCGACTGGAACACGAAGCGGTCGCCGACGATGCGGATGTCCGGACGATTGCCGAGAATTTCGCGAAGCCGCCCGAAGAAATCCGAGCGATAGCGGTTCAGCTCCTGCACGCGCTGTGCGAGTGCCACGTTCAGGCGCGAACCGAGATCGGTGATCTTGGTCTGGCTTTCCTTCTCCTTTTTCTCGGAGGCCTCGAGTGCGGCTTCGAGTGCCGCGATCTGGCGGCGGAGGGCCGCGAGTTGCTGGTTGAGCAGCGAGATCTGGGAAATCTGCTGGCTCGTCATTTTCTTCTCGGCTTCGAGATCGGAGGCGAGCGACTGGATCTGACCCTTGGCGTCGCCGACCGCGTTGGTGTCGCCGCGCAATTTATCGCGCTCGGTTTCCGCGCTCCGGAGCGTCGCGCGCAGGCCGGAAAGCTGGTCTTCAAGCGAGGCGGAGTTCGCGCGCTCCAGCGAGAGCAGGTCGCCGAGTTGCTTCAACTGCGCGGTGATGCGGGTGAGCTGGTCCTGCTTGCCTGCGATCTCGCGGCTCAGAAAGAATTGCGCGACGGTGAAGATCGACACCAGAAAAATGAAGACCATGAGCAGCGTCGAAAGCGCATCGACGAAGCCCGGCCAGTAATCGACCCTGCGGTCGGCGCGTCCGCGGCCCAGCGCCATTTTTATCGCCTCCGGGTGCCGGCGTCTTCGTGCGTCAGACGTTCGAGCAATTCGCGCACGTCGTTCTGGCGCTCGGCCTGCGCTTCCACCCAATCGCGCAACATCTGCTGTTCGCCGCGCATGTGCTGCACGAGTTCCTGCAGGCTCGAGGCGAGATTGACCATGGCCTTCGACGAGCGCTCGCCGCCCGCGCCTTCGAGCGACTTTTCGAGACGCGAGATCGCGGCGGCAAGCGGGGCCGCTGCGCCCGAGGTGTCGAGTTCGATCGCGCCAAGATCGGCGACCGTGGTCGAAAGCCAGTCTTCGAGATCGGTATAGAAGCGGTTCTGCGCCTGGCTCGCTTGCAGATCGAGGAAGCCCAAGATCAGCGAACCGGCAAGGCCGAAGAGGGAGGACGAAAACGCGATTCCCATGCCGCCGAGCGGCGCGGCGAGACCGGTTTTCAGATCGTCGAACAGCCGTCCGGAATCGCCGGTTGCGTCGAGCGACTGAATCACACGGCCGACCGAGCCGACGGTTTCCAAAAGACCCCAGAAGGTGCCGAGTAGGCCGAGGAAGACGAGCAACCCGGTGAGATAGCGGCCGACATCGCGCTGTTCGTCGAGACGCGTGCCGATCGATTCCAGAATCCCGCGCATCGTGATCTGCGAAATCACCATGCGGCCCATGCGGTCGCGCAGAAGCGTCGCCATCGGCGCGAGCAGCACCGGCGCGCGATCGACGACGATGCCGGGATCGGCGACGCGGAAGCTGTTCACCCAGTTCACTTCCGGAAACAGCCGCATCACCTGACGGATCGCGAGAATGATTCCGATCAAGAGGACGCCGAGAATGATTCCGTTGAGAAGCGGATTGGCGAGAAATGCGGCATAGATTTGCCGGTAGAGCAGCACCGCGACGAGCGCCGCAAGCACCAGGAACACCATCATTCGGAACAGGAAAATCCGGGGCGACGAGATCTTGTTGATGCCGTCGAGTTCCGCTTCCCGCTTTTTCTTGGCCATCCGCCGCTCCTCGTCCCGCACTCGCCTCTGAACGCAAGTATGGCACAGATGGCGAGTATGTAGAGTCCGGTGACGGCGGAATGACGGCGGGCTTACGCGGCCTTCAACGCGGCGAGCAGCGCGCTGTGAATCTCGTAGTTGCCGCAGACGACCGAGCCGTTCAGCAGCATGTTCATGTGACCATCGAGGTCGGTCACGAAGCCGCCCGCCTCCTGCACGATCACGATGCCGGCGGCGAGATCCCACGCCGAAAGATCGCGCTCCCAGAAGCCGTCGAAGCGTCCGGCGGCGGTCCATGCCATATCGAGTGCCGCGGCACCCGTGCGGCGCAGGCCCGCGACCTGCTTCTGCAACACGCCGAGTTCGCGGCGAAAGCGCTCGTGATCGCCGCGCTCGTGATGCGGGATGCCGCAGGTAATCACCGCGTCGTTCAGGTTCTTTCGGGCGGCGACGCGCAGGCGACGCTGGTTGAGATAAGCGCCGTTGCCTTTCTCGGCGGCGAAGAGTTCGTCGGTCACCGGATTGAAAATCACGCCTGCGACCGGAACGCCGTCTTTGACGAGTCCGATCGAAATCGCAAACAGCGGAATCGAATGCAGGAAGTTCGTGGTGCCGTCGAGCGGATCGATGATGAAGCGATGCTGGCCGTCCGTGCCCTTCACTTCGCCGCGTTCCTCCATCAGGAAGCCGAAGGCGGGGCGGGCTTTCGACAACTCGTTATAGAGAATGTCTTCCGCGCGTTTGTCGGCGGCGGAAACGAAATTCGCAGGCCCTTTCAGCGACACTTGAAGATGTTCGACTTCGTTGAAGTCGCGAATGAGCGCACGGCCCGCTTTGCGGGCTGCGGCGATCATGACCGTAATATTAGCGGAGCGCAGCGACACCGCTTACTCGGCGCGGCGCACGTAGGCGACTTCGTTGGTATCGACCACGACCTTCTCGCCGGTCCCGATGAAGGGCGGCACCATCACGCGCAGGCCGTTTTCGAGTTTCGCAGGCTTGTAGGAAGACGCCGCGGTCTGGCCCTTCACAACCGGATCGGCCTCGACGATTTCGAGTGTCACGTAATCCGGCAGCCGGATGTTGATCGGTCGCTCGTCGTGCATTTCCAGCGTCACCTGCATGCCGTCCTGCAGGAACAGCGCGCGCTCACCGACGAAATCTTCCGCGAGTTGAATCTGGTCGTAGGTGTCGGTGTCCATGAAAACGAGGGTGTCACCCTCTTTATAGAGGTACTGGAAGTCTTTCTGTTCGAGGCGCGCGCGCTCGACTTTCTCGTCGGAGCCGAAACGATTGTTCAGCTTGCGGCCGTCGATCAGGTTTTTGAGTTCGACCTGATTATAGGCGGGACCCTTGCCGGGCTTGACCGCCATGGTTTTCACCGCGGCCCAGAGCGAGTTCTGATACTCGATCACCATGCCGGGGCGGATTTCGTTGCCGTTGATTTTCATGGAATTCCTCGGGATTCAGCGCGCTCAACTGCCGTGCGCGGGCACATCCGTCAAGGGGAGCCAGATGCGGGCCTTAAGTATTCAGTGCGACAAGGGCAATCGCGAGACTAGGTGTTGGGCGCGGCCTTGCTTTGCAGCCAGGCACGGACAATGCCCTCGACCTTTTTCTTGTCGTCGTCGCTGAGATTGCCGAAGACGTCATCGAGCCACGGGTCGGAGATGCTCTGGGCACGGGCCATCAGGTGCCAGGCCATCGCCTCGATGGTATTTTTTTCGACGCCACGTCCGGCCTGCAGCATGCGGGCGAAGCGATTTTGCGCAACCGGGTTACCCTTGAGCGCCGCGCGGCGCATCGCAAGCGCTGCATTGACCTCGTCCTTCGCGGTGCCCTTGCCGTTGAACAGCGCGATCGCAAGTTCGATGGTCGCCGGCACATGATCGAGACGCGCGGCACGGCGCAGCCATTTCACGGACTCTTTCAGGTCCTGCGGAACGCCTTTGCCCTCCTGATAGAAGATCGCGAGCGCGTGTTGGGCGTCCGGCACGTCCTTTTCGGCGGCGATGCGCATGAGCTTCGCAGCTTCCGCGAAGTTCTGCGGAAAGACCTGGCCCTCGACGTAAAGCAGCGCGAGGTTATAGGCCGCCGCCGCGTGGCCTTTGTCGGCGGCGCGGCGGAAGTATTTCGCGGCTTCGTCTTTGTTGCGCGGGGTCGTGATGCCTTGCAGGTACATGATGCCGAGCGCGAAGACCGCGTTCACATCGCCCGCCGCCGCGGCGCGCTTGTACCATTCGAAAGCTTTTTGCGGGTCGGCGGCGACGCCGGCTCCTTCGCCGTACAACTCGCCGAGGAGCGTCATCGCGCTTGCGTCTTTATTTTTGTCGGCGCGGATTTCGGCGAGACGGACTGCATCGAGAAAAGCGCCGCGCTGGAACGCCGAGAACGGCGCATTCGCGTCTCCGGCCGCGGAGATATCGAATTCAGGACGCGGCGGGATCGGCGTGATCGAAACGGTTTTCACCTTCACCGGTCCCGGTCCGTGCGGTGCGGGCGACGATTTCGGCAGGAAGTTTTCGTCCGCCGCGCGCGCCTGCGCGCATAGCGCGAGCATGATCACGAGCGCATGCGGCAGGGCCCGATTCATTGCGCGGGCTCCGGCTGGCGCAGGAGATCGGTTGCTTTTGAGACCGCCCGTGCCGCGATCTCTCCGCCGTTCCAGAGCGCATCGCCGAGCGCGACGAAATCTGCTCGAGCCTCCGCGAGTTGCGGCACTTCATCGAGCGATCCGGCAAAGGCTACGCAGGGCAGCTGGAAAATTTCCGCCCACCAAGCGACGCGCTCGAGCAGCGCCGAAAAGCCGGGCCGTTTTCCTCCGGCGTCCGGTTCGCCGAACATCGCATAGTCCACCCCGGATTCCGCCGCGACCATCGCGTCGTGCCGCGAGGGCAGCCCGCCGACCCCGGACAGTCTTCCGGCGGCGAGTTTGGTGCGCGTCGAGCGTAAAGTATCGAGCGTGGTGAAGTGCGCTCCATCGGCACCGGCCGGTTCCACGAGCGCCGGCATGTCGGCGAGTAACAGCGCGGTGCCGGTTGGCTGCACGTGCGTTGCGATAATGCGGATTGCGGAGAGGGCTTCCACTTCGTCTTCCGTGGCAAGCCGCAGAATCGCAGCTGCGACGTCGCCCGCCCGGCAGGCGGCTTCGAGTACCGGCGCGAAGGTTACCGCGTCCTCGATCACTGGGGTCACGAGGATCAGGCGGGTGCGGGTTTTGGAAGTTTCGGTCACGCGTTCTCCATCAGCGACCGTTACCAATAAGCGAGGCAAAAAATTGGCCCGCAGAATCGAATGGAACTTTAATCTAACCAAGCACAAAAAGAATGCACCGTGGGCTTCGGGGTCCACGGTGCATATTTACGGAATTATTTTCCGGAAGCTCAGGCTGCTTTCTTTTCCTGATCCGACGACCAGCGTCCGAGGGATGCAAGGCCATTCATCCTCGCGCGGTGCGCGAACGCAGCCTGCGCGGCGGTAACATTTGCGGCCTTGCCGCTCCAGGCCTTCTGCGGCGCGGCCTGCAGCGCGCGGCCATAGGAGAAGGTGAGTTTCCATGGCAGCCCGCCGATCTTGTTCATGGCGTCGAGATGGGCGGTCGCTTCTTCGTCCGACTGGCCACCCGAGAGGAACGCAATACCAGGAACGGCGCCCGGCACGCAGGCCTTGAGCAACTTCACGGTCTTCTCCGCGACTTCCTGCACGCTCGCGCGCTTGGAAGCCTTCTTGCCCGAGATCGCCATGTTCGGTTTCAGCACGATGCCTTCGAGCGGCACGCGCTGATAGTAAAGCTGCTGGAAGGTTTCCTTCAGAATGAACTCGGTGACCTCGAAGCAGCGGTCGATCGAGTGATCGCCGTCCATCAGCACTTCCGGCTCGACGATCGGCACGATCTGGGCCGCCTGACAGAGTGCCGCGTAACGCGCGAGCGCATGCGCGTTGGTCAGGATCGCGGTGTAGCTCGGGATGCCGGGCGCGATGTCGATCACTGCGCGCCACTTCGCGAAGCGCGCACCCTGCTCGTAATATTTCGGCAGGCGGTCGGCGAGCTTGTCGAGGCCGATGGTGATGAGTTCGCCGGGACAGCCGGGAAGGGGCTTGGTGCCTTCGTCGACCTTGATGCCGGGGATCGAGCCCTGTTGCTTGATGATCTCGACTAGCGGCGTGCCGTCTTTCGCCTTCTGCCAGATCGTCTCGTCATAAAGAATGACACCGGAAATCGACTTCATGCCTTCGGCGGAGCGGAACATCAGCTCGCGATAGTCACGGCGGTTGTCTTCCGTGCTCTCGACGCCGATCGCATCGAAACGTTTCTTGATGGTGCCCGAGGATTCGTCGGCGGCGAGGATGCCGCGGCCCGGCGCGACCATCGCTTCGGCGACCTTGTTCAGTTCGGCGAGATTCATCGTTCTCTCCCTACAATCTCGAATTATTTTACGGCTACTTTACCCGAAGCGCCTCGACGCCGGGAAGCGGCTTGCCTTCGAGCCATTCCAGAAAAGCGCCGCCGGCGGTGGAAATGTATGTGAAGCGGCTCGCGGCGCCTGCGTGTTCCAGCGCCGCGACGGTGTCGCCGCCGCCCGCGACCGACTTGAGCTTGCCGGCTTCGGTCAATTCGGCGGCGGCTTCCGCGACTTCGTTGGTGCCCATGTCGAAGGGTTCCATCTCGAACGCGCCGAAGGGGCCGTTCCAGACCAGCGTCTTCGAGGATGCGAGCGCGGAAATGACGTGGCCGATACTTTCGCGGCCGATGTCGAGAATCATGTCGTTGTCGGCGACCTTGTCGCTGGAGACGACTTTCGAAGGCGCGCGCGCCTTGAACTCACCTGCGACGACAACGTCGGAAGGCAGAATGATTTGGCAGTTCTTTTCTTGTGCCTTTGCGAGAATCTCGCGCGCGGTGTCGAGCAGGTCTTTCTCGACCAAGGATTTTCCGACCGGCTTACCCTGGGCCGCGAGAAACGTATTCGCCATCGCGCCGCCGATCGCGAGTTTGTCGACTTTCGCAAGCAGATTGCCGAGTAATTCCAGCTTGGTCGAAATCTTCGCGCCGCCCGCGACCGCCATCACCGGGCGCTCGGGTTTCTCGAGTGCGGTTTCGAGCGCCTCGAGTTCGGCCTGCAAGGCGCGGCCCGCATAAGCCGGCAGCTTGTGCGCAAGACCTTCGGTCGAAGCGTGCGCGCGGTGCGCGGCCGAGAAGGCGTCGTTGACGTAAATGTCGCCATTCTTCGCGAGGGCTGTGACGAATTCCGGATCGTTCTTCTCTTCGCCTTTATGGAAGCGGGTGTTTTCCAGAACGAGAATCTGCCCCGGCTGCAAAATCGAAACCGCCTTGTCGGCATCCGCGCCGATGCAGTCGGGCGCGAACAGCACCATCTTGCCGAGCTGTTCCGCGAGCACATTCACGAGCGGCTCGAGCGACTGGGATTTGTCCACGCCTTTCGGGCGGCCGAAATGCGAGAGCAGAATTACTTTTGCGCCCTTGTCCGAAAGTTCGCGGATCGTCGGCAACACGCGTTCGATGCGCGTCATGTCGGTGACCGCGCCGTTTTCCATCGGCACGTTGAGATCGACGCGCACGAGCACGCGTTTATTCTTTACGTCGGCCTGGTCGAGGGTTTTGAAGGAAGGCATCACAAAAACACTGACTAGAAAGAAAAAACGGGACTCACTTTTGTGAGTCCCGCTTGGACCAGAGATACAGGGATATGACGAGCATCACGCTGAAAAAGGCGAGGCCGGCATAACCAATGATCTGGTCGATCGTCATGGTCAGCCCAGCTTGCCCATGGCGACCGCCGTGTCAGCCATGCGGTTCGAGAAGCCCCACTCGTTATCGTACCAGGACAGCACACGGACGAGCGTGCCTTCCATCACCTTGGTCTGATCGAGATGGAAGATCGAAGAGTGCGGATCGTGATTGAAGTCGATCGAGACGTTCGGCTGGTCGGTGGTGCCGAGGATTCCCTTGAGCTGCTGCGAGGCCGCGCGCTTCACCGCCTCGTTCACCTCTTCCTTGGTGGTGTTCTTCTTCGCGATGAACTTGAAATCGACCACCGAGACGTTTGGCGTCGGCACGCGGATCGAGACACCGTCCAGCTTGCCGTTCAGTTCCGGCAGCACGAGGCCGACTGCTTTCGCGGCACCCGTCGAAGTCGGGATCATGGAGAGCGCGGCTGCGCGCGCGCGATAGAGATCCTTGTGCATCGTATCCAGCGTCGGCTGGTCGCCGGTGTAGGCGTGGATCGTGGTCATGAAGCCCTTTTCGATGCCGATAGCATCGTTCAGCACCTTCGCGACCGGCGCGAGGCAGTTCGTGGTGCAGGAGGCATTCGAGACGACCTTGTGGTCCTTGGAAAGTTTGTCGTGGTTCACGCCATAGACGACCGTGATGTCGGCGCCGTCGGCGGGAGCGGAAACGAGCACGCGCTTCGCGCCGGCGGTCAGATGAGCGGAAGCCTTGTCCTTCGACGTGAAGATGCCGGTGCATTCGAGCGCAATGTCGACGCCGAGGTCCTTGTGCGGCAGCTTCGAGGGGTCGCGCTCGGCGGTCACCTTGATCGGGCCGGAGCCGATGTCGATGGTGTCGCCCTTGACCGTCACTTCGCCGTTGAAGCGGCCATGCACGCTGTCGAAACGGAAAAGGTGAGCGTTGGTCTCGACCGGTCCGAGATCGTTGATCGCGACGACCTGAATGTCCTTACGGCCGTTCTCCGCGATGGCGCGCAGGACGTTGCGCCCGATACGTCCGAACCCGTTGATACCCACGCGAATGGCCATGGCCGTGGTGCTCCTCAAGTTTTCCAAAAAAACACGCAGATTGCGGCCATCGATATAGCGGTTTTCGGAAGGCGCACAACCTGCCGCGGCTGCGGATCAGGCGTAGCAAACAAGCGGGTATCGAATGTCGCACTTCCCACGGCGGCAGGCCGAAAGCCGTTGCAAAAGGGATCGCGCTGGCGCCGGGATATGCCGGGGCGCGGCGGGCTGGATCAGATGCCCGGGAGCTTACGCGGATAACGCTTTGGTCGCGGCTTCGACGAGGGCCTCGGCCGTAATGCCGAAACGCTTATAAAGTTCTTTGTAGGGGGCGCTGGCGCCGAAGCCGGTCATGCCGACGAAGCCGCCGTCCGCGCCGACGATTTCGTCCCAACCCATGCGGATCGCGGCTTCGCAGGCGATCTTTACCTGCGCATTGCCGATCACGCGCTCGCGCACGCTCTCGGGCTGGTCGAAGAAAAGGTCCATGCAGGGCACGGAGACGACGCGGGTCGGAATGCCCTGCTTTTCGAGTGCGGCCTGTGCCGCAACGCAAAGCGAAACTTCGGAGCCCGACGCAAACAGCGAGACCTTCGCTTCGCGGCTCGCCGGCACGAGCTCATAGGCACCTTGCTTGCAGAGGTTGCCTTTCTCGTTCTTCAGGCGAAGCTCGGGCAAATTCTGGCGCGTAAGCGCGAGCACGCTCGGGCTTTCTTCGAGACGCAACGCTGCGTCCCAGCATTCGGCGGTTTCGACCTGATCGGCGGGACGAAACACATAGAGATTCGGAATCGCGCGCAGTGCCGCAAGATGTTCGACCGGCTGATGGGTCGGGCCGTCTTCGCCGACGCCGATTGAGTCGTGCGTCATGACGTGAATGACGCGAAGTCCCATCAGCGCCGCAAGCCGCAGCGACGGGCGGCAGTAATCCGCGAAGACGAGGAAGGTGCCGGAGAAGGGGATGATGCCGCCGTGCAGCGCCATGCCGTTCATTGCGGCGGCCATTGCGTGTTCGCGAATGCCCCAGTGGATGAAATGGCCGGCGAAATTGTCCGCCGATACCGGCTTCATCGCCTTGGTGCGGGTGTTGTTCGAGCCGGTGAGGTCGGCGGAGCCGCCGATCATTTCCGGCGCGACCGCGCAGATTGCTTCCAGCACATTTTCCGAAGCTTTGCGGGTCGCGATCTCCGGCTTTTCGGCGACCGCTTTTTCCTTCAACGCTTCGATCGCTGCACCGAGGCCGTTCGGCAGCTTGCCGTGCAGGCGGCGCTCGAACTCGGCCTTCTTCGCGGAAGCGTCGAGACGCTGCTTCCATGCCGCGCGCGCGTCGGCGTTACGCGTGCCGGACTTGCGCCAGGACTCGAGAATGTCCGCCGGAATTTCGAACGGTCCAAAATTCCAGTGCAGGTTCTTGCGCGCGCCCTCGATTTCCTTCTCGCCGAGCGGCGAGCCATGCGCCCCCGCGGTATCGACCTTGGTCGGCGCGCCGTAGCCGATATGCGTCTTGCAGGCGATCAGTGTCGGGCGGTCGGATTTCTGCGCGTCCGAGATCGCCTTTTCGATCGCAACCGGATCGTGGCCGTCGATGCGCAGCGCGTTCCAGCCGGACGCCTTGAAGCGCGCGACCTGATCGGTGGAATCGGAGAGCGAAATCTTGCCGTCGATGGAAATGCCGTTGTCGTCGAACAGCACGATCAGCTTCGAAAGTTTCAGGTGACCGGCGAGCGCCAGCGCTTCCTGGCTGATGCCTTCCATCAGATCGCCATCGGAGCAGAGCACATAAGTAAAGTGATCGACGAGTTCGTTGCCGAACTCGGCGTTGAGCAGACGTTCCGCGAGCGCCATGCCGACCGCGTTGGCGAGACCCTGACCGAGCGGCCCGGTGGTGGTCTCGATGCCGCGCGTAACGAAGTTCTCCGGATGTCCGGGCGTCTTCGAATCGATCTGGCGGAAGCGCTTGATCTCGTCGAGCGTCACGTCGTCGTGGCCGGTGAGGTAGAGCAGCGCGTAAAGCAGCATCGAGCCGTGGCCGGCCGAGAGCACGAAGCGGTCGCGATCCGGCCAGTCGGTCGCTTTCGGATCGAATTTGAGGAATTTTGTGTAGAGTACTGTCGCGATGTCGGCGGCGCCCATCGGCAGGCCGGGATGCCCGGATTTCGCAGCCTCGACAGCATCCATCGCGAGCGCGCGAATGGCGTTTGCCAAACGATCATGTTGCTCGCGGCTCATCGCGTTTCACCCTTATTTTCGGGAGGCGGAAATGTGGCGTTGCCATAGCACCCCAACCCCCTGTGTCAAAGTCGCGACACGCGGTTGACGTGGGGATAAAGCCGCCCCTTAACTGCGTGGCGGCGTTCGCAAACGGCGGCAACAGCGGCGGGCAAATGCGGCAAGCGGCGGAACATTCGACAGTGCTGGAACGGGCGCGCAAGCGGCTCGCCTCGGCGCTCGACGTTCTGGAGGCTGCGATTAATCGCCGCCGTGAGCATGACCGGCAGCGCGGCGAACTCGAGGCCCAGATCCAGGCCTTCGGTACCGACCGTTCACGCCTTGCCGGAGAACTCGACCACGCACGCGCAAATCTCTCTTCGCTGGAAGCGACCAACCGCGAAGTCGCGCAGCGGCTCGACCAGGCGGTGGATACGATCCGCGCCGTACTCGAAGCGCAGGAGCGCTAAGACATGGCCGAGGTTTCCGTCACCATCAACGGCCGCGTCTATCGCATGGCGTGCGATCCGGGGCAGGAAGATCATCTTGCTCGGCTAGGGCGCGAACTCGATCAGCGCATTTCGCAACTTCGCGATTCCTTCGGCGAGATCGGCGACACGCGTTTGGCCGTGATGGCGGCGATCATGGTCGCAGACGAGCTTGCGGAATTGAAACGGCGGCTGCGCTCCGCCGATCAGGAAATCCAGTCCTTGAAAGATGCACGCGAGCGCGCCGCCCAGCGCAACGAAGAGGGCGAGCGTGCGCTTGCTGAAATTCTCGAAAGCACCGCCGAGCGCATCGAACGGCTGGCGCAAAGCCTGAACGGCGGGCCCAACGGCAGCGTCGCGCTCGGCTAAACGGCTGGAAAGTCAAGACTGGTATTCCCGCGTAGTTCTACCTAGGTTGGCAATCGCGGCGCTGCGGGATGCGACAGAGAAGTATTCCCGGGGCCTTATCGATCCCAACGGGAGCTGTCCCTGATCTGGACCGTGGTCCTAGTCATATGGCGCCCACCTACTTCGTAGGTTTCCCGGGATCGAATCTCTGACGGTCACTGCGGCCCGCACTTAAATTTGTCATGCCAGTATCAGTCCTCGAACAGAAACGTATCTTGCGTAAGGAAATGGCGGCGAAGCGCGACATGCTCTCGCCGATCTTCCGCAAGCAGATGTCCGAGAAGGTTGCAAAAATCGAACTGCCGTTCGACGTGCCGGAGAAGGCGATCGTATCGGGCTGGTTCGCGATGGGGACTGAACTCAATCCCTATCCGCTGATGAAGCGGCTCGCCGAAGAACACAACGCGCTGCTTGCGCTGCCTGCGATCGCCGACGGCAAGCTGATCTTCCGCGCCTGGGTTCCCGGCATGCAGCTCAAGCGTGTCGGCTTCGGACTGTCCGAGCCGGGGCCGGAAGCGAAGGAAGTCGATCCCGACATTTTGTTCGTGCCGTTGCTTGCCTTCGACCTGAAGGGCTATCGCATCGGCTACGGCAAGGCTTACTACGACGGCGGCATTTCGCGGTTGCGAGCGAAGAAACGCATTATCGCCGCAGGGCTCGCATTCGATGAACAATGCGTCGAGAGTGTTCCGACGGAACCGCACGACGAGCGTCTCGATTATGTGATAACGGAAGAGGGCGTGCGTTTCTCTGCCGGTAGCGACTGATGCGAATTCTTTTTCTCGGAGACATTGTCGGGCGTTCGGGCCGTCTCGCCGTCGTCGATGTCCTGCCGTCGCTGATCGAAGACTGGAAGCTGGATTTCGTCGGCATCAACGGCGAAAATTCCGCCGGCGGCTTCGGCATCACCGAAGCCATCTATAACGAGCTGGTCGATACAGGCGCCGACGCGATCACGCTCGGCAATCACTCCTGGGATCAGCGCGAGGCGCTGGTCTTCATCGAGCGCGCGCCGAAACTCATTCGCCCGCTGAACTATCCGAAAGGCACGCCGGGACGGGGTGCTGCGATGCTGGAGTCGAAGAACGGCAAACGCGTGCTCGTCATCAATGCGATGGGCCGGGTGTTCATGGAAGCGCTCGACGATCCGTTCGCCGCGATCGAGCGCGAACTCGACGCCTGCCGCTTACGCGAACATGCCGACGCGATCATCGTAGATTTCCACGCCGAGGCGACGAGTGAGAAACAGTCGCTGGGCTATATCCTCGACGGCCGGGTTTCGGTGCAGGTCGGCACGCATACGCATGCTCCCACCTCCGATCATCGCATCCTGCCTGCAGGCACTGCGTTCGTGTCGGATATCGGCATGTGCGGCGACTACGAAAGCGTGCTCGGCATGAACAAGGACGAGCCGACGCGCCGCTTCCAGACCAAGATTCCGTCAGGACGTTTCGAGCCGGCGACCGGCGAGGCGACGGTCTCCGGACTCGCGGTCGAGACCGACGACACGACGGGGCTTGCCGTGAAGGTTGCCCCGGTCCGTATCGGCGGGGTGCTGGAGGAGACGCGGCCCGCTTTCTGGTGAGGGCGCTTCAAGAAGCTTCCCTTGGCGAATCCGCTTGCTATAACCCCGCGCAATCCGATCGGGACTCGAACGACATGGCCGGCCATTCGCAATTTAAAAACATCATGCACCGGAAGGGGCGCCAGGACGCCGCCCGTTCCAAGCTGTTCGGCAAGCTCGCGCGCGAAATCACGGTTTCCGCGAAGATGGGGCTGCCGGACCCGGCGATGAACGCGCGGCTCCGCGCGGCGATCATCGCGGCGCGTGCCGAAAACATGCCGAAGGACAATATCGAGCGCGCGATCAAGAAGGCGTCGGGCAGCGACGGCGAGAATTTCGAAAGCGTGCGCTACGAGGGGTATGGCCCCGGCGGGGTCGCGCTCATCATCGAAACGCTGACCGATAACCGCACGCGCACGGTCGGCGAAATCCGCTCCTACTTTACCAAGAGCGGTGGCGCGCTCGGCGAAAGCGGATCGGTCGCCTTCCTGTTCAACCATGTCGGCGTGATCGAATACGACGCAGCGAAAGCCGACGCCGATACGATGCTGGAAGCCGGGATTGATGCCGGCGCGGACGACGTGATTACGAGCGATAGCGGTCACGAAATCGTCACCGCAATCGACAGCCTCAACGAGGTGCAGAAAGCCCTCGAAGCGAAATTCGGCGAGCCCCGCAAGAGCGGTCTGTTGTGGCGGCCGCAGAATACGATTGCGGTCGATGACGAGGCCGGCGAGAAGCTGATGAGGCTCGTCGAAAATCTCGAAGAGAACGACGACGTGCAGAACGTCTATGGGAATTTCGAAATTTCCGAAGCGCTGATGGCGAAGCTTTCCGCGTGAACAATTCCCGCGCGCTCGGTTACGGCGCCGTCATTTCTGCAGTTACGATCTGGGGCGCGTGGATCGTTTTAACCCGCTATGCGGTCACGGGCAGCCTGACGCCCGCCGCGGTGACGCTGCTCCGCGTCGGCATCCCGGCGGTACTGCTTTCGCCGGTTCTGTTTCGCATCGGCATCTGGCCGAAGGGCCGCACGCTTCCGTTCCTGTTCTGCATTCTCGGTGCGGGCGTGCCGTTTCTGATGATCATCGCCAACGGCATGCGCTATGCGCGCGCGGCCGATGTCGGGCCGATGGTGCCGGGTACGATGCCGCTGATCGTGGCGCTGCTTTCGGTCTTCCTGTTCAAGGAAAAGCTCGGCTGGATGCGCGCGCTGGGGTTTGCTCTTTGCGCCACCGGCGTCGTTGCGATTGCCGGAAGAAGCGTGATCGAAGCGAACAGCTCGACCTCCTTTGGTCACATGCTCCTGCTCACCGCCGCGTTCTGCTGGGCTTGCTATACCGTAGCGTTCCGTCGCGTCGGCGTGTCGGCGATCGAGATGGCGGCGCTGGTCAGTTTCTGGTCGACGCTCGCGATCCTGCCATTCGGCGTTGCGCCGCTGATCGATGCGTTCAACAAAGGTGCGGGCAACGACATTGTCGTGCAGGCAGCGATCCAGGGAATTGGCTCGGGGCTGGTCGCTCTGGTGCTTTATAATATCGGAATCGCGCGCCTCGGTGCGTCGAGTGCCGCGGCTTTCGTTGCGTTCGTTCCGGCGCTTGCAACCTTGCTTGCGATCCCCGTGCTCGGCGAGCATCCGGATCTCGCGTCGATCATTGGCGTAATTGCGACGGGCGCCGGCGTATTGCTTGCGAGCGGCGTGCTGAACGAACTCTTATCGAAAAAACCTGTCGAATAGCGGCAGGCTGGTAAGGGCTGCAAACAGGATAATGACGTAAGCCGCGCCGCGATAGGCCGCGTCCGACATGAACGCGAAAATAACCGACCCCGCTGCAGCGCCTACGAGAAACGGCGCGAGCATCAAGAGACCGAAACTCGTGGCATCCTCGGTGAGCAATCCGCTCCACCAGTACACGCCGAGCGATACGACATCGAACAGCGCGAAGTAGAAAATCAGGTTCGCGCGCGCGGCCGCCGCAGGATGTGAGCCGCCGAGCCAGTAAATGATGATCGGAGGTCCAGGAATTTGTGTGGCGCCGCCGAATACGCCCGACACCGCACCCACGCCAAGGGTGATCGGCAGTTTCGGCGCGCCGTGATAGCGCCAGCCGCTTGCCAGCAGCACGACGAAGACGATGACCCCGATCGCGATGGTCCAGCGTAGCGGACCCGGATCGACATAAAGCAGCGCGAGCGTTCCGACCGGAATGGTGAGCGCGGCGGCGGTGGCGAGCGGCAGGGCCTCGCGCCAGCGAACATGGGGGATTGCGGGAATAAGAAACGGGATCGAGCAGATCATGTCGATCAGGAGGATCGTCGTCACCGCGATGCGCGGACCGTAAAGCGCGCCGATCAGGGGCACATAAACCATGCCCTGGCCAAAGCCCGAGAAGCCGCGCACGACACCCGAGAGAAAGGCGATCATCGCCGCGATTGCCAGGCGGTCATCGACAAACACGTTGAGCGAAGCAGGGAGAAGTGTGGAGAGGGACACGCGGGGTTCGCCTTAATAGGCGCAGAGCCTTAGCATGCAGCCTAGGCAGACTTCGATAGCGGCGGTATCACCGCAGGGATGACCCTCGCGAATCGCATAATCGGTATCGACCCGGGCCTGCGCCGCACCGGCTGGGGCGTGATCGAATGCGAGGGAACGAGACTTTCCTTCGTCGCCTGCGGTTCGGTGAATTCGGACGAGCGCGCAACCCTGAGTGAAAGGCTCGCTTTCATCCACAAGGGTCTTACCGAAATCGTCGGGCGCTATACGCCGCATGAGGCGGCGGTGGAAGAAACTTTTGTGAATGCCGATCCGCGCGCAGCGCTGAAACTCGGACAGGCGCGCGGGATCGCGCTCCTCGTTCCCGCGCAGGCGGGTTTGCGGGTCGCTGAATACGCGCCGAACCTGATCAAGAAGACGGTCGTCGGCGCGGGCCGCGCGGAGAAGGTGCAGATCCGATTGATGATCCGCGTCATGATGCCGAAGGCCGATCCCGAGACCGACGACGCCGCCGACGCTTTGGCGATTGCGATCTGCCACGCGCATCACCGTAGCAGCGTGGACATTCTCTCGCGGATTGTGGGAGGGGCTTGAATGATCGGCAAGCTGCGTGGCGTGATCGATACCTACGGCGAGGATTTTGTCGTGATCGACGTGCACGGTGTCGGTTATGTCGTGCATTGCTCCGCGCGCACGCTGCAATCGCTGCCGCCAGTGGGCGAGGCCGCGACGATTTCGATCGAGACTCATGTGCGCGAACAGGAGATCAAGCTGTTCGGCTTCACGAACGATCTCGAGCGCGAGTGGTTTCGTATTCTCCAGACGGTGCAGGGTGTCGGCGCGAAGGTCGCGCTTGCGATTCTTTCCACGCTCCGGCCTGCCGAACTCGCAAATGCAATCGCGCTCGGCGACAAGACCGCTGTTTCCCGCGCGCAGGGCGTCGGCCCGAAACTCGCAGCGCGCATTGTCGCGGAACTCAAGGACAAGGCGCCGGCATTTGCGACGGTCGATCCGTCAGTGGTGAAGCTGCAGGGAGATCTCAGCGAAAAGCGCGCGCCGCAGCCGGTTTCCGACGCCGTCTCCGCGCTCGTGCATCTGGGCTATGGCGAGATACAAGCGAGTGCCGCGGTCGCGGCTGCCGTGCGCGCGTCCGAAGAAAATGCGCCGGTGGAAACCTTGATCCGGCTTGGACTGAAGGAGTTGGCGCGATGAACGAAGTTGCGGGCAGAAAGCCGATGTCGAAAATACTCGCGTTCATTCTCGCGGTTTTGATCTTCGTCGTGATCGGTCCGCTCGCCGGTTCGCTGGCGCTCTGGCTCGGCTCGAACTTCTCGATGCTGATCGGCGGAAACGTGAGTGTCACGAACTTCTTCAACGGCTTCATGTTCGTGCTTCTGTTCGGTTATGTGTTGGGCTTCGCCTTCGCGTTGATCGCGGGATTGGTCGTCGCGATCGCCGGACTATGGCTGCGGTGGAATAATCTCCTCGTAGTCTTCGCGGCGGCCGCCGCTGCAACGCTCTCCGGATATGTTCTGCTGCCCGCATTCATGAGCATCACGATGAGCGATGTCGGCGTGCATTGGCTCTTTCTGCTTTGCCTTTCCGCGACACTTCTTTGCTGGCTTCTGACGCTGCGGATCGTGAGACGGACATGGCAGAGCGCCTAGTCTCCTCGGCAAAACGCGACGACGATCCGGCGGAGGCTTCGCTCCGCCCGCAACGGCTTGCCGAATTCATCGGCCAGCAACAGGCGCGCGCGAATCTCTCGGTCTTCATCGAGGCGGCGAAGGCGCGAAAAGAAGCGCTCGATCACGTGCTGCTCGTCGGGCCGCCGGGATTAGGCAAGACCACGCTTGCGCAGATCGTGGCGCGCGAACTCGGCGTGAATTTCCGCGCGACCTCCGGCCCGGTGATTGCAAAGGCCGGCGATCTCGCGGCGTTGCTGACCAATCTCGAAGAGCGCGACGTGCTCTTCATCGACGAAATCCACCGACTCAATCCGCACATCGAAGAAGTGCTTTATCCGGCGATGGAGGACTTCCAGCTCGATCTTATCATCGGTGAAGGTCCGGCGGCGCGTTCGGTCAAGATCGAGCTTGCGAAATTCACGCTGATCGGCGCCACCACGCGCTCGGGTCTGCTGACGACTCCCTTGCGCGACCGCTTCGGGATTCCGGTGCGGCTCGGCTTTTATGAAGTTGAGGAGCTCGAGACTATCGTCGAGCGCGGCGCTCGGGTGCTCAACATCGGCATCCACAAAGACGGCGCACGCGAGATCGCAAAGCGCGCGCGCGGCACGCCGCGCATCGCGGGACGTTTGCTCAAGCGCGTGCGCGATTTCGCGGCGGTCGATAAGATTTCGGCTATCGACGCGAAAGCTGCCGACCGTGCGCTCTCGCAACTTGAGGTCGATGCAGCCGGTCTCGACGCGATGGACCGGCGCTACCTGCGGATTATTTCCGATTACTACAACGGCGGGCCGGTCGGCATCGAGACGATTTCGGCGGCACTCTCCGAGCCGCGCGATGCGCTCGAAGACATTATTGAACCGTTTCTCATTCAGCGCGGCTTCATCCAGCGCACGCCGCGCGGCCGCATGATGACATCGCATGCCTACAAGCATCTTGGCTTGCAGGAGCCGAAGCGCGATGCCGCGCAGATGCCGCTGTTCGATCAGGGCGAGGAATGAAGCCGCACGAAAACTGGCCCGATCTCGCGGGCCGCATCGAAAACGGCCAGCATGTGATGGCGGTCCGGGTCTATTACGAGGACACGGATTTTTCCGGCGTGGTCTATCACGCGAGCTATCTGCGCTTCATGGAGCGCGGGCGCACGGATTTTCTGCGGCTCCTTGGCGTCGATCATCGCGCGCTGTTCGAGGAAGCAGGGCAGGAAGCGCCGGGCTTTGCTTTCGTGGTGCGCTCGATGACCATCGAATATCTCAAGCCCGCGCATATGGACGACGTGCTGACGATCAGAACCTCTCCAGCCGAGATCGCGGGCGCCTCGCTCACGCTCAAGCAGGAAGTGTTCCGCGGCGAAATACTGCTTCTGGAAGCGATGGTGAAAGCCGCCTTCGTGTCGGGCGGGCGGGCGCGGCGCATCCCCGAAGCGCTCCGCAAAGCCATGGCGCCGGACGCGCTGTCACATCGCTAACCACTTGTTAACCGTGTAAGCCCTTCTCTGGAGCGCGCGGAAGCTCGGTCCGCGCCCCAGTTTGGACAGATTCAGTGCCGTATTGACGGGACCAGGCGAGAGCTAGGTGCAGGGCGAGCCGAATTGCCGGGCTCTGTGTTTCAAGTGCGCTTCACCCCATCCCGAATGCGCGGTGCGCGGCGCGATCACGACGCTGCAACGCAGAGGACTTTCGATGGCCGACCTACTTACCCAATACCTGAATGAGATTTCGCTCTGGCTCACTTTCGGCATGCCCGATCTGGTGGCGCAAGCGGTGCCGACGCCGCCGGTGACGCAGGAAAATATCCAGGTGCCGGTTGCGACCGACATCTCGCTCTGGGCGCTGTTCTGGCAGGCGCATATCGTCGTCAAGGGAGTGATGCTCGGCCTCTTGGTCGCTTCGATCTGGGTCTGGGCGATCGTGATCGACAAGACGATTCTTTACGCGCGCACGCGCCGGCAGATGGATCGTTTCGAGCAGTCATTCTGGTCGGGCGAAAGCCTGGAGGATTTGTATCGCAATCTTTCGGCCAAGCCCGCGCATGCGATGGCGGCACTCTTCGTCGCCGCGATGCGCGAGTGGAAGCGGACTTACGAAGGCGGCGGCAAGGCGATCGGTACGCTCACCCAGCGCATCGAAAAGGTCATGAACGTCACCATTACCCGCGAGGTGGACCGGCTGGAACGCAGGTTGCTCGTGCTTGCTACGGTGGGTTCCGCCGGCCCCTTCATCGGCCTGTTCGGCACGGTCTGGGGCATCATGACGAGCTTTCAGTCGATCGCGGCGTCCAAAAACACCAGTCTGGCCGTAGTAGCGCCGGGCATCGCGGAAGCGCTTTTTGCCACCGCCATCGGTCTTGTGGCCGCCATACCGGCGACCATTTTCTATAACAAGTTTATTTCCGAGGTGAACCGCCTGGCTCAGCGCATGGAAGGTTTTGCGGACGAGTTCTCCGCGATCCTATCGCGGCAGGTGGACGAGAATTCCTGAAGGACTGGGATCATGGGCTTCAGCGCATCGAGTTCCGGCGGCAGGCGGTCGTCCCGCATTCGCGGCCGCGGCGTGAATGCCGAAATCAACGTGACGCCGATGGTCGACGTCATGCTGGTGTTGCTCATTATTTTCATGATCTCCGCGCCGCTGCTCACCGTCGGTGTGCCGATCGATCTGCCGCAGAGTCAGGCGAAGTCGCTCGATCAGGAGCGCGAGCCGTTGACGCTCTCGGTCAACGACAAGGGACAGGTGTTTTTGCAGAACACCGAAATCAAGCTCGATGAGCTGGTCGACAAGCTTAAGGCGGTCGCGAAGCAGGGTACGGAAGAACGTATCTACGTGCGCGGCGACAAGAAGGTCGACTATGGAACGGTGATGAAAGTCATGGGCCGCTTGCAGGCTGCGGGCTTCCGCAAGGTCGCGCTCGTCACCGAGGTTGAGGGATCCTGACCGGAGTCATGCGCCCCGGCTTTACGATTTCGACCGCATTGCATGCCGTGATCCTCGGCTGGGGTCTGATTTCCTTTGCCTCGGTGCAGCCGAAAGAAGCGCCGCCGGTGGAGTCGCTGCCTATCGATCTCGTTTCGATTACCGACGTGACGAAGATGAAGCAGGGCAAGACCAAAGCCGAAAAGCAGCCCGAAGCCGTCAAGCAGGCCGAAAAGAAAGCCGACCCGACGCCGGTGATCGATCCGAATCTCCCGGTGAAGGATCGCGAGGTAAAGTCGACGCCTCCGCCGCCGACCCCGCAGGAAGAAGTCGTCAAGAAAGAAGAACCGAAGAAAGAGCCGCCGAAGAAGGACCCGGTGCCTTCTCCGGATGCGATCGCGAAGAAGCTCGAGGAAGAACAAAAGAAAGCGGAAAAGCAGAAAGAGCAGCCGAAGAAGGTGGTGAAGCAGAAAGCGCCGCCGGTGAAGACCAAGCACGACTTCAACCCGGACAAGATCGCCGAACTGCTCGATCGCCGCGCGCCCTCGCGCAAGCAGAACGCGGGCGAGAAGAAATCCAACGCGACCTTCGGCGCGACCAAGGGCGACCAGCAGGTGCTTTCGATGGACGAACTGGTCGCGCTCGCGCGCCATGTCGAGAAGTGCTGGAACGTGCTGCCCGGCGTCGGCAACATGGAGCGCGCGGTGGTCGAATTGCGGATTCAGATGAACCCGGACGGCACGCTCGCGGCACCTCCGCAAATCTTGAACCGTGGCAGCGGCGCGGCCTTCCAGGCCACCGCCGAGAGCGCGGTACGTGCCGTGATCGCCTGTCAGCCCTATAAGATGCTGTCGGCCAGCAAGTATAATTTCTGGAAAGACATGATCTTCAACTTCGCGCCGCCGCAGACCATCCGCGGCTGATGCAACGAAACCCGTCCTATTTTGTTGAAAGCCATCCGAGGCTCCATTCCATGACCGTCAAATTCTCCCGCCGAAACCTGTTGCTCTCCGCCGGCAGCACCGCCGCGCTCGCGCTGGCTGCACCGCGTCTTGCGCGTGCGCAAACCCGCGTTGATATCACCCGCGGCACCGTGCAGGCCTTGCCCATCGCGATCACCGATTTTACCGGCGAGCAGGACATCGGGCGCGGCATCACCGGCGTGATCACGAACAACCTGCGCCGCTCCGGCCTGTTCGCGCCGGTCGAGCCCTCGGCCTTCATCGAGCGCGTCACCAATATCGATGTTACGCCGCGCTATCAGGACTGGCGCGTGATCAACGCGCAAGCGCTCGTCACCGGCCGCGTCGTGCGGCAGGGCGACGGCCGTTTTCAGGTTGCCTTCCGCATCTGGGACATTACCGCCGGCAAATATGTCGACGGCCAGCAATACGTGACGCAGCCGGAAAACTGGCGTCGCATCGCGCACATCATCTCCGACTTCATCTATCAGAAGTTCACCGGCGAGAAGGGCTACTTCGACACGCGGATCGTTTACGTCGACGAGACCGGATCGAAGGAGAAGCGCGTGAAGCGCCTTGCGATCATGGATCAGGACGGCGCGAACGTGCGCTATCTCACGCGCGGCGAAGAACTCGTGCTGACGCCGCGCTTCTCGCCGACCAATCAGGAAATCACCTACATGTCTTACGGCCGCGACGGCGGCACGCCGCGGGTCACGCTCATGAATATCGAGACCGGACAGCGCGAGATCATCGGCGACTTCCAGAACCACACCATGTCGTTCAGTCCGCGCTTTGCGCCGAACGGGCAGACTGTGGTCATGAGCCTGCAGCAGCAGGGCGCGTCGAACATCTACCTGATGGACATTCGCACCCGCCGAATCACACGGTTGACCACGACACCTGCGATCGATACCGCGCCGTCGTTTTCGCCCGACGGCAGGCAGATCGTGTTCGAATCCGATCGTGGCGGCTCGCAGCAGCTTTATGTGATGAATGCCGACGGCTCGAACCAGCGGCGCATTTCGCCGCCGACCGGCGGGCGCTACTCGACGCCGGTGTGGTCGCCGCGCGGCGACATCATCGCCTTCACCCGGCAGGGCGAAGGCTCGTTCGCGATCGGTGTGATGAATACCGACGGCTCGGGCGAGCGCGTGCTCACCGAGGGCTTCCACAACGAAGGGCCGACATGGTCGCCGAACGGCCGCGTCTTGATGTTCTTCCGGGATCCCGGCGGCAACGCGGGGCCGAAGCTCTATACGGTCGACCTCACCGGCTACAACGAGTTGCAGGTTCCGACGCCGTCTTATGCGTCGGATCCCGCGTGGTCGCCGCCGCTCTCCTGATCTCCGCCGTTTTCTTTCGTCATGCCCGCGCTCGCCGCGGGCATTTCGATTCGTAGGTTGCGCGCGCGGCGGCGGGAACGATGGAACCCGCGTTCCGTTAACCTCGCGCTAACCATGCACGGCGGATTTGGCGCGAAATTTATTTGAATCCGCGCCCTGACCGCGCCGCAAAGATTTCGTCAAGGTTGATGGAATATTCGAAATTGCAGGTGATTTTAGACCGGGCTGGGACAGTTTTTCCGGTCAATGTGGGAATACAGGAGTTAGCGGTATGACGGGTTTGATGCGGCTCGTTCGAGGCGCGCGGTTCGCCTCGCTGTTTGCGCTGATGCTCGCGGTGGCGGCGTGTTCGACGAACAATAATCCCGACGCGAACAACCCAAACGCGAACGCGAACACGCCTGGCAGCGTTCAGGACTTCGTCGTCAACGTCGGCGACCGCGTGTTCTTCGAAAGCGATCAATCCGAGTTGACGCCGCAGGCGCGCGCTACGCTGGACAAGCAGGTGCAGTGGCTGCAGCAGTACGGCCAGTATCAGTTCACGATCGAAGGCCACGCCGACGAGCGCGGCACGCGCGAATACAACATCGCGCTCGGCGCACGCCGAGCCCAGACGGTGCGCGACTATCTGGTCTCGCGCGGTATCAATCCGCAGCGGATGCGCACGATCTCCTACGGCAAGGAGCGTCCGGTCGCGGTCTGTAACGACATTTCCTGCTGGTCCCAGAACCGCCGCGCGGTGACGGTGCTCAACAGCGCGCCGGGCACCTGAACGGCTCTCCTCTCTCTGCAAATCAAAGCCGGCGCTTTCCAGGAGCGCCGGTTTTGCGTTGTAGTGGCCCTAAATTGGGCCAAAACAGGTTCCATCGGTTCGGTATGATTTCAGCACGAAAGCTTTTTCCGCTCGCGCTCGCAGCGGTCCTGCTTGGAGCCAGCCCGGCTTCGGCGCAGTTTTTCCCGTTCGGCAATAACCGGCAGCAGGAACAGCCGCCGCAGAACCAGCAAAGCGACAGCGACCTCGCGATCCGGGTCGACCGGCTCGAACAACAACTTCGCACGCTCACCGGCCAGATCGAGCAACTCCAGTATCAGTTGCAGCAGCAACAGCGCGGCGAGAATCCGCCGGTGCAACAGCGGCCGATTGCGCCGACGCAGCAGAACTACGTTCCGCCGCAGCAGCAGAACGTGCCGCAAGTCGCGCCCCAGCAGAGTCCGCCGCCTCGCGGCGATGCCTTCGATCCCAACAGCGATCCGAACGCGCCCGGCCGCCCGCGCAATCTCGGCCAGATTCCGCAGCAGCAGCAGTATCAGCAGAACGCGCCGCAGCAACCGCAGGGACCGATGGTGCTGTCGCCGAACGGCAACCAGAACTTCCCGCCGCAGAACGCGGCACCGAATCAGCCACCGCAGCAACAACAGCAGCAAGCCGTGCTGCCGCCGACGAACTCGCCGAAGGACGCCTATGATCTGGCCTATGGCTACATTCTGCGGCGCGATTATGCGCTCGCCGAACAGTCGTTCCGAGGCTTCATCGATCAGTACCCGAGCGACCGCAACACGGCGCTCGCGCATTACTGGCTCGGCGAAAGCATCTTTCAGCAGCGCAAGTATACTGAAGCGGCGGAAGTGTTTCTCGAGGTCTACAATAAATACCCGAAGAGCCAGCGCGCGCCGGATTCGCTCCTGCGTCTCGGCCAGTCTCTTGCGCAACTCGGCAAGAAAGAAGCGGCTTGCGGATCGCTCGGCGCAGTGGTTTCAAAATATCCGAAAGCGTCGCCGCAGGTGAAGAAGAATGCCGAGGATGAGCAGAAACGGCTCGGCTGCTGAGAAAGCCCCGGTCGCGGAAAACGAACTTTCCGCGCTGTTCGACGATTTCGCAAATTCCAGAAAGACGCTGCTCGCCGTCTCCGGCGGGCCGGACTCGACCGCGCTTCTGGTGCTTGCCGCCAAATGGCGTGCGAGACGCGGCAGCGGTCCCGAACTGGTCGCGGCGACGATCGATCATCGTTTGCGTGCAGCCTCGAAAGGCGAGGCGAAGATGGTGGCGAAGCTCGCCGCCAAACTCGGCATCCCGCATCATACGCTGGTCTGGTCCGGCAAGAAGCCGATCACCGGCGTGCAGGAAGCGGCGCGCGAGGCGCGCTTCGAATTGTTCTCGGGGCTTGCGAGGGAGATCGGCGCGGATCTTCTGATGACCGCGCATACGCGCGACGACCAGGCCGAAACGGTGCTGCATCGTATGGGCCGCGGTTCGGGCCTCGGCGGGCTTGCCGGTATTCGCCGCGTGCACAAGCGCGAACAGATTTTTCTCGCGCGGCCTTTCCTTGAGCTTCCGAAGGCGCGGCTGGTTGCAACGCTGAAGAAGCTGCGCATTCCGTTTGCGACCGATCCGACCAACAAGGACACGAAATATCTGCGCGCGCGGCTGCGCAAACTTGCGCCGCAACTCGCGAAGGAAGGGATCGACGCCGCCAATCTCGCGCTGATGGCCAAGCGCCTTGCGCGCGCGAACGCCGCCCTCAATCGGCTCGCCGACGAGGCGGCATTCGCGTTGCGCGCGGACGCTGATGCTGGCCGCGCGTTCGAGGCGCGCGGCTTTTTTCTGATGCCGGAAGAGTTGTCGATCCGGATGCTGCGTGACGCGATCGACGCCGAGGGCATCGAGGGTCCGGCGGAGCTTGCAAAAGTTGAGACGCTTTATGACGCGCTGGTCCGCGCATACCGGGCTAGCGAGGGGTCGAAACGGACGCTCGCCGGCGCGCTAGTGATGCTTTCGGAGGCAACCCTTGTTGTCGCAGCTGCGCCGCCCCGGAAAACGGCCTCCGGCAAGGCTAAAAAGCCACGAAAGCCCTGAAACCAAGGGACAATTTTCGCGTGTTACCTTCGGGCGTTCCCTTGGCAAGGCAGGGGGTCACGCCTACATTCCAACGTAAATCGGCTTTAATCGGCCTCGGCTAGGATAGAACCCACGAAAATCCGGCCAAAAGGCTCCGCGAAAGGTCCTTCATGAACACCAACCTGCGGAATTTCGCCCTCTGGGTGATCATCGTTCTTCTGCTGCTCGCGCTGTTCTCGCTGTTCCAAAACCCGAGCCAGCGGCAGATGACGAACGATATTTCGTTCTCCCAGCTTCTGACGGAGGTGGACAACGGCAAGGTCCGCGACGTCGTCATTCAGGGCCATGAGATCACCGGTACCTTTACGGATGGCCGCCAGTTCCAGACCTATGCGCCGAACGATCCGTCGCTGATCTCGCGCCTCTATGGCAAGAACGTCTCGATCACCGCGAAGCCGCAGGGCGAGCAGGTGCCGTGGTTCGTGTCGCTGCTGATTTCGTGGCTGCCGTTCATCGCACTGATCGGCGTGTGGATATTCCTGTCGCGCCAGATGCAAGGTGCGGGCGGTAAGGCGATGGGCTTCGGCAAGTCACGCGCGAAGATGCTCACTGAAGCGCATGGCCGCGTCACCTTTGAAGACGTGGCCGGCGTCGATGAAGCCAAATCCGATCTCGAAGAGATCGTCGAGTTTCTCCGAGACCCCGGCAAGTTCCAGCGGCTCGGCGGGCGCATCCCGCGCGGCGTGTTGCTCGTCGGCCCTCCGGGCACGGGTAAGACGCTGATCGCGCGCGCGGTCGCGGGCGAAGCGAACGTGCCGTTCTTCACGATCTCGGGCTCCGACTTCGTCGAAATGTTCGTCGGCGTCGGCGCGTCGCGTGTGCGCGACATGTTCGAGCAGGCGAAGAAGAACGCGCCCTGCATCATCTTTATCGACGAAATCGACGCGGTCGGCCGTCATCGCGGCGCGGGCCTCGGCGGCGGCAACGACGAGCGCGAGCAGACGCTGAACCAGCTCTTGGTCGAGATGGACGGCTTCGAGGCGAACGAAGGCATCATCCTGATCGCCGCCACCAACCGTCCCGACGTGCTCGACCCAGCGCTGCTGCGTCCGGGCCGCTTTGACCGTCAGGTCGTGGTGCCGAACCCGGACGTTACGGGCCGCGAGCAGATTCTGAAGGTGCATGTGCGCAAGGTGCCGGTGGCACCCGACGTGAACTTGAAGACGGTCGCGCGCGGCACGCCCGGTTTCTCGGGCGCGGATCTCGCGAACCTTGTCAACGAAGCAGCTCTCATGGCCGCGCGCCGCAACAAGCGCATGGTCACGCAGCACGAATTCGAGGACGCCAAAGACAAGGTGATGATGGGCGCGGAACGCCGCTCGCTCGTCATGACCGAGGAAGAAAAGCTGCTCACGGCCTATCACGAAGGCGGACACGCATTGGTCGCGCTCAACGTGAAGGCGACCGACCCGGTACACAAGGCGACCGTCATCCCGCGTGGCCGCGCGCTCGGCATGGTCATGCAGTTGCCCGAACGCGACAAGCTTTCGATGTCGTACGAGCAGATGACTTCGCGGCTTGCGATCATGATGGGCGGCCGCGTCGCGGAAGAACTGATCTTCGGCCACGACAAGGTCACCTCCGGCGCGCAGTCCGACATCGAGCAGGCGACGCGTCTTGCCCGCATGATGGTCACGCGCTGGGGCTTCTCGCCCGAGCTCGGCACGGTCGCTTACGGCGAGAACCAGGAAGAAGTCTTCCTCGGTCATTCGGTGTCGCGTCAGCAGAACATTTCGGAATCGACCGCGCAGAAGATCGATTCGGAAGTGCGCCGCCTGGTCGATGCCGGTTACGCCGAAGCGAAGCAGATCATCAGCGAGAAGCGCGATCAGCTCGAAGTGCTCGCCAAGGGTCTGATCGAGTACGAGACACTCTCCGGCGACGAGATCAAGGACCTGCTTGCCGGCCGTCCGCCGGTACGTGGCGAGCCCGCCGAAGCGCCGGCGCCGCGCTCCTCCGCGGTGCCGAAAGGCAACCGCCCGCGCCCGGGCGATGCGCCGGGACCGATGGAGCCGCAGCCGCAGAACTAAGGTGCAAGCAAAAATAAAAAACGCCCGTCTCGAAAGAGGCGGGCGTTTTCCTATTTCACCCGTTCTGTCTTAACCGATTAACCGCTTGCGATCGGCCGTTAAGATCGCTCACAAATATTGAGCCTGCCGGGCAAGGCGGCGGGCTAGCCTCGGCTGCGCGGGCGGGGTATCTCCTGCGCAAGTCGGATATATCCGACTTGCGCTTGTTCAAATGCGAAGTCGGGTAAACCCAACTTCGCTCGCTGGCGGAGGCCCCTCGGAAGAGGCGGAGTAGATGGCAAGAAAGCATTTCGGAACGGACGGAATCCGCGGCCGCGCGAACCGCGTGATCACGCCTGAACTGGCCTTGAAGGTCGGGCAGGCGGCGGGCCTCCTGTTTCAGAACGGCGAGCACCGCCACCGGGTCGTGATCGGCAAGGACACGCGGCTTTCCGGCTACATGATCGAAAATGCGCTGGTCGCGGGCTTTACCTCGGTCGGCATGGATGTGCTCCTGCTCGGGCCGATGCCGACGCCCGCGGTCGCGATGCTGACGCGCTCGATGCGCGCGGATCTCGGCGTGATGATCTCCGCTTCGCATAACCCTTATGACGATAACGGCATCAAGCTGTTCGGACCAGACGGCTACAAACTCTCCGACGCGATCGAGCAGGAAATCGAAGATCTGATCGATAGCGATATTTCCCGGCGCCTTGCGCAGTCGGGCGATCTTGGCCGCGCCAAGCGCATCGACGGCGCTTATGAGCGCTACATCGAATTTGCAAAACGCACCTTGCCACGCAATCTTTCGTTGGAAGGCATGCGCATCGTGATCGATTGTGCGAACGGCGCCGGCTACAAAGTCGCGCCCGCGGGCTTGTGGGAGCTTGGCGCGGAAGTCATTTCCATCGGTGTCGACCCCGACGGCTTCAACATCAACCGCGAAGTCGGCTCGACCGCGCCGGAAGCACTCTCCGCAAAAGTGCGCGAGATGCGCGCCGACATCGGCATTGCGCTCGACGGCGACGCCGATCGCGTCGTGATCGTGGACGAGAAGGGTCATCTCGTGGACGGTGACCAGTTGATCGCGCTGATCGCGGAACGCTTCCGTGCGGAGGGCCTGCTTTCGCGTGACGGCGTGGTCGCGACTGTGATGTCGAACCTCGGCCTCGAACGTCATTTCGAGAATCTCGGCATTGGTTTCGAGCGCACTCCGGTCGGCGACCGCTATGTGCTCGAGAAGATGCGCGAGACGGGGTATAATGTCGGGGGCGAGCCTTCTGGCCACATCATCCTTTCCGATTATGCCACCACCGGCGACGGCTTCGTCGCGGCGCTGCAGGTGCTTGCGATGGTGAAGCGCGCCGGCGGGCCGGTGTCCGAAGTTTGCCGCCGTTTCGAGGCGCTGCCGCAAGTCATGAAAAACGTGCGCTATTCGTCCGGCAAGCCGCTCGAAAACTCTTCTGTTGTGAGCGTAATCGACGCCGCACAACGCCGTCTCGGCAAGGCGGGCCGTCTCGTCATTCGCCCGTCCGGCACAGAGCCGGTGATCCGCGTGATGGCCGAGGGCGACGATCGCGAACTCGTCGAGGAAGTCGTCGACGTCATCGTCGCTGCCGTCGCAAAAGCTGCGGCGTAAATCGCGGCATTAACTCCCGCGCAACTTCTTCTTCATTATTCGGTAACCGGCGCTTACGAGCCGTTAACGGCTTTGCTAACGCGCGTTAACGCAATCACGCACAAAGCGTTGTGTTTGCTCGTGTGTCACCGAGCGCACGCAACGATGATTAAAAATCACGGTTAAGAGTTAAGGTTAAGCGCTCTTTAAATCCTCGCAGCGATACTCGCGTCGTCAGTAACCGGCGCGAGCACGAATGAGTCCGCTCACGCCTTCGAAAAGGATTTCGTGAGATGGGCAGCGTTCGTATTGCCGCGCTCGCCGCAGTAGCGGCAGTAACCATCACTTCCACCGCCGCGTCGGCCGCGGACGTTCCGTGTCAGCCGCAGTATCCGAATGGCCCGCTGCCGCCCGAATGCGTGGCGCCGCCTCCGCCGCCTCCGCCTCCGCCCGTTATCGAAGAATGGGGCGGCTGGTACATCCGCGGCGACATCGGCATGACCAATCAGGCAGTGACTACGCTCGACAATGCGCTGTATGCGACTGCGACGGGCTTGCGGATCGTCGACATGAATTTCGAGTCGGGCAACCTGTTCGGCATCGGCGTCGGCTACAAGTGGAATAGCTGGTTGCGCCTCGACGTCACCGGCGAATATCGCGGCGAGACGGGCTTTCATGGCCTCGATCTTTATACCGACGCCGGCAGCGCGCGCTTCAACCAGTATACCGCGAAGAAGTCCGAGTGGTTGTACCTGTTGAACTTCTACGCCGATCTCGGCACCTGGAACGGCGTTACACCTTTTGTCGGCGCGGGCATCGGCCTGTCGCGAATCGGTATCCACAGCTTCCGCGACATGGGCACCGACGGACTCAACGCGACGCTCGGTTATGCCGACAGCGCCTACAAGTGGAATATCGCCTACGCGTTCCACGCGGGGCTGGCTTATGAAGTGACAAAGAATTTCACGGTCGAACTGGCTTATCGCTACGTCTATCTCGGTGATGGCCAAAGCGGCGATATCATCGCCTATGACGGCACCAACGCGATCCGCAACCCGATGATGTTCAAAGGCATCGACTCGCACGATCTTAAGGTCGGCCTTCGTTATCAGTTTGCGAGCGCGGTCTATCAGCAACAGCCCGTCTATCAACAGCAGCAGCCGCTGTTTCAGCCGCTGATGCGCCGGTTCTGACAGGCATGAACATGGAGCGGCGCAGCGCGCGCCGCTCCCGTTTATCGGAAAATTAACCCTAACACTTCGATAATCGCGTCAAGATTTCGAGCGTTCCGTCGGTCTGCGGCGGACAAGAAAAGGTATCTCGTATGAAAAAGCTCGCTCTCGCACTCGCCGCTACGATGGCGCTTTCGCTCTCTAACATTTCAGCGAATGCGGCTGACATGCCGCCGCCGGTTCTGAACGCGCCCCCGATGCCGTGGGTCGAAGTCGGGTCGAACTGGTATCTGCGTGGCGATTTCACCTATCGCACCTTTGACGTGCCCGGCACGGACGGTCCGGAGGACGCGGCGGCGCTCGGTGTCGGCGTCGGCTATCAGTACAATAGCTGGCTGCGCGGCGACGTAACGCTCGACTATCAGTTCGCCAGCAAGTTTGCGCTCACCGATGCCGCGAATGTCGCCGGCGCAAAGTTGTGGTCGTCCGCGCTGTTTGCGAACGGCTACATCGATCTCGGCACCTGGTACGGCGTCACGCCCTATATCGGCGCCGGTGTCGGCACCGCCTACAATCATCTCGACGACAACGGCCGCTGGAATTTCGCTTGGGCGGCCATGGTAGGCGCGGCCTATCAGCTCTCGCCGAATCTCTCGTTCGATTTCGGCTATCGCTACGCTGATCTCGGCAGCGCGATCGCGCTCGACAATTCGCTGGTCGATGTCACCGCGCACGAATTCAAGGTTGGCTTCCGCTACAAGCTCGACTGATCGTTTCAAGTACGCGGGTTGGCTCTCGCGGAAAGACTGGCCCGGCGGCAACGCCGGGCCTTTTCTTTTTGCGGAACAGGGCAGGTTGGTTTGCATGCCTTCTTTCGCTTGGCTTTGCTGCAACGCACTTGACCCGCCAGAATCTTCTGCTATCCCCGCCAGTGGGACACCCCTCCCCAACGAGGGGCTTCTATCTGGAAGGATAGGTCAGATGACACAGCCTGCCGCGCGCCCGCGCGTAAACCAATTTTCGTCCGGCCCCTGCGCCAAGCGCCCGGGATGGAACCTCCAAAACCTCGAAAAAGCTCTGGTCGGCCGCTCGCATCGCTCGAAGCCGGGCAAGGCGCGTTTGAAATACGCGATCGAGCTGACGCGCGAAGTGCTCGGCGTGCCCGCCGACTACAAGATCGGCATCGTGCCGGCTTCCGATACGGGTGCGGTCGAAATGGCCTTGTGGTCGCTCTTGGGCGCGCGCGGTGTTGAGGTGTTGACGTGGGAATCGTTCGGCGAGGGCTGGGCGACCGACGTCGTGAAGCAGTTGAAGCTCAAGGACGCGAAGATCACCAAGGCGTCCTATGGTGAATTGCCGGATCTCGCGAAAGTCGATTTCAAAAACGACGTGATCTTCACCTGGAACGGAACGACCTCCGGCGTGCGCGTGCCGAACGCGGACTGGATTCCAGCAAACCGCGAGGGGCTCACGATCTGCGACGCGACCTCGGCCGCGTTCGCGCAGAATCTCGATTTCTCCAAGCTCGATGTCGTGACCTATAGCTGGCAGAAAGTACTCGGCGGCGAAGCCGCGCACGGCATGCTCATTCTTTCGCCGCGCGCGGTCGAGCGGCTGGAGAGCTACACGCCGGCCTGGCCGATGCCGAAAATCTTTCGCATGACCAAGGGTGGCAAGCTGATCGGCGGCATCTTCGAAGGTGAGACCATCAACACGCCGTCGATGCTCTGCGTCGAAGACTATGTCGATGCGCTCGAATGGGCGAAGTCGGTCGGCTCGCTGAAGGGCTTGCAGGCGCGCGCCGACAAGAATTTCGCGGTGCTTGCGAACTGGGTCGCGAAAACCCCGTGGGTCGCTTTCCTGGCGAAGAAGGAAGCCGAGCGCTCGAACACCTCCGTGTGCTTCGAGGTGGTCGATCCCGCGATCAAGGCGCTGCCTGCCGATGCGCAGAATGCGTTTGCGAAATCGCTTGCTTCGCTCCTCGAGAAGGAAAACGTCGCGCTCGACATCGGCCATTATCGCGACGCGCCTCCGGGCCTTCGCATCTGGACCGGTGCAACCATCGAAGCCTCTGATCTGGAGGCGCTGACGCCCTGGCTCGATTGGGCTTTCGCACAGGCCAAAGCCGCGCTGCCGAAGGCAGCCTGACGATTTCGTCATTCCGGGCGATGCGTGAGCGCGTCGCCCGGTTCGCTCTTTCCCTTTCAAACGATCCCGGCGCTCCGCGCTGATTGGCGCCCAGGCCGGGATGACGAGGATGAAAACCATGGCACCCCGCGTTCTCATTGCAGACAAGCTTTCCCCGACCGCCGTGCAGATCTTCAAGGATCGCGGCGTCGAGACCGACGTGAAGACCGGCCTCGAGCGCGACGAGCTCATCAAGATCATCGGCGACTATGACGGCATTGCCATCCGCTCCGCGACCAAGGTCACCGCGAAGGTACTGGAAGCTGCGAAGAAGCTGAAAGTCGTTGGACGCGCCGGCATCGGCGTCGACAACGTCGAAATTCCCGCCGCGACCGCCA
The DNA here is from genome assembly GCA_019635585.1 of Xanthobacteraceae bacterium. GTDB lineage: Bacteria > Pseudomonadota > Alphaproteobacteria > Rhizobiales > Xanthobacteraceae. The sequence continues at coordinate 1,076,100 of JAHBZE010000002.1, read as the reverse complement.
AGGGCGTGATCGTGATGAATACGCCGTTCGGCAATTCGATCACGACCGCCGAGCATGCCATCGCGCTGATGTTCGCGGTCGCGCGGCAGATTCCGGCGGCAGATGCTTCGACACAGGCCGGCAAGTGGGAAAAGAACCGCTTCAACGGCGTCGAAATCACCAACAAGACGCTCGGCATTATCGGTTGCGGCAATATCGGCTCCATCGTTGCCGACCGAGCCATTGGCCTTCGGATGAAAGTCATCGCGTTCGATCCGTTCCTGTCGCCGGAACGCGCGATTGATCTCGGCGTCGAGAAGGTCGAATACGAAGATCTGCTCGCGCGCGCCGACTTCATCACCTTCCATACGCCGCTGACCGACAAGACCCGCAACATTCTCGACGCGGCCGCGCTCGCGAAGACAAAGAAGGGCGTCCGCATCATCAATTGTGCGCGCGGTGGTCTCGTCGACGAAAAGGCGCTTGCCGCCGCACTCGATAGCGGCCAGGTCGCGGGCGCAGGCTTCGACGTGTTCACGGTAGAACCCGCCACCGAAAATGCGTTGTTCGGTCATCCGAACGTGGTCTGCACGCCGCATCTCGGCGCCTCCACTTCGGAAGCGCAGGAGAATGTCGCGTTGCAGGTCGCCGAGCAGATGTCGGACTATCTCATCCGTGGCGCGATCTCGAACGCCGTCAACTTCCCGTCGATCTCGGCGGAAGAAGCGCCGAAGCTGCGCCCCTATATCGAGCTTGCCGACAAGCTCGGCTCGTTCGCGGGCCAGCTCACCGAAACCGGCATCAAGAAGGTGCAGATCACGTATGCGGGCGCGGTTTCCGGCATGAAGATCAAGGCCATGACCTCGGCGGCGATCGCGGGACTGTTGCGGCCGAACCTGCAGGACATCAACGTCGTGTCTGCGCCGGTGATCGCGAAAGAACGCGGCATCATCGTCGAGGAAACGACGCGCGAAGCGGTCGGCGACTATGACAGCCTGATCACCGTTTCGGTGACCACCGAGACGCAGACGCGCGACATCTCCGGCACCGTTTACGCCGATGGCCGTCCGCGCATCGTGAACATCAAGGGCATCCGCATGGATGCCGAGTTCGGCGAGCAGATGATCTACGTCACCAATCAGGACAAGCCGGGCTTCATCGGCCGCTTCGCGTCCACGCTGGGCGATGCCGGCATCAACATCGCGACCATGCATTTCGGCCGTACCAAGCCGGGCGGCGACGCGATTGCGCTCGTGCATATCGACAGCGTTGCACCCGCGGAAGTCTTGAAGAAGATCACTCAGTTGCCGCTGGTGCAGCGCGTGAAACCGCTGCGGTTCTGATCGGCGGCGATTGGACGAACAAACACCCGGCCACCCGCCGGGTGTTTTTCTTACGCATTTTTCGTTTGCCCGCGCGTACCGATGTAAATTCCGCAAAGCACGAGCGCGTAGCCAATGGCGTGAAACAGCGCGGGCCGCTCGCCGAGAAACACGATCGCGAGCGCGGAGCCGAACACCGGGATCAGGTGATAGAAGGGTGCGGCGCGGTTCGGTCCGACCAGTTCGACACCGCGATTGAAGAATAGATAAGCGACCAGCGAGGGGAATAGCGTGATGTAGCCCAGGATCGCCGCCGACTTCCAGTCGAGCGGGAAACTCGATTCCGGCCACGCATAGACGAAAGCGGGCGAAAGCATCAGCGCCCCCACGCCCATCGTGAAGGCGAGAAACGACACCGGGTGAATGTTGGGCTTGCTTTTCAAGAGCGTCGAATAGAACGCGTAAATGATCTGCGCGACGAAGAACGCGAGATCGCCGTAGTTGAAGCGAACATCCTTCAAAATCGTAAGATCGCCGCGCGCAATCACGACCAGCACACCGAGCAAAGATAGGGTCACGCCCAAGGCCTGCCATTTCGTCAGCCGCTCGCGGTACAAGATCATGCTCCAGCATGCGACGAGCAGCGGCTGCATGGAGGCGATCAAGAGCGCATTCAGCGCCTGGGTGTATTGCAGGGCCGAGTAGGCGAGCCAGTTGTAAACGGTGATGCCGGAGAGCGTCAGCATCAGCATGACGCCGAGATGCGCGCGGATCTTGCTCCAGTCGCGCTGCAGGAGCGGCCAGGCGAAGCCGACCAGAATCAGAAATGCGCCGCACCAGCGGACGAAGGAAAGCGCGAGCGGCGGCACATGCCCCGCAGCATAGCGGCCGAGCACGATGTTGCCCGCCCAGAACAGCGACGTCAGCGTCAGCAGCAAATAGGGGCGGCTGAAAAAATTGCGTACGAAAGATTGCATAGAAAGAGCCGCCTTCGATCGGGAAGGCGCTCTTACGAAAGCGCGGCTAGCCGGTCAACGCACGGCGCACGCAGAGTGCCATGCGAACGGCGTATGCCGCCGGATGGCTTATTCGGCAGGCATCGCATCGCGCCGGCGGTCGCGCGTGCCGATCAAAATTCCCGTCAGTACGAGCGTATAGCCGATCGCGTGAAACAACGCCGGGCGCTCGCCGAGGAAAATGATCGCCATGGCCGAGCCGAAAATCGGGATCAGTTGGTAGAAGGGTGCCGCGCGGTTGGGGCCGATCAGCTCGATTCCTCTGTTATTGAACAGATAGGCGATCAGCGACGGAAACACGATGATGTAGGCGAGAACGAGCACCGTCTTCAAATCCGGAATCAGTTTCGCACCCGCCGCGATATCCGCGGCGAAGACCGGCGAAAGCATGATCGTTCCCAACCCCGTCATGAAAGCGAGGAACGAAACCGGATGGATGTTCGGGCGGCTTTTCACGAGCGTCGCGTAGAACGAATAGACGACCTGGGACATGAAGAAGATCAGGTCGCCGGCGTTGAAGCGGACGTCGAGTATGACCCGCAGGTCGCCGCGCGTAAGGATCGTCAGCACGCCGAGGAAAGAGAGTACGATGCCGATGCTCTGCCACAGGCTCAGCCGTTGGCGATACAAGACGAAACTCCAGCAAGCCACGAACAACGGATGACCGGACGAAAGCAGCAGCGCATTGATCGCTTCGGTGTGCTGCAGGCCCCAATAGGCAAGCGTGTTGTTGATCGTGATGCCGGTCAGCGTGAGCGCCAGCAGGAGCGGCAGATGCCGCCGGATCACCGGCCAGTCGCGGCGCAGAAGCGGTAGCGCGAGCGGCAGCAGGAGAATGAACGCACCGGACCAGCGGATAAAGGTAATCGCAATCGGGGGAATGTGTCCGGCGGCGTAGCGGCCGAGCACTACGTTGCCTGCCCAGAACAGCGCCGTCAGCGTCAGCAGCAGGTAAGGGGAATCGTAGAGGCGGCCGAGTAACGTGCGAACGAGGGATTGCATTGAAAGAGCCGCTGTCGTGACAGCGGCTCTTACGAAAGCGAGTCGACGCGGTCAACGCGTCGCGCGCTGATATGCCGAATGCGTATAGCGCTTATTCGCCCGCGACCGGCAGGCTTACGTTCGCATAGACGATGCCGCCGTCGACCGCGATCGAATTGCCCACGACATAATCTCCGGCGCGCGAAGCGAGATAGATCGCAATGCCCGCCATGTCCTCGTCGGTGCCGATGCGTCGCGAAGGAATGCGCTTCGCGACTTCGCTGCCGTGATCGCGCGCGGCTTTGTTCATCTCGGAAGCGAACGCGCCGGGGCAGATCGCAGTCACGTTGATGTTGTCCTTGATCAGCTTGGCGGCCATGCGCCGCGTGAGATGGATCACCGCCGCCTTGCTCGCCTGATAGGGATAGGTCTCGAGCGGATTGACGGAGAGGCCGTCGATGGAGGCGATGTTGATGACCTTGCCGGGGCGCTCTTTCGTTGCCGCCGCGCGCAAGGGTTTGGCCATCGCCTTCGTGAAGAAGAATAGCGACTTCACGTTCAGGTCCATCACCTTGTCCCAGCCGCTTTCGGGAAATTCGTCGAAGTCTGCGCCCCAGGCGGCGCCGGCGTTGTTCACGAGAATGTCGATCTTGCTCTCGCGCTTCATTAGTTCGGCGGCGAGCGTATTGCAGCCCTCGACGGTCGACATATCGATCGGGAGCGCGATGCACTGGCCGGGATATTTCGCGGAAAGTTCTTTCGCGGTTTCCTCGCAAGGCCCGGCCTTGCGCGCGGTGATGTAAACCTTCGACGCGCCGTAGGCGAGATAGCCGCTCGCGATCATCTTGCCGATGCCGCGAGAGCCGCCGGTGACGACGGCGATACGATCTTTCAGCGAGAACAGATTTTCGAACATTGAAAGGTCTCCCGGGTTTCGCCGCAAGCTAGAGGCGCGGGAGCACAAGTCAACAATGTCCGGATTTCGTTTCGCTCTGCGGTTAGGCGCGCTGCCGCACCGAGATTGGCGTCAGCCAGGGATCGGTGAAATCGAAGCCGCTTGCCTGCGCCGTGGTCGGAATATCCGCGCCTTCGAGCCGCGCCTTCAGCGCCGCGATCGATTCCGCATCCGGCAATTCGAACGTCATCAGCGAAATGCCCGCGGTATCGGGCGAAGGCTTTGGTCCGTTGCGGCTCTCCCAAACGTTCGTGCCGAGATGATGGTGATAGCCTCCCGCGGAAAGAAACTGCGCTCCGGGCAGTGTTGCGGTCGGCGCGAAGCCGATCACCTCGCCATAGAATTTTTTCGCCTTCTCGAGATCGTCGACCTCGAGATGAACGTGGCCGATGCGCGTGCCCGCCTTCATCGGCTTCGCGGCAAGCGTTTCGACTTCGGGTTCGGCGAGCAGTCCACGAAAATCGAGCGGGCGGTTTGCCATATGTACCTGATCGCCACGCCACTCCCATTCCTCGCGCGGGCGGTCGCGATAAATTTCGATGCCATTGTTGTCGGGGTCCCAGAGATAGATCGCTTCGGAGACGAGATGGTCCGCGGCGCCGAGCTTCACGTCGTTCGCGGCAAGGCGCGCGATCGCAGCACCGAGCGAAGCCCGGTCAGGCAGCAGGATCGCGATGTGATAGAGGCCGGTCTCGCGGTAATCGCGCGGCGCGATTCCGGGGCTGAAATAGAGGCGGAGAAGCTCTTTGCCCCCAGCGCCGAGCGTGGCGGTGGTTTCGTTGCGCCTCAGAAGCTCAAGCCCAACCTTGTTTACGTAAAAGTCTAGTGCTCGATCCGCGTCGGAGACGCGCAGCGCGGCAGGGCCCAACGTAAATTCGTCAGGAAGTTTGTTCATGGTTGCCTTTCCTCGCGGGTGAGATCGGATGCCGCAGGGGAACCTGCAAGGCCGAAATCCTTGCAATCGCGCGCAATTCCCCGGGCAAAACAGGCGTTGTGGACGCCGAAAGCCCGTTTTTCTTGCCTCGACCGGGCCGATTGGCTACGAACTTGCGCACACCCCGGCCATCTCTGTGCCGGGGTTTCTGTTGAGCGGCCTTGGAGCAAAATCGGTGTCGAACGTAGTGGTCGTCGGCTCGCAATGGGGCGACGAGGGCAAAGGCAAGATCGTCGACTGGCTTTCCGAGCAGGCCGACGTCGTGGTCCGTTTCCAGGGCGGACACAATGCCGGCCATACGCTCGTGATCGGCGGCAAGACCTACAAGTTATCGCTGCTGCCGTCTGGCGTCGTACGACCGAACAAGCTCGGAATCATCGGCAACGGCGTCGTGCTCGATCCGCATGCGCTGGTTTCCGAAATCGACCGGCTCGCGGGGCAGGGCGTTCCTATCTCGCCGACGAACCTGAAGATCGCGGAAAACGTCGCGCTAATTCTTTCGCTGCACCGGGAGCTGGACGGATTGCGCGAAGGCGCTGGGCCGGGATTGAAGATCGGCACCACGAAACGCGGCATCGGTCCGGCTTACGAAGACAAGGTCGGCCGCCGCGCGATCCGGCTCATGGATTTGGCCGAGCCTGCTTCGCTCGATGCGAAACTCGACCGCCTGCTCGATCATCACAACGCGATCCGCCGCGGGTTGAAACTCGACGAAGTCGGGCGCGATGCGTTGCGCGATGAACTGCTTTCGGTCGCGCCGCGCGTGCTGCCGTTCATGGATCGCGTCTGGTACCTGCTCGACGAGTCCCGCCGCCGGGGCGACCGCATCCTGTTCGAAGGTGCGCAAGGCGCGCTCCTCGACGTTGATCACGGCACCTATCCCTTCGTGACTTCGTCGAACACGGTCGCGGCGCAGGCGGCGACCGGCTCCGGCCTCGGTCCCAACGCTCTCGGCTACGTGCTTGGCATCACCAAGGCCTACACCACGCGGGTCGGCGAGGGTCCGTTCCCGACCGAGTTGCAGGACGAGACCGGCAAGCGGCTTGGCGAACGCGGCCACGAGTTCGGTACAGTCACCGGCCGCCCGCGCCGCTGCGGCTGGTTCGATGCCGTGCTGGTACGTCAGGCGGTCCGAACCGGAGGTATTCAGGGCATTGCGCTCACCAAGCTCGACGTGCTGGACGGCCTCAATCCGCTGAAAGTTTGCGTGGGTTATCGACTGAAGGGCCACGATATGGATTACTTGCCGGCGAGCCAGGGCGCGCAGGCGCAGGTCGAGCCGGTTTACGAGGAAATCGAGGGCTGGCAGTCGTCGACACGCGGCGCGCGCTCCTGGGCGGATTTGCCAGCGGCGGCGGTCAAATATGTGCGGAGAATTGAAGAGTTGATCGACTGCCCGGTGGCGCTGGTTTCGACCAGTCCGGAACGGGAAGACACGATTCTGGTCCAAAATCCGTTTGAATCGTGAGGCAACGATTTCTTGAGTAATGCGTTGAGATAACCGGGGCCAATGACCGATTACCGTCCTTTGTTGTCGCGTGCAGTTGCAGGGCTAGACCCGAATACGGGCGAAGCGCGCCGTGCGGTCTATGACCGCGCGCGAACCGCGCTGGTCAATCAGCTTCGCGGCATGAACCCGCCGCTTGCCGAAGCCGACATCACCCGCGAGCGCCTGGCGCTTGAAGACGCGATCCGCAAAGTCGAAGGCGAGGCCGCTGCCGCGCCCGCCGCCCCGTCGCGCACCCGCGGAGCCCCGCGCCCGGAAATGCCGCCGCGCGGCGAGCAGCCGCCGCGTCCGGTGCAACCGCCACGCCCGGTTCAGCCGCCCCGTAGCGCACCTTCACCGATGCCTCCTCGCGGTGCTCCAGCTCCGCATCCGCAGGACGAGGCGAACTTCGAAAGCGAGCCTTCGTTCGAGCCGGAGGCGCCCCTGCAGCGCGATCCGCGCGCACCGCGCGGCCCTGACGAACGGCCCGATCCGCGCGCGCCCGCGCCGCATGGCCGGCCCGATCCGTTACAGAGGCCCCGCCCGTTGCGGGGCAGGGGTGCTGCGGAAGCCATGCGCAACGACGCGCGCCGCGCGTCGCGCACTCGCTTCATCGTATTCGGCATCGTTGCCGCGCTGCTCGTGCTCGCGGGCGTCGTCGGTTACGTGCATCGCGAACGCATTCTTTCGTTGATCGCCGGCGGCACGACGATGACCGCGCAGAACAACGAAGAAGCGCCCACGCCACAGGACAAGGCGAACGATCGTTTGCCGCAGCCGCAGAACCAGCAGACGCCCGCGCCGCAGACCATGCAACCGGCAGCCGGCTCGAACCGGGCAATGCTGTTTGAGGAAAATCCGGGCAGCCAGCAGTTCACGACCATCAACGGCACCGTGAGCTGGCGCACCGAGACGGTGAATCCCGGTCCCGGCAAGTCGCCCGAGCTCGGTATCCGCGTCGACATCGATATTCCCGACCGAAAGATGCAGGTCGTTGTGACCATCCGGCGCAATCCGGACGCTTCGCTGCCGGCTACGCATTACATAGAGGTCCAGTTCACCGGGAACGACAGCTTCGGCGGTGTCGCGCAGGTGCCGGTGCTGCGAATGAAGAACAACGAAGCCGCGCAAGGGATTCCGCTCGCCGGCGTCAGCGCGCGCGTGATGCAGGGCTTTTTCCTGATCGGCCTGTCGGCGGCCGAAACCGACCGCGACCGCAATCTCCAGCTTATGAAGTCGCTGAGCTGGCTGGATATTCCTTTCATCTACAACAATGGACGGCGCGCGGTGATCGCGTTCGAAAAGGGGCCGGCCGGGCAGAAGGTGATGGAAGAAGCCTTTGCGGCCTGGAGCAGCCAGTAATTCCGCTGAAGCAGAAAAGTAAAAAGGCCGGGCTTTCGCCCGGCCTTTTATTATGTCCGAATGTCTCGCGTTACATCGCCGGAAGCGCGGCCTGCGGCGCCTCGATCTTGCGCATGCGCTCGACCACCGCCTTCTGCACCTTCTCGAAGGCGCGGACCTCGATCTGGCGGACGCGCTCGCGCGACACGCCGAACTCGGAAGCCAGTTCCTCGAGCGTGACGGGATCGTCAGCGAGACGGCGCGCCTCGAAGATGCGGCGCTCGCGGTCGTTCAACACCGAGAGCGCGCCTTCGAGCGCCTCGTGCCGGTTCGACTTCTCTTCGTATTCCGCAAGCTTCTGTTCCTGGCTATCGCTTTCGTCGACCAGCCAGTCCTGCCATTCGCCGGATTCCGAATCGGTACGGATTGGCGCGTTCAGCGAAGTGTCGCCGCCGAGACGGCGGTTCATCGAAATCACTTCGTCCTCGGTGACGCCGAGCTTGGTCGCGATCTGCTTCACATGCTCCGGCTTCAACTCGCCTTCTTCGAGCGCGGAAATCTGGCTCTTGGTTTTGCGCAGGTTGAAGAACAGACGCTTCTGCGCGGCGGTGGTGCCCATCTTCACGAGCGACCACGAACGCAGGATGTATTCTTGAATCGAGGCGCGGATCCACCACATAGCGTAAGTAGCGAGGCGGAAGCCCTTGTCGGGCTCGAACCGCTTCACCGCCTGCATGAGGCCGACATTGCCTTCGGAAATGACCTCGCCGATGGGGAGGCCATAGCCGCGATAGCCCATCGCGATCTTCGCGACGAGGCGAAGGTGCGAGGTAACGAGTTGATGCGCGGCGTCGCGGTCGTCGTGCTCGCGCCAGCGCTTCGCCAGCATGTATTCCTGCTGCGGCTCGAGCATCGGGAATTTGCGGATTTCGGAGAGGTAGTGCGACAGGCCGCCTTCGGCGACCGCCGGGAGATTGCCGGTAAATGTACGGGCCATTGAAGTCCCTCTTTCTCGGCCCCCGTTTCGGCGGGCCGTCCCGCCGCTGCTTCAGATAAGCCAGCGGCAACTGACACATATAGGGAACGTCTTGGCGGCTTTAAGGTCCCGCAAATGAAATTTTTTTAACCCGGCTTTCCGCAGCTTTGCAGCGGCTCTGTCAGGCTTTCTTGAAAGATTTCTCCAGCGCGGCCAGCTCTTTCGGCAACTTACTTTCAAAAGACAGCAATTTGCCCGTGCGCGGATGTGAAAAGGCGAGGCGGTAGGCGTGAAGCGCCTGCCGGTTCAGGCTTTTGAGCGCGGCCTGCGCCTTCTGCGGCAGAAGTGCCGCCTTCGACTGGAATCCCGCGCCATAGACGCTGTCGCCGAGGAGCGGATGGCCGGCTTTGGCGAGATGCACGCGGATCTGGTGGGTGCGGCCGGTCTCCAGTTCGCATTCGATCATCGAAGCGACCGGCTTGCCGTCGCTGCCGGGATATTTCCGCAAGACTTCGTAATGCGTGATCGCTTCCTTGCCGCCCTTCTTCACCGCCATCTTCACGCGTGAGCGCGGGTCGCGCGTGATCGGCGCGTCGATCGTGCCGCGCTCGGGCTTCGGTACGCCCCAGGCAAACGCAATGTAGCCGCGCGAGAGTTCGTTGGTGCGGCCGTGATCGGCGAACTGTTCCGAGAGCGAGCGGTGCGCCTGATCGTTCTTCGCGACGACAAGCAGCCCGCTTGTATCCTTGTCGAGCCGATGCACGATGCCGGGACGTTTCTCGCCGCCGATGCCGGAAAGCGACGCGCCGCAATGCGCGATCAGCGCGTTGACGAGCGTGCCGGTGCGGTTGCCGGCGGCGGGATGCACCACCAGCCCGGCAGGCTTGTCGATCACGATCACGTCCTTGTCTTCATAGACGATGTCGAGCGGGATTTTCTCGGCCGCCGGCTTCGCGGGCTCGGCTTCGGGAATCGAAACTGTGACCGCGTCGCCCGCGTTGACCCTGAATTCGGGGTCTCTTACTGTCCGGCCGCTCACTTCGACTTCGCCTTCGAGGATCAGCGCCTTTAGCCGCGTGCGGCTGAGTTCGCCGATTTTCCCCGCGAGAAAACGGTCGAGGCGTGCGCCTTTATCCTCCGCGCTTGCGGAAATCTCGAAACGCTGACCGGTATCTTTCGTCATGGCTGCCAAGAAAAAGAATCTTCCCGCGCAGGATACCGAAGTCCCGCTCGATCCGCAGCAGGAAGCCATGGTCCGCAAGCTGAAGCGCATGGCAGTGTTTTCGTCGATCCTGATGATCGGCGGCTTTCTCGCGATCTTCGCGGTGATCGGCTATCGGCTCTCCAATCCGGTGACGGCACCGCAGGCGGCTCCGATCCCGGCAATCACCAATGCGTTGCCGAAGGGCGCGCGCGTCATTTCGACCGCGGTAAGCGACGGGCGCATCGTCGTCACGATCGAACATGAGGGCAGGACCGAGGTTCGCGTGTTCGACCTTTCAACCCTGCAACTGCGCGGCACGCTGCGGCTCGAGCCGCAATAACGCATGGACGTCGTGGTATTCTTCGCCGTGCTCGCGGGAGCCGCGATGCACGCGGGCTGGAACGCGCTCGTCAAGACCGGTCTCGACCGCACTACCTCGATCTTCATGCTCGCGCTCGTGCAGGGTCTGATCTCGCTAGCGCTGTTGCCGCTGTTCGCAACGCCGCTCGCCGCGAGCTGGCCGTGGATCGCCGGCTCCGCGTTTTTGCATAGCGGCTACAAGATCTTCCTGATCCGCGCCTATGAGCACGGCGACATGAGCCAAGTCTATCCGCTTGCGCGCGGCTCGGCGCCGCTGATCGTGGCGCTGGTCGGCGTATTTGCACTCGGCGAAGGGATGACGGCGACGAAATTCGCGGCGGTCGGTGCGATCGCGCTCGGCGTGATGCTGATGTCGTCGAAATTCGGTGCGGCGCAAGCGATGCCCAAGAAGGCGTTGCTCTACGCGCTCGGCACGGCGGTGTTTACCGCGAGCTATACGCTCGCCGACGGCGTCGGCGCGCGGCTCTCCGGCACGGCATCGGGCTTCACGCTCTGGATGTTCGTGTTCGACGGGTTGCTGATGACGCTTTACGCGCTCGCCGTTCGCGGGCGCGGGTTGTTCGGAGCCGCGCGCGGCAATATCGGCAGCGGTTTTGCTGCGGGGGCTTTGTCGCTCGGCTCCTACTGGATCGCGATCTGGGCTTTCACGTTAGCTCCGATCGCGCTGGTCGCCGCACTGCGCGAGACGAGCGTTCTGTTCGCCATGCTGATCGCGGTGTTTCTGCTCGGCGAGAAGGCGAGCGCGCAGCGCTGGTCTGCCGCCGCGCTTATTCTCGCCGGCATCGTGTTGATGCGGATTTAGCGGCGATTTCCCCACCGCTTGCCCGCGCCGCCCCGCCGCTGCTATGAACGCCCCGAACGCTCCCTTCGTCTAGCGGTTAGGACGCGGCCCTCTCAAGGCTGAAACACGGGTTCGATTCCCGTAGGGAGCGCCATCTCCGCAAATATCAGTTGCAAGTAAAAAGCCGCGCGGCGCTTTCCGGCGCGGCGCGGCTTTTTTCAGTTTTCGGCGTCAGACGATCTTCACCGACATATCCGGCAGGCGCTCGATCTTGCACAAAATCACGTCGCCCTTGACCACCGGGCCGACATTTTCCGGCGTGCCGGAATAGATGATGTCGCCGGCGGCAAGTTCGAAGGCGGTGGACAACTGCGCGATCTGCTCGGCGACCGACCAGATCATGTTCGAGAGATTCGAATTCTGCTTCACGGTACCGTTCACCGCGAGCGAAATCGCGCCTTTCTCGAAGTGGCCTACCTGTTCGACCCGGTGGATCGGACCAATCGGCGCGGAGTGATCGAAACTCTTGCCGATTTCCCACGGCTTCTTTTCGTCGCCGAGTTTGCGCTGCAAGTCGCGCCGCGTCATGTCGAGGCCGACGGCGTAGCCGTAAACATGATCGAGCGCCTTCTCGGCCGGGATGTTGGTACCGCCCGATTTCAGTGCGGCGACCAGTTCCACTTCATAGTGATAGTTCTTGGTCAGCGACGGATAAGGATGGTCGGCGACGGTGTTCAACGCGACGTTCTGGATCGCGTCGGTCGGCTTCTGAAAGAAGAACGGCGGCTCGCGGTTCGGGTCCGAGCCCATTTCGCGCGAATGCGCCGCGTAATTGCGGCCGATGCAATAAATCCGGCGAACCTGAAACTGCTCGCTGGTGCCGACGATCGGTATATAGGTGCCTTTCACTTCGAACGGCGATTTAACCTGCGCTGCCGCGGGCGTCGTGCCCGCGAGCGCTATACCGGCGCCCGCAACCGCGGCTGACTTGAATAGATCGCGTCGGGTTGGAGTCATGGCGTTTCCTCCTGACTAAAAATCTTCCCTTATGAAATCTCCCAACGGCCTTGGCGGCTTCTCGTTATGCGCCGGGAGCCTGTCACGGCTTGCGAGGGTTTGCTACCCGGCGTCCTTTGCTGCATTTGCGAGCAGAAATTAGAGGCTTTTTGGTACGTAAAAAGCGCATCAGCCGGCAAAATGAACCGGCAAGGGTCTCCCGGTCATTGAGCGCTTGTACGCGAGGCGCTTATCGGGCATCGCCTTTATCCGTATGCCGATTTCCAGTCGCTTTGTAGTTCGTTCGACGATCCTGCTTCTGGGTGTCGGGTTTCTGACACTTCTCGGCATCGTCGCTACGACCATTTGGCTCGGCGAACGCGCCCAATATTCTTTCGATGAAGTCATCGAGGCGCGGGAAATGCGCAGCGCGGCGGTCGAACTGCGCGCCGCGTTGCAGACGGCGGAATCGAGCCAGCGCGGTTACATCGTCACCGGCAACGAAATTTATCTAGCGCCCTACGACACCGCGAAAGCGCAAACGAAGCGCCAGTTCGTCGCGCTGAAGCGGTTGCTCGCGGGGGACGGCACGTTCACTGTCCTGCTCGAGCGGCTCGAAATTATCATTGGTCAGAAGCTTGCGGAAATGGATGAGACCATCGCCCTCAAGTCGGCGCTTCGGGAAAAGGATGCATTCGCGGCGCTGCAGACCAATCGCGGGAAGGCGCTGATGGATGAGGCCAATCTCTTTTTATCCGGCATCATTCGCCGTACAGACGATCGCCTAACGGCGGCGGTGGGCGAGCAGCGCGCGAATGCCAACTGGCTTCGCTGGGTAACGATTCTGGGAGGTCTCATTATCGTGCTCGTAGTCGGCGGCGTCACGATCGTGACCATGCAATATGCCCGGGAGGTTGCGCAGGCTCGCGACGAAGTTCATGCGCTCAATGCCAGTCTTGAAGAACGCGTGAAGCTTCGCACCGCCGATCTCGCGCGTGCACGAGACCGCGCCGAAATGCTGGTGCAGGAAGTCAATCATCGCGTTGCGAACAGTCTCGCGATGGTGAATTCGATGGTGCAACTGCAAGCGAAGGCGCTCGGCGATCCGGCGGCGAAAGATGCGCTTTCCGAAACGCAGGCGCGTATTTATGCGATCGCGTCGGTCCATAAGCGGCTTTATACGTCGAAGGACGTGCGGGTGGTCGAACTCGACGAGTATCTTGCGGCCGTGCTCGACCAACTCGCAGTGACGCTGAAGAACGAAGGACGCGGCGCTTCGCTGCGCTATTCCATCGAGCCCCTCAAGATGCCGACCGACCGGAGCATCAACCTCGGCGTCGCCGTTACTGAACTCGTCACGAACGCCTTCAAATACGCCTATCCCGACGGCAACGGCGAAGTCCGGGTGAAACTTGTAAACCTGCACGACGGAAGCGCCGAACTGGTCGTGGAAGACGACGGGATTGGCAGGACGGAAGATGTTTCGGTGAAAGGCACGGGGCTCGGCACGCGCATCGTGCATGCGATGGCGTCGAACATGGAAGCGAAGATCGAATATCTGAAACGTACTCCGGGAACGGCTGCGCGCATGGTATTTCCATTGAAGGAGGCTGCTTAGCATGCGTTGCACGCTCGCGGCGCTTTTATGCAGCGCTCTGTTCTCCAGTGCGGTCATCGCGCAGGACGGACCGCAGGGTATAACGACTCCCGTCGTGCTGCCGCCGTTCAATCCGTCCGCGCCGTCATGCAATGCGCCGACCGGGTTGCAAAAAATCCTCACCTTTGCGCAGGACAACGAACGCCAGTTTATGCAGGGCGTGGCGCGCGGATTATCATCGGCCGCGAAAGATCGCGGACTCGAATTCCGGATCGTGCTCGCCAACAACGATCCCAAGCTCATGATCCAGCAGGTGCAGGCACAGTTTGCAGACAAGATCGGTGCGGTGGTCGCAGCACCCGTGCACCCGCCGTCGCTTGCGCCGTTTCTCCAGCAGGTGATCTGGTCCGGCGCTTATGTCGGCACCGTCGTGCCGCCGCCGGCGATAACGCTGCTCAACGCCCCGCAATATCTGACCGGCAAGGTGCTTGCGGAGGCTGCAGCGACTTATATTCGCGACCGGCTCAACGGCAAAGCGAAGGTGGTTCTGCTCACCCATGACAGTTTGCAGTTCCTTTCGCCGCGCTTTGCAGCCATGCGCGACGTGTTGCAGAACATTCCGGGCGTTACCATCGTCGCCGACATCTCGCCGCTGACGGTCAACAAAGAGGGCGGCCTTAACATGATGCGCACCATTCTGATCGCGCATCCGGAGGTTGATGTCGTGCTTGGCGCGGATACCGTTGTGCTCGGCGCGCTGCAGGCGCTGCGAGAGGCGAAGAAGGCGCGGCCCGATCAATTTCTCGGCGGCATCGACGGCGAGCCGGAAGCGGTGGCCGAGATCAAGTCGGGTACGAGCCCGTACAAGGCGAGTGTCAGCCTGTCCTCGCCCGTGTTCGGCTATGCGCTCGGGCAGTTTGCGGCCGACTGGCTTGAAGGAAAGAGCGTGCCGCAGGCAATGGATATCCTGCCGAGCCTGCTGACGCAGGCGAACATCGCACAATACGAAGCCGACTTCGAAAATCCGGGCGCGGTGTTTGCAGATCCGAAGCGCCGCGACGTTTATCTCAAGATGTACGGCAACATCTGTTTCGACACGCGCGAGCGCTACGTGAACTTCCCGTGGTCGTCCGAGCGGAAGTAGCGCCAGTCCCGCAGCGCCCGGTTGTGTGCAAAAATTCTCTACTTATGAGCCACAACCTGCGCCTGAATCTTCGGCCTACACACTAGCGCTGCCGCAAAGCTCTCCCTAAGTGGCGAAATCGCCCGATTCCGGGCGGGGAGAGCGCAAGCCATGAACGTCGCCGTCAATCCGCGCGAAGAGACGATCACGCTGCAGCAGGCCAAGAAGCTCGTGCAATGCATGGCGGGAGAGCAGAGCTTTCTCCTGCTGTCGCCGCCGGGCGTCGGCAAGTCCGAGATGATCTATCAGGCGGCAGCCGAAGCGAAGCTGCCCTGCCGCTCGCTCCTGGGCACGCAAATCGCGCCGGAAGACGTCTCCGGCATCCCGCGCATCATTGGCGAGCGTTCGGTGTTCTGCCCGCCGCGCGTGCTACTTCCTGAAAATCCCGAGCCGTTCTGTCTCTTTCTCGACGAGCTTCCGGCCTGCGCACCTGACGTGCAGAAGGCGTTTTATTCGCTGCTCCTGGAGCGCCGGCTTGGCGAACACGCGCTTCCCAAAGGCACATGGGTAGTCGCGGCCGGCAACCGCATGCAGGATCGCGCGCTGGTTCGCGCCATGAGTTCCGCGCTCGTGAACCGTGTCACGATCCTGCATCTGCGGGTCGATGCCGGCGAGTGGCTCGCCTGGGCCGCGAAGAATTCGATCCGCGAAGATGTGCGGGCCTTCATTTCATACATGCCCGACGCCTTGATGCGGCCGGTGCCGCCCGAGCCGGTGCCGTTCTCGACGCCGCGCGCATGGACGCTGCTCGCGCAGGCGCTCGATATGGCGGGAGCCGCGGGCATTCTGACGAACGAGACGCGGCGCGCGCTCGCCTTCGGCCGCTTGTCGGCGGAAGATGCCGCCGTGTACTGCGCGCTCGCGGAAGAAGCGATCGGCAAGATGCGGCCGATCGACGAATATATCGAGGCGCCGGACCTGCTTCCCAAGACCGATGCCGCGCGCTGGTTCATCCTCAACTGCATCCGGCAGAACGTGCGCGAAGGAAAGCTTTCGCACCTGAAGCCGAAAATCGTGAACCGCTTCCTCGGCAGCTTACCCGCAGAAAGCCAGCTTACGCTGCTCACCGAACTGGTCGATCAGTGGGGCGCGCTCGGCGCCGACAAGTCGATGCTGAAGTTGCTGAAAGAAGTCACGGCGATATGAAGCCGGTTCCTTCCTCCGCGCAGACGCTCGCGCGCATCGAGCGCGGGCTTCGCATGGTGACGGTGCCGATGCCGCATCTCGCGGGGCTGGCCGCTGCCGTGCGCTGCTCGATCGACGACCGCGTGCCGACCATGGGAGTGTTCGCTTCGGGCCGCATGGTCGCGAATCGGCAGTTCGTCGCGAAGCTGAAAGAGAACGAACTGATCTTCGTGCTCGCGCACGAGTTGCTCCACCTTGCGCTGCGCACGCACGACCGCGCGAAAGGTTCGGGCCGGCTCGAGTTCAACTACGCGCACGACTACATCATCAACGACATCCTGCGCGCCGAACTCGGTTTCAGCCACGTCCCCGCTGGCGGGCTCGACATGCCGGGCGCGAAGGAGAAATCCGCCGAACAGATCGTGCTGGAAATGCGCAAGAACGGCGAGCAGATGCAGTCGAAGACGCAGGTCTGGGATGGGCAGGCGATCTCCGCGCGCGGCGCGCTGAACAAGTCGGGCCAAGGCGGCAGCCAGAGCGCCGAAGACGCGGGCGATGTCATGGACGAGGCGAAGGAGCGCGAACTGTTTCCCGAGTGCCAGAACGGGCAGGCGGAGCAGGCGAAACAGATGCGCGCGGCGGCTGCGAGAGCGCTCGCGCTTGGCAAGGCGATGGGCGCGATGAAGGGGCGCGGCGTCGAAGCCGGCGAAGTAACCCAGACCGTGATGGCGCTGCGCGGCATGTACAAGACTCCGTGGGAAGCCGCGATGCAGAAGTGGATCGAGTCGGTTGCGCCCGGCGAGCGGACCTATATCCGGCCTTCGCGGCGCGAACTCACGAGCAGCGACATCGTGCTCGCGGGCCGCAAGCGCGAATCCTGGATGCTGAACGTCGTGCTCGATACCTCGGGTTCCATGACCGACGAGATTTCGCCGGCACTGGGCGCGATCGCGGATTTCTGTGAGCAGCTTTCGATCGACGAAATCCGGCTCGTGCAATGCGACGCCGCGGTGACGGGCGACGAAATGCTCTCGCCGGAAGCGCTTGCCGATTACCAGATCAGCGGCTTCGGCGGCAGCGATCTCACGCCCGCGATGCGCGGGCTCGCGGACGATGCGCGGGTGACCGCGGCGCTCGTGATCACTGATGGCGACATCGCGTTCCCGCCCGAGGAGATGCCCTACGACGTGCTCTGGGTCATCACGCCCGGCGCCTACGCAAGTTTTAATCCGCCCTATGGGCACGTGATCCGCATGCAGGGAGGCCGCGCATGAAAGTCGTGCAGGAACTGGTGAACTACTTCGACCGGCGCGGCGAGCTTTCGCCGAAACAGCTTCGCGCGCTTCTGGATCAGGGGTTTCTGGCGGCGGAAGCCCCGGTCAATATGATCGAACTCGGGCAGGACATCGGCGCGAATTATTACTTCCGCATCAAGGGCGAGACCGAGGGGCAGGTCTGGGGCACCGACATCTATACCGGCGACTCGATGCTTTCGGTCGCCGTGGTCCATGCCGGCATCGTAAAGCCCGGCGATACGGCCGTCGTGAAGGTCACGGTGGTGGATCCGCTCCAGCAATACGAGGGAAGTCTCCGCAACAACATCAAGTCGCACGACTTCGGGCGCTATGGGACGGCCTACAAGCTGTCGGGTATTTGAGCGTCCTTAAAATGGAAAACGCTGGCCGTAAGGCCAGCGTTTTCGCAAATTGGCAGGCGCGGTTTCAGGAAGCCGGCGTGTCTTCAGCCTTCGAATGCCGCTTCATGTCCATGGTGTGGGCGCGCTTGTAGGTCTGGATGTCCTTGAATTTTCCATCCGCCGAACGGACAGCATAGAGCTTCTTGCCCTTGGAGCTGTACATCGTCGTGCGGCGGCCCTTCTTGCGCTTCGCCTTTTTCTTCTTCGCCTTTGCTTTGGTCTTTTTCTTTTTTGCTTTGGCTTTCGCCTTCTTACGCTTCTTCTTCGCCATATCCGTTCCCCTCGTGTTTGCCGCAAATCGGATAGCGGACATTAGCTGCCGCGGCGATTTTTTCGTCAATGGCGAAATGGCGGCTTCCCCAAGTCGGTGACGGCGTTTGGCATTGCGATAGGCCTGACGCATACTTGCCGCCTCACCATAAAAACAGTTCGCAGGGAGCTTCGCCGTATCCATGTCCGCGCAAGAAAACCGCCGTATCGTCCTTGCCTCGCGTCCCGAAGGCGAGCCGAGACCTGAGCATTTCCGGCTGGAAACGGCAGCAATTCCAACGCCCAAAGACGGCGAGGTACTGCTTCGTAATCTCTGGATGTCGCTCGATCCCTATATGCGCGGGCGCATGAGCGCGGCGAAGTCTTATGCCAAGCCGGTGGAAGTCGGCGAGCCGATGGTGGCTGGCACGGTCAGCGAGGTCGTCAAATCCAATCGTCCCGAATATGTGCCGGGCGACATTGTGCTCTCTTATACCGGCTGGATGGACTACGCGGTCTCGAACGGTTCGGATTTGCGTAAGCTCGATCCGAAACAGGCGCCGGTACAGACCGCGCTCGGCGTGCTCGGAATGCCCGGCATGACCGCCTATCTCGGCATGCGCAATATCGGCATGCCGAAAGAAGGCGAGACGGTCGCGGTCGCAGCCGCCTCGGGTCCGGTCGGCTCCTTCGTCGGGCAATACGCCAAGCTCAAGGGCTGCCGCGCGGTCGGCATCGCGGGCGGGGCAGACAAGTGCAAATACGTCGTCGATGAGCTCGGCTTCGACGCCTGTATCGACCATCGCGATCCGGAGATGGCGAAGCAGCTTGCTGCCGCATGTCCCAAGGGCATCGACGTTTACTTCGAGAATGTCGGCGGCAAGGTCTGGGACGCGGTCTTTCCGCTGCTCAACGACTTCGCGCGTGTTCCCGTTTGCGGGATAGTCGCGCATTATAACGACACCGCGCTGCCGCCGGGTCCGGACCGCACCGGCATGCTAATGGGTGCGATCTTGCGCCGCCGACTGACCTTGCGCGGCTTTATCGTGTGGGACTTCGCGGCGCAGGCACCGGACTTCTATCGCGAGGCCGGCCAGTGGCTGCGCGAGGGGCGGATCAAGTATCGCGAGGATGTCGTGAATGGCCTCGAGAATGCGCCGGAGGCATTCATGGGTATGCTCAAGGGCAAGAACTTCGGGAAACTTTTGGTGAAAATTGCATAGGGGTCATTCCCGCGAAGGCGGAAATCCATAATCCCTGTGCTCGTGGAATATTTCGAGCGCTCGTAAAAACAACTTGCAGCCGCGGTTATGGATCCCAGCTTTCGCGGGGACGACGGCTGCTCTCAGCGCCGCTCTACTTCGGTTACCTGTCCGCCGTCTATCTTCACGATGGTCTGCGCCAGCCGTTCGATCTCGTCGCGGGCATGGCTGACGTAAAGCACCGGAATTTTCACGTTTGCGACCAGCCGGGTGAGATAGGGGATGATCTCTTCCTTCCGCCCCGCGTCGAGCGAGGCGAGCGGTTCGTCGAGCAGGAGCGCCTTCGGCTCCGCAAGCAGCGCGCGGCCGATCGCGACGCGCTGGCGCTCGCCGCCGGATAATTTGCGCGGGCGGCGCGCGAGCAGCGGTTCGATGCCGAGCAGCGTCACCACCTCGTCGAATTGCCGGTCGCGTTTTTTGCCGGCCAGCCAGCGCCCAAACATCAGGTTCTGCGCGACGGTAAAGTGCGGAAAGAGGCGGCTTTCCTGAAACACGACGCGCATGCCGCGCTTCTGCGCGGGAATATCTATGCGCGCTTCGCTGTCAAACAGCACGCGGCCACCCACCGCGATTCTGCCGCGCGCGGGCTTCAATAGACCCGCGATCGCCGCGACGATGCTCGACTTGCCGGAACCCGAGGGGCCGGAAAGCGCGGTCACCATGCTTTCACTTCTGAAGGAAGCGTCGAGGTTGAATTCGCCGAGCGTCGCGGCAATCGAAACATCGAACATGTCAGCCGTCGATCCTTGCGGCGGTACGCCGCGCGAGCAGTTCGGACAAGACAAGCGCGGCCAGCGCGATCACCACGGCGACCGCAGCGAGGCGGAACGCGCCCGCATCGCCGCCCGGCACTTGCGTGAAGGTGTAGATCGCGGTCGGCAGCGTGCGGGTTTCGCCGGGAATGTTGGAGACGAACGTGATCGTTGCGCCGAATTCGCCGAGCGCTTTGGCAAATGCGAGCACGAGACCGGCGATGATGCCGGGAAGCGCAAGCGGCAACGTTATGAAAAAGAATGTCGTGAGCCCGTTCGCGCCGAGTGTGCGCGAGGCGTCCTCCAAGCGACGGTCGGTGCTTTCCAGCGAAAGGCGGATTGCGCGCACCATCAGCGGAAAACCCATCACGGCGGCGGCGAGCGCCGCTCCGGTCCAGCGGAACGAGAACACGATGCCGAACGTCTGTTCCAGGAACGCGCCGACCGGTCCCTTGCGTCCGAACAGGAGCAGCAGGATGTAGCCGGTGACAACCGGCGGCAGCACCAGCGGCATGTGCACGAGGCCGTCGAGCAGGAGCTTGCCGGGAAAGTTTTTGCGCGCGAGCACATAGGCAATCAGCAGCCCGAAAGGCAGGCTTGCAGCAATGCCTATCGACGCGACCCACAAGCTGAGGCGAATCGCGTCGAGTTCTTCCGCGGAAAAATCTAACATCAGTTCGTCTTGGCCGCGGCAAGCACGGAGAAGCCGTGCTTCTTGAAGATCGCCTGCGCCGCGGGCGAACTCAGCGATTTCAGGAAATCCGTAACTTTCGGGTTCTTCGAGCTTTCGAGTTGCGCGACCGGATAGACGATCGGCGGATAGGAGCCGTCTGGGAACGTGCCTGCGACGATCACGTTCGCGTCCGATGCGGCGTCGGTGCCATAGACAATGCCGAGCGGCGCCTCGCCACGCGCGACATAGGCCAGCGCCACGCGCACGTTTTCGGCCTGCGCGAGCTTGCCTTCCACCGATTTCCAGATGCCGAGTTTTTCAAGTGCTGCCTTGGCGTAGCGGCCGGCAGGAACCGAATCGACCGCAGCGACCGAAAGCCGTTCATTGCCGAGCATGCTTGCAAGGTCGAAGTTCGGTCCGATCTTGATGTCCTTGAACTTTCCATCCTTGCGCGCAATCAGCACCAGCGTATTGCCGAGAAGGTTCTGGCGCGTGCCCGCGCGCACAAGTTTCTTCTGCTCGATGTAGTCCATCCATTTCAGGTCGGCGGAAATAAAGATGTCTGCGGGTGCAGCGTTCTCGATCTGCTTGGCAAGCGCCGAACTCGCCGCGTAGCTGACCTTCACTTCGGTTTTGTTGCCCTTCGACCATTCGCCGGCGAATTCGTCGAGCGCATTTTTCAGGCTGGCGGCGGCGAAGACGACAATGGGATTGGTATCCTGCGCCTTTACCGGGGCTGTCGCGGGAAATGTAAAGGTAAGCGCGAACGCGGAAAGCGTAACGCCAATCAGAAGCCGTCGCTTCATGACAAGTCCTCCAGAGGGCACATTTCGTGCCCGTATCGATTTCTGTGGAAGCGCCACGGCTTCGAGCTTCATCAAGCACGAAGGGGCGAAGGGCCGCCTTCTCCGGCGGGCCGCAATCAGCGACGGATGAACTTTACGCGGAAATGGCCGGGAAGGCCAAGCGGAGCGTTAGCGCGGGCGGCTTTGCAGATTGCGGATACGTTGCGCGAGCGAAAGCCGGGCTTCGCCGTTCGCGGAAGGCGCGCCGTTCTGGTGGCCGTTCGGTTGGCTGTCCGCGGCGAGGATCCGGTCGATCGGCGAATCCGCGCCTTCGAGATTGATGGCAAGCCGTGCGACTTCCGCCGCGACGTCGTTGATCCGTTCGCGCAGAAGCGCGCTTTCCATGCGCTCTTCGGCCCAGGATTTTTCGGCCTGTGTACGAAGCGAGGCGGCTTCAGTGGCGACCCGGTCGCGCTCCTCGCGCAACTGCGCAAGCGAGCCTTCGAGCTGGCTTTTTTCGGATTTGAGAATCTCGATGGTCGCCTGGAATGCCTCGGTCTTGTGCTGTACTTCATCGTGCAGCGCCTGCGCGTTCGCGCGGCCGCGTTCGATCTGATCGTTGGCTGCGGCGAGCTTTTCCTCGGCGGCGGAAATCTTCGCCTCCAGTGCGCCCTCGCGCTCCTGCGAGGCGGCGAGCAATTCGCCTTCGCGCCTGGAGAGGTGCGCCGCGAGCTCCCGCTCGCGGTCGGCTATTCGTTGCTGCAATTCTTCCTCGCGGCGGTTCGCCAGGTCTTCCGCGCGTTTGGATTCGGATTTCATTTCTTCGATGGTCGCGACCAGCGCTTCAGTTTCGCGCCGCTCGTTAGAAAATAAAGTTTCCATCTCCCTGAGGCGGTTCCGGAAATCTTCGATGTTATTCTGCTCGTGGGTGAGCGCATCTTTCGCCGC
This sequence comes from Xanthobacteraceae bacterium, assembly GCA_019635585.1. Lineage (GTDB taxonomy): Bacteria > Pseudomonadota > Alphaproteobacteria > Rhizobiales > Xanthobacteraceae. The sequence goes on along the minus strand of JAHBZE010000002.1, from coordinate 1,053,478 downwards.
GAGTGCTGCTTCGCGTTCGCCGGCAAGGCGCTGCTCGCCTGCCGCGATTTCGCGTTCGAGATTCTCGATCCGGTACGTCATCGCGTCGCGCTGGGTTTCGAGCGCCGCGATTTCGACTTTCTGGCTGTCGGACTCGGTCTCGATCGAACTTACCTTGCGGCTTGCGTCGCGCAGTTCCTTTTCCTTGGCGGCGAGACTCGCTTCGGCATCTTGCAACTGCCGGGTCTTGGCGGAGAGTTCTTCTTCGGTGGAATTGAGCTTGCCGCGCAGCGTGCGCTCCTGGGCTTCGAGCGCGGTAATGCGCGCGGTCTTGGCTTCGACTTCGTTCTTTAGCAGCCGCACCGCTTCACCCTTGCGGCCGATCTCGGCCAACTGCTCGGAGGTCTTCAGCTTGAGTTGCTCGACGCTGTTCTCGAGGCGGCGCGTCGACATTGCGAACTCGGCGCGGAGCTGATCCTTGTCGGCTTGTATTTCGGTCATCGAGACCGGAATCGCGCCTTCTATGCGTTTGGTGGTCAGCCGCACCGCGCGGTGCCAGACCGCAGAGAGCGTAATCAGCGCGATCAGGGTGGCGCCGAGGAAGCCGAGCGCGAAGAACATGATCGCTTCGATCATGCCCGGCTCCCGTTATGACGGAAAAACTGCAACGCCGACCCCACGCAAACTTCAACCGTGCCGCCAGCTTAGTCGAAGGCAGGCCGTTGCGCCACGGCGCCGATGCGCCGTGGCATTTTAAGATTAAATTCTGGCGCGGAAATTCGGCCTAGAACGGGTTCCAGGTCGAGGTCGGCGTGAATTTCAGGTAGCCGACATTCGCGCCGAGGCGCAGCCCGACGCCGGTGCGGATCGGAACGATCACGACACGGTCCCAGGTCACGGCGGTCATGCCGAAGCCGCCGATAAAATAGGCTGAGCCGGAGATGCCGACATAGCGGTTGAACAGCGATTCCAGCGAGGGGAGGTTGTAGACCAGCATCATGACACGCGTGCCTTCGCCGCCGACATCGAAGCCGATCGACGGACCCTGCCAATAGACGCGGCGGTCGCCGGCGTTGCGGGTATAGAGCGTGCCTTCGCCGTAGCGGAGGCCGACGGTGATCGCGCCGCTGCCTTCCTCGCCGAGGATGTAGCCGTTCGGTTGGCCCCAGCGCTTGGTCGCACGCTCGACGAGCAGCGCAAGTTCGCGCGAGGTGGTGCCGAAGAAGCGGTGGCCCGCGTCAACGATTTCGTTGTTGGAGTAATGCTGCTGTTGCGCCTGCGCCGTGGGCAGCAGGGCGAAGAAGGCGGCTACGGCAAGAAAAATCGCGCGAAACGTCATGGGTCTCTCCGGCGAAGAAAACGCGCGGGCAGATGGCTGCGGAATTGCGCCCTTTTCAGGCCCGGACGGCGGCCTTAACCCGACGCATACCGGCGGGCCCTATGGTCGCGAATCAAAGCCCGGCGGCGGGAATCTTGATCTTCCCGCGCCCATTAGGAAAGCGTGAATGATCCCGAGGCGCATTTTGGCCGGATTGCTGGCGGTCTGGTTCGTCACGACCTGCATCGCCTTCGCCGCGAAGGCTGCGACCAGCGAGCGGATCGTAAGCGACCCGCTGAACGGGGTAGCGCTGTTCGGTTACGACCCGGTCTCCTATTTCATCGACAAATCGGCGCGGCCGGGCAGGCCCGATTATGAATTCACCTTCGCCGGGCTGACCTGGCGCTTCCGCTCGGAGGCGAACCGCGCTGCTTTCATGCGCGCGCCGGAAACCTTCGTCCCCGAATTTGGCGGCTACGATCCGCTTGCAGTAGGCGAGGGCATTCCGCTCGAAGGCAACCCAGCTTACTTCGCAGTTCACGCGCAGAAACTTTTTCTGTTCGCGCGTGAGGAGAACGTCGCGAAGTTTCTCGCCAATCCGGAAAGCCTGCTGGAAGCCGCTGCGAACGGCTGGCCCGAAATCCAGAAGAAGCTCGTTCCCTAAAACTGCGCGCCGCCGGAAGCGATGAAGCTTTCCACTTCGTAGCCTTCCTTGCGCTTGCCGTAATGCAGCGGCGCGCCGTCCGGCGCCTTCACCGAGCCGCCCGCTGCCATCAGGATCGCGTGGCCGGCCGCGATATCCCATTCGCTCACCGGCGCGAGCCGCGGATAGACATCCGCTTTTCCTTCGGCGACCCGGCAGAATTTGATCGAGGAGCCGATCTTCACGGTTTCCGAGATCGCGCGCTTCTTGAGCCAGCCGGTGGTCGCCGCATCGAGATGCGAATGGCTGACGCAGGCGACGATATTCTTCGGCGGCTTCCGCACCTGAATTCTTTCTTCAGGCACGTTCTCGACGCGGATGCCGGGAACGAGCGGCCAGCGGAACGCGCCGTCCGCGCCGCCCGCATAAAGCTCGCCGAGCGCGGGCGCATAGATCACGCCGAGCGCGGGCGTGCCTTCGAGCAGCAGCGCGATGTTGACGGTGTAGCCCTCGCGCTTGGCAATGAAGTCGCGGGTGCCATCGATCGGATCGACCAGGAAGAAGGTGCTGCCGGTTTTCGTCTTCGCGCCGCCCGCGACCGCTTCCTCGCCGATCATCGGCACGCCTGGCAGCAGCGTATCGAGATGCCGCTCGATGATCGCTTCCGCAGCCTCGTCGGCGTCGGTCACGGGACTGGAGTCGGGCTTGGAGCGGGCGACGACGCCGGTCGCCGCCATTTCACGGATTTTGGTGCCGGCTTCGGCCGCGGCCTCGATCATTCCGTTGAGTATTCTGGAGCGTTCGGCGCGATTCACGGCGGGGATCCTGTGGTGGCTGGATTATCACGAGGTAGCCGCTCGACCAAAGCGCTCCGAATCACATAGGGCTTGGTGCCATGAGCGCTCCGATCGAACTTTCCGCCCTCGACCTCTCGGCGATGCTTTGCTCGAAGGTCTGTCACGACGTCATCAATCCGGTGGCGGCGATGGAAAACGGGTTTCAGCTTCTGGAAATGGACCAGAAGCCGGAGTCGCGCGAAGAGGCGATGAAGCTGATCCAGCATAGCGCGGTGCAGGCGACCGCGAAGCTGAAATACGCGCGGATCGCCTTCGGCTCGTCGGGCTCGCCCACGGCGCAGGTCGATGTGGGCGACGCCGGCGATCTCGGCCGGCAATTGTTCGAGCCGGAGATCAAGGTAGAGTTTTCGATCCCGAAGACGCTGCTTGCGAAGAACCGGGTGAAACTGCTCCTGAACATGATGCTGATCGCGGCCAGCGCTGTTTCGCGTGGCGGCACCATGAAAGTCGATCCGATCGGCACGGGCGAAACCATGGGCTTCACGGTGAAGGTCGAGGCGGAGCGGGTCCGGATGCATCCTTCGACCGAAGGTCTGCTCGCCGGGACCCCGGCCGAGGCGCTCACGGCGCAGACCATCCAGCCCTTTTATACGGGCGTGCTCGCGCGCGAGCAGGGCATGAAGCTGACGCTCGCCGCCGACGCGACCGGCGCGACGCTGACCGCGCAATAAGCCAGCAAAATCAGGGAACTACGACGGTATCGGGTTAGCGCCGAAGGGCGTTCGTTTTAATCAATCTTAACCCTCCCGAATCGATACTGGCGCCACATCGCGGACCGGGCCGATCCCAAGGCCCTGGCCCGCCTTTGGGATATGCGCGGCCGCCATGGAAGACCTGCTTCGGGAATTTCTGACCGAGACAAACGAGAGCCTCGATGTCGTCGACAACGAGCTTATCCGTTTCGAGCAGGAGCCGAACAACGCGGACATTCTCGGCCGCATCTTTCGGCTCGTTCACACCATCAAAGGTACCTGCGGCTTCATCGGCCTGCCGCGGCTCGAAGCGCTTGCGCATGCCGCCGAAACCGTGATGGGCAAATTCCGCGACGGCGCGCCGGTGACGGCCGATGCCGTGTCGCTTGTGCTGGTCACCATCGACCGGCTCAAATCTATTCTCGCCGAATTGGAGGCGACCGCTGCTGAGCCTGCCGGCTCCGACGGCGACCTGATCGTGCAGCTCGAACAGATGGCGCTCGACGGCGGCGCGCCCGCTCCGGCTGCGGAAGAAATCACCATCGGCACGCTGAGCCCGCAGGTGCTGGAGCGCCCGCTGCGCCCGGGCGAAGTTTCGCTCGACGATCTCGAGCGCGCATTCCGCGATACGCCGGGGCCGCAGGACAAGAAACAGGAAAAGCGCGGCGACGATCGCCGCGTGGGCGAGCGTCGTCATCCCGATACGGCGCCCGCCGGTAACCAGACGCTGCGCGTTTCGGTCGATACCGTCGAGCGGCTGATGACGATGGTTTCGGAACTGGTGCTGACGCGCAACCAGCTCCTCGAAATCGTCCGCCGCCATTCGGAAAGCGAATTCAAGGTGCCGCTGCAGCGGCTATCGAACGTGACCGCCGAGTTGCAGGAAGGGGTCATGAAGACCCGCATGCAGCCGATCGGCAACGCCTGGGCGAAGCTGCCGCGCATCGTGCGCGATCTTGGCCAGGAACTCGGCAAGGAAATCGAACTCGAAATGCACGGCGCCGAGACCGAACTCGACCGCCAGGTGCTCGATATCATCCGCGATCCGCTCACCCACATGGTGCGAAACTCCGCGGACCACGGGCTCGAAACGACCGAGGAGCGGCGCAAGGCCGGCAAGCCCGCGAAAGGCACGATCCGCCTTTCCGCCTATCAGGCCAGCGGCCAGATTGTGATCGAGATCGCCGACGACGGGCGCGGCTTGAACCTCTCGAAAATCCGTAGGCGGGCGATCGAAGTCGGATTGATTTCCGACGAAGACCATCCGAGCGAAGCGCAACTTCATAAACTGATTTTCGCGCCGGGCTTCTCGACCGCGGAGAAAGTAACGAGCGTGTCCGGTCGCGGCGTCGGCATGGACGTGGTCAAGACCAACATCGATCAGATCGGCGGCACCATCGATCTGAAGTCGACGCCGGGGCGCGGCTCGACTTTCTCGATCAAGATTCCGCTGACGCTCGCGATTGTGCCGGCGCTGATCGTGGAGGCCGGCGGCGAGCGCTACGCGATTCCGCAGGTCGCCGTGGTCGAACTCGTCCATCGGGGTTCGAACGCAAATCTCGTCGAGGAAATCAATGGCGCGCTGGTGTTGCGGTTGCGCGACAAGCTCTTGCCGCTGTTGTCGCTGACGCAACTCCTGAAACTGCCCAAACAGCCCGAGGCGAACGGCGACGCCTTCGTGATCGTCATGCAGGTCGGCGCGAGCCTGTTCGGCATCGTGGTCGACGACGTGATGCACACCGAAGAGATCGTCGTGAAACCGGTCGCTGCCAGCCTGCGCGACATCAAGATTCTCGGCGGCAACACCATTCTCGGCGACGGCTCGGTGATCATGATTCTCGATCCGAACGGGATCGCGGAATCGATCGGCGCGTCCCGCGAGGAACGCACCATCGACGACTTCGCGGCCAAGGGCGAAGCGTTGCCGCAGGAAGAAGCGCTGAAGACGGTTTCGATGCTGATGTTCCGCTCCGGCTCCGGCACGCTCAAGGCGGTGCCGCTCTCGCTGGTGACGAGGCTAGAAGAGATCGACGCCAGGAAGATCGAGCGATCCAGCGGCCGGCCGATGGTGCAGTATCGCGGCGGCTTGATGCCGCTGATCCCGGCCGACGAAAACGCGAAGCTCGCCGAAGACGGCACGCAGCCGCTTCTTGTTTTCACCGACGGCGGCCGTTCGGTCGGTCTCATCGTCGACGAGATCGTGGACATCGTCGAGGACCGGCTCGAAATCAAGGTCGCGAGCGACACACCGGGCGTACTCGGCTCCGCGATCATCCGCGATCAGGCGACCGAGATCATCGACGTCGCGCATTTCCTGCCGCTCGGCTTCTCTGATTGGTTCCACGGAAGGCAGGGTCACGCGCGCGAAAAGAAGAAACTTCTTTTCGTCGACGACTCCGCGTTCTTCCGCAACATGCTGGCGCCGGTGCTGCAGGCTGCGGGCTATGACGTCACCGCGCTTTCCGGGGCGAAGGAAGCACTCGTGGCGCTCGATCGCGGCGCGAGTTTCGACGCCGTCGTGACCGACATCGAGATGCCGGAGATCGACGGCTTCGCCTTCACCGAAGCGCTGCGCGCGAATGCAAACTTCTCGCATCTGCCGGTGATTGCGCTCACCTCGACGCTATCGCCCGCGGTCGCATCGAAATGCGAGAGCGCGGGTATGTACGGCTACGTCGCAAAGTTCGACCGGCGCGGACTGCTGCAGGCGCTGAAGAACGCGGCGGTCGAATTGCAGGAGGCCGCATGAGCAAAGCTGACGCGACCGAAACCGAATTCGTGACCGCGTGGATCGCCGACCAGCTGTTCGGAATTCCGATCACGCGCGTGCATGACGTATTCGAAGCCGAGCGCGTCACCCGCGTGCCGTTGGCGCCATCCGAAATCTCCGGCGTGCTGAACCTGCGCGGCCGTGTTGTAACAGCGCTCGACATGCGCAAGCGACTTGGCCTGCCGCCGCGCGAGGCCGCCGAGAAGCGGATGGCGATCGGCATCGATCATGACGGCGAGGCTTATGGCCTGCTCGTCGACTCGATGGGCGAGGTGCTCAAACTTTCGTCTGCTGCGCTCGATGCCGCGCCCATCAATCTGCAGAAGAATTGGGCGGCGATCTGTTCCGGCATCTATCGGCTCGAGGATCGTCTGATGGTGGTGCTCGACGTCGACAAGATTCTCGATTTCAGGAAAGACACGCTCGCCGCGTGAATGTTGTAGAAGGAACTGGAAAAATGAAACGCTGTCTCATCGTTGACGACTCCGGCGTCATCCGCAAAGTCGCGCGGCGGATTCTGGAAAACTTCGGCTTCACGGTTCTGGAGGCCTCTGACGGCCGCCAGGCGCTTGATGCCTGCGCCAAGGACATGCCGGAAGCGATCCTGCTCGATTGGAACATGCCGGTCATGGACGGCTTCGACTTCCTGCGTGCGCTTCGTTCGATGCCGGCGGGCGACAAGCCGAAAGTCGTGTTTTGCACGACCGAGAACGATCTCGCCCATATCGCGCGTGCGATGCATGCCGGCGCGGACGAATACATCATGAAGCCCTTCGACAAGGAAATCGTCGAAGCGAAGTTTCAGGAAGTCGGCCTGATCTGAGCCGAATGACGGGCGGCGGCTAGTCCGGCGTCCGCTTCCAGATGGTGCAGCCCCGCCCCCTTCCGCTTGCGAAGAACGCGTTACCCGCACGCGTGATGATCGTCGACGACGCGGTCGTCGTGCGCGGTCTCGTCTCGCGCTGGATCGGACTTGAGCCCGACATGCAGGTGGTGCGTGTCTGCAAGAATGGGCGCGAAGCGCTCGAGCAATTCGATATTGCGAATCCCGATGTCGTCGTGCTCGACATCGAGATGCCGGAACTCGATGGCATCGCGACGCTGAAGGAACTCCTGATCAGGCGGCCGCGGCTGCCCGTGATCATGGCGTCGACGCTTACAAAGCGCGGCGCGGAAATCACGCTGAAAGCGCTCTCGATGGGCGCGACCGATTGCGTGCCGAAACCCGAGATCGGCAACGGGGCCGGATCGGAAGAATTCCGCCGTACGCTGATCGACAAGATTCGCCAGCTCGGTGGCCGCCGGTTTTCCGCAACGCCGTTGGCGCGGCGCGAAATCCGTGCGATGCCGCTGACGCACCAGGCGCTGGCGAACGACATCACGCTGCGCCCGTTTTCCAGGATCATGCCGAAGGCGATCTTGGTCGGCTCCTCCACAGGCGGGCCGCAGGCGCTGCAGGTACTGGTGAAGGGACTCGTGCCCGTCATCGATCGCGTGCCCGTGCTGATCGTGCAGCACATGCCGCCGATCTTCACGGCAACGCTTGCCGAACATCTCGGCCGTCTCGCCGGCAAGCCCGCGCGCGAGGCGATCAACGGCGAGCCGTTGAAAGCCGGAATGATCTATGTCGCACCCGGCGGCAAGCATCTTGCGCTGATCAAGCGCGACGACGGTATCGAGGTCGTGATCGACGATTCCGCGCCGATTCATTTCTGCAAGCCCGCGGTGGACGCGCTGTTTCTGTCCGCGTCGAATGCGCTCGACGGTCGTGCGCTCTGCATCGTGCTGACCGGCATGGGCTCCGACGGCAAGAAGGGGTCGCTCGCGATCGCCGACAACGGCGGCAACGTGATCGCGCAAGACGAAGCCACCAGCGTGATCTGGGGCATGCCAGGATCCGCCGCGCAAGCCGGCGCGTGTGCCGCCGTATTGCCTATCCATGAGATCGGCCCCAAGGCCGTCCGCATCGTTTCAGGAGATTTCTCGTGACGCCGCAGGATTATGCGTACCTAAGCAAACTCTTGAACGAGCGCTCGGGCCTGCATCTCGCGGGTGACAAGCAGTATCTGATCGAGAGCCGTCTGCTCCCGGTCGCACGCCAGAATAATTGCGGCTCCATCGGCGATCTTGTTGCGAAGCTTAAGCAGTTCGCCGAGGAACCGCTGCGCCAGCGCGTCACCGAGGCGATGACGATCAACGAGAGCTTCTTCTTCCGCGACAAGACGCCGTTCGAGCGCTTTCAGGATACGGTGCTGCCGCAGATGCAGAAGTTGCGCGCCGCGACCAAGCGGATTCGCATCTGGTGCGCGGCGGCCTCGACCGGCCAGGAGCCTTACTCGCTCGCGATGATGTTCAAGCAGGTGGAGCAGGAGTTCGCTGGCTGGAAGATCGAAATCGTCGCCACCGACATTTCGGCCGACGTGCTCGAGAAGGCGAAGGCCGGTCTCTACACGCAATTCGAGGTGCAGCGCGGGCTACCGATTCAACTCTTGCTGAAATATTTCAAGCAAGACGGCGACCAGTGGCGCATCGCGCAGGAATTGCGCGACATGGTGCAGTATCGCCAGCACAATCTGCTCGACGATTTCGCGATGCTCGGCATGTTCGATGTCATCTTCTGCCGCAACGTGCTGATCTATTTCGATTCGAAAACGAAGCAGGATGTGCTTACGCGGATCGCGCGTTCGCTGGTGCGCGACGGGCATCTGTTGCTCGGCGCGGCCGAAACCGTGGTAGGCTTCACCAATCTCTTCATGCCGATGCCGGACAAGCGCGGGCTTTATGTCCACTCGGTCGAAAAGAAACCCGAGCCGAAGCCGGCCTTTGCGATGCGCGCGTGATTTCGCGGCGCTTCCCGAAACAAAAAAGGCCGCCCGGGGGCGGCCTTTTCGTTTTCCTGAAGGTGAGCGTTCAGCCTTTCGGCATGGTCGCTTCGATCTTGCCGTAATACTTCTTCACGAGCTCGATGTTCTCGGGATACTGAACGTCTTTTGCAAATTTCAGCGCCTGGTTCAGTTCGCCCAGGATTTCCTTCTTCTCTTTTTCCGGAATCGACTTGTCGGCGTTGACCGCCTCAATTTCTTTCTTGAGCGCGACCGGTGGCTGCGAAAATTCCTTGGTCTTCGGGTCGAAGCCGGAGAACACGAGGTTCACATTGGCGGCGACTTCGTCGAGTTCCTGGAGGTTGGCGAAGCCATGCTTTTTCGCGGCGGCCTCAAGCTCGCCGAGCAGCTTCGGATCGGGCTTGTCGCCTTTGATCTTGGCGGTCACCGCGTTGATGTCGGCTTGGGCGTCGATATAGCTCTGCACCTGCTTTTCGGTGAGCTTGATCTGCTTGAGTTCCTGCGGGGCGTTCTGCGCCGCCGCGGGCGCGGCCGTGAAGGCAAAGGCGGCGAGGGCAATTGCCGCCGCGCGAATGAGCATCTGCATGAATGGAATCCTTGGGTGTCGGTGGGCGGGAGAGTGAGGAATTGCATTGCGGCCAATCTGCGGCCAGAGCAAACCCGCGTTGCTCACAGGTTCTGGAGGATCGGGCCGAACCGTAGTAAGAGGCCCGCCGATGCATGACATTATTACAATTTCCGGCCTGTCCAAGACCTATGCGACCGGCTTCCCCGCGCTGAAAAACATCAATCTCGGCATCCGCCGCGGCGAAATCTTCGCGCTGCTCGGCCCCAATGGCGCGGGCAAAACCACACTGATCGGAGTTGTCTGCGGCACGGTCACGGCTTCAGCCGGCACGGTCACGGTGGACGGTCACGATAATGTCACGGACTTTCGTGCCGCGCGCGAACTGATCGGGCTGGTGCCGCAGGAACTGACCACCGACGCCTTCGAGTCGGTCTGGGCCACCGTTTCCTTCAGCCGCGGGCTGTTCGGCAAGCCGAAGAACCCGGCCTATATCGAAAAAATTCTCAAAGACCTTTCGCTCTGGGACAAGAAAGACAACAAGATCATGACGCTCTCGGGCGGCATGAAGCGGCGCGTGTTGATCGCGAAAGCGCTTTCGCATGAGCCGAAAATTCTGTTCCTCGACGAGCCGACCGCGGGTGTCGATGTCGAATTGCGCAAGGACATGTGGCAGGTGGTGCGAGATCTCCGCGCCGCCGGCGTCACCATCATCCTGACCACGCATTACATCGAGGAAGCCGAGGACATGGCCGACCGCATCGGCGTCATTTCCAAGGGCGAGATCATTCTGGTCGAAGAGAAGAAAGAGCTGATGCGCAAACTCGGCCAGAAGCGGCTTACGCTCCAGCTTCAGGAGAAATTGGCCGCGCTGCCCGCGAACCTGTTCGGCGTTTCGCAGCTTTCGCTCTCGAAGGATGGCGACGAGCTTACCTATACTTATGACACGCAGGCCGAGCGCACCGGCATCACGCGGCTGCTCGCGTCGCTCAACGAAGCCGGCATCCGCTTCCGCGATCTTTCCACGACGCAAAGCTCGCTCGAGGAGATTTTTGTGGGCCTCGTGCATCAAGATCGGAACGGAGGCGCGAAATGAACTGGCGCGCGATTCACGCGATCTACCGCTTCGAAATGGCGCGCACCGCGCGTACGCTGATGCAGAGCATTCTCGCGCCGGTGATCTCGACCTCGCTCTATTTCGTGGTGTTCGGGGCAGCGATCGGCTCGCGCATCACCACGATGGAAGGCGTCGATTACGGCTCCTTCATCGTGCCCGGACTCATCATGCTGACGCTTCTGATGCAGAGCGTAATGAATGCATCGTTCGGCATCTATTTTCCGAAATTCACCGGCACGATCTACGAGCTTCTCTCGGCGCCGATTTCCTTCATCGAGATCGTGATCGGCTACGTGGGTGCGGCCGCGACCAAGTCGATCATCCTCGGCCTCATTATTCTTGCGACCTCGTGGCTGTTCGTGCCGGTCAAGATCGCGCATCCGGTGTGGATGATTTCGTTTCTGGTGCTGACGGCGGTGACTTTCAGTCTCTTGGGCTTCATCATCGGCATCTGGGCCGACGGTTTCGAGAAGCTGCAAATCGTGCCGTTGCTCATCATCACGCCGCTGACCTTCCTCGGCGGCGCGTTCTATTCGGTGAGCGTGTTGCCGCCGTTCTGGCAGGTCGTGACCTTCGTGAACCCGATCGTCTATCTGATCTCGGGCTTCCGCTGGAGCTTCTACGAGGTGGCAGACGTGAACGTAAGCGTAAGCATCGCAATGACGCTGGTGTTCCTCGTCGCTTGCCTTGGCATTATCTGGTGGATCTTCAGGACCGGGTATCGCTTGAAGAATTGACGACGCTTTCGCATCGTTATTCATGTCGCCCAAAACAAAAACCCCGGCCTCAGGCCGGGGTTTTGAATTGTGTATGCGAGGGAAGTTACGCCGAGATGCGTTCGTCCGCGTCGGTCGGCTCGCGCAGCACATAGCCGCGGCCCCAGACCGTCTCGATGTAGTTCTTGCCCTGCGGCCAATCCGGAGCCTTCGAGGCGTTCGCGAGCTTCTTGCGAAGTTTGCAGATGAACACGTCGATGATCTTCAGTTCCGGCTCGTCCATGCCGCCGTAGAGATGATTGAGGAACATCTCCTTGGTGAGCGTCGTGCCCTTGCGGAGCGATAAGAGCTCCAGCATCTGATATTCCTTGCCGGTCAGATGCACGCGCGCGCCGTCCACTTCGACCGTCTTCTGGTCGAGGTTCACGACGAGGTCGCCGGTGTTGATGACCGACTGGGCGTGACCCTTCGAGCGGCGCACCACCGCATGGATGCGTGCGATCAACTCGTCCTTGTGGAAGGGCTTGGTGAGGTAGTCGTCGGCGCCGAAGCCGAGACCCTTCACCTTGTCCTCGATGCCGGCGAGGCCCGACAGGATCAAAATCGGCGTTTTGATCTTGGCGACTCTCAGCGACTTCAGAACTTCATATCCGGACATGTCCGGGAGGTTCAGGTCGAGGAGGATGATGTCGTAATCGTAGAGTTTACCGAGATCGACACCCTCTTCGCCGAGGTCGGTCACGTAAACATTGAAACTTTCGGACTTCAGCATCAATTCGACGCTTTTCGCCGTCGCGCTGTCGTCTTCGATTAGCAGAACGCGCATGCCAATCCCCTATCCAGGCCTCTTTGGGGGACAAATCTCACTCCAGACTCGCCCCGCCTGCGTGCCTGGACTGACTCATTTCTCGACTGCGACGCTAACCAGCAAATGGTTAACAGATTCGGAATCTGTCCCACAAGCGCAGCCCGTGAAAATATTCGCGAATCGCCGTAAGATGCTGGCGTTCCGTGATTTTTCTCAGGCCGGCTGGTTAAAGTACGACTTCAAGAAGCCAGACCAAGCGACTCCCTTGAATTAAGCCCGCATCCTGCGTGCCCTTCGATCCAAGGCATGACCCGATCATTAACGAAGCCGGTAAAGATAGGGTAAAGAAGGACTTGGCCCGTTAAGCGGTGATTCTCCATGAAGGCACTCGCAGAGCAGATCGAAGAACTCGACGGGACCCTGAATTATGGGCGTGTTGCGGCGGTTCGGGGCCTCATGATCGAGGTCGCGGGACCCGTTCATGCGATGCCCGTGGGCGCGCGATTAACGATCGAAACAGGGGTTAACGGCGGCGTGCCCTGCGAGGTGATCGGCTTCGCAGGGGATAACGCGGTCGTCATGCCGTTCGCCGCGGTCGAGGGCGTGCGGCGCGGCTGCCGGGCCATCGTTTCGCAGGCAGGCGCGGCGGTGCGGCCCTCTTCCGCCTGGCTCGGCCGGGTCGTGAACGCGCATGGCCAGCCGATCGACGGCAAGGGGCCGATCAAGCCGGGGTCATCGCCTTATCCCTTCCGCGCGCCGCCGCCGGCTGCGCATACGAGAAAGCGGGTCGGCAGCCCGCTCGATCTTGGGGTGCGGGCGCTCAACACCTTCGCCACCACCTGCAAAGGCCAGCGGCTCGGCATCTTCGCGGGCTCGGGCGTCGGCAAGTCGGTGCTCTTGTCGATGTTAGCTCGCTACACCGCTTGCGATGTCGCGGTGATCGGGCTCGTCGGCGAGCGCGGCCGCGAGGTGCAGGAATTCCTGCAGGACGACCTCGGCGAAGCGGGTCTCGCACGCTCCGTGGTGGTGGTCGCAACCTCCGACGAGCCGGCGTTAATGCGCCGGCAGGCGGCGTTGCTCACCATGGCCATCGCCGAATATTTTCGGGACGAGGGCAAGGACGTTCTCCTTCTGATGGACTCCGTCACGCGCTTCGCCATGGCCCAGCGCGAGATCGGGCTCGCGGGCGGCGAACCGCCGACCGCCAAGGGCTATACGCCGACGGTCTTCTCCGAACTGCCGCGGTTGCTCGAGCGCGCCGGGCCAGGACCAGACAAGGGCACGATAACGGCGTTGTTCACGGTGCTGGTCGATGGCGACGACCATAACGAGCCGGTCGCGGATGCGGTTCGCGGCATCCTCGACGGGCACATCGTCATGGAGCGGGCGATCGCGGAGCGTGGACGTTACCCGGCGATTAACGTGTTGAAGTCGGTGTCCCGAACCATGCCCAAATCCTCCGACCCCGAGTTCTATCCGGCAGTGGTGAAAGCCAAGCAGGTACTCGCCACCTACGGCGACATGGAGGAACTGATCCGGTTAGGGGCCTACCGGCAGGGGTCCTCGCCCGAGGTCGACGAGGCGATCAGGCTCCAGCCGGCGCTGGAAGCTTTTCTGTCCCAAGGTAAGGAAGAAAAAACGAATCTCGGCGATGGTTACCGCGCACTCGCTCAAATTGTAGCGGGTCCAGTAACTGAGTCCTAACCGGTCGCGTGGAGTATCGCCGGGATGAAATCGCGTGAAACCCTCATTCGCCTGAAGCGCTTTCAGGTAGACGAGAAGCGTCGACAGGTCGCCCAGATCGAGGCGATGGTCGCCGAATTCGAGCGCATGGCCAACGATCTCGAACGTGAAATCACGGTCGAGCAGGACCGCGCCGGCATCAACGACCCCGGGCACTTCGCCTATCCGACTTATGCCAAGGCCGCGATCCAGCGCCGGGATAACCTGAAGCGTTCCGCGCAGGAACTTCACGGTCAGCTTGAGGACGCCCGGGCGCAGCTCGCCGACGCCTTCGAGGAATTGAAGAAGGTCGAGATTCTGGAAGAGCGCGACGCAATGCGTGGCCGCGGCATCGAAGCCGCCCGCGAGCAGGCGGAAATGGACCGCATCGGCGCACAGCGCATCCGCGTCTAAGTTCGTTTTATTGAAGAGATTGGGCCGCCGCAGCGTCGCGCTACGGCGGCCTAAACTTTTATACGCTGCCGACAGTCTTCAGCCGGACCCGCGGATGAATCTCGGCCTGTGACATCACCGAGGTCTGTGGACGGAAGCGATCCACGATCTGCCGCACGAAGGGGCGTGCCGTCGCGGAGGTGAGCAACACGGGTGCTTCGTTCATGCGCGCGGCATGCTCGAAGCGCTCGCGCACTTCAGTGACGAACTCGGTCAGCTTCGACGGCTGCATGGCAAGCGACTTGTCGTCGCCGGTGCCCACGATCGATTCCGCGAAAACCTGTTCCCACTTCGGCGAAAGCGAAATGAGCGGCAGATAGCCGTTCGGCGACACGTGCTGGGCGCAAAGCTGGCGGGCAAGGCGCACGCGCACCTGCTCGACGATCTGCGAAGCGTTGCGGGTGTGCGGCACGGCTTCGGCGATGCCTTCCAGAATTGTGCCGAGGTCGCGGATCGAGACGCGTTCGGAGAGGAGCAACTGGAGCACGCGCTGGATTCCTGAAGCCGAAATCTGGCTCGGCACGATATCCTTCAAGAGTTCGCTCTGTTCCTTCGGCAGCTCTTTCAGGAGTTTCTGCACTTCCGCATAGGAAAGCAGGTCCGCCATGTTGGCTTTCAGCACCTCGGCGAGATGCGTCGACATGACGGTCGCGGCATCGACCACGGTGTAGCCGCGCAGGCTCGCTTCCTCCCGCAAGGATTCGTCCACCCAGGTTGCGGGCAGGCCGAAGGTCGGCTCGGTGGTGTGGTGACCGGCGAGGTTCACCTGACCGCCCGCCGGATCCATAACCATGTGGCTGCCCGGATGCACCTTGCCGGAACCTGCATCGACCTCTTTCAGTTTGATCGTGTAAGCGTTCGATTCCATCTGCACGTTGTCGATGATGCGGACCGAGGGCATAACGAAGCCCATTTCGCTTGCGATCTGGCGCCGGAGCGCCTTGATCTGCTCGGTGAGGCGATCCGAACCGTCGGGTGCGTTGACGAGCGGCAAGAGCGCGTAACCGATTTCAATCTTGAGATCGTCGATTTTCAGCGCATTCGCGATCGGCTCTTCCTGCGGCAGGCTCGGTTCCTTCGCCGAGGCTTTCGCGGCTTCTGCGGCCGCCGCCGCCTTGTTCTGACGGGTGCTAACGAAGGCGAGCGTTGCCGCTCCCGTACCGAGAGCCAGAAACGGCAGCATCGGCACACCGGGCAGCGTGGAAAGCACAATCATGACCCCTGCCGACATACCCAGCGCTTTTGGATAGTTCGACAACTGCTTCAGCAACGCCTTGTCGGCGGCGCCCGAAACGCCCGCTTTCGAGACGAGCAGGCCCGCGGCGGTCGAAACGATCAGTGCGGGAATCTGCGTGACCAGACCGTCGCCGACGGTGAGCAGCGTATAGACCGCGCCCGCCTTCGAGAACGTCAGTCCCTGCTGTGCCATGCCAATGACGATGCCGCCGATGATGTTGATGAAGACAATCAGGAGACCCGCGATCGCGTCGCCGCGCACGAATTTCGAGGCACCGTCCATCGCGCCGTAGAAGGCGCTTTCGTCCTCGAGGTTCTTGCGCCGTTTGCGAGCTTCGTTCTCGTCGATCAGTCCGGCGGAAAGATCGGCGTCGATCGCCATCTGCTTGCCGGGCATGGCGTCCAAGGTAAAACGGGCCGCGACTTCCGCGATGCGGCCCGAGCCCTTGGTGATGACGACAAAGTTCACGATCACAAGGATCGCGAACACGATGATGCCGATCACGAAGTTGCCGCCCATCACGAAGTTGCCGAAGGCTTCGATGACGTGGCCGGCGGCGGAAGTGCCCTGATGGCCGTGGGTGAGAATAAGCCGCGTCGAGGCGAGGTTCAGCGAGAGCCTGAGCATCGTCGCCATCAGGAGCACGGTCGGAAAGGCAGAAAATTCCAGCGGCCCCTGAATAAAGAGCGCCGTCATAAGAATCAGTACCGAGAGGATGATCGAGAGCGCCAGCAGAAGGTCGAGGACCATCGGCGGCAGCGGCATGATCAGGACGACCAGGATGCCAAGGACGGCGATGGCCAACATCAGGTCGCCGCGCCGGAGTAGCGCGCCGAGCTCGCCCATCGTGGGCATTTTTGGCTTGTAACTGACGCCTGCGGTTGTGTCGGACATCTTTTCTCTCCGCGCCCCGGGCAGGGCGCGCTCCCCCGGCAATTTTTGCCTGCCTTATGGTTAGCGAAGGGTTAACGGGCGTTAACGGCTCAAATGAAAAAGGCCGGACTTCTGTCCGGCCTATCTCTTTGGCTTGGTCGCTTGGTGGGGGTCGTAAACTTTACGCGGCGCCGGCGGCGACGCCCGAGGCAGGTGCGGGTATTTCGAGACCTTCCGCCGAATACTCGTTGAGCTTGTTCCGGAGCGTGCGAATCGAGATGCCAAGCACATTCGCCGCGTGGGTGCGGTTGCCGAGGCAGTGCTTCAGCGTCGAAAGAATGAGATCGCGCTCGACATCCGCGACCGTGCGGCCGACCAGCGAGGCCGCCAACTGGTCGGAGACCTGCTGCGCATGCGCGACCGGGCCGCTAGGCGCGTTCGTAAGCGAGGTGCCGTCGGGAAGGCGGATCGCATCGACGCCGATCTCGTCGCCCGTGGCGAGCAACACCGCGCGGTGGATCGTGTTTTCCATTTCTCGCACGTTGCCGGGCCAGCGGTTGCGCAGGAGTTCGCGCTTGGCTTCCTGCGAGAGCGGCTTCGGAGCCACGCCGTTCACATCGGCATAATGCGCGATGAAGTGATCGGCCAGTTCGAGCACGTCCTGCGGGCGCTCGCGCAACGGCGGGATCTGCAGATTCACGACGTTGAGGCGGTAGAGCAGATCCTCGCGGAAACGGCCGGCGCGGACTTCTTCAGCCAAGTTGCGGTTCGAGGTCGCGATGATGCGGATGTCGACCGGAACGGGGCGCGTGCCGCCGACGCGGTCGATCACGCGTTCCTGAATCGCGCGAAGTAATTTCGCCTGGAGGCGAACGTCCATTTCTGAAATCTCGTCGAGCAACAGCGTGCCGCCGTTCGCTTCCTCGAACTTGCCGATGCGCCGCGCGATCGCGCCGGTAAAGGCACCCTTCTCATGGCCGAACAGCTCGGATTCGAGCAGGTTTTCTGGGATCGCAGCGCAGTTCACCGAAACGAAGACTTTCGAGGCGCGCTGGCTTTTCACATGCACGAAGCGCGCGAGCATTTCCTTGCCCGTTCCGCTTTCGCCGGTAATCAGGATCGATGCTTCCGAGCCTGCCACTTGCGCTGCGAGCCGCACGACGCGCGCCATGGCCTCGTCGCGGAACACGAAGTCGCGGCCGTCGTCGGCGACGGCGGCAAGTACCGCCGCGATCAGTTCCGGGTCCGGCGGCAGCGGGATGTATTCCTTCGCGCCGGCATGGATTGCATCGACCGCCGCGCGCGCATCGTTTTCGACGCCGCAGGCGACGACCGGCGCATGCATGCGTTCGTCGGCGATTTTCGAAACGAGTTCGCGAATGTCGAGCGTGACATCGGCCATGATGAGATCGGCGCCGCGTGAGCGCAGTACTTTCAGGCCCTGTTCGTTGTCGACCGCGTGGGTGACGCTCGCGCCACGGTCGATTGCGATCTTGGTCGCCGTCGAGAGCTGGCCTTTGAGGGTGCCGATGATGAGTAGCCGCATGGGTATGCTCCGTCCGCCCGTTAGTTCCGGTCGGCTTTGATGATTTCCGTCATGGTCACGCCGAGGCGGTCTTCCACCAGCACGACTTCTCCGCGCGCGACCAGACGGTTGTTCACGAAAATATCGATGGCTTCGCCGACCTTGCGGTCGAGCTCGAGCATGGTGCCCGGTCCGATCTTTAAAAGATCGCCGACATCCATGCGCGTGCGTCCGAGCACGGCGGATACATGCACCGGCACGTCGAACACCGCTTCGAGGTCGCCAGCATTCTTCACCGAATGATCCGCATCCGGCGCGGTCGGCGGCGCTGCCGGATTGATCAGATCGACGTCTGCTTCGAGATTCGGCAGCGGCGGTTTGTTGTCGTCGCTCATGACTGGTTCTCCGGCATTTCGGGCGTGCCTGCGGGCGCCCCGAGATAATTCTGAATCGCTTGCTGAATGCGGCTCTTGATCGCTTCAGCGTCGCGGCAAACGCCGCCGTCAGCCCATTCGATCAAGCAGTTGCCGCTTGCGATCGCAGGATCTGGAAGAATAACGAGCTTGTTCGCAAAACCGCGCTCCTCGGCGATCTTCTTCAGGCGTGCGCCAGCCTCTTCCGTCATCTCCGGCGAAATCCGCACCGCGACATGGGGCGCGGCCCGCACATGAGAGAGCACGTCGAGGACCAGCGCTTCGATTTCGGCGAGCGGCTGGCGTGCGATGAGTGCGGGGGCGAGTTGGTGCGCAATTGCGCTTGCGACATCGATCGCTTCGCGTTCCAACCTCGTTTCGATCGCGGCGAGCTTTGCGACCGCAAGATGCATCTCGGCGGCGACGCGTTCGAGTTGTGCCGCGCATTTCTGTTCGCCTTCCTTCTTCGCGGCCTCGAAACCGTTCCGGAAGGCGATTTTCTCCGCGTCCGCGATCGCCGCGCGTGCGTTGCCGGAAAGATCGCCGAAGCGGCTGTTGCCGCCGAATTCGACGTCGAACAGATATTTGGCGGGCGACTTGGTGCTGGTTGCGCTCATCAGTACACCAACTCGTCGTCGGAGTTGCCGCTTTTGACGATCATGATCTCGCCCTTGTCGGCGAGGTCCTTGGCGGTCGCGATCATCGCCGCCTGCGCTTCGTCGACTTCGCGCAGCCGTACCGGGCCCATGTTCTGCAGATCGTCGACCATCATCTTGGCGGCGCGCTGCGACATGTTTTTCAGGAAGTATTCGCGGACGGTTTCGGTCGCGCCTTTCAGCGCAATCGTGAGCTTGCCCTTGTCGAACTTGCGCAAGAGCGTCTGGATCGCGCCGCCATCGAGCTTCACGAGGTCGTCGAAGGTGAACATCAAGGTCTTGATGCGCTCGGCGGATTCCTTCTGCGTGGTTTCCATTGCCGCGAAGAAGCGCGATTCCGTCTGGCGGTCGAAGAAGTTGAAAATTTCCGCGATCGGCTGGTAGGGATCGCGCTTCGAGGTTTGCGAAAGCGTGGACATGAATTCGGAGCGCAACGTTTGTTCGACGCGCTCGAGTACGTCTTTCTGCACCGACTCCATTTTGATCAGGCGATTGATGACGTCGAGTGCGACCGGCTCGGGCAGAATCGCGAGCACGCGCGCCGCCTGTTCGGAGCGGATCTTCGAAAGCACCACTGCGATGGTCTGCGGATATTCGTTCTTGAGGTAGTTCGCGAGCACGTCTTCCTGAACGTTGGAGAGCTTCTCCCACATATTGCGGCCGGCGGGGCCGCGGATTTCTTCCATGATCGCGTTGACGCGGTCGGAGGGGAGAAACTGGTTCAGGAGCCGCTCGGTCGCGGTCGTGTTGCCGAGCAAGCCGCCGTTGCCGGAAAGCTGGCCGACGAAATCGACGAGCAGGGAATCGACGATGTTCGAGTCGATTACGCCGAGACGGGCGATCGCGATGGAAAGTTCGCGGATTTCGTCTTCGTCCAAGAGCTTCCAGACTTCCTCGCCGTGCTCCTGGCCGAGCGAGAGCATCAGGATGCCCGCTCGCTCGACGCCGGTGAGCGCCTTGCCGTTATGCACGGGCGCCGGCTTTTTCGGCTTGCTGGAGGTTATGGCGGCGGGAGCGTTCATGGTTCAGATCAGGCCGTGCGCTCGTTCATCCACTGACGAAGCACGGAAACGGTCTCCTGCGGATTGTTCTGCACGAGCTCACCGACCTTCTGCATCGACTTCTGATGCGCTTCGCCCTGGATCTGCGCGGATTCGATCAGGCGCGCGGCGGGATGATCGGATTCGGCGCGCGGCGAAGGCGCTGCCGGCGCGAGCGGCGGCGCCACAGCCTGGTGCTGTCCGCCGGGCGGCGCAAGCGCAGGTACATTCGCGGCGGCCGGTGCAAGCGCGCCGGTCGCATTTTCTTCAGGCGTGATCACGCGGCGCACGAGCGGGCGGACCACGAACAGAAGCACCAGAAGGCCGAGGATCATCATCACGCCGATCTCGACGAAACGCATGATGTCGTCGGTGGTGAAGCGCAGCATCGAGAGGAACCCGGTATCGGCGCTCGCCGGCGGAATCACGGTGGGTTCAGCGAAGCGCAAGTTCACGACCTCGATCATGTCGCCACGCTTCTCGTTGAAGCCGATTGCGGAGCGCACCAGCGCCGTGATGCGGTCGAGTTCTTCCTTGCTGCGCGGGGCGTAAGCGACTTCGTTATTGTTGCCCTTGGTGTAGTTGCCGTCGACCAGCACGGCGACGGAGATACGTTTTACGCGGCCGGGTTCGAGCGTCTCGGTGCGGGTGGTGCGGGTGATCTCGTAATTGACGACTTCCTCGGTCTTGCGCGCATTGTCGCGCGGCTGCTGCGGTTGCTGTTGCTGCGGATTGCGCGGCTGATTATTGCCGGGGATTTCGTTGGCGACAGTGACACCATCGTTGTTCTGGGAGTTCGCGGTAGTGGATTGCTCTTCGCGGGTCTGGGTCGAGCGCACTACGCGGCTTTCGGGATCGAAGCTGTCGGAGGTCTGCTGTATGCGGGTATAGTCCAACTCGGCAGAAACGGTGACACGCGCACGGTTCGCGCCGACCACGCTCGTCACGATCGCTTCGATCTGCTCCTTCATTTTGCGCTCGAACGCGGCATTGCGCTCTTCCATGCCGGTAATGCCGGACGTGGTCTCACTGGAGCCGTCGGCGAGCAGCTGGCCGCGCTCGTCCACGATGGAGATGCGCTCGGTCTTCAGCCCGCGCACGGCGGAGGCGACGAGGTGTCGGATCGCGCGGACCTGCGACATTTCCAGCGAGCCGCGCACCTGCAAGACGATGGAGGCGGAGGGCTCTTGCTGGTCGCGCGAGAAGAGCTGACGCTCGGGAATCACGAGATGCACGCGCGCGGCGGCAATGCGGTCTATGGAGCGGATGGTGCGGGCGAGCTCGCCTTCCAGCGCGCGGACGCGATTGACGTTCTGCACGAACGAGGTGGTGCCGAGCGTGTCGGTACGGTCGAAGATTTCGTAGCCGACATTGCCGCCGCGCGGCAGGCCGGTTTCGGCAAGGCGCATGCGGGTGCGGGCGATCTTGTCCTTCGGGACCATGATGGTCGCGCCGTCGTGCTTGATCTCGTACTGGATGCCTTGGGTTTCCAGTTCGCGGACGATACGGCCCGAATCGTCGAGCGAGAGTTCGGTGAACAGCGGCGCCATCGCCGGCGTGGTGACCCGCGCGATGATGAACAGAAAGAAGAAGATCAGGGCCGCGGCTACCGCGCCCATGGCGGCAAGCCGGGCCGCGCCCAGGGTACGGACGAATTCGACAATGCCGTTCAAGAAAACTCTCCCCAGCCACCCCCAAGGGCGGGGGTCACTAGGCAGAAATTTCCCTGTTCATGGTTTCCAAATGGTTAACGCCTTCAAATTCCAGCGCTTTGCGCTAAGCGATAGCGGCGCAAGGAGAAGCGGGCGACCGCCAAAAAAAGGTATTTTAGTACCTTTTTATGCTGATTTCTTCGAGATTTCAGCCAAGCGCTAGTGCGCGGCTCTCGCCTTGTTCACTCCGAGATAGCTTTCGAGGATTTCGGGCTGGCGGCGGAGGTCGGCGCTTTTGGCGGCATGAACGACCATGCCGCGCTCGAGAATCACCGCGCGGTCGGTGACGCCGAGGATCTTCTGGGCGTTCTGCTCGACCAGAATCGCGGACAGCTTCTCCTCGGAAATGATCCGGCGGAGTGCGGCGAGCAGTTCGTCGACAATGATCGGGGCGAGACCCTCAAGCGGTTCGTCGAGCAGAAGCAGCTTCGGGTTCAGGACCAGCGCGCGGCCGACCGCCAGCATCTGCTGTTCGCCGCCGGAAAGCTGGTTGCCGAGATTGAAGCGGCGCTCGGCGAGACGCGGAAACATGCCGAACACGCGATCGACGGTCCAATTTCCAGGTGTTGCGACCGCGGTAAGATTTTCGGTAACCGTCAGCGACTTGAAGATGTTGCGTTCCTGCGGGACCCAGCCGACGCCGGCCAGCGCACGCTGATCGGGGCGAAGCGCTGTGATGTCGCGGCCGGCGAGCACAATCCTGCCGCTAAAGCGGCGCGTGACGCCGATGATCGAGTTGACGAGCGTGGTCTTGCCCATGCCGTTGCGGCCGAGCAGCGCGAGCGACTGGCCCTGTTCGAGGCTTAGCGAAAGATCGGGCAGCACGACCGCTTCGCCGTATCCCGCGCGCAGATTTTCGATGCGGAGGATTTCAGTCACCGGCGCCCTCGCCGAGATAGACCGCGCGCACGCGCGGGTCGTTCTGGATTTCCTTCGGGTCGCCTTCGACCAACAGTTTTCCTTCGACCAGCACCGAGATGCGGTCGGCGAAACCGAATACGATATCCATGTCGTGCTCGATCAGAAGCACGGTGACGTCTTTCGGCAACGCGGCGACGGTTTCGAGAATTTCATGACGCTCGGCTTCCGGCACGCCAGCCGCGGGCTCATCGAGCAGCAATACGCGCGGCTTGCCCGCTATCGCGAGTGCGATTTCGAGCTGGCGCTGCTTGCCATAGGGAAGGGAAGACGTGCGTTCGCCGATCACGTCGGCAAGCCCGAATTGTTGCGCGAGGCTTGCTGCTTCGCGCGCGATTGCCTCGTCGCCGCCGAAAGCGCGCCAGAAGCGCGCGCCCTGCTTTTCGCGCTCGCCGATCACGAGCGCGATGGATTCGAGCGGCGAGAGATCGGCAAAGAGCTGATTGATCTGGAAAGTGCGGGTGATGCCACGCGCGACGCGCTGGTGCGGCTTCAGGTTCGTGATGTCGCCGCCGCCGAGCTTCACCTTGCCCTTGCTCGGCCGCAGCACGCCGGTCAACAAATTGATGAGCGTGGTCTTGCCGGCACCGTTCGGGCCGATCAGCGCGTGGCGCGCGCCTTCGCGCACTCGCAGGCTTACGCTATTGGTCGGCACGATGCCACCGAAGCGCTTCTCGAGATCGACGGTTTCGAGCGCGTTCATGGCTTCGCCTTTTCCTTGCGAAGTGCGTTCGCAACGCGCTCGATGATGCTGAATACGCCACGGTCGCGCGCAAACAGCGCAATCACGACGAGGGCGAAGCCGATCCAGAATTCCCAGTATTGCGGCGTGACGTTGCCGATGAATTTTTGCGCGATCAGAAATAGCGCGCTGCCGACGATGCCGCCGTATAGATAGCCGGTGCCGCCGATGATGAGCATCAAGAGCACATCCGCCGAGCGCTGGAAGTCGATGTAGGTCAGCGACACCACCGGCGTGGTCTGCGCGAGCAGCGCGCCCGCGACGCCGGCGTAGGCCGCGCCGAGCGCATAGACTGCGATCAGCCGCCGGTTAGTCGAAATGCCGATCGAGGATGCGCGCAGCGGATTGCCCTTGATCGCGCGCAGCGAATAACCGAACGGCGAGTGCACGATGCGCCGCGCAACGACGAACAGGACGAACAGCACGCACAACACATAAATGTATGAGTTGGTCGGGCGGAACGAGATCGGGAATACGCCGAAGACGGGATTTACCGGCATGCCGGTCAGGCCGTCCGCGCCGCCGGTGAGCCAGGACATCTGGTTCGCGAGCTCGTACATTACCAGCGCGATGCCGAGCGTCACCATGAGCCGCGTCAGGTCGCTGCCGCGCAATACCAAGAGACTCGTGACGAGCCCGAGCAGCCCGGCAGCGATGCCGGCGACGAGCAATACCGTCAGCGGTTCGCCGGTGAAGTTGATCGCGAAAAGCGCCGCGACATAAGCGCCGAAACCGAAATAGGCGGCATGGCCAAGCGAAACGATACCGGCGTAACCGAGCAAAAGATCGAGCGAGAGTGCAAACAGCGACCAGATCGCGATCTGCGTGAGCAGCGTATGTTGCGAGGGAAACAGAAACACGGTCGCTGCGACCGCGAGCCAGAAGACATACTCGAGCCAATGCCACGCGCGCTTCTTCTTCAGCGCCGCGTCGGCTTGCCGGAATGTGTCCGCGGTGCTCATTGCGCTATTTCGAAGTGCCGCGCGTGAACAGCCCCTGCGGGCGCAGGACCAGCACGACGATCATGATGGTGTAGATGACGAAGCCGCCGAAGCGGGGCGCGTAATATTTCCCGGCTACGTCTCCGATTCCTAGCAAGATAGACGCAAGAAAAGGTCCGGTGATGCTCGAGGTGCCGCCGACCGAAACCACGATCAGAAAGTAGATCATGAATTTCAGCGGGAAATGAGGTTCAAGCGAAAGGATTTCCGCGCCAAGCGCGCCGCCCAGACCCGCAAGTCCGCAGCCGGCGGCGAAGGTCAGCGCAAATACGCGGTTGACGTTGATACCCAAGCCGCGCGCGACGCGCTGATCGTCGACCGCGGCGCGGAGGCGGCTCCCGAAACGTGTGTGGCCTAGGATCAGTTGCAGCACGATCACGATCAGGGCGCAGACGAGAATGATCAAGAGCCGGTATTTGCCGATACCGACACCGAAGAAATCGAAGCGGCCTTGCAAATAGGATGGCAGGTTGATGAAGCGCTGCTGCGAGCCGAGAAAATAGTCGACCAGCGCGGAGGTCATGAAGACAAGGCCGATCGTGAACAGTACCTGTTCGAGATGGCTGCGGTTGTAGAAGTGAACGTAGAGCGAGCGTTCGGCGACAAGGCCGATCATGGCTGCGAACAGGAAAGCGACCGGCAGGCTCGCGAAAAACGGCACGCCGTAGAAATTCACGAGCACATAAGCGCAGTAGCCGCCGAGCATGGCGAAGGCGCCGTGTGCGAGATTGACGAAGTTCATCAGTCCCAGCGTGACCGCGAGCCCGCAGGAAATCACGAACAGGAGCATGCCGTAGGCGATGCCGTCGAACAGGATGGTCAGCATGACTCTACTCTAGCAATCGGCCCCGCCGCCGGTTTGGCGGCGAGGCCGAATTTCATCTGCCTGCTTGCGGTTTACTTCTTCGCCGCCTTCACCGGATCCTTCACATCGGGGAAGCTCTCGAACTCGACGTTATAGAGTTCGCCGTCTTTCTTCTCGACCTTGCGGATGTAGATGGTCTGGACGATGTCCCGCGTCTCCGGATCGATCGAGATCGGTCCGCGCGGGCTTTCCCACTTCAGGCCCTTCATCGCGGCGATCAGCGCGTCGCCGTCCGTCTTGCCGTTGGTCTTCTTCAGCGCCTCGTAGATCAGATGCATGCCGTCATAGGCGCCGACCGACGCGAAGTTCGGCCGCAGGCTCGGGTTCAACTTCTTGAAGGCGGCGACATATTCCTTGTTCATCGCCGACGGATGCGCGGTCGAATACATGTGCGCGGTAATCACGCCGATCGCGGCATCGCCGAAACCGTTCAGAATGTCGTCGTCGGTGATGTCGCCGGTGCCGATCAGGCGAATGCCCGATTTGTCGAGACCGCGCTCGACATATTGCTTCATCAGGATCGAGCCCTGACCCGACGGCACGAAGACGTAAAGCGCGTCGGGCTTCGCATCGAGCACGCGCTGGAGGAATGGCGCGTAGTCGGGATTCTGAATCGGCACGCGAATGCTTTCCACGATCTCTCCGCCCTTGGACTTGAACTGATCGACGAAGGATTTTTCGGCGTCGTGGCCCGGCGCGTAGTCGGTAACAAGGGTCACGACCTTTTTGACTTTATTCTTCGCGGCCCAGTCGGCGATAATGACCGCGGACTGTCCTAGCGTGAAGCTCGTACGCACGATGTACGGCGAGCGCTCGGTGATAATCGAGGTGCCGGCCATCATCACGATCATCGGCACCTTCGCGTTGGTCGCGATCGGCGCGGTCGCCATCGCAAGCGGCGTCAGGCCGAAGCCGGCGATGAAGCTTACCTTGTCGTTCTGGATCAACTCGCTGGCGATGCGGGCGGTGTTTTCCGCGCGCCCGGCGTCGTCGCGAATGATGAGCTCGATTTTCTTGCCGGCTACGGTGGTGCCGTGTTGCTGCATATAAAGCCGTGCAGCGGTTTCGTGCTGCTTGCCGGTCGAAGCGAACGGGCCGGTGAGCGGCGTGATGATGCCGATTTTCACGGTTTCCTGCGCGGCGGCTGGCAGGGTGCCGACCGCGAGCGCGGTTGCCGCAAGCGCGGCCAAAAACGATTTGCGAAGCATGGACGTATTCTCCCGGGGTCGCGGCCTTTCCGGCCGCTGTTTGGAATTGCCGCGAATACTCCGTCAGCCGGTAAAAATTCGCAAGAATTCGTCTGCCTCCCTACCATTGCAGAGGACACGGTCCGGCGGCTAAGGGATGGAACGAGGGCGGGTTTTTCTTGAATGGTGAGGACGATGCGGGTTGGTATTTATGCGGGCGTTATCGCCGCCGGCATGATGGTTGCGAATGTAACTTCGGCGTATGCGCAAGCGGCGCCGAATTGCCGCAACACCGAAAGTTTCGAGAAGTGGCTTGCCGGCTTTAAAAAGGATGCGCTCGAGCAAGGCATCACGCCGCGTACGCTCGCCCGCACTGAGCATCTGCTCGTGCTCGACCGGAAAATCATCGGCATCGATCGCGGCCAGCGCGTTTTCAGCCAGGCGTTTCTCGAATTTTCGAACCGTATGGCGGGCTCGGGCCGCGCGCCGCGCGGGCAGCAGCTCATCAAGAAATACGCCGACATCTTCGAGAAGATCGAACAGCAATACGGCGTGCCGGCGCCGGTGATCACCGCGTTCTGGGCACTGGAGAGCGATTTTGGCGCGGGCATCGGCAAGTTCGAGGTGCTGCGTTCGCTGGCTTCGCTCGCCTATGACTGCCGCCGCAGCGAGCGCTTCCGCAAGGAACTGATCGCCGCTTTGAGAATCGTCCAGCGCGGCGATCTGACGCCCGACAACATGATCGGCTCCTGGGCCGGCGAACTCGGGCAGACGCAATTCCTGCCGTCGCATTATTTCGACTACGGCGTGGACTTCGATGGCAACGGGAAGGTCGATCTGTTGCGCAGCGTGCCGGACGTGCTCGCCACCACCGCGCATTACATCCAGAAGATCGGCTGGCGGCGCGGCGAGCCGTGGATGCTGGAAGTGCGCGTGCCGGAACGGATGGATTGGAGCCAGGCGAGCCTCGACATCGAACATCCGCATTCGCAATGGGCGCAATGGGGTGTGACGCTCGCAAACGGCAAGCCGCTCCCGGAAAATGCGCCGAAGGCTTCGCTACTCCTGCCGATGGGCCGTCTCGGCCCCGCGTTTCTCGTGTATCCGAACTTCCGCGTTTATACCGAGTGGAACAATTCGCTGATCTACTCGACGACTGCGGCCTATCTCGCGACGCGCATCGCGGGCGCGCCGCCGCTGCGCAAGGGCAATGGCACACCCGACACGTTCACGATGGAGCAGACCCGCGAATTGCAGACGCTGCTTGCGAAAGCGGGCTATGACGTCGGCGGCATCGACGGCAAACTCGGCGCGTCGTCGCGCAAGGCGGTGCAACAGGCGCAGGTCAAGGTCGGCCTGCCGGCGGATGGTTATCCGACCGAAGAACTCGTGCGTAGGCTTCGGCGGCTGCGCTAACTTCCATCCGCCATCCCGCGGCGCGATGGCTTTTTCGATTGCGAAGCGCGAAGAAAATTTTTGGTAGCGGGGGAGGGACTCGAACCCCCGACCCCAGGATTATGATTCCCGTGCTCTAACCAGCTGAGCTACCCCGCCGCCTGTTCCGTCGCGGCAAAGCTACCGTGCGAGAGGGCCGGGATATGAAACCCAAGGCCGTCGCTGTCAAGGATGGAAGGGTCAGGCCGTTGCGGCGGCCGGAGCAGCGCTTGCCGCGTCGTCGCGGGAGAAGCGCATCAGCGTAAAAACGCCGAACGGCGGCACCGTGCGGCGCTCGACGAGACGGACGCTGCCGTTCTTTTCCGCCCAGTCCGAAATCCGCTTGAAGGGGAATTCCGGCGACCAGCCGAGCTTGCGCGCATGCTGGGAGAACCAGCGCTCGAAGCTCGCGCGCAGGCCGCGTTCGGCGCCGATGTGGTTCACGAGCACGATTTCGCCGCCGGGTTTGAGCACGCGCGCGAATTCGTCGAGCGTCTTTTCCGGCTGCGGCACCGTGGTGATGACGAATTGCGCGACCACGCAGTCGAAGGAACCGTCGGCGAAGGCCAAGTTCGCGCCGTCCATGACGCAGAGACCTTTCACGTTGAGAAGTTTCTCGCGCTCGATGCGCTCCTGCGCCTTGCGCAGCATCGGCTCGGAAATATCGACGCCGACGACTTCGTGCGATTTGTCGAAATAGGGAAGCTCGAGGCCGGTGCCGACGCCGACATTCAGAATGCGCCCGCCGATGCGGGTCGCGGCATTGGTCGCGGTGCGGCGGCCCATGTCGAGAAGCGGACCGAAGACGAGGTCGTAAACGGGCGCCCAGCGGGCATAGGCTTTTTCGATGGTCTCGCGGTCCAGGCTCTGGCCCGCTTTGCCGTTTCCGGCCAATTCGGTCTTCATTGACGCCCCTTCGAGACGCTCAAACCACCAACGCGGCTTCCGGTTTCAAAGCCGCCGCCATTTTCTCCCGCCTTTGGCGCATCGGCAAGGTGGACGTAATCACGCCGCCGCCCAATACACGGGAACGATCGCCGCTGCCCTCATAAAGCACACAAGCCTGACCGGGCGCGACGCCTTCTTCACCTTCGGCGAAGTCGATGAAAACCCCGTTGCCGTCGCAATGCAACGCCGCGGCAACCGGCGCGCGTGTCGAGCGCACGCGCGCATAGACCGGCGTTCCTGCTGCCGCCATTTCCTGCAAGGAAATATCGCCGAGCCAGTTGATGTCGCGCAGCATCGCGCGACCGACCAGTAACTCCTCGCGCGGGCCGACGATCACGCGCCGCGTCTTCGCGTCGAGCCGGATCACGTAAAGCGGCTCGCCTTCGGCGATGTTCAGGCCGCGGCGCTGGCCCACGGTATAATGAATGATGCCGGCGTGCTTGCCGAGCACGCGGCCGTCGAGATGCACGATCTCGCCGGCTTCGGCGGCGTCCGGCTTCAGCCGGTCGATGATCGTGGTGTAGCGGCCCGAAGGCACGAAGCAGATGTCCTGGCTGTCCGGCTTGTTCGCGACGATGAGGCCAAGCTCTTCCGCGATCGCGCGCACGGCGGGCTTTGCCAATCCGCCGAGCGGAAAGCGCAGATAGTCGAGCTGCTCCTGCGTGGTCGCATAGAGGAAGTAACTCTGGTCGCGCTCCGCGTCGTGCGCGCGATACATCGCGCGGTGATTTCCGGTGCTACGGCTTTCGATGTAGTGGCCGGTGACGAGGGCCGCGCCGCCGAGATCCTTTGCAGTCGAAAGCAAATCCTTGAACTTGACGGTCTGGTTGCACGAAATGCAGGGCACCGGCGTTTCGCCACGCGCGTAAGAATCCGCGAAGGGCTCGATCACCTGCGCGCGGAAGCGCTCTTCGTAGTCCAAGACAAAATGCGGAATGCCAATCTTGGCCGCGACCGTGCGGGCGTCGTGGATGTCGGAGCCGGCGCAGCAGGCGCCCTTCTTCTGAACCGCTTCGCCGTGATTGTAGAGCTGCAAGGTCACGCCGACGACATCATAGCCCGCGCGCTTGGCGAGTGCCGCCGCGACCGACGAATCCACGCCGCCCGACATCGCAACCACGATGCGGGTCGTCTTCGGATCGCCTTCGATCTGGAAGTCCGGGGTCATGGCGCTGGCTGTCATGGCGCGGGTTATAGGGATGCTGATTTCTCAATGAAAGAGGCGGCAAAGTCTGCCGGGTGTGCGGTTTCTGCCGGTCTATGGCGCCGTTCCTGCAGGCGAAAAGTGCTGATTTTCGGGCATTTTATTCTCGAGCGGATTGGCCCGCGGCTTGCTGAGAACAGGGCGGATCCATCCGTTCCTTCCGAGGTGCTTCGTGACCAGCGTTTCCGCCGTTGCTTCCGCCGATTTCCGGACGAACCTTGCGCCCGCGCAGAACAATGCGCCGGACGCGGAAGGGGACGATCCGTTTTCGCTGCTGCTCAACGCGGTAAGCAGCGGCAATTCCAATAGCAACAATGCGAATGCGGTAGCGGCACCGGACGCGCCGAAGGCCGCCGAGCGGCGCGACGACGCGCCGGCGAAGCAGCCGAAGTCGGAAGCCGGTGACGAGCGGCAGGCGAAGCGCCACGCGAAGCACGCCGACAAGCCCGAAGCCAAGACGCAAACCGAAACCTCCACGCCGGTAAAACAGACGGCTTCCGACGACGAGAGCGAGGATGCCGACACCGATACGGATGCGGACAACAGCACGACAGCCGACGCGCTGTTGCTCGCGTTGAACGAAACGCAGCCGCAGGCAGCGGCTGCGGCGACGACTCCGGCCAGTGCCGAGACCGATGCCACGGCTTCCGGCACTCCGGCAGCCGACGCCCAGGCCCCCGTGGCCGACGGCGAAGCTGCGCTTGCAGCGGCGCTTGCCGATGCGGCGGAAGCCGAAAAGCAGCCCGCGCAAACCGCGCAGAATACGGCGGCGGTCAAAGGACAGGTCGAAGCGTTCGCAGCTTCGGTACAGGCGGAAGCCGCGCCGGAAGTGCAGCCCGCGAAAACCGCGACCGAGACGATTTCGTCTTTGCTGAAACCGCTGAAGACGGCGGCGCACCTGGAGGTCACGTCGCAAGTCCAGGGTCAGCCGCAGACACAGGCGGCGGCTTCCACGAATCTTGCGGCGACAGCGGCCGTGCATGGTCCGGCGCCGCTGGAAATGCTGACCGCAGCGCTCAGTAAGCACAACCAGTTTGCCGCCGCGCATGACGGGGTCGATGCCGCACCCGATACGCAAAAGCCGCTTATTTCCTCGAACGCAGTTGCGCCGAACTTCGCGCTTACGACGCAGGTGGCCGCACCCATTTCGGTGCAGACGCAACAGGCCGCCGATACCGCGCGCAACGTGCCGCTGGAATCGCTCGCGGTCGAAATCGCGACCCGCGCCAGCAAGGGCGAGCGCCGCTTCGACATCCGCCTCGATCCGCCGGAACTCGGCCGCATCGATGTGCGGCTCGAGATCGACCACAAGGGCAACACCACGACCAAGCTGATCGTCGAACGTTCGGAAACGCTCGATCTCCTCCAGCGCGATGCGCGCGGTCTCGAAAAGGCGCTGCAAAACGCGGGGCTCAAGACCGACGCGGGCGGACTCGAATTTTCGCTGCGGCAGGACACGCAAACCCAACAGGGCCAGCAGAGCCATGCGCCGGACATGCGTGGGCGGTCCGAACTCGTACAGACCGATACCGAGGCGATGACCGAAATCACGGCGGGCAACGCTTCGCTTGCGGCACAACTGCGCGGCGGCGTGGACATCAGGATCTAGAGGCGCGTCATGGCAGTCACTTCGGCAACGCAAACCACGAACACGGCGGCCTCGGCCGCGAGCGCGACCACGCGCTCGACCATCGCGAGCAACTTCGACACCTTCCTGCAACTCTTGACCACGCAGCTCAAGAACCAGAACCCGCTCGATCCGCTGGACACGAACCAGTTCACCCAGCAACTCGTGCAGTTCGCGGGCGTCGAGCAGCAACTCCGCACCAACGACTCGCTGGAAGCCCTGGTGAAGCTCAACCAGTCGAGCCAGCTTTCGACCGCCATGAACTATGTCGGCGCGACGATTACCGCCGATGGCGCGACCAGCGCGCTGAAGTCGGGCGTTGCCACCTGGTACGTCACCGCGCCGCGCGCGGCTTCGGCCACCATCAACATCACCGACTCCACCGGCAACGTCGTCTTCACCAAGGAGGAGACGATGGAAGCGGGCACCTCGAGCTTCACCTGGGACGGCAAGAAGTCGGACGGCACCACGGCGCCGGAAGGCCAATACACCATCAAGATCAACGCCAAGGATGCGACGGGCGCCGGTGTCACCATCTCGACCCAGTTCTCGGGCGTCGTCGACGCGGTCGATCTCTCGGGCAGCGAGCCGCTTCTCATGGTCGGCACCGCGTTGCTCACGCTCGACAAGGTCAAAGCGGTACAACGCGCCTCGGCCACGACCACCACCGAATAGCGAAAACCCTTATTTTACGGGCATTTCTCGCATGTTCCCGCTCCGGCAAATGTGAGCGGAGCCAATAACCTTTTGGAAAGAAACACTTAGGGAAATGTTCATCGCTCGACACTAGTGTTTCCGTCATTACGAGTTGTGTTGAGTGAGTTTGTAATGACCGAAGCGCATCGCCCGAGAGTGAAATATGTGATCGGGCCGGACGGCAGCCCACTGACGATCGCGGATCTTCCGCCGCCGTCGACGCGCCGTTGGGTCATTCGCCGCAAAGCGGAAGTCGTCGCGGCTGTGCGCGGCGGCCTGCTCTCGCTCGAAGAAGCCTGCGCACGTTACACGCTTACGGTGGAAGAATTCCTGAACTGGCAGGCGTCGATCGACAAGCACGGCCTTGCCGGCCTGCGCACCACGCGCATTCAGCAATACCGGATGTAATTCGCGAGGCCTTTTTCTAGAAGGGCCAGCGCAACAATCCGATCCCCACGACAATCAGAATGAGCGCGGCCCAGCGTTTGGGGCCGAAACGCTCGTCAAAAATCAGCGCTCCCAAGATCGCTGCGAACAGTACCGAGGTTTCGCGCAGCGCCGCGACGAGACCGATCGGCGCCTTGGTCATAGCCCAGAGCGCGATGCCGAAGCCACCGATGCTCAGCGCGCCGCCGATCAGCCCGCGTATCCAGAAGCTTCGCTCCTGCGTGCGCGCCTTGTCGCGATAAAAAACCCAGACAATCACCGCGATGAGGGCAGCGGTCGCCATCATCATCCACGACACGTATGAGGCCGCGTTGCCCGAGAGCCGTGCGCCGACCCCGTCGATCAGCGTATAGGCGACGACGACCGCGGCGTTCGTGAAGGACAACATTGCCGCCCGTGCCGTTAGCCCGCCGCGCAGGAGCGCGTCCGCCGAAAGCGTAATGACGCCCGCTGCGATCGCGCCGACAGCGAGCCAGCCGTTGAGCGCAAGATGTTCACCGAGCCAGACTGCGGCCAAAATTGCAGTAAAGGCGGGCGCGGAGCCCCGCGTCAGCGGATAGGCAACGCCGAGATCGGCGTGACGGAGCACATAGCCGACCAGCGCGAAATAGACGACGTGGATGAGCGCGGAAATGCCGATCATCGGCCACGATGGCGGAAGCGGCAGCGGGCTGAGTGCGGCGACGGGTACTGCGACCAGTCCGGCGCCCATTGCGACCGCAGCCGAGGCGGCAAGCTTGTCGGGCTCCCATTTGATGAGGGCATTCCAGCTTGCGTGCAGGAGCGCGCCGCCCAGAACCGCGAGGAGAATTGCAGTCGTCACACGAGACTCGTCTTTGATTCAAATGAGGCATAGCGGCTTTTCGGGCGGCCCGCGAATCCGGTTTGTTCTTTCTTTCGTTCTCTCTTGCGCTTTTGCCCCGGCTTCGCTTCCATTGCGGCAGTACGGGGGTGAGTGACGTGTTTCGGTTTGCGGCGAACCTGAACATGCTGTTCGGGGAATATGCGTTTCGTGACCGCTTTGCGGCTGCGTATCACGCCGGATTTTCGGCGGTCGAGCTTCTGCACCCCTATGCCGAGCCGGTGGAGCATCTGAAAGAATGGCTCAACGCTGGCCGGCTCGAATGTGTGCTCATCAATACGCCGTTCTCGCCGGAAGGGGGCGACGCGGGCTGTGGCGCGATTGCGGGGCGCGAGCACGACTTCTTTCGCAAGATTCATCTGGCGCTGAGTTACGCGCGGGCGCTGTCGGTGCCGACGGTGCATGTCATGGCGGGCGACGCCAAGCGTGATCTCCGCAATACCGAAGCCTTCATTTCGAATCTGAAAGCCGCGGGAGCAGAGGCGGCGGAAGTCGGCGTCACGCTCACGATCGAGCCGCTGAACGCGCGCGACCGGCCGAATTATTTCCTCCGCACGACCGATCAGGCCGCCGAAATCCTCGACGCGGTCGGGCTCGACAATGTGAAGCTGCAATTCGACGTCTATCATACGCAGATCACGGAAGGCGACCTGACGCGGCGGATCGAGAAGCACGCGCGCCGCATTGGGCATGTGCAGGTCGCGGGCGTGCCGTTGCGCGACGAGCCGGATCGCGGCGAGGTCAACCTCGCTTCCGTGTTCAACACGCTCGCTTTCACAAGCTATGACGGCTTCATCGGTTGCGAATATCGACCGCGCGGCGGCACCGTCGAGGGGCTAGGCTGGCTGGAACCCTATCGCCGCGCCTATGCGTGACATCGGGCAGCCGCGCCGCTAGTCTTTCTCGGCGGCGCTTGGGACAGGGACAGTAAGCGTGAGCGACAAAAATACTCCGGCCATGCCGCCGGCGGCGACGCCGTTGAAGCAGGCTCTCCATGATGCGCGGATCGAGGCGGCCGAGCGCTCGGCGGTCATCATCGAGTTGCGCGACGCCGAAATGGCGCGGCTCGAAATCCTGAACGAAGCCGTCGACAAGGTGTTCAAGGAAATTCCGGCGCGGCATACCGATTATTTCGATCGCGGCGTTTCCGGCGGCGTGCAGCCGCGGCTCTGGATTGATGCGATCACCCATGTCGCGATGGGGCCCGACAAGCGCACCTACCGGCTCTTGACCGACACCGCGAACGGACGGCGCGTGCTCGAGGAAAACACCGAGGTGCCTGCGATGCGCGAAGCGATCACGCGCTATGTCGCGCGCAGGATGGTGGCGCGCGAGCAGGCGCTGGCGACGACCGAAGCGTCGGAAGAAGCACCGCGGAAAAGCGGCTGGAAGACGTTCTTCGCGTTTCTGTTCGGTGCGCTCTGCGGTGCTGCCGCGCTGTTTGCGGCGGTGTGGTTCACGACCAATCCGTAATCAGAGCAGCTTCGCGCTCCTGAGCTTCGCAACGGCGGAGCCGCCCGGCGTGAAGCCGTAGCTTTCCATCTCGCAGGACCAGCGGCCCGCCTCGCCGCCGATGCGATAGATATTGTACGCGCCGCCGCGCTCCGGATTCGCGCCGGGGTTCGAAGCCGACGGCACGCCGATCACATTCACGTTGCCGCCGGGGCCTTCGATCTTCTGCAGCATCGCCTTATGCTTGTGGCCGTGCAGCACCAGTTCCGCGCCTTCGCGTGCAATCACGGCGCAGAAGGCTTTCGCGTCGGTCAGCACTTCATGCGGTGAATGACGCCCGGCCGGCGGATGATGGATGAGTACGACGCGGAATCGGCGTTCGTCTTTCGTGATTTTTAACAGACGCTCGAGTTCTTGAAGTTGCGCCTTGCCGAGCTTGCCGGTCGCAAGAAACGGCGCGGTCGGAATCGCGGTCGAAAGGCCGATGATCGCGAGGTTGCCGCGGCGGCGCAGATAGGGAAACGGTGCGCCGGCGACATTCGCGTGCGGTTCGATTTCGTCGCCCGCGATATATTCTTTCCACATGTCGAGATGCAGGAGCGCCGTGCCGCGTACATAGGCGTCGTGATTGCCCGGCACCATGGAGACGCGGTCGCCGGGTCCGAGACTTTCGAGAAAGCGGCGTGCAAGGCCGTATTCATCGGGCAGGCCGAGGTTCACCAGATCGCCGGTGACGGCGAGGTGATCGAAACCGCGAGCTTTCAGGTCGGCGGCCAGAGCGCTTAAGTAATCCGGGCTGTGGTGCGTGCCGCGGTTCGTGCGCCAGTTGAAATAGCCGACCGCGCGCTTGCCCATCAGCTCAATGAGCTTCGGGCGCGGCATCGGGGAGAGATGCGGGTCGGACAGATGAGCGAGGGCGAACATCGGTCCTGTCTAGCGGGGAATACGCGCGGCGCAAACGGCTTTGCTATAAGCACTTCATGATCCGCCGATTCCTTCATCTCTACTGGCGCATGAAACGCGGCATGACGCTCGGCGTGCGCGGCGCGGTGCTGCGCAACGGCGAGGTGATGCTGGTGCGGCATGGTTACGTGAAGGGCTGGCACCTGCCGGGCGGCGGCGTCGAGCCCGGCGAGACTTTTGAGCAGGCGCTGGCGAAAGAACTGATGGAAGAGGCGAACGTGCGCGTGCTAGGCGCGCCCGTACTGCATGCGCTGTTCCAGAACATGAATGCCTCCTCGCGCGACCATGTCGCGGTCTATGTCGTGCGCGAGTTCGAATATGGCGGGCCGCTTCCGCCGAGCTTCGAAATTCAGGAGGCGAAATTCTTTCCGCTCGACGCGCTGCCGGAAGAAACCACGCAATCGACCCGGCGGCGCCTTGCCGAGATCGCGGGCGCCGCGCCGCCTTCGCAGCAATGGTGATCAGGCGCTCTTGAATTTCGCCCGGTCGTGCGGCGCGTCGAGATTCAATTCCGGACCGAGCGGAACGATGCCGGTCGGATTGATCTGGCGGTGGCTCGCATAATAGTGCGTCTTGATATGATCGAAGTTCGTGGTCTCGCCGAAGGCGGGCATCTGGAACAGCTCGCGCAAATAATTCGACAAATTTGGATAATCCGCGATGCGGCGCAGGTTGCATTTGAAGTGGCCGACATAAACCGGGTCGAAGCGGACCAGCGTCGTGAACAGCCGCACGTCGGCTTCGGTCAGCTTTGCTCCGGCCAGATAACGCTGGCGCGAAAGCCGCTTCTCGATTTCGTCGAGCTCGGCGAAGAGCGCGTTGAAGGCTTCTTCATAGGCTTCCTGCGTGGTTGCGAAGCCCGCGCGATAGACGCCGTTGTTGACGAATTTATAGACCGGCTCGTTGATCGCATCGATTTCGGAGCGGAGCGCTTGCGGATAATAGTCGTCGCGATTGCCGGTAAGACCATCGAAGGCCGAGTTGAACATGCGGATGATTTCCGCCGATTCGTTGTTCACGATGGTGTTGCGCTTCCGGTCCCAGAGCGTGGGTACGGTGACACGGCCCGAGTAATCCGGCTTCGCCGCGAGATAGACTTCGTAGAGCCGCTTCTTGCCGTGCAGCGTGTCGCCGGTGGCGCCCGGATATTCGCCGAAGGTCCAGCCTTCCTCGCGCATCAGCGGGTGCACGACCGAGACGGAAATAATGTCTTCGAGTTTCTTGAGCTTGCGAAAAATCAACGTGCGGTGCGCCCAGGGGCAGGCGAGCGATACATATAAGTGATAGCGGCCGCGCTCGGCGGCGAAGCCGCCTTCTCCCGAGGGTCCTGCGGCACCGTCGGCTGTGATCCAGTTGCGGAAATTCGTCACCGTGCGCTCGAAGCGGCCGCCGGTCGATTTCGTGTCGTACCACTGGTCCTGCCAGACGCCGTTTACCAAAAGGCCCATTCATTTTCTCCTTGCCGGGCAATGTCGGGAGAAATCCTCGCGAAGCAAGCCGCGCAATACACATTTGCAAACCTGCCGTCATTGGACCCGCATCGGCTGCCATGTTATTTCCGCGCGCGATTTTTCAGCGGATTTTTCAGCCTTGGCCGACCTCTCGCTCAACATTCAACCGGAAACGCCGGAAGACGATCCCCAGATCGAGAAACTTTCGGAGCGGACCTTCGGACCGGGACGCTTTGCGCGCTCGGCCTATCGTCTGCGCGAGGGCGTGTTGCACCGGCGTGAACTCTCCTATACCGCCCGCATCGGTACTCTCCTCGTGGGGTCGGTGCGCTTGACACCGATCAAGATCGGCGGCGCGAAAGCGTTGCTGCTTGGACCGCTGACCGTCGAGCCGCCGTTCCGGAGCCGCGGCGTGGGCCGCGCGCTGATGGATGCCTCGATGAAGGCGGCGAAGGACGACGGCGCGAAGCTGATTCTGCTGGTCGGCGACGAGCCTTATTACAGCCGGATGGGATTCAAGAAGGTCGCCCAGGGCCGCGTGAAACTTCCCGGGCCGGTCGATCCCGAGCGGGTGCTCATCGCGGAACTGGCTCCCGGCGCATTCGAGGGCGTCGAAGGCGACGTGCGCCGCGATTATGGGCGGTAGATTCTTTCTCCAGGCATGATCTTGTCCGAAAACCGGTTCCCACTTTTCGGGATCATGCCTTAGGCCACGCGCTGTACCAGTACGAAGGTTTGCTGCAAATCGCGCGCGGGCATTCCGGTATCCGGCGCGAGTACGGTAAACTTGCCGTTGTCGTCGAGCGAGCGCAGCAACTGAAGCAGATTATCGACGCTGATCGAAAGCGGATCGAGCAGTTTTGGCGAACTGTCGTGCTGGCGGGACCACTCGAGCGCCATGACGCCGTTCACGCTCAGGCAGGAGAGCCAGGCGCGGAATAGTTTTTCCGGATCGTAGGAATGATCCCAACTGTTCGAATAGATCACGTCGGTCTTGCCGATCCACTCGGGCTTGGTTTCGTGAAAATCCCACTCGATCGTCATCGGAAATTCGTGCGCGTTGTCCGAAATTTCGGTGCCGAGGATCGTCGCGGGTTTTGAAAGGTATTTCTGGAAAAATTTCTGTTCCGCCGCGTTGCGCGTGCCGTGACACAGAACGAAAGAAATATCCGGGTTCAATTTCTCCAGTTTCGCGATCAGGTAGCGAATGTTGTCTTCCTGCGCGAAAACCCGGCCGATCTTGCCCTTGTTTCCGAGGGTCTGAATCGTCTTGTAGAGTTCGTAGTCGAACTTTCCGTTCGTTTTGTACGACATCACGTCGTAAAGATCGCTATGCTCGAGCTTCTTCAAGCCGACGCGCTTGTTGTAGAGCCG
The DNA here is from genome assembly GCA_019635585.1 of Xanthobacteraceae bacterium. GTDB lineage: Bacteria > Pseudomonadota > Alphaproteobacteria > Rhizobiales > Xanthobacteraceae. The sequence goes on along the minus strand of JAHBZE010000002.1, from coordinate 1,014,368 downwards.
GCGGATTTCGATTTCGTGCTGGATGGGGTTCTTTCCGCGCTTCAGCCAGTGGCGCAGGCGGAAGAACAGATAATCAATGTAACCGAGCATGGCGGCGTTCCTACGACGCCGTCCGGTTCAAATCAATCGCCGCGGGCGGCCTGATTTACCTGCCTTCGCGGGCCCAAGCGGCGGCGATGCCTGCCATCAAAATCAGCAAGCCGGAAAGGCCCGCGAAAAGCGGAAACAGGCCGAGCCCGCGCACTACGCTTGCGTCGCGCTGTTTGAGGCCGATCCAGTCCGGCCCCGCGAAACGTTCGGCGGAGCGGATCTGCACGATGCGCGGCGCACCGCCGGAGAGATCGGCAAGCCGCAGGACGCCGCCGCGCGTGCCGTTTACGAGCGGCAGCATCACGTCGCGCGTGCTCGTCACTTCGAGATATTCGCGCGGATTGAGCGGCCCGAGATTGATCAGCGCGTTCAATTTGCCGTCGGTCGCGCGCCATAAGCCGAGTTCGGCGGCTTTCACGGTCGCGCGGAAGGTGCCGGGCTCGGCCTGCGCGAGATTGAGGATTTGCGTGCCGCCGGACGGCTGGGTCACGGTCACGGGCTCCACCTTGTCGCTCATGGTGCGGCGCTCGATCAGGATTTCGCCGCCGCGCGCGCTCATGACGAGGCGCTCCTCCTCGAGTTCAGGCTCCTTCATCAGCCAGTGCGAAAGGCGGCGCAGCAGATCGAGATGCGGACCGCCGCCCTCATAGCCGCGCGCCCAGAGCCAGATCTGGTCGGAAAGCAGAAGCGCGATGCGCCCTTCGTTCTGCCGCGCAAGCACGAGGAGCGGCTGGTTGTTCGGGCCGTTCATCAGCGCGGTGCTGTTGTTCACTGTTTGCGAGTCGATCACGCGGAAGAAGCGGCTCCATTGTGGCGGAGAGGTTTCCGAGCCGGGCAGGTTGCGCGTTACCGGATGGCGCTTGCCGGCGTCGGTCAAGAGCGCGCGATAGCCGATCTCGGTGATGTTGCCGGTCGGTGTGGCGGGCAAGATCGCTTCCAGCGGCGTGCGCCAGACCGAGTTGTGTCCGGCGTAATCCGGACCGGCCGCGATCAAAAGCGCGCCGCCCGCGCGGACGTATTCGACGATGTTGTCGAAATAGATCAGCGGCAGCACGCCCTGCTGGGCGTAGCGGTCGAAGATGATGAGCTGGAATTCCCGGATCTTCTGCTGGAACAGCTCGCGGGTCGGAAACGCGATCAGCGAAAGCTCGTTAATCGGCGTCCCGTCCTGCTTCTCCGGCGGACGGAGAATCGTGAAGTGCACGAGATCGACGTTGGCGTCGGATTTCAAAAGATTGCGCCAGGTGCGTTCGCCCGAATGCGGCTCGCCGGAGACGAGCAGCACGCGTAGCTTTTCGCGCACGCCGTCGATGGTGAGCGCGGCGCGGTTATTGAGCAGCGTCAGTTCGCCTTCGAGCGGCGCGGCCTCGATCTCGACGATGTTGGCACCGGCGTGCGTGATTTCGATCTGGACTTTTTCCTCGACGCCCGCGGTCACCACCATGTTCGCGACCATATTGCCGTCGCGGCGGATGACGACGCTCACGCGCGCGCCACCCGGAATGCCTTCGTCGGAAACGCGGAAGCTTACGGTCTGGCGCTGGCCGACGATGCCAAAACGCGGCGTGGAGGTCAGCGCGACGCGGCGGTCGCGCTCGTTTTCCTTGCCGGTAATCAGCGCGTGCACCGGCGCGTCGAAACCAAGATGCTGCGGCAGCGGCACGTCATGCACGCGGCCGTCGGTAATCATAATCGCGCCCGCGATGCGCTCGGGCGGCACATCGGAGAGCGTTGCACTCAGCGCCGCGAACAGCTTGGTCCCGTCGCCTTCCCCATCCGCGCCGCCATCGACGATGCGGACTTCGAGATTCGGAATCGCGCCGAGACGTTCTTTGATAATCTCCGCTGCCTTGTTGGTGGCTTCGGTGCGGTCGCCAAAGCGCTGGCTCGCGCTTCGGTCGAGCACGACGGCGACCACCGAAGTCAGTGGATCGCGGTCTTCTTTGGTAAGCGATGGGTTGGCGAGTGCGATCACGCCGAGCGCGAGCGCAAGCGTGCGCAGCGCGGCGCCACGCGAGCGCGAAAAAAACAACAGCCCCGCGACCAGCACGGCAATCACAGCGGCGGCCGCGAGCAACGGCAGCGAAATCAGCGGCTCAAATGCGACGCCGAGGTTCATGGATGAGCCTCGCTTTTATTCCCTCTCCCCATGGGGGAGAGGGCTAGGGTGAGGGGGTTCTGCGGAAAATGTTGCGCACAGATCCCCCTCACCCGGCGCTTCGCGCCGACCTCTCCCCGATGGGGAGAGGTTAGGGATTTGCTATTCCCGCGCGGCCTCACTGCCCCAACCTCTCGAGCAGCGCGGGCACGTGTACCTGATCGGCCTTGTAGTTGCCGGTCAGCACATACATCACGATGTTGACGCCGACGCGGTAGGCGAATTCGCGTTGGCGCGGCTCGCCGGGAGTGAGCGGCAGCATCGGCTGGCCGTCCGCGGAAATCGCCCAGGCGCCGGCGAGATCGTTCGAAGTAATGAGGATCGGCGAAACGCCGTCGCCGGCACGGGCCGGACGATCGTCGGCGTCGGAATCGTTCGCGGGCAGCGATTCGACCCAGAGATTGCCGCTGGTGAAGCGGCCGGGAAATTCGCGCAGCAGGTAAAAGGATTTCGTCAGCACATGCGCGGGCGGCACCGGCTCGAGCTCCGGCAAATCGAGCGAAGAGAGAATGTCGCGCAGCGTCTTGGTTGCGGGCGTGACCTCGCCGCCGCGCGGATTGGTGATCGCGATCGCGTCGCGCGTGTCGAACAAAATGGTGCCGCCCTGTTTCATATAGGCGTCGATCCGGCTCAGAACTTCGGGCGCAGGGCGAGGCGTGCCGGGAACGACCGGCCAATAAAGAATGGGAAAGAAGGAAAGCTCGTCGCGCGCGATGTTCACGCCCATCGGCGCGCCGGGCTCGAGCGCGGTACGCGCGGCGAGAAACGCGGTGAGACCTTCAAGCCCGGCCTTGCTGATGTTGTCGGTGTCGGCATCGCCGGTGATCACATAGGCAAGGCGCGTCTGCCGCGCTGCGCGCACTTCGAAGGGAAGCGAAGCGTCTTCGCTTTGCGGCAGGCGCGGTGCCATCTGCGCCAGCGCTTCGTTATTCTGGAAGAACAGCGAGGCGCCGAGCGCGAGCAGGATCGCGGCGGCCGCGCGTCTGCGGGTCATGCGGTTCAGTCCGCCCGCGAGCCAGAATACGACCAGCGCGTCGATCACGAGTAGTGCGAGCATCAGCGAGAGCAGCGCGGCGCGCAGATCAACCGGTTCGGAGCGGCGATAGGGTTCGACGCTCGCACCCTTGAGTTTGGAAAGATCGAGCGCGGCGGGCCGGTCGTTCGGCATCAGCACGTTCACGGCGAGCAGGCTGTCGGTGGGGCCGTAGAAGCCCGGCGGATGATCGGCGTTGGCGCGTTCCTGATAGTCGATCGCAACCGGGCGAATGGTCGGTCCCGGCGCGGTGAAGGCGCCATAGCCGTCGAGAATACGGTTCGGAGCGACCGTCTGCACGGTGGCGCGCGGGGCATTCGGCGCGTTTTCCGCTGCGCGGTTGATCGCGCTGCCGAGACCCACGGTGCGGCGGAGCATTTCGACGAAAGCGCCGGAGAGCGGCAGGTTCGACCAGCCGGTGTCCGCGGTGACATGAAAGAGCGCGAGCAGACCCTTGCCGCGCTTCTCGGCGGTGACGAGCGGCGTGCCGTCGGCGAGCGAAGCCCAGGTGCGTTCGGCGAGCTGGCTGTCGGGTTCGGCGAGCACCTGCCGCGTCACCGTTACGTCGTCCGGCACGGCCATGTCGGCGAACGGGCCTTCGCGCGAGAAGCTGCCGAGTTTTTGCGGCTGTTCCCACGAAAGCGAGCCGCCGAGTACACGGCCGCCGCGCCGGAGGCGCACCGGCACCAGATCGTCGTCCGTCGCGGCGGCAAGGCGGCGGCCCGCAAAGCGGATCAAGACACCGCCATTGTCCATCCACTTGTTCAACTGCTCGTGGATTTCCGGCGGGATCGTGCCGACATCGGAAAGCACGATCACCGGAATCTGTTGTTCGATGAAACGCGAAATCGCTTCGCCGGCGGCAACGTTGCCGGCGTTGCGCACATCCGCGAACGGCGCAAGGGCGCGGGACAGATAGAACGAAGCAGCGAGCAGCGGCTGTGCGGTGTCGATCGTGCCGCCGGAAACGATGCCGACGGTGCGGCGGCGCCAGCGCTTGTCGAGAAGTTGCACAGCACCCGCGGAGCGCTCGCCGGTAATTTCCAGCCGCGAAATGTCGTTCCGGATTTCCACGGGTAGTTCGAATTTCGCTTCCGCCTCCAGCGCGCCGACCGCGAACGAAAACGGCGCGTCGCCTAACGGCAGTCCGCGCAGGTCGCGTGCACGTACGCTGCCGTTCGCGGGCGTGTTCGTATCGCTGCGCAAAACTTTCACGACCAATGCGCCCGCATTGTTCTCGGCGCCTGCGAGCGCAAGCGCGCTTGCCGCGCCGCCGGTAATCACGGTGAGCTGTCCTGCCGGCACGCGCTCGTTCAGCGCGTTGATAAAGGCGCCGCCGTCGCCGAGATCGACGCCGTCCGCGAGCCAGATCACGGAAGCATCCGGCTGGCGCTTCAGGAGATCGGCGAGATGCGGCAGGACATCGGCGCGGTTCGGCTGCCACGGCGAGGGTACGAGGAGGCGCAACTGCTCGCGCGCTTCCAGCGGCCGCAGGAGCGAAACGTCTTTCTTCGGGTTCGCGGTAGCCAGCAGCGCGACCGGGCGGTTCTGCGCTTCGGCGCGGGCGATAATCGCGTTCGCGGTGTAGAGGCGGTTCTGCCATTGCGCGGCGGAAGCCCAGCCGGAATCGACCATGAGAATGATCGCGCCGGATGCGCGCGAGGTCGCGGCGGGCGGATTCAAGAGCGGCCCCGCGGCGGCGAGTATCACGAGTGCCGCAAGCAAGAGGCGCAACAGCGTCAGCCACCACGGCGTGCGCGCGGGCGTCTCCTCCTTTGGCTCGATTTCGAGCAGCAATCGCGTGGGCGGAAACCGCACGAGGCGCGGCTTTGGCGGCACGAGGCGCAACAGGAACCACAACACCGGCAGCGCGAGCAGCGCGAGCAAAATCAGCGGCGAGGTGAAGCCGATCGGAAGGCCGATCATGCCGCCTCCGTTTCGCCGAGCTTCACGCTCGCGCGCTTGCGCGAAAGCGCGTCGCGCGCTTCGCCCATGCGCACATGCAACGAAATCAGAAGCTCGCTTGCGGGCCGGTCGGTACGGTGGATCGCGAAGCTCCAGCCGCGCGGCGAAGTTTCGGCGCGGATCAGTTCGCGCTGGCGCGCGACTTTGGCGAGATACTCGCGTGCCCACATTTCCGCGCGGCCGACGGTGAGATGCGCGCCGGTTTCCGGCTCGCGGAAGTCGATGCGGCCGGAATAGGGGAATGTCTCTTCGGCGGGATCGACCACCTGCACGACATGGCCGCCGGGACCGCGCTTCGCCATATGGTCGATCGCAGCTACGATTTCGCTTACCGGATTCCAGAAATCGGAAAGCAGCACGACTTCCTCGCGCGGACCGGGTGTGATCGGCGGCGGCAGGCTTTTCCATTCGCCGCCGAAATGGATGATCGCTTCCGCCATGCGCTCGATCACGTTGCGGCTTGCGGTCGGCTGCATCAGGCCGGGGATCGCGACGCGCTCGCCGCCGCGCACCAGCAATTCGCCGAGCGCAAACGCGAGTACGAGCGCACGGTCGCGCTTGGTTTCCCAAACGAGCGGAGAGGCGAAGATCATCGACGGCGAAAGATCGGGCCAGACCCAGACCGTGTGCGAGGCTTCCCATTCGCGCTCGCGGACGTAGAGATGATCGTCGCGCGCGGAGCGGCGCCAGTCGACGCGGTTCGCGGGCTCACCGTCGTTGAAGCGGCGGTATTGCCAGAAGTTTTCGCCCGGTCCCGCGCGGCGTCTTCCGTGCAATCCGTGGAAAACCGACGCGGCGGCGCGGCGGGCTTCGAGAATAAGCCGCGGCATGGCAGCGACAAGCTCTTTCGCGCTTCCCGTTGCGGTGCGGACCGGCGCGATCTCTTCTTCCCGTGCTCCCGTTGCGTCGATGGGTGCGTTCATTCCGGTATTTGCTTTCAGATTTTCGCTTTCAGCTTTCCGATCACGCTTTCGATCGAGGCGCCGTCGGCGCGCGCCGCGAAGGTGAGCGCCATGCGATGCTTCAACACAGGCTCGGCAAGTTCGAGCACGTCATCGACCGAAGGCGCGAGGCGGCCGTCGAGAAGCGCGCGGGCGCGCACCGCGAGCATGAGGGCTTGGCTGGCGCGCGGTCCCGGCCCCCAGGCGATCTGCTTGGCGATGTCGGCGCTCGCGTTATCGGGGCGCGCGGAGCGAACGAGATTCAGGATCGCTTCGACCACCGACTCTCCGACCGGAATGCGGCGCACGAGACGTTGGGCCGCCATCAAATCCTCGGCGCTCATCGCGGCACGGGGCTTCGATTCCTCGACGCCGGTCGTGTCGAACAGAATCTTCTTTTCCGCTTCGCGATCCGGATAGGTGACGTCGATCTCCATCAGAAAGCGGTCGAGCTGCGCTTCGGGCAGCGGGTAAGTGCCTTCCTGTTCGAGCGGGTTCTGGGTCGCAAGCACATGAAAGGGTTTTGGCAAATCGTGGCGCTGGCCCGCTACCGTCACGTGATATTCCTGCATGGATTGCAGAAGCGCGGACTGCGTGCGCGGGCTCGCGCGGTTAATTTCGTCGGCGAGCAGCAATTGCGTGAAGACCGGCCCCTGAATGAACCGGAACGCGCGCTTGCCGGTATTCGACTCTTCCAGCACTTCCGCGCCGAGAATGTCGGAGGGCATAAGGTCCGGCGTGAACTGCACGCGCCGCGCGTTCAGGCCGAGCACCGTGCCCATGGTATCGGCGAGCTTGGTCTTCGCCAGACCCGGCACGCCCAGGAGCAGCGCGTGGCCGCCGGCGAGCACCGTGATCAGCGCGTGATCGACAACCTTCTCCTGACCGAAGATGACGTTGCTGATCGCGGTGCGCGCAGCCTTTACGGATGCGGCGGTAGTTTCCGCGGCGCGGACGATCATCTGGTCGAAATTTTCAGGGCTAGCGGGGCTCAAGGGCTTCTCCATCGAGGTGCGAGGATGGGACGAGCCGGGCTTGTTGTTCGCGGCCTTCCGACTCATTTATTGCAGGCATGTTCATGCAATTTCCATGCACACGAAAGGCTGCGACTGGGCCTATATCAAGGCGGGCCGAAAGGCCTTCCGAGGCGTTTAGGCTATGATGAAACCACGCTTTTTCGCGATCACAATCCGAGTAGCTTTATGACGGTGGAAAGCACCAATCCGGGGACTGCGCCCAAAGGGCTCGAATCCCTGATCGCGGCAGTGGGTGGGACACGGAAGCTGCCGCCGGTGCATATGTGGAATCCGCCGTTTTGCGGCGACATCGACATGCGGATTGCGGCGGACGGAACCTGGTTCTACCTCGGCACGCCGATCGGGCGGCCGGCGCTGGTGCGACTCTTTGCTTCGGTCCTGAAGCGAGAGGGCGAGAAATATTTTCTGGTGACGCCGGTGGAGAAGGTCGGGATCAAGGTCGAGGACGCGCCTTTTCAGGCGGTCGAGATGGCGGTCGATGGCGTGGGCGCAAGCCGCAAGCTCTCCTTCCGCACGAACGTCGACGATCTCGTTTCCTGCGACGCGGAGCATCCCCTGCGCTTCGAGCCGGAAGATCATACGGGCGGGCTGAAACCTTATCTGCATGTGCGGCGCGATCTCTGGGCGCGGGTGACGCGCGCGCTGTTCTTCGATCTCGTGGAGATGGGAGAGACGCGCAATCTCAACGGCAAGGAATTTTTCGGCGTGATGTCGGCGGGAGAGTTTTTCTCGATGGCGCCGGCCGAAAGCATCGCGGGTCTGCGCTGAATGTCCGAAGACAATTTCGTCGAAGAAAGGTTCTCGCCCGCGCTTCGCGATTTCGTCGCGCTCGCGAAAGAGAAATTATATCCCGAACCGCAGGGCGATCTGTTCGCGCATGCGCGCGAATTCGTGCGCGGCGACCACAAGCTCAACCCCGACTTCACCGACCGCATCGGCGCGAACGCACCCCGGCCCGCCGCCGTGCTCGTCCCCATCGTCGCGCATGAGGCGCCGACCGTACTTTTGACGCAGCGCTCGAAACATTTGAGCAATCATGCGGGGCAGGTGGCGTTTCCCGGCGGGCGGATCGATCCGGGCGATGCGTCACCTCTGGCTGCGGCCCTGCGCGAAGCCGATGAGGAAGTCGGATTGCCCGCGCGTTTCGCCACGCCGCTCGGCTATCTCGACTCTTATTTATCCGGCACCGGCTTTCGCATCGTGCCGGTGGTGGCGCTGATCGAGCCGGGCTTCACGCTGAAAATCAACGAGGCCGAGGTGGACGAGGCCTTCGAGGTGCCGCTCTCCTTTTTAATGACGCGGGAAAACCACGCGCGCCATTCCGGCGTCTGGAAGGGGGTCGAGCGGCACTTCTACGCAATGCCGTTCGAACAGCGTAATATCTGGGGCGCGACCGCCGGAATCATCCGGAGCCTTTACGAGAAGCTGTACGAATAATGGCCCGCACCGTATTTACCGAGCTTGCGCTGTTCATCGCGCCGTTCGCGCTTTACGCGATTGCGCTGATCCTGATGCGCAAGGATGCGCGCGAGCGCGACCACTGGGGCGCGAAGGTCGTGGCGTGGCTAGCCTTCGCAGGCATCGTGCTGGTTGCGATCAGCCTCGTGTGGTTCGCGCATTACGGCGGCTATCAGCCCGGCAAGACCTACATTCCCGCCTATATCGACAAGGACGGCAAATTCCATCCGGGCGAGACGCGATGAGTGCCGCGCCCGCGCAACGAAAACTCGCCGCGGATGAAGCCGCTTTCCTGAAAGAGAAACCGCTCTCCGATGTGCTTGCCGTTCTGAACGGTGGCGGCGAGGAATCGCGTGTGGTTGGCGGCGCGGTGCGCAATCTTTTGCTCGGGCTGCCGCTTCACGAAATCGATCTGGCGACGACCGCCACACCGAAGACGATCATCGACCGTGTTGCCGCTGCCGGTTTCAAGGCGGTGCCGACCGGGATCGAGCACGGCACCATCACGGTCGTTGCCGAAGGCAAGCCGTTCGAGGTGACGACGCTGCGTGAGGATGTCGAAACCGACGGACGGCACGCGGTCGTGCGCTTCGGCCGTGACTGGAAGAAGGACGCGGAGCGGCGCGACTTCACCATCAATGCGATGTCGCTGACGGAAGACGGCGCGGTGCACGACTATTGCGGCGGGCTTGCCGACATCGAAGCGCGGCGTGTGCGCTTCATCGGTGAGGCGGACCGGCGCATCGCGGAAGACTATCTGCGCGTGCTGCGTTTCTTCCGCTTCTTCGCGGCTTACGGGGAAGGCGAGCCGGATCGCGAAGGCTATCTCGCTTGTGCCCGTGCTCGCCCGAAACTTGGAGCATTGTCACGCGAGCGAATCCGCGCCGAGATCCTGAAAACGCTGGCCGCCAGACGCGCCGCCGACGCGATGACGGCGATGGCGGATGCTGGCATCTATGACGCGGTGTTCGCGAATGCGCCGGAATTGCCCGCGCTTTCGCGGCTCGTGCTGATCGAGCAGTCGCTGGAAATCGAAACCGACGCGGTGCGGAGGCTCGCTGCGGTCGCGGTTCGTATCGACGAAGATGCCTTGCATCTGCGCGAGCGCTTCCGGCTTTCCAACGAGGAATACCGGCGGCTCTATTCGATGGCGGATCGCTGGTGGCGGCTCACGCCTTCGAGCGGCGAGGCTTATGCGAAAGAAACGCTCTATCGCATCGGGCCGGAAGAATATGCCGACCGCGCGCTGATTTCCTTCGCGCACGCGGACGCCTCGCTCGCCGACGGGAAATGGAGCGCAATGCTTTCGCTTCCTTCCCGCTGGAGCGCGCCGAAGTTTCCACTCTCGGCAGATGATTTCATCAAGCGCGGGGTAGAAAAGGGGCCGAAACTCGGGCGAGCGCTCGCCAGTGCCGAAGCCGCGTGGATCGCCGCGGATTTTCCGGAAGACGCGGCGGCGCTGCAGAAGATCGCGGACGGGGCGGCGCGTTAGCCGCTCGCGCAATCGTCATCCGATCGAGGCTGGCGGCGCGGCGAACGTCGGTTACACTGACAAAAAGGGGAGAACGGAATGCGACGCTTTCTTCGCGGTCTTCTGCTGTTCGTGGTCGGCGGAATTCTCGGCACGGGTGCCGGCTTTGCGCTCGGCATCTATTTCTTCCCGTTCATCTTTCCGCCGCCGGCCGGCACCGACGTGATGACGCAGACCGAGCAGGCTGCGCCCATCATGGCGACCGGCAAGTTCATCCACGCTGATCCGAGCGATCGCGTGCATTGGGGGCAGGGCACCGTCACCGTGCAGAAGGATCAGATCTTCCTCAACGCCGATTTCAAGGTCGGACCGGGGCCGGACTATCGCGTGTTGCTCGTGAAGAAGGCTGGCATCAAGTCGAAAGAGGAAGTGAAGGAACTGATCGAGAAGGAGCAATTCGTTGAGATTAGCCGGCTGCGCGCCTTCGAGGGCGGGCAGCGCTATGCGGTGCCCGCGGGCGTAAACGTCGAGGAGTACCAGAGTGTCGTGATCTGGTGCTGGGCATTCTCGCAGCTGATTTCGCCTGCGACGCTTGAGAAGAAGTAACGTTCTAGCCGCCGTTCAGTCCGCCGGTCTGCCGCAGTCCTTCGCCGAGCACCATCGCGAGCGCGACCGCGATGTTGAGTGAGCGCATGTTCTCGCGCATCGGAATCTTCAACGAGGCGTCGGCAGCGGCGTGCACCCGGTCCGGTACGCCGGAGGATTCACGCCCGACCATCAAGACGTCCTGCTTGCCGAACGCGAAAGCCGGATAGCCCTGGTTCGCTTTCGTGGTCAGGAGGACAAGCCGCCGGCCGTTCGCTTTGCGCCAGGATTCGAAGGCGTCGAAGGAGACGTGACGCTCGATTTTCACCGCATCCAGATAGTCGAGACCCGCGCGCCGGAACGCCCGGTCGCTGACCGGAAAGCCTGCCGGCTCGACGATATGGACCGGCACGCCGAGACAGGCGGCGGTGCGTAGAATGGTCCCGGTGTTCTGCGGAATGTCCGGTTCGTAGAGCGCGATTTCCATTGCCGGTTCAATGGCATGAGCAGGGGCGAAAGACACGCCGAAACCCTTGCATAACGACTCCGTGCCGCATGGCCGGATACTGGACAAGGCTAGGCTCTAGTGACATTAGAAGCGTTCAATAGGGGCGCCGCAATCGGCAGGATTCTGCCGGTTTTTGCAGGGTTTGCGCCGCGGATCGGGGCCACCGCCGACATGCAGGCGAGTCCGTTTCGCGGCGTCTTGCTTGAGGCCAGGCCGCTCCGTCGAGACGATGGAAAGGACCGGAACTTGGCGACGACGAAGACCATGAACGGCGATCAGCCGACCCGGCGTGACTTTCTCTACATCGCAACCGGAGCAGTCGGCGCGGTCGGTGCCGCCGCTGTCGCCTGGCCGCTCATTCACCAGATGAATCCCGACGCTTCGGTGCAGGCGCTGGCCTCGACCGAAGTCGATCTTTCGCCGATCGCCGAAGGCCAGATCGTCACCGTGAAGTGGCGCGGCAAGCCGGTGTTCATCTCGCACCGGACCAAGACGGAAATCCAGGCAGCGGAAGCGACCCCGCTCCGCGACCTGCCCGACCCGCAGCCGGATTCGGCGCGCGTGCAGAAGGGCAAGGAGCAGTGGCTGATCGTGGTCGGCGTCTGCACGCATCTCGGTTGCGTGCCGCTCGGCCATCAGGGCGATTACAAGGGCTGGTTCTGCCCGTGCCACGGCTCGCACTACGACACCTCCGGCCGCATCCGCAAAGGACCCGCGCCGGCCAACCTGGTCGTGCCGCCTTACGTATTTACCACAGACACGATGGTGCGGATCGGCTGATCCGCTTCTCGAACGCCAGAACGGAATCTGAAGAATGAGCGGGCCGTCGAACTTCAAGCCGAAAAGCGCATTCCTGCAATGGACCGAGCGCCGTCTCCCGATCCTCGGGCTGATGCATTCGTCCTTCGTCGCTTACCCGACGCCGCGCAACCTGAACTACTGGTGGACCTTCGGCGGCATCCTGTCGTTCTGCCTCGGCGTGCAGATCATCACCGGCATCGTGCTGGCGATGCACTACACCCCGACCGTCGCCGGTGCCTTCGAGTCGGTCGAGCACATCATGCGCGACGTGAACTTCGGCTGGCTGATCCGCTACGTGCACGCGAACGGCGCCTCGATGTTCTTCATCGCGGTCTATATCCATATTTTCCGCGGTCTCTATTACGGCTCATACAAGGAGCCGCGCGAGATCCTCTGGATTCTCGGCGTCATCATCTTCCTGCTGATGATGGCGACCGCCTTCATGGGCTACGTGCTGCCGTGGGGCCAGATGAGCTTCTGGGGCGCGACCGTCATCACCAACCTGTTCTCGGCGCTGCCGGGCGTCGGTCCCAAGATCGTCGAACTCCTGTGGGGCGGCTATTCGGTCGACCAGCCGACGCTGCAGCGCTTCTTCTCGCTGCATTATCTCCTGCCGTTCATGATCGCGGGCGTCGTGGTGCTCCATATCTGGGCGCTGCATGAAGTCGGCCAGAACAACCCGGCCGGTATCGACGTGAAGTCCGACAAGGACACCGTGCCGTTCACGCCCTACGCGACCGCGAAGGACAACTTCGCGATGGTCTGCTTCATGATCTTCTTCGCGTGGTTCGTGTTCTACATCCCGAACTATCTCGGTCACGCCGACAACTATATCCCGGCGAACCCGCTGCAGACGCCGACGCACATCGTTCCGGAATGGTACTTCCTGCCGTTCTACGCGATCCTGCGTGCGATCCCGTCGAAGCTCGGCGGCGTCATGGCGATGTTCGGTTCGATCGCACTCTTGGCGTTCCTGCCGTGGCTCGACCGCGCCAAGACCCGCTCGGCGCGCTACCGCCCGCTGTTCAAGCAGTTCTTCTGGGTCTTCGTGATCGTCTGTATCGGTCTCGGCTGGCTCGGCTCGAAGCCCGCGGAAGGCGCCTACGTCATCGCGTCGCGCATTCTCACGGCGTACTACTTCATCCACTTCCTCGTGATCCTGCCGCTGCTCTCCTACTACGAGAAGCCGGCGCCGGTGCCGGCGTCGATCGCGGACTCGGTGCTCGGCAATCAGCCGCTCGCGCCGGCGCGGGTCAAAGGTTCGCGCTAAGGGGCCAATGATGAAAAAGAACACCCTTCTCGCGCTCGGCGTCGTTTCCGCGATTTCGTTCGGCGTATCATCCTCGACGTTTGCCGCCGATGACGCCCATTCGACGCCGCAGCCGCCGCGGCTGAGCTGGACCTTCGCTGGTCCGTTCGGACATTTCGACAAGGCGCAGATCCAGCGCGGCTTCAAGGTTTACCGCGAAGTCTGCCAGTCCTGTCACTCGATGAAGCTGGTCGCGTTCCGCACGCTCGGACAGAGCGGCGCGCTCGGTTTCAGCGAAGGTCAGGTCCGCGCAATCGCGGCCGAGTACCAGATCAATGATGGCCCGAACGACCGTGGCGAGATGTTCCAGCGTCCCGGCCGTCCGTCGGATTACTTCCCGCTGATCTATCCGAATGAGCAGGCCGCGCGCGCCACCCATAACGGCGCACTGCCGGTCGACTTTTCGGTGATCGCGAAAGCGCGCACCTATGAAGTCGGCTTCCCCGGCTTCCTGATCGACATCGTCCGCCAGTATCAGGAGAACGGCGTCGATTACATCCACGCGCTGCTCACCGGCTATGCCAAGGCGCCGGAAGGCTTCGAAATCTCGCAGACGCAGTTCTACAACAAGTATTTCCCCGGCCACCGCATCGCGATGCGCCCGCCGCTGGAAGACAACCGCGTCGAATATACCGACGGCACGCCGCAGACGGTCGATCAGTACGCGCGCGACGTCGCCGCGTTCCTGATGTGGGCCGCCGAGCCGCATCTGGAAGCGCGCAAGCGCATCGGCTTTCAGGTCATGATCTTCCTGATCGTGTTCGCGGGGCTTGCCTACTTCACCAAGAAGAAGGTCTGGGCGGACGCGCACTAAGCGCGCGCAAAGGAAAACAAAAAAGGCCCCGCGAGATGCGGGGCCTTTTTATTTTCGGTGGGAAGGGGCCGCTAGCTCTTCGCCGGCGCGGATCCCTTGCCGTAAGCCTGCTTGTAGGAAGAAGTACCCTTCTTCGACGTTTCCGCCTTCGGCTTCTTTTTTTCCTTCGGCGGTCTCTGCTGGCCCTTGGCCATGGCGCTCTCCTGAAAGATTTGCGGGCGGCGTTCGCGAATCCGTCGCCGCCGGGAATTAGGCTATTCTCGTTTCGCGTCCGCCGACAAGACGCCTGTCACCGTGCAAGGATTTCCATGAACCCGCCCGATGTGCTCGACCTTCGTTCCGCGATCCGCACTATTCCGGATTACCCGAAACCGGGTATCCAGTTTCGCGACATCACAACGCTTCTGGGCAATGCGCGCGCGTTTCGCCGCGCGGTGGACGATCTCGTGAACCCCTGGGCGGGATCGAAGATCGACAAGGTTGCCGGCATCGAGGCGAGAGGCTTCATCCTTGGCGGAGCGGTGGCGCATCAGGTTTCGGCGGGCTTCGTGCCGATCCGCAAGAAGGGCAAGCTGCCGTTCGAAACGGTGCGGATCGCTTATTCTCTCGAGTACGGCATTGACGAAATGGAGATGCACAAGGACGCTGTAAGCCAAGGCGAGCGCGTGGTGCTGGTCGACGATCTGATTGCGACCGGTGGTACGGCTGAGGGCGCGGTGAAGTTACTTCGCAACATGGGCGCGGAGGTGCTTGCCGCCTGTTTCATCGTCGATCTGCCGGAGCTCGGCGGGGCGGCAAAGCTGCGTGCGCTCGGCGTGCCGGTGCGGACGCTGGTCAGCTTTGAAGGCCATTAATGCCGTTCGACGCACTCACTCTTTTCGGTCTGTTCGCCGTCAGCGCGATGCTACTGTTCTACGCACTGGAAGATCGCAGCCCGTGGTTCATTTTTGCGTTCGCGATCGCCTGCGCGCTCGGGTCGGTTTATGGATTTTTACAGGGCGCGTGGCCCTTCGGCGTGGTGGAAGCGGTGTGGGCCGTGATCGCGCTAGTGCGCTTCAGGAAGCGGCTTTCGGCCGCCGCCGAATGAAAGCGGACGAGTCGAATTCGTACACGCGCTCGCCCTTCTGGTTCACACCCACGATCTTCGCGAACATGATGCCCCATTCGGGACGGCTTGCGGATTCGCGCAGGTCCACGATCTCGCTCGAATAAGTCACCGTGTCGCCGGCATAGACGGGCTTCAGCCATTTCAGATTCTTGAATCCGGGCGAGGGGCCGGACGCGACCGGCTTCTCGCCGCGCGCAAGCGCGGCCTCATACTGCGCCCTGTTGAAGTCCACGATCTTGCGCATGCAGGCCGCGCCCGTATGCCAGCCTGAAGCACAGAGGCCGCCGAACAGCGATTTCTTCCCGGCTTCTTCGCTCAGGTGAAACGGCTGCGGATCGTATCGTTTTGCAAAGCTGATGATGTTCTCGGCGGTGAAGGTGTAGTCGCCGAATACGCGCTTGTCGCCGACCTTCATGTCCTCGAAATACGCCATCACGCCGCTCCCGGATTGCGCTTGCCGAAGAAGCCCGAATAAGACGACTGCATCACGGCTTCGTTCTTCGCGTTCAGCATTTCGAGATTGAATTTCACGATGCCGACTTGCGGACGGCTTCCGGAGTCGCGCTTGTCCAGAATGGTGACGCGGATCGTCAGTTCATCGTTCGGGCGCACGGGCCGAACCCAACGCACTTCGTCGACGCCGGGCGCGCCGAGCGAACTCGATTCATGCAAAAAGCCGTCGTAGATCATGCGCATCATGATGGCGCAGGTGCCCCAGCCCGAGCCGGAAAGACCTTTCAGGATCGACTTGTTCGCCGCCTCGTCATCGAGATGCATCGGTTGCGGATCGAACTCGGCCGCAAATTCGATGATTTCCTCGCGGGTGACGAGACGCGGGCCGTATGTGAGGACGCTGCCGACCTCGAAATCCTCAAAACAGATGCGAGCCGTCTTTGCGTCCATCGAAAACCCGGGGGTTAATTTGCGAAGCGGAAGTGCATGACGTCGCCGTCCTGCACCACGTAATCCTTGCCTTCGAGGCGTAGCTTGCCGGCGTCGCGCGCGCCAGCCTCGCCCTTGCATGCGACGTAGTCGGCGTATGCAATCGTCTCGGCGCGGATGAAGCCCTTTTCGAAATCGGTGTGGATGACGCCGGCCGCCTGCGGGGCCTTGGTGCCCTTCACGATGGTCCAGGCGCGGGCTTCCTTCGGGCCGACCGTGAAATAAGTAATCAGCCCCAGAAGTTCGTAGCCCTTGCGAATCAGGCGGTCGAGGCCGGGTTCTTCGAGCCCCGCTGCGTCGAGAAATTCCTTGCGGTCGCTCATCGGCAGCATCGCGATTTCGGATTCGATCTTCGCGGAAATTGCGACCGCGACCGCGTTCTCGGACTTGGCCTTCGCTTCGACCTTCTTCGAGAGTTCGTTGCCGGTGTTCGCCGCGCTTTCCTCGACGTTGCAGACGTAAAGTACGGGCTTCGCCGTGATGAGTTGGAGCGCCTGGAAGGCTTCTTCCTCTTCGTGCTTGCGCTCGATGGTGCGGGCAGGCTTGCCGCCGGAAAGCGCTTCGATCGAGCGCTTGACGAGATCGAGTTGCGCGATCGCTTCCTTGTCCTGGCCGCGCGCCTTCTTGGTCAGGTTGTCGATGCGTTTCTCAAGGCTGTCGAGATCGGCGAGCATCAATTCGGTTTCGACCGTTTCGGCGTCGCGCAACGGATCGATACCGCCTTCGACGTGCGTCACATCTTCATCGATGAAGCAGCGCAGCACATGCACGATGGCATCCACTTCGCGGATGTGGCCGAGAAACTGGTTGCCCAAGCCTTCGCCTTTCGACGCGCCGCGGACGAGCCCGGCGATGTCCACGAAGTTGATCTTGGTCGGAACGATCTCGGCAGAGCTTGCGATCTTGGCAAGCGCCTCGACGCGCGGGTCGGGGACTGCGACCTCGCCGACGTTCGGTTCGATCGTGCAGAACGGGTAATTCGCCGCCTGCGCGGCCGCGGTCTGCGTCAACGCATTGAAGAGGGTCGATTTGCCGACATTCGGCAGGCCGACGATTCCGCACTTAAATCCCATGATCCGGTTCTTGGCTGTTAGCTGGCTTTGAGGACGCCGCTCTTTTCGAGCGAGACGTGTACGCGATTCTGGAAGTCTTCGAGCTTGCGTTGCACGAGGTATTCCGCCGCATCGGAAATCGCTTCGCACATGGCCTCGACCCAGGGCTGCTCGGCCCTGGCAAAATCCGAAAGCACCCAGCGCGAGACCAGATTGCGGTCGCCGGGATGGCCGACGCCGATGCGGACGCGCATGTAGTCGTTTCCGCAATGCTGCGTGATGGATTTCAGTCCGTTTTGTCCGGCGTTGCCGCCACCGAGCTTGGCACGCATTTTCGCGGGCGGCAGATCGATCTCGTCGTGAAAGACGACGACATCGCCGAGTGCGATTTTATAGAATTTCTGCGCGGCGCCGACCGAAAGCCCGGACTCGTTCATGTAGGTTTCGGGTTTCAGCAGCAGGATTTTCTCGCCGGCGATCTCGCCTTCGGCAGTCTGCCCCGAGAAGCGCTTGCGCCAGGGCGAAAAACGATGCCGGTAATGGATGGCGTCGGCGGCCATGAAGCCGACGTTGTGCCGGTTGCGGCGATACTGCTCGCCCGGATTGCCAAGTCCCGCGAATAAAAACATCGAACGGTCTCCGCGGGGACCGGCGCGCGGGCACTCGGAGCGAGTGCCCGCGGCGTCGCGTTACTTCTTGTCGCCGCCTTCCGGCTTCGCAGCGGCGGCCGGAGCGGCAGCGCCAGCGGCCGGAGCGGCAGCGGCATCGCCGGCAGGCGGCGTGCCGGCAGCAGCGGCGGCTTCCGCAGCGGCGGCGTCGGCTTTCGCCTTGGCGGCAGCGGCAGCCATTTCTTCGAGATAGCCCGAAGACGGCACGATGGTCGCGATCGTGAAGTCGCGGTCGCGGATCAGCGGCACCACGCCCTCGGGGAGCTTCACCGCGGAGATGTGCAGCGAGTCGTTGATCTCAAGGCCGGCGAGATCGGCGGTGATCGATTCCGGAATGCTTTCGGCGGGCGCCATGAACTCGACGGTGTGGCGAACGACGTTCAGCGTACCGCCGCGCTTGATGCCCGGCGACTCGGCCTGGTTCACGAAGTGGACCGGGACCGCGACCTTGATGACCGCGCCCTTGCCGAGGCGCTGGAAGTCGACATGGATCGGCTGATCCTTGAGCGGGTCGAGCTGGAAATCGCGCGGGATCACGCGGGTCTTTTGACCGTCGAGATCGAGGTCGAACACGGTGGTCAGGAAACGGCCGGCATAAATGCGGTTCGTGATTTCGGTGGCATCCACCGAGATCGATGCAGCCGGCTGGTTCTCGCCGTAAACGGTTCCGGGCACGCGGCCGGCGCGGCGCTCGGCACGGGCAGCGCCCTTGCCAGCGTTCGCACGCTTCACAGCCTTCAATTCCTTCGCGGCAGCCATGGCTCTATTCCTTGTCAAGTCTTTGATCGGACGGCAAAAAATCGCCTGTCCGGTGGCGCACCGGCATCACGCAACAGCGCAAGCCTGTAGGGTTCGAGCGGGCTTATACCGGCTCAAATTGGCAGGCGCAACGAGGCTTTCACCGGTATCTGGCGCCCTCAGAATTTGCGGTTGATGCCCGCCTTCAAGGCGTTCACCGGCGAGATTTCCTGGCTCGGAATGACCGCCCAAGGGGTTGTTCGCTCGGCCGAAACGAATCCCTCGGTATTGCCGAACGTCTGCCGGTATTCGAGTTTCGTGGTCTTGGTGTCGGCGAGCGGGTTCACTTCAAGGCCGGTACCGATTTTGCCGCCAAGCAGCGACTGCGGAAGATTGTAATAGGTTCCGCCGGTGAAATTGTTGCTGAGGCCGAGCGTACCGTTGGCATTCGCCACCAGCCCGCTCTTGGTGCCGCCGTAGAACTGCCAGGAGTTCGTGTCGTACTCGAGCCGGCCGTCGATCGCACCGGTGCCGCCATAGGCGGTGATGCTGCCGGCATAAGCCTCGACCGGAATGACGGTCGCGGGCGCGGTCGCGGTCGTGACGTTCGCGCCGACATTGGCTTTCCAGTTGCCGCGATTGAGCGACAGCGAAGTCGGAATGCTCTGGTTCTGATCGCTGATCGCTCCGTAAGACGGATAGCGCTTGATGCGCTGGGCCAGCGCATCAAGCAAAACGTCGCCGCCTTCGGGAATCTCGGTCAGCCAGAAGTCCGCGGAATAGGCTTCCCAGTCTTCGTGACTGGAGGTCTGGCTTTGCGCGCGCTTGTGCGCGTTCTGTGTTGCCTCGATCAGACCGCGCAGTTGTGCGGAGTCCGGCGTCTCGTTTTGCGACGGCGGAGGCAACTCGCTCGTCTCGATCGGACCTGCAATGGCGGTTCCGGCGAGGAGCATGGAAAAAATTGTGGCCGCGATTTCGCGTTTCATAGGGGCCTCCCTATGCGACGTCTGCCGCAGTTTCATGTGTGGTTTTGCTGCTACGCTCCAATCATGGAAGCGATATGGCAGGAAAACACGATTTCGTTAACGGATTGCCCGGAATTTTCGCGGGCGCCAGTTGCCGATGTCACAATCAGTCGAACAGGCTGGAAACGCTCTCTTCGTGGGCAGTCCGGCCGATCGCTTCGCCCATCAAAGCGGCAATCGAGAGCACGCGGATGTTGCGCGCGACGCGCACGGCTTCAGTCGGCTGGATCGTGTCGGTGATCACAAGTTCCTTCAGCTTCGAGGCGGTCACGCGTGCGACCGCGCCGCCAGAAAGCACGCCATGCGTGATGTAAGCGGAAACGGACGTCGCGCCCTTCTCGAGCAGCGCTTCGGCAGCGTTCACCAGCGTGCCGCCTGAGTCGACGATGTCGTCGATCAGAATGCAATCGCGGCCTTCGACGTCGCCGATCACGTTCATCACTTCGGATTCGTTCGGGCGCTCGCGGCGCTTGTCGACGATGGCAAGCGGCGCGTCGATGCGCTTTGCCCAGCCGCGGGCGCGTGCCACGCCGCCGACGTCCGGCGACACCACGGTGACTTTGCCCAGTTCGTAACGCTCCTTCACGTCGCGCACCATCACCGGAGCAGCGTATAGGTTGTCGACAGGAATATCGAAGAAGCCCTGAATCTGATTGGCGTGCAGATCGACCGTCATCACGCGGTCGGCCCCGGCGCGGGTAATCAGGTTTGCGACCAGCTTCGCGGAGATTGGCGTGCGGGGCCCCGGTTTACGGTCCTGCCGCGCGTAGCCGAAATAGGGAATGACCGCGGTGATGCGGCGCGCGGAGGAGCGGCGCAGCGCGTCGGTCAGGATCAGCAATTCCATCAAATGGTCGTTTGCGGGAAACGAGGTCGATTGCAGGACGAAGACATCCTGCCCGCGCACGTTTTCCTCGATCTCGACGAAGATCTCCATGTCGGCGAAGCGCCGCACGGTGGCTTTTGTCATCGGCGTTTCAAGATAGGAGGCGATGGTTTCCGAGAGCGCGCGGTTCGAGTTGCCGGCGACGAGCTTGATAGTTCCGTTATTTCTGCTCTGCCGACCCGACATGCACGCCACCCATTCGCGCTGATTCAGCGCCAGACCCAACCGCAAAAGTCACTAGCCGCCGCGGCCAACCCTGTAAATACGGGGGCAAAAGCCATCCCCTTATTCGGGCACGAGCGCGATTGCCGCGATCTGGCGGCCGTAATCGGGTTCTTTGCGGTGCGTGGTACGCCGGTAGGAAAAGAAGCGCGTTTCGTCCGAGTAAGTGTCGAGACCGAGGTCCTCGATCTGCCCGACACCTGCGCTTTCCAGCCGCAGCCGGATCAGTCCCGCGAGATCGAACAAGGCGTGTCCGGCATTCGCCGAGGGCGCGAAGAATCGCGCATAGGTTGGGTCCGCCGCCTCGAAGCGGGCGACAAATTCCGGCCCGACCTCGTAACTCTTTTGCCGGATCAGCGGTCCGATCGCGGCGACGATATTCTCGCGCTTTGCGCCGAGCTCTTCCATCTTCGCAACGGTCGCTTCCGCGATGCCGCCGAGCGCACCTTTCCAGCCGGCGTGCGCCGCCGCGACGATGCGCGCGCCGCTGTCGGCAAAGAGCAACGGACCGCAATCGGCGGCGGCAGCGCCGACCGCGAGCGCAGGCGTGCGGGTGACGATGCCGTCCGCGCGCGCCGCGTCTTCGCGGCTCCAGGCCTTGCCCGCGACGACAACATCCGCGGAATGGATCTGGTAGCAAGTGAGAAGATGTTCCGCGCCAAGGACGTCCGCCATGCGGCGGCGGTTTTCGTACACCTTCGCGGAATCGTCCTGCGAACCGATACCCCCGTTCAGCGACTCATAGATTCCTTCCGAGACGCCGCCTTCGCGCGTGAAGAAAGCGTGGCGGATGCCGGGAAGTTTTGCGAGCGCTTGCGATTCAACTTTCATGCTTCAAATCTTGCCGCTCACTTTCGCGCCGTCAAATCCGGGGAGCGGCGGCAAATCCTTGTGCGCAAAGGCGAGGGCCTTGAACATTTCGCCCATGCCGGGCGCGGGACCGATTAGCCGCTCGAGTGAAATCGTGATCTCCGCGCGCATTTCGTCTTTCGCGTTTCGCCGCAGAATATCCGCGCGCGCTTCGATGCCGAGCTGGCCGAGAAATTCGCGCTGCGAGACTGGCCCGATCGCGCGGACGTTTTTATTCGCGAGAGCGGCGAGCGCCTCGAAGTCGACCTGCGCGGTGAGATCGGCTTCGCCCGGTGTCTCCAGCGGTTCGGCGTAATCGTGACCGCGCACTGCCTGCAGCGTGTCGCCGAATCCGGACTCGGCGTGACCGTAATCGACAAAGAGTGCCGCGCCGCCGTTCTTTTCGATGCGCGAGAGGATTCCGGTGACGGGGCCAAGTGCGCGGCGTTCGAACACCGCGCCGTCGGGCGCAGGCGTGAGCCGGTCGGGAAGACTTTTCTCAAAATCGGGGAGGAGTGCCGCGTCGAGGCCGAACGCGAAGTCGATGCCGAGTCCGACCTTCCGCTCATGCCAGCGGCCGGCCTTCTTCTCGAATTGATCCACGGGCAGCGCGTCGATGAATTCGTTGCCGATCGCGAGCAGCGGTGCATCATCGGGCAAAGTGTTCGCTTCGCCGTGCCACGCAATCGACGGCACGACGCCGTGCAGCATTTCGCGCTGGCGTTCCTGCAAGAGCGGGCTGGTCTCTATTAGGTGCAGTTCGACTGCGTCGAGAAAGCCCGGCAGGACTTTCGCCGCGCGCAGCGCGTCCTTCATCAAGGTACCGCGTCCCGGCCCAGCTTCGACAAGCACGATACGCGCTGGCGCGCCCATCAGCCGCCAAACCTCCGCGCACCAGATGCCGATGAGTTCGCCGAACATCTGCGAGATTTCCGGCGCGGTGGTGAAGTCGCCGCCCGCGCCGAAGGGATCGCGCGTGACGTAGTAGCCATATTCGGGATGGGCGAGGCAGAGCGCCATATAGCGTGAGACGGAAATCGGCCCCTGGGTTTCGATCAGGGCGCGGATTTCGCGCTCAAGCGCGTTCATGCTTCGGCTTTTTCGGCGCCTTGAATTTCGCGGCACCGCGCTTCCATGCGATCCAGATCGCGCCGAAGCCGACCGCGAGCATCGGGAGCGACAGCAGCATGCCCATGGTGAGGCCGCCGGCGAGATAGCCGATCTGCACGTCCGGCTCGCGGAAAAATTCAGAAACGATGCGCGCGACGCCGTAGCCGCCGACGAACATGCCGCCGATCATGCCGGGATATTTCAGCGCGCCCTTGCGCCACATGAAAAGGAGGATCGCGAACAGCACGATGCCTTCGAGCGCGCCTTCATAGAGCTGGCTCGGATGGCGCGGGTTCGGTCCGCCGTTCGGAAACACGAAAGCCCAGGGCACATCGGTGACGCGGCCCCACAATTCGCTGTTCACGAAATTCGCCATGCGGCCGAGGAACAGGCCGATCGGTGTCACCACCGCGGCGACATCGAGCATCGAAAGCATCGGGATGCCGCGCGAGCGGGCGAACAAGAGCAGCGCCAGCACGGTGCCGAGGAAGCCGCCGTGAAACGACATACCGCCGTGCCACAGTACGAAAATCTCTGCCGGATGCGCGGCGTAATAAGCCGGGTTGTAAAACAGCACATAGCCGGTGCGTCCGCCAAGCACGACGCCGAGCGCTGCCCAGACGATCACGTCGTCAATATCCTCAGGCACCATCGGCGAGACGCCGCCCCAATAAGCCTTGGCGGCGGCGATCCTGCGTGCGAGCCACCAGGCCGCGATCAGCCCTCCGACATAAGCGAGCGCGTACCAGCGGATCGAAAAGGGGCCGACCGAAATCAGCACCGGGTCGATCATGGGAAAGGGGAGTGCGAGCAAGGGCATTGGCGGCCTGAATCAGCCCTCCCTTAACCCAAGTCAAGAAGCCGCCTTGCGGCGACGCGTCTCAATACCCATTGTAGGGCAGAGGCCGCCAGTTGCGGCCCGAGGAGCGTGACATGGCCCAGACTTCCAACCGCATTTTCGACGAGTTCGCGCGGCTTGCGAACGACGCAGCGGGAGTTGCAAGCGGCGTGCGCCGCGAGGTCGAGACAATGGTCCGCTCGCAGGCCGAGCGCATCCTGCGCGGCATGGACGTCGTGAGCCGCGAGGAACACGAGGCGGTCAAGGAAATGGCCGCAAAAGCCCGCGACGAGAACGAGAAGCTCGCCGCCCGCCTCGCCGAACTCGAAGCGCTGGTAAAGCAGCAGAACCCGTCGGCCTGAATAGTTCTCCACGGATAATTGCGGGCATTCCGGCCTGCGGCTGTGGGAAGTGGCCTTGCTGCCATTGAAGGCAGCGGCGAATTCGATTCTTCTGACATCACTGATTTGCGATTCATTTCGGCGAATCAGCGAGTTGCGGCGGCAGATCACACGGGGAGCGGAGGGCGGCTTCGGCACCTTGGCCGGAGTGCGCTGAAGGATTCGCGGCAGGGCTTCACGGCCCTCGAGGAAAGGATGCGGAATGTCACTGGCTGAATTCGATAGAGGCCCCGGCGGGAACCCCGTCGACCTGGTCGAGCGGCTGGCTGCGGTCAACGACTGGTCGTTCGAGCGTTCGAACGAGTCCGAGATCACGCTTTCCATCAAAGGGCGTCACACCAACTACAACGTCTCATTCCAGTGGATGGACGAGCTCGAGGCGCTGCACACGGCCTGCGCCTTCGACCTCAAGGTGCCGGAGGCGCGGCGCGCGGAAATCTACCGGCTGCTCGCGATGGTGAACGAGCAGCTCTGGCTCGGTCACTTCGATCTCTGGTCGGAGGAGGGGCTCGTCATGTATCGCGACGGGCTGGTACTCTCCGGCGGAGCGGAGGCAAGCGGCCGGCAATGCGAAGCGCTTCTCGAAAACGCCGTCAGCGCGGCGGAGCGTTACTATCCCGCGTTCCAGTTCGTGATCTGGGCGGGCAAGAACGCGCGCGAGGCGATGGACGCCACTCTCTTCGAGACCGCCGGCGAGGCGTAAGGCCATGAGCGCGCTCTCCGCGCTTAAAGGCTCGGTCATGCTCGCGGGCGCGGGCAAGATGGGCGGCGCGCTGCTTGAAGGCTGGCTCAAAGCGGGCCTGTCCGCGTCTCAGGTCGCAGTGCGCGATCCCGGTCCGCCGCCGGAAATTCTCTCGCTGCTCTCCGCGAACAAGATCCCGCTCAATCAGGATCCGCCGGGCGAAGTCGCCGCGCTCATTCTTGCGGTGAAGCCGCAGGTTGCGCCGGATGTGCTGCCCGAGCTTTCGCAGTTCGCGGGCGCGGATACGGCCGTGATCTCAATCATGGCGGGGCGCACGATTTCGTTTCTCGAACAATCCTTCCCGAAGTCGGCGGTGGTCCGCACGATTCCGAATACGCCGGCTGCGATCGGCCGCGGCATTACGGTCGCGGTACCGAACAAGCGGGCCGATGCGAAAGCGCGTGCGCTGACCGACGCGCTGTTGCGTTCGACCGGGCCGGTGGAATGGATCGACGACGAGAACCTGATGGATGCGGCGACCGCCGTTTCCGGCTCCGGCCCGGCTTATGTGTTTCTGCTCGCGGAAACGCTCGCGCGTGCGGGCGAGAAGGCGGGACTGTCGAAGGAGCTAGCGGCAAAGCTCGCGCGCGAAACCGTCGCGGGCGCGGGCGAGCTGCTGCATCGCTCGGAGCTTCCGGCTGCGACGCTGCGCGAGAATGTCACCTCGCCGAACGGCACCACGGCGGCAGCACTTAAAATTTTAATGGGCGAGGCGGGCTTCGAGAAATTGCTCGAAGAGGCGGTGGCGGCCGCAACCAAACGCGGCAGGGAATTGGCGGGGTAGGCTTCTTCGTCGTCCCGGAGCACGCCTTCCCATCGCCATACGAAGTTCCTAAGCTGAACCCTCACGCATTTCCGGCGTTTTCAGACTTTGGAGGACTCCTCAAATGGCTGACGCACAGGCCCGCGAAAAAATCCTCGGCGCATTTCTGACGCTGCTTGCCGAAAAGCGTTTCGAGCGCATCGAGCTTTCCGAAGTCGCAAAACTCGCGAATGTCTCGCTAGCCGATCTGCGCGGCGAATTCGGCTCGACTTTCGACATGGTCGCGGCCTTCATGCGCGAGACCGACAAGAAGGTTTTGTCCGGCGGCGAGCAATTGACGCTCGATCCGGAAATGCCGGAACAGTCCGCGCGCGATCGTCTGTTCGAGGTTCTGATGCGCCGCTTCGAGGCGCTGTCGCCCTATCGCGAGGCGATCCGCTCACTCTACCGTTCGGCGCGCACCAATCCGCAGCTTGCGATGGGCTTGAACAAGCTTGCGGTACGCTCGCAGCAATGGATGTTGTCTTCGGCGGGCGTCGGCTCGTCCGGCGTGATCGGAGGCATGCGCGCACAGGCGCTGGCTGGTTTCTTCGCCCGCGCAACTCAGACCTGGCTCGACGACGAGGACCCCGGTCTTGCGCGCACCATGGCGGCACTCGACCGCCAGCTTGCGAGCGCGGAGCGGCTTGCGGGTTTTGCGCGCGAGATGTGCCGCTTCGTGCCGCGCTGTCCGCCGCGCCGGCGCGCGTCGCGCCGCGACGAAGCGTTTCCGGAAGATCCGAACGCGCCGCTCGCGGTTTGAAGAATTTAACCGGGGGTAAGAATGAACAGCGCTGCGCCTGCGCCCAGGATTTCGTTCGACGACTTCATGAAAGTGGATGTGCGCGTGGGCACCATCGTTTCGGCGGAGCCGTTTCCGGAAGCGAAGAAGCCCGCGATCAAGATGATGATCGACTTCGGCCCGGCAATCGGAATCAAGAAATCGTCCGCGCAGATCACGAAATACTACAAGCCCGAACAGCTTCCCGGTAAGCGCGTTGCGGCGGTGGTGAATTTTCCGCCGCGCCAGATCGGGCCGCTGATGTCGGAAGTGCTGACGCTCGGTTTTCCCGATGACGAGGGCGCGGTGGTGCTGTTCTCGCCGGATCATGCCGTGCCGAACGGCGCGCGGCTGTTTTAGGCCGGTATCCGCACCGTCGCGCGTAATCCGCCCATCGGGCTATCGGAAAGAAAAATATCGCCGCCATGCGCGATCGCGATGTCGCGCGCGATCGAAAGCCCGAGGCCGCTGTTTCCCTGATCCTGATTGCGCGAGGCGTCCAACCGCAGAAATGGCCGGAAGACTTCCTCGCGGCGGTCGGCGGGAATGCCGGGGCCATCATCTTCGACGGAAATTTCCAGCCAGCGCGGCTCGCGCTTTCCGGTGAGTGCGATGTTCTTGCCGTAGCGGATCGCGTTCGCGACCAGATTGGCGACGCAGCGGCGCAACGCTTCCTTCCGCGCCTGCACGATCGGCGGACCGGCGAAGCTTGCCGTCACCTTGCGCCCTTGGCGCTCGGCGTCGGCGGCGAGATCTTTCAACATCTCGGCGGCATCGAGCATGCCCGGTCCTTCGCCGGATTCGCCACGCGCGAACGAAAGATATGCCTCAAGCATGGTGTTCAGTTCGTCCACGTCGCGGCGCATGGCTTCCGCTTCCGGACCTTCGGGCAACAGTGCGAGCTCGAGCTTGAAGCGGGTCAGCACCGTGCGCATGTCGTGCGAGACGCCGGCGAGCATGGTGGTGCGCTGCTCGATCTGGCGCTCTATGCGGCGCTTCATTTCGAGGAAGGCCGCCGCCGCGCGCCGCACTTCGGTCGCGCCGCGCGGGCGGAAGTTCGCGACTTCGCGGCCCTTGCCGAAGGCTTCCGCGGCTTCGGCAAGTTGCTGGATCGGCTTGATCTGGTTGCGCAGGAACAGAATCGAAATCGCGATCAGCACCAGCGAGGTGCCGAACATCCAGATAATGAAAATGTGCGAGTTCGAGGCGTAGGCGTAGCTGCGCGGTGCGAACACGCGAAAGATGTTCTTCTCGAGCTTGATGCGGATTTCGATGACGTTGGAGTTGCCGACGGTGTCGATCCAGAACGGCCGCTGGATAAGCGTGCCGATCTCGCGCGAGAGCGCGCCGTCGAGCGGCGAGAAGAAAGGCTTCGGTCCCGGCGGGGGCAAATCTGCGTCGGGCAAGAGCTCGACAGTGAGGTTCAGCCGGTCATTGGCGATCTTGCGCAGGAGTGCGGCGTCCTTGTCCTGCGGATACTTTTCATAGACGTCGATCAGCGACGCAATGTCGCGCGAGACCGCCGCAGAGAGACGCTGCGTCACGAGATTCCAGTGCCGCTCGAGAAACACGAAGGTCAGCACCGATTGCAGCAATACAATCGGAATTAGAAGAATGAGCAGCGTGCGCGCGTAAAGACCTTTCGGTAGACGCGCGTTCATGAAGGTGCCGAAGCGGCCATAGGCGCCGCCGATCCGGCCGAAAACCGACTTGATTCCGCGAAGGCCGGTGTCGATCGAGGTCACGGAGTTACCAGCAGCCGGTAGCCCACGCCGCGCACGGTACGCAGATAGACGGGATCGGCGGGGTCCTTCTCGATCTTGCGGCGCAGGCGATTGATCTGCACATCGACCGCGCGGTCGGAAGCGTCGCCGCCGGGCGCGACCAGATCCTGCCGCGGCACGGTTTCGCCCGCGCGCTGCGAGAGCACGCGAAGCATGTCGCATTCGCGGTCGGTGATGCGCACGGGCTCGCCATTCTTCGTCAGATCGCCGCGTTCGAGATGAAATTCGAAATCGCCGAAGCGCACGCTTTCGACCGCGGGCACGGCGGGCGTCGCCGCGCGGCGCAGCACGCTGTTGATGCGCAGGAGCAATTCGCGCGGGTCGAACGGTTTCGGCAAATAATCGTCGACGCCAGCCTCCAGCCCCGCGATGCGGTCGGAGGTTTCCGCGCGCGCGGTCAGCATCAGGATCGGCACGTCGGAATTTTCGCGAATAGATTTCGCAAGCTCGAGCCCGGTTTCTCCGGGCATCATCACGTCGAGCACCAGCATGTCGAAAGCCATGCCGCTGAGCTTCACGCGCGCGTCTGCAGCGTCGGAGGCCGTGGTGACGCGATAGGCGTGATCGGTCAGATAACGCGAAAGCAGTTCGCGGATGCGCTGGTCGTCATCAACCACCAGGAGATGCGGCGCGTCGTCGGACGGCGTTTTGAGCGGCTTGTTCATGGCCGTGCTCATTTCTTCTTCGCGTTCGCGCGCGCGATCAGACCTTCGACTTCCTCGCGCGATTCCGAGTCGATCATCGACGCCAGGAATTTGCGCGCTTCGAGACGCGCGCCGGGTCCGCATTCGTTGAAGGCGCGGGCGAAGCGGCGGGTCTGGAGCGCGACCAGTTGGCGTGCGAGTTCCTCGCCCTTCGGTGTCACGTAAAGCAGGCGCTCGCGGCGGTCGCTGTCGCCGGCCCGTTGCAGCACGTAGCCGTTATCGACGAGTTCGCGCAGCACGCGGCCCAGGCTCTGCTTGGTGATCTTCAGCACCGCGAGCAGATCGGCGACCCGCATGCCGGGATGGCGGCTGACGAAATGAACGACCCGGTGATGGGCGCGGCCGAAGCCGAGCCGTTCGAGATGTTCGTCGGCGTCGCCCACGAAATCCCGGTATGCAAAAAAGAGCAGTTCGATCAGCTCGACTGCCGGGATGCCTTCATCGCCTTGAGAATCATCGTTTTTTGCCCCGGCCTTGGGGCTAACGGATAGCGCTGAGACGTTTACGTCAGCCATATTGACTTATTTTCGTCTGATTGTTACCGAGAGTGCCGCTTTCGCGAAAGGATCGTACCAAAAGGGCCGGTGGCCGCGTTACGATCATTGCGCGAAGCAGACAGAACCGCTCTCATTGGCCGCAAACATAACGGGTGTTGGCTGGTGAGGCAAAACCCGGAAAGAGAGCCGAGAGCGGCTCGCGAGTGAGGAGCAACGCCATGGCCGGTGAACCTTTCGACAAACGTCCAGGAAAAATCTGGTACGACGGCCAACTGGTGCCGTGGGAAAGCGCGAACCTTCACGTCCTGTCGCATGGCCTGCATTACGCGAGCTGCGTGTTCGAAGGCGAGCGCGCCTACGGCGGCGAAATCTTCAAGAGCACCGAGCATAGCGAGCGGCTCAGGAAGTCGGGCGAACTGCTCGACTTCGAAATCCCGTACTCGGTCGCGGAAATCGACGAAGCCAAGGCGCTGGTGCTGAAAACCAACGGCCAGAAGGACGCCTATGTGCGCCCGGTCGCATGGCGCGGCTCGGAGATGATGGGCGTTTCGGCACAGCACAACAAAATCCATCTCGCGATCGCGACCTGGGAATGGCCGAGCTATTTCGATCCGGCGGAGAAGATGAAGGGCATCCGCCTGGATGTCGCAGATTATCGCCGCCCCGATCCGGCGACGATCCCGTGCAAGGCGAAGGCCGCGGGCCTCTACATGATCTGCACGATTTCGAAGCACAAAGCCGAGCGTAAGGGCTATGCAGACGCGATGATGTACGACTATCGCGGTTTCGTCGCGGAGTGCACCGGCGCGAACATGTTCTTCGTGCAGGACGGCAAGCTGCACACGCCGACGCCGGATTGTTTTCTCGACGGCATCACGCGCCGCACGGTGGTCGGCCTCGCGAAGCAGCGCGGCTATGAAGTGATCGAGCGGCACATCAAGCCGGAAGAGCTCGCGGGCTTCAGCGAGTGCTTCATCACCGGCACGGCGGCGGAAGTGACGCCGGTTTCCGAAATCGGCCAGTGGAAGTTCACGCCGTCCAAGATCACGCAGACGCTGATGGACGACTACACCGCCGCGGTGCAGCCGAAGCAGAAGGCGGCGTAAGAATTTCGCGATTGAATTGATTAACGCGGCGGGTCACTCCGCCGCGTTTTTATTTCCAGCGATCGAGCGCTCGTTCGTCCTTCTCATTCGCTTCGACCCAGGCTTCGCGCTTGCCGCCTTCGGTGCGTTTCCAGAACGGTGCGGAGGACTTCAGATAATCCATGATGAACTCGGCGGCCTGAAAAGCGGTTTCGCGATGCGCCGATGCGGTGGCGACGAAGACGATGGTTTCGCCGGGTTCGATGCGGCCGACCCGATGCACCACGCGCGCGGCAAGCAGCGGCCAGCGACGCTTGGCCTCTTCGACATGCGCGGAAATCTCCTGCTCAGCCATGCCCGGATAATGCTCGAGAAACAGTGCGGAGATTTCCTCGCCTTTTTCGTCGGCGCGGCAGATGCCGGAGAAAGTCACGAGCGCGCCGGCATTGCCGGCAGATGCCGCGGCAGCCTTCGACTCTTTGTCGGTCTCGATGGGTTCGAGCGTGATGCGGACGGTTTCGCCGCTCATCGGATCAGCCGCCCGTCATCGGCGGGAAGAACGCGATCTCGCTCGCGCCCGCGATTTTCGCGCCGGGCTGCACATGGGTCTTATCGATCGCGGCGCGGATTACCTTCGGATTGTCGAAGGCATATTCGTATTCCTCGCCGCGCGACTTCAGCCATTGCATCAGGTCGCCAATCGTCTGCACCGAGGCGGGGATTTCGACATCCTCCTCGGTCTTGTTCAGCCGCTCGCGCAGCCAGGCGAAATAGACGATTTTCATTTTACTCAACGAGATGCTTGGAGCCGGCACGGAAATAATCGTAGCCGGTGTAAAGCGTGAGCAACGCGGAAATCCAGAGCAGGGTCGCGCCGATCAGCGAAGTGTAAGGCAGCACACGGTCGCCGGCATCGCCCGCGATCAGGAAGCCGATGGCGACGAGTTGCATCATGGTCTTCCACTTGGCGAGATTGGTGACCGGAACGCTCACGCGCAATTCGGCGAGATACTCGCGCAGGCCGGAGACCAGAATTTCGCGGCAGAGAATGATGATCGCAGCCCACAACGCCCAGCCGCGGATGGTGCCGTCGGCAGCGAGCATCAGCAGACAGGACGAAACCAGCAGTTTGTCCGCGATCGGATCGAGCATGCGGCCGAGTTTCGAGAATTGGCCGTAGGCGCGCGCAACCCAGCCGTCGAGATAATCGGTGATCGCGGCGATGACGTAGATCGCGAGCGCCACCCAGCGCAGCCACAAACCGCCGTCGAGAACGGCAATGCCGAACAGGCAGGCTGCGACTGCAGGCACCGCGGCGATGCGCCCGTAAGTCAGGATATTCGCGAAACTCCACGCCGAAGCGCCCTTGGTGGGCGTGACAGGTGCGGCGGTTGGCGTCGTCCGATTCATCCGTTTTTCCGTTCCGGGCAAGCAAGCCACTCTCGTCCGGTGGCGTCAATGCGGCATCGCGCGAAGCTGCGTTCAGCCGCCTGCATGGAAGTAATCATAGACCGCTTTGGCGAGCCGCGCGTCGATGCCGGGCACGGTTTCGAGGTCGGAAAGCGATGCCTGCTCGATCGCCTTCAGGGTTCCGAAGTGATGCAGAAGCGCGCGCTTGCGCGACGGGCCGACGCCCGGGATTTCCTGCAAGCCGGTGGTGCCGATGTCCTTGCTCCGGCGCGTGCGGTGCGAGCCGATCGCGAAGCGGTGCGCCTCATCGCGCAGCCGCTCGACGAAATAGAGTACGGGATCGCGCGGCGGCAGGCGGAACGGCTCACGGCCCCGGATATGAAAAAGCTCGCGCCCGGATTCGCGTTCGAGCCCCTTCGCGACGGCGAGCAGCGGAACGTCGCCGATGCCGACTTCTTCCATCGTTTCGCGCGCGGCGGTGAGTTGCGGCAGGCCGCCGTCCACGATCACGAGATCGGGCCAAGGTGTGTCACCCGCGGTCTCCGCCACCGGATCGCGATGCGTGCGCGGATTTTCTTCCACCAGCCGCTTGAAGCGGCGTTTGAGTACCTCGCGCATCATGCCGGTGTCGTCGCCGGCTTTGGTCTCCGGCGACTTGATGTTGAACTTGCGATACTGGTTTTTGGCGAAGCCTTCCGGTCCGGCGACGATCATCGCACCGACGGCGTTCGTGCCCATGATATGGCTGTTGTCGTAGACTTCGATCCGTTTCGGTGGATGCGGAAGCTGCAGTAGCTCGCCGAGACTTTTCAGCAGGCGTAGCTGTGAAGACGATTCCGCAAGCTGCCGCTCGATCGCCTCGCGCGCGTTGCGGATCGCATGATCGATCAACTCGTACTTTTCGCCGCGCTTCGGCACCACGATTTCGACCTTGCGGTCGGCCCGCGTCGAGAGCGCTTCGGCAAGGACATTCTGGTCCGGCACGTCGTGCGAGAGGATGATCGCGCGCGGTACCGGCTTGCCGTCGTAGAACTGTGCGAGGAACGAGCCGAGCACTTCACCGGCTTCGAGCGATTTGTCGGCGCGCGGAAAATGCGCGCGATTGCCCCAGTTCTGGTGATTGCGGATGAAGAAGCTCTGGATGCAACTGATTCCGCCCTGCTGGAAAATCGCGAAGACGTCCGCTTCCTCGACATTGCGCGGATGCACGCCGTGCTGCGACTGGATCAACGAAAGCGCGGCCATGCGGTCGCGGATGACGGCGGCCTTCTCGTAATCTTGCGC
The DNA here is from genome assembly GCA_019635585.1 of Xanthobacteraceae bacterium. GTDB lineage: Bacteria > Pseudomonadota > Alphaproteobacteria > Rhizobiales > Xanthobacteraceae. Next base: position 981,270 of record JAHBZE010000002.1, on the reverse strand, counting down.
TTCGGAAGCCGTCTGCATTTCCGCGAGCAGCGTGTCTTTGATCGCGGTGCTCTTGCCGCAAAGAAAGTCGCGCGCCTGACCGACCAGCCGGTTGTAATCGTCGAGTGCGATCTCGCCGGTGCAGGGCGCGGAGCAGCGCTTGATCTGAAACAGAAGGCAGGGCCGCGTGCGGCTTTCATAAACGGAGTCCGAACAGGAGCGCAGGAAGAACGCGCGCTCGAGCGCGGTAATCGTGCGGTTCACCGAGCCCGCGGAAGCAAAAGGGCCGAAGAAATCGCCGGGGCGGTTGCGCGCGCCGCGATGTTTCGCGATCGCAGGCGCGGGATGGCCGGAAGTCAGCAGAATATAAGGAAACGACTTATCGTCGCGTAGCAGTACATTGTAGAAGGGACGAAACCGCTTGATGAGGTTCGCTTCGAGCAGCAGCGCTTCGGGCTCCGTGCTCGTGGTCACGAATTCCATCGTGACAGTCGCCGCGATCATGCGCGCGATGCGGTTCGTGTGTCCGTCGGGCCGCGTATAAGAAGTGACGCGCTTGCGGATATTCTTCGCCTTGCCGACGTAGAGCACGGTGCCTTGCGCGTCGATCATCCGGTACACGCCGGGCGCTTCGGGCGCGAGCTTGGCAAAGCGCTGGATTGCTTCGCGGCCTTTTTGCAGCGGTCCAATTTCCGGCTCGCTGTCGTCCTCGGGCGAGGTTTCGATAATGGGCGCCGGATCGTCGTCCTCGGCTTCATCCGGCGCGGCGCCGATCAGACCTTCTTCTTCCTCGATCTTGCGCTCGAGTTCTTCGTCCGGTGCGGCTTTTTCGCGGGGCATGGCGGCAAAATAGGGTTTCGAGGCGCATCCGGCCAGCGCGGGAACTTTCGCCTCCGGCCCGGCGGAAAAGGATCACGTTTCGGTCCGGGGACTACCGCAAGAGGGCCGATTTTTACCCTTTGTTAGGTACGTGAGCGAAGAAGCCCGCGCTTCCTAACGGCGGTTAACCACTCAATTTTCTTAAAACTTTATCGTTCTCCGGAAAGCATTTTATTCCGCTCACCGCGGAGGAGGCCGGTCGTGAAGAAAGTAATCCTGGCAGCGGCATTGTTCGTCGCGGCACCCGCTTACGCGGGCGACCTGCCGCGCTACAACAATTCCCCCCAGGTTTATCAGAACTTGTTCAACTGGACTGGCTTCTATGCCGGCCTGAACACGGGTTGGGGCTGGGGCGACGCCAACCGTTCGGATATCTCCGGTTACGCGATCGGCGGCCAGATCGGCTACAACTATCAGCTCGTAAGCGGTCTGACTTTCGGCGCCGAAACCGACATAACGATCACCGGTATCGACGGCGGGACTACCAGCGGATTTTTCTCGGCCGATTACATCGGCACACTGCGCGGCCGCCTGGGCTACGCGTTCGATCGCGTGCTGCTCTACGCAACCGGTGGCTTCGCTTATGCGGGCGGTGATCTGCGCGTCGCCGGGCTGTCGAACGATCAGACTCATTACGGCTACGCACTCGGTTTCGGCATAGAAGGCATGATCGCACCGAATATCAGTGCGCGGCTCGAATATCTCTATACGGATTTCGGCAGCCGGACTTACCAGACCATTGGCGGTCCGGTGGGCGTGGGCTTCAGTTCGAGTCTGCTGCGTGCCGGTGTGAACTATCGTTTCTAAATTTGATTCAAAGCAAACAAACGAAATGGAACTTTTGAAATAAACGTCGCGTATTGGAACCCGTCGCAAGACGCAGCGTTTTCGTGATGGTCCACTTAATCGACGAATTCGTGTCCGGTTTCCGCCATATTCTGGTACCGCCTTTTCGGTGCGGTGTTGCTGAAAAGGCATAGTTTTTCGGCGGGCTTGGCGTTAAACCGACGCGAACTTAAGCGACCAACTGGCCTCCTTGGTGGGGGCGTTGTTTTCTAAGTCTGTGAATCAAGGATGGTCAAAATGAAGAAGATCCTGCTCTCCGGCGTCGCGCTTGCTGCGCTGCTCGCTGCGGCTCCCGCTTCCGCCGCTGACATGCCGGTCCGCGGCCCGGTCTACAAGGCCGCTCCGGCGCCGGTGTTCAACTGGACCGGTTTCTACTTCGGTGGTCACGTCGGTTATGGCTGGAGCGACACCGCTCTCGGCAACGTCGATGGCTTCCTCGGCGGTCTGCAGACCGGCTACAACTGGCAGCTCAGCCGCAACTGGGTGTTCGGCGTCGAAGCTGACATCAGCGGTACCGACATGAACAACGCCTTCCCGGCGCACATCGACTACCTCGGTACGCTGCGCGCTCGCGTCGGCTACACCTGGGATCGCACGATGCTGTACGGCACGGGCGGTCTTGCTTGGAACCGCAGCGCGGTTGCCGGCTTCCACGACACCGACACCGGCTATGCGCTTGGTGCTGGTATCGAATGGGCGTTCGCTCCGGCTTGGTCGGCGAAGGTTGAGTACATGTACTACAACTTCGACAACACCACGACGCTCGGCAACACCGACGCCTCGACCGTCAAGGTCGGCCTGAACTATCGCTTCGGCTACTAAGCCGAACCGAATTCAAGATAAGAAAAACCCCGGACTTCGGTCCGGGGTTTTTTATTTTTGTGCGCGGGTCTCAGTGCGCTTTGGTTTTTTCGAAGGCCGGGACTTTGGCCGCGAAATCATCGAGCCATGCGACGAGCTTCGGATAATTCGCGCGCCATTTTCCCTCGAAGCGCAGATCGAGATAACCGAGCGCGCAAGCGAGTGCGATGTGACCGATGTCGGGCGTCGCGGGCAGGGACGGTGGGCTCGCTTCCAGCACGCCGAGTGCGCGCGCAACTTTCTCCGCCTGATAGTCGGTCCACTTCGCGACCCAATGCTCCTCGGGGCGGAAACGTTTTTCGTAAACCTGGAGGAGAGCCGCATCCATGACGCCGTCGGCGGTCGCATGCAGACGCAACGTGTCCCAGCGCGCCTTGCCCTCGCGCGGAATGATCTTTCCGCCGCCGGCGAGGCTGTCGAGATATTCCAGGATAACCGGAGAATCGAACAGCACAGAGCCGTCCTCCAGAATCAGCGCGGGGATTTTCCCGAGCGGGTTCTGCTTGCGGATCGTATCCGACGGGTCGTTGGTGTCGGTGACTTCGATCTTGATGCGGTCGCTCAAACCGAGCAGGGCCGCCGCGATCTTGATTTTGCGCCCGAACGGAGAGGGCGGAGAACTGCGTAAGATAAGCATTCGTACTTATCGTACGCAGTTCCGGTCCGATCAACTGGCGTTCTGAAGATTTACCGCTTTTGGCCCCTTGCCGCGCTTGTCCGGCTCGATCTCGAACGAGACGCGTTGCCCTTCATTCAATGTGCCGAGCCCGGAGCTCGTTACCGCCGAAACGTGGACGAAAACGTCGCGCCCGCCGTCATCGGGCTTGATGAAGCCATAGCCCTTTTCGCTGTTGAAAAACTTCACGGTGCCGACAGTCGGCATATTTCTTCTCCCCTGCTATTTGCGGCCGCTTATTCGCGGCTCTCTCTTCCCGGCCGAAAGCGTAGGCGAAACCCTCTGCCTTGAAAAGCAGCAGCTATCCGGTTTCGCTGATCCGTACCGCGCCGCGAACCGCAGCGCCGAGCGCGTGCTGCAGGGCGGGCAGCATCACCTCACACTCTTCTTTCAGCTTCCACGGCGGGTTCAGGATCAGCAGGCCCGTGGCGGTGAGCGGGCCGTCGGCGACCGGTTTTGCAATCTCGAGTTCGAGCCGAAGGGAAGGTTTTGGTGACGCGCGCTGGACGCGGCGGATCGCGGCGTCGGTATCGTGCCGGTTCTTTACCGGATACCAGAGGATATAGACCCCGGTGGCGAAGCGGCGCCTGGCCTCCTCGATGCCTTCGGCTGCGCGCCGGAATTCTGCGGGGTCCTCGTAGGGCGGGTCGATCAGGATCACGCCGCGCCGCTCCTTTGGCGGCAGCAGCGATTTCAAAGCGGTCCAGCCGTCGAGCGCCATGCACTTCGCGCGGCGGTCGCGGCCGACGGCTTTCTCGAGCTTGGCGCGTTCCTCCGGATGCAGTTCGCAGAACACGAGCGCGTCCTGCGGGCGGGCCAGCGCCTGCATCAGCAACGGCGACCCCGGATAAGCAGGCGCGTATTTTTCGACGGCATCGAGATAAGGCTTCAGGAGTTCGAGCGCCTCGCCGCGCGGAAGATTGCCGAGCAGTCGGCGGATGCCTTCATTGAATTCGCCCGTCGCGAGCGCCTGTTGCGAGTCGAGCGCGTAGCGGCCTGCGCCTGCGTGGGTGTCGATCGCACGATAGGGCGCTTCCTTCGCGCCCATGAGCGTAAGCACGCGTGCGAGCACGGCGTGCTTGAAAACGTCGGCGAAATTTCCGGCGTGATAGCCGTGCCGGTAGTTCATCGCCGGATCTTAAGTGAGCTTGGTCAGCCGCGCACCGGCGGCAGCGCGATTTTCGGATTGCGGCAGGCCTGACGGTCGACCTGCGGACAGGCGCGGAATTCGAGGTCCTTGCTCATGCAGATCCGCACTTCGCGCAGATGCCGCCGGTCGCAGGTGACCGCGATCATGTCGCCTTCGAGTTTCGGATTGGCGACGCGAAAGGCGTTTTCGATCTCCGGCGGCGAAACCGTCTGCCACTGATGGGTTTGTTCAAACTGCGCCGGGATTTTTACGCGCTCGAAAGCGCGGCGCACCAGCGCGAAATAGTCCTCCGGCGAAAGCCCGGAGCAGGTGCCGTGTTTGCGCCACTCGTAGATGATGAGGCGGCGGCTCGGCATGATGTCGAGCATGGAATTGATGGTACGGTCGGAGACGCGCGGGGGATTGTAGGAGCAGTCCTGCGGAAAGCCGCGGTCGTGTTGCGGCCAGAGTCCGTGAATGACGAAGCTCAGCGGCTTGCCGCGGCGGCACTGCGCGGGATCGGCGCGGTTGCCCGCAGTCTCGCAGTACGATGGCGACCAAGAAAGTGAAAGCACATAGAAGTCGAACTGGCCCGGCTCGCCGTAACGCTGCGCGTTGGCGGGAAGAAGAGCGGTGAGAAGAAATGCCAGCGCGAGCGCCGCGCGGCGCATGACTACGGTCTCGCCTGTTTGCAGTCCGGCGCGTAAGCGAGGTTGCGATCCGCGCCGACCACGCACCAGTTCACGCCCCAGGTGAAGCCGGCAAAGCCGGTGTCTTCCCCGATCGAGTAATAGACCTTGGTCCAGACCTGTTTTCCGTAAGAGGCGCTCGAAACCAGCGCTTTGGCCTCGCAGTAGCGGCGCGGGATCACCTTGTCGCCCCACGGGCGATAAGCCACTTCGCGCACGTCGGCGTAGTCGTCGATCACCGCGTCGGACGCCCAGAAGCGGCTTTCCTTTTGGCTGAAACGCGACGAGATGGTGCCGAGGCCCCAGTCGCAGGTCGGGACATTGCCGTCGTAGCCGGGGCCGCGCAGCAGGCCGAAATTCATCTCCAGCCAGCTTGCGGCGGCGGCCGGCTGCGCGAGCAGCGTGGAACCGGCGAGAAGAAGAATGGCGATCGATTTGAGGCTGCGCATGCGAATATTCCCGATTTCCGGGCACGATTACTTGACCCCGGGGACCGGTCAAGCGCGGAAAGAGCACACTCGCTACGAAAATGCTGCACTTGCTTCGTTCCTAGGCCCGCACTAGCTTGCCCCGAAATCGACCCCTCCCGGAGCACTCAATGTTCGTCCTCAAATCCAGGGCCGAATGGATCGCGGGCATCGCGCTCGCCATCCTCATGGCCGTCACCCGCATCCATCACTTCGGCATCGGGTCGGTCGCTCCGGACGCGTCCACGGGCGTGTTCTTCCTCGCGGGCGTGATGCTCGGCTCGCCGCTGTGGATTGTTGCGTTCCTTGCCGAGGCGGTGATCCTCGACGGCGTTGCGATCGGTTTCCTCAAGGTCGCCGACGCCTGCATGTCGTCGGGCTATGCGCTGCTCGCGCCCGCCTATGGCGCGCTGTGGCTTGCCGGCCGCGCGCTGCGTCCGCAGCAAACAATCGATCCGGTTGGCGCGGTGAAGTTCGCTGCGCTGGTTTGCGCGGGCACTGCTGTTTTCTTTATCGTTTCCAATCTTGGCTATTTCCTCGGCAGCGACTTTTATTCGCTCGGTCTTGCGGAATACGTCACGCGCGTGTCGCATTACTTCCCGATGTACCTGACAGTAACACTGTTCTATTCCGCATTCGGCATCGCGGCATTTCTCGCCGCGCGCCGCTTCGGATTTATGGAAGCCGCATCCGCGCGCTGATTTTCGCGAAAAATTTTTTCAATTTCGCGTTCCCATAAGTATAAAACGCGTCGCGCCGGATGATTGCTTTCGGCGCGAAAGTGGTATCATACGCCTCCAAGGGTTTTGCTTTTCAATGCAGGAGGCGTGCGTATGACGATTCTCGGTAAGGGTATGGCCGGCGAGCCGGTAAAATTGTTGCAGAAGAAACTCGGCGTTGAAGCCGACGGCGTGTTCGGTCCGGGTACCGAAAAAGCGCTCCGCGAATATCAGGCGAAGGAAAAGATCGACGTCGATGGCATCGCGGGTCCGGACACTTTCACCCACATGGGTCTGCCCGAGCTCGTCTATCTGACGGTCGGCTCGCGCGGCGAGACCGTGAAGAAATTGCAGACCGAGCTCGGCATCACCGCCGACGGCGTCTATGGCGCCGGCACCGCCAACGCGGTCAAGGCGTTCCAGAAGAAGAACGGTCTGACCGAAGACGGCATTGCCGGGCCGACCACGCTCGCCAAGACCAAGACCTTCGGCAGCGTGATGAACGCATCCGTCATCGCCAGTTCGATCATCGACGCCGGCACCAAGGCTGCGCGCAGCATCTGGGACACGATCACCGGCGCGTTCAAGAAGTAAGTTTTCCGATCCGCCGCTCTATAAGAGCGGCGGATTTTTCCCGGCATGCCGTTTTCGCTCCGCGGAGCGGCAGGTCCTTCTCCTGTGACGCGGGGCAGGGAGGCGATCCATGTCACCAACCATCATCAATCTCATCGTTCAGGTCATTGCCGGCGCGCTGGCGGGCACGGCGCTCGGCAACACGCTGAAGAATCTTTCCGCCGGGCCGCTCGGCAACATCATCATCGGCGCGGTCGGCGGCGGTATCGGCGGGCAAATTTTGCAGGCGCTGATCCCGGCATTGCAGGCAACCGCCGCAACGCCTGACATCGGCAGCATTGTCGGGCAGGCCGTCGGTGGCGGTGCCGCCGGCGCGATCCTGACCGCGATCGTCGGCGCGATCAAAAACAACATGGGTAAGTAAGGACGGGCAAGTAAGTTCGCCCGTATCGCAAAGAGAAACCCCGGCGAGCGATCGCCGGGGTTTTTGTTTACCAGTTGCGTTCGTGCAGCACGCCGCCGCCGTCGCTATTCCATTCGAGATCGGGAACGACATAGCGGGCCGGGATCGGATCGCCGGTCTTCCAGACCGGCGGATAGATCCGGCGCTGCGCGACATATACGTCGTTGCTCCAGAAGCCATAAAAGAACGTGCGCTTGTCCGCGAGTTGCGCGCTCGCGGCGGTAGTGAGCGCGAGCAGCAGAGCGGCGGCAGCGGTAAGGCGGGCGGTTTTCATCCGGAAGACTCCCGTTTCATCCGCTGCAACGCGCAGGTCATCGTACCTGTTCCCGCGTAAGCAAATCGGCTCCGGCGATGCCGGAGCCGATGCTTGTCGCCGGTCGCTTAGCGGCGGCAGACTTCGACGGGGCCGCCACGGCGGTTTTCCACCCAGCAGGCACCTGACGGGCGGACGGTGACGTATCCCGCATGCGCGGGCGGGCCATAGGCGTAGGCATTATCGGCAGCGGCACCGAGCGCAACGCCGCCAACGCCGGCTACGATGAGGGCCGGGATCACCCAAGCCGGTGTCGCCGCCGCGGGCTGGGTTGCGCCAAACGTGCCGAGGCCCAGCGCGCCGGCCGCGGTGAGCGCAATAGCCGTCTTTCTAAAATTCATGATGCTTCTCCTTGTTGGCCGTAACGGGTGCCAACAGGCGGCTGCGCGCATCGTTCCTGACGAAGCAAGGTGATTGCTGGACGATGTTGTGACGGCGATGTGCGAAAGGAACCGGAGTTCCGCGTCAGCAGCGCCAGATGTTGACCGTGGTGCGGCCCATGCTGCCGGGCACGTTCACCTGCTGAACATCGCAGGCGCCGGTCTCGCCGATCCGATGCACGACGGGCTGCACCGGGATGTGGACCTGCGGAACGGAGCCGGTGAATTCTTCCTGCGGCGGGATTCCGATTTCGCCGTTCTGATAGATCACCATCGGGCCCGCCAGCGCGGGCAGCGGCTGGAAGCGGCGTGGGTGCCGCCAGCCGTAACGGTGATGCCGGTTGGCGTAGGAGTAATTTCGCGGCGTGACCGGGAAGCGATAGTCCAGCGGACGATTGATACCGTGCGCGCGGAACGGCGGCGTGTTCGACGCGGCCTGTGCGCTATTCGATTCAACTCCGGAAAAGGCCGCGAACGAAACCGCGAATACGAGCGCAACGGCAGCCGTCGTTTTCTTCATGACGCCACTCCAGAAATGCCCGCCGCATCCGGAAGAAAGCGTAGCGGCTGCCGCGCGAAGTGTCGATGCAAATCTCCCGGCCGCGTGCGCTTACTTCTTTTTTCCGACGATAACGCGCCAGCCTTTCTTGCCGTCGCAATCCTTGGTCTCGCGCCAGAATACGAGCTTGGGTTTGAGCGGATCGTGCGCGATCCAGCGTGCCTCGGTGCGGCAGACCGCTTCATCTTCCGGATTGACGAACAGGGAATTGAACTCCCGCGTCGTCGGGAAAAACTCCACGTTGGAAATCTCTTCAAGCGGCGTGCCGCGCGGTACCGGAAAGCGGATCAGCTTTGCGTCCTTGCCGTTCTTGTCGCGCGAGAATACCTGCGCCTTGATGAAGTTGGCGTGGTTGCTCGGGCATTTCGATTGCCACAGCCAGCCGCCGGCGAATGCGTCTCGCGTGACGATGTCGTCGGCCTCGTCGCAGGTAATCGCCGCGCGGACTTCCTTCGGCGCTTCCGTGCGTTTGAAAATCCTGTGGCCGTCTTCTTGTGCGGCTGCCGGCGCGGCGGCGAGCAGGCAGAGGGCAAAGGCCAGGAGCAGGCGAAAGCGCATGAAGGAATCTCCGGATCGACGCCGCGTTCTGGCACGAGCCGCACCGGCGGGGAAAGCCCGCGCTCGCGCTTTCGTCATTTTCGGCGGCAGGCGGATCGTCTATAAGCGCGCCGTTCCGGATATGGGGAAGGCGATGAAACGGTTTCTGCTTGCGCTCATGGCGGCTTCGGCGATGACGGCGTCCGCCTCGGCTTCGGCCAATCTCGATTGCTCGGCGCAGGACAAGAATGTCGCCGGACTCACGATCGAGGCGATCACGTCCCGCGACGGCAAGTATCTCGCGAGCCTGCGCGGCGAACTGCAACTCGCTTCCGGCGCGAAAATCTCCTTCGAGCGGAGTGACGTGAAGTCCTACAACTGGGGCAAGAACGTCGCGCTGGTGCTGACGAAACAGACTGCGCAAGGTCCGATCGAAGTCCGCGTCTATGCCAAGCCGAAGCCCGACGACGATATCGAACTCGAGGGTACTTATGTCGTGATCACCGGCAAGACCAAGGTATCCGGCAAAGTGCAGTGCTCGGGAGGTTGAGCGGATGAAGCGGATTCCGTTTGCAATCGCGGCTTTGCTTGCCCTTGCCGCGCCGGCGTTCGCCTCCGCCGGATTTTCTTGCGAGGCCGATGATGCGAACGTGACTAGGCTCGTGGTTGAGGGTGCGACGCCGCGCTCGGGCGGCAACCTCATCAATTTCGGCGCGGAGCTGGAGATCGACGGCGTCAAGATCGCGTTCAAGCAATCGGACGTGAAGCGTTATTTTGGCGAAGGCGGCGTGATCCGGGTACGTGTCAGCGCGCGTGCGGGCGAACACGACTATCTCGTGATCGTGGATGCGAAACGGAACCCGAAAGACGAGGACGACTGGTCCGGCACCTATGAGGTGCGTCACGGCCCGGTCGCCGCGCCCGGCAAGAAGGCTGCGACGCAGATCAAGCGCGGTAAGGTAAAATGCTTCGTCGAGTGACATTGCGCGCGCTCGTGCTCGCGCCCGTACTGCTAACGTTGCCCGCGCAGGCTGCCGATAAACTCATTTTAAGTTGTTTCCCGCTGCGCGCCGAAGGCCCGGTGAAGATCGAGGCCTATGTCGATGGCACTGCGGAAAGCGAATACCCGCCGAAGAAGATCGAGGCGGTCCGCGTACTGGTGCGCTTCGGCGAGGACCCTTACGAATATTTCCCCGAGCAGGTCAGGCTCTCCGAAATCAAGGACGGGGTGCTGCGGCTGCATCTGTTCCAGCCGCTTTCGGCGGGCGAGAGCGCGGAGCTTCGCTTCGAGGGCAAGCTGCCTCCGAAGAAGGGCGAGCAGTTCGCGCTGCGCATGGACGTTCGCGCCGAAAAACGCACCGGACGCGGGCAGGTGCGCTGCACCATCGAATAACGCCGCCGGGGCGGAACCGCCGCTGCCGTACCTGCGTTCCGGTACGGGAGGAATTCGCCATGCGATTTCCGAAGGGCTTTCCGCCGAACTGGATGATGGAACTGGTGCTGACCGTGGCACTGTTCATCGCCGTGGTGGTTCTGATTTTCTCCTTGCAGGAGCCGCCGGGCGACCGCACCCGCGTTACGCTGGAGCGCAGCGAGGCGGTGCGCGTAATCGGCGAGCGGCGGGTGCCGCTGGTAGCCGAGGAAAACGCGCTCGGCCGCTGAGCGCACCCGCGTAAATTTTCCGTTCGACCGGCGATTTGCGCGCGCCCCGGCGCGGGGGTAAATTTGTGGCGTTGAAGGTTGCCGCCCCCGAGGCCCTCCGCGATGAGCCGCGACAAGGTTCGGATCATTCCATTTCCCAGGCGCAAGACCGCGCGCCAGCGCGACTGGTCGCGCGTGCCGATGGATTTGCTGTTCATCGCGGGCCTCGGCGTCGCTTTCGTGATCGCGCATTACAGCGACAAGCCGCCGCTCGTGGACAAGCCGATCTCGCTCCAGCGCACAGGCGGCCCGCAATTCGCCGACAGCCCGCTGATCGGCGTGCGGGTGATCGACTCCGGCCTGCGCGGCTACGAGCGCTGATGGCCGAAGAGCTGTTGCCCGGCTGGGAAATCGTTGCGCGCGAGACGCGGTTCCGGCTGGCGCGCTATCTCGCGCTCCTCGTGCAATCGCTTATTACGTTCCAGCCGCCTGCGAGTGCCGTACCGGTCGTGTTCACGCTGCGGAATAAAGACAGCGGCGAGACGCGGAAGGTGACGGCCTCGAGCCTCGAGGAAGCGCAGCTTCGCGTCGCGCAGGGCAGGTTCGACTAGCCTCTCGTCATCCCGCGAAGAGAACTTAGCGTTTCTTCTTCGCCTTGCGCTGTTTCGCTTTCCGCGCGCCGGTTTTGCGTTTCGCCGCGCGCTTTTTCTTTTCGGTCCGTTCGCCCCATTTCATGCCTTCGAGCTTCAGTCCGTCGGGGTCGAGGAAGAACACGGCGTAATAGTCGTCGTAATATTCGTCCGCCGGATCGACGATCTCGACATCGTTCTGTTTCAGAAAGGCTTCGAGCGCGTCGACATCGGCGCGGCTCCTAAGCTGAAACGCATAATGATGAAAGCCGACCTGGCCGATCTTGTGCCGGTGGCTCTTGTCCTCGGCGTCGCCGATCCAGAAGCGGGTGCGGCCGTTGCTCCAGCCGGCAGCACCTGCGTATTCGTCCATCGGTCTCAAGCCGAGAAAGCGAAACAGCTTGCCGTAGAACGCCTTCGACTTTTCGAAGTCGGAAACGCGGATGGAGATGTGGTCGATTTCGACGACGCGGGACGGCATGGGGTTGTTCCTCTCGCACGCGATGGGGAAATGCTTTGTCATCCCCGCGTAAGCGGGAATCCATAGTCCTGCGCGCTAATAAAAAATCAAACGGCGGTGCGAAGGGTTCGTTCCGCCCGTTCTATTCCGCACTTGCAAGGTAGCTTAGGGTGGATATCCGGAGCTTGGGTTTGAGCGAGCGCAAATCCGGGTCGTTACTTGGGTCCCGACCTCGCCGGAACCACGCGACTTCAGCCGCCGCGTGGCGCGCTTGAGGCCTGCCTCATTCGCGCAAATCAAAAATCAGGTGCGTTACGCCCGCAATCCGCAGCCACCGTTCCCGATCCGCACAGATTTGCGAGGATTCTCAGTTCGCTATCAATGCCGCCGATTGGAATACCGTCGATCCACCTTATTGGGTTGAGCGCCGGGGAATGCTATTGAAGTGCATTGCCTTGAAGAGTGAGTGGGGACGCTATGCAGAAAAAAGTAGCGCGTCTGAACATCGAGCATTATCGCAAGCTGCTGATACACGAGACCGACGAAAGTAAACGCCAGGCGATCCTTCGGCTGCTTGCGGAGGAAGAGGCAAGGCTCGCTTCGTTCGAAGCGAACGAACCGAAGCAAAAGCGTCATTGACTTTCTGCTTCAGGCTTAGTGCTTCAGATTTGGTGCTTCCATTCGCGCCAATGCGTCGGCTGCACATCAATTCGTTCTTTGGTTTCTGCCTTGATCCATCCGTCAAGAATGCGGCGGCACGGAAAAACGAGAGCGTGGGTCCCGTCGTAACCGATGACGGCCAGTTCGAGATCGCGGTCAAATGGCGCTTTGGCTATCGGCTTCCACTCCATACTGGCAGTGTCGAGCCAGAATACTCCGGCGCTTTGATCTGGATCAGAAACTGAAAGAGGTTGCTCGCCGGAACCACGCGACTTCGGCCGCTGCGGAGGCGCGCTTGGGGCTTTATTTCGCGAATGCCGCAAGCGGCACGCGCGTACCCATTCGCGTAAATCAAAAATCGGGTTCGTGAACCCGCTGCCCGCAGCCACCGTTCCCGATCCGCACGACCGTAACGCTCGCGATCGTGCCCCTTAGCCGGCTTTGGGTTTACCCAATTCCGGCAAACCAAAGAGGATCAGGACGAGAAGGAATATAATCCTAATTTGGGATGGAAGTATGGCGGGCGGGGAAGTTTTTTATGCCGCGTATGGATCCCAAGAGAACGTGGAGGTATTCAAAGGAGCATACCAAGCCTAGAAATTAATTGATAAGTTGGCTCAACATTGGTGCGCCAAACTATGCCGTCTTACAAACCTGAATACTCAGAAAGCCATGCACTCGTAGTCGGTATTAGTAAGTACGCTAAAGTTGGGCCTCTATCGAACGCGTGCAATGATGCAAACGCCGTTGCAAACGCACTCATTAATTTGCACGGATTTCCTGCAGCGAACGTAACTGTACTTACTGACACTGCTGCCACTAGGGATGCAATTCGCCGCTCATTCCTGTCGTTTGCAAATGGTAAGGTTGATATTGATGCCCGTGTGATGTTCTTTTTTGCAGGTCATGGCTACACGATTGCTGGTGCCCGCAAAGAAACGGGGTTTCTAGTTCCAGTAGACGGCGATACGGCCGATCTTTCCTCGCTTATTAGTTGGGACGATCTCACTGCTGGCGCGGACATTATTGACGCTAAGCATGTTCTTTTCGTCTTGGATGCTTGCTTCAGCGGCTTGGCCTTAACGCGGAAAACCATTCCGCTTGGGAGCATGAGATTACTTAACGACATGCTGCAGAGATTTGCGCGGCAGGTGATCACAGCAGGTAAGGCGAACGAAGTTGTATCCGATGCTGGCGGTAGCCGTGCGGGACACTCTATTTTCACAGCAAGTATTTTAGACGCCTTCGACGGTTTTGGGAGGCAGCCCAACGACATTCTAACGGGAAATAAACTCGCGGCTTATGTCTATGAGAAGGTTGGTCAAAACGCCCGTTCCAAGCAAACGCCGCACTACGGTTTTATTGATGGCGACGGAGATTTTATTTTTGATGTTCCCGATTTTGCAGCGGACGAATCCAACGATGAGAAAAAGGGACGTGACATTCTAATTGAAGTGGCGCCGTCTGCGACGGGTTCAGAGGAAAACGAAATGCCCGGCGGAATCGAAGAAACACTGAAGGCACTAATTCCCGATCCCAAAGATCGAATTAAGCTGGATGACTTTATTACGCGTGAGCTGCGTAGAGCGTTGGAAAAACTCGCAGTGGAAAATTTCCCTGCGCAGGTGGACGAGAAAAGTAAAGAGACTTTGCACGAGAGAATTAAGAGGCTTGAGGATGCTGTTCGCGACCTAATGCCGGTCGTAATGTTGCTCGCAAAGTGGGGTGACGAACGGCACCAGCCAATTGTTGAAACCGTTATGAATCGAATCGCGGAGGCAGAAAAGCCGTCTACCGGTTTGGTTCATCTTATAAATATGAGCTGGTATCCGTCATTATTGCTGACATACGCCGGAGGTATTTCCGCGATAGCGGCCTCAAATTACGATGTCCTTCGAACGATATTTTACACTCAGGTGCATGACGAATATCGCGACACAGGAAAAGCTGATCCGCCTCTCATAACAGCATTAGGTTACAAGACGGCGCAACTGCATGACGTCTTTAAGAGCTTTCCCGGTCATGATCGTCATTATGCTCCGAGAAGCGAGTATCTTTTTAGGCTTTTGCAGCCGGTAACTGAGGATACGCTTTTTCTCGGCAGGAAATACGAGAGTTGTTTTGACGACTTCGAAATAATGTTTGCCCTCAGCCATGCTTATGCTTCTGATAGTGACTGGGGTCCGCCAGGTAGGTTTGCATGGAAGCAGCGTAGTCTACGGGGCCAAAGCCCGTTAGATGCTATGATAGCGCGGGCCGAACAGCAGAAGAATAATTGGCCACCATTGAAGGCAGGCTTGTTCGGCGGTTCAGTTGATCGGTTTTTGGAAATAGCAAAAAGCTATCGCGAAAGCGTAGCTAAGCTTGGCTGGTTTTAAAGATTGGGGAGCGTCTACCGCCCCTTCCTCTTAAACGCTCTCGTGCCGCCGCGGCCTGCGGTCGAGGCGGGTTTGCGGCCTGCCGGTAACGGCGCGCCGAATTTCTTCTGGCCCGCGTAGGATTCCGCCTTCGCCGCCATTCTGGCGGTAGGGTCGTCCACGAACGCCATCTCGACCTCGCGCAGGCGCTTGAGTTCGTCGCGCAAACGAGCGGCTTCCTCGAAATTCAAATCGGCGGCCGCCTCTTTCATCTGCTTTTCGAGATCGGCGAGCACGGCCTCGAAATTGTGCCCGTAGGTCGCGATGTCCTCGGCAAAGCCCGCGTCCACCGTCACGCGGTCGCGCTCGTAGATCGAACCCATGATGTCGCCGATGGATTTGCGCACGCTCTCCGGCGTGATGCCGTTGGCCTGGTTGTATTCTTCCTGCTTCGCGCGGCGGCGGCTGGTCTCCGCGATCGCGCGCTGCATCGAGCCGGTTTCGGAGTCGGCGTAGAGGATCACGCGGCCGTCCACGTTGCGCGCGGCGCGGCCAATCGTTTGCACAAGCGAAGTCTCGGAGCGCAGGAAGCCTTCCTTGTCGGCGTCCAGAATCGCGACCAGCCCGCACTCGGGAATGTCGAGGCCTTCGCGCAGAAGATTGATGCCGATCAAGACGTCGAAGGCGCCGAGCCGCAGGTCGCGGATGATCTCGATGCGCTCGATGGTGTCGATGTCCGAGTGCATGTAGCGCACGCGCACGCCCTGTTCGTGCAGGTATTCGGTGAGGTCCTCGGCCATGCGCTTGGTCAGCGTCGTGACCAGCGTGCGGTAGCCGCGCTTCGCGGTCTCGCGCACTTCGCCGAGCAGATCGTCCACCTGCGTGCGCGCGGGGCGAATGTCGATCTGCGGATCGGTGAGACCGGTGGGGCGGATGACCTGTTCCGCGAACACGCCTTGCGTCTGCGAAAGCTCCCAGCCGCCGGGCGTCGCGGAGACGGCAATCGTCTGCGGGCGCATCGCGTCCCATTCCTCGAAGCGCAGCGGCCGGTTGTCCATGCAGGAGGGGAGGCGGAAGCCGTATTCGGCGAGCGTCGCCTTGCGGCGGAAGTCGCCGCGATACATGCCGCCGATCTGCGGCACGGTGACGTGGCTCTCGTCGACGAAGATGAGCGCGTTGTCCGGCACATATTCGAACAGCGTCGGCGGCGGCTCGCCGGGCGCGCGGCCCGTGAGCCAGCGCGAATAGTTCTCGATGCCGGAGCAAACGCCGGCCGCCATCAGCATTTCGAGGTCGAACATGGTGCGCTGCTCGAGCCGCTGCGCTTCGAGCAGGCGCCCCGCTTTGACGAGTTCGTCGAGGCGCTGCTTCAGCTCGAGCTTGATGCCTTCGATCGCCTGATTGAGCGTCGGGCGCGGCGTGACGTAGTGCGAGTTCGCGTAGATCTTGATGAATTCGAGTTCGTTATGCTTTGCGCCGGTGAGCGGGTCGAATTCGTGGATCGCTTCCACATCGTCGCCGAACAGCGAGACGCGCCACGCGCGGTCCTCATAGTGCGCCGGGAAAATTTCGATTACGTCGCCGCGCACGCGGAAGGTGCCGCGCGCGAAGTCCATGTCGGTGCGGCGATATTGAAGTGCGACGAGGTCGGCGATGATCTGGCGCTGGTCAAGCTTGTCGCCCTTCTTCACGTCGAAGGTCATGCGCGAATAAGTCTCGACCGAGCCGATGCCGTAGATGCACGACACCGAAGCGACGATGATGACGTCGTCGCGCTCGAGCAGCGCGCGCGTCGCCGAGTGGCGCATGCGGTCGATCTGCTCGTTGATCGCGGAGTCCTTTTCTATGTAGGTGTCGGTGCGCGGGACATAGGCTTCCGGCTGGTAGTAGTCGTAGTAGCTGACGAAGTATTCGACCGCGTTGTCCGGGAAGAAGTTCTTGAACTCGCCGTAGAGCTGGGCTGCGAGCGTCTTGTTCGGCGCGAGGATAAGGGCGGGGCGCTGCGTGCGCTCGATCACCTGCGCCATGGTGAAGGTCTTGCCGGAGCCGGTGACGCCGAGCAGCACCTGCGTGCGCTCGTTGTCGTTTACGCCCTTCACGAGTTCGTCGATCGCGGTCGGCTGGTCGCCGGCGGGCGCGAACTCCGAGACAAGCTTGAACTTCTTGCCACCCTCGGATTTCTGCGGGCGCTCGGGACGATGCGGCATCCAGGCCGCGTTGTTGATCTCGGGCCGGCCGTGCGAGATCAGCGCGTTCAGTGCGTCGGCGCTTTTCGAGGAGCCGAGCGAAGCGCGGAAATCGTTTTCGTCCTGCGGCTTTTCGAAACCGGCCGCGCGCGCGAGTTCCGGATCGACCACCGGCGCAAGCGCGGGCGTCTCGAAATTCAGCTGCGGGCGTTCGGCCATGCCGTGGCTGACGCCACGGGCGGTGCGATAGGGCTTTTCGGCCTTACCGGCCTTCGTGCCCGCTTTGGGCTTCGGTTCTTTGGGCATGGCCCGAATATGGGGTGCGGGCGCGGAAGAATAAAGGCGTCAGTCGCCGCCGCCGATATAGCCTGCGATGCGCCACTTGCCGTCGCGCTTGGCAAAACAAAGGCGCGGGTCGAGCGGGGTCAAGAGTTCGCCCGGCGCGACGAAAGCTTTCTTGCCGTCGTGGGTCACGACGGGCGTCCAGCCGTTCTTGTAGTCGAAGTCGGGGCCGCGCGCGGCAAGATCGACATAGAGGAAATGCGCGGAGAGTTTCGCGACTTCCGGCGCGCCGGTTTCGCCTTTCTCGCGCGCGATCACATGGCTATGCGCGGGATAACTCCAGTCGAAGACTTCGGTGTCGGTGTCTTTCAGCAACTTCTCGAATTCTTTCTCGTTATATTTCGGCGCGGGCGGGCCGCAGAACACGCCCTTTTTCTTCTCATGCGGACCGGGCACTTGCTCCGCGAATTTCGCGAGCAACTGCCAGCCGCTGCCGTCGTCGGCATTCAGGCTGAGCGCGGTGGCGAAATTGATGAAAGCGGATTTTTTCTTCTCGAAGCCGCCGCCGAAGTCGCGCTCCCAGAAGAAGTTACTGGCAACGAGCTTGCGCAGCGCCTCGGCGTCTTTCTTGCGCGCGATGTCGCCCAGCGTCGCGCGGAACACTTCGAGCGAGGGATCGCTCGGACCTTTTGCGATCTCGGCTGCGATTTGCGGATATTCCTTGGGCGGTTCGGCCTTTGCCGCGCCGGAGACAGCCAGCGCGAACAGCGCGATCAAAACGATCTTTTTCATGAGCACTCGAAAGTAGCGCCGAATATGAGGGGATTGTGGCCGCGGCAGGCGATCCTCACAGGCCCCGGAACATAGCCCCGATCATGAGCGCGGCCCAAGCGCCGGTCATGAAGGCGAAGCGGTGCAGCCCGACGAAGGGGATATTGATGATGAGGCTGAGAAGCGCCAGCACCGCAAGGATCACGGACAAGAGGAATACGATGGTGGTCGGCGCGGTCAGGCGCATGGGGGTCTCCGGGAACTGCTTTTCAGGGACGTTGTGGCAGGAATCGGATTTAGTCTAGCTTCGCGCTTCGTCCCGCGCGACTCCCGCTTTTTCCCATTCCCGCCCCGGTGCCCCGATGACGCTTTCACCCGCGATCACGCCGATCCTGTTCCTGTTCATTTCCAACATCTTTATGACCTATGCCTGGTACGGGCATCTCAAGGATAAGTCGTCGCCGATCATCTACGCGATCCTGTTCAGCTGGGGGATTGCCTTCATCGAATACTGCTTCGCGGTGCCGGCGAACCGCATCGGCCATTCGGTCTATTCGGCGGCGCAACTCAAGACGATTCAGGAAGTCATTACGCTGGTGATCTTCGCGGCGTTCTCGGTGCTCTATCTCGGCGAGAAGTTCACCTGGAATTATCTGGTCGGCTTCGCGCTGATCGCGGCCGGCGCCTATTTCATTTTCCATAAGTGGTGAAGGCGGCTATTTCACAGGTGTCAGCCGCAGCACCTTGCCGTTCTTTGCGTCCGTGAGAAGCCAGATCGCGCCGTCGGGCGCCTGCCGCACGTCGCGGATACGGTCGCCAGCGGATTCGAGCAGCGCTTCTTCCTTCACGAATTTCTCGCCATTCAGTTCGATGCGATAGAGCGAGGTGAAGACCAGCGAGCCGGTGAAGAGATTGCCTTTCCACTCGGGAAACAGATCGCCGGTATAGAACATGGCGCCGGACGGAGCGATCGACGGCGTCCAGTAATGGATCGGCTGCTCCATGCCTTCCTTGTGCGTGCTTTCGTGAATCTTCGCGCCGGAATAATCGATGCCGTAGCCGATCACCGGCCAGCCGTAATTCTTGCCGGCTTCGGGAATGTTGATCTCGTCGCCGCCGCGCGGGCCGTGCTCGACAATCCAGAGTTTTCCGGTCTGCGGATGCAGCGCCGCTCCTTGCACATTGCGGTGGCCGTAGGACCAGATTTCCGGCTTCGCGTCTTTATTTTTCACAAAGGGGTTGTCGGCAGGCACGCCGCCATCGGGTTTGATGCGGATGATCTTGCCGATGTGGTTGGAAAGATCTTGCGCGGGCGTTTTCAGGTTGCGCTCGCCGGTGGTGACGAAGAGATTGCCGTCGCGCGCGAAAACTAGCCGAGAGCCGAAATGAAAGCCGCCGGGCCGCGCGGGCTCCTGCCGGAAAATCACCTTCACTTCTTCGAGCGAAGCCTTGCCGTCCTTCTCGACAAATTTGCCGCGCGCGACCGAGGTGCTCGACCCATTCGCGCCGCGCGGTTCGGCGAAGCTCAGGAAAACCAGATTGTCTTTTGCGAAGTTCGGGGAGAGTGCGACATCGAGCAGCCCGCCCTGGCCGACGGCTGCCACTTCCGGCACACCCGCGACGGGATCGGACAATTTATTGTCCTTGCCGATGATGCGAAGCCGTCCCGGACGTTCGGTGACGAGCACGCGCCCGTCAGGCAGGAAGGCGAGGCCCCACGGGTTCTGCAACCCGCTGGCGATGACCTCGACACGGATTTGCGCCTTTTCGCTTTTGACGACAGTCGCTTCGGTCTGTGCCGTTGCGGGCGCGGCGAATAAAACAAGCAGTAGAGAAAGGGCGTGAAGTTTTTTCATGCGGGGAAGCCTAAAACCTTCCCGCTAACGCGCCAATGCAGCGACGGTTCAGAAAGTCAGCGGCGGGTGCGGTCGGTGCGCTTGTTGTGCACCGGTGCGACGTCCCGCAGGGCGAGGATCGTGAGAACGCCCATCACGACCACGATCAGCGCGAGGATGCCCATCGTGGTGAGGGCCGAGCTCGCGGACTCTTCCATCATGATGAGATCGCTGCGGTTGGCCGCCATCGAGCTCGAGGCCCCGGCGACGGCGAGCACCATCACGATCGAAAGAATCAGCGACACGGTGAGTGCAAGCTCGGTCAGGGCCGTGCCGAGAGCCCGCTTGCGGCTCACTTCGGTAACGGCGCTCTGGCCACGCTTGTCTGCCGGAATTTCAATCATTTTCTCACTCGCCGCCACGCCAGCGGCACCCAATATGGGCACCTTTCGCCGCGCCACGATTCTCAATCGGCCAATCCTCAGGCAAGAAGCAACATAGATGCCGAGTTCGGCCAGCCCACGACCTTATTGTGTTTCCCTGTGGGAACCCCACGGCAAAATCATGGCAGACCGCTTTATGGCAAGGCAATCGTTAACTTGTGGTCGCAGTCCCGCGTGCCGGGGCAAGGCCAAAAGTTACGCTGGTGGCGACCGCCTCCATCGCCACATGGGCCGGATTGCCGCTGATGCGGGCAAGCCAGCGGCCGATGCCCGGAAAGGCATCGAGGTCGAAATCCCCTTCGCGGGCGACATGGGTATGGGCATAGAGCGCGATATCGGCGACCGTTTCACGCCCGCCGACGAAGTAGTCGTGCTTCGCGAGATGCTGCTCCATCAGGGCGAGCGCCGCATAGCCGCGCTCCATCCACTGATCGATCTCATGCGTCCGCAGTTCGCGGCCGCCGCGCACAAAATGAAGCCAGAAGCGCGCTTCGGCGATTGCCGGTTCGTGGCTGTGCTGTTCGAAGAACATCCAGCGTAAGGTCTCGGCGCGCTCGAAATTATCGCGCGGGAGCCAGGGTGTGCCTTCGGCGAGATAGACCAGAATCGCATTCGACTCGGCGAGCATGCGGCCGTCGTCGAGCGCGAGCGCCGGCAGTCGGCCTTCCGGGTTGATCGCCAGATATTCGGGCGTGCGGTTTTCACCCTTGAAGCGGTCGATCTCGACGAGATGATAAGGCTGCCCGAGACGCGCAAGCAGCATGCGCACCTTGTAGCTGTTGCCGGACGACTGCATCGAATAAAGCGTCAACAAGCCCCGTCTCCTGTCCCGGCAAATCCGGCCCCCACTGCGAAAAGCCGCCGAAATTGGCCGAAGCGCGGCGGCTTGGGAAGCCGCGCCCGGCATGGCAGCGCTGCGGGACGTAGGCCGACGTTATGTGCGCGGTATGACGGGAAGCTGCGGCATTCGGCGCGGCGCGGGTCCGGTAAGGTTGATCCGCGGTTAAGACGCGGGGCCGGTTCGGCGGCCAAATTTAGGTTCCCCTTAGTTCCACAGCGCTATCCTGAACGTACTTTTTTGAAGCATTCGATATTGCGTTCTTCGGGGGCTGCGGTTGACACAACAGGAAGCTGTATTATCGGCGGTTGCCGATAGAGAGCCGGCGCGGCTCTTGTCGCCGACGGCGCTCCTCTGCATCGCGGGCCTTTTCCTGCCGAACGCGCTGTCGATCGGCGCTATGATCTCCGGCATCGGGCTGCCGCCGCGCACCGCCGCGGTCGCACTTTACGCAATGGTCGCGGTGTTCACCCGCTATGTGCCGGCCTGGCCGACCGCGTTCCTGTTTATCGCGGTCGCAATCTATGATGCGATCACGACCATCGCGCTCCAGTTCGGACTTGCGCCGAGCGAGATCGGGTTAGCACTTCATCTCGCCGACGAACTCGACCTGTTCGCGTCGCCGCTTTACGGCTTGTTGATCGCCGGCGTGATTTTGTTCGCGGGGTTTTGCATTTTCGTACTGACGCGTTGCCGGGAAGAGCTGAAAAAAGGCAGCCTGCCGATTTTTCTATCTTTCGTGCTGGTGTTCGCGGGCGCCGATCTGGTGCGCAATACTTCGGCGCATTATCAGTTCGGTTCGCTCTATGGCGCGAATGCGCCGATGCAGTCCGCCGTCGTGAGCTCCGGCTTTCGGGATACGGTCCTCACGGCCAAGCCCAGGCGCGTGCTGGTCGTGATCGTGGAAGCGCTCGGCACGTTCGCCGATCCCGCGAAACAGGAAGTACTGTTGCGGCCGTTCCGGGATCCGGAACTGCAGAAGCGCTATCGCGTGACGAACGGCTCCTCCACTTATTATGGATCGACGACCGCGGGCGAGATGCGCGAACTATGTGACACGCGTGCCTCTTATACCGAGGTTGCGAACCGGGGCGGAGACAATTGTCTGCCGCATATCCTGAGCCAGCGGGGATACAAGACTGCGGCGCTCCACCATTTCACGAAGTTGTTCTTCGATCGCGCGCAATGGTATCCCAAAATCGGTTTTCAGGAGCAGGTGTTCCGGGAAGACCTGAAGTTGAAGAAGCGAAAGAAGTGCGGCGGCCCGTTCCGCGCGCCTTGCGACGTCGAGATGCTGCCGCGGATCACGCAAGCGTTTCAGGATGCCAAGGAGCCGCTGTTTTATTACTGGCTGACCTTGAGCACGCACGTGCCGGTTATGCTCAGCGATGCGACCCCGCGCCTCGGCTGCGCCAATAACGGCGGGCCGATCGGTCACCGGGAAGTCTGCAACATGAGCGAACTCTGGATGGATGTGTTCGACGGCATCGTGAAGATGACGGCGCAGATCGGCCCCACCGAGATTCTGATCGTCGGCGATCACAGTCCGCCATTGTGGTCGCGCGCGGGGCGTGCGCTGTTCGAGCCGGGGAAAGTTACCTGGGTCCGTCTGTCGCCGCGCGCCGCAGAGTAATTCCGAACAACAGCAGGATCGCGAACAGACCGAGCGGGACAAATATCTGCTCTGCGATGGCGCGTGTAAGCAGCGGCGCGATGAAGATGAAGGCGAGCGCCGACTTCTCATAAGGCAAAAAGCCTTTCGAAAGTCCGTATGCTACGAGAAACGCAATCGCGGGAGCCGCGATCATCAGGTCGTAGTCGAGAATATAAGGGGTCGCGAGCATCGAGCCCGCGATGAGTGCCGCCGCTTTCAATGCGAAGGCGTATCGCCCGCGCCAGAGCCAGACCAATGAGACTGCGACGGTAACGAAGACGGCACCTTGCGCGATGTAGGCGAGTGTGACCGGTCCGCCGAGCAGGCGCACGGCGGCGAAGATGCTTTGAATCTTGTGAAAACCCGTCTCGCCCTGTTCGAGCACGATCACGCGCGTCGGCGTCATGCTCGCGCGGAACGCTTCCCAGACGCCGGGACCGAAGGCGAAGTAAGTCGCGGCGCAAAGCAAGAGCACCGTCACGCTTGCAGCGATGAAGGCGCGCCAATAGCCGCCGGCGGCGAGCGCCAGCGGAATGAACACGCCGAATTGCGGCTTGTAGATCAAAAGCCCGAGCAGGATTCCCGCGGCAATCGGCTTGCGGTCGAGCAGCCACAGGCCGCTACCGATCAGCGCGGCGGTGAGAAAGCCATTGTGTCCGTGCCCGATGTTGATGAGCACGGCAGGATAGGCGAGTGCCGCCAGCCATATTTCGGCGCGCGGCAGAATTGTGCGGATCGAGACGAGATAAAGCGCGAGCGTCGACGCCTGCCAGACGGCGAGGGCCGCGAGATAAGGAAGCAGCGCGAGCAGGGCCGCGAGGAACAGAAAGATCGGCGGATAGTGCCAGCCGTAAAACGGCGTATCGGCGCCGAAGATTTCCCGTTCCTTTTTGTGCTGGAGCGGCCAGTCGAACGGCGCTTCCGGCTTGCCTTCGAGGACGTATTTTCCGGCCGCGTAAACATTCGAGAAATCCGTGCCGAGCGGGCGGTTCTGGTAGTCGTTGAGGCCGGTCGCGGTGCCAAGCAGCGCGCCGAGCGCGAGCACGCTCAAAGCCAGCAGAATCAGGCAGTACGCGCGGATGCGCTCCGCCGTCAGCCATGCGCCCGAGGCAATGCCGCTGGTTGCCAGACCGTTCATTTCGAATCCACCCGTGAATCCGGCATTTTCTTAGCCGGTGGACCTTAAGTTCCGGTTGCGGGTCAAGGTGGCTTTGACTACTTTCCGCGCCGCCGAAAACCGGCAATCCGGAGCATCAAAATGGCCTTCATTTCGGATGCGCTCCTGCGCATCAAGCCTTCGCCCACGATCGGAATTTCCAACGTCGCTCGCGAGATGAAAGCGGCGGGAAAAGACGTGATCGCGCTTTCGGCGGGCGAGCCGGATTTCGATACGCCGCAGCACATCAAGGACGCGGCGATCGCCGCGATCCAACGCGGCGAAACCAAATACACCGCGGTCGACGGCATTCCCGAATTGAAGGCCGCGATCTGCCGCAAGTTCGAGCGCGACAACGGCCTGAAGTACAAGCCGAGCCAGGTGACGGTCGGTACCGGCGGCAAGCAGGTCTTGTTCAACGCGCTGGTTGCGACCATCAACCCCGGCGACGAGGTCATCATCCCGGCGCCGTATTGGGTGAGCTATCCGGACATCGTCCAGTTCTGCAGCGGCACGCCTGTGCCGCTGCCGACCAAGGCGGAGCATGGCTTCAAGGTGCAAGCCGCCGATCTCGAGAAGCTGATCACGCCGAAGACCAAGTGGTTCATCTTCAACTCGCCGTCGAACCCTTCGGGCGCGGCGTATACGCATGACGACCTGAAGAAGGTGACGGATGTGCTGAAGAAGCATCCGCACGTCTGGGTGCTGACCGACGACATGTACGAGAAGCTGGTTTACGACGGCTTCAAGTTCGTGACGCCGGCACAGGTCGAGCCGTCGCTCTACGAGCGCACGCTGACGCTGAACGGCGTGTCGAAAGCTTACTGCATGACCGGCTGGCGCATCGGCTACGCGGCGGGACCCGAGCAACTCATCAAGGCGATGGGCACGCTACAATCGCAATCGACCACGAACCCGTCGGCGATCTCGCAATGGGCGGCGGTGGCCGCACTCGACGGTCCGCAGGACTTCATCGAGAAGCACAACGTCTCGTTCAAGAGCCGGCGCGATCTGATCGTGTCGATGTTGAACCAGGCAAACGGCATCAAATGCCCGACGCCGGAAGGCGCGTTCTACGTCTATCCGTCCTGCGCGGGCACGATTGGGAAGACCGCGCCCTCGGGCAAGAAACTCGAGAACGACGAGGACTTCGCGAAAGAACTTCTCGCGTCGGAAGGCGTTGCAGTGGTTCACGGCGCGGCCTTCGGCTCATCTCCGGCGTTTCGTATTTCCTATGCGACCTCGGAGAAGGAGCTCGAGGAAGCGGGCCGGCGTATTCAGCGGTTCTGTGGTGCGCTGCGATAATCGCAGTGCAGGATGGAACTTTCTGTCGTTTTCGCGTTTATGGAATACGGCATTTGCCGGACTCAAAAACGAGGCCCGGTTACGGGGCCGATGCTAAAGGGAGCCTTATCCAAATGAACCGTCGTCTTTTTGCGCTCGTGGCCGGCGTGGCCGCGATTTTCGCTTTTGCCTCCAGCCCGGCTAGCGCGCAGCACTTCGAGCGCGTGGGCACGCTCGAATGCAAGGTCGCGCCGAACGTCAGCTTCGTCGTGGGTTCGTACCGAACTGCCGGT
Source organism: Xanthobacteraceae bacterium (assembly GCA_019635585.1). GTDB lineage: Bacteria > Pseudomonadota > Alphaproteobacteria > Rhizobiales > Xanthobacteraceae. The sequence goes on along the minus strand of JAHBZE010000002.1, from coordinate 955,711 downwards.
TGCACGTTTTATCCGATCAACAGCCGCCGCGCGCATCGCTATCGCGCGGACATCGGCCGCATCGGTCTGGACCTGAACATCAGCGGCGGCGGCGTGCTGGTCTGGGCGGTTCACGCTCATAACAAGCGCCTCTATCCGGGCGATCTGCGCGGCACTTATACCGGCGCGTCCGGCAACATCGCGCTCGGCCTCGGCGTCGGCGGCAACGTGCTGGTCGGCGGTTCGCACAACACCGTCGCGCTGCAGCCGCTTTCGGGCGAAGGCAATGTCGGTGTCGGACTTTCGGTCGGTGTCGGCCAGCTCGTCCTGCACTAAAAATATCCAGCAATTTGAACTGAACGCGGCCCGGAAGTTCCGGGCCGCGTTTGTTTTTGCGAATTCGCTGCGGCGCAAAGCAGGTTCCTGCTTGCATGCGCGCGGTTTCGCTGAAACGATCATTTCCCGGCCGTCCTCTCTCGGCCGGTTTACCCGGTGATGCCGGGCGAGCGGCGCTCGACACCGAACCGGGCAGGGAGGTGTCGATGGCTGACAATAAAGGCCCCGCACGCAACGGCTCTGCCGGGGCAGAGAATCTCAAGGGCATAAGTCGCAAGGGACCGCGCGCGATCGCGCTTGTAGGTCCGTTTCAATCGGGAAAAACCACTTTGCTCGAGGCCATTCTCGCCCGCACGGGCGCGATTGCGCGCGCGGGCAGCGTGGATGTGGGCACTTCGGTCGGCGATGCCGGCGCGGAGTCTCGCGCACACAAGATGAGCGTCGAGATGAATGTCGCCTCGACGGAATTTCTCGGTGAGACCTATCACTTCATCGATTGTCCCGGTTCGGTCGAGTTCGCGCATGATATGCGAGCGGCGATCCCGGCGGTCGATGCCGCGGTCGTGGTCTGCGAGGCGGACCCGAAAAAAATCCCGCAACTGCAACTCGTGATGCGCGAACTGGAAGCGCAGGGGATTCCGCGCTTTCTCTTTATCAACAAGATCGACAAGGCGGAGCGGCGCTTGCGCGAGACGCTCGCCATGCTGCAGCCGGTGTCGCGGATTCCGCTGGTGCTGCGCCAGATCCCGATCTGGAAGGACGGTATCGTCGCGGGCTTCGTCGATCTCGCGCTGGAGCGCGCGTTCATCTATCGCGAACATGCCGCAAGCGAAGTGGTCGATCTGCAAGGCGAGGATGCGTCGCGCAACAAGGACGCGCGTTTCACGATGCTGGAAACGCTCGCCGACCACGACGACGAATTGATGGAGCAGTTGCTCGAGGATATGCAGCCGCCGCGCGACCGCGTATTCGACGACCTCTCGAAAGAGTTGCGGGAAGGTGCGATCTGCCCGGTGCTGATCGGTTCGGCCACGCGGCAGAACGGTGTCTTGCGCCTGATGAAAGCGCTTCGTCACGAAGCGCCCGGCGTCGCGGATACGGCGGCGCGGCTGAAGTTGAATGCCGGAACCGATGGCGTGGCCGACGTGGTGAAGACGCTGCATACGAGCCACGGCGGCAAGCTCTCGATTGCGCGCGTGCTTTCAGGCGAAATCGGAGAAGGCGCGACCGTACTGTCTTCGTCCGGTGCCACCGCGCGGGTCGCGGGCGTGTTCTCGATCCGGGGCACGAGTGTCGAAAAGCGCGGCGCTGCAAAAGCCGGCGATCTTGCGGGCTTCGGCAAGCTCGATCCGGTCGCGACCTGCGAAACGATCACGACCGGCAAACTCGCGGTGTCGCTCGGCGCGGTGGTGCCTTATCCGCCGGTGCTGTCGCTCGCGATTTCCGCCGCCGAACGCAAGGACGACGTGAAGCTCGGCCTCGCGCTCACGAAACTCGCGGAGGAAGATCCTTCGCTCAGCATCGTGCACAACGCCGATCTCGGCGAGATCGTGCTTTACGGGCAGGGCGAAATGCATCTGCGGGTCGCGGTCGAGCGGCTGCGCGGGCGCTTCGGCGTCGCGGTGCATACGCATCCGCCGCGGGTCGGCTATCGCGAAACCATCCGCAAGCCGGTCACGCAACGCGGCCGCCATAAGAAGCAGTCCGGCGGTCACGGCCAGTTCGGCGACGTGGTGCTCGACATCAAGCCGCTGCCGCGCGGCGGCGGCTTCACGTTCGGCGACCGCATCAAGGGCGGCGTGGTGCCGCAACAATACGTACCATCGGTGGAAACCGGCGTGCGCTCCTATCTCAAGTGCGGGCCGCTCGGCTTTCCAGTAGTCGATGTCGCGGTGACGCTGACCGATGGCTCCTACCATTCGGTCGACTCCTCCGACATGGCGTTCCAGATGGCGGGACGGCTTGCGATGAGCGAGGCACTGCCGCAATGCCAGCCGGTGCTGCTCGAGCCGATCTTTGAAGTCGAGATCGTCTGCCCGAACGACGCGACCGCGAAGATCAACGCGATCCTGTCGCAGCGCCGCGGGCAAATCCTCGGCTTCGAGACCCGCGATGGCTGGGATGGCTGGGATGTGGTGCGGGGGCTGCTGCCGGAATCCGCAATTGGCGACCTGATCGTGGAAGTGCGCTCGGCGACCGCCGGTGTTGGCGGACTGACCTCGCGCTTCGATCATCTCGCGGAACTGACCGGCAAGCAGGCCGACCAGATCGTCACGTCGCGCCGCGCGGCGGAATAGATCGAAGAATTAAAAAACGGCCGGGGGAAATCCCGGCCGTTCCGTTTCCGTGTTGACGGGGGGCCCAGGCGCCAAGAAGTATTCATGACGATGAGAGGCTTGTTGAAATTTATTCGGCGGTCAATCGCCACGATTGTTACGCTGGCCGCGGCGGTTTTCGTATTTCATTTCGTAAGTCCATGGCCGTCTGCATTATTCTTCCGAGGCGTGTTCTATCTCTTTACGGTTCAGATCACGTCCGCGATCGAGAAACATGTGCCGAGCGGCGTCGTGAGCTTCACCGACCAGATTTATGATCCGACGAGCTCTCGCGGCAAGTTCGACGTCTATTTTCCAGCCGACGCGCTAAGGAGAAAGCTGCCGACCATCGTTTGGATTCACGGTGGCGGGTTCATTTCTGGCAGTCGCAAGGATGTTGCGAGTTACGCGAAAATTTTGGCATCCAACGGATACGCAGTCGTGACCGTCGGCTACACGATCGCTCCCGAACAGCGGTATCCCGGACCGGTTTATCAGGTGAACGCGGCGCTAGCCGAAATTGTAAAGATGTCCAACAAATTTCCGTTCGATGTCTCACAGATCGTGCTGGCTGGCGATTCTGCCGGGGCGCAAATTGCTGCACAAACGGCGCTTGTCATCAGCGATCAGACTTATGCGCGAGAGGTTGGCATCGAGCCTGGTCTGCTCCGGGGCCATTTGATCGGTCTCATTCTTCATTGCGGGGTGTTGGACGCGAAACTGTTGGGCCGTGGAGACGGATTGATCGGATTTTTTCTGCGCACGGTAGGTCGTTCTTACTTTGGGACCGAGGATTTTTCCGATCCGGTCGTCGCCAAGCAGTTCTCGGTTGCCGACCGTGTAACGGGTGCGTTGCCGCCAGTGTTCATTTCGGCCGGCAACCGAGACCCGCTGCTCCTACATTCGCTTTCGATGGTGCGCGCATTGGAGAGCGTAGGCGTACGCACGGAAAAGTTGTTTTACCCGGAAGATCAAGCGCCTCCGCTCGACCATGAGTATCAGTTCAATCTCGATACGGCGGCGGGCAAGCTCGCGCTTTCGCGGACGCTGGAGTTTCTGCAAACACTTAAAAAATAGCGGCGCCCGGGCTAGCCCGGGCGCCATCGGTGCGATCACGCGTGAAGCTAGGTCGCGGCGGGATAATCCGTATAGCCCCTGGCTTCGCCCTGATAGAAGGTCGCGACATCGGGCGCGTTCAGCGGCGCGTTCTTCCTGAAGCGCGCGGGCAAATCAGGGTTCGCAAGGAACGGCTTGCCAAAGGCGACGAGGTCGGTTTCGCCGCGCGCAATCGCAGCTTCCGCGCGCGCTAGATCGAACGAACCGGCAGTGATGTACGTGTTCGTGAAAATCTCGCGGAGTGCCGGCGAAATGCGCAGCGAGGCATCCGCCGGATCGACGACGTGCAGATAGCCGATGCCGATATTGTTCAACTCGTCCGCGAGCTGCGAGAAGGTCGCGAGCGGATTGGAGTCCGACATCGAATTGTAGGTTCCGTAAGGCGAGATGCGATAGCCGACGCGCTCCTTGCCCCAGACGCTTGTCACCGCTTCGGTGACTTCGAGCGGAAGACGAATACGGTTTGCGATGCTGCCGCCGTAAGCATCGGTGCGCTTGTTCGGCCCGTCGGCGGTGAACTGGTCGAGCAGGTAGCCGTTCGCACCGTGAATTTCGACGCCATCGAAACCGGCCGCTTTCGCATTCTTCGCGCCAAGCCGGAATTGCTCGACAATGCCCGGCAACTCGGAAAGTTCGAGTGCGCGCGGTTTCGAGAAATCTTTCTGGCCCTGCGGCGTGAAAGTCTTGCCTTCGGCTGCGATCGCCGACGGCGCTACCGGCGCTTCGCCGTCATGGAAATCGGAATGCGAGATGCGGCCGACATGCCAGAGCTGCGCGAAAATCACGCCGCCGGCCTTGTGCACCGCGTCCGTCACCTTCTTCCAGGCCTCGACCTGTGCGCCGGAATGGATGCCCGGCGTGCGAATATAGCCGACGCCTTGCGGGCTCACTTGCGTGCCTTCGGTAACGATGAGGCCCGCACCCGCGCGCTGCGCGTAATATTCGGCGGCGAGCGAGTTCGCGGTGTTGCCTTCGAGCGCGCGCGAACGCGTCATCGGCGCCATCACGAAGCGGTTCTTCAGTTCGAGATCGCCGAGGCGATAACTCGAGAAAAGCGTCTGTGCGGAAGCGTCATGGATGTTCATGGGAGTCGTCCTGTTCGGGGGAAGGGTGCCGGACGGTCCCGCGGGGGCACGCCTTGGACCGTCCGGCTGTCTCCGCGGTGTGGGGGAGGAAGGACCGCGGTAGGCAATTCAGGGTTGGAGAGCGCTTTCGCGGAGTTCCGCGATCCGCAGGAACTCGGCCTCCAGCGCTACGGGGTCGACGCCGTCCGCTTTCATGACCGTCCGGATCAGCGGATCGGTCAGGGCGTCAGCCATGCTGATCTCGCTATTGCAGGCGGGCAGGCTAAATGCGTTAAAAGCGTCCAGGCATCGACTCATCGGGGCTCTCCTTGGTTTCGAGGGTCGGTAACCAGCAGGAGCTTGATTTGGTACCGATCAGTAACATATAGGTACTGACCGGTAACACCTGAGTCAAGGGCATGACACCACGATTTTCGACCCAAACCGCTGAAGCCGACGCCGCACCCGTCCCGATGCCTCCGCGCGAGCGCATCCTGACCGCGGCATCCGACCTCTTTTACCGGCAGGGTATCCGCGCGGTCGGCGTCGATGCGATCGCGGAAGCGGCCGGCACCAACAAGATGACGCTTTACCGGCACTTCGAGTCGAAGGATGCCTTGGTCGCCGAATATCTGCGGCGGCTCTCGGGAAAGTCGCAGAAGTTCTGGGGCTATATCGAACGCGAATATCCGGACAATCCGCGCAAGCAACTCGGCGTCTGGCTCGAGGCGGCGGGGCAGGATGCGAACGACCCGCAGGGCCGCGGTTGTGCGCTCGCCAACGCCGCGGTCGAACTTGCGGAAAAAGACCACCCGGCCCGCCGTGTGATCGAGGAGCACAAGCGCGCCCAGCGCGACCGCCTCGCGAAGCTCTGCGCCGATGCCGGGCTCGACCAGCCGGAAATGCTCGCCGACGAACTATTCCTGCTCCTGGAAGGCGCGCGGGTTTGCGCCCAGAGTATCGGCACCGACAGCCCCTGCTGCCGTTTCGTGCGCATGGGCGAGGCGATCATCGCTTCCCACGACAAGAAATAGCGCCGGTTCCCGTCACGCTTCCGTGAATTGCCTTCGGTCGCGGCAACGTTCTACCTGTTTCCGGGGTTGGACGTCCGAGGAGGAATCACGATGCTGATCAAGCGCAAACGCGGCTGGGAAATCCCGGAATCGCAGGCGACCTCCGAGAGCGTCTATTTTACCCGACGCAAGTTGCTCGGTGCGGGCGCGTCGCTCGCCGCCGCATCCTTTTTTCCGGAACTCGCAAGCGCGGCCGACAATCCCGATCCGACCGCGGCGCTCTATCCGGCGAAGCGCAACGAGAAATACAAATTCGACGGCAAGCTTACCGAAGAACGGCTCGCCTCGAACTACAACAACTTCTACGAATACGGCACGAGCAAATACATCGCCTCGGCCGCGCAGCAGCTTCAGATCCGCCCGTGGCAGATCAAGATCGATGGCATGGTCGAGAAGGAACAGACCGTCGACATCGACACGCTGATCAAGGCGGTCGCGTCGTCGTTGCAGGAGCGCACCTATCGCCTGCGCTGCGTCGAGGCGTGGTCGGCGGTGATCCCGTGGACCGGCTTTCCGATGGCGGAGCTCGTGAAGTTCGCGAAGCCGCTTGCGGGCGCGAAATACATCCGCATGGAAACCTTCAACGATCCGAAGATGGCGCCCGAGCAGCGTCCGGGATTTTTGAGCGACGGCAATTGGCCCTATGTGGAAGGCTGCACGATCGCGGAAGCGAACAACGAACTCGCCTTCATGGTGACCGGCGCCTACGGCAAGCCGGGCTACAAGCAATTCGGCGCCCCGATCCGTCTGATGATGCCGTGGAAGTACGGCTTCAAGGCGATCAAATCCATCGTGCGCGTGTCGTTCACCGACAAGCGTCCGGTCGGCTACTGGGAGCAGTTGCAGCGGCAGGAATACGGCTTCTGGGCCAACGTGAATCCACAGGTATCGCATCCGCGCTGGTCGCAGGCTTCAGAGCGCGACATCGGCACCGGCGAGCGCCGCCCGACCGTGCTGTTCAACGGCTACGGCGAATATGTCGCCGGGATTTACAAAGATCTGCAGAACGAGCGGCTCTGGGCGTAACGCCTCGAGCAGTCGCTTGAAAAACGACTCGTCATGGCCGGGCTTGTCCCGGCCCTCCACGTCTTTACTGCGTCGATCGTTTTCAAGGCGTGGATGCCCGGCACAAGGCCGGGCATGACGAACCGAATTTCAGCAATTGGGATTTTCAAAAAATAAAAGGCCGGGTTCCTCGCGGAACCCGGCCTGGATAGTCGCGCCGCTCGCGCGGCGTGTGCCTGCCAGAGGGAGAAGTTGCCATCGCGCGCGCAGGGAAGGGGGAAGGGAGCGCGCGTAGCTACAGGACACAAATTGATATTTGTCCCGATCGGGATGCGCGGCAATGCGGGTAGCTACATACCCGCCATGCGAGCCGCGCAGGACCTTACGGAAATCAGTATTTCCAGCGCTGCGCGTTCGCCAGCAGGAAATCGCGGAATACCTGAATACGTGCCACCGAACGCAGTTCTTCGGGATAGACGAAATAGGCATCCAGCGTCGGCGCTTCGCGCTCGCTGAACAGACGCACCAGATTTTCGTTTCCTTCGACGAGATAGTCCGGAAGTGTCGCGATGCCGACGCTGTTTTCCACAGCGACTTTCAAGCCGACGACATTGTTCACGGTCATCGAAGCGACGCGCGGATTGCCGTTGCGTCCCATGTCGCCGAGCCAGTTTAGGTTGGAGAAATAGCCCGGAACATTTCCGCCCAGCATCAAGATGCGGTGGCCGTCGAGTTCCTCCGGCGAACGCGGATGGCCCTTCTTCGCCAGATATTCGGTCGAAGCATAGGCATGGAAGTGCACGGTGAAGAGCTTGCGCTGAATGAGATCGGGCTGCACCGGCTGACGCAGGCGGATCGCGACGTCGGCCTCGCGCATGCCGAGATCGAGTTCCTCGTCGGTCAGCTGCAGGTGAATGCGGATGTCCGGATAAAGCTCGAGAAACTCGTCGATGCGCGCGGTCAGCCAGAAGGAGCCGAGGCCGACCGTGGTGGTGACGCGCATTTCGCCGTTCGGCTTCTCGCGGTTGTCGGTGAGCTTGGTGCGCACCGCTTCGAGCTTCATGAACACGTCATGCGCGGTACGGAACAGCATCTCGCCTTGTTCAGTCAAAATCAGTCCGCGCGCGTGGCGATGAAACAGCGGCGCTTTCAATTCCTGTTCGAGTGCGGAAACCTGACGGCTCACCGCCGACTGCGAAAGGCCGAGCGCTTCGCCGGCATGCGTAAACGATCCCGCTTCCGCGGCGACGTGGAAGACCTTGAGCTTGTCCCAGTCCATGCCCCCGCTCATTCCGCAGCCGCGCGGTCAGCGCCCTCCGCGGCAAGGAAGCGTTCGGCTTCGAGTGCCGCCATGCAGCCCATGCCGGCGGCAGTCACGGCCTGACGGAACACATCGTCAGTGACGTCGCCGGCGGCGAAGAGGCCGGGCACGGACGTCGCGGTCGAATCCGGCGCGGTCCAGACGTAACCGTTCGGCTTCATCTTGATCTTGCCGGCGACGAGATCGGTCGAAGGCTGGTGGCCGATCGCAATGAACACGCCATCGGTCGTGCGGTCGGCAATCGCGCCGGTGCGGACGTTCTTCAACTTTACACCGGTTACCTTCTGCGGCGTGCCGCCGCCGACGATTTCCTCGATCGCCGAGTCCCAGACGAGTTCGACCTTCGGATTCTTGAACAGGCGGTCCTGCAAGATGCGTTCGGCGCGAAGCGAGTCGCGGCGATGCACGAGCGTCACCTTGGAGGCGAAATTGGTGAGAAACAGCGCTTCCTCGACCGCGGTGTTGCCGCCGCCGACGACCACGACATCCTTATTCTTGTAAAAAAAGCCGTCGCAGGTCGCGCAAGCCGAGACGCCGGCGCCGCGATATTTCTGCTCGGACGGCAGTTCGAGCCATTTGGCTTGCGCGCCGGTCGCGAGAATCACGGTGTCGGCGAGATAAACACCGCCCGACTCGAGCGTGATCTTGAACGGACGCTGGCTGGTGTCGAGTTCCTTCACATGGTCGGCGACGAGCTTGGTGCCGACGTGGGCGGCCTGCGCCTTCATCTGCTCCATGAGCCAGGGGCCCTGGATTGCGTCGGCGAAGCCCGGATAGTTCTCGACGTCCGTGGTGATGGTGAGCTGGCCGCCGGGCTGGATGCCTTCGATCAGCACCGGTTCGAGCATCGCGCGGGCGGCGTATATAGCCGCCGTGTAACCGGCCGGGCCCGAGCCGATGATGACTACCTTCGCGTGCGTCGCGGACATGGCGGTATTCCCGATGGAGAGCTTCAGCCGCGCCGGCTAGGTGCCCCCCGAGCCATGCGCTGTGCGCATATATCTAGGGTACCGGGCGGTACGGCGGCAAGCGCCCTGCTCAACTTTCAACCGTATGCTCACGCAATATTGTTTCGCGGTCGCGTGTCTTGCTCTAGGCTGGCCGCGAAAGAATATTGCGGAGACTTCCCTTGCTCGCGAGCCTCGACAAGATCGACTGGCACATCCTCCAGATTTTGCAGGAGGAGGGCCGCATCACCAATGTCGAGCTGGCGCGGCGTGTCGGGATTTCCGCGCCGCCCTGCCTGCGCCGTGTGCGTGCACTGGAAGAGGCAGGTTACATCCGCGGCTATCGCGCGCTGCTCGATGAGAAAGCGCTCGGCTATCCGGTGACGGTATTCGCGATGGTGCATCTCGCGAGCCAGGCGGAGAGCGATCTCAGCGCGTTCAACGAGCGCGTGAAGAACTGGCCGCTGGTGCGCGAGTGTCACATGCTCTCGGGCGAATTCGATTTCATCATGAAATGCGTCGCGCCCGATCTCGAAACTTTCCAGGCGTTCGTGTCCGAACTCACCGCCGCGCCGAACGTACGCAACGTGAAGACCTCGCTCACGCTCGGCCGCTCGAAAGACGCGCCGAACGTGCCGCTGGAAAAGAAATCCTGAAGTTCAGAGATACTTCGCGACCCATTGCGCAAAAACCTGCACGAGGTTTTGTGCGCGCAGGCTTTCGCCTTGCGGCGTGAAGGCATTCAGCGAACGGTCGAAGGGCAGCGTGAGACGGATCGGAATCGGATCACGCTTCGGCACGATCACGACGCCGTCGAGAAAATCCGCGCGCTCGGCGATGCCGAAACCCGGCTGGCGCATGAATTTCGCATCGAGAATCCGGATGCGAAGCGGGCCGCTGTATTTTCCACGAACCGCTTTCTGGATTTCGCCGGGCAGCGCGCTGCGCAGGTAGGCGGTAAGCTGCGGCTCGCTGCGCGTCGCCGCAGGCGCGATCTCGATACGTATGCGCTGCGCCTGCGCCTCGCCTGAAACGAAAGCGCTGAGCCAAAGGCCCAGCGCCACAAGAACGATACGCATGTTCGCAGAACTCACGCTTCGCGCGCGGCCCACTGCGCGAAGGCTTCGATCAGGCGAAATACGCGCCGTTCGTCGACGTTCTGCGCGTACCACGCGCCACCGGTGTCGGGCGGCAGCACGACGCGGATCGGAATCGGGCCGCGGCCCGGCACCACCACGACGCCGTAGATTTCGTCGTTGATCTGGCCGGACGAGGCATCCTGTCCGCCGTAAATGCCGAGTTCGATCTTGGTGATGCGAACCGTGAGCGTCGGGCCGCCGTGGCCGAGACGGGCGCCGAGCGCCTTGGACAATTCGCCTGCGAGCATCGGCTTGATTGCGGCCGCGAGATGCGTGTGGCCGCGAACGGCGAGCCGCGAGGTGTCGATCGCGACCGCGCGATAGTTGCCGTCGCGCGCCTGCGTGGCAGTCAGATCGGCGAGCGTTGCGAACGCAATCGCGGCTGCGAGAATCGCGAGATATTTCCGCATGAGCGGCACTCCTGCTTGGTTTCCGTGACGGCGCCGTCAGACCCAGTCGATTTTGAGGACTTCGTAGCCCTTGGCGCCTTTCGGCGTCATGACTTCGACGGAGGCGCCTTTCTTCTTTCCGATGAGCGCGCGGCCGATCGGCGAGGTGATCGAAATCTTGCCGTGCTTCGCGTCGGCTTCGGTCTCGCCGACGATCTGGAATTTGCGTTCCTCGTCGGTGTCCTCGTCGACCAGCGTGACGGTCGCGCCGAAGGTGATGATGTCGCCGTGCAGTTTCGAGACATCGATTACCTCCGCGCGGGAAATCTTGTCTTCGAGCTCGGCAATGCGGCCTTCGTTCAGCGACTGCTGTTCCTTGGCGGCGTGATACTCGGCGTTCTCCGACAGGTCGCCGTGGCTGCGCGCCTCGGAAATCTGCTGAATGATCCGGGGACGGTCCTCCGTCTGGCGCTGGCGCAGCTCGGCTTCGAGCTGGCTATAGCCTGCCGCCGTCATCGGGATCTTTTCCATCGTCGTCTCCAATTCCAACCGGCCATAACGCAACCGATTCAGTAAAGTTCACCAACCGCGCGCCGATGCCGGCTGCCCGCGATCGGACGAACCCTTTAGAACGCGCCGTTTTGCGGAGGTTTAACCGGCCTTCGCGAAGTAGCTTTGCAGCGCCCGGACCTCGAGATCACCGGCCAGATAGGCCTTGATGCCCTGCGCCGCAGCAACGGCTCCGGCCAGCGTGGTGTAATAGGGCACTTTATGCAAGAGGGCGGCCCGGCGCAGGCTGCGGCTGTCCGCAAGGGCCTGCGCGCCCTCGGTCGTATTGAAAACCAGTTGCACCTCGCCGTTGGTAATCGCGTCGACGATGTGCGGGCGGCCTTCCAGCACCTTGTTGATCTTTTCCGCCGGGACCCCCTGTTCCTTCAGGTAACGCAGGGTGCCCGAGGTCGCGATCAGCCTAAAGCCGAGATCGGAAAGGGTTTTCAGCGACGGCAGGATGCGCGTCTTGTCGCTGTCCTTCACCGACACGAAGACCGTGCCCTTGCGCGGGAGTTGCGTGCCGCCGCCGAGTTGGCTCTTCGCGAAAGCGACCGCGTAATCCTTGTCTAAGCCCATGACTTCGCCGGTCGAGCGCATTTCCGGGCCCAGCACGGTGTCGACACCGGGGAAGCGCGCGAAGGGGAAGACGGCTTCCTTGACCGCGATGTGATCGAGCTTCGGCGCTTTCACGCCTTTCACCTTCTGCACGCCCGCCATCACGAGAGACGCGATCTTCGCGACCGGAATGCCGATGGTCTTCGCAACGAACGGCACGGTGCGCGAGGCGCGCGGATTCACTTCGAGGACGTAAACCTTTCCGTCCTTGATCGCGTATTGCACGTTCATCAGCCCGCCGACTTTCAACGCCAGCGCCAGCGCGCGCGTCTCATCCTCGAGCTGCTTGATGGTCTTGGCGTCGAGCGAATGGGTCGGGAGCGAGCAAGCCGAGTCGCCTGAGTGGATGCCGGCTTCCTCGATGTGCTCCATGATGCCGGCAACGAAGACGGTTTCGCCGTCGGCGAGCGCATCGACATCGACTTCGATCGCGTCGGAGAGATAGCGGTCGATCAGCACCGGGCTCTTGCCCGAAACGACGACCGCTTCTTTCATGTAGCGCTCGAGCTGGGTCGCATCGTGCACGATTTCCATCGCGCGGCCGCCAAGCACATAAGACGGGCGGATCACCACTGGGAAGCCGATGCGCTCGACGATCTCGCGCGCTTCCTTGGTGGATTTCGCGATCCCGTTTTCGGGCTGCAACAGATCGAGCTTTTCAAGGAGCTTCTTGAAGCGGTCGCGGTCTTCGGCAAGGTCGATCGCGTCGGGCGAGGTGCCGAGGATTTTCACGTCCGCCTTTTCGAGCGCGTCGGCGAGCTTCAACGGTGTCTGGCCGCCGAACTGCACTATCGCGCCATGCAGTACGCCGTTGGTGCGCTCGCGGTCGAGAATTTCGATCACGTCCTCGCCGGTCAGCGGCTCGAAATAGAGGCGATCCGAGGTGTCGTAGTCGGTCGATACCGTTTCCGGATTGCAGTTGATCATGATGGTTTCGAAACCGGCGTCGCGTAGCGCAAAGGCCGCATGACAGCAGCAGTAATCGAACTCGATGCCCTGGCCGATGCGGTTCGGGCCGCCGCCGAGAATCGCAACCTTCTTCTTGTCCGAAACCTTGGCTTCGTCGGCGAGCGTGCCTGCGAACGGGGTCTCGTAGGTCGAGTACATATACGCGGTGGGCGAGGCGAATTCGGCAGCACAGGTGTCGATACGCTTGTAAACCGGGCGCACGTTCAGCGCGCGGCGTTTCTTCGCAACTTCTGCTTCGCTTAATCCCGTGAGCTTCGCGAGCCGCGCATCAGAAAAGCCGTTGGCTTTGAGCATCCGCATGGGCGCCGCGGTCGTGGGTAAGCCTTTTTCCTTCACCTCCGCTTCGAGATCGACGATGGCGCGAAGCTGCTCCAGGAACCACGGGTCGATCTTGCAGGCGGTGAAGATTTCTTCGTTGGTGGTGCCGAGCCGCATGGCCTGCACGACTTTGAGCAGTCGATCCGGCGTCGGACGGCCGAGTGCGGCGCGGATCGCGTTCTTATCGTCGCCCTGACCCAAACCTTCGATTTCGATTTCGTCCAGGCCCGAGAGACCGGTTTCGAGCGAGCGCAGCGCCTTCTGCAAACTTTCGCGGAATGTGCGGCCGATGGCCATGGCTTCGCCGACCGACTTCATCGAGGTCGTCAGCACGTTGAAGTTCGGGTCGCTCGACGGAAATTTCTCGAAAGCGAAGCGCGGGATTTTCGTGACCACGTAGTCGATGGTCGGCTCGAAAGAGGCGGGCGTCGCGCCGCCGGTGATATCGTTCGCGATTTCATCCAGCGTGTAGCCGACCGCGAGTTTCGCCGCGACCTTCGCGATCGGGAAGCCGGTGGCTTTGGAGGCGAGCGCGGAGGAGCGCGACACGCGCGGGTTCATTTCAATGACGATCAGGCGGCCGTCGGCGGGGTTCACCGCGAACTGCACGTTGGAGCCGCCGGTTTCGACGCCGATCTCGCGCAACACCGCAATCGAGGCGTCGCGCATGATCTGGTATTCTTTGTCGGTCAGCGTCAGCGCGGGCGCGACGGTGATGCTGTCACCGGTATGCACGCCCATCGGGTCGAGATTCTCGATGGAGCAGATGATGATGCAGTTGTCTTTTTTATCGCGGACAACCTCCATCTCGTATTCTTTCCAGCCGAGCACCGACTCTTCGATCAGCACTTCGTTGGTCGGCGAGGCGTCGATGCCGCGCTCGACGATGTCGAGAAACTCCTCGCGGTTATAAGCGATGCCGCCGCCGGTGCCGCCCATGGTGAAGGACGGACGGATGATCGCGGGCAGTCCGATTTCCTTCAGCGCGTCGAGCGCCTGACCGAGCGTCTTGATCTGGATCGATTTCGGCGACTCGAGACCGATCTTGGTCATGGCCTCGCGGAAGCGTTCGCGGTCTTCGGCCTTGTCGATGGCGTCGGCGGTCGCGCCGATCATCTCGACGTTGTATTTTTCGAGTACGCCCATCTTGCGAAGCGAGAGCGCGGTATTGAGCGCGGTCTGGCCGCCCATCGTCGGGAGCAGCGCGTCGGGGCGCTCCTTCTCGATGATCTTCGCGACGATCTCCGGCGTGATCGGCTCGATATAGGTCGCGTCCGCCAACTCCGGATCGGTCATGATCGTCGCCGGATTGGAGTTCACCAGAATGATCCGGTAGCCCTCTTCTTTCAGGGCCTTGCACGCCTGCGTGCCGGAATAGTCGAACTCGCAGGCCTGACCGATCACGATGGGACCAGCGCCAACGATCAAGATGGATTTTATGTCCGTGCGTTTGGGCATCAGCTCTTGAACACTTCCCGGCCTCGCGAAAGCAGAATGAGGGCACAAAAAAAGGCCGCGCGGTCGCGCGTCCTTTCCATCCTCGCGGAAGCACGGAGCGAAAGCAGGCCCGCGGCTGGCCGGGGTCTTAGACCAGATTCGAGGGTCAAGGGAAGCCTAAAGAACGCAGCCCACAGGCCGCTTTTCGTGCAGTCGAGGCGCGTTTTGCGGAACCCCGAAACACAGCGATTTTACTGCGAAAAACGCGCCTCCCCATTGAGGCGGAAAAGGCCCTGCGACAGACTGCGCACCATTCTGGAAGGGGAAGCCCGAAATGCGCTGGGACTGGGTTGCCTACGGCGTCGCCGCCGTCGTGCTCATTTACATCATCGTCGTCTTCAACCGGCTCATCCGCCAGCGCAACGTGGTGCGCGAAGCGTGGAGCGGCATCGACGTGCAGTTGAAGCGCCGCACCGATCTGGTGCCGGCGCTGGTCGAAACGGTGAAGGGCTATGCGACTCATGAGCGTTCTTTGCTCGAGGAAGTGACCTCGAAGCGCGCGATGAGCCTCGACGCGCAAGCCGGCGGCAACGTTGCGCAGAACGCCCAGGCGACCCAGCAACTCGGCTCGGCGGTCGGGCGCCTGATCGCGGTCGCGGAGGCCTATCCGCAACTCAAGGCAAATACGAATTTCCTCAAATTGCAGGAGCAGCTTTCGGAGATCGAGGAGCAGCTTCAATATGCGCGGCGCTATTACAACGGCGCGGTGCGTAACCTGAACATTTCGATCCAGTCGTTTCCGGATTTAATGATCGCCAAACCGCTCGGCTTTTCCGAGCAGCCGTTCTTCGAGCTTGAAGATTCGCAGCGCGCCAATCCGAACATCTCGTTCCAGCAGGGGGCCTGAACATGCGCCGCATATTGATCGCCGCACTCCTTCTGCTCGCCGCGCAGGTTTCCGCGTTCGCGCAGGAGCGCATCATCAATTTCGTCAGCGATGTGCGCGTGCTCGCCAACGGCGACCTCGACGTCTTCGAGACGATCACGATTCAGGCCGAGGGCAACCAGTTCCGGCGCGGCATCTTCCGCGACTTTCCGACGAGCTACCGCAACCGCAATGGCACGCTGGTGAAGGTCGGCTTCCAGGTGCTCGAGGTGACACGAGACGGCAAGCCGGAACGCTACACGACCGAAAGCTACTCGAACGGCGTGCGCACGCGCATCGGCAACGCGGACGTATTCATCTCGCGTGGTCAGCACACGTATGGCATCCGCTATCGCACCACGCGGCAAGTGGGCTTCTTCGAGAAGTTCGACGAGCTCTACTGGAACGCGACCGGTAACGGCTGGAATTTCTATATCGACGCCGCATCGGCGGTGATTACCCTGCCGGACGGCGCGCAAATCGGACAGAACGCGTTTTACACCGGCCCGCAAGGCGCGACCGGAAAGGACGCAGAAGTCATCGAGCAGACGCGCAACCGCATCGTCTGGCGCACGACACGCCGTCTGCCGCCGAACAACGGGTTGACCGTCGCGGTCGCATGGCAAAAAGGCATCGTCTCGCCGCCAAATGGCGCGCAGCAGGTAAGCTATTTCCTGCAGGACAACCTGCCGATCCTCGCCGCGCTGATCGGATTGATCGGCGTCGGCTTCTATTATCTTTCGACGTGGTCGCGCGTCGGGCGCGACCCGGCGGCGGGAACGATCATCCCGCTGTTCGGTCCCCCGAACGACATGTCGCCCGCAGCGGTGCGCTACATCGATCAATTGAGTTTCGACAACCGCGCCTTCACGGCGGCGATTGTCGATCTCGGCGTCAAGGGACATCTTACGCTTTCGGAGACGCCGTCTTTTTCACAGATCACCTCACGCGCGGGCGGGCAGAAGCTCGATTCGCCTGAAGAGAGATTGCGGCAACATCTGTTCGCGGGCGGAAACTCGATTGCGTTGACGCAATCCAACCACACCATCATCGGCGGTGCGAAGACCGCGCTCGAGGGCGAACTTTCCTCCGCATACAACGGCAAGCTGTTCGCGAATAATTTCGGCTGGTCGTTCCTTGGTTTCTTCCTCGCGATCATCGCGGTCGGCGCGATCCTGTTTGCAATCGGGTCGACCAAGAGCGGAGACGAAGTTGCCGCCGGCATGGTCGGAATGCTTATTCCCGGCGGCGTGATGCTGGTCGCGAATTTTCTGATCATGGCGGGCTTTACCTCGCACAAGACGATCAACGGCTGGAACATCACCGGCGTTATTCTCTGGCTCGCGGCCGCGGCGGGCGGGCTTGCGCTGATGTACGGCCTCGGCGGCGGCATCAATCTCAACCTGATGCTGCCCGCGCTCGCGGCCTGGGTGATCGAGGCGATCGCGATGTATTCGTTCTATTGGCTGAAAGCGCCGAGCGTCGATGGCCAGAAGATCCGTGATCAGATTTCGGGCTTCCGCGAATATCTCTCGGTTGCAGAGGAAGATCGTCTCAACACGATGAACCCACCGAAGAAGACGCCGGAACTGTTCGAGAAGTTTCTCCCTTACGCGATTGCGCTCGACTGCGAGAACGCGTGGGGCAAGAAGTTCGCGGGCGTGCTTGCGGCTGCTGCCGCCGCGGGGGCAACGACTTACGCCTGGTATCACGGCAATCGCGACTGGAGCCGCGATCCGGCGGGATTCTCGAGCCATCTCGGCAGCACGGTTGCGGCGGCGATCTCGTCGGCTTCGACCGCGCCGGGCTCGTCGAGCGGCTCGGGCGGCGGCGGTTCGTCGGGCGGCGGTGGCGGCGGTGGCGGCGGTGGCGGCTGGTAATCCGCCGCTTCGCATGATCCGCAAATTTCTTCTTTCGCTCTTTTCGCTCGCGTTCGTTGCGGCGCTGACCGGTGTTGCGCAGGGCTACGAGACCATCCGCCGTTTCGACAGCGAAGTCGTGGTGCAGGCGAACGGCGATCTCGATGTCATCGAGGAAATCACGGTCGCTTCTGAGTTGCGCGAAATCCGCCGCGGAATCTTACGCGATTTTCCGACGACGTATTTTCTCCCCGATGGCAAGCGCGTCGTGGTCGGCTTCGACGTGCTTTCGGTAAAGCGCGACGGCAAGGACGAACCCTATTCGGTCGAAAGCCTCTACAACGGCAAGCGTATCCGCATCGGCAGCGGTTCGGTGCTCCTGACCAAAGGCGACCACACCTACACAATCAAATATCGCACCACGCGGCAGGTAGGCTTCTTCGCCGACGTTGACGAGCTTTACTGGAATGTTACCGGCACCGGCTGGAGCTTTCCGATCGAGGAAGCGGTTGCGACGATCCGGCTGCCCGCGGGTGCGCAAATCCAGAAGCGCGCGTTCTACACCGGCCCGCAGGGCGAGAAGTGGCAGGACGCGCGTGTCGTCGGCGAGAACGGCAATGTCATCGTATTCCGCACGACAAAGCGACTCGGGACGCGCAACGGGCTCACCGTTTCGGTCGCGTGGCAGAAGGGCATCGTGTCGCCGCCGGGGCCGTATCTGCGCTCGGTCTATTTCATCTTCGACAATATCGCCGCGTCGCTTTCGATCTTCGGCTTCCTGCTCGTATTCTTTTATTTCTTCTATCAGTGGGTTCGTTACGGCCGCGATCCTGCGAAAAGTACGATCATCCCGCAATTCGAGCCGCCGGCCGGCATGTCGGCGGCGGGCATGCGTTTCGTCGATCGATATGCGGCCTATGATAACAAGACCTTCACCGCCGCTATCGTCGAGCTCGGCGTCAAGGGCCACTTGAAGATCATCGAGAAGGACAATGTCACCAGCGTCGAGCGGCGCGACGGCGGCAAGGCGATTCCCGATGACGAGGCCGCGGTGAAGCGTCACTTCTTTCCGAAGGACAAGAAAGGCACGCTCGAACTCAGGAAAGAAAATCATGCGCGCATCGGCGGCGCGAACGACGCGCTGAAGGAAAATCTGAAGCGGCTGTACGGCGATTATTTCCGCGACAATCTCGGCAAATGGTGGCTCGGCCTGCTGATGACGCTGTTCGCGGTGGTGCTGGCGCTGGTCGGCATCGCGGTGCAGTTTCCAAGCCGTTACGCAGCGGATGCCTTTATCGGCACGCTGCTGCCGATCATTCCGCTGCTGCTTGCGTCGTTCGCGCTGAACAACGGCTTCACGTCGCGGCAGGACAACGGATTTTTGCTCGGTATCGGTTTTCTTTTCGGCATCGTGCCGGCAGCGCTCGGCCTGTTCTACGTCTGGAAAAACGTCGAAGGACCGATCGAAATCATTCCGACAGTCTGTGCCTTCGCGGCGACCATGCTCTGCGCGTTCTATCTCGAATGGATGGAAGCGCCGACCAAGGAAGGCCGCAAGGCGCTCGATCATATCGAAGGCGTGCGCGAATACCTGATCACGGGCGGCGAGGGGCCGCGGCTGGAAGCGCTGAACCCGCCGAAGCGGACGCCGGAGTTATTCGAGCGCATGCTGCCTTATGCTATCGCACTCGATGTCGAAAATACCTGGGCGGAAAAATTCAAGGACGTGCTGGCAGCGGCCGCAGCCGGCGCAACCGCAACTGCGGCTACCGCTTCGGCAATGTCGTGGTATTCGGGCAGCCGCGATTGGAGCAGCGATATCGGCGGCGTCACCAGCGCAGTCGCTTCCAGTCTTACGGTGTCGGTCGCATCGTCTTCGTCCGCGCCGGGAACGAGCAGCACTTATTCCAGTTCGTCGAGCTCGGATTTCTCGAGCAGCAGTTCGGGCGGCGGCTTTTCCGGAGGTGGCGGCGGCGGCGGCGGCGGAAGCGGGTGGTGACCACGCGCGCAATATATTTTTGTCATCCCCGCGAAAGCGGGGATCCATCTTCCCCGCGCTTCTGCTGAAATGAGGCGCTCGCGAAAATAATATCCAGTCGTGGTTATGGGTCCCCGCATTCGCGGGGACGACGGCTTTTGCTAACCAGCCAGCGCGGCGTTCTTCTGTGCGCGGAAAGCCATGCGGCCCTGATTGTGCCCGAGGTTCGGGCGAAGCCGCGCGGCGTCATAGCCCGCGTCGGCAAGCAGCTTCAGCATTTCTGCTTCCGCGTAGGTCGTGAGCCCGAGCTGCGCGCGCAGCTTGCGGTAGTCGGACAGCGTGGTCTTCACGAGGCCGATGAAGGCCGCGGTGAGAAAGCCGTTCTTGCGCGCGAAATTCAGGAGCGAAAGCGCATCCGCAAGCGCGCTCTGTTTCGGGTCGATGACGTCGGCAAGCACCAGCGCACCACCCGGCGCAAGCAGCGCACGCCAGACTTTCAGAAGCACCAGCAATTCGTTGCGCTTCAGATATTGCAGGAGCGAGTTCGCGACGACGAGATCGAGGCTTTCCGGCTCCATCGCCGCTACTTCTTCCGGCGTCACCACCGCGATGTTCGCTATTCTGCCGAAGCGCTCTTTCAGGCGTGTGCGAACGGTCGGTGCCGCCTCGCACAGATAAAGTGTCGCGCAATTCGCCGCGATTTTATCAGCATGCAGCGCTTCGCCGCAGCCATAGTCGAGCACGCGCGCGGCTTTCGACGGCACGAGCCGCACGATGTCATCGGCGATATTCGCGTAATGCACGTCGAAGTGGCGGGCATTGACGTAAATCGGATGGTCCGAGTCCCAGTACGAAATCCAGTCGCGCATGCCCGTGACAATTCCGATTGGCGGGGGTGACGCCGACCGGATAGCATGGCGCGAGCGATTCACGAAAGGACGGCCCATGCTATTCCGGGCCCTGATGCTTGCAGCGGCGATTGTGACGGCGGCTCCCGCCGGCGCGTTCGAGAACGAGCTGCTCGGCAAGCGCGACATCGACGTGCCGCAATACAGGAGCGAGCAGGGGATGATCCTGTTCGACGAGAAGGGCGCGCAGACCGAGTTCGCGATCGACTACGGCAGCTACAAGACGAACCGCGTGCTGCTGCTCATGCGCGATACCGGTGCGCGCACCAAGACGGATTCGACCATCTTCGAGATCATCCAGGTCGTGCGCGTAACCAAGCCGAAAGGCATGGATCTCTACAGCGTCGGCTGCTACCTGCGGCCCGCGAGCGAGGCGCCGGAAGGACAATATGTGCTGGCCTACGCGCGCTTCACGCCGGAGGGTAACGGCGTGCCGAGCGCGATCAGCGGCGGCTGGATGTTCGACTGGAACACCAAGCGCATCGTGAGCGTGCCGTCGCAGAAAATCGATTGCCGGGAACCGGGAGATTGAGGTCCGCGTTGCTCCATCATCCAGCATGAGGAGAAGCGCGATGGCCGCCTGTCACACCTGCGGAAACGAATACGACAAGTCATTCGAAGTCGTTCATTCCGGCAAGACCTTCACCTTCGACAGTTTCGAATGCGCGATCCAGGCGCTCGCTCCGACCTGCGCGCATTGCAAATGCCGCATCATCGGCCACGGGCTCGAGGCGGGAGAGAAGTTCTATTGCTGCGACCACTGCGCGGAGAAATCCGGCGTGAAAGGGCTCAAGGACCGGATTTGAGCGGGATGGCTTGCGCGCTTACGCGCGCTTGTTCTTTTTCATCAATCCGACGAAGCGCTCGAACAGATAGCGCGAGTCGCGCGGACCGGGTGACGCCTCGGGGTGATACTGCACGGAGAACGCCGGCTTGCTTTTCAGCGCGATGCCCGCGTTCGAGCCGTCGAACAGCGAGACATGCGTTTCCTCAGCGTCGGTCGGCAGCGTGTCGCGGTCGACCGCGAAGCCGTGGTTCATCGAGGTGATTTCGACCTTGCCGGTCGTCTTGTCTTTGACCGGATGGTTCGCGCCGTGATGGCCCTGATGCATCTTCATCGTCTTCGCACCGATGGCGAGGCCGAGCATCTGGTGGCCTAAACAAATTCCGAAAGTCGGCGTGTTCGATTCGATGATTTTCTGAATCACCGGCACGGCGTATTTGCCGGTCGCCGCCGGATCGCCGGGACCGTTCGAGAGAAACACGCCATCCGGCTTCATCGAAAGAATGTCCTCCGCGGAAGTCGTCGCCGGCACCACCGTCACCTTGCATTTGTTCGCAGCCAACAGGCGCAGGATGTTGCGCTTGATGCCGTAGTCGATGCAGACGACGTTGAACTCGGGATTCTCCTCGCGGCCGTAGCCTTTGCCCCATTCCCACGGGGTTTCGTCCCAGGAATAGCGCTGCGCAGTGGTGACCGTCGGCACGAGATCCATGCCGTCGAGACCCGGCCATTCGCGCGCCTGTTTCTTCAAGCTCTCGAGATCGAATTTTCCATCCGCGGCGTGCGCGATCACGCCGTTCGGCATGCCCTTTTCGCGGATCATGGAGGTGAGCGCGCGGGTGTCGATGCCGCTGATCGCGACGATGCCGCGTGCTTTGAGCCAGGCATCGAGATTGCGGCTCGCGCGATAGTTCGAAGGATCGGTGATGTTGGCCTGCAGGACCGCGCCGCGTGCGCCGAGTACCGCGGCCATGTTCACCGTTTCGATGTCTTCGTCGTTGACGCCGACATTGCCGATGTGCGGGAAGGTGAAGGTGACGATCTGCCCGGCATAGGAAGGATCGGTGAGCACTTCCTGATAGCCGGTCATGGCGGTGTTGAAACAGACTTCGCCGACCTGCGTGCCTTCGGCGCCGAGGCCGTGACCTTCGAGGACGGTACCGTCAGCCAGCACCAAGAGGGCCGTGGGCTTCGCTTCGGCCCAGCCGTTCGTCGCTTGTTTCGGGTTCATAAGCGGCCTAAATAGCGGCGAGTCCCGAATATATAAAGTGAAATGTTGCCGGAGCCCCCATGCTGCGCGATCAGATCAACGGTGCCCTCAAAGACGCAATGAAATCGGGCGAAAAGCTAAAACTTTCCACGCTCCGGCTTGTGAATGCCGCGATCAAGAACGCCGATATCGAGGCGCGCGGGGGCGGCAAGCCGCCGCTCGACGATGCGGCGGTGCTGTCGCTGCTGCAGAAGCTCATCAAACAGCGCCAGGAATCGGCGGTGCTGTACGAGAAGGGCGGCCGCGGGGAACTTGCCGCGAACGAGCTTGCCGAGATCAAGGTGATCGAAGGCTTCCTGCCCAAGCAGATGTCGGACGCCGAGATCGACGCCGCGGTGAAGGCGGCGATCGCCGAAACCGGAGCAACTTCTGTCAAGGACATGGGCAAGGTGATCGGTGCGCTGCGCGGCAAATACGCGGGCCAGATGGATTTCGGCAAGGCGAGCGGTCTCGTGAAGTCCGCGCTCGCCGGCTGACGCAACTTGCGCGCGGCCCGCGACTTATCTTCGCGCCCGATTTCGCACAAAGCCTTTCGCGGCGGTATTTTTCTTCGATCGCGCTTGCGTAAAAGCAGCGTAACGCGCTTGGAGAAACGCGCGCTTTCGGGTTAAGAGTCGCTCGGGGGCTAGGGTTTGCCGGAAATGAAGCGCGTTTTCGTTGCGTCCGTGTTGTTGCTGGCCGTCTCGGCCACGTCATCCTTCGCACAAGACAGAAATCAGAAGCGTCTCGAAAAAGCGCTGAAGCGCCTCGACCCCTCGACGCGGCTGGAGCAGGTTTGCGACGCAGCGGCGATGTCGCGCATCGCAAAGGACAACAAGGGATTTCGCGTCGATCGCTCGGTCGTGAGTGCGCTCGAAGAGCCGCACGCGAAAGGCGACACGCTCATCGGCAAGGGTGCTGCGTTGCGCTCCAAAGGCAAATGGTATCGCTACTCATTTACCTGTCGTGCGACACCCGACCGGCTCAGCGTGCTTTCTTTCGAGTACAAGCTGGGGACCGAAATTCCCGAGGCGCAGTGGTCGCAATACGGGCTGTATCAATAATTTCCGGAGGCTCTCATGCCTGAAGTCATCGTTCACGCGGCGGCGGGCCGCACGCCCGAGCAAAAGAAACAGCTGATGCTCGACATCACCGACGCGGTGGTGAAAAATTTCGGTGCGCCGAAAGAGGCCGTGACCGTCACGATCATGGAAGCGCCGCGCGAACTGAAGATGAAGGCCGGCGTCCTGTTCAGCGAGCGCTGATTTCCCGCTCGAGACTTCCGAGCAGCTTGGTCCAGCCTTCGTTCGTCTGTCGCTGCCATTCCGGCGGCACATCGTGATGCGTCAGCGTCAATTCGCCACCTGAACCTTTTGCGACGATATCGATTTCGACGCGGGTCATGCGCGGGTCGAATTGCGGCACGCCGAAGCTGAAGACGAGACGGCGAGGACGGTCGATTCCCATATACTCGCCGACGTGGCGGATTTCGCCCTTGAACTCAGCGCTGTCGCGCTTGTCCACGATCTCGAATTTGCCTCCAACGCGCGCGTCGATCTCGCAGCGGATGACTTCGCTGTCTTCGGTCGTGAACAGCCAGTGGCGCGTGATCTCCGGCGTCAGCCAGGCATCGAACACGCGCTCGGCAGGAAACGAGTAGCCGCGCTTTACGACGAGCGCGCTCACGCTTTTGCTTCCTTGCCTTCCAGCACCGCCTTCGCGTTATCGAGCGAGACCTGCATGTTCTCGCGGACCTTCGCCATGACCCACCAGATCAAAAGGTTGTAGGGATAGCGGATCTTGCTGCGGTAGGTGCTGCGGATGCGGGTGGCATTAGCATCGACCGGCTCGATTTCCGTCACCAGCGGGTCGGTGGATTGAAACGGCCGCTCGAAGCGGATTTCGAGTTCGATTTTCCGGCCGTCTTCAATCGCCTTGATTTCCTGCTCGCTCTTGCCGACGTTTTTATCCTTGCTGTCCCACGACACGGTGGCGCCGGGCGTGCCGTCGGTGCCGCGATATTCGATCTTCATCGCCGGATCGGCCTGCGCGTAGGTGCTGTAGCGCTCCTGGTTTTTCAGGAGCTTCATGAAGTCGAAGACCTCGCGCGCGGGTTTGGCCACTACCACTTCGCGCGTCACCGCGTAGCGGCGCGGGAGGAACAGTCCCACCGTATAAGGAAACAGCGCGATCGCGAGCGCGGCGTAGAAGACGTAATAGAGCCACTGCATTCCGGGGTTAGACCTTCGGCTTTTCGATCTCGTACATCATTATGTAGTTGCCGCAGGTATCGTCAAAGCTCGCGATCATCGGGCCGCCGCCGGGCGATTGCGTGGGCGGCATCTTGAACGCGACGCCCTTGGCTTTCAACTTCTCATACTCCGCCTGCACGTCGTCGGAGGCGAGCATGGTGAAGGGGATGCCCTTCTCGTAGAGCGTCTGCTTGTAGGTCCTCGCGAATTCGAAGCCGCAAGGCTCGAGCAGGAGTTCAGGGCCGTCTCGTTCGTCCGGCGGCACGACGGTGATCCATCGCGCGCCGCCGGCCGGAATATCGTGCTTCACGACGAAGCCGAGCACTTCGGTGTAGAATTTCAGGGCCTTCGCCTGATCGTCGACGACAATCGCTTCCAGTCTCACGCGCATTCAATTTATCCTTACTTCGCGAGCTTCTCGCCGTAATGCTTGTGCAACTCCTGCCACAACGCCCAGAAGTCGACGTCGTTGCGGTTGTTCAGGCGGTCCGCAAGCACCGCGAGATGCGCGTGCCAGCCCGGCGAGACGTTCTTCAGGTCGTTCGCGGTAAGCTTGGCATGGGTGAGGGTGAGCAGCACCTCGCCGTTCGATTGCGGGGTCAGTTCGTAGGTTACTTCCGAATGTTCGCCGAAGGTCATCTTCAAGAAGCGCGGTGCATCGACTTCGAGAATCTTGCCTTCCCAGTTGTGACCTTCGTCATGCATTTTCTTGAAAGCTTCCGGCGGCTCGCTGCCGGGCTTCGAAATATTCTTGTGCTGGAAGAAAAGCCGCGCCTTGCCGCCGTTCTTCAATTCGTAGTCGCCGGCGGCGAACCACTGCTTGCGCTTGTCGGACTCCGTCAAATAAGCCCAGACGCGTTCGATGGGTCCGGGGAGAAGCCGTTCGAAGCGGATCGTGCTGGCGTCGAGCAGAACGCCGTCTTTATCGAGAAGCGTACGCATCACTTTTTCCTTCCTGCTGCCTTGTCCTGATCGCGAAGAATTTTTTCCAGCGCATCCAGATTTTTGACCCAGTAGCGGCGGATGCGGCTCAGCCACTCGTCCATTTCCTCGAAGCCGTCCTTGTTGAGCGAATAGAGCCGCCGCTGTGCGTCGGCGCGCACGGTGACGAGCTTCGCGTCCTTCAGCACTTTCAGATGCTGCGAGATCGCCGGCGCGCTGATGTCGAAGCGCGAAGCAATCGCGCCCGCGGGTAGTTCCTTGCCCGCGAGCATCTCGATGATCTCGCGGCGGGTTGGATCCGAAAGGGCTGCGATGGCGTGGTCCATGCCTCTTTCTATAAGCAATAGCTTAATTAAGTCAACAATAAAATAATAACCTCTCCCCATTGGGAAGAGGTCGCGAGCGAAGCGAGCGGGTGAGGGGGCTCTGCGCCAGATTTCTATTGCAGTTCCCCCTCACCCCAACCCTCTCCCCGGTGGGGAGAGGGAGATTTCATGCTGTCCACAGGGCATTTGAGAAATCCGAGAAATTTGGATCAGGCCTCCCTACATTCCTGCCAACCCTCGGATAACTGAGCTTTCACAGGCGATGCGCTTTCCGCCGTCATTTCTCGACGAAATCCGCGCCCGTCTTCCGGTTTCGGAAGTCGTGCGCCGCCGCGTGGCGCTGAAAAAAGCGGGACGCGAGTGGAAGGGGCTTTCGCCCTTCAATCAGGAAAAGACGCCGTCGTTCACGGTCAACGACGCGAAAGGTTTCTATCACTGCTTCTCGTCGGGAAAGCACGGCGACCAGTTCGGCTTCGTGATGGAAACCGAGGGGCTGACCTTCCCCGAGGCGGTCGAGAAACTCGCGGGCATCGCCGGCGTGCCTATGCCGGTGGTCTCGCCCGACATGGAGAAGAAAGAGGCTCGCCGCCGCACGCTCCATGACGTGATGGAACTGGCGGCGAAGTTCTTCGAAGAAAGTTTGCAGGCCCGCACCGGCGCGCGTGCGCGCGGATACCTGAACGATCGTGGGTTGACGCCGGAAACCCAAAAGCGGTTCCGCATGGGCTACGCACCTGCCGAGCGCTTCGCTTTGAAAGAGTATCTCGGCGGCAAGGGCGTCTCTGTCGAAGACATGATCGAGACCGGGCTCCTCATTCACGGCGACGAAATTCCTGTGCCCTACGACCGCTTCCGCGAGCGGGTGATGTTTCCGATCTCGGATTTCCGCAACCGCATCGTCGCATTCGGTGGCCGCGCGCTGTCGCCCGACGCACAGGCGAAATATCTCAACTCGCCGGAGACCACGCTCTTTCACAAAGGCAGCCTGCTCTACAACGGCGCGAACGCGCGAGCGGCGACGCAAAAGGGCCAGAAGCTGATCGTGGTCGAGGGCTATGTCGATGCGATCGCGATGGCCGTTGCCGGTTTCGAGGGTGCAGTCGCGCCGCTCGGCACCGCGCTGACCGAAGATCAACTCGGCCTGTGCTGGCGCATGGTGGACGAACCGGTGCTCTGCTTCGACGGCGACAATGCGGGCAAGCGCGCGGCTTATCGCGCGGTGGAATTGGCGCTGCCGTTTCTCGCGCCGGGCAAGAGCCTGCGCTTCGCGACGCTCCCCGAGGGGAAAGACCCCGACGACCTGATCCGCTCGAGCGGCGCCGAAGCGATGCAGGAAGTGCTGAACGGTGCGCGTCCGCTCGTGGAAATGCTGTGGCTGCGCGAAGTCGAAAGCGCGCGGCTCGACACGCCCGAGCAGCGTGCGGCACTCGAGAAGCGGATCGGCGAACTGCTCACGCAGATCAAGGACGAAACCGTGCGCCGCTACTACCGCGACGATTTCCGGACGCGGCTCGCGCGCCTGTTCAATCCGGATGCGCAGCGGCCGATGGCGCCGCGGCGCGAGGCGCGCGAATTCCGCCCGCGCCAGCCGGGGCGGCCGTACCCGTCGCGGGTGATGACGACGCGTTCGCCCAATCTCGCAAACAGCCCCATTTTGCGGGGGCATCATGCCGCAGTCCCGGCCCGCGAGGCGCTGATCCTGCTCGCCGCCTTGAACCATCCCTGGCTGCTCGTGGACCACGCCGAGGAGTTTGCGGAACTGGAACTCGCCCACGGGGATGCCGCCGCGTTGCGCAAGGCCATTCTGGAGGCAGCGGCGCGGGCCGATATTGCGGACGCCTCGGTGCTCTTAACGATGCTGGAGGAGGCTGGCGCCGGACCCATCCGGACACGCATAGAACGTGCCATTTCGCACGGCGCAGACTGGGAAATCCGGCCAGATTCGGCCTCCGAGGACGTGCTGGCCTGGTGGCATCAAATCGTGAGCTTGCATCGGCGGAAGCGCACGCTATCTAGAGAGCTGCGGGAGGCCGAACGCGCATTTGGCGCGGAGCCGACCGAGGCCAACCAAGCCCGGCTACTGGACCTTCAAGAGCGGCTCGCGATCCTGGACGGGACGGAGGCTCTGATCGAAGGCTTCGGGGCACAGTCAGGCCGTCCGGCGCGTACAATGTAGAACTGGCAGGCCGATTCGGGCGACCGGAGGCGGCCTTGGAACACAAGGATTGCCCCGTGGCCTCCAAAGACAAAGCCAAGAAAGCCGACGCCAAAAAGAAAGAAAAAGAAAAGGCTGCCAAGGCCAAGCTGGCTGCTGCCGCCGCCAAAGCAAAAGAAGCCGCTGCGAAGCAGAAGGCCAAGGAAAAAGAAAAAGCGTTGAAGGAAAAAGAAAAGGCGGCTGCAGCCGCGTTGAAAGCCAAAGAAGCCGCCGCAAAGAAGAAGCCGCTCACGCCGCTGCAGAAAGCGCTCGCCGCTTCCGACAAGATTCAGCCGAAGAAGCAAGAACCGAAAAGCGTTCCGGTCCCGCAGAAGGCCGCGAAAGCCGCCAAGGGCGCGCCCGCGGGCGGCGGCATCGGCACCACATTCGGCAAGGCGAAAGATCTCTTGCGCGCGATCGTCGGCGGCAAGCCGATGCCCGGCGCGAAGGACGAAACGCCCGCCGACACGCGCCGCACCGCCGCCGGCGTTGAATCGCTCAAGCGCGCGGCCGGTGCCGCCGCGCCGGTAAAGGGCGGCAATACCGAGCAGCCCGCCGAGGGCGAGGACGCAGCCGGTCCGCTGCTCGATCTCTCCGATGCCGCGGTGAAGAAGATGATCAAGGCCGCGAAGAAGCGCGGCTATGTTACCTACGACCAGTTGAACGACGTGATGCCGTCGGAAGAAGTCACCTCCGAGCAGATCGAAGATGTGCTCGCGATGATGAACGACATGGGCATTAATGTCGTCGAAGCCGAAGACACCGACGGCGAGGAAGAAGAGGACGACGATGACGACGATACGGGCACGGATCTCGTAGAGTCCGGCTCGAAGTCGCTCGCCACCGCCAAGAAATCGGAGCCCGGCGAACGTACCGACGATCCGGTGCGCATGTATCTGCGCGAGATGGGTTCGGTCGAACTCTTGTCGCGCGAAGGCGAAATCGCAATCGCGAAACGCATCGAGGCCGGCCGCGAAGCCATGATCGCGGGTCTCTGCGAAAGTCCGCTCACCTTCCAGGCGATCATCGTGTGGCGCGACGAGCTTGCGGAAGCCAAAGCATTGCTTCGCGACATCATCGATCTCGAAGCGACCTATGCCGGGCCGGAAGCGAAGAACCAGCCGGTGAACCCGAACCCGCCGATGGGCGGGCAGGCCGCGATCCGCGAACAGCAGGCGGCAGCCGCGGCTGCGCGCGCCAAGGCGGAAGAAGCGCCTTCGACCGCGCCGCGCGATGGCGATGAAGACGAGGAAGGCGCGCCGCGCGCGCAGGAATTGGACGACGACGAGGACGATCTCGAGAACGCGCTCTCGTTAGCTGCGATGGAAGCCGAGTTGAAGCCGCAGGTAGTCGAGACCTTCGACAAGGTCGCCGACGCCTACAAGCGGCTGCGCAAGCTTCAGGACCAGAACGTCGAGAACAAGCTGAAGAACGAGTCGCTCTCGCCTTCTCAGGAGCGCCGCTACAAGAAGCTGAAAGAAGAGCTCGTCACCGACGTCAAATCGCTCTCGCTCAATCAGGGGCGCATCGACGCGCTGGTCGAGCAGCTTTACGAAATCAACCGCCGTCTGGTCGGTCTCGAAGTGCGTCTGATGCGGCTTGCCGAAAGCCACGGCGTCGAGCGCGAGGACTTCATCAAGAACTACCAGAACTCCGAGCTCGATCCGAAATGGCTTTTGCGCGTCGGCAAACTCGGCTCGAAGGGCTGGAAGGGTTTCGTCGGCCACGACAAGGATCGCATCAAGCAGATCCGGCACGACATCCATGCGCTCGCGACCGAGACCGGCCTTGAGATTCAGGAATTCCGCCGCATCGTGCAGATGGTGCAGAAGGGCGAGCGCGAGGCCCGGCAGGCGAAGAAGGAAATGGTGGAAGCCAACCTTCGCCTCGTGATCTCGATCGCCAAAAAATACACGAACCGCGGCCTGCAGTTCCTCGACCTCATTCAGGAAGGCAACATCGGCCTGATGAAGGCGGTCGACAAGTTCGAGTATCGCCGCGGCTACAAGTTCTCGACCTACGCGACGTGGTGGATCAGGCAGGCGATCACGCGATCGATCGCCGACCAGGCGCGCACGATCCGCATCCCGGTGCACATGATCGAAACGATCAACAAGATCGTCCGCACCTCGCGCCAGATGCTGCACGAAATCGGCCGCGAGCCGACGCCCGAGGAGCTTGCCGAGAAACTCGGCATGCCGCTCGAGAAGGTGCGCAAGGTCCTGAAAATCGCAAAAGAGCCGATCTCGCTCGAAACGCCGATCGGCGACGAGGAAGATTCACATCTCGGCGATTTCATCGAGGACAAGAACGCGGTGCTGCCGATCGACGCCGCGATCCAGTCGAACTTGCGCGAAACCACGACCCGCGTGCTGGCCTCGCTCACGCCGCGCGAAGAGCGCGTGCTGCGTATGCGTTTCGGCATCGGCATGAACACAGACCACACGCTGGAAGAAGTCGGCCAGCAGTTCTCGGTGACGCGCGAACGCATTCGCCAGATCGAGGCGAAGGCGCTGCGCAAGCTCAAGCATCCGTCGCGCTCGCGGAAGCTGCGTAGCTTCCTCGATAACTAAAGCGGACGAATCGCGAAACAGGCGGCGGGCAAATGGCCCGCCGTTTTTTTTTTAAGCTGCGGGCTCGAGCTTGCGTTCAAGCGCATCGCATTCGCGCTTTAGTTTTTCGGACTGAAGCTCGTCCGCGGCCGATCTTGCCGCGCGAATTTCCGTTTGCGCGCCGGCGCGGTCGCCTTGTTCGAGTTGCAGAGCGGCGATTTGCACCCGTACCCGCGAGGCATGCAGGCGGCAGCCGCACCCGGTCCAGAGTTGCCTTGCCAGATGCAGATGCCGCAGCGCCTCGTTCGCATCGCCGCGCTTTCGCGCAAGCACGGCCGAGGCTTCGTTGGTGAGTGCGCGGATCGAAGGCATCGGCCAGCGATTGTCCTGACCGGCGATGTCTCCGATGAGCGATTTCGCTTTCTCCAGTTTTCCGGCATGCGCGGCGGCAAGGGCAAGATGCGCGAGGAGCATTCCCTGCCGCTGCAAGGTCCACCAGCCTTTGCCGATCAGGCTGCGTTCGAGGCTCGCATAGGCGCCCTCGGCGTCTCCGCGCTCCAGCATCAGCGTCGCGCGGCCCGGCTCTGGATCCCAGCCGAGCGAATAAGATTTTTCATAGGCGGCCAGAGCCTCATCGTCGTTGCCGATCGCCGATTGAATGTCGCCGAGTACGCGGTGCGCGTCGCCGAGTGCCCAGGGGGCGTCGCCCTCGAGCTTGCTCAGGGCATCGTTGATATGCGCCTTGGCGTCGTGCAACGAACCGTGCGTGCCGAGGACTTCAGCCCGGTGCAACTGGCAGGCGCCGGAAAACTCCATGCTGCACGCGGTGGAAAATTCCTGATAGCCGAGCGTCCATTGATCGGCACGGGACCAGTCGCCGAAGGTGCGGCATGCCCACAGGATGTTGCAGTAAAGCACGTTGCCGGTAACCGGATCGATTTTACTGGAAAGCGAAATCGCGGCGGCATGATCCTGATCGGCAAGACCGGCTTCTGTGTCGCCGAGGCTGAGCTTGAAGAAGCCGCGATACATGAGACCGAGCGCTTCAACGGAAAGATCTTTCAATTTGCGGCC
Source organism: Xanthobacteraceae bacterium (assembly GCA_019635585.1). GTDB lineage: Bacteria > Pseudomonadota > Alphaproteobacteria > Rhizobiales > Xanthobacteraceae. The sequence continues at coordinate 924,093 of JAHBZE010000002.1, read as the reverse complement.
GACTTCATAGGCCTGGCCGGCAAGTTCCAGCGCTTCCTGTACGTTGCCTTCGGCCGCGGTAATCCGCGCGCGCACATAAAGCACGAAACCGTAGGCGCCCGTTTCCTGACCGTCGGTGAAGCCGCGCGCGCGTGCGACCCAGCCTTTTGCGAGCGCGATTTCGCCGCGCTCGAGATGCAAGATCGCGAGCTGCGCGGCGTCGGTACCCGCGAATTCGTTATGTCCTGCTTCCGCATGCGCGGAAACTGCGCGCACCAGAACGGGAATCGTGCCGGAGGGATCGCCGGCGCATTGCAACGCCAGCGCAAGCAAATCGAGATCGCGTGCCGTCAGCGAAGCTGGGCCTGCATTTTCGAACAATGCGATGGCATCGTGCCAGCGCTGGTCGCCGATTGCGCGCCGCGCTTCGGCAAGCGAATTGGGTTGCGCCTCCGCGGGGATTTGCGCGGCCCGGGCCGTCTCCGGGCCGTCGAGCAAAATGCGATAGCCGCTGCGCGGGAAATTCTTCACCGCGTCTTCCATGCCGCCTTCGCGCAATGCCGCGCGCAGCGAACTGACCGCGCGTTGCAGCGAGTTATCGGTGACGGTGACGCCCGGCCAAACCGCGTCGAGGAGTTCGTCCTTGGAAACCACGCGCTCGCGGTGCCTGATGAGATAGGCCAGGAGATCGAACACGCGCGGCTGAAGCGCGATCTCGCGGTTGTCGAGCCGCAGCACGCGGGCAGGCTCGTCCAGTACAAAAGGGCCTATTTTAAACATCTGTGAACCGTTCCGGGACGGATCCGGGCCGAAATCAGCAATTGCTCAGGGCGCCGTAAGGACGCGAGGCATCGCCAATTCCTATACCACGCCCGCCGCCGCGCAATACCGCGCCGCGGCCGGCAGGGAATGCCGTTTATTCCGATCGTTGGAAAGGATCGCGACCATGAACCTCTATATTGTCCGCCGGCCGGGCACCTGGGCCGGCACCCAGGAACTCGAAGCCGGCATTGCGAGAGCCGCGCGTCTCACGAACCGCGAAATGTCCGGCCGCGTGCGCTGGATACGCTGCTACGTCGTCAACGAACCCGATGGCCGCATCGGCATGTTCGACGTCTATGAAGCGCAGAACGAGGCGGCAATCCGCGAACATGCGCGCCGCGCGGGTCTTCCGGGCGACGAAATCTATCCGGTCGAGACGACCTTTATCGTCCGGGCCGATCTCGATCAGTTTGCCGCCGCCGCGTAACGAATGCTCCGCGTTTCTCCGGAGGTCATGGGCCGTGCCGCAAGGCGCGGCCCGTTACGTTTCGGCGTTCGCGATGCCGCCGAATTCAGGATTTGATCAGTCCGTCGTCAGGACGCAATCGCGCAGGCCGCCTACATCGATGAGGCCGCCGCAAGACGCGGGCGGCCGGTCACCGGGCGCCGCGACAGCCGGAAAAGACGAAAAGGATAAAGCCATGAACCTCTATGTGATCCGCCGGCCCAGCGCATGGGCAAATCCGCAAGAACTCGAAACCGCGGGCGCGAAGTCCGCGCGCATCGGCGACTTCGAAATGTCGGACCGCGTGCGCTGGATCCGCTCCTACGTCGTGAACGAACAGGACGGCCGCGTCGGCACCTTCTGCATCTATGAAGCGCGCGACGAGGAATCGATCCGCGAACACGCGAAGCGCGTCGGCATGCCGGGCGACGAAATCTATCCGGTCGCGGCGACGGTAGTGATGCGTGCCGACCCGATGGACAAGAAGGAAAAGGCGGCCTGACCTCCCGGCCTGAGAGACCGGGCCGTGCCATAAGGCGCGGCCCGTTTCGCGCCCCGTTGTGCTTTTCTAAGCGATGGAACTTCCGGCCGCGATAGCCGTTAGCGCTCTGAGTTTTTCAACACAGAGCCGTTCATGCCCCTCATCCCGCAATCCTGGAAAGCCCGGAAGAATTTCGCCGGAGAAAAGAAGGTCGCGCTTCTCGTCGGCGCGCTGCTGGCGATCGGTCTCTATGCGCATGCTTACGCCATGCCGCGCGGGACCATGCTGATCCTGCGCGGGATTGCCGCCGACAATGCGCCGAACGGCCAGCTCGACGACACTTCCGCGCGGCTTTATGCGCTGCGCGGCGGCTATGGCGGGCAGGTGCTCGACGTCGCGGGCGGCACGGGCGAGCAGATGAAGATGACGCTCGATCGCATCCATAGCGATCCGACTGTGACCGCGATCTACGGATTTTCCGGCGGGGCCTACACCACCGCGAATGTCTGGAATCAGCTCACTCCGGCGGAAAAATCCCGCATCCGCAAAATCGTGATCGTCGGCGCGCCCGGCGTCACCGCGCAGAGTTTTCCGGGTGCTGCGAATGTCGTGGTGCAGGACGATCCGCCCGAAGGCCACATGGAAGGTCCGCGCGCGCTCCTGCAAAGCTGGAAGTGATTCTATTCTTGCGTCATGCCCGCGCTTGTCGCGGGCATCCACGCCTTTTTGCTCCATGCCATGAATAAGGCGCGGATGGCCGGAATAACGGCGCCGGCAAATTTCAGGAAACCGTTCATGCCCGCGCGCCTTTTCGCCGCTCTCGCTTTTTCGCTCCTCCTGATCGTTCCGGCTTCGGCCGCGCAATGCGGCGGCCCGTTCGAGCGATTCATCGAGCAGTTCTCGCGCGAGGCGCAGGCGAAGGGCATTCCGGCAAGCGTGATCGAGGACGCTTTCGACGGGATTGAGCAGGACCGGAAGGTGCTCGCCTTCGACCGCCGCCAGCGCAACACCTTCCGCAAGACCTTCGAGGAATATGCCGCGAGCCGGGTGACGCCCGCGCGGGTGCGGCGCGCGAAGAACTTGCTCAAGCGCCACGCGAAGCTGTTCGACCGCGTCGAGCAGCGCTTCGGCGTGCCGCGCGAACTCGTGATGGCGATCTGGACCATGGAGACCGACAACGGCGGCGACACCGGGAAATTGCCGGTGGTGAAGACGCTCGCCACGCTCGCGCATGACTGCCGCCGCACCGAGCTGTTTCAGGGCGAGCTGCTCGCGGCCCTCCAGATCATCGCGCGCGGGGATCTTTCGAAGCGGGAGTTGCTCGGCGCTTATGCCGGCGAGATCGGCCAGACGCAGTTCCTGCCGAGTTCATATATTAAGTACGGCGTCGATTTCGACGGCGACGGGCATGTGAACCTGCGCCGCTCGGTGCCGGATGTCTTGGCCTCGACTGCGAATTTATTGGCGAGCAACGGCTGGCAGCGCGGCGCGCCGTTCGGCGAGGGCACGCAGAATTTTCAGGTGCTGCGGGAGTGGAATCGCTCGGAGGTGTACCGCAAGACGCTGCATTATTTCGCGGAGCAGTTGCGTGACAGAGGGGAATAGACTGGTATCTCTCTTTCAAAGTTCGTAGGCTGCTGCGGGGAGGCCGCTGCTTGTCTGTTCGAATGGTAATCGGAGTGACAGACGGGGACTGGTACAATCAACTTCGTACGATTCCCGATCTTCCAGAAGTGAACTTTTGGTCTCCGTCGGCAACTTCCTTTAAGGCATTGCAACCTGGCGAGCTCTTCTTGTTCAAGTTACACTCGCCGAGAAATTACATCGTTGGCGGCGGTGTTTTCGCGCACTCCAATCTTATGCCTTGCTCGCTTGCTTGGGAGGCGTTCGGTTTTGCAAATGGCGTTGCCTCGTTGCAAGAAATGCGTGCGCGGCTAGTTAAGTACCGCTCGGGAAAATCGGATAATCGCAGCGATTTCGTTATCGGATGTAGGGTCCTGACCCAACCCTTCTTCTTTCAGCAAGAAAACTGGATACCTGTTCCCGAAAGTTTTTCGCCAAATATTGTTTCGATAAAGACCTATTCTACAGATCAAGCCGATGGAAAGGCTTTATGGGAAGCTGTTCAATATGCCCTAGCCAAAGATGATCAACCGGTTCGGGGATTTTCGGACTCTCAGCAAAATAGGTACGGGACCCCGGTCCTCGTCAAGCCACGCTTAGGTCAAGGCGCATTTAGAGTTTTGGTCACTGATAGTTACTCTCGCAGGTGCGCTATCTCGGGTGAGCGAACTCTACCTGCATTAGACGCTGCACACATACGCCCATTTTCTGACGGCGGCTCGCATGATCCGTCCAACGGCGTTCTATTACGTCGCGATATCCATAGTTTGTTCGATCTTGGCTATGTAACAATTACGCCGGACTATCGGTTCGAAGTTAGTCGAAAGATAAAGGAAGAGTACGAGAACGGGAGGCACTATTACGCGCTCAGCGGTGCAGAAATTAGTGTTCCGCATGAGCTCGGTAAAAGGCCAAATAACGATGCGTTGGTTTGGCACAACGAGAATATTTATAAGGGTTGATATGTACATCAGGAATTAGCTATGGCGAAGAAACTGCAACATGAGAAATTAAGGGTTGTGAATGAGTACGCTTGGAACTGGTTTTCTTTCCATGCTGCGCAACGAATGAAAGTCTTTAGTTTTTTCTTCGTCGTTATCGGCGCGCTTACTGCGGCTCATTATCAGACTTACGCGATGCCGCTAGTTGCGATGACCTTTTCTGCTTTGGGTCTTATTTTCTCACTGCTTTTCTGGCGATTGGACCTCCGCAGCCGAGAACTCGTAAAGATTGGCGAAGAATTGCTCTTAGAAATGGAGCGGCAAATGAGAGCTTGGGGTATCGTAAACGTAGAGCTTGTGAGAAAGGCAAACTCTAAAAGCACAGCTCACGCTGCCCGAGCAGCAAACCTTCTTTATAGTCACAGCCAAGTCTTCAATGCCGTTTTTGTTGTTGTTGCCTTTGTCTCAGTTTGTGGTGTTCTGATCTCGGTTTATCGAGCGTGCACTTTATCGACATTTTGAGATTAGTCTTAGAAGAGGCTTCACTTGGCAAAGTTTCTTCTCCACACTCCCGCCCCAATCTAGGTCTATATTCCTATCGCTCTCCCCACACTGAGGGGCGTTTCTCGAGGCGTCGTGAAGCGGGGGAGGGTGTGGCGCCTGCTGTCTCCGGTTCGCAGCCGGATACACCGGGAGCCTTCGGGTCGCCGTCCGCGCGCATTACGACGCGCCGTCCACCCCTCGATGGGGTCGCGCAGTCCGGTTCGCCGGATTCCGCGTCGGACTGGAATGGAGACCGGGCGCGCGGGAAGAAACGCCCGCGTGCGCTGCCTCTCCGCCGGAGCATCCGGCGGCGCGCGGCGCTGCAAAGCCCCGGTCTCGGAAGCACGGTCCTGAAGGCTTAAGGAGAACGCCACAAATAAAAGCGCGTGCGCGAGGCGGGCTTTTCCGCTTCGCGCCGCGTTTTCAGGAGCGTCGAAAGGCGCCGGCGTTTTCCTCCCGCTTTGGGAAACGCCGCACGAAATACACGGCAGCGCCTTTCGGCGCTCCTTCCCCTCTTTCCTCTTGCGAGGAAAGAGCGAGCGGCGCGAGACCTCCGGCGTTTTTGCGCCCGCGAGCCGGTATTTTGCGTGGCCGGAATTCGAACCAACGAAAACCGGAACCGGATTTCGCGAGTCGCGTTGTCCTCACTGGAGCGGAGGGTTTTCCATGTCCGAAATTTCCGACGAGCAGATCGCGCTTTTGTCCGACATCGGCCAGCGCGCGCCACTTTCGCTCACGCCGGAAAAGCGGCTCGCAATCGAGGCGCTGCTTACCGCGGGTTTCATCACGCCTTCGAACGAGAGCGACGCGGATATCGCGCCTTACGAGCTGACCGGGAAGGCGATGCGCTTTCTCTCCGAACGAGGTGCGGGCCTGAACGAGGCGTAGTTTTTTCTCGTTTCCTGCGCGACGCGCGTTCACGCAATCGCAATTTGACGGGCTCGGGCGGGTGGCGCACGATTTCAAATGTATTCGCGCTGTTTCCCCGGACGGAGCCTGAGACGATGAGCGAAGCCGCTGTTTCCCCGCGCGTGCCGGGCCGCTTCTGGTACGTGATCGCGGGCATCCTCTTTTTCGGCTCGCTGATCGTGCCGGTGCCGGTCGCGCTCTGGAGTCTCTTCAGCGGCGACGAGGCGGTGCCACGGCTGATCGCGCCGGAGACGAAAATATTCTCGCTCTCGCGCGGCACCTATACGGTGTTCTCCGACAGCCGCGCGGTTATCAACGGCGAAATCGTGATTTCGCAGGGCTCGATCTCGGGCCTGCGGCTGACTGTGCGTAGCGCGGGCGGGCGCGAAATTCCGGTCGAGGCCGCAAGCGTCGGCTCGCGCTATAATTACGGCGGGCAGACCGGCTTCGCGGTGCTGCAGTTCTCGATTCCCGAAAGCGGCGACTATACGATCACCGCGGACTATCGCGAGAAATCGGCGAACAACCGCGCGCTGCTCTCGATCCGCAAAGATTTCGTCGGCGGCCTGGTCGGCACCATTCTGCTGACCGTGGGATTGAGCCTCCTCGGCGCGTTCCTCGGCGTATTCATTTTCCTGCGCACGCTCTGGAAGCGCCGCGCGGTGATGATGCAAGGGGTTATGATCAACCTCCGCCAGATGGGCGGGCAGGCGAAACAAGGGGCGGAGCGCCCGCGCTCTTCGCCGTCCGGTTCTTCGCAGACGAAGTCGCCGGTCGAGCATCAATACGACCGCGACAAATAACGTGCCGCGGGGCGGGACATCGCCGGGGCGAAGGTTCGCGCCTCCGGCCATGACAAATTGCAGGGCAGAGCCGCGCCGTTTACGCCGCAACGCAGCTTGACGCTATTGGCTTCTGCCCCGACAACCTTCGCATCATGAGCACGCAAGCGAATCCCGGCGCGGCCGGAGTAGCCGAGTCCCCCTACGCCTGGGCGCGGCTGTGGACGGCATTGCTTGCCGGCGCGATCGGTTCCGTCGGCATGTGGTCGGTCGTGGTGATCCTGCCTTATGTACAGAAGGATTTCGGCGTGCTGCGCGCCGACGCGACGCTGCCCTATACACTGACGATGCTCGGATTCGGGATCGGCGGCATCACGCTCGGGCGGCTCGCCGACCGCTACGGCATCGTGATGCCGATGATCATCGCGACCATTTCGCTTTGCGCCGGCTATCTGCTTTCCGGTATCTCGCCGACGCTGTTTCTGTTCGCGCTCGCGCATCTTCTGATCGGCATCGGCGCGTCGGTGACGTTCGCGCCGATGATGGCGGATCTCTCGCACTGGTTCACGAAGCGGCGCGGGATTGCGGTCGCGATAGCGGCGTCGGGAAATTATGTCGCCGGCGCGGTGTGGCCGCCGATCGTGCAATATTCGGCGGCGACATACGGCTGGCGGCCGACGCAATTGTGGATCGGCGTATTTGTGCTGCTCGCGATTTTGCCGCTCACGCTCGTGTTCCGCCGCCGCATCGCGCTTTCGGAAGTCACGGCGGCGAATGCCGCGGCGGCAGGCGCGCGCAATGCGCTCGGGCTTTCCTCGAACGCGCTGATGGTGATTTTGAGCGTCGCGGGCGTCGCCTGCTGTGTCGCGATGTCGATGCCGCAGGTTCACATCGTCGCCTATTGCGGCGATCTCGGCTATGGCGCGGCGCGCGGCGCGGAAATGCTTTCGCTGATGCTCGCCTTCGGCATCGTCAGCCGCGTCGCGTCCGGCTTCGTCGCGGACCGGATCGGCGGCGTCGGCACGCTCCTGATCGGTTCGTTCCTGCAAGGCGTCGCACTCTTTCTTTATCTCTTCTTCGACGGGTTGACATCGCTTTACGCGATCTCGATTCTGTTCGGCCTGTTCCAGGGCGGCATCGTGCCGATGTATGCGGTGATCGTGCGCGAATATTTCCCGCCGCAGGAGGCGGGCGTGCGCGTCGGCATCGTGATCTTTTCGACCATCATCGGCATGGCCTTCGGTGGCTGGATCTCGGGCGCGATCTTCGATTACACCGGCTCCTATCACGCGGCTTTCGCAAACGGGCTGGCGTGGAATCTTCTGAACGTTTCTATCGCGGTCTGGCTCCTGCTCGCCTCGCGGCCAAAAAAGCAGGGAACTTCGCCGGGAAGCACAGCTGCTGCATAATGCGCGGATGAACGCATCCGCGCCCGCCGAAATTCCGGCCGCCGAATACAAACTGTTCGTTCGCGAAGACTCGGCTCGTTTCTACCTGAAGAATCACGACGATGGCGTCTATCTTTCGCCGAAGGGTATCGGGTGGTTCGCCGGTGGCGAGGCGCGTACCCGCAACTGGGCGGCGATTAAACGCATCAATCCGCAAATCGCGTTCATTCCGAAACAGGGCCGCATCGGTAGTTGCCGCGTCACGTTCACGGATGGAAAATCGCTGACGGTGTTGAGCGCTTCGAAGTGGGGAGCTTGCGACGAGGAGCGGAATGCGGAGTATGGCCGCTTCCTGCTCGACCTGCATCGCGCGATTCCATCGGACGTGCGGAGCACGATCCGCTTTGAAAGCGGCTTGAGTAAAGGACGTCATACGGCGATGACGGTAATCTTCGTCATCGCCATATTGTTCTTCGTCATCCTGCCGCTTGGACTTGCGGCTTATTTGCGGGCGCTGGAGCCGTTGCTTATCGCGCTGGCCGGCGCGGGATTCACCTGGCCGCTCTATCGCGTTACCGAAGCTGCGCATCCGGAGATTTATGACCCGGCGCAGATTCCGGATATCGTTTTTCCATAATAGCGCGGTCTTGCTTCCGGCCGTCATCGGCCTATCTAGAGCGTGACGCGGAGGCGCAAATGTCGGAAAAGGTCACGGTTTCGATCCCGCACAAGCTCGGCAAGGAAGAGGCGGCGCGCCGCATCAAGCGCGGCTTCGCAGTCGCGCGCGAAAAGGGCGGCGGCATGATGAATTTCGCCGACGAAACCTGGAGCGGCGATCAGGTCGCCTTCAACGTTTCCATGCTCGGCCAGAACGCCGCCGGTAATATCGACATTCATGACGATCACGTCGTGATCGATGTGACGCTGCCGTGGCTGCTTGCCAAGATGGCGGAGCAGGCGAAGGTGCTGATCGAAAAGCAGGGCAACCGGCTGTTGCTTGAAAAGAAATAGGCAAGTTCGCGCAAGCCCGACCCCGATTTCATGCTCAGCCGCCAATAGCGGCGGAACCAAAGTTCCGCTGCGGTGTTTCTCTCCCGATTACCAACGGGTGAGACCATGCTTCGTTACGCGATTATCTTTTTGGTGCTGTCGCTGGTCGCGGGCGCGTTTGGGCTGACCAACATCTCCGTGGTCGCGAAGCGGATCTCGATGGTCCTGTTTGCGCTGTTCTTCATCGGCTTTCTGCTGCTGCTCGGTTTTGCCTGGCTGATCGCGGGTGCGATCGCGCCGTCGACGCCGGCAACCACTTCGGCGTTGCCGCTCATTCTCGCGGCGCTCGAAGCCTAGACGCGGCGGGTGCGCTCGAGGTGGCGGCGCAGAAGGTGCGTGTTGCGAATGTTCGCCCGGAAGGCGACGTCGAAGATGTCGCCGAGTACCGGAATCGCGCCGACCAGTCCATCGATCGCGATGTTGCCGAGCATTTTTGCAATGACATGACCCGGCGCGCCCATGCGGCGCGCTTCCAGCACGATCAGACAGGAAATGCCCGCGGTCACCGCGTCGCCGATGCCGGGCACGAGACCAATCAACGCGTCCGCGCCGAAGCGGATATTCGTGCCGGGAATAACGATGGCGGAATCCATGAAGGAGGCGAGCGCATCGAGACGCGCCAGCCGTTCCTTGTGCGACAGGCCATCCGCACGGTCGAACCTGCTGGAATCCTCGAATGTCCGTCTCATTTCGGCTCCCTTTCAGCGCCTCACATGGTGAGGGCTAAACCATTCCGCAAGCGCCGGGTTGCGCTCCAAAATTGTGCTGGTGCGCGCACAAAAAACTGCTATAGGCGCGGCCTCATTTTTTGGGGACGCCGCCATGCTGCTCACGTTGATGAAAGGCAAAATCCACCGCGCTACGGTCACGGGCGCGGACCTCGATTATGAGGGCTCGATCGGCATCGACCGCGCGCTGATGGATGCGGCCGGCTTCCTCAAGAACGAGCGCGTCGAGATCTACAACATCTCTTCGGGCGCGCGCTTCGCGACTTATGTGATCGAGGAGCCCTCGCAGTCGGGCGCGATCACGCTGAACGGCGCGGCAGCGCGTCTGGTGCAGAAAGGCGATCACATCATCATCTGCGCCTATGCGCAGATGGAGGAAGCGGAGGCGAAGCGCTTCCAGCCGCGCGTGGTACTGGTCGACGACGAAAACCGCCGTAAGAACTAAAGCTGGCTATTTCGGCGCGATCTCGAAGGTCGCGCTGACCCGTGCGCGATAGGTCAGTTCGCCGCCTTCTACCGGCACTTCGGGACGTGGCGCGCTTGCGGCACGGGCGACGAATACGTTCTGCACGCGGCCCGGAACCTCGACCGTTGCTTCATTCAGCGTCAGCACGCGGACGATTTTCAGGTTCGCGGCGTCAGCATATTTCTGCGCCTTCTCCATTACGTCCTTGATCGCGGCGATCCGCGCCTGTTCGATCAGCGGCGCGGGATCGGCGACCGAAAACTGGATATTGCGGATATCGTTGATGCCGAGCACGACCAGACGGTCGAGCAGGGCGCCGAGCTTCGAGATATCGCGTATGCGCATCGTGACGAGATTGTTCACCTGATAGCCGACGACTTCGCGGTTCGGCCACTTGTCGGCGCGGACGATGTCGGGGCGCAGCGAAAGGCCTGAGGTTTGCAGGTCGCGCGGCTCGACGCCGTTTTCCTTCGCGGCATTGAGGGCGGCGGCAAGCAGCTTCGAATTCTCCGCAAGTGCGTCTTTGGCGACCTTTGCGGTCACCGCGACGCCGATCTGGACGATGGCAAGCTCCGGCTTCGCTTCTGCGATGCCTTCGCCGGACAAGGCGAGCGTCGGGATGCGTTCCTGTGCCGGATCGGCCAGTGCTCCCTGAGGCAGCATAGCGAAACCGATCAGAAGTGCTGCGGCGAGAATCCGGATCAAGGCCATCGTCATTTTCTCCCAATGTCCAGGGTCGTTCGCCAGCGGTTTCATCGCCTATTTACGGCGCGGGCATGGCCGTTGTGCGGTCCGTGCGTGCTTGATAGTTTGCCGCCACTTCCGGGCCTGTAGCTCAATGGTTAGAGCCGACCGCTCATAACGGTCTGGTTCCTGGTTCGAGTCCAGGCAGGCCCACCAAATTCTTTCAAAGACTTATGCTGGTGCTCGATTGGCGGATTTTTCGTCTGCCAATGTTTCGCCAATGATTGGTGGCGCTGCGAGCCGATCGCAACGGCGGCGCTGCGGAGATGTTCGGGATGGTGATGGCCATAGACGCTTTCCAGCGTCTCCTGCGTCATGCCCAAGAAGCCGCTCGCGTCCCACATGGGTACGCCCGCCTGCATGAGCCAAGTAGCGGCTGTGTGGCGCAGCGTATGGGGAGTGACCTTTCCAGACAGGCCCGCACGTCGAACGGCGCTCCGAAAGCCGGTCGTGACTGATTTGACAGGTTTGTCGTTCCACTCGACGAAATGTCGTTTAGCGATCTTCTTGTCGACCCATCGCCGCATATGTGTGAGCAGGCGCGGCGGCAGTGGTACCGGCGGCTGCCGCTTCTTCGTTTCTCGGGCGCCCTCGGCAAGCCGGTAGAACAGCCCACTTTCAAGATCAACGTATGAGCGACCTTCGCTCCGGAACGGTGACGCCGCAGCTACGGCTGACGCGCGCGTCCCAGTGTAGAGTGCGATCAGGATGAAGCGAGCGATGTGCTGCGCAGGCCGCTTGTCGGTCACGATCTTCTGACCTTTCAGCTTGCCACGATGTTGTGTCTGAATCTCGCGTGCGCGCCAGCATGCGTGCAGAAGTGCGGCAGCTTCGTCGCGGGTCAGCCAGCGATCACGTGGTCGCCCTTTTTGCGGAAGCGTCACGCGAACAATACCTCGATGTAGCCCCTCTTTGCTGTGGTGATTCACGGCTGCCCTGAGGTCTTCCAAGTCCCTTCGGCGTCCACCCGTGGTGTTCTTGGTTCGAGACCCTAGCCGTGGCTTCTTCTCCTTTGGCATCCAATCGACGTATTGCCGGCAGGTATCGCCGTTGATTTCAGCGAGCTTCTTGCCAGCCCAGAACTTTGCGAGGCGGCGGAGTCGAGCTTTCATATCTTCGGGGCGCATCTGAAGATGTGCCTTGTCGCGATAGTAAATTGCCAAAACATCGGTGATCAGGATGTCTTCGATGTGCTGCTCTTTGCGGAGCGGTTGGTGCTTCTTCTTGAGGTATTCGACGAGCTTTCGCTCGGCTGATCCAACATCATCAGCAGCGCATCCAGTGACGATTTGGCTGTTGCCATCGAGGATGATCCACTCGGCGGCGCGCTTAGTGCTGCCGTGTATTCTTGGTTTGCGTAGCCAGAGTCTGGGGCCTTTCTTTCTTCTCGGCATAGGGTTCGCATCCTCTCAATGTCTGCAAGGGTGGTGTAAATTTTGCCGGCTATCCGCTCGACAGCCAGCCGACCGCGAGCGTTCTCTCTGCGCAGGCCGGACTCGGTCATCGACCCATCTGGAAACGCCATTGCGGCCGCGATAGCCAGCCGCAACGGGGTAGTTTCGGTGATACAATCGGCAGTCAGGTTGGCAGCCGTGGTACGGTGTTTGTCGCGGGATGAACTCATCCGCGAGCGTATAGAAGGCTAAAGTTGTTTATGGGAATGGCGTCAGCGGATGATGGCGCCTCACCGCGAACGATGATTGCCACAAAATCGTGGCGAACGGTCGAAGGTCAGGTTCGCTTCGATTCTACGATTAGTCTAGCAAACTTGAGCGAACGTCAGCGGACGGTCAGTATCGCTTCGAATTGGACGCGTGCACTATGCGGCTTTCGTCTTCAAAGGTTCGATCTTTTGCACCTTCTTGCCGATTTCTTTCTCAGCTATCTGCAGATCGTAATCGCTTTGAAGGTTTGCCCAGAAGCCGGGACTGGTACCGAAATAACGAGCAAGATGAAGTGCAGTGTCGGCGGTGATACCAACTTTCTCTTCGGCAATACGCTCGATTCGAGTACGTGGAAGGTCTAGCGCCTTCGCTACTGCATAGGGCGAAAGATCAAGCGGCTTGAGAAACTCCTCCCGGAGAACTTCGCCTGGGTGCATCGGAGCTAGCCTCTTTGTCATCATGGGCCTCTTGGGTCGGTATTCAGTGGTAGTCGACGATCTCCACATTGATCGCGCCGTCCTTCCACTCGAAGCACACGCGAAACTGATCGTTGATTCGAATCGCATGCTGGCCGGCTCGGTTGCCTTTCAACGTCTCGAGACGGTTGCCGGGCGGACTGGCAAGGTCGGAAAGGACAACGGCTGCATGGACCATCCGAAGTTTACGGCGCGCTACTTTGACCAGATCGCTTGGAAAGCCTTTCGGAGATTCGCCATTGAAAACAGCCTCCGTCAGCTTGTCACTGAAGCTCTTGATCATTCAAATTAGTATCATGTCTTGATACCATTGTCAACTAGCGCGTATCTGTTAGTGATACTAAGCTAACTCAGCTTTACGGGGCTTGTGAAATAGGCACTTATTTTGCGAAGCCTACAAACTTGTTAGCTTTGCCTTCAATCCTAAAGAGTCACGTCAACCGTGGAGTACGAAGCGACTCCGATTCACGCGCTGTCAAAAATTCCATTGTCAACAATGTGCAACCATGTGCAACAAGTGACCGATTATGAGAAGAAAGCGCTTTTAGTCGCTATCTAAGTTGTTGCAGTGTCGCGTATTTTTTTGTTGCAATGTTGACAATGGAGTTACATCTCCCCTCGGTGTTTACAAGTCATCGTTTGTGGTCAAATTCGCCAGTCCCATAACAGAAGAAAGGGACTGCAATGTTGAATGCAACTCGAATTTCGACGAAGGACACCGCCGCTCCGGCAGCGAAAGCAGTTGTCAAGGGAGGCTCCGAAATACAGAGTTGTCCGCATAAAAAGAATGATCCACAACCGGACGACCCGTCTCGACCTCTGTTTGTCAAAATTCCTGAAGCCTGTCGGCTAATGGGTATCGGCAAAACCAAACTCTACGACGAAGTCAGTAAGCAGAAAGTAACGTTCAAGCATTGTGGGCGATCCACATTGGTTTGCCGGACCTCAATTGACGACTGGGCTAAAAATTTGGAATCGTACGATCCGAACAAATAGAGTTTGTCAAAGTGGTGAAGGGCCGGCGGAAACGTCGGCCCTTTTTTCTTCTCGTTGCTCCTCGATTGCAGCGTTCGTGCTTGTTCGTGCCCAACCGTTGTTGAGCTTAGTTGACAAAAATTTAGTCCGTACCTTGCGAGCGTCGAGCAAGCTTAGCTTAACTTACCGAACAGCTCTTATGACCGGAGATGACTGTGAAAACACCTGAGTCGGCTGAATTTGTGCCAGCAAAAAAGATTAAGTGGGTTTGGAACGAAAAAGTCCCCTGCGGGGGTCTGACGTTAATAGCGGCGGGGCCGCGGCTTGGATCTTCGATTTTTGCAAATGACCTCGTCGCTCGAGCGTCCACCGGTGTGGGGTGGCCTCATCACGAATGGATGACCAGCAAATACAAGGTTGCACTTCTTACCGGGGAACACGAGTTCGTCTCGGCGAGACTGACTGTGAAGTCGGCGCGAAAAGATAAGATTGCGCTTCTGCCCCCATATTCGTCTCTCCAGACGACGGATGCCTTAGATGTGTTCCGAAAAGTAACTTTGATTGTAATCGACGACTACGTGACCCTGTCGGCGACTGGAATGGATCAAGCGGAGATACAACGTACGGATTTATGTCTTCAGACGATGAACGACATAGCCCGCGAGATGAATTCGGCGATCGTGGCTGTCGCTAAACTCTCTCCGTTTCCTGCCGTACAAGCGCAACAAAAATCTTATCTGATGCGAAGTCGCGATCTTGTCTCGCTCGTGACTATGGAAAAGGCTGGCGACGCCACTGTCATTCGTAATCCTATAGCGTCCTGGGGTCCAAGCTTTCCGAGCATGGAGTTTCTTATCCGCTCGCGCACGAAGAACGGCATTACCGCTGCAAGGGCCAATTATCGAGAGTGGCAGGAGCCCCTGGCAATTCAGGAGCGGGCCCGTAGCAAAACCGAACAGGCGTTAGAGTTTGTAGCTAACCACCTCGTGGACGGGGTAGACAGTAAGACCTTCTTTAGCTTGGCGGCGGCGAGTGGACTGAAAAAGGGAGTAGTGCACATTGCGCTCGACAGCCATGGAATAACGCGCAAACGCGTGGGAGGTCGAGGATCGCGCGGAAGATGGGTACTTAGCAAACCGAGCGGATCAATCTCCGAGGCTTAAGATTCAAAATCTCTGAATCTTGGATCTTGTAGTATGTCGGTAGGGAGGAGCTTCGTTGGAGGCTCCTCCCTTAATAGATCTCCTGAAAAATTCTATTGATGGGGCGCAGCGCCGCCACCCACAGTCTCGGGTTCGAATGCTCGCTCGCAACCTCTGGAAATATAATTATGTCCTCGACCGTAACTCGTCGGCTGTAGAGAGATTTTCCGGCGTACTCGAATGATTCCGCGAGATCACGAGTGGCTTCTACTTCGATACGCTGCACGTTTCCGGATCTCCCGAGGTATTTCTCTCGATTGTTCCGAACCTCATCGATTAGTGTCCCATTGAATTTTGTTATGCGGGGAACCAGCACATTGATGTGTATATGAGCACCGTTATTCGTATCGGATCGGCGAAGTCCTGCTCTGTTCTTTTTTATCGAAGCCCTCCGTTTGGGAAAATCGATTACAGCCCATGCAAACGGGCAGTTTCGATAGCCTGTCTGGCTGGTGGGGTATCTTACAGTGCGCAGAGTGAGATACCGTAAAATGCGAACTACTTCTTCTTCAATAATCCGCTTTTTTCTTTGGGAGCTACCAGAAATTTCATTGAACATTATAGTGATGAAATACGCCTTCCATCCAATGCTTAGCTTGTCTTCTGCAATTTCAGTGAGGCCTTCAATGTAGTCGTTGATGACATCTGAATTCTTGATGCTCCAGACGTACTTCTCCGGAATGTTGCCCATGTCATTCTCCAAACAAACTCGCTCGCTGGCATGGAATTCCCAAACGCCTAAAGCAGAGTTCTATGCATTGATCTAAATTAGTAATTTACAAATCATTGCGAGGAAGCCAGACGCCTCAATAGTGTCTCCGGATGCCTTATCGCTGATCCATGGACCACATAGATCGCGAAGCGGACAGTCTACAGGAATCTCAGGACGACGACGGCGATAGGCTGCGCATAATGACTCGTGACAACGCTAAAGAGTAATTTGTTATCAGTAAGAGAAAACGTCCTCATGCTTGAACGACACTCGGATCAAGCGTTCAGCGTCGGAGGTACCGAGGTTGTTTTTGATGATTAGGAAGTGAAGCCATCCGTAGTCGCTCGGCCATTCCAATTCCAGATCCGTTTCCATCGACCCTTCGGCCTTCAAGTAAAGGTCGAACGTGATCAAGGTTCGAACAATAAGATTGACTTTCTCGAGGCCGAGCGCCGCGATCTCCGGTGATATGATTGCTGTCGTTTGCATAATGCTCTCCTGGAAATGGGAAGGCCCCGAGTGGTTCTCGGGGCCCTATTGATCACGCTGCTTTGCTGGTAGTGGGGACGGCGGTCAAAGCGATCGCTTTGAGATGCCTGACGAACAATGGGTCACGCGGATAGTCGAACCACTTGAGGTGGAATATCTCGTTGGTACGATGAAGAACGATCGCCTCGTACCACCCGTCAGCACGGGTATGTTGCGCGATCACAAGATCGCCAGCTTTGATGGCATCCCAGCTTGCAGCCATCTTCGGCTCGAGCTTGCCTTGGGCGAAGGCGGTCGCCGTGTTGGCCGCCATAAGCTCGTTGTAGAGGGGAAGGGTTGTCAGAGGTACGACATCCAAGCCCGGCGCTGACAAAGTTCCCCGCGGCAGTCGATTAGCTACTTTCCGCAGTTCAGCCGAACTGACCTCGATCACCGCGAAAGAGCGCTTCTCGGCAACCTCTTTTGCCTTCTTCGCGTCCTCCGCCGAAAAGAGTGCCGCGCGGGGTCGTTCGCCCGTGGCCTGGTGCAGGATGATGGGAACGAGTGTGGATGAACTCTTCGAGCCGTTCTTCTTCATGGTGTTCTCCCAAATGCAGAAGGGCCCCGCGGTGGAGCCGATCTCGAGTGTAATTTTTGATGATTGCTCGCCGCCCGACGACACACGCGTGTGAAAGCAGCTTGCAAGATGATGCTATAGGAATATAGTCATAAAGTCAAGAGCGCTAATTTTTGGGCTATTTCGCGGGCTTTATTGGCTCGCGGCAGCACAGATCAAAAACGGCGCAATGCGCTTGCCTGCAACCCAGCCGATCATCAATGCGCCGCCCGTTGCAGAAATCGAGTTCAAGCTCGGCGCAGTACCGCCAGATTGCTTGCTGGACGAAGCGAGGAAAGTCGGCGGGGTAGCTTGGATTGAATTCTCTGGCATCAATGAGTCCCGCTATCTTGCGCAGCACATCATTACAGCCACTGTCGAGATAGCAGGCAGGTCCATAAGGGTGCTCGGCTGCGAGATGCCGCAGAATGCCTGTTCTATGAAGTAAATTGTGCACCAGGGTGTCGATGACAACCATCTGGGCTCCGACGGCGCCCCAACGGGGCCGGGAGGCTGAACAGGCTAGAAGCAGGCCGGAGAGGGCTAGGGCAGCAACCTTGTCTGAAATGCCAAAGACCGCCCCTAGGCCAGCCGACAGCCGTGCAGCCGCCCATCGCGTGGGACCAATGCGAGCGTTGATATCAATCCACCGGACGAGATCGCCCTGGGCGACATCCCGGATGAACAGAAACAAGCTTACAGCGGTCTGATTGAGCCTGCCGTTCCGCAGGGGGAAGAGGGCGACCGGACAACAGGGTAGCTCCGGCTCATTCGTGCAGGTGCGGTTCGTTTTCTCGTAACCACAGTCCACGAAGGTTGTGAAGTCAGCGAGCTTCTCGCAAGAACCAAAGGTGGCGAGTGCCTGCTGAACGTCCGAGTAGGAAACGGTGCCGTGCTTCTCCATGTATTGGCTAGCGACGTAGTCGGAGATGCCTTGGTAGTTGGCCGTCTCAAGCAGCCAGTCGAACAGCTTGGATGAGTCTCGCTGCCGGACGGCGCGGAGAACGCCTTCACTGGTCAGGTTGGAACGGGCAGTTTCTATGATGTTGTGAGAGCCTGCGTATCGACAGATTTCCTGGACAAGTTGAACCGGCCACACCAATTCGGGAGCGATTGCTGCTTCAGATGAGCGATACGAGGCGTCGCTGCGCATCGGTATCCCCGTCGATGTAGCGTTGTGTGACTTCTATCGAGCTGTGGCCTGCGAGAAGCTGAACATCTCGCAATGAGCCGCCTGCGCGATGGACTGCCCGCGCTGCTCGCGTGATGAACGTCCGCCGGCCCGAATGCGAAGAACAGCCTTCTAGCCCGAGCGCCCGATAGGTCTTAGCGAACCAATTCACGATACTGAGCGGCGTCATCGCCTGGTTGCGCTCGGAGCGGACAACAGGGCCTGAGGGTTCATTGCGAACTAGCAACTTTCGCAATGCGTCACGGAGTTGATGATGAATCGGAATACGACGTCCGCTGCCCATTTTGGCGATCTTGTCGTGGATTGTGATTACGTCAGCAACATTCCCTTGCGGGTCGAGCACCATCTCCCAAGTCAGTTTCGCGATCTCACCAGCGCGCATGCCCGCCTTTACTGAGAGTAATACGATGATCGCGTTGCGTTCAGGGTAGCGAGTGCGCTTTGCGTAGATAAGGAGCGAGCGTATCTGGTTGTCTGAAAGAATTTTGGCCTGCTTACCGGCCATGACCAAGCTGCGAGCTCATGCAGAGATTCTAAGTGCAGTCAGCTGTTGTTGTCAAACTGATTAAGAAATCAACGAAAGCTAATCAGTTGAGTTCGCCAATGTTCGCTCATGATCGCTGACGCGCGTGTTTTAGGAGCCCAATAGATTATCATCTCGTCAACAATCGAGGTGACGAATGAATTCTAGGCCCTACTTGCGGAAAGACGTTATCCATTTGGAAAAGCTAGCCAATGATGCGCGTCGTCAACTCCGACTAATTCGCCACGAACTTCAATTTCGAAAGACCATGCGTGCCGTAGAACTAGCAGCCAAGATCAAGGCGGCTGTGCGCGCGCTTAAGCTTGATCGATAGAGATTAGCCTGACTCGACGGCTGTCTCAGCGACTTTTTAGTCAAAACGAAAAGCTAACAAGCCGCAAAAGCTGATAACAGGTGCCAAAAACAACACTGCTGAGTAAGTGATTTTATGGGGTATCTATGAAGACCATCAAACGAAATCTGATAAAGCGCATCAATCGAAAGCTAGACGCTCGCGGGCTGGGTTTCCGTTGCCTTCGTAGAAGGACCTTCTGAATGAGAGCAAGGCGTTCTAGGCGCAGGTCTAAGCTCGAGACTTATTAGCTTTGAGCCAAAACCTAACCAGTATTCTGGCAGTCATGGCCGGGCACGGCGGTTAAACCGCGCCCGGCCCCCGTCACTGCAGTTCTCTGCGTCTGAAGCCAGCTACAAGGGTCTGTAACCGTCCGACTGCCGCGTCGTTTGGAAAATTATCAGTAAATCGCACAGCAATTGCACCGGTTGCGTCAAGATTGAACTCCAACTCACCCGATACCTTCATTTGGTTCAGCATCAAATGAGATACATATGAATCGCTGGCCTCCTCATCAGGATGCTCTACTGAGTACAATTCCGCCGCAAAACACACCCACGCCCGGACGTGACCATCGATATCGAAGTGGTCGTTCTCATGTAGCTCCCGCTCTTCGCAATAGCGTTTAGCCTTCGCCACATCTTGTTCGGTGATCTCTCTCATTTCCAAAACTAGGCCACCGTTGAGTTCAGCTTCAACGATCATATTCCTCGCCTTCAGATCAGTGATGACGAATTCCTCGATGAATCTGTCACTTGCCCGCTCTTTCTTTCTCTTGCGTCTTATTGCCTTTATCGTAGTATCAATGAGGTCGCGTAGGTTCGCCGTCACATGATATTGCATTTTAGATAGCTCCTTGTTTTGAGAGCGATTTATTTATTGCCTATATAAAATTTTGAGTAGAGCTTCTACGAACACCAGCGGCTTTCGGCGAACGATCGATCGGGCGACTTGTTAAGAAAAGGCCGAAACCTCGTCAGTTACTGCCGAATACTTGTTATCTTTTCTTGCTTTGCTATCCAGGCCAACTCGATAGTTTTTGGCGAAAAGCTAACGGCTGAGTGCGCCGGATGCTTCATCTTACCCCGAGACGGATTTGCACTTCGGCCAATTCTCTAATGAGCAGACCAATTTGATGTCGAAGACCGTCGCGATGGTTCTCCGACAGCTGTAGTTTTGCGAGAGCCAAGGCGTGATCATGGTTAACGCGGTCCCGGAAAGTAACAAGCTCGGTGAAGAACTGCTGCGCAGCTTGCGGCGGCTTATCTTCGGCCATCATCATCCCCATAGTTTCTGCGAAATAACGTAGCGACTTCAGAGCAATCATAGTGCACGCGTCATAAAATGCGGTAAAGACGACGCTAGGCACGCCGCGAAAGGAAGCTGCATTTATTCTAGATAAGAAGGTCAGCCCAACAACAGGACACAGACGGTTAAGAAACTACAGAAAGTTATCGAGTTAGAGAAAACCAAACTAGCAATCTAGAATGAATGTTGGTTAGCTTTGTCCATAATGAACACACCTCTTTTGAAAGACGTATATGAAAAGCACTTTTCTCTTTTTTGCATTATTATTTTCCGTCTCAGCCAACATTGAAACTATCCGAGCGAACGAGATTCCATACGGATCAAAAATTGGAATGAATGTGACCGTTCTCAAAGTGTCTGGAATAGATTCCAACGCTTCGTACGCTGAGATAAGGCATACGTTGGAGAACGCGAAGGCTTATTGCACGGAGTATATAGGTGACAATTCACAAAAGTGCGTCGATGAAAACCTGAGCATCGGCAACAAAGATCGGATCACGGCGAACTGTGTTACTGGTGAATTTTCAGATGTCTTTGGCACGCCACTCCATTTTCGTGGAGCGAACACAAAGAAGTCCGATGACTTTGACACTGATTACATAATCTTTGATGTAGTGAATAATGAGCAACTTTGTTCCGCTGCAGTATGTGGGTACGTAGAGCGTCTAGCGGCATTTTCGCTTCTCTGCCCAAATAGGGTCGCAATTAATTCAGCCCAGCCCGCGCCTGTAGAAAATCTTCAGGACAGGGAGATAGTGCCGGGTCTCAAGGTGCGCAGCTTGGGAATACCCGACGATTTGTGCGCAAAGACGACGTTACTCTTGGCCTTGAACAGCGTTATCACAACGACATTCTGCGAGCTCCACGAACGCGTAGCGCGTGTTGGTATGCGCAAGAGTAGAAATACGAAAGCGGAAAGACTCATTTACATTGATCCACCCTACGTACCGACACGCATGTTTGGTGTTCCGGTTGTAGATCAGCTCGATGGTGAGGTTTTCGTTTTTCTGTTCACCTACAATCCGCAAGGGCAGATCATTCTAGGAGCGCATTGGAATAACGCTCGATGGATATCGCCGAATCGAGTTTATGGCGGCAGCATCGAAATAGTGCGCGGTGGCGATATCGGCCGGATTGAGAATATCCCGCTTATTCAAATTTTCGAGCTGGGGAAGCAATAGCAATCGACAGACGTTCGTGCGTGCCGGTGAACTCAAGAATTGCTGCATGATAGCGAATTAGACCTAACTGGATAGAAAAGTACGAAAAGCTATCGAGTTAATTTTTTGCTGTAGATAAAAACGTGCAAGCAGATGCTTTCGACCGCTACCGATTCACAGCAGTCTTACAGGATCGAAAGGCGGTGCCCCGAACTTCAAAACTTCATCTACAAAAATGTCTACTGCGTCGGTAATTGAAAGCTCATCAAAGCGTTCGTGCGTAACGTCTGCTCCGTTGACAAGGCGCCAACCTCTTTCTGGATTGAGAACGAACGCCTGATTGTTCGATACAATTGCCAAGCGCGCTTCCCAGTTAAAAAAGCGCGCGGTAGTCGCGGTGGTCGATTCGATGAGTTTCCTGGCCTTTACCTTACGAATGGCAGCAATCTTCGCATCTTCAGAAACAATGTTAGGGTCGAACGCGTCAGGCTCTGCCACTTCAGTTTCAAGGTTTTGAACGGCCCGGATTTTCTCGAAGGCTTGAACCGTCGCGCGGATGTTGGCCTCATTTTGAGATCGTAGGAGGAGGTAGGGAGCGGCGAAGCCGATTGCTATTGTAAGGAGGCCGGCGAATCCAAAGACCTCTACGCCCGAAAGCATCGAAAACATTAGCAGTACGCCAGCGACGATCCCAGCTCCGCAAAAGCCCGCATTAACGGGATCAAACTTAGCGCGCGGTGATGCCTTAGCGGCGTATTCATCCGCCATCCTCATCATTTCTGCCGCCGATTTGTTTGGTTGGTTCATTTTTCTCCTGAACTGCAGGGTATCATTCAGCATTGGGCCTACAAGTAAGCCAACTCGCTAGGAAATTATAGAAAGCTATCGAGTTCTAGTGTTAGCAAAGCGTTCTAGCTTGGCGAATGCCGCATTAGTTAGAATCTTCGTCCCTAAATGGGGATGTCGGAAGAGTGCTTTCGCCACAATGAAACACGCAGTAAGGCATCTCTAGTTGAACTGCCCAATGCTTTGGGTATATTTATCCGCTTTCCTTTGGCTACGGATCTATCGAGCGAATTCTTGCGTCGCTCCAGAATTAAGGGGCTGCCGTTGGTGCCATCGATCTTCTTCCCGTGAATTTGATTGAGCATGGCAAGATGACTGCTATCGAAAGGCTCGTCACTGAATCTTCCGCGAAGGATAGAGTGCAAGGCGACCGCTGGGCCAGGTTGAGGGCCACCTAGACCATCCAGCTGTCGGATCAGGATGCCAGCTTGAATACGCTCCGCCCGACTGCCGGCCGTGATGTCGATTCTCCAGCGTCGCTGAGCCTTTTTCTGTCGAACGTACCATGTGCCGGCATTGAACTGCTCGTCTGCGCTCGGGCCCTTGTCGGTAGAGGGGTCCCACCAAATATCTCTTTTGTCGTGGAGTTTTAAATAAAGCTCGAGGGAAGTAATTGAAAATGGCTCGCGTCCCTCGCACCTCAGTTGAAAGCAATTAATAAGAAGCTTTGCCGCCGTAGCGAAACGCTTCTCGATTTCTACTGTATCTTTCACCCCCCGGAATATTGGAAGTACACCCGGTAGATTGCCAGCTTCAGTCATAGCTCAGACCGTCACGCTCCTAGGGGGGCACTCTCTGGCTATTAGCAAATAACGAGTGGGTTTGTAGTCACTAGGAAGAGGCCTACGGAGAACGATCAGATTTGAGTGGCTGGAGGCCACAGAATGTCGGTGCCGTTGTACCTCCGGATTGAGCCGGGTGGAAAATAGTCAGAAAAGCGGCGACTATTGGCAAGACATTAAGTAAATGAGGTCGTTACAGCCCTGTACCTGGGAGGTGGCGCCCAAAATAGAATAAGGTCCCCCGTGACTGCATCGCAGCCCAACACCTTCTTCGAGCAGCCAATTCTGAATTCTCCCTATGAGGAACCGTCCCGGCACCATCCCCTGGACTCGGATGGCCAGCCTCTTAACGAACCGCCACGCGACGGACGACGTAAGTCCGAACTAATTACGCCAGTCCCGAAGCCACGCAAGAAGAAGCGCAAGAACGTCAGCAAGGATCAAGGCAGGCTTGAGCTGCAAACCGATGATGGGCTTTCTACCGGGGAGCAAGAATACAACCCAACCCCGATCATCAACGAAATTCGCAGTCATGTTGGCGAATGGCGGCGCTCGAACCCAGCAGTATGGGGCGTGACGCCCGCCACGGCGCGCCTCCTCAATTATTGGCGCAGCTATCAATTTCAGGGAGTGCGCCCGTTCTTCTGTCAGGTTGAGGCCGTCGAGACGGTCATTTGGCTGACGGAAGTTGCGCGAAACAAAAAGCAATATGCCCATATCTGGGAACACGTCCTAGGGGCCAACGAACAAACCAACCCTGAATTGCTTCGCCTTGCCATGAAGATGGCGACCGGCGCCGGCAAGACCACCGTGATGGCGATGCTGATTGCATGGCAAACCGTCAATGCCGTGCGCGCACCCAACAGCACTCACTTCTCGCGCGGCTTTTTGGTCATTGCACCGGGCATCACGATCAAAGACCGATTACGTGTTTTGTTACCTAGCGATATCGAAAGCTACTACCGCGCCCGCGAACTCGTTCCCGGCGATATGCTGGACGATATCAACAAAGCCAAAATTGTTATCACCAACTACCACGCGCTAGCGCTGAGGGAGATTCTTGAAGTCAATAAGGTAGGCCGCTCGCTTCTCCAAGGTCGCCACGCGCCTATTGCCACCAAGGAAACCGAAGGTCAGATGGTTCGGCGCGTTGCCGAAGAACTCATGGGCCTCAAGAATATCGTCGTAATCAACGACGAAGCCCACCATTGCTACCGCGAAAAGCCTGACAATAGGGACATCGACGACCTCAAGGGTGACGACAAGAAGGAAGCTGATTCCGAAAACGAAGCCGCGCGCCTCTGGATCAGCGGCATCGAAATGTTCAAGCGCAAGCTTGGCGTGCGCGCCGTCTACGACCTCTCCGCCACACCGTTCTTTCTGCGCGGTTCAGGCTATGCCGAGGGCACGCTCTTTCCATGGACGATTAGCGATTTCTCGCTGATGGATGCCATCGAGTGCGGCATCGTCAAACTCCCGCGCGTTCCTACTGCCGATAATATCCCCGAAGCGGACGTTCCAGTGTTTCGCGACCTGTGGGAGCATATCCGCGACGACATGCCCAAGAAGGGGCGCGGCAAGGGTCAGGGAGAACTCAATCCTGCTGAGATCGCACCGAAACTTCAGACTGCGCTTGTCGCGCTCTACAACCACTACTCAGAAACTTTCGAGAAATGGCAAAAGTCCGGCA
This sequence comes from Xanthobacteraceae bacterium, assembly GCA_019635585.1. GTDB lineage: Bacteria > Pseudomonadota > Alphaproteobacteria > Rhizobiales > Xanthobacteraceae. Next base: position 899,226 of record JAHBZE010000002.1, on the reverse strand, counting down.
TCGACACGCCGCCGGTGTTCATCGTCGTCTGCAACAACACCTCCACGTCGAAACTAGTCTATGAATGGATCTCCGGCTGGCAGCGGCTCGTCGCCCAGGACAGCGAGGAGCTGCGTACCATCCACCACGGACATCTTTCATTGTTCAGCAATTTTGATGAACACGGAAACCGCCTTGCTCGTCCCAACACGCTGCTGATCGACAGCAAGCAGCTTGAATCGGGCGAAGCTCTTGACGACGATTTCCGACGCGCCGCCGCCCTTGAGATAGAGCAATACAAGCGCGAGATTGCGCAGCGCTCCGGCGCAGGTGAGGTCGGAGAATTGTCCGATTCCGACCTGCTGCGCGAAGTCATGAACACGGTCGGCAAGAAAGGGCGACTAGGCGAACAAGTGCGCTGTGTTGTGTCGGTCGCCATGCTGACCGAGGGCTGGGATACCAACACCGTCACCCACATTCTCGGAGTTCGCGCCTTTGGCACGCAGCTGCTTTGCGAACAAGTCGTCGGGCGCGGCTTGCGCCGCTATTCCTATGACCTGAATGCTGATGGCCTGTTCAATGTCGAGTATGCCGACATCATGGGCATTCCGTTCGACTTCACGGCGAAACCCCAGGTCGCGCCAGTCAATCCCCCCAAGAAAATGACACGCGTAGCGGCAGTACGCGAACGTGCCGCGCTTGAAATGATCTTCCCGCGTGTCGTCGGCTACCGGATCGACCTGCCCGAAGAAAGGCTGGAAGCGAAATTCACGCCCAATTCAAAGCTGGTTCTGACGCCCGATATGGTCGGGCCAGGGCAAACCTTGCTCGAAGGCATCGTCGGCGAGGGCATCACCCTTACCGTTGCTGAGATGAAGGACAAGCGCCCCAGCACTGTATCCTACGAGTTAGCGAAGTATCTTCTCTATTCCTATTTCAAGGATGCCGACGGCGAGCCAAAGCTGCATCTGTTCTATCAAATCCAGCGCATCGTCCGGCGATGGATCGACGAAGGCTATCTTGAGTGCAAGGGCGGCACCGGACCATGGATGCTGCAAATTCTCGCAGTCGCCGCGCAGGCAGCCGAGCGCATCTATAACGGCATCGCCGCAGCCATCGGCGACGAAGAACGAATCCGAGCCGTTCTCGATCCATACAATCCGAAAGGCTCAACCCGCCATGTAGGGTTCATGACGAGTAAAGACCTTTACGAGACTGATCCGGCCAAGAGCCATATTAACTACGTCGTCTGCGACAGCGATTGGGAAGCCGAATTCGCCCGCGCCGTCGAGGATCACCCGCGCGTTCTCTCCTACGTCAAGAACCAGGGCCTTGGGTTTGAAATCCCGTACAAAGACGGATCAACCGCGCGCTTCTATCTGCCGGATTTCATCGTCAATATCGACGATGGGCGTGGCCCCGACGATCCCCTGCATCTGATCGTCGAGGTGAAGGGCTATCGTCGAGAGAACGTGAAACTCAAATCCGAGGCGATCCGCCAGAAGTGGATCAGGGGTGTGAACAACCTTGGTAACTATGGTCGCTGGGCGTTCGAGGAATTCGACGACGTTTTTGAGATGCAGAAGGAATTTGTTGCGCTCATCGACCGGGCGGTTGAGGCAACTGGCGGGAATGAATCCAGGAAAGTGAGTGGGGCATGAGCAGGGGGCCAAAGAAAAAGGCAGGCGCGCAGAAACAGGTCGAAACGCTGACGCACACAGAGGCGAAGCGAAAGAACATCCCGACCGCTGAACTTCAATCCGCTGCGCAACGGGCGGAAGAAATCGCGCCCTTCAAGCCCGTCGTCTATTCGCGCCGCCATCTCCTTGCACAGGGCGAAACGCGCCCTCGCGATGCCGACCTTGACCCGCAACTTGTCTGGAAAGGTACGCGCGTACGTTTGACGCCTGACCAAGTCAAGAAGGCGGCCGAGATTGGCTACATCGACCTGTCCGACGCGCAACTCACATGGCGCGGTAAAGATCAGCAGGATTGGTCGGATCTCATTGTCAACGCGCCGCCGCTCTACATTCAAGAGAAGATTCATCCCAAGGCGATTATCGACGACCTCACGCGCCACACCAAGGAGAGGCGTGATGCCGAGAGCGACATCGCGGACCTTTTCCACGACTTCAACGGTATCGCCCCCGAAGCAAAGACCGAGTTCTATCAGCACGACCAGAACTGGTCGAACCGCTTTATTCTCGGCGACAGCTTGCAGGTAATGGCAAGCCTTGCCGAGCGCGAGGGCCTGCGCAGCCAAGTACAGTGCATTTATTTCGACCCGCCTTACGGCATCAAATTCAATTCAAACTGGCAGGTTTCAACGCGATCCCGCGACGTGAAGGACGGGAAGATCGAGGAAATCTCCCGCGAGCCAGAACAGGTTCGCGCCTTCCGCGATACATGGAAAGACGGTATTCACTCCTATCTCACTTATCTCCGCGACCGCCTAACGGCGATGCGGGATTTATTGACTGAGAGCGGTAGTATTTTCGTTCAAATCAACGACGAAAATTTGCACAGAATTCGTGCGCTTCTTGATGAGGTGTTTGGCGAGGAAAACTTTAAGGCGCTAATCAGTTTTAAAACAAATTCAGGGTTAGCGCAGGCGGAAGGGTTAGCTTCGACAGGAGACTACATACTCTGGTTCGCTCGCGATGCTCTGAAAATGAAGTATCGCAGCCTGATGATCGACAGACCAATGTCAGACGCGACAGAGGCCGCTTATTCCTTTTTGCAAATTGAATCCGGTGTCCGACGCCCATTTACGAAGCAAGAGCGTGCGGGTGAGACCGCGGTAACTGGCAAACGCTTCCGACACATGGATTTGAGCAAGCCGGGGCCAGGTAGCAAGTACACAATTAGATTTCAAGGCAGGGATTTCGAGCCTGGTAAGAGGTGGTGGGGAACCACTCCAGAGGGAATGGAGCGACTTCGTAGAGCCGACAGGCTTTCCACAACCGGCTCGACTCTTTGGCAGGTAAAATTCCTGGACGACGCCGCTGGCGTTCCGTTGACCAACCAGTGGCTGGATACAGCCTCGAGTTTTGCTTCAGACAAGATTTACGTAGTTCAGACGAATACAAAGGTTATCGAACGTTGTTTGCTCATGACCACCGACCCCGGCGATCTTGCGCTAGATCCGACTTGCGGTTCTGGCACGACAGCGGCGGTAGCGGAGCAGTGGGGCCGTCGATGGATCACCGTCGACACCTCGCGCGTTGCTTTGGCGCTCGCGCGCGCGCGTGTGATGGGGGCGAAGTATCCTTTTTATCTTCTCTCCGACAGTGAGGAGGGTCGTAAAAAAGAAGGCGCACTGACTGGCAAACCTCCGGTTGATAGGGCGACTAATGGCGATATTCGCCAGGGCTTCGTATATGACCGCGCGCCGCACATCACGTTGAAATCCATCGCCAACAACGCCGAGATCGACGTGATATGGGAGGAGTTTCAGGTAAAACTTGAATCCCTGCGCGCCGAACTCAATTCCACTCTTGGCAAGAAATGGGAAGAATGGGAAATCCCGCGCGAGGCTGAACCCGGCTGGATCGATAAAGCTAATAAAGCTCATGCAGCCTGGTGGGAGTTGCGCATAGCCCGCCAGAAGAAGATCGATGAATCCATAGCCAAGAAGGCGGATGTTGAGCTTCTTTATGATAGACCTTACGAGGACAAATCCCGCATCCGCGTTGCGGGGCCGTTCACGGTCGAAAGCCTCTCGCCCCACCGCGTCGTTCCGTCGAGTGAAATCGAGCTCATCGAGGAACTGGACGCCGCCGGCGGCAAGCGCAAACGCAAGCTGCCTAAAGGCACGGATGAATTCAACGACTTCACCACTATGATTTTGGAACACTTGAAAACTTCAGGAGTCCAGCAGGCGAAGAAGGCTGACCGCATCAGCTTCACATCCATCGCTGGCTGGCCCGGAACATGGATCGCCGCCGAAGGCCGGTTTATGGAGGGTGAGAGTGAAAAGCGCGGCGCGATTTTCGTCGGTCCTGAATTTGGCACGGTGAGCCGCGCCGACCTGACCGCAGCCGCGCGCGAGGCACTGGATACCCGCTTTGATGCATTGATCGCCTGCGGATTCAATTTCGAGGCGCACACCTCGGAGCTGAACAAGCTTGGCCCGCTGCCGATCCTTAAGGCCAAGATGAACCCCGAATTACATATGTCCGACGAACTCAAGAACACAGGCGCAGGCAACCTGTTCGTCGTTTTTGGGGAGCCAGATATCAAATGGGATTTCAATACAGAGGGCGAGATCGTTGTTGAAGTTCTGGGTGTCGATGTGTTCGATCCTAAGACTGGCGATGTCCGCGCCAGCGGCAAGGACGACATCGCCGCATGGTTCATCGACACGGACTACAACGAGGAAAGCTTCTTCGTGCGCCATGCTTACTTCACTGGCGCGAACGATCCCTACAAATCGCTCAAGACCTCGTTAAAAGCCGAGATCGACGAGAATGCTTGGGCGACCCTCTACCGAGACAAGTCGCGCCCGTTCCCGCGCCCCGACACTGGCCGGTTCGCAGTCAAGGTCATCAACCACTTCGGCGACGAGGTGATGAAGGTCTTTGCGGTGTAGGTGGTACGAATGGCGCGCCGTAAAATTAGGATCATGATCTCTAGCCGTTGCAATGACCGCTTTCCTGCAAGCGGCGGCACCGGCAGCCGAACGCTTTCTGAAATTAGGGCACACTTGAAACAGCAAATCGAGGCCGAGAAGCTATTCGGAAAGGAAGCGTTCGAGGTATGGATCAACGAGGATGAGCCGCCGGAACCAGGCGCGCAAGACAGTTGGGACCTTTGCGTCGAGCAGGCACGTGAGGCTGATCTCTTACTAGTTCTCTATAATGGAAATGCAGGGTGGTCGCTGTCGAGTGGCGATATAGGCATCTGCCATGCGGAGCTGATGACGGCTTTTTCCGAATCTTCTGGCAAGGTCTCTGTTGTTTCTTTGATGGATAGCGACAAAAAATTCCGCCCATCTGGTCCCCAGGATAAACGGTTTCAGGATTACGTTGACCGGGCAAACCTCTTTCGCGGCGCAAGCGTCACCACTCCTGACAATGCTATCCTGGAAGCAAAGAAGGCGGTGCGGGAAGCAGTTCTGAATCTTGTTCAGCAGGGCGCACGTGAGGTTAAGCGGAGTCGATACAACGCCGGGCCAGCACTAGATTGGTCACGCATGGATTTCTCGGCGCGGCATGCGGCGATGCGAACCGTGCTCAGCGACGCGCTTTCGTCGCGCGGAAAGGTAACGGCCGCGGGCGTAGTATTGCCAGTAGCCGGCAAGAAGGTGCTCTTTCTTCCATCTGCCATCCCTGCGGCTATGAGCGTCCCCGCAGCGCGCGAAATGGTCGGACAGCCGTTTCTAAAGGATCATCTCTCCGCTCCGACGCTCAAAGGGGCCGTTGCAGGGCCAGTACACGTAATCGCTTGCCATAGGTCCGTTACGGAGAGTCAGGCAATGGCACTTCTGGGCTTTCCTGACGCGACAATCGTTACTGGTTCATTCGGCGTGTACGTCGCCGACAACGTGCAGAAGATACAACTGTGCCTGATCTCAAATTGCCGGGATGAGTCCTCTACACGGCACGGATTGCAGAAGCTCTTTGACTGGTTGACCCAGACGGGCGAGGACAAACTGCTTGCAAATCGAGCCGTATCCCGTTCAAGGGTTGTAAACGCAATAGCGAACGAAGCTTAGCCATGATCTTCTGCATCGCTGACAGCTTCCAGAACGCGTTACGCCGTCTTTCCGCACAGGAACAGAAGGCGGTGAAGGAAACAGTTTTCGATTTGCAGATGAATCGTGCCGCGCCGGGACTTCAATTCCACCGCATCGATAAGTCAAAGGACCCCAATTTCTGGTCGATGCGCGTCAGCCGCGACATTCGCCTGATCGTCCACAAGACCGAAGGCAGCTTCCTCATCTGCTATGTCGCCCATCATGACGAAGCGTATACATGGGCGGAGCGCCGCCGCATCGAGACCCATCCGAAGACCGGCGCGGCGCAGATCGTGGAGGTCCGCGAGCGGGTTCAAGAGATCGTCGTCCACAAACCTGTGGAAGTGGAACAGCCCGCAACGCCGATCCGCGTCGTCCCGCCACCCTTGTTCCCCGCCATCACGGATGAAGAGCTTCTCACTTACGGTGTTCCTGTTGATTGGCTTGCCGACGTAAAAGCCGCCACTGAAGATACGATCCTCGATCTTGTCGATCATCTGCCACGCGAAGCGGCGGAAGCGTTGGTGGACCTTGCCACTGGGGCAAAGCCGCAGATGCCCGCCGTCACCGCGCCGGAGACGGTCAGCCCTTTCGAGCATCCCGACGCGCAACGCCGCTTCCGCGTCATGGAGGATGTCGAAGAACTCAAGCGCGCGCTCGATTTTCCCTGGGACCAGTGGACTGTGTTCCTGCACCCCTCGCAGCGGCAGGTCGTAGAACAATCGTTCAGTGGTCCCGCGCGCGTGTCAGGCTCAGCCGGAACGGGAAAAACCGTCGTGGCCTTGCATCGTGCAGCCAATATATTGAAACGCGAGCCGCAAGCGCGACTGCTGCTTACTACTTTTTCCCTGCCGCTCGCCAACGCCCTTGAAGGCAAGCTGCGCATTCTCACAGGTGAAGATAAGAGCATTGTGCCTCGTGTGACTGTGCTGTCTTTCAAGAGTGTGGCGCACGAATTATTCACGCTGGCCTTCGGGCATCACCCGAGGGCGGCGACCGAGGATCAAATTCGCGAGGCGCTTAAGACTGCGGCCAGCGATGCTTCACTGACGAGCTTCACCCCGCGCTTTCTGGCATCAGAATGGCTCAATGTCGTCGATGCGTGGCAATTGCATAGCCTCGAAGCCTATCAAGAGGTTCCGCGTCTTGGCCGCAAAAACCGCCTTGGCGTCAAGCAGCGGGAAAAGCTTTGGCCTATCTTTCTAAGGGCGAGGCAGCTTATTGAGGCGCGGGGGCTTTTGACCTGGCCTTCTATCTTCGGCCAAGTCACCGCGCACTTTGCGCAGCGGGCCGACAGACCCTTTACTCATGCGGTGATCGACGAGGCGCAGGACCTTGGCGTGCCCGAATTGCGGATGCTTTCCTCCATTACGTCCGGCAGCACCGATGCGCTTTTCTTTGCCGGCGATCTTGGGCAGCGCATCTTTCAAGAACCGTTTTCTTGGAAAACGCTGGGCGTCGATATTCGCGGACGCTCGCATACGCTCAAGGTCAACTATAGAACCTCGCACCAAATCCGGCAGGCGGCCGACCGTCTTCTGCCTAAGATCGTGCAGGACGTTGACGGGAACGAACAGGACCGGCGCGGCACCGTATCGGTGTTTAACGGCCCCGATCCTGAAATTCAGACATTCGCCGATACTGACAGCGAAATCGACGGCGTCGCCACTTGGATCAAAAATGCTATCACCGATGGAATTGCTCCGGCCGAGATTGGTCTATTCGTCCGGTCGAACGATCAGCTTGTCAGAGCTCGGGCCACCGTCAAAGCGGCCGGCCACACTCAACTCGAACTCTCCGAACGGCTTGAGCAACCGCAGGGCCGTGTCGCCATTGGCACGATGCACCTTGCCAAGGGCCTCGAATTCAAAGCCGTCGCAGTCATGGCGTGCGACGATGACGTGTTGCCCTTGCAGGAACGCATCGAGACCGTCGCCGATGAATCAGAACTCGACGAGGTTCACGACACCGAGCGCAACCTATTCTATGTCGCCTGCACTCGCGCTCGCGACCGGTTGCTGGTTTCTGGCGTTAAGCCAGCATCTGAATTTTTCGCAGATTTCAGAGCTTGAGCTACTGTCGGCTTCTAATTGAAATGCCCAGACTCGATAGCTTTCATGTAAACGCTATCGAGTTTTCGGCTTAGTGACTTTTCTGATTTGCTCTAAGTGATCGCTAAACGTTCTCTTTTCCAATGTAGTTGCCGCTGAAGTCGGCTTGGTCTGGGGGAGGCAGGTCTCTAATTTGGGACGGGAGTTTGAATTTGCCGATCTCGCTCGGCTCATAGCTCAACCCCCAAGCGACGGCCAATCTGCTGAAATCAGTCGCTGGAAGATCAGTCCCCCGGGGTAGTGGAAGCTTCACAAAACGAATACCTTGGTTCTGGGCATGCTTCCGTAGCCAGTCGTGCAGGGCCGCAACACGATCACGATGAACTTTGTTGCCGGCGCCGCCGCCTACTAGAAACACCGGAAGGTAGTTTGACGGTTCCCAACACTCGGCATTCGGGGCGCGGTCATTTTTCGTGTGCCAGAGAAGGCCCCAAAGTGATCGATCACATTGTTCGGCAAACCCCTCAAGGGTTTTTCCTTGATCGAGATACCAATACATAGCTTCTACACCGAGCGGTCTAACGCTAGCCGCGTAAAGCGAGTGAGACTTATCGGATCGATCAGGTCTCCAGAAGCGAAAGGCACAAATGTCTAGTGTCATTGCGCCGACGTCGATCATTGCGTAAATGCCTTCTGCCGACCGATTTGACATCATGAAACCAGCTGCCTCCGCGACGGTTTCAGGGATGACGGTAACGCCGAAAGCCAATGCCTCCTCTGCGCTTTCGCAGGTTCGTATCTTCTCCTCGTCCAATATTTCCTGGATGATTTGCAAGTTTGCCGAGACACCTCTCGACGCTGCTTCGAGTGCGGCCACCGCTGATTTGCGATAAGCGTTCACGAGTGATTGGTCGTCATAATTCTCGACTGGAAGGCCGACATTGAGAAACCAAGTTGTTGGTCGATTGACAAAAAACTGAGCCCGCTCGCGTCGTAGCCAACCGCGCGCAAAGCGAATCACATAATTTAGAAATCCCGTAACTGCATCCACCCGTCTCACAGTAATGTCGAAATTCGTGTTGATTGCGGTCCAAGCGCGATCATTCATTAGGCCCTGCTTAAGAGAGTAAAGTAACTGCGCGCCGGGCTCAGGCCATGCAATCATATCTCCGTTTGGTCTGATCCAAACGACGGTTTGCCATAGGTATGCGTTACCTTCGGATCGACAGTGAGCGGGGGCGGGGATAGCAAAAGCCGGGGAATCGCGTTCATATGGAAAGCGTATGATGACTTTTGTGGAACTTGTTCCGAAATCAAGACCAATGATTCCAATCAGTGGAGCTCCGTTCGAAGCGTCTGTTTCGTCAGTATCTGCGGCAACAGTTTCGCCAAATGATGCGATCTCGGCCACGGTCGCCGCGGATGGGGGTGTTTGGCGAACCGAGGCTTCTGGCGGCAAGACCCAAAAAGAGAAGCTATCCGGCTCGGGTGAATAGTCTGACCGACGAATGGCTTTAGAAGCCTTTTGCCGCTTTACTATCGCTGCTGTTGAAGAGCCATGTTCAGATGATCTTGCGCCCAGCATTTTCTGTTTGGGTTTCCAACGATGCAGAGGCTTCCCAACCTTCTTAGGCAAGGAAGGAGGATTCGCTGGTTTATTTGCGGGCTTGGTCTGCTTTTGTAAGTCTTCCTTTAGTCGATTTAGCTTCTCTTTGGCCTCGGTTGTTAATGCATCGCCAAGGGACCCTAGGCCATGCGGTCGCTTTCCTCTCAAAAGTACCCCCTATCAAACTATCTCAACTACGATCACAGCTAATTCTGACTCTTCCGGCATAGGTTTCCGTTCGGATTCAATCTCCACAAGCCTTCTTTGACAACTTTCATGCAATTTCTTGAGTTTTGCCTCGGTGGCGGCAACCAGAGCGGTGTAAGTCTTGACCTTCCGACTATCTCCGCTCCGTTCAAAGCTCTTCGCCTTTGCGATATGCGATTCAAGGACTGAGTTTAAGGTCATGGACCTTGTATCTCTGTGTCGCTCAAGGGCGCGACGCCGAAGGCCCGCACGATCTTCTGCCTGAGCTTCAAACTGGGCGATGAACTCTCCGAACCGCCGGTCAAGCTCAGGAAAAACGACCTCCTTCATTCCTGAAGACGCCTTCGAGATCCTCGCGTCTTCTCTTGCGTTCTCGATAGCCTTTCCATTAGCTGCGACCGCGGCGGCCAGTTCTTCAACAACCTCAGGATCCAGAACCTCAAGGTTCTCCATACTGACGCCTGCGTAAGCAATTCTTGAAGTGTTGGTTATTCCTCCGCCGGAAGTTGTGAGGCTCCAACGACGGATGGCGATCAGGTACATACCAAGATCACAAGGCTTAGAAAGTTGCTGGACTTCTATGGTTGCGGCGACCGGCTCACCGATTTTTCCCGCCTCGTCGCGCTGATCCAGTTCAGCCGCAAACCGTACAATCGGGTGAAGTTGGGAGACGTTCTCTACCCTGCTATCAGTGCTTCTCAATACCCTCGCCGTAAATCTGAATTTTACCTCACCGCTGCTTCCGATCAGACGGGTGGTCCCTTGCAAACCACGGCGCCTCAAAAAGCTTGCAAATTCGCTGTGAGCTTCCGCTGATAGCGAGATCCGATAAGTGTCGCTACCTGGAGGGCTTGTCTCAATAATACAGCCTTGAAAACTACGGAGTAAGCGGTCACGAACGTAAATTAGTACGTCGTCATCGTTCAGCCAGCGATGAAGATGTCGACTATCATAGATAGTCCGCAGAATGTAGTCGCCATGCCGCAACAGCGATCCAGCCTCAGCCTCCAGTTCTTGTTCGCGTACCCTCTGAGACTCTAACGCAAGAGCAGTCTGGTCAATCGCGGCTAGTTTCTGTTCTTCATTCAAATTGGGATCGACTAACTTTTTAGTCATTTCCCGAATTGGATCGCCAAGTATTGCTTCGAACTCACCCAAGGCGCGCGTGACGAGTCCCAGGCGTTCGTAAAGTCGCTGATATATCTTTTTATCAATAGTGCCATCGTAAATAAGATTAAGGATGGCAACTACTGGTTTCTCTTGTCCAAGTCTGTCTACGCGTCCAATGCGCTGCTCCAACTTCATTGGATTCCAAGGCAAATCGTAGTTGATTACGATCCAGCAAAACTGAAGATCAACGCCTTCGCTCCCTACTTCGGAGGATAGCAAGACTGCGGCATCCAGCCTGTCCTTGAATCGAGTCAAAACTATATCGCGCGGCTCTTTGATGCTGCCGTGCAGCAAGTCGCAGATGACGTTATCTGACTCAAGTCTGCGCTTTAGATACTCAAGCGTCGGTTTGAATGAGGAGAAGATGATCAGTTTAGCGTTTTTATCTTGCGACCAAATCTGAGACAGTTGAGAACGAAGCAACGCATACTTGGTGTCAATCCTAAAAAGCTGTTCCGACAACTCTAGCCGTTTAGCAAGCCTCGATAACAACGATACGAGCGGTCTATTGTCTTCCTCGGATTCACTCTCCAAATCCTCATCAGTATCTTCCTCGGGAATACTTTGTTCTTCTGCAATAGCCGACCAGTACCTCGACGCCGCAGCAGGGCTCGATGCCAGTAGTCTTAGCGGCATTGCCAGGAGGAAGCCCGCACTTACGTCGTTGTCTAAAGCGTACTCGGTCACGGCATCGACGACCGCGTCATAAAATGCACGCTCGTCTGGATGCATTTGCAAGATCGGTGTCTTCGGGTCGCGTTGAACTCTTAGTTCTTCAACGTCGCGCCGGCGAGTACGGGTAACGTAATTCGATAGTTGGTTAGCTTGCTCCAGGCGGTAGGCAAACTCTGCTCTGGTCTGTGGCGTTAAGTCAGTCTTCGCAAGGTCATCAAGAAGCAGTCTTATCGACTTACTCTCGGCGAGAGAACCGTATTGTGTTGCAGCGTTGATTTTATTGGTCACGTCTCGTTTTGATGACTTGGGCTTTAGTAGAATATCGCGCGCTTCGATGATCGGCGCGTTAGAACGAATGAGATCGTCCAAGGCGCTGTCATATTCGAAAGTATCCGAGTCTATCAGGTTCAAAAGAGAGTGGAGATCGTGATTGCGTAAGTGAATTGGTGTAGCTGATAGAAAAACGCGATGTGCTGCAACTGCATTGAGTAGTCGTGCCAAGTTGTGCAGCATCGTTTCTGGGTTGCGCATGTGGTGCGCTTCGTCAATTACCAGCAGGTCAAGGAGGGGGTTGCCCTCTGCAGCGTCACTAAGAAATTGAGCCAGCCGTGCTCTAGCCGACTGAATGCGCCCTGTAGTGTCATCGACGTCATTCCAGCCGCGCGGAGGTCGGATCGACTGCATACTGGCGATGGCGGCAAAGCCTCGACGTGAGCCTTCCGTTGAGACTAGCTGTAGCAGTTCCTCTGCATCGACGATCCGAGCAAGAACCCCAAAGCGGCGCTCAAGCTCCATCCGCCATTTCTCGCACAGAGTTTTCGGGCAAAGTACAAGGAGACGGTCGCTTTCCAGGCGCGCTCGGAGCTCTGTCCAGATCAAGCCGGCTTCGATTGTTTTTCCCAGGCCGACTTCATCTGCGATCAGAAGTCCGTCGGTCGGGGAGCTAAGCAGTTTTAGAACGGGCTTAAACTGGTGAGCGTAGAAATTGGTCTCTGTCGCTTCCATGCTGTAGACGATATTGTCGAGCCGCCCGGTGACTCGGTTTCGAGCAAGCTCTCGACGCAACCAGCTGGGAGAAACAAAGCCTCCCTGCTCGAATCTTTCAATTAGAGAGAGAGGATTGGCTGGGACGGCTTCCAGCAAACTTTCTGGCAAGTGAGAAATCGAGCCATCCTGAAATAGGACCGGAACCATACGCTGACCACGGACAATTTTGCCTTCCCCCGCCTGCAAAACGCCAGCACGGCCCGCATCGGTGCGTAGCCTTACAAACGTCCCAACATCAAAGGTCATACGCTGGTCCTTAGCGGGATTTGCCCACTATTCTAGCACGTCAGAGAGATACGTTGCTCAGAGCGGGAGTCCTATTAAAGCACGTAAGCCTAGTCCGAAGCCTGATCATCCGGCACCAGGCTGTTGATCCCAATGTCCCTGATTGAATGCTGTGAAATGATCTAAGTGGTCATTTGCGGTTGGCAACGGCTTTGCTCGATAGGCGCTGGTAATTGAGTGTGTCGTTGATCCGAGAAGGCCCAAGTCCAGTTGATCGTCAATCATGCTCCCGTCTAGCATAGGTACTGCATTAGGCAGCTCATAGTGATTCAGCTCTCATGGCAAAAGCAGAAGCTTCAGTAGAAGAATTAGTAATGATGATCGAACGCGGCGAACTTCGTTTGCCGGAGATGCAGCGTCAGTACGTTTGGCGCTCTACTCGTGTGCGCGATTTGATGGACTCGTTATACCGAGGATACCCATCGGGCGCTATTTTGTTGTGGGAGACAGACGAAGACGTGCCGCTACGCGATTTCTCGGTGTCCCAAGAAAAAAATCCTTTCAAAACGGTGCGGCTGCTGCTCGACGGCCAACAGCGACTGACTTCGCTCTCTGCTGTTATTCGTGGACAGCCGGTGAATGTGCGTGGTCGGCAAAAGCCCATAGAACTGCTTTTCAATCTAGAGCATCCGGACGAACTCGCCTTTGTCACCGAAGTCGACGAAGATGGGGACGATGACGATGATGCGGACGAGCCCGGCAACGTCACTGATGATGACGTCGATAGCTCCGACGATGAGCTCCAAGAGCGATTTAACAGAATGACATTCGTCGTAGCTACGAAGAAACTAAGTCAATTGCCGCAGTGGATAAAAGTTTCAGACGTATTCAAGTCGGACGCAGATGCGGAGTTTTTGAGAAAGGCAGGGGTCTCAAACTTCGATGACCCGCGCTACGCAAAGTATAGTCAGCGGCTCGCAAAACTTAGGGCGATTCGAAAGTACGTTTATCGTATGGATGTGCTTGAGCGATCTCTTTCGTATGAAGAAGTAACGGAAATCTTTGTTCGAGTGAATTCACTTGGTGCGAAACTACGAAGTTCGGATTTGGCGCTCGCTCAAATTACCGCGAAGTGGCGAGGGTCGCTGAAGACTTTCCTCAAGTTTCAAGAGGAATGTGCAAAGCTTGGGTTTGATCTCGATTTGGGCATCTATCTTAGAAACTTGGTGGCATTTGCTACGGGGCAATCCCGTTTTCTAACCGTAGGCCGCTTGGGCGTAGCGAAACTTCAGGACGCCTGGGAGGAGGCCGGCGAGGGCATGAGATTCGCTATTAACTTCCTTAAGAGTAACGTTGGGATCGATAGTCCGGCGCTACTTTCGTCGCCTTTCTTGCTAATCACGGTCGCTTACCTTGGTCGGACTTCGGACTATAAGATCAGTCCGAAGGAGGAGAAGGTACTGCGTCGCTGGGTGCTATTAGCCAATGCTAAGGGCCGATATTCTCGCGGTTCGAGTGAAACAATCCTCGACCAGGATTTGGGCATAGTAAAAAATGAAGGCCGCGGATCAGAGTTGATCGAACGACTCAAACTACAGGTCGGACGTCTTGATATCACGCCGGAGGAACTCGTCGGGCGCAACCAAAGAAGCGCGCTGTTTAAAACGATGTTTCTTGTTTTTCGTGCAAACGGCGCAAAAGATTGGAATTCGAACTTGGCAATTGCACTGGATCATTCAGGCGCGCAGCACAAACTTCAGTTTCACCATATTTTTCCAAAGGCTCAACTGAGGGATACTTATACGTCGCGGGAGGCTGACGACATTGCCAATCTTGCGTTTATAAGTGGGAGGACAAATAGGAGAATTAGCGACAAGTCACCGCTCAAATATCTTGTCCCGCTGGTTGAGCAGCACGGCAATGAATTATTCGAAGTTCAGGCTATTCCTACGCAAGCAAAACTTCTGGAGCTAACTGCGTACAAAGAATTTCTACTTTCGCGGCGCGAGAAAGTGGCAGCACAACTAAACAAGTTTCTTTCATGAGATGCCGTCTGACTACGGGAGCGGTGTTAGGGCAATCAGGTGCCGGTAACGATCACCCGTTACCGGCAAGCCCGAATGAGCCAAACAGTTACTGTTCTATTAGTGCTGGTTCGCTGAGACAGCTCTCGTTTTCAAGCGGTAATCCAAGAAATACGTTTTACTGACCCCCTTATTCGCATGAAGGAAATATTCTTTCAGCATCGCTAATCGTTCGTCGGTAGTTAAGGATGCCTTCTTGTAGTGTTCCTTCGTGCTGACCTGCCATCGCCACGCATCGACCGAGAGTTTTTCTTGATTGTCGAATAGCAGTTTTTCAAGTTCCGGCTCAGCCTCAAAAGCTTTCACAAAGTCAGCCCATTTTTCGAACCCGCGCATGTTCGCGAAGACATGTTGAATATTCATCAGGGTGAGGTTTCCTTCATCCCAACGGCACGCCTTGAGAATGTGCTTATAGTCGGAGAGGACTTTTCCGATATCGAAATGCTTCGGATCATAAGCGTAGGACTTACCCAACACAGCATCATCGTGAGATGTCTGCGTTTTGTAATCGCGGAACAGGTTCTTGGCTTGGAGTTTGATAAAGTCTATAGAACGCATGGAGCAATCCCTATGTTGCCCAAGCTTGTTATCTAGATTGTCGCGTTCGTAATCGTGGTTAGATAACAAGCTTGGATAAGGTTGCTTTGTCTATCTACTGGCTGATGAAATCTTTGCACGAACGAGCAGGCTGGCCAGCAACCGCGCCTGCATTCTAGACTTGAGTTCTCTGCGAGGGCAAGCGGAGTTCGAGCAACTACTCGATTAAGCTTCATTCAGGGAAGCGCGGCTTGGGCTGTTGCTTTGTCTACAAGCACCTTCAGTCGGCAACCGATAGCTTTGATCAATTTCTAATCGGTTACGTTCGGTAGCGACGGTGAAAGCGGGGACTAAATTGGAAAGTTTATTATGGGGAAAAATACAATCATTTGCGGTTTGGGGGGCGGTAGCCAGCAGTGCAGCATTTTTCATGCAGCGCCTTCACTATGAAAATCCTCATATGAGGAGGGCGGTACTACCAGGCCCGCAAATATTGTCTGTTGCGGCTCGAATAATGATGTGGGTTCTATATGGATGCTGTATTTTTGTTGGTTATCGACTGGGCTGGAAACCTGCAATTCTTTGCGCTGCAATTTTTCTTGTCATCCCGATAGTCGTTTCTACTGTTCAAATGATGATCGTTAGAGTGCCTACACCAGTACTCACGCTTCTAAGCACGCCCGTTGGGGTGGTGAGTTTTATTCTGTCACTGTTTGCTCTAAGAAATATTTAGTACAAAATGCTACCGACGACTTGCAGCCTCGTGTTCGAGCAATTTCGCCGTGATCCGCAACTGCATTTTCTCGATGTCATGAAATCGGACATAGAACTTCACGGTCTGTCCCTCAATTGTATTTAGGAAGAATGGTCCCGTGTAATCGCCTGTAGGTCGGTTGTCGCTGAAGACGCAAGCTTCCTCACCGGTTAATAGCGCCAAAGCGAGTTCTGGGTTTCGACCAACGGCGCGCCAAAAAACTTCATGAGGTTTTGGCCAAAAGTTGTACTTTAAGACTGAATATATCAGCCACAGTGCGAGCGCGCCGATCACCCAAAGAATAGCGTTCATACTCAACGTCTAATCCTCGCGATAGAATTTTAGATTTCACATCTCTGTACTACCGCTCCCGGTGGCACCGTACATGTGTTGGATTTATACATAAGCTAACAAGACTGAGATTCAATCCGGTGCCGCCGGCACTGACACAAGGTTCGCCGCATGCAGTTGGTTTTCCCCAGACCATCGATAAGCAGTCAAATAGCCGGAACGCGCTACGCTAAAGTCAAGACAAGCAGCGCTAGCTGACGTCAATTCTGGAGCGCCGCGGAGCCAATAGTGTCCAAAGAAGATTGGTTTCGACGTGTCATATAAGTAGCCGGATCCAATCGGCGTATCAGGTAGGGCGTCAGGATCAGCTCCAATGGCTGCGAGCCGAAACGTAGTGGCACTACCATCCCACCATTTGATACGTGCTTCCCTTCGTTCGTGACCATCCTTGTCAACGAAAGAGCTTGGCGGCGGCAGAGCAATCTCTGGTCCCTTGAGAACAATCTCTGCCGCCCTGGCGATATCTGATCCCTTCCGGTTCGCTGACACGAAACCGTCGCGCGTGAAGCGATTCCGACTGTCGAGGTGAGGGCGAAGCAGATCGAATGACGGTTGGTGCCAGCAGGCGTGGACTATCCGAAGTCCTTCTAGATTGAGATAAACCGGCAGCGTTCGAAACCAGTCTATTGCCGAAATATAGGCGGCTGAACCTTCGTTTAGTTGATCAAGAAACGCTCGATGTTGCGTGAGGTTCTTTGGCGTATGGGGTCGAAGATAGCCGCCGTTGCCGTCGCTCATCGCCCAGCCCATCGCGTTGAACTCGTGATTGCCAAGTACAGCCAACGCTGAGCCCTTCGAGCACATGTTTCTCGCGATTGCTAATACTTCAGACTGTTGCGGACCGCGATCAATAAAATCACCGACAAAAATCATTTGGCGCGAAGGGTGCGAATATCCGTCCCCGCTGTCGGTATAACCGAGCCGACCAAGAAGCCGTTCTAACGCATCGGCATGGCCGTGAATGTCACCAACGATGTCGAAGCCGATTCCCTTGGTCACCAATGCAGAATCCGTTTGCTGTCGAATAAATTTACCTAACAATAGCGTCAGCTTTACCCGAGGTCATTGCAGGTCAAAGAGGTTTTGAGCCATGGAAAGGGAATTCACGAGATTCGAACTATACGAACTTGTTTGGTCTCAGCCAATGACGACACTTTCTACTGAGACCGGCATTTCCAACGTTGCCCTGGCCAAGCACTGCAAGAAACTTAACGTCCCTGTCCCTGGTCGCGGGTATTGGGCGCGAAAGGCCGCAGGGCAACCAATCGATAGGGCGGCGTTGCCTCTAAGGTTTCCTGGTGCATCGGATCGCACTGGCGGCGACCCCAATCGCTCGTATTCGTTCAACAGGGTCGAAGAATATGCAGAGATGGTGATCCCGCCTGAACCAATCTTCGAAGAAGAAATGCCTGCGTTACGGCAACGCGTTTCGAAACTAGTTGGAAGAGTTCGCCACGCGCGCGACTTCCAATCGGTACATTCATTGGTCGCAAAGCATTTAGAGCACGATGAGGAACGGCGAACCGATTACAAGCGGTCACCAATCAGTCTGTATAAGCCAAAGTACGATGGCGGCATCGAGCAAAGACGGTTGTTGATTATCAATACGCTATTTCAGGCTGCAGCGCGCCTAGGGTGTCGGGCATCGATGAGCACATCAAGGTACGTAGACTACTATGGAAACGATAGGCAGTTAGGTTTGAAGATAGCAGAATCTCACGTGGGATTTACCATCGAGCCTCTGAAGTTGAAGAATAGAGGTCAACAAGAATCCCTGTCATTGTCTTTTACTCGCTCGTCGATTGGCGATGAGAAATCGCAGTGGTCCGACGAAGATGGCCGGCTGGAGAGCAAGCTAACCGAAATTCTGATTGAGATGCTCGTAACCGCCGAGATGTCATACCGCCGAAGTCTCATCGCGAAGCGGCAATGGCTGATCGACCGCAAGGCCGAAGCGCAAGCTGAACTCGTTCGGCGTCAGATCCAGGCCGAGCGGAAAGCGAGGGAGCGCGAGGAGCGGCTCGCGAGGGAGCGAGTCGGACGCTTGCTGACACAGGCGAAAATGATCGAGCGGGCTGATCGGATTCGAACCTACGCTACGGCAATTGTCTCACGCGCTGATCGAATTAACGCTTCGGCTGAGCAGGTTGCGCGATGGGCTGCTTGGGCTCGGCAAGAGGCCGACCGAATTGACCCGAGCCTGAATGGCACGTTGATGGCCGAGATCACGGAGTTACCGAATCCGGCGGCTACTTAGTTATCAATGCGGATTTAGCCTCAAGAAACTCGATAGCTTTCACACAAAACCTATCGAGTATCGCCGACTTGTTAGGAAATTCGGCAAAACTAATAAGTTCGACAAAAGAGCTGCAGCTTATTTAGTGGGCGCATAGTTCGCTTTGAATCTGGACCAGATTTTGCTTGCTCCGGGCCAAAAGGTATGGAGTGAGAGATGGTTGCAAGAGTAATAGACGGCTTAGCTGCGGCAAAAGAAATCCGCCAGGAATGCAAAGCGCGTGTGAATAAGCTCGTGCAAAGCGGAATACGTCCAGGCCTTGCTGTTATTTTGGTGGGCAACGACCCGGCATCGGCAGTTTACGTAAAGAATAAAATCCGCGCCTGCGATGAGGTCGGCGTCCATTCACTTCAATTCAAGTTTCCCTCCGATATCGCAGAAGAAGCAGTTCTTAAGAAGATCGAGGAACTTAACAGAGACCCGCAGGTGCACGGGATTCTCGTGCAACTGCCGCTGCCACGCCATTTCGACCTATCTCGCATTTTGCTGACAATCTCGCCGGAAAAGGATGTCGACGGCTTCCATTTATACAATGTCGGCGGGCTGGTCGTAGGCAATACGGTATTTCCACCTTGCACGCCATTTGGTGTGCTGAAGCTTCTCCAGTCCAACAATATCAAGATTGAAGGCCAGAATGTCGTCGTGGTTGGGGCGAGTAACATCGTCGGCAAGCCCATGGCGCTGATGCTGATGCAGCAAGACGCGACAGTGTGTATTTGTCACGCGAAGACGCGGGATCTGGCTCAGTTTACTATCCTCGCGGACATCCTGGTGGTCGCAGCAGGCAGGCCAAATCTGATTGTGCCGCAGATGGTGAAGACCGGAGCCGTCGTAATTGACGTCGGAATTAACCGGCTCTCGTCAGGCGAACTCGTAGGCGATGTAGACTTTGCCGGTGTTAGCGAGAAGGCTTCGTACATTACTCCGGTGCCCGGCGGGGTTGGTCCGATGACCGTCACGATGCTGATTTACAATACCGTTGCTTCGGCTGAGCGAGTCTTCGCCTCCGGCGAGTAACTTCTCAAATTTGGAATAGTTGATTCCAAATTTGAGATTTCGCTGCGCCGCACACCACAAAATTGCTGGGGAAATTCACGCCGGCCTGCGCCTTTGGCTTGGCACGCTCATTGCCAAACAAGTCTGGAGTTGAAGGCAGGACAACGGGAATCAATGCGAGGAAGTGCGAGAGGTTGGCGGTCAGCGATGCAGCGCCTGCTGATCGAGCCAAGTTTTGAAATTGCTCCGGGGCAGGAGCGGGACGTCGGCGCGCTTTCGACGAAGTTGCACCCGGATACGAAATTATTCGTTGCGAGTATCGCAGGCAAACCGCTCAGTGCGATGACCGATACGCTGGAGCACCTCGGCCAGAGCGGTTACGAGTTGGTGCCGCATATCGCTGCGCGCAACTTCCCATCACGACAAAGCTTCTTCGATTTCTGCGGAGTGCTCGGCCGGCATAATGTTCAAAATGCGTTTGTCATCGGCGGCGGTGCTTCGCAAGCCGCCGGAACGTATCATGACGCTGAGGAATTGTTGCGCGACATCGGACTCCTTGCGGACGCCGGCATCGAAAACATTGGCTTTGCTAGTTACCCTGAGGGGCATCCCAGCATTTCAGATGCTGAACTCGATGAAGCATTGGTCCGCAAAGTGC
This sequence comes from Xanthobacteraceae bacterium, assembly GCA_019635585.1. Lineage (GTDB taxonomy): Bacteria > Pseudomonadota > Alphaproteobacteria > Rhizobiales > Xanthobacteraceae. The sequence continues at coordinate 878,853 of JAHBZE010000002.1, read as the reverse complement.
AGATCGCGCGGGAGAACGGCATGAAGCCTTTTGTCGTGACGCAGTTCTGTTTCGAAGCCGAGCCGATTATCGCTTGGGAGCGGAGATCTCGCGAACTGTTAGTCCGTCCCGTTCCCGTCGTAGTCGGCATGCCAGGTGTTACATCGATCAAGCAGTTGCTGCGTTATGCGAAAGTGTGCGGCGTGCAGGCGTCGGCAGCGTTTCTCACGGGTCACGCAGCAACGATGATCAATCTGTTGCGGCCATGGTCGCCGCATAAGCTCGTCTCCGAGATTGGCGGGGCGGTAGCGGAAGATATGGATTCGCGAATTGAGCGATTTCATTTCTTTCCGTTCGGGGCTCTTGACCGGACAGTGACATGGACCTCGAATATGCTTCTATCGAGCGATGCTAAAAGTGGGAGCGAGAACGCGTGAATATCGGTGAAGAAAAAAGAAAAAAAGTCACTATCAGCCAGCTTCGGAAGATGAAGCATGAGAAACGACCGATTGTCGCAATTGGCGTCTATGAATCCGTTACGGCATCGATTGCCGATCAATTTCCCGTGCAGATTTTCATGACCGGACCGTCCGGTCCGATGTCGTTATTCGGACACACTAATCCGACGGCCATTACGATCGAAGAACAGTTGTGCACTCTTCGCGCTGTATCGCGTGTGACTAAGTACGCGCTGATCAACGCGCACATGCCGTTTCTGTCGTATCAAACTTCTCCGCGCGACGCCGTGCTCAATGCGGGCAGGCTCATTGCGGAAGGCGGCGCCGATACCGTGAAGTGCGACGCAACGCCGGCGCTGTCCCAAAATATCCGCGCGATTGTCGATTCTGGAATTCCGGTGATTGCGCACCTTGGCGTGCAGGCGCTACGCCGCGTCGAGCAAAGCGGCTACGGGCTCAAAGGGGCGACTGCAGAACAGGCAAAGCGTCTGATCGAAGATGCGCGCGCGCTGGCGGAGACCGGCGTGTTTGCGCTGTTGCTCGAACATGTCTGCGCCGAGGTCGTTGAAATTCTTGCAGGTGAACTGCCAATCCCGGTGATCAGTCTCGGCTCAGGCGGCAGAGGTGACGGCGTCTCAATCGTGGCAGGCGATTTGCTGAACTACAGCGCGTTCAAGCGTCCCGCGCACGCCGGACAGATGGTGGATCTGATGGCGGACATCGAGAAAAGCTTGTCGAGTTACGCAGCGGCAGTTCGCGACAATAGCTATCCGCAAGCGGAAGCCGCACCGCAAATGCAAGAAGAAGAATACAGAAAATTCATAGCGAGTCACGCCAACTAAACGCGAAGGAGAGGGAAATGAAAAAGCATAGAACGCATATTCAACGCCGCGAATTTTTGTTGTCGACCGCTTCAGTCGTTGCAGCAACGGGCATGCCGTTGTTGCAATCGATCAGCGCTCTTGCGCAGTCCGCGAACGCCACTGCCTGGGGATATCCACTTCCATATCGTCAGGTTAGCGAAAAATCGCTCACCTGGCTTAAGGAAAAAGGGTGGCTACCGCTCTCGGTTGGCTTCTTCGCCGACCTTCCGGGCTACGCGGGTGCCTACGGAGTGATCCGCGAGATGAATCTTCTCGGCAAGCGCGGTCTGCCGGCGAAGTTCACAAGTTTCCTCTCCGGTCCGCCGATTCTGGAGGCATTCATCGGCGGGCAGACGCAGGCTACCGGCTATGGCGACCTTCCGTTTTGGACGACCGTTGCACGCAACAATCCTGCGGTTGCTTACGGTATGACTGCCGTCAACTACGAGGCCGCGATGCTGGTGCGTCCGGATTCGCCGCTGAAATCGATCGAGGACATCAAGAAGCAGGATAAGCCGGTAGTGATCGGCACGCTGCTGGGTTCTTTCCTTGAATTCTATATCTCGGCCGCTGCGGCGTATTGGGGTCTGGAGGTAGGCAAGCATTATACGCTTGCGGGAATGACGCTGCGCGAGGCACAGTTCCTGCCGCGCGGAGTGGATGCGGTAGTCAGCTATGATCCCTTCGTAAGCGTGACGCTCGACAAGAAGATCGGCCGCAAGATCGACGATGCGTTCCCTTACTACTTCAATAAGGGCTATGACTTTGTTCGCGCCGAAATCCATCAGAACGCACCAGATGTCGTGCAAGCGCTTGCCGACGCGATGTTGGAAGCAACCCTCTACACGCGACACGATCTCGACGGCGCAGTGAAGATATATCACAACGATCCGCGCGTCGCGACGGCTTACACGTTTGATCTGTTCAAGGATCAGACCAAGAAATACGTGACGCTTTACAAGCCTTCGTTCCGTTACGTGCACGCCGATTTCTGGGCGGCGCAGGACGTTGTCGTCGCGAAATCGCAATTCGAAAAGAAGCGAATGCCTCGCGAGCTTTCGATTGACGAAATGAAAGCTGCATTCGTTCCCCAATATATGGCGAACGCGCTTACTCATGCCGGGTTCAGCGTGCCGAAGACGCCCGTGTTTCTACCGGAAGGCTGGGCCGGTACCGTCGGCAAACCGCCTTACCCGAAGTACCTGAATTTTGCGTCGATGTCGGGGCCGCAGCCGTTTCCTGAAAAGGGTGATCTCACGCGGCCGTGGACGTTTGGTGGAAAGACTTACAATCCGGGCTAGTAATGGGTAGCAAGCTTCTCCGATTGATTTCGTCGTTCTCGTTGCTCGCCGCGATTCTCATTGGCTGGGAAATCGTAGCGGGCACGATCTACCCGAAATACAACGCAACTTCGGTGAATATCTTTCCGCCGCCTTCGGCGGTGCTCGGTATTTTCTGGGACCTCCTGAGGAGTGGCGAACTCGTCACGCATACGCTTGCGTCAATGGCGCGCGTGGCGGTCGGCTTCGGTATCGCGACATTGATCGCCGTGCCGCTCGGGCTTTCGATGGGAGCGTGGCCAGCATGGGGCGAGCAGATGCGAGTCGTAATCGAGGTCTTGCGGCCAATCCCGCCGTTCGCCTGGATTCCATTCGGCCTGCTTTGGTTTGGTGTCGGTCCTGAGCAAACGGTGTTCGTGATCGTTATCTCCTCGATATTCCCTATTCTGATGAACACCGTGGCTGGCGTCGAACAGGTCGAGCCTGTGCTTAAGCGCTCCGCTCTATCGCTTGGCGCGAGCAAGTTGCGTCTTTTCATCAATGTCGTGCTGCCACGCGCATTGCCGCAAATCATAGTAGGGCTTCGGATCGGGCTCGGCTTTGCATGGATGGTGCTCGTTGCATCTGAGCTAATCGGTTCGACCGCTGGTCTCGGCTATCTAATTCTAGATTCACGGAATCTTGGCCTGCCGAGTCTTGCATTCATGGGAATGTTCGTCATCGGCATCATCGGGTATCTGCTCGATGCCGGAATGCGTTGGCTAGAGCGTGTGTTGTTGCCATGGAACGCATAGATCTCGTTGGCCGCGTGCGGCCATTTCTGCTGCTCGGGTTTTTGATCATTTTGTGGGAGCTGTTCTCACGGTTTGTCGTGCCGCATTACGACCCATCTGGGCTGTCGCTGCCGCCGCCTTCCGCCGGTATCGCCGATGCAATAAATCTCATGAAGCAGGGGTATCTGCATCAACACGTGATCGCGAGTGCGCGGAGGGTCTATCTCGGGTTTGCGCTTGCCGCAGTCATCGGAATTCCGATCGGAATTTTGATGGGCATGTTCGATTTGGCGCGGCGCCAACTCAATCCGGTCGTCGGCATCTTACGGCCCATTCCGCCGGTCGCGTGGATTCCAATTACACTTCTGTGGTTCGGGGTCACCGACAAACAACAGTATTTCATCATTTTCATCGGCACGATTTTTCCGCTGATCCTGCATGCCGTCGCGGGCGTGCGGACCGTGGATCCGGTGCTGATCCGCGCAGCTCGCAGTCTAGGCGCGGACTCGGGCGCTATGTTCCGTCTGCTTCTAACAGCATCGTTGCCGATGATCTTCCTCGGCATTCGAATTGCCCTTGGCTTGGGCTGGTTCATCATCGTGGCGTCCGAGATGGTTTCCGCATCAACCGGCCTCGGATTTTTGATTACAGAAGCCCGGACCGCGATGCTTACTGAGCGCATGTATGTCGGCATGTTTGCAATCGGTTTCATTGGCTACGCGCAAGATCGGCTGCTCGTCTGGCTTGAAAGAAAAATAATCCCATGGAAATGACCGCAAAAGCAGCGCTCGTTGTCGACAACGTCACCAAAGAATATGAGATGGCGCGTTCTGGCACGCGTATTGCAGCACTTGAGGGCCTATCGTTCACCGTTCGCGAAGGAGAGTTTTTCGTCGTGCTCGGCCCGAGCGGTAGCGGAAAGACTACGCTACTGAATCTTATCGCCGGGTTTGAATTGCCGACCAAGGGTACGTTGACGGTGAACGGCGCGCCGATCGAACAACCGGGTTGGCAACGCGCGGTTGTCTTCCAGGAGCATGGCTTGTTTCCTTGGCTAACAGCTGCAGAGAATATTGAGTTCGGCCTCCGTATGAAAAAGCTGCCGAAAGGCGAGCGCAGAGATCTGGTTTCGAAATATATCGAAATTGTCGGTCTGAAGGGTTCGGAAGATAAATATCCGAAAGAACTTTCTGGAGGCATGAAGCAGCGTATTGGTATCGCGCGAGCACTCGTGGTCGATTCGGATATCGTCATCATGGACGAGCCACTGGGTTCGCTCGACGCGCAGACGCGGACTGAAATGCAGGACGAGCTATTGCGCATTCTGCACAAGGAGAAAAAGAAAACCGTGCTTTTCGTTACGCACTCCATCGAGGAGGCACTGAAGCTTGCGGACTCGATTGTCGTAATGTCTGAGCGCCCGGGAAGGGTGAAAGAGTTGTTTCGTGTCGATAGCCCAAGACCGCGTGATGTGTTGACCGATCCAAGGATGATCGATCTGAACGTTAAGCTCCATGCGCTGCTCTACCGCTCGCAAACGCCGAAGGCCTCGTGATGACCGAACGCAAGAAAGTTACGATCCAGCAGCTTCAGAAGATGAAGGCAGAAGGAACGCGCATCTGTGCGCTCGGAGTTTACGATACGCCGATGGCGGTTGCCGCCGACCGGATTGGGTTCGAGCTGTTCGTGATCGGAAATTCGGGGCCGATGTCGTTGCTAGGCTATACCGAGTCAACCGCAGTCCGGTCGGAAGACCTCTTGTTCATGTGCAAAGCGGTTAAGCGCGCTCAACCGAAAGCAATGATTGTCGCGACCCTGCCTTACATGAGTTACTTTGGCTCGAAGGATCGCGCGATCGATACTGCTGCGCAATTCGTTCGCGAAGGCGCTGATGCCGTGCAATGCCACGCCGACCGGAACACCAGCGAGAATATTGAAGTAATGACGCGTGCTGGCGTGCCGGTGCTCGCCCATATCGGACTACGCTCAGTCCGAAAGACGGAACAAAGCGGATTTCGTGTGCAGGGTCGGTCGGCAACGGCTGCAGACGAAATCTTCGAGGACGCGCTTGCGATGGAAAAAGCAGGCGCTTTCGCTGTGGTTGCCGAGCTCGTTCCGACACAGCTAATGGGCTTTCTTCGAAAGAGGCTAAGCCTTCCGGTGCTTAGCTTAGGCTCCGGTCCGGATGCTGACGGCATCTATCAAGTGAGCGCCGACGTCGTGGGCTTCAGCGTTTTTCCGCGCCCGAAAACGGCAGCGCAATTCGGTAATGTACGGCCTCTTATCGGAACTGCGATCGAAAAGTTCTGCAGCGCTGTTCAGGCACGGGAATTTCCTGCGAAAGCAGATGAGCGCTGCATGCCGGTTGCTGAGAAAGAAGCGCTCTTCCAAGAGCTGAAGCGAGCCTAGCGCGCACTTTTCTCCGGGTCGGAAGGTCACAGTAAATGGAGCTCATTGCACTTGCGGCACTGGCAACGATGGCTGCTGGTGCGATCCGTACATCCGTCGGCGTTGGCGCAGGAATCGCGCTGACGGCAAGCCTTCTTCAAATTTTCGATTTGCAGACGACGCTGGCGGTCATGGCGCTTTTGCAGATCGCGTTCGGCATATCGGCAATCTCACACTATTGGCGAAAGTGGGACAGCACGTTGACCGCGCGTTTGCTTATTGCTGCGATTGCCGGAGTTGCAGTCGGAACGATGCTGATCTGGGTCTTGCCGGTTGGCTATGTGAAAAAAATTCTCGGCACGCTAATTGTTGCCTGCGGACTGATCGAGCTTCTGAAGTTGTGGCGTGGCTCAACCGAGGTTTCAGTCTGGGCGCGCAACGTCTGGTTTATTGGCTTTGGAAGCGGAGTTTCGGGAGGTCTTGTCAATGCGAGTGGGGCGGTGCTCGCGCTTTACTTAAAAGGCCTCCGCCTAACTCACGGCGTGTACCTCGGCACCTTATCTGCGGTCGTTCTGGGGCACGATCTCTTCCGATTGGTGCTCTATGCGGCACTCGATCTACTGCCACCCGCGGCTTTTAAGACCGCCGCAATCCTCACTCCATTTGCGATTGTAGGCGGTTGGCTCGGCACGTGGCTACAATCCAGGATTTCCGAACGATACTTGAGTTTCATCGTGTTGAGTTTGGTAATTCTATTGGGCATTATTCTATTCCTGTAGAGTTTCTCACCGGAGTGTAGCTATGAGCCGGTATCGCTTCGCGTTTGTTTCCAATTCGCGAGAAGTGAGTGAAGCCATTTTGGCGCACTCCGATCCCGCTAGTGAATCCATTACAGTCCGGCTCGCGTCGATGGAACGCGCCGTCCCGGTAGCGCGGCAGCTCCTCGACGAAGGCATCGAAGTCATTATTGGCGGCGGTGGCACTGGAAACGTGCTGGCCGAAAGTATCGGCCAGGCGGTCGTGAAGATTGATCGTAGCCCGGCCTATTTGATGCCGGCGCTCATGGAAGCGAGGGCGCACACCAAGAAGATCGCAGTTACCGTTTTCTCTCAGCCGATCGAAGGTTTGGCAACCCTTGCGAAGTATCTGGATATCGAATTGCACCAGGTCGTGTTTTCTTCCACCGACGAACTGGAGACCGGCATTCGCAAGAGCATTGCTGAAGGTGCCGAGATCGTCGTTGGAGGCGGCATCTGCAAACAGATCGCCGATCGGTACGGCGCGCCGACTGTCGTAGTCATCCCGGAACGAGAAAATGTCCTTCAGACGCTCTACGAGGCGCGCGCAGTTGCTGGGTCGCGCCGGGCAGAAAAACGCAAGCTCGAAGAGCTGAATACGATTCTGCAAACGATCCGCGAAGGGATCATTGTAGTCGACAGCCTGCGACGCGTTACGGTGTTTAATCCAGCGGCAGCCGATATTTTAAGGTCCGTACTTTCACGCAAGCAAGCCGAAGCTGCGGTCGGAAAAAAACTACCGGCGCCGCTTGATGTATTCGGTCTGTCGCGCGTGATCGAAACCGGGCTCGGTGAAAGCGACCGGATACACCGCCTCGGTGATCTCAATCTCGTCGTTACCAGCCAGCCAATCATGGTCGAGGACAGGCTCGTCGGTGTAATTTGCAGTATTCGCGAGGCATCCAGGATTCAGGATCTGGAACGCAAGGTCCGCGAAGACATGTATCGCCGCGGCTTCGTGGCAAAGCATACGTTCGAAGAGATGGTGGCGGCCAGCCCTTCACTTGGCGCACTTGCCCGGGAAGGAGCGCGCTACGCTAAATCCGATGCCGCCGTTCTAATCCAAGGTGAGACCGGAACCGGCAAAGAATTGCTCGCGCAGTCGATTCATAATGCGAGCAAGCGTTCCAGCCAGCCGTTTCTCGCTATCAACTGCTCGGCGTTGCCCGAAACACTCCTTGAAAGCGAACTGTTCGGTTACGAAGAAGGCTCATTCACTGGTGCGCGCCGCGGCGGAAAAGTCGGACTGTTCGAAATGGCGCACAAGGGCACGCTGTTTCTGGACGAGATCGCCGATATCTCTCCGAGCTTACAGGTCCGGCTCCTTCGTGCGATCGAGCGAAATGAAGTCATGCGCGTGGGCGGCGACCGGATTGTTTCAGTTGACGTCCGCATTATCAGCTCGTCTCAGGTCGATTTGTACCGGGCAGGGCTCGCCGGAGAGTTCCGGCCGGACCTGTACTTTCGTTTGTCTACCTTGATGCTCAATTTGCCGGCATTGCGCGAACGCGTAAGCGATATCCCGGTTCTGCTGGAGAAATTATTCGCGAAAGCTGGAAGGTCAGATTTCGAGGAAAGCGCTGATCTGCAGACGGCCTTGAGCCAATACGACTGGCCCGGCAATGTCCGAGAACTCGAAGCAATTGTGCAGACTTATGCGGCACTTCACACCGACGAACCCTTTGATGCTTCCACCTTTAATGCTGTTTTCCAATCCCGAAGCCGACGTCAGTCGTCCGGCATTGAGGCGGGTAACCCTAGCGTGCCATCAATCGGTCTTGACGGATCACTCAAGAAACAGATTTCCTTGCTCGAACAGGAAATAATCAGCCGCACGCTAAGCGAGTGCGCCAACAACCGTTCTGAAGCGGCGCGGCGTCTGGGAATCAGCATTAATTCGTTATGGCGAAAATCTCGTCAGCAACATCTTGACTCTTAAGTCGTCATTCTAGTTGCTCGGTCCACACTTAGATCAAGCCGAACAACATAGGCTGCTGAACCGTTCGCCTTTAAGCAAAATTTCTCCGGTTCGAACTAATTCGCTTTTTCGCAAACATCCTCAATTCGCAACTCGTTAGCTTTTACGTCTTATAACATGTGCATGCTGAGTGCTGATCCGTTGGCGTCTATCATCTCACCGGAGTATTTAACGAAACTGGGCCTTGGCGCACTTTATGCTGGCTCGCGATCGTTATGATCTTGCCAGCCTCCTCGCAAATCGGCCCAATTCTTCCGTCTTCCGGACTCGAATTCCGCCGTGGCCCATGTCCAGCATTCCGAAGATCATCCAGAACTTTCAGTGAAGTGTTCACGGCTTGACGCGACACGCCCGCCAAATTTCCAGGCTCGCCATTCCGAAATGAAGCTACTTTGTCGGCAGCAATCTGATTGCCAATTTTTGCAAAGGAAAGCGGGCGAGTTTAGGCCGAATCTCAACGACTTGTTCGTGTAGTGCAGCTTAAGCTCGGGATGTCAGTTCGATACCTAGCTCCCGTCGCGTGATTGAAATATGGTTTGGTCTCTTTAATATTGGTTAGAAAAATGGCCGAAGAAGGTGCGATCGATAAGAAGAATGCGCTGTGGCGCTTTTCCTTGAACTATTATTCTACGCCCGATGTCCCCGACATATGCCTCTTTCTGCAAGACAATTACAATGTTGATGTGAATATTCTGCTTTTAATTTTGTGGCTTGCCGCGTCGGGTAAGTCTTTATCCGTTGATGAGATAGCCGAGATCGATCGGCATGTAAAACACTGGCGCGATACCGTTATCGTGCCACTTCGAATGATACGGCGAAGTATCCCCAAGCCGGAAGAAGCATCTTCTCGATTGGCGTTCCGTGCAAATTTAAAGAAGCTAGAACTCGAGTCCGAACGCATTGAGCAAGATGATCTGTTCTCACAGTTCAGAACCCATACAGGAGTTGCCCCTGATCCGGTCGCAGCGAGGAAAGGCCTTGACGCCTATGCCAGTTATCTTGGCTCTTCGTTCCAGCACGATGCGGTTGCACGGCTGCTGTCCATCTATGAAGCGTTTCGTACGATCTGAATACGCTGCGCTTCCTGTTCTTTCCAACGCTTAACAATACCCAGGTCGATGTCGAAATTGTCAAGCAGCCGGCCAACGGTGTGATTTATGATATCGTCCAACGTAGCCGGACGCGAATAGAATGCCGGAACGATCGGCGAAATGACGGCTCCAAGATCCGAAAGCGTTGCCATCGTGCGTAGATGGCCTGAATGCAGGGGGGTTTCACGTACGGCGAGTACGAGCTTCCGCCGTTCCTTAAGAACAACGTCGGCCGCACGACTTACAAGCGAACTGGTAACGCCGGTCGCGATCTCGCTCATGGTTCGCATGGAGCAGGGGCAGATAAGCATGCCCATGGTTCGAAACGATCCGGAAGATATGGAAGCGCCGATGTCGCCAACCGCGTGATATTCGGTTGCCAGTTCGCGCAGCCTTTTAGGGTGCAGATCGGTTTCATAGGCGATAGTTAGCTCTCCGGCCTTGCTGACGACCAGATGAGTTTCGATGTCGGTTTCGCGCAGCATTTCCAATGCGCGAATTCCGTAAATTACGCCGGACGCACCGGTGACGGCGATAACAAGACGTTTCGAAATCATTGCGCTGTCTCCTGGAAAAGCTCCCCTATCTGCTGGGCTGCCATTTGTTCACTTTATCCACGGCGGTGCGAAGTTTTTTCATCATGTGCACAAGGGCGATTTTTTCTTCGGCAGTCAGCACAGATAATAGAAGCTGTTCGCGTTCCAGCGCGATCTCGATCATCTTGCCATGCCGGGACATGCCCAGTCTGGAAAGGGCAAGCGGCCTGACCTTGCCGTTCGGCTTCGTATGCGTGAACTTCACGAGCTTCAGTTCTTCGAGGCGGCGAAGGCTCCGGCTTACCACCGCCTTGTCTATCCCGAGCAGCGCGCAAATCTGATGCGCGCCAACATTTGGTTGCGCTGCAAGAACGCTCATCACGCGCCACTCTGTGATTCCGATGCCGAACAGTTCGCGATAGATTTTCCCCGCGCCATAAGAAAGCTTGTTGGAAATATACGTAAAGAAATACGGAATATGCCGCTCTGAATCGAGCACGATAGTGCCCGATACTTGCTTCGCGCCCGGCAATTCATCTGCTTGCGCCATAAAGGCGAACTCCCAAAGTTTCTTTGTTACCGCGCATCATAATGCAAAAGATTCAGCCCGGCCATAGTTGACAAAGCAACTAAGACCGGAAGATTATAGTTGCGAAGGCAACTAAAGCGGCCATGAAGAGCCGTGGTTGATGGAGGAGAGAAAATGGGCACTGTAAGTGCCTCGAGCCGCAATTTTGCGGCAACCGAGGAAGTGCGGTCGTGAGGATCTCGGTCTCTAATGTAGACAAGAGATTCAGTGTTCGCGGTCGTGAAGTGAACGCCCTCAACAAGGCGAGTCTTGAGGTCCGGGACGCCGAGTTCCTGACGCTGCTTGGGCCGTCGGGCTGCGGGAAATCGACCTTGCTGCAGATTATTGCAGGGCTTGAGCCGGCGACGGGCGGCAAGGTGAGCTTTGAAGGAAGACGTACTGCATCCGGGCCGGTGACCACAATGGTGTGGCAGCGCTATGCTTTGTTTCCGTGGCGGACGATCAAGCATAACGTCGCCTTCGGTTGCGAAATGCGTGGCATGCCTCGCGGCGAGCGGATGGCGCGCGCGCAGCACTTCATCGAAAATGTAGGACTGATCGGCTTCGAGGAAGCCTTTCCCCATGAACTGTCGGGCGGCATGCAGCAGCGCGTTGCGCTTGCGCGCGCGCTCTGCAACGACCCCGAAATTCTTCTGATGGACGAGCCGCTCGCCGCGCTAGATGCCCAAACGCGCACGGTGATGCAGGTTGAACTCCTGCGCATCTGGGATCAGTACAAGAAGACAGTCGTTTATGTGACGCATTCGATCGACGAGGCGGTTCTGCTCGGCGATCGCATCGCCATCATGAGCGCGCGGCCCGGGCGTATCAAGGAAGTCATTCCGGTCACGCTACCCCGGCCACGCACGCTCGATATGCTTACCACCCCGGAGTTTCACAAACTCGCAGATCACGCCTGGAATTCGATCAAGGAAGAATTCGACGTCGCGTACGGCGCCTCTAAGGAGGGGCAATCGCAATGACGATCTCCTCCGGTAAACTCAGGGCGTTCGCGTCGTCAGTACTCTACAATGTCGGCCCCATCGTTGCGGTTCTGCTACTTTGGGAGCTATCGGTGCGAAGCGGGCTTATCCGGGCTTTCTTTCTGCCGCCTGTGTCCGACGTTCTTGTCCAGCTTTGGGAAAGCATCACCAGCGGTCAGTTGCCAGCTGCATTCCTCGTTACGACGAAGCGAATGCTGATCGGCTACATCATCGGAGCTGGAAGCGCCATTGTGTTCGGACTTTTGATCGGCATATTCCGTCCGCTGAGAAACTTTTTCTATCCGATCGTCGCGGCAGTCTATCCGTTGCCAAAGATCGCAATGTTGTCGATCTTCATTGTTGTCTTTGGGGTTGGCGATCCGCCGATCATTGCCAGCGTCGCAATCAGCTCTTTCTTTCCGGTGCTGCTGAATACGCTGACCGGCCTGCGCTCGATCGATCCGATATTGATCAAGGCGGCCGAGGATTTGGGCGCGAATCGTTTCCAAGTAACGACGAAGGTCGTGCTGCCGGGGTCCTTGCCGATGATCTTTACGGGCTTGCGTCAGAGCTCCGCGGTCGCGCTCATCGTCGTCGTCGCCGTCGAAATGTATATCGGCCAGAGCGGCGTCGGCTATCTGCTCTCTTGGGCAACCGAATTTTTCAAGATCAATCTGCTTTACGCCAATCTCTTTGCGATCGGCATTTTCGGAATTCTCGTATTCCGGCTCGTCGATTTCATCGAGTACATCGCTCTGCCCTGGGCGCGCGAGCGATGAATAATAAGCCAAAACGTTTCTAAAGGGAGGAAGTGACGATGAAGAGAACGAGAATTCCGATAAATCTTGTGGCCCTTGCCGCTGCGGCGGGCGCAATCATGATGGCGATGACTGATGCCGGTTCTGCGCAGACAACCATTCGTGTCGGCGGCGCGACCGAGCCGATCATCATCGCGCAGGGCAAGGGCTGGTTCAAGGAAGCCGGCCTCAACGTCGAAGTCACCGACGTAAAAAACTTCATGCAATATCCGAGCATGCTGGCTGCGAAGTCGATCGATATTCTCGACGGCTATATTCCGGCAAATCTCTGGAACATGATTCACGCCGGTGCGGACTTCCGTATAATTTCCGGATCGGCGCTCGCCGTTGCCGCGCATGACGGCAAACCAGCGCGCAACATCCGGGGCTATGTCGTCCGCAAGGATCTTTACGACAGCAAGGCCATCACCAAGATCGGAGACTTCGCCGGCAAGCGTCTTGCCGACTTTGCGCCGGTTCCGCCGAAAGGCCAGATCAGCCCGTTTCCGATCGGACACAAGGTATTTGGCGACGTGTTCACAAAGGTCGACTGGGTCCGCATGTCGGAGTCGGACATTCTGACTGCGCTTGCGTCGAAGACGATCGACGGCGCGAGAATGCGCTCGCGCTGGGTAAAGCTGGCGGTGGAAAAGGGACTCGCAGTCGAACTGGTCCGGGAAACGGATTACGTTTCCAGAATTCAGGTACGCGCATTGGTCGGAAGAGACGAATTCCTCAAACAGAACAAGGAAGCCGTCGTAAAGTTCCTCAAAGTCTATCTGCGTGCGCTGGCTTACGCCGCCGAGGTGCAGAATGGAAAACATAAGGACGAGTATCTTTCTGCCGTGAAGAGTCACTCCGACCTTCCGGGGGAGATCGCCCTCGATCTCATACAGGAAGTTGAGTTCACGTCGGAGATCGCAACTGCCGATCTCCAGGCAACCCAGGAACACTTCGTGATGGTAGGCGCGCAGAAGGCGGTCATTCCCCTGAGCAAGGCGATCGATCTCAGCTATCTCAACGCGGCAAAGAAGTGAACGTTGCGCCGCAGCGGCTCTAGCCGCTGCGGCAATCTTTTTCTCGAAGGAAGTAAACATGTCATTCCCCGACCTGCGGGCTTACATCAATTGGCTGGACGAGTGCGGCGAAGTCGTGCGCATTAAGGAAAGTGTTTCTACAAAATTCGACATAGCGCGCCACGAAGAAGAGCATGACGGCAAGAAGACCGTCTATTTCGAGAATGTCGCGGGCTTCGACATGCCGGTCGTCGGCAATATTTTCAACAACCGCCGTAACATCGCGAGCGTGCTGGGGGTCAAGCCGGACCAAGAATTGAGCCACCGTATCATTGAGGCTTCGAAGAACCCTATTCCGACCAAGCTCGTGAATGCTGCTCCGCTAAAGGATATTCGTATTCCGGAGTCCGACGTGGATTTGACAAAGCAGATTCCGAATCCAATGCACTTCGAAGGCGATGTCGGCCACTATATATCAAGCGGCGTCATCGTCGCGCGCGATCCACAATCCGGAAAGCGAAATCTCTCCTTCGCGCGCATGCTGATCAAGGACGGGAAGACCATCGTGCTGATGGTCAATCTGTACCGGCATCTCGCGGAGATTCACCGGCGCAATGAGAAGCTGGGTAAGGACACCGAAGTCGCGATCGCAATTGGCGTGGATCCCGTGACATGGCTCGAAGGCGCAATGCCGGACCGAATTGTACCGATCGATGTTGATGAACTGGAAGTTGCGGGCGCATTGCGCGGCGAAGCACTTGAAGTGGTGAAGTGCGACACAATCGACCTCGAAGTTCCCGCGAATGCAGAAATCGTGATCGAAGGCGTCATCCTCAATGGCGCGCGCGAGGAGGAGGGGCCGTATGGCGACTATTCCCGCGTCTATGACGGTCCGCCGCGTCTGAACCCTGTCATCAAGGTCAAGGGCATCACGCGAAGGAAGGACGCCATCTATCTGGACTGTCTGCCCGGCTCCTTCGACAACTGGCTGCTCGGCGGTGTTTGCCGCGAGGCGGATATTTTGCAGCACCTGCAAAAGACGATGCCCAACGTGAATGCGGTGTGCCTGCCGGAAGGCGGCTGCTGCCGCTTTCACGCGGTCGTGCAGATCAGCAAGAAATTCGAATCCGATTCCATGTCGGCGATCATCGGCGCCCTCGGTCCGACCGAAGCAAGCCGCGATGTGAAGTGGGTCATCGTTGTCGATGATGACATCGACCCGTTCGATCCCATCCGGGTACAATGGGCTGTTGCGACGCGCTCGCAGTGGGACCGCGATCTTATTCTCGTACCGCGCATGCCGATGGCGCTGGATCCTTCAGCAATCACCCGGACACCTGAGCCAATCCGTAAGATGGGCGATGTACTTTCGACCAAGGCTGGTCTCGACGCGACTATTCCGTTCGATCAGCCAGACAAGATGCAGCACTTCAGGCGCGTGTCGGTTCCCCCAGCAGTAAAGGCGCAGGCGAAATAATCTTGAGAGGCGCGGGGATGAATTCTCTTGCGGGAAAAGTTGCGATCGTCACGGGGGCGCAACAGGGGATCGGGCGGCAATATGCCATGGCGCTTGCCCGCGCCGGCGCGGCGGTATGCGTGTCGGATATCGTCAACCCCGAAATTGCTGCGGCGGAAATCAGGGAGCTGGGCGGTGAGGCGATCGCGGCCGCCTGCGACGTAACCAGAAATGAATCGCTGCATCACATGGTTTCGGAGGTCGAGAAGAAATTCGGCCGGACGGACATTCTCGTGAACAATGCCGCTTTGTTCGGCGGGCTAAACATGGCGTCTTTTACGGATATTACGGAAGACGAATGGGATCGTGTCATGACCGTCAATATCCGCGGTACCTGGCAGGCTACGAAGGCGATTTTTCCGCTGATGGCGCAATCGGGCGGCGGCAAGATCATCAATATTTCTTCCGCCACGGTGTTCAAGGGAACGCCGAAGCTTCTTCACTACGTAGCATCGAAGGGCGCGATCGTCGCGCTGACGCGCTCGCTGGCAAGAGAAGTAGCTGAGCAGAATATCTGCGTAAATGCGATCGCTCCCGGACTCGTTGCCAGCGACAATGTGCGCAATCATCCCGATTGGAAGAATGTCGCTGATTCCGTAATCGCGACGCGGGCGCTCAAGAGGGAATCCGTTCCGGATGATCTGATCGGCGCTTTGCTGTTCTTCGCCAGTGACGCGAGTAATTTCATCACGGGACAAACGCTGGTCGTCGACGGTGGCGTCGTTATGCACTGACGCCCGGCTTGTTTGGCGCCAAGTAAGAGTGAAGTAATGAGCGACTATCCAGAGCTTTCGTTGCTGATTTCCGGTGAGTTCCTTTCGGCGAAAGGAAGGATAAGCAATCCGATCTACAATCCTTCCACCGAGCAAGTGCTGGGCGAACTTCCGCATGCGTCGAAAGGCGATCTCGATCGTGCGCTGGAGAGTTCTGAAAGCGCATTTCGGAGTTGGAGCCGCACATCTCCGCTGGAGCGCAGCAATATCATTCGCAAGGCGGCCGGGCTGCTGCGCGAACGCAGCGAATCCATTGCGACGCAGCTTACGCTTGAGGAAGGGAAAACGATCGCGGAATCGCGGATCGAAGTGCTCACTTGCGCGGAAATATTTGAATGGTCGGCCGAAGAGGGGCGTAGAACCTACGGCCGTATTGTTCCGTCGCGGACACCCGAGCATCGGCAGATGGTGTTCAAGGAGCCGGTGGGACCGGTTGCGGCTTTCGCGCCGTGGAATTTCCCGGGTCTGACACCTGCGAGAAAAGTCGCCGCGGCGCTTGCCGCTGGTTGTACCTGCATTCTGAAACCGGCCGAGGAAACGCCGGCAACAGCATTGGCGCTCGCACACGCGCTTACGCTTGCCGGGCTGCCGAAAGGCGTGCTCAACGTGGTTTTCGGTGTGCCAGCTGAAGTTTCGAACTATCTGTTGTCGTCTCCGGTTATTCGAAAGCTGTCATTCACCGGCTCGACGGCGGTCGGCAAGGAACTCGCGAAACTCGCCGCGAACGATCTGAAGCGCACGACGATGGAACTGGGCGGACATGCTCCGGTCATTGTTTGCGCGGACGCCGATATGGAGAAGGTCGTTTCGCTCGCAGTCGCCTCGAAAGCACGCAACGCAGGCCAAGTGTGCATTTCTCCAACGCGTTTCTATGTTGCCGAGGAAGTTTCGGACCGGTTTATTGCAGCCTTCTCCGAAGCGATGCGCGCGTTGCGCGTGACGAATGGTCTCGATGAAGTGAGTCAGATGGGTTCGCTTGCCAATAACCGGCGGGTTGCGGCGATGGAAACTTATCTGGAAGATGCTCGTAAACACGGTGCAAAATTCCATACTGGTGGTACGCGGCTAGGAAATATCGGTTTCTTCTGGGAGCCGACCGTCGTTTCCGACGTGCCGAACGAAGCGCGCATTATGAACGAGGAGCCGTTTGGCGCGGTCGCGGTTGTGAATCGCTTCGACAAACTGGAATCCGCTATCGATCAGGCGAACAGATTGCCGTACGGTCTTTCCGCCTACGCTTTCACGAATGATCTTCGCGCGGCGAAGATGATCGAGCGGGAAGTCCGCAGCGGCATGATCGGTCTCAATACGTTTCAGGTCACGCTGCCGGAGACGCCTTTCGGCGGCGTGCGCCACTCCGGTTACGGCTCCGAAGGTGGGACTGAGGGAATCGACGGTTATCTGCATACGAAATTTGTGAGCCAACTTTAAGGGCTAGCGGTCACGTTGAAATCAGTTCCATTCGAATATTGCGGCGTCGATTCCGCTGCGCATGTCTGCGAACTGCTTTCGGCTAGCGACTTCGCGCGCATCATCCAAGAATTATCGAGGCATCTTTCGCCTTATTGAGGCAGCTTCGCGCGGAATGCCTTGACCGCTTTCGCGAAGCCGTCCACATCTTCGATGGCGGAAATATGCGCGGCCTTCAGAATCACCCTATCGGCCTTCAGAATCACCCTATCGGCCTTCAGAATCACCCTATCGGCGTTCGGAATCGCGGCGGCCAGTTCTTCGCCGCGCTCTGTCATCTCACTACCATCGTCGTGGTGCTGACACTGCCAAGCCTGAACTTGCGCCTAAGGATCCCGGGTTGTTGGCCGCATCACTAGGGCTTTCGCGCATGTAAGCCGAAGTTACGCTGCCCAAAATAGTCCCCGAAGCAAAGAATAATGAGCAGCAGAAGAATCCCGCTCCCCAGACTACAGCTCCACCCAAGATGAAGCTTGCGAGCGACCATACTCTTAATCAGCGGGTCCCCGATTCGAGCCCTGGTGCGCCCAACAGTATCTCAAAGACTTAGCAAGGATATTCTGGGGCGCCGTTGTAGTTTACAGAACCGCTCACCTGTTCCTTCCTGCTATTTAGATTGCTGCGACGATCTTTATATCCTCCTTATATTTCCGCGCTCTCTTTCCAATCGAATCCTTGCGCTTGAAGGCGTTGATTAAGTCTCGAATATAAGTGGACTTGAACCATGCTCGACGCGATTTTTCTTGGCCTCGGTCTTGGCGGCTTCGTGCGCGGCCGAGAAGGCACGACTTGCTAAGGAAAAAGCTGAACAACGAGCAAAGGAGGAGGCGCGAAGGCACCGGATCGAACAACGGCAGAAATTTCTGCGTGGAGAAGCTAGAAAATTTTCTGCACATCAAAGACTTCTACAGCTCAACACGCGGTTCGCAGAACTCGCTAACAAGAATGGATCAGAACCCGTAGACCAGATTTTTCGGGTTCTGAATGAGATGGTTCGAGAAGGCGAAGAACGGTACGGCCGCGATGTCATGAATGCGGAAATCGCGCGTCTCGGTCTGATCTCGATCGACGACTCTCTGTAGGATTTCGATCCTAATTTAGCCTGTATAATACGGCTTTTCCGTATACGGGAATCCCGTTGACGTTCATACGGGAATTCCGTATATGATCATGCATACAGTCATCGAAACCCCGGCATTCCTGGCGTCGGCCCGAGAAGAGGGGCTTGATGAACAAATGCGTGCCGATATCGTCGCTTTTCTGGCGCTTAATCCCACTGCTGGCGAGATGATGGTCGGCACGGGTGGTGCCCGAAAAGTACGTTTCGCGGGTCGAGGCAAAGGCAAGAGTGGTGGCTATCGCGTGATTACGTTCTATGGCGGTGAAGACATGCCGATCTTTCTACTGGATGTCTTTGGCAAGGGATCCAAAGCAAACCTGACTGCGGCAGAAAAGAGCGAATTGAAGAAGCTGTTGACCAGCCTGCCTGAACTGTTTCGCGCTCAAACAAGACGCCAAGTTGCAAAGATTAGGCGGCGCTGATGATCACTATCAATTTCAGTAGAGAGGAAATGATATGAAAAAGTCGAGCAATCGAATTCTTCAGGGTGCCCGTGATGCGGTAGCGTTTGCCTCTGGAAAGGCAAACAAGGCTGAGTTTCGCGTCCATGTACCTTCGGATGTAGATGTCGCGAAGCTTCGAAAGAAACTTGGTCTGTCACAACCAGAATTCTCGCAACGATATGGTTTTAACCCAGCGAGCGTTAAAGATTGGGAGCAGGGTAGATCTCGCCCCGCTGGACCAGTTCGTGCTTATCTTAAAGTAATTGAGAAGGAACCAAAGGCAGTGGAGCGAGCTCTTTCAGCGGCGTGACTACCTAGTAGGGGGAAGCGCTTTCGAATACTAGAATGACAATGAAGCCGAAGAGCGTTGATCAGGGAAGCGGAGTGGGCGGCATGATCATTAAGACTACTAAATGGGACGCCGCGGACTATCTCGACAACCCAAAAGCGATCGTAGAATACCTCAATGCTGCTTTTGAGGATGGGAATTCGGCGTTAATCATTGGAGCTCTTGACGACGTAGCGAGAGCGAAAAGAATGAGCAAACTTGCGAAGAGCGCAGGGATCACGCGAGAAGCGCTCTCTAGATCGCTTGGTGAGGACGGAGATTAGAAGCTATCCACGGCGCTCGGAACGATGGAAGCCATTTCCTTTATGCGGACTGTCTCAGTGCAGGGTAGTGTCTTTCGATCGTTGCACAACAATGCCAGGGCCGTGGTCGTAAGGCTCTTGCTCCAAATAGCCGGTCGCCGTGTCCAGATAGCGGTCCCGGCCTAATTTCTTCGCGAGTACGCCCCGTACGCTACTGAGAAACGCCCACCGATTGTAGTCGCGTTTTTCCATGGCCTCGATGCAGTCCGTTCGGCACTGCGAATAGGCGCGATTGCCGAAAGACTCCAAATATTCATCGGCTTCAGCCAGCACGCGGCGACGGTAGGGCGGCCAGAGCATCCACATTTTGTGTCTCGTCGAGGTCAGAGGCGGACATCCACAAGTCAGCTTTGCATAGCCAGCCGAACCACTCCAGTTTGCGTCGCGGCAGGTATCACCCAGCGGGGAAGCTAGGGATGCTAAAGCGTGCCTCTCCACCTCGTTTCTGTCGGCGAATTTAACGGCGACCCACAGTACCAAGTCTACGCAGGCACTATTCGTGTCGGCGCTATCCGGCGCGTCACAAGCCCAAGTCAGACGTATTGGTCATGGACTTTTTCGCTGAGTGCATATCCTCCTGAATTCAAGACGACCGGCAGTACGTTTGAGCTCGAGCACGCGATGAGCGCGTTCAAGCGCGCTTGGATCATTTGGCTGCAATCGCTCCGGCAAAAGCGAAAGTGATTGGCCGCTTATTCAATAAAGCTCGGAAGGAGCAGAAAAGTGTATGAGTTAAGGCGTAGCGCTTTTGCAGATTATCGCTGCAGAACCTAGGGCCGAGCTCTCGGCTCATGGCCCTGCAGCTGACTTGTTGTATTTTACGTCTTTCGCAACAAGTCGGCATCTTTGGCGTAGAAGGCCAACGATGCTAGCCGCGGTACAACATCCATTTTGCAGTGCAATCTGCTAAATCAATGTAGTGGCTAGGCTTGGCCGCTTCCGATGCCGTTTCGTTATACCGGCGTTCGAAAAGGATATTGGTCCGAAGGCAAGCAATCACTTATTGGGCGAAAACACGTTGGCGCTTACCTCCCGGGCGCCAGCTGTTACTCCCCCAAGGGTGACGAGCCCTTGGGGATTTTAATCTGTGGCGAATGAAGCTCAGGAGAAAGTATGCTTCTTCGACTTCGTTTGTTCATCCGCAAGTTGCTCGCGGCGTATCGGGCCGCCTACATCGAAGCAAACCTTCGCGATCGCGACTACGACGACAAGTTGCGGAAATAACGCTTACTCAAATCCAAATCAGAGCATCCGATATCGCGTTGCACCATAAATTGAATGGCGCGATAACTTACCGGCATGGCGATCTACGCCGATAGTATTGGCCGCGCTAACTGCTCCTCCCTTACCGTTGTCTGGTCTCGCCTGAGAAATGTGGCGGACAAAAGAGTGGCCAAAATAATTGGCCCGGATGCATGGGGAAACAATCGTGATTGCAGCGCTCGTGCTTTTTAGCGTTCCGGCAGGAACAACGTTGGCTCAAATGACCGAGGCCTTCGAAGCGTCTGCGCCGCGGTTTCGCGGTATGCCTGGCTTGATTAGCAAGCACTACTTGTTTGACGGCAAAGAACGCGGAGGCGCGTTCTACGTCTGGTCAACGCGTGCGCAAGCCGAAGCGCTTTACAACGAAGAATGGAGAAAATCACTTACCGAGCGTTACGGCTCTCCCCCAAGTTTGTCGATCTTTGAAGTGCCGGTTTCTATCGCGAACGACCGCACGGCCGAACTGATGCGAAACGTTCCATTACTTTGAGTTGAAAAGGGGAATGAAGAATGAGCGGGCAAGTGAATCAGAAAGCCATTCACGAAGCTGCGGAAAAGCTTTCCAACTGGGGTCGTTGGGGCAAAGACGATCAGATTGGCACTCTGAACAACATTACGCCGACCGAAATAATCAACGCGGCAAAATTAATTCGGAAGGGGAAAGTGTTTTCTCTTGGCCTCTCGTTGAAAGAACCGATTCAATCGGGTCTTTTCGGCGGGCGCTGGAACCCCATTCATACAATGCTCGCAACTGGAACGGATGCCGCGGCGGGCAATCAGGACGAGCCGTACCCGTATCTTCGCTATGCGGATGACGCAATCAACATGCCATGTCAGGCATCAACCCAATGGGACGCGCTCTGCCACATCTTCCTTGGCGACAAAATGTACAACGGTTACAGCGCGAAACTCGTCGACGCTCGTGGAGCAAAGAAGCTTGGGATTGAGCATACACGCGACAAGATGGTCGGGCGTGGGGTCTTGCTCGATGTAGCTCGATGGAAAGGCAAAGACAGCCTTGATGATGGATATGGAGTTACAACCGCGGATCTCGATGAGTGCGCCAAAGCTCAAGGCGTAGAAGTGCGCAAGGGCGACTTCGTTCTTGTCCGCACCGGACACCAAGAGAGATGTTTGTCGAAACGCGACTGGTCGGGTTACGCGGGCGGCAATGCTCCCGGAATGGCGTTCGAGACCTGTTATTGGCTGAGAGAGAAGGACGTCGCCGGAATTTGCTGTGATACGTGGGGCTGCGAAGTGAGGCCCAATGAAACCAAGGAAGCTAACCAGCCGTGGCATTGGGTCGTGATCCCGGCAATGGGCATCACTATGGGCGAAATCTTTTACATGAAAGAACTCGCCGAAGACTGCGCAAAAGATACTGTCTATGAATTTTTCTTCTGTGCCCCACCGCTACACCTGCCAGGTGGCGCTGGTTCGCCGATTAACCCACAAGCAATTAAATAAAAATTCTGCTGGTCCGTTCGACACGGCTGCAACAATGTGAAGGATCGATAACGAAGATGGCAAGGTATCTTAAGAAAGGCCGCGATGCCGAAGCGCGTGCGGAAGATGACGCACGAGTTAGACACACGGTTGAGTCGATCCTCGCGGATATTGCTAAGAGAGGAAACACAGCAGTTCGAGAGCTGTCAGCGAAATTTGATGGCTGGGTGCGGGACGACTATCGTCTGACAGATAAAGAAATTAAAGACTGTATGTCGCAGCTGTCCGCGCGCGACCTTGAGGATATCCGCTTTGCTCAAGAGCAAGTACGAAACTTCGCGCAACACCAGCGTGAAAGCATTCGCGATCTCGAAGTTGAGACACTTCCGGGGGTATGGCTTGGTCACAAGAACATCCCAGTAAATTCGGTCGGATGTTATGTTCCCGGCGGAAAATATCCGCTGTTGGCATCTGCACATATGTCGATCATCACTGCTCGCGTGGCCATGGTGGATCGCGTAGTCACTTGCGCTCCCCCGTTCCAAGGCAAACCGGCGCCGGCAATCGTCGCCGCCCAACACATGGCTGGCGCCGACGTCATTTACGCGCTCGGTGGAGTTCAAGCCGTTGGTGCGATTGCACTCGGCACCGAGACAATTGAGCCAGTCGATATGCTCGTCGGTCCCGGAAATGCGTTTGTCGCGGAAGCGAAACGTCAGCTCTATGGTCGCGTGGGTATCGACCTATTTGCTGGCCCGACTGAGACGTTAGTAATTGCTGACGAGAGTGTAGACGCTGAAATGTGTGCGACCGACCTGCTTGGGCAGGCGGAGCATGGTGCTAATTCCCCAGCCGTGCTGATGACTACGTCGGAAAAGTTGGCGAAGGCGACGATTGATGAAATCGAACGTCTGCTTACAATTCTTCCGACGGCTGAAATAGCTCGACGGGCTTGGCAAGACTATGGCGAAGTAATCGTCTGCGAAGATGATGAAGAGATGGTGCGTGAAGCCGATCGCATTGCGTCTGAGCACGTCCAAGTAATGACGCGCGATCCCAATTTCTTTCTGACTAATATGAAAAACTACGGTGCACTGTTCCTAGGACCGCGCACGAATGTTGCCTTCGGCGACAAGGTAATCGGGACGAACCACACGTTGCCGACTATGAAAGCGGCTCGCTACACCGGCGGTCTTTGGGTAGGCAAGTTCCTTAAGACCTGTACGTATCAACGCGTAGAATCAGACTCGGCATCAGCAATGATCGGAGAGTACTGCTCTCGGCTCTGCATGCTTGAGGGGTTCGCTGGTCACGCCGAGCAAGCAAATGTTCGAGTACGCCGTTACGGCGGGCGCAACATTCCTTACGCGACGGCTGCTGAATGACGATTGCATTTCTACCCGTTACGCCTTCTCTGCGCCTTGATGGGAAAAGGGCATTGGTCACCGGCGCGGGCCGAGGGATTGGTCTGGCGGCGGCGGCGGCCCTGGCAACCGCGGGCGCGCATGTGACGTTGATCTCGCGCACAAAGAACGAGTTGGACGATGCTGTCGCCGCGATAAAGGCAGTCGGCGGCTCAGCAGAGGCGCTAGCGGCCGATGTGACGAATATTGATCAGTTCCGTGACCTGATCAACTCGCAACCCGTCAGCGAGATTCTCGTCAATAACGCCGGCATGAATCGGCCGAAACCGATGATTGATCTCACTGTCGACGATTACGATGCAGTCATGGGTCTGAACGTAAAGGCTGCATTTTTTGCCGCGCAAGCGTTTGTAAGGCGGTTGGTAACGGCTGACCGGCCTGGCTCGATTATCAATATTTCTTCGCAGATGGGTCACGTTGGTGCAGAAAACCGAACTCTCTACTGCGCCTCGAAGTGGTCGATCGAAGGTCTAACGAAGGCAATGGCAGTCGAGTTTGGATCGCGAAAAATTCGAGTCAATACGATTTGCCCGACCTTCATAGAGACGCCGATGACCCGCGGGTTTCTTAGCGACGCGGATTTTCGCCGTCAGGTTCTCGAGAAAATTAAGCTGAAGCGTCTCGGTCGCGTTGACGATGTTATGGGCGGAATCGTTTTCCTTGCGAGTGATGCATCGAGTCTCATGACCGGGTCTTCACTGATGCTGGATGGCGGTTGGACTGCTGAATAAGTCGGAGCAATTGAAATGGCTATAGTTCTGTCCGGAGAATATTCGCTGCCTATGACTCGCGAAGAGGTCTATGCGGCGTTGAACGATCCGGAGGTTCTTCGAAAGTGCATTCCGGGCTGTGAGGAACTGGAACAGCGAGATGACGGCATTTTTGCTGCCGTTGTTCGCTTGCAACTCGGTCCGTTGAAGACGCGATTTCGCGGCAAAGTAAAGTTGGAAGACCAAGACCCTCCCAACGGCTATCGGATCAGTGGTGAGGGCGATGGTGGGATCGCCGGCTTTGCCAAAGGCGGCGCTTTCATAAAGCTCGCGCCTGGCGAGAGTGGCGGCACGATTCTTACTTACGAAGCCGATGCCAATGTAAATGGCAAGATCGCCCAGTTGGGCCAGCGACTAATCGCGAGCACCAGCAAAAAGATCGCAGACCGTTTCTTCGAGAATCTCCAAACAAATTTACAACCTAACAATCCGGCGTGATCGAGAATTTTGGAAAGGTAGTGCCATGGCTAAAGTCAAAGAAGTGTCATTTTACAGCGAAGGCTTAAAGCTGAGCGGACTGCTTTATGAGCCGGACGATTTGAAGCCAGGCGAGAGACGGCCGACTGTAATTTGCTGCCACGGCTATACGGGAATGAAAGACGTTTACATGCTCCCGGTCCCCGAGAGGCTTGCGAAACATGGTTACGTCGCGATGGCGTTCGACCATCGGGGTTTCGGCAAAAGTGAAGGCGTCGTTGCGCGGTTGATGCCGCCGGAGCAAGTCGAAGATATCCGCAATGCAGTGACGTTTATGACGACGATCTCTTCTGTCGATACAGATCAGATCGCGTTGTACGGAACGTCTTTCGGCGGCGGGAACGTAGTGATTGCAACTGCTACGGATGATCGCGTTTGCTGTGTCGTATCGGTCGTACCTGTCGCCAATGGTCTCCGCTGGATGAAGAGTCTCAGAAAACATTGGGAGTGGCTAAAGTTCTTGAAGGTCCTCGCAGAAGATCGTGTTCAACGGGTTCTCACTGGAAAATCGCGTCGTGTAGACGTTACTGAGTTGATGCCTGGCGATCCTCATTCGCGCCAGGTCATTCAGGAGAAGGTCAAGGCTGCCGAAAAATATACGGAAGGCTACCCGCTAGAAAACGCGGAAGCCACTATGCGGCATATCCCTGAAGACTATGTGCATCTCATTGCGCCGCGTCCCATTCTGTTTATCCATACCGAACGCGACGGTCTCGTGCCGATTGACGAGTGTTACTCGATGTTCGGAAAAGCTAGCGAGCCGAAGAAGATGGTGAGCATTCCGGATGCAGATCACTATGACGTCTACGAGTTTGTGAACCCGCCCGTGTTTGAGATCGTGATGCGCGAAGCTGTGGCTTGGTACGACACACATCTCAAGCAAGCCAAATCAAAAGTAACGCCCGCCAAAGTCGCGTAGCAAGAGAGATTGCCATGGCGCTTCCCAAGTTCGAATACTTGGCTCCAAAAAGTATCGGCGAAGCCTGTGCTGCA
This sequence comes from Xanthobacteraceae bacterium, assembly GCA_019635585.1. GTDB lineage: Bacteria > Pseudomonadota > Alphaproteobacteria > Rhizobiales > Xanthobacteraceae. The sequence continues at coordinate 853,000 of JAHBZE010000002.1, read as the reverse complement.
TTGGCCGCTAACCCTGAGGCAAAACTTATTGCCGGCGGTCAGTCGCTACTACGCGTGATGAAGTTCCGAATTATGTCACCTGAGTGCTTGGTCGATCTCAAGTCGATCCCCGGACTTCGCTATGTTGAGCACGAAAGCGATACGTTGCGAATTGGTGCGCTCGCAACTCAGACCGACGTACTTCGGGACCGCGTTGTTATCAAAGAGTTCCCGGTACTCTTTGAAGCGATTGCACGTATTGCGAACACAGCGGTTCGTAATTCTGCAACTGTGGTTGGAAACATTTGCGTAGGACACACCGCTAGCGATCCCTCAGCTGCATTGTTGGCCCTGGATGCTGAATTGCTAGTCGTAAGCACCTCCGGCGAGCGTGTTCTTCCAATCGCGGAGTTGTTCGTCGGCCATATGACGACTGCGCTCGAACCAAGCGACGTCGTGAAGGAAATTCGCATCCCGCGACCGAAGTCTGCTTGCGGAATGGCATATCTGGCGCATGCCGGCAGAGGTGCGATGGAGACACCGTTGATCGCTGCAGGTGCCGTTCTGACAACCGATGGGAAGAAATGTGTCGCGGCAAGAATCGCCTTAGCGGGTGCCGCTGATACGCCAATCCGGCTGAAGAGGGCGGAGAAGGCGTTGGTCGGGCGAGTCCTTGGCGACGAGCTGATTCAGACTGCTGCGTCAATCGCGTCGGAAGACTGCACGCCGGATAGCGATGTCTATGCGTCCAGCGAATATCGACGGCGTCTTGTAGCTGTTTACGTGCGCGACGTTCTGCGTTCGGCTTCCAAGAGAATTGACGAACGGGATTGGGAAAAATGAACATGCGCAAAGTAATTAATCTCGATGTGAACGGACAGAATCGATCACATGAGATCGAACCAAATACTCTTCTCCTCGATCTCCTCCGTTTAGAAATGGGTCTTACCGGCACGAAGGAAGGGTGCGGCGAAGGCGTATGCGGATCTTGCACCGTTATGGTTGATGGCGAGTTGGTCAGGTCATGTCTGACATTGGCTGTGCAAATCGACGGAAAGTCGATCACAACAGTCGAAGGGATAGGAGGCTCGTCGTCGCTTCACCCTTTGCAGCGAAAATTCTTAGAGCACGGCGCAGTTCAATGCGGCTTTTGTACACCGGGCTTAATAGTGACCGCCAAGGCGCTTCTCTCGGTCAATCCGAATCCAAGTGAAGCCGAAGTGAGGGACGCAATACGTGGCAATTTCTGCCGTTGCACCGGCTACGTAAAAATCATTGAAGCCATCCTCGCTGCAGCAGCTGAGATGCGGAGTGCAACCAATGCATAATCAAAGCAAAGAGTTCAACGTTATCGGAAAGAACGTCATTCGTGAGGAAGGCGTTGGCAAGGTTACCGGTCTAGGTAAGTACGCTATTGACCTCGAAATGCCCCGCATGTTGTGGGCAAAAATCAAGAGAAGTACGCGGCCGCACGCAAAGATAATCAACATCGATATCACTCGTGCGAAGAAATTGGCCGGTGTACATGCGGTACTCGTCGATAAAGATTGTCCGCAGACGTTGTTTGGATTTGGCTGTTATGATGAGCCGCTCCTGGCAAGGGGAAAGGTCCGATATATTGGTGAGCCTGTAGCGGCTGTAGCGGCCGAAAGCGAAGCCATCGCAGAGCAGGCGTGCGATCTAATTGAAATCGACTACGAAGACCTTCCAGCAGTATTCGACGTTCACGAAGCGTTTGGTACTAATCCGCCCGTAATAGTTCACGAAGAGCAAGCCAAATATCGGCGCGTGCCAATCGGCCCAGTGCAATACGACCCCAAGCACCCAAATGCGTTCGGCTACTATCGGATACGAACAGGCGATGTCGACAAGGGGTTTGGCGAAGCAGACGTAGTCCTTGAGAAGACGTACTCAAATGCCATGATGGCGCACGCTACTATGGAGAGACACAATTCAGTTTCTCAATGGGATGCGGACGGTAACGTTACGGTCTGGTCGTCATCGCAGGCGGCATATCCACTGCTGAATCAAATTAGCGAGGCCTTGGATATTCCACACTCGCGTATCCGCGTGATCATTCCTAAATATGTCGGCGGAGGGTTCGGCGGCAAGATTGAGATGAAGGCGGAAGGTCTCTGCGCAGTGCTGTCACGAGCGGCAGATCACCGCCCTATCAAGATCATCTACACGCGAGAAGAGTCACTTTGCTGGGCTGGCGTTCAGCATCCCTTCGAGATGAAGATTAAATCTGGCGTCAAGAAGGACGGGACCATCGTTTCCTGCGAGATGTTCGTTCTGGTGAACGGCGGCGCCTACGCCCAGCACGGTTTTCTCGTTACTCGCCAGGCGAGCTATGGACCTTTAGGTTCTTATCGCTTCCCGAATTTCAAGCTCGACAACTATGTTGTCTACACTAACAACCCTCCAGGCGTTGCTTATCGCGGCTTCGGAAACACCCAGATCCACTTCGCATTAGAATCCCATATCGATGAGCTCGCTCATGCCATTGGCATGGATACGTACGAGATAAGAAGGAAGAATGTTCTCGTTGAAGGAGAGATAAATGCGGCTGGTGAAATTCAACACTCCGTCGCCGGTTCTGAGTTGCTAGATGAAATCAAAAGTGGTCTAGAGCGGCATGGCCCGCTTAAGCGTGGAGAGGGACCATGGCGCAGGGGCCGTGGTATCGCCTTCGCAAATAAAGATAGCGTCGCACCGTCTGCCTCCTCTGCGATTGTAAAGGTGCACAACGACGAAACTGTCGAAGTAAGACACAGCGCAGGCAATATTGGGCAGGGTAGTTCTACAACGCTAATTCAGATCGCCGCCGAGTTTTTCAAGGTAAAGCCTGAACGAGTCAAAACTGCAGAGGTGGACACATGGGTGACGCCTTACGATCAGTTGACCGGATCAAGTCGTATTACATTCGCGGCTGGCAACGCCGTGTTGATGGCGTGTCAAGACGTTAAAAATCAGATTTTGGAAATGGCTGCTGAAGTAATGCAAGCGGCTCCTGATGAATTGGACCTCGCGGACATGAGAGTGTTCGTAAAATCCAATCCCAATCGCTTCATGGCGGTTCGAGAATTGTTTAGGACGGTATTCTTTACCGGTTCGTTTTTGCCGAAAGGGGGCGAGTTGCTTGGAAAAGCAACGTTCACTGTACCGTCAAGCAAAATCGATCCCGAAACTGGTCATGCAGCCGACGATGGCATGCGCAAGATTTTCTCGTTCTGTACGCGAGCGGCGCAGGCCGTCGAAGTCGCTGTGAATATTGAGACTGGTCAGGTCAAGCTCGAAAAGATTGCGATCGCGAACGACGTTGGCAAGGCGATAAATCCGATGTCCTGCGAAGGCCAGATGCACGCCGCGTTGTCGATGGGTTTAGGTCAGGCGCTATCCGAAGAATTTCAACTAAACGAGGGGGGCATTAGCAATGCGGACTTCTCCTCCTATCGATTTCTAACTGCGAAGGACGCTCCACCAAACGATTTTGTTTCTACACACATTGTCGAAATTCCTCAGTTCGATGGTCCTTACCAAGCCAAAGGATTTTCTGAGGCGACTGTGTCACCAACCGCTCCAGCCATTGCAAACGCGATTTTTGACGCAGTGGGTGTCCGCATACGCCATATGCCGATGACGCCTGAGCGAGTGTTAAGAGCACTCGATGAAATCCACTTAAAACAAAAAGACTGAAACGGGAGATTCGCTTGATGCTACAGGGAGGAAAGAAATGACAAATGTTTCAAAACGAACGTTTCTGCATGGGATGGGGTTAGGCCTCGGAGCGTTGGTGTTACCCCAGAGAGTGTGGAGCCAAGAGAGTCCAATAAAGGTTGGCACAAGCATGGCACTGTCTGGTCCGTTAGCGAGTGGTGGACGGCAGTCCCAGCTTGCGCTCCAGATGTGGGCAGAAGATGTGAATGCGCGAGGAGGATTGCTTGGGCGGAAGGTTGAGATCGTCGCCTACGACGATCAGGGTAGCCCATCGCAGTCGCCGGGCATTTTTTCGAAGTTGGTTGACCTCGACAAAGTGGATCTTCTGATTGCTCCGTACGGCACGGTCCCCGCGGCGGCGATCATGCCATTCGCCAAAGAACGTCGCTTGTTAATGATCGGCCACATTGGCTACCAGATCAATTCCAAGGCGAAGCATGACATGTGGTTCAACAACTCACCTTGGAGCGATGCAGAGAGCTGGGTTGGAGGATTTTTCCGTCTCGGCAAATCTGCTGGTGTTAAGAAAGTTGCATTCCTAGCTTCGGATCAGGAGTTTGCTCAAAACATTCTAGCCGGCGCGAAGTCACTCGCTAAAAGCGCTGGTTTTGAATCTGTCTATGAACAATCCTATCCGCCATCAACAGTCGATTTTTCTGCAATGATCCGCGCTATTCGCGCGGCGGCGCCGGATATGGTCTTTGTGGGATCCTATCCCGCAGACTCGACGGCGATCATCCGTGCCGTGAATGAGATTGGCGTTGGACCGAATGTTAAACTTTTCGGCGGAGCGATGGTCGGACTCCAATACGCGTCGATCATGCAATCTCTCGGATCGCAGCTGAACGGGGTTGTGAACTATACAACTTACGTTCCTGAGAAAACGATGGCATTTCCAGGGATCAAGGACTTCCTAGACCGGTTCGCAAAGCGTGCCCCGGCAGCGAATGTCGAGACACTGGGGTATTATGTTGCACCGTTCGCATACGCTTCCGCTCAAATTCTTGAAAGAGCGGTCACGGCGACGAAGAGTCTAAAGCACGACGTGCTAGCTGACTACCTTCGAAAAAATGAGATCAGCACACTCGTGGGCCCTATTCGCTGGGGGGCTGACGGCGAGTGGGCGAATCCACGCGTCGTGATGGTCCAATTCCGGGATATTAAGGACGGTGATCTTGAGCAATTCCGCCAGGAAGGAAAGCAAGTGATCCTGGAGCCCCAGCAATTCAAAACGGGCAACTTGATCCCGTTCCAACAAGCCCGACGCAAGTAAGTAACGCATCATCGGCGTGGCAGTGCGGTCTCGAATGGCTGCACTGCCTGCCGAGATGTGGAGGAAAAAATGTTTTCGTTCGAGTTACTTTTTGAAGCGGTTGTGTTCGGATTGCTTGTCGGCTGTTTCTACGCAGCGATAAGCCTCGGGCTATCGATTGCTTTTGGGCTACTCGACGTTCCCCATATTGCGCACGCCGCGTTTCTTGTCCTTGCAGCTTATATGACTTTTCTACTCGGTTCGTACGGACTCGATCCGCTCGTTGCGGCCGTACTTATTGTAATACCATTCTTCTTCTTTGGCGTGCTTGTTTACAGGTTTTACTACGAAGCCTTCGAGAAGCGCGGCGCGGACGCGGGTGTGCGCGGGATCGCGTTTTTCTTTGGTATTGCATTTCTCGTCCAAGTATTTCTCTCAATGAAGTTTGGTTTAGATCAAAGGACAGTAAGCGCTCCTTACATTGGTAGGAGCCTCGAGCTGGGCGACATGCGCATTCCATGGCGACTTATCGTCGTGCTCTGCGTTGCGATCGCTCTTACTGTAGGACTTAAACTGTATCTCTCGAAAACCTTTCAAGGCCGCGCAATACGTGCAGTTGCACAGGATGCTTGGGCGCTTCGCATCGTAGGTGCGAACCCTGTTCTTACAAAACAGTGGGCTTTCGGGATCGCAACAGCTGCCGCGGCAATCGGAGGGGCGCTCCTAATTATAGTTAGTCCCGTCGAGCCGAGCTTGGATCGAGTTTACATTGGTCGTACTTTTTGTGTCGTGGTTCTTGCAGGCCTCGGCAGCATGAGTGGAACATTGGTTGCTGGATTGATCTTGGGCGTCATTGAATCTCTCGTCCTTACGATGTTTGGAGCATCGTGGGCACCCGCAGTGGCTTATGGCTTGCTCCTGCTCGTACTCGCAATTCGACCACAGGGATTGTTCAGACAATGAAAAGGGGGACGATTCCATTCTGGGTGTTTGCAGCGTTGCTTCCTGCAGCTGCCTACGGCCTACCTATCCTTGGCATGAACGAATACTATTTCTACATCAGCTACATTGTCCTCCAGTACGTTGTCCTAGCAACGGCATGGAATATTCTTGGGGGCTATGCTGGGTACGTGAATTTTGGCACCGGTGCGTTTTTCGGCGCGGGAGCATATGCTGCCCTCGTTGTGATGCTACTATTTGAGGCGCCTCTCGTCGTTCAGATCGCTGTAGCAGCTTTGGTTGGCGCTTTGATGGGGTTGGGCGCTGGGCTGCTGACTCTTCGCTTGAAAGGAATCTTTTTTTCAATCGCGACGATCGCTGTTGCGATCATCATCGAGACGTTTGTTTTGAATTGGCGCTTTGTGGGCGGCGCTACGGGCGTCCAAATCATTAGAGGCCCAGTTACATATGGCTTCGAGACTCATACTCGTATGTTGTTTTTTGTAATGAGCGTTCTTGCGGTCGCGTCCTTAGTTATTGCCCGTTACATCGAAACGTCCTGGCTTGGTCGCGGATTGCAGGCTCTGCGCGACGCAGAAGTTGCTGCAGAATGTTCAGGGGTGCCCACGCTAAGGCTTAAGCTGATCGCTTGCGCAGTGTCGGGCGCTCTTATGGCGGCGGCTGGTGCGCCGCTTCCGCTCTATTCGAGCTTCGTCGAGCCGCACTCTGTATTCAGTTTGAATTATTCCGTCATGGCTCTTTCGATGGCTGTGATCGGTGGCATGGCCCGGTGGTGGGGGCCAGCTCTTGGAGCGGTCTTGATTGCCTCAAGCCAACAGTTCGCAGCGTTTGCAAGTCCAGAGTTTCACCTTCTGATCGTTGGTCTGCTTCTAATATTTGTTGTCATTGCCGCGCCCGGAGGTTTGGTCGGAGTGATTCAGTGGGTAGGAAACTGGCGTGTGAGTCGAAAGGAAATCAATCGTAGCGCGAGCGTAGTAAAATGAGTGCGCTACTCGAAGTTAAAAATGTCACAAAACGGTTCTTTGGGTTCACCGCGCTTGGCGATGTCAATGTCACCATTCAAGCAGGTGATCGCATCGGGCTGATCGGCCCAAATGGTTCTGGTAAAACGACGCTGATCAACTGCGTTTCCGGTGTATTCAAACCAGAAGTCGGCACGATAAGATTCCTAGGTGACGACATTTCGTCGCTCGCTCCGCATCGGAGAGCAAAGAAAGGCCTGGCTCGGACTTTTCAGATTCCGAGGCCATTTAGTTCAATGTCCGTAGAGGACAACTTAATGGTGCCGCTGGAGTACGTCGTTCATGACCTCATCGACCTAACCAACGAAACGGCAGTATATGACGAGGCTCGCGAGCTACTTCGTCGCGTTCGGCTGGACGATCGTAAAGGTGCATTTGCGAATGACTTGTCCCAAGTCGAACTAAGAAAGCTCGAACTCGCTCGTGCGATTGCCGCCAGACCCCAACTGCTAATTTGCGATGAAGCAATGGCAGGTCTTGCAACCAAAGAAGTAAACGAAATTCTCGACATCCTCCTTGATCTAAACGCAAGCGGCATAACCATCGTGATGGTCGAGCATATTATGCAGGCTGTTATGCGCTTCTCTAAAAGAATCATTTGCTTAAGCGCAGGGCGTGTCATCAGCGATGGCGCACCGGCGGAGGTGATGGCGCATCCGGACGTGAGGAGAGCCTACCTTGGCAGTTAAAATTACAGTGCAGGAGCTACATGCTGGATATGGAGCAGTGCAGGTGTTGCACGGCATTTCAATTGAAGTTCGCGATGGAGAGACGTTGGCGCTTCTGGGGACCAATGGAAATGGAAAAAGCACCTTGATGAAGTGCTTGATCGGAGATGTGCGCCCCAATCTAGGGCAGATCACTTTAGAGATAGATGGAGTTAGACTGGATCTCGCACAACTATCAACGAACCAGATCGTTGATTTCGGAATCAGCATTGTTCCAGAAGGACGTCGATTATTTCCACAGTTAACGGTCGAGGAAAATCTTCAACTCGGTGCCTATCGTAAAGCGGCTCGGGCAAAAATTTCTGAAAATCTGGACTACTGTTACGACGCATTTTCAATCCTAAAAGAGAAGCGACACCAACCCGCCGGATCGATGTCCGGTGGGCAGCAACAAATGCTTGCAATTGCTCGGGCCCTAATGTCGTCACCCAGAATTTTGCTTGTAGATGAGCCTTCTGTGGGGCTCGCTCCGATCATGGTATCGCAGGCAATTGCGAAAATCGGAGAACTTAAGGAGCGCTTTGGTTTGACAGTTGTGATGGCCGAGCAAAACTTCCAGGAAGCGATGCGGATCGCCGACCGAGGTTATGTTTTGGTTCACGGAGAAATTGCATTGGCAGCAGAAACTGCTGCCGAATTAAAGAATAGTGATCTGATTCAGCAATTGTATTTGGGAACGTAATCACCGTATCTCGGCTAGAACAGCACTTGACCAAGTGCCGTTCTCAATTTTGCGCCGAACAATATCCACAAGTAGCTGTCGAAAGAGTGCAGACGGCGTCGCGAGAGCGCCTGAAGCTGGCCTTATAAATGCCCAGTCCACATATAGGTGTTCAATTGGACTGGCCGAAATCTCTCCGCGCCGAAGGTCACCGTGAATAGCACAATAAGGCAGGACACTATACGCCGTCCCGCGCGCGACAAGTCCAGAAATCATTCTTGTTGAGTTGCTATCTGCCAGAATTCGCATCGGAATGTTCGATTGTTCGAACGCGTCTTCGATGGCAACGCGAAAGTTGTTCATCCGATTAGTAAGAATCAGCGGCTTATTTTCGGCCTCACGCAAGCTGACTGGTTTTGTGATCGACAGTCCGGCCGAAGCGGGTGCGACTAAGAACAGGGCTTCTTTAAAGAGATATTCAGCTTCGACACCTGGAGTGTCGTCTAAAACAACTACTGCACAATCCAGCTTGCTTTGCTGCACATCGCCGATGATGTCGATACTTATACCCTCGCGGACATGCAGATGAACGTCCGGATATCGACGGCAATATTCATCGATCAATTCCAAGCTAACGAATTGCCCAAGCGCCGGGGGAAGGCCGACCGTCAGGTGACCTCGTGGCGCGGTCTGATCGACAACAACGTCGCGAAGCTTGTCGAACTGATTAACTACCGATGTCGCATTCTCTTGAAGCAATTTGCCGGCATCGGTAAGGCTAACCCCCGTGCCCGAGCGGATGAATAGCGCTTCTCCCAAATCCTCTTCTAGCAACCGAATTTGTCGCGAGAGGGCGGGCTGAGCAACATTCAAGACCTCGGCAGCACGGGTGAAATTGCCGAGCTCAGCAACTTTGAGGAAGTATCGGATTTGTCGAAGGTTCATACGCAAACCAAAGAATAGCGTTTTACAATCCGTCCCGGAGTGCGGCGTGTCAACTTTTTCGGATTAACCAAACGGCGCTAACCTGATCAGACGCAGAATCGACGCCGACTCCAGGTATCTGATGCAATGATCATCCTGGCGTTACTCCCGGGGGTATTTCAGGGACCGCTACTTAGCAATCTTCAAGCTTCGGCATGAAGATGCCCGAGTCCACAAAGCTAGGAACAACAGTTTAGGCGAAAGTGAATCGCTCGATCGACATCTCGGAGTATGTTCGTGATCGGGTGGCTCAGCGCAATTTTACTAGGGTGCATGTTTCTTCTGCGCTCTATTTGCGGTTGCGAGCGTTTAGGCAGCGGTGCAGCAGAACTCTGCTAGGGAATGTCATTCCGACAAACTGAAATTTCGTCTTATTGAGCAAGGCCGCTCGAAGGCCGGTTTTGTCGGAATGGCTGTTGAAAGTATTGAGCTTTCTAACAACTTCTAAGCTGTTGGTCGCAGGGTCGATTCCGCCAATGTTTCGCCAATGATATTCGCGAAAGAACGTCAAAAATCGCGATCAAATGAGCCGAATTCGTCAGCATTTTCAACGTCGCTCGAATTGTCGTCTGCGCTCATAACGGTCTGGTTCCTGGTTCGAGTCCAGGCAGGCCCACCAATTTTTTCAAACACTTACAAGCGTATTGACTTTTATCGAAAGCGATTTGCCCAACGATATCCAATGATTCAAATCGGCCGTTTGGAACGGCTTGGTTCTAGGTTCAAAGGCATGGGCACTTTTCACAAACGTAACTCATGGGCGCACCGCTAAACATCCAAGGCAGAAAATACGGTCCCGTCGGTAGGTGCATTTATTGTGGATCGGACGGCGGTGCAGATGGCTTGGGTGACGAGCACATCATCCCGTTTGCGTTAGGTGGTCGCGCAATTCTGCAAGATGCATCGTGTAGAGCGTGCGAAGCCGAAACGAGCTATCTCGATGGTTACTTAGCGAGAAACTCTTATTACGACCTTAGAGTTCATAACAATATTCAGTCTCGGCGACCGAAAGAGCGACCAAAGAAACTGCCAACTATAATTTCGATAGAAGGTGAAGATCGCAGATTCGAAGCGGATATTGCGGATCATCCTCACTTTGTTCATTTGCCGGTGTGGGGTCCGCCCGGCTTAATGCAAAGATTGTCTCCCAGCCCTCATTTCAGCGAGAGTCGTCATGTAAGCTTCCATGCGATAGAGCCAATCAAAATTCAAAGAATTACAGGAGAAAAGGAAGGTATTGTTGAGGTGAAATCGGAAGTCAAAATTAATGAAGCAACTTTTGCTAGAGCAATTGCAAAGATTGCATACTGCAATGTCGTTGCTCATTTTGGCTTCGGTTCATTTTGGCCGGTTTTACTTACAGACGTAATTCTCGGTAAGAATCCAAATGTGGCCTTTCTTGTGGGTAGTCAGTTTGAAAAAATTAGACCTAGTGCTTCAGCGCAGCATCGCGTCGAGTATGGAATTTATAGAGATAAGAATTTTGCGTTGGTGTATTCAACGGTTTGGTTGTTTGCTAGTTCTGGTACGCGAGATCAGGGCATGCCAATTTATGAGGTAATTTTAGGTATACCGAGGGACGATTTGATCCCTTATTTAGAGGGGGGCGCTCCGCGTCCAGACTATCCAGATCAATCGAAATGAGTATGCAATGAATAATATTAATTGGGACGAGGCGGCTACCGTTCACTGGGTAGCACCTGATAGGCAGCATAATGGAGTCTCCGCTCGTCCAGTAAGCCGCGACTTCGAAAGCCTCGCTAACGCTGTTCGATTAATCCGTGATGAAATGGCCGTGGGCGATCGCGCTGTTGCTTGGATTGCGACGACTTCGTCGTCATATTCAACCGGGCAGCTTGATGATTTGATCGCCGAGTTATCTGCATAACATTGCAATTCAGAGAACTTGAGGCACCCCAATGATTGCCCAACGTTTGAAGTGAACCAAACGCGAACAAGGGGCTTTGATACATCTCATTTCTTATTGAATTGAAGCGGTTTCTGCAGTCATATTGCCCGCTCATAACGGTCTGGTTCCTGGTTCGAGTCCAGGCAGGCCCACCAATTTTCTACGCTTTCGAGGCGCGCTTTACTCGGCTGCCTGGCGTTGCGCGGCAAACTCATCGAAGGCGCGGAGCGCGTGGCTTGCGTACATGACCGAGGGCCCGGCGCCCATGTAAATTGCAAGTTCGAGCGTTTCCTGAATTTCCTCACGGGTCGCGCCGTGCTGCACCGCAGCCTTCGCGTGAAAGGCGATACAGTCGTCGCAACGCACGGCAATTCCGATCGCGAGCGCCATCAGTTCTTTGGTTTTCGTATCGAGCGCGCCGGCGCGCAGAGCGTTCTCGGCGCATTGCGAAAACGTCTTCATCGTGCCGGTCGCGGTACCGCGCAGCGATCTAAGTTGCGCACTCAGCGCGGCGGTGGTGGCAGGCCAGTTTTCGGTCATTTTGATTCCGGATTTGTTTCAGCGTCCAGCACAACACGTCCGGCAGCGCGCCGTTCGGCGTGCGAACGGCAGGCAAAGCAGGACGTCTCTCGATTGCAAATAATAGGCGGCACGCAGCCACCGCACTTGATGTGCATCAAATCGTGCAAGACGCCTGTATTTGACGGGCATCAAGGCTGCTACCTCCCGAATGGAGTGGAATTTCGTTTATTCTCAGGAGGTCGTCATGAAAGCCAAACATGTGATGGTATCGCCGGTAAAGGTCGGGCGGGCAGACATGACCGTTCGCGAGGTTGCCAAGGTGCTGACCGAGAACGGAATCAGTGCACTGCCGATCATCGATGAGAAGGGACGTCTCATCGGCATTGTAAGCGAGGGCGATCTTGTGCGCCGCGCCGAGATTGGCACGCAGAAACACCGTTCCTGGTGGCTGTCGTTATTCGTCAGCAACATTCAGCTCGCCGAGGAATATGCCCGGGCGCATTCCCGGCTGATCAAAGATTTGATGACGAACGATGTGATCACGGTGGATCCCGAAACGCCGCTGGACAAAGTGGCCGAGTTGTTCGAGCGTCATCGGATCAAACGGGTGCCGGTCTGCCAGAACGGCGGCCTTGTCGGGATTGTCACGCGCGCCAACCTGGTCCAGGCGATCGCAACCGCGCCGCAGAGAGTGCATACCGATCTCGGCGACGAGCAGATCCGCGAGAAAGCGCGAAAGCGAATCGAGGCGGAGTCCTGGGCGAACACCAGTTCGATCAACATCACCGTAAAGGACGGAACGGTTCATCTCTGGGGAACGGTTCATTCCGAAGCCGAGCGGAACGCCTTGCGCGTGGCAGTCGAGAACATCGCGGGCGTGAAGGCGATCAAGGACAATATCGTGCTCGAGCCGTTTCCGGCCTGGATGTAAGCTTGTAACGCTGCCCGCGATGTGTTCTCGCGGGCAGCAATTCAGGGCGGCGAAATGACGGACGTTGACAAACAGCCGATCCGCTTTTCGGGGAGCGCGCTTTTCTCCTACGGCTTTCGTCCGTTCTTTCTCTTCGGTGCGATCTATGCCGGAGCGGTGGTGCTCCTGTGGCTTCATCTTTTCCGCACCGGCGGCAATGTCGGAACCGCGTTCCATTCGCTCGACTGGCATGTGCACGAAATGCTGTACGGCTTTGTGCCTGCGATCATCACCGGATTTCTGCTGACGGCGATTCCGAACTGGACCAAGCGGCTGCCGGTGCGCGGGCTGCCGCTATTCGCACTCTTTCTTCTTTGGGCTGCCGGGCGCATTGCCGTTTTCAACTCGGCGCAAATCGGATGGGCGCCGGCCGCGGTAATCGACGTCGCTTTCCTGCTCGTCGTTGCCGTGATCGCATCGCGAGAGATCATTGCCGGCCAGAACTGGCGCAATCTCAGGGTGATCGGCGTAGTGAGCGTCCTGATCGCGGGCAATCTCATTTTTCATCTGGAGGCACATTACCGGGGCAGCGCCGACTTCGGCACGCGCATCGGCCTGAGCGCGGTCATCCTGCTGATCTCGCTGGTGGGCGGCCGTATTGTGCCGAGCTTCACGCATAATTGGCTTGCGCGGCAAAGCGCGGGACGGATGCCCGCGAGTTTCGGCCGCTTCGATGTGGTGAGTATCGTTATCAGTCTGTTTGCCTTGGTCGTATGGGTCGCACAGCCTGCTTCCCCGGTCACGGCTTTTGCCTTGCTCGCCGCGGGTATCGCGCAAGGATGGCGACTTCTACGCTGGGCGGGAGAACGCGCCGCGCGCGTACCGATCGTGCTCGTGCTTCACGCGGCCTATGCCTTTATTCCGCTGGGTTTCGTACTGCTTGCGTTCGGCGCGCTCGGCGAGATTCCGCGCAGCGCGGGTATTCACGCATGGACCGCGGGCGCGACCGGAACCATGATTCTCGCGGTGATGACGCGCGCGAGTCTGGGTCACACCGGAAGGGCGTTGGCGGCCTCGCCGGCAGTGCAATGGATTTATCTGGCAGTGATCGCGAGCGCGTTGCTGCGCATTCTGAGCCCGCTTGTGCCGGAGTGGAATCTTGCGCTGCTCATGGCTTCGGGTCTCGCATGGTCGGCGGGATTTTTCGGCTTTGCGCTGGCCTATGGCCCGATTCTGTGTGGCCCTGCTGCGGGAGAGGGGTAACGAAATGGCAGTCGAAGCGTTCACCGCCATTGGGTCCGGGAAAAATTCCGCGAAGGAAGACTGCAGGCTGCTTGCGGTCGTTTATGACGATGGTTTTGCCGCCGATCGTGCGCTGTCGTCGCTGGGTTATGGTCTGCGTGCGAACGGTGTTCTGGTCCGCGGTCTCGTGCAGCGCAATCGGGCGGTACCCAATCGGCCTAAATGCGACATGGATCTGGAAGAACTCGGCAGCGGTAAGGTAATCCATATCTCCAAGGATCGCGGTGCGCTGGCGCGCGGCTGCCGGCTCGATGTCGAGATGCTTTTGACCGCCGGCGAGATGCTCGAGGATGCGTTCGAATACGGCTGCGATCTTCTGATCATCAATAAATTCGGGCGCACGGAGGCGGAAGGCGGGGGCCTGCGCGACTTGCTTGCGCGAGCCGTCGCCCACGAGATTCCGACGCTTGTCGGGGTTCCCCGCCGCAATATGGAATCATGGCGCCGCTTCGCCGAAGGCTTTTCCGACATCTGCGACGTAAAGGAAGCCGGGTATCTCTCGGCCTGGGTGAATAAGCGAATTGGGTCGCGGTTCGCCCTGTCGTAACAGCGAGTATCAGATGCCGTCGTCGATCAGCGGCGAGGGTTTGGCATAGTCGCGAAGACCGTTCAGGTCGGTAATCGCGATCGTCCGGCCGGACGTCCGCACGCCGATTTGCTCGAGCTGCGCAAGCGCTCGAGAGAGGTTCTCGGGCGTGGTACCGAGCAGGGACGCGAGCGTCTTTTTCTCGAAGTCCAGCGTGACCGATCCTGTATTTCCATTCACGCTGGCAGCTTTAAGAAGCCAGTTCGCGAGCCGCTCGGGTGTGGAGCGCAGCTTCTGGTCCTTCAGAAGTTTGGTAACGCTGCGGTAGCGCTGCGCCAGTTCTGCGATTGTCGCGTAGGCAAAATCGGGATCCTCTCGAAATACGCCACGAACCGCTTCAGCAGGCAGCAGCAAGACGCGTGATTCCAAAAGCGTTTTCGCGGATTTCAGATAGGGCTGATCCAAAATCACCGCGGCCAGAATGAAGGTAGTCGTCGGGCGCAAGATATCGGTCGTGGTTTGCCGGCCGTTGTGCGACGCGAAAAGCTCGACGCAGCCCTCGAGCAATACGTGCAGAAAATCTGGCCGATCTCCCTCCGTCACGAGATGAGTGTTCTGCGGATAGCGCTGTAAAGAAGCCGGTTGCGTGAGCCGCATAAGCTGGCGCGCCGACATTTTTTTGAAGAGCTGCAGTCCTTGTAAAGTTTTCAGATCGGTTTCACGCATTTGCGAACGAACCTTTTGTTGGCCGCAGGTTGATAATAGTCAATTTCAAGAACGTAGAAAGATAATCAAATCATCTTCCTTCGAAGCCCGGTGCAAACTTTACTCGTCGGGCTACGCGGCGCTTGACCCACGTCAATAGTTGCCGACTATGCGTCGTTCTAATCCCTTCGAGAGCAATTCTAATTTTGCAAAGCGCGGGGGTAGAAAATGCCAGCGAAAGCGGAGACGGCGCTTAAGGGACAGCGCGCAGCGTTGTGGATGTCGACGGTGGCGTTCACCGTCTGCTTCGCAGTCTGGACAATATTTGCAATCATCGGAATCAGCATCAAGCAGCAGCTTGGTCTAAGTGAGACTCAGTTCGGTCTGCTTGTCGGTACACCGATACTAACCGGCTCGCTCATCCGCATTGCACTCGGCGTATGGGCCGACCAGTACGGCGGGCGCATCGTCTATACGGCGACGATGCTCGCGGCAGCGGTTGCGACATACCTTCTGACCTGGGCCACGACCTATCCGCAGTTTCTGCTTGCGGCACTCGGTGTCGGCATCGCCGGCGGCTCGTTCTCGGTCGGCGTCGCCTATGTCTCGCGCTGGTTTCCCCCGGAAAAGCAGGGCATCGCGCTCGGCATCTTCGGTGCGGGCAATGTCGGCGCGGCGGTTACGAAGTTCGCCGCTCCGTTTGTTCTTGTCGCTTATGGCTGGCAGACGACAGCGAAAGTCTGGGCGCTTGCGATCGCGATCATGGCGATCGTTTATTGGCTGACGACGAGTGATGACCCGGTTCTGAAAGCGCGCCGCGCACGCGGCGACAAGCCGAAGAGCGCCTGGCTGGAACTTGCGCCGCTCAGAAACGTACAAGTCTGGCGCTTCGCGCTCTACTACTTCTTCGTCTTCGGCGCGTTCGTCGCGCTTTCGCTCTGGCTGCCGCGCTATCTGATCGGCGTCTACAACCTCGACATCAAGTCGGCCGGCATGTTCGCTGCCGCCTACTCGATTCCGGCGAGCATCTTCCGCGCCTATGGCGGCCACCTTTCCGACCGTTATGGCGCACGTCGCGTGATGTACTGGACATTCCTAGTTTCGGTCGCGGCTACTTTCATCCTGTCCTATCCGCCAACAGCCTATACGGTGCAAACGACGCGCGGCCTCTTCACTTTCGAGTTCGCGACCGGTCTGATCGGCTTCACCGTGCTTGTCTTCGTGCTCGGCTTCTTCATGAGCCTCGGCAAGGCCGCGGTCTTCAAACACATTCCGGTCTATTACCCGAACAATGTCGGCGCGGTCGGTGGTCTGGTCGGCATGATCGGCGGCCTTGGCGGCTTCGTGCTGCCGATCGCCTTTGGCGTGCTGAACGATCTCACTGGCATCTGGACGAGCTGCTTCATGCTGCTGTTCGTGATCGCGTCCGGGTCGCTGATCTGGATGCACTTCGCGATCCGCAACATGGAAAGCAGCGTTACGATCGAGAAACGGCAATCGTTGCCGCAATTCCCCGAATTGCAGAGCGTGCACGAGCCGAAACATGCGGCAATCACGAATCCGAAACTCATCCAGAAGTGGGAACCGGAGAATGCCGCGTTCTGGAGCAAGACGGGCAGGGCGATCGCGCGCCGCAATCTCTGGATCTCCATTCCCGCACTCCTGCTTTCCTTCGCTGTATGGATGGTCTGGTCGATCGTGGTCGCGAAACTGCCCGCGGTCGGATTCAAATTCACGACCGATCAGCTGTTCTGGCTCGCTGCATTACCGGGTCTGTCAGGCGCGACGCTGCGCATCTTCTATTCTTTCATGCCACCGATCTTCGGTGGGCGCTTGTGGACCACGCTTGCGACCTGGTCGCTGATCATTCCGGCACTCGGTATCGGTTTTGCCGTTCGCAATCCGGAAACACCCTATTTCATTTTCCTCGGGTTAGCGCTTTTGTGCGGGTTCGGCGGCGGTAACTTTGCCTCCTCGATGGCTAACATCAGCTTCTTCTTTCCAAAATCGGAAAAGGGGAATGCGCTCGCACTGAATGCCGGTCTCGGCAATCTGGGTGTCAGCGTCGCGCAGTTCGTGATCCCGCTCGTAATCGTCTACGGTGTTTTCGGCTGGCTCGGCGGCGATCCGCAAGTTGCGACCGAAGGCGGCAAGACAACCCGGATTTTCCTGCAGAACGCGGGTTTTATCTGGGTTCCGTTCATCGTCGCGTCCGCCTTTGCAGCCTGGTTCGGCATGGACGACATCGCTTCCATGCGCGCTTCGTTCGCCGAACAGTCGGTGATCTTCCAGCGCAAGCACAACTGGATCATGTGCTGGCTCTATACCGGCACCTTCGGCTCCTTCATCGGCTACTCGGCGGCGTTCCCGCTGCTCACCAAGACGCAGTTCCCCGCAGTCGATGCGTTGCAACTCGCTTTCCTTGGGCCGCTGGTCGGTGCGATCTCGCGTTCGGCCACCGGCTGGATTTCGGATCGTTTCGGCGGCGGCCGCGTGACGCTCTGGGTCTTCGTGCTGATGGCGATTGGCGTGCTGGGGGTTCTTTATTTCCTCGGCGTCAAGGATCAGCCCTACGCATTCACCGGCTTCTTCGCGAGCTTCCTGCTCCTGTTCTTTGCAAGCGGCGTCGGCAACGCGTCCACCTTCCAGATGATCCCCGCAATCATGCGCAAGGAGCTGATGCGCCTGATGCCACGCGCCAATGCAGCAGACCGTAACAAGCAAGTCGAGATGGAATCGGCGGCGATCATCGGCTTCACCTCCGCGATCGCGGCCTACGGCGCCTTCTTCATCCCGAAGAGCTACGGCACTTCGATTGCGATGACCGGCGGTGTCGAAGCGGCGCTTTGGGGCTTCCTCGTGTTCTACGCAAGCTGCATCGCGATCACGTGGTTCTTCTACACCCGTCGTGGCGGGCTGCTCTACGACGTCGAAAGAAACAGCAAGCCAACGCTCGCAATCGCAGGAGCCTCGAAATGAGTCACTTTCTGGACCGGTTGACGTTCTTCCGCCGCCCAAGCGAGCCCTTCGCCGACGGTCACGGAATTACGACGTCGGAAGACCGCCGCTGGGAAGATGGCTATCGAAAGCGCTGGCAGCACGACAAGATCGTGCGTTCGACGCATGGCGCGAATTGCACCGGCTCCTGCTCGTGGAAGATCTACGTCAAGGGCGGCATCGTCACCTGGGAAACGCAGCAGACGGATTATCCGCGCACGCGGCCCGAGTTGCCTAACCACGAACCGCGCGGCTGTTCGCGTGGCGCGAGCTATTCCTGGTATCTCTATTCCGGCAATCGCGTGAAATATCCGCTGGTGCGTTCGCGCTTGTTGCGGCTGTGGCGCGAGGCGCGCGTGATGCGCACGCCGGTCGCGGCGTGGGCCTCGATCGTCGAGGACGCGGCGAAACGCGAGACTTATACGTCGCGGCGCGGGCTTGGCGGTTTCGTGCGCGCGCAGTGGGACGAAGTCACGGAGATTATTGCTGCTGCGAACGCCTACACAATCAGGAAACACGGCCCAGACCGTATCATCGGTTTCTCACCGATCCCGGCGATGTCGATGGTCTCCTATGCCGCAGGCTCGCGCTATCTCTCGCTGATCGGCGGCGTCTGCATGTCGTTCTACGACTGGTACTGTGACTTGCCGCCATCGTCGCCGCAGACCTGGGGCGAGCAGACCGACGTTCCCGAAAGCGCTGACTGGTACAATTCCGGATTCCTTATTCTCTGGGGTTCGAACGTCCCGCAGACGCGCACGCCGGACGCGCACTTTTATACCGAAGCGCGTTATCGCGGCGCGAAAAGCGTGGTGATTTCTCCAGACTATTCGGAGGCGTCGAAGTTCGCCGATCTATGGATTTCGGTGAAGCAGGGCACGGATGCGGCACTCGCGATGGCGATGGGGCACGTCATCCTGCGCGAGTTCTATCTCGACCGGCAGGCGAAGTATTTCGAGGACTACGTCCGCCAATACACCGACATGCCGATGCTGGTGAAGTTGGCCGAGCAGAACGGCCGGCTGGTGCCGGACCGCCAACTGCGTGCTTCGGATTTCGCCGACAACCTTGGCGAAACAAATAACCCCGAATGGAAGACCGTTGCCTTCGACGAAACGTCGGAGAGCATCGTCGTGCCGCGCGGCTCGGTCGGCTTTCGCTGGGGGGAGAAGGGCAAGTGGAATCTTGAAGAGAAGGATTCCGAAGGCCGCGACACGGATCTGCGGCTTTCCTTCGCAATGTCACATGATGAATTCGCGAATGTGGGCTTCCCGTATTTCGGCAATCGCGAGCACGATCACTTTCAGGGCACCGATCATCCCGACGTGCTGATGCGCAAGGTTCCGGTCAAGCGCGTGAAGCTGAAGGACGGCGAAGCGCTGGTCGCGACCGTGTTCGATCTCATGGCCGCGAACTACGGGCTTGAGCGCGGCTTCGGCGATCCGAATGTCGCCAAATCCTACGACGAAATCGCGCCCTATACGCCGGCCTGGGCCGAGAAGATCACGGGTGTGCCGCGCGACCAGATCATCACGGTCGCGCGCGAATTCGCGCTGAATGCGGAAAAGACCAAGGGCCGTTCGATGATCATCATCGGGGCGGCGATGAACCACTGGTATCACTGCGACATGAACTATCGCGGCGTCATCAATATGCTGGTGATGTGCGGTTGCGTGGGCCAGTCCGGCGGCGGTTGGTCGCATTATGTCGGGCAGGAGAAGCTGCGTCCGCAGTCAGGCTGGCTGCCGCTTGCTTTCGGCCTCGACTGGGGCCGCCCGCCGCGGCAGCAGAACTCGACCTCGTTCTTCTACGCGCATACCGACCAGTGGCGCTACGAGACCGTGGGCATCGAGGAAATCCTTTCGCCGACCGCGCCCGCGGGTTCGTGGGATGGTGCACTGATCGACTACAACGTGCGTGCCGAGCGCATGGGCTGGCTGCCGTCGGCGCCGCAGCTCAGGCAGAACTCGCTCGACCTCGCGAAGAAAGCGGAGGCCGCCGGGCTGGAAGCGAAGGACTATGTTGCGAAGGGATTGAAGTCGGGCGAATTGCAGATGGCCTGCGAAGACCCGGATCATCCGGACAATTGGCCGCGCAACATGTTCGTGTGGCGCTCCAACATCCTCGGCTCGTCGGGCAAAGGCCACGAATATTTCCTGAAGCATCTGCTCGGCACCACGCATGGCGTGCAGGGTAAGGACCTCGGCGAGACCGGCCGCCAGAAGCCGAAGGAGGTCGCGTGGCGCGACAAGGGGCCGGAAGGAAAGCTCGATCTTTTGGTCACGCTCGACTTCCGCATGTCGACGACCTGCGTTTACTCCGACATCGTGCTGCCGACCGCGACGTGGTACGAGAAGAACGATCTCAATACCTCGGACATGCATCCCTTCATCCATCCCCTCACGGCGGCGGTCGATCCGTCATGGGAGGCGAGAAGCGACTGGGAGATTTACAAAGCGATCGCGAAAAAATTCTCCAAGGTCGCGCCGGAGGTCCTCGGTGTCGAAAAGGACGTAGTGCTGACTCCGATCCAGCACGACAGCGTGAACGAGATCGCGCAAGCCATCGACGTCAAGGATTGGAAGAAGGGCGAAGTCGAGCCGATTCCCGGCAAGACCATGCCTGCGGTCGCGGTGATCGAGCGCGACTATCCGAATATCTACAAGCGCTTCACGTCGCTCGGGCCGCTGATGGATAAGCTCGGCAATGCCGTCAAAGGCATGGCCTGGAACACCCAGCACGAGGTTGAGTTGCTGAAGCGCCTGAACGGCGTCGTTACCGAAGCGGGCGCGTCGCAGGGTCTTGCGAAAATCGACACCGACATCGACGCGACCGAAGTAATCCTCTCGCTCGCGCCGGAAACGAACGGTGAGGTGGCGGTCAAAGCCTGGGCCGCACTTTCGCAGACTACAGGTCTCGATCACCGGCACCTCGCGATTCCAAAAGAAGACGAGAAGATTCGCTTCCGCGATGTGGTGGCGCAGCCGCGCAAGATTATCTCGGCGCCGACCTGGTCGGGGCTGGAGTCAGAGAAGGTTTGCTATAACGCCGGCTACACGAATGTGCATGAACTGATCCCGTGGCGTACGCTTTCCGGGCGCCAGCAGCTCTATCAGGATCATCTCTGGATGCGCGCCTTCGGCGAAGCGCTCTGCGTCTATCGTCCGCCGGTCGATCTGAAAACCGTGAAACCGGTGATCGATTCCAAGCCGAACGGCGAAAAGCAGATCGTCCTGAACTTCATCACGCCGCACCAGAAGTGGGGCATTCACTCCACCTACACTGACAATCTGCTGATGCTGACGCTTTCCCGCGGCGGCCCGATCGTCTGGATTTCCGAGAACGACGCGGCTCAGGCCGGGATCGCCGACAACGACTGGATCGAAGCCTATAACGCGAACGGCGCTCTCACCGCGCGCGCGGTCGTATCCCAGCGCGTCAAAGACGGCATGTGCCTGATGTATCACGCGCAGGAGAAGATTGTGAACGTGCCGGGATCGGAGATCACTGGCCAACGCGGCGGCATCCATAATTCTGTCACGCGCACGGTGGTGAAACCGACGCACATGATCGGCGGCTACGCGCAACTCGCCTACGGCTTCAACTATTACGGCACCATCGGGACCAATCGCGACGAATTCGTCATCATCCGCAAGATGTCGAAGGTCGATTGGCTCGATACGCCAAACCCCGATCAACCCGCCAACCTGGATGCAGTCGCCAAACTGGAGGCAGCGGAATGAAAGTTCGTGCGCAAATCGCAATGGTGCTGAACCTCGATAAGTGCATCGGGTGTCACACCTGTTCCGTGACCTGCAAGAACGTCTGGACCAACCGCGAAGGTATGGAATACGCGTGGTTCAACAACGTCGAGACCAAGCCCGGCGTCGGCTATCCCAAGGAATGGGAAAACCAGAAGCGCTGGAACGGCGGCTGGAAGCGCAAGCGTAACGGCAAGATCGAACCGCGTATCGGCGCCAAGTGGCGCGTGCTCGCGAAGATTTTCGCCAACCCCGACCTTCCCGAGATCGACGACTACTACGAGCCCTTCACCTTCGACTACGAGCATTTGCAGAAGGCGCCCGAGCTTTCGGCATTCCCGACCGCGCGGCCGCGTTCGCTGATCACAGGCGAGCGGATGGAAAAAATCCAGTGGGGCCCGAACTGGGAGGAAATTCTCGGCGGCGAATTCGCGAAGCGCTCGGAGGACGTGAACTTCGAGGGCGTGCAGAAGGACATCTACGGGCAGTTCGAAAACACCTTCATGATGTACCTGCCACGGCTCTGCGAACACTGCCTCAATCCGGCCTGCGTCGCGTCGTGCCCGTCGGGCGCGATCTACAAGCGCGACGAAGACGGCATCGTGCTGATCGATCAGGACAAGTGCCGCGGCTGGCGCATGTGCGTCTCGGGCTGTCCTTACAAGAAGATCTATTACAACTGGTCGAGCGGAAAATCCGAGAAGTGCATCTTTTGCTTCCCGCGCATCGAGGCCGGCCAGCCGACCGTATGTTCGGAAACCTGCGTCGGCCGTATCCGCTATCTCGGCGTCATTCTTTATGATGCAGACCGGATTGAGGAAGCGGCGAGCGTTCCGGACGAGCAGGATCTCTACGAGGCGCAACTTAAGGTCTTCCTCAATCCGAGCGATCCGGAAGTGATCGCGGCCGCGCGCCGCGACGGCGTACCCGACGCCTGGCTCGAAGCCGCGCGCAGGTCGCCGATCTGGAAGATGGCGATGGAATGGAAGGTCGCGTTTCCGCTGCACCCTGAATACCGCACGCTGCCGATGGTCTGGTACGTGCCGCCGCTTTCGCCGATCCAGTCGGCGTCGGCGGCCGGCAAGATCGGCCACGATGGCGAGATGCCGGATGTGCGTTCCTTGCGTATTCCTCTCAAGTATCTCGCGAACCTGCTTACCGCCGGAAAGGAAGAGCCGGTGGCGCTGGGCCTCGAGCGGATGCTGGCAATGCGCGCCTATATGCGTGCGAAGACGGTCGACGGCGTGCGCGACGAGAACATCGCAAAGCGCGTGGGACTCAGCGGCCTCGCGATCGAGGAGATGTACCAGATCATGGCGATCGCGAACTACGAGGATCGTTTTGTGATCCCGACCGCGCACCGCGAGATCGACGAGGATGCCTACGACCTGCGCGGCGCCTGCGGCTTTACCTTCGGCAACGGCTGTTCGACCGGCGCCACCGAAGTCGATCTGTTCGGCGCGAAGAAGCGCGCGAAAACCCCGATGGAGGTTGCGTGATGAACGTGCTGAAAGCGCTTTCGGCGCTGCTGACCTATCCGTCGCGGGAATTGCAGGAGGCGGTGCCGGAGATCGAAACGATTCTCGGCTCCTGTGCCAACATCTCCGACGGCGCACGGAAGCAGTTGCGGCTGCTGACCCAAAGCCTCGCCCGCGACGATCTTTATGAGTTGCAGGAACGCTATACCGATCTGTTCGACCGCACGCGTTCGCTTTCGCTGCATATCTTCGAGCACATTCACGGCGAGAGCAGGGATCGCGGGCAGGCGATGGTGGACCTGCAAAACCACTACGCAGAACATGGTCTCGAGATCGATACATCGGAATTGCCTGACTTCATTCCGCTATTTCTCGAGTTTCTCTCGACGCTGCCGCCGAGCGAGGCGTGCGATTTGCTGGGGCAGCCGATCAACATCATCACGGCGCTCGGCGAGCGGCTGGTGACGCGCGAGTCGTCCTATCAGGGCGTATTCCAGGCGCTGGTTTCGCTTTCGAGCGCGATGCCCGAGCGCGAAGCGGTGCAGGAAATTCTGGCTCGTCCGGACGCCGATCCCGACGATCTCGAAGCGCTCGATGCCGCGTGGGAAGATGAGGCGGTGCAGTTCGGTCCCGGCGCGGCTTCGTCCTGCAAGGACGAAATCACCGCCAAAGTGCGCGCCGGCCGACGTCCGGCGCCGGGCGTTCAGGTCGCAAGCAACAAGCCGGTCATCCAATATTCTCCGGGAGGACAGAATGCGTGACGCCATCAACTACGTTCTGTTCGGCTGGTATCCCTATCTTTGCCTTACGGTATTTCTGGTCGGAAGCTGGCTACGCTTCGACCGCGAACAATACACATGGCGCAGCGGTTCAAGCCAGCTTTTGCGCCGGCGGCAACTGAGCTGGGGCTCTAACCTTTTCCATATCGGTATCCTTGTGATCTTCATGGGCCACTTCGTGGGCCTGCTCACGCCGATCTGGGTTTTCGACATGCTTGGCGTTTCGCATACCTTCAAGCAGTGGATGGCAATCGTGGTCGGTGGCGTTGCCGGCGTAATGTGTTTCGCCGGAATGACGCTGCTCGTGCATCGCAGGCTGTTCGACTCGCGCATCCGTGCGACTTCGTCGTTCGGCGATATCGCAATCCTGCTCATGCTCTATGCGCAGCTTATGCTCGGCCTTTCGACGATCTTTGTTTCGCTCGACCATCTCGACGGGCATGAAATGGTGAAATTCATGACCTGGGCGCAAGGTATTCTCATGTTGCAGCCCGGCGTCTCGTCGCAGGTCGCGAACGCGCATATTATCTTCAAGCTACATTTGCTGCTCGGTATGACGTTGTTTCTCGTGTTTCCCTTCACGCGGCTTGTGCACATCTGGAGTGCGCCGGTCTGGTATCTCGGCCGCCGCGGCTACCAGATCGTGCGCACGCGCAAGGGTTCGCATGCCGCTTCCAGCGCTGCCGCCATGCACTACACCGTGCGGGCGAAGCGTCCGTCCTGAAGGAAATTCCGGCGATGTCCTGCTCGGTACACAGCGTTACGCTTCCCAAACCGAAGCCGATCCGGGTGAACGGCATCGAAGTGCCGCGCGCCGAGATTTCGCGCGAGGCGCAATATTATCCGGCGCAGAAGCCGATCGACGCCTGGCATAGTGCCGCCAAGGCGCTCGTCGTCCGGCATCTCTTGCTTGCAGAAGCGAAGAGGCTCGCGATTGCCGCTGTGCCGCAAACGGAAGACGGCCGCACCGAAACCGACGACGAAGCCGTGATCCGCGAGCTATTCGAACGGGAAGTGGCGACGCCGGAGCCGGACGAAGCGGCCTGTCTGCGTTACTACGAGAACAATCGCAACCGCTTCCGCTCCGCGACGATCTACGAGGCCGCGCATATTCTTGTCGGAGCCGATAAGCGGGACGCGGTGGCGTTTCGTGCCGCTAAAGAGAAGGCCGAAGCGATCGCGGCCGAGCTTCGCCTTTATCCGGAGAAGTTCGACATGCTGGCTGCACTTCACTCGGATTGTCCGTCCGCGGAGCAGCACGGAAATCTCGGGCAACTGACGCCGGGCCAGACCACGCCTGAATTCGAGAAAGCGTTGGCGGCCCTCGCGCCCGGCGCGATCAGCGGCCCGGTCGAGAGCCGTTACGGCGTGCATATCATTCGGCTCACCCGCAGGATCGAAGGCAAGCAGGTTCCGTTCGACGCGGTGCGCGGCCGCATCGCCGATTATCTGCGCGAGTCCGTGGAGCGCCGCGCTTCGGCGCAATATATCGCGCGGCTGATCTCCGCAGCACAGATCGAGGGCATTGATCTTGCCGGTGCGGAAGCGCATCGCGTGAGCTAGGAAGCGGCGATGCTGCTCGGCGATATTCTCAAGACATTCTCCGACGAAGCCGTGGCGACGGAATATCTGTTGTCGCTCGGCAATATGCCGCTCGTTCTGCGTTTGCAGGAGCTTGCAAATGCGGAAGGAGAGTCGCTCGGCGAATTCGCGAGTGCCGCCGTGCAGCGCTACGCATCCGAGGCTTCGGAAGAAGAGTGGCTTACACTTGTCGGCTTGCTATCGCGTGCCGCCGATCCGGCGGAAGTCTGTTTACGCCGCGCGCTCGAATATACGGCCGCTGCATAGGGCAGCAGGCGAGGACGTTCAAAAGAACGGCAGGCGCCGCTCGCGCAACGCCTGCCGCAATCGCTTTTCGAGTATGCCTTACGAGTTTACCTTGCCCGGCCAGCGCGAGCAGACCGCGGTCGAGATGCGCTCGCACATGTGCGAGACGCGGCGCGCGGTGGCGTTACCCGAGATCGTCGCGACGGTGCCGGCCGGACAATCGCCTGCGACCACTTTGGAAACGTGGCCACGAGAGACGAAGATCGAGCCGATCGCGCCGACGGGCGCCGCACTGCCCACGCGGCACCAGTGGCTCACGAGGTTGAATTCCGGACCGGGATCGCCGTAGCCCTGCGCAACCATTTCCATCCGCATCGCGTAGCCGCACCATGCACCCGGCGCACCTTGCGGGCGCGTCGAGCCGAGGTTCGAGGCAAGCCAGGAGCCGCCGAAGCCGGCGCCTGCGAGCGGATTGATCGATGTTGCCGTAGCCGCCGTGCGCTGGGTTTGCGCAGGAACCGGCGTGCGGCTTTGCCGGGTTTGCAGATACTGCTGCCGCTGCTGCTGCAACTGGGTCAGGCGCTCCTGCCGCTCTTGTTGCAGCTTGCGGAGTTGTTCGGCGCGTTTCGTGCGTTGCTGTGCCTGCGGCGAGGAAAACTCGCCTTTGGCTTCCGCGCGGAGAAATTCCTGCGCGTTCATTTCCGTGGTTGCGTAAGATGCAAAAGGAAAGGCCACCGCTGCAATCGATAGCAGCGCGGCGATTCTAATTTTATCCATCGTGTTACTCCTCTACCCCGCCGCGGCAGAGAACTAACGGGCAATGAGTCCAGAGCGAGAGACAAACAAGGAATTTTCGCGATATGGGAACTTTCGCGCGCGAAAAACGCCCGTCATTCGGCACTTATTAAAGTGTTTGGCGACAATCAGGCGCGAGTGTGCGCAAGCCAGTCACGGACGCGCGCATCGGGATCTGGATTCAGCGTGACGTCGCTCACGACCGCAATCGAATCGGCGCCCGCTGCGAAGATGTCCTTCGCATGTTCGAGCTTGATGCCGCCGATTGCGACCAGCGGAATCTTCCCGATCATCTTTTTCCATTCGGTGATTCGCGCATAGCCCTGCGGCGCGAAACGCATTTTCTTCAGCGTGGTTTCGTAGATCGGCCCGAGCGCGACGTAATCCGGCTGGTGGCGCAGCGCGATCTCGAGTTCGTCGTGGTCATGCGTCGAGATGCCGAGAGTGAGGCCCGCCTTCTTGATCGTGGAAGTGTCCGCGGTTTCGATGTCTTCCTGACCGAGATGGACATGATCCGCGCCTTCGGCGATCGCAGCCTGCCAGTAATCGTTGACGACGACTTCGCACTTCGTCCCTTCGACGGCCTTCAGCGCATCGCGTACGAGTTCGCGGGCGGCGGCCTGGTCGAGATTTTTTGCACGCAGTTGCAGCGTGCGGACGCCGAGTTTTGCGAGACGATCGACCCAGGCAATCGTATCGACGATCGGATAGAAGCGGTCAGGATGCATTCGCGGGCTTCGCAAAGGGAGTGCCCACGACCGGCGTGGACGCCTGCGCGATTTCGCGCGGTTTCATCATGCCGGATTCGAAAGCGGCGCGCCCCGCTTTGATCGCCTGCGCAAAAGCCTTTGCCATCCTGACCGGATTGCCGGAGCCCGCGACCGCGGTGTTCAGCAGTACCGCGTCGTAGCCCATTTCGAGTGCTTTCGCGGCGTGCGAAGGGACGCCGAGACCGGCGTCGATCACGAGCGAGATGCCGGGAAGTTCGGCGCGGATGCGTTTTAGTGCTTCGTCGTGGATGATGCCCTTGCCGCTGCCGATCTGTGAACCCCAGGGCATCACGACCTTGCAGCCTGCATCAGCGAGACGCTTCGCGACCGTGAGATCTTCGGTGCAGTAAGGGAAAACCTCGAAGCCGTCGGCGAGAAGAATTTTTGCCGCCTCCAGCGTGCCGACGACGTCGGGCTGCAATGTCGCCTTGTCGCCCAGCACTTCGAGCTTGATCCACTTCGTGTTGAACAGTTCGCGCGCAAGCTCCGCGGTCGAGACCGCGTCCTCGACCG
The DNA here is from genome assembly GCA_019635585.1 of Xanthobacteraceae bacterium. GTDB lineage: Bacteria > Pseudomonadota > Alphaproteobacteria > Rhizobiales > Xanthobacteraceae. The sequence continues at coordinate 824,900 of JAHBZE010000002.1, read as the reverse complement.
AATAGCAGCCCGCGGTGTTCGGCAGCACTTTCACGTTCAGTTCGCGGATGATGTTCCAGAACGTGTCGCCGTCCTTGCCGCCTGCGTTTTCGCGGCGCACGGAAACGGTGACGATCTCCGCGCCGGAAGCCTTCACGGCTTCCTGCATTACGGGGAGGGAGGGATAGCGCGCGGTACCGATCAAGAGCCGCGAGGAAAATTTCTGTCCGTAGAGATCGAGCATGTCAGCCGCCTTGCCGGGGGGTTACGATTTCGACGCTGTCTCCGTCATTGAGCGATGCTTCGTTCCAGCGCGCGCGCGTCACCACGTGCCGGTTGACGGCGATTGCGAAAAAGTCGCCTTCGAGTTCCAGTTCCGCGAGCAGTTCGCGCAGGCTGCGCGCATGCATGCTTCGCCGCTCGCCGTTCACTGTGAGCGCGATCGCGGTTCGGTTCTGTACGGCTGCTTTCTGCATCTACCGTCCCTCCGCCGATCTTAATCGGATCAGGTTCAAAGGGTTTGGCTCTCGCCATCTCAGCCCCGCGCGGGGCACCCCTCGGATGACCGGAACATAAGCGTTCGCCCCCCAGGGATGCAAGGCGCGGCGGCGTGCCGGGGTGGTAAAGTCGGGTTTCGGGGAGAATCAATGCTTCGCGCCGCGCTCATTCTGATCGTGCTGGTTCTGCTGCCCGCCGCCGGTCGCGTTTTCGGGCAAAGCGCCGCACCCGCCACGCAGACGAAGAAGGGCGTCTGCTTATCGCCGGAGTCGCTGTTCGACGAGGACGGCGATGTCACCCGGAACCGCGCGACGCTTGCTTCGCCCGATCTCTGCCTGCGGCTCGAAGTGTTCACCGAGGGCAAGCTGCATTGGGTCTTGCAGGTCATTCGGAACAAGAAGAAGCCGCGCGGACCGCTCTGGATCGTGCCGCATGACGACGAGGACGTGGCCTTCGACTCTGCGGTTTACGCGGTGCGGCGCTATGGCGGCACGGTGGTCGTGGTCGAGCGCAATCACGACCGCTACAACCGCATCGGCAAGCGCAAGCAGGACCCAAACCGTAATTTCCAGGTCGGAAATAGCGAAAAGTGCCAGTTGCAGCTTGCGCGTTCGCCGGTCTTCACGCGGCGGGTGCTGCAATGGCTCCAGAAAGGGCAGCCGATTATCGCGCTCCACACGAACAAGGAGGGCTTCGACCCGATCCCGGTACTCGACGAGGAGAAAAGCAAAGGCAATGTCTCGATCGGCTTTCCGCGAAAGCCCGACTCCAACATCACGGAATTTCCGGCGGCGCGGCCGATCCGGGCCAAGTCGCCGAACGACACTCTTATATATGTCGCATCCCGGCTGCCGGTGGGGGAGGACGCGGGGATTTCGCGCTTTGTCGCGAGCCTGAATGCGAGCGGCATTCATGTGCTCTACGAGCATGTCGAGAAAAACGACTGCTCGCTCTCGAATTACGCGGTTTCGAGAAATATCCCCTACCTGAACATCGAAGTCGTGGACGACGACGATACCGGCGCGCAGATCCGCATGATCGATGTCGTCATGCGGCTCATCCTTGCGGGACAGGGGCCGCTTTCCACGGGCCGGTAGGGCTGGCCGGTACGCGCGAAAGCCGGACCCGTATCCAGATCACAAAGTTTCGACTGGCGAGGCCGCATGCCTTGGCGCAAAATGCCGAGACGCGGCCGGGACAGCCAACGAGCGGCTGGGCAAGGGGAGGAGCGGGCTAAGTTCTTCACGGGACTTGGTCTTTTTGCCTGTGACGAGCGCGGGGCACCGTTGCCTTCGCCTCGAAACGGCGACTATTCTTTCCCGCGATCTATCTCTCTTCCCGGCACAAGGCCGCGCGCAATAACCCTGCCGAACGGGAACGGGCATCCCGTCGGCCAACTCGAAGCGGACAGCATGGACGATTTCGTCGACGTCGAAATGATCAAGGACGGTAACCGGTCACAGGGCCGTCACAAGCTGCCGCTGAAGATTGGCCGCGGTACCGGGAACAGCATTCGCATCGGCCACGAGCCGAACGACCAGACGGTGTCACGGGTCCATACGGTTATCGAACTGAATGACGGGCACCTGCAGATCATCGACCGCAGTACCAACGGCACTCTTTATAATGGCCGCATGATGAAGACCGGCGAGGCGCTGGCCTTCAACGACGGCGATAGCTTCGAGGTTCGCGGCCATCGCTTCCGGGTCGCCCGGGCGAAACGCGACCCGTCGATCCCGGTCGCCTTTTACGCGGGCATCGTCATCGGCGGCGAGCAGAAGCTGTTTCCGATCGGCGAAACACTGCTCTTGTGCGTGAAAAGCAGCAACGGCATCCGCTTCGAGGAAGCGCCAATGACGTCCGGCACCAATTTTCAGGACATCATCGGCAGGCAGCGCCTCGAGGGTGAGAACCTGATCGCGGTGATCCATGCCGGCGGCAAGCTCGGCATCGTGAAGTCCGCGGCGGATTCCTCGTCATCGATCATCGTCAACAATCACACCCAGGTGAAGTCCGGCATGCAGGTCGAACTGCGGCCTCTCGATGTCGTGAATGTCGGCGGTGTTCCGGTCGACATCTTGTTACCCGACATGAAGGCGAGCCGGTGCCACAATCATACCTGTCAATTGCTCAATCCCTACGATCCGCATGGCAATTGCCGCTGGTGCGGGCACCGGCTGGTCGAAGGCGTAACCGTTACCCGCAAGAAGCGCTGAGGAAGCGAAGACATGGTCAAATTTCCAATTCTGCTCGACATCTATCAGCGCGGCGAAGGTCCGCTTAAGCGCGTCGAACGCATTTCGCTTCCCGAGGCCGGCGATTACGCGATCGGCCGTCTCGACGAAAATCAGATCGTGCTCGATACGCCGGAAGTCTCGAAGCGTCATGCTTTGCTCGTCGTGCGCGAAGACGGCATTGCGATTTCGGACCGCGGCAGCACCAACCACACTTATATCGGCGATTCCGAAGTCGATACGTCTCCCTGGGACGGAGCCTTGCCGATCCGCATCGCGCAGTTCGAAATTCATCTCGTGCCGCAGACAGCCTCCGGCGCGGAAACGCGGGTCAATGTCTCCGAGGAGAACGCGACGCGCGCGGTTGCCGCCGGCTCCACGGCTGCGTCGCCCGCGCCTGCGCCGCGCGGCCAGTCGATCGAAGTCGCGCTGAACGCGCCAAATGCGCCGAGCGAAATGCGCTTTCCACGCAACGTCTTCAAGAGCGAGATCGTTTCGGCGGCCGAGATCAAGTCGAGCGAGTATTTTGCCGGAGAGTACACCTACCTCACGGTGGGTGGCGGCCTCGGCAGTTTTGTCTGGGCCGATCACCTGCGTATCTTCGGCGTCGGCACCGGCGATATCCGCGCCATCGGCGACGACGTCATTCCCTATGCGAATTACCAGCGCTTGTGCCGCAATTCGCAAATTCCGCCGCACGAGCGGCTACGTTCCAACTCGCAATCGACCCCCGACAACATCTGGGGCTTTCCCGGTTACGCAAGCCGCGAGACATGGAAAGATTTGAAGGAATTCCGCTTCGGCGGCATCAAGTACATCTTTCAGGTATTCGGCGAAGCCTCGCTCGCGCAGACTTTCACACCGCGTTCCGGCGAGGTTTTCAAATCGATCGACAAGGAAGCGCAGCGCATCGGCTGGCGCGACATGCTGACTTACGGCCGCGTGGTCGGGATTCGCAAAACGAACGACGAGCGCTATGCCGTCGCCTATCGCGTGCCGGAAGACCAGGCGCGCGGCGGCCTGCGCGAGCGCATCATGATCGGGAAATTCCTGCATATTGCGACCGGCTATCCCGCCACGCGCTTCACCGACGACCTGCAGGCCTTCAAGGCGCGCTATCCGGAAGAAGCCCGCGTCTTCAATGCCTACGAAAATCACGAAGTGGTCTATCGCACGATCGAATCGAAGCAGGCGCCAGCGTCGATCGTGGTGCGCGGCCGCGGCATCGTCGCTTCGCGTATCATTCAGCGGCTGTACGAAGCGCGCGATAAGAACAAAGGCATCACCATCATTCACCAGATGCGCAATCCGATCGGGCCGAAGGAAGGCTATAAATACAAGGGCGCGCAGCGCTACGTTTACAATCATATCGAGAACCAAGCGTTCAACTGGCCCAAGGCGTGCTGGGGCGGCCAGCTGTTGCGCGAAACCGAGCGTGCAACGCCGGAAGAACGCGTGAAGATTTACGAGGCACTCGGCGGTACGACGACGGCCGACCGCCGCGACTGGCGCAACATCATCCAGCTTGGCATAGGCGACGGCTGGTACAAGCCGGTGTTCGGTCATTTTGAAACGCTTGAACTCGTCAAGACCGATCAGGGTCCCAAGATTCAAATGAAGTTGAAGGCACGGCGCGATCAGCCGGCCGTGGAAGTGGTCGCAGATTATGTGATCGATTGCACCGGTCTGATCGGAGACATCACGCATTCGCCGCTGCTACGCGATCTCGCGGAGACCTATAAATTGCCGCGAAACCTTGGGGTTGGCGGCGGAAAGATCGGCGGCATCTTTGTCACGCCGGATTTCGAGATCGCAGCACTCAGAAACGGCAGCGGCCGCGCCTATGCGGCGGGGCAGATTACGCTCGGCGGTCCGCAGCCCGGCGTCGATACCTTTCTCGGCATGCAATATTCCGCGCTGCGTTCGGTCGATCATCTCGCCGTGCTCGGCGCGCCGAACGTGTCGCTGTTCGGGCCGCTTCGCTCGTTCACGCAATGGATCAAGTGGTGCACGAACGCGGTGCCGTAAGCACCGTCGCGATGACGCGCCGAAAGTAATTTTCAGGGGGATTGGATGGTACCGACCTTAAAAGGCCGCTGGGCGACGAGAATTCTGCTGTTCCTGTGGATCGGCGTGCCGATCACGTTTCTGTTCTCGCTGTTCGTCGCAGGACCGCGCAGCCCGACGCTGCCGCTGCTCGGCTGGCACTACGACATTCTTCCGTTTCAAATCCTGTCGCTGCTCCTGCTCGTGGGGCTGATCCTGGATCCGGTCTATTTCTACTTTCAGCAGTTTCGCTGGGAGAAGGATTGGCCTTTTGCGTTCCAGTTTTTCTTCACGATCATCGAGTTCGTCATCGTGCTGGCACTGGTGTGGTGGGGCGTGCTCGATTTCACGCGGCCACGGTCGCAACTGCATACGACCGACAACTACCTGCTCTATACGATCCACTTCGCCTGTATCTTCATCCCGTCATTTATTGCACTGCTGGGTCTGATCCAGATCTTCATGATCCGCTGGCGCTTCAAGAGCGGCGAATGGGGTAGAATGTGAAAGGCGTCCGCCGGGGCTCGCTGCTGGCACTAATTGCAGGTGCCTGGCTCGCGTTTCCGGCGGGTCTTATCCAACCGGCGGCCGCACAGCAGAGTCCGTTCGTTCCGGCCACCACGGTTCGCGATAACATCGCGACCACGATCGAGCATATCCGGCTGTTGCGCGGTGTGCCGGATGGCACGGTTTCCTGCCGTGGTAATCGCGCGGGCCCGCGCCCGGCGATCCGTTGCGACGTGCGCTACGTCGACATGATCGCAGTCACCGGAATCGAAATCACCGAACGCGACAATCCCGCGAATGTCTGGACCGCCTCGTTCCGGCCCTACATGCAGGAAGAGGACGAGACCGCCTACCTCCTTCTTGTCGACCGCAGCAATCCCGCGCGCGCCGACAGCATTCGCCGCTCGACGCGCGATCTTGCGGAGCTGTTTTTCCAGATCGCGCCGAAGCAGCATGTCGCAGTCGCCGCGTTCGACAGCAAGTTCGAGCTCCTGCAGGACTTTACGCAGGACGGAAAATCGGTTGCCGCCGCACTCGACCGCATTCGACCGGGTAATGCCACGACCGAGTTGTATCGTCTCACGCTCGAAGCCGTGCAACGGCTCGGGCAGTTCGATGCACCGCGCCGCGTGCTGGTGATCGCATCCGACGGCAAGTTCGACGACACCGCCTATCGCAGCAATCAGGTCGCGCAGGAAGCGAACCGGCTCAACATCCGCATCGTTTCGATCGGCTATTACGAGAAAAATTCTAGCGTTCGCGACCTGCAATCGCTGCGCCGGCTGAGCGCGGATACGCGAGGCTTCTTCTTCGAAACGCCGGGCCCGCGGCAGGGATTGACGCCGCGAGACCGCAACGAATTTCTCGCGCGCCTCCATGCCGGGGTGATTATCGAAGCCGAGGCGCAGATGCGCGGCGTGCCGCCGGCGCTGCAGGTTTCGTTGCGCCATCCGCAGGGAGCGACCACTTCCTTTGTCGCCGTCTTGCGGCCGGGCGTGGCCAATCCCGGCGGCGGTCTCAACGACAGCACGACGCCCATGGCGGCGGACGATTATCTGGGCCGCGTGCTGGCATGGGTCGCGGAAGACTATTCGCGGGCAGCTGCGGTCCTTGCCGGGATCGCAATTCTATTGCTCGGCTTTCTAGTTTCCGGCTTCGCGTGGCGGCGTTCGCGGCGCCGCCGTGCGGCACGCGTGCCCGACCCGCTGCCCGTGCCTGCGGCGACGCCGAAGATCATTTCCGACGAGCCGCCGACGCTCGCCGAACCACAGGTGCAAGCCCCGGCAGCCACGCCTGCGCCTGCTACCGTCATCCGCCAGCCGTCGCCGCTTGCATGGCTTGAATTCAATGGCGAGCCGGGCACGGTCGCGATGTTCAAACCCCGCATTGCCATCGGCCGGGAGCGGGACAATGATGTGGTTACGGACGCTCAGGAACTGACCGTTTCGCGGCATCACGCGGTGATTTCGGTGACGCAAGACGGCTTTTTCCAGATTGTGAACCGCTCGAAAGACTACCGCGATGAGGCAAACCCGATTCTCGTCAACGGCGTCGCGAGCGAATCCGCCAGGATTGCTGACGGAGATGTGATTAAACTCGGGACCGGAAACTATGGCTTTCTCTTTCGCGACGCCCGCGAGGGAAGCCGTTGGCGCAACTGATCGCAGGAAAGCAGGGTGAGAGAAATGGCAAACGATAAGAAGGACGACGGATCTTCGGCGCCGACCCGCATCCGGGAAGTGCGGCCCGCCGGCAAGCAGGAGCCCATGCGTGAACAGGCACCGAAGCCGATGCCGATCGAAGAAATCGGCGGCGGTTCTTCGTCGGCAACCATGATCCGCGGCTACGGCGGCGGCTCGCAACAGCCGAGCGCGGAGAAAGAAACCGGCGGTTTCGATCCGGTAGTCGGCTGGCTCGTGGTGGTCGAGGGGCCGGGGCGCGGCAAGGCCGTCAGCATCCATGCCGGCATGAACAGCGTGGGCCGCGGCGCGAACCAGCGCATCGCGATCAATTTCGGCGATGCCACCATCTCCGGCGAAGCGGCGGCGTTCATCACCTTCGAGCCGAAGCGCCGCACCTTTCACATCAATCACGGCGGCAAGGCCAATATCGTCTATCTCAATGACGAAGCGGTGCTGACGCCGATGCCGATGATGGGCGGAAATATCGTGACCATCGGGGAAACGAAGCTGCGCTTCGTGCCCCTGTGCGGTCCGGACTTCAATTGGGAAGACATGAAATGAAATTTCAGGCCGCCGCCCGCGCAATCCGCGGCAGCAAAGACACCCAGGAAGACGCCTGGCGCATCTATGATGCGAAAGGTGGGGACGCGGGAGAGATCGCCGCCAGCGACGCTGGCGTCGCACTCTCCGGCGGCGGTCTGCTTCTCGTGGCCGACGGCATCGGCGGTCACTACGGCGGCGATATCGCAAGCGCAGTCACAGCGGATACGTTCGTCAAGACCTACTTCGCCGGCGGCGGCGGCACCGAAGAGCGGCTGAAGACTTCGCTCGGCGCTGCGAACCAGGCGGTGGCGGACGCGCAGGCGAAGGAACCGGGCCTCAAGGATATGGGCGCGACGCTTGTCGCGGGCGTCGTTGATGGTGACACGCTTTCCTTCGTCAGCATCGGCGACTCGCTGATCCTGCGCTATCGCGAAGGCGAATTGCATCGCGTGAACTTCGATCACTCCTACATGGAGATCGCGGACCGCGAAGCGCTCGGCTCGGACGATCGCGCGCTATGGCGCGACGTGATGACGAGAAAGGGCCGCGACTCCATCACCATCGCGGTGCTCGGCCGTTCGCTCGAAGATTTCGGCCACATGCCGCAGGTCGCGAGCCGAAAGATTTTGCCCGGCGACGTCCTGATTTTCTCGAGCGACGGCCTCGAGACGCTCACCATGGTGCAGATCCAGAATTTCGTGCGCGAGCTTCTGCCGCGCGGCGTCGGCGCGATCGCGGATGGCTTGATCAAGGCGGTCGACGGCATCGGCGGTAACCGCAACTATCAGGACAACGCAACCCTGATCGTCGCGCAGGCCGACGGCGTGCAACCCGCGAAGGCCGCGCCCGTGTCCGTAAGCGAGAAGGAAAGCGCCAAGACCGCGCCGGTTGCGCCGAAGACCGCGGCCATTCCGGCGAAGCAGGAGCCCGCGGGCAAGATCAGCGAGGCCGCGCGTTCCGGCCGCTGGTCGCCGACCAAGCTGTTGCTCGGTCTTGCGCTCTGTTTAATCGCGGCAGCGGTCGCGCTTTATGCGACCGGCAAGGTGCAAACTTTCATTGCCGCCAAGCCGAAAGCCGAACAGCAGCGGCCGGTGCCAGAGCAGCCGAAGCAACAGCCCGTCCAGCAGCCGGCGCAGGAACGCAGCCTGCGCCCGCAGCCTGCGCTGACGCCCGACAATGACTCGGTGTCACCGCCGCAGGTGCCGCAAGGCGCGCCTACCAAAGGCGGCGATCTCGAGCGCGCCGAGCGCTACGCATCGTCACCGGTGGTTGGAAGCTATGTTCCTTCCGAAAGCGCGACATGGGCCGACGAAGAATTGCTTCCTTCGCGCCGATACGGCGATCTGCGACAGAATCGCGTTATCGGCTACGCGTTACGCGCGGAAGACTGCAAATAATTTCAACCGATCTATATTGAACACCGGCGTCTCGTTTGCGGCAGCAACGTGACGCTGCGCATTTTCGCATCAACTCGCGCCGCTTGTTCGCGCAGATAAATCCGGAACATTCACGCGCGCACTTCGTTGCTCCTTCGATGTTGCACCGCAACGCAGGAACAACAAAATGAAAATCGCGCAGATCAGTCCACTAATCGAAAGCACACCGCCGAAACTTTATGGTGGAACCGAACGCATGGTGTCGTGGCTCACGGAAGAACTCGTGCGTCAGGGGCACGATGTAACGCTGTTCGCGAGTGGGGATTCCGTCACCGACGCGACGCTGGAGGCGTTCTGCCCGAAGGCGTTGCGGCTGGATCCGCGGGTGAAGGAAACCAACCCGTATTATTTTGTCATGCTGGACGCGCTGCGCCGCCGTGCGGACGAGTTCGATATTCTGCATTTTCATATCGACTATTTTCATTATCCGCTGTTCCGTGACATCGCGAACAAGACGCTGACTACGTTGCACGGACGGCAAGATACGCATGACCTGCAACCGCTGCACCGCGCGTTCCCGGATATGCCGCTTGCGACGATTTCGGATTCGCAGGCGAGTTTCATCCGCAGCCGCAATGTCGCGGGTACCGTGCTGCACGGCTTGCCGGAAAATCTTTTCGAACCGAACTATAAGCCGCGTGGCGGCTATCTCGCATTTCTGGGCCGCATGGCGCCGGACAAGCGGCCGGATCGCGCTATCGAAATCGCGCGCAAGCTGCGCATCCCGCTAAAAATGGCGGCGAAAGTCGATGCGGTCGATCAGGAATATTTCGACCAGAAAATCGCGCCTCTACTGAAGGGTGAGGGCGTCGAATTCATCGGCGAGATCGGCGAACGCGAGAAGCAGGACTTTCTCGGGAATGCCGCAGCACTCCTGTTCCCCATCGACTGGCCGGAGCCGTTCGGCCTCGTCATGATCGAAGCGATGGCCTGCGGCACGCCGGTGCTCGCGTTCAACGAAGGCTCGGTGCCGGAGGTGATCGACGAGGGCAAAAGCGGTGTGATCGTGGGCTCGGTGCCGGAGGCGGTACAGGCGTTTCCCGAACTGATCGCGATCGACCGGAGGGCGGTACGCCGCACCTTCGAACAGCGCTTTACGGTTTCCCGCATGGCCGAGGACTATGTCGCGCTCTACCGCAAGCTTCTGACGAAGGGCGTCAACGGCAAGAGAGCGCCTCGTGCCGCCGGTGCGACCCCGCAAATCCGCGCGATGCACGCGCGCGAGGACTAGATCCCGCCGGGCAACCTTGCCGAAGCCACCTGCGAACGCTACATAGCCGCCGAACTCTCCCACGATTTTTATCACGGAGCGCTGGCTACGCATGGCGTCCTGGCAATATGTCTATCAGATGATCGGGCTGTCGAAGGCCTATCCCGGCGGGAAAAAGGTCCTCGACAACGTCCATCTTTCGTTTTTTCCGACCGCGAAGATCGGCGTGCTTGGCGTCAACGGCGCCGGCAAATCCACGCTCATGCGCATCATGGCGGGGACCGACAAGGATTTTACGGGCGAAGCCTTTGCCGCCGAAGGTGCGAAGGTCGGTTATCTGCCGCAAGAGCCGCAGCTCGACCCTTCCAAGAACGTGCGGCAGAACGTGATGCTTGGGGTCGCGGAAAAGCAGGCGCTCCTCGACCGTTACAACGAACTCGCGGCGAACTATTCCGACGAGACCGCCGACGAAATGGCGAAGCTGCAGGACGAGATCGAGGCCAAGAACCTCTGGGATCTCGACGCGCAGGTCGATCTTGCGATGGATGCGCTGCGCTGCCCCGACGACAACGCGGACGTGAATAATCTATCAGGCGGCGAAAAGCGACGGGTCGCGCTCTGTCAGTTGCTGCTCTCGGAGCCTGACATTCTCCTGCTCGACGAACCGACCAACCATCTCGACGCCGAGACGGTCTCGTGGCTCGAAGAGTATCTGCGCAACTTCAAGGGCGCGGTGCTGATCGTCACCCACGACCGCTACTTCCTCGACAACGTCACTGGCTGGATTCTCGAGCTCGACCGCGGCCGGGGCATTCCCTACGAGGGCAATTACTCGTCGTGGCTTGTGCAGAAGCAGAAGCGGCTCGAACAGGAAGGGCGCGAAGAAGAAGCGCGCCAGCGCGCGATCGAGCGCGAGCGCGAGTGGATCCAGTCCTCGCCGAAAGCCCGCCAGGCCAAAAGCAAGGCGCGTTTCCAGCGCTACGACGAACTGGTCGCGAAGCAGAACGACAAGGCGCCGCAGACCGCGCAGATCATCATTCCGGTCGCCGAACGGCTCGGCCAGAACGTGGTCGATGCCGAAGGGCTCACCAAAGGCTTCGGCGATCAACTCTTGATCGAGAACCTGAACTTCAAGCTTCCGCCCGGAGGTATCGTCGGCGTCATCGGACCGAACGGCGCGGGCAAGACCACATTGTTCCGTATGATTACGGGACAGGAGAAGCCGGACAACGGGGAGCTGAAGATCGGCGATAGCGTGAAGCTCGGCTATGTCGACCAGAGCCGCGATTCGCTCGACGGCAACAAGAACGTCTGGGAAGAAATCTCCGGAGGCGACGAGATCATCAAGCTCGGCGCGAAGGAAATGCACAGCCGCGCTTATGTTTCCGCCTTTAACTTCAAGGGCGGCGACCAGCAGAAGAAGGTCGGATCGCTGTCGGGCGGCGAACGCAACCGCGTGCATCTTGCGAAAATGTTGCGCTCGCATGCGAACGTGCTGCTGCTCGACGAACCGACCAACGATCTCGACGTCGATACGTTGCGCGCGCTCGAAGAGGCGCTTGAGAATTTCGCGGGCTGCGCCGTCATCATCAGCCACGATCGCTTCTTCCTCGACCGCATCGCGACCCACATGCTCGCCTTCGAGGGCGACAGCCATGTCGAGTGGTTCGAAGGCAACTTCCAGGATTACGAGGCGGACAAGAAGCGCAGGCTGGGAGCCGCGGCGGACATCCCGCACCGGATCAAATACAAGAAGTTCACGCGCTGACAGAAAAGCCCCGGGTTTTCCGGGGCTTTTTTTGTCGCGAGCTATTTTCCTCTCGGCGGCGCGGTGTCGGCGAAGCTTGGCCGCATTTTGTGCTTCTCGTAATAGGCGAGGAGAGAAGGAGCGTTCGCCATCGCCTCTTTGCCTTCCGGCGTCACGCGCGACTGACTGATGATCGGCATCGCGTACATGTCGGCGAGGCCGAAGTTGTCGCCGCTCAGGTAGCCGGTCCGTTCGACGGCCTTGCCGAGCGTTGCGAATTGCCGCGCGACGCGCTTTGCGGCGCGGTCGACGATTTCGCGGTCGGGGGATTTATCCGGTTTGCGCGAGAAGAAATAAGCATGCACCAGCTCGCGGATAACGGCTTTGTCCACGGAGGTCGCAACATAAGCGAGCCATTGCTCTGCCTGTGCCGCCTTCCAGGGATCGCGCGGCATTAGCGGCGGGCCGTCGAACGCCTCGTCGATGTAGCGGGTGATCGCGCGCGACTCGAATAACGTACGATCTCCGTGCTTCATCCCCGGAATCATACCGCCGGGATGGATCTGATTTGCTGCGTCGCTACGCGGCATGACCTCCAACAGTTCGTATTCGACACCCTTCTCGCGCGCGGCCATGCGCGCGGTTCGTACGAAGTTCGACAGCGACGTGCCGATGATCTGCAGCTTGCTCATGTTTCTCCCGGACTAGTTTTATTTTGCGTAATCCGCCTTCACGACCTGCCGCAGCAGTTTTGCGAGCGCGATCGCGTTGTCGAGGCCGATCGCCTGCTCGAAACTGGTCTGTGCGTCGCCCCAGCTATCCATGGCTTTGACGGCGGCTTTTTCGCCTTTCTTCGTCAGCACCAATTTTTTAGTGCGGCGATCATCCTGGCCCGCCTCGACCGCGATATAGCCGTCGCGCTGAAGCGGACGCAGGTTACGCCCGAGCGTGGTGCGATCCAGCACCATGATTTCCGCGAGTTCGTTGATGGTCTTCGGTCCGACATAACGTAGCGTGGTCAGGACCGAGAGCTGCGATATGCGCAGCCCGCTGGTCGCAAGCGTCTTGTCGAAATGCTGGGTGGCGACCCGTGCCGCTTGGCGGAGGATCGTACAGGCACAGCGGTGAATATCCGTTCGTTTGCCAGCCATGCTTGCTCTGGACAAAGGTGTATATGCGCGCATAATGAGTGTATATACGCATTTGTCAACAGGATTGCGGGAGAGGCGTCATGGACGCGAAGGCGGCATCGAGCGAAAGAACCCGGACCTTCAGCTGGAAAGATCCGAAGGAAAGCGCGGGTCTCGTGCTCACCATGCCGGGGCTGGATTTTCTGCGGAAGATTCGCGACGGCGAGATTCCCAACCCGCCGATCACCGACACGCTTGATTACGAACTTACCGAGGTGGAGCCGGGCTTCGTGGTGTTCGAGATCGAGCCGAAGGAATTTCACTACAATCCGATCGGCAGCGTGCATGGCGGCGTCGCGCTGACCTTGATGGATTCCGCGATGAGTTGTGCGGTGCAGACCACGTTGCCGGCCGGCACCGGCTACACGACGCTCGAAATCAAACTCAACTTCGTACGCGGCGTGAGCGCGAAAACCGGCCGGCTCCGCGCCGAAGGCAAGATCGTGCATAGCGGCGCGCGCACCGCGATCGCGGAAGGCCGTCTGGTCGGCGGCGACGGCAAGCTTTACGCACACGCCACGACTACGTGCTTCATCCTGCAACCGGAAAAGAAATAGCGCGGAAGACTACGGGCGGAGCGGGTGCTGCGCGGCGAACTGGAAGCCGCCCTGCGTCGCCGACCAGGAGATCGCGCCGGAAAGCGCTTCCGCCCAGCAGGCATAGCTCCAGTCGTTCATGTGGAAGAGGTCCTTCGACAGGAACGCCTCGAACGGAATGTGCCGCACTTCCTTCCAGTCGCGCATCTGCGCCCACCGATGGAAAACCGGCACGCCTTCCTCGCGCGCGATGGTCTGGATCAATTCGACCATCGGCTCGGCGTCGGGGTCTTTCAACACCTTCGGCGAATATTGCGGATCGATCAGCACGACATCGGCGCCGATCGCACGCAGGCGGCGCAGGCCCTCGCGCATAACGTCGCCCTGATCCTTGATGCCGTCGTAGTTCAGCAGCGCATTGGTGCCGACCTGCCAGAGCACGAGGTCGGGCTTGGCGGCATGCACATCTTCCTCGAACCGCGCGAGCATCTCGCGATCCACGGCTCCGCTCATGCCGCGGTTGATGACGCGGAATTGCACGCCGGGGAAACGCGCCTTCAGACGCTTCTCTAACTGGCTCGGATAATTGTGCTCGATCGTGGACGCGCCGACGCCGGCGGTCGAAGACGAGCCCATAGCGACGATCGTCACCGGCTCGCGCTTGGCGATGCGCTCAGCGACACGGGCGAGCGGGCCGGACAGGCGCGTATATTCGGCGCCGGGAGCGCAGGCCGGGGACGCAGTTTGGGCGCGGGCCGCGGGCGCGAGGCAGAGGATTGCGCCCGCCGCGATCAGGAGATTGCGTGTTTTCATTTTGGAAGCTTCGCAATCTCCGAGAAGGATGCCGCGCGGGACACGAATTCCGCGAGCAGGTGGCCGAGGCAACGGTGCACCACTTCATAGGTGCCGTCGTTCTTGAGCGCCGTGAAGTCGAACGCGTCGTTCTCGTTCCAGTAGCGCATGATGCCGTAGCGGTTGAACAACGGCACGTCGGCATAGGCCGCGACGCGGCGGATGCGGTCGTTCAGCGCGCCGGAATTGCTGACGAGCGCGAGGCGCGGACTGAATTGTGGATTGACGAGGATCACGTCGGCGCCGGCTTCGCGGATCAGTTCGATTGCGCGCTCGAGAGCCTGTTCGTAAGTGTCCGGGTCCATGCCGTTCAGCGCCTCGACGGTGCCGGTCTGCCAGACCACGAGCGCTGGCTTGTATTTTTCAATCGCCTTCGGAAGGCCAGCGACAATTTCGGGCGCCGATTTGCGCGGCTCGTTATGGATCGAGACGTGGATTGCGTAGTTCGGCAGGCGTTCCTTCAGGGCGTTTTCGAGAAACGACGGATAGGAACGCAACTTGTCGCCGGAACGGGTCTGCGCGGGCAGGCTCGAGACAATCAGGATGTCGAGCGCTTTGGATGAACGCAGGGTAAGTGCGGCTTTGGTGGCCTTGTAATAGGGCTGGGCATAATAATCCGGGGCCGCGCAGCGTTGCTCCTGCGCGGCGGCCATTCCAGAAAGGAAAAGGAGCGGAAATAGCACCGCCCCGATAGCCTTGGCCTGCATATGCCCCCCTAGGGCATGTCCGGTACGAAATTAGGCCGTCAGGTTCTTGGGTGCCTGACCTTTTTGCACGTTCTTATACCACGTCATGACGCCTGCAAGGGCAATCATGATGAATACTCCACCAAGGCTAACCAGCACCTGCATGGGGATGCGGCTCGAGATCTCCACGAGCAGAAAATGTGCGGAAAACGACAAAAAGACCCCCAAACAGAAGATTTCGAGGGAATGCTGGCCGCACAAAATCAGGGGTTGTGCCCAGCGGCTGCGCAGAAATTGGGCATCCGGAGGCACGAACCGGACGACCATCGCGGTCAGGACCAGGAAGTGGATCAGCCGCAGCGGAGATAGGTGGGTCTTGTCCAGCGGGAAGATCAGCAGCCAGTTTGGGAACTGGAGGTTGAGCCGGAAATTGGCATCGATGTTGGTAATCCCCTGCATTGCCAATGCGAGCAGGAGGTAGAGCCCACCCAGTATAACGAAGGGCTTTGAGCGGATCAGGCCGGAAATTTTTTGCGAACCGCCTAGCGCGCACCAGGCCCCGATTACGAACAGGAACTGCCAGGCAAAAGGACTGAAGAACCAGCGGCCGCCGGGATAGTTCGGCAGATTCCAGCTGTTGAGGTAAGCCGCCACATAGAGCGCGAAGGACAGCGCGAGCCCGACCAAAGGCGCGCGGAGCAGGATCCAGACCACGAAGGGAAAGCCGATCATCAGCACGATGTAGAGCGGTAGAACGTCTACGTTCGCAGGCAGGAAACGGAGCAGCAGCGCTTCGACGATCACGATTTCCGGCCGCTGCAGGAAATGAAGCAGGTTCATTTCCTCGATGTAGAGCGGGTTTTCGAAGCGGCTGGCGACCCAGGAAATCTGCGCCAGATAGATCATGAACAGGAAAACGAACGCGACGTAGATCTGCCAGGCGCGCTTCCAGATGCGGGACGAGGCGACGACGAAGCCGCGATCGAGCATCACGCGGCCATAGACGAAAGCGGCGGTATAGCCCGAGATAAAGACGAACATCTCGGCGGCGTCGGAAAAACCGAAATTCCGGAGCGTGAGCCACGCAACCACATTGGATGGCACGTGATCCAAAAAGATCAGCCAGAGCGCGAGCCCGCGGAAAAAATCGAGCCGAAGATCGCGGATCTTCGGCGGCAGCGCTGCCGCGGCTCGGGGAATCGGCTGGGTCGCGACGAGGCTCATGGCACGACCTTAGAAGAGCCCCGCGAGGCTGAAAATACTGCCTTTATCGACGTTTACAGGGTTTTCATGGCGGCGCCTTGCAAGCAGTTGTTTAATCACATAAAGATATCCTTATATGATGGGCAATGGGCGTCTGCCCCTGCCGGAAGGATTTCTTCGTGGTTCGCAAGAAGGTGCCGTCCAACTTCGATGCGCTGCTCGGCGGCCTGAAGGCCGCGGCCGAGGACACGCGGCTGCGTTTGCTTGCGCTGCTCGACCAGGCAGAACTCACGGTTTCCGATCTCACCGACATTCTCGGCCAGTCGCAGCCGCGCATCTCGCGCCATCTGCGGCTGCTCGCGGAAGCCGGCATCGTCGAGCGCTTCCGCGAGGCGAGCTGGGCATTTTACCGCCGTGCATCTGAAGGCGCGGGCGCGCCGCTGGCTGACGCTATCCTCGCGCTCGCCGATCCCGCCGATCCGATTTTCGAACGCGACCGCGAGCGGCTCGCGCAGGTGCGCGCCGCGCGTCAGCAATCGGCGCAAAACTATTTCCGTAAACATGCCGCGCGCTGGGACGAACTGCGCAAGCTGCATGTTTCGGAAGCTGCGGTTGAAGCGGCGGTGCGCGAAGCGCTCGCGGGAAAGCGGATCGACGCGCTGCTCGATCTCGGCACCGGCACGGGCCGCATTCTCGAGCTCTTCGGCGCGGAGATTTCGCGCGGCGTCGGCATCGATCTCAACCCCGAAATGTTGCAATTCGCGCGCGCCAATCTCGACAAGGCGGGTCTGAAGAACTGCTCGGTGCGGCAGGGCGATCTCTACAATCTGCCGTTCCCGCGCGACTCCTTCGACGCGATCGTGATGCATCAGGTGCTGCATTATCTCGAAGACGGCGCGCGCGCATTGCGCGAAGCCGCGCGTGTGTTGCGCCCGTCGGGGCGCCTGGTCGTGGTCGATTTCGCCCCGCATCAGCTCGAATTTCTGCGCGACGAACATGCGCATCGCCGTCTCGGCTTCGCGCCGGACGCGGTTGAGCAATGGCTCAAAGACGCGGGGCTGGAATTCGACCGGCACCGCGCGCTCGCGCCGGAAAAGAAAAGCGAAAGCGCGCTCACGGTTTCGGTCTGGGTCGCGCGCGACCCGCGAATTTTGCTCGCGGGCGAGGGAAGGGAAGTTGCGTAATGGGTAACGATATTCAGGTCTCGTTCGAGTTCTTTCCGCCGAAGACGCCGGAAATGGAAAAGACGCTATGGGCGTCGATCGCGCGGCTCGCACCGCTCAAACCCCGCTTTGTCTCCGTCACCTATGGCGCGGGCGGTTCCACGCGCGAGCGCACCCACGGCACGATCGCGCGCATGCTGCGCGAGACTTCGCTGACGCCGGCGGCGCATCTGACCTGCGTCGGCGCGACGAAAGCAGAGACCGATGAAGTCGTGCGCGACTATTGGAATCTCGGCGTGCGCCACATCGTGGCGCTGCGCGGCGACCCGGCGACGGGCGCCGGTACGAAATACGAGCCGCATCCGGGAGGCTATGAAGGCAGCCCCGAATTGATCGAAGGCATCCGCAAGATCGGCAATTTCGAGGTTTCGGTTTCCGCCTATCCCGAGAAGCATCCGGACAGCGCCAGTGCCGACGCGGAAATCGAGTTACTCAAGCGCAAGGTCGATGCCGGCGCGACGCGGGCGATCACACAGTTCTTCTTCGGCAACGATCTCTACTTCCGCTATCTCGACCGTGTGCGTGCGAAGGGCATCGATATTCCGATCGTGCCCGGCATCATTCCGGTGCTGAATTTCGCGCAGGTGAAGAAATTCGCGGAAGTCTGCGGAGCGCATGTGCCGCAGGCGCTGGCCGATCGCTTCGCGGGTCTCGAAAACGATGCCGAGACGCGCAGGCTGGTCGCGGCAACCGTCGCCGCCGAGCAGGTCAACGACCTGCGCCAGCGCGGCGTCAACGAATTCCACTTCTACACGCTGAACCGCTCCGAACTCGTGTTCGCGATCTGTCATCTGCTCGGCATTCGCCCCGATGCGAACGCGGCCGCCGCATAATTGGAATCAAGTAATGAGTGAAGCGAAGTTTCAGGTATCGGCGGCGGAAAAAGAGCTTCGCAGGCTCGCGAAGGATCGCATCCTCGTGCTCGACGGCGCGTGGGGCACCATGATTCAGGCGCTGAACCTCGACGAGGCCGGCTATCGCGGCGCGCGGTTCGACGCCTGGAACCGTGAAGTGCGCGGCAACAACGATCTGCTCAATCTCTCCAAGCCCGATGCGATCCGCGATATCTCGCTCGCCTATTTCCGCGCGGGTGCCGACATCTGCTCGACCAACACGTTTTCTTCCACGCGCATCGCGCAGGCCGACTACGGCATGGAAGACCTCGTGTACGATCTCAATTTCGAAGGGGCGAGGCTCGCGAAAGAAGCCGCGGTGCTCATGGAGAAGGAAGACGGGCGCAAGCGCTATGTCGCGGGCGCGCTCGGCCCCACCAACCGCACGGCTTCGATTTCGCCCGACGTTTCCAATCCGGGTTTTCGTGCCACCTCGTTCGACGAACTGGCCGAGGCCTATTACGAACAGGCGAAAGCGCTGGTCGAGGGCGGCGCGGACATCATCCTGATCGAAACGATTTTCGACACCCTGAACGCGAAGGCTGCGATCTTCGCGGTCGAGAAACTGTTCGACGAGCGCGGCGACCGGCTGCCGGTGATGATCTCCGGCACGATCACGGATCGTTCGGGCCGCACGCTTTCCGGCCAGACGCCGACTGCGTTCTGGAATTCGGTCTCGCATGCGCGACCGTTTTCGGTGGGTCTCAACTGCGCGCTCGGCGCCAAGGAGATGCGCGCGCATATCGCGGAAATTTCCAGGGTCGCGGACACGCTGGTCTGTGCTTATCCGAATGCGGGCCTGCCGAACGAGTTCGGGCTTTATGACGAAAGCCCGGAATATATGTCGGAGATGCTGGGCGAGTTCGCCGCGAGCGGTCTCGTGAATATCGTCGGCGGCTGCTGCGGAACCACGCCGGACCATATCCGTGCAATCTGCACGGTGACGGCGAACAAGAAGCCGCGCGCGATTCCCGAGCTTCCAGCGCGGCTGAAGCTCTCCGGCCTTGAGCCATTCGAGCTGACGCCGGAAATCCCATTCGTGAACGTCGGCGAGCGCACCAACGTCACGGGTTCGGCGAAATTCCGCAAGCTCATCACCGAAGGCAAATACGACGAAGCGCTCGCGGTGGCGCGCGAGCAGGTCGAAAACGGCGCGCAGGTCATCGACGTCAACATGGACGAGGGCCTGCTCGATTCCGAAAAGGTGATGGTCGAATTCCTGAACCTGATCGCATCCGAGCCCGACATCGCCAAAGTGCCGGTCATGGTCGACTCGTCGAAGTGGTCGGTGATCGAGGCGGGCCTGAAATGCGTGCAGGGCAAGGGCATCGTCAATTCAATCTCGATGAAGGAAGGCGAGGACGCCTTCCGTCATCATGCGAGGCTCGTGCGCCGCTATGGCGCGGCGGTCGTGGTGATGGCGTTCGACGAGCAGGGTCAGGCCGACACCGTCGAACGCAAGGTCGATATCTGCACGCGCGCCTACAAGATTCTCGTCGACGAAGTCGGATTTCCGCCGGAAGACATCATTTTCGATCCGAACATCTTCGCGGTCGCGACCGGCATCGAGGAACACGCGGGCTACGGCACTGCCTTCATCGATGCGGCGCGCATCATCCGGCAAAAATTACCGCACGCGCATATCTCGGGCGGCGTTTCGAACCTTTCGTTCTCGTTCCGCGGCAACGAGCCGGTGCGGCAGGCGATGCACGCCGTTTTTCTCTACCACGCGATCAAAGCCGGCATGGACATGGGCATCGTCAACGCGGGGCAACTTGCGATCTACGACGATCTTGCCCCGGAATTGCGAGAAGCCTGCGAAGACGTGGTGCTGAACCGCCGCGAGGACGCGACCGAGCGATTGCTCGCGCTTGCCGAAAAATTCAAATCCGGCGGCAGCGGCGCAAAGAAGGAAGCCGATCTCGCGTGGCGCTCTTGGGAGGTCGAAAAGCGTCTCGCACACGCGCTCGTCAACGGCATCACCGATTTCATCATCGAGGACACGGAGGAGACGCGGAAGAACGCGGCGAAGCCGCTCGACGTGATCGAAGGTCCGCTGATGGCGGGCATGAACGTGGTCGGGGACCTCTTCGGTGCCGGCAAGATGTTCCTGCCGCAGGTGGTGAAGTCCGCGCGCGTCATGAAGCAGGCGGTCGCCTATCTGATGCCGTTCATGGAAGAAGAAAAGCGGCGATCGGGCGAGACCGCGAAGTCGAACGGAAAAATCCTGCTCGCGACCGTGAAGGGCGACGTGCACGACATCGGCAAGAACATCGTCGGCGTCGTGCTCCAGTGCAACAACTATGAGATCGTCGATCTCGGCGTCATGGTGCCGGCCGCGAAAATTCTCGAAACCGCGAAGAAAGAGAATTGCAACATCATCGGGCTGTCGGGTCTGATCACGCCTTCGCTCGACGAGATGGCGCATGTCGCAAGCGAACTCGAGCGCGAAGGCTTCGACCTGCCGCTTCTGATCGGCGGCGCGACCACGAGCCGCGTGCATACCGCGGTGAAGATTTCCCCGAATTACCGCCGCAGCCAGGCGGTGCATGTGCTGGATGCCAGCCGCGCGGTCGGTGTGGTGTCGAAGCTCATGAATCCGGATTCGCGCGTTGTCGAACTCGACGCCGTGCGTAAGGAATACGAAAAGGTCGCCGAAGCCCATGCGCGCGGCTCGCAGGAACAGCGCCGCATCGCGATCGAGGACGCGCGCAAGAACAAGCTTAGGCTTGAATTCGAGGGCAAGACCGCGAAGCCCAAGTTCCTCGGCACGAAGGAATTCTTGCAATACGATCTCGCCGAACTTGTGCCTTTGATCGACTGGACGCCGTTTTTCCAATCGTGGGAGTTGACCGGGCGGTTTCCGCAAATCCTCGACGACCCGAAACAGGGCGAGGCCGCGCGCACGCTTTATAAGGACGCGACCGCGCTGCTCGATCGCATCGTGAAAGAGAAGTGGTTCGAGGCGCGTGCGGTGATCGGCTTCTGGCCCGCGAATGCGGAAGGCGACGATATCGTTCTCTATAAAGACGACACGCGCAAAGAGAAGCT
This sequence comes from Xanthobacteraceae bacterium, assembly GCA_019635585.1. Classification (GTDB taxonomy): domain Bacteria; phylum Pseudomonadota; class Alphaproteobacteria; order Rhizobiales; family Xanthobacteraceae. The sequence continues at coordinate 803,384 of JAHBZE010000002.1, read as the reverse complement.
CGCAACGCTTCATACGCTGCGTCAGCAGATGCCGAAGCGCGACGAGCGCGCGAACATCGCGCTCTCCGATTTCGTGGCGCCTAGCGAGACGAAAATCCCGGATTACATGGGCGGCTTCGTCGTGACCTCTGGTATCGGCGAAGACGAGAAGGCCGACGAATTCAAGAAGAAGAACGATGACTATTCCGCAATCCTCGTGAAGGCGCTTGCGGACCGCTTGGCCGAGGCTTTTGCCGAGCGCATGCACCAGCGCGTGCGCAAGGAATTCTGGGCCTACGAGCCGGACGAAGCGCTTACCAGCGAGGATCTCATCCTCGAAAAATATCGCGGCATCCGTCCGGCGCCCGGCTATCCCGCGCAGCCCGATCACACGGAGAAAGCGACGCTGTTCGAGCTGTTGGATGCGACCCAAGCGACCAGCGTGCAGCTCACCGAGTCTTATGCGATGTGGCCGGGGGCGGCCGTTTCCGGTCTCTATTTCTCGCACCCGGAGAGCGCCTATTTCGGCGTCGGCCGTATCGACCGGGATCAGGTCGAGGATTATGCCGCGCGCAAGGGCTGGACCGTGCAGGAAGCCGAGCGCTGGCTCGCACCGCTCCTGTCCTACGATCCGGCCAAGATTCCAAGAGAAGCCGCCGAATAAATCTCGCTTAAGATTTTTCTTCAGCCGCGGTTATCGTTAACCCCTTATTGCTCGCGCACATGCGTGCGTGGTTTTGCGTTTTCTGTTTCGTATTCGGTGTTTTGCCCGCGAGTGCCGCGGAAGAGTTCGCTGCGAGCTTTCGCCTGCGCGGCGGCTATGACAGCAATCCGCTGCTCACGCCGAACGGAAAAGGCTCCGCGCTCGCGGCGTGGGAAGCGGCCGCAGTCTATGGCCGCGATAACGGCGAATGGGTCACGGGCGCGACCGGCGAAGCGGCGCTGACGCGCTATCGCGAGCGGGACTTCGAACCGATCCAGAATTACCGGTTGCGGCTGCGGCTCGCGAATAAAAATCAGAACGACATTTCGTTCGATGCGACGACAACGCTCGTGCATTTTTCCAACTACGACACGAAAAGCGACTTCGTGAACCAGCGCGTGCATGTGCAATGGATGGGCGGTGCGCTCCGGCCCTTTGTCGCTGGCGACCTGCGCCTTGCGTCGCTGAATGAAGCCAATATTCTGCTCGGTAATTTTCTCCCCGAACCGATGCGTTATTTGCGCGGCACGATCACGCCCGGCATCGCCTACGTCAAAGACAAGGTTGAGTTGGGCGCGCAGATCGCGCTTTCGCGCACGCGATACGAGGCGGAGCCGGATCTGTTCGGCTTCCACCGTAACAACGATCGCGTGCAGCCGGGCGTGTTCGCGAAATTCAACGCGGAAAACTTTTCGGCGTCAGGCGCGGTTTCCTTCCTGCGCGTGCATTCGGGGGAAGAATTCTTCACCGACGTCGAGGCACTGCTGTTCGAACTTTCAGTGGCTGCCAGGTGGCAAGGCTGGAGCGGAGAAATTTCCGCGTCGCGCGCGGCCGAGGACACGACCTTTCCGGTTTCGCCGGTGACGATCAACACGACGGTGCAGGCGAAGCTCGGCTACGACATCGCGCCGAAAACGAATGCGGGCGTATTCCTGCGTTCGCTCGAGCGCAAATATTGGGACACGCCGCTGTTCTCGCGCACGGAAATCGCGGGCGTCGAGTTCACGCGCGGGATTCTCGAAGACATTTCGCTCGCGGGCCAGCTCGGCTTTGCCAAAGCCACGCTGTTTACCGGTGACAAAGCGGACGGCGTGATCGCGTCGCTTTCGCTTACGACGCGTTTTGCCGCGCCGCCGAAGAAATGAGTTGCGGGCGGAGCGTAATGGACGCTCCGCCCGCCGGAGCGCCGGGGATTGGCGTTCCAACTTTACTGCCGGTCGCGTGGGGGAGGGACGAGAGGCGCCGGCAGCCCCGTGGCGGTCTGTCGGGATTTAGCGACCGCCCAGGATCGTGCCGAGAATGCCGCCCTTCCCGGTGGTCAGGTTGGCGTTCACGTTCAGGCCGTTATGGCCGCGGAGCGTGCCGAGGACCGCGCCGAGCAGGCCGCCCTTGCCGGTCGCAACATTCACGTTCGCATTGACCGATTGGGTGGAGCCGTAGCCATGGCCCTTGCCGCCGGCGAGGGCAGGCGAGGCTGCGATCACGAGGGCCGCGGCGGTGCACAGAACGAGGCGTTTCATCCGATTTACTCCTACTAGCGCTTTGGTTGCGCGTATCATCGCCACATCTCTGGGTAGAGTAGCTGGAAATCGCGCTAAGTCACCGTAAATTGTATCGACTGGTGAATACATCCATTGATTGTGTTTAAGATCGAAACAGAAAACGCCGGAAAGCCTTCGCTTCCCGGCGCCATATCCTGTGAAACTGAAATTGGCGCTCAGATCATTCCGAGCAGGATCGCCCCTACGAATGCAAACGCAGCGCAGATGGCGAGGACGTCAATCCGGCGGGCGAGATACATGTGAAGTCTCCCCTTTGGTTGAGCTTGCCCCCAAGGCTGCCAGCCGGCGGCTCCCGAGGGAAGCGGAAAAATCATCCGAAAGTCTAAGGCTGCGTCTAAACCCCTAAGCCCTGTGGGTTGTTCCTGAGAAATTGCCTGTGCAAAAGGTAACTGACCACCGTGAAATTTTCGGCGATCTGTAATGGCGAAGGCCCGGCGGTCGTCCCGCCGGGCCTCCTCATCAAGTCATCAGCCGGCCTGTAAGCCGGGTTCTGTATGGCGGGGTCGCCCCTGCGCGGCAGCCATTCCTCTGGGACGCCCGTTGCCGGACGCCTCAAGCAGCCAACCCGGATGACTGGTCCGGAGAGAACCGGCTCGCGCCGCGTCATCCCTATTTGGCTTTGCTCCCGGTGGGGTTTGCCGTGCCGCCGCTGTTGCCAGCGGCGCGGTGCGCTCTTACCGCACCTTTTCACCCTTACCTTCGGCCCGAAGACCAAAGGCGGTTTGTTCTCTGTGACACTTTCCCTGGGGTCGCCCCCCGCCGGACGTTATCCGGCACCGCTTCTCCGTGGAGCCCGGACTTTCCTCGGCGCGTAAAGCGACGCGGCTGCCCGGCCGACTGACGGAAGTTACATGGGCGCCAGGTGCCGATCGGTCAAGAAAAATGGCGCGGACGTCTCCGTCCGCGCCGCAGCATCGTAAATCAAAACCTGTCGATGCTTAATTTGCGGAAGCCATGTGCGCCTTCACCTTGGCGCAATAGGCGTTGGCGGCCGGGCTCATGCGGGTGACCGCGTGACCGCCCTGGTACTTCATCACCGCGCCGCAGGTCGTGGAGCCGCCGAGCTTCCAGCTCATGGCGAGATACTTGGTGCCCCATTGCAGGTTGGTATCGGGATCGTAGAGCTGCTCGCGGGTGCCGGTGTAACCGATGCCGCGCGCGGTTTCATACTTGATCTGCATCAGCCCGACTTCGCGGTGGCTGCCGGTGGCGCGCGGATTGTAGTTGCTTTCGATGCGCACCACCGCGCGTACGAAGGCCGCCGGAATGCCGTTCGCGCTCGCATGCTTCTCGATCAGGAGATTGATCGCGGAGACATTCGCATCCACGGCCGGCGCGGGCGTGCGCACCGGTGCAGCGACGGGTGCCGCCGAAGCGGTGGTCATGCCGGCCCAGGGATTGGCGTCAGCCTTGGTTTTCGTCTGCTGGTCTGCGCTGACGTTTGCGACCTGCGCGGCGGGAGGCGCATTTTCCTGCTCCTGCGGCGCCTGGGTCGCGGCGTTGTTGAATTCTTCGTTCAGAAATTGGCGAACGGGATTGTCTTCCGCGCGGGCGATGGAAGCGCCCACGACGGCGGCGAGCACTGCGGCAGGCAGCGCAAGTCGGAACAGAGTCATTTCGAGTGGATTCCTTGTCCCCGTAATCTCTGTTGAGGAGATGCCACGGGAAATGGGGCCATAATCTGTCGAAAGCCCAAGTTTTACGGGCCTGTTCGCCGCGCCCGGCTTCGTTCCGCCACTCTAAGAAGATTATGGCAAATGGAACTTCAGGCGGGACGGGAAGTGAGCAGGCGCTCCAGCGTGCGCAGCGTCGAGTGGTCGGCGATGCCATCGACGAGCGCCGGTCGGAAATGCCGCTGAAACGCCGTGACCACCGCGGTCGTCAATTCGTCGAAGGTGCCGCTCGTCTCAATGCCGTAACCGTATTCTTTCAGCGCTGCCTGCATCGCCGCAATCGCCGGGCCTGAATCTCCGGGCTGCAGCAGCGCGCCATCCCCGATCGCGACCGGCGCGATCCAGTGACCGACGCCGGCTTCGTATAGCGGCTCCCACGGAAATTTCTCGCCGGGATCCTGCTTGCGGAGCGGCGCAACATCCGAGTGCGCGAGCACGCGCGTCGGACGAATGTTATGGCGCGCGACGATGTCGAAGCAGAGATGAACCACCGCTTCGATCTGCTCGTCGGGAAAATCGCGATAGCCGTGTTCGTGTCCCGGGTTGACGATCTCGATTCCGATCGAGCGCGAGTTGATATCGGTGGTGCCTTCCCACGACGACACTCCGGCATGATGGCCGCGCACCGCTTCGGGAACGAGTTGCGTGATCCTGCCGTCTTCGTCGACGAAGTAATGCGAAGAGACCTTGCTGATCGGATCGCAGAGCCATTGGAGCGCGCTCTCCGCTGTCAGCATGCCGGTGTAGTGCAAAAGCAAAATATCGGGCGCGCAGGCGCGCTCGCTCACGTTCGGCGAGGGCGAGACGCTGCTGACGCAACGCGAATCGGGTTCGAAAGTCTTCTGCACGGCGGTTTCCGCTCTTGTTCTTCCCGCCCGCAATTCCATTTCCTTGAGATTTTCACAAGGGGGTGAGGCGGCTTCGCTTCGCATGTCCCCTGCGATAGCATCGGAAGCGGGCAGAACTTCGGGGGAAGTACGATGGAATGGGCGCTGCTTGGGCTGTTGGTCCTGGCCTTGCCGGTGATGGCGATCGTCGCCTTCTTCAAGTCGCTCGGACATAGCGGTCAGCTTCGCAACATCGACCTGCGGCTGCGCGAAATCGAGAAGCGGCTCGGCATCGAAGCGCAGTCGCCGTTCGTGGTTGCGCCGCGCCCGCCGCGCGAACCGCGCGCTCCTGCCGCCGCGACGCCTGCGCCATCCGTCAGCGAAAAACCTTCCGCGTTCGGAACGCCGCCTGCACCGGCACAACCCGCCGCTGCCGACGCGACCTTCGTTCGCGAAACGCCGCTGCCGCCGCGCGCGCCGCGTCCCACGCCGCCGCCAAAGCCGAAAAGCGACACGAGTTTCGAAGAACAGTTCGGCACGCGCTGGGTGGTCTGGGTCGGCGGTCTCGCGCTCGCGCTCGGCGGCATCTTCCTCGTCAAGTTTTCGATCGAAGCTGGCCTGATCGGCCCGGCCGCGCGCATTTTCCTCGGCGCGTTACTCGCAGCCGCCTTGATCGCAGCCGGCGAATGGATGCGGCGCAAAGAAAACAAGTCGAACGTCGCGGGCGTGCCGTCCGCGCACATTCCGAGCATTCTTACCGCGGCGGGTACGACCGTCGCCTATGCGACGGTTTATTCGGCTTACGCGCTCTACGGATTTCTTTCGCCTGCGACCGCCTTCATCGCGCTCGGTGTCGTCGCGGTGGCGACGCTCGCGGCGGCGCTCCTGCACGGGCCGTTGCTTGCAGGTCTCGGGCTGATCGGCGCTTACGTCACGCCCGCGCTCGTATCTTCGGAAGCGCCGAATTACTGGGCGCTTTATATTTATCTCGCAGTCGTCACTGCCGCTGCATTCGCGCTCGCGCGCGCGCGGCTGTGGCGCTGGCTTGCAATCTCGGCGGTCGTGTTCGGCGTGTTGTGGATGCTTCCCGGTATCGACGACTTCGTGCGCGATGCGCTCATCCCCCATACTTTCCACGGTGTCGTAGGTTTCGCGCTCGCCGCCGCGCTGATCGTCTCGGGTTTGTTTTACGGCCCACCCGCCGACGGCAAGGTGGACGGCATCTCGTCCGGCGCGTTGTTAGGCTATCTGCTCGCGGTCGCGTTTCTCGTCGTTGCGCGCAATCACGAAACGATGGCGCTCTACGCCTTCGCGGCTCTCTGCGCAGCGACGATCGCGATTGCCTGGCGCACGGAAGCGGCTGCCGCCGCGGTGCCGGGAGCGGCGATCCTCGCGGCACTCGTGCTTGCGCAATGGGCGGTCGAAATTCGCGTGACGAGCCCGCTCGCCGCGCCCGGCCCGCTCGCAGGCAATATCCCTGAGCTTCCGCGCGCGACTTTCGGCTCGCACCTTTGGCTCGGCGGCGCGCTCGCCGTTCTGTTCGGCGCGAGCGGATTTCTCGCGCAGGAGCGCACCAAGAGTGCGCTGTCGTCGATTCTGTGGGCGGCAGCAGCCGTGCTTGCGCCGATCGCGATCATGGCCGCGCTTTATTATCGCATCGCCATTTGGGAACGTTCGATCCCCTTCGCAGGCGTGGCACTCGTGCTTGCCGCGATTTATGCCTATGCGACCGAGCTTTTGACGAGACGCGCGGCAAAGCCCGGCTCGGCGTCGGCTGCCGCGATCTTCGCGACCGGCTCGATTATCTCACTCGCACTCGCGCTGACCTTCTCGCTCGAGAAAGGCTGGCTCACGGTATCGCTTGCATTGATGGTTGCGGGCATTGCTTATGTCGAGAGCAAGCGGCCATTGCCGTTCCTGCGTTGGTTAGCTGCCGCGGCTTGCGCGCTGGTGGTTGCGCGCATTGCTTATGAGCCGCGCATCGCGGGCAGCGATCTCGGCACTACGCCGATCTTCAACTGGCTCTTGTGGGGTTACGGCGTACCGGCCCTTTCGTTCTGGGCTGCGGGCTGGCTCTTGCGCAAGCACAAGGACGATTTCCCGTCGCGCTTCGCGGACTCACTTGCGATTCTGTTTACCGCGCTGTTCTTCTCGCTGCAGATTCGCCACTACATCAACGGCGGCAACATCTATAAAGACACCGCGCCGTTTGCGGAGTTCGCGATGCACATCATCGTCGGACTTGCCATGACCATCGGGCTCGAGCGCACGCGGGTCGTGACCAAGAACATCGTGCACGATCTCGGCGCGAAGATTCTTGCAATACTCAGCGCGATCGGAATTTACGGCGGGCTGCTTCTGTTCGAAAACCCGTTCTTCACCGGCGCATCGGTGGGCGAGGGACGCTACATCAATCTCGTCACGCTCGGCTATCTCGTGCCGGCGATCCTCGCAGGCATTCTCGCCGTCGTTTATCAAAAGACGCGGGACGAGAAATTCCGGGGTGCCGCGGCGATCACCTCCATCGTGCTTGCGATGGCGTACCTCACGCTCGAGGTGCGGACGCTATACCAGGGGCCGGTGCTCGACCGCTTCAGCATCTCCGACGAGGAGCAATACACTTATTCAGCGGTGTGGCTCGTCTTCGCCGTGGTGCTTCTGCTCGTCGGCATCCTGCGCCGCTCGCAGCCTGTGCGGCTCGCTTCCGCCGCAGTGCTGCTTGCGACTATCGCCAAGGTCTTCTTCATCGACCTTGCCGGGCTCACCGGCGTCTGGCGGGCGCTTTCCTTCATCGGGCTCGGCGTGGTGCTGGTCGGAATCGGGCTGCTCTATCAGCGGCTCCTGTTTCCGAAGAAGGCGCCGCCTCCGGAAGCGAAGCCGCAAACCGAATCTTAAGCCTTACAGGTCGTTAATCGCCTGTGGAGAAGCTGCGCTTTCGCGCGGCCTCTCGCCGTTTGGCGTGCCGCGTTCGTTGACGACCATAGGGTCCCATGTTATCCCAAATCATCCCGCTCCGGTCTGAGGCCGACCCGGCGATGTGGCGAGAAGCATTCTCGCTGCTCCCGATGCCGCGCGCTTTGCGAGTTGGGTGGTGTCGTTGCGTCCGGTGTTCCGATGAACCGCTTTTTGTCGACATTCACGATGCGACTGGACGCCAAAGGCAGAGTTTCCATTCCCGCTCCCTTCCGTGCCGTGCTTGCGCGCGACGGGCACGAAGGCTTGCACTGTCATCCGGCGCTGGACCGGCCGGCAGTGGACGCGGGCGGCTCGGCGCTGCTTTCGGAAATCGAATCTCTAATCGACCGCTATCCCCCGTTCTCGGAGGAGCGCGAGGAATTTTCGGCGGCCCTGTTCGGGCGGAGCGAGACGCTGAAGCCGGACTCGGAAGGCCGCATCGTTTTGACCGAGACGCTGAAGGCGCACGCGCAGATTTCGGACGCGGTGACCTTCGTCGGCCTCGGCCACAAATTTCAGATGTGGGAGCCCACGCGCTTCCAGTCTCATCTTTCGGAAGCGACCGAGAAAGTGCGCGCCTTCCGGCGGGCACTCGGCGCTTCGGGGAAACCTTCCGGAGCGTCGTCGGGATGATCGCGGGCCGCAGCCGCCCGGAAACGGGCGCTGCTGGCGGACCGGCTCGCCATCTTCCTGTGATGCTCCGGGAGGTCGTTTCCTCCCTCAAACCCAAAGACGGCGGAAAATATATCGACGCCACCTTCGGCGCGGGCGGCCATTCGCGCGCGCTACTCGCGGAAGCGGACTGCCATGTGCTCGGCTTCGACCGCGATCCGCGCACGGTCGCGCAGTCGTCGTGGCTCGTGAGCGAATACGGCGGCAGGCTCACGGTGGTCGAAGCGAATTTTTCGGAGATGCTCGAGATCGCGCCGCGCCACGGCTTCGATCAGGTCGATGGCGTCTTGTTCGACTTCGGCGTTTCCTCGATGCAACTCGATGAAGCTGCGCGCGGTTTTTCGTTCCGCTTCGACGGTCCGCTCGACATGCGCATGAGTGCGCGCGGGGTCAGCGCAGCCGATGTCGTAAACAAGTACGACGAGCGCACACTCTCGCGGATCATTTCCGCACTCGGCGAAGAGAAGAAGGCGAAGTTCGTCGCGCGCGCGATCGTGGACGCGCGGAAGGAGAAAGAAATCTCGACCACCGGCGAACTCGCGAAGATCGTCCGCGATGCAATTCATTCCAAGCCCGGCGACATCGATCCGGCGACGCGGACGTTTCAGGCGCTGCGCATCTATGTCAACGACGAACTCGGTGAAATTGGAAAAGGATTGCTCGCGGCGGAACGCTTGCTGAAGGCGGGCGGTGTGTTGTCCGCGATTTCGTTTCACTCGCTGGAAGACCGGCTGGTGAAGACCTTCGTCAATTCGCGTTCGCAGGCGCCGGCGGTTTCTCGCCATGCGCCGGAAGTGAAAACGGCGGCGCCGAGTTTCAGGGCGGTGCAGCGCAAGGCGCTCATTGCGGGCGAAGAAGAAGTGAAAATGAATCCGCGTGCCCGCTCGGCAAAGCTGCGGGTCGCCGAGCGTACCGATGCGCCGGCGCAGGAAGGCGATCCACTGGAAGCGCTGCTTGCAAAAATTCCCTCGCTCGACGGGGAGGCGCGCTGATGCTTCGTCTCATTCACTGCCTGATGGTCATGGGGCTGCTCGCCGCGGCGGGCTACGTCTACGACATCAAGTACCGCGCGACCGGCGAGGCGCAGCAGGTGCAGAAGCTCCGCAACGAAATTCGTGCGGAGAAAGATCGCATCGCGGCTGCGCGCGCAGAATGGGGCAAGCTCTCTTCGCCCGACCGCATTCAGGAACTCGCCGAGCGTCACCTGAAGATGAAGCCGGTGGAGCCGCGCCGTTTCGGCAGCGTCGGCGTCCTGCCCGAACGCCCGCGGCCTGCCGATCCGATCGGCGACATGCTGCAGAATCTTCCGCAGCCGCAGGCGGACAAGAACAATGTGCCCGATCAGGAGCCGACCGGCTCGGTGGAGCAACAGTAATGCGTGCGCTCGCTTCGCTTCGTCATTCGCTTTCCCATCTCTCGCTCCGCAAGGCGGGTGCGGGGGTTGCGCGTGCGCGGATATTGCTTTTGCTGCTGGCTTTCGCCGGCGTTTATGGCGTGATCGCAGCGCGGCTTGTCTATCTCGGTTTTTCCACCGAAGCCTCGGCGCAGCAGAAAGCGCGCGCGGCGGACGCGACCGCGCAGGCGCGGCCCGATGTGCTCGACCGGAAGGGACGGCTGATTGCGACTGATATCCGCACGCCTTCCTTGTTCGCGGAGCCGCGGCGCATTATTGACGTGGACGAAGCGACCTATCTGCTTCTGAAGATCTTGCCGGATCTCGATCGCAGCGAAGTGCGCACGCGGCTGACCTCGAAGCGCTATTTCGCGTGGCTCAAGCGCGAAATCACGCCGGAACAGCAGAGGGCGATCTATCGTCTCGGCATTCCCGGCATCGGTTTCTTGAAGGAATACAAGCGCGTCTATCCGAACGGTGCGCTCGCAGCCCATGTGCTCGGCCAGGTGAATGTCGATAACCAGGGCATTCTCGGCCTCGAGAAGTGGATCGACAGCGGGGGTTTAAGCGCGCTGCATCAGGCGGGCTTCGCCACCAACCACAATCTTCAGCCCGTGCAGATCGCGCTCGATCTCGACGTGCAGCAGGCGGTGCGCGACGAACTGATGGCGGGCAAGGAGCGCTACAAGGCGCAGGCCGCGAATGCGCTCGTGCTCGACGTCAATACCGGCGAGATCGTTTCGATGGTCTCGCTGCCGGACTTCGACCCGAACAAGCCGAGCTCGCCGAAAGATCCCGCGCGCTTCAACCGGCTGATGACCGGCGTGTTCGAGATGGGCTCGACCTTCAAGGCGATGACGACCGCGATGGCGCTCGACTCCGGCAAGGTCACGCTCAATTCGAAGTTCGATGCGACGCAGCCCTTGCGCTACGGCAAGTTCACGATCCACGATTTTCACGCGCAGCGACGCGTGCTCTCGGTGCCGGAAATCTTCACGTATTCGTCGAATATCGGCTCGGCGAAGATCGCGCTTTCGATGGGAGTCGATGCGCACAAAGCGTTCCTGCGCAAGCTCGGACTGCTCGACCGGCTGCGCACGGAATTGCCCGAAAGCGCGATGCCGCTGATCCCCAATCCCTGGGGTGAGCTCAACACGGTGACGATCGCCTTCGGCCACGGACTTTCGGTGACGCCGTTGCAGGCGGTGATGGCGACCGCCGCGCTGATCAACGGCGGCTATCTTATCACGCCGACCTTCCTGCGCCGTTCCGAAGCGGACGCGAAGACGAATGCGCCGCGCGTCATCAAGCAATCGACTTCGGACCAGATGCGCTACCTGATGCGGCTCAACGTCGAAGTCGGCAGCGCCAAGCGCGCGGAAGTCGAAGGCTATTTCGTCGGCGGCAAGACCGGCACCTCGGAAAAGGTCGAGCGCGGCCGCTATTCCAAGAACAAGGTGCTGACGACCTTCATGGGCATCTTCCCGGCCGACAAGCCGCGCTATCTCGTGATGGTCATGCTCGACGAGCCGCAGAAGGTCGAGGGCGCGGCGGCCGCCACCGCCGGTTTGAACAGCACGCCGGTTGCGGGCAAGATCATCCAGCGGATTGCGCCACTCCTCGGCGTCGAACCGCGCACCAATCTGCCGACCGCGCAGAGCATGCTTCAGTTGCGGAACGCCGCGAACTAGTGCATCCGCGCCTTCCAGGATGGATTATGGCGCAGACCTTTGACCTTCGCGATCTGATCGGGGCGGAAGCGCCGGAAGGCGTGCACGTCACGGGTATCAGCGCCGACAGCAGAAAAGCCGCGGACGGGGTCGCATTCTTTGCGATCGCAGGCGCGAAAGCGGACGGCGCGAAGTTCGCGAACGATGCGGTCGCCCGCGGCGCAAGCGTCGTGATCGGCGAAAGCGAACGTCCGCCGGAATTGCTCGCGCGCATCGCTTATGTGCGCGTGCAGGATGTCCGCCACGCGCTCGCGCTTGCCGCCGCGAAGATATTTCCGCGCCAGCCGCAAGTCATGGTCGCCGTCACCGGTACCAACGGCAAAACTTCCGTCGCGTCGTTCGTGCGGCAGATCTGGGCCGCGCTTGGCGAACAGGCGGCAAGCGTCGGCACCATCGGGCTCGTCACCCCGAACGGAGAAACGACCGGCAGTCTCACCACGCCCGATCCGCTTGCGCTGCACGAATTGCTCGACCGGCTCGCCCGCGATGGCGTCACGCATATGTCGATGGAAGCGTCCTCGCACGGGCTCGACCAGAAGCGGCTCGACGGTGTGCGTCTCGTGGCTGGCGCTTTCACGAATCTGACGCGCGACCATCTCGACTATCACAAGACCTTCGAGGACTACCGCGCGGCGAAGATGCGGCTGTTCGAGACGCTCTTGCCGGAAGGAGCGGCGGCTGTCGCCGATGCCGACGAAGAAGATGCGAAGCGCGTCGAGGCAATCGCGAAGCGCCGGGGCCTGCGCTATTTCGGCGTTGGACGTGCCGGACAGGGCTTGCAACTCGTCGAGAGCAAGATCGACGGTTTCGCGCAGCATCTCGAAATTCTTTCCGGCGGAGCGAAACATTCGGTGAAGCTGCCGCTGGTTGGCGGCTTTCAGGTGTCGAACGCGCTGGTTGCCGCGGGACTTGCCATCGTCACCGGAAGCGAATCGAAAAAAGTTCTCGGCGCGCTCGAACATCTGAAAGGCGCTTCGGGCCGTCTGGAATTCGCAGGTGAGAAGAACGGCGCGCCGATCTTCATTGATTACGCGCATACGCCGGATGCACTGGAGAATGCGCTGACTGCGCTGCGGCCTTATGTAAAAGGTAAGCTCGCGGTCGTATTCGGCGCGGGAGGCGACCGCGATCCGGGCAAGCGCCCGCTGATGGGCGCGGCGGCGGCCAAGCACGCAGATCAAATTTATGTCACCGATGACAACCCGCGCAGCGAAGAACCGGCTTCGATCCGCGCGGCAATTCTAAAAGAAGCGCGTGATGCGGCTGAGATCGCCGACCGTTCGGAAGCCGTGCGCAAAGCCGTGCATGACCTCGATCCCGGCGACGTGCTGCTCGTCGCGGGCAAGGGCCATGAAACCGGCCAGATCGTGGGCGACCGCACGATCCCCTATACCGATCACGATGCGGTCAAAGCCGCGCTCAAGGACGTCGAATGACCGCGACCACACCGCTCTGGACCGCACAGGCAATGGCGCGCGCCGCGCGCGGCAGGTTGCAGGGCGCGGTTCAGGAAAACATCACCGGCATTTCCATCGACACGCGAACGCTCGCTGCCGGTGAAGCGTTCTTTGCGATCAAGGGAGACCGGCTCGACGGTCATGACTTCGTGGAAGCAGCGCTTGCGAAAGGTGCGGCGCTTGCGGTGGTCGATGAGCCGTCCGCGACAAAATTTCCCGCCGACGCGCGGTTACTCATCGTCGGCGAAACCTTGCAGGCGATGCGCGATGTCGCGGCCGCTGCGCGCGCGCGTTCGCAGGCGAAGATCGTCGCCGTTACCGGCTCCGCAGGCAAAACGGGAACGAAAGAAGCGCTGAAGCTCGCGCTTTCCCCGAGCGGCGCGACGCATGCGTCTAGCGCGTCGTTCAACAATCACTGGGGCGTGCCGCTGTCGCTGTCGCGGCTTTCGCAAAACGCGAAGTTCGGCGTGTTCGAAATCGGTATGAATCATGCGGGCGAGATCACCCCGCTGGTGAAACTCGTGCGCCCGCATGTCGCGATCATCACCACGATCGAACCGGTGCATCTGGAATATTTCTCCGGCATCGAAGCGATCGCGGACGCCAAGGCGGAAATCTTTCTCGGTCTCGATCCGGGGGGTGCCGCAGTGCTCAACCGAGACAACAGCCAGTTCGCGCGCCTCGAAGCGGCGGCGAAGGCTGCCGGTGTCTCGCGCATCGTCGGCTTCGGCGAGAGCGCGAGGGCCGAAGCTCGTCTGATCGAAGCCGGATTGCAGGAAGATTCTTCCACCGTGCATGCCGAAATTTTGGGCGAGAAGCTGATGTTCAAGCTCGGCGCGCCAGGAAAACATCTTGTTATGAACGCGCTCGCGGTGCTGGCCGCCGCGAAACTCGTGGGCGCCGATCTTGCGAAGGCCGCACTTGCGCTTTCGCAACTGGTGCCGCCGGTAGGTCGCGGGCGGCGAATTGCGCTTCGGCTGCCGGGCGGCGAGGGGCTCCTGATCGACGAAAGCTACAATGCCAATCCGGCTTCCATGCGTGCTGCCATCGACGTGCTTTCGCGTGCACCGCTTGGAAAACAGGGCCGCAAGATTGCGGTACTGGGCGACATGCTGGAACTGGGCGCGGAAGCGGCCCTCCGCCACGCCGAACTCGCGGAATCCCTAAGCGCCGGAAAAATTGATCTCGTATTCTGTTCCGGCCCACTGATGCATTCGCTATGGGAGGCGCTTCCATCGGGGCGGCGGGGCGGCTATGCCGAAGACGCTAGCGCGCTGGAACCGCAGGTCGTCGCCGCGCTGCGCGGGGGCGACGCGGTCATGGTCAAGGGTTCGAACGCGAGCGGCATGGGCAAAATCGTGAATTCGCTCGCCCAGAAATTCGGCGCGCCGCAGCCCGCGGGTTTACCGGCTTAGGAGATCGTTTTGTTTTTCTGGCTCGCGCAATTTTCCGACGTCATTCCGGGTTTCAACGTATTCCGCTACATCACGTTCCGCACCGGCGGAGCGGTGATCACGGCACTTCTCTTCGTATTCCTGTTCGGTCCGAAGATCATCGCGCTGTTGCGCGTGAAGCAGGGCAAGGGCCAGCCGATCCGCGCCGACGGACCGGCGTCGCATCTCGTCAACAAGAAGGGCACGCCGACGATGGGCGGGCTCATGATCTTGTCGGGGCTCATCGTTTCGGTTTTGCTCTGGGCCAATCTCACCAACGCTTATGTCTGGATCGTGCTCGGCGTTACGATTTCGTTCGGCCTGATCGGACTCTACGACGATCTGCTGAAGGTGACGCGGCAGAGCCATGCCGGATTTTCCGCGCGGCTTCGCCTGCTGATCGAAGTCGTGATCGCCGCGGTCGCGCTTTACGCGATCACACGCGTTTCCAATCCGGCGACCGCTTACTCTGTCGCGGTACCGTTCCTCAAAGACAGCTACGTTTATCTGAGCTGGGGCATCATCGCCTTCGGCGCCTTCGTCATTGTCGGCGCGGGCAACGCGGTGAACCTCACCGACGGACTCGACGGGCTTGCCATCGTGCCGGTGATGATCGCGGCGGTCAGCTTCGCGCTGATCGCCTATCTCGTCGGCAACGCGGGCTTCGCGGGCTATCTCGGCATTCCGCATGTGCCGCGCTCTGGCGAACTTGCGATCGTTTGTGGCGCCGTGATCGGCGCGGGACTCGGCTTTTTGTGGTTCAACGCGCCGCCCGCGCAGATCTTCATGGGCGATACCGGCTCGCTTTCGCTCGGCGCGCTGCTCGCCACCGTAGCGGTCGCGACCAAGCACGAGATCGTGCTGGCGGTGGTCGGCGGGCTGTTCGTGCTCGAGGCGGTCTCGGTGATCGTGCAGGTGATCTCGTTCAAGCTTACCGGAAAGCGCATCTTCAAGATGGCGCCGATCCATCATCATTTCGAGCAGCTCGGCTGGACCGAGGCGCAGGTCGTGATCCGCTTCTGGGTGATCGCGGTCGTGCTGGCGCTGGTCGGTCTTTCGACGCTGAAGCTGCGGTAGATGACGCCGGTCACCACGTTTCGCGGCAAGACGGTCGCGGTGTTCGGCCTCGGTGCGAGCGGCATTGCGACTGCGCAGGCACTGCTCGCGGGCGGCGCGAAGGTGATCGCCTGGGACGATACGCCCGCAAGCGTCGAGAAAGCGCGCGCGAAAAATATCGAGACGCGCGATCTTCGCGAGATCGACTGGAACGCAGTGGCGGCGCTCGTGCTCGCGCCCGGCGTGCCGCTCACGCATCCGGTGCCGCACTGGAGCGTGGGGCTCGCTCGCAACGCCGCGGTGCAAGTGATCGGCGACATCGAACTCTTCTGCCGCGAGCGCAAGGCGAGCGCGCCGAACGCCCCTTTCGTCGCGATTACCGGCACCAACGGCAAATCGACCACGACCGCGCTGATCGCGCATATCCTGCAAAGCGCGGGGCGCGAGGTCGCGCTCGGCGGCAATCTCGGCACGCCGATTCTGGCCCTGAACCCGCCGTCGCCGTCGCGGATGCATGTGATCGAGTGTTCGTCGTTCCAGATCGATCTCGCACCGTCGCTCGATCCTTCAGTCGGTGTGCTGCTCAATCTCTCGCCTGATCACATCGACCGCCACGGCAGCTTCGAGAATTACGCGGCGGTGAAGGCGCGGCTGATCGCAGGCGTGCAGGAGAACGGCACCGCGGTGGTCGGTGTCGATGACAATCATTCGGCGGCGATCGCCGACCGCGCGGAGCGCGCGGGCACGCGCGTGGTTCGCATTTCCATGCGGCGTCCGCTCTCTGACGGAATTTTTCTGGAAGGCGAGCGCATCGTCTTTGCGCAAGGCGGCGCAAATCTTTTTTCGACGCCGCTGACGGGCATCAGTTCGTTACGCGGCACGCATAACGCGCAGAACGCCGCCTGCGCCTTCGCCGCGGCGCATGCGCTCGGTATTTCCTATGAGCAGATCGCGGCGGCGCTCAAAACCTTCCCCGGTCTCGCGCATCGCATGGAGGAAGTCGGCCACAAGGGCGCAGTACTCTTCATCAACGATTCCAAGGCGACCAATGCCGACGCGACCGCGCGGGCGTTTGCGAGCTTCACCGAGATTTTCTGGATCGCCGGAGGAAAACCCAAGGAAGGCGGGCTTTCCGGTCTCGAAGGCTATTTCCCGCGAATCAAAAAGGCGTACCTGATCGGCGAGGCGGCAGAGGCTTTCTCGCGGCAATTGGGCGCGGTTCCGCACACGATCTCCGGCACGCTGGAGAAGGCGCTGGCCGAGGCCGCGCGGGACGCTGAGGCCGCAAATCTGCGCCATCCGGTGGTGCTGCTCTCTCCCGCCTGCGCCTCCTACGACCAGTTCCCGAATTTCGAGGTCCGGGGAGATACGTTCCGTTCACTGGTTCGCTCTATGGTCCGTTAAGGACTTGGTAGGGACGAATTCCGTGGTTTCTCGCGCCCAAAGAACGCTGTTCGGCGAATGGTGGTGGACGGTCGATCGCCTGTTACTCGGCGCGCTGTTCGCGATCGTGCTGCTCGGGATCATTCTGTTGCTCGCGGCGTCGCCGCCGCTTGCGACCCGGCTCGGAGTCGATCCGTTCTTCTTCGTGCACCGGCAGGCGCTCTATCTTGTGCCCGCGGTCTGCGTGCTCATCGCGACTTCGCTGCTCGATGCGCGCCAGATCCGCCGCACCTGCCTGATCGTGTTCGCGGTCAGCATCGTGCTCGTGGCGCTGACGCCGTTCATCGGCGCGGAAATCAAGGGTGCGCGGCGCTGGCTCTCGATCCTCGGCTTCAGTTTGCAACCTTCCGAATTCATGAAGCCCGCGTTCATCGTGCTCACGGCATGGGTCTTCGCCGAGGCGAAGCGCAATCCGCAGATGCCGTCGACGGCGATCGCGGTCGCGTCACTGCTTGCGGTCGTGCTTTTGCTCGTGCGGCAGCCGGACTTCGGCCAGACCGTGCTGATCGTCTCGGTGTGGTGCGCGCTGTTCTTCATCTCGGGCCTGCGCTGGATGTGGGTCGGCGGCATCGGCGGTCTTGCGCTGACCAGTCTGTTTGCCGCCTATCACACGATCCCGCATGTGCGCTCGCGCATCGACCGCTTCCTCGATCCGGGTTCGGGCGACACCTTCCAGATCGACACCGCGATCGAATCCTTCTTGCGCGGCGGCTGGCTCGGCCGCGGTCCGGGCGAGGGCACGGTGAAGCGCATTCTTCCCGACGGACACGCCGACTTCATCTTCGCGGTGGCGGCGGAGGAATTCGGCATCGTCTTGTGCCTGATCCTCGTCGCGCTGTTCTCCTTCGTGGTGGTCCGTGCGCTGTGGCACGCCTCGCGCGAGGAAGATCCGTTCATGCGGCTTGCGATCGCGGGCATCGCGCTTTTGTTCGGGCTGCAATCGTCGATCGCGATGGCGGTGAACCTGCATCTCATTCCGTCGAAGGGCATGACGCTACCGTTCGTCTCCTATGGCGGTTCGTCGCTGATCTCGCTCGCCTTCGGGATGGGCATGCTGATCTCGCTCACGCGCAAGCATCCGCGGTTGCGTGATGCGGGGCGCGAATACGAGCCGCGGGGCGCTGAGGCATGAGCGGCGGCGCCAAGGCGCCGCTGATCCTGCTCGCGGCGGGCGGTACCGGCGGACATCTTTTCCCGGCCGAAGCGCTCGCGAACGCGCTGGTCGCGCGCGGCTTCCGCGTCGATCTCGTCACCGATCATCGGGTCTCGAATTATCTCGGGCGCTTTCCCGCGGGCGACGTGCATGTCGTTTCCGCCGACACGCTTCGCAGCGGCAATCCGCTCCGGCTTGCGCTGACCCTGTTTCGGCTCGGCATCGGCACGTTGCGCTCGATCTTTCTGCTTCTGCGGTTGCGGCCCAAGGCGGTGGTCGGCTTCGGCGGCTATCCGACGCTGCCGCCTTTGTTCGCGGCGAAGCTCCTGTTCATTCCGACCGTGATCCACGACGCAAACGCCGTCATGGGCCGCGCCAACCGCCTGATCGCGAAATTCGCGAGTGCGATTGCGACCGGCTATCCGCGCACCGCGGACCCTTCGCTCGAGTACAAGGCGACCCGTACCGGCAATCCCGTTCGTCCCGCGGTGGCAGCGGCGGCGCGCGAGGAATATCCGGCGATTTCCGAATCCTCGCCGCTAAAGCTTGTGATCTTCGGCGGCAGTCAGGGTGCGCGCGTGATGAGCGAGATCGTGCCGGGTGCGCTCGGCAAGCTCGAAGAAAAATTGCGCGCGCGGCTCGAAGTCGTGCAGCAGAGCCGCGAGGAGGATCTCGCGGAAGCGCAGTCGATCTACCGGCGGCTCAATATCAAGGCCGAGCTTGCGCCGTTCTTCGCCGATCTGCCGGCAAAGATCGCGGCCTCGCATCTTGTGATCGGGCGCTCCGGCGCCTCGACCGTCTCCGAACTTGCCGCGATCGGCCGGCCTTCGATCCTGGTGCCTTTGCCCGGCGCGATCGATCAAGATCAGCTCGCGAATGCCACCTCGCTCGCCCGCGTCGGCGGTGCGCTCCTGATCCGGCAGGCCGACTTCACATCCGAGCGATTGGCCACGGAATTGACCGCTTTGTTCTCCGATCTGTCGCGGCTGCCCGCGATGGCGAAGGCAGCCAAGGCGGAGGGGCGGCTGGATGCCGCCGAACGGCTTGCCGATCTGGTCATGAAGGTGGCAGGAGTAGCGCCGTAATTCTCCCGGCGCAGGTTCGATGAAACTTCCTCTGAAACTCGGCACGATCCACTTCATCGGTATCGGCGGCATCGGTATGTCCGGTATCGCCGAAGTGCTCGCCAATCTCGGTTATTCGGTGCGCGGTTCGGATGTCTCCGACAGCGCGAACGTGAAGCGGCTGCGCGAACACGGCATCGGTGTCGTGGTCGGTCACAAGGCCGAGAATGTCGAAGGCGCGGAAGTGATCGTGGTTTCGTCCGCGATCAAGCGCGACAACCCGGAACTGATCGCCGCGCGCGCGAAGCGGCTTCCGGTCGTGCGCCGCGCGGAGATGCTCGCCGAACTGATGCGGCTGAAATCCTGCATCGCGATCGCCGGCACGCACGGGAAGACGACAACCACTTCGATGGTGGCGGCACTTCTCGATGGCGGCGGCTTCGACCCGACCGTCATCAACGGCGGCATCATCAACGCCTACGGCACTAATGCGCGCCTCGGCGCAGGCGATTGGATGGTGGTGGAAGCCGACGAATCCGACGGCACGTTTCTGAAGCTGCCCGCGAACGTGGCGATTGTTACGAACGTCGATCCCGAACATCTCGATCACTTCGGCACCTTCGACGAAGTGAAGAAGGCGTTTCGTTTGTTCGTGGAAAACGTGCCGTTCTACGGTTTCGCGGTCATGTGCATCGATCATCCGGTGGTGCAGGATCTCGTCGGCACTATCGCGGACAGGCGCGTCATTACCTACGGCGAAAACCCGCAGGCCGATGCGCGGCTCGTGGACGTGAAACTCGACGGCGGTGTCGCTCAGTTTGGCGTCTTGTTTCAGGCGCGCGAAGGCCGCGCCGAGCATCACATCAAGAATCTCAAATTGCCTATGCCCGGCCATCACAATGCGCTCAATGCAACCGCCGCGGTTGCGGTCGCGCATGAGCTTGGGATTTCCGACGACAAGATCCGCGCGGCCCTTCTCGGCTTCGGCGGCGTGAAGCGGCGCTTCACCCGTACCGGCGAATGGAACGGCGCGGTAATTTTTGACGACTACGGTCATCATCCGGTTGAGATCGCGGCGGTGCTGAAGGCCGCGCGTGCTTCAACGCAAGGCAAAGTGATCGCGGTCGTGCAGCCGCACCGCTATACGCGCCTGCAGGCACTCTTCGAGCAGTTCTGCACCTGCTTCAATGACGCCGATCATGTGATTGTCGCGCCGGTCTATCCCGCGGGCGAAGCGCCGATCCCGGGTATCGACAGCGAGGCGCTGGTCGCTGGAATGCGTTCGCGCGGGCATCGCGATGCGCAGCCGCTTGCCGGTCCGGAAGAACTCGCGGGCAAGATCGCAGCACTCGCGAAAAAGGGCGACTACGTCGTGTTGTTAGGAGCCGGCAACATTACGCAATGGGCTTACGCGCTGCCCGGCGAACTGGCTGCGAAGAAGTAATGGCCTTTCCCGATCTGCTCCCCGAGTTGCAGGCCGCAGCACCTAAGCTGCGCGGGCGGCTGCTTGCGAACCAGTCGCTTGCCGAAATCACATGGTTCCGCGTCGGCGGACCGGCGCAGATTTTGTTCACGCCCGCCGACGAAGAAGACCTCGCCTATTTCCTTGCCAGCATTCCAAACCATCCGGTGACGGTGATCGGTCTTGGCTCAAACCTGATCGTGCGCGACGGCGGCGTGCCCGGCATCGTCGTGCGGCTCGCGCGCGGCTTCAATGAAGTGAAGGTCGAGGGCGATCTTGTGATCGCGGGCACCGCAGTGCCCGATGTGAAAGTCGCACGCGCAGCGGCGGATGCATCGCTCGCCGGTCTGGCATTCTATCGTGGCGTCCCCGGTGCGATCGGCGGCGCGTTGCGCATGAACGCCGGCGCTTACGGCGGCGAGACCAAGGACGCGCTGATTGAAGCGCGCGCCATCGACCGCGCCGGAAAACTTCATGTGCTGTCGAACGCGGAGATGGGTTTCACCTATCGTCATTCGTCGCCGCCCGACGATTTCATTTTCACGCGCGCGGTCTATCGCGGTATGCCCGGAGACGCGACAGCGATCTCGGCGGAAATGGAATCGATCACCGAGCGGCGCGAAGCGACGCAGCCGATAAAGAGCCGCACCGGCGGTTCGACCTTCAAGAATCCGCCGGGGCAAAAATCCTGGCAGTTGATCGACGCCGCGGGCTGCCGCGGGCTCGTGATCGGCGACGCGCAGGTTTCCGAATTGCATTGCAACTTCCTGATCAATCGCGGCAACGCGAGTGCCGCCGATGTCGAAGGTCTCGGCGAGGAAGTGCGGCGCCGCGTGAAGGAAAATTCGGGTGTAGAGCTCGAGTGGGAAATCAAGCGAATCGGCGTGACACCCGATAAGGTTCCTGCATGACGAAACACGTCGCGGTTCTGATGGGTGGCTGGTCGGCGGAGCGGGAAGTTTCGCTGCGCTCGGGCGCTGCCTGCGCGAAGGCGCTCGAAGGCGAAGGTTATCGCGTGACCCGCGTCGACGTGCAGCGAAACATCGCGCAGGTGCTCGCCGACCTGAAACCGGACGCCGCCTTCAACGTGCTTCATGGCGTTCCGGGCGAGGACGGCACCATCCAGGGCGTCCTCGAGGTGCTTGGCATTCCCTATACCCACTCCGGCGTGCTCGCTTCGGCGCTCGCCATGGACAAAGGGCAGGCGCGAATTGCGATGCAGGCTGCCGGCGTGCCGGTGGCCGAGGGCAAAGTGGTGAAGCGCGCGGAGGCCGCGAAAGCCCACGTGTTGCCCCGGCCTTATGTGCTGAAGCCCGTCGCCGAGGGTTCCTCGGTCGGGGTTTTTATCGTGACCGAAGAGCACCAGCACCCGCCGCAGGAACTCACCCGGCCGGACTGGAAGCACGGGGAACTTCTGCTGGCCGAACGCTATATTCCAGGACTGGAACTTACCTGTGCCGTTATGGGGGACGAGGCGCTCGACGTAATCGAGATCGAATCGACCACCCGGTTCTATGATTACGAGGCGAAATACGCTCCCGGTGGCTCCCGCCACATTCTTCCTGCGAGAATTAAACCGAAAATTTACCAGGAAGCGCAGATTCTGGCCCTTAAGGCGCACCGCGCCCTCGGCTGCCGGGGAATTAGCCGGGCGGATTTCCGCTTTGATAACCGCCCAGACGGTTCAGGCGATCTTTTTTGCCTGGAAGTGAACACCCAACCCGGGATGACCGAGACCTCGCTGGTGCCCGAGCTTGCCGCATACCGCGGCATGTCGTTCGGCGGACTGGTGAAATGGATCGTGGAGGACGCTTCTTTGAATCGATGAGCCGCCGGGCTTCCCCGGACGGCGTGCTTGTCGCTGCGTCCCCGAGCCGGTTCTCGCTTTTCCTCCGCCGCTTCCTCGTTCGCTTCTCGCATACGAAATCCATCCGCATCGTCGAAGCGCTGCTGACGATCGCGCTGCTTCTGGGCGGCGCGATCTATGGCGCGGTGCGCGGCGGGCACATGCCGGTCGTCAACGAGTTCATGACCGATATCGGCGACCGCGTCGCCTATTACGCCGGCTTCGAAATCGCCGACGCGGACGTGCGCGGCCATAACCGGTTGCGCCGCGACCAAATTCTTGCCGCCGCAGGAATTACCGAACGCACTTCACTGGTACTGCTCAATGCCGATGCTGCGCGCGAGAAGCTGAAAACCAATCCGTGGATTGCGGACGCCGTGGTCCGCAAGTTCTATCCGAACCGCATCGAAATCGAAGTGACGGAGCGCGAGGCGTTCGCGCTGTGGCAGCGCAACGGCAAGCTCGCGATCGTCGCGCGCGACGGCACCGTGCTCGAGGAAGTCACCGGCAAGCAGGAAGAAAAACTTCCGCTCGTGGTGGGCGAGGGTGCCGCGAGAGCGGCCGCCGAGTTTCTCGCGGTGCTCGATCGTTTCCCCGCGATCAAGGCCGAGGTTTACGGCGCGGTCTATGTCGCCGAGCGGCGCTGGAATCTGCGCATGACGAACGGCATCGACGTTCGCCTGCCGGAAGAAAATCTGCTCGCAGCGCTCGATGCGCTGACGAAACTTTCGCGCGACCAGAAAATTTTCTCGCGCGACATCGAGATGATCGACCTGCGCATCCCCGGCCAGGTCGTCGTCCGCATGTCGGCGGCAGCCGCGAGCGCTTACGACGCGCAACGCAAGCCCGCGAAAACGAAGGGGGCGACATGAACGCCCTCGTTCGCGGTCTCGCACCCCGCATGAAGCCGCTCGGCCACAAGCGCTCGAGCATCGTCGCCGCGCTCGACATCGGCACGAGCAAGGTCGCCTGCGTGATCGCGAAGCTCAAGGCCGAACGCGGCCGCGAGATGCCGCGCAACCGCACGCATTCGGTCGAGGTGATCGGCTTCGGTCATACCCGCGCGCACGGCATCAAGGCGGGCACGGTGGTGGACATCGAAGCCGCAGAAGATTCGATCCGCCGCGCGGTCGATCAGGCCGAGCGCTCGGCGAAAGTGGAAATCGCGTCCGTCATCGTTTCGGTCACCGGCGGGCGGTTGGGTAGCGAATCCTTCGCCGCCTCCGTGCGCGTGCCGGGCAATGCGGTGGAAGGCGGCGATATTGCGCGGGTGCTGGACGCCGCGAGCGTTCATTCGGTTCGCGACGGCCGGGCCGTGCTGCACTCGATTCCGATCGCCTATCACGTCGACGACGTTTCCAACGTGCAAGACCCGCGCGGCATGCTGGGCCGCACGCTTGCAGTCGATCTGCATGTCGCGACCGCCGATTATCCGGCACTGCAAAATCTCATTCTCTGCGTCGAGCGTTGCCATCTTTCGGTCGAAGGCATGATCGCGGCGCCTTACGCCGCGGGCCTTGCCGCGCTCTCCGACGACGAGGCCGAACTCGGCGCGACCGTGATCGATCTCGGCGCGGGTACGACCACGCTCGCCGCCTTCGTGAACGACACCTGCGTGCACATGGACGGGATCGCGGTCGGCGGCTTCAACGTGACGCTCGACCTCGCGCGCGGACTTTCGACCAAACTCTCCGAAGCCGAACGCATCAAGACGCTCTATGGCGACGTGATCGAGGGTGGTTCGGATCACACCGATCTCATCATGGTGCCTTCGATCGAGGGCGGCCGCGGCGGTGCGGCGACCCGCGCGCAGGTGATCCGGATTGCGCGTGCGCGCATCGACGAGATTTTCGAGATGCTGCACGGGCGGCTTTCTTCGGCCGGCATTTTGAATCTCACCGGACGCCGCATCGTGCTCACCGGCGGCGGCGCGCTGCTCGGCGGTGTCGGCGAACTGGCGAGCCGCATGTTCGGCGCGAGCGTGCGCATCGGTACGCCCCGCGCCATCGGCGGACTGAACACTACGGCGCGCAGCCCGGTATTCGCGGCGGTCGCGGGGTTGGCTGCCTATCCGCAATTCGCGGAACGCGAACATTTCGAACCGCGGCGCCGTTTCGCGCCGCATGACGGCAACTATCTCCGGCGCGTGGGGCGCTGGATCAAGGAAAGTTTCTGATGATCGACGACAACGTGCCGGCGTATTCCGGCAATGACAGTTCAGTAAGCACGGCAGACGCCGGCGTAAGAGGTGATGCAATGACGATCAATCTGCAGATGCCGGATATCCGGGAGTTGAAGCCGCACATCACCGTGTTCGGTGTCGGGGGCGCCGGTGGCAACGCCGTCAACAACATGATCGCGGCGGGACTTCAGGGCTGCGAATTCGTCGTCGCAAACACCGACGCGCAGGCACTGAAATCGTCCAAGTGCGCGCGTGTGATCCAGATGGGCCTGGATGGCCTCGGCGCCGGTTCGCATCCGGAAGTCGGCAAGAGCGCGGCCGAGGAAGCGATGGCGGAAGTCCGCGACATGCTGCAGGGCGTGCACATGGTGTTCGTCACCGCCGGCATGGGCGGCGGCACCGGCACGGGTGCGGCACCCGTGATCGCGCGTGTCGCCAAAGATCTCGGCATTCTCACCGTCGGCGTCGTGACCAAGCCGTTCGATTTCGAAGGCGGCCGCCGCATGAAGCTCGCGAATGCGGGCGTCGAAGAACTCGCGAAGCACGTCGATACCCTGATCGTGATTCCGAACCAGAATCTGTTCCGGGTTGCGAACAAGGAAACCACCTTCGCCGACGCCTTCGCGATGGCCGATCAGGTGCTCTACTCGGGCGTCGCCTGCATCACCGACCTGATGGTCAAGGAAGGCCTCATCAACCTCGACTTCGCGGACGTCCGCACTGTCATGCGCGAAATGGGCAAGGCGATGATGGGCACCGGCGAAGCCTCGGGCGACGACCGTGCGCTGCGTGCGGCAGAGAACGCGATCAACAATCCGCTGCTCGACGAAACCTCGATGCGCGGCGCCAAGGGTCTCTTGATCTCGATCACCGGCGGCCGCGACCTCAAGCTGCACGAAGTCGACGAAGCGGCGACCCGCATCCGCGACGAGGTCGATACGGATGCGAACATCATCCTCGGCGCGACGTTCGACGAAAGCCTGGAGGGCATCGTCCGCGTGTCGGTGGTCGCGACTGGTATCGACGGCTCGGCGATCGGCACCGCCGCGCCGGAAATCCGTCCGGCTTTCTCGAACCATAACCGTCCGTCGCCGTCGCCGCAGGCGCGCGCGACCAACTTCACCGCCGACGTGCCGCATATTCCGCTGTCGATGCAGCCGGAACTGCCGCAGGGCGAGTATTACGAGGAGCACTACGAAGACGATTACGCGCCGGAAGCGGCCGAAATCGACGAAGTGACGATCCGTCCTCTCGAACAGCGCCCGGCGTTCTTCCAGCCGTTGCTCGACGAGATGGAGCGCCTGTCGCCGAAGCACGAGGAGCCGGAAGACCTCGATCCCTACGTGCCGGAGCAGGCGGAGCGGCCGCCGTTCCGCCCGCGCATGCCGCGGATCGACGAATTCCCGATGCCGGCGCAGAATCAAATGCGCGCCCGTAACGGCGAAATGGCCGACGATCACTCGGTCGAGAAGCGCCAGATGTCGCTGCTCGAGAAGCTGGCCTCGAGCTTCAATCGCAAGGAGCCGGAGGAGGCCGCGCCTGTGGCCGCTCGCCGCGCGCCCGAGCCGATGCCGGAGGCTCCGCGCCGTCCGGAAGGCCGCAACCTCCTCGACCCGGTCAGCCGCCCGGCGCGGGCGGACAGCCAGGACGAACTGGAAATCCCGGCCTTCCTGCGCCGCCAGGCTTGAGCCGCTCAAAACCCACGAATCCCAGACGCCCCGGCCAAACCGGGGCGTCTTGCTTTTAGGCCTGCTCACGGATTAAGCGGCTGTGGAAAAGACCGAATAGGGAAGCCTTGCCAGCCCCTTGAAATCGTGGCGAAAAATAGCCGCGATGTCGGCAAGAATTGGTAACAAAGCGTAAGAAAGCGTGACTTGTCCCGCAGGGATGAGGGCGTATCGTCCCCAAACCCAAGCAACCACGGGGAAATGTGGTTCTTGGCACTGGGGAATTAACTGGGGCAAAAGCCGGGCAAGTTCGTCAACGGCTTTAGTACGGCGGGATGCAAGTTCAGTTTCAATCGACCCTCGCCGACCGCGTAGAGCTCACGGGCCGCGGTCTCCATTCGGGCACTCCCACCCGTATCGTTCTCGTTCCCGCCGCGCCAAATACCGGCATCGTTTTCAAACTTCACGGCAAAAATGTTTTGGTTGGCCCTGAAGCCGTTCGTAATACCGATTTCGCGACCGTCATCGGCGATACCAACGGCTCCAAATGTTCCACCGTCGAACACCTGATGGCCGCCCTTTCGGGTCTCGGTATCGATAACGCAGTGATCGAGGTCGAGGGTGACGAAATCCCGGCTTTCGACGGCAGCTCCGCCCAGTTCGTCGATGCCATCGACGCAGTCGGCACCGAACAGCAGGACGCGCCGCGCCGCTACATCAAGGTTCTGAAGCCGATCAAGGTCGATCACGGCGGCGCTTCCGCCGAACTGCTGCCTTATGACGCCGGCTTCCGCGTCGAAGTCGAAATCGATTTTGCGCACGCCGCGATCGGCCGCCAGCGCTTCGCCGGCATGCTGACACCGGAAATCTTCCGCGACGAACTCGCACGCGCCCGTACCTTCGGTTTCATGCGCGACGTCGCCAAGCTCTGGGGCGCGGGTCTTGCGCTCGGCGCTTCGCTCGACAACACGATCTGCCTTGCCGACGACCGCGTCGTGAACCCGGATGGCCTGCGCTATGCCGACGAGTTCGTGCGCCACAAAGCGCTGGATGCGGTGGGCGATCTTGCCATGGCGGGCCTGCCGCTGCTCGGCCGCTATCGTTCGCTCTGCGGCGGTCACAAGCTCAATGCGGCGGTAGTCGCGGCCCTGATGGCAGACCGTTCGGCCTGGACCATCGTCGAAGCCGAGCCGCGCCGGAAGTCGCGCCGCGGCCATGCCGAAATCGGCGCTCAGGTCGCTCCGGCCTATCGCGCTGACCTTTCTTAACTTTTTCAGCCATAATCGCGGCGGATTCAGCCGTTAGCGCCGTAGCCGGGACAGGCTAAGTTCGCTATGGCCTTGTCCGCGCGGATGCCCGATGGGGGCGCCGGCATTTCGCAGGTTCGAGTTTCGATGCTTCTTCACTGGCTGCGCAACGCGACTTTCGCATCCGCCCTTCGGGTATGCGTGCTGGTTGCGTTCGGCTTGTCGCTCGCCGGCTGTTCCAGCCTCGGCATGAGCGACTTCAGCCTCAGCAGCCTATGGGGCAGCAAGAAAGACGACGACATCCTGCCGGATCAGCCCGCCGATGTACTGTACAACGAGGCGCTTACTCTTCTGAACAAGAAGGAATACGAGAAGGCTGCGAAGAAATTCGAGGAAGTCGATCGCCAGCACCCCTATTCGGAATGGGGCCGGAAGTCGCTTCTGATGTCGGCCTATTCCTATTACGAAGGCCAAAAGCACGTTGAAACGGTCGCCGCCGCGAAGCGCTACCTCGCGCTGCATCCCGGCAGTCCTGACGCCGCCTATGCCCAGTATCTCGCCGCCGCGGCACTCTTCGACGAAATTCCGAATATTGAACTCGACCAGCGCCGCACCGAAGTCGCGCTCGACGCACTCAACGAAGTCATCCGCAAATATCCGGACACCGAATACGCGGTCAGCGCGCGCCGCAAGATCGATGTCGCGCGCGACCAACTCGCGGCGAAGGAAATGGTGACCGGGCGCTATTACCTGAAGAATCGCAACTACACGGGCGCGATCAACCGCTTCAAGGCCGTCGTGACCAAGTACCAGAGCACCCGCCATGTCGAAGAGGCGCTGGCGCGTCTGGTCGAGGCTTATATGGCGCTCGGTATCGTCAATGAGGCGCAGACCGCGGCCGTCGTACTCGGCCATAACTTCCCGGACAGCCCCTGGTACAAGGACGCCTATGCGCTCGTGACCACCGGCGGTCAGGTTCCGCAGGAAGACAAGGGTTCCTGGATCAGCCAGGCCTGGAAGCGCGTCAGCGGCTAGTCTCGCGCCCGCTTTGCCGAATTGACGCGTTCGCGCGGCTAATCTTCAATCACGTTTCGTTCCACCTGAGGCCGAATCGGCCAAGCCGATGCGGCGGTTCTCCATGCTCGCGCACCTTTCGATCCGAGACATCGTGCTGATCGACCGGCTCGACGTCGATTTCTCCGGGCGGCTTTCCGTGCTGACCGGCGAGACCGGCGCCGGCAAGTCGATCGTGCTCGACGCGTTCGGGCTCGCACTCGGCGCGCGGGGCGACGCGGCGCTGGTGCGCGACGGCGCAGAGCAGGGGCAGGTGGCGGCGGTGTTCGACCTCCCGAAAAAGCATCCGGCGCGGGAATTTTTGCGCGCCAACGATCTCGCCATCGAGGAAGACGGCGACCTGATCCTGCGGCGTGTGCAGCTTGCAGACGGGCGGACCCGCGCCTTCATCAACGACCGCCCGGTGAGCGTGCAGATCTTGCGCGAACTTGGGCTCCGGCTCGTGGAAATTCACGGCCAGCACGACGAGCGCGCGCTGATCGATCCTTCGGCGCATCGCGCTTTGCTCGACGCTTTCGGCGGCAGCTTGGATGTCGCGGCGAAGGTGCGCACGCTCTGGAATCTCTGGCGCGAAACGGAAACTCAGGTCGCGCAGGAGCGGGCGCGGCAGGAACGCGCGCGCCGCGAGGAAGACTATGTGCGCAACGCGGTCGACGAACTCAACAAGCTCGCACCGCAGCCGGGCGAGGAGACTGCGCTCGCGGACCGGCGCGCGTCGCTGATGCGGGCGGAGAAGGTCGCGGGCGACCTGAAGGACGCGCATGACGCGATTTCCGGAAACGACTCCGCTGTGCCGCAGCTTGCCTCGGCCTTGCGGCGGCTGGAGCGGCGGCAGCAGGAAGCGGGCGATATTGTCGGCGGGCCGGCGAAGGCGCTCGAAGCCGCGCTGAACTCGATCGAAGAAGCGCGCAGCGGGCTCGAGGCCGCGATGCGGCTTGCCGACTACGATCCGCAAGAACTCGAGCGGAATGAGGAGCGCTTGTTCGCGCTGCGGGCCGCGAGCCGCAAATACAACGCGCCGGTCGACAGGTTGACCGAGGTTGCCGCGCGTTTTGCCGATGATCTCGCCTCGATCGACAAGGGCGAGGAAAAGCTGAAAAGTCTTGAAGCTGCGGCAAAGCAAGCCGAAGCGGATTTCCGCGCGGCTGCGGACGCGCTTTCCGCGTCGCGCAAGGCAGCGGCGAAGAAGCTCGATAAGGCGGTGAACGCGGAACTTCCGCCGCTGAAGCTCGAGCGCGCCGAATTCATCACCGAGATCGAAAGCAGTCCTGCCTCGCCGGGGCCGGACGGTTTCGACCGCGTGGAATTCTGGGTGCGGACCAATCCCGGCGCGCGGCCGGGACCGATGATGAAGGTCGCTTCGGGCGGCGAACTCGCGCGCTTTCTTCTGGCGCTGAAAGTGGTGCTTGCGGATCGCGGTTCGGCGCCGACACTGGTTTTCGACGAAATCGACACCGGGGTGGGCGGCGCGGTGTCGGACGCGATCGGCGCGCGGCTCGCGCGGCTTGCGGAAAAAGTACAGGTGCTGACGGTCACGCATGCGCCGCAGGTGGCGGCGCGCGCCGCCAATCACTTCATGGTCGCGAAAGACGTGGTGAAGGGCGGCAAGCGCGTTTCGACCAAGATCCTTCCGCTCGACGAGCCGCGCCGCCGCGAGGAAGTCGCGCGGATGCTTTCGGGCGCGGATGTTACCGACGAAGCGCGCAAAGCGGCGGAGCGCCTGATCGCCGGCGCGGCGGCGTAACGCCGGTCATGGCCAGGAAAGCCAAAGCGGGCGGCGCGAAGCCGGTCGGAGAACTCTCCGTCAAGGAAGCGAAAGCGGAACATGTGCGGCTGGAACTCCAGATCGCCATGCACGACAAGCGCTACTACCAGCAGGACGCGCCGACGATCTCGGACGCGGATTACGACGCCCTGCGCCGCCGCTATGAAGCGATCGAGGCGCGTTTTCCCGAACTGCATTCGCTGACCAGCCTCACGCGCAAGGTCGGTGCCGCGCCTGCCGGAAAATTCAAGAAGGTGCGTCACGCCGTGCCGATGCTCTCGCTCGGCAACGCATTTTCCGAAGATGACGTGAGCGAATTCGTCGAGCGTGTCCGGCGTTTCTTGAGGCTTTCGGAGAAGGACGAACTCATTATCACCGCCGAGCCGAAGATCGACGGGCTGTCCTGCTCGCTGCGCTATGAAGACGGAAAGCTCGCGGTGGCCGCGACGCGCGGCGACGGCGCGGAAGGCGAGGATGTCACCGCCAATATCCGCACCATCAAGGACGTGCCGCACGAACTGAAAGGCAAGGATGTGCCGGATGTGTTCGAGGCGCGCGGCGAAGTTTACATGACGAAGGCCGACTTTCTCGCGCTGAACAAGCGGCAGGAAAAAGAAGGCAAGCCGCTTTACGTGAACCCGCGCAATACCGCCGCCGGCTCGCTGCGGCAGATCGACCCGAAGATGACCGCGGAGCGGCCGCTGAAATTCTTCGCCTATACCTGGGGCGAAGCGAGCGAACTGCCTGCGAAGACGCAGTTCGACTCTGTCGCGGCGATGAAACGCTGGGGTCTGCCGACGAACGCGTTGATGAAGAAGTGCAAGAGCGTGGAAGAACTGCTCAAGCATTACCGCAAGATCGAGCAGGAGCGCGCCTCGTTGCCCTACGACATCGACGGGGTGGTTTACAAAGTCGACCGGCTGGATTGGCAGGAGCGGCTCGGCTTCGTCTCGCGCAGCCCGCGCTGGGCGATCGCGCATAAATTCGCGGCCGAGAAGGCGACCACCGTCGTGAAAGACATCGACATTCAGGTCGGGCGCACCGGCAAGCTGACGCCGGTGGCGAAGCTGGAGCCCGTGACGGTCGGCGGCGTCGTGGTGCAGAACGCGACCCTGCACAACGAAGACGAGATCGCGCGTCTGGATGTGCGTGTCGGCGATACGGTGACGATCCAGCGCGCGGGCGACGTGATCCCGCAGGTACTCGGCGTCGTGATGGAGAAGCGGACAAAGAGCGCGAAACCTTATAAGTTTCCGCATGTCTGTCCCATCTGCGGCAGCCATGCCGTGCGCGAGGAGGGCGAGGTCGACCGCCGTTGCACCGGCGGGCTGATCTGTCCGGCGCAGGAGGTGCAGACGCTGATTCATTTCGTTTCGCGCAATGCTTTCGACATCGACGGTCTCGGCGAGAAGCAGATCGAGTTCTTTTTCGAACAAGGCTGGGTCAAACAGCCCGCCGACATCTTCACGCTGGAGAAGCGCAACAAGGCGCTCAAGCTCGAAAAGCAGGAAGGTTTCGGCGAAACTTCCGTGCGTAATCTCTTCAACGCGATCAACGAGCGGCGAAAGATTGCGCTCAACCGCGTCTTGTTCGCGCTCGGCATCCGCCATATCGGCGAGACCAATGCCATCCGTCTCGCGCGCCATTACGGCACGATGGAAG
Source organism: Xanthobacteraceae bacterium (assembly GCA_019635585.1). Classification (GTDB taxonomy): domain Bacteria; phylum Pseudomonadota; class Alphaproteobacteria; order Rhizobiales; family Xanthobacteraceae. Next base: position 771,379 of record JAHBZE010000002.1, on the reverse strand, counting down.
CGTTGCGGGATGCCGCAGTCGCAGCCGGAAAGGGCGACGCCGAGGCATTATCCGAGATGAACGACATCAACGGAATCGGCGAGGTCGTGGCCGAAGCGGTGGTCGAGTTTTTCAAGGAAAAGAAAAACATGAAGGCGCTCGACGCGCTGCTCGACGAAATCGAAGTCGAGCCGATGGAAGCGGTCGCGAAAGACAGTGCCGTCTCCGGCAAGACCGTCGTCTTCACCGGCGCACTCGAACAGATGACGCGCGACGAGGCGAAAGCCATGGCCGAGCGCCTCGGCGCGAAGGTCGCGGGTTCAGTCTCGAAGAAAACGGACTACGTCGTCGCGGGTCCCGGCGCCGGCTCCAAGCTCAAGGAAGCGCAAAAGCACGGCGTGCAGGTCTTGAGCGAAGACGGCTGGTTCAAGCTGATCGGGAAGAAGTAGTTAGATTCTTCCCGCGAGCGCGAGCACGATCACGATAATCAGGATCACGCCGACGAGGCCGCCGGGGCCGTAGCCCCAGTTGCCGCTGTAGCGCCAGCGCGGCAAAGCGCCGACCAGAATCAAAATCAAAATTACGATCAGAATGGTCGAAAGCATGATTGAGCCTCACGGAATAAATCACGTGAGGAGGTAACGCCAAGGTTCCGGTACGGTTCCCGTCTTTAGGATTTCACCGGCGCGGTCGCCTGCTCCAGCCACTTGTGCTCATTCGCGTCGAGCGTGCTCGCGATCTTCTCGCGTACCGCGGCGTGATAGCTGTTGAGCCAGGCGATTTCTGCCGGCGTCATCAGTTTCGGCTCGACCAGATGAAGATCGATCGGCGCAAACGTGAGCGTCTCGAAACCGAGTAGCGGCTTTTCAATGCCGCCTTCGCGCTTTTCGACGAGAAGCAGGTTCTCGATGCGGATGCCGTAGGCGCCCGCTTTGTAATAGCCGGGCTCGTTCGAGAGAATCATGCCGGGCTGAAGCGCGACGTTGCCGAGTTTCGAAATGCGCGCCGGGCCTTCGTGCACCGAAAGATAGCTGCCGACGCCGTGGCCGGTGCCGTGGTCGAAGTCGAGTCCCGCTTCCCAGAGCGCACGGCGCGCAAACGGATCGAGCTGCGCGCCGCTGGTGCCTTCGGGAAAGACCGCGCGGGCAAGCGCGATGTGACCCTTGAGTACGAGCGTGAAACGCTGCCGCATTTCTTCGCTCGGCGTACCGACCGCGACGGTGCGGGTGACGTCGGTGGTGCCGTCTTCATATTGCGCGCCGGAATCAATGAGAAACAATTCGCCGCTTTTCAGCTTGCGATTGGTCGAGTCGGTGACGCGGTAATGCACGATCGCGCCATTCGGTCCCGCGCCTGAAATGGTCGGGAAGGAGATTTCCTTGAGCTTGCCTGTCTCGCGGCGGAAGGTTTCGAGCGCGGCCACGGCGTCGATCTCCGAGACCTTGCCGCCCGGCGCTTCGCGCGCGAGCCATGCGAGATAGCGCGTCAGCGCCATGCCGTCGCGCAAGTGCGCCGCGCGTGCGCCTGCGATTTCGGCCGCATTCTTGATCGCTTTGAGATTGGTGACGGGGTCCGCGCCTTTCGAGACGCTGCCGCCCGCGGCTTCGACGATGCCTGCGAATTTCGCGGGTGCGGTCGCGGCGTCGAGCCTGACACTTTTGCCGCGCGCAGCCTCGTGCAGTTCGACTTCGAGTTCGCGCGGCTCGCGGACCTCGGCGAGTTTCGAAAGCGCATCGCGCACCTCGTTCGAGAGCTTACGCGCATCCACGAAAAGCTGTGGCTCGCCTTCGCGCGGCAAAATCGCCCAGGAGAGCGGCAGCGGCGTATGCGCGACGTCGTTGCCGCGGATGTTGAAGGTCCAGGCGACCGAGGCGGGATCGGACAGGACCGCGACGTCGGCTTTCTCTTTCAGGAGCGCCTCGCGGATGCGCGCGATCTTTTTCGCTGCCTCTTCGCCCGCGAATTTTACGTCATGCAGCACCACCGGCGTCAGCGGCGGTGCGGGACGCTCGCGCCAGACGGCGTCTAGCGGATTTTCCTTCACCGCGACGAGGCGCGCACCCGCTTCCTTCGCGGCTTTTTCCAGCCGCTCGACGCCGTCGGCAGTCGTCCGCCACGGGTCGTAGCCGAGCGCGGCACCGGCTGCGAGATTTTCGGCGAGCCACTTCGTGGCGGGCTTCTCGACCATGTGCTCGATCGCGAAGAGTTTGCCGTCGATCTGGTCTTTCGCCTGCAAGGTGTAGCGGCCGTCGGTGAAGAGCGCGGCTTTATTGGGGAGGACCGCCACGATCGCAGAGGAGCCGGTGAAGCCTGTGAGCCACGCCACGCGCTCCTCGGACGGCGGCACATATTCGTTCTGGTGCTCGTCGGCGCGCGAGAAGATGAAGGCATCGAGCCCCCGGCGCTTCAGTTCCGCGCGCAGGTTTGCGAGGCGGGCGGCAGATTGCGTCCTGTCGCCTTCGTCCCGGAAGGTCTGAAATTTCGCTTCGAACATAGCAGCCAATTTAAGCGCCCGAGTTCCTCTGGACATAGCGCATCGGGCGTATAGCGCCTATTTAAGCCCTAATTCCCGCGGCAACTGCGCCCTTGCCCTCGCCAAATGGCAGCTGCGATGCCATTTTGTTCTCAGAATCACGAAAATCAGCAAGTCCCGTGGCCGATCCGCAATACAAGCCGTTTCCGTTCGACGACGAACCGCGCCGGGCAACTCCGGCCGCGCGGTCCGCGCCTTATCTCGAGGGGCTGAATCCAGAGCAACTCGAGGCGGTACAGTCGCTCGACGGACCTGTGCTGGTGCTCGCGGGTGCGGGCACCGGCAAGACGCGGGTGCTGACCACGCGCATCGCGCATCTTTTGGCGACCGGCAAGGCGCGGCCCTCCAACATTCTCTCGGTGACCTTCACCAACAAGGCGGCGCGCGAGATGAAGGAGCGTGTCGGCCACATGGTCGGCGATATCGTCGAGGGCATGCCCTGGATGGGCACGTTCCATTCGATCGGCGCGAAGATTCTGCGCCGCCACGCCGAACTGGTCGGGCTCAACCCGAGCTTTACGATCCTCGATACTGACGATCAGATCCGGCTCATCAAGCAACTGTTGCAGGCCGAGAATATCGACGAGAAGCGCTGGCCCGCGCGGCTATTCGCGGGCTATCTCGACGGCTGGAAGAACCGCGGCCTCGGGCCTGAGCAAGTGCCCGCGGGCGAGGCTGCATCGTTTGCGAACGGCAAGGGCAAGGAGCTTTACGTTCAATATCAGCAACGGCTGAAAGTGCTGAACGCGGTCGATTTCGGCGACCTGCTGATGGAGAACATCCGGCTGTTTCAGAACAACGCCGAGGTGCTCGCGCAATATCAGCACCGCTTCCGCTACATGCTGGTCGATGAGTATCAGGACACGAATGTCGCGCAATATCTCTGGCTGCGGTTGCTCGCGCAGGAATCGAAAAATATCTGCTGCGTTGGTGACGACGACCAGTCGATCTATGGCTGGCGCGGCGCCGACGTTGATAACATCCTGCGCTTCGAACAGGATTTTCCGGGCGCGAAGGTGATCCGGCTCGAGCGAAATTACCGCTCGACTGCGAACATCCTCGGCGCGGCTTCGCACCTGATTGCGAACAACAAGAGCCGCCTCGGCAAGACGCTGCGGACCGAAGACGAGCCTGGCGAGAAGATCAAAGTCATCGAGACCTGGGACTCGGGCGAGGAAGCGCGCCAGATCGGCGAGGAGATCGAGCAGCTTCAGCGCAAGCAGCACAAGCTCTCGGATATCGCGATCCTCGTGCGCGCGTCGTTCCAGATGCGCGAACTCGAAGAACGCTTCGTCACGCTGGGCCTGCCTTATCGCGTGATCGGCGGCCCACGCTTCTACGAGCGGCAGGAAATTCGCGACGCGCTTGCCTATTTCCGGGTGATCGTTTCGCCCGCCGACGGACTCGCTTTCGAGCGGATCGTGAACGTGCCGAAGCGGGGTTTGGGCGACACCACGATGCAGATGCTGCACGATTACGCGCGGCAGAACGAAGTGCCGCTGATGGAAGCCGCGCGCGTGCTGTCTTCCACCGACGACATGAAGCCGAAGCCGCGGGGCGCGTTGCGCGACCTGATTTTAAGTTTCGACCGCTGGAGCAAGCAGCTTCCTGCGATGCCACATACCGAGCTTGCGCGGATCGTGCTGGATGAGTCCGGCTACACGGAGATGTGGAAGAACGACAAGTCGGCGCAGGCCGCGGGCCGTCTCGAAAACCTGAAAGAGCTCGTCCGCTCGATGGAGCAGTTCGAGAACATGCAGGGCTTCCTCGAGCACGTCTCGCTCGTGATGGACACGATCGAGGGCGGCGATGTCGATGCCGTCAATCTGATGACGCTGCATTCGGCGAAGGGGCTTGAGTTCGACACCGTGTTCCTGCCCGGCTGGGAGGAAGGCATTATTCCGCACCAGCGCTCGCTCGACGAGAGCGGCCGCGCGGGGCTGGAGGAGGAGCGGCGGCTTGCGCATGTCGGCATCACGCGCGCGAAGCAACGCGCGTTGATTTCGTTCGCGTCGCGGCGGCTCACGCACGGCATGTGGAATACGAACCTGCCGAGCCGTTTTCTCGAAGAGATTCCCGAGGAGTTTATCGAAAAGATCGAAGGCGAAGGCAGCTATGCGGCACAGATTCAAAGCCGCTTCGACCGCGCGGAGCCCTTCACGTCGGGCTATTCGACGCCGGGCTGGCAGCGCGCACAGGCGCGCAAAGGCAGCGGCTTTTCCGAGCGCGGTTCTTCGCGCGGCGGACCGCTGACCATCGAAGGCGAAATTCTCGCGCGCTCGAGCGGCCCGTCCGCCGAATTCGAGATCGGCGACCGCGTGTTCCACGACAAGTTCGGCTACGGCGAGATCATGGAAGTCGAAGGCACCAAAGTGACGGTCGAGTTCGACAAGGCCGGCGAGAAGAAACTCGTCGCCTCCTTCCTCAAGAAAGCCTGAGCTTGGCGGAATTTCCCGAAAGCCATGTCGTGCGCATTGGCGCGAGCGAGCGCGACGCCAAGCGCGTCGCCGATCATCTGCTGGAGCGCTTCTTCGAGGGCGAGGGCGCGGTCGGTGCGTTCGAGGCGCCGAATGGTTCGTGGTTCGCCGAAGCGCATTTTCCGCAATTGCCGGAGAAAGCGCTGATTGCCGCCGCGGTCGCGGAAATTCTGAAAGACGCAAAGATCGAATACGAAACGCTGGCTGCTAAAGACTGGATCGCGGCGAGCCTGGAGGGCCTGAAGATTGTCCGCGCGGGGCGCTTCGCGATTCACGGCTCCCATGACCGCGAACGAATCCGGCCGAACGAAACAAGTATCGAGATCGAAGCCGCACTCGCTTTCGGCACCGGTCATCACGGCACCACGCTCGGTTGCCTGCGTGCGCTCGAACGGATGGCGCGTACCGAGAAGCCAAAGCGCATCCTCGATGTCGGCACCGGCACGGCGGTGCTCGGTATTGCCGCGGCGCGGGCCTTTCATGCGCCGGTGATCGGGACCGAGATCGACCGCGCTTCGGTGGTCGTCGCGAAGGAAAACGTGCGGGTGAACCGCGCGCGGCCTTATGTCGGCGTGCTGCATACCGGCAGCCTTAGCGCGCCCATGATCGCGCAATACGCGCCTTACGATCTGATCTTCGCGAATATTCTTCTTCCCGTGCTGCGGCAGCTTGCGCAGCCGATTGCTTCGCTCGCGGCACCCGAGGCGACAGTGATCCTGTCCGGCTTACTGCCGAGTCAGGCGCTCGCCGCGCTCGCGCGCTATCGCGCGCAGGGCATGCAACTCGTGCGTTCCGAGACCATCGAGAACTGGACGACCCTGACGCTTAGAAAGTTATAGGCTCTGAAAAGCAAAACGCCCCGGTGGAGGAAGCCGGGGCGTTTCGATTTGGTTCTCGCGCTGCTCAGTCCCGCTGGAACGGCAGGTCACGCAAATTCTGGTGAAGCTCTTGCGGCAGGTAGCCCAGGTGCATGCGGATTTCGCGCTCGACCTGACGCATGCGCGCCTCGACGATTCGGTCCCAAACGCGAGCCCAGAAGCTCTTACCGGGCTTTGCCGCAGCGGCGGCAGCGGGAGCGTACTTGGGGGAGTAGGTTACTGCGGTCATGGGAATTCTCCTTCTTCCGCGGACGTTGCCGGGGCACCGCCCGGCCGGTCTGCAAATCACTTATTGCATTGCAATATAGTCTTTTTGCGACGCAGCTAGAATAGGTAAGGTTGCATGACCGATCCCTCAGGTCTGCATGATCGCGGTAAGGATTGATTAACGATGCGGCGTGACTGCCGCCGGGGCAGGCAGCTCAGCTGCGGCGAGCCATGCCGATCTTGCGGCCGATGCCTTCCGGGGCGGGAAGCGCGGCATGTGCCGCCTTCATCGCGGCCAGACGGTCCAGCACGTCATCCGGGAAGGGCGCGACTTTCTTGGATTTCATGTCCACATGCAGCGCGAGCTGCTCGGAGGTCGCCGACATCCAGCCTTCCTGCGCGTGATAAAGCTCGGCGAAGAAATGGATGCGCTTTTCGTCGTAGTCCACGAGCCGGATCGTGGTTCGGACCACCTCGCCGGCCTGTAATTCCTTCAGGTAGCGGACATGACATTCGGCGGTGAAGAAGGAGTGGCCGCGCTCCTTGATGTAATAGGGGCCGAGACCCACCAGCGCGAAGGCTTCATCGACCGAGCGGTCGATCAGAACATTGTAATAGGCCATGTTGAGATGGCCGTTATAATCGACCCAGCCGGGCTCGACCGTCATCGCCGAGGAAACGAACGGCGCGAAGAAAACAGGCTCGAAGTCGAGGCGTTGCAGCATCCCGAATCTTTTCTTTGTTCTGACTACAATCATGCATTGTAAGTCGGGGAGCGGCAATGGTTTGACGCGTTTAAGGCGATTCCTAGGACTCTTTTTCCCGCAGGGAAGCCATGCCTGACGAAGCCCGAACCAGTTTGCTAGAATTTTCCGTAACCGGAGGACGCCAATGAACAACGCCGCCCTGAAGCGGACCGAAGCGGGAGCGGTCGAAAACGCCATCGCTGCGCTGCACGCCAAACTCGGCAACAAGGTCGTGACCTCGATGGAGGTCCGCCGTCAGCACGCCAACACTACCACCTGGCTGCCGAACGAGGCCGCCGACGCCGTGGTCTATGCCGACTCCACCGAGGACGTGCAGGACGCGGTCAAGATCGCGGCGCAGTTCAAGGTGCCGGTAATCGCTTTCGGCACCGGCACGTCGCTCGAGGGGCATGTGAACGCACCGATGGGCGGCATCTGCATTGACGTTTCGCAGATGAACCAGGTGCTGGCGGTTCACGCCGAGGACCTCGACTGCGTGATCGAGCCCGGCGTGACCCGCAAGAAGCTCAATGAATATCTGCGCGACCAAGGCCTGTTCTTCCCGATCGATCCGGGCGCGGACGCGTCTCTCGGCGGCATGGCGGCGACGCGGGCGTCGGGCACTAACGCAGTGCGCTACGGCACCATGAAGGACAATGTGCTGTCGCTCAAAGCCGTGTTGCCGAACGGCGAAGTGATCCGCACCGCGTCACGCGCGAAGAAATCTTCCGCCGGCTACGACCTGACGCGGCTCTTCGTCGGCTCGGAAGGCACGCTCGGCATCATCACGGAGCTGACGCTGAAGCTCTCCGCCATTCCGGAATCGATTTCGGCGGCGGTCTGTCCGTTCAAGTCGGTGGAGGGCGCGTGTCAGGCGACGATCGCGACGATTCAGTCCGGTATTCCGGTCGCGCGCATCGAATTCATCGACGCCATGGCGATCCGGGCCACGAACAATTATTCGAAACTCAATCTCGCGGAGGCGCCGACGCTGTTCCTCGAATTCCACGGCTCCGAAGCCGGCGTGAAGGAGCAGACCGAGCGCTTCGGCGAGATCGCCGCCGAATTCGGCGGCGGGCCGCTGCAATGGACGACGCAAGCCGAGGAGCGCACGAAACTCTGGCAGGCGCGGCATGACGCTTACTTCGCGATGATGTCGCTGCGTCCCGGCGCGAAGGCGCTCGCGACCGACATCTGCGTGCCGATCTCGAAGCTCGCGGAAGCAGTGCTGGAGACCGAAAAAGACTTGCAGGACATGAAACTGCTCGGGCCGATCGTGGGTCACGTCGGTGACGGCAATTTTCATGTCAGCCTCGTGATCAACATGGACGATCAGGACGAGCTCAAGCGCGTGAAAGTGTTCCTCGACCGGCTCACCGAGCGCGCGCACCGGATGGAAGGAACCTGCACCGGCGAACACGGCGTCGGACAGGGCAAGATGAAATACCTCGAAGCCGAGCACGGCGCCGGCGTAGTCGAGATGATGCGCACGCTGAAACGCGCGCTCGATCCCGACAACATCATGAATCCGGGCAAGATCGTCGCGGTCTAATTGGTGACGCGAGAAAAGGCTTGCCCCATTCCCGCTCAACCGGTTCGCTAGCCTGAACAGGGCGGATGGAGCGGGCCGGTCCGGCCTCGCGGGAGCTGATTGTTGCAGACGACGCTGCTTGGACTGGCGCTTGCGCTGATCGCCGCGATTCTCGCGGCGTTTGCGGCGCCGTTATTCATCGACTGGAACGAATGGCGGCCGCAGTTGGAAGCGCAGGCGAGTGCGCTCGCGGGCACGCGTGTCACGATCTCCGGCAATATCGATCTCACGTTGCTACCCACGCCCGCTTTCGTGCTGCGCGATGTTTCGCTGGGCGACGCGGAAAAGGGCACCGGCATGCGGGCGAGCGAGATGCGCGGCTCGCTGGCGCTGACGGCACTGATTTCTGGAAAAGTTCAGGCGAGCGAATTCGTGATCTCGCGTCCCGCGATCCGGCTCGTGATGGAGAAGGACGGAAAGCTCTCGCTGCCATCCGGTGCCACCGGCGGGCAGGATATTTCGGTGAGCAGCTTCGTGTTCGAGGCGGGCTCGATCACGGTCGAGGACCGGCGCACGAATTCACTGTTCAGGGCCGACGATTTCTCGGCGCGCGGCGAACTGGTCGCGCGCGAAGGACCATTCCGGCTGGATGGCGGTTTCCGGTTGAACGGCGCGCGTTGGATTTTGAAAGTGGGCGGTAGCCGCTTCGGGCCGGATCACGCAGGCAAAATCCGGCTTTCGCTGGAGCGTCCCGCCGACAGCGTCGTCTTCGATGCGGAGGGGTCGCTCGCGCTCGCGAACGCAGCACCGCGCTTCGACGGAAAACTGACACTTTCGCAGCAGAGCGGCGCGTTGCCGTGGCGGATTACAGCGGACGCGGCGGGAGACGCCGCGGAAATCAAGCTTGCCAATCTCGAGCTAGCGCTCGGCAAAGGTGAATTGCCGATCACGCTCTCGGGCGAAGCCAAGCTCACGCCGCGCGCGAATGGCGTTCTTGAGGCGACACTCTCCAGCAAGCGCATCGATCTCGACCTCGGCGATCCCAAGGCGGGAGCGGCGGGTGCGGCTCACGTGTTGCCTCGGCTTACGGAAGCGCGCGCGCTACTTGCCGCGCTGCCGCTGTCCGCGCGGCTCACGCTTTCCGCCGATGGCGTGCTCGCGGGCGGGCAACTGATCCGCGATCTGCATGCCGGCTTGCGCACGCAAGATGGCGCGGTGCTGCTTGAGCGTTTTGAGGCACGGCTGCCGGGGCGATCGACGGTCAGCCTTTCCGGCAAGCATGACGGCGAGCGCTTCAGCGGACCGCTCTCGTTTGTCGCGGAGGAGCCGCAGATCTTCGCGCGGTGGCTGCTTGGGGAAGAGCTTTCCCGAAAATTCCAGATGCCGTCCGCGCTGCAGCTTAACGCTACGCTCGGCATCAAGCCGGACGAGGTCGTGATCGACAACATCCGGGCGGTGGTAGAGCGCGTCAAAATCGGCGGGAGGCTCCTGATCCAGCCGTCGCCCGAGCCGCAAAGCTATGTGGTGCAGGCCGATCTGGAAACGCAGGGCGCGGATTTCGACGCGATCCTTCCGGTCGTGACTTCCGCAACCGATACGCTGCGGCAGCAGAAATTCACGCTTAATCTCTATGCGACCGATTCACGCCTGCTGAATAAACCTTTGAAGCGCGCAAGCCTCGCGCTCACGAATCTTGCCGATGGCTTGCAGATCAAGAATCTTTCCATTGACGATCTCGATGGCGTGTCGGCGGTGGTGAAATACGCCTCGAGCGCGGAGAGCAAACTGGAATTTTCGGGCGAGGCATTGAGGGCGAGCGGGCTTGCCGCCGTGCTCGAATATCTTTCCGGCAGCGCGGATTTCGCGCAGATCGCGGCGAAATACGCAGCACCCCGTTTCCCACTCAAAATCGAAGGCACGGCTACGCCGGAAAAGAACGGCTGGCGGGCGTCGATCAAGTCCGGTGTGGCGACGCTCACGCTCGATCTCGGTGAATTGCGCGATGCCCGGCGGCCGGTCGAAGCCGTGTTGCAGCTGCCCGATACGGAAATCTCGGCGAAAGGCGAGTATCGCGTAAGCAAGGACGGCCGTTTCGAGCCGGTATTCGCGCTCGTCTTGAAGTCGTCCGACTTGCGGAACGCATTCGCAATCGCCGCGCGCGCGGCTGAAACGGCGCTTCCAGCAAGCGGCAGCGCGACACTCGCACGCGATGGCAACAATCTCGTGCTCGACAAGATTGCCCTCGAATTCGCGGGCACGCGCGGACAGGGCAGGATTTCGTTTCCGCTTGGCGAGATTTCGCCCTTCTCCGGTGCGCTGTCGGTGGAAAAAGCCAATGCCGCTTCGCTGCTTTCGCTGGTGCTCCGCCCGCGAAATCAAGCGGGCGGGCTCTCCGATCTTTCCGGCGCGCTCAGCGTGGAAATCGCTTCGCTCGATCTGAGCGAGCGGGTTTCCTTACAGAAGGCGGCTTTCAATCTTCGGCTTGCGGGTTCGGAAACTCTGTTCGACGAAGTCCGGGCTGAACTTGCCGGCGGCAAGGTATCGGGCGCGCTGCGGATCGCGGACGCGAGCCCGCGGCTCGTCGACCTGAAGGCGGACTTCAGCGAGGTCGCTTTGGCGCAGCTTTTCGGAACCGATGCGGTGCGCGGTACAGTGCGCGGCAATCTCGCCGTAAGCGCGAGCGGCGATACGCGCGACGCGCTGTTTTCGAGCGTGGCGGGGCAGGGGACGATCGCGGTCTTCAATCTCGAACTCGATCGTACCGACGCCACCGCGGTCGCCTATGTATTCGGCGTGGCGGCGCGGGAAGCACCGGACGAAACCAAAGCCGAAGAGGTGCTGATCGCCGCGCTCGAACGCGCAACGCTGAAAGTCTCGAAACTCGAAGCGCCGCTTGTGATCGCGAACGGAATATTCCGGAGCGGCACCGCGCGTGCGGTCGCGGGCAACACCGAGATCACGCTTTCCGGCGCGCTCGATTTGCCGAAGCGAAGCATCGATACGCTTTTGAATATCGAAGTCACCGGAAATTCGTCGGTGCGACCGGGTGCTGCGATCCGTTGGCAGGGCCCGCTCACGACACCCGAGCGCAAAGTCGATGCCCGCGCGCTGATTACTGCGATCACGCTTCGCGCAATCGAGCGGGCGCCGCGTTCGCCTGCTAATCTTCCGCCGGAAGAACGCAAACCGGCGCCGAAGAAGAAACGAAATCCGGCGAACAGCGAAACCGACACGGTGCCGCCTTTGCCGCCGGTGCAAAACGTCGCACCGGCATCGCAGCCGCGCAGTCAGAATTAGGAATTGCGCTCGAGCGTCACGACCGAGAAAGCGTAGTCGTCTTTCTCGCTTTGCATCGGTCCTTCGCGGCGGGTTTCGCGGAATGCGCTACGGTCATACTTCGGAAAATACACATCGCCTTCGGGCTTCGCGTGCACCTCGGTCAGTTCGATCTTCGCAGCAAACGGAAGCGTCTCTTCGAACAACCCGCTGCCGCCGATGACCGCGATTTCGTTTGCGCCGGTCTTTTTCGCGGCGTCGTTTGCAAGCTTCAGGATTTCTTCGAGCGAATGGCCGACGATCACGCCATCAGCGCGCCAGTTTTTGTCGTGCGTCAGTACGAGGCTGGTGCGGCCCGGCAGCGGCCTGCCGATCGACTCATAGGTCTTGCGGCCCATCACCATCGGTTTGCCCATCGTAACGGACTTGAAATGCTTGAGATCGCCCGGAATGCGCCAGGGCAACGAGCCGTGGCGGCCGATGACGCCGTTTTCCGCGATGGCGACCACCAGAACGAGCGGAAGCGAATTCACTTCTTGCGGAACTTGTCGAGGCTGACGATCTGCGCGCCCGCGCCATCGGTCTGCTCGGCAGCCGGGCTTTCGCGCACGGGCTTTGCGACTTCGGGTTCGGAGCCCGCGCCCTTCGGCGGCGTCACGGGAAGCGGCTTCTCGCCGCTCTTGTCGTTGTTCGCGACCTTCAGTTCGCCGCTCACGCCTTCGGAGTTTTCGTTCGACTGCACCTCGAATTGCAGGCCGAACTGCACCGAAGGGTCAAAGAAGCCTTTGACCGCCGCGAATGGGATCAGCAGCCGCTCGGGCGAGCCGTTGAACGACACGCCGACCTCGAAGGCGTGCTCGCCGACCTTCAGATCCCAGAACTGATGCTGGAGCACGATCGTCATCTCTTCCGGAAACTGCGCGCGCAGCCGGTCGGAAATGCGCAGGCCCGGCGCGCGCGTGTCGAACGCGATGAAGAAATGATGTTCGCCCGGCAGGCCGTCGCGCGCGACGTCGGTGAGCACCTTGCGGACGACACCGCGCAGCGCATCCTGAGCGAGCAGATCGTAACGGATGAGATCGGTCATTGAGCCAGTGAACCCGATTCCGGGTGAGCGCGCCAGCGCACATAAAAAGCAAGTGGAGGCTTCTGTTGCCAGGTGCCTCCGAACCCCGCCTGAAAGTGCTAACCCTCAGGGCTTAATTCCCAGTGATCAAACCGCTTACGCGGCCTGAGCAACCGGAGCATAGTTGTCATTCGCAACTATAAGAGGCCCGATAACGGCGGAACCATGCCGGGCGAAAGCCGCGCTCTTTACACCCTCGTCGATCCTGTTTCGCCCCCGCCGAAGCCCGGCAAATCTTCGCCGGTACCGGGTTTTGGTGGAGGCGCCGGGTACCGCCCCCGGGTCCGAATGGTTTATTACAACGAGCGTTTATCGCCATAGCCGGATTGCTCCGGCACCCCGAATATAGGCGTTTCAACGTGGCGGTTAAAGGGCGGGCGATTAACCCTTGTCCTGCGTCGTTTTGAATAGTTGTCCAGCCGCGGCGATGATGAAGCCGACCGCACCGATCACAAACAGCCAGAACTGGATCCCGCCGGCGGCGCGAGTGAAGTAAGCCCCCGCGAGGGCGACTGCCGCGCCAAATACAAAACCGTAAGCACGCGTCATGTTTCACCCTGCATGGCCACGACTTCGAGTTCGACGCGCGCGTTCAGCGCGAGCCCGTTCGCGCCGAAGGCGGAGCGCGCAGGATAGGGCGCCTTGAAATATTCGAGATAGATCTTGTTGAAGGCCGGCCAGTCCTTCATGTCGGAAAGCATCACGAGACATTTCACGACGTTCTTTGCGCCGAGGCCGTTCGCCTTCAGCGTGGAGAACACGTTTTCCATCACCTGACGGAATTCGTCTTCGGCGGTCTTGTTATTGAGTTCGAGCTTGCCGGGGAGGGTGCCGAGCTGGCCGGAAAGAAAGAACAGGTCGCCCGCGCGCATGCCTTCGGAGAAAGGCAGTCCGTCGGGCATGTGGCCGCCAGGCTTGATCGCGGACGGCAAACGGCTGCCGGGCATTTAGCGTTCGATCACTTCGAGCGCGACGGTGCGATAGGCGCCGGCAACGTTCTGCACGCGCGCGGCGGCTTCGCCGCTGCCGAGAATGCCGAGCAAATAGATACCGCCCTGGCGGCGCGGCAGAAGGAGATAATAGGTCGAGGAAACTTCGCTCGCCTTGCAGGAGGTGAACATCGTCACCGATTTCGTGTCGGCCGCGGGAAGCGCGCCGGAATCGAACTTGCCCTTGCAGGCAGCGGAATCGGCGGAGATCACATCCTTGCGGACCTGCTCGATCGTGTCGGCGCGCGCGGCGGGAAGAATGCGCAGCGAACCCTGAAATTCTTCCGCGCGCCAGACGACGTCGTAGCGTTTCTGCAGGTCGCCGGAAAGTTGCTCGGGCTTCTGAAATTCGAACGTGAAATTCGCGCGACGCAGGATGTCGGATGCGACCTGCGCAGCCTCGGCGCGCGTCTCGGGCGTCGGTGCGGCGTTCACATTGACCGGCGGATCGGGACGGCGGTCGGAGCGCGGTTCGTCCACGTCGCGCTCGCGTCCGCGCGGCGGCACCGGCGTATTGGCGAGGCGGGTCGAGCCCTGATTGGAGAAGCTGCCGCTCGATCCGGTGCCGTTGGTCTGCGTCTGCTGCTGGCGTTGCGGAACCGTGCGGTTATCGCCCCTGCGGCCGGTATCGCGCTCGTCGATCCGCGGGTCGGTGTTGCGCGGCTGAATGTTGCGGTCGTCCTGCCGCGGGCGGTCGTCGCCGCCGGGTCCGTCGACATAGCCCTTCGATTTCCGCGCGCAATTCAGGATTTCGGTCAGCATCGCATTGGTGTTCGTCAGGTTGAACACCGCTTCGCGGTTGTCGTTGACGCGCACGACCATGCGGTAGCCATAGCGGAACTGATTGAAGAGTGCCGCGCTGTCGGCCAGCGTCGCGCGCAAGAGCTTGTTATTGACCGCGCGGCCGTTGACAGTGATCTGCTGGTTGCCGTCGATCCGGATATCGACGTCGAAATTGCGTCCCGGTTCCAGATTCCAGTCGGGGCTCGAGAATCCGATCGCCCATTCGAGCGACTCGGAAACCGAGAACAGCAGGGTGAGCCCGTTGCGATAATTCGCGGAGGCCGCGCAATGCGAGAAGCGGCGGGTCTGGTCGTTGGTGAAGACGCCGATTTGCCAGCCGCCGACGTCATAGCGGTTGATTTCCCGGGCGGCGGCCGGCTGTACCGCGCAGACGGCGGTGGCAAGGGCGATGGCAGGCAGAAAACGCTTCACGTCCCGGAACTCCCTGTTTTCCGATTTTTCGTCGGTTTCGCGGATGATGATGGCAGACGCGGCGCGATGCAACGGGCGTATTGGGGCCTCTCGCAGGCGTGATTCCGGCTCACCTCGTCCGGGTCAATGCCAGCCAGATTCCGCCGCCGATCAGAAAGCTGCCGGAGATTTTCGAAAGCAGCCGCATCCGCGTGCGCGACAACAGCGCACCGGCGCGGCCGGCAGTCACGGCATAGACCGAATCGAAAATCGCCGCCGTCACCATCGCGGTGACGCCCAACAGAAGCACCTGCTCGAGGTAGTTCGCCTTCGGGTCGATGAACTGCGGAAACAATGCGCCGAACAGTACGATGATTTTCGGGTTGCTCATCAACACGACAAACCCCTGCACAAAGAACCCGCCCTGGGGTTTCCGGGCGGCTTCGCCGGCGTCGAAGGTCCCGGTCGAGCGGAATAGTTTGATGCCGAGCCATACCAGATAGGCAGCGCCTGCAAGACGCACGACCTCGAACCACCAGCCGATCGCCTCGATGAAGGAGGCGAGGCCCAAAATGACGACGCCGATCATCACCGCGAGCCCAAGCTGCGTGCCCGCGACATTCAGCAGGCCCGCGCGCGCACCGAAGCGCAGGCTGTTTGCGACGATAACCGTTACCGTCGGCCCCGGCACGATGATCAGGACGATGCAGGTTGCGAGATAAGCGAGATAGAGATTGAGCGACATGCTGGATACACCTCTCGCGGGCAGCCTCTGCGGAATCGGCGGGCGTGTAAATACTACCAGAAGCGAAACGGCTTCAGGGCATACCCGATCCGAAAGAGTAACGCCGCCAACCTTCCCGGTTTCTTTTCGCTCGCCGCCGCGGCGGTCAGCGCCCGCGGCCCGACCCGCGCAAGAAATTTCCGTTCGCGAGACCGCGAGAGTTTGCGGATCGCTTTCGCCAAAGGCAGCCATTGTACCGCCCGTACTTCGTGCAGGAGTTCGCGTTGTTTGCCGCTGGCTTCCATGCGCCAGAACTTTGCAACCTTGGGCATACCGCCGCTGCGATACTCGATCTGGCCGAGATATTCGTGCACGATTACATCGCGTCCGGTCTCCTCGATCGTTTCACGCTTGGCGGCGGCAAGCACGGTTTCGTTCCGGTGCAATTTCCCCTTCGGCAATACCCAGGTTTTTTGCGCGCGTAGTTGCACGACCGCGATAAGCGGCCTTTTCCCGCCGCGCAGTACGATGCCGCCCGCCGCCAAGATCGGGCGCACCGCCGATTTCTTGTTTGCCCGTGCCATGATTGTCGCCAGAATCTTCTCGACCAGGCCGATTACCCATTTGTGACGCTTTGGGGAAGCGGTGTAGAGTCCCCTTGTTTCGGGGGAGGGGTTTCATGCGTCAGCGGTTTTGTTTTGTTGCGGTAGCGCTCGTGTTTTCGGCGGTGGCGCCGAGTGCCGTGCGAGCGGAGGGCGCGCTTGCAATCGGCATCACACCGAATTTCGCACAGGAAGGATTCGCGGTCGGCGGCTCGATCAACTATTCGACCCGCGCTGAAGCGGAGCGCCGCGCGCTCGAGGAATGCCGCGGCTTCAAGGGTGCTCCGAAGGCTTCGGTGCGCTGTGAACTGGTCGCAACCTTCCGCCGCGAATGTTACGCAATCGCCTTCGATCCGGATACGGGAACTCATGGCTATGGCTTCGCGGTTTCGCCGACGCGCCAGCTTGCAGAAGATCGCGCGCTCGCCGCATGCCGGATGCGTTCGGACGACAACCGCAAGAATTCCTGCAAGCTCGATCTGGTTCGTTGCGACGAGCGCGACTGAGCCGGGCGGGCTACTGCTTTTCGAGCGCGCCGAAGAACAGATAATTGCCGAGCGGACCGTGGACTGAAATCGACCAGTGCCCGAAATGCGAGACGTCGGTGCAGCCGCGTCCGCGCCCCTGGAAGATCAGCGTAATGCGCTGATAGCCACCGTTTCCGGCTTTGAAGATGCCGGTGCCTGAGAAGGGCGCCGTCAACCGCCACTCCTTATAGAGCACAGGCCCCAGTCCCTTGTCCTTGAATTCTTCATCGCGCGTATCGACTTCGAACACGGCCAGCGCGTCGGGAATGACGAGCGTCAATGTGCCTTCGTTTTTGTTCTTGTCACGGAACGCAAAAATGAAGCGGCCCGTTTGTTGCGTTACACGAAGTGTGTAGCGGTCGGAGGGCTTTGTGATCCCTTTGATCTCCTCGAAATCGCCTTCGCCGATATAGAGCGTCGCGTCGTCGTTGAATTTCATTTCCCGGATGATGTCGCGGCGGGTTGGGTCGAGCCGGGTATTTTCGACGTAGCGCTGACCGGCGTTGCTGCAGCAGGCGCAGGCCTTAGCGGAGGTAGCGCCCATAAGGGCAAAAAGCGCAGCAAAAAGAACGAAAACCGGCTGCTTTCCTGTCACGCGAATGTTCCTTGCCTTTCCGGCGGAAAGCGCATTGCTTTGTACGGAATGGAACATGACGTTCGGCTTTTGTCATCATTTGTGGCGGCAGCGTCGTTCGCGCTTGCGGCTCCCGCTACCGCGCAATCGCTCGACAGACTGTTGCCCCATGAACGTTATTGCATGGATGCGGAGTTTCAGGGTGCAAGCACGGGCGTGCTTTGCCGCTTCACGACCTTGGATCAATGTCTGGCATCGAGGCGTTCCGAAAAGGAGAAATGCTTTCTCAATCCGATACTTGCGTTCGAACAACAACGAAGGAAGAAATAGCGGCGTCTGCCGCCCCAAGGGAGACACCCATGAAAAAGGCAATCTTCGCTTGTTTGCTGGCTTCGGCGTTTTTTGCAGGCGGGGCTGAAGCGCAGAAGCGCGCGCCCTCCGACCTATGGTGCAGAGATATGCAACTCGGCCGTGGCGGCGGCAGCGTTATGGTCTGCCGGGCCTATACATACGAGCAATGCATGGCCTCGCGTACAAGCCACATCGAAACCTGCTATCTCAACCCGCTTTACGACGCGCGCAATGCAGGGTGGCGCAAGAGCCACCCGAACTATTAAGGAGCGAATACTATGAAACGGCTGCTTCTCGCGGTTCTGGCTTTGGCGTTGACCGCGCCTACGGTTTCATTTGCACAACAGCGCGCGCCGCACGCCGCTCCACAGAACGCCAGCTATGACCGGTGGTGCAGGGATCAAGGTCTCGATTATGGCTCGGTTCAAATTTGCTGGGCCTATACCTATGAGCAGTGCATGGCTTCGCGGACCAGCCAGAACGAAACCTGCTATCTAAACCCGCGCTACGATCCCCGCTTCCGCGGCAATTAATTGCAGACGGGTACGTCTTTCATCGCGGCTTCGGCGTCCTTGCGCTCTTCGAATTTATTGTTGAGCAGAAGTTTTGCAGAGGCCGTGACCGGATACTCGCCTTCAATCGAGCATTCGCGGGTCTGGATATTTTGCACAACGTAAAATTCGGCGGCAGCGAGGCCGGTCGAAGCGGCCAAGATTGCCGCAGCGATCAAAATGCGCATGAGGGTCTCCTTGCAGCGAATTCGACGGGCCCGCGGCGCAGTAACAAGCCGCGCGGCTTGCCCTTAAGCCCAAAAACGCATTGAGTGGCGCCAAGGTTCCTCAACTAATTTTCCCAAGGCGCTCTTGTCTTTCCTGTTCGATACCGGTTTTAAGGCGATGGTTTCAGGGCGTTGCGCGTCGTTCGAGCGGCAGCCGGTCGCTCCCGAAAAAGCCCTGAAGCAAGCCGCGGTCGCCATCACGCTTGCCGATGATGGTACCGGAAAAGCGGCGTTCATTCTCACCGAGCGGCCTGCAACCATGCGTAATCACGCCGGGCAGTGGGCGCTACCGGGCGGGCGTTGCGACGAAGGCGAGACGGTCGCGCAGGCGGCGTTACGCGAAATCGAAGAGGAGATCGGCCTTTCGATTCCGGAGAGTGAAGTGCTCGGCACGCTCGACGATTTCGTCTCGCGTTCGGGCTACCGCATCACGCCTGTCGTGGTGTGGGCGGAGCGCAGCGAGCCCCTGCGTCTGAACGCGGAGGAAGTCGCGTTCGCCTACCGGGTCGCGCTCGACGATTTCGTGACCGAAGAAAGCGTGAGCTTCGTTTCGATCAAGGAAAGTCCGCGTCCCGTGATCCGCATCCGGCTCATGGGCAGCCATCTGCACGCGCCGACGGCCGCGATCGTCTATCAGTTCTCCGAACTGCTGCATGGCCGCGTCAAACGGGTTTCGGATTTCGAGCAGCCGTTGTTCGCCTGGCGCTAGCGGCGGTTGACCACGTTCTCCGGCACGATTTCCGGTTTGAAGCGGAACAACTGCGGGTCGTTCGGGTCGACGGTGACGCGAATCCAATGGGAATCCGGCCAGCCAAAGGTTTCTACTCTTGTGAAGTTCTCGAATGCACGATTGGTTTTGCGGCTGTAGAGCGGCTTGTCGATGCGAAAGATATGGGTGTCGCCGTGAAGATATGCGACAGGCCTGTCATAACTTTCCAGTTCTTCGGCAAGCGTTTGCAGATAGTCGCCGAACGCCGTTTTCTTGCTCGGAATCGTTTCTCCGCGCGGAATAAAGCGAAGGAAGTACCGTGTCTTCGCGCTCGCGGGCCAGACAGTCTCGAAGCCGGGATTGGCCTGCGTAAGGATGACGATACCAAGGCTTTTCGAAGCCTTCGCTTCCGCGAAGGCCTTTTTCAGCCAGTCGATATTTGCGGCTTTGCGTTCCATGTGCTCCGCGTCCATTTCCGGCGTTCGACCGAAATTGTCGTTCTCGCCGACGATATGGATGGTTACGAACTGCACACCGCCCATCGTCCAGCGGAGATTTTCGCGAAATTTTGAGAAGGCGGGATCGTTGGACTGATTGACGACCGGGATTGTTTTTTGTCCCAGGCTCTTTCCTTCCGGGAAAAACATCCTACGAAGTTTTCCCAGCAGCTCGAGCGGATCTACTTTTTGCGCAGCGAGCGGCCAGCAATCGGACCAATCGTTATCGCCCGGCGTCAGAATGAACGGATGTCGTATCGACTGAAAGGAATCGAAGATCGCCTTGTAGTTTTCATCGACGCAAGGCATCGAGGCGATGGAGGGATTTCTGTTGAAAGGGGTGGCGTCGAACTGAAAATCGCCGATGTGCGCGACGAAAGCCAAATCCGCTGCGTTCAGGGCCGCGAGGACTCGTTGATATTCTTTCTCCTGAACTTTCGTGTAGGGCATGTCGCCGATCAGGGCGAAATCAAAAGAACTTGGTTGTGCGTATGCAGAATTTGCGAAAGCCAGCCCCGCGAACAGAATCCACCGAAATAATCGCGACATGCATTCCCCCTCTGTGCTCCCGCTTCCCCGTTTCGAGGCTAGCTTGGAGACTTCTTTGCGAGAACCGGGTTGGCTGGAATGCCGCGAGGAATCGATAGCCAGCGGGCAGCAATAACCGACCGACCGCGCCGGTTGCACTGCGAGAGTTATCGACGGGCGCTGGAGGATTATGTTAATTCAATTCACATGAGCTGGAAACATCGGGGCCGCGGACCGCGCGGCTATCATCACGGCGACCTGCGCGAGGATCTGGTCCGCGCGGCGCTCGAGCTGATTAAGGAGAAGGGGCCCGCGGGCTTCACCTTTGCCGATGCTGCGCGCTGGGCCGGAGTGTCGCCGGCCGCGCCCTATCGCCATTTCCGCGACCGCGATCAGTTGCTCACCGACGTTGCAAAACGCGGCTTCGCGCTGTTCTCCGAGCGGCTTCGTGAAGCCTGGGGTGAGGGCAAGCCGACGCCTGCCGAAGCCTTCAAGCGCCTCGGCACTGCCTATCTCCATTTCGCGCGCAGCGAGCCCGCGTACTACGCGGCGATGTTCGAGAGCGGCGTTTCGATCGCCGACGACCCGGAATTGCGCGAGATCGCCGACCGCTCGTTCCAGTCGCTTCGGGCGGCGGCGGAAATTCTGGTCGCGAAAATGCCGGAGAAGGGCAGGCCGCCGGCGCTGATGGTCGCGTTGCATATCTGGTCGATGACGCACGGAATCGCTTCGCTGTTTGCGCGCGCGGACGCCGCGCGGCGGCCACTGCCAATGCGCGCCGAGGAACTGCTCGAAGCCGAGACCCTCATTTATTTCAAAGGCTTGGGCCTGGAGCCGTGAGCGCCCGAAAAAATCTTCCCAAAAACCCTTGACCCAGCCAATGTAAATGTTATTTACATTTACACGAGGCCCAAGGGAGGGCCGACAAATGGAGAGCGACATGCCTATCGCCGCAAGGATCGATCAGTTCGGAGTACTCGCCTGGATCGCGTTGATGGTCCTCGGCTTCGTCATCTGGTGGCCGCTGGGCCTGGTTGCCCTCGCGTTCATCATCGCCACGGGCAGATTTTGGAGTGGAAACATGGGTTACGGATATGGCGCCTGCGCTTCGCGCCGCGAACACAAGATGCAGCGACTGCAATGGAAGATGGATCGCATGCGCTCGCGCATGATGGGCGGCCACGCCTTCGATTACGCGCCGACTTCCGGCAACCGCGCCTTCGACGAATATCGCTCGGAGACGCTGAAGCGGCTCGAGGACGAGCAGCGCGAATTCCAGGATTTCCTCGACCGCCTGCGCTTCGCGAAGGACAAGACCGAGTTCGACCAGTTCATGGCCGAGCGCAAGGACAAGACGGTCGACGGCGACACGAAGGGCGACCGGCGCCCGGAATAATCTCTCCCCCGCCAAACTCTCGAAGGCCGCCCGGAAGGGCGGCCTTTTTTGCCAAAAAGGTCTTGTGGCATATTCCGGGCCGGAGGCCGCCATGCCGAAATCGATTGGATTAATTTTCGCCGGATTGTTCTTGGGCTTGAGCGCCGGGTATGCCGCCGCGCAGAGCGTCGAAGGGCTTCACATGGAAGCCTGCACCGAGTGGCGCGAATTTAACGGCAAGCATTACACGCGCAATGTATGCCGCCGCCCCGTCATGGTTTGGTTCATGACGCTCGACGGCAGCTTCCGCGACGCGCGGCGGCTGGAGCGCAACGAAGCATTCGACACCGGCATCCCGGCAGCGCGCGCCAAGGATCTCGGCTGGATCGGGGCGACTTGCCCGGCCGGTTTCCGGCCGAACGTCGAATTTGACGCAATCAACAAAGACCGCTTCTTCGCAAGCGATTACGATTGCGTGCCGAACTAGCGCGGGGGCTTGAAGCCCGCCTTGTGGGATCCGCTCATTTTTTCAGGGCCTTGCGCGCGTCGGCGATCGCGGCCAGAAAAACTTCTTCGGGGTGTGCGCCGGGCACGCGGAATTTCCCGATGATGAAAGACGGCGTGCCCTGAAAGCCGAAGGCCTGCGCCTGCGCATGATTGCGGCCGAGGGTCGCGCCGATCTCCTGAATGTTCTTGCGCAGATTGGCTTTGGCTTCGGCGACATTGACGCCGGCACTCGCCAGCACCTTATCGGTGGTATTTTCGTTCAGCCGTTCGTCCGTCGTCATCAGCGCACGGTGCGCTTCGACATATTTTTTCTGCGGGCGCGACGCGAGCACCATCTGTCCTGCGTAGACTGACGCCGCGCCGAACACCGGCCAGATTTTATAGATAAGCCGGATATTGCCGTCTTCGCGGACGACCTTTTCCAGAACCGGATGCACCTTTTTACAGTAGGGGCATTGGTAGTCGGAAAACTCGACGATCGAGATGTCGCCCTTGGGGTTGCCTGCGACCGGAATTGCCGGATCGCGCAACACGAGTGCCTCGGAAAGCACGTCGTTCTCCGCGAAGGCGGAAGTGCCGAAGGTTGCGAAAGCCATCGAGCCGGCGACGAAGCCGCGTCTTGAAATCATGAAAGGTCCTTGCATGCCAGCCCTATCAGCCTTCGGACTGCGACCGAATGATGGTCACGCCGCGCGGTACTTTCTAACTTTATCGCGGATCAGATAGAAAACGACGTACCAGAAGACCAGCGCGAAAATGCCGCTGAGGATGCGGAAAATCGCGGCCCCGAACGTGCCCATCTGGCGGGCCATATCGGTCAGCATATCGGCCGAAAAGAACGGGCCGAAGGCGATGACGCTCGATATGCAGGCAAAGAGCGCAACCAGCACAACCGAGAGAATGCTTTCGCCGACCCGTAGCGCGCGTGGGGCATTAGCCGGAATTTCCTCATTGTTCTTTGCGCCGGCGCGGTCGCGCACAAAGATCATGCAGGCGGCGAATATGAATGCGAGCCCGGCGACGACGGCG
Source organism: Xanthobacteraceae bacterium (assembly GCA_019635585.1). Taxonomy (GTDB): domain Bacteria; phylum Pseudomonadota; class Alphaproteobacteria; order Rhizobiales; family Xanthobacteraceae. The sequence continues at coordinate 748,242 of JAHBZE010000002.1, read as the reverse complement.
AGCACCCGGCCCGCAGGACCGGCTTTTACATTGCCGGAAATCACGCCAAGACCGATCAGGAGCGGAAAAATCCCGCAGACAAGGCAAAGTCCGCTCAGAAAAAGCGTTTCGGCGAGCTTCGGTGGCTTGTTGCCGGTCTTGTCCTTGTCCGGTTCGCTCATGCGCGGTCTTCGCTCCAGCGTTGCATTTTCTTTCGCCAGGTCCGGCTGGTTCTTGTTCTGCCGGGAGCCTAGCATCCGCGCCAGCCACTCCAAGGGGGCAGCCATGGCACTTACTTATATTCATACGGGTTTGAGCATCATTGCGCTTGCGGCCGGGATTCCGGTCGCGATGGGATTGCTGCGGCAGGGCGCGGCGAAACCGTGGACGATCGTATTTCTCGGCGCCACGGTGCTGACCAGCGTGACCGGATTTCTGTTTCCGTTCGAGCGCTTCGGCGACTCGCACTGGGTCGGGCTGATCTCGTTGATCGTGCTGGCAGCCGCGATCGCCGCGCAGTATCTGTTCCGCTACCGCGGCTCGTGGCGCTGGATCTACGCGGTGACAGCACTGCTCGCGTTTTATCTCAACGTCTTCGTGCTGGTGGCGCAGCTCTTCAAGAAAATCCCGGTGCTGCACGCCTATGCGCCGACGCTGATGGAACTGCCTTTCGTGATCGCGCAGACCGTCGTGCTCGCGTTTTTCGTATGGCTGATCTGGAAAGCCGTGCGCACTTTCAAGCCTGCAATGTAAGGAAAATTCTCAATGCCGCTTTCGATGTCGCAATCGTCGATTCCTCTATTCGTGCGCGCGCTCCGCAATCTTTCCGAAATCCTGGCGAAAGGCGAGGAGCATCCCGGCTCCGCGTCCTTCGTCGATGCGCGGCTTGCGCCCGATATGTTGACGCTTGCGGGTCAGATCCAGCGCGCGAGCGACGCGGCGAAGGGTTGCGCCGCGCGGCTTTCGGCGACGCAAGCTCCGAGCTTTCCCGATACGGAAAAGACATTTCCGGAATTGCAGGAACGGATTCAGAAAACGATCGATTATCTGAAGAGCGTGCCCGCTTCGCAGATCGACGGCAGCGAGGAGCGGGCGATCTCGTTCAAGGCGGGTCCGAACGAATACAACTTCACCGGCGTGCAATATCTGCAGGGCTTCGCAATTCCGAACTTCTTCTTCCACGTGACGACCGCCTACGCGATCCTGCGTCACAAGGGCGTTTCGCTCGGCAAGATGGATTTTCTCGGGCGGCGATAAAGCGGCGAGGGCGCCGCGAAAGGATCGCGGCGCCCGCCGGTTCCGGAAATCAGTAGCGCCAGCGCTGGTCGGTTTGCGGATTGCCGAATTCGCAATCGCTGTGCAGGACCGGTGTATTCGTATTGACGCCGGGGAAGCCGGCAACATCGATACACTTGCCGGTCGCGGCGTTCTGGATGAAGCCATCGGGGCGCACGGTCCAGATTTGCGCCGTGTTGGCGGGGTTGCAGACCGCAATCACAAGGTTCGCGCCGGGCTGCGTGCCGGTGATGTCGATGCAAAGCCCCGAAAGGCCGTTTACGATCTGCCCCTGGCCGGTGAAGACCCAGAACTGGTCCGAACGCTTGCCGCTGAAATCGACGCCGTTGGCCTCGCAGTCGAAGAGCTGCAGCGGGGTGCCGGGCGTAAAGTTCGAGATTCCCGGTACGTCGAGGCATTTGCCGGAAAGCTGGTTGACGATCAGGCGCGGCGGTACCTGCGCCTGCGCGGCGGCTGCAAAAAACATCGAAAGCGCGGCCACGGCCGCAAGCGCAATCATTCGCTGAAACATCGAAATTCTCCCATCAGGCCCAAGCCTGAAATGGAAGGTAGGCCGGGCTGCCTGAACCGGATGTGATCGAGATCACAAAAGCCGATCACGACCGCGTGGGTGGGATCGGCGGCGGGACCGTTCGGTACGCGGTCCGGCCTATTTACACGCCCGGTAGCCGAATTTGTTGATCATGTCCCGGCCGGAAATGGTGTGGAAGGCGAGCGTCCGCATATAACCGCCGGCTACCAGATAATTCCGCAGGGCTGCGTTGTAGTGATTGAGCATGTGCTGGGTCCAGCGCTCGGAAATGTTGCGCTGGCGGTCGTGTCCGGCATGGAAAAGCAGGCGTGCGTTCGGATCGACGCAGACGTTGCGGATGGCGAGGAAGATCGTGCAGGCCGACTGGCAATGGCCGATGATCCGCATTTCTTCGCCGGACGCGTTGTATTGCGCGACCACCGGATCGAACCGCGAGAACTGGCCGCCTTGGCCATAGCCTGCCGAAGTGCCCGCAAAGACTTGCGAGCCGAGTACCGAAAAGGCGGCAGCCAAAAACATCCGGCGCATCGTGGTTTCCTCCAAGGCGCCGACGCTAGCGGCTTTTCCATCCTTGAGCCCGGAAAAATCCCGTTACCAATCAGGAGGTTGCGGGCGTGACCTCAGCGAGAGCGGTAGCTGCCTTCGATGCCGCGCGTGGAGGGCTGCTCGAGGTTTCGCGTATTCTCGGCGAACGTGCCCTGGTTCGCGCCGGGAATGTCGCTGTCCTGTGCTTCGAGCAAGCGGTCCTGTTCGTTGCAGGCGCGATAGCCGAACTTGTCGATGATGTCGTTGCCGGTAATGCGATGGAAGGCGAAGGTTTCCATATAGCGGTTGTCGATCACGAAGCGGCGCAGGCGCTCGTTATAAGTGCTCTGCATGTAGCGCGTCGCACCGATCGAGATGTTGCCTTCGCCGTCGCTGCCGGCGTGAAACTCGAAATTCGCGCTGCGCTCTACGCAGACGTTCTTGATCGAGAGAAACGTGGTGCAGGCCGACTGGCACAGGCCCGTAATGCGGAAGGTCGCGCCGGAGCGGTTATAGGCCTGAATGACGGGGTCGAAGTTGACGAACTTGCCGCCGTGCTCCCAGCCGCGCGAGGTGCCGGCAAGTGCGGGCGTTGCCGCCGTTGCGAAGAGAACGAAGGCCGCGGCGAGGCCGCGGACCCCTTTACCCGAGAACACCTTTGCCTTTGCGAAGCGTGCCTGTGTCATGTCCCGTAACCTTTCGTGAGATCAAGATTCTCCCGAAGGCGCGGAAATTCAAATCACGACTGTGTGCGGTGAACGGCGGATGAATGGGTGGCGGCGTGTTCGGCGCTTAGAGGCTCGCTACCCCTTCACATCCGTCTCCGGCCGGTCGCTACCGGAAGCGGTTTCGGTGCGCCACTTACCGTTCGCATCTTCATATTCGATGACATGCGTATCGCCCGGCGTGCGCTGTTCCTGCGCGGCGCGCCTTGCGGCCGCGAGTGCCGCGTCGTGGCTCGGAAACGCTTCCGAGAACGTGCCGTTCGCGGTGTAAGCCCAGCCGCTGTCGTGGCGGACGATCTTGTAGGTCACGTGCGTCATGGTCAGAGCGCCTTGTTGCTTTGTTTCACCTTGTCGGCGTCGACATAGACCTGCTCGCCGAGCGCTTTGAACTTCTCGCTCATCTGCGCCATGCCGGCTTCTTTGTCATTCAAGGTCGCCGCGTAATCGCGCACGTCCTGCGTGATTTTCATCGAGCAGAATTTCGGCCCGCACATCGAACAGAAATGCGCGACCTTGTGCGCTTCCTTGGGCAACGTCTCGTCGTGGAACTCGCGCGCCGTATCCGGGTCGAGGCCAAGATTGAACTGGTCTTCCCAACGGAAATCGAAGCGCGCACGGCTAAGCGCATCGTCGCGCAGTTGCGCCGCCGGATGGCCCTTCGCGAGATCCGCGGCATGGGCCGCGATCTTGTAGGTGATCACGCCCGTCTTCACGTCGTCGCGGTTTGGCAAGCCCAGATGCTCCTTCGGCGTCACGTAGCAGAGCATCGCGCAACCGAACCAGCCGATCATCGCCGCACCAATGCCGGAAGTTATGTGGTCGTAGCCCGGCGCGATGTCGGTGGTGAGCGGTCCGAGCGTATAGAACGGCGCCTCGCCGCATTCTTTCAGCTGCTTGTCCATGTTGATCTTGACCTTGTGCATCGGCACATGGCCGGGGCCTTCGATCATCACCTGACAGCCTTTTTGCCACGCGATCTGCGTCAGCTCGCCGAGCGTCTCCAGCTCCGCGAATTGCGCGCGGTCATTGGCGTCGGCAATCGAACCGGGGCGCAGGCCGTCGCCGAGCGAAAAGCTCACGTCGTATTTGCGCATGATGTCGCAAATCTCGTCGAAGCGTTCGTAGAGGAAGCTTTCCTTATGCCGCGACAGGCACCACTTCGCCATGATCGAACCGCCGCGCGAGACGATCCCGGTGACGCGGTTCGCGGTCAGCGGCACGTAAGCGAGCCGGACGCCGGCGTGGATCGTGAAGTAATCGACGCCTTGTTCGCACTGTTCGATCAGCGTGTCCTTATAGACTTCCCAGTCGAGCTTGACCGGGTCGCCGTCCACTTTTTCCAGCGCCTGATAGATCGGCACAGTGCCGATCGGCACCGGCGAGTTACGCAAGATCCATTCGCGCGTGTTGTGGATGTTGCGACCGGTGGAAAGGTCCATCACCGTGTCCGCGCCCCAGCGGATCGCCCAGACCATCTTGTCGACTTCTTCTTCCACGGAAGAAGTCACGGCGCTGTTGCCGATATTGGCGTTGATTTTCACCAGAAAGTTGCGGCCGATGATCATCGGCTCGAGTTCGGCGTGGTTGATGTTCGCCGGAATAATCGCGCGGCCGCGCGCGATCTCGTCGCGCACGAATTCCGGGGTGATGAAAGCGGGGAGTGAGCCACCGAACTGTTCGCCGTCCGCGAGCGCAGCGGTCGCCCGCTCCAGCATCTTCTTGCGGCCGAGATTTTCGCGCTCGGCGACGTAGATCATTTCCTTGGTGATGATGCCGCGCTTGGCGAACTCGTATTGCGTGACCGGCGCATCATCGACACCGCGCATCGGCTTCGGCGTGTTCGGAAACGCGCGCGCCAGATATTTGCCGGTAGCGTTGCCGTTATCGACCGGCTTGATCGCGCGGCCTTCGTATTCCTCAACGCCGCCGCGTTCCTTCACCCATTGCACGCGCGCGCGAGAGAGGCCCTGCTCGACGTCGATCTTCACGTTCGGATCGGTGTAGGGGCCGGAGGTGTCGTAAACCGGCAGCGGCGGTTCGTTCGCGGCTTCGGTCAGCGCGATCTCACGCAGCGGCACGCGAAGTTCCTTCGCCGTTTCCGGTACGGAATAAATTTTGCGCGAGGCGGGAAGGGCGCCGGTCGTGACTTCGGGCGTCTTCAATTCGCGGTCGTGGATGTTCATGGCGGCCTCGCTTTCACGCGCAAGTGCGCCGGTGCGAAAACGCACCAGCGGCAAAAATAGATGAATTCGGAGTCGGCATTGTCCTGTCCCTTCGCCGGCATGACCCGGATCAGGTTCAAAGGGACTCTCTCAGCCCGCGAAAAAGCGGGCACCCCTCGGAACGGGAGTAATGTTGGCTCTTATTTGAGGCGCGTCAATGGCGGAGCGCCGCGAGTACCGCTGCTTCTATGTCCGCGTCGATTTCCTGCGGCGGCACTGCCTGTGGAAGGAACACGCGCACCGCGCCGAGCGGAATGCCGATCAGCGCGACCGCGATGCGTTCCTTGCCGCGCGGATCGCCGGGCAGAAGACGCGCGGCAATGTCTGTCATTGCCTCGCGCAGTTCGGCGGCGAGCTTTATCGCGCGTTCGCGATGTTCCTGCGGCGCGTCGGCGGTGACGAATTCCTCGCGGCGGTGCGAGTTCAGCACCACGGCCTGCGCGTGATGCGCGCGGGCAAAGCGGGACGTGACCAGTGCCGCCTCGGCTGCTGCTTCGATGGAGCTCGCGGCGGCGAATGCCGCGAGCGCCATCGCCTGAAAGCGGTCCGCCGCCGCGAGCCAGATTTCCGCCAGCAGGGCGTCGCGGGAGGGCAAGCGGTGATAGATCGAGCCGGTCGGCACGCCCGCGGCTTTCGAGACGGCTGCGATGGAGGTTTTCGCCGGGCCAAGCCGTGCCGCGACCAACGTGGCGGCGGCAATGAAATCGTCCTGACTGAGCAATGCCGGGCGGCCCATGTCGAAGTATTAGAATATATATTCTAATATATCAATGAGGCTGATGCCTTAAAGGGTCGAACTGGCCCAAGCTGTGTTAGAGCTAACCCGCTCGGCATAAAGTAATAGAATATATATTCTAATACTCATTATCGCCTTTGTCAGGGACAAAGAATTCCCGACAGATGCAGCCATAAGGGCTTGGGCGTAAGTTCAGGAACGACTCAGGGAACAGACCCGTGCGGCAATACCTCGATCTCGTCGAGCGCATCATCCAGACCGGCGTCGCCAAGGGCGACCGCACCGGCACGGGGACGCTCTCTGTCTTCGGTCACCAGATGCGCTTCGATCTTTCCGAAGGCTTCCCGCTCGTGACCACCAAGAAGCTCGCGCTCAAAGCCATCGTGCATGAACTGCTGTGGTTTCTCGCGGGCGACACCAACATCAAATACCTCAAGGACCACGGCGTCACGATCTGGGACGAGTGGGCGGACGCGCAGGGCAATCTCGGCCCCGTGTACGGCAAGCAGTGGCGCTCCTGGCCGAACCCGGACGGCGGCACCATCGACCAGATCAAGGACCTGATCTCGGAAATCAAAACCAATCCGAATTCGCGCCGCCTGATCGTGAGCGCGTGGAATCCGGCCGACGTGCCGAAGATGGCGCTCGCGCCGTGCCACTGCCTGTTTCAGTTCTGGGTCGGCGACGGCAAGCTCTCGTGTCAGCTCTATCAGCGCTCGGCAGACGTATTTCTTGGCGTGCCGTTCAATATCGCGTCCTATGCGCTCTTGACTCATATGGTCGCGCAGGTGACGGGCCTCAAGCCCGGCGATTTCGTGCACTCCTTCGGCGACGCGCATCTCTACAACAATCACCGCGAGCAGGCGGAATTGCAGCTTTCGCGCGCACCGCGTCCGCTGCCGACGCTGAAACTCAATCCGGCGGTGAAGGATATTTTCTCGTTCCGCTACGAGGATATTTCCTTCGAGAACTACGATCCGCACCCGGCGATCAAGGCGGAAGTCGCGGTATGATCTTTCGCAGTTTTCTGGCCGCCGCGTTCGCGGCGATGACGCTGTTTGCAATTCCGGCGAACGCGCAAAATGCCGATGCCCAGGCTTTCGTCGAAGGCATTTACAAGCGCTATCTCGGCAAGAACACGCCGGGCATCGATCTGACTACGCGCGAGGCGCTCGACCTCTATTTCACGTCTTCGCTTGCCGAATTGATCGACAAAGACGCGAAGGAAGCCGAGAAGCAGCAGGAAGCGCCGTTACTCAACGGCGATCCGTTCGTCGATGCGCAGGATTGGGAAATCACCGATCCGGTGGTCACGATCCAGAGCGCGAGCGACGGCAAGGGCGCAACCGCGACCGCAAGCTTCAAGAATTTCGGCAAGGCGGTGTCGGTGCGGCTTTCGCTCGTGCTGACGCCGAAGGGTTGGCGCGCCGACGACATCTTCTGGAGCGAAGGCAATCTCCGCGCGCTCTACAATCCGCCTAAGTAACCACGGGCAGTAACGCGGCTTTTCGGATCACCTTCGCGAGCAGCGCTGCGTAAAAAGCGTTGGGCCGCGAGGGGGGCAACTCGCGGCCCAACTACGGAAATCGTCGCTACAAGGATGGAGAGAAAGACCCTTTGGAGGTCAGCGACAGGCTTCCGATCTCAAATTATCCGCGGCGCGGACCATCGTCGCGGTCGCGATGATGCCAGCGGTGCATCATGCCGGCGCGGTGCGGGCGAACCAGCATCTGCAGGCGGCGCTTCTGGCCATCATCGAGCGTCGCGTAGAGCGGCTGGGCCGCATCGGCAAAACGCTTGAGGTCAGCCGAGCGTTCCGCGAGGGCGTCGGCGCGCTTGCGCAGACGATCGAGCTGGTCGATCGCGGGCGGTTCCTTGCCGTCCTTGAATTCGGCGCGGCGCTTCTGCCACTCGTCGCGGCGGGCGGCCATGCGGTCGCCCCACTTCTTGCCGAGTTCACGGACGGTATTTTCGACCGGTCCCCAGAGCTTTTCCTGCTCGGCGGAGAGCTTCAGACCCGCCTTCACCGCGGCGATGCGCGCGTCGAGGAAGGCAGCGCGGTCTTCGGCGCTCAGCTGATGGCGCGGTCCGCGCCAGCCCTTGTGCCAGCCTTTCTGGTCGCCGAACTGAACGCGCTCGATCATGCGATCGAAATGATCGCCGAAATTCTGATGCCGGCTCTGCGCATAGGCGGCAACGCCGATGCCGGTGCCGACGAGCGCGACAGTGGCGACTCCGGCGATAACCAATTTCTTCATGGCGCATCTTCTCCTGAGGGAGACGTTCTCCCGATAAGGATAAGGATGGGCGCGCGAATTGTGATCTTCAAATGAAACTTCTGTAAGCCGGGCGTTACCGGCTTGTAATGAAGCGGGCGGTTACCGCTCGGGGTTGCCGCGCAGATCATAAAGTTCCGGAAAGGTCATTTCGGTCACCACTCCGCCGACGCGAAGCCGAAAGGGCTTGCCGGCGCGGGCGGGATATAGGCTCCACCGCTGTGGATCAACGGGCACGGCATGTTTTTGAATCCATTCGCGGAGCGCAAGCTCATTCGGTGTGTTACGCGCGGTCAGCGTGAAGCCGCCGAGCATCACGAAGCGGAGCGTGCCATTTTCGGCGAGCGCAGTGAGTTTTTCCGGCGTCAAAATCGGGTCGGTGCCGAGATAGCCGCCGAGCGCCATGACCGGCTCTCCGGTCGCGATGATGAGGGGGCCTGCGAGCAGCGCGTTTTCGACTGCGACAAGAAATTTCTCGCCGTTGCGCTGTTCTTTCAAAAATGAAATCAGCTTTTCGCGCGCAGGTTCGGCGCGGCGCGGATTCACCCGGAGCGCATCGAGCATCCGGTCTTCCGAAAAGGCTCCGAGGGTTGCGACGGGTGCGGCGACGTTCGGACGGATCAGCACGACGCTCAGCGCGGCGGCGACCGGCAAGGCGAGCAGAGCAGTGGGAAGCGCCGCTAACGCCAGATATTTGCGGACAAATTTTCCGGCGAATGCGGCGGCTCCGAGCAATGCAAGAAGGGCGGAAATCGCGGCAATCCAGTTCAGCCAGTAAGGTGCTGCGAATTGTGTCTGCCCCGCGAAAATCCACGCCTGCCACAGAACGGTAAGCACGATGGCGGCGGATGCGAGCCAGCGCGGTGAATCGCCGTTCCGATAGCGACGCCAGATTTCGGATGCGCCGATGGCGGCAAGTGCAGCAAGGGCAGGTGCGAGCGTCGCAAGATAATAGGTATGGAACGGACCGCCGGCGGCGCTGAAAACGATCCAGTAACTCGCGAGCCAGCCGCCCCAGATCGCCGCTGCGATGCGCCGTTCGCGATTCCATTCATTGGCGAAAAATCCGAACATCATTCCGGCGAGCGCGAAGGGCAAAAGCCACGCCGCCTGTCCCGCCTGCAACGCGCGGAAGAGGCGCAGCGGCCCGGTCGGAGATTCGTCGTAGAGAACCGGACGCGGCTTGTCCGGCTGCGCGGCGGCGACAGGATTTGGCTGCGTGAAACGCGCCGCGCCATTGTGAAGCAATGCAAGCTCGAGCATCGAATTGTGTTTCGTGCTGCCCGCGTAAGGCCGCTTGTCGGCGGGAACGAGATCGAAAGCGGTAACCCAGGAAAGCGAGACTGCGATCATCAGCAGGCCGGCGATCGTCTGGAATTTGAAATGGCGTGCGAGCGGTATCTGCCGATTGAAAAAGAAAAAAGAGAGCGCAATCGCGGGCGCGAGGATGAGTGCCGCCGCCATCTTCACGTTGAAGCCGATCCCGAGCATCAGCATCGCGCCGCAGAGATCGCGTAGCCGGCCATTTTCGGCGGCGCGCATCGCAAACCAAGCCGCGAGCAGGAGTACGACGATCAGACAGCTTTCGGTGTTGTTCGAGCGGTCGACCGCAACGCTGGCAGGCGTTACTGCCATCAGGAGCGCGGCAAGTAGCGCGGTCCGTTCGCTGAAAGTGCGACGCACGAGAAGAAATACGAGAAGAACAGCGGCGAGGCCGAGAATGACTTGCGGCAGCAAGGCGTTCAGCGCGCTGAAGCCGAACAGTTTCGCAAACAGCGCCTGTACCCAGATCGCGACCGGCGGTTTGTCCAGCGTGACGAAGCCGCCGGGATCGAACGAATTGAAGAAGACGTTGTGCCAGCTTTGCAGCATGCCGCGTACGGCGGCGGCATAATACTCGCGGCCGTAGCCGTTCTCGCTGAGATTCCACAGACGAAACGCTGCGGCCAGTGCGAGAATCGCGGCAATCGGAACGTGGAAAAAAGCGCGCAGCATGGGCGGGCCATGCTGCGCGGTCTCGAAGATTTCTTCAATTGATCTTCGCGTAAAGTCCGTTCCGCGGCGCGGGCGGCTATTCGGGGCCGATCATCTTTTCCGGGCGGACCAGGGCGTCGAATTCCTCGTTCGAGATGAAGCCGCCGCCGACGGCTTCCTCGCGGAGCGTAGTGCCCTTCTTGTGCGCGGTCTTCGCGATCTTGGCGGCGTTGTCGTAGCCGATCTTGGGCGCAAGCGCGGTCACCAGCATCAGCGAGCGCTCGAGCAGATCCTTGATCTTGTCCTCGTTCGCCTCGATACCGACCACGCAGTTGTCGGTGAAAGAAACGGCGGCGTCGCCGAGCAGCTTCACCGACTGCAACAGCGCATAGGCCATGACCGGCTTATAGACGTTCAGCTCGAAGTGGCCCTGAGAGCCCGCGACGGTAACCGCGGTGTTGTTGCCGAAGACCTGACAGCAGACCATGGTCAGCGCTTCGCACTGGGTCGGGTTGACCTTGCCCGGCATGATCGAGGAGCCCGGCTCGTTTTCGGGCAGCGAAAGTTCGCCGAGGCCCGAGCGGGGACCGGAGCCGAGGAAGCGGATATCGTTCGCGATCTTAAACAATGCGGTGGCGCAGGCGTTCAGCGTGCCGTGGGTTGCGACATAGGCGTCGTGCGCCGCCATGACCTCGAACTTGTTCGGCGCAGTGACGAAGGGGAGCTTCGTCATCTCCGCGATTTTCTGCGCGACTTTTTCGGCGAAGCCCTTCTTCGCGTTGAGGCCGGTGCCGACCGCGGTGCCGCCTTGCGCGAGCAGCATCAGTTCGGCGAGGGAGTCGCGAATCCGCCGGATCGAGGTCTGGACCTGCGCGGCGTAGCCGGAAAATTCCTGGCCGAGCGTAAGCGGCGTCGCGTCCTGCGTGTGCGTGCGCCCGATCTTGATGATGTGCGCGAAATCTTTCGCTTTCTTGTCGAGCGCCTGATGCAGGTGTTCGAGCGCGGGGATCAGTTTGTGGGTGATTTCTTCTGCCGCGGCGATATGCATCACGGTCGGGAAAGAATCATTCGACGACTGGCTCATATTGACGTGGTCGTTCGGATGCACCGGCTTTTTCGAGCCCATCACGCCGCCGAGCATTTCGATCGCGCGATTCCCGATGACCTCGTTCGCATTCATGTTCGACTGCGTGCCGGAGCCGGTCTGCCAGACGACGAGCGGGAAATGATCGTCGAGTTTGCCTGCGATGACCTCATCGGCTGCTTTACAAATTGCGTCCGCAAGCTTGGCATCGAGCAGACCGAGCTCTTTGTTAGTCATCGCCGCCGATTTTTTCAGCACACCGAACGCGCGGATCACCGGTTTCGGCATGCGCTCGCCGCCGATCTTGAAATTCATCATCGAGCGCTGCGTTTGCGCGCCCCAATAACGATCGGCTGGTACATCGATGGGACCGAATGTGTCGGTCTCGGTGCGTGTGCTCGTCATCTCTTCGTCTCGCAATTTGATTTTTGTTGCTGAAGCGTATCGCATTACCGCTCTTCGCGATGCAATGCGCGTCGCGCGCAAGCGATAACAGCAACAACATAGTACCGCTATGCAAAATCGTCCGAATTGTCACTTGCGAAGATGATTATTGTCACTAATGTTCCCCGCGTTGACGCTAACGGAACGCAAGATTCCGCAGCGTCCGGGGATGGGACGAGGAAGCGGCCGATGGCCGAGGTTGTAAACCTGCGGCGCGCACGCAAAGCCAAGGTGCGCGCCGAAAAAGAAGCTGTTGCCGCACAAAACCGTGCTCGCTTCGGCCGCCCCCTGCATGAGCGCAAGCTAACCGCCACGCTCGAGGAAAAAAGAGAGCACTCTCTCAGTCTGCATTCGCTTGCAGATAGAGAAGGTGAGCGATGAAGAGTCCTGTCGTAAAGCGGTCGATCGTAATTGCCGGACACAAAACTAGCGTAAGTCTGGAAGATGCATTCTGGGATGCGCTAAAACACATCGCGGCCGAGCGTAAGGTGACGCTTTCCGACGTCGTGCAGGAAGTCGATCAGAAGAGAAAGCAGGGGAATCTGTCCTCCGCGATCCGGCTCTTCGTACTCGATCACTACCGCGCACATTATCCGGCCGCCCGGGCGCGTAGCTGAGCAGGGACTGCGTATCACTACGTACCCCTTTGGTGCGCGACAGGGCCGCGCGTTGAACCGCCGCAATCGCTACCCTATAACCATCGCGAAACCGAGAACGGGCGTCCCACAACGCCCGCGCCACCGGAGGCTTTTCAATGTCTTGGAAGAATCAGAGCGGCGGACCGTGGGGCGGTGGCCCGCGCGGACCGTGGGGTTCGGGGCCGCAGCAAGGCCCGGGCCGCGGCGGCAGCGGCGGCAATCAGCCGCCGGATCTGGAAGACCTGATCCGGCGTGGTCAGGACAGATTAAAGAGTGTGCTGCCCGGTTCCGGCAATTTCGGCAGCCGCGGCGGCCTTATTCTCCTGTTCGCGGTGATCGTGATCTGGCTCCTGTCCGGCTTCTATCGCGTGAATACCGACGAGCAGGGCATCGTGCTGCGCTTCGGCAAGTTCGTGCAAACGACGCAGCCTGGCCTCAATTACCATCTGCCTTACCCGATCGAGACCGCGCTGACGCCGCGCGTCACGTTCGAAAACAAAATCGACATCGGCTTCCGTCAGCAGGATGACTTCCGCCGCGGTACCGTGACCCGCGACGTGCCGGAGGAAAGCCTGATTCTGACCGGCGACGAAAATATCGTCGACGTCGACTTCTCCGTGTTCTGGATCATCAACGACGCCGGCCGTTATCTCTTCAACCTTCAGAATCCCGAAGGCACGATCAAGGCGGTCGCCGAATCCGCAATGCGCGAAGTGATCGGCCGCGCACAGATTCAGCCGATTCTGACGGGCGCGCGCGCCGCGACCGAACAGGAAGTGCTGAAGCTGATGCAGAAGATTCTCGACAGCTATCAGTCGGGCATCACCGTCACGCGCGTGCAGATGCAGAAGGTCGATCCGCCGGCGCAGGTGATCGACTCGTTCCGCGACGTGCAAGCCGCGCGCGCCGACGCCGAGCGTCTGCAGAACGAAGCGCAGACCTATGCCAACCGCGTCGTGCCGGAGGCGCGAGGCGAAGCCGCGCGGATCCTGCAGGCGGCGGAAGCCTATAAGGAGCGCACCGTGGTCGAAGCCAAGGGCCAGGCTGCGCGCTTCCTTTCGATTCTGACCGAATACAAACTCGCGCCGGAAGTCACGCGCCGCCGGATGTATCTCGAAACCATGGAGCGTGTGCTCGGCGGCATCGACAAGGTCATTCTCGACCCGAGCAACAAGGGCTCGAATGTCGTGCCCTATCTGCCGCTCGATCAACTGCTGCGACAGCAGCCTCAGGGTGGGAGCCTTCGCCGATGAGAACGATTACCGGCGTCATCGCCGTCATCATCGCGCTCGCCGCGATCGCGGTCTATTCGTCGATCTTCTTCGTCCATCAGACTCAGCAGGCGCTGGTGCTTCGCTTCGGCGAGCCGCGGCGCATCATCCTCGAGCCCGGGCTGCAATATAAGGCGCCACTCATCGATACCGTGATCCTGATCGACAAGCGTATCCTCGACCTCGACAACCCGCCGCAGGAAGTCATCGCCTCCGACCAGAAGCGTATCGTAGTCGATGCCTTCGCGCGTTATCGCATCATCGATCCGCTGAAATTCTACCAGTCGGTCGCGACCGTCGAAGGCGCGAACTCGCGCCTTCTGCCGGTGCTGAACTCGTCCATGCGCAGCGTGCTCGGCGAGAGCACCTTCATCGAAGTCGTGCGCGACGACCGCGCCGACCTGATGTCGCGCATCAAGGACGGCATGAACGTTCAGGCGAAGAATAACTTCGGCATCGAAGTCGTCGACGTGCGGCTACGCCGCGCCGATCTGCCGGATGCGAACAGCCAGGCGATTTACCAGCGGATGCAGACCGAACGTCAGCGCGAAGCTGCGGAAATCCGAGCGCAGGGTAATCAGGCGAGCCAGGCGATCCGCGCGAAAGCCGACCGCGACGTGACGGTCATCATCGCAGAAGCGACTTCGAAGGGCGAGCAACTGCGAGGCGAGGGCGATGGTACGCGCAACAAGATCTTCGCCGATGCCTATGGCAAAGACCCGGACTTCTTCGCCTTCTACCGTTCGATGCAGGCCTACGAACAGGGCTTGCAGAAGGACGGCACGAGGATGCTGCTCACGCCGGATTCGGATTTCTTCCGTTTCTTCCAGAATCCGTCGGGCACCCTGCAGCAGCCGACACCGCCGGCGCGCTGATCCAAGTAACCCATGACGTTTCTTCTTGCCGCACTCGGACTCATGCTTGCGATCGAGGGACTTTCGCTCGCGGCTTTCCCAGGCGCGGCCAAACGCGCGGCGGCGGCCATCATCGACGCGCCCGAGGGGACGTTGCGGATTCTCGGCCTCGTCGTCGCGGTCGCCGGCGTCGTGCTGGTCTGGTTCGTACGGCACTAAATTGCGGCAATAACGGAACCGGATGACGTGGCCCGCGCTTGCGTCATTGTCCGTTCGGGCGCAATTTTGCCTACAGGACGGTTCAAATCCCGATTTCCCCAAAGGAACAGGCTCTCCATGCCCGCTTTGCGCGATTCCGGTTCTCGACTGCTCGTCAAGCTATTTGCCGCCGTCACACTGACGGTGCTTCTGATCGGAGCGCCGCATGTGTCGCGTGCGCAGACCAAGGGACCGGACAATGTCGCCGATGTCGCGGAGCGCGTACAGTCGGCGGTCGTCAACATCTCGACCTCCCAGAACGTGGCTCCGTCGCAAGGTGTGCCGATGCCGCAACTGCCGCCGGGCTCGCCGTTCGAGGAGTTCTTCGACGAATTCTTCAAGAACAAGAATGACGGCGACCAGAAGCGCTCGCGCAAGGTTTCCTCGCTCGGCTCCGGCTTCGTGATCGATGCGTCGGGTATCGTGGTCACCAACAACCACGTGATCGCGGACGCCGACGAAATCATCGTCAACTTCACCGATGGTACCAAGCTGAAGGCCGAACTGATCGGCCGCGACGAGAAGGTCGATCTCGCGGTGCTGCGCGTGAAGCCGAAGACGCCACTCAAGGCCGTGAACTTCGGCGACAGCGACAAGACGCGCGTCGGCGAATGGGTGATGGCGATCGGCAATCCGTTCGGACTCGGCGGTTCGGTGACGGTGGGCGTCGTTTCGGCGCGCAACCGCAACATCGAATCGGGCCTTTATGACGACTTCATCCAGACCGACGCGGCGATCAACCGCGGCAATTCGGGCGGACCGCTGTTCAATCTTCAAGGCGAAGTGATCGGCATCAACACCGCGATCTTTTCGCAGACCGGCGGTTCGATCGGTATCGGCTTTTCCATTCCGTCGAACACCGTTTCGCCCCTCATCAAGCAACTGATTGCGACCGGCGAAATCCAGCGCGGCTGGATCGGCGTTTCGATCCAGCCGGTCGACGACCAGATTGCCGAAAGTCTGAGCCTGCCTTCGACCCGCGGCGCGCTGATCGCCTCGGTCAACGAAAAGGGGCCGGCGATGAAGGGCGGTATGCTCGCGGGCGACGTCGTGATCCGCTTCAACGGGCAGGAAGTCCGCGAGATGCGCAACTTGCCGCGGATCGTGGCCGGCAGCGAGATCGGGAAAACCGTGGATGTCGTCGTCATCCGCAAAGGAAAAGAGCAGACGCTGAAGATTCACGTCGAAAAGCTCGCCGAGCCTGACAAGCTACCGAAGCGCCAGACCAACGCGCAGCCGCAACAGCAACCCAAACAGAACGCGGCGCTCGCCCAGACGCTGGGCCTTGAAGTGAGCGCGCTCAACGACGAGCTTCGCCGCCGCTACAAGCTGGGCGGTGTCCGCAAAGGCCTCGTCATCACCCGGGTCGATCCGGAATCGAACGCCGCCGAACAAAATATCGAGGCCGGGCTGGTGCTGGCCGAGGTTTCCGGGGAGCCGGTCGGGACTGCCATCGAAATGCGCAACCGCGTCGAAGTCCTCAAAAAGGCGGGAAAGAAGTCCGCCCTGCTACTGCTCGTCAATCCGGACGGTGAGCAGCGCTTTGTCGCCGTCTCAATTCCGTAAGAAACCGCGCCGACTCACGCCTTAGTGTCCGGCCAAGCCCGGATGCTCACGGAATCGCGTTTGCGCGTGATAGGCCAAGCCGTTAGCATCCGCGGCAATTTCCTCATGGGGAGCGGCTCTTTTGCGTACCACCGATATGCCCTTCGCGCTTCGCGCGGGCACGATGATCACGGGCTACGAGGTAGTCCGGCCGATCGGGGCCGGCGGTTTCGGTATTACCTATGAAGGCTATAACCCGATCACCGAACGGCGCGTCGCGATCAAGGAATTCTTCCCGCGCGGCATCGCCTCGCGCGACGACGCGACCCGGATCGCTTATTCCAAGCAGGACGACGAGATCGTTTCCTGGGCGCTGAAGCGTTTCGCCGACTCGACGAACCGTCTCGCCAAGCTCAAGCATCCGAACATCATCGAAGTGCTGAACTATGTCGCCGACAACGGCACCGGCTACATGGTGATGGAGCACGTCGAGGGGCAGACGCTCGAGGACTGGCTGAAAGCGCGCAAAACGCCGCCGCAGCTTTCCGAGTTAGGCCCGATTTTCGACCCCATTTTCGATGCGCTCGAATACGTTCACTCGAACGGTCTCATTCATCGCGATATTGCGCCCGACAACATCATGATCCGCGCGGACGGCCGCCCGGTGCTGATCGACTTCGGCGCGCTCAAGATCATCGCGGAGCATACCCGCGCACACGGCCCGTCGCCGAAGAGCTTTGGCGTCGTGAAGGCGAACTACTCGCCGCCGGAGCAGGGCGACGATGGCGGCGTGGTCGACCCGCGGATGGACGTCTATTCGCTCGCCGCCACGATCTATCGCGCCGTTGCCGGCAAGCCGCCGGTCGATTCCGACAAGCGCAAGACCGATACCGCGCTCAAAGGCGAGGATTCCTATATTCCGCTCGCGAAAGCCGCGCAGATCGCGGTGCCGCCGGAATTCGCGGCCGCGATCGATGCAGCACTTTCGCTACGGCCGAAGGAGCGGCCGGCGACGATCGCCGAACTGCGCGCGCGTCTTGCCGCGCGTAACACGAGCACGCCGAGCGAACCCGCGACCGCGGTGATTTCGCCGGTGACGCCGATGGATGCGACGGTTGCGATCCCGCCCGCCGCGCTCGTGCAGGAGCCCGCAACCACCGCATCCGCGCCGGCAAGCACTGCCTACACCGGGCCGGAGGCAAAACCGTACACGCCGTCTTCGGCTGCGCCAGACCCGGGCCAGTCCTATTCGCCTCCTGGCAACGAAACGCCGACGGTGCGCCGCTCCGGCATGTCGGTCGCGAACTGGATCGCGGTCGTGCTCGTGCTGCTCGGCGCGCTCGCAGTGCTGCTGCATCGCCCGATCATCAATCTGGTGGATCGCATGTCGGGCTTCCGCTTCACGATGGGGCAGGAAGAACAGCAACCGCAGCAGAAACAACAACCAAAGCAGCAGCAACAGCAACCCCGCCGCGACGCCGAAGATGACCGCCGTCCGCAGCGGCAGCAACAACAGCAACAACAGCAGACGCCGTCGAACGACGCGACCGCGCTCCTCAATCGCGCGAACGATCTGCAACGCAATGGCGACAACCGGCAGGCAGTCCAGGTCTATACCGATGCGATCCGGCTCGATCCGACACTGGTCAATGCCTATACCGGCCGCGGACTTTCCTATTATCGTCTCGGCGACGGCGACCGCGCGTTTGACGACTACAGCGTTGCAATCCGCCTCGAGCCGAACACCATGCGGGCTTCGGTGCCTTATCTGAACCGCGCGATCGTCTGGCGCGAGCGCGGTAACGCCGACCGTGCGCTCGAGGACATCAACAACGCACTGCGGCTGGACCCGAAATTCGCGCTCGCTTTCAATACGCGCGCCAATCTGAATTATGACCGGCGCGATTATGACAAGGCGATCGCCGACTACAATCAGGCGATATCGCTCGATCCGACTTATGCCACCGCCTATGCCAATCGTGCCAATGCATGGCTCGCGAAGAACGAGCCACAACGGGCGCTGGAAGACTATTCGGTCGCACTCCGGCTGGATCCGAAGAACGTGAATGCGCTGGTTGGGCGAGGCAACGCCTATGATGACCTGAAGGACGGCGACCGCGCGATCAAAGATTACACCGAGGCGCTGCGCTACGACCGCAATCACGTAAACGCCTATATTAATCGCGGCCGGATTTATCTCGCGCGGAAGGATTTCATCAGCGCGCTGTCGGATTATTCCGACGCGGTGCGGCTTGACCCTCGGCGCGCGCTTGCGCATCAGGGGCGCGGGCTCGCCAATGAAGGACTCGGCCGGCGCGACGAAGCGATCAAGGATCTTCGCGAGGCGTTGCGGCTCGACTCTTCGCTGACTCGCAGCCGCGACGCGCTGCAGCGGCTGGGCGTGCGGCCGTGAGCGAACAGCCACAGTATCCCTTCGCGCTTCCGATCGGAACACAGATTTCCGGCTACGAGATCGTGCGTGTGCTCGGCGTCGGCGGTTTCGGTATCACTTACGAAGGTTTCAATCCGGTCACGCGGCGGCGCGCGGCGATCAAGGAGTTCTTCCCGCGCGGCATCGCTTCCCGCGAAAACGCGACGCAGGTGGTATTCTCGCGCGACGATACGGATGTCGTAGCCTGGGCGCTCGACCGTTTCCGGCGTTCAACCACAGAGCTTTGCGAGTTCAGACACCCGAACATCGTGGATGTCCTGAATTACGTTCCCGCGAACGAAACCGGCTACATGTTCATGGAGCAGGTCGAGGGCGAGACGCTGGAACAGTGGCTCCGCGACAAAGGCGATGCGCTGACCTTCGGCGAAATGCGCACGGTGCTCGATCCGATCTGCGACGCGCTGGAATACGTCCATTCGCGGAAATTCATCCATCGCGACATCGCACCCGACAACATCATGATCCGCAAAGATGGGCGGCCGATGCTGATCGACTTCGGCGCGATCAAGATTATCGCGCAGACGGCGCAGACGCGCGCCGCCTCGGGCCGCAGCTATGGTGTCGCGAAGCAACATTATTCGCCGCCGGAACAACTCGACGACGAAGCGCAGCTCGATCCGCGCGCCGATGTCTATGCGCTCGGCGCGGTGCTTTACCGCGCCGTAACCGGCCGTCCGCCGGTCGATGCCGACAAGCGCAAGAACGATCTTATTCTCAAGGGCGCTGATTCATATGTGTCCGTGGCGCAGGCGGCGCGCATTTCGCTGCCGAAATCCGCGATCGACACGATCGACCGCTCGCTTTCGCTGAAGCCCGCGAACCGGCCCATGAGCATCGCCGAATTCCGCCAGGGATTGCACGACGAGGGCGGGCAGACAGCCGTCATCAAACCGGTCGAGACGGTGAAGGTCGAGCCGATGCCGACACCGGGATTTTCGGGTCCGGGCGCGAAAGCATCTATGCCTCAGGATGCGTCGTTCGCTGCGACCAATTTGGTCGATAACGAGCTGGCTACGCGCCTGCAATCCGCACAGCCTGCCGAAACGCCCCCTGCCAAAGCGCATACTTCGGAAGCGGCAGTAACGTCTACCCGGTCGCGGAGTTCGTGGATCGGCATTGCCGCCATTGTGACCGCGGTCGTGGTCGTCGCAGGCGTGCTCATCGCCTCGAGCCGCGGGCGGATAACGAACTACAGCGTCAACAACAATACGAATACCAACACCAATACCAACACGAACAACAATACCAACAATAATAACCTGCCGCCGAGCGCGACCGCGCGGGCGGCGCTCGATCGCGCCGACAAATTCGCGAGGGACGGCAATCATGCGCAGGCAATCGCGGGTTACACCGAGACACTCAAACTCGCCGGAAGCGATAGCGTCACTCGGCTTGCTGCGCTTAAAGGACGGGCGCGGAGCCACGGTGTGCTGCGCCACTATCAGGAACAGATCGAAGACCTTTCCGAGGTGATCCGTCTCGAGCCGAATGTCGCGCTGAACTACAGCCTGCGCGGCACGGCCTACTGGTTCGCAAGCGAATACGACCGCGCGATCATCGACCAGACGCAGGCGATCAAGCTCGACCCCACGCGCGCGGTCTATTACGGCGAGCGCGGGCGCACCAATATGTGGAAGAAGGATTACGTCTCGGCCATCGCCGATTTCTCGGACGCCATCCGGCTCGACCCGACCTCGGCATATTATTACGCGCGGCGGGGGCAGGCGCATGCCAGCCGCAACGATTACGGACGGGCGCTCAACGATTACGCGGTCGCGATACGGCTTGCGCCCGCCGATTTCGATTATTATCGCGAGCGCGCGGACGTTTACATCAATCGCGCAGAGACGAGTGCCGCGACACGTATCGACGACCTCAACCGCGCCCGCGCCGATTTCGACGCGATCATCCGTGATGCGAAAACCGTTTTCGCCGCCGACTACGAGAAGCGCGGGCAGATATTTGAGAAACTCGGCAACCGCACAGAGGCGCTCGCGGACTTCCGCGCGGCGCTGGCCCGCGAGCCGAACCGGCCGCTCAGCCAGCAGGGCCTTCGCCGTCTCGGCGGCTAGGCGGAGAAACCCCCGCAATAGATAATCGCGCTCAAATCGGCGTGGTCGATGCGCGCCTGCGCTGTGGCTGCGACCGCGGGCTTCGCATGGATCGCGACGCCCAAGCCGGCCGCTGTGATCATGTCGAGGTCGTTGGCGCCGTCGCCGATCGCGATGGTTTCTTCCGGACGGATCCCGAGCCGCGAAGTGAGTTCCTGCAAGGTCGCGAGCTTCGCAGCGCGGCCGAGGATCGGTTCCTTCACCTTGCCTGTGAGCTTGCCGTCTTCGAGCAGCAGTTCGTTCGCGCGGTTCTCGTCGAAGCCGAGTTTCTCCGCGATCACGTTCGTAAATAGCGTGAAGCCTCCGGAGACCAGGCAAGTGTAGACGCTGTTGGCCTTGAGCGCGGAGATCAGTTCCTTGCCACCGGCGGCGAGCGTAATTTTCGCACGGATAGTCTCCTCGATTACCGAAAGCGGCAGGTCTTTCAGGAGTGCCACGCGCTCGCGCAAGGCTGGCTCGAACGGAAGTTCGCCCCGCATCGCGCGCTCGGTGATCGCTGCGACATGCGCCTTCAGGCCCACATAGTCGGCAAGCTCGTCGATGCACTCCTGGTCGATCATGGTCGAATCCATGTCGGCGACGAACAGCTTCTTCCGGCGGAACGCGGTTTCCTGCACCACGATATCGACCGGCGCAGGCGCGAGGGCCGCGCGGACGAGATCGCTTAGTTCGTGCTCCTTTGCGTCCGGGCCGGGCGCGAAGAGGATATCAGCGGCAATCCCCGGCTTCAGTACCGTTTCGGAAATCGCATTGGGCAAGAGCGCGCGCGCCTTCGCAATCGCCGCGGCATCGACCGCAGGGCGAACGGGATTGCTAACGAGGGTCGCGACGTGAGACATGGACGCCATGAATGTGAAAAGCGCGGTGCTTATTGCAGGGCCGACGGCGAGCGGCAAGTCCGCGCTGGCGCTGGAGCTTGCTGCGCGAACGGGTGGAGTGATCATCAACGCCGATTCCATGCAGGTCTATCGTGACCTGCGGATCATCACCGCGCGGCCGACCGACGAGGAAATGAACCGCGCGCCGCACCGGCTCTACGGGCATGTCGGCGCCGAGGAGATTTATTCCGCCGGCCGCTGGCTGCGCGAGGCGGAGACGGAAATCGCGGCTGCGCACACGGACGGCAAAACCGCCATCGTGATCGGCGGCACCGGACTTTATTTCAGTGCGCTTCTGAAAGGCCTGTCGGCGGTGCCGGAAGTCTCGGTGGAAGTGCGGCAGCAAATCCGCGACCTCGGCGACACGAAAGAGAATGAAGCGCTGCACGCCCTTTTGTCCGCGCGCGATCCGCGCACGGCGGCTGAAATCCGCGTGTCGGACCGGCAGCGTATTTTGCGCGCGCTCGAAGTCGTAGAGGCGACGGGCAGGGGACTTGCCGAATGGCGCGAGGAGCCGGGCGTGCCGGTGCTTAATTCGGGCGACTATCAGGCGATCTTTCTTGAAACCGATCGCGAAGCGCTGGGGAAGCGGATTGATGTGCGCTTCGACAAGATGCTTATCGAAGGCGCGCTCGACGAAGTGACGCGGCTTAAGGTGCGCAATCTCGACCCGCGTATGCCGGCGATGAAGGCGCATGGCGTGCCGTGGCTGATAAAATACCTGAACGGCGAGATGACGCTGGAAGAAGCCGCGGCGCAGGGCAAGCGCGACACGCGGCAATATGCGAAGCGGCAGGAGACGTGGTTCCGGAATCAACTGCCGGAATTTCAGTGGGTGAAGCCGGATGCGGCTTTGGCGAAGCTTCTCGCCTAGGCTACTCCGCCGCCCGCAACTTCTCCCGCGTGTTGCGCATCGGGCGAAGCCACAGTGCAACCGCGGAAGCGATCGTCAGTCCGGCTGTGACGAAAAGCACGACCCAGGCAGGCCGCACCGCATCCGGAAACATCAGATTCGCCTGCAACACGCGCTGCCAGCTCACGCCGGTCAGCAAACCATACCAAAGCGCCTCGGCGGCGACGGTGAACAACGTTGCCGCGATCACGAGCCCGATCAAATGCGGAAGCCGGATTTCGCGCGCGCGTTTTTGCACCAGGCGGTAAAACAAGAGCCAAGCGAGCAAGCCCGCCATCCAGGTCGGCTCATAGATGTTGAGCTTCTTCTGCATCATGAAGTGAATGACCGCGAGTATGGCGATCAGGTACGTCAGCCGGTGCAGCTTGTTCCAGCGCTGCCCGCCGATGCGGCGGATCATGCCGTCGGTCGAAGTCAGCCCGAGCACCGTCAGCATCACGAGTGCCGCGAAGCCGATGGTCAGATAAAGCCTGAGCGCAATCTCGCGCGCGACCGTGCCGAGCGCGAAGTTCTGGTCGATCACATACAGAAGGAAATGCGCGAAAGCGTAGAGGAAGGCGGCGACGCCGAGCGTACGGCGCATGAAGATCAATTTCGGCGCGTTGAAGAGCCGCCGCGCCGGTGTGATGCAGAGCGAAAGAAACAGAAACCGCACCGACCATTCACCGGTCTGGTGGGTCAATTCAACCAGCGGCTGGGCGCCGAGATCCTGATTGATGGCGAGCCCGAGCAAGTACAGCGCCGGAAGGCAGGCGCCGGTAAAAGCGATCAGCTTGTGCGGGGAGAGGGTCCCGTTTTTCTCGCGCAGGAAGGGCAAATCGCTTGGCTCCGTGTCGAGCCAAGCTAGGCCGGGCGCGTGCCCGCCGGAACCGGCCTCCGACCACAATCCCGTGAGAAATGACGCCACTAATCTCGGCTTGCAGGCGGGAAAACACCGGCGCATAAAGGCTTGACGCTGCTCGCGAGGGCCATTAGGGTCCGCGCAACTTTTGAACTGTAAAGTATACCCATGAGCAAGATTATTCTCGTAGTAGGAAGGCGCACCCCCCGCACGGCTTGAAAGAGCCGGGCATGACGAGGTGGTGCGCAAAGGGGTCTTTCGGGGCCCCTTTTTGATTCTCAGGGTCGAGCACGGAAACAACGAAGACGAACGTAGTGGAGCGGACGATGAGCAATGAAATGACCGGCGCGGAAATGGTGGTGAAGGCGCTCGCCGAGCAGGGCGTGAAGCACCTCTTCGGGTATCCCGGCGGCGCGGTCCTTCCGATTTATGACGCGCTGTTCCAGCAGAAGGACGTGCAGCACATTCTCGTTCGCCACGAGCAGGGCGCGGTGCATGCCGCCGAAGGCTATGCGCGTTCGTCCGGCAAGGTGGGCGCGGTGCTCGTCACTTCGGGTCCCGGTGCTACGAACGCGGTCACGGGACTGACCGACGCATTGATGGATTCGATCCCGGTCGTCGTCATCACCGGCCAGGTGCCGACGCATCTGATCGGCAACGACGCCTTTCAGGAATGCGACACCGTCGGCATCACGCGCCCCTGCACCAAGCACAATTATCTCGTCAAAGACGTGAACGATCTTTCGCGCATCCTGCACGAAGCGTTCTACATCGCGGGCTCGGGCCGTCCGGGCCCGGTCGTGGTCGACATTCCGAAAGACATTCAGTTCGCAAAGGGCAAATACACCGGCGCGAAGAACGTCGAGCACAAATCCTACAAGCCGAAGCTCAAGGGCGACATGGCCAAGATCCAGGCCGCGGTCGAACTGATGAAGAACGCGAAGCGTCCGGTGTTCTACACCGGCGGCGGCATCATCAATTCCGGCAACGAAGCATCGGTCTTGTTGCGCGATCTCGTGAAGCTGACCGGTTATCCGATCACCTCGACCCTGATGGGGCTCGGCGCCTATCCGGCGGCGGACCCGCAGTGGCTCGGCATGCTCGGTATGCACGGCACTTACGAAGCGAACTGGGCGATGCACGATTGCGACGTGATGATCTGCATCGGCGCGCGCTTCGACGACCGCATCACTGGGCGGCTCGATGCCTTCGCACCGCATTCGAAGAAGATCCACGTCGACATCGACGCCTCCTCGATCAACAAGAACGTGAAGGTCGATATCCCGATCATCGGCGATTGCGCGCATGTCCTGGAGGACATGGTTCGCCTGTGGCGCACGTCTTCGGCGCAGCCGGACAAGAAAGCGCTCGCGGATTGGTGGACGCAGATCAACAAGTGGCGCGCTCGCAAATCGCTCGCCTATAAAAAGTCGAGCGACGTGATCAAGCCGCAATATGCGGTCGAGCGTCTCTACGAGCTGACCAAGGACCGCGACACCTACATCACGACCGAGGTCGGCCAGCATCAGATGTGGGCCGCGCAGCACCTGCACTTTCAGGAGCCGCGCCGCTGGATGACGTCCGGCGGCCTCGGCACCATGGGCTACGGCATTCCGGCCGCGGTCGGCGTGCAGATGGCGCATCCGAAGTCGCTGGTGATCGACGTCGCCGGCGAAGCCTCGGTCCTGATGACGATGCAGGAAA
This sequence comes from Xanthobacteraceae bacterium, assembly GCA_019635585.1. Taxonomy (GTDB): domain Bacteria; phylum Pseudomonadota; class Alphaproteobacteria; order Rhizobiales; family Xanthobacteraceae. The sequence continues at coordinate 722,984 of JAHBZE010000002.1, read as the reverse complement.
TCTCGACGGCGGTGCAGTATCGCCTGCCGATCAAGATCTTCATCCTGAACAACGAGTACATGGGCATGGTGCGCCAGTGGCAGGAACTGCTGCACGGGGGGCGCTATTCGGAATCCTATTCCGCCGCGCTTCCTGACTTCGTGAAGCTGGCGGAGGCTTATCACGCGGTCGGCATCCGCTGCGCGAAGCCCGGCGATCTCGACGCCGCGATCAAGGAAATGATCAATGTCGACAAGCCGGTGATCTTCGATTGCGTCGTCGATAAGGCCGAGAACTGCTTCCCGATGATCCCGTCGGGCCGCGCGCATAACGAAATGATCCTGGGTGACGCCGCCGAGAGCATCGGCGAGGCGGTCACCGAAGAAGGAAAGATGTTGGTGTAATGAATATGGCAGTCATCCCGACCACCTCGCACTATCCCGCCGCGCAAACCGACGAGCGCGAACAGCGCCGCACGCTCTCCGTGCTCGTCGACAACGAGCCGGGCGTGCTTGCGCGCGTCATCGGTCTGTTCTCGGGCCGCGGCTACAACATCGACAGTCTCACGGTGTCGGAGACCGAGCATGAGAAGCATCTGTCGCGCATCACGATCGCGACTACCGGTAAGCCGATGGTGATCGAGCAGATCAAGCATCAGCTCGAACGTCTCGTGCCGGTGCATCGCGTGGTCGATCTCACCGAGACCGGCCGCGCGCTGGAGCGCGAACTTGCGCTGATCAAGGTGAAGGGCAAAGGCGACAACCGCGTCGAGGCACTGCGTCTCGCAGACGCGTTCCGCGCGCGGGTGATCGACGCCACCACCGAGAGCTTCATTTTCGAACTGACCGGCAAGGCCGACAAGATCGACCAGTTTCTGCTGCTGATGGAGCCGCTCGGCCTGATCGAGTGCTCGCGCACCGGCATCGCGGCGATCGCCCGCGGGCCGGAGAGCATGTAAGGCCGGAACGCCAAAAGCCATGCTTTTACGGGGGTTGCGGGCCTTGGCCCGGCCCCCTAGAACACCGGCCGGAATTCATCATTCGAGCGGAAAAAGCCGCGCGCCTACGGGGGTAAAACGACCATGCGTGTTTATTACGATCGCGACGCCGACCTGAATCTGATCAAGGGCAAGAAGGTTGCCGTTGTCGGCTATGGCAGCCAGGGGCACGCGCATGTGCTGAACCTGCGCGACTCGGGCGTGAAGGAAGTCGCGGTTGCGCTGCGCAAGGGTTCGCAGGGTATCAAGAAGGCCCAAGGCGAGGGCCTCAAGGTGATGGAAGTCGCCGAGGCCGCGAAGTGGGCCGACGTCATCATGATGCTGACGCCCGACGAATTGCAGGGCGATATCTATCGCGACCACCTGCAGGCGAACATGAAGGAAGGTTCAGCACTTCTGTTCGCGCACGGCCTGAACGTTCATTTCAACCTGATCGAGCCGCGTGCGGACATCGACGTCTTGATGGTCGCGCCCAAGGGCCCCGGCCATACCGTGCGTTCCGAATATCTGCGCGGTGGCGGCGTGCCGTGCCTGATCGCGATTCATAAGGACGCATCGGGCAACGCGCACGATCTCGGCCTCTCTTACGCGTCGGCGATCGGCGGTGGCCGCGCGGGCATCATCGAGACCACCTTCAAGGAAGAATGCGAAACCGATCTGTTCGGCGAACAGGTCGTGCTTTGCGGCGGTCTCGTCGAACTCATCAAGGGCGGTTTCGAGACGCTGGTCGAAGCCGGCTACGCGCCGGAGATGGCGTATTTCGAGTGCCTGCACGAAGTGAAGCTGATCGTCGATCTGATCTACGAGGGCGGCATCGCCAACATGAACTACTCGATCTCGAATACCGCCGAGTACGGCGAGTACGTCACCGGCCCGCGCATCGTGAACTCCAAGACCAAGGAAGAAATGAAGCGCGTGCTCGACGACATTCAATCGGGCAAGTTCACTCGCGACTGGATGCTTGAGAACAAGGTCAACCAGACTTCGTTCAAGGCGACGCGCGCCAAGCTTGCGCAGCATCCGATCGAGGAGGTCGGCGAGAGGCTCCGCGCCATGATGCCCTGGATCAAGGCGAAGGCCCTGGTCGACAAGAGCAAGAACTGAGTTTCAAATCGCCGGGCACCGCCCGGCGATTTCATTTTGGAGCATGATCCCGAAAAGTGTGAGCGGTTTTCGGAAAAGATCATGCTCAAACTAATAAGGGAGCGTTACGCATGAAAAGCGTCGTTATCACAGGTGCCTCGACCGGCATCGGCGAAACCACCGCGAAATATCTCGCGGGCCACGGCTTCAAGGTTTACGGCAGCGTGCGCAAGCCGGAAGACGGCGCGCGGTTAAAGCAGGAAATCGGCGGGAATTTCGAGCCGCTGATTTTCGACGTAACCGACGAAGCGGCGATCAAGGCGGCGGCTGCGAAGGTACGCGCCGACCTCAACGGCCAGACGCTCGCCGGTCTCGTCAACAACGCCGGCATTGCGGTTCCGGGACCGTTTCTCGAAACCTCGCTCGACAAGTGGCGCAAGCAGTTCGAGACGAACGTGATCGGTCTGGTCGCGGCGACGCAAGCGTTCGCGCCGCTGCTCGGTACCGATCTTTCGTTGAAAGGCGAGCCGGGACGGATCGTGATGATCTCGTCGGTCGCGGGCAAGCGCGGCAACCCCTTCGCCGGGCCTTACACTGCGTCGAAGCACGCGGTCGAAGGCCTCTCGGAGTCGCTTCGCCGGGAAATGATGCTGTTCGGCATCGACGTGATCGTGATCGGGCCGGGTCCGATCAAGACGCCGATCTGGGGCAAGGGGGCGGCACCCGATTTTTCCAAGCTCGACGGTTCGGCCTATCGCAAGCCGCTGGAAGCCGCGTTCAACTTCATGCAGCACCTCGGCAAGAACGGGCTTCCGCCCGAGGATGTCGCGAAGCTCATCCACCACGCGCTCACCGGCACGAATGTGAAAACGCGATACACGATTACGCCGGGAAGATTCTCTCGCGCGATCTTCAACATGCTGCCGGTGCGGCGCTCCGACAAAATTATCGCCAAGCGGTTGAAGATCGAGCGGCTACGGCCTTAACCCGCTCGCCGCGAGACGTGCGCGGCGACGCAAAGCCAGCGGCCGTTCTGCTTCTGCCAGATATCGGTGTAGCGGCCGCGTCCGCTTGCGCCGGCGTCGGTCGTGAACGCGGTTTCCGCGTGAATGATCGCGGTGTCGCCAAGAATGCGAATCTGCACGTTTTCTTCCGCGATCTTCGAGACGCCGGTGCCTTTCGCGATCTGGACAAGAAATGTTTTCCGGTCAGCAATCGAGCCGTCGGACGCGGTGTTCATGAAGTCAGCCGAAAGGTTCGCGTCGAACCAGGCGACATCCTTGTCCTGCACGGACCTGACATAGTCGTGGTTCAGCTTCTCAAGCGTCCCGTGGTCGTCTGACATCTCTTTCCTCAGCGCTTTCCGATTTTTTCGTTGAGCCAGCGGGCGGCGCCTTCCGGCGTCTGCTTGTTCTCGGCGCGGTCGGCGAGGAGGCTTGCTTCGCGGATCAGTTCGACGTCGATCGAGCCGATCAGCGGCTTGAGTGCCACGATAAACTTCTCGTCTTTCGCGCGCTTGGGCGAAACCAGCAGGATCGCGTCGTAGGGCGGCAGCGAGCGTTTCGGATCTTCGAGTACGACGAGGTCGTATTGCTTGATGCGGCCGTCGCTGGAAAAGGCCGAAATTACATCGGCTTCGCCGGCCGCGACCGCCTCATACATGAAGGTACTTTGCATCTGGCGCTGCTCCCTGAATTGCAGTCCGTAAGCGTCGCGTACCGCCGCCCATTCGGGGCGCACCAGAAATTCGTAGTCGGCGGCGATTGAAAGCCGCGGCGCGTGACGCGTGAGATCGGCAACGGTTTTGATGCCGAGTTCGGCCGCACGGCTGCGCTTCATCGCGAGCGCATATGAATTTTCGAAGCCCATGCCGCCGAGAAGCAGAACGCCTTTGCCTTCGAGCCATTTCGTCAGTTCGCGCAAGACCTCCTCGCGTGGACGCACGTCCTTGCGGCCCATCTGGGTCGCCCAGAGCGTGCCGGAATAATCGACATAGGCGTCGATTTCGTTGTTCGCGAGCGCATCGAAGGCGACGGTCGAGCCGAGGCCGTCGCGGCGGGTCGCCTGTAGTCCCGCGCCGCGCAGGCGCTGCTCGATCAGTGCAGCAAGAACGAATTGTTCGGTAAAGGTTTTTGCACCGATGACATAGCCGCCGGAAACGCGCTGCGTATAGCCGGGAACGAGCGCGGCAACGGTTACGAAGATAAGGCCGAGCGTGCCCGCCACAATCCTCAGGCGTTTCCGCCGCTTCACGCCGCTTTCGATCAAGGCAAGCAACTGATCGACGGCGAGCGCGAGCGCCGCAGCGGCGATGCAACCGAACAGCACGAAAACCCAGTTCTGCGTCTGCAGGCCGGTGAAGATGTAGTTGCCGAGGCTGGTCTGGCCGACCGGCGTCGAAAGCGTGGCAGTGCCGATCACCCACACCGCGGCTGTGCGGATACCGGCCATGATGACAGGGAGCGCGAGCGGCAATTCGACCATCCGCCGCGACTGCGTGGGCGTCATGCCAGCACCCTGCGCCGCTTCGAGGATCGCGGGATCGATGCCGTTCAGGCCGGTGATCGTGTTCCGCAATACCGGCAGCATCGAATAGAGCGTGAGCGCGAGTAGCGACGGCAGGAAGCCGAACGCGGAGAACGGCGCGTTGAACGCCATCGCGGTCAGGTTCGAGAGGCCGAGCAGCAGCGGATAAAAGAGAGCGAGCAGCGCGAGGCCGGGAATGGTCTGCACCAGCGATGCGACCGCAAGCAGCGGCCAGCGCAGCTTCGCGTTGCGCGCGGCAAGAATGCCGAGCGGAAGGCTGATCGCTATCCCGAGTGCGAGCGCGGAAAGGCTCAGCAGAACATGATTGCCGAGATATTCCGGCAGGCGCGCGAAGGCTTCGGCAATGCGCGGGTCGGTATACTTCACGCGCGCTGCTCCAGAATCGAGGCGAGCCGCGCGGCCTGCCGCTCCGGCATCTGCATCAGCTCCCGGACGAAGGCGTGTTTCGCGCCGCGCGCCAGCGCCTGCGGCGTGCCTTGCTCGATGATCTTTCCGTCCTGCAGGACGACGATACGGTCGGCGAGGATCAGCGCCTCCAGCATGTCGTGCGTGATCATCACCGAGGTCAGGCCGAGCTTCTCGTGCAATTCGCGATAGTCCTGCGTGAGCGCGTCGCGCGTGACCGGGTCGAGCGCACCGAACGGCTCATCCATCAGCACGATCTTCGGCGAGGCCGCGAGCGCACGCGCGACACCGACGCGCTGGCGTTCGCCGCCGGAGAGTTCGTCCGGCATGCGGGACTCGTAGTTGCGTGGGAGGCGCACGAGTTCGAGAAGTTCGCGCGCGCGGTCGCGCAGCTTTTCCTGCGGCCAGCGGAGCAGGCGAGGCGTGATCGAAATATTTTCCGCGATCGTCATGTGCGGAAACAGGCCGATGCCCTGAAACACATAGCCTATGCTGCGGCGGAGCTGCACCGGATCGGCGTCGCGCACATTTTTACCGCTGACGAAGACCGCGCCTTCGGCGGGATCGGCAAGCCGATTCACGAGCCGCAGGAGTGTGGTTTTGCCCGAGCCGGAAGGTCCGACGATTGCGGCAAACTCGCCTTGCGAAATTTCAAGCGAGACGCCGTCGAGCGCGGGCGGCGCCGCGTCCGGAAATCGCTGTACGACGTGGTCGAAGGCAATTGCAGGGCCGGTCATTCGCGCACCATAGGCCCCACAGGATACCGGCGAAACCGGCTTGCGTCCTCGACAGCGGCGCGCGGAGGTGTCAAATTAGTTGGTACGCCTACAATCTCGGCAAGAACAACAGAAATCAGGGGAGTGACGATGCAGAATGTTGCGATGAAGATCGGCGGCCGCGACGCGACGTCCGCCGACGGACGCACCTATGAAAAGAAAAATCCGTTCACCGGCGAAGTGATCGCGCGCGTGCCGGATGCTGGTCCGCTTGACGCGGTGGCGGCGGTGGGTGCCGCGGCTTCGGCTTTCGCGGAATGGTCGAAGACTCCCCTTTCGAAGCGCCGCGAAATTCTCTGGAAGGCCGCCGACCTTCTCGCTGCACGCGCGCAGGATGTCGCGAAGACGATGACGGCGGAAACCGGCGCGACGTTCGGCTGGGGTATGTTCAACGCGATGTTCGCTGCGTCGATTTTGCGGGAGGCGGCAGCTTCGGTTTCGCAGATTTCCGGTGAGGTGATCCCGTCCGATCATCCGGGCCGGATTGCGATGGCGGTGCGTCAGCCGGTCGGCGTCGTGCTCGGGATCGCGCCGTGGAACGCGCCGATGATCCTCGGCGTGCGATCGGTGGCGATGCCGCTCGCTTGCGGCAATACGGTCGTGATGAAGGCATCCGAAGAAACGCCGGGCACGCATCGTATCATCGGCGAGGTGCTCGAGCAGGCGGGATTGCCGGCAGGCGCGATCAATATTCTGACCACGTCGCGCGAAGGCGCGGGCGCCGCAGTCGATGCCATGATTGCCGATCCGCGTGTGAAGCGCATCAACTTCACCGGCTCGACCCATGTCGGCAAAATTATCGCGCAGAGCGCGGCGCGGTTCCTCAAACCCGTTTTGCTCGAACTCGGTGGCAAGGCACCACAGGTCGTGCTCGACGACGCTAACCTCGACGATGCGGCGGCGGCGGCGAATTTCGGCGCCTTCATGCATCAGGGCCAGATCTGCATGTCGACCGAGCGGTTGATCGTGCAGAAGCCGGTGATGGAAGAATTCAGCAAGAAACTCGTCGCGAAAGCGGAAGCCCTGCGCGTCGGCGATCCGGCGAAGCAGGACACGCAGATCGGCTGTCTCGTCTCCGAGCGTTCGGTGAAGCGCGTAGCCGATCTGGTGAAGGACGCGGCCGATCGTGGTGCGCGCGTGCTTACCGGCGGCACGCCGAACGGCATGCTGTTTCCGCCGACCGTGATCGACGGCGTCACTCCGGAGATGAAACTCTATCGCGAAGAGTCCTTCGGCCCGGTCGTCGTTCTCATTCCTGCGAACGACGACAACGACGCCGTTCGCCTCGCGAACGATACCGAATTCGGTCTTTCGGCCTCGGTGTTCTCGGGCGACGTGGACCGCGCCTATGCGGTGGCGTCGCAAATCCAGAGCGGCATCTGCCACATCAACTCGGCGACGGTTTCGGACGAGCCGCAGATGCCGTTTGGCGGCGTGAAGGATTCCGGATACGGGCGCTTCGGCGGTCGCGCAGGGATCAACGAGTTCACCGAGTTGCGCTGGATGACGATCCAGACCGGACACGCGCATTATCCGATCTGATTGATTGCGCGGAAAATCCGGGCGGGCGGAGAATTCTCCGCCCGCTTTTTTAATGCGGGAGATATTGCGAAATATACTTGAACAGGCCCCAGCCGGGCGCGAGCAGTACGAAGGCCCAGAGGATCGCGGACGATACGTTTGCAAGCTGAAACTTCCACTGCGGCACGGCGAAGATGCCGGCGGCGAGCGGAACGAAAGCGCGCAATGGCCCCGAGAAGCGGCCGATGAAGACGCCCAGCGCACCCCACTTCTGGGTAAACTCATCCGCGCGTTTCGTGAATTCCGGGTAGCGCGACAGCGGCCAGTGCGTATGCGCACTTCCTTTGAAGTAGTAGCCGACCGCGTAAGACAGCCAGTCACCGAGTACGGCGCCGATCACAGCACCAAACCAGATCGGCCAGAACGGCAGGCCGCTGGCTCCAATTAATCCGCCAATACCAACCAGCAAAACGGTGGCTGGCGCAAAGAACGAAATCACCGCCAGCGATTCCGCGAAGCAAAGCGCGGCGACTATGAAAGGCGCCCATGCCTGGTTATTTCGCGTGAAGTTGACGACCTCCGCGGCGAAGGATTCGAGGGCTGTCATTCCGGCTTACCTGCTCCTGTTCTTATTCTCTTTCACACAGGCGTAGCCTGATGAAAATGCCTTGGGCACAGTTTCGCGAAAGAGGCTATGTTTGGTTCAATGAACCTGCTTTCGATCCAGTCCCATGTCGCCTACGGCCATGTCGGCAATGCGGCGGCGGCCTTTCCGCTCCAGCGCCTCGGTGCTGAGGTTTGGCCGGTGCATACGGTCCAGTTTTCCAATCACACCGGCTATGGGGCGTGGCGGGGGCAGGTCTTCAGCGCCGATCTGGTGAGCGACGTGGTGACCGGAATCGAGGAACGCGGCGTGCTCGGCGCATGCGACGGTGTTCTGTCCGGTTACATGGGCGATGCCGCGATCGGCGAAGCGATCCTTGCGGCAGTGGCTAAGGCGAAAACGGCCAATCCGCGCGCCCAATATTGCTGCGATCCTGTGATCGGCGACGTGGGGCGCGGTATCTTCGTCCGCCCAGGTATTCCCGAGTTCATGCGCGAACGCGCGATAAAGTCGGCGGACGTAATCACGCCGAACCAGTTCGAGCTCGAATACCTCTCCGGTGCTGAGACGCGGACGCTCCAAGCCGCATTGCAGGCGGTTGAAAGCGTTCACCGCGCGGGGCCGAAGACTATTTTGGTGACCAGTCTTCACGTCGAAGATACGCCGAAGGATTGCGTCGATCTGCTGGTTTCCGGAAGCGATGGCAAGCACCGGCTTCGCACGCCGCTGCTCGATATATCGGTGAACGGAGCGGGCGACGCGATCGCAGCGCTATTCTTCTTCCATCTTCTGAAAACAAATTCGTCAGCGGAAGCTCTCTCGAACGCAGCTTCATCCATTTTCGGCCTGATGAAGCGAACGAAGGAAGCGGGCTCACGCGAAATCCTGCTGATCGCGGCGCAGGAAGAATTCGTCAATCCATCGCAGCGCTTTCGCGCGAATAGAATCTAGCGGAGAACTCCAATGTCGCGCGCGAATCTCGCAAACCTTTACAAAGTAACGGACGGAAAGAAGTTCAAGCTGTCGGAGTATAATCCTGCGGATACCTATGGTCTCGACATCGACAAAGGCGAGGCAAAGGAGAGGCTGGAACAGGACGTGAAGTCGCTCTCGGATTTGCAGGAGAGACTGTACGCGCAAGATCGCTGGTCGGTACTTCTGATTTTTCAAGCGATGGACGCCGCGGGCAAGGACAGTGCCATCGAGCATGTCATGTCCGGGATCAATCCGCAGGGCTGTCAGGTGCACTCCTTCAAGACGCCCACTGCGATCGAGCTCGATCACGATTTCATGTGGCGAACAAGTTGCGCGCTTCCCGAGCGCGGGCGGATCGGAGTCTTCAATCGCTCCTATTATGAGGAGGTGTTGGTAGTGCGCGCGCACCCGGAAATTCTCGCTAAGCAGCGCCTGCCGCAGAAGCTTGTGACGAAGGACATCTGGGAAGAGCGCTTCGAGGATATCCGGAATTTCGAGCGCTATCTCGCGAGAAACGGCACGCTGATCCTGAAATTCTTTCTTCATGTCTCGAAGGAAGAACAGAAAAAGCGCTTCCTCGACCGTATCGACGAGCGGGACAAGAACTGGAAGTTCAATCCGGGCGATGTTGCCGAGCGCGCGCTCTGGGATAAATATATGAACGCCTATGAGGATGCGATCCGTAACACTGCCGCGGAATATGCGCCGTGGTATGTCGTGCCCGCCGACAAGAAATGGTACACGCGGCTGGTCGTCGCCGCCGCTATCGATGAGGCCATGCAGGGTCTCAACCTGCAGTTCCCCACGGTCGATAAAGCGGGGCTCGAGGAATTGAAGAAAGCGCGTGAAATTCTCGCAAACGAGAAGTAACCGCGCTTAGCGATATCCGTATTTCTTCTTGACCGCGGCGAGTTCGCGGTTCGCGCCGCCGGCATCGCCCGAGGCGCAAACGGCGCGCACCGGGCCGAGATCGGTCGCGATCCGCGGAAATACATTGCGGTCGAGCGAGCCGGTGCCGACATCGGCCGCGATCACTTCCTGAAAGCGGTTGATATTCTGCGCGCATTCGGCTGGGCCGTTCGCGGGCGCAAGCGAAGCGACCTGCGGGTCGGGTGCGGCCGCCTGTTGCTGCTGCGGCTGGTTCGACGTGCTCGCGCAAGCTGCGCAGAGCAAGAGAAGGGGCAAGCTGAAAAGAGCGCGTTTCATCCCGGTTCCTTCTGGTTGCGGCGAATTTGTACCGGAATGAATCTTGATGCAATATTAAGCGGCAGGTGACCGATGCGCGCAGCCGTAATTTTACTCGCTCTCGCCTTTAGTGCGACTCTCTGCGGTATTGCAAATGCCGCCGAACCTACCGTCGAAATAGCGTCCCGTAATCAGAAAATCCGCGCCATTCTGCTGAAGCCCGACAAGCCGATCGCGAGCGTGATCCTGCTTGTCGGCGGTCACGGCAAGATGGACATCGCGCCGAATGGCAACATCGGCTGGGGGCGGGGCAATCAGCTCATTCGCACGCGCGCTGCATATCTCGCACAAGGCTTCGCGGTGCTGGTGCCTGACATCGCGCCCGACTGGAAAACGCCGAGCGGCGTCGTCAACGGTTATCGCTTCAATCCGTTGCATGGAGCGGATGTCGGTGCGCTCGTCACCTACATGCGCACGATCGCGGAGCCGGTGGTGCTGGTCGGCACGAGCCGCGCCGGCGTCACGACCGGCGTGACATTGCTCGTGACGGAAGGAAAGAACCGCCCGGACTTTGTCGTGCTGACGGCGGCGATGCTGATGCCGCATGGAAAGCAACCGAGCTTCCTCAAGGCGATTCAGGGCAACAGGCAGAAAGCGCAGGTCCCGATGCTCATCATCGGGAACAACAAGGATCAGTGCCCGTTCACGTCGCCGGCTTCGATCGGTGATTTCCAGAAGTGGCGCGGCAGCGAGAATCTCGAAATTCTGAGGCTTGATGGCCCGCAGGGGACGGGACACCCTTGCGAGGCGCGGGCCGCGCACGGCTTTATCGGCATCGACGATCAGGTGGTCAGCGCCGTGTCCACCTGGATCAAACGGCAAAAGTACTGACCTATTTTTGCCGCGCAAAGATGCGGCTTGCGAGCGCCGGGAAGGGCCGGTAGAACGGCTCGCCGTACGCTTACGGATTGCTAACCGCGCTCCGCCAAGCTGACGACGAATCGAGAGCAACGCCTGACGCCATGACGACTTTTCGCGATATGCGTCTTGCCACCCGGATCGGCACGATCCCGGGTTACGCTCTCATTCTGGGTCTCCTTCTTCTTCGCCGCCCCTGAGGCCGGCTGGGCGCTTGCGCCTTGGCACTCAGGGGATCGAGCCGAACCAGAACCCCGGAGCGCCCGAAGCGGCGTAAAGCCAAAGAAGGAATAGAACGATGACCAGCCCGAATTCCTCCGCGCCGAAAGGCAGCGAAAAAGACCGCGTATTGATCTTCGACACGACGCTCCGCGACGGCGAGCAATGCCCCGGCGCGTCGATGACCTTCGAGGAGAAGCTAGAGGTCGCCGAACTCCTCGACGACATGGGTGTCGATATCATCGAGGCGGGTTTTCCAATCGCGAGCCAAGGCGATTTCGAATCCGTGGCCGAGATCGCGAAGCGCTCGAAGAACGCGATCATCGCCGGTCTTTCGCGCGCGGCCTTCAACGACATCGACCGCTGCGCGGAAGCCGTCCGCCACGCGAAGCGCCCGCGCATTCACACCTTCCTTTCGACGTCGCCGGTACACATGAAATACAAGCTCCAGAAGGAGCCGGCTGAAGTGCTCGAAATGGTGATCGCGCAGGTGACGCGTGCGCGTAACCACGTGGAGGACGTCGAGTGGTCGTCGGAAGACGGCACCCGCACGGAAATCGATTTCCTGTGCCGCTGTGTCGAGGCGGCGATCAAGGCAGGCGCGACCACGATCAACATTCCCGATACGGTCGGCTACACCACGCCCGCGGAATACGCGCAGCTGTTCCGCACCGTGCGCGAGCGCGTACCTAATTCCGACAAGGCTCGCTTCTCGGTACATTGCCACGACGATCTCGGCATGGCGGTCGCGAACTCGATCGCGGGCGTCGAAGGCGGTGCGCGGCAGATCGAGTGCACCATCAACGGCATCGGCGAGCGCGCCGGCAATGCCTCGCTCGAAGAAGTCGTGATGGCGCTTCGTACCCGCGCGGACATCTATCCGTACTGGAACAACGTCGATGCGACCATGCTGACGCGCGCCTCCAAGCTCGTGTCCGCGGTGACGTCGTTCCCGGTGCAGTACAACAAGGCCATCGTCGGACGGAATGCCTTCGCGCATGAGAGCGGCATTCATCAGGACGGCATGCTCAAGCATACGCAGACCTACGAGATCATGCGTCCGGAGGACGTCGGTGTTTCGAAGACTTCGCTCGTCATGGGCAAACATTCGGGTCGCCATGCCTTCCGCGAAAAGCTGAAGGAGCTCGGCTACGATCTCGGTGACAACGCGTTGAACGACGCCTTCAATCGCTTCAAGGCGCTCGCCGACAAGAAGAAGCACGTCTATGACGAGGACATCGCAGCGCTGGTCGATGATGAGATCGCGCAGGCGCACGATCACATCAAGATCGTTTCGCTCTCGGTGGTCGCGGGCACGCAAGGCCCGCAGCGCGCCACCTTGCGCCTCGACATCGACGGCAAGACCGTCACCGAGGAGGCGACCGGCAACGGCCCGGTTGACGCGATCTTCAATGCGATCAAGACGCTGGTGCCGCACAGCGCGAAGCTGATGCTCTATCAGGTTCATGCCGTGACCGAAGGCACCGACGCGCAGGCGGAAGTCTCCGTGCGTCTGGAGGAGGGCGGTAAGGAAGTGTCTGCGCGCGGCGCGGATGCCGACACGCTGGTCGCTTCCGCCAAGGCCTACATCAACGCGCTGAACAAACTCTCGCAAAAGCGTCAGTCGGTGAATCCGCAGACCGCGGCCGGTTGAGCCGCGACATCGCGAAAATGAGAACGGGCCGCATTAAATGCGGCCCGTTTTTCATTTATTCGGCGGGGACGATTTTAGTACCGCCTGACCTTTTGTTTGGCTGTTTCTTGCCGAACTTTCGCCTGCGCCATTGCGCCATCTGCTCTATGCCCATCAGCATCGCGGGCGTGACCACGAGAGTCAGTATGGTCGCGAAGCCGAGGCCGAAGACGATGGCGGTGGAGAGATTGATCCACCATTGCGTCGCCGGCGCACCGACCGCGACTTCCCGCATCACGAAGTCGAGGTTCACCCCGAACGCAATCGGCAGCACGCCGAGGATCGCCGCGACCGCCGTCAGCACGACGGGACGCGCGCGTTCGCGGCAGGTGAGCAGGATCGCGTCATAGGCGTTCATGCCCTCGTGCCGCAGCCGATCATAGGTATCGATGAGAACGATGTTGTTGTTCACGATCACGCCTGCGTTTGCGATCACGCCGATGCCGCCCATGACCACGCCGAAGGGCTGGCCCATCAGCATGAAGCCGAGCATGACGCCGAATGTCGAAAGCACGACCGCCGTCAGCACCACGAAGACCGAAGTGATCTTGTTGAACTGCGCGAGCAGGATCGTGAAGATCAGGAAGATCGCGGTCGCAAAAGCGGTCACGAGGAAGGCACCAGCCTTCTCGCGTTCTTCGTCCTCGCCCTTCATTTTCCACAACACGCCCGAACCGAGATCGGTTTTCGCGATTTCGGCGGCGATTTCCTGCTGCACCACCGAGCTTTGCACGCCGGCGACGACGTTCGACTGCACTGTGATGATACGGTTGCCGTTTACGCGTTTGATGTTGCCGACGCGCTTCTGCGGCACCCGTTCGACGAAGTTGCCGAGCGGAACGTGGCCGGAAGCAGTCTGTGCACGCAGTTCATCGATCTGGCCAAGCGAGCGCAGCTCGGGCGGGAAGCGCACGATGATATCCACCGGCTTGTCGGCTTCCGCCGGGCGATAGTCGGTGATCTTCAGGCCGTTCGTCACGAGCTGCACGGCGTTGCCGACGGTCGCGGCGCTTGCGCCATATTGCGCGGCGAGCGCCTTGTTGACCTGAATGGTCCAGTCGATGCCGGGAAGCTGCTGGCCGTCGTCGAGGTCGCGCACCTGCGGATGTCTGGCGAGGATCGCCGCGACCTTCTGCGCGGCGGCGGGCAGAAGATCCGGATTGAGCGCGGAGAGCTGCACCTGCACCGGCTTGCCGGTCGGCGGGCCGGCGCGCGGTGCGGTCACTTCGATCTGTACGCCGGGAATATCCGCGGTTACGTCGCGCATCTGGTTCATGATCTCGCGCGCCTTAGGCCGCGTTTTCCAGTCCGCGAACTCGAACTGCATGACACCGACGGTGTCTTCCGAAAGCTCGTCCTGTCCGCGCGGCTGTTCGCCGACACGCGAATAGACGGTCGAAAGGCCGGGGAATTTCAGCACGCGCGCCTCGACCTGCCGCATGACACGGTCTTTCTCTTCGATCGAGAGATTGCCGCGGGCGTGGATCACGACCTGGCCGAAGTCCGGCTCGACGTCTGGGAAGAATTCCACGCCGCGGCCGAAGCGTCCGTAAGCCTGCTGGATCACGACCAGCACGGCTAGCACGATGAGGATGGTCATGCCGGGCCGCGCGATTGCGCGCTTCACAAGCCGCATATAGGGGCCTTTGTCTGAGACCCGATCGTCATGCGGCACCGGCGAGGCGCGGCCGAGCAATGCGCCCAGCGTTGGCGTGAAGATCAGCGCGACCACCATGGACGCGAACAGCGTCGCGATCAGCGTGATCGGCAGATATTTCATGAACTCGCCGACCACGCCCGGCCAGAACAGAAGCGGCGAGAAGGCGGCGATGCGGGTAAACGTCGCCGAAATCACCGGCGTCGCCATGCGTTTCGCGGCGAGCGAATAGGCTTCGCGCGGCTGCATGCCTTCCGACATGCGCCGCTCCGCGAATTCGGAAACGATGATCGCGTCGTCCACCAGCATGCCGACCGCGAGGATCAGCGAGAACAGCACGACGATGTTGATCGTCAGTCCGGCGAGATAAAGCCCGAGTACGCCGGTCAGGAACGAAGCGGGGATCGCAATACCGATAAACACGGAAGCGCGCAGGCCGAGCGCAAACAGAATGATGACGGTGACGAGCAGCACCGCGGTCGCGACCGAGTTCTGCAGGTCGTGCAGCATGATGCGGATCGTCTTCGACTTGTCCTGCGTAAAAGACACCTTCACCGCGGCTGGCCAGGTCTTCTGCAACTGCTCGACGACCTTCTTCACGCCGTCTACGGTGTTGATGAGGTTTTCGCCGGTGCGCTTGGTCACTTCGATGGTCATGGCCGGCTGACCGTTGACGCGTGTGATCGTAAGCGCGTCCTTGAAAGTCGGGCGCACTTCCGCGATGTCGCCGAGCGTTACGTTCGCGCCGGAGGTCGCGGCGACCGGAATTCGCAGCACGTCCTCGGGCTTTTCGATGAGCGAAGGCACCTTGACCGCGAAGCGGCCGGTCTCGCCTTCGATGGAGCCGGCGGCAACCAGCGAGTTCGAGGCGCGGGTAATCTGCAAAAGCTGATCGAGCGCGACGTTATAGCTCTTCATAAGCGCGGGGTTGGCGATGATTTCGACCGCTTCGTCGCGCGCGCCGCGCAGATCGGCGGACAACACGCCCGGCGATTGCTCGATCGCATTTTTCGCGGTGCGCGCGATGTGAAGAAGCGTGCGCTCCGGCACATCGCCGGAGAGCGCGACCACAATCACCGGATAGAGCGAGAGGTTGACCTCCTGCACCAGCGGCTCGTCCATGTCGGTCGGCATGTCGCGCTTGGCTTCGTCGACCTTGGCGCGCACATCGGCGAGCGCGGATTTGGAATCGAAGCCGGCGTTGAATTCGAGCAGTACATAACCGCCGTTCTCGAACGCCTGGCTCCGCATTTCCTTGACGTTGCCGACCGATTTCAGCTTGGTCTCGACGGGGCGCAAGAGAAGCCGCTCAGAGTCTTCGGGGCTGATGCCTCGCTGGGAAAGCTGCACATAGACGATCGGAATCCGCACGTCGGGTTCGGATTCCTTCGCGATCCGCACATAGGCGACCGCACCTGCGAGTAGCAGGAAGATCAGGGTCGCGATCGTCAGCCGCGACCGGGTAATTGCAAAATCGACGGGATTCATCGGTTACTCCCGTCAGCGCTGGGCGTTCTGCAGATCGGCGGGCGCAACGTCCACAATCTGTTTTTCGCGTACGAAGTCCTGGCCCTGCACGATCACCCTCGTGCCATCCTCAATCCCCTTGACCCACATAAACTGCTGCTGGTCGTCGACGAGTTCGATGGGAACGAAGATCACCTTGTTCTCGGCGGTAACAGCGCGAACGCCGAGTTTGCCCTGCGCGGAAAATACCAGCGCCGAGCGCGGCACCTTGGTCGCCTGCACATGCGCAAGCAGAATCGCGACTTCGGTAGTGATGCCGTCGGGAATCTTGTTGTCCGGGTTCGCGGCTTCGATATCGACGCGGTAGGTGCGGGTGGTCGCGGCGGCACTCTTCGAAATGTAGCGGACCTTGCCCTTCACGACGTCGCCGGTGACGAGACGCAGTTCCGCAGGTTCGCCGACGCGAACGCCGCCAAGCCGCTTCTCGGAGACTTCGACGATCACTACGATGGGGTCGAGCGAAATCATCTGTGCGATTTCGTTGGCGCCGGTTGCGCCGGCGCCCATCGAAGGCATCAGCATCAGGAACTGGCCCTGTTCGGCGGAAACCTGATTCACCACGCCATCCCACGGCGCGACGATGCGGATGCGCTCGGCTTCCGCTTCAGCCTGGGCGAGGGCGGCTTCCGCGGCGCGGAGCTGGGATGCGATGCTGTTCGCATCGAGCTTTGGCAGGTTGCCCTGCTCGATCAGTTTGGTGCGGGCCTCGAACTCGGCCTTACGCTGCTGCACGAGCGCGCGGGCTTGCTTGAGCTGCGCGTTGCGGCCGTCATCGGTAAGGATTGCAAGTACGTCGCCGGCTTTCACGCGGTCGCCGCGCTTCACGCGAAGCTCACTGACGATCGCCTGTGTACGCGCGACGATCGAGACTTTCTTGTCGGCTTCGGTCCGGCCGGAAAGAAGCAGCCTCGGCTGGTAGTCCTCCAGCCGTGTGTCGAGTACAGCGACGCGGAATTTCTGCGCGGCTTCCTGCGCCACGTTTTGCGCCGGCGCTTGGTGATGCGGCAGCAAAATGCCAGATCCAATCCAGAGCAAAGCGAGCACGACCAATCCGACTGCTGCGAGCTTGCTGCCTTTCAGCGGGCTCTTTTCGTAGAGAACGCGAATGCGCCGGCGGATCGGTTCTGCCGCCGCGGCAATAGCCCTGATGCCCTGTTTCGCCTCCGCGAGCGCGAAACGAAGATTCTTTTTCGTGCGTTCGAAATTGCCGTGCATGATTACTCTCCGGCGGCCGGTTGGCCCGCCATTGCGGACTTCGATGTGTGATTTTCGGGTTTGGTCAACAGGAAGTGCGTTACCGACAGCAAAGTCGGCAGCACTGTTTCGGCATTGAACTCGGGATCGACAGCGCGCCGCCAATAGAGACCGTCTACCAGTGCCATCAACATCGTAGCCGCGATCTCGAGATCGACGGTCCGCGGAATGTCACCACGAGCTACGGCGGCGCGAAGCATGCTCAACATGCCCTCTTTCACTTCCTGCTCGACGCCTCCGTAAATCTTCGCGATCTCAGGGTTGCGCCGGCTCTCTGCTTTGATTTCGGCATGCAGGCAGACTTCCTCATCGCTCTCTTCGACGATGTAACGGCGCGCGGCGAGGGCAAGCGCTTCGAAGAAATCGGGAGCTTCGACGATCGCCTGAAACTTCTCGGCGACGTCAGCGCGATCCTGTTCGGCGATGCCGGCGATGATCGCTTCCTTGGAAGGGAAGTAGCGGTAGAGGCTGCCGGGGCTCATCTGCGCCTCGGCGCAGATTTCCTGCATCGAGGTGCTGTGGAAGCCGCTGCGGGAAAAGCAGCGCTTGGCCGCGAGCAGGATCATCTCGCGGCGATCGGTCTGAAGCTTCGTATTGGCGCGGCGCATTGTCTTTTCGTCCGATGAGGCGGCTCGCCCGCTGCGTTGCGGTAAGTGCGAATGAACGTTCGCTCGCGAGGCAGTGACGGGATATTCCCCTAGAAATCAGGAGTCAAATCGGACTTCCGCAAGTTCCGTCACTGCGCGTATCCGGCGCGAAAAATGCTGCAACTGCGCGGTGTTAAGCAGCTTGACCTGCTTTTCGGCTTGACGGGCATGGCCGCTAATGGTGCCTATGGATTTCTACCAGTGCCCGTCGTTTTTGGGCTGGGCAGATCGCAACAAGAACAAGGGTGCCGATCACAGCACCCGTCTTTGGGAGGACGAAAATGCGTAAGTGGCTACTCGCCGCCGCGGGAATTCTCGCGCTCGGCATCACCGGCGCTTCGGCGCAGAACTACCCGACCCGCACGATCACGATGATGATTCCGTTCGCGGCGGGCGGTCCGACCGATACCGTCGGCCGTCTCATTGCCGAATCGATGTCGAAGAACCTGGGCCAGCAGGTCATTATCGAGAACGCGGCCGGCGCCGGTGGCACGCGCGCTCCGGGTCTCGTCGCCAAGGCTGCGCCGGACGGCTACACGATCCTTCTGCATCACATCGGCATGTCGACCGCGCCGACTCTTTATCGCAAGCTTGCATATAATCCGCTCACCGATTTCGAGTTCATCGGTCTCGTCACGGATGCTCCGATGTCGCTGATCGCGCGCCCGAACTTCGAGGCGAAAGATCTCAAGGGCGTGCTCGAATATATTGCGAAGAACAAGGAAAAGACGTCCTACGCGAACGCGGGCATCGGCTCGGCCTCGCATCTTTGCGGCATGCTGTTCCAGGCCGCGGTGAAGCAGCAGCTCAACACCGTGAACTATAACGGCACCGGTCCGGCGATGAACGACATCCTCGGCGGCCACGTTGATCTGATGTGCGACCAAACCACCAACACCACCGGCCAGATCAAGGGTGGCAAGGTGAAGGCTTACGGCGTCACGACGAAAACCCGCGTGAAGAACCTGCCGAATCTGCCGACGCTCGACGAAGCAGGTCTCAAGGGCTTCGAAGTTGCGGTGTGGCACGGCGTTTACGCGCCGAAGGGCACGCCGAAGGAAGTCGTCGCCCGTCTCACGCAGGCTTTGCAGGCGGCACTCAAGGATCCGAAGGTCGTCGGCGCGTTCGCCGATCTCGGCACCGAGCCGGTGCCGCAGAACCAGGCGACCGGCGCCGCGCTTCAGGCCAAGCTGAAGTCGGAAATCGAAAAGTGGCGTCCGCTCATTCAGGCAGCCGGCGTCTACGCCGACTGATCTCATAGCAAACGAAAAAATATATCGGCCGGATCGCTCTCTCGCATCCGGCCGATTTTTCACCTACCGGGGGCGCAAACATGAGCAGCACTACAAGCAGGCGGACGAATCCCGTCGACATTATCGTCGCCCTGATCGGGGCTGCGATGTTCGGTCTAGTCCTTTATCTGCGTTCGATCGAGGTGAGCTGGTACCCGGTCCTGCTGCTCGTCGCGGCTTATCTTGTCTTCGCCTATCTGTTCTTCCGACGTCAGGGCGGGTTTGGCGGCGTCGCCAATCCGAAAGATTTTTATACCGGCATCGTGCTGCTCGCGGTTTGCGGGGTATTCGCGGCGGGCATGTTCGATCTGCCGCTCGGCCGCGTGGCGCGGCCCGGCGTCGCGTTCTTCCCGCTGATGCTTCTCGTGCTGCTCTTCATCTTTGCGGTCGCGATTCTTCTGAGCGGGTTGCGCAACAGGGGCGAGGCGCTTGGTCCAGTGCCATGGCGCGGCCTCTTCATCATTACCGGCATCACGGTGTTCTTCGGCGCGACGATCAAAGGTCTCGGTTTCGTGCCGGCGATTTTCGTCACCGGCTTCGTCAGTTGTCTCGCAAGCCAGAAGTGGACTGCGCTTTCGGCCACCACCACCGCTATCGTGCTGACGATCTTTTCGTGGCTGATCTTCATCTGGGGACTTGGGTTGCCGATCGCGCTTTGCGGATCGTGGCTGCGAACCGCGCTGGTTGCGCTCGGCGTGGCCGGCGAGTCCATTCCCTTCTGTTACTGATACCGGGCGAGAAACGCACATGGATTTGATCACGGGGTTTTTCGCGGACGTCGGCTCCAATCTGTCGCTCGGCTTCGGTCAGGCGTTCACGCTGGATAATCTGTTCTATTGCTTCGTCGGTGTGCTACTCGGCACCGCGATCGGCGTGCTTCCGGGCCTCGGACCGATCGCAACGATCGCGCTGCTTTTGCCGATTACCTTCAAGCTCGATCCGATCTCCGCGTTGATCATGCTTTCGGGAATCTATTATGGCGCGCAGTATGGCGGCTCTACCACAGCCATTCTGATCAATCTGCCCGGCGAAACCTCGTCGGTCGTGACCGCGATCGACGGTCACCAGATGGCGAAGAAAGGCAAGGCGGGCCTCGCATTGTTTACCTCCGCCGTCGGTTCGTTCTTCGCGGGTACGGTGGCGACCTTCCTGATCGTCGGTTTCGCGCCGATCCTCGCCGCGGCGGCGCTGAAATTCTCGCCGGCCGATTATTTTTCGTTGATGGTCATGGGCTTCGTTGCGGCGGTGGTGCTCGCGCAAGGCTCGCTGCTGAAAGCGCTCGCGATGATCGTGCTCGGCTTGCTCATCGCGATGGTGGGGCCAAGCGAATCCGGCCAGCCGCGGTTTACCTTCGACAATTCGCAGTTCTTCGACGGCTTCGACTTCGTCGCGCTGTCGATGGGTATTTTCGGTATTGGCGAAATCATCCGCAACCTTGAAGATGAAGAACAGCGTCAGGCAATCAAGTCGCGCTTCTTAGATCTCATCCCGACGAAGGCCGAGCTCAAGGAAATGATTCCGCCGATCCTGCGCGGTACTACGGTTGGATCCGTGCTCGGCATCCTGCCGGGCGGCGGCGCGGTGCTCGGTGCGTTTGCAGCCTATTCGTTGGAGAAGCGGATTTCGAAGACGCCGCACGAATTCGGCAAGGGTAAACTCGCGGGCGTGGCCGCGCCGGAGTCGGCGAACAACTCGGGTGCGCAAATCTCTTTCATCCCGATGCTGACACTCGGTATTCCTTCGAACCCGGTGATGGCGCTGATGCTTGGCGCGCTCATCATTCACCGGATCGTGCCGGGGCCGACGCTTGTTACCGATAAGCCCGACCTGTTCTGGGGTGTCGTCACCTCGATGTGGATCGGCAACTTCATGCTTCTCGTGTTGAACCTTCCGCTGATCGGTATGTGGGTGAAGTTTCTGACGATTCCCTATCGTTTGCTGTTTCCCGGTATCGTCACGATCTGCTGCATCGGCGTTTATTCGGTCAGCAACAACCCGTTCGATGTGCATACGATGGCTGCCTGCGGTGTCGTCGGCTACGTGCTCTACAAGCTCGAATGCGAGCCTGCGCCGTTGCTTCTTGGCTTCGTCATCGGCCGCCTCATGGAGCAGTATTTCGTCCGCGCCATGCAGCTTTCCTTCGGCGATGCGACGATTTTTGTCCGCGATCCGATCAGCCTGAGCCTGCTTCTGGTTTCCGCGGTCGCGCTCGTTCTGGTGCTGCTGCCGTCCATTCGAAAGAAGCGCGAAGAAGCCTTTGCGGAATAGGGGTTTCGGCCCCGATTTGCCGGAATCCATGCTTTACAGGGCGGGGGTGCTTTGCTATCTCCGCCCGTCTCCGCGGGCCAGTTCTCGCGGCCCGATTGGTGCGGGCGCATAGCTCAGTTGGTAGAGCAGCTGACTCTTAATCAGCGGGTCCCAGGTTCGAGCCCTGGTGCGCCCACCAAATTTTCAAAGACTTAGTAGCGTTTCAATTCCGGTTTGCAGCGAATGCAGACGAGCCACCGGTTCCAGGGTTGCCTTTACGACTTCCTTATTTTGGCGACCGCATTTCCCAATCGAATCCTTGCACGCGAAGGCGTTGATTAAGTCCCGAACCAACGGGACTTGAACCATGCTGGACGCGATTTTTCTCGGCCTCGGCCTTGGCGGCTTCGCGCTGCTCGGCCTTTATGCCGCCGCCGCGCGCTACATCTAGGAGCGCGGGTATGACTGAGCCAATCATCGGCCTCGCACTTGCGCTGATCCTCGGCGCTTATCTGCTTTTCACTCTGTTGCGGCCCGAACGCTTCTAACGCGACGGGCATTGGAGAACTGCCATGACCGCAATCGGCTGGCTGCAAATCGGCATTCTATTCGCGCTCGTGCTCGTCTGCGTGAAGCCGCTCGGTGGATACATGGCGCGCGTGTTTCAGGGTGAACGTACGCCGCTTACGATTGTACTCGGCCCCATTGAGCGCGGTTTCTATCGGCTCGCGGGCGTCGACCCCGCGAAAGAACAGGGATGGTTCGCCTACACGGTCGCAATGATTGTCTTCAACGCCGCAGGCTTTCTGCTGCTCTACCTGATCCTGCGCTTGCAAGGCTTCTTTCCGTTGAACCCGCAAGGATTCTCCGCGGTCGCTCCCGATCTCGCGTTCAACACCGCGATCAGTTTCGTTACGAATACGAATTGGCAGGCGTATGGCGGCGAAACGACGATGAGCCACTTCGCGCAAATGACCGGGCTCACCGTGCAGAACTTCCTATCTGCCGCAACAGGCATCGCGCTCGCGATCGCTTTTGTGCGCGCGTTCGCCCGATCCGGCGCGGCATATGTCGGAAACTTCTGGGTCGACATGACCCGCGCGACACTTTACGTTCTGCTGCCGTTTTCGGTTATCGTCGCGCTCGCGTTTGTTGCGAGCGGCCTGCCGCAAACCCTGCTCGCGTCTGTAGATGTGAAAACGCTGGAAGGTGCGGCGCAAACCATCGCTATCGGTCCCGTCGCGTCGCAGGAAGCGATCAAGCAGCTCGGCACGAACGGCGGCGGCTTCTTCAACGTGAATTCCGCGCATCCGTTCGAGAACCCGAATGCGATCAGTAATCTGATTTCGATATGGGCGATGCTCGCGATTTCGGCATCGTTGCCCTACACCTTCGGCAAGATGGCGGGAGATACGCGCCAAGGCTGGGCGCTGCTTTTGGCGATGCTTGTGATTCTGGTCGCAGGTGTTGGCATAGCTTATTGGGCTGAGGCGGGCGGCAATCCGGCTTTCGCTGCGTTCGGCATCGATCCGTCCAGCGGCAACCTTGAAGGCAAGGAAGTTCGCTTCGGCGTCGTTATGTCGGCGCTCTACGCCGCGGTCACCACGGGTCTTTCGTGCGGCGCGGTTAACGCGATGCACGACTCGTTCACGCCGCTGGCCGGCATGATACCGCTGATCATGATCAAGCTCGGCGAGGTGCTTCCAGGCGGCGTCGGCTCCGGCCTGTACGGCATGCTGATCTTCGCAATCCTCGCTGTCTTCATCGCGGGACTTATGGTCGGCCGCACGCCCGAGTATCTGGGAAAGAAAATTGAAGCGCGTGAGATGAAACTCGCAATGTTCGCGGTGCTGATATTGCCGCTTTGTATCCTCGGGTTTTCCGCAGCGGCTGCAAATTTGCCGTTCGCGCTGGAAAGTCTCGCGAATAACGGGCCGCACGGCTTAAGCGAGATTCTCTACGCCTATTCGTCTGCGACCGGTAACAACGGCTCTGCCTTCGCGGGGCTGAGCGCGAATACGAAATGGTACAATACTACGCTTGGCATCTCGATGCTCCTCGGCCGGTTCGCTTATATCGTGCCGATGATGGCGATTGCAGGTTCGCTGGCGGCAAAGAAGCGCTCACCCGCATCCGCAGGTACGTTCCCGACCCATACGCCGCTGTTTGTCGGGTTGCTTATAGGCGTGATCCTGATCGTCGGCGGCCTGCAATTCTTTCCCGCGCTCGCACTCGGCCCGATTGTCGAGCATCTGTTGATGCTCGCGGGCAAGACTTTCTGAGGAGGCAAACATGGCATCGAAACTTCAAGCGGCCTCTCTCTTCGACCCCGCAATTTTCTGGCGGGCCTCTATCGACGCGCTGATCAAGCTCGATCCGCGTAAACTCGTCCGTAACCCGGTGATTTTCGTTACGGAGATTGTCGCAGCGGTCGTTACCGCGATTTTCGTCCGCGAGTTCGTGACCGGCAGCGGCGATCCTGCGTTTTCCGGGCAGATCGCAGCGTGGCTTTGGTTCACGGTCCTATTCGCGAACTTCGCGGAAGCGGTAGCAGAGGGCAGAGGCAAGGCGCAGGCGGCGACGCTTCGCGGCATGCGCTCGAACGTGATGGCGAAGCGCCTTGCCGTTCCTGGTATCGTCGACGAGGCTGTCGAACACATCGCGGCCGACGAACTGCGAATCGGCGACATCGTGTTGGTCGAGGCTGGCGATCTCATTCCCGCCGACGGCGAAATCGTCGAAGGTGTCGCCACCGTTAATGAGGCGGCGATAACCGGGGAGTCCGCACCGGTGATCCGCGAGGCCGGCGGCGACCGCTCTGCCGTTACTGGCGGCACTACCGTTGTTTCGGACTGGGTTAAGGTGAAAGTCACCGCCGAAGCGGGCTCGACCTTTCTCGATCGTATGATTGCGCTTGTCGAAGGCGCGGAACGACAGAAGACCCCGAACGAACTTGCGCTTTCTATCCTGCTTTCGGGAATGACGCTGATCTTCCTGATCGCGGTTGCCACATTGTGGGGGCTTGCCGGTTACTCCGGCACGGAGCTTTCGCTGACGGTTCTTATCGCTTTGCTCGTGACGTTAATCCCGACGACGATTGGCGGCCTGCTTTCCGCAATCGGTATTGCGGGGATGGATCGTCTGATCCGCTTCAATGTCATTGCGACGTCGGGGCGGGCAGTTGAGGCGGCGGGAGACGTCGATACGCTTCTGCTCGACAAGACCGGCACGATTACCTTCGGCAATCGCCAGGCAACCGAAATCATTCCGGTAGCGGGTGTACAGGAAAAGGAAGCTGTCGAGGCTGCATGGCTCGCAAGTCTTGCCGACGAGACGGCGGAAGGCCGCTCAATCGTTTCGCTTGCGCAGGAAAAATACAATCTATCGGCTACTGCGAAATCGAATGATATGAAACTGATCGTGTTCTCGGCATCAACGCGGCTATCCGGTGTTGATGTCGGCGGACACAAGCTACGCAAAGGCGCGGTCGATGCTGTGCTCAAATTCTGCGCAAACGAAGGCAATAAGACCGAACCGGCGAACTTCCGTGGCGCAGTCGATCGCATTGCACAGTCGGGCGGTACGCCGCTCGCGCTTGCCGATGGCGCGCGTTTGCTTGGAGTCATTCACCTCAAGGATGTCGTAAAGGGGGAGATTAAGGAACGCTTCGGTGAACTCCGCCGTATGGGTATCCGCACCGTGATGGTGACCGGCGATAATCCTGTGACAGCCGCGGCGATCGCTTCGGAGGCAGGCGTTGATGATTTCATCGCGGAAGCGACGCCCGAGGACAAGCTCCGCTATATCCGCGAACAGCAGGCGAACGGACGCCTGATCGCCATGTGCGGCGACGGCACGAATGACGCTCCTGCGCTCGCGCAGGCGGACGTAGGCGTCGCAATGCAGACCGGCACACAGGCCGCGCGCGAAGCCGGAAATATGGTCGATCTCGACTCCAATCCGACGAAGCTTATCGAGGTCGTTGAGATCGGCAAACAACTTCTAATGACACGCGGATCGCTTACAACGTTCTCGATTGCGAACGATGTCGCAAAATATTTTGCGATTATCCCGGCTCTCTTCGTCGTGACCTATCCCGAACTACAGGCCCTGAATGTTATGCATCTCGCGACGCCAAAGAGCGCAATACTTTCGGCTGTAATCTTCAACGCTCTGATCATCATCGCGCTAATCCCTCTTGCGCTGCGCGGCGTTCAATATCGTTCCGCAGGCGCGGCATCGCTTCTGCGCCGAAACCTCTTGATCTACGGGCTCGGCGGTATCCTACTTCCGTTTGCCGGTATCAAGCTCGTCGATCTAACCGTCGCCGTGTTAGGCCTTGCGTAGGAAGAAAGCCATGTTTGTTCATCTTCGCCCAGCATTCGTTCTTCTCATTCTGATGACCGTGCTCACCGGAATTTGCTATCCGCTCGCGGTAACGGGCGTTGCGCAGGCCGTAATGCCCGCACAGGCAAACGGCAGCTTGATTTTGCGCGGCGATCAAATAGTCGGCTCCGAACTAATCGGGCAGAACTTTACATCCGACCGGTATTTCAGGGCCAGGTTGTCGGCGACTGTTGCGCCTGATCCGAAAGATGATACCAAGACTATCGACGCGCCATATAACGCGGCGAATTCTTCCGGCTCGAATTTCGGCCCGCTGTCGAAGAAATTAATTGACCGGATCAAGGCAGATGCGGAGCAGCTCGCAAAAGAATCCGGCGGCAAGCGGCTTCCGGCTGACGCCGTCACGGCTTCGGCAAGCGGGCTAGATCCGCATATCTCGCCTGCCTACGCCGCATTGCAGGTCGCGCGCGTTGCAGGCGCCCGGGGACTGCCGATTGAGCGTGTTGCGCAGCTTGTTGCTGAGCATACCGAAGGCCGTTTTCTTGGAGTCTTTGGCGAATTGCGTGTCAATGTACTCAAGCTCAATCTCGCGTTGGACCGCTCAAAGCCGTAAAATGGCGGGGCAGGAAACCTGATGCCCGCAGAACTTAGAGCCTCCCCCGATGCCCTCTTGACCCGCGCGAACCGCGAGGGGCGTGGACGCCTGAAGATTTTTCTTGGCGCCGCGCCTGGTGTAGGCAAAACCTACGCGATGCTTGCCGCCGCGCGCGCCGAGTTGGAGGCAGGCCGCGAAGTCGTCGTCGGCCTTGTCGAAACGCACGGACGCCGCGAAACCGAGGCGCTCGTCCAGGGACTTGAGGTGCTGGCACGCAAGCCGCTCATCTATCAGAACCGCGTTATGCATGAGTTCGATCTTGACGCGGCGATTGCACGCAAGCCGCAGCTTATCCTGGTCGATGAATATGCACACACGAACGTTCCTGGCGGAAGACATCCGAAACGGTGGCAGGATATTGAGGAGATTCTTGCAGCGGGCATCGATGTCTGGACTACTTTGAACGTGCAACATCTCGAAAGTCTCAACGACGTGATTCAGAAGATTACGAAGGTCCGCGTTCGAGAAACCATTCCGGACCGCGTGTTCGAGCAGGCTAATGAAATTGCGCTTATTGATCTTCCACCCGACGAACTGATCAAGCGGTTAGCTGGCGGAAAGGTATACGTTCAAGATACCGCAACTCAAGCCGCGGCGAATTTTTTCAAGCCACAAAACCTGAAAGCACTTCGTGAGCTTGCGCTTCGTCGCGCAGCCGAAAGCGTTGATAGCGATCTCGTCGGCGATATGCAGGCGGGCGCAATAGAAGGGCCGTGGGCGGCCGGAGAACGAATCCTGGCCTGCGTCGGGGCTGACGAAAGCGCCCAGCGCGTAGTGCGAGCCGCAAAGCGCCTTGCCGACATCATGGCCGCGCCGTGGATCGTGGCGACGGCGGAGCGATCGGAAACTGTGCTCACGACCGGTCAACGGCGCAACGTCGGCGAGGCGCTGAAACTCGCGGAATCGCTTGGGGCGGAGACGAAGACACTCGTCGGCAATGATCTTGCGGACGAGATTGTTCGTTTCGCCCGCTTTGAGAACGTCACGCAGATCGTCATCGGTAAGAACAGAGGTCGTTTCATCGCCGGACTATTTCGCAGCTCTCTACCGCACGAAGTCCTGCGGCGTTCGGGGGACATAGCGGTGCATTTCGTTTCCGCAGGCGTTGAGCAGCGCCGTGCTGATCGGTGGCGGCTTCCCACGATGCAGTGGGCTTTCGCGCCTTATGCATGGTCAACCGTTGCAGTCGCAACGGCAGTCGGCATCGGGCTTGCACTTTCTGCAATTACGCGGCTGCCGAACATATCGATGGCGTTTCTGCTCACGGTATTGTTCGCTGCGGTAACATTCGGCGTCGTTCCGGCGATTTACGCCTCGATACTTTCGTTTCTTGCTTATAATTTCTTTTTTATCGAGCCTACCTACACCTTCACGGTTGCAGAGCCTCATGAACTGTTCGCGCTCGTTGTATTTCTCGCCGTAGCCGTTCTTACGTCCGCGCTCGCAGGTCGCGCGCGAGAGCAGGCTAAGGCTTCCGCCTCTCGAACGCTCGCAACCCGCAGACTTTACGATTTCACGCGAAAGCTGTCGGGCCTCGCTTCGTTTAACGACATAGCGGAAGCGGCTGCGACCGAGATACATTCGAGTATTCAGGCTCCGACCGCGATTCTGCTTGATGACGCGAGTAGTCTAAAACTCGCAGCGGCCTGGCCGCCGCTCGATGAGCTCGATCTCGCAAGCATGAGCGCTGCACGATGGGCGGCGGAACGAGACGAGCCTGCAGGTGCGGGTACCGCAACTCTGCCGACTGTGGCTTGGTTGTTCGTCCCATTGCGAACGCCGCGAACGAAGTTGGGCGTCGTCGGCGTGTTGCAGAGCGGGGTCGACGCAGAAACGCGGGCGCTTCTCGATACTCTTGTCGAACAAACAGCCGCCGCGCTCGAACGCGCTAACATGAGCGGCGAGATCATCGATACAAAGGCGGCTGCTGAAACCGAGAAGGTGCGTAACACGCTGCTTGCGTCTATCTCACACGACTTCCGGACGCCGCTGGCATCGATCCTCGGCTCGGCGACGAGTATCCTCGACTATGGCGGCAAGCTCGACGAAAACGCTAAGCGCGAGTTGCTTGCGCAGATCAAGAATGAGGCTACGCATCTCGACGGGATGGTGCGGAACCTTCTTTCTATAACCCGTATCGACGCAGGCGGCTTGGAAGTACGGAAGGATTGGGTTGATCTTCGTGAGATTATAGATCGCGTCGTGGCTACCGCACGCCGGGCGCAATCCGATCACGGGATCAGTGTATCATTGCCTCAAGATCTTCCGCTTGTGCGAGCAGATGCGCTGCTGGCCGAGCAGGCCGTTGGTAACGTCTTGCAGAATGCGGTGTCGCATACGCCGCCGAAGACATCGGTGATGATTTCCGCCGAGATCGCAGATGATCGCATAATGCTTAAGATCGCGGACGATGGTCCCGGCATCGCAAAAGATGAGCTTGCCCATGTGTTCGATAGGTTCGTATCGAATCTCCGGCCCGGTTCGACGCGCACGCCAAGCGACGGTGTCGGCCTCGGTCTAGCGATCGCGAAGGGTATTATGCAGGCACACGGCGGTCAGATCGAAGTGGCAAGTCCGGTCATGGCGGGCCGTGGTGCGCTTTTCACGCTGACCTTCCCGCGCGCGAAGGCAACGCCATGAGCGCGAAAACCCGCGTTCTCGTAGTTGATGATGAACCCGCCATCCTGCGGTTTCTCAAGCCCGCGCTTGAGGCGAACAACTACGAAATCGAGGCTGTCGGTACTGTGAAAGAAGCCGTGCAGCGCATCGCCGCGAAGGCGCCTGACGTAGTGGTTCTCGATCTCGGGCTACCAGACGGCGATGGCAAGGACGTGATCCGGCAAGTGCGCGAGTGGTCGAAGATACCGATTGTCGTTCTCTCTGCCCGTGATCGCGAGGCCGAGAAGATCGAGGCACTCGATCTCGGTGCGGACGATTTCGTCAATAAGCCGTTTGGTGTCGGCGAACTGATGGCTCGCTTGCGCGCGGCTTTACGTCACCGCATCGAACGTGATGGTGGAGTTGCCGCAGTGCGGATCGGTAACGTAGAGATCGACACGGTAAAACACCGCGTAACGCGCGCGGGCGAAGAGGTACACCTGACGCCGAAGGAGTTTGAACTGCTGGCGTTCCTCGTCCGGCATGCGGGCCGCGTCGTCACGCATCGGCAAATTCTCGCGGCTGTATGGGGCGCGGCGCATACGAGCGATACGCAGTACTTGCGGGTCTATATCGGGCAGCTTCGGCAGAAGATCGAAGAGAACGCCGACGACCCAGCGATCATCAAGACTGAACCGGGAATTGGCTACAGGATGGAAGGGTAGGGTCGAATCCGCCAGCGTCCGACGCCACGAGAGATGGGAACTTTCAGCGCGTTTTGCGATCAAGCCTTTTTCGCCGAGTCACGCCTTTAGAGGTCATATTCGCTGCAGTTGTGGCCCAGCATCGACAGAGCTTGTTCAAGCTGGTCCGGCAGCATCGGCATACCGAGCAGATAGGAAGCAGTGCGCTTGTTGTGAGCGCGTTCGGCTTCGCTTCTGAGCTCCGGCCAATCCTCGGGTGAGTTGTCATCGCGTCCAAGCCAGGCGAGCGCGACAAGATCGATCTGCTCGTCTTCGGTGAGGCCGTTGATGAATACTCTTAGTTCCGAGTAGGTAGGATCGTCCGGATGATCTTCCAGAACGTCGATCATCATGTCGTCTGATGCGTTGGAGCCGCTTCCCGGATCGCTCACCGCGTCTTTCACGTCGAACTCCCGCGCCTTCAAAGCGATGAAGCAAACCTTTTCAAGTGAGATTGCGAGAGTGGGAGAGAATACTGGCGCGCGCATGACACTGCTCCTATTGGCACAAGCGCTAGTAGCCGTGCAACGATACCGGATCGGTCTCGATGTAGCAGCGCCGGAGCGCGGGCCGGAGAAATATTTCGTTCAAAACATAGCCGCGCATCCAGACACTGTCTTGACCTGAATCAAGGGCATGCGAGGGTATGCCAATATGCTTCAAGGAAATCGATCTGACGCAGCAGGACGGCGTTGATTTATTCCGCGTACTGACCGCGATGTACATCAAGACAACCATTACGACCCACTCCTTGGAACGGACCAGCAAGGCCATTGACGGCCTTCGTTACGGCGGCTTTCAGGGCGCAGCGGTACTTCCAACCGCTGATGAAAATGCGGCCATCACATGAGCGCGGCTCCAAAAGGACAACTTCGCCGGCGGCTCGGCCTTCCTCTTCTCGTGCTCTACGGCACTGGAATCACGGTTGGCGCCGGAATTTATGTACTGATCGGCACGATCGCCGGACACGCAGGAACTTACGCGCCGCTCGCCTTTGCTCTTGCCGGAATCGTGATGGCTCTAAGCGTGGCTTCCTATGCCGAGTTGTGCACGCGGTTTCCCGTTGCCGCAGGCGAAGCGGCCTATGTAAAGGCTGCCTTTCGCTCGGGCACATTATCCTTCTTGACCGGAAGTCTCACGATTATCATTGGCGTGGTTGCTTCTGCCGCCGTGACGTTGGGGGCGGTCGGCTATATTTCGGAGTTTGTAAGTATACCCCGCGAATATTTGACGATCGGCGTTGTTCTTCTTGTCACGGCTATAACCGCTTGGGGAATTCTCGAGTCGGTCGTCCTAACGAGCGTGCTTACGCTGATCGAAGTTGGCGCGCTGGTGGCGATTATCGCCGCGGCGGCGAAGGCCGGAGTGCCATTCGGCAGCACTCTGTTTGCAGTGCCTCCTTTCGAGCCGGATATCGTCGCCGGAATTTTTCTGGGAGCCCTGTTGGCTTTCTTTGCGTTCATCGGGTTCGAAGATTTGGTGAATGTTGTCGAGGAGGCACATGAGCCGAGCCGCAACGTACCGTTGGCGATGCTTCTTACGCTCGTTATCTCCTGTTCGCTCTATATGCTGATCGGAGCGATCTCGGTCACTGCCGTTCCGATCGAGAAGCTCGCGCAAAGCAACGCTCCGCTTGCGATGGTCTTTCACGAAGTGGCGGGATTTGGCGCGCCCGCCATCAGCGCCGTCGCAATCAGTGCGACCTTGAACACGGTCATTGCGCAGATGACGATGGCTTCACGCGTAATCTACGGAATGGCCCGGCAGGGAGATTTACCGGCTCAACTGGGCCACGTAAATCATCTGACCGGAACACCCCTGATCGCAACCGGAATTACCTCGGTAATGGTCTTTTGTCTTGCTGCATTCGTGCCGCTGGTGAGGCTCGCCGAACTTACGTCGTTGGCAACCCTTGTTGTGTTCGCGCTGGTCAATCTGTCGTTGCTACGCCTGAAATTCATTCATCCGCGGCACGCCGGCCTAGTCGTGCCAGTTTGGGTGCCGATCCTTGGCCTTGTTACGGCACTCGGAATGATAGGATTTTCGTTGCTATAATTCTATCTGTGTCAAAAATTAGCCGGCGATACCATTGATAAAAATCAAAGCATTGGACTGACGCGCACATTATTGGTCTTTCGTTCGATGGAGCGGCATTCTGGTAAATTCCTGTAACGAAATTTCCGGTCAAGACCGAAGGCAGAGAAGCAACCGGCAATGCGTGGCGGTCGCTTTACAAAGTTTCAGTCCAAGCGGCGTGAGCGGGTACATATGAGCATCAAGCGCGAGACAGTTCTGGTGGCATTGGGACTGCTCGCGTTTGCGCCAAGTTCCTTTGCCCAACAGAGTTCAAAAGAATTCGGGAATGAGTTGCTTCGTCAGCGTTGTGCCAGTTGTCATGCGATCGGTCCCTCGGACCGGAGCCGTCACCCACGCGCACCGGAATTTCGGAACATCGTAAAGCGGTACTCGCCGGACACGCTTGCCGAGGCGCTGGCAGAAGGCATAATGACCGGCCATCCGGATATGCCAATTGTTACATTCGAGCCGCATGAGATTGGACCCATCATCGAGTATCTCGAACAGCTATCGAAGGAACACCGATGAGAATTAGTGCGGAAGAGAAAGAAGGTACAACCCGTAGCTTCTACGAGAGGAAGGTGGCCGATTACATGACCACCGAAGTGCTGTCGCTCTCGCCCGATGCCACGCTCCGCGAGGCCGGCAGCCTTTTCGCGCATCATGATTTCAACCTGATGCCCGTGCTGGAAGAAGGAAGCCTGATCGGGGTTTTCTCCAAATTCGATTTTATGCGGGCTTTTGCGTTTACGAACGAACACCCGCTTCCGGACTACCTTTCGCTCATGAAGACGCCAGTGCGAATGCTGATGCGTGATGAGCTTCTCACCGTTACGCCGGATATGCCGCTCACCCGCGTATTGCAGAAGATGGTCGATACGAAGACGAGGAGTTTTCCGGTGGTGAGCGAAGGCCGATTGGTCGGCGTAATCTCCCGCGAGGATATTATGCGTGCGCTCGCCGATTCGACCGCAGCGACTACCGAATTTTTCTGCCGAGAAGTCCAATCACGGCTATCGGTATGATGAATCCCGCAAGCACGACGCTGACCAGCAAGGCACCGAGCTGTGAATAGTCGCCGCGCGCTATCACAAAATACTGATTGAGATATTTCGTCGATAGCTGACCCGCCACCAACGCGAGGTTCATGAGCGAGGCCATAAGGGCGAACCAGGTCGCGCGCTTCCCGGCCGGCGCATAATAGGCGATCAGTGCCAATAGCGGGACCATGCTCAGCTGCGCGAATGGAGATGCGGTGGCCGCGTCCACGATTGCAATGGAACGTGCACCGAAGCCGAAGTTCGCCTCGGTCCAATGATGTAGCCCGTAATAGAGCGCTACGTTCGGAATCGACAATACCGTGCCGAGGACCGTTAGCCAGAACAGGACGGCGGGAATGGAGTACTCGGTCAGCTGTTTCGCGAAAATCCACAATACAACGATCGAGAGTACCGCCGCGGTTTGACGCAAGACGCCATAGAATGACTCGTCAAACTTGAGGACATCGATGGTCCACCAAAAATAGCCATCTCCGACTGCCGGCATTGCGCGAAATGCGAAAATAATAATCGCGGTGAAGAATATCGCGCGGCGGTGTTCGGGTTCGACGTCGGCCGTAACCATGACGAGCATGACGCAGACCACGGTCATAGAGATCATAAAAATGATCTCTTGCGCAAATGGTACGCCGAGTAGTCCTGTCGTGACCACGACGATTCCGAACGCCAGCCCGCCGAGCAGGATTCGCAGGTCGATCGGTCGCCGTTCGATTTCTTTTTCCGATGCCGTGAACGCGCCAAGAAGCGAAAGCGCCGGCACAATAAGCGCGACCAGAAAGACCGTCTCGCGGCTCAGAATCGCCGCGATCCAGCCGGAGAGGCCCGCAACGGCCAAAATACCCGCGGACAATGCAAGTCTGCCGAGTACTTGCACCATGCCGAGATCCGCGCGGACTTCCTGCTCGTCGCGTGGTTGACCGTCTTCTTGCACGCGGGGGACGACTTCGGTCGACATGGCATCGGCAACGACGTCCTGAACGACGGTGCCAAGCACGACAAGAATGGATCCCAGCACGAATAGTCCAGTGCGCGATAAAAACTGGAGCCACCCGCCAGCAGCGCCCGCGAGCGTCACCAATCCTCCAGCGATAAGCAACGCGCCGGCGACGATATAAACTCGCCGCTGCGAGCCGAAAATAGGAACACTGTCGACGAGCTGGCCAAATACCATCTTGATGGTCCACGGCAGGGTCAGCCAGACGCCGATGGCCGCGAGTTCGGCGGGCGAAATGTTCAACTGTTCTTTCACCCAGAGATCGCGACTGATGTCGATTAGCCCAAGGGCGCCATAGCTGAAGTAAACGAGAAGGAGCGGGGCGTATCGCAGCCGCAGCGCGGCTAGCGGCCGAATGATTGCCTCATAGAGGCCCGACAGGAGCGAGGGAGATTTTCCGTCTGGCGCGCCGCTAGCGTTTTGAGCTTGATCAACCACGGCTGTTGAAGTCCTGTTAGACGATCCAGGTCGTTACGCGGGTTTCCATGTCCACTTATAGGCTTACCCAGCTTCTTGCGCCGCGCTCCGTCGCCGTAATCGGCGGCAGTAATCGCGATACCTCGGTCGGTTTAGCGGTTCTCAAGAATATTTGCCAAGCCGAGTTCGGCGGGCCGATCTTTCTGGTGAATAACAAACACTCGAGCCTACTGAACATTTCGGCTGTGAAGTCGGTCGGAGACCTGCCTGCGGCGCCTGATCTCGCTGTGCTTACAACGCCGGCGAACTCGATTCCGGGTCTAATCGAAGAACTTGGCAGCCACGGCTGCAAGACCGCGGTCATTGTTAGTTCCGGCCTCGGGCGCGGCGAGGGATCTTGCTTCGAGCAGGCGCGCCTGAATGCGCGGCGCCATGGTCTGCGAATCGTAGGCCCGAACTGCATCGGTGTGCTGACGCCATCCTCCCGATTGAATGCGAGCTTTGCCGCACATATGCCCAAGGCAGGCGACCTTGCGCTGATTTCCCAATCCGGGGCGATTGTTTCCGGCGTGATCGAATGGGCGGAGCCGCGAGGTATCGGATTTACGTCTATCGTCTCGGTCGGCGACCAGATGGACGTGGATTTTGGCGATCTTCTGGATCACTTCGCGGGCGACCATCACACGCGCGCAATCCTTATGTACGTGGAGTCGGTTCAGGACGCGCGAAAATTCATGTCGGCTGCGCGCATTGCAGCCCGCTCGAAGCCGGTTGTGGTTCTCAAGGCGGGACGTTTCGAGCAAGGCGCCAAGGCTGCGGCAACCCATACCGGTGCGATGGCGGGATCGGACGCCGTCTATGACGCTGCGTTTCAGCGAGCGGGCTTGCTGCGTGTTCACGATCTCGCGCAACTCTTCCAGGCGGTAGAAATTCTGAGCGCAATTCCCCCCTTCAAGGGCGAGCGCCTGGCAATTCTGACGAATGGCGGAGGTCTCGGCGTGCTTGCCGTCGATGAGCATATCGAACTCGGCGGAAAACTTGCGACGCTATCCGAGGAATCGATCCGATCGCTTGATCAGGGATTGCCTCCAAACTGGTCGCACGGCAATCCGATCGATATCGTGGGCGACGCGGATCCGGACCGCTATGGCTTTGCGATGCAACGCCTGCTCGAAGATCGGGACACGGACGGCATCATTGTGATGAACGTCGCGACGGCGTTGGCTTCTCCGGTTGAGATCGCAAGGCGAGTTGCCGACGAATACCGGCGAAACAGCCGGGCAGTTTTTCCCGCGAAGCCGGTACTGGCGACTTGGGTCGCCGACAATCCGTCAGTGCGCGAAATATTCAGCGGCGCGAAAATCCCGTTGTTTCTCACCGAGAGCGCCACGGTTCAGGCGTTCTCGCAGCTCGTTCGCTATTCGCAAGCTCAGGAAGCGCTCCGCGCGACCCCGCCAAAGCTCGCAGGTGGCTTCAAACCGGACCGGGAAAAGGTCGCGGGCATATTGCGCGGCGCATTGGCGGCGGGCCAGCAATGGCTCATGCCCGAGCAAATTCAGAGCTTGCTTATAGCCTACGGAATTCCGGTAGTGGCTTCGGATATTGCGACGGGCGCGCAAGAAGTGCGCACAATCGCAAGTGCGTTGCTGGCGAAGAGCTCAAGTTTGGTCTTGAAAATTCTTTCGCCGGATATTGTTCATAAGTCAGATGTCGGGGGCGTCCGGCTGAATATCAAGTCGCCAGAGGAAGCGGAAGAAGCCGCGGAGGAAATTCTTGAAAGAGTTAGAAAGCTGCGCCCCGATGCCGCGATCGGCGGAATTCTCGTTCAGGAGATGATCAACCTCCCAAATTCCCGTGAGGTGATCGTGGGGGTCGCCGACGACCCTGCATTCGGGCGCGTAATCGTTTTTGGGCAAGGCGGTGTTTCAGTGGAAGTCGTCGGAGACAAGGCGATTGCGCTTCCGCCGCTGGACCTCAATCTCGCGCGTTCCCTGATCGATCAAACCCGGGTTTCGAAGCTTCTTAATGCTTATCGCAACGTGCCGGCGGCGAAACGGGATGAGCTTGAAGCATTGCTCGTCAAGCTCAGCCAGTTGATTTCCGATTTTCCCGAGATCGTCGAACTCGACATTAACCCGGTGCTAGTTAATGCCGAGCGGATCGTCGCGCTCGATTCACGTGTGTTGATCCGGGCGGTACAATTCTCGAAGCGCAGCGCTCATCTCGCCATCCGTGCCTATCCGAACGAATGGGAGCAATTTCTCGAGTACGGCGGCAAGAGAATTTTCGTCCGGCCGTTACGGCCTGAAGACGAAAGTCTGGTGAAAGATTTTCTCGGGCAAATCACCGACCGCGACATGCGGCTGCGTTTTTTCAATATGACGAAAAGCCCCGGACATGCTTTTTTGGCCCGTCTCACGCAGCTCGATTATGCGAGAGCCATGGCATTCGCTGCCCTGGACGAAAACGAAAAACTGCTTGGCGTCGTGCGGTTACATGCGGACGCAAATTACGAAACCGGCGAGTATGCAATTCTGGTCAGATCCGACCTTAAAGGGAAGGGTCTCGGCTGGAAACTTATGGATTTGATCATCCGTTATGCCAAGTCCGAAGGCCTTAAGGTTATCGAAGGTCAGGTGCTTGCGGAAAATACGACTATGCTGGCGATGTGCGCGAAACTCGGGTTTACGATTTCATCGAATGTTGATGAGGCCGATATCAAGATTGTGCGCTTGCCGCTGAATCCCTAGGTACGGTGCTCAGTGGGAAATCAGCACCGGGACCGTCATGGTCCTGAGTATGGTACGTGTTACCCCACCGAGAATCCACTCCCGCATCCGGTTGTGACCATAGCCGCCCATTACGATCATCGTCGCATTATTGTCGGCGGCGTGAGAAAGAATTGCGTTCGCAATATCGATGTCGTTCACGGGCAGAGCCTGAAGGCGAGCATTCACGCCGTGCTGCGCGAAGTGCTGTCCGAGACCATGTTGCAGTTCCATGACGACATTCTCGTGTCCGGCAGTCACTACATCGACTGTTTCGGCACGCTCGAGTATCGGCCACGCATCCGATATCGCTCTTGCCGCGGCACGGCTGCCGTCCCAGCAGACAAGTATCCGCTTTAACGAGGCTGCGGCATGTTGAATGTAGGGGACGACGATCAGTGGACGGCCGGATTCGAATAGTACAACTTCAGCGAAATTCGGGAGGCTTGAATCTTCCGATTTGTATTGCGGTACGATCGAGAGGTCGAAGCTGCGGGCTGTCGCTGCGAAAGTATGAACCGCTTCGCTCATGCCAGCCGGAATGATCTGCGTTTGGACGCTAACCGCCGTCCGCTCTGCCTGGCGCTCGAATGCGGTTGCATTGGCGCGCGCCTCGCTTTCACTGCGTGCCAACAACTCATCGATCAGGGCGGGAGGCGGCGTTTCAAACGGCCCGGTAACCGGGATTAAGGGATCGAAAGCGAACGCAAAGCCCTGAATGGATGCCCCAAACATCTCCGCGATCGATAATGCGTAAGCGTTGGTACTGAAGCCGTTGGCGTGCGTTACAAGCGGCAACGCAATGCTGCGGAACATTCCGGTATCGCGGTTGATGACCGGCACTGTGACTGACTTTTGGGGCATTTTTGTTTCAGCTTTCAACATAGCTGCCTCCGGTCGTCAGCCGTTCGATGGCACGCGAACGGCAGGCGAAGCATTCGTGCAAAAACTTAAAGTAAGCGTCGTGCAGGCGCCCGTTGTGGTCGGCCATTTGGGTCCAGACGTCGCGACACGTTCTCGCCTCCAGGAGATGCTGCTGCAGTTCGATGGCAGACAAGATAGCGGTGTCGGCGTAGATCGCAGACTGGCGGGCGATTTCGCCTGCGGAGTCGAGCGTCACTCCGAACAGATGCTCACTGGCGTGAACATTATTCGCGAAGCCGACACGAAGACTGCCAAGAACGGCGGACGAATCGATAATTCCCTGCGGAACAAAGCTCATGGAATATCTCTATTTTTTTAAAGAATAGGGTCTGCGGGAAAATCGCCATTGATTCACGTCAAATGCGAGGGCTCAAAATGCGGGGGGCGGCTTTCGGCGCAAGCGCCGCCGCCCTATTGCAAAACGTCGTTTTAGAATTCAGCGCTTCTCAGATTTCGCTCGCGGGAACTCACTTTCCGCGCAGCACGACATAGATCGCCGGAATGACGATCACGGTGAGCGCGGTGGAAGAGGCGAGCCCGAACAGAAGCGAGATTGCGAGTCCCTGAAAGATCGGGTCAGTGAGGATGACCGCCGCGCCGATCATTGCCGCAAGCGCGGTCAATAGAATCGGCTTGAAGCGGATCGCGCCTGCTTCGAGCAATACATCGAGCAGCGGGCGGTTTGGCGTTCGCGCATGGCGGATGAAGTCGACAAGGAGGATCGAGTTGCGCACGATGATGCCGGCGAGCGCGATGAACCCGATCATGGACGTTGCCGTGAAGGGCGCATGGAACAGCCAGTGGCCGAGCATTATGCCGATGAAAGTAAGCGGGATGGGCGTCAGGATGACGAGCGGAAGCTTAAACGATTTGAACTGCGCGACCACGAGAAAATAAATCCCGAGAATGGCAATCATGAAGGCGGCGCCCATGTCGCGGAACGTGACCCAGGTTACCTCCCATTCGCCGTCCCAGAGCAATACAGGATGAGCATCGTCCGCAGGCTGGCCGTGCAGCGCGATCCGTGGCTTCGGCAGACCGCTCCAGTCGGCGTTATCTATCGCATGGGAGACTGCAAGCATGCCGTAAATCGGCGCTTCGAACGCGCCGGCAAGCTCCGCCATGATCATTTCCGCGGGACGTCCGTTGTGACGGAAGATCGGGTAAGAGGCGCGGTCTTCCGAAATCGAGACGACATCGCCGAGTTCAACCACGGAGCGATTGCTTGCGAGCGAGTTTGCAGCGATCGGGGTCGCAAGCGTTCGTTCGTCCAGCACGCGCCGGTTTTTCAGAAGCGCGATGCGGATCGGAATCGGCTGGCGTCCGTCGCCGCGATGCGAATAGCCTACCGTGGTGGTGCCGGCCATAATGCGGATCGTGTCGTACACGCTGTCCTGTTCGACGCGGTAAAATTCGAGCTTATCCTGATCGATTCGGATTCGCGTGCGTAGCGGCGGCGAACGGAAGCTGTCTTCGACATCGACAATGAAAGGAATGCTTTCAAATATCGCACGCAGTTTGGTTGCGACCTTGCGCCTCGTTTCCGGATCGGGGCCATAGATTTCTGCAAGCAGAGTGGCGAGTACGGGCGGTCCTGGTGGTGGTTCGACCACCTTCACGATCGTACCTTCCGGCAAGGTGACGGTTTTGAGCCGGTTGCGCAGTTCGAGCGCGATTTCGTGACTTGAGCGGCTTCGTTCGCTTTTTTGAACGAGGTTGAGCGCGATGTCGCCCTGATAGGGCTGCGAGCGGAGATAATAGTGGCGCACCAGACCGTTGAAATTGAACGGCGAGGCAGTGCCGGCATAGGTTTGGAAGGATGCGATCTCCTTCACCGGCGCAAGGCGTTCGACCATGCTTTGCAAAATCCGGTTGGTGTCTTCGGCGGAGGCGCCTTTCGGAAGATCGACAACGACCGAAAGTTCGGTCTTGTCGTCGAAGGGCAGGAGCTTCACGGTCACATTTTGCGTATAGAGCAATCCGAGCGAGGCGAGCGTGACGGCGCCGACAGAGCCGAGAAAGATCCGAGAGCGCTTCTTCGTTCGCAGGATCGGTTCGGCGACCGAGACGTAGAGGCGGCCGAGCCAACCACCGTTCCCCGCATCATCCCCGTGCGAATGCAACTGCTCCTTGCCGACGAGTTTCAGCATGAGCCAGGGCGTTAGCATT
Source organism: Xanthobacteraceae bacterium (assembly GCA_019635585.1). Taxonomy (GTDB): domain Bacteria; phylum Pseudomonadota; class Alphaproteobacteria; order Rhizobiales; family Xanthobacteraceae. Next base: position 682,709 of record JAHBZE010000002.1, on the reverse strand, counting down.
ACCGCGACGAAGAAGGAAAACAGCATTGCCGCAGAGGCGTTCGCAGGAATCGGGCTCATATATGGGCCCATCATGCCGCTGACGAAAAGCATCGGCAGGAGTGCAGCCACGACGGTCAGGGTCGCAACAATGGTCGGGTTGCCGACTTCGGCGACAGCGTCTACGGCGGCGGCCGCGCGCGAGCGGCTGTCCTTCATCGCCCAGTGGCGTGATATGTTCTCGATGACGACGATCGCGTCGTCCACGAGAATGCCGATGGAGAATATGAGTGCGAAAAGACTGACGCGGTTCAGCGTGTAACCCATGATGCGCGCGGCAAACAGCGTCAACAGGATCGTCGTCGGAATCACGACCGCTACGACCATGGCCTCGCGCCAGCCGATGGCGAAGCCGACCAGGATCACGATGGAAATCGTCGCAAGACCGAGATGAAACAGAAGCTCGTTGGCCTTTTCGTTTGCCGTCTCGCCGTAGTTTCGCGTGACTGTCATCTCGACGTCAGCCGGGAAAATCCTGCCGCGGGTCTGTTCGAGCCGTTTGACAATTTCGTGCGCAATGGTGACCGCATTGGTGCCGGGGCGCTTAGCAATGGCTAGCGACACCGCAGGCGTGCGATGCAGGCCGCTTTCGCTCTTGCGCACATTCGTCACATGGATGTCCGCTGGAGTAGTCGCGAGGGTGATGTTTGCTACATCGCGAACATAAATCGGGCGGCCGTCTTGCGACGTCAGTAGAAGATTGCCGATTTCGGTAGGCGATTGCAGTGTTTTGCCAGCGACGAGCGCGCGCTGTTCGCCATTTTTTAGAATGAGGCCGCCTTGAAAGGACCGATTTGCGCCTGAAATCTTCGCAGCCAGTTGTTGCAAGGTGATGCCATAAAGCGCGAGCCGTTCCGGATCCGGCTCGATACGGATTTCCTCGGGCTGTTCGCCGACGATATAAGTGAGCCCGATATCGGAGAGCTTCAGCACCTCCACCTGCAATTCGCGCGCAAGCCGCGTCAGGTCGTTCGCGCTCCATCGCTCGGCTGCTGCCGGGCTCGGGGTCAGGGTCACGACTACGATTGCGACATCGTCGATGCCGCGGCCGATGATCGAGGGCTCGGGGATGCCAGCGGGAATCCGGCTCATGTTGGCGCGGATTTTTTCGTGGACGCGTAAAATCGCGGCGTCGGCATTGGTGCCGACCACGAAGCGTGCGGTGACCAATGCGCCATCGTCCTCGGTTTGCGAATAGACGTGCTCGACGCCGTCGATGCTCTTGATGATGCTCTCGAGCGGCTCGGTAACGAGCTTGACCGCGTCTTCCGCCTTGAGGCCGTTTGCTTCGATCCGGATATCCACCATGGGCACCGAAATCTGTGGCTCTTCCTCGCGCGGCAGCGTGATCAGCGCAATCAGGCCAAGCGCGAAGGCGGCGAGCAGCAGGAGAGGCGTCAGCGGCGAGGCGATTGAACCGCGCGTAAGACTGCCGGCGATATCGAGTTTCATGGCCATCAGTCCCGAACGATCAGGCGATCGCCTTCCTTGAGCCCGGAAAGCACCTCGATGCGCGTTCCCTCCGGTGTTTCCACCCGTTCGCCGAGGATGACGGCGACGGTCACAACGTGGCCCGCGGAAACCACGCGAACATAGTCAATGCCGTGGATTGTCTCGACGGCTTGCGGCGGGACGAACATGGCCGTCCGCTGCGCGACCGGAATCCAGACCAGCGTGCGTTCGTTCACGAAGAAGTCGCCGATGCCTTCGACCTCGACATCAGCGATCACACGGCCGCCGGATATCTCCGGATAGACTTTGACGATACGGCCCGCCTGGCCTTGCGGGATGATGCCGTCTTCCGGAGCGACTGCACCGCGTTGCACGACGCGCACGAGTGTATCGCGCTTGACTTCGGCGGCGTGCCGTTCCGGTAAGGAAAGGCGCAGATAGTATTTTCCGCTCGCGACGCTCGCGATCTCATCGCCCGACATCACGACCGAGCCCAGCAATACCTGAACCTTGAGAATCCGTCCGTCTGCGGGTGCCAGCACTTCGCCTTCATGCGCGCGCTGCTCGACCACGGCTTTCTCCGCTTCGGCGGCGGCGATTTGGTTGGTGATGACGTCGAACTGCGTTCTCGCCTGATCGACGCGGGCCTGGGTTGCGACCCCGCGCTCAAGCAGCTGCAATGCCCGGTCCAAGTCGAGCCGGGCGTTTTTCAGTTGCGAGGCCAGCGCGTCGATCTTGGCTTTCGCAGCTTTCTGCTCGAGCACAAGCTTGTCATCGCCGATGATCGCGACGACCTGTCCTTCCTTCACTTGATCGCCTTCGTTGATGACGATCTCGCGGACCGAGCCGCCAATTCTGGCGCGCGCCGGTACGACACGAGTGCTCTCGACCTGACCGAAAACGGCTTTCATCTCCGGTACGCTAACGCGCGTAACCGTGAACTCGGCGGCCTGCGGCCGTGAAGCGCCGACCAAGGCGAAAAGAATCGATGCAGTGATGACGATGGAACGTGACATGGCGTTCTCTTAAAAAAACCAGCAACAGTGCTTGTGCGCGTGCCGGCGATGGGCGACCGACGTCAGTCGAATGCGACTCCGCACTTCAGCCCGAAGCGCTTGAAGACGATTGCCGCCGGACAGAAGCCTGTGATCGACGCTTGCATCAGATTCAATCCCACAAAGGCGGTGAGCCAGTACCAATAGGGCGAGAAGAAATAGGCGAGGGCGAGCGAGGCGAGCACGACAAAGCCTGCGAACATCATCACGGCGCGATCAACAGACATTTTATTTCTCCTTTGCGGGTGCGCTGTTGCGGTGGATCAAAAAGAATCGCGGTTTTCGGCGCCAACATGCGAGCGAAAGCCGCTGGAATGTCATCTTGAACATTCACTATTTTGAATATATAAAGATACGAATATATAAATCAAGGGACGCAGGGGATGCCGTGGCAGAACTGCGGTAATCGCGGAAATACAACGACAGGAGAGGCAGATGAGAAGGCGCGAATTTCTAATCGGAGCCGCTGCGCTCGGCGCGGCCGGAAGCACCCTTACCTCTGGCGTTGCCGCGCAGGAATCCGCGGCGCGCGCCCGTATCGTGATTGCGGGAGCGGGTGCTGCGGGACTGGCGCTCGCCTCTCGTCTGCGCCGGCAAATGCCGAATGCGACGATCACTCTAATCGATGCGAAGAAGGAGCATCATTTCCAGCCGGGCCTTACGCTCGTTGCCGCGGGCCTTTGGCAGCCAGCCGATGTGACCGAACGGAACGCGGACTATGTGCCGCGCGGCGTCGAGTGGATCGAGCAGGCGGTTACCGAATTCGATCCGGAAGCCAAGATAGTCGTCACTGACAAAGGGCAGCGCATTTCCTACGACTTTCTGTTCGTCGCGACCGGCTTAATGCTCGATTACAAGGCGATCGCAGGGATGGATGTCTCCCTCATCGGGAGAAACGGAATTGCGTCGATTTATGCCGGTCCTGCGCAAGCTGCTGCATCTGCCGCTGCCATCGACCACTTTATTCAGGCAGGCGGAGTAGGGCTGTTTGGCCGTCCCGCAGGCGAAATGAAATGTGCCGGCGCTCCGCTCAAGATAACCTTCGTTACCGATGACAAGGCGCGGCGCGCCAATCGCCGAGGCGCGGTAAAGCTGATCTACAACGCGCACGCTCCGGCTTTGTTTGCGGTTCCTCCAGTCAACGAGAAGGTGAAGAAGCTATTCTCCGAACGCGAGATCGCGGCAAATTATAACCATGTGCTGAAAGCGATTGATCCGGGCGCGAAGCGGGCGACTTACACCACGCCCAGCGGCGACGTGACACTCGACTATGATTTCATTCATGTCGTGCCGCCGATGCGCGCACCCGATGCGGTGCGTAACAGCCCGCTGCCGTGGAAGAGCGGGGCGCTGGCTGCCGACGGTTGGATCGAGGCAGACAAGGCTACGCTTCGTCATCCGCGATATCCGAATGTCTTTGCGGTCGGCGATATTGCCGGCGTGCCGCGCGGCAAGACGGCGGCAAGCGTCAAATGGCAGGTACCGGTAGTAGTCGACAATCTCGTCGCGGAGACCGCCGGCAGCACGCCCCGCAAGACCTATAACGGTTATACGTCCTGTCCGATGGTCACCGCGATCGGCAAGGCCATGCTGATCGAGTTCGACTACGACGGAAAGCTGACGCCGTCCTTTCCTTTCATTTCGCCGCTCGAAGAACTCTGGGTGTCGTGGCTGATCGAGGAAAAGGGACTCAAGGGAGCCTACCGCGCCATGCTGCGCGGCCAGGCTTGAGGAGAGCGATATGAGCGACTTCAACCCAGTTTCGCTATTTTACATTCTCTACGAAAGCTTCGGCGTCTGGCTCTGGATACTTCTGACGCTTGCCGTCCTCCTCCTTGCGGGCGTCTTCGCGAGCGCGCGCAAACGATTGCGCGTCGGCGGGTCGCTAAAACGGCCGTTTATCGCGGCATTCGTAGTTTGTGGCGTGGTGGCGGCGCTGATGACATTCGTCGTGCCGTATTGGACACTCGCGTCGCCATCGGCACTCTCGGCTGGTATCGATTACCTATTCGCTTTTCTGGCGGCGTTGATACCCGGAGCCATCGCCGGGGGGATCACGTTTATGTTCGTTTCCCGGATGTGCCCGCCGTGCCGGACAAGTACCTCCTGATCCGCTGCATGAGCTTGTGAAGATCCGGCGTCAGCGCGGCTATGGCGCCAGCCGTACGATTCCGGAATTGAACGCTGGACCGCTGCCGGTTTACATTTCACGCACCGCAATGACCGACGCTAGTACAAACACGCAGGGCTTTCTCGTCGTACTGAGTGATGTGCGCTCGGAGGACGAGCATGATTATCTCGGCTGGCTCACGACCGAGCACGTGCAGGAACGGCTAGGCATTCCAGGCTTTTTAGGCGTTCGCGTTTTCCGTAGGCCGGTCGCGGACGGACGTCGCTATTTTATCTGGTACCGGCTCGCGAGCGCGGATGTGGTGGACAGCGCTGCATATCTACAGCGATTGAACCATCCGACGCCTTGGTCGCAACGCATCATGCCGATCCTCGGGAATTTCGGACGAGGAGGCGGCACGGTTACGGATTCGGCCGGTGGCGGAACAGGCGAATTTCTGCTGGCGCTTGAACTCGAGAACCCGCTGCAAGCAGCGGACGATATGATGGCCGCCACTGCGACGGGCGGATTTCGCGCGGCGCATCTGCTCGTGACTGATCGTGATAAGTCGGCGGTACAGACCAGCGAGCGCGCGCTGCGGAAGAGCGACAATTCCTTTGCAGTGCTGCTGCTGCTCGAATCGGACGCCCTTAAGACGCCGGAGGATGCAGCAGCGGCGCTTCCTCCTGGCATCATGCTGCGTGCGGACAGCCTTTTTAGCGGTTCCTATCGCGCGATTTTCTCGCTCCAGAATTGATGCCATTCGCGCTGGCGCTTGCCTGCTTTCCCGAGCATTCTGCAATCTGCGGAATATGACTCAGGGATTCTAGAATAATGCAGCGCGATCTCGAAGGCATTCTCGTGGTTTCGGTCGAGCAGGCGGTCGCGGCACCTTATGCGTCGTCACGGCTTGCGGATGCCGGGGCGCGCGTGATCAAGATCGAGCGGCCGGAGGGAGATTTTGCGCGCGGCTATGACGATCTGGTGCACGGCGAAAGCGCCTATTTCGTCTGGCTCAACCGCGGCAAGGAATCGGTATGCCTCGATCTGAAGAATAAATCCGACGCGGATTTACTCTCGCGGATGACCGCAAAAGCCGATGTCTTTATCCAAAACCTTGCGCCGGGCGTGATCGAGCGGATGGGGTTTGCGCCCGACAAGCTGCGAGAAGCAAACAAGCGGCTGATTACCTGTTCGATCTCGGGCTACGGAGACGAGGGGCCGTATCGCGATCTCAAAGCTTACGATCTTCTGGTGCAGGCGGAGAGCGGGCTCTCGTCGATCACCGGCAACGAACATGGCGCGGCGCGCGTCGGCGTTTCGGTCTGTGATATCGCCGCGGGTATGACGGCGTTTCAGGGAATCTTGCAGTCGTTATTCGCGCGCCAGCGCAGTGGCGTGGGCCGTCATGTTTCGGTTTCCCTTTATCACGCGCTGTCCGACTGGATGAACGTGCCTTACCTGCAGTTTGCCTATGGCGGGAAAGTGCCGCCGCGCGCGGGCCTCAACCATCCGACAATCGCGCCCTATGGCGCTTACGTCTGCGGCGACGGAAAATCCGTCCTGATTTCGATTCAGAACGAGCGCGAATGGGTCTCGCTTTGCAGCGAAGTGCTGGACGACGAAAAGATCGCCACCGACGTACGCTTTTCTGGAAATACGAAGCGGGTGGAGAACCGCCCTGCGCTGGATGCGATCATCAATAAGGTGTTTTCTTCCGCGCCGCGCGAGGCGATTGTCGAAAAGCTCGAGCGTGCGCGGGTCGCTTACGGCCGCGTCAGCACGCTCGAGGATGTCGCGCGTCACCCGCAGAACCGCTACGTCGAAGTCGATACGCCTAGCGGGCCGGTGCGATGCCTGGCGCCGGGCATGATCTTCGACCGGACTTTGCCGCGGTTTGGTCCGGTCCCGGCGCTGGGCGAACAGTCGGCCGTGCTGCGCGCGGAGTTTGCAGCCGAATAAACGCTACTCCACGAAGATCGTCTCGCGCTGCTTGCGAACCGACGGCAGCAGCGCCAGAACCAGCACGATCACGGCGGTGACGAGCAGTACCGCTGTCAGCGGCCGCGAGAGAATCTCCAGATACTCGCCGCGGCCGATCGCGACTGCCTTGCGCAGGTTTTCTTCCATCAACGGGCCGAGAATGAAGCCCAGGAGCAGCGGGGCGACTTCGAAGTCGTGCTTGTTCAGCCAGTAGCCGAACAATCCGAAAGCGAGTGCGAGCATGATCTCGAAGGACGAGGTGTTCAGCGAATAGACGCCGATGCAGCAGAACACGAGGATCATTGGATAGAGCAGGCGGTAAGGCACGCGCAGGAGCCGCACCCATAGCCCGACCAGCGGCAGGTTGATGACGAGCAGCATCGCGTTGCCGACCCACATCGACGCGATCAGGCCCCAGAACAGTTCGGGCTGTTTCACCGCAACCTGCGGCCCGGGCGAGATGCCGTGCAGCGTCATGGCGCCGATCATCAATGCCATAACCGCGTTGGCCGGAATACCGAGCGTCAACAGCGGAATGAACGAGGTCTGGGACGCCGCGTTGTTCGCGCTCTCGGGGCCGGCGACACCTTCGATCGCGCCCTTGCCGAAACGTTCGGGCGTTTTCGAGATTTTCTTTTCCAGCGTGTAAGAGGCGAAGGAAGAAAGGATCGCGCCGCCGCCCGGCAGGATACCGAGGAACGAGCCAAGCAGCGTGCCGCGCAGGATCGCGGGGAAGGCATCCTTCAGGTCTTTCTTAGTCGGCATCAGGCCGGTGACGCGCTGCGTCACCAACTCGCGTTCGGAATTCTTCATCAGGTTGCCGAGGATTTCGGCGACACCGAATACGCCCATCGCGACGATGATGAACCCGAAACCGTCGGAGAGCTCGAACTGGTCGAAGGTCATGCGGCCCTGTCCGGTCTGCACGTCGTCGCTGACCATCGAAAGCACGATGCCGGTCAGGATCATCAGCACGGCTTTCGAAATCGGGCCGTTAGCGAGCGCTATCGCGAGCACGAGGCCCAGCACCATCAAGGAAAAATATTCCGCCGGTCCGAACAGCAGCGCGACCTTCGTCAGCGGCGCGGCTAGTACCGCGATCAATACTGTCGCGACGCAGCCTGCGAAGAACGAGCCGATCGCGGCGATTGCGAGCGCCGGCCCAGCTCTTCCTTGCAACGCCATCTGGAAGCCGTCGAGCGTCGTGACCACGGACGCGGCCTCGCCCGGAATATTGACGAGGATCGCAGTCGTCGAGCCGCCGTACATCGCGCCATAAAAGACGCCGGCGAGCATGATCAGCGCGCCGACCGGCGACAGGCCGAAGGTGATCGGGAGCAGCATCGCGATGGTGGCGAGGGGTCCGATGCCGGGCAAGACGCCGACCAGCGTTCCCGCGAGCGCGCCGATGAGACAGAGAGCGATATTGGTCGGCGTGATCGCGACCGACAGGCCGAACCACAGATTTGCGAAAATATCGGTCATTTTGAAAGTAGAACCGGCGGCAGCGCCGCAATTGGCAGGTTAAGAAGAAGGATGAAAAAGAGCGCGCTGAAGACGCCGAGCGCCACGCCCCAGATTAGGGATTCGACGAACCTGAATTCCCGGCTCGCCGCGGCGGAGACCATGACCAGCGCGAATACCGCGATCGCGAGTCCGAGCGGTTTCACGAAGACGCCAAAGGCGAAAATGGCGACCCCGATGAATACTGGCGCGCGAATTCCCAGTTCGTCGAATTTTTTCAGAAAGAGGAAGGCAGTTGCGATCAAATAGACTGCAGTCAGTGGCGGCCCCGCGAGTCGATAAACGGCAAGCCCGGTGCTGCAATAGGCAGCCACTGCAAGCGCGGCCGGCAGCGAGTATCGAACAGAAGGTCCCGGCGTGAAGGCGGCGCTTGCCATTACGAGCAGGGCATTGGCGCCGAGCAGCAGTGCGAACAGGCGCGGGATCGAGCCCGCGCCGAGCTGAAATCCTTCCTGTCCGGGCAGATCGAGTGTCGCCCAGAGCACGAAGAGAGCGAGAAGCAGCAGAACCAGTGCGCCAAAGAAGTCGCGCGGATTCGCGATCCATCCGCGGGCATTTGCCGGCGGCGTGTCAGGGGAGTTCATGTCTGCTCCTCGCTCGAGACGTTCGGCCGCGTTATTTGGCCGGATTAAAGCCGGAAGCTTTCACTGCCGGCGCCCAGCGATCCGCATGCACTTTTTGCAGCTTGCCGAGCTCCGTGGGGGTCGACCCCTTTGCGTACAGGCCCATCGTCAGCAGGCGCTCTTTCATTTCAGGCCGTTGCACCGCTGCCGAAAGAATTTTGCTGTACTTATTGACGACGTCATCGGGCGTTTTCGCCGGAGCGAAGACCGCGTACCAGGCGGTGCCTTCGATGTTGTAGCCGAGCTCTTTGAATGTCGGTACTTCAGGCACAAGCGGCGAGCGCTTCGAATCCGATGTGGCAAGAATGCGAATCTTCCCGTCTTTATGCGTCGCGAGCAGGTCGGTCGTCGTGGTGACGACGATCGGAATCTGACCGCCGATCAGGTCGGTCAACGCTGCCGCAGAGCCCCGATAACCGACGTGCACCATATCGACGCCGACGGCTTTCCCGAACAGAACGCCGAAGAAATGAGGAAGTGCACCCGCGCCGGGCGAACCGAAGGTCGCCTGTTTCGGATTGGCCTTGAGCCAGGCGACGAGTTCGGGAAGCGTTTTTGCCGGGACGTTCGGGCCGACCGCGATCGCGAACTCGAAATCGGCGATCAGCGACACCGGCTTCAGATCCTTGAATGGATCGTATTTCAGGTTCTTGTAAACGTTCTGATAGACGACCACCGGTGCGATCGGCGTCAGCAACAGCGTGTCGCCGTCCGGCTTGGAGTTAACGACTTCAAGCACGCCGTTCTGACCCGCGCCGCCGGTCTTGTTTTCCACGACTACGTTGCGATTGAGACCCTTGTGCAGTTCTTCGGCGAGCAAGCGCGCGAGCGCATCACCACCGCCGCCGGCTGCGAACGGGAATACAATTCGCACTGGCTGTTGCAGCAACTGGGCCTGCCCGGTGACCGGTGCGAGTGCAAAGGCGGCGAATGCCAGAGCAATCCCGCATGCAAATAGACGTTTCATTGTTTCCTCCCTCTGTCTGCACGCTTATGCGCGTGCTTGTGCGCATGAGGGCACAAGGGGCGGGGCATCAAAAAAAGAATATTCCGCAATTCCGGCCACCGGAACGTTGCTAATTGCTTGTAGCTTCGTCAAAATTGACCTCTTTGAGGCGTGTTAGCGATGTCGGGCAATACACTCAGAGGTCTCGATCGAGGCTTGCAGGTACTGGATGCGTTGAGCTTTTCCAGCGGTATGACCCTGCGCGAGTTGCACCGCAGCACAAATCTTCCGAAGCCGACACTGCTCAGAATTTTGGCGACACTCGAAATGCATGGCTATGCGCGCCGCCGCATCGCCGATGGCGTGTGGCGGCGGAGCGTGCGGAGTTCCGATACGGGTTCGTTACAGGGCCTGCTCCTGGATGCCGGCAGCGAGGTGCTCGACGATCTCTGCCAGCGCCTGCGCTGGCCCTCCGATCTTGCGATCTACGAAGAGCGCTCGATGATGATCATCGAAACTACGCGCAAGAAAACGCCCTACGCCATCAACTGGACCGGCGTCGGCTATCGGCTGCCGATGCTGCAAACCGGGCTTGGCCGCGCGTGGCTTGCCTATTGCAGCCAGGAAGAGCGCGACACGATCCTTACAGATCTTCGTACATCGAACAGTCCGTTCGACCGCGCTGCGAACAGCGCGCCGCTGGTCGAGCAGTTGCTCTCCGAAACGAGGGAGCTTGGTTACGGCACGCGCGTTCCCGGCTTCACGCTACGCAAGATCGGCGAGGAAAAAACCGACGGTTTTGCAGTGCCGGTCATGGCCGGAGACAAGGTCGTCGGCTGCATCAACATGACCTGGCTGGTGTCGGCGCTCGACCTACAGACCGCGGTGTCGCGTTATCTTACGGACGTGCAGGCGGCAGCGCAGGCGATCGGCAAGCGGGTCGATGCGCGCCTTTCGCTCGCCGGGGCGCCGCTGCAATAGTCAGCGATCGCCGAGATAGGCGCTCCAGAGTTCTTCCGGAATTTCGGCTTCGTCCCAGACGCCGATCAGGATGCCCTTGCGAACCGATTTTCCGCGCGAGGCGAGAATTTGTTTTTCCGAGCGCGTGGTGCGCTGCGAGTAGCGCAGGCCCCAGCGGTTCAGTACCTCTTGCATTTCGCGGCACGCCGCCGCGTAGTCCTGATTTGCGCCGAGATCGGTCAGTTCCAGCGGATCGTTCTCGAGATCGAACAGCATCGGCCGGAAACCCGGCGCATACATGTATTTCCATTTCTTGTTCGCGACCATGAAGAGGCGGGCGTCGCGCGGCGCGATGTTCAGTTTTGATGCGACCGGGAGCACGGAGTAGTCGTATTCGCTGATGGCGTGGCCGCGCCACGAAGCGGGCTTTTCGCCGCGCAGGAACGGCGTCAGCGAACGGCCTTCCAGCCGGTGCGATTGATCTTCGGCGTCGCCGCCCACGGCATCGAGCAGCGTCGGCACGATGTCGATGGATTCCACGAGTTCATCGCAGACATTCGACGCCGTGTTGCGCGGGTCATAGACGATCAGCGGGATTTTCGCCGACGGCTCGTGGAAAAGATCCTTCTCGCCCATCCAGTGATCGCCGAGATAGTCGCCGTGATCGGAAGTGAAGACGATCATGGTGTTGTCCATGAGGCCCTTGCGGCTCATGTAATCGAACAGCACGCCCATCTGGTCGTCGATCTGCTTGATCAGACCCATATAAACCGGGATCACCTCGTCGCGGACTTCGTCGCGCGCGAAGCTTTTGCTGACGCGCAGGTCCATGAATTCGCGATAGATCGGATGCGGGTCGTTGCGCTCGCTCTCGGAACGGACGGCGGGCTGTACCGCGTCTTTCCCATACATGTCGTTGTAAGGCGCGGGCGCGATATAGGGCCAGTGCGGCTTGATATAAGAGAGATGCAGGCACCAGGGCTTTTGCGCCTGTTCCATGAAATCAATCGCGCGGCGCGTCATATAGGGCGTTTCGGAATCTTCTTCCGCGACGCGCGCCGGGCGGCTCGCGTGACGCATCGCCCAACCGGAGGCGATCTTGTTGCCTTCGCCGGTCGCAGCATTCGCCCAGTCGTGCCACGGGTTGTCGCCGGCGTATCCCTTGTCGCGCAGATATTCGTTGTAGCGCGGCAGCTTCGGATCGTAGCGTCCATCGGGGCCGACGCCGTGCAAACCGTCGTCGCGTTCGAACGGATCGAAGCCGCATTCGGACACGCGCACGCCGATAATGGAATCCGGATCGATGCCGAGCCGTTCCATGCCTTCGGTGTCGGCGCGCATGTGGGTTTTGCCGACCAACGCGACTTCCATGCCGCGCGCGCGCAGATAATCGCCGAGCGTCATCTCGCCCACTTTCAGCGGAAAGCCGTTCCACGAGGCGCCATGCGATTGCACATAGCGCCCGGTGTAGAAGCTCATGCGCGACGCGCCGCAGACCGGTGATTGCACATAGGTGCGGGTGAAGCGCGTGCCGCGTTCGGCCAGACGATCGATGTTCGGCGTATGCAGTGTGGGATGCCCATAGCAGGACAGGTAATCCCAGCGGAGCTGATCGCACATTATAAAGAGGATATTTTCGACGTTACGCACTTCCAGCTCCGTACTGCTTGCTTGTTTCGAAGCTGCGATACGGCGTGAGCAACGTCAATTTTACGCCCCGGCCGTTCCGGTAGCCGGAAGGCGCTGCTTTATGACTGGCGGAGCGACGGCGCGGAGCGTGGAAAACGCGGTTTTTGCCAACCGTGCTTTCATCGTGAACGCCGCGAAAGACACGCACTGCTTTGGGTCATATTGGTCGTAATTTTCGTTATTAATTCCAAGTATTTGCAGCTTTTCCAAAGCCATTGACTCATCGTTAGGAGAAGTAGAACATAACAAGAACATCTAATCAGGGTCGTCATGGCGCGCCTATCGCTTGCAGCGCTGCGAGAACGTATTGCCCGCATCGAGCAGGCGGGCGTCTCGCTTGCGGAAGAAAACAAAAAAGTGCCGCTCGGCCATACCGGCGCGGACGCGGTCTTGCTCGGCGGAATCGCGCCGGGCGCGCTGCATGAGATTTACGCAAGCGAGCGCGATAGCGTTTCGGCATCCGCTTTCGCGGCCATGCTCGCGCTCAGGGTCGCGCGGCCGAAAAGTTTTCTGCTCTGGGTGCGGCAGGATTTCACCGCGCATCAATGCGGACAGTTGTCCGCGCAAGGACTGTTCGATCTCGGCATCGATCCGGAGCGCCTGCTGCTGGTGAAGACGCGGAGCGCCGCGGAAGCGCTGCGCGCGGCCTCCGATGCGTTTTCCTGCAAGGCGCTCGGCGCGATCGTGTTTGAGGTCTGGCGGCAGCCGAAATCACTCGATCTGGTCGCCTCGCGCAAGCTCACGCTGCGCGCGGGCGCATCGAACGTCACGATCTTTCTAATTCGCGTGGCGGCGCAAGACGCCATGCCGAGTACGGCGGAGACGCGCTGGTTCGTTCGCGCGCTTCCTACGCCGGATTTCGTCGGGGAGTGGGGAAATCCCCTGTTTGAAGCAACGCTCGCGCGCAACCGGCATGGGCAGACCGGCGCGTGGGCGATGGAGTGGAATTGTGATGCCCGCGTATTCGGAGAAATCCCGCAGAATCCTCGCGCTCGACTTTCCGGCGCTTACCCTCGACCGCATCCGGCGGAGCCGGAAACGCCACGGCGAAGCGCCAGCCGCTGACCTGCCGCTCGTCGCGGTTGCGAAGATCGAGAACGCATTGCGACTGACGGCGGTGGATGAACGCGCGGCGCGTGACGGATTGCATCCCGGTCTGCCGCTTGCGGATGCACGCGCGCGCGTGATCGCGCTCGATGTCGTCGATGCCGACGACGATGCAGATCGCGCGCTGTTAGAAGCAATCGCCGACTGGTGCGACCGCTTCACGCCGCTCGTTGCACTTCATCCGCCCCACGGACTGCTGCTCGATATTTCGGGCTGCGCGCATCTGTTCGGCGGCGAGGCGGCATTGATGCGGACGCTCTGCGACTTCGTGCGCGGGCAAGGAATTTTTGTACGGGCGGCGATTGCCGGCACGAGTGTCGCCGCGTGCGCGCTCGCGAAATGCACGGATGGCACGATTGTTGAGAACGGCGGCGAGTACGAAGCGGTTTCTCCGCTTCCGGTATCTGCGCTCACTACAGATGAGAAGATCATCTATGCGCTGAAACGCGCGGGCTTGAAAACCATTGGCGAGGTCGCGAGCCGTTCTTCTTCCGAACTGACCGCGCGTTTCGGCGCGGCGTTCGCTTTTCTTCTGGAGCAGGCGCTCGGCCGGAACGGCCAGCCGATCGTGCCGCGCCGCGCGCTGCCGGATTATGTCGCCGAGCGGCGCTTCGCGGAGCCGGTTGTGACCGCGGAAGTGATCGGCAGAACCGTCGCTTCGCTCGCGGCAACGTTAGAGAGCCTTCTGGAAGAACGCGGGCAGGGCGCGCGCAGGCTGGAAGCCTCGTTCTTCCGCACCGATGGCGCGGTGCGCCATATCGCGCTCGATACCGGAAGGCCGTTGCGCGATGCCGCATCGGTCGCGGCTTATTTCTCCGAGCGGCTGGAGGTGCTGGCCGATCCAGTCGATCCCGGTTTCGGCTTCGACTTGATCCGCCTCTCGGCGCTCCATACTGAAGCGCTCGAATATCAGGCTGTTGCGCTGGAAAGCAGGGAAGACGAACGCGAGATCGCCGACCTGATCGACCGGCTTTCGGCACGTTTCGGCGGCGACCGCGTCACGCGCTTTCTTTCTGTTAATACACAAGTGCCGGAATATGCCGCCGCATTCTGTCCGGCGCAGCGCGGTGCCGCTCCCAGCGCGTGGCCGCAATTGCGCGCGGAAGGCGAAACGCCGCGCCGCCCGCTCCATATGCTCGCGCCGCCGGAGGAAATAGAGAATGCGCTCGCGGACGTTCCTGACGGTCCGCCAAAGCGCTTCGTCTGGCGCCGCGCATTGCATCAGGTCGTAAAGACGGAAGGCCCCGAGCGGATCGCGATGGAATGGTGGCGCGACGCGGAGGCAAAGACGCGCGACTATTTTCAGGTCGAGGACGAGGACGGCCGCCGCTTCTGGGTCTATCGTGACGGACTTTTCGGCCGCGAAACCGAAAGCCCGCGCTGGTTCATGCATGGATTGTTCGCGTGAACGCACCGCATATTCCCTATGCCGAGATCGGCGTCACGACGAATTTTTCGTTTCTGCGGGGCGCATCGAAGCCGGAAGAACTCGCCGCCAAGGCGAGCCGGCATCGGCTCCATGCGCTTGGAATTGCCGACCGCAATACGCTTGCGGGTACGGTGCGCGCGTTTCGCGTGTTCAACGAACTCGGACCGGAACAATGGAAGCCGAAACTTTTGGTCGGGACACGACTTTGCTTCACCGATGGTACGCCGGAAATCCTCGCTTATCCGCGCGACAAGGAAGCCTATGGCCGGCTTTGCCGCCTGCTGACGGAAGGAAACCTGCGCGGCGAAAAAGGCGAATGCCTGCTCACGCTGCACGATCTTCTGGAACACCGCCACGGCCTGTCGCTCGCCGTGGTTCCACCGCGTCGGTCCGACGAAAAATTCGAAGCACTCCTCGAGTTTTTGCAAAACGCGAGTAACGGCAATGTCTGGCTGCTCGCCTCGATGCTCTATCGTGGGCATGACCGGCGGAGGCTCGCGCGGTTGCAGGAAAGCGCGCGCAGGGCCGGAACGCCATTGATCGCGAGCAACGACGCACTTTATCACGCGCCTGGTTGCCGTCCCTTGCAGGATGTCGTGACCTGCATTCGCGAGAAAACGACCATCGAGAAGGCTGGCCGGATTCTCGAGAGCAATGCCGAGCGGCATCTGAAAAGCGGACTCGAAATGGTGCATCTGTTCCGCGATGCGCCGGAAGCGATTGCCGAAACGCTTCGCTTTGCTGACAGAATTACATTCTCTTTCGATCAGCTCCGATACATCTATCCCGATGAGCCGGTGCCGCCGGGAATGACGCCACAGCGTTATCTCGAGGCGCTCGTCTGGAAGGGAATCAGAAAAAAATACCGGGGCTTCAAACCGCCGCGCGTGCGCAAGCTGCTGCACAAGGAACTGCGCCTGATCCGGCAGCTCGATTACGCGAATTACTTCATCACCGTGCACGACATCGTCGTATTCGCAAACTCTCAAGGGATTCTTTGTCAGGGCAGAGGGTCGGCTGCGAATTCCGCGATCTGTTATGTGCTTGGTGTCACCGCGGTCGATCCGCTTCTCATCAAGGTGCTGCTCGCGCGCTTTCTTTCTAAGGAGCGGAAAGAACCGCCTGACATCGATATCGATTTCGAACACGAACGGCGCGAGGAAGTGATCCAGTGGATTTACGAGCGCTACGGCGAGCGCCGCGCTGCGATCACCGCCACCGTCATTCATTATCGTCCGCGCAGCGCCATTCGCGATGTCGGGAAGGTTCTCGGCCTGACTGAAGACGTCACCGCGGCGCTTGCCAATACCGTGTGGGGAAGCTGGGGCAGTGGCATTCCCGAACAGCATATCCGGCAGGCCGGCCTCGACCCGGATAACGAAGAGATCGCGCGCGCGGCGGCGCTCGCGACTGAGCTGCTTGGCTTTCCCCGCCACCTTTCGCAACATGTCGGCGGCTTCGTGCTGACCAAAGGGCGTCTCGACGAACACGTTCCGATCGGCAACGCCGCGATGGAGAAGCGCCGCTTCATCGAATGGGACAAGGACGACATCGACGAACTCGGCATGATGAAGGTCGATGTGCTGGCTCTTGGCATGCTGACCTGCATCCGCAAGGCGCTCGATCTTCTCCGTAAGCACAAGAACATCGACTACGATCTCGCGCAGATCCCGAAAGAGGACGCTGCCGTCTATGAAATGCTAAGCCGGGGCGACTCGCTTGGCGTGTTTCAAGTCGAAAGCCGTGCGCAGATGAACATGTTGCCGCGCATGCGGCCGAAGGAGTTTTACGATCTGGTGATCGAAGTCGCGATCGTGCGGCCCGGCCCCATTCAGGGCGACATGGTGCATCCTTATCTGAAGCGCAGGAACGGAATCGAAAAGGTCGATTTTCCGAAGCCGTCGCCGAAATGCGGACCTGCGAACGAACTCGCGGAAATTCTAGGCCGGACCAAAGGCGTGCCGTTGTTTCAGGAGCAGGCGATGGAGCTTGCCATCACCGCGGCGAAGTTTTCGCCGGACGAGGCAAACGGCCTGCGCAAAGCCATGGCGACCTTCCGGAACGACGGCACGATGTGGAAGTATAAAGAGAAGTTCATCAGCCGCATGATCGCGCGCGGCTACGACCGCGATTTCGTGGAGCGCTGCTACAAGCAGATCGAAGGTTTCGGCAGCTACGGTTTTCCCGAAAGTCATGCCGTCAGCTTCGCAATTCTGGTTTACATTTCTTCGTGGCTCAAATGCCATCATCCGGAGGCGTTCTGCTGCGCGATCCTGAATTCGCAACCGATGGGCTTTTATACGCGGGCGAGTCTCGTTCGCGATGCGCGCGAGCATGGTGCGGAGGTGCGCGAGATCGACGTGAACTTCAGCGAGCAGGACAATATTCTGGAGCCATCCGGCGCAAAATTCGCGGTGCGGCTCGGTTTCCGGAATATCGACGGTTTTCAGGAGAAGTGGGAAGATAAGATCGTGCAGCGGCGCGCTGGCGGTTTTCATTCATTGGAAAGTTTCGCGCAGCGCACGCAGCTTCCGAAGAAGGCGCTCCTGTTGCTCGCGGATGCAGACTGCTTCCGCTCGATCGGTCTCGATCGCCGCGCGGCGCTATGGAGTGCGCGGCGGCTGCCGAACGACGATGCGTTGCCTTTGTTCGCAGCACTCAACGAGGACGAGCATCCGCGCGAGGAAATCAAGCCGCTGCCGGATATGCCGCTCCCTGAGCACGTCGCCGCCGATTACCAGACCGCAGGGCTCTCGCTCAAAGGCCATCCCATGGAGTTCCTCCGCGAAATGTTTTCGCGCGACCAGGTTTATTCGTGCCGGGAGGCGACGAGCGCGAAAGACGGCAGCCGTCTCCGATGCGCCGGGGCGGTGCTGGTGCGCCAGCGGCCGGGCACCGCCAAGGGCGTGGTCTTCATGACCATCGAGGACGAAACGGGAATCGCGAATATCGTGATCTGGCAGAAAGTGTTCGAGCGCTACCGAAAAGAGATCATGGGCGCGCGTCTCGTCCTGATCGAGGGCCGCATCCAGCGCGCGGACGGCGTCACTCATCTCGTCGCGGAGCGTTTCGAGGACCGGAGTTCCGAACTGAACCGGCTGTCGGAATGGAAAGGCGAGGTGCCGCTCGCCAGAACGGACGAGGTGTCGCGCCCGCAACAGGATCACCGCTCGGCGCGGCATCCACGCAATGTACGGATTTTGCCGCGGTCGCGCGATTTTCATTGATCGATGACTTCGCGGCGAGACGGGACTGGCAAGCCGCAAGGATTTACCGGATAGTCGCGCGGAAAGAAGCCGCGCGCCTGTGCGGTACGGGAATCCGGTTTTCTCATGCGTGCAAGTGCGTTCGACTTTTCTTCGCTTTTTTCCTCGACCCTGCCGCCGCCCGCTGCGAAGTGGGGAGGGCCTGCCCGATACAACTTCACCGGCGGTCATAACGATCCGGACATGGTGCCGGTCGAGGCGCTGCGGAAAGCGGCGGATGCTGTGCTCGCGCGCGAAGGGCAGGCGCTTGCGACCTATAACGTCGGACACGGCCCGCTGGGCTATCGGCCGCTGCGGGAGTTCATCGCCGAAAAGCTCAAACGCGACGCCGGGATCGAATGCGACGCCGACGAGGTGTTGCTCGTTTCCGGCTCACTGCAGGCGCTCGATCTCGTGAACGGCGTGTTCTGCGAACGCGGCGATACGGTGATCTACGAAGAGGACTGCTATCAGGGCTCGATCAACCGTATGACGCGCATGGGCGTCAATATCGTGGGCATTCCGCTCGACGAGGGCGGCATGAAGATGGATGCGCTCGCAGCGGCACTCGCCGATCTGAAGTCGCGCGGTGTGCGGCCGAAATTTATCTACACCATCCCGACCGTGCAGAATCCGACGGGGACGATCATGAGCGAAGCGCGCCGCCGCGAATTGCTCGCGCTTTCGGAAGAATACGGCGTGCCGGTGTTCGAGGACGACTGCTACGCCGACCTGATCTGGAGCGGCAAACGGCCGCCCGCGCTCTACGCCATGCGCAATGGAAACGGCGTCGTTTATATCGGCTCGTTCTCGAAGTCGGTCGCGCCCGCGCTTCGTGTGGGCTACGTCGTCGCGAAGTGGGACGTGCTTTCGCGCGCACTCGCGTTGAAGACGGACGCAGGCTCCGCTTCGCTCGAACAGATGCTGCTCGCGGAGTTCTGCAAATCGCAATTCGAGCAACATGTGCCGAAGTTGCGGATGGCGCTGCGAGCGAAACTCGAAACCCTGATGGAGTCGCTGAACGAGCAGTTCGGAACGAGTGCCGAGTTTGACGATGCGCCGGGCGGCATCTTCCTTTGGGTCAAGTTGCCGGATCAGGTGGATGCGATGCAACTTTATCAGAAGGCGCTCGCGGCAGGGGTCGCGATCAATCCAGGACCGGAATGGTCGGTGAACGCGCAGCACTCGAAAAGCCGCATCCGTCTCTGCTTCGCCAATCTGCCACACGAAGATATTCGCGCCGGCGTCGCGTTGCTTGCCGAAGTCTGCCGCAACGAGTTCGGCGTGCCTCTCCGCAGCGGCAACATGCAGAAGCGCGGATAAGCCTATTCATGACGAGACGCAGCAAATCGGCCCGCCGCGCGCAATCGGGTACGTGGGTTGCGATCCTGCGCAGTCTGCGACTGCATCAATGGTCGAAGAACGCACTCGTGTTCGTTCCGCTCCTGCTCGGCGGATTGCTGCTCGAAGTCGACGCCTGGAGCTACGCGCTGCTTGGCTTTCTCGTGCTTTGCCTCGCTGCCTCGGCCACCTATGTCGTGAACGACATCCATGACGCGAAGAGGGATCGCAGGCACTGGAGCAAGCATGCGCGGCCGATTGCGAGCGGCGAGCTTTCTCGGCGAGAGGCTTATCTACTCGCCGTCGCGCTTTTTGTTGCCACCTTTGCCATCGGCATGATCATTGGGCCGGAAGAGACCGCTGCGATCGCTCTCTATATCGTTGTCGCGTTGAGCTACACGTTCTACTGGAAGCGCGTGCCCATCGCAGACATCTTCGTGATTGCTGGCCTTTTCACGTTCAGGATCTGGCTCGGAATCCTGATCCTCGATGTCCGCATCTCGCCGTGGCTTCTCGTGTTCTCGATGTTCGTCTTTCTTTCGCTGTCGGCGGCCAAACGGCACACCGAACTCCAGCGGTGGAAAGCCCGCGGGCCGGCTTCTGGGCGCGGCTATGTGCGCGAGGACGTGCCACTGCTGCTCGCGCTTGGTGTTGCCGCTATGCTCGGGGCCGTTCTCATCAATATCGAATATTTGCTGGTCGATGCGTTTCCACGTGCGGTCTATTCAAATACGAACTGGCTCTGGACTATACCGCCGATTCTGTTTCTGTTTCTCGGCAGAATATGGCTGCTCTCGCAACGCGGCCAATTGCTTGACGATCCCGTAACCTTCGCATTGCGTGATCGAGTCAGCCTGGGGTTGGGCTGTGCGATGGCCGCGGGCTTTCTTGCAGCATTGTTTGGCCCTTGATGCGACCCTACAGGAAACTGGATTCGAACGAGATAAGTAGAGCGGACTTTCTCGCCGCCGCACTACTCTGCTTCTGCCTGTATTTCGGGTCGGCGGTCGTTCTGGACGCGCGCGGAGCGACCACGCATTTCGGCGCAGACTCCTATCTTTATCAGGAGATGGTCCACGGTTCGGTTCAGGAGCGCATCGTGCGCTTTCATCCGCTGATCGTCGGTGCCGCACTCGCGTGGATGAAGCTGTTCGGATGGCTCGGCGGCTGGATTGAACCCGCGCTCATACTGAAAGCACTCTTTGCAGCCGTCGGAGCAGGCGGCGTGGTTGCTGCGGTCGCGGCTTTCTCGGCGTTCGTGCCGCGCCGCGAGGCGCTTCTTTGCGGCGGGATCTATGCCGTGTGTCTCGGCATCTGGTACTTTGCGAGCATCGAGGAATCGAAGATCGTCACGGCGACGTTGTCATCGATCTATGTCGCAATCTATCTGCGGCTTCGGGAAAGCCCAGGCAATGCGTCGAGCGCTATCCTGATTGCAGTGTTCTTCGCGGCTTGCCTCAATGAAATCACTGCCTGTTTTCTGGCGATCATTCCGGCGGCGGATAGCTTGATCCGTCATGGCTGGCGATGGTGGCCACATGCGCGGCCGTTTAAGCACCTGATTGCCGGCTTTGCGGCGCTCGCCATTCTCGAGTTTTTCGGCCGCGTGGCGTTTCCGGGACAGGACGGCGAGGGCGCGTCACATGCAAGCATGTTTTTGCATTACTTTTTCAAAAGCGACCACGGCCTTGCCATCCTTTATTCTTTTCTCTGCAACTGGCTTGCGTTCAATCTTGTAGCGCCCGGAAGCGCGACCCATTTTGCCGATCCCGCCCTTCAAACCGCAGGCTATTTCGGGCCCGGCATTGGGCAGTACCTAAGCCGGCCTGCGGCACTTCTGGCGATCCTGTCGCTCGGCAGCATGTTGGTCTTCGGCTCGATAAAAGGACGGGTGGCGGGTCTCGCCGGAATTCTGTTCGCGCTTGCAGCGTATTCGGCGGTACGCGGAGCGTTCTTCTTCGTGTTCAATCCGGAAGAGCCGCTGCTGTTCAGCCCGGCGGTTGCGCTCGCGCACGTCATGATCGTGCTGGTGCCGTTCGTTAAAACCGGCGTCCGGTGGCGTGGCCTTGCGCTGGCAAGTACCGCCGCCGCGATGGTGTTTGCGAACGGTGGCTTCCTCGTCGGCTTTTAGGCAGCGATCGCCTTCAGCACTTCATCCGGCGCTTCTGCGAGCATCATGTGTCCGGCGCCCGGCAATATGACGGTTTTGGCGCCCGGAATGAGTGCTGCGAGCGCTTTGCCGTTTTTGGCGGGCGTCATCAGGTCGCGCTCGCCGAGCACGATCGTAACCGGCACCTTGATCTTCGCTGCCGCTTCGCTCGCATTATAGCCGTTGCTTGCCGAGAGATCCGCGTGCAGCACGCCAGGCTTCATGGTTTCCAGAATGCGCACGCCTTTGCCCATCATCCAGCCGCCGGGTGTCAGGCTGCCGCCCAGTCCCGCGCGATGGCCGAAGCCCCACACCGTCATCATCGCGATCGCATCCGGCGAATTTTCCTTTGCCGCACTCAGCAACGCTTCGCTGACCGGCATCGTGCCGGCGGTTGCGATCAGCCGCAGACCGGAAACTTTCTCCGGATAACGCGCGGCGATTTCGAGCGCGATCAATGTGCCGAGCGAGTGACCGACGAGACGCGCCTGCTTCGCGCCCACGGCGTCGATCAGCGCGACCACCCAATCGGCGTATTGTTCGACGGAAGTCAGCGGCTTGCCGCCGGATTGGCCGTGACCGGGAAGGTCAGGCGCCAGTACCGAAAATCCGTGATGCGCGTGCCACCGCGTATAGAGCGCCCAGACCGAATGATCGAAGCCCGCGCCATGCAGGAAGATGACCAGCGGCTTCTTGGGATCGAACTCCTGCCCGCCGGTGGCGGCGTAAATTTCTTCGCCGTTCACGTTGATGCGCATGACGTCACGCTTTCTGCGAGGCGCGAAGCGCCTGATTGAGATCGTCGATGATGTCGGCTGCGTTCTCGATGCCGACGGAGAGACGGATCAGTTCCTCGCCGATGCCGGCGGCTTTGAGTTGTTCGGCATCCATCTGCTGATGTGTTGTGCTCGCAGGGTGGATTACGAGCGTTTTCGCGTCGCCAACATTCGCAAGATGGCTCGCGAGCCGCAGGCTCTCGATGAATTTTTTGCCCGCAGCACGGCCACCCTTGATGCCGAAGCTCACGATGGAGCCTGCGCCGCGCGGCAAGAGCTTCTGCGCGAGCACATGATCTTCATGTGAGGGCAGAGAAGGATGCAGCACCCATGCGACCGCCGCGTTTTTGGAAAGAGCGTCCAGCACTGCCTTCGTGTTCGCGATATGCCGGTCCATTCGCACGCCGAGCGTTTCGGCCCCTTGCAAAATCTGGAAGGCATTCGTCGGCGAGATGCACGCGCCGAAATCGCGCAGGCCCTCGGAGCGTGCGCGCATTACGAAGGCCCAGGGCCCATATTGCTCGACGAAGTTGATGCCGTGATAGCCCGGGTAAGGTTCGGTGAGTTGCGGGAATTTTCCGGAGCCGATCCAGTCGAAGCGGCCGCTATCGACGACAATGCCGCCGATCGCAATGCCGTGGCCGCCGATCCATTTGGTCAGCGAATGCATGACAAGGTCGGCGCCGAGATCGAGCGGGCGCGAGAGATAGGGTGTTGCGAAAGTATTGTCGATTAGCAGCGGGATTTTCGCTGCATGCGCGATTTCCGCGACCTTCGGGATGTCGAGCACTTCGAGGCCGGGATTGCCGATGGTCTCGCCGATCACGAGCTTCGTGTTCGGCTTGATCGCGACCTTGATGCCTTCATGATCGCGCGGCTTTACGAAAGTCGTAGTGATGCCGAAACGCGGCAACGTATGGGCGAGCAGATTGATCGTGCCGCCATAGAGCGAAGCGGAAGCGACGATATGGTCGCCTGCGTTCGCAATCGTTGCAATCGCAAGATGCATCGCGGCCATGCCGCTCGCGGTCGCAACCGCGCCGGCGCCGTTTTCAAGCGCGGCAATCCGTTCCTCCAGTACCGAGGTCGTCGGATTGGAGATGCGGGTATAGATGTTGCCCGCGCGCTCGAGATTGAAGAGCGCGGCCGCGTGATCCGTATCCTGAAACACATAAGAAGTGGTCTGGTAGATCGGCACGGCACGCGAACCCGTGACCGGGTCCGGATGTTGTCCGGCATGCAGGCTCAGGGTTTCGAAGGCGGGCGGTTTCGGAGCGGCCATTTCGTTTTCTTTCGAGCGGATTTCTCCGTGCAATTTCGCCTGTAGCAATCGCGAGAGCAACGCGCCGCGCGACGCAGCGCAAATTCCTGTTGGACTTTTCCGGGAAGAGACTGAACGCCTTTCTAGTGCGTTGCAGCGTGCTTTTTCTCTATTCCTACGGATAATTCGTTGGTACACCAATCGAATGGGTTCCGACATTTGGAACCCCAACAGTCTTTCAAACGAGAAAATCAGGGGAGGGAATAGATGAAATTCAACGCGAAGCTGCTTGCCGGGCTCGTCACTGCGGTGGCGATTGGCCTCGGCGCGCCGTCGCTTTCGGCGCAGGACGCGCCGAAGTCGATCAAGATCGGTTATGCGATTTCCAAAACCGGCCCGAACGCGGGCGGCGCGAACATCACGCAGATTCCTAACTATCAGCTCTGGGTTCAGGAAGTGAACGCCAAGGGCGGATTGATGCTCAAAGCTTACGGCAAGCGCATCCCGATCGAAGTCGTCGAGTATGACGACCGCTCGAACTCCGAAGAAGCGGTGCGTGCGGTCGAACGCCTGATCGAGCAGGACAAGGTCGATCTGCTGTTTCCGCCCTGGGGTACCGGTATCAATCTCGCGGTAGGCCCGACCTTCCACAAGCACGGCTATCCGCAGTTGACCTTCAGTGCCGTTACCGACCGCGCGCCCGATCTCGCCAAGCGCTGGCCGAACAGCTTCTGGTTCCTCGGCACCTCGAAGCAATACATCGACGCGCTGGTCGATCTGCTCGTGAAGCTGCGCAAGGAAGGCAAGATCAACGACCAGATCGCGATGGTCTCGGTCGCCGACGGCTTCGGCATCGATCTCTCGAAGGCCGCGCGCGCGGGCTTCGAAAAGGCCGGCTTCAAGATCGTGTTCGACAAGAGCTATCCGATCGGCACGCAGGACATGTCGCCGATCATCGGCGAAGCGCAGCGCTCGAAGGCCGATACCTTCGTCGCCTTCAGCTATCCGCCGGATACGGTTGCGATCACCGATCAGGCGCGCCTGACTTCCTATGCGCCGAAGGTGATGTTCACCGGCGTCGGCACCGGCTTCCCGCTGTTCCCGCAGCGTTTCGGCGACAACGTCGAAGGCATTATCTCGCTCGGCGGCTGGTCGCGCGACAACAAGGGAACGATGGAATACCGCGAGAAGATCCGGAAACTCGTGAACCGCGACCCCGACTATTGGGGCAGCCAGATCGGCTACGCGTCGCTGCAAATGCTGGAACAGGCGATCGAGCGCGTCGGCAAGATCGACCGTCCGGCAATCATCAAGGAACTGCAGACCGGCACCTTCGATACGGTTCTCGGCAAGATCAAGCTCGAGAACAACCAGCCGAAGGATGCATTCTGGCTGATCGGCCAGTGGCAGAATGGCGTGTTCACCGGTGTTGCGCCGCACCGCGCGGGTGCTGCCGACTTTATCGTTCCGAAGCCGGCCTGGAAGAAATAGGCGGACCGGCATGTGACGCGGCGGGCCTCCTCCCAGGCCCGCCGCGTTGCGTTTCGTTCGTGTAAAGCGCGAAGATCGAGTTCATGTTCACGGAGCCGCTGCTTTCCGGCATCACGCTCGGAGGCATTTACGCACTGATCGCGATGGGCCTGACGCTGCAATACGGCGTCGCGCGCATCATGAACCTGTCCTATGGCGAGTCGCTGGTCGCCGCGGCATTTGCCGCGCTATGGCTGTTCACCTCCGTTTCGGTCAATCCGCTGATCGGCTTGTTCGTGATCGTGCCGCTTGCGGGCATCATCAACTGGCTGATCTACCGGATCTTGCTGGTGCCGCTCGTGAAGCGCGCGCCGTCGCGCGATGCACTCGAGGTCGATTCCATTCTTGCGACCTTCGGCCTGTTGTTCGTCGCGCAGGGGGTGATGCTCGCGATCTTCGGCGGAAACTATTTCAGCTACGATTTTCTTTCGATTCCGGTGAAAATCTTCGGCGCGACGATTTCCGCGAGCCGTCTCCTGGCGCTCGGTTTCGCGGTCGTAATCGGGCTTGCACTTTACCTCGGGCTCACGCGCACCCGGGCGGGGACCGCGATTCGCGCGGTCGCGGTCGATCCGGTATCGGCGCAGCTTGTCGCGATCGATGTGCGTGCGACGGCGGCCTTTGCTTACGCGCTTGGCGGCGCGCTGGTCGCGGCCGGCGGCGTGCTGGTTTCGATGTTTCTTACCTTCAACGCCAATCTCGGCGTCGTCTTCACGATGAAGGCGCTGATCGTCGTCATCATGGGCGGCGTCGGTAATCTGCTCGGTTGTCTCGTCGCCGGACTGATCCTCGGCCTCACCGAGACGTTCGTTGCGACCTATGTAGATCCGGGCCTCACGCTGGCGGCGACCTACATCATCTTCATCCTTGTATTGCTCTTGCGTCCGCAGGGCCTGTTCGGGACGCGGCGGTCATGAGTGCGCGCAACATCGCAGTCGCCGCCGCGCTCGCTGCGCTGGTCATATCGCTCGCCTTCGTACCGTCGGTCGCGAACGGCTATCAGTTGTCACTCGCCATCAACATCATGAACTATACGGTGCTCGCGACTGCGTGGACGCTGTTCTCCGGGCCCACGCGCTATGTGTCGCTTGCGACCGTCGCGTTCTTCGGGATCGGCGCCTATACCGTCGCGGTACTCGGCGAAGTACTGGCTTGGCCTTTGGTGCTGCTCGTCGCCTTTGCAATCGGCTTCGTGCTGTCGCTGATCGTGGGCTTGTCCACGCTGCGGCTCTCCGGCGTCTATTTCGTGATCTTCACGTTCGGTCTGGCCGAACTCGTGCGCCAGTTCGTGACCTGGTACGAGGTGAACGTCACCCGCACGCTCGGCCGTTACGTCTTCGTCGACATTACGACGGAGCAGATTTACTGGCAGCTACTCGCGCTCGCGGTCGTCGTGTTTGCGTCGGGCTACCTGATCCAGCGTTCGAAGTTGGGGCTTGCGCTGCGCGTGATCGGCGACGACGAAGCGGTCGCGCGGCATGTCGGCATCAACACCACGCACGCTAAGGTCGTGCTGTTTGCTTTCAGCGCGTCGTTCATGACGCTTGCGGGCGCGGTGATGGCGCCGCGCTGGACCTATATCGACCCCGCGATCGCGTTCAACCCGGTGGTGTCGTTTCAGGTGCTGATCATGGCGCTCCTTGGCGGCGTGCACAGGCTCTATGGGCCGGTGTTCGGCGTCATCCCGCTGGTGATGCTGTTCGAGGTGCTGCTCGCGAAGTTTCCGAACCATTTCAGCATCATGGTCGGCATCGCGTTCCTCCTGATCGTCTATGCGATCCCGCGCGGCATCGTCGGCCTGATCGAAGGCGCGCAGCTTTCGCTCTCCCGCATGAAGGGAGCCTAGGCATGAGCGCGCCGCTGCTCTCGGTGTCGGGTCTCACGCGCCGCTTCGGCGGTCTCGTCGCGGTAGATGGCGTGACGCTCGAAATCCATCCGGGCGAGATCGTCGGGCTGCTCGGCCCCAACGGCTCCGGCAAGACGACCGTGCTCAATCTCATCTCCGGCGCGCTGAAATCGGATGCCGGTTCGGTGTCGCTGCGGGGACGCGCGCTGGAAAAGCTGCCAGCGTTCAAGATCGCGCGCGAAGGGGTCGCGCGGACGTTTCAGCTCGTGCGCGTACTCGGCTCCATGACCTGCAAGGAAAACGTGGTCGCGGGGCTCGCCTTCGGCGCGAAAAGCCGCTGGGGCGCTGAAGCAGATGCCGCTGCCGAGAATTTGCTCACGCGGGTTGGCCTCGGAACCCGCGCGAACGTCATGACGTCCGAGTTGACCTACATCGATCAAAAACGGCTCGAGCTTGCCCGTGCGCTCGCGATGCAGCCGGAACTCCTGCTGCTCGACGAATGGCTCGCGGGCCTCAACCCGACAGAGTTGCGCGATGGCATCGAACTCGTGCGCTCGCTGCGAGCGGAAGGCCGCACTATTTTGATGGTCGAGCACGTGATGGATGCAATCCGTTCGCTCTGCGACCGCTGCTACGTCATGAACGCGGGAAAGAAGATCGCAGAAGGTACACCGAAAGACGTGCTCGCCCATCCGGAAGTGATCCGTGCTTATCTGGGAGACGCGGATGCTTGAAGTTTCCGGTCTTTCGGTGGCTTACGGCAAGCATCGCGCGCTCGACGACGTCACGCTTTCGGTCGCGCAACGCGAGATCGTGGTGATCCTCGGCGCGAATAGTTCCGGCAAGACTTCGCTCCTGAAGGCGATTGCCGGCGTCGTGCCGAAATCCGGGGCGCGGGTTTCGCTCAACGGCCGCGATCTAGAGAAGATGCGCGCGAACGACATCGTCGAAGCGGGGCTTGCGCTGGTGCCGGAAGGACGCGGCATTTTCGGAGAACTTACGGTTCGCGAAAACCTGCTGCTCGGCGCTTATGCGAAGCGTGCACGCGCCAAGGAAAAGGAAAATCTGGAGCGGGCGATTTCGCTCTTTCCCAAGCTCGCGCAGCGCATGGGACAGGCCGCGAACACTATGAGCGGCGGCGAGCAGCAGATGGTCGCGATCGGGCGGGCGCTGATGTCGGCGCCCGACATATTGTTGCTCGACGAGCCGTCGCTTGGCCTTGCGCCGGTGGTCTGCGGCGAGCTGTTCGCGTCACTCGGCAAGATTCGTGACGCCGGGATCGGCGTGTTGCTGGTCGAGCAGAACGCGAAGCGTAGTCTGCAAATTGCCGACCGCGGCTACCTGATCGAAACAGGGCGTATCACCGGCGAGGGCAGTGCGGCGCAGTTGCGCGAAGACCCGGCCGTACAGCGCGCTTACTTAGGGGTGGCGTGATGGGAAAGCTCGACGGCAAGGTCTGCGTGGTGACGGGTGCTGCCGGAAGTCTCGGCTTTGCTGCGACTCAAGTCATGCTTGCCGAAGGCGCGAAAGTATTGCTCGCCGACCGCACTAACCAGCAACTCGCGGAAGCCGCAAAATCGCTCAAGAAGTACGAAGGGCGTTTTGCCGTCTGCGCGGCGAACGTCGCGGATGTTTCCGAGACGAAGAAATATATCGACGAGGCGGTGAGGCATTTCGGCAAGATCGACGTCTTGTTCTCGAATGCCGGAATTTCCGGCGTGATCGCGCCGATCGCGCACTATCCCGACGAGTTGTTCGATCAGGTGATGGCGGTGAATGTACGGGCGTCGTTTCTGGCGATCAAATACGCCCAGCCGCATATGAACGACGGTGGCAGTATCATCGTGACCTCGAGCGTGGTCGGCGTAACTTCCGATCCCGGCATTTGTGCCTATGCAACTTCCAAGCATGCGGTGATCGGGCTTGTGCGCACGGCGGCCAAGGAACTCGCGGGCCGGAATATCCGCGTCAACATCGTCGCGCCGGGGCCGATCGACAATTCGTTCCAGAAAAACATTGAAGACGGCATCACGCAGGCCACCGGCCGCGACGGCACCAAGCTGCTCGACTCCGTCATTCCGCTGCATCGCCACGCGCATGCAGACGAAGTCGCGAAGATGGTTCTGTTTCTCGCCTCAAGCGAAAGCAGCTTCTCGACCGGCAGCGTGTTCATGGCCGACGGCGGCATGCACATCTAGCGGATCGACACAAAAAGCAAGCAGGAGGAAGAAATGCCCGAGCTAGCCACGAACGAATTCTGGAAAGACCTGAAGCCGATCACGCGCGTATTCCAGCCGGACGCGCTACCGGAAGTCTACACCAAGAACGCGCCGACCGACGACGAGCGCTACTACGTTCCCTTCACCGAAACGGTTTCGTCGCGGCCCTTGTGGATTTCGCCGTCGCAGAACAAGTGGTGCGATATCTTGATGGCGAAGAAGGCGGGTCTCGTGAACCGCCACTATCATCCGCACGAAGTCTTCGCCTACACGATCTCGGGAAAATGGGGCTACCTCGAGCACGACTGGACTGCGACCGCGGGCGATTTCGTCTATGAAACGCCGGGCGAGGGGCACACGCTGGTCGCCTATGAAAGCGACGAGCCGATGAAAGTATTCTTTCAGGTGAAAGGTCCGCTGGTCTGGCTCGACGAAAAGGGCGAGGCGAACGGCTATTTCGACGTCCACGACTATATCGCGATGTGCAAGGCGCATTACGAAAAGGCCGGGATCGGCGCGGACTACATCAAGAAGCTGTTCCGTTAAGCCGCATTTCGCGCCCGCGGTTTTCGTCGCATACTCGCCCAATGGTGAGACGTGACGAAATCCGCGCGGGCGAAGTGGCGGTCGAGGCGCCGGAGGCGAACGATGCCGGTATCGTTTTCATCGGCCGCATCCACACGCCGTGGCGCGACCGGATGGAATGTCCCCGGCAGGGGCGCCAGGACGGCCCGGTCTGCCGGATCGAGATTTTCGAGCCGTGGGTCGCGGGGCTACGTGGCGTTGAGAAATACGCGCAGCTCGAAGTGCTCTACTGGCTCGATAAATCGCGGCGCGATCTCGTCGCGCAAAGCCCGAAAAGCAATGGCGAAATCCATGGCGTGTTTTCGCTGCGCACGCCGGTGCGGCCGAACCCGATCGGCACTTCGCTGGTGAAGTTCGAGCGTGTCGAAGGAAATTCGGTTTATGTGCGCGGGCTCGATTGCCTCGACGGTACGCCGCTCGTGGACCTGAAGCCGGATCGCTGCCTGTTCACGCCGCTTGCGCCGCCGCAGCCCGGCGATTTTTCAAAAGGGGTAGCGCGTGATCCCGAAAAGTAGTTACCGGTTTTCGGACAAGATCACGCGCAGGTAAATCAAAGCATCGGCAGGCTTTTCGGCCGTCCGAGCGGAAATATTTTCTCGATCTTTTCGATTTCCTGTGCGGAAAGCTCGATGTTGCCGGCGCCCGCGTTCTTCTCCGCATGCGCGACTTTCGATGCTTTCGGAATCGCGAACACGCTTTTGCGGCGCGTGAGGAAGGCAAGTGCGACCTGCCTCGGCGTCGCGTCGCGGGCGTCGGCGATTTCGGCAAGCACTTTGCCGCCGGGCGATGAAAGCGGCGGCATCGCGCTCTGCCCGAATGGGCTGTAAGCGACTATCGCGACGCCGTTTCGCTCGCACCACGGAATCACGGCGTGTTCGATTGCGCGCTCGCGTAGATGATAGAGCACCTGATTGCAGGCGATCTTGCCTTTGCCTGCCACTTTCAATGCTTCGTCGAGATCGTCTTCGTCGAAATTGGAAACACCCCACGAGCGGATGTTCCCGGCGGTCTTCAATTCTTCAAAAGCAGCGAAGGTTTCTTCGAGCGGATAGGAGCCGCGCCAGTGCAAAAGATAGCAGTCGAGGTAATCCGTTTTCAGCTGCTTGAGCGAACGCTCGCAGGCCGCAAGCGTGCCTTTGCGCGAGGCATTCGACGGCAGCACCTTCGAGACGACGAACACCTTGTCGCGTTTTCCGGCAATGGCCTCGCCGGTGAGCGCTTCGGCGCGGCCGGAGCCATACATCTCCGCGGTGTCGATATGCGTCATGCCCAGGTCGATACCGCGGGCGAGCGTGCGGAGCGCATCGGCGCGCGGCGCCAGCTCGAGATTCCATGTGCCTTGGCCGATAACGGATACTGCGGGCGCCGCCGGCCCGAAAGGATGCGTTTTCATCTTTAGAGTGTTGCGAAGCGCGCGAGCGCGGTCAATTCGCGGGCTTTTCCATTACATAAAGACCGACGTCGATCGCCTTGGAGCGGAAGCCGCCTTCGCAATAGGCGAGGTAATATTCCCAGGTGCGCTTGAACTTTTTCGAGTAGCCCATCGCCTCGATTTCGGGCCATGCGCGCTGGAAGCGGCGGTTCCATTCGTTCAGCGTATGGGCGTAACTCTCGCCGAAATTCTCCAGCGAGACGAATTTCATGCCGGCTTGTTTGATCTGTTCGAGCATCACGCCGTGCGAAGGCAACATTCCACCGGGGAAGATGTAGCGCTGAATGAAGTCCGCATTCTTGCGGTAAAGTTCGAAGCGCTCTTCCGCGATGGTGATGACCTGCAACACCGCGCGCCCGCCGGCGTTCAGCACTTCCGCGATCTTGCCGAAGTAAGCGGGCCAGTATTTCTCGCCGACCGCCTCGATCATTTCGATCGAAACCACGCGGTCGAAGGTTTCGGTGACGTCGCGATAATCCTGCAAGCGCA
This sequence comes from Xanthobacteraceae bacterium, assembly GCA_019635585.1. Classification (GTDB taxonomy): domain Bacteria; phylum Pseudomonadota; class Alphaproteobacteria; order Rhizobiales; family Xanthobacteraceae. The sequence continues at coordinate 650,920 of JAHBZE010000002.1, read as the reverse complement.
AGTCGGACTTATCCTCAGCGCCGGCTTTTGCGAGCCGTTCGCGCGCGCCTTTCAGTTGCGAGGGCGAGAGTGTCAGTCCGATGACATGCGCGTTGCGCTCGGTTGTGATGCGTTCGGCGAGCCGGCCCCAGCCGCAGCCGATTTCGAGCACGCGTTCGCCGCCCTTGAGCGAGAGCAAATCCATGATGCGTGCGAGCTTGTTGTCCTGCGCGTCCTCGAGCGACTGCTTCGGGTCTGCGTAAAGCGCGGAGGAATAGGTCATGCTCGGGTCGAGCCAGAGCTTGTAGAAGTCGTTGCCGAGGTCGTAATGCGCTTCGATGTTGCGGCGGCTCCCGCTCTTCGTGTTCGCGCGCAGAAGGTGCCGCATGCGGTGAAGCAGGCGGTTGAACCAGCGGCCGGCCGTGACTTCGCTGAGCGCGGTTTCGTTGCGCGCGGCGAGTTCGATCAGGGTTGCGAGGTCGGGCGTCGACCAGTCGCCGTCCATGTAAGCTTCGGCAAAGCCGACATCGCCGCCGAACATCAGGCGGCGCATGGTGCGCCAGCGGTGCAGGATCAGGGTCGCGCGCGGGCCTTCGATTTCGCCCTTGCCCTCGACGCGCGCGCCGGACGGGGTTTCAATCGTGAGATGGCCGATCTTGAGCGAGCGCAGGACATGGGCGATCCAGCGGTCGGTAAAGCGCGAATGATCGAGGACTTCCTCGATCGCCGTCTGGCCGTCGTGCCTCTCGATCTGCGAAGACATTCCTCTTTGCCCCCGTTCCGTAACAGCGTCGTAAATTGCGCCCGGTTCGTCAATATTTCATGGAGCCGGGACGATGGGTGGTGCGTTGCGAAAGGCGCCGTATAACTACCAATCGAAATCAATCGGGTCCGATGAAGCGCGTGTGGGTTGCCGTACTGGTCGTGCTTGCTCTGATAGCCGTGCTCTTGGTCTGGGCGCCGGCTTTCGTCCTCAATACGGCGTCCCGGGGCAGCGACGTCGCGGTCGAGCGCGATATTCCGTATGGCTCCGGCCCGCGCCTGAAGCTCGATATCTACCGACCGGCCAAGGCCAGCCGCGGATTGCCAGTGGTAGTCTTTTTCTACGGCGGCTCGTGGCAGCGCGGCGACAAGTCGATCTACCGCTTTCTCGGGGCCTCGCTTGCGCGCGCCGGGATCGTCGCCGTTATTCCCGATTACCGCCTCTATCCGCCGGTGCTTTATCCGGATTTCCTGCGCGATAGTGCGCTCGCGGTGCGCTGGGCGAAGGACAATGCGGTGCGCTTCGGCGGCGATCCGGCGAAGCTCTTTCTCGCCGGACATTCGGCGGGTGCCTATAACGCGATTTCGCTTGCGGCCGACCGGCGTTGGCTTTCGGACGTGAAGCTCGATCCGAAGACGGACGTTTCCGGCGTAATCGGAATCGCCGGGCCTTACGATTTCCTGCCGCTCAAGGATGAGCAGTTGAAGATTATTTTCGGACCCGAAGCGGAACGGCCTTTGACGCAACCGATCAACTACGTCGATGGCGACGAGCCGCCGATGCTGCTCCTGCGGCCCGCGGACGACGATACGGTAGACCCGGGAAATTCCGTCCGGCTGGCCAGGCGCATCGAACAAAAGGGCGGGAACGCGACGCTGAAAACTTATGCCCGCGTCGGACATCTTTCCATCATCGGGACATTTTCGCCGCTCTTGTCTTTTCTCGCGCCGGCCCGGGACGATTTCGTGGCGTTCGTCCGGGCACAATCCGCTTCAAATCGCGCAACGAGATAGCGAAGCCTTGGGCTTCGGTTTATCCTGATCCACGGAAACGTCCCGATATAAAAAGAGCGCACAATCAATGTTGTCGAAGTCCGAACGAGCCAAGGCCGCGCAGGTGCTAATCGAGGCCGAGCGCACCAAGAAGCAGGCAAAGCAGCTTTCCGTCACTTTCCCCAAGATCGACATCGACGACGCCTACGCGATCCAGCAGGAAGTCACGAAGCGGAAGCTCAAAGACGGCCGCAAGGTGATCGGTCACAAGATCGGGCTGACTTCGAAAGCGATGCAGCAGTCGCTCGGTATCAACGAGCCGGACTACGGGCATCTGTTCGACGACATGCTCATTGCCGACGGCGCGAAACTGCAATTCGAGAATTATTGCATGCCGCGCATCGAGGTCGAACTTGCGTTCGTGCTCGGCAAGCCGCTGAAAGGGCCGGGGGTCGGCCTGTTCGACGTGCTGCGCGCGACCGAATATGTGGTGCCGTCGCTCGAGATCATCGATGCGCGGCTGGTCAATCCGCGCAAGATTTTCGACACCGTTTCGGACAACGGGGCGGCCGCCGGAATCGTGATCGGCGGGCAGGTGATGAAGGTCGATGCCTTCGATCTTCGCTGGGCGGGCGCGATCCTTTACAAGAATTCCGAGATCGAGGAGACGGGGATTGCCGCCGGCGTGCTCGGCCATCCCGCACTTGGTATTGCGTGGCTTGCGAACAAGCTGGGGCCTCGCGGGGTAACGCTGAAGCCCGGCCACATTCTGCTTTCTGGTTCGTTCACGCGGCCCGTGCATGCGGAGAAGGGTGACACGATTCATGCGGATTTCGGCCCGCTCGGCGGTCTCGCCGTGCAGTTCGTCTAGGAGGACATCATGGCTCTGGAGATGAGCGGCGAGTACGACTTGCCACAGAAGCGCGAAATCGTCTGGCGCGCGCTTAACGATCCCGCAATGCTCGAAAAATGCATTCCCGGCTGCGAGACGCTGGATAAACTGTCCGACACCGAGTTCCAGGCGACCGTGAAACTTTCGATCGGTCCGGTCAGTGCCCGTTTCAAAGGCAAAGTGAAGCTCGAGGATATCGACGCGCCTAACGGCTACAAGATCGTGGGCGAGGGCGAGGGCGGCGTTGCTGGCTTTGCAAAGGCGCAAGCCTCTGTTGCATTGGCCGACGAGGGCGAGGGCTGCAAGCTCACTTACAAGGCGGAAGCGGCTACCGGCGGGAAAATTGCGCAGCTCGGCCAGCGGCTGATTTCCGGCTCGGCGAAGAAGACCGCCGACCGCTTTTTCGAGAACTTCGTCGAGGCGCTGAAGGAATACAAATAATTGATGGCATGACTGTAATGCCAGCAGGCGCTTGACCGAATGTCTGGAACCGGACCAGACTGGAATTCCTAAAAAAAGAGAAGAAACGCGGCCGGACAAAAGACGGTCAGCCGAATTGACCGCGGGGCCACGCTTCTTCGAAGCCGGGAGAGCGCCCCATGCCGAACGTGACCATCACGGTCAACGGGAAATCGCATACCGTTGACGTTGCCCCTGAAACTTTGCTCGTCGAGCTTCTCCGCGAAAAGCTGCGGCTCACCGGCACGCATGTCGGTTGCGATACGTCGCAATGCGGCGCCTGTGTCGTGCATGTCGATGGCGCAGCGGTGAAATCCTGCACCATGCTGGCGATGACCGCCGACGGCGCGAAGGTGACGACCATCGAAGGTCTCGCCAACGGTTCGGCGCTCCATCCGATGCAGGAGGCGTTCCGCGAGCATCACGGTCTGCAATGCGGCTTCTGCACGCCGGGCATGATCATGTCGGCGGTCGATATCGTGAACCGCAAGGGCTCCGAACTCGACGAGCACACCATCCGCGAAGAGCTCGAAGGCAATATCTGCCGCTGTACCGGCTACCACAACATCGTGAAAGCGGTGGCTGCCGGCGCGAAGGCGATGAAGGGCGGCGCCAAGCCCGCCCGCGCCGCCGAATAGAAGCATTTCAGGGATCTGGAGGACGTCATGAGCGCGACAGGAATTGGCGCCGCAGTACGCCGCAAGGAAGACCAGCGTTTCATCACCGGCAGCGGCAATTACACCTCGGACATCACGCGGCCCGGCGAAGTGCGGGCATACTTCGTGCGCTCGCCGCACGCGCACGCCACGATCAAGAAAGTGAACACGAAAGCCGCCGAGAAGATGCCGGGCGTGGTCGCGGTGCTGACCGGTGCGGATCTCGCGAACGACAAGATCGGCGGGCTGATCTGCGGCTGGGCGATTACGTCGAAAGACGGAACGCCTATGAAGATGGGCGCACATCCGGCGGTCGCCGCCGACAAAGTGCGTTGCGTAGGCGATGCGGTCGCGGTCGTGCTCGCCGAGACGTTGCGACAGGCACGCGACGCGGCCGAAGCGGTCGAAGTCGATTACGGCGTGCTGCCCTCGGTAGTCGATCCCGCGAAAGCGGCTGCCAAAGGCGCGCCGCAAATTCACGACGTCGCGCCGAACAATATGATCTATGACTGGCATCTCGGCGACAAGGCGGCGACCGATGCGGCGTTCGCTTCCGCCAAGCATGTCACCAAGCTCGACATCATCAACAACCGGCTGGTGCCGAACGCGATGGAGCCGCGCGCGGCGATTGCCGAGTACGATCAGGGCAACGACGCGCTGACGCTCTGGAACACGAGCCAGAATCCGCATGTTGCGCGGCTCGTGATTTCCGCTTTCGTCGGCATGGCGCCGGAACACAAGCTCCGCGTGATCGCACCGGATGTCGGCGGCGGCTTCGGCTCGAAGATTTTCATCTATCCGGAAGAAGTGGTTGCGCTCTGGGCCGCGCGGCGCGTGAAGCGCCCGGTGAAGTGGGTCTCGGATCGCTCGGAGGCGTTTCTGACCGACGCGCATGGCCGCGATCACGTTACGAAAGCGGAACTCGCGCTCGACGCAAACCACAAGATCACCGGCCTGCGCGTGCATACGATCGCGAATATCGGCGCCTATATGTCGACCTTCTCGTCGTCGGTGCCGACCTATCTCTATGCGACGCTCTTGTCGGGCCAATACGCGATCCCGGCGATCTATGCCGAGGTCGATGCGGTCTATACCAACACCGCGCCGGTCGATGCCTATCGCGGCGCGGGCCGCCCGGAAGCGACGTTTGTCGTTGAGCGTCTGGTCGAGGTTGCCGCGCGAGAGCTCGGTGTCGATCCCGCTGAGCTTCGCCGCAAGAACTTCGTCAAATCGTTCCCGCACCAGACGCCGGTCATCATGGCTTATGATGCGGGCGACTACGATGCGTCGCTTACCAAAGCGATGAACATGATCGACTACAAGAACTTCGGACAGCGCAAGGCTGCATCCGAAAAGAACGGCAAGCTTCGCGGCATCGGTTTCTCGACCTATATCGAAGCCTGCGGCATCGCGCCAAGCCAAGCGGTCGGTTCGCTCGGAGCCGGCGTCGGCCTTTGGGAGTCGGCGGAAGTTCGCGTGAACCCGACCGGCTCGGTGGAAATTCTCACCGGTTCGCACAGCCACGGGCAGGGACACGAGACGACCTTCGCACAGCTCGTGTCCGACCGGCTCGGCGTACCGATCGAAACCGTCAGCATCGTGCACGGCGACACCGACAAGGTTCAGTTCGGCATGGGTACCTACGGTTCGCGCTCCGGCGCGGTCGGCATGTCGGCCATCGTGAAGGCGCTCGACAAGATCGAGGCGAAAGCCAAGAAGGTTGCGGGCTACATGATGGAAGCCTCCGGCGACGATATCGAGTTCAAGGACGGCAAGTTCACCGTCAAAGGGACCGACAAGTCGGTAGGCTGGGGCGATGTCACGCTGAACGCCTACATCGCGCACAAGTTCACCGGCGGCCAGTTGGAGCCGGGCCTGAAGGAAGGCGCGTTCTACGACCCGACCAACTTCACGTTCCCGGCGGGCTGCCATATCGCGGAAGTCGAGATCGATCCGGAAACCGGCAAGACCACGATCGCAAACTGGGTCGCGGTCGATGACTTCGGCAACATCATCAATCCGATGATCGTCGAGGGGCAGGTGCATGGCGGCATCGCGCAGGGCGTCGGCCAGGCGTTGCTCGAGGGCGCGCACTACAATTCCGACGGACAGTTGGTCACCGGCTCGTTCATGGATTACGCGATGCCGCGCGCGGCGGACCTGCCTTCGTTCAAGGTCGACACGACCTTGACGCCGTGCCCGTCGAACCCGCTCGGAATCAAAGGTTGCGGCGAGGCGGGAGCGATCGCGTCGCCCGCCGCACTCATCAACGCCATCACCAACGCCGTCGGGCACGAGAACGTGCCGATGCCGGCGACGCCGAGCACGGTCTGGAAAGCCGCGCAGGGCGGCATGAAAAAAGCCGCGGAATAAGGAGCGCAGATCATGTACGCATTCACTTACGAGCGGCCGAAAAACGTCGATGACGCCGTGAAGCTTCTGAAAAAGGCCGATGACGCGAAACTGCTCGCAGGCGGCCAGACGCTGCTTCCCGCGATGAAGCTACGGCTCGCTTCGCCCGGAACCATCGTCGATCTTTCCGGGATCAAAGGGCTTTCCGGCATCAAGGCAAGCAGCAAGGCCGTCGTCATCGGCGCGCTCACGAAACACGTCGAGGTGATGAACTCGGCCGAAGTGCAGAAGTCGCTTCCCGCGCTCGCGCATCTCGCGTCGGTAATCGGCGATCCGGCGGTGCGTAACCGCGGGACCATCGGCGGCTCGCTCGCGAATAACGATCCTTCCGCCGATTATCCGGCGGCGGCGCTGGGCTTAGGCGCCACGATCAAAACCAACAAGCGCGAAATCGAAGCGGACAAGTTCTTCAAAGGTCTGTTCGAAACCGCGCTCGGGGCCGATGAGATCATCGAAAGCGTTAGTTTTCCGGTTCCAGAGAAAGCGGGCTACGAGAAGTTCCGCAACCCCGCGTCACGCTTCGCGCTGGTCGGCGTGTTCGTCTCGAAGGGTAAGGACGGCGCTCGCGTCGCGGTCACTGGCGCGGGCGAGAGCGGCGTATTCCGCGTCAAAGAGATGGAAGCGGCGCTTGGCAAGGATTTCTCCGCCAAGGCGATCGAAGGCATCAAGGTGCCTGCGAAGGGCATGATTGCCGATTTGCATGGCACCGCCGAGTATCGCGCGCATCTGATCGGCGTGCTCGCGCGCCGTGCGGTCGCGGCGGCGAAGTAAGGCAACACGATCGTCGTCCCGGCCAAGCATTGCGAAGCAATGCGCGAGCCGGGACCCATAACCACCCGAGTCAAAATTCAGGCACAGGGATTATGGGTCCCCGCTTTCGCGGGGACGACACTGGCTTCTTGTCGAGGGTCTTTGAGAGTAAGCTGACTCATGCCCGCACTTCCCGCATCCATCGACGAAACCATCAAGCTGCTCTCCAGCGGCTCCTACGTCGCCGACCGCGCGCTTTCGACGGTCGTTTTTCTGTCGTTGAAAATGGGCCGCCCGCTGTTTCTCGAAGGCGAGGCGGGTGTCGGAAAAACGGAAGTCGCGAAGGTGCTGGCTTCCGCGCTCGGGCGGCGGCTGGTGCGGCTGCAATGCTATGAGGGCCTCGATTCCGCGTCTGCATTGTACGAGTGGAATCACGCAGCCCAGATGATCGCAATCCGTGTCGCGGAAGCTGAAGGTGCTGCGAACCGCGAAAAACTCACGGAAGACGTTTTCTCGGAGCGTTATCTGATCCGCCGTCCACTGCTCGAAGCGCTGACGCCCGATCCCGCGGGCGCGCCGGTGCTCCTGATCGACGAACTCGACCGCGCCGACGAGGCGTTCGAAGCGTTCCTGCTTGAAGTGCTGGCTGACTTTCAGGTGACCATTCCGGAATTCGGAACGATCAAGGCCGAGACGCCGCCCATCGTGATCGTGACCTCGAACCGCACGCGCGAAATCCACGACGCGCTGAAGCGCCGTTGCCTCTATCACTGGATCGACTATCCGGATCTCGCGCGCGAACTTGCGATTGTGAGAACGAAAGTGCCTGGCGCGTCCGAGCAGCTCTCGCGCGAAGTCGTCGCCTTCGTGCAGCAGCTTCGCAAAGAAGATCTCTTCAAGAATCCCGGCACCGCAGAAACGCTCGACTGGGCCTCCGCATTGGTCGAACTCGACGCGACCGCGTTGGACCCACACCTCATCGGTGACACGCTCGGCGTGGTGCTGAAATATCAGGACGACGTCGAGCGCTTCAATCCGAAGAAGATTGACGCGGTATTGTTGGCGTCCCGCGAGGCGCTGAAGGCCGCGGGATGAAGCCCGCAGGCCAACTCTTCGACCGCCTGATCGCTTTCGCGCGCATCCTGCGCCGCGCGGGCATTCCGATCGGGCCGGGCTCGGTGATCGACGCACTCAATGCCGTCAGGCTCGCGGGTATTGGGACGCGCGCGGATTTCTTCTGGACGCTCCATTCCGTACTCATCAAGCGCCATGAGCATTTCGCGGTGTTCTACGAGGCGTTTCATCGTTTCTGGAAGCGTGACCAGATCGAACGCGTGCTTGCCGAAATGCTGCCGGTCACGCGGGTTGAGGGGGCGAAAAGCCGGGTCGCGCAACGCCGCGTGGAGGAGGCGCTGGGTCTCTCGAAGCGCATGCCGAAGCCGCCGAAACAGCAGGAAACCGCCTTCGACATGCGGGGCACGATTTCCGACGACGAAATCCTGCGGCGCAAGGATTTCGCGCAGATGTCGACGCGAGAACTCGAGGAAGCGCGGCGGCTGATTTCGGCGATGAAGATACCCGACGACGCGGTGGCCACGCGCCGTTTTGCGCCGTCGCCGCACGGGCGGATCGATCTTGCACGAACACTGCGCGCGAGCGTGCGTTCCGGCGGCGACTTGATTGAGCTTCGCTTCCGCGCACCGCGCGAGAAACAGCCGCCGCTGGTCGCGCTCGTCGATATTTCCGGCTCGATGAGCGATTACTCGCGTCCGCTTCTGCAATTCTTTCATATGCTCACCATGAAGCGCAGAAACGTCTCGACCTTCCTGTTCGGGACCCGGCTTACCAATGTCACGCGGTCCTTAAAGACGCGCGACCCCGACGACGCGCTCGCGCTCTGTTCTGCCGGTGTCGCGGACTGGGCAGGCGGCACGCGCATCGCGGATGCGCTTTCGGAATTCAACAAGCGCTGGTCGCGCCGCGTGCTTGGACAGGGCGCGACCGTGCTCTTCGTCAGCGACGGTCTGGAGCGCGAAGGCGACGGCGAACTCAAGCGCGAGATCGACCGGCTGCACCGGTCCTGCCGCCGGCTGATCTGGCTCAACCCGCTCCTGCGTTTCGAAGGGTTCGAGGCGAAGGCGGGAGGTATCCGCACGATCCTGCCGCATGTCGACGAACTGCGTCCGGTGCACGATCTGTCGAGCCTTGCTTCCCTCTGCGATGCCCTTACGGAAACGCGGACTTCGCGCCTGCACGACCCGAGGCATTGGCTAGGCGCGGCGTGATCGGGCATGCTCTTTTCCGGGAGCAACGCCATGCAAGAATCCGAAGACCTGAAAATTTTCCGCGAGAGCGCCAGGCGCTTTTTCGAGCGCGAATGCGTGCCGCATGTCGAGCGCTGGGAACGCGACGGCATCGTCGACCGAGAGATATGGAACAAGGCGGGCGCGGCCGGACTGCTTTGCGCGATGATTCCCGACGAATACGGCGGCGCCGGCGGCAGCTTCGCGCATGAGAAGATTTTGCTCGAAGAACAGGTTCGCGCCGGCGTCGGCGGCTGGGGTAATGCCGTGCATAGCGGCATCGTCGCACCGTACCTTCTACACTACGGTTCCGAGGAGCAGAAGAAAAAATGGCTGCCGAAGCTGGCAAGCGGCGAACTCGTCGCCGCGATCGCGATGACCGAACCGGGCACCGGCTCGGACCTGCAAAGTGTTACGACCACTGCTAAGCTCGACGGCAACCAATACGTCATCAACGGACAGAAAACCTTCATCACCAACGGCCAGCACGCGGGGCTTGTTTGCGTAGTCGCGAAGACGGACCCGAAGGAAGGCGCGAAGGGCGTTTCGCTGATCGTGGTCGAAGTGGACGAGGTGGACGGCTTTCGCCGCGGCCGTAATCTCGAGAAAGTCGGCCAGCACGCACAGGATACTTCAGAACTGTTTTTCGACGACGTGCGGGTGCCGACCGCGAACCTGCTCGGCGACCGCGAAGGTCTCGGCTTCGTCCAGTTGATGCAGCAGCTTCCGCAAGAGCGGCTGGTGATCGCGATTCAGGCCGTCGCTGCGATGGAGCGCGCGGTCGAAATCACGGTCGCCTATACGAAAGACCGCAAGGCATTCGGGAAGCGTCTGCTCGATTTCCAGAACACACGCTTCAAGCTTGCCGAATGCAAGACGGAGGCGACGGTTGCGCGCAGTTTCGTGGAGCATTGCACGGAACTTCTGCTCGCCGGAAAGCTCGACGTGCAGACCGCAGCGATGGCGAAATGGTGGACGACACAGAAGCAATGCGAGATTGCCGACGAGTGCCTGCAGCTCTTCGGCGGCTACGGCTACATGAAAGAGTACCCGATTTCGCGGATGTGGACCGACTCGCGGGTCCAGAAAATTTACGGCGGAACCAACGAGATCATGAAGGAATTGATCGGGCGCTCGCTTTGAGGCAATAACTCGCGCCATGAATCAGGAAATCTCGAAAGTCACGCGCTGGTGGTGGGTCCGCCACGCGCCCGTGCCCGATACCGTCAACATCTACGGCCAGAACGACGTCGATTCCGACGTGAGCGACGGCAACGTGTTCGAGGCGCTCGCGCGCGAACTGCCGCGCGGGGCGGCCTGGTTCACGAGCAATCTCAAGCGGACGCAGCAGACCGCGGAAGCGATCATTGGCGCGATGACTGACCGCGACGCCGCGAGACTCGCGCGCGTGCCGGTCGAGGCCTTTGCGGAACAGCATCTCGGCGAGTGGCAGGGGCTCAACCGCGCGGAGTTCTTCGCTTCGCGCGCACATCTTTCGCATCCCTTCTGGTTCGGGCCGGCGGCCGAACGCGCGCCGGGCGGAGAGAGTTTCGACGATCTCTATGCGCGGGTGACACCGGCAATCGAGCGGTTGAGTGTCGAGAATTTCGGGCGCGACATCGTCGCGGTCACGCATGGCGGCACGATCAAAGCCGCGATCGGCCATGCGCTCCAGCTTTCGACCGATGCTGCGCTTGCTTTTGCAATCGACAATTGCTCGATCACGCGGCTCGACCAGCTCGGCTCGGGGCCCGGTTCGCTCTGGCGTGTGGTTTCGATCAATCACCGGCCCTGGACCGGAATGGAATCGATCCGCGCGGCTTCCGTAATGGCATAGCAATCGGCCCGCCGAAGAGGCGGGCCGATTTTCTTTTTGAGTATGTCAGCGGCGGCGTTTGCCGTTCGGCGTGTCGGTCGCGGCGATGCTGCCCGCAATCGAAGCCGCGGCACCGAGTGCCAGCGCGATCACACTCGCGAGCGAGGCAATCGAGGCCGCGCGTCTCGCGGCGGCATTCGCCGCGTCCGCCGACCAATAGCCGTAAGCGGGACTGACGAAAACGCGAAGCAGGTTCGAGCCGGAATTCGCGGCAATCGCGCCGAAGAAGGTGACGAGCAGGATCGCGATTGCCCAGCCGATGAAGGCGAGCATACCTGCGTCCCAGTCGGAGGCGCGGCCGAGCACCCAGCCGGTGATGTAGCCGCCGAAGCCCGCGGCGACGATTCCGGCGAGCGCCCAGAGCATGAAGACCGACCAGTTAAAGGTGGTCGGTGCTGCGGTCGCGGGCGGCAGTGCGAGACCGGCAATACCGGTGAAAAGAAGCGTCAAAACGATCTGTGAAATCAAGGCGACGATCACGCCGGCAACGATCGCAAAGCGAGCGGTGCTGGTGTCGCGAACGACTGAAGCGGCCATGAGAAATCTCCTGTTGCCAAGCGCGTAACGCTCCGCGAGGAAGCCGGTTCCCTAGTCTTGTCCTTTTGGAGATGGTTTCCACCGCCTCCGGATTTTATCCGGTTGCAGCGCGAGAGAACGCTAGCCTTTGGCGACCGAAAGGTCGTTGAACTTCTTCGTGCCTTGATACTTCGAGGCTGCGTCGAACAGGAGATCCATCGCGCTTGCGACTTCGCCGGTGGAGCCCGTGAGGTCGCGCGAAGAGGAAAGCACGGTCGTGGCCGCGCCCTTGGTCTTGGCGATGGTTTCCTCGACCGTCTTCATCGCGTTCGCGACGGTGCTGGCATTGCTGGCGGCGGCGACCGCGCTTTCGGCGATGTTGCCGGTGGCGGCGGCCTGCTCGTTGAGCGCGCTTGCGATCATCTCCGCAGTGCGGGCGATGTTCGAAATCGTCTCGCCGGTGCTTGCGATTTCGCCGACCGAGCGCCGGGTCGCTTCCTCGATCATCGCGATCTGTTGCCCGATCTCGGTGGTCGCCTTGGAAGTCTGGGTTGCGAGCGACTTCACTTCGCTGGCGACCACGGCAAAACCGCGCCCGGCTTCGCCGGCACGCGCCGCTTCGATCGTCGCGTTGAGCGCGAGCAGATTGGTCTGGCTTGCGATCTCCGAAATCAGGCTCGCGACCGAGCCGATCTTGCTGACCGCTTCGGAGAGCGCGCGGATCGTTCCGTTGGTCTGCTCCGCGTGGCTCACGGCCTCGCGCGCGAGATTTGCGCTATTCGATGCCTGGTCGTGAATGTTCGCGATCGAGGCATTTAATTCCTCGGTCGCGGCGGCAATCGTGCCGACATTCGCCGCGGTGCTGGAAGCGGCTTCCGCCGCGGTGTTGGCCTGATCGGACGCGGAGTTCGCAAAGCCGGTAAGCTGGTCCGATGTCGCGCTCAGGAGATCGACCGCGGTCGATACCGAACGGCGAACGGTCTGAATGGTATTGCTGAATTTTTCGACCGCGGTGCCGATGCGGTCGCCGTCGGCGCGCGAGGAGCGAACCTGAAAATTGTAGTGGATCGAAACCGAGGTCGCGACATCGAGATTGAGAATCCGGGTCGCGGTATCGATCAGCCGGAGCGCCTTGGCCCGCGGCATCATGCGCTGCTTCGCAAGGAGGGCCGTGAATTCCTGAAGGATGTAACTGTTCATGCCGGGCCGCGAGCGCACGTCGTGGCCGGTTTCCTTTTCGAGCTGCGCGCGCTCCTGGGTGTCGGCGACCCATTGCTCGTCGATCGGATTACAGAACAGGCGTTCGGTATACTTGATCGTGCGCGCCTTGTAGCCGTCGCCGCGCTTCTGGATCATCTCGATGAAATAGGGCGCGTGTTTGAACAGAAGTTCGAAATGACGGTCGATGATTACCGGCAGGTTGGGCCCGAGCAAATCCCAGACTTCCTTGCGCGAGGCGAGGGTGGGTTCGTCGATCTGGAAGAGTCCGAGGCCTACCTGGTAGGCGGCTGGGATCGTCATTGGCAGGCTGCTGCTATCGCTGGCGTCGCGGCTGCCCAAACTAGAGGCGTATCGTTAATCCGCTCTTAATAGTTTGGATACCTACGAGCGGCGGGCTTACAGCGGCTTGCCGCCTAGCCATTCCGCGCCGCGCGCATAGAGTTTCTCCAGTTCCGTTCCCTCGATGCCAGGCATATCGGGCTTCACCTGATAGCCGATCCGGGTCTGGAGATAGGCGAGATGGCGGTAGCCTTCGGGAAAGCGCGCCAGCAGCTCCTTATCGAGTTCGAGCTTTGCCGCGGGATCGACCGGGTCGAGGCGGTCCTTCTCATAGATCGGCTGGCGCAGCACGAGTCCCCAGCGGCCTTCGCGATGCTCGAAGAAGTCGTAGAAGCGGCCCGTGCAGACGACGTCGCAGATTACGCCTTCGACCGGCGCGCGCTGCGAGATCGTCATCTTGGTTTGCGCGATGGCGCGGTCGCCGTTCGCGTCGATCGAGCTGCCGCCGAGGAAATGCAGGATACGTACGCCCTTCGCCCAGCCAGCCTCGTTCATGGCGATGAATTCCTCGAAGCTGCCCTGAAACCAGGTCGCCATCATACGCCCGTCGGAATGCCACACCGTGCGGAAGCGATCCCAGAGCCGCGCGTCGCGCCACACGGCCCAGTTCTCGACGAGCTCACGGATGATCCGGCGGTCGGAAATCTCGTCGCGCATCGCGCCTAGTCCTTTGCCGTGCGCCGATAAACGTCTTCGAGGCGGACGATGTCGTCTTCGCCCAGATAATTGCCCGACTGCACCTCGATCAGTTCGACCGGCGTAGTGCCCGGATTTTCGAGACGATGTACGGCGCCAAGCGGCACATAGACCGACTCGTTTTCCTTCAACGTCTTTTTCTCGTCGCCAATGGTGACGAGTGCGGTGCCGCGCACGACGACCCAATGCTCGGCGCGGTGTGCGTGCTTCTGCAGCGAAAGCCGTCCACCCGGATTCACCACGATGCGCTTGACCTGATAGCGCTCGCCCCGGTCGAGCGACTGATAGTTGCCCCAGGGGCGATGCACTTTGGCGTGGGTATCGGCTTCTTCGCGTTTCTCGGCGCGCAGCTTTTCAACGAGCTTCTTTAAGTCTTCGGCGCGCGCACGGTCGGCGACCAGTACTGCATCGTCAGTGACGACGACCACGAGGTTTTCCGCGCCGACCAGCGTGGTCAGTTTGCCGTCGGAGGAAACGTAGTTGTTCTTCGCATCGATCATGGTGACGGGTCCGCGCGCGGCGTTTCCGGCCTTGTCGCGCTTCGAGAGCGTCCAGGCCGCACCCCAGCCGCCGAAATCGGACCAGCCGTACTCTGCGGGGATCACTGCGGCGCGTTTGGTCTTTTCCATCACCGCATAGTCGATAGACCTCTTGGTCGCGCGCTTGAAGGCCTCGGCTTCGAGCAACAGGAAGCCGAGATCGGTATCGGCCTTGTCGATGGCTTCCTTCGTCGCCGCGACCGTCGCCTTGTCGTGCCGCGCATATTCTTCGAGCAGCACGTCGGCGCGGAACATGAAGTTTCCGGAATTCCAGAGATACTTTTTCTTCAGATACTTCGCGGCGGTCTTTGTGTCGGGCTTTTCGACGAAGGCATCGAGCGCGCGGGCGGGGCCCGCGCCTGCAATCGCCTTACCGGGGCGGATATAGCCGTAGCCGGTTGCCGGATGATCGGGCGTGATGCCGAAGGTTACGATGTTGCCTTGCGTCGCCGCAGCACGCGCTTTCTTGCAGATCGCGGCGAATTTCTTCGGCTTGGTCACGACATGGTCCGCAGCCAGCACCAGCACCAGCGCGTCGCTCTTTTCTTTCGCGATCCATTGGGCCGCGGCGGCAATCGCGGGGCCGGAGTCACGCCGCGCGGGCTCGAGGATGATGTCGGCGTCGATGCCGATTTCCTGCAACTGCTCGCGGACGATAAAACGGTAGGCGTGGTTCGCAACGATGACCGGCTTGCCGAATATCTTGCGATCGGAAACGCGCAGCAGGGTCTCCTGCAAGGTCGAGCGCTCGCCGAGAAGTTTGAGGAACTGCTTGGGCAGACTGTCGCGCGAGGCCGGCCACAGCCGCGTACCGGCGCCGCCGCTCAGGATTACGGGTCGGATCAGATCGGCCATGCTCGCGTCAGCCGTTTGCCACGTTGCGGTCGTCGAATTGCAGCCGGTAGAAAGCGTGATAGCGGCCGCGGCGCGCGAGCAATTCCTGATGCGTGCCGGTTTCGACGACGGTGCCGTCATCGACTACGCAAATTTTGTCGGCGGACATGACCGTATGCAGCCGGTGCGCGATCAGGAGCGTCGTGCGCGACTTGCGCAATTCGTCGAGCGCGCGCTGCACTTCCTTTTCCGATTCCGCGTCGAGCGCCGCGGTCGGTTCGTCGAGCAGCAGGATCGGTGCGTTCTTCAGGAACGCGCGCGCGATCGATATGCGTGCGCGCTGCCCGCCGGAAAGCTGCGCGCCGTGTTCGCCGACTTCGGTGTCGTAGCCCTTCTCGAAGCCCATGATGAAGTCGTGTGCGTGTGCGGCGGTCGCCGCCGCGACGAATTCTTCATCGCTCGCGCCGGGCTTGCCTAACCGGATGTTGTCGCGGATCGTACCGGAGAACAGAAACAGATCCTGGCTGACATAAGCGATCTGCTCGCGCAGCGAATGGCGCGAGCAGGTGGCGATATTTTCGCCGTCGATCATAATCATGCCGGAGGTGGGTTCGTAGAAGCGCTCGATCAGATTCATAATCGTCGACTTGCCGCCGCCGGAAGTGCCGACCAGCGCGGTTGTGCGATTGGCTTCCGCCGTGAAGGAAACGTCGCGCAACACCCGCTCGCCCGCGCGGTATTCGAAGCTGACGTTACGAAGTTCGATTTCGCCACGCGAAATCTTGAGCGCGGGCAGGGCGACAGGCTCGTCTTCCGCGGGCGCGGAATCCAGAATATCGAAAAGATAGCGTGCCGTCGTGAGATTCGCGGCCAGATCGAGGTTCAGCCGGGCGAGACGCTTCGCCGGTTCGTAGGCGAGCAGGAGCGCGGTGATCGCAGAAAAGAATTCACCGGGCAGCTTTTCGCCGTTGAGCACGTTGTAGCCGGCATAGATCACGAACAGGCCGACTGCCATGCCGCCGAGCGTTTCCATTAGCGGGCCAGTGCGCGAGGCGACGCGCGCGCGCGTATTCAGGCCGACCTCGAGGTCACGGATGTTCTCGTCCATCCGCGCGCGCATGCGCTTCTCGATGTTGTAGGACTTCACCACACGAATGCCCTGCACGGTTTCCTGCAAGGTTTGCATCACTTTTCCGGTGCCGAGAAAGTTCTTCATTACGACCTGGCGCGCGCGACGTATCAGACGGCGCACGCCCAAGACCACGATCGGCATGACGACAAGGCAGATGAAAGCCATCACCGGTTCCTGAACCACCATTACCGCGATAAGGAAGACGAGCGTGAGCGCGTCGCGGCCGATGCTGGTGATCAGAAGATCGAGTACCGCGCGTGCGCCAGCGGCGCCCGTGCTCATGCGGTTCAGGAACTCGGTCGAATGCTGGCGTGAGAAAAATGAAACTCCCTGCAACAGGAGATTGTCGAACAGCCGGCGCTGGTAATCGGCAATAATGCGGTTGCCGATTTTTGCGAGCGTTACCGCCTGCACATAGCCGGCTACGCCCTTGATGAGATAGAGGGAGATCAGCGCGCCGCCGAGCAGCCAAACCGCGGCATGATTGCGGTCGACGAAGATCTTGTTGATCACGTCCTTCATCAGATAGGCAGTAAGGCCCGTCGCCGCGGCGACGACGAACATCATCAGGAAAGCAAAGGCATACTTCGCGGCATGGCGGCGGCCGTCGGTCTTCACCAGCCGCGGAATGATCGCACGCGCATCCTCGCCGAGAATGCCCGACAGCCGGGATTTCAGGCGTTCGAAGAAGGTGCCGTGCTGCGCGGGCGGCATGGTCCCGGTTTTATTTTCCTTCGCCACTGTCAGTTCGCCGTGATGCGTTTCAATTCGGCGCGGAGGCTGTCGGCAATGTCGTCACGCGCAAGCCCGAACGCGACATTGGCGGACAGGAAACCGAGCTTCGAGCCGCAGTCGTAGGTCGTGCCTTCGAAGTTGAAGCCGTAGAACTTCTGCGTCTTCGAAAGCGCGATCATCGCGTCGGTGAGCTGGATTTCTCCGCCTGCGCCGCGCTCCTGCTTCTCGAGTACGTCGAAAATCTCGGGCTGCAGGATGTAGCGCCCGGTGACGATGTTGTTCGAGGGTGCTGTGCCCTTCGCGGGCTTCTCGACCATCTGCGTGATTTCAAACGCCGGACCTTTCTTCGCGCCCATGCCGACCACGCCATATTGATGCGTCTGGTCGGGCGCAACTTCTTCCACCGCGATCAGGTTGGTCTTGTCTCCGGTCTGCGCGTGGGCGTCGATCATCTGCGAGAGGCAGCTTTTCTTCGCGAGCACGAGCACGTCGGGCAACAAGACCGCGAACGGCTCGTTGCCGACGAGATCGCGCGCGCACCAGACCGCGTGGCCCAGGCCGAGCGGCGACTGCTGTCGCGTGAAACTGGTTTCGCCGGCGCCCGGCTGCGCGTCCTTTAGAATCTGGAGTTCGGCCTTCTTGCCGCGCGCTTCCAGCGTCGCTTCGAGTTCGTACTGGCGGTCGAAATGATCTTCGATCGCGCCTTTGCCCCGGCCGGTTACGAAAATCAGGTGTTCGATTCCGGCCGCGCGCGCCTCATCGACGACATGCTGGATCACGGGCCGGTCGACCACGGTCAGCATTTCCTTCGGCATCGCCTTGGTGGCGGGCAGGAAACGGGTGCCAAGACCTGCAACGGGAAATACGGCCTTGCGAATGCGCGGCATTTTCGGGGCTAAACCATTGTAATTCGCGGGATGCCCAGCCTTTTGCCGCGTCCCGGGGGGAATGGCAAATCGGGATCAGAGGAGCGTTAAACCGGCGGGCGGCCGATGCTCACGTAGCGGAAGCCTTTGGCCGCCATCTCGGCGGGTACATAGACATTCCTGAGATCGACAATCGCCGGCGAGAGCAGCGCGGCTTTCAGCATGTCGAGGTCGAGTGCGCGATAGACGTCCCATTCGGTAATCAGAACCAGCGCGGAAGCGTCCTTCGCCGCTTCATAGGGGCCGCCGCAGAAGGTGACGCCCGGCAATAGTTTTGCGGCGGCTTCCATACCTTCCGGATCGTGCGCCTGAATTTTCGCGCCGGCGGCCTGCAGCGCCGGAACGATTTCGAGCGAGGGCGCGTCGCGCATGTCGTCGGTGTTTGGCTTGAAGGTGAGGCCGAGCACAGCGACGGTTTTTCCTTGTAGCGAGCCGCCGGCCGCCGCGATCACGCGCTCCGCCATCGCGCGCTTGCGCGCATCGTTCACGCTAACGACCGTTTCGACGATCTTCGACGGCGCATCGTAGTCGCGCGCGGTCTTGATCAGCGCGAGCGTATCTTTCGGGAAGCAGGAGCCGCCGTAACCGGGGCCGGCATGCAGGAATTTTCCGCCGATGCGATTGTCGAGGCCGATGCCGCGCGCGATCTCCTGCACGTTGGCGCCGACTTTCTCGGCAAGGTCGGCCATCTCATTGATGAAGGTGATCTTGGTCGCGAGAAATGCGTTCGCCGCGTACTTCGTCAGCTCCGCGGTGCGCCGCCCGGTGAACAGGATCGGCGCCTGATTGAGATTGAGCGGACGATAGACCGCTGCCATCACTTCGCGCGCGTCCGCGTCTTCAATGCCGATCACGATGCGGTCCGGACGCTTGAAGTCCTCGATCGCCGCACCCTCGCGCAGAAACTCCGGATTGGAGACGACCGAGATTTTCACCTTCGGTTTTACGTCTACGATCACTTTCTCGATTTCGTCACCGGTGCCGACCGGCACGGTCGACTTCGTGACGACGACGAGCGGCTTGGTGGCGTTGCGCGCGATCTCTTTCGCCGCCGCGAGCACATAGGAAATATCGGCGTGGCCGTCGCCGCGGCGCGACGGCGTGCCGACCGCGATGAAGACGACTTCGGCCTGCGCCAATCCTTCCGCAATGTCGGCGGTGAAGGTGAGGCGTCCGGCCTTCACGTTACGCGCAACGATTTCGTCGAGGCCGGGCTCGAAGATCGGAATCCTGCCGTCGCGCAAGGCCGCGACCTTCGCCGCGTCGGTATCGACGCAGCAGACGCTATGTCCGAAATCGGCGAAGCAGGCACCCGAAACGAGGCCCACGTAACCCGCGCCGATCATCGTGATGTGCATGGACGGCTTCCCGTTGGATCGCGAGAGGCTTGTGCCACGGGGGCGTCACTTGCGGCAAGCCGCGCCGGATTTCGGTTAGGCCGCGGCGGATTTCGCGGGCAGCTTGCGCTCCCAGGCCAGCGCATGGCGGACGATGGTATCGAGATTGTCGTATTTCGGCTGCCAGCCGAGCACACGCCGGATTTTCTCGGCGCTCGCAACGATCGCCGCCGGATCGCCGGCGCGCGCGGGCGCCATCGTGACCGGGAAATCGACGCCGGAGACGCGCTTCACGGTATCGACCACTTCGCGCACCGAATAGCCCGCGCCGTAGCCGCAGTTCATGATCTCATTACCGCCGCCGCTTTTCAGATAGCGCAGCGCCTCCATGTGCGCGGCCACGAGGTCGCTTACATGTATGTAGTCGCGGATGCAGGTCCCGTCCCTGGTCGGATAGTCGTCGCCGAAAATCTGCATGCCGTTACGCTTACCGGTCGCGGTTTCGCAGGCGACCTTGATGAGGTGCGTGGCGCGCGGCGTCGATTGTCCGGCGCGGCCTTTCGGATCGGCGCCCGCGACATTGAAGTAGCGCAGCGCGACGTATTTCAGGCCATAGGCGGCAGCACTGTCGCGGAGCATCCACTCCGACATCAGCTTCGATGCGCCGTAAGGCGAGACGGGCACGGCGGGCGTTTCCTCGCTGACCGGCTCCTGTCCGACATTGCCGTAAACGGCGGCGGTCGAGGAAAACACAAAATGCGGAACGTGCGCGGCGGTCACGGAAGCGAGCAGCGCGCGGGTCTTCGCGGTATTGGCGAGATAATAGTCGAGCGGGTCGGCCACCGAATCCGGCACTACGATCTTGGCCGCGAAATGCACGACCGCGCGGATGCGATGTTCGGCGATCAGGCGCATCACGATCAGCGGATCGGACACGTCGCCCTGCACGAAGCGCGCGCGCGGATCGACGTTGCCGCGCACACCGGTCGAAAGATCGTCGAGCACGACGACGTCCTCGCCCGCATCGCAAAGCGCGAGTACCATGTGGCTGCCGATATAGCCGGCGCCGCCTGTGACCAGAATCGCCATCCGCCGTCCGCTTTGCCCCGTTTCTGCGACAGACGGATAACAGGGGCGGGTTGAAGGCCCCCTAAGCGATAGGGTTGATTTTCCGCGAACAGGTAAGGGTTTAAGAAAGATTCACCATAAGGCTTGCGCGCCGGGCCGGACTTTTTCAAAGAAGTGTCATGAATAAAGAGAGCGACACGCGGCCGATCCTGATTGTGCCTTATATGTGGATCGGGGATTTCGTCCGCTGCCACTCGGTGGTGCGCGTGCTGAACGAGCGCTTTCCGGGTCGCCCGGTCGACATGCTCGCCTCGAAACTGACCGCGCCGCTCACTGCATTCATGCCGGGGGTGCGCAAGGCGATTACTTTCGATATTCCGCGTAAGAAAGCGGCGTTCTCCGAAAACTTCGCACTCGCCAGACTCCTGCGCGCGGAAGGTTATGGCTCGGCTCTAATCATGCCGCGCAAGTGGAAGGCGGCGTTTGCGCCGTGGCTCGCGGGGATCCCGGATCGCACGGGCGTGCTCGGCGAAGCACGTTTTCTCTTAATCAACGACATCCGTTGGGACGAGAAGCAGCATAAGCGTATGATTGACCAGTCGTGCGCGCTCGCGTTGCCGAAGAACGCGTCACTGCCGGGCGAGTGGCCGTTGCCGCAGCTTGTAGTCTCAGAAGCCCAAGCCGGCGAATGGCGCGGGCGGATGAATGTTACGAAGGGCACACGCGCGGTTGCGCTCGCGCCGGGTTCGGTGGGCGAGGCGAAGCGCTGGCCGGTCGCCTATTACGCGGAGACCGCGAAACAACTCGCGCAAAGCGGGGTCGAGGTCTGGATCATCGGGGGGCCGGACGAAAAAGAGTTTGCGAAAGAGATTCTCGCGCATGCGGGGCAGGGCGTGCGCGACTTCACCGGCGGAAAACTCGCCGACGGCGTGATCGCGCTTTCGCTCGCGAGCGCGGTGGTCGCAAACGATTCAGGATTGCTGCATGTTTCGGCAGCACTCGGCGTGCCTGCGATAGGCATGTTCGGCCCGACCGATCCGGCGAAGTGGGCGCCGATCAATCCGGCCGCGGACATCATCACGCATGAGCCGCTCCTGGATTGCCAGTTCTGCATGCAATATGTCTGCCCGCTTCAGCATCACAACTGTATGCGTGAAGTCTTGCCGCCGCGCGTCGTGGAGTCGGTGAAACGCGCGATGACGATGCCGGGGTTCGCGCGGGCCTAGCGCGGCAGCGCTTCGATCGCGGCGATCACTTCCGCGGCTGTCGGCATTTCGCCTGCGGTGCCGAGTGTCGTCATCGGTCCGCTGCTGACCGGGCCGGAGAGACCCGGTTTGGTCGCAATGAAGATCGCGACCAGCGGCACTTCAAGTGCGGCAGCAAGATGTAGCAAGCCGGTATCGACGCCGACGACGAGCGTCGCGCCAGCGATCAATCCCGCGACTTCACCGAGCGGCGCCTTGTCCGGCACGCGCGCATTCTTGAGCGCATTCTTGATGCGGTGGCTGCGCGCGTGTTCGCGGTCGTTGCCCCACGGCAGTACGGGCGTGATGCCTTTGGCTTCCAGCGCCTTGCCGACTTCGATCCAGCGGTCTTCCGGCCATTCTTTTCTTTCCTGCGCGGTGGCATGAAAGAGGAGCGCGTAAGGCGCATCCGTTACCGGCGCGATGCGTTTGCGGTCGATGCCGTAATCGGGGCCGCCTTCGACTTTATAGCCGAGTGCTGCCGCGGTCAGCGCGCGGTTGCGGTCGACCGCATGCAATTCACGGCTTACCGTGTGCTTCACATGATAGAAGCGCGAGGCGAACGGCTCGCGGATCGATTTCGCGTCATAGCCATGGCGCTCGCCGCGCGCCCACTTGGAGAGCACGACGGTTTTCACGAGACCCTGCGTATCGATGATCTTGTCGAAGCGCTTGAGTTTCAGTTTCGCGCGGAGCCGGCTGACTTCGGCCCAGGTTTTCGAAAACGTCGAGGGCTTCAGGATCGCTTTACGCCAGCGGCGCACCGCGACCGGAATCACGTCGTTCACGCCCGGATGCAGCTTCGCGAGCGGCACATAGGCTTCCTCGACCATCCACGAAATCTTCGCGTTCGGAAAATGCTTTCGCGCGTCGGTGACGGCGGGCATGTGATGGATCACATCGCCGAGGGAAGAGGTTTTGATGAAGAGAATCTCGGGCATCAGCTTTTCTTGGTGCTCCAGACGCGCTCATAGACTTTATATATGCCTTCGGCCTCGCGCTGGATCGCGAACTTCTCGAGCACGCGCGCGCGTCCGGCCTTGCCGAATTGAACCGCGCGCTTCGGGTCTTTCATCAGATTTTCGATCCGCGCGGTCAACGCGTCGACATCCTCGATCTCGACGAGATGGCCGGTGACGTCTTCGTCGATCAGATGACGCGCCGCACCGGCCTTGGTCGCGACCACCGCCAACTCGCTCGCCATGGCTTCGAGCGTGGTCAGGCCGAAGCCTTCGTTACGCTGCGGGCCGACGAAGACGGTGAGCTTGCGGAACCAGCCCGGCACGTCGTTCTCTGGCAACTCGCCCAGGAAAATGACGCGGTTCACAAGCCCTGCGTCTTCTACTTTTTTCTTGAGTGCCGCTTCCCACTCTTTCTCTTGCGGCGTAGCGAGACCGATTACGACCGCAGTGAAGTCTGGATAGCGCGGCAGGAGGCGGCACATCGATTCAATAAAAAGATCAGTGCCCTTCTGTGCGCGGATGCGGCCGAAGACGCCGATGCCGTATTTGCCGGGGAAACCAGTTGCAGACCATTCGGCGTCGCGGTTTTCGGACGGGCGATAGCGTTCCGCATCGACGCCGTGGAATACGACGGTCGATGGAAAGGTAAGATAGCTCGCGGCGTCGGGCGAGGGGCAGATGATCGCGTCCATCTTGCTCATCAGCCAGCGGGAGAAGCGCTTGTGCTTGCGCTGCGCGGCGGAGGTGAAAACCATGCCGAGCTTCAGGCCGAGGAGCTTTTTCAGCAGAAGACCGACGATCATCTCGTCGTTCCGGCGCGCGTGCCAGATGCGGAAGGGTTTCGTTGGCGGAACCGAGCGCCCCAAGCTGCGGACATCTTTCAGCGAGATCGTCGGCACGCCCGGCGCAGTCCAGCGCAGGCCCACGAGCGCGGTCCGGGCGAGCTTCGCCATTTGCGGGGCGACCGCCAGAATCGTCGTCGTGACCCCCGAATAGCGCTTGTGCAGGCAGGGGTGCAGGACTTCGAGGGCCTTCAGATCGTCGGTGGAAAGCATGCCGGGATTTGCTATTAGAAAAGGACGGGACCGATTGCCCTGATTTCGGACGAAGCGCAAGGATTGGCGCAAACATAGGCTGAGAGCATGACCCGCACGCTGGAGTCGCTGAAGATCAAGCTGTTCACGGACGGTGCTGAAAAGGCGCAGATCGTCGAAATGGCGAAGCAGAAGTACATCGCGGGCTTCACCACGAACCCGTCGCTTCTGAAGAAAGCCGGGGTAACCGACTACGAAGCCTACGCGCGCGATCTGGTCGAGGCGGTGCCTGACCGACACATCTCCTTCGAAGTGCTCTCCGACGACATTCCGGAAATGATCGCGCAGACGCGGCTGATCACGACCTGGGGCAAGAATGTCTATGTGAAGTTGCCGGTGATCAACACGCGCGGCGAGACGTTGTACGAGGCGATCAACTCGCTTTCCAGAGACGGTGTGAAGATCAACGTCACCGTGCTCTGCACCGAGGAGCAGGTGGAGCGCGCGACCGCGGCACTCGCGGGCAACGCCGCCGGCTGCACTTCCGTGTTCGCGGGCCGGCTCGCCGATCTCGGCATCGACTACGCGCCCGCGGTAAAGCTCGCAGTCAGGCTCGCGAACGAGGCGAAGAACGTCGAAGTGATCTGGGCCTCGACCCGTGAGGTCTGGAACGTGATCGAGGCAAACGACATGGGCGCGCATATCATCACCGCTCCAGCTGACATCCTGAAAAAGTTAAAGGCGCTCGGCACCAAGACCGCAGCCGACCTATCGCTTGATGGCGTGAAGGCGTTCCGGGACGACACGCTCGCCGCTGGTCTCAACCTGCCCGGCGCAAAAATCAGCCGGACTGCCGCCGAATAGGGCGCTGTAACCCTAGGACACGATTTGTGAGGCTTCAGGGGTTCCCGCTTCCGGCGCAGCGGCGTATCCCGGCTGACACCGGTCAGGGGCTTTGCGAGGGGATCGATCGTGGCTTCCAGTAAAAATACCGCCGAAGAGCGCAATCTGCGGATTGGTGTCATTGGCGCCGGCGTCATGGGCCGCAACCATGCGCGCGTGCTTTCCGAACTGCCGGGTGTCGAACTCGTCGGCGTCGCCGATCCGGACGCGGGCCGCGCTGCGCAGGCCGCCGGTCAGGCCGAGGGCGCGGAAGTTCTCTCCGATCACTGCGAACTGGTTGCGCGCAAAGTCGATGCCGTCATCGTCGCGGCACCCACGCATCTCCATCACCAGATTTCGCTCGACCTGATCGACAGCGGCGTTTCGCTGTTGGTCGAAAAGCCGATCGCAACCACCGTCGAACAAGGCCGCGAAATCGTCACCGCCGCCGCGCGCAATGGCGTGACCTTGATGGTCGGCCATGTCGAGCGCTTCAATCCTGCGGTGCAATCGATCAAGCAGGCGGTCGCGGGCGAGGAAATTCTCTCCATCGGTATCACGCGCGTCGGGCCGTTCCCGCCGCGCATGTCGGATGTCGGTGTGGTGATCGATCTTGCCGTGCATGACATCGACCTGATCCGCTGGTTCACCGAATCCGAAATCGCGGAAGTGCAACCGCAGATTTCCTCGGTCGTCGCGGAGCGCGAAGACATCGCGCTCCTGCAGTTCCGGACCGCGAACGGCGTGCTCGCGCACATCAACACCAACTGGCTGACGCCGTTCAAGGCGCGCACCGTGCAGGTCGCGACCCGCGACAAATACATCATGGGCGATTTGCTCACCCGCACCGTCACCGAATGTTTCGGCTTTCAGAAGGACGGCTCCTACGGCATGCGCCATCTTTCGGTCGCGCACACCGAGCCGTTGCGCGCCGAACTCACCGCGTTCTGCGAAGCCGTGCGTCACGGCAAGACGCCGGCCGTGAGCGGTGAGGAGGGTGTCGCTTCGCTCGAAATCGCAATCCGCTGCCTCGCCGATCCGCATCCGGCGTTCCGCCGCGGTCCGCGCGAGATCGCCGGCTAAGTTTTTCAGGAAAGTTTCGTGAACCAGCACATGCGCGCCGATCAGGCACCCATTCCGTTCATCGACATCAGCGCGCAGCGCAAGCGTCTCGGCAAGAGCATCGACGATGCGGTGGCAAAAGTGCTCACGCATTGCCAGTTCATCATGGGACCGGAAGTCCGCCAGCTCGAGGCCGATCTTTCGGCATTCAGCGGCGCGCGGCATGTGATCTCGAATTCGAACGGCACCGACGCGCTGATCATGGCGCTGATGGCGACCGGCGTCGGTCCGGGCGACGCGGTGTTCTGCCCGTCCTTCACCTTCTGCGCGACCGCCGAAGCGATAGTCGTCGTCGGCGCGTCTCCGGTCTTCGTCGACGTCGACGAAAAGACCTTCAATATGGATCTCGCGAGCCTCGAGCGCGCGGTCACCGAGACCAAGCGCGGCGATCTCAAGCTTAAGGCGATCATTCCGGTTGATCTGTTCGGCCAGCCCGCCGATCTCGATGGCGTCGCCGCGATCGCGAAGCGCGAAGGCATGTTCGTAATTTCCGACGCCGCGCAATCCTTCGGCGCGACCTACAAGGGCAAACGCGTCGGCACCCAAGCGCTGGTTACGACCACGAGTTTCTTTCCCGCGAAGCCTTTGGGCTGCTACGGCGATGGCGGCGCGATCTTCACCGACGACGACAAACTCGCCGAGACGCTACGCTCGATCCGGGTGCACGGTCAGGGCGCGGACAAATACGACAACGTCCGCATCGGCATGACCGGCCGCCTCGACACCATCCAGGCCGCGGTCTTGATCGAAAAGCTCAAGATTTTTCCGGACGAAATCGAGGCCCGCAACCGGGTCGCCGCCCGTTATGCCGAGGGTTTGAAGGACGTTGCCATCGTGCCGGAAGTCCGGTCAGGCTATGGTTCGGTATGGGCGCAATACACGATCCGAGTCGAAAAGCGCGATGCGCTCGCCGCCGTCCTCTCGACGCGCGGCGTGCCGACCGCGATCTATTATCCGAAGCCTCTGCACCGGCAGGAGCCCTACAAGCGCTATCCCGTCGTGGGCAACGGGTTGCCGGTCACCGACAAGCTCGCAGCGGAAGTGATCTCGCTGCCGATGCATCCCTATCTCGACGAGCCGACGCAGGAACGCGTAATCGCGGCAGTGCGCGAGGCGCTCGCCTGAACCCTTCCAGGCGCGCGGCATGATCCGGCGCTTTTTCACCGTCGGCGGCTTCACGCTGCTTTCGCGCATAACCGGCTTTGCCCGTGACGTCGTGATGGCGGCGGTCCTCGGCGCGGGACCGATTGCCGACGCTTTCTTCGTCGCCTTCCGTCTGCCGAACCATTTCCGCGCGATCTTCGCCGAAGGCGCATTCGCCGCAGCTTTCGTTCCGGCCTACGCGCGCACGCTGGAGCAGGACGGCAAGCTGGCTGCGCGCTCGTTCGCGGACCGGCTCGCGCTTGCGATGATCGTGTTGCAGGTCGTGCTGTTGATCGTCGCGTTGATCTACACGCCCGCGGTCGTACAACTCTTGGCGCCCGGACTTTCCGCCGATCCATCGCGATTCGATCTCGCGGTCGCGCTGACGCGGATCACGTTTCCTTATCTCGCCCTGATTTCGATCGAGACGCTGATCGCAGGCACGCTGAATGCGAATAATCGCTTCGCGTCCGCCGCCGGTGCGCCGGTGCTGCTCAATCTCGCGATGATCGGTACGCTCACCTATGCCGCGCTGTTCCCGACTGCCGGGCACGCGGCGGCCTGGGGCGTCCTGATCGCGGGCATTTTGCAACTCGCACTGGTCGCGGGCGATGCGGAGAAAAATGGATTCGGCCTTCGCCTCAAGATGCCGAAGCTGGACGAGCCGACCAAGCGCTTCTTGAAAGCGCTCGGCCCCGCGATCATCGGCGCGGGCGGCGTGCAGCTTGCGCTCTTTGCCGACACCATCATCGCGACGTATCTCCCGACCGGCGCGCTTTCCGCACTTTACTACGCCGATCGCATCAACCAGCTTCCCATTGGCGTGGTCGGCATCGCGGTCGGCACCGTGCTGCTGCCGGAAATGGCGCGGCGTCTCGCCGCCGGCGACGAGCAGGGGGCTGCGAACTCGCAAGGGAAAGCGATCGAGTTCGCACTTCTGCTCGCGGTTCCTTGCGCCGCAGCCTCGCTCGTCATTCCCGATCTCATCATGCGTGCGCTTTTTGCGCGCGGCGCGTTCTCGAATGCCGACGCGGCCGCCGCCGGCCAGACGTTGGCCGCTTACGCGACCGGTCTTATTCCGTTCGTGCTGATGCGCAGCTTCGTCGCACCGTTTCATGCGCGCGGCGACACCACGACGCCGGTGATCGCGGCACTCACCGGGGTCGCGCTCAACATCGCGCTGAAAGTCGCGCTGATGGGACCGCTCGCGCAGGTCGGCCTTGCGCTCGGCACGGCGGCCGGCGCCTGGCTCAACCTGCTTTTGCTGATCTGGTTTGCGAATCGCCGGGGTTTCGCAAAACCCGGTGAAACTACGCTATCGCACGCCGCGCGGCTCATCGCCGCCGGGATCGCGCTTGCCGCGATATTATTCTTTGGGGCGCAATTTTTGGCACCTTTGTTCTCGAAGATGACGGCGTTCCGCGACGAGACGCGGCTCGCCGCGCTCATAATCATCGGCGGCGCAGCCTATCTCGCGCTGATCTGGGGACTTCTGGGCCGCAAATGGCTGCGCGGGCTGATCCGGAGTGCGGAGCCCGCCGGGACGCTCTAGAATGCGGCATTGCGTCCTGCGCATGTGACTAACCGGTCCTCCCGGTGTAAGAACTCCGCCGACCACGATCATTGCCGAGATAATCCATGCATCGCCCGACAGCGGCCCTCGGTGCCGCAATTTCTTTGGCTCTTTTGCTCGCCGCTTGCGGACAGAGCGCGCCGCCGGCGCCCCCCGCGCCGCCGGTGACGGTTGCAACACCGGTCAAGCGCATGATCGTCGATCGCGACGAATATGTCGGCCGCTTCGTGGCGGTCGATGCGGTCGAAATCCGCGCACGCGTCTCGGGCTATCTCGACAAGGTGCATTTCACCGACGGTCAACTGGTCAAGGCGGGCGACCTTCTGTTCACGCTCGACCCGCGGCCGTTTCAGGCTGCGCTCGATCAGGCGCGCGCCGATCTCGCCCGCGCGAAATCGCAGGCCGACCTTGCGAACGCCGATCTTGCGCGCGCGCAGACGTTGATCGCGCAGAAGACCATTGCCGAATCCTTGTATGACCAGCGCGTGCAGGCCAAACGCGCGGCGGATGCCGCCTTGCAGGCGGCGGAAGCCGCGGTGAAAACCGCCGAACTCAATCTGGAATTTACCGAACTCCGGTCGCCGGTTTCGGGCCGCATCGGCGATCGCCGCGTGTCCCCAGGCAATCTGGTGACCGGCACGACGACCGGCTCGACGACGTTGCTTGCTACCGTGGTTTCGATCGATCCGATCCGTTTCGAATTCACTTTCGACGAAGCCTCGTACCTTCGCTACCAGCGCATCGCGAAGGACGCGGGCAAGGCGGACGAGCGCGGCACCAAGCTGCCGGTCGAATTGCGGCTGCTCGACGAGAAAAGCTTCGAGCACAAAGGCAGCATCGACTTCGTCGACAACGTGATCGACACGAATTCGGGCACGATCCGCGGCCGCGCGCAATTCGCCAATCCGACCGCGCTATTCACGCCCGGCATGTTCGGACGAATCCGCGTGCCGGGTTCGGCGGAATATGAAGCGCTGCTCATTCCGGACACCGCGATCGGCACCGAGCAGATCCG
The DNA here is from genome assembly GCA_019635585.1 of Xanthobacteraceae bacterium. Lineage (GTDB taxonomy): Bacteria > Pseudomonadota > Alphaproteobacteria > Rhizobiales > Xanthobacteraceae. The sequence goes on along the minus strand of JAHBZE010000002.1, from coordinate 621,520 downwards.
CAAATTCGTTTATGTCGTCGATGGCGAGAACACCGTGCGCCAGAAATACGTCGAACTCGGCACACTGCAGGGCAATCTTCGCGTCATTCGCGGCGGACTCGAGGCCGATGAACGCGTGATCGTGAACGGGCTGATGCGGGCGCGAGCCGGCGCCAAGGTGACGCCGCTCACCGAAGAACAGATGAAAGCGCAACAGCAGCAACAGCAGCAGCAAAAGAAGTAGGGCGCTCCGCTCGTGACGATTTCGCATTTTTTCATCAATCGCCCGATCTTCGCTTCCGTCGTCTCGATCGTGATCGTGATCCTCGGCGCGGTCAGCTTCCTGCGCCTGCCGGTCGCGCAATATCCCGAGATCGCGCCGCCGGTGATCAACGTCTCCGGCCAGTATCCCGGCGCGAACGCGGAAACGGTCGCGACCACGGTCGTCGGCCCGATCGAGGAACAGATCAACGGCGTCGAAGGCATGCTCTACATGTCTTCGAACTCGACCGCCGACGGCCGCTTCACGATTCAGGTTACCTTCGACATCGGCACCAATCTCGATCAGGCGCAGGTGCAGGTGCAGAACCGCGTTGCGATCGCGAACCCGCGTTTGCCGCAGGAGGTGCGCAACATCGGCGTCACGGTGACGAAGTCTTCGCCCGACCTGATGCTGATCGTGCATCTCTATTCGCCGGACAAGACGCGCGATGCGCTGTTCGTCTCCAACTATGCGAACCTCGAAATCAAGGACGTTCTGACCCGCGTGGACGGCGTCGGTTCGATCACCGTGTTCGGCAGCCGCGATTACGCCATGCGCGTCTGGCTCGATCCCGGCCGGCTGCAGACGCTCGGTCTCACGGCAAACGACGTGGTCGCCGCGCTCCAGCGGCAGAACGTGCAGGTCGCGGGCGGCATTCTGAACGCGCCGCCGGTCGAAACCGGCCGCGAATTCCAGATCGCGGTCACGACGCAGGGGCGTCTCGCCAAGCCCGAGGAGTTTGCCAACATCGTCGTGAAGACCACCGCGAACGCCGTGGTGCTTCTGAAGGACGTCGCGCGGATCGAGGTCGCGGCGCAGGACTACGGCTCGAATTCCTATCTCGACGAATACGAGGCGGTGGCGCTCGCGGTGTTCCAGCGTCCCGGCTCGAACGCGCTGACGACCGCGAACAACATCCGCGCGGCGATGGAGCAGATCGGCAAAAATCTTCCGGCCGGCGTGAAGTACGACATCATCTACGACCCGACGCAGTTCATCTCGGAATCGGTGAATGCGGTCGTCGAGACCATGTTCGAGGCGATCCTGCTCGTCATCTTCGTCGTGGTGCTGTTCCTGCAAACCTGGCGCGCGGCGGTGATTCCGATTCTCGCGATTCCGGTGTCGCTGATCGGCACCTTCTTCCTGATGACGGTTTTCGGCTTCACCATCAACAATCTGACTTTGTTCGGGCTGGTGCTCGCGATCGGCATCGTGGTCGACGACGCGATCGTGGTGGTCGAGAACGTCGAGCGCAACATCGAAGCCGGCATGGCGCCGAAAGAGGCGACGCATAAGTCGATGGATGAAGTCGGCGGTGCGCTGGTCGCGATCGCCTTGGTGCTCGCATCCGTGTTCATTCCGGCCGCCTTCGTCACCGGCATTTCCGGCCAGTTCTACCGGCAGTTCGCGCTCACCATCATTTCCGCGACCGCGATTTCGCTGCTCGTTTCGCTGACGCTTTCTCCCGCGATGTGCGCGCTGCTCCTGAAGCCGCACAGCCACGAAGCGCCGAAGGGGCTCGCGATCCCGATCCGCAAATTCTTCGGCTATTTCAATACGGGCTTCGACTGGATCGCGAACCGCTACAACATGTTCGCGGCGCGCGCGGTGCGCATCGTCGGAACCATGCTCGTGATCTATGCGGTCGTGGTCGCGTTCGGCCTGTTCCAGTTCACGCGCACGCCGCAGGGCTTCATCCCGCAGCTCGACCGCGGTTATCTCATCGTCGCCGTGCAACTGCCGCCGGGTGCTGCGCTGAGCCGCACCGACGACGTGATGCGGCGCGCGACCGCGATCGCGCGCAAGGTTCCGGGCATCGCGCATGCGATCAACATCGTCGGCTTCTCGGGCGCGACCTTCTCGGTGGCGCCGAATGCCGGCGCGATCTTCGTCGTGCTCGATCCGTTCCGCGACCGTGCAGGCGATTCCGCAAGATCGGCAACGGGCATCCAGCAGGCGTTGCAGCGCGCGCTCGCGCCGCTGCAGGAAGGACTCGTAATTGTCGTGCAGCCGCCGCCGGTGCAGGGCATCGGCAACGCGGGCGGTTTCCGCATGATGGTGCAGGACCGCAGCGGGCAGGGCTCGGCTGCGTTGCAGGGTGTGATTTACCAGATGATGGGCCGCGCCGCGCAGACGCAGGGCGTGCAACAGGTGTTCTCGCTGTTCGAGACGCAGACGCCGCAGCTCTATCTCGACATCGACCGGCAGAAAGCGCAACTGCTCGGCATCAACATCACCGACGTGTTCTCGTCGCTCTCGACCTATATCGGCTCGAACTACGTCAACGACTTCAATCTGTTCGGCCGCACCTTCCGCGTGATCGCGCAGTCGGATGCAGCCGACCGGCTCGATCCGTCTGACGTGCTGAAAATCCGCGTGCGGAATGCGACCGGACAGACCGTGCCGCTCGGTTCGTTTACGACGGTTCGCAACGAATCCGGTCCGTACCGTATTCCGCGCTACAACCTCTATCCGGCCGCCGAGCTCGACGGCTCCGCCGCGCCCGGTTACAGCCAGGGTCAGGCGATCGAGATCATGCAGAAGCTCGCGGCCGAAGTGCTGCCACAGGGCTATTCCTACGAGTGGACGACGCTCGCGTTCCAGCAGTTGCGCGCGGGCAATACCGCGATCTTCGTCTTCATTCTCGCGACCGTGTTCGTGTTCCTCGTGCTCGCGGCACAGTTCGAAAGCTTGCGGTTGCCGCTCGCGGTCATCCTGATCGTGCCGATGTGTCTGATCGCGGCGATTATCGGCGTCTGGGCATTCCGGCAGGACAACAACATCCTCACGCAGGTCGGCTTCATCGTGCTGATCGCGATGGCATCGAAGAACGCGATTCTGATCGTGGAATTCGCGAAGCAGATTGAGGACCGCGGCGAGGACCCCGAACATTCGGCGGTCGAGGCTGCGCGGCTCCGCCTGCGCCCGATCATCATGACCTCGCTCGCCTTCATCCTCGGCACGACGCCGATGATGCTTGCGATCGGCGCGGGCGCGGAACTGCGGCAGGCGCTCGGCACGCCGGTCGTGTTCGGCATGGTCGGCGTCACGATCTTCGGCCTGATCTTCACGCCGGTTTTCTATGTCGTCTCCCGCCGGCTCGGCCTGCGCCGGAGCGCACCGCCCGCGCAACCGGGCCGCGCTGCCGGCGTTAAGTCCTGATGGAGTGAAATCCCCGATGCGTCCGCTGAAATTCGGTTCCGGCCAGCCGCATGTCCGTCTCGAGGACCCGCCGCTGATCATGGGGCAGGGCAAGTTCGTCGCCGACTGCATTCCGCAAGGCGCGCTACGCGCAGCCGTGCTGCGCTCGCCGCATGCCCACGCGAAGTTCAGGATCGCGAGCACGGAAGCCGCCGAGAAAATGCCCGGCGTGAAGCTGATCCTGACCGCGAAGGATGTCACGCATTTCGCAAACCTCGCCTGCCGGGCGGCGGCCTTCATCAAGCCGGTTGGCGAGAAGGCTTGCTACATCCCGCCTTACGAAGTGCTGTGCAGCGAGGAAGTGCGTCATGTCGGCGATGCGATCGCCTTCGTGGTCGCCGACAGTGTGCAGACCGCGCGCAATGCGCTGGAAGCGATCGAAGTGGAGTGGGAACCGCTGCCGGCGATTTCCGGCACGGCGGAAGCGACGAAGCCCGGCGCGCCGCTGGTCTGGCCCGGACGCGAACGGAACAACGCCTATATCGGCGAGATCGGCGACGAAGCTGCAACGAAGCAGGCGTTCGACGCCGCCGCGAAAATCGTGAAGATCGAGATCGTCAACCAGCGGCTGGTCACGAACTTCATGGAGACGCGCGGCGTGGTCGTGTCTTATGGCGACGACCAGCGCTACACCATGACGGTGTCGAGCCAGGGCGCGAACATGATCCATAACAGCGTCTGCGGGATCATGAAGCTGGACCCGAAACGGCTGCGCGTGCTGACGCATGACGTCGGCGGCGGCTTCGGCACCAAGGCGCCGGCCTATCGCGAATATGCACTGGCCGCGCTCGCCGCGGAAAAGCTGAACGCAACCGTCGCCTGGATCGCGGACCGCAGCGAGCATTTCATCGGCGACAATCAGGGCCGCGATCATGTCACGGTCGCGGAAATGGCGATCGACAAGGATGCGCGCTTTCTCGCCATGCGGCTCGACTGCATCGCGAACATGGGCGCTTATTACTCGGAAGTCGCGCCGTACATTCCTTATTTAGGCGCGTCGATGATGACCGGCGTGTACGATATTCCGGTCGTATTCGGCCGCGTGCGCGCGGTGTGGACCCATACCGTGCCGGTCGATGCCTATCGCGGCGCGGGCCGCCCGGAAGCAGCCTATCTGATCGAGCGGCTGGTCGACGCGGTCGCGCTCGACACCGGCATTGCGCCGGAAGACGTGCGCCGCCGGAACTTCGTCAAAAAAGAAGCGATGCCGTACAAGACCGCGACTGCGCGCACCTATGACAGCGGCGATTTCAACCAGCATTTGACGCGCGCGCTGGACGCCGCCGATTACAAGAGCTTCGCCTCGCGCCATGCGGAATCGAAGAAGCGCGGCAAGCTGCGCGGCATCGGGATCGCGAGCTATATCGAAGCCTGCGGCCAGACCGCGCCGGAGACTTCGACCGTGCGCGTCGAGAAAGATGGCACTGCGACCGTGCTGATCGGCACGCAGACCAACGGGCAGGGGCATGCCACGACGTTCCGCCAGCTCGTGCACGACCAGCTTGGGCTACCGCTCGAGAAAATCAACGTGATCACCGGCGACACCGATCTCATTCCGACCGGCGGCGGCACCGTCGGTTCGCGTTCGATGCCGACCGGCGGCTCGGCGGTGTCGAAAGCGACGACGAAGCTTGCCGACAATCTCAAGGCGCTCGCAGCCGAGCATCTCGATGCGAAGCCCGAGGAAGTCGAGATCGTGGACGGGCTCGCGCGCGTGCGCGGCACGAACCGCGCGCTTTCCTTTGCTGAACTGGCGGGAAAACCTGGTGTTTCCGCGGACCAACTTTCAGGCGTGGAGAAAAACTTCATTCCGCCCGCGCCGACCTATCCGAACGGCACGCATATCTGCGAAGTCGAAATCGATCCGGAAACCGGCCACACCGAATTCAAGAACTATACGGTGGTGGACGATTTCGGCGTGACGCTCAATCCGCTCCTGCTTGCGGGGCAGGTGCATGGCGGCATCGGGCAGGGCATCGGCCAGGCGATCATGGAAGACACGGTCTATGACGCGGACGGCCAGCTCATCTCCGCATCGCTGATGGACTACGCGCTGCCGCGCGCGAGCGACGTGCCGGATTATTCGTTCGAGACCAAGAACGTTCCCTGCACGACCAATCCGCTCGGCGTGAAGGGCGCGGGTGAGGCGGGTGCGATCGGCTCCTGTCCCGCGGTAATGAACGCGGTCGTCGACGCACTGCATCGCGGCTACGGCATCAAGCATATCGACATGCCTGCGACGCCCCTCAAAGTCTGGCAGACCATCCGGGCCGCGCAGCACGGCTGAACCATGAAGCGCAAGAACGTATTCCTGGGCATCGGGCTGCAACTCGGCGCGACGTTCCTGTTTACGTTGATGGGCGCGCTGATCCGTTACGTCGGTGATCGCATTCCGATCGGCGAGCAGGTATTCGCGCGTAGCTTTCTGGCGCTGATCCCGTTGATGATCATGCTGTTGTGGCGCGGCGAGGTGAAGTCGGCGCTCAGGATGAAAAGCCCGCTTCGGCATTTCACGCGCGCATTTACCGGCATCGCGGCGATGGTGCTGATGTTCCTCGGGCTGGCGCGGTTGCCGCTCGCGGATTCTACCGCGATCAGCTTCGTTACGCCGCTGTTCAATGTCGCGCTCGCCGCGATTTTCCTGAGCGAGCGCGTGCGGCTGTGGCGCTGGAGCGCGGTCTTCGTAGGCTTCGTGGGCGTGATCGTGATGCTCTCGCCGCACCTCGGCTCCGCGGAAATGACGAATGCCGCCGCGGCCGGTGCGTTGATGACGCTCTGCGGCGCGTTCTTCACGGCGGCCGCGATGACGCAGGTGCGCTCGATGGTCAATATCGAAACCACCGCTTCGCTCGTGTTCTCGTTCCAGCTGATCGCAGCCTGTTGCGGCCTGCTCATGTTTCCGTGGACATGGATCATGCCCACGCCCGGAGACGCGCTTGCGCTGCTCGGCATCGGCGTGTTCGGCGGAATCGCGCAAATCCTGCTCACCGAATCTTATCGCCACGCGCCGGCTTCGGTGGTGGCGCCGTTTTCCTACACCTCGATGATCTGGGCGGTGGTGCTCGGCTATTTCCTGTTCAGGGAATTGCCGGATGCGATCGTGCTCGCGGGTGCTGCGATCGTGGTCGCGGCGGGCTTGTTCGTGATCTTCCGCGAGCGCGCGCTCGGTATCAACCGCCAGAAGGAGAAGGAGGCGACCACGCCTCCCGCCGGTCCGCCGGTCGAATGATCAGCCGAAGGCCTTGAAAGTGATGATGGTGCGCGTGTCCTGAATGCCGGGGATGCACTGCACTTTTTCGTTCACGAAATGGCCGATGTCGGTTTTGCCGTCGACATAGAACTTCGCCAAGAGGTCGAACTCGCCCGCGGTGGAATAGACCTCGGAGGCGATCTCCGCGTCGGCAAGCGCATTGGCAACGTCGTAGGATTTGCCGAGCTTGCACTTGATCTGGACGAAGAATGGAATCATCGAAACGCCTCCGGCGGGGACTTGGAAGGCGAGGGGAGCAAAAAGCGGCGCGAGTTGCAAGGGAAGGAAACGAGAAGCGGCCTTGAAGGCGGCGGTTCCGTCCCATAGTTTCGCCGGCGGACAAGAAAAACCATGATTCCTATCGCAGTAACCATTGCCGGGTCGGATTCAGGCGGCGGCGCAGGCATCCAGGCGGATTTGAAGACCTTCTCCGCGCTCGGCGTCTACGGCGCGACCGTGATCGCGGCGCTCACCGCGCAGAATACGAAGGGCGTCAGCGGCATTCATGACGTGCCGCCGGAGTTCGTCACTGCGCAACTCGACGCGGTCTATTCGGACCTGAAAGTTTCCGCAACCAAGATCGGCATGCTGTCGCGGCCTGCGACCATTCACGCGGTCGCGGCGGGCCTGAAAAAATTTCACGCGAAAAGCGTGGTGCTCGACCCGGTGATGGTGGCGGCATCCGGCGACCGGCTCCTGGTGCCGGAAGCGGTCGAAACGATCAAGCGTGAACTCTTTCCGCTCGCCGATCTGATCACGCCAAATCTCGCCGAAGCCGGCGCGCTGCTCGACCAGCCGATGGCGAAAAACGAAAGCGAGATGGCCGCGCAGGGCGAGGCGCTGCTTGCGCTCGGCGCGAAGGCGGTGCTCGTCAAGGGCGGTCACGCGCCGACGAAGCACGCGGTCGATCTCTTGATCGAGCCTTCCGGTATCCGCCGCTTCACCGCAGAGCGGATCGAGACAAAAAATAATCATGGCACCGGCTGCACGTTGTCATCTGCGATCACGGCGGGACTTGCCAAGGGGCTTGCGCTGCATGACGCGATCGCGGCGGCGAAGAACTACATCACCGGCGCGTTGCAGGCGGGCGTGAATTTAGGAATTGGTACAGGCCGCGGGCCCGTACACCACTTCCATCAACTCTGGGCGAGACTGGCGAAGAGCTAGAACGCGCGGGTGAGCAGCACAACGCCCGCAAGCGTCGTCGCAAAGCCGCCCGCTTGCACGATGCGAGGGCCGAGATCGCTCGCGGAGAGTTTTGCGAAGCCGAGCCCGAGCGCAATGCCCGCAAGATGCAGCAGCGCGGTCGCGATCAGGAAGCCCGCCGCATAAGAAAACGACGACACGCCGGCCGGCAATTCCGCGCCGTGGGCGTAGCCGTGGAAGATCGCGAAGCCGCCCGCGATAAGGGAGGCGAGCGCGAGCGAAAGGTTCGCGCGGAACGCGACCAGTGCGCCGAGCACGATTACCGAAAGCGCGATGGCAAGTTCGGTGTAGGGCAGCGCAAAGCCCGTGAAGCCGAGCGCGCCGCCAGCCGCCATCACGGTTACGAAACTCGCGGGCACCAGAAGAAGCGCGCGGCCGCCGAGATGGGCGACAAGCAGGCCGACCGCGACCATCGCCAGCACATGATCGATCCCGCCGAGCGGATGCAGAAAGCCCTGCGCGAAGCCATGGGTATGACCGGCGGGACCGCTATGCGCCAGCGCCATCGAAGGCACGAGCAGAATAAACAGGGTGAGCGCGCGAAAGCCGGTCTTCATCGGGAAAGCCCTTCCTGGAGAGTCGGTGCGAGCCTATTCGCTCGGCAGCCCGCGCTCAAGAAACCGGCTGCCCAAGTTTTCGTCTTTATTCGTCTTGGGCAGCCGCCTTTGCTTACTTCTTGAACGCGACGACCTTCTGCTTCTGGTCGCCGAGGCCCTCGATGCCGAGGGTCATGACGTCGCCTGCCTTGAGGAAGACCGGCGGCTTCATGCCCATGCCGACGCCCGGCGGAGTGCCGGTGGTGATCACGTCGCCCGGCTCCAGCACCATGAATTTCGAGACATAGGCCACGATGAAGGCGCAGGAGAAGATCATGGTCTTCGTATTGCCCTTCTGCATGCGCTTGCCGTTGACGTCGAGATACATCGCGAGCGTCTGCGGGTTCTTGATTTCGTCGGTGGTAACGAGCCACGGCCCGAGCGGACCGAAGGTTTCGGCGCACTTGCCCTTGAGCCATTGGCCGGTGCCTTCGAGCTGAAAGGCGCGCTCGGAAACGTCGTTGCAGACCGCGTAGCCCGCGATGTGCTTCACCGCGTCTTTTTCTTCGATATAGCGCGCGCGCTTGCCGATCACGATCGCGATCTCGACTTCCCAGTCGAGCTTGGTCGAGCCCTTCGGGATCATCACGTTGTCGTTCGGCCCGACGATGCAGTTCGGCGCTTTCGAGAAGATGATCGGCTCCTTCGGGATCGGCATGCCGGCTTCCGCCGCGTGGTCGGCGTAGTTTAGGCCGATGGCGGGGAAGTTCCGGACGTTGCCGACCGGCGAGCCGAGCCGCGGCTTGCCGGAAACGAGCGGGAGCTTTTCGATCTTCGCCTTCTTGATCTTGTTGATCGCGCCGGCGGCGAGCGTTGCGGGCGTGATGTCCGGAACGATCTTCGCAAGACTTCTCAGCTTGCCGTTCTTATCGATGATACCGGGCTTTTCTTTTCCGGCAGGGCCGTAACGGACGAGTTTCATGGTTCGCTCCCCAATACTTTCTGTTTTTCGAGTGATTAGTCGCCAGCGGGCGAAATACGGAATTCGAGTACGTCTTTCTTGTCGCGGAGCGTAACGGCGAGGCGCTCCATCGCGTCTTTCTGGGTGGTCTGGATGGTCATGCGGTATTCGAAAATCTTACCGCCATCTTCCATCCGGTAATTGATATTGGCAACCGAGAAGCTGTGATCGCGCATCATCTTCTGCACCTTGTCCTCGCTCATCACGCGGGTGCGGGGGAAACGCAGAATAAAATGCGCGTAAGCCTGGGTCGGCATCCAGCTTTCGATCCAGTGGAAGACCTGGAGCGTACCGAGCGTCGCGAGTGTGCCGAGGATCGCGGGGAAGTAATAGCCGACGCCGTATAGAATCCCGAGCGCGGAGGTGATCCAGATCGAGGCGGCGGTGGTCAGCCCGCGCACGGTGAGCCCTTCCTTGAAGATCACGCCCGCGCCGAGGAAGCCGATGCCGGTCATGATGCCCTGCGCCATGCGCTGCGGATCGAGGATCGTATTCACGCCGGCCTCGCTGCGGCCGACGGGGAGCCAATCCTGCGGGTAGGCGGTAATCAGCATCAGGAGCGCCGAGGCCAGCGACACCAGCGCGTGTGTCCGGAAGCCCGCGGGCCGGCCGCGAAAGCTGCGCTCGAGACCGATCAGGCTCCCGGCGAGCCAGGCCGCGCCGAGTTGAATCAGAATGGGGATCGAATGCTCGGTAATGGGCAAGGCATTTCCTCTCTATTTTTCGCGCAGCTAAGAGCAATTCGCGAAGCCCTGCAATGCGCGGCGCCACATGGATCGAGGGAGCCGTTTGTGGCAAACAACGCTCGCTTTGCCCGAACAACTCCTCGCATTCTCCCTGTTCACGCTTGCCGGTGCGGTGACGCCTGGGCCGAACAACACGATCTCGACGCTCTCCGGCGCGACTTTCGGCTTTAGAAGAACACTGCCGCAGATGCTCGGGGTATCCGTCGGCTATCCCCTGATGCTGGCGGCACTCGGGCTCGGCCTCGGCGAGGTTTTCAAGCATGTGCCGTGGCTGCACGGCGCTATGCGTTATGTCGGCGCGGCGTTCCTGATCTATCTCGCGTGGAAGCTCGTGCGCGCGAACGCGCCGGAAGCCAAAGGCACCGCGCAGCCGGTCGGCTTCATCGAGGCTTTCTTCTTCCAGTGGCTGAATCCGAAGGCGTGGTCGATCGCGCTCGGTGCGCTCGCGGCGTTCACCACACCGGGACTTCCGGCCGGAGATTTCTTCCGCGAGGTCGCAATCTTCACCGCGATCTCCGCCATCATCACCTTTCCGGCGCTGGTGTTCTGGTGCCTGTTCGGAGTCGCGATTTCGGCGATGCTCAAGGACGAAAAGAAACGGCGTATCTTTAACTACACGCTTGCGGTAATTTTGGTGCTCTCGATCGCGTTTCTGTTTATCTAAATTCTCCGAACGGCCGCGTCATATAACCGTAGTACGAATACGGTACGCGGGCGACATGTTGCAGATCCCGATAGATTTCAAAGAACAGTCCGCGGATACGGACGCTCCAGCCAGCCGGAAATTTCGTACTCTATTCATCTCCGACGTTCATCTCGGCACAAGGGGATGCCAGGCCGATCTCTTCCTCAACTTCCTCCGCGATCACGATGCCGACACGATTTATCTCGTCGGTGACATCGTCGATGGCTGGCGGATGCGCTCGTCGTGGTACTGGCCGCAAGCGCATAACGATGTCGTGCAGAAGCTCTTGCGCAAGGCGCGCAAGGGCGCGCGGATGATTTACATTCCCGGCAATCACGACGAATTTCTGCGCGACTATTACGGCACGCATTTCGGCGGCATCGAGGTCATGGAGACCGCGATCCACGAAAGCGCCGACGGCAGGAAGTTTCTCGTCCTGCACGGCGACGTGTTCGACGTGATCGTGCGTAACGCACGCTGGCTCGCTTATTTCGGCGACTGGGCCTACGATTTCGCGATCTTCGCCAACCGCTATTTCAACTGGATCCGGCGCAAGCTCGGCCTGACCTACTGGTCGCTCTCGAAGTGGGCGAAGCACAAGGTCAAGAACGCGGTGAACTTTATCGGCGAGTTCGAGCAGGCGGTGGCGCTGGAAGCGCGCAAGCAGAACGTCGAAGGCGTGATCTGCGGCCATATCCACCACGCCACGATCCACGATCTCTACGGCACCTGCTACATGAACTGCGGCGACTGGGTCGAAAGCTGCACCGCGCTTGCCGAACACTACGACGGCACGTTCGAATTGCTGACGTGGACGATACCGGAGAGCGATCTGCTGCCGGCGCGGGCCGTTCCCGCAGGCGTTCCGGTCGCGGCGTGAACAAACTCCTGATCGTCACCGACGCCTGGCATCCCCAGATCAACGGCGTGGTGCGTTCGCTTACCGAGATCGGAAAACAGGGGGCGGCGTTCGGCTTTTCGGTCGAATATCTCACGCCGGAAAGTTTTTCTTCGGTCGCGATGCCGGGCTATCCGGAAATCCGGCTCGCGCTAGCTTCGCCCTCGCAAATCGCGCGGCGTATCGAGGCTTTCGCGCCGGACTGCATCCATATCGCGACCGAAGGGCCGCTCGGGATTCTTGCGCGGCGTTTCTGCCTCAAGCGCGGGCTGAAGTTTACGACCAGCTATCACACGCGCTTTCCGGAATATCTTTCCGCGCGGCTGCCGGTGCCGGCCTGGCCGCTCGCGGCGCTGTTGCGCCGCTTTCATTCCGCCGCCGCCGCGACCATGATCTCGACGCAGACGCTCGAAGACGAACTTGCCGCGCAGGGCTATAAAAACCTCGTGCGCTGGACGCGCGGCGTGGACGCCGAACTGTTTCATCCGGGCAAGGCGCAGCGGCTGCCATTCCCGCGTCCGATCTTTCTCTATGCGGGCCGGGTCGCGGTCGAGAAGAACCTCGGCGCGTATCTCGGGCTCGATCTGCCGGGCTCGAAGCTCGTCGTGGGTGATGGCCCGGCGCGTGCGCAACTCGAGACGCAGTTTCCGGACGCGCATTTTCTCGGCGCGCATCGGGGCGAAGCGCTCGCGAGGATTTTCGCTTCCGCCGACGCCTTCGTTTTCCCCAGTCTCACCGATACTTTCGGCGTGGTGCTTTTGGAAGCGCTCGCCTCCGGCGTGCCGGTAGCGGGCTTTCCGGTCGCGGGCCCGCGCGACGTGATCGCCGACTCCAGAACCGGCGTACTCGACAACAATCTGGGACGCGCGGCGGCTGCCGCGCTCAGCATTCCGCGCGACCGCTGCCGGAAATATGCCCTGCAATTCACGTGGCGGCAGAGCGCACGGCAGTTCTTCGGCAATGCGCTCCGCGCGAACGGCATGGGCGCATTGCGCGAGGAACTCGAAGCCGCGGCGTGACAGAAGGATGAGAGGCGCATAGGTTCCGCGCCATGCATTCGCCCGCCGAGATCAAGTTGCCCACGATCGCCGATGTCGAGGACGCCGCCCGCGCGCTGAAAGGCGTTGCCGTGCGCACGCCGCTGTTACGCTCCGATCCGCTCGACGAGATCACCGGCGGCCGGGTGTTCCTGAAACCGGAAGTCTTGCAGCGTACCGGCTCGTTCAAGTTTCGCGGTGCCTATAACCGTATTTCCCGCCTGATGCCTCAGGAGAAGAAGGGCGGCATCGTCGCCTATTCCTCGGGTAACCACGCGCAAGGTGTGGCGCTTGCGGCCAAGCTCGTCGGCGTCAAGGCCGCGATCATCATGCCGCGCGACGCGCCCAAGCTGAAGCAGGAGCGCACCAAAGGTCACGGCGCGGAAGTCATTCTCTACGATCGCGCAACCGAGGATCGCGATGCTATCGGCCGCAAGCTCGCCGCTGAGCGCGGCGCGGTTGTGGTGCCGCCGTTCGACGATTTTCATGTGATCGCGGGACAAGGCACGATCAGCCTCGAAATCTCGGACGATCTGGCGGTCCTCGGTCTCGCGCCGGACATCGTGACGATGCCGGCGTCCGGCGGCGGGCTTGCGGCCGGTATCTCGCTCGGCATCAAGGCGCGATATCCGCGGGCGCGGGTCGTCACCGCGGAGCCGGAGTTGTTCGACGATCACGCCCGCTCGTTCAAGTCTGGCAAGCGCGAGAAGAACGATCGGGTGACCGGGTCGATCTGTGACGCGCTGCTGATGGCCGATCCGGGCAAGCTTACCTTCGAGATTACAAAGCGGCTTTCGGGCGAAGGCGTCTCCGCGAGCGACGAAGAGGTGCTCTCCGCGATGGCCTTCGCGTTCCGGGAACTGAAGCTCGTGGTCGAGCCGGGCGGGGCGGTGGCGCTCGCGGCAATCCTGTCGGGAAAAATCGAGGTAAAGGGCAAGGTCGCGGTCGCGGTGCTTTCCGGCGGCAATGCCGACCCGGAAGTATTTGCGCGCGCGATCACCGGCTATTGATCCGGCATCCGATTGCGGGTTTTTGCGCGCGGAATTAGGCTCCCCTTGGAAATCACCACATGGGGAAGGCAATGACCCGCTTCGGTTTGAAACAGCTCCTGTTCGTTTTGGGATTTTTGGTCGTCCTCGGCTCGGCTTCCGGCGCGCAGGCGCAGGGCCAGTTCGGCGCGCTCGCGCTTTCGCCGGAAGGCGCGTGGGGTTATTCGGCGAGCTTTGCCACCATCGACATCGCGCAGGATCGCGCGATCGAGGAATGCAAGAAATACGGCAAAGGCTGCCAGATCGTGCGCGTGTTCCAGAACGTCTGCGTCGCGGTCGCGCGTAACGAGGATCCAAAGAACGTCGTCGTGAACTGGGTGTCGGGCTATAACGCGGCGGAACGCACGCGGCGTTCGCTCGCGAATTGCCGTAACGACGGCGGCACCGACTGCAGGATTTTGAAGGAATTCTGTACCGGGAACGCGCAATAGCGCCTACGAGAAAAGCGCGAGCCGTTCTTCCGGTGTGAGCTTTTCAATTCCGGAGCGCTCATCCGGCTTTGGCGGCACCGCTTTCCGCGGCGCCGTTTGCGTTTCGACCTGCGCAGCAACTGCCGCCGGCGCGTTCTCTTCCCAGAAAATATCGTGGTTCTCGTCGATCGAAAGTAGTTCGTCGACTTGATCCTGCATCAAGCCTTCGCCTTCGCGCGCCGGACCGCTCAGAAGCGCATCCGCTGCCGGCGCCTGTGCCGGACTTTCCGCCTGCCAGAGTTTCACGAGTTGATGCACGCGCTCTTCGAGCAGCCGCAACGCCGCCACGACTTTCTGCGTGCGCTGGCCGGTGAGATCCTGAAACACGCAGGCCGTGTTGATGTGTTCGGTCAGGCCGTCAAGCTGGTCGCAGATATAGCCGTCGGCGCCTTGCGCGCGCATGGTCGCCGAAATCTCGGCAATGCGGTCGGCGTCGGAGAGTACGCCGGAGACCGCCTGCGCGGAAACGGCAACGATGTGATGGAGTTCCTGGCCGAGGTCGCCGTCGCGTTGCTGCGCGGCGTCGATTTCGGAAAGCGCGCTGCGCGTCGCCTCGGCGGCGCGTTCGATCTCGTCGAGGTCGTGCGCCGCTGTAGGAGTCTGGGGGGCGGAAGCGGGCGCCGGTTCAGCGCCGAACACCGTGCGCTGCAGCCGCTGGATCGCGTCGAGCACCAGCCGCGTGTCGGCGCTGCGGTTGCGTTGCGCGTATTCCTCGAGAAACCAGCGGCCGCGCGCAGTTTCTTTGACCGCGGCTTCGATCGCCTCGTAGTCGGTCTCCGAAATCGGCTGGCTGGTAGGCGGGAGCGGCATATTGGACCGGGATCGGCTAGAAGGCGCGTGCCTCGGCGTCAGGATGAACGACTAATTCCTTACGAAAGATAACCATTGTCTGATTCCCCGCCTGTCCGCACCCCTTCGCGCGGTTCCACCGGTGCCGTGACGCTTGCCGTGGTCTATGCCGCGATGTTCGCGGCGCCCGGCTTCTACTTGCCGTTCTTTCCCGTGTTTCTGGCGTCGCTCGGCCTGTCGCCGGAAGCTATCGGCATCGCCATCGGTATCCCGATAGGGGTCCGGCTACTCGCCAATCCGGTAGCGGGAATTCTTTCGGACCGCTCGGGCCGCCCCCGGCGATTTCTGGCGGTGCTCGGCGTCGGCGGCGCAATCGCCTTCGCACTGATGTCGTTGATCCCGGGAACAGCGGCGGTGCTCATTCTTGTGGGATTGGCGACCTTATTCTGGGGGCCGGCATTTCCACTGACCGATGCCTTCGGGCAGCGGCTCGCGCGCGAGCGCGGGGTCGATTACGGCCGCGCGAGGCTGTGGGGTTCGGTATCCTTCATCGCGGCCAATATCGGGCTAGGAGTCGCGCTCGAAGTGCTGCCGCCGTCGTCGGTAGTGTGGCTGATCGCGGCAGCGCTCGTGCTTTACACGGTCTCGGTACAATTTCTGCCGAGACTTAAGAAACCTCCGGCGGAGGAATCCGCAAAGCCGCCGAAACTCGGCGCGCGTGTATTGCTCGCGGTCTTCGCCGCGGCGCTGGTGCAGGCGAGCCATGCCGCGATCTACACTTTCGGCTCGGTGCATTGGCGCGCGAGCGGCATCTCGTCGAGCTTTGTCGGATTTCTGTGGGGCGCAGGCGTCGCAGCCGAAGTCGTCGTGTTCTATTTCGCGACCGTGATGCTCCGGCGCTTCTCGCCGATCGGTTTGATCCTGCTCGGCGGCGCTTCGTCGATCATCCGCTTCGCGCTGACCGCGCTCGACCCGCCGCAGATGCTGCTCGTGCCGCTGATGATGATGCATGCCTTCACCTTCACCGCGACATTCCTCGGCATGGTTTCGATCGCGGGCGACAGCGGCGGCGCGGGCGCGCAGGGGCGGGCACAGGCATTTTCCTCAACCGCCGTGAGCATCGCGATGCTGCTTGCGACCTTCGCGGCGGGGCCGCTCTACGCGCACTATGGCGCTTATGCGTTTCTCGGCTCGTCGCTGATCGCAGCGCTCGGCTGCGTGCTCGCGCTCATCGCGCTCGTTCAGCCCCAAAGCGAGGGCTCGGGCGGGAAGACGGTCGAACCCTCGTAGCGAAGTGCGTGCTCGCGGTCTTTCGCGAGCAACAACGGCCCGTCGAGATCGACGAAGGCCGCGCGGTTTGCAAGCAGCAATGCGGGCGCCATGCTGAGCGACGTCGAGACCATGCAGCCGATCATGATTTGCAGACCGCGCGCCCGCGCTTCATCGGCGGCAAGGAGCGCTTCGGTCAGCCCGCCGGTCTTGTCGAGCTTGATGTTCACCGCGTCGTATTTGCCTTCGATCTTCGCGAAGCTCGCGCGGTCATGAAAGCTCTCGTCGGCGCAGATCGGGACCGAACGCGCCATGCCGCGCAGGAGATCGTCTTCCGCGGCGGGCAGCGGCTGTTCGATCAGGGCGACGTTCATTTCCGCACAGGCGCGCAGATTTTCTTCGAGGTTCGCGCGGCTCCAGCCTTCGTTGGCATCGACGATGAGTTTCGCGGCCGGTGCGGCTTCGCGCACCGCGCGCAGGCGTTCGACATCTCCGCTTGCGCCGAATTTCAGTTTCAATACGGGCCGCGCAGCCTGCTTTGCCGCCGCCGCCATTTTTTCCGGCGTATCGAGGCTGAGCGTATAGGCGGTGATGACGGGGGCGGGTGCGGCAAGGCTCGCGAGCGCCGTCACGCGCTTGCCCGAATGCTTCGCTTCCAGGTCCCAGAGCGCGCAGTCGATGGCATTGCGTGCCGCGCCTGCGGACAATCTTGCTTGTAGCGCCTGCCGGTCCATGCCGTTCGCGATCTCGGCCGCCAGTTCTTCGATCTGACCGGCCACGCTTTCGGGCGACTCACCGTAGCGGGCATAGGGCACGCATTCGCCTCTTCCGGCGCGGGTTCCGTCCGAAATTTCCACGACGATTACAGTGGCTTCGGTTTTCGCCCCGCGGCTGATGGTGAAGGCCCCGGAAATCGGCCATTTCTCGACCCGGAACCCCAAGCGGCGCGGCATAAATGTCACTCTCTCCTGGAACCTTCAGGGGCCCGTCCGGCTTCACGATGGCCCTGTGGTAGGTTCTAGCAGCCAAAAGAGAGCCCGGCAGCGGGCCGGCGTCAGCGGGTTGGAGAGTAGCGTTTTGGCAGCACAGGCCGTTTCCCTGAACCGGAAGGAAGAAGCCGGCAAGCTCGTCCTCGAGGCGGCGGGCCGGTGGATTTCGTCGTTTGCCGGCCAGATCGAACGTCTCGTGGTCGATCTCGAAACCAAGCGCGCCAAATCCGCCGCGGTCTCGATCGACGCAAGCCATATCGAGCAACTCGACACCGCGGGTGCCTGGCTGCTCGAGCGGATGCGGCGCGATTTCGAGGGCAAGGGCGCGAAGGCCGAAATCGTCGGTCTCGATCCGCGCTACAAAGTTCTGCTGGAAGAGGTGAAGCAGACCAACACCGGTAAGGACGCGGAAGAGCAGCGCGATCACAACGCGGTCGAGGATACGCTCGGCTATGTCTGCGAAATGGTCGTCGGCTTCGTGAAGGATTCCGCCGAGTTCGTCCAATTCCTGGGTGCGGCGGTCGTCACCATGGGCCGCGTGCTCGTTCGGCCCTGGACCTTCCGCTTCACGTCCGTCGTGAACCAGATGGACAGGGCGGGCTTCCGATCCATTCCCATCATCGTGCTGATCCTGTTCCTGATCGGCGGCATTCTCGCGCAGCAAGGCATTTTCCATTTCCGCAAGTTCGGCGCGGAAACTTTCGTGGTCGACATGGTCGGCATCCTCGTGCTGCGCGAGGTCGGTGTGCTGATCACGTCGATCATGCTCGCAGGCCGGTCGGGCAGCGCCTACACCGCCGAACTCGGTTCCATGAAAATGCGCGAGGAAGTCGACGCATTGCGGGTCATGGGCCGCGATCCGATGGAAATCCTGATCCTGCCGCGCATGATCGCGCTGATCATCGCGCTGCCGTTGCTCACCTTTATCGGCAGCATGGCGGCGCTGTTCGGCGGCATGGTAACGGCCTGGCTCTACGGCGGCTTCACGCCGGAAATTTTCGCCGAACGGCTGCGCGATGCGATCTCCTGGTCGACCTTCTGGGTCGGCATGATCAAGGCGCCGTTCATGGGCGCTGTGATCGCGCTCGTCGCCTGCGTCGAGGGCCTGCGGGTTCAGGGCAGCGCCGAGTCGCTCGGCGAGCACACCACCGCTTCGGTCGTTAAATCCATCTTTCTCGTGATCGTGCTGGACGGCTTCTTCGCCATCTTTTTTGCGAGCATCGACTGGTGAGCGTGATGGCGGAAGTCGGCAATCAAACGCAGGCGGCACGCAAGCCGTCCAAGGTCCCGAACAACTACCCGATTATTCGCGTTCGCGACGTCTGGGTGTCGTTCGGCTCGCATGCCGTGCTGAAAGGGCTCGATCTCGATGTGAAGCAGGGAGAAATCCTCGGCTTCGTCGGCGCGTCGGGCGGCGGCAAGTCGGTGCTCATGCGCACCATCATCGGGCTGGTGAAGAAGCAGAAGGGAACGATCGAAGTCTTTGGCCACGACGTCGACCGCCTCAGCGAAGAGGAACTGCATGCCATCGAGCGGCGCTGGGGCGTGCTGTTCCAGCATGGCGCGCTGTTCTCGTCGCTCACTGTCCGGCAGAACATTCAGTTCCCGCTCCGGGAATATCTCAATCTTTCGCAGCGGCTGATGGACGAGATCGCGATCGCGAAGCTCGAAATGGTGGGCTTGCCCGCTTTCGTCGCCGAGAAGTATCCGTCCCAGCTCTCCGGCGGCATGGTGAAGCGCGCGGCGCTCGCCCGGTCGCTGGTGCTCGACCCCGAAATCGTGTTCCTGGACGAGCCGACCTCCGGTCTCGACCCCATTTCCGCAGGCGAATTCGACGACCTGATCAAGGCGCTGCAGCAGACTTTGGGGCTCACCGTATTCATGGTAACCCACGACCTCGACAGCCTTCACAACGCATGTGACCGGATCGCGGCTCTCGCCGACGGGAAAGTCATTGCGACGGGGCCGATCGGGGACATGCTAAAATCCGATCACCCCTGGCTGAGGGCTTATTTCCACGGAAAGCGGGCTTCCAGCCGGTTGGACGGGAAGAAGGCTTAGGAAACGGCATGGAAACGCGCGCCAATTATGTGCTGATCGGCGTCTTCACGCTGGCCGTGGTCGTCGGCATTTTCACGTTCGTCTGGTGGTTCCAGCGGCTGGGAACCGGCGAAGCCAAGGCGCAATACGAGATCTATTTCGACGGTCCGGTGGCGGGCTTGCGCACCGGCGCGACCGTGAACTTCAACGGCATCCGTGTCGGCGAAGTTCGCAGTCTGGCGCTGGTTCCGGATATCCCGCGCGCCGTGGTCGCGATCATCGAGGTCAACAAGAGCACCCCGGTGCGGACGGACACCAAAGTCACGCTCGAATATCAGGGGCTTACCGGCGTCGCTTCGGTCGCGCTCACCGGCGGCGATCCCAAAGCCTCCATGCTGATGGCGACCAAACAGGGCGACCGTCCGCCGCGGCTGGTCGCCGAGCCGACCACGGACGCCTTCCAGGCGGCCGCCAAGCTGATGCAGCGCCTCGACAAGCTGGTCGAAACCAACGAGCAACGCTTCTCGCAGATCATGAAGGACCTGAGCGACGTTTCGCGCGTGCTGGCCACGCGCTCCAACGACACGCTGCTCGAGGTGCAGGCGGCGGCCGAATCGATCCGCAAGGCCGCCGACAACCTTTCCAACAATGCGGGGCCGACGCTCAACGAATACCGCTCGCTTGCCTCGGACGCGCGCCGCGCAGTTGGGGAAATCGACCGGCTGGTGCGCAATATCGAGCGCAATCCGCGGCAGTTTCTGTTCAATAACGGCGGCACCGTGCCGCAATACAATCGATAAGAATACGATCGTTCACGAAGAAGGCATTTGCAGTTGGGGCTGGGTAAAGAGTTGAAGTCGAAGGCAGGGAACGCGGCACGGGCCGCGCTCGGGATTGCGCTCGCGCTTTCGCTCGCGGGCTGCGGCGGCAGCGGTGTGCTCGGCGGCCTGATCGGCACCGGCAACAATCCGACGCCGACCTTCGATCTGTCCGCGCCACGGAATTTCGGCGTGCTGCCGCCGCGCGCGCGCGGCCTGCTCGCGATCGAGCAGCCGACCGCGCTCCAGATCCTCGATACCGAAAAGATCGTCATTTCGCCGACGCCGGGTGAGGTCGCGTATCTTCCCGACGCGCAATGGGTCGATCGCCTGCCGAAGCTGATGCAGGCGCGCATCGTGCAATCCTTCGAAAACTCGAGCCGTATCCGCGCGGTCGCCAAGACTCAGGACCGCGTCAACGCCGACTATCTGCTCGTGATCGACATCCGGCAGTTCGGCATCGTCGCCAGCGAAAGCCCGGAAGCGGTGGTCGAGCTTTCCGTCAAGATCGTCTATCAGCGCGGCGGGCGCATCGCCGCGGGCACCGTGTTGATGTCGCGGGTCGCCGCGAGCGGCACCAGCGGGCAGGCGGCGACGCTTGCGCTCGATCAGGCGTTCTCCGACGTGCTGGTGCAAATGGTGAAGTGGACCTCGCGCCGGATCTGAAGACCGCCGCATAGAAATAAAAAAAGCCCGCGATTGCTCGCGGGCTTTTTCTTTTTCGTTCCCGTCGGTTTAGCCGAGACGGCCCGCGGCATGGGCCAGGAGCGTATAGACCTTGCCGGTATCCGAGGTGAGGTAGGTCTTGGTCAGCGCCTGGCCGCGTTCGTCGCGCGACACCTGCTCGAGCAGTTTCTCGAATTCGTCGATATAACGGTCGACAGTCTCGCGGAACTCGGCGCTGCGGCGATACTTCTTGCGAATATCCTCGAACGCTTTCTGGCCGGCGGTGGTGTAGAGGCGGCGGTTGAACACGCCGCGCTCGCCGCGCTTGAAGCGCTCCCAGGATTCGGCAGCCGCGTCATGGTCGATCATCCGCGCGATGTCGATCGAAAGCGAGTCGAGCGACTCGATGCCGGTGGTGATGTCTTCGGGTTCCGGTTCGGGCTGGCGCGCCTTCTTGTTCAGCGCTTCGTCGAAGCGCGCGCTGCGGTCGGGCGTCCGGGCGGGGCGGCGCGGCTCCGGAGCGGGGTCGCGGCGCGCGGGCGGGGCCGGCGGCAGGTCGTCGGCCTCGTTATAGGCCGGGCGCGGCAGCGCGTTGCGCGGGGCGGAGCGTCCGCCGACCGCGGCGAGTTCTTCCTCGCGATAGCCGAGCTGCGCAGGCGCGGCTTCCGAATTGCGGCCGTGGCGCGCAACGATGTCGTTGAGTTCGGAGAGCGCCTTGATCTGGTCGGCCACGACGCGTCGCATCGCGTTCGCGCTTTCCCGGGTTTCGGTCGGAAGCTCGAATGCGGTACGGCGAATTTCCTCGCGCGTGCTGTCGAGCGTGCGCTGGATGTCGTCCGAAATCTCGCGCAGGTCGCGCGAAGCTTCCAGGAAGCGCGAATTGGTTTCCGCGAACATCGCGTTCACCGAGCGCATCGCTTCTTCGTAGGTGTCTTTGAGCGCGACGTTGGTGCGCTCGCGCTCTTCGGTGGAAGAGGAGCGGATCAGTTCATACTGACGCGCGATCGACTGGGTCGCGCCGGCGGTGGATTCCGCGACCATGCGGGCGACGTCCTGCGCCTTGCCTTGCGCGTGCTCGAAGGTGTCGCCCAGCATCTTGTTGAAGCGGGTGAGCCGTTCCTCGAGTTCATTGGTGCGCTCGGAAAGCAGGTCGGTGATCTGCGTGATCGCAGTCTTGCGGTTCTCGAGACCCTGGTCGATCCGGCGATGCGTTTCGTTGAGCGATTCCGTGGTCGAGGCGACGAGCCGGACCTGCTCCTCGAAGCGCAGCGTGAGGTTGGAAACGTCGCGCAGCACGCCGTTCGACGACTCGTTCAATTCGCGGATCTGGTGATCCATGCGCTCGGCGGTCGAGCGCGTGGCGTTGATCGTGTTTTCCAGCGTCTGATGGAAAGTCTGCACCTTCTCCGCGACACGGCTTTCGATCGGACCGAGCGTGGAGGAAGCGGTATCGATCGCCGCCTGCAACAGGCTGTGGGTCTGGCCCAGTTCGGCGATGATGTCGCGCACTTCCGCGCGCAGCGTTTCGTGCGCGCCGGTGATGTTGTTGACCCGCTCGATGAAGTTCTTGGTAATGCCGTCGGCGAGTTCGTTGAGATTCTTCTGCGTTTGTTGCGAGGTATCGCCGATGCGTTTTTCGACCTCCTCGGCGGTCGCACGAATATTCTCATTCACGGCGTTGACACGCTCGACCAGAAGGTCGGCCGAGGCCAGGCTCCTCTGCTCGATCGAACTCGTCACCGTCTCGAGGCGGTTGACGATAAGTTCCTCGAACTTGTTGACGCGCGTGTCGAGCGTTTCGGTCAGCTGCATGGCGCGGTTGCCGAGCGTCTCGTCGATCTTCGACGCGCGTTCGGAAAGGGTCGCGGCCATCTCCGCGGTCTTCGCCGAGAAGTATTCGCCCATGCCGGTTACGCTTTGATCGACCGCGTCGGTCGCGGCCTTGGAGCCGTCGGTGATCGTCTTGGCAAAATCGAGCGTGCGGGTCGCGAGCGCCTCGTTGAGGTTCTTGGCGCGTTCGTCGAGCGTGGTCTCGATGCGCGAAATGCGCTCGTCGATCTGGCTGGTGACCTCACCGGCCTTGGCGGCGACGTGCTGATCGAGCGCGGCAAGGCTGTCACGCGACGCTTCCGTGATGCCGGCGATCGTGCTCTTGATCTCGCTGGCGATATTGGCGCCGTGGACCTTCACGGTGGTTTCGAAAGTCTGGATGTTCTCGGTGATCTTGGTGCTGAGTGCGCCGGCGTCGGCGGAGACGCGCGAGGCGATCTCGTTGCCGTGGTTCAGTACGGTGTTGGCAAGATTCTGCAACTGCTGGCCGATCGTATTCTCGAAGGTCTGGCCGCTTTCTGCGATCATCTTCGAGATGCCGGCCGCACGCTCCGCGAGTCTCGCGTGCATATCGGTGGTGGACTGCGCCAGCTCCTCGGAGACCTTCTCGTTGCGGTCGGCGATGGCTTTCGCGATCTGCACGCCGACTTCGGTCAGGCGCTGGGTCGCCTCGGCGCTGCGGCCGGAAAGGCTTTCCACGATCAGTTTGCCCGCGTCCGTCAGACGCTCGGTCGCTTCCGCGCTCTTTTCGGTGAAGCTTTCGATGATCGAATTGCCGGATTCGGACAACTGATCGCGCGCTTCTTCCGCGCGCAACAGGATGTTGTCGGTGATGCGGCCGGTGACGTTGTCGAGCGCGCTGGAAACGCGGTCGGCGATGTTCTGGACGTCGAAAGCGAAGGCTTCGTGCGCGTTCGCCACGGCCTCGCGCAACTGGGTCGCATGGCCGATGACGGCATCGCGCTCGGTGTGCAGTTCGGTCAGGAGCGAGCGCACGCGATTTTCGTTCTCGTCATACGCGCGCTCCAGCGTCACGACTTCGCCGCGAACCATGGATTCCAGTTCCGACGCGCGGGCGACCGCGCGTTCGATGCCGTCGCCCAACGCCGCGACTTCGCGCCGGATCGCCTGGCCGACCGACACGATCGCGTCGGTCGAGACGCCTTCGGGTTCGGCGAGGCGCAGCGTGACTTCCGTCATTGCGCGCGAGATATGGCGCATTTCCTGCGAGCGGCGGATCAGCATCGCCGTCATGAAAAACAGAAGCGGCGGCAGGAAGATCGCGGCGAGGCTCGGAAGGAAGGTCGGCTGGCTCGCGATTTCGGAAAGCCGCATGACGGCGCCGTCGGCACCGCGATACTGGGTTGCGGCGATTGCAGCGCCGCCGATGATCCAGATGATCGAGAACAAGAGCGCGATCAGAATCGGAGCGCCGGAAGGACGGCGATGCAACGCCTGCAAGATCTGGCCGACGGATTGGCGGTCGTCGTTCGCAGCGGGACGGGGCAGGCGCTCGCGGGTGCCGCGGGAGCGCTGCGCAAAAATATCGCCGGCCGGTTCGGCCTGCTGCGCGCGCGGCGCTTCTACGCGCGGCTGCGGCGCGGGCGGCGTCACATTCGGCACGTCGCCGCCGATGTTCAACGCATCCTCGATCGCGGACAGCGCTGCCTCGGTCGGGTCTTGGGATTTCTTGTTCTTCACTTCTTGCCTCCGGTCCGTACTCGATACCGCGACCGGCAACATGCCGCTCGGGCCGGAAATTCACTCAAACAGGACCACGCTCATTGGGCCCCGAGGCGGCAATTTCTTTCAAATTCAAAAGAAATGCCGGCCGGCCGGGACTCCGGTCCACCGCTTGCGGTATCTTACCGCGCGGCTGTGTGAAAATGGAACGGTAATCCGGCCCGGACTAGAAACATCGTTAACGGCTTAACGTCTTGTTCACCATACGGATTGAGCAATGGCGCGGGGGAAATGGCCCAAAGAGCAAGGCCCCAAGCCCTGGCATAGCGATGCCGGGGGTTCCGACGCGCAGCGGCGATACCTTCAGCGCGGCATCGACCAGCCCGGCGGAAAGCTGCCTTTATTCGACGAAGTCGGTCAGGAAATTCCCAAGGTCACGATCCGGGCCTGTATCCAGCACGGCTGGGCGGAACCCTGGAGCAAAAACCCCATCCACCCGGACTGGCTGGTCTGCCGGCTGACCGACGAGGGCTACCGGGTGCTCGGCTTCGACCCGGCAAAACGGCGCAAGCCACAGAAGTCTTGAGAGGCTGTTTACCGGCGGCGTTGCATCATCCTGTGCGATGACGGCGATCGATCTCGAACATCTGGAAACCGCTACCTTCGGCGATAGCGCCCTGAAGCGCGAAGTGCTGCGGCTGTTCGCAGGACAGGTCGCGAACCTCGTCTCGATTATCGGTAGCGCGAATGCGGAGACACGCTCGGCGGCCGCGCATACGCTCAAAGGTGCAGCCCTCGGCATCGGCGCGTTCGAGCTTGCGAAAGCCGCGGAGTCGGTCGAACTCGGCGAAGCGGATTCGCTTGCCCGGCTCCTGCAACTCGCGGCGGATGCCAGCCGCGAAGCGGACCGGCTCGCGGCTTAGCGCCCGGCCCGCGCATGGGCGATCTGCCGCTCCGCGCAAGCCCTCGCATTTCCCGATTTCACATTATATAGAGGCGGCCCGTTCCGCCCCGCCTTTTCATCCGCAAGCACGATATGCCCAAAATCACCTACATCGAACACGACGGCACCAGCCGCACGGTGGACGCCGAAGTCGGCAGCACCGTCATGGAAAATGCGATCCGCAACGGCATTCCCGGCATCGAAGCCGAGTGCGGTGGCGCGTGCTCCTGCGCTACCTGTCACGTGCATGTCGACGAGGCGTGGATGGAGAAAGTCGGCAAGCCCGCGCCGATGGAAGAAGACATGCTCGACTTCGCCTTCGACGTGCGGCCGAACTCGCGGCTGTCGTGCCAGATCAAGGTCACCGACGAACTCGACGGCCTTATCGTGACGACCCCGGAGCAGCAGGGCTGACGCGCGTCGCGACCTCGTCGTTGACGATATAGAGCGCGCAGTCGCTCGCGTATTTCCTGCAATTGCGAAACGCGTCGCCGATCGCGTCGTCTTTCGTATTCTGTCCCGCGCGCCAGCCATAGGCGCCGCTCGGCGAAACCGCGAAAGCCTTGTTCGGGCCCGCGCGGAGAAAATCCTGGAACGATCGCAGTCCGCTCTGGCTGAGATTGGGCGGCGCCGGCAGCACCGAAACTTTCAGCGGCAGGAGCACCGCGCGGCGCGGAAGATTGTGCTTCTTCAGGAAGTCGTCGACGTAAGGCGTCCAGAGCGAAATTCCGCGATAGACGAGATTGTGTCCGTTCTCGCCATGTGCGGGATGCGCGATGAATTCAGCCATGCCGCCGGTGCCGGTGAAGGACTCATAAAAACGCCTCGCCACACGCGGCTCGAAGAAGTTGTCGTTGGCCGCGTAAATCCAGAGCGTCGGCACGCGCGAGGTCTTGCCGTAGTTCGCAAAAGCCGCGAACAGTTTTTCTTGCTGGCAGATTTGATACGGCCCGGTCGAGCCGCGGCCGCCCGCGAAACTGATGACCGCGACGAGTCCTTGCGGCGCCACCGAAGACAGCGCGATCGAACTGAAACCGCCTGCCGACTCGCCGGCTGCGATCATGATTTTCGGATCGACATCGGGGCGCTTCGAGAAATAATCGAAGGCGGCACGAATGTCGCCCGCTGCGATCAGGCCCGACGCGGTAAAATTCCCGTCAAGCGCGCAGGCCACGCCTTCGGCATATTCTCCGCCCGAAGTGCCGTAGCCGCGGCGCATCACGATCGCGACCGCGTAGCCGCGGCGCACGAATTCCATCGCGACGGGGAGCGAACCATAAGGTGACATCTTCAGCCGTGCTTCGGCATCGCGCGGCGTGCCGTGGCTGAAGACGACGAGCGGATAGCGGCCGGGTTCGGCGGGCCGGACGAACAGCGCTTGCAATCCGCGCGGGCCAGCGAGCGGCATGGGCACGCGCAAATCCTCGTGGATATATTCCTGGGCGCGAGCGGGCGCGCAAATCAGAAACAGGAAGGCGAGCAGCAGAAAGCTGCGCCACCCTGTCCGCGAACCATGCCGGTTGGTTTTCTTCACTTCGGTCCCCGCGTGCAGGATTTCATGGCCCGTGGTCAGCGCACAAGCATCGTCGCGGCAATGTGATCGGCGGCCGTGCTCGCCGCGGGCAGCCATGCGCCCCGCGAAAGTTGCGATTCATCGGTGGCTGGCTCTATATCCGGGCAGCTTTCTGCACGTACCACAACGAAATCCGGGGAATATGAGCGAAATCGTCAAAACGGATGCCGTCATCATCGGCGCGGGGCCGGTCGGGCTCTTCGCGGTCTTCGAGCTCGGCCTCGTCGACATCAAGTCCCATGTCATCGACATTCTGGACAAGCCGGGCGGGCAATGCGCGGAGCTTTATCCGGAGAAGCCGATCTACGACATTCCGGGCCTACCGATGGTGACCGGCGCGCAGCTCGTGAAAAATCTGCAGGAGCAGATCAAGCCGTTCGGCCCGACCTTCGAATATGGCGCGCGCGTCGAGACGCTGGAAAAGATCGACGGCGGCTTCCGGCTCAAGACCGACATCGGCGGCATCATCGAAGCCAAAGTCGTGGTGATCGCGGCCGGCGGCGGTTCGTTCGAATCCAAGAAGCCGCCGCTTCCCGGCATCGAGCAATACGAGAACAAGTCGGTGTTTTATCTCGTGCGCTCGATGGAGGCGTTCCGCGGCAAGAACATCGTGATCGCGGGCGGCGGCGACAGCGCGCTCGACTGGACGCTCAATCTCGCGCCGCTCGCGAAGAAGTTGACGCTTCTGCATCGCCGCGATGCGTTCCGCGCAGCGCCCGACAGCGTGAATAAAATGAAAGCGCTGGTCGCGGAAAAGAAAATCGACTTCCTGCTCGGCCAGCTCCACGGCCTCGAAGGCGCGAACGGCCAACTTACGAAAGTGATCGCGCGGCGCGACGACAATTCCACCTTCGATATCGAAGCCGATGCGCTGCTTCCCTTCTTCGGGTTGACCATCAAGCTCGGTCCGGTCGGCACCTGGGGCTTCACGCTCGATCAGGAACGGATCGTGGTCGATACCGAGAAGTTCGAAACCAGCATGCCCGGCGTGTTTGCGATCGGCGACATCAATTATTATCCGGGCAAGCTGAAGCTGATTCTCTCGGGCTTCCACGAGGCCGCGCTGATGTCGCAGGCCGCGCATAAGATCATTTACCCGGACAAGCGCCTCGTGTTCCAGTACACGACGACAAGTTCGAGCCTGCAGAAGAAGCTCGGGGTTTAAGGGAGAGCGAAGTGGCCACCTTCATCGTCGCGCATGGCGCCTGGTCCGCGGGCTGGGTGTGGAAGAAGATGCATCCCTTGATGCGCGCGAAAGGCCACGAGCTGATCACGCCGACCTACACCGGCCTCGGCGAGCGCGTGCATCTTGCGTCGTCCGCGATCGGTCTCGAGAGCCATGTGCAGGACATGCTCATGGTCCTGCAGATGGAAGACGTGCGCGACGCAATCCTGATCGGCCATTCTTACGGCGGCATGGTCGCGACCGGTGTTGCCGATCTCGCAGCCGAACGGATTTCCAAGCTCGTCTATCTCGACGCCTTCGTGCCGCGTCACGGCGAGGGCGTGTTCGATCTCGTGACCCCGGAAGAGCGCGAGCGACGTCTTGCGGGCGTCGTGGACGGCTGGAAGCTGCCGCCGTCGCCGCCGCCACCGGACACTTCGCAACGCGACATCGACTGGATCACGCCACGCCGCGTGCATCAGCCGCTCGCGTGTTTTCAGGAACCGCTGGTGCTCGAAAACGGCGAGCCGCAAATGCCGCGCGCTTATATTTACGCGAAGCGGCACAATCCCGGCGATCCGTTCCGGCCTTTCGCGGAACGCGCGCAGAGGGAGGGCTGGCAGTATTTCGAGATGGACGCGAGCCACTCGCCGCACGTCACCGCACCGGAAGAACTTACCGACGTGCTCGATACGATTGCGCGTAGCTAGCGCTCGTTCTTTCGCGACGATAACTTTACCGGCGCCGCCTTCGGCAGGATTTCGCTCCGCGCGAATGCGCGCGCGAGACGTTCGCGCCAGATGCCGCTCGTCACCAGGAAGTGCGCAAAGATTGCGCTCCAGACCAGCGGCGCGGTCCATGCCAGCCGCGCGCCATAGCGGTCATGTGGGTTCGACAACACGCCTGTTACGAAAGCATTCGCGAGCAGCGCGAGGATCACGGTCGCGGCCAGCCAGTCGGTGTCGCGCATTGATCCGCGCCGCCATGCGAGCAGAAGCAGAATCGGCAGGAACGCGATCGCGCCGAGCGTCACCGGCTCGTGGATATAGTTCAGCTTTTCGAACAACGGTTCGAGCTTGCCGCGCTTCTGCTGTGACGCGGCAATCGCGAGCGTCATCTCGGGCGCCTTGTCTTCGAGCACGCCGTAAGTGTAGCCGATGTCCTGCACCACGCCGTCGCCGGTGCCGACGCTGACAAGTTGTTCGAGCGTCGACGTGAACGCGGTCACGGCATGCATCAGCGGATACTGAACGAGACTCTCGAGCGCAATACGCTTCATCTCGTCGGCGCCGCCTTCGAAGCCGCCGATATGCGCGAACGGCCCGCGGTCGCCCTGATGCCACAGGAAATCGTCGGCCTTGTCGGGAAGCGCGTGACGCACTTCGCAGAGCTTCAGCTTCGGATCGGGGCAGTTGTCCGCAAGATAACGCTGCGCAATGCCGTCCTGCACCAGACGGCTGAAAATGAAACCGGCGCCGCCCGGCGTCCAGGCGAAGTTGCCCGCGAAAATATACCCGGCGGAAGGCACCAGAAATGCAGTGAGTACGACCGCGCAGGCTGCCTGCTTCAGCGCCGCGCGCGGGATGAGCAGCCGCCGCCAGAAATGCAGCGCAATCGCAACCGCGAACAGCGCGACCACGACCGCAAGTGTCGCGTTGTGGCCTGCCGCCGAGAACGCAATCAGCGCGACGAGGCCGTAGCGCTCGAAGCGGCCGAGTTCGCCGCGTTTGCGCAGAAGCAGATAAAGCGCGAGCACGCCGAGGGCCGCGAACAGATCCGGCATCAGCATGCTTGCGACCCAGGCGAGCGCGGTCAGCGCGGATAGGGCCGCGATCACGCCGACGAGCGCGAGCGGGAGCGCAACGGGGCGTTTTGCGAGCCCGTGCGTGCGCAAAACGAGATAGATCGTCCAGGCGGTGAGGGCGCATTGCAGGATCGCGAGCGGCCAGAAATAGGGATAGCGCAGTCCCGTCATCACCGCGCCATAGACAATAGAGCGGCCGTTGTTCAGCACGCCGTCGAGCACGCGCGCGAAATAGTCGCCGCTGTCGTAGAACAGGATCGGAAATCCGTTCCAGATCGCGGGCGCGAGCAGCAGCAACACGGATGCAAGGAAAGCCGCAACGATCGCGGGCGAGACACGCAGGAAGGGAAGCGGTTTGAACGCCATTCGTGCACTCCGGGCGAGCGCGGGCGTTCGTCGCGCCGCGCCGGAAGGTTTTGTCGTCAGTCGCGAATAGAATGCGCAGAACGCGCATCCGGTTCCCGCGGCATGCAGACCCGGCGCATTAAACTTTGGAGAAGGTGGGCGTAAGCAGATTGGCGCGCACTTATGCAGCGCGCGATGAACGCGTGTTCATGCGGGAACAAAATTCAAAAGCGATTTTTTAGCGGAATTCTTATTCGCGAAACTCTTATTCCCGAAATTCCTGCGCGTCGGGGACGCGGGTGAAGGCGATCTTCGCGCCGAGATATTGCAGGCCGAGATCCTTTTGCGAGGCGAGGGTCACCGTCTCGCGGCCATAGCGCGCGACCAGCTTGTCGATCGAGCGCCACAGCGTTTCCTGCTTGGTGAAGCCGTCGGCGCGGGTCTCGACGAAGAGATCGCGCGCACGCTTGCCTTCGTCGGAAAGGCGATAGAGCCAGACCGAAACCTTGCGGAACGGGCCGCTCTTCTTGGGCAACTCGTCCCAGAACTGGTCGAGATATTCGAGCAACGTGAAGGAATCCTGCGTCGGCGCGATCTTGCTTTCATGCACGATCGGCTCGCGGTTACCGTATTCGGGATGCACCGCGAGCCCGAAGCCGCCGGCGACGAGTTCGAGGCGGCGGATGCGGGTCGCGCACTTCAAAAGCAGCGAGCGGGCGACGAAGCGCGCGTCGTCCTTCCCGCGCATTTTCGGTGCAAGCACACGCGAGTGGCCGACCGAGCGGCGGCCGTCTTCGGCTTTCGGCACATCGACGCCGTGCAATTCATACCAATAGCGTTCGCCGCCGACCGAGCCCCATACATGGCGCGCGGCCTTCGGCTCGAGCGACATCAGTTGCTCGATGCTGGTGACGCCGGCCTTGTGCAGCCGGGCTTCCATGTTCGCGGCGATGCCGGGGAGGTCGGTGAGTTTCAGCGGAAAGAGAATGTGCGGCAGGTCTTTTTGCTCGATCAGCGTCAGCCCGTTCGGCTTCTGCATGTCGGAGGCGATTTTCGAGAGCGTGCGGGTCGGCGCAATCCCGATCGACGAGTTGAGACATTCGCCGACGTTCTTTGCGATGCCCGCTTTCATGTTGCGCGCGATTTGGCGTGCGTTCGCGGCTTCGCATTCGTCGCCGATCAGCTTGCAGGTGAATTCGTCGATGGAGCCGGTGGAAAGCAGCGGCACATGGTTCTGTACTTCTTCTTTGAGCCGCTCGTGCACATCGACGTAAAGTTCGTGACGGGCAGGGACGAGGACGAGCCCCGGGCACATGCGCTTGGCTTCCCAGATGCGGGTGCCGGTCTTCACGCCGAAGGCTTTGGCTTCATAGCTCGCGGCAATCGCGCTGGTGGTGTCTGACATCACCGGCACGACCGCGACCGGACGCCCGCGCAACGCAGGATTCATTTGCTGCTCGACGCTCGCGAAATACGAGTTGAAGTCGATGGTGAGGTAGCTGAAGCGGCCCATGTTGCCCGTACCGCGGCCCGATTCCGAAGGTATCGCAGTATAGAACAAAATAAGAACGAAAGATAGGGTCTAGAAGCCGGCGGCTTGAGCAGCCGCGAGGGCGAGGAGGATGCCGGCAGTCACCGCGGCACCCGCGGCCCAGGAAATCGTTTCACGGCCGGTGTCTTCAAAATCCTGATCGAGGCGCATGGTGACCTCCTCTTCGTCGGCCCTCCCGACAGGGAGGAAAACGCGCGAGCGGGCAAAACGATCCGTGGACGCGCCGCCTTGCTCAGCAGGGCTTGTAGCCGATCGCGTAAAACGCCGAGGCCGGAATCCAGAGCCATTCGGGCTTCAATCCGCCCCGCGCATTGATCAGTGCCTTCACGGCGGCGGGATAGGAATTCCACATCACCGCGGTCGCGGCCGGCGTGTTGCCGTGGTGGAAGCCGAGCCGCACGTTGCGCGCGATGCACATGCGGTCTTTCGGGAAATGCCCGAAGCCGATGGTGCAGGCCGAAGCGCAGTCGCTGGTCACGCGCCAGAATTCGCCGCTCGCCGCGCGTGCGCGGTATCTTTCATTGAAATTCCAGACATTGCCGCCCGATGGATGCGGCGCGTAGCGCGGATCGCTGCGGTCTTTCAGATTGTAATTCGGCTCGATGTTCTGGAATTGAGGATTTTTGCGTTGCGCCTCGCTGGCTGTGATCGAAGCCAGTAACAGGACGACGGCAAGCGCAAACGAAAGCGGATGTTGCGATTTCATGACCGGCCTCTGCCTCTGAACGTCAGTCTAGCAGAAACGGATATGAAGTCAGTGCAGACGCAGCAACGATTTTGCCGCCGAGCGGAGCGGGGCGGGCAGGCGTCCGAGCAGCGATTTCGCCTGCGGCGCGAAGCGGAGCGCGCGGGCTGCGAGTTGTCCTTGTAGCGAAAATGGCAGCGCATGGTCGCGGACCGAAATCGCGCCGGTCGCGATCACGCGCTTGAAGGCGTCGGCGGGCGCGAGCAGGTCGTAGGCGGCGAAGCCGTTTGCGCGCGCATGCGCAATGGTGTCGGCCATCTGCACCTGGCCCGGACCGCATTTCGCAAACGCCGGATCGATCGCGCCGAGGAAGGCGTGCCAGCGCTTGCCATGCGTGATCGCGACTTCGATCGCGGCGAGCCTGCCTCCGGCTTCGAGGCGTGCGCAGGCGAGCAAGTTCGCGTGTCCCGTGACGAGCGAGGTCAGCACGGACTCCCATGCCTCGTCGCCGATCACGGAAGACGCGAAGCCTTTGGCCGCGAGCCAGTTGCGTTTCAATTCCAGCGCGGTCTGCACGCAGGACAGCGCGTCGCTGCCGCGCGTGATGTGGAGCTTTACTTCGCCGTGCTCGCCAAGCCTGCGGCGATACCGGCGCAATTCGCGCGCGTCGCGGGATGGAAGCGAAACGTCGCGCCGCAAATCCACGAACGGCGCTTCTTCCACGCGCGACACGTTCGCGCGGCGCGAGAGCACGCTCGCGAGTTTTGCATCGCTACGAACCTTGCGGAAGAGTGCGGCGTCCGCGCCGAGCGTTGCGGCGG
The DNA here is from genome assembly GCA_019635585.1 of Xanthobacteraceae bacterium. GTDB lineage: Bacteria > Pseudomonadota > Alphaproteobacteria > Rhizobiales > Xanthobacteraceae. The sequence goes on along the minus strand of JAHBZE010000002.1, from coordinate 588,208 downwards.
CATTCAGCGCGGTCACGAGATGCGCGTCCGTGCCCGCGCGCGACAACACCGCGTCGCCATATTGAATGAGCGGATCGCCGAAGAAGCGCAGCACGCGCGCGCCCGCCATCGGCGTCATCACCAGCGGCAGGATCGCGCGGGTCTCGCTATTCTCGCGGACAGTGATGATCTGCGGTTCGTGCCCATGCGCGAGATGCGCGGGTAACGACGCAGCGGCGACCGCGAAAGACTGAAACGGGGTGGAAAGTGCGCCTTCGCGCTCGATCGCGCGCCAGTCCGCCTCGACCGCGTCGAGCGCTTCGCGGCCCGAAAAAACCTCCGCTTCTCCAGCCGCGCGTTCCAACTGTCCGGAGCGGCGCAGGCTCTCGAAGCCCGCCGCGAGTTCGGGCAGGGATTCGAGCGAGGCAAAGAATTCGAGGGCGAGTTCGACCGGCATAAGCGCAGTTCTAGCGGGCCGCCGCTTACTTATTCATTGTCCCGGCGCCGCAGCCGGGCTTTAAGATCGGCTATCCTTAACGCGGGCGCCGTTTCCCGGTAGAACTACGGAGCAGAATAGACCGCAGAGGTATGCGGATGAGTGCTCTTGGCGTTGTCGCGTTTTTCGGCCTGGCGCTGACCTATCGTCTGTGCTGGGCGAGGTTTCATCTGGTGCGGGACGTGATGGTGCCGGTGGTAATCGCTCTGCTCTGTGCCGCGGTCGCCTATTATATGTATCGGCTGGCCGTCATCGCGGAGCCGCAAGTGCGCGAGCGCTGGACGGAATGGCTGGCGTTCGGCGCGCTGGCTTCTGTCGGCGGACCGCTCGCGGGTGCGCTACTTGCGCTCCGGGCACGGCGCCGTACAACCCGGGAGCCCTATTCGAGCGGCGACGGAATCTGAAATGTTCATCCAGTTTTTCAACGAACTGAAATCGGCGGGCCTTCCGGTCACGGTGCGCGAGTACCTCACATTGATGGAGGCGCTGAATAGCGACTCCGATCTCGCGAACCGGCGCGTCGAGGATTTCTATTTCCTGTCGCGCGCCACGCTCGTCAAAGACGAGCGCAATCTCGACAAATTCGACCGCGTGTTCGGCCATGTCTTCAAGGGCCTCGACCTGATGTCGGACAACGCCGGCACCGCGCAGATCCCGGAAGAATGGCTCCGCAAGCTCGCCGAAAAATATCTCACCGAGGAAGAGAAGGCGCAGATCAAGGAGCTGGGCTGGGACAAGCTCATGGAGACGCTCGCCGAGCGCCTGAAAGAACAGAAGGGCCGGCATCAGGGCGGCTCGAAATGGATCGGCACCGCGGGCACGTCGCCGTTCGGTGCCTACGGCTATCACCCCGAAGGTATCCGCATCGGGCAGGACAAGAACCGCAACAACCGCGCGGTGAAAGTCTGGGACAAGCGCGAGTTCAAGGATCTCGACGACACGGTCGAACTCGGCACGCGCAACATCAAGGTCGCGCTCAGGCGCCTTCGCAAATTCGCGCGCACCGGCTCGCCGGACGAGCTCGATCTTCCCGGCACGATCCGCGAGACCGCGAACCACGGCTATCTCGACGTGCAGATGCGGCCGGAGCGGCGCAACGCCGTGAAGGTGCTCCTGTTCCTCGACATCGGCGGCTCGATGGACTGGCACATCGAGCTGTGCTCGGAGCTGTTCTCCGCCGCGCGCACGGAATTCAAGAACCTCGAGACCTTCTACTTCCACAACTGCCTCTACGAGAGCGTGTGGAAGCAGAACGTGCGGCGGCACTCGGAGCGCACGCCGACCTGGGACGTGCTGCACAAGTTTCCGTCCGACTACAAGGTGATCTTCGTCGGCGACGCGAGCATGAGCCCCTACGAGATCATGATGCCAGGCGGCTCGGTCGAGCACATGAACGAGGAGCCGGGGCAGGCGTGGATCGAGCGCGTGACGCGCATCTATCATCACGCGGTGTGGCTGAACCCGGTGCCGCGCGAGCACTGGGACTACACGCAATCGATCCGCATGATGCGGCAGCTGTTTTCCGACCGTATGTATCCGCTCACGTTAGAGGGGCTGGATGAAGCGATGCGGGAGTTGGTGAGGTGAACGATTCAACGGACGAAGAAAAGAAAAATAGACGAGCAAAAGGTAGATTAAGCAAGTATATTGATGATCAGAAAGAGGCTGAAGGTCGATTACCTCTCGTTCACATTACTCGCTCATTTGTGTTTGAAGACATAATTGATGGCAATCACTTAGAACCTCAGCACTGCAAAGTATTCAACGAGAAACTGCTCTATTTTTTCTACGGGCGACCTGCATTTCGTCCGCATGGGAATAACAACGGCCAATTAGAATTCAGCTGGCCAATCGTCTTCGTAGTTCACCCCGATAAGATTGCGAAAATTCGGCGAGTAATGCCTTTCGATTCTGGTGCTTTCGCAGCCAAATTGTATGAAGAATACTTCGACAAAGATTCGAGGCTAAGTGACTTCATTTTGAACGGGTCTTTCGAGACTGTTCGAAAAATAGTTGGTGCTTTTAACCAAGATCACAATGAGTATTTTTTTGGCGGATCACGTAAGAATGTTGAGGTGCCTCACCGTCAGTATGAAGTTCAGGGATTGCATGAATTGTCCAGAAACCCTGCGCAGAAAAAAGATGGTAGTGCTGGTGACGAACGATCATCTACTATCGAAATCCAGATAAGTGATCGATTTGATTTATCAGATGCACTTCTGGCAATCATCCTGCCCACGGCATATCTAGATGACGCGGACATTCGGGATGCGATAACGCGTTGGAATGTTCCGACCGTGCTCAACTATGACGCTCTGAATGCGATGCCTGGGCAAACTTGGTCAGGGCAGATTTATCAAATAATAATAGATTTCTACCGCAAGCAAGGCTTCTTGCGATGAAAGGCTCGGCGGGAATTAATTCTTTCCGATCTCTCAGAATCTCAGATGTTAAAGCCGCAAAACTCGCAGGCTTCCTTCGTGTCGTCGAAAGGAAGCCTTCGGCAGTAATGCCTGTATTTAGAGGTTTAGATAATTCTCAAGGTCCATTCCTATATCAATATTCCAATGATCAAGGTCGTATTTCCTACTTTGTGGAAGATTTTGAGTTAGTTGACGCACGCCTACTGACCGTCAATCGGCAACTAGATGTTGATGTCTCGCTTGGTGATTATCTCATCTACGCTTATGAGACGATTGGTGGTCAAATTGTCGTCGGCAATAAAGCTCGAATCGTTCCTCAGCTACAGCAAGTTCTAGATGAGGACGACTTTGCAAAGAATCCATTTGCGGCCCTGGAGTTGGCTAGATTCGTCGGCGATGTGGCGCGGGAGACTTCGTTTGTCCTGAAGTGCTTTTCAGTTCTTAAGGCAAAATCAGATAGTCTTGCTCGCTCTTGGATAGGCAATGCTACGCTTTCTCCAAAAGCAAGCTCAGTAGCGCGAATCCTTTCTTCTGAAAAATCTATACGATCCGACTCAGAAGTTTCGGTGCGCAATACGCCATCTACTGGGCAGCCCACATCATCTGATCTGGCTGACGGCAGTAACGATCAACTCACAAGGGAAGAGCTAACGCGTCTTATTCAAGAGTTGCGCATTAGACGTCAGTGGGAAGCTGTACTGGATCTATATCGAGAAGTTATAAAGCGCTTCCCGTTCGACGTACAAATCTGGATGGAGTACGCCGCGACTTTAAGGAAGAGAGGCGAAAAAGAAGAGGCGTATAACTTATATAAACAGGCACTAGCTAGTTTTTCAGATAATCTTTTCGCTTGGAGAGAAGCCGCGATTGGTTTTAGAAAAATGGAGTTTTTTGATGATGCGTTGGAAACGCACAAGGCGATAATTTCAAAGTTTCCTGATGAGATCACGGCGTGGCGAGACTACGCCGCCACACTGAAAGTGATGGGTAAGGTTGAGGACGCGATCTCAATTTACTCCGATACCCTTCACAAGTTTCCTCATGATCATCTCACCAGACTTCGCTTGATAGCGGCTCATTTTGAGGCGGTCAGAGACGCCGAAGCGTTTGACCTCTTAGGCTACTACAGCAATTCTCGCGCTAAATTGCCAGCATCGCAGAAATCGCGCGGTTTTTTATTGCCTGTGATGAGAAAATTGAAGCCGCTTCGGCGAGCTATTGTGGTGCACGAGCGAGTCTTAGGGGCGTTTCCTGGGCTATTCGCTGCAAAACGTCAGCTCGCAGATCTTTATTTAGAAGCGCAGGACAACTTGAAATCTATTGATCTGTACAGATCGCTCGTAGCGGATCATCCCGAGCGCGAAAGTCATTGGAAAGGATTGATCCACGCCCTGAACGTCAGTGGCCTTGAAGACGAAGCTGATCTCTTCACTCGCAAGTTCAAGGAATACATTGATCACCGCGACTTTGCGAAGATGCTTTAAGGTCATTCTCCGCCAGACAGTACTTTTGCTGTCGCGCGTCGCTTGAGTAGGGAAGGGCGCCGTGGCCGCTGTCCCGGTTCGCAATCTAGGGTACGAGAACTCCTCGGGTCACTGGCATTACCCAATCACCGTCTGCCTCCCGCCGCACTTCGTGCATTGGAACGTCATCGGAAATTGCGGAATGTCGAAGCGGGCGGTGTTGCCGCAGGCGCATTTGATGCGGCGCGTGTTGCGCCACGGCGCGTCGGAATCCCAAAGCTCGCGCAATTCGCGGTGGCGCTCCTGCTCAGCGATAAAGCGCTCCCATTGCGGACGCAGGCGCTCTTTCTGCTCCTCGCGCTCGCGTTCTTTCCGCGCCTTGTTGTAGAGCCGCCCGATCATCTGCGCCGCCAGCCGCCCAGCGGCGGCTCGGCATAAGGCCGCTTCCATACCGCCCAGCGCGTACCCCGGCCGCGATCTGCCGGATCGAAGTTGACGCCGTTCCATTCCTTCTTGAATTCCAGCGCGGCATGCGCGTCCGCAAAGCAGACGACATGCCAGAACTCGCCTTCGAAATAGACGGTGTGGCCGCGCTCGCAGGCTTTCAGCCGCTCTTGCGATGCGCGCCATTCCTCGAAGGGCTTGGCGCGCATGGCGGTGTCGGCCACGGCGATCTGATAGGGCCACCCTAGGTCAATGCGGGCAGGGGATAGCTCGCCTTTCCTTCGCGACATTTTTCATTCTTCGTTCCCCGAAGGTTGTGCCCGGATGAAAAATGTCCGGTTCGCTGCTTCCTCGCCACAACCGGAAGATGGAACTCACAAAAATCTTGACTTTGAAGGTATAGCGGACTATATTCCTATCGCCTTTTCCTCATGGGGCCGCTCTCGCGAGGCGTCGTCAGAGGAGGAAAGGGTGCGGCGCCCGCTGTCCTTGGTTCGCAGCCATGGATACCGGGAGGCCTCGGGTCACCGTCCGCGCGCACTACGACGCGCCGCCGATCCCTCTTTGAGGGGCGAGCTTCGCTCGTGACGGCTGGAATGGAGACCGGAAGCACAGGAAGAAACGCCTGCGCGGATGGTTTCGGAAGCACGGTCCTGAGGTTCTTCTACGCCGCTTGCGAGCGCCGCAAGGCGTCACGCGGGGCGCGTAGCCTCGCGGCAGGAATACCGAAGGCGCTTTACGGCGCTCGCCGGCCCCAAGCTCTCGCGCGCCGTGTTTACGCGGTTCGCGACGACAAAAAGGGGCGATCCAAAAGGGGAGGCTTCGAACGCACGCGATCGTCGCGTGCGAATAATGGAGTCTGCCTGCATGAAACGTGTCGCGCCTTCTCAGCTTTCTTCTCCCCGCGCGCGCCGCACTTGCGCGGTTCGCGTCAACAAAGCGGAGCGGGGAGAAGGTGGCGAGCGGCAAAGCCGCGAGCCGGATGAGGGGCGGGCGCAAATCGCGCCCCTCACCCGATCGCTTTGCGATCACCCTCTCCCCGCGAGCGGGGAGAGGGAAAGATATTTAAGCCATGACGAAGGAAGAAGAAGCGACACACTCTCCAATCCCGCGAAGCGCGGTCACATGGTGAGTTGCTGGCAAAACGGCCGCCGCGTGCTGATGCATTCGAGCGAGGTGGCGCGGATGATGAAGAAGGGAGTGCCGTCCAAACCAACTCCGTCATGCCATGCATCCACGCCTTCGAGCGTCGCGCCACCGCAAGGCGCGGATGTTCGCGACCAGCGCGGGCATGACGAAAACGAGCGAGCGAAGCAATCCTACGACCTCACCCCACCCCCGCTCGTGCCCCGTTCGCGCACGCTCGCCGAACACGAAATCTGGCAGAAGCTCGCCAAAGAAATGGCGCGCGTGGCGGGGCATCCGCCGCGCTGTCACAAGCCTTCCTGCCGCCGCGCGAAACAATGCACGGGCGGGGCCGACGCCTGTTATCTGCGCGAATTCGATGCGGTCGATGTCGCGATGCAGCGCTTCCTGCAAAGCCATACGCGCGAGTTACGCGCGGCTGCGGAGCGCCCGATGAGTTCTGCCGGATGCGGCGGAGCGAAATCGTGACGCGCTCAGCGCTTCTCCAGCAGCGCCTTCATCTGCGCGATTTCCTCATTCTGGCCCTTGACGATCGTCGCGCAGAGCCGCTCGATCTCCGGATCGGAAATCGGCGCGCGCTCGCACATCAGCACCGCGCCGGCGTGATGCGGAATCATGCTTTTGAGAAATTGCGTGTCGCCGATGGCAAGCTGCGCGCGGATCGCGGCGAAGAAGCCGATCAGCGCGACCGCGCTCACGGCATAGATCGCGATATTCGCCGCGCGGTTCCGGTACATCGCGCCCATCAGCGCGAGCTCGAAAATCACCATCGGCGCGGTCATCAGCCCCGCCATGTAGATCTGGTTGGTGTTCGGAAATACGTTATCGAAGCGATCGACCATCGCATACATCAGGACATACATCGCAACGAAGGAGAGCGCCGTCATCGCGGCGAGGCGCAAATAAGCGTGTTTGTGCATCGGCGGTCCTTTCGCCTTTGCAACGGCGCGAGGCAAAGCTTGGTTCCGGCTTCCGCGCTATCCGGCGCCGTGCTGCGTATCGTCCGAAAGGCGCGCTTCCGCTTCTTCCCGGTCGCGGTGCGGCTTCAGGTGCGCGAGTACGCGCTCGAGATCGTCGTGCGGAAACTTGGCGTTGCAATAAAGACAAAAAAAGTCCGGCTGCCGCGGCGGGGGCGGCTCAGCCGGAGTTTGCTTGCGGAACAGATCGAGCAGGCGCTTCATTCGTCCTGGCTCCCATTGCCGTTCTTGGCGTCGTGCTGCGGCGAGCGCAGTACGCCGAATTCGCTCGAGCGCGTTTCGCGTTCGGCCTCGCCGCACGTTTCGGTAGCGAGCCCGCAGCGCAGGAGCTCGCGAATCGCGGCTGCGCGGCTCGGCATGCGCTTGGCAAAGCGGAAGTCGTCGATCGCGCGGATTTCCTCCGGGCGCAGCATCACCTGCAGCCGCTCCTCGCGCACGTTGCGGTTTCCGTTATTCATGCGTGTCTCCTCCGGCGGCTGGCGGCCGCCCGTCCTCCGTTTTCGCTTGTGATGGAACGCCGGGATAACCCCCGGCTGGGCAAAAGGTTCCATCGGCTCATTTTGAGTAAGAGGCACAGACCGGGCAGCCCGAGGTCTTGCGGACTTTATTCTCCGGCCTCGCAGGCCCAGCTTCCGGGCCAGAAAGGAATCTTTGTCCATGCCAAAAACGCCGGAAGAAACGGATGCGCCTGCGGCGAGCGAAGCCGCCGCGCCCGCGCTTCAGGTCGCGGAAAGTCCGCGTCTCGGAAAATGCGAATGCGGGTCGGAGCGCTTCGTGCTGGTGAACGAATTGAAGGTGAACGAGCAAGACGAGGCGGATACCGGCGGAATCCGCGTGTCGCGGATGTACGAGTGCGCGGAATGCAGGGAATACCGTCTTGGTTAAGGCGAACCTCAAGCTTGAAAAGGAAGCGCGGCCGGCGCTTGCGCCGGCCGCCGGAGAAGCCGTTACTTGATGTTGTCGTAGCTCGTCAGCGTCTCGTTGTAGCCCTGCGAGGCGCCGCCGGTGTTCAGCGACATGTGCTGGTCCTGCCAGTGGCGGTGCATGGTCTGCGCCGAGGCAGCGCCGACGGAAGCGAACAGCGTGGCGGCGGCGAGCGTCGCGTAAACGATCTTCTTCATGGGATTCTCCTTTATGCATTCGCGGCGCGCGGATATGAGCGCCGCTTCACATCAGGTAATCCCGCGAAAATGGAATTTGGATGCGTTGCCGCATCACGACGGCGTGATCGTAGCGTCCGCGCGAAATCTTCGCGTTCTCATTTCTGCCGGCGTGCAACATCCGCGTTGCACATTCGCATTTTTACGCGCGCGTTCGGGACGAAAGTCGCAGACAAAATATCCCGCGGTTACGAAAGCTCCCGGCTTTGCGGCTTCATTCCGGCGCGTGCCGCAGTTTCGCCGTAGCGGATAATGTTTGTCGCGCGCAGCACGCATGCGTTTGCAAATGGGTCGAGACCGCCGGCCGCACAAAGCAAGCGCGCAAAAGAAAACGGCCGGCAATTTGCCGGCCGTTCATCCGCACGCTTCGTAAAAATTACTTTTTCTGGCCGCCGGGCATTTCCGAGCCCTTCTGCATGTCCTTGGTCGCACCCTTCGGCATGTCCTTGCGGTCCTTGCCCATCGGCGCGTTCTGGTCCTGCTTCTTGGCGTCTTTCTCCATCGGCGCGGTCGACTGCGCGTTGGCGGCGCCGGCCAGGAAAGCGAGGCCGGTCAGGGCAATCATCAAATTCTTCACGGGAATCTCCATGGTTTGCGGATGCCGCATTTGGAGCTTTGCGAATCAGCCGCAGGCGAGACCGTTATAGGCCGCTCTTTGGCTTTTCCTAGACAGCCCGAGGCGGCCCAAACCTTAGATTTTCGAGGGCCAGAAGTCGGGATGATAGCGATAATGATCCCTGGACCGCTCGACATAACCGACGCCCGGATAGGGCAGATGGGCGCCTGCGACGAGAAGCCGGTCGGCAGCGGCCATGTCGAATGCTTTTTTGCGCGAGGCTGCGGCCTGTTCCCGATCGGTGTCGCCGGCAAAGGTCCATTCCGGCTTCGGAAACTGCAGGGCGAGGTTATGCACGATGTCGCCCCAGACCAGCATCTGCTCCTTGCCCGAGGAAAAGCGGAAGCCGGTATGCCCCACCGTGTGTCCGGGAAGCGCGAGCGTGGTCACGCCAGCACCGATTTCTCCGTTCTGCGGCAGCGGCATCAGCCGGTGCGCATAGGGTTTCACCGCGGCGGAAGCCATCTGGAAGAAAGGCCGGAAGTCAGCCGGCACCTTGTCGATCATTTCATTGCCGAGCCAGAATTTCGCGTCCGCTTCCGACAGATAAATGTCCGCGTTCTTGAACGCGGGACGGCCCTCGACCGTAAGGCCGCCGAAGTGGTCCGGGTGCAAATGCGTGAGCAGGATCACATCGACTTGATCCGGATCGATGCCGGCGAGCACCATGTTCTCGGTGACGCGCCCAAGCGAGGAGCCCATCAGATTTCCGGTGCCGGTATCGACCAGATAGAGCTTGTCGCCTGTATTGACTGCGAAAGCGTTGACATGCGCATGCGGAGGAGAGGGCTGATAATGGGCATGCGAGAGTTTTTCCATTTCGGCCGCGTCGCCGGAGAAGAGTTTGAGTTCGAGCGCGATGTCGCCGTCGAGTAGCGCGGTAATCTCGAACTCGCCGAGCTTGCGGCGAAAAAATCCCGGTGCCTGCGCTTTGGCCGGCGGCATCTTCGCAGCCGTGGGCGAGGGGGTTGTGCCGGCGGCAGCCAGTGCGGCTCCCCCAATGATCAGGTCGCGCCGCGTCAGTGCAAGGTGGCTTTGGGATTTCATGCGCGTCTCCCTGGTCGCGAAGGTATCCAGTTTTGCATGATGCGCGGCTTCGGCACATCCGGTTTCTGCTCCCGTCCGGAGGTGAAACACGACGCGAAGCTGAATGTATATTCATGAAACAATAGTTTGTTCCGGGAGTTATGGGCATTGAACGCGCATGCGCCGTGCTTACATCGAGTGCCTCGCGTGGTTGAAAAGGAGGTTCTGATGAACACCCTACGCAAAAAGCTTAACGCGATCGCCGTTGCCGCCACTGTTGGGGCGGGCGCGCTCGCGACTGCGCCGGTTCAGGTTTCGGCGGCACCAATTGCGCCGAGCCAGAACTCCGTGAAGCAGACTGCGCCGCAGCAAACCGACAACGTCCGCTGGCGCCGTGGCCGCTGGATCGGTCCGGCCGTAGCGTTTGGCGTCATCGGCGCGATCGCGGCAAACAGCTACTACAATCGCCGCTATTACCGCCCGTACGGTTACGGTCCCTATTACGGTTATAATCCGTACTACGGTGCTGCCTATTACCCTTACCCGGCTCCCTTCGTCCCGGGCCCGTATCGTTACGGATATCCGGGCTGGTAAGCCCTGAAAATTGAATTCGAGGCGTCTGCGAAAGCGGCGCCTCGAATTTCTTTGCCTGCCTGCCGCGCGCAGTTTACAACGCGCGCGCCATGACAACCGAAGATCTCACTTATTCCTACAAGCCGCGCCTGATGGGTCCCAGCTACGAATTCCGTCTTTCGACCGACGGGCTCGACTGGAGCATCGGCGCGCGCACCGGACGCATCAGCTACCCGATGATCCGGCATATTCGTCTCGGCTATAAGCCCACCAACTTGGCGAGCGCGCGCTTCATTGCGGAAATCTGGCCGCTCAATGCGCCGAAGATCGCGCTGCATTCGGTGTCGGCTCAATCTCTCACCGATACGGCCGACCAAGGAAAAGAGTATTCGAAATTTCTCCGCGAGCTTCATAGCCGGGTGAAGGCGGCGACGCCGGACTGCGTTTATGACATCGGTTTCCCGGCGTGGCGCTGGTGGCCGTCGGCAATCGTCGGCGTGGGCGTTCTGCTAGCAGTCGCTTATGTCGCCGTGAAAGCCGTTGTTGCTGCGCAGTATTGGATGGCTGCAGTCATCGCACTCATTGGCATATGGTTCGTCTGGCAAATCTGGAACATCGTTATGCGCAATCGCCCGCGACGCTATGCGCCGAACGCAATTCCCGAAGACATTCTTCCCGCAGTGCGAGCGTCGTAGTTTGTAGTTTATGGAAGAACGGCGTCGCCGAAATGCAACGCCTTCCTGCCTATCTAAACTAGTTTCGCGCCGGAGCAGTAATTTTACGCAGGAATTATCCTCGACGCGTTGTTGCGAATCCCGCTTTCCACGATGCTCCCTGCCGAACGCGCCAATGATAATGCGCGTCAAGCTGGGGAATGCCTATGTGGGATCAACATTACAATCCGCTCAACAGTACGGTGCTGTCCACGATCGCTGCCGCTATTCCGGTGGTGACGCTGCTCGTTCTCATCGCGTCGAATAAAGTGAAGGCACACATCGCGGCGATCATCGCCCTGATCGTGGCCAATCTTGTCGCCATTCTCATCTTCACGATGCCGGCCGGGCTGTCGCTGCGCGCCACTGTGTTGGGCGCCGTAACTGGCTTTTTTCCGATCGGTTGGATCGTGCTCAACGTTATCTTTCTTTACCGGCTTACGGTGGAGAAGGGCGCATTCGAAACGCTGCAGAATACGATCGGCGGTATCTCGAATGATCGTCGCATTCAGCTTCTGCTGATTGCGTTTGCCTTCGGCGCGTTCTTCGAAGGCGCGTCGGGTTTCGGCACGCCGGTTGCAGTGACCGGTGCGATCCTGATCGGCCTCGGATTCTCGCCACTTGCCGCATCGGGACTTTCGCTGATCGCGAACACCGCGCCGGTTGCATTCGGCGCGCTCGGCACCCCGATTCAGGGCCTGTCCAGCGTAACCGGCATCGACCCGTTCTTGCTCGGCGCGATGGTCGGACGCCAGTTACCGTTCTTCTCGCTGCTGGTGCCGTTCTGGCTGATCTGGGTTTTCGCTGGCTGGCGCGGAATGATCCAAATTTGGCCCGCCATTCTTGTCACGGGCATTTCTTTTGCCGTGCCGCAGTACCTGATCTCGAATTTCGTCAATCCTTGGATCGTGGACATCGGCGCATCGCTGATTTCGATGGCCTGCCTGATTGGCTTCCTGCAAATCTGGAAGCCGAAGGAAGTCTGGACCTCGCCGGCACTGCGCACCAAGGACGACTCCGCCAAGGGCCGTCCGGCGCCGAAGGTTTCGACCAAGAAGCCGACCTCCGGCGAAGTGTGGATGTCACTGCTGCCCTGGATCATTGTCTGCGTGATTCTGCTTCTGTGGGGCACGAACTGGTTCAAGGCGCAGGTCAATCCGTGGGCGACCTGGAACTACGCCGTTCCCGACCTGCACAACATGATCAACAAGGTCGCGCCGATTGTCGCAAAGCCGACTCCGGAAGGCGCAGTCTTCTCTTTCACGTGGCTGAGCTACACCGGCTCGGGCATGTTGATCGCGGCGATCATCGCGGGCCTGCTGATGGGCTTCTCGCCCGTGAAAATCGTGAAAGAGTACGGCAAGACAATCAAAGTCTGCGCCTATTCGCTGATTACGATTTCGGCGATGCTTGCTATCGGCACGTTGACCCGTCTTTCGGGCATCGATGCGACGCTGGGGCTGGCTTTCGCGAGCGCCGGCGTATTGTACCCGTTCTTCGGAACGCTGCTCGGCTGGCTCGGCGTTGCGTTGACCGGTTCCGACACCGCGTCGAACGTGCTCTTCGGCAATCTGCAGAAGATCACTTCGGAGCAGCTCGGGCTTTCGCCGATCCTCATGGGTGCGGCGAACTCGTCCGGTGGCGTTATGGGCAAGATGATCGACGCGCAGTCGATCGTCGTGGCTTCCACTGCGACCAACTGGTTCGGACATGAAGGCACGATCCTGCGCTTCGTGTTCTGGCACTCGATTGCGCTGGCCTGTCTCGTCGGCATTCTCGTTATGCTGCAGGCCTATGTGTTTACAGGAATGATCGTAACGCCGTAAACCGACAAACTCCGAATGCCGCGCAGTCTTTGGTCGGGCTGCGCGGCATTTTTTTTGCGCGACTATTCGTCGAGCGTTTTCGGTGTAAGAAAAATTTCAAGACGGCCCGCAGGAGGGCCCGTTTCCTTCCAGGCGTTCACCGGCAGTTCGATCACGGCCAGACCGCAGGTCGGATATTTTTTCTCGAGACGGCGTATCGCGTCGGGGTCGCCCGATTTCGCAAAACTTCGCGCGAGCCGTTCGAGGCCGGGATTGTGAGCGACGATCATCAGCGTTTTGGCATCGTCCGGCGCTGCACGGACGAACTCGAGGATTGCCCGCTCGGACGCGGCGTAGAGGCCGTTTTCCTCGCGCATCGGCACTTTGGTTCCGAACTGCGGCGACGCCAAGTCCCATGTCTGGCGTGTGCGAAGCGCCGTAGAGATCATCGCAAAATCAGGTACGAAGCCTTCCCGCTTGATGGCTTTGCCCATCTCCTGTGCATCGCGCCGGCCACGGTCGGCAAGCGGACGCATGGCGTCGTCAATACCTTCCGGCCAGTCGGATTTGGCGTGACGCAAGAGCAGCAGACGGCGCATGCGATAAGCGGTTTCCTCGACAGCGGGCGAAGGTCTGTTTATCAGGTTTGACGAAGTCCGGTCCCGGTAATTGCATGACTCCTGCACAGACATATTACGAAGCCTCGTCCTCGCCGTTTTCCGCGCGGCAGCAACTCGTTCACGACGTCGATACCGATGTTTGCGTGATCGGAGGCGGCTTCGCGGGGCTATGGACGGCGCGTGCATTGCAGCGGCGGCGCAAGGATGTCGTATTGATCGAACGGCACCAGGTCGCGGCCGGGGCTTCGGGAAGAAATGGCGGCTTCGTTTCCTCCGGGTTCAACCAAAGCATGTCGGCGGTCATTGCGCGGGTCGGTGTGGATCATGCACGAGCGCTTTACCGTCTGTCGCGTCAGGGCGTCGAAATCGTCCGCGAGGAAACGAAGCTCGGATTTCCGGGCATCAATCTCACGCCCGGCTATTTGAAGGCGGCGGTGGAGGACGATGCCGAAAGGGTCAAGCGCCGCGCCGAATGGTACGCGCGCGAACTCGACCACGACATGGAATACTGGCCGACGGATCGCGTGCGCGAGGTGCTTCGTACCAGCGATTATTTTCAGGCGATGAACGAGCGGGATGCGTTTCATATCCATCCGCTCAATCTCGCTCATGCGCTCGCGCAGGAAATCGAGCGGAATGGCGGTAAGATTTATGAGGATACGCCTGCGTTGGATGCTGACATCGACGGCGTTCGCAAGGTTGTGAATACGCCGCGCGGCAAGGTGCGCGCCGAGCACATCGTGTTCTGCGGAAATTATTTTCCCGGCAATGCATTTCCAGAGCTTGCGCGAACCGTGTTCCCGGTTGCGACCTATCTGGGCGTTACGCGACCACTGGGCGTGAAGATCGCGGAGGCGATCCGCTTCGAGGGTTGCATTCAAGACGAACGCAATGCGTTCAACTACTATCGCCTGATCGGCGACCGCATCCTATGGGGCGCGGGGATTTCCATGAATCTGAAACGTCCGCTCCATCTCGAGGACGATCTGCGCGAGCGCATTACCACTGTCTATCCGCAGCTCGCCGGCGTCGCGATCGAATCCGCGTGGAGCGGAAACATGGGTTTTTCGATCCACCGCATGCCGCAGATCGGCATGTTGCAGCCCGGCGCCTGGATTGCGGGCGCGTTCGGCGGGCAGGGGCTGAATACGACCGCGATCGCGGGCGAACTGATCGCTTCGGCGATCGCGGAGAAGGATGACCGCTGGCGGCTCTTCATCCCCTTCGGGCTGGTTTGGGCCGGCGGCTGGTTCGGCAAGGCGTTTGCGCAGGTTAACTGGTGGTCGCGCAAGTTGCGCGACCGCATCGGCGACGCACGCAAGAAAAGCCGGAAAACCGCCTAACGATTATCCCTCGCGGCGAGCGAGAAAAGCGAGCCGCTCAAACAGGTGAACGTCCTGCTCGTTCTTCAGAAGCGCGCCGTGCAGCGGCGGGATCAGCTTCTTCGGGTCGCGCTCGCGCAGCGTTTCCGGGCCGATGTCCTCGACCATCAGTAGTTTCAACCAATCAAGCAATTCCGAGGTCGAAGGCTTCTTCTTCAGGCCCGGCACTTCGCGGATTTCGTAGAACATGCGGAGCGCCTCGGCGACCAGACGCTGCTTGATGCCGGGGAAGTGGACCTCGACGATCGCGCGCATCGTGTCTGCGTCGGGGAAGCGGATGTAGTGAAAGAAGCAACGGCGCAGGAACGCGTCCGGCAATTCCTTTTCGTTGTTCGAGGTGATGACGATGATCGGGCGCTTCGCTGCCTTGATAGTCTCGCCGGTCTCGTAAACATGGAATTCCATGCGATCGAGCTCCTGCAGGAGATCATTCGGGAATTCGATGTCGGCCTTGTCGATTTCGTCGATCAGGAGCAGCGGGCGCTGTTCGGAGGTGAAGGCATCCCACAGCTTGCCACGCTTGATGTAATTCCTGATTTCGGAGACGCGCGGATCGCCGAGTTGGCTGTCGCGCAGGCGCGCAACCGCGTCGTATTCGTAAAGACCCTGCGCGGCTTTGGTCGTGGACTTGATGTGCCATTCGATCAGCGGCGCCTTGATCGCGCGTGCGACTTCCGCCGCGAGCACGGTTTTTCCGGTGCCGGGTTCGCCCTTAATCAGCAGCGGGCGTTCGAGCGCGATCGCGGCATTGACCGCCACTTTCAGATCGTCAGCCGCGACGTAGCTCTTGGTACCTTCAAAACGCATTTTCGGCTCCGGGATTCCTCAAGGCGGCGCACCCTATGGGCGTGGACCGGACCGAGCAAGGCGGGAATCCGCCAGCCGGCTTTGGCGCGTTCCGCCCGGCAGAACTTGCCGGGACGGCAAAGGATGCCGTCCGAAGACCGCTCGCGCATGGCAAATAAAGTAATAAATGCAATTACTTAGATGAATTCTGGGACTGGCATGGCGGTTGCCAATTGGTCGTGGGGCCGGCACGCGCGCGGCTGCGATTTCGGAGGAGTGTAATGGGTATCTTCGGTGCAATGACGAACGCGGTCGGCGGCCTGCAGGCGCAGTCCTACGCGCTCGAAAACATCTCGGGCAACATCGCGAACTCGCAGACCACCGGGTTCAAGCGCGTCGATACGAGCTTCGCCGACATGGTCGCGAGTTCTAGCGCCAAGCGCCAGTCGTCCGGCGGCGTGGTCGCACTCTCGCGCCAGACCAACAATGTCCAGGGCGACATTCAGACTGCCGGCGTCGACACCTACATGGCGATCAAGGGCGACGGCTACTTCGTCGTGCAGAAGCCTTCCGCATTTCCGGACGGTCAGCCGACCTTTGTCGGCGTCGATCTCTATACCCGCCGCGGTGACTTCGAACTCGACAAGAACGGCTATCTTGTAAACGGCTCGGGCTACTACCTGAAAGCGCTGCGGGTCGATCCAACCACCGGCAACACCGTTGGCAGCGTGCCGGAAGTGTTGCAATTCACCAATGACTTCCTGCCCTCCCAGACAACGACGATTATCGAATACCGCGCGAACCTCGCCAGCTTGCCGCGCAACCAGTCTTACACTAACGCGCCCGACACTCCGGGCAGCGAACTCCTGGTGCCGGGTGCATTCACAGGCAGCGATCCTCGCGCTTCCGGCGACGGCACCGTGGAAGGCGCGGACGTCAATACGTTTCTCGAGCAATCGGTCGCGGGCGGCGCAGTCACGGTCTACGACGCGCTAGGCAACGAAGTGAACGTGCAGTTGCGCTGGGTGAAAACGGACTCGGCCGCGACCGGCACCAGCGATACCTGGGAGCTTTTCTATCAGACCAATTCGAATCCGGGCACGACCGATGTCGCATGGCAGAACGTGGGTCAGGTCTATGAATTCAACGCAAGCGGCATTCTCACGCCGAATATTCCGGCGGTGACGATCACCGGGCTCACGGTCAACGGTGTCGTGATCGGCGACGTCATTCTTTCGCATGGAAATGCCGGCGTCACGCAATTTGCGGACGCGAACGGCGTTGCAAAGGTGAACCTTCTCACCCAGAACGGCTATGCGGCGGGCGAACTGCAATCGATCGCGGTGAACGACAAGGGCCGTATCGTGG
Source organism: Xanthobacteraceae bacterium (assembly GCA_019635585.1). GTDB lineage: Bacteria > Pseudomonadota > Alphaproteobacteria > Rhizobiales > Xanthobacteraceae. Next base: position 571,231 of record JAHBZE010000002.1, on the reverse strand, counting down.
CGAGCTATTCAAACGGCCGTTCGATCGACATCGCGGAGATTCCGCTTGCGAGCTTCCTTGGCGACAACGCCCTGAAGCGCCTGGACGGCGGCGCCTTCGAGGCGACGTCGGAGTCGGGACCTGCGATCTACGGCGCGTCCGGCCAGATCGTCGGCAAGTCGCTGGAAGGATCCAATACCGACATCGCGGACGAATTCACGAAGCTGATCGTGACGCAGCAGGCTTATGCGGCAAACACGCGAATCGTGACCACGGCGGACCAGATGCTGCAGGAAACGATCAACATGATCCGCTAACCGCGGACGAAGGCGAGTAAGCAATGGGGCTGACTACCGCGTTATCGTCCGCGCTCAGCGGGCTGCGGGCTACCCAGACCGGCATCGGTGTCGTCGCGACCAACGTCGCGAACGCCGAGACGCCCGGATATACGCGTAAGACGCTTGGGCTCGAAACCGCGCTCGCCGGCGGTTCGGGCATCGGCGTCCGCGTGACCAACGTCAACCGTGAACTCGATATCTATGTGCAGCGGCAGCTTCGCACCGAGAGCGCGGGTTCCGAGTACATCAACGCCATCGCCAAATTCCGGCAGCAGATCGACCAGATGTACGGCACGCCGGGCGCAGCGAGCGCGCTCGACACCATCATCAACGGATTTACGAGCTCGTTGCAGGCGCTCTCCGCCGATCCGCAATCGGCGGCTACGCGACAGTCGGTCCTGAACGCGGCGCAAGTGATGGCGCAGAAGCTGAACAGCCTTTCGACCGACGTCACGACCATGCGCAACCAGGCGGAAGGCGGCATCGGCGATGCGGTCGAGCAGGTCAACAGTCTTCTCAGTACGATCGAGAATACCCAGACCCAGATTATCGCGTTGTCCTCGCAGGACGTCGAACTCGGCGCATTGCTCGACCAGCGCGACAAGGCCATCGACCAGCTTGCCGGGCTGATTGATATCCAGGTCATGAACAGCGGCGAAAACCAGATTTCGATTTTTACGAACTCCGGCGTCAGTCTGTTCGACATGCAGGCGGCGCGGCTGACGTTCGACGAAAAACCGCTCGGCGCACAATCGCTCTGGAACGCGGACCCGACGAAGTCCGGTACGGGCACGATCAGGCTGGTTTCTCCAAACGGGGCTTCGATTGATCTCATTGCGAATAAATCCATTCGCTCGGGAAAGATTGCTGCGCTAGTCGAATTGCGCGACGACATTCTCGTTAAAGCGCAGGCGCAGCTCGATGAGATTGCCAATGCGCTCGCGACGTCTTTGTCGAACCGTACCGTGGACAGCACGACCGCGGGTTCGGGTGCGCAGACGGGCTACGAAATCGACCTTGCCGATCTGCAGAACGGTAATTCGATCACGCTCACATACACCGACAATTCCGGCCCGACGCAACACAAGGTAACGATTGTCCGGGTCGACGATCCCTCATCTTTGCCGCTTTCAAACTCGCTGACGGCCGATCCAGGCGATCAGGTTATCGGCGTGAGCTTCGCTGGCGGCGTTGCGGGCGCTCTTGCCGCGCTCAATACCGCGCTGGGCCCGAGCGTGCAGTTCGACAATCCCGGCGCAGGCACGATTCTGCGTGTGCTTGACGACGGCGCGCCCGATCTCGTGAATATCGACGCGCTCAGTGCGACGGTGACCACGAATACGATTCAGTCGGGCGACGGCACGCTGCCGTTCTTCACCGACGGCAACGGAAATACGCTTTACTCAAACGCGATCGCGGGCGGACGCGAGCAGAAGGTCGGCTTTGCAGCGCGGATCGCCGTGAACTCGTCCCTGCTTTCAGACTCGTCTGGACTCATCAACTACGACGCCAATACGCTTTCCGGCGATTCCACCCGTCCCGAGTTTCTATGGCAGCGGTTGACGGCAACAAATCAGATGTTCTCGCCCTCGACCGGCATTGGCGGTCTCGGCCAGCCGTTTACCGGCTCGGTGGTCGGTTTCGCACAACAGGTCGTCACCAATCAAAGCACGGCAACCGAAAACGCGCTGCGGCTGAAAGACGGTCAAGACATCGTTCTTAATGCACTCCAGGATCGGATGACCGAGAGCACGGGCGTGAATATCGACTCGGAAATGGCCCGGCTGCTCACGCTCCAGAACGCCTATGCCGCGAATGCGCGCGTCATGACCGCGGTCAAGGAATTGTTCGATATGCTGATCAGGATTTAACAAATGGCGTCGGTGACAGGAACCAGTCTGACGACGACAATGGCGGCGCGCACGATCTCGCAGATGCGCGAGCAGCTTGCCGAACTGCAGCGCCAGCTCAGTACCGGAAAGAAATCGGATACCTATGGCGGTCTCGGCCTCGGCAGCGGGACCGTGCTCAATCTGCGCTCGCAACTTTCGCGCGTCGATATCTATCAGTCGAACTCGACGAATATCGAAACGCGCGTGAAGCTGATGAATACGTCATTGCAGCGGATCGGGGATCTGCGCGATGAAACACGCTCGGATCTCACCGCGCCTTACGACTATTCGCTTGTCCAGGACGGACAGACCGCCTCGCAACGTTCCGCGATCGGCCGTCTCAGCGAGATGCTGAGTCTGCTCAATCTCGATGCCGGCGGTCGTTATCTTTTTTCTGGGCGCGCAACCGACAAGCCAGCAACCGATACGATGGACCGTATCCTGAACGGTGACGGCACGCAGGCGGGCTTGAAGCAGATCATTAGCGAGCGCTTGCAGGCCGATCAGGGCGCCGATCAACGGGGCCGGCTCACGGTGAATCCCGCCGCGGGTAGCGTCGTCTCGCTCGAGGAGGACGGCGCGCATCCGTTCGGCTTCAAGATCGCAGGTGCGACGACGAGTTTCGGCGCGACCATCACGGGTCCGGGCGCCTCGCCTCATTCGATTTCGATCGATCTCGGTGCGACCAACCCTCCTGTCGGCGGCACGGTGCGTATTTCGCTGACGATGCCGGACGGTACGACGACCGCCATCGACCTCACCGCGACGACCGACGATCCGCCGGGTGACGGCAAATTCACGATCGGTGCGACTCCCGCGGACACCGCCGCGAACATCACGGCCGCGATGGACACGCAGTTGCAGACGCTCGGCAAGACCGAACTCGTCGCCGCATCCGCGATGCAGGCCGGGAACGATTTCTTCGCGACGGATGCTTCCAATCCACCACAGCGGATCGCCGGTACGCCGCCGTTTTATGCGGCGACGGCGCTGACCGACGGCACGACTGCGAATACGGTTTCCTGGTACACCGGAGACGACGCCACCGACAGCGCACGCAGCACTTCGGTCGCACGCGTTGACGACGCAATCACGGTGAACTATGGCGCACGCGCGAACGAGGAAGGCATCCGCTGGATCGTGCAGAACGAAGCCGTGTTCGCCGCCATGACGTTTTCGCCCACAGATCCCGACGCGCGCGCGGCTTATTATGCGCTCGCAGGCCGCGTCGGCGCGGCGATGGACATACCCTCAGGTATGCAGCAGGTCGAAGCAATTCAGACGGAGATCGCCGGCGCGAACGTCTCCGCGCAATCCGCGAAACAACGGCTCTCGGAGCGAGTGCCCGTGCTTCAGGATATGATCTCCGATGTCGAGGATGTTTCGGACGAAGAGATCAGCGTGAAATTGCTGGCACTGAACACGCGTATGCAAGCGTCATTGCAGGTGACGTCGATGCTCTCGCAGCTTTCGCTGGTCAACTTCCTCTAAGCTTTCGCAAAGAAAAATGCCGCGGCGGAAATCCGTCGCGGCATTTTCGTTTCGCTTTTCGCGCGGTTCAGGCGGCCTGGAGGTTTGTCCGGAGGCCAGCGGCGATTTCGCGGTTGATGTTGATCAGCACGCCGACGCGGCCGGCAGTGGATTCAGTCGAGGTTTCGAGCTTCATCGAATGGTTCACGACGAAGTTCGCCAGATTGGCGAGGTTCTGTTTGATCTCGGCGGGTAGCGGGTTTTCCGGGCGGCCGACGGAGCCGCCGAACAGCGTCCAGAGGCGGCGATTGTAGCGGATGGCGGAGACGACCTCTTCGCTTTTGACCAGCGAACCGTCGTTGACGGCCTGCAATTTGGCGGCGGCGCGCATCAGAAGCTGCGCCTCAAGTTCTCGGGGGTTGCCCGTCTGCTGGGCATTTTTTGCGTAGGCATTCGCCGCGTTATGCATTCGCGAGCAATTCCTTCTCGTACTCAATGAGGGATTGGGTCTCTTTCAGGGCTTTATAAACATTTCCGGTTAATATCTGATTATTGATGCGGTCGAAGTAGGGCTGCGTGCTCGGAGCGGCGTTCACCGTCTCCTTCATGAGCGTAAAATACAGCTCATGGTGCACCGCGGGATCGCGGCTCAGGTACATCAACTGGACCAACAGGTAGATCTTCTTGCACGGCGTATTCGCCGCGTCGGAAGTCATGATGTCTTTTTCGCGGAGGATCGGGGCGTCGCCCTCGATGATGAGCTTGGTCCGCTGGTCATCGTTGGTCACGATCGAGTCGCCAATGATGATGCGCTCACCAGGCTTCAATTCGACTTTCAGGCCCATCGCCCAGTCCTCCCGAATCAACGGTGCCGACGTATCGCCGGACGGTGCGCGAAAGAAGGGGTCCTTTCAACTCTCCATAAGAAAAACGGCGGGGCTTTTGGCCCCGCCGCCTTTTGTCTTGATATTCCGACTGCTTACTGGAGCAGGCGAAGGACGTTCTGGTCCGCCTGAACGGCCATCGACAAAGCCGAGGTCGACAGGGACTGACGGGTCTGCAGCGCGAGGAGGTTCGCACCTTCCTCGTTCGAGTCAGCGAGCGTCAGGTTGTCGGCGCCGACCTGCAGGACGTTGATCAGGTTCTTAGTGAAGTCCTGACGGGTCTGCACGACCGAGAGCTTCGAACCGAAGGTCGAAGACTGCGAACGCAGCGTGGTGGTCGCCGCATCCAGCGACGCGATGACCGAATTGATCGTCGTGTTGGACTGGAAGGCGTTGCCCGACTGCGCGGTCAGGCCGAGGCCAGCGGCGTCGAAGGTGACGCCGTTGATCGCGAGCGAGGACGAGCCGTCTTCGTTGAACACGACCGAGAGGTTGTCGCCGTTCAGGAGGTTCACGCCGTTGAACGAAGAGTCCGCAGCGAGCTGCGAAATCTGCGTCAACAGGTCGTTGAAGTCCGTCTGCAGCGAAGCGCGGGTCGCGTTCGGCGTACCGATCGTGGCAGTCGGGCTCGTCGTGCCGGCGGTGAGGCCGAGCGTGGCAAGCGTCGTGGTACCACCGATCGTGACGTCGTTAGCCGAAGTCGACGTGATCGCGATCTGGTCCGAACCGTTGATCGTTGCCGTGACGCCCGTCAGGTTACCGAGGGCGGTCAGCAAGTCAGCGCGGGTTTCGATGTTGCCCGAACCGAACGTCAGCGTCTGCGCCGAGCCGGTGCCAACCGTGAACGTCAGCGTGCCGGTGAGGCCGCCGATGTCGCTGTTGACGAGGCTGGACGTGGTCGTGGTGCCGAAAGCGCTGTCGGCACCGTTGCCGGAGATCGTCAGCGTGTCGGTCGGATCGTCAGCGGTGACTTCGAGCTGACCGGAGCCATTGACGGCAACGGTCCAGGTCGCGGCACCGCCGTTCAGCGTGGTGATAACATCGTCCACGTCTTCCGTCGCGGCAGTCGTAACCGTGTGGGTAACGGTGTTGGTGCCGTCGGAGATCGTGATCGTTTCACCGTCCGCGATGCCGAGCGATGCGAGCGTCGAGGCGCCGGTGATCGAACCGACGGTACCCGTCGCAACAGCCGCGTCATCGGCAATCGCCGACGAACCGGTGATGCTGAGCGCGTAGGTCGCGGCCGGAGCCGAGGTCGTCAACGCCTGCTTCGCGGTCGACTTGGCAGCTTCAACAAGCTTCGTGATCGCCGTGATGCCCTTGTCGGCAGCGCTGATCGTCTGCACCGCGTTGCTGACGCTGTCGAGCAACGTGGAGAGATCGTTCGAACGAGACGTAAGGCCGGCGGCGGTGAAGAAGTTGACCGGGTTGTCGATAGCGGAGTTGACCTTCTTGCCGGTGGCAAGACGCTGCTGGACGGTGTTCATCATTTCCGCCGTCGACTGCAGCGAGGTCAGGTTGGCGCGAACGCCAGCCGAAAGAGTAATGTTAGCCATAGCTAATCCTTCCTAGGAGTTACACGTTACTAGTCGGCCTACCGTTCTGGTGGCCGGGGCGACGGTTTTCTCACGCCGCCTCCTAACGCTCGGTTACTGCCGCACGGCGGTTCGATTGCTTAACGAGCTCTTAAGAATCCGCAGCCGCCATCGCGATCGGGGTGGGTGCAAACGGAAACGGCGGAGCTTTTGGCTCCGCCGCCGATGCCGTTCAGGAATTGTTAGCTTACTGAAAGAGCCGCAGCACGTTCTGGTCCGCTTGCGCCGCCATCGAGAGCGAGGTCGTGGATAGCGACTGGCGGGTCTGGAGCGCGAGCAAGTTCGCGCCTTCCTCGTTCGAGTCCGCGAGCACGAGGTTATCGGCGCCCGATTGCAGCACGTTAATCAGGTTTTTCGTAAAATCCTGCCGGGCCTGCACGATGGACAGGTTCGAGCCGAAGGCGGACGCCTGCGCGCGGAGCTGCGCGGTGGCCGCGTCGATCTGGGCGATTACAGCGTTTACATCCGAATTGATCTGCAACGCATTTCCGGTCAGTGGCGTGAGGCCAAGCCCGGCGGCGGTGAAGTCCACGCCGTCGATGGTGAGCGAGCTCGAGCCGTCTTCGTTGAAGATCACGCCGAGATTGTCGCTGTTGAGCAGATTGACGCCGTTGTACGAGGCGTCCCGCGCAAGCTGGGTGATCTGGTTGAGCAACTCGTTGTAGTCGTTCGTGAGCGACGTTCGGGTAGCATTCGGCCCGGTCACGGTGGGGGTCGGGTTCGTCGTGCCGGCGGTGAGGCCGAGCGCGGGCAGCACGGTGCCGCCAAGGGTGAGCGCGTCGTCCGAGGTGGACGTGAAGGTGATCGCATTACCCGTGATCGATGCGGTCAGGCCGGTAATGCCGAGACCGGCGAGTGCGGCCGTGAGTTGCGTCCGGTTGGTGATATTGCCTGCGCCGAAAGTAAGCGTCTGCGGCGTGCCGTTGCCGGACGCAACAGTCAGTGTGCCGGTGAGAGCGCCGATGTCGGCGTTAACAACGCTGGACGTGGTGGTGGTACCGAAAACGCTATCGGCGCCGTTGCCGGAGATCGTCAGCGTATCGGCTGCGCTGCCTGCGGTCACTTCGAGCTGGCCGGAGCCATTGACAGCGACGGTCCAGGTCGCAGCACCGCCGTTCAGCGTCGTGATGACATCGTCAACGTCTTCCGTCGCGGCATTGACGACGGTGTGGGTCACGGTGTTGGTGCCATCGGAGATGGTGATCGTCTCGCCGTTCGCGATGCCGAGCGATGCCAACGTCGAGGCGCCGGTGATCGAGCCGACCGTACCGGTCGCCACGGATTGATCGGCGGCCATTGCGGTGCCCGCGACGTTCAGCGCGTAGGTAGCGGTCGGTTGGCCTGCGAGCAGCGCCTGCTTCGCGGTGGATTTGAGGCTTTCGACGAGCTTGGTGATCGCCGTAATACCTTTGTCGGCTGCGGCGAGTGTCTGGACGCCGTTGCCGATCGAGTCGAGCAGCGTGCTCAAATCCGAGGCGCGGGCCTGAAGGCCCGCCGAGGTGAAATAGTTCACCGGGTTATCGAGCGCGGAATTGATTTTCTTGCCGGTCGAAAGCCGCTCTTGTGTGCGCGCCATCATTTCCGCGGTTTGCTGCAGCGAAAGGAGATTTGCTCGCACGCCCTTTGAGAGAGTTACATCGTTGGCCATGGCATCGTCCTTCTGAATCTGCCCGAATCATTCGCGCGGTCGGCGCGGTTAATATTCGTCAATCTTCGTAAAGAAACGTGCCTAACAAAAAGTTACTTTTCCGTCAGAACCCCCGAAAATGCTGGCTTATTCTCGTGTTTTTGGACCCTCAAATGGTTAACGCCGGCCGTTCGCCGGCCGGCGTCAAACAGGTCTGAGTGCGTTCGGCCGCGTCTTAGCTGGCGCGGCTGACCATCACCGGCCGACCGCCGCGGGAAGGGGCGGCCACCTTGCCGTTCGCCCCGTATCCCTGGGGTGCAGCCTTTCGGGCCGCTTCTTCGGATGCGCCGCGCATGATGCCTTCGGCCACCGATTGGGCGGTCGCGACGACACGCAGGTTATGGCTCAGGATTTCGCGGAAGGTCTGGTGTGCGCGGCGCAACTCATCCACCAGCACCGGAACGGTCTGGCCGATGAAGCCCGCGTTGCTTTTCAGGAGTTCGATCTCGCGAAGATAGGTCGCGGCAAGATCGGTCTTCTCCTGCGTCAGTTGCGTCGCTTTCGCGATCTGGCCGGCCTCGACCAGCTTGGTTTCCTTCTCGAAGATCTGGACGAGCCTGACCATCGAATCGCCAATGCGGCGCAGCAACATTTCGGCTTCGTCGCGGCTCTTAATCGCCTGGGAAATCCGTTTTACTTCGTCATTCATCGGCTACGCTCCTGCAAGGCTATAAGTTCGCGTTGGACTTGATCGGCAATACCCACGCCACCGCTCTTGGCGATCGTGTTCGCGTATTCTTCGGTAAGCATCGAGCGCCAGGTTTTCTGGCCGGGGCCGCTAGCGTGCGGGCCTTCCGGCTCTTCGACGCCGGCGAACATTTCTTCGAACATGTTGGTTAAGAAAACGCCTTCGAACTGCTGGGCGGCTTCCTTGATCTTCTTGTTCGCGGCCGGCGAAAGTTTTTCGACGGTTTCGCCTATGGAACTTGCGGCGCTGAGCGCAGCCAACACAGGCGCAACCATCACATCACCTCGATTTCAGCCTGGATCGCGCCTGAAGCCTTGATGGCCTGCAGGATCGAGATCAGGTCGCGCGGGCCGACGCCGAGTGCATTCAGGCCATCGACAAGTTCTTTGAGCGAGACGCCTTCGTTCACGAGGCCGAACTTGCGGCCATCTTCCTGCACCTGAATATTCGTGCGGGGCACGACTTTGGTTTCGCCGCGGCTGAAGGGATTAGGCTGGCTGACCTGTGGCTGCTCGGTGATCGTGACCGTCAGATTCCCTTGCGCGACCGCCACCGTGGAGACACGTACGTCCCGGCCCATCACGATGATGCCGGAGCGCTCGTCGATCACGACCTTCGCCGGCTGATCGGGCTCGATAACAATCTGCTCAATCTCGGTCAGAAGCGAAACCAGATTGCCCTTGTATTTCGGCGGGACGGAAAGCGAGACGGTTGCACGATCGACCAGTTCGGCGACCGGTGCGCCCATGAAATCGTTGATCGCGCCGGCGATGCGTTTTGCCGTCGTCAGATCGGGATTGCGCAGTGCCAGCCGCACGCTGGTCATGCGGTTGAGCGTAAACTCGATTTCGCGCTCGACCAGCGCGCCGTTTGAGATGCGGCCGACGGTCGGTACGCCGCGCACGATTTTCGCGGCATCGCCTTCGGCCTGGAAGCCTGCGACGGCGACCGTACCCTGCGCGACCGCGTAAACATTTCCGTCAGCGCCGAGGAGGGGCGTCACGAGCAGCGTGCCGCCTTGCAGGCTTTTCGCGTCGCCGAGCGCGGAGACGACGACGTCGAGCCTCGTGCCTTGTGTCGAGAAGGCGCGAAGATTGGCGGTCACCATAACCGCCGCGACGTTGCCGGTGCGAAGCTGCGCGCCGCGGATGTTGACGCCGAGGCGCTCGAGCATCGCCTGCAGGCTCTGCTTCGTGAACGGCGAGTTGTTGAGGCTGTCGCCGGTATTGTTCAGGCCGACCACGAGGCCGTAGCCGATCAACTGGTTCTCGCGGACGCCCTCGACGTCGATGAGATCCTTCAGGCGCGAAGCCGCGAAGGCATCGCTCGCGACGAAGATCGCGAGCAGCGCACCGAGCAGAAAACCGATCGTCTTGTTCATCGACAGGGCTCCCCAGCGGGTCGATGGTTGAAACCGGGGTAGCCTTTGCGAAGCGCGTGCCAAGGCGAGCCGAATCCTAAGCGCTTGAACCGACTCGTCTTTTTTGAATCGGACAGGAAATCCGCGTCTGCCCGGCGGCAAAGAACTCCGTCCGGCGCGGCAAGAACTGCCGGGTGCTTAACCGCTCGTTAACCATGGCGGGCCGACTTTGCGATCATGCGCATCTACGGCACCAACCAGACGAACAATGCGACCGGCACCTCGGCCACACGAAAAGCGGGGCCGGCCGGTCAGTTTTCGCTGGAAAGTGCGTCGGAGACCGCGAAGCCCGCGGCGGCTTCCGCAAGCGGCAGCGTGGGTGGGCTCGATTCCCTTCTCGCACTGCAGGCGGTCGAAGATTCGGGCGAGCGGCGGAAGCGCTTCGCCCGCCGGGGCAAATCGGCGCTGGATCTGCTCGACGAACTGAAGGCGGAACTGCTCGCCGCGGACCTGCGCCGGGGTACTCTCGACCGGCTTCAGGGAACGCTCGCCCAGCTTACCGAAAAGAGCGGAACGCCCGGCCTCGACCAGGTTCTGGGCGAAATCGAGCTTCGCGTGGCGGTCGAAATCGCCAAACGGACGCCAAAAGCGGCCTGATTGCGCGGGTTCCGCCCGCCGCAATTTCCCCGTCACGTTTCCCGTCTAGTGGCAACGCCGTCCGCCCATTGAAGCGGGCGGGGTACATCGCTATAAGCCCCGCCCAATTCGGAAGGGGCGGCCACAAGCCCCGCCGGAAGTGCCAGGGACAAAGCGTTAGGGGACCGTTCTTATGGTTGTGTTGCTCGACACCTATCGTCCGACCGACGACGAGCCGTTTATGAACGAGAAGCAGAAGGAATATTTCCGCCAGAAGCTGTTGCGCTGGCGGGACGACATCCTTCGCGAGGCGAAGCAGACGCTCCAGCATCTGCAGGAAGAGAACGTCAATCACCCCGATCTCGCCGACCGTGCATCCTCGGAAACCGACCGCGCGATCGAACTGCGCGCACGCGACCGCCAGCGCAAGCTGATCGCGAAAATCGACGCCGCGCTCGAGCGGATCGAGGACGGATCTTATGGCTACTGCGTCGAAACCGGCGATCCGATCTCGCTGAAGCGCCTCGAGGCGCGCCCGATCGCGACCTTGTCGATCGAGGCGCAGGAGCGTCACGAGCGCCGCGAGAAAGTCTATCGGGACGAATAGCGCTTGTTTTACCGGCTGCTTTTTATCTTCGATCTTCTGGCGGCGGCCGTCGTCCTGTTCTTTTTCTTCTGGGGCGTTTCCGACGGGACGGTTTCGTCTTTCAATTTCGGACTATGGGCGGGACTGCTCGCTGCCGTTGCGGCGGTGCTTGCCGCGGGATATGCGCTGAACGCGAACGGCAACCGCGTGCTTGCGAACCTCGTGCTTCTGGTTATCGCGCTGCCGGCGTTCGCTTATCTTCTGTTCGTGCTGCTTCTTCTGTTGACGAACCCGCGCTGGAACTAGCGGCTGCCGAACAGAAATTTGAAAAACCGGAAGATCGTGTAGAGCGCAAGCTCCACGACTGCCGTCAGCAAAAGCAGAAACAGCGCGCGCTGGCCGAGATCGTCGGTGATCGCGGCGCGGAATTTGAACTTGATGCTCTCCGGAAAATAGCCGTCCACGATCGCGTAGAGATAATTCGTGAGCGGCTGCAGTTTCGTATAGGCCCAGCCGAGGAAGTCGAGCTGGAACGCGAACAGATATCCGTAGAGCAGCCAGACGATGACGATGGTGAAGGCGAGCAGGATCGTCTTGCCGACGAAGGCGGAGAGAAATCCTCCGCCGCGGCGGGGAGGCGGCGCCTCTTCGTAACGTGTATCATATACGCTCATGCGACTCTCCGGAAAAATCGGCCGGGTTCAGTGAGCGCCGGCTCCTACAGGTTGTCAAACAGCGCGCAGCCTGAAACTTCCCGCGAAATTCGAGGGGCGGAGCGCCGAAGGGCGCAGGGCATTCCTCGGCGCGTTTCCCGGAAACCGCGAAACGCGCTTCGCCTTTCGGCGCTCCACTTCGGCGTTCTTCAGTCTTCAGGACCGTGCTTCTGAAACTTTCCGCGAAGAGGTTTCTTCTTCGCTTCCGGTTTCCATTCCAGCCGACACGATCCGGTGTCCGGACCGCCCTCGTTCGAGGAAGGCAGCGCGTCGTAATGCGCGCGGACGGTGACCCCGAAGCCTCCCGGCAATACGGCTGCGAACCGTATCGGCAGGCGCCGGCTGTTTCCCGCATCCCAGAACGCCTCATGAGCGCGCCCTCGACGGAAACAGCATCAAGGAATATAATCCCATTAATGGAGATGTCAAGATTTAATTTCGCGGCGGCCTTATCGCGCTAATCGTTCTCGCCGAATGCGAACAGATCGAGGTCGGGCTCGGCTTTTCCGTTCAACGCATTTGCGATCATTTCGGAGGCGACCTGCGCATAGGTCGTTCCGTTGCCGCCGAAGCCGAGTACGGCGCAGACGCGCGGCAGGCCCGGTACGTTGCCGATAACGGGGAGGCCAGTTTCAGATGCACCGAAGGCGCCCGACCAGGCGAATTCGACGTCCTCATCCTCAAACCGGATTTGCGGCATCAGCAATTTCAACTTGCTGCGGAAACGCGCGATCTTCGCAGGCGTGCGTTTGGCACGGCGCTCGTTGTCGTTATGGCTTTCGTCCTCGCCGCCGATCACGACACGTCCGTCGACGGTGGTGCGGATATAGATATAGGGATCGGCGGCCTCCCAGATCAGCGCGCGCGACCGCCACAGATTTTCCGGCTGCGGTCTCGTCGCCGCGGCCCAGGTCGAAACGATCAGGTGGCTTTTTGCGACGAGAAACTTCGGCAGTTCGTAGCCGCAGCAGAGCACGACGAAATTCGCATGGATGCGGTGGCCCGATTTCGTAGTGACGATCGCATGCTTTTCGGTCGCCTCTATGGATTTTGCTTCGACCGGCGAGAAAATCTTCGTGCCATTTGCCGCGGCCTTTTCGAGAATCCCCCGCGCCATTTTCACCGGATGGGCCTCGGCGGAATTGCCGGAAAGAATCGCGCAGGGGCGGTCGATGTTGAATTCGCGCTTCAGTTCATCGCGTTCGGCGATGCGTGACGGAAGGCCGAGGGCGGCGCGCGTTTCGCATTCGCGGCGCAGGCCGGAGGGCCCGAGAACCTTGCCCGGCAAGAGCAGGGATTCGCGCTCCTTGTAATCGCAATCGATTTTTAAGCGGCGGATTTTTTCAGTGAGCGCCTGCATCGCGCGAAAGGAGCGGCGCCAGACGCGCGCGGCCTTTTCCTTCCCGATCTTTTCGGAAAGCACGACCAGCGGCTTGTCGATTTCGAACAGAAGCAGCGCGGTGCTCGCCGAGGTCGAACTGTCTGCGGGATGATGCCGGTCGATCACGGTGACGCCGCGGCCGATCGCGCTCAACGCCTCGGCAACCAGCGCGCCGGAAATCCCCGCGCCCACGACCAGAACGTCGGTGCGCAGGTCTCTCGTCAGTTTTTGGGATGGAAAGGCGCCGCTCTCTTCATGCCAGAGACTGACGCCCGCAATGGGATCGCTTTTTGCCACGCGTTGAAAACGACATGCGGCGCGACAAGTTCCCTTCGCACGGAGGCGGAATCAGTTGTCCGCTTTTTCCCAGCGGCCGATGCAGCGCTCGTCCTTCCAGACCTCGATCGCGCGGAACGCGCCGCGATGATTTCGGCCGCGCGTCTTGGCGTCGGCGTCGTCGAGGCAAACCTCGGTTCTGGATTTCAGCAGATGATCGCGGTGATCGAGGAAGCGGAACAGATAGTCCGCGTTGTCATCCCGGTCTTTCATGGGCCGCCCTTTACGCAATACTGGTGACGAGCGGGCAGACTCCACCTTCCGGGTAAACAGAGCGTTTCGCCGGCCGGAACCGGCGAAAAGATACGGCCCCCGCGGGGGAGCTGCGGGGGCCGTTACACACCGGCCTTCAATTTGGGGAGCTTCGGGCCGGCCTACACTTCGCGCATTCGGTTGGGGTGCTGCGCGAAATGGAATTTCCGAGGGTGCGCTCTAGAAGGGCAGGATGTGCTCGAAGAATTGCTGGCCCCAGCGCGGTTGCTGAATGTCGGTGATCTGGCCGCGGCCGCCGTAGGAGATGCGCGCCTGCGCGATCTTCTGCGAGTCGAGCGTGTTGTCGGCCTCGATATCTTCGGGCCGCACGATGCCGGCGACGAGCAGCTCGCGCATTTCGAAGTTCACGCGGACTTCCTGCTTGCCTTCGATCACCAGATTGCCGTTCGGCAAAACCTGGGTGACGACCGCGGCGACGTTGGTCTGCAGAATTTCCTGCCGGTTGATGTTGCCCTTGCCGTCGTTGGTCGTGGTCGAATCCGTCGTCAGCAGGCGGTTCGGGATTGCCTGTTTCGTGAACGGGATTTTGGTCAGACCGAAAAGATTGGTGATGCCGGAGTCTTCGTTCGCGGAACGGTCGCGCTTGGTTTCGTTATCCAACTGCGCCTTGTCGGCGATCTTCACCTTGATCGTGAGAATGTCGCCGACCTGGTGCGCGCGCTGGTCCTTGAAGAACGCGCGGCTGCCCGAGCGCCATAGCGAGTTCGGCGAATAGGCGACCGGTATCGGCTCCGGCATCGGCATCGATACCGGGCGATAGTTCGGCTGCGTGGTCGGGTTGTTCACCGGGGAGAGCGGCGGCGCCTGTGTGATATTCGAAATCTTGTCGATCGCCGCGCAACCGCCGAGCAGGCTTGCCGCGAGCGCAACGGTGCCTGCGCGGACGAGAACCTTGGACATAATCATCACTACCTCTTTCAAACTCTTCTTCTTCGCGGCCTAGCGGTCGTTGACGTTGACTGCTGCCGTGGTCACGGGATTGGCGTCGCTTACCATCACTACGCCGGGCGCGGTGACGGTCGCCTGCACGAGGCGCTTGGATTGCGGATTGAGCACGGTGATCGTCTCGCCTTCGGCGCCGTTGCCCATCGCCTTGCCGCGCAGCGTGAGCGTGATCGCGCCCGAGCGGAAAACGATGGTGACGGCGTCGTCACGGCTGATGATCTGCGGCTTCATCAGATCGGCGGCACGCAGCGTCTGACCGGTGCGAAGTGCGCGGCGCGCAGCCTGATTGATGACGAATTCCGCGCGGGTCAGTGCGTCCGTCTGCACTTGCGCGCGCGGCAGGCGCTCGAGGATGATGTCGCTTTCGCGGATGGTTTCACCGCGCGAGATTGGGCGCGCAAGCGTAACCACTTCGGCGGTTTCGATCAGCGAGCCGGTCATACGAACCGGATTGCGCCGCAGCGAGAGCGACCCCGGCATGTCGATGATCGCTTCGAAACGGTTGTTGTTCTGGTCGACCGCGACGCTGACGACGCGCGGCGCGTCGGTGAGGTTCGGCTCGACCTGTAACGGTTTCATGTGCGAGTCGAAAGTGACCGACAGATCAGAGGCGTTGGCAATTTCGTAGCGCTTGGCGGCCGCTTCCGCGACAGCGCGCCCGAGATCGCTCAACGTCACGCTCCGGCTCGCGCGAGAGACGAGCACTTCCGTGAGATTGCGGGTGTCAAAAACGACGATGCCGTTGGCGCGCAATGCTTCCATCACGCGATGCACCTGGATCGTGCCGGAAGAGCCGAGCGCGGGGGCTTTGAATATGGCGAGGTTCGCTTTCGCGCCCGCGTTTTCGAGAATGTCGCCGATCCGCACGAGGTCGCCGGTCACGGTGACTTCGGCTTTCAGCGACGGCGTCGCGTTCTGCGCGCGCGCACTGAACGACCAGATCACGACGATCGCCGCGCAAACCAGAAGCAGAATTCCCTTGAGATGTCTCATGGCGATCCTCATCAGCGCAGCATGTTCGCGGTGGATTGCAGCATTTCGTCCGCGGCCGAGACGACTTTTGCGTTCATCGAATAAGCGCGCTGGGCCGCGATCAGGTCCGAGATTTCGGTGACGGCATTGACGTTCGCGGTTTCGAGCTGCTGCTGCAGGAGCGTGCCCGCGCCATCGATGCCGGGATTGGAAAGCTGCGGCGTGCCGCTTGCAGCGGTTTCGAGATAGAGGTTGTCGCCGATCGGCTGCAGGCCGTTCTTGTTAACGAAGCGCGCGAGCTGAATCTGGCCGAGTTCGGTGGGTTGCGTCTGGTTCGGCATGGTGATCGAGACCTGACCCTGCTGGTTGATGGTGACGCCGGTGGCGGTCGGGGGAATCGTCATCTGCGGCTCGAGCAGATAGCCCTCCGGCGTCACGATGCGGCCCTGATCGTCCCGCTCGAACGAGCCGGCGCGGGTGTAGGCGATGCGGCCGTCCGGAAGTGTCACGCGGAAAAAGCCTTCGCCGCGGATCGCGACGTCGAGATCCTTTTCGGTCGAAGTCAGGTTGCCCTGGCTCATCACGCGCGGGGTGGAGACGACTTTCACGCCACCGCCGATGTCGAGGCCGGCGGGCAGGCGCGTGCCCTGATCCGAGGTCGTGGTGCCGACCCGGCGCAGGTTCTGGTAGAAAAGGTCCTGAAATTCCGCACGCTGCTTCTTGAAGCCGGTCGTGCGCATGTTCGCGATGTTGTTCGAAATGACTTCGACGTTCAGTTCCTGCGCCATCATGCCGGTGGCTGCGGTGTAAAGAGCGCGCATTGTCTATTCTCCCCTATGTTTCCGTCAGACCTCGGCGAGCTTTTCGATCGCCTTGCGGCGAAGCTCGTCGGTGCGGCTCTGCATGTTGGTGATGGTGGTGTAGGCGCGGGTGACTTCGAGCATGCGGTTCATTTCTTTCACCGCCTGAACGTTGGATTTTTCGAGCGCGCCCTGCACAGCGCGGGTGGTCACCGCCGCGACCTGCGGCGTGAGGCCGTTCGGCGCGGACCAGAGGCCGTCGCCCTGCTGTGTCAGTTGCGTGGGATTGGCGAAGGCGACCATGCGCAGCTTGCCGCGGTCGCCGATTTGGCCCGCGCCGTTAGTGGCCGAGATCGTGCCGTCGGCGGCGATCGCGATGTTGGTGTCGGTCGGCTCGAACACGATCGGTCCGCCCTGGCCAAGCACGAGATGGCCATTGTTGTTGACGAGCTGACCCTGCGGATTGAGATGGAAATTGCCGGCGCGGGTGAAGCGCTCGCCGTTCGGGGTCTGCACCGCGAAGAAGCCGGGACCGTCGATCGCGACATCGAGCGGCGCTTCGGTGCGCTGGAGCGGTCCTTGCGTGAAATCCTGCAAGGTCGCGCGGTCCATCACGAAGGCGATCCGGCGGTCGTTGCCGGGGAAATATTCGTGACGCGCGGTCGGGTCGAGATATTGCTCGAACATCATCGACTCGCCTTTGAAGCCGGTGGTGTTGATGTTCGCGATGTTGTTCGCGATCACGTCGAGCTCGCGCCGGAGCGCGACCTGCCGTGAAAGTCCAACCAGAAGGGCATTTTCCATTACCCGCTCCCCAAGTCCGGACCGCCGCAACGCTCCCCAGCGGGGTGGTCCGGCCTGATCACAGCAGGAGCCGTGCCAGAGTGATTTATCTAATAATTTCAATTACTTGGTGAAATTGACGCGGTCGGGAAGGCTGCCGGGCGGCAGCTTCCGCCCGGCAAGAATTGCCGCCTTTTAGATTTCGTTAACCATGTCGGCCTTAGCGTTAACCATTGCCGGACCTCGGGAGCGGTCCGGCTTGGGGAGCGACCGATGGCCGAAGCCGCATTGGCGGACGACCTTGCTGCCGACGAAGGCGGCAAGGCAAAAGCGCCAGCCAAATCCAAGAAGAAGCTGTTCATCTATGCGGGTGCCGGGCTCGGCGCGCTGCTTCTGCTCGCGGGCGGCTACTTCATGTTCTTCTCCGGCGGCAAGCACGCGGAGAAGGTCGAGGTCGTCAAGGCGGTCTATTTCGACCTGCCGGAAATGATCGTGAACCTCTCTGCCTCCAGCGAGCGGCCGCAATACTTGCGCGTGAAGGTCACGCTCGAGCTTCCCGACAACTCGGTGCAGGACGCGGTGAAGACCGCAATGCCGCGCGTGATCGATGCCTTCCAGGTGCATTTGCGCGAATTGCGCGCGGTGGATCTCGAAGGTTCGGCCGGTCTCTACCGGCTGCGCGAGGAACTGATGCGGCGGATCAATATTGCGATCGCGCCCGCGAAAATTCGCGCCGTGCTTTTCAAGGAAGTCGTCGTTCAGTGACGATCTAAAGATCATGGCCGATACCGAAACAGACACCGCCCCCAAAAAGCCGAACGACCAGGAAGTTGCCGCCGACTGGGAGAAAATGGTCGAAGGCGCGCCGGGCGATATCGAGACCAAGGTTGCGATCGAGCGCGCGCTAAACCAGGAAGAAATCGACAGTCTTCTCGGCTTCCGGCTCGACGACATCAACTTCGCGGATCAGAACGGCCTGCGCGCGATCATCGACTCGGCGATGGTCTCCTACGAGCGCCTGCCGATGCTCGAAATCGTATTCGACCGCCTCGTGCGTTTGATGACGACTTCGCTTCGCAACTTTACCTCCGATAACGTCGAAGTTTCGCTCGACCGCATCACCTCGGTCCGTTTCGGGGAATATCTAAACTCGATTCCGCTGCCCACGATTCTCGGAGTGGTGAAGGCAAAAGAGTGGGACAACTTCGGTCTGTTCTCGGTCGAATCCTCGCTGATCTACGCGATGATCGACGTGCTGCTGGGCGGCCGGCGGGGCACCTACACCGTGCGCGTCGACGGCAGACCCTACACGACGATCGAGACGGGTCTCGTCAAACGCATGATGGAGCTGGTGCTCTCCGATGCCGAGGCTGCATTCCGTCCGGTATCGCCGGTCAAGTTCGAGATCGACCGCATCGAGACCAATCCGAAATTCGCGGCAATCTCGCGGCCAACCAATGCCGCGATCCTGGTGCGTCTGCGCATCGACATGGAAGACCGCGGCGGCTGCGTCGAGATCCTGTTGCCCTACGCGACGATTGAGCCGATCCGCGAACTTCTGTTGCAGAATTTCATGGGCGACAAGTTCGGCCGCGATCCGATCTGGGAATCGCATCTGGCGACCGAGATCTGGCACGCGAAGATCGAGGTCGACGCCGTGCTTTATGAAGACATGATGCCGCTCAAGAAGCTCATGAATCTCGAGGTCGGCGACACGCTGATGCTCGACGTGCGGCCCGACACGCTGGTCAAGGTCCGGTGCGGGGACGCGGTACTTTCCGAAGGGCGCATGGGCCGGATGGGCGACCGGGTCGCAGTGAAGGTTGCAAAGCCGCTGCGGCGCTCGAAAACCACCATGGCGATGTTCGAACAAGCCGGCGCATTGTCGGGCCGGATGGAGGGCGCATGACCGGATCGTTTTATGGTCTCGTAATCGAAACGCTCGTTGCAATCCTGTTGGGGCTTACTATCGGTTATTGCTTCATACTCAACCGGCGGCTTATCCGACTGCGCGCCGACGAATCCGCGCTACGCGGTACCATCGCGGAACTCATTACCGCGACGGGGTTCGCAGAACGCGCGATCAAGAACCTGCGCGAGATTACGATGGAAACGAACGAAACGCTGGGCGAAGGCTTGCGCGCGTCGATCGACGTCACGCGCGAACTCGACAGCCAGATCGCGCGCGGCGAGGAAGTGCTCGACCGCATCGTGCAAATTGCGGGCGTCGCGCAGTCCGCGCGCCAGCGCGAGCCGGAGCCCGCGCCTGCGAATGTCGAGCAGTTCGTGCCCGAGGAAAGCCGTTCGCGCTCGCCAAACCGCACAGCGCAGGCTGCGCAGGCACTCGTGATGCGGCTGCGCGCCGCCACGGGGCAGGCGGCATAAAGAAAGAAATCCGATGACGCGCCTGCGGCTCATTCCCGTCGTCATGTTCGCGGCCGCCGCGCTGCTTGTCATCAAGGGATTGGGCATCGTCGCCAGCATGCAAAACGCGCATGTGACGACGGTAACCGCCGCACCGGCGCCGGTCGCGCAGAATGTGCCCGACACCGATCTCGAGTTTACGAGTTCGGCGCCGACCCCGAAGAAAGAGGAGCCGCCCAAGAAGGAGGAGCCACAAGCGCCTCCGGGTCCGCCGCGCGCGCCGGAAACACCGCTCGGAATCAATGTCGGCGTGCCGGGCGATACGTCGCCGGCACAGAAGGCGTTGCTCGAACGGTTGCAGCAGCGGCGCCAAGAACTCGACGCGAAGGCCCGCGATCTCGAACTGCGCGAGAACCTTATCAAGGAAGCCGAGCAGCGGCTGGAGATGCGGCTGAACGAACTGCGGGTGCTTGAAAATCCGGCCAGCGCCGAGAATCCGGCGGATAGCCCGAAGATGAAGAACCTCGTCGTCATGTACGAGAACATGAAGCCGAAGGAAGCGGCGCGTATCTTCGAGAAGCTCGACGTCACCGTACTGGTCGGCATCGCCAAGGCGATGAAGCCGGCGAAGCTCTCCGAGGTGCTCGCGGTGATGAACCCGGACGCCGCGCAAAAGCTGACCGTCGAACTGGCCCGCGGCGTTTCGCCGGACCGCGCAGTGCCGCCCTCCGACCTGCCGCGGGTGAACATGCCGCCCGCGCCGCAAAAGCAGGTGCCTCCGCAGGCGCAAAACCAGCAAAAGCAGCAGCAGACGCAGAACCAGCAGAAGCAGGCGCCGGCGCGGTAACACTCCGTTAACGAACGGGGCTCCGCTAATCCTGCATTAACGCTGTTTGCCTAGGGTTCGCGCAGGCAGGCTCTGTTGCGGACTCTTATTATGTTTGCGTTCCTATCGCGAAACGGGCGGGCGTTTCTGGTGACGCTCGGCGCGCTGATGATTGCCGCGCTTCCGTTCGTCGCCTTTGCGCAAACGCAGCAGGCGCAGATCAACGCGTCGATGGAAAGCGGCTTCGCGCGTCTCGTTTTCAGCTTTCCAGAAGAGATGAAGACCGACGTCCAGCTCAATAACACCGTGCTGGTGATCCGTTTCGCGAAGCCGATGCGCGTTCCGGTCGATGAAATCCAGCCGCGGCTGAAAGAGATCGTGCTCGCGGCGCGGCTCGATCCGGACGGCTCGGCCGTTCGCATCGCGCTCAGGCAAAAAATTAAGATCAACACGATGGAGGCGGGCGAAAAGCTGTTTGTCGATCTGCTTCCGGAAAGCTGGACCAGCCTGCCGCCGGGTCTGCCGCAGGACGTGGTCGACGAGCTTGCCAAGCGCGCGCGCGATGCCGAGCGTAAAATGCGCACGGCGCAGCCGCCGCAGAAAACGTGGTCGCCGGTGCGGCTGCGCTTCGCGGAAGCGCCGGGGTTTTCGCGCTTCGCCTTTACGATCAGCGAGCCGATGCCGATCAAGGCCGAACAGGATGGCCAGGAACTGAAGATCACGTTCAACGCGCCGGTGACGGTCGATTTCGGCGACGCGCGTTCGGCGCTGCCCGCGAGCATCGCTTCGCTCGATGCCGACTATGCGGACGGCAACGCCGTCGTGCGTCTCGTGCTCGCGCCGAATGCGAACGCGCGGCATTTCCGGGAGGAAAACGCATTCGTCGTCGATGTGACGCCGGCGCCGCCGGCGAAGCCCGATCAGGTGCAGGGCGAAACGCCGAAAGCAGAGCCGCAGACGCAGCCACAGCCGAACCAGCAGGCTGAACTGCCTGCGACGAAGCCGGAGCAGCCCCAAGCACCGCCGGAGCAGAACCCGGAGCCGCAGGCTGCGCCGCGGACGATGCCCGCCGCTCCCGCGCCGCAAATCGCGAAGCAGGAGCCGCCGCAACAGGCGCCGGCGGCGCCGACTTCCGAAGTTCGTGCCAATGTGATCCTCGCACCGACTGGCGTGCGGGTCGCGTTTTCGTTTCAGGAGCCGGTTGCTTCCGCCGTATTCCGCCGCGGCGATTGGGTCTGGATCGTTTTCGATACCAAGCGCGCGATCAACATCAACGAGTTGATCGCGGACAAGACGCGCAGCTTCTCGGACGCCTCGGTCGTAGATATCGAAGGCGGCAGGGCGGTTCGCCTCCGGCTCCGGGGCGGCTGGCTCACCAGCGCGGAGACCGATGGGCAAAGCTGGACCGTGCATTTCGGCGACACCGTGATCGGTGCGAGCCGCCCGCTGGTCGTTCAGCGCATGACGGAAGACAACGGCGCTTCGCTGGCAGTGCCGCTCGACGGAGCGGCGCGCGGAATGGTTCATAAGCTCGAAGATATCGAGATCGGCGACGATATTTATGTCGTTACCGCGGCCGGTCCGATCCGGGGCGTGTTGCGCGCGCAGAACTTTCTCGAATTCAAGCTGCTCCCGTCGGCGCAAGGCATTGCGCTGTTGCCGCTTGCCGACGATCTCAACATCGCGCTCAAGCCCGATCTCGTGGTAATCGGCCGCCCGAAAGGACTCTCGATTTCTACCGCGCCGCGTGCGCCCACGGCGCGGCCGGATCGCAGCGTCTCGTCGCCGCTGGATGCGGCGCTTTGGGAAGCGGAGCGCAACCGCCGCTTCCACGAGCGCGAACAGGAAATTCTGACGGCTGCCGCCGCCGCGCCGCCGGCGCAGCGTTCGGATTCGCGCATGATGCTCGCGACGTTTTATCTCGCGCATGGACTTGCGACCGAAGCGAAAGGCGCGCTCGAAGTCATCGTGCGGGAAGATGCGAAGGCGCCCGTCAACGCGCGCTTTCATCTGCTGCGCGGTCTTTCCGAACTGATGATGGGCCGGGCCAAGAAGTCGCTCGAAGATTTCGCGGACACCGAACTTTCCGGCTCGCAGGACGCGGCGCTTCTGCGCACGATTGCTTACGCCGAACTCTCGGCCTGGGCGGAAGCGCGCGAGCAGTTTCGCGCAGGCAGCGCCGGACTGAAACTCCTGCCGCTCGATTTGCAACGCCGTGTACTGATGGCGGCGTTGCGCGCGTCGATCGAGGTTCGCGATTTCACCGAGGCAACCCGGCTGATGAACGAGCTCGACGCGACCGAAGTGCCGCCCGAGCTCGCGGCGCAGTTCGCGGTGCTGGCGGGCCGCATCGCCGAGGGTTTGGGCCGCATAGACCGCGCGGAAAGTTTCTTCGAAACGGCATCGAAATCGAAAAATGCGCCCGCGGTGGCGGAGTCGCTTTACAAGCTCGTCGAAATGAAGCTCGCGCGCGGCGAATACAATCGTCCGAAAGCCATCGACCGGCTGGAATCGCTCGCTTTCCTTTGGCGCGGCGACCGGATCGAGCTCGAGTCGAACCGGCTGCTCGCGCGTCTCTATGTGCAGGAGGCGCGCTATCGCGACGCCTTCCGGCTGCTCGACGCCGCGCTGCTTTCGCAGCCGAATGCGCCGGTCACGCGCACCTTCCAGGTGGAAATGGCGGCGGTGTTCGAGGATCTTTTCCTGTCAGGGAAGGCTGACTCGCTGCCGCCGATCGAAGCGCTCGCGCTTTACTACGACTTCTCGAAACTCACGCCGATCGGGCGGCGGGGCGACGAACTGATCCGCCGCCTTTCCGAGCGTCTCGTTTCCGTCGACCTGCTCGATCAAGCCGCGGAGCTTCTACAGCATCAGGTCGAATTCAGGCTGACGGGCGCCGCGAAAGCGCAGGTCGCGACCCGTCTTGCCATCGTATATCTGATGAACCGCAAACCGCAGAAGGCCATTGCCATTCTCGCGGCGACACGGCTCGCCGATCTGCCGAAGGACATGCGCGAGCAGCGGCTTCTGATCGAGTCGCGCGCGCTCATGAACACCAATCGCTTCGATAAGGCGCTCGACGTCATCGCCAGCATGAAAGGGCCGGAAGCCGACCGCCAGCGCGCGGACATCCTTTGGACCGCGCGGCGTTGGCGGCAGGCCGGCGAAACGATCGAGGCGATGCTCGGCGAGCGCTGGAAGGAAGACGAGCCGCTGACCGAAGTCGAACAGCACGACATTCTTCGCGCGGGGCTGGCTTACGCGCTGGTCAGCGAGAACCTCGGCCTCATGCGGCTCAAGGAAAAGTATGCAAGCAAGATGACCGGCGCCCCCGAGAAGGCGGCGTTCGATCTGATTTCGGCCGATCCCAGTCCGCATGCGATCGGCGCGGTCACCAAGGCTCTGTCGAGTATCGACTCGCTCGCCGTATTTCTGAAAATGTATCAGGCGCGCTTTCCCGGCGCGCAGATGCCGGTCACGCCGCCGGATCAGATGAGCGCGAAGTAAATCTCTTCGAACGGGCGCTAGGTTCCGAAGCTCTGCACCAGCGAGCCCGCGACCAGGCTCCAGCCGTCGACCAGCACGAAAAAGATCAGCTTGAACGGCAGCGATACGACGACTGGCGGCAGCATCATCATGCCCATCGACATCAAGACCGAAGCGATCACGAGGTCGATGACGAGAAATGGCACGAACAGAAGAAAGCCGATCTCGAAGGCGCGGCGCAATTCCGAGATCATGAAGGCCGGGACGAGAATCCGGAGCGGCGTGGCCTCGGCGGTTTCGGGCTTCTGCTCGCGCGAAAGATCGATGAAGAGGGCGAGATCTTTTTCGCGCACGTTCTTGAGCATGAAGGCGCGGAAGGGTGCCGCACCCTTTTCGAACGCCGCCTGCGGCTGCATCTCGCCGGCGATCACAGGCTTCACCGCGGTGTCGTAGGCGGTCTGAAAAGCCGGACCCATCACGAAAGCGGTGAGAAACAGCGCGAGGCTCACCACCACCGCGTTCGGCGGCGCGGTCTGTAAGCCGATGGCAGTACGGAGCAGCGAGAGCACCACGACGATGCGCGTGAAGCTCGTCACCATCACGAGAATCGCCGGCGCAAGCGAGAGGATGGTGATGAGGGCTACGAGCTGAACCACGCGCTCGGTGACGCCGGTGCCATTGCCGAAGTTCACGCTGATGTCCTGCGCGTTCACGTTGCCGGCAGTGGCAACGAGGAGCGCGAAGGCGAGGAACGCTACGGCATGGCTGCGCTTCATCTCTTATCTTTTCTTGTCTTGTCCGAGCAGGCTCGCCATTTCGGCTTCGAGGCTGTCGAACGGGTTGGGCGCGCCCTGTTTCGAGGGCGCGGGAGCGGCGGGTTGTGCGGTGGCCGGCGCGGGCGCTGCCGGCATCGGGCGCGTTTGCGGCATCGGCGGCGTGGGCGGCGTGACGCTACGAGTTTGCGGTGCGGGTGCCGCCGGCTGCGGTTCGGGAGCGCGCGATACCGGAGCCGCCGCAGGTTTGCGTAAGGCTGCCTCGAGCTTCAGCGCCATGTCCGCATATTGCGGGTCGTTGCGGGGTGCGGGCGCCGGCTGTGGCGCGGGAGCCGCTGCCGCCGGATGCGCGGCCGGAGCCGGGCGCGGCGTTAAAGGTGGAGGCGGAGAGAACGCCGCCGGCTCGGGGTACGGCTCGTTAAATTCCTGAACGGGTTCGGGTTGCGGCTGTGGCGGCATCGGCCGCTGCGCGCGGGGCGCCGGTTCGCGATCACGCGAACGAGGCGCAGGCGCTGCGCGGGGCGCCGGTTCTTCGTAAGCCGGTTCGGGGACAAGTGCTGCCTCGAACGAATCGAGTTCCTGTGGCTGCGGACGCGGGCGGCGATCCATCGGCTGTGCGCCGGGTGCGAGGCTGCCGCGGAGAATGTTGGTTTCGACCACCACGTCGGTAGGACCGCCGATCAGGATCAGATGTTCGGCGTTGTCGCGGCGGATCAGCACCAGACGCCGCTTGGCATCGACGATCGCCGAGTCCAGCACCGCGAGGCGCGGCTGGCGATTGCGGCCGCCGCCGGAGGAGGGCATCCGTCCGCTGCCGAAGCGTTTCAGGATGACCGCCGTAATTCCGATAAGCGCCAGCACAAGCAGAAAAGCGATCGCGAATTTCGCGGTCGTGCCGAGCTGGGAGCCGAGGAGTGAATCCAACATCTACGCGCCCCTTCCTTAACGGGCCGGGCAAAAAATGCCGTCCCTATGCCTAATAAAGCGTTAACGACCGTTAACGAGAAGCCGAAAAATCAAGGCTTTCCGAGGGCCGGAAGGACCTCTGGCTCAAGGCCCGGAAGGCTTTAACCAGCCGTTAACCATACCCCCGGCAAGACTTGCCTATCGGGCCATGCAAGGCCCAGCCGGATTCTCGCCATGGCCGTCACGGAACTCCCGCTTTTCTCTATGCTGAAGACCCGGATGCGCTGGCTCGAGACGCGCCAGCGGCTGCTTTCGGAGAACGTCGCGAATGCCGAAACGCCCGGCTATCGCGGGCGCGATCTGAAACCGCAGGATTTCACCCGCCAGCTTCAGGCCGCGACTTCCGTGCAGATGGTCTCGACCAATCCGGGTCATCTCGCGGGCGTGACCCAATCCGATCCGAATTTCGCGTCCGACCGTTCGCAGCCGTTCGAGGTGACGCCGCGAGGCAATTCCGTCTCGCTCGAAGAAGAGATGATGCGGATCGCGCAGAACCAGGTCGATCACCAGACCGCCGCGACGCTTTATTCGCGCTCGCTCGGGCTTCTGAAAATCGCCATCGGAAAGAAGTGAGGGCTGATCCATGGATTTCATGCGCTCGATCTTCATCGCTGCCACGGGCTTACGCTCGCAGTCGGCGCGCATGCGTATCATCTCGGAAAATATCGCGAACGCGAACTCCACCGCGCAGACGCCGAACGGCAACCCGTACCGGCGCCGCATTCCGACGTTTTCCAGCAACTTCGACCGCGAATTGCAGGCGACAGTCGTTTCGATGGGCAACGTGCGAACGGATCAATCCGATTTCGTGATCCGCAACGAACCGGGCCATCCGGCCGCCGACGCGGCGGGTAACGTGAAATATCCGAACGTCAATCCGCTGATCGAAACCGTAGACATGCGCGAAGCGCAGCGTTCCTACGAAGCCAATCTGAACGTAATCACCGCTACGCGCCGCATGATCGCGCGCACTATCGAAATCCTGAAAGCGTAAAGGGGAGCGCTTCGCATGAGCACACCGTCGATTGCCGCAAATGCCTATGCCGCGCTCCAGCGCGCCGCCAACGGGCCTGCGAAAACCAACGCGCCGGACAACGGCTTCGGCGACATGCTCAAGAACGTGCTCGGCGAACTGACCAACAAAGGCACGCAGATGGACGCCAAGGCGGCGGCTGCCGCGAACGGGAAGGGCGATCTGGTCGATGTCGTGACCGCAGTCGCCGAAACCGAAGTCGCGGTCGAAACCATGGTTTCGGTACGCGACAAGGTGATTGCAGCCTACGAAGAAATCATGCGGATGCCGATCTGATGAATGGCGCGGAAGTTCTCGACGTCGCACGCGACGGAATCTGGACGCTGCTTCTGGTGGCGAGCCCCTTGATGGTCGTGGCGCTCGTCGTCGGTGTCGCGATCTCGCTGGTGCAGGCGCTGACACAGATTCAGGAAATGACGCTCGTGTTCGTGCCGAAGATCATCGCGATCTTCGTCGCGCTCCTGGTCGCGCTACCGTTCATGGGCGATCTCCTGAACGGCTATATGGGCCGGATCGCAAGCCGCATCATCTCCGGCTAAGGGCCGGGAAGGGCGCGCGGTGCAGGTCAATATTTCCTTCCTTCCGGCGCTTGCCGTCACCTTCATGCTGATGTTCGCACGGCTCGGCACCATGACCATGCTGATGCCCGGCATCGGCGAGCGCGGCATTCCGACCCGCATCCGGCTCGTGATCGCGTTGATGCTGACACTCGTGCTGTTGCCGATCTATCGCAGCAACTATCCGACCGTGCCGATGGCGAATTTCGCTCCCATCGTCGGCCTGCTTATCCAGGAAGTGATCGTCGGCGCGGTGTTGGGGCTTACGGCGCGGCTGACCTTGTCGGCGCTCGAAGTCGCGGGCGCCACGATCGCAAACCAGATGGGTCTCGGTTTTGCCACCGCGGTCGATCCCAATCAGGGCCAGCAGGGCATCATTGTCGGCAATTTGCTTGCGATGCTCGGCGTCGCGCTGATTTTCGCGACCGACCTGCATCACCTCGCGATCGGCGCGCTCGACCAGAGTTATTCGCTGTTTCGGCCCGGCGAGTTTCTGCCGACCAGTGATGTGACGCAATTGATGCTCACCGTGGTTTCGGGCGCGTTCAAGATCGGCGTGCAGCTTGCGGCGCCGTTCCTCGTATTCGGTCTTTTATTCAATTTGGGTCTCGGCCTACTCGCGCGGCTGATGCCGCAGTTGCAGGTGTTCTTTCTCGGCCTGCCGATCTCGCTGATGATCGGCTTCGCCATGTTGTTTGCTTTCGTCGGCGCGGTGATGCTCGGTTTTCTCGGACATCTCGAATCCGTGCTGCTCGGCGTCGTGCGATAGGAGTACGCGATGGCCGAAAGCGAAGGGCAAGATACAGAAAAGTCAGAAGACCCAACCGCAAAACGATTGGAAGACGCGATCAAGCGCGGCGACGTCGCGAAGAGCCAGGAGGTCAATACCTGGTTTCTTCTGTTGGGTGCGACAATCGCTTTCTTTATGTTCGGAGGGCAGGCGACAAATCAGCTCGCGATCGCGTTTCGCGACGTGCTTGGCAACCTGCATCTTGCGACCGATCAAAGTCTCGTCATGCGCGCGATCATCCGGCTCTTCATGCAGGTGCTGGTCGCGATCGGGCCGGTAATGGCGATTCTCGTCGTGTCGGCAATCGCGGGCAACATGATTCAGCACCGGCTGTTGTGGACCACCGAGCCGCTCGCGCCGAAACTCGACCGCATCTCGCTGATCGGCGGCTTCAAGCGTATCTTCTCGAAACATGCCTTTGTGCAGTTCGGGAAGGGACTCGTAAAGCTCGCGATCGTGGGCAGCGTGATCTATGTGATCGCGTCGTCCGAGGTCGAGCGGATGGGCTTGCTCATCAACGGCGAGCTTGCGCTGTCGGTCAGCGTTACCTTCATCCTCGCGCTCAAGATCATGTCGGCGGTGACGGCGATCATGGCGCTGGTCGCGGCCGCCGATTATCTCTGGTCGCGGCATAGCTGGTACGAAAAGCAGCGCATGTCGGTGCGCGAAGTGCGCGAGGAATTCAAGGAGCAGGAAGGCGATCCGACCATCAAGGCGAAGCTGCGCCAGATCCGCCAGTCGCGTTCGCGCAAGCGCATGATGCAGGAAGTGCCGGGTGCGACCGTGGTGGTGATGAACCCGACCCACTTTGCCGTGGCGCTGAAATACGAGCCGGGGATGGGTGCGCCGATCTGCGTCGCCAAGGGCCAGGACAACATCGCGCTCAAGATCCGCGAGGTCGCCTATCGGCATGCGGTGCCGGTGGTGCAGAACCCGCCGCTCGCCCGAGCCTTGTTCAAATCGGTCGAAATCGAACAGGAAATTCCGGTGGAACACTACAAGGCCGTCGCCGAGGTGATCGGCTACGTCATGAAACTCCGCAATTCCGCGCGAAATGCAGGGCTCAGGAGCTAGGCTTGCGAAACGAAGGGGTTCTCAGGCAAACCGGAGTGGCGGAGCCCAAGTTTTCGCGGGAGACGGCGCCTATGACGCCTCACGACGACGAACCGGTCAGCGTTGACCGCATACCGGCGACCGGGTCGATCGGCCTCGTGATCGTCGTCGCCTTCGCGCTGGTTTCGACCGCCGTATTTCTCCTGTTCCTCGGCCGCGATCAGGCCGACCCTTATATCGTCGCCGTGCTGGCGGCGCTCTCCGTGATCGGCGTGTTCGCGCTCTTTTCTTATGCGTCCGGCGTGATCGAATTCGCCGGCCGCGGTAGCCGCAACGATCTGACGAAAGCGCTCGCCGACACCGGCGCTGAAGGTGTCTCCATCGTCGATGCGTCGGGACGCGTGCTTTACGCAAACCGCAGCTATCTCGAACTCACCGGCGCGGAACATCCCGATGACGTGCGGCCGATCGAGCGGCTGTTCACCAGCGATCCGACGGTTGCCGATGCGATCTATCGTCTCGCGCAGGCCGTGCAGTCGGGACGTGCGCATGCGGAGGAAATCCGCGTGCCGAATGCGGACAACAGCGGCGCGCGCTGGTTTCGCATCCGCTCGCGGCCGCTTGGGCAGAAGGGCCGCCACGCGAAGCTCGCGGCCTGGACCATCGCCGACATCACGCGCGACCGCGAGAAACAGGAAAGCACGTTCCAGTCGCTGCAACATGCGATCGACTTTCTTGATCACGCGCCGGCGGGATTTTTCTCCTCCGACGCGGCGGGCCGCGTGAGCTATCTCAACACGACGTTAGCCGGCTGGCTCGGCTACGACATCGCGGAGATCGGTCCAGACGGACTGAAGATCACCGATCTGGTACAGGGCACGAGTGCAGCGCTGCTCACCAATATGGCGCCGGCGCCCGGTGAAGTGAAAACCGAAGTTCTCGACATCGATCTTCGCAAGAAGAACGGCACCAGCCTTCCGGTGCGGCTCATGCATCGCGTGGCCTTCGCTTCCGACGGCACGGCGGGCGCGTCGCGCACGCTCGTGCTTTCGCGTGCCAAGACCGACGACAAGCCGGACGCGCTGCGCGCCGCTGAAATCCGCTTCGCGCGCTTCTTCCATAATTCGCCCGCCGCGATTGCGACGGTGGATCGTGCGGGCCGGATCGTGAACTCGAACGCCACGTTTGCGCGGCTGTTCGGTCCTTCCGCGGACGAGAAGGGTGCTCGGCAAACCGTGTTCTCCTTCATCGCGCAGCGCGACCGCGAGAAGCTGGAATCGCTCCTGCGTGGCGTGATCGAGGGCAAAGCCGCGCCGCACGAAGTCGAACTGCCGCTCGAAGGAAAAGACGGACATTTCGCGCGCTTCTTCGTGACACCGGTCGAGGAAGATACGGTCGAAGCGGGTGAGGCTGCGATCGTGCACGCCATTGACACCAGCGAAGAGAAGAAGCTCGAATTTTCGTTCGCGCAGGCGCAGAAGATGCAAGCGATCGGCGAATTCGCAGGCTACATCGCGCACGACTTCAACAATGTGCTCACCACCATGATCGGCAACGCGAGCCTGATGCTCGCGCAGATCCGGCCGACCGATCCGGGCTTCCAGTATCTCAACCAAATCCGCCAATACGGCACGCGCGCGGCGAACCTCGTGCGGCAGCTGCTCGCGTTCGCGCGGCGCGAAACCATGGTGCCGGAAATCCTGCACATGGGCGACGTGATTTCGGAGCTTGCGGCGGGGCTGCTGCGCCGGGTCGCGACGGAAAAGGTGAAGGTCGAGGCGACCTATGCGCGCGATCTGTGGCCGGTGAAGGCCGACAGCATCCAGATCGAGCGCGTGCTTCTGAATCTCGCCGCGAACGCACGCGACGCGATGCCGAACGGCGGTTCGTTGAAAATCCGCACCGCGAACATTTCTTCCGAAGAGTCGCAGACTTTCAAATATGACGGCATGCCGGCGGCCGAATATGTGATGATCGAGGTCGCGGATACCGGCGCCGGCATTGCGCCGGACGTGATCGGAAAAATCTTCGAGCCGTTCTTCACGACCAAAGAAAAAGATAAAGGTACCGGCCTCGGCCTTGCTGCCGCCTTCGGTATCGTGAAGCAGTCGGGCGGCTACATCTACGTTTCGAGCGAAGTGGGGAAGGGAACGAGTTTCCGCATTTTCCTGCCGCGCTACATTCCGACCGAAGCGGAAATCACGGCTGCGCGCGATGCGGCGCAGGCGAAGGCGGTTGCCGACGCGAAGCCCGTCAATATTACCGGACGCGGGACCGTGCTGCTCGTGGAAGACGAGCCGGGTGTGCGCAGCTTCGCCACCAACGCGCTCACCATGCGCGGCTTCACCGTGCTTTCTGCTGCCGACGGCGAAGAGGGACTCGAGATCGCGAAGAAGGAAGACGGCAATATCGACATCATCGTTTCCGACGTGATGATGCCGATCATGGACGGCCCGACCATGCTCAAGGAAATGCGCAAGGCAAACCTGAAGAAAACGAAAGTGATCTTCGCTTCCGGCTATTCGGAGGGGCTTGCCGATCAGCTTCCCGGCGAAGAATTCAGCTTCCTGCCGAAACCCTTCGATCTCGTGGGGCTCGTGAAGGCGGTGAAAGAAGAATTGCAGCAGAATTAAAGTTACCTCTCCCCACCGGGGAGAGGGAGTTATTCACGAAGCGCCTCCTCCACGAAATCCAGCCGATCCTGTCCGAAGAACATCCTGTTGCCGACGAAGAAGGTCGGCGCGCCGAACACGCCGCGCGAAACCGCCTCCTCGGTGTTTGCGCGCAGCCCGTCTTTCACGCTCTGGTCTTCGATCGCCGCCAGCATTGCCCTCGGTTCGAATCCGGCCTTCGCAAGTACGCTGCCGACGATCTGAGGATCGTTCATGTTCTGCGGCTCGGCCCACATTGCGTGGAAGATCGCATCGGCGTAAGGCACGAGACGATTTTCCTTTTGCATCGCAACCGCGCCGCGCATCAACATCATGGTGTTGATCGGGAAATTCGGATTATGCCTGAAGGGCACGCCGTATCGTTTGGCGAAGGCTTGCAGGTCATGGCCCATCCATTTCGCTTTCGCCGGAAGAAGCGCGGGCGACTGGTTGCCGGTCGCCTTGAAGACACCGCCGAGCAGCATCGGGCGATAAACGATTTCCGCGCCGGTGCGCTGAGCCAGTACCGGCATCTGGGTATGCGCAAGATAGGTGGTCGGGCTGCCGAAATCGAAAAAGAATTCGAGACGCTTCAAATTTTCCTCCCGCATCTGCGCATGGCTGCTTTTACAGCACTTTGATTGACAGGCTCCCGCGCGGGAAGCCACGCTGTCAAGAAAGCGCGAGGACTGCCTATGCCTGAGAAAGTGGCGTTGATCGTAGGCGCAGGCGACGCAACGGGCGGTGCCATCGCCCGGCGTTTCGCGAAGGAAGGCTATGTCGCCTGCGTCACGCGCAGGCATGCCGACAAGCTGGAGCCGCTCGTGCGTCATATCGAGGCCGAAGGCGGCAAGGCGCGCGGCTTCGGCAACGATGCGCGCAAAGAGGAGCAGGTCGCGGCACTCTTCGAGGAGATCGAGCGGGACATCGGGCCGGTGGAAGTCGCAGTCTATAACATCGGCGCGAATGTGCGCTTTCCGATCCGCGAGACGACCTCGCGCGTATTTTTCAAAGTCTGGGAGATGGCCTGCTTCGGCGGCTTCCTGATGGGCCGCGAGGCGGCGAAGGTTATGGTGCCGAGAGGCCGCGGCACGATCATTTTCACGGGTGCCACGGCAAGCATGCGGGGTTCGCCGGGCTTCGCGGCGTTCGCTGCCGGCAAGCATGCGCTCCGAGCGGTTGCACAAAGCATGGCGCGCGAGCTTGGGCCGGAAGGGATCCATGTGGCGCATGTCGTGATCGACGGCGCGATCGACACCGCCTTCATCCGTGAAATGTTTCCGGAGCGCTACAAGCTGAAAGAGAAGGACGGCATTCTCGACCCCGACCGGATCGCGGAAAACTACTGGTATCTCCATAACCAGCACCGCAGCGCCTGGACGCATGAAATGGATCTGCGCCCATGGATCGAGAAGTGGTGAACGTTTTCTTTTTTATTGGCGCGTGATCTTTTCCGAAAACCGGTTCCCACTTTTCGGGATCACGCGCTATTTCGTAAGCGGCCAGAACAGCGCGATCAGCGGCACGCCGATCGAGAGCACCAGAATCGAAAGCGGCAGGCCGAGCCGCCAGTAATCGCCGAAACGGTAGCCGCCCGGGCCCATCACCAGCGTATTCGACTGGTGGCCGATGGGGGTGAGGAAATCGCAGGCCGCACCGATCGCGACCGCCATCAGAAACGGATCGGGCTTGTAGCCGAGCTTCGATGCAAACGCCGCCGCGATCGGACCCATCACCAGCACGGTCGCGGCGTTGTTCAGAAACGGCGTTACCGCCATCGCGGCCGCCATGATCAGCAGGAGCGCGGTATAGCCGTTCAGATAATCGCCGGCTTGCGAGAGCAGGGAGGCGATCACTTCAGTGCCGCCGGTGGAGCGCAGCGCGTCCGACACGGGAATCAGCGCGCCGATCAGAATCAAGATCGGCCATTCCACCGCGGCATAGGCTTCTTTCAAGGTAAGCGAGCGCATCAGCAGGAGCACGACCGCGGTACCGAAGAAAGCAATCGCGATCGGTAGCACGCCCAAGGCGACCAGAAGCATCGCAGCGGCAAGCACGACAATCGGCAGTATGCCCCGGCGCGTATCGCCGAGCGGCTGCGAACGCTCGGCCAGTGGCAGCAATCCCAGCTCGCCGAGCATGTCCGGCATTTCCGAGAGATTGCCGCGCAGCACGACGACATCGCCCGCGCGGAAGCGGACCGAGCGCAGCTGCGAGGTCACGCGCTCGCCGGCGCGGCTGACAGCAAGCAGCGTCACGCCATGCTTGTGATAGAGCTTCGATTGCTGGGCATTCGAGCCGGCGAGTGCCGAACCCTCGCTCACCACCGCTTCCATCACGCCGAGATCGTCGGCCGGGGTATCGGTTTCCTTCTTCGACTTGCGGCTCGACGCGGTTGCGAGTTTCATTTTCGCGTCGGTGACGATCTGCTGAAGCGCGTCGGGTTCGCCTTCGAGCAGCAGCACGTCGTTTGCGCGCAGCACCGTGCTTTCGGTCGGCGCGTAACGGCGGCCGCCCTTGCGCACCACCATCAGCACTTCGACGTCATTGCCGGAAAGCTTTTCGAGCTGCGCCACGGTCTTGCCGACAGTATCGGTTTTGGCCTGTACCACGGCTTCGGTCGTATAGCCCTCAAGGTTGAACGCTGCTTCGATCGAGGAGGCGCCTTTGCGGCCTTTCGGCAGCAGGCGCCAGCCGACCGCGAGAAAGGCAATGCCCGCGACTGCGAGCACGACTCCGACCGGCGTGAAGTCGAACATATGGAACGGTTCGCCGGTGATTTCCTGCCGCACGCGCGAAACCAGAATGTTCGGCGAGGTGCCGACCAGCGTCACGATGCCGCCGAGCAGCGAGCCGAAGGCCATGGGCATCAGGAAATAGGAAGGCGAAGTTTCGGTCTTGCGCGCGAGCGCGAAGGCGACCGGCATCAGCATCGCGAGCGCGCCGATGTTTTTCACGAAGCCGGAAAGTAGTGCGACCGTGCCGGAAAGCACGAGCACCTGCACGGTAGTGTTGGTGAGCCAGGGCGAAAGCGGTTTAAGCAGCCGCTCGACGATGCCGGAGCGCGCGACCGCCGCGCTGACCACGAGCGCGCTTGCGATGATCGCGATGATGTCGTCGGAGAAGCCGGAGAAAGCTTTGTCCGGCGGAACGATGCCGATCAGCACCGCCGCCAGGAGCGTGACCATTGCGACGAGATCGTAGCGGAAGCGGCCCCACACAAAGGCCGCCATCATCAGCGCGATCAGGCCGAAGGCGGCTGATTGTTGCCATGTCATTCAAGAATTTCCCCGGCATTGCCCGCCGACAAGGCAATAACGCCTGGAATGGAACCCAAGTTCCATTCGCTTAACGGCTGCGCTAAGGCTGTGCCAGAGAGAATTTAGGACAATGCAACGCACCGATTTCTGGCACTTCACGCCGTTCCGTGTCCGCTATTACGAAGCGGACGCGCAGGGCATCCTGTTCAACGCGAATTATCTCGCATATTTCGACACCTGCATCGTCGAATATCTGCGCGATCTGCCGTTCGACTGGAATGCAGAGAAAGCCGCGAAAAATACCGATTTCCATACCGTGCGAGCGCTGGTCGAATATGCCGCACCTGTGCGTTACGACGAACAGATCGAAATCGGCACCAAGATCGAAAAGCTCGGCCGTTCGTCGATGACGTTCAGGTTCGCCGTGTTCGGTAAGGGCGAAGACAATGTGCGTTCGACCGGCGAGGTAGTCTGGGTCAACGCCGATCAGGTGGCGCATAAGTCCGCGCCGCTTCCCCAGATTTTGCGCGAGCGGGTCACGAAGAAGGAAAAACTTTCCGAGCCCGCCTGAAGAGACACGAAAAGCCCCGGCGGTCCGAGGCTCTCCGCGTTCCGTGGCGAACCGTCTTTATTCGTAAACGCAGACCTTCGATTTGCGCGCGCCGAGTTCGGCTTCCGCGCGGGTGCGGAAGATACCGAGATCGAGCACGACACCGGTCGAAGGCCGCTCCGTCACGTAGGTGCAACGCTTGGTCTGCGGATCCTGAATGACGTAATAGCGCTCTTCGACGACAGTGGTCTGGGCAAAAGCGGGAACGGCGATCGCTGCCGTCATCGCGCCGGCAAGAACGAACTTGCGCATGGAACCTCTCCTCTGGTTTGCACAACCTTGAGAAGTGCGAAACCGGATAATGGTTCCGGCTAAATTATTTGCGCGCCGCCAGCTCCGCCGCGCGGCCCTTGTTGCCGATGAAACGGATCGCGTCTTTCTTGCAGTCGAAATCTTTCGCGAGTTCGTCGGCTGCTTTCTGTGCGAGCGCGTTCGGATTTTCGTTGGCGCGAACGTCGACATAGGCGACGTGGCACGAGCGTCCCGGCGGAGTTCGCGTGACGACGAGAAGCTGGACGTTCCGGGGGCGGCCGTCCTTGTCGAGATCGTTGTTGTCCGCGATGTACCAGCGCTGGATCGTGGCGAACGGCTTTTTCGTTTTTCCGTCGATGCGCCATTCCAGCGTGTCGTGGACCGAATTGAACGGATTGAACGTCTGGCTCAGCGAAAGCTGGTCTTTCGCGTCCTGGCGGTTCAGGCCGATCGAAACCACGGTGCGAAGATCGTCCTCGCCGACGACGACCGAATAGCCGGGCAAACCGTTACAGTGGAAAGCATTCGCGATTTCGTCGCCGGCAACCTTCGTGCTGTCGAATTTCTTGCAGGTCTTGGTGGCAACCGAAGTGTATTGCGATGTGTTCTGCTGCGCGGAAGCGGGCACGGCGACGACCGAAGCCAGAAACAATATGCAGAGCAGCTTGTCGCGCATCGGCTTGTTCCTCCGTTTTTCCGCGTTCATCCTAGCCGCCAACGCAGCGGGCGCGCCTTCACGAGCGCGCGAGGGATCAAAGGGCGAGGAAAGCATGGAACTTACCGGTGGATGCTATTGCGGGAGCTTGCGCTACAAGGCCGAAGGCAAGCCGATGCTGAAGGCACAATGCCATTGCCGCGAATGCCAGTATATCACCGGCGGCGCGCCGAACCTGTTCATGCTGATGCCGCCGGAAGGCTTTGCCTACACCAAGGGCACGCCGAAGCGATTTCAGCGCAGCGATCTCGACAATGCCGTCACGCGCGAATTCTGCGCCGAATGCGGCACGCATATTCTGACAAGGCGGCAGGACATGCCGCAGATCGTGCTCAAGATCGGAACGCTCGACGATCCGGCGGCGGGTTACGGCGGGCCGAAGATCGCGATCTATACGGTCGACAAGCAGCCGTTTCATGTGATCGCGGAAGGGGTGCCGGTGTTTGACCGGCTGCCGAATAAGTAGAATCGTCCCGTCCAGGGAGGAATTCGATGGACGGAGCAACGGCGAGCGACGCCATTAGTGCCGCCTTCGCTGCGCAACGCGTGAAGGCCGCCGAGCGGCGGCTTACGTTCGGCTATGCGGAGCGCCGCGCCGCGCTCGAGAAACTCGCCGACGCGGTCCGGCGCTACGAGCCGGAAATCTTCGCAGCCTTCGCGGCCGATTTCGGCAAGCCGGAAGCGGAGGTTATCTTCACAGAAATCCTGCCGGTTACGCAGGAAATCCGCCACACGCTGAAGCATCTGCGGCGCTGGATGAAGCCGTCGCGGGTTTCGTCTTCGCTGCCGACGTTCGGCACATCGGCGCAGATCGTGCCGCAGCCGCGCGGTGTCTGTCTCATTATCGCGCCGTGGAATTATCCGCTCAATCTTTGTCTCGGGCCGCTGGTGTCGTGTCTCGCGGCGGGCAACAGCGCAATGCTGAAGCCCTCCGAAATGACGCCGGCGGTCTCCGGCGTAATCGCGCGCCTGATCGCGGAGACCTTTCCGCCGGATCTCGTGACGGTTATCGAAGGCGGCAAGGATGTCTCGCAGGCGCTGCTCGCGCTTCCCTTCGATCATATCTTTTTCACCGGCAGTCCTGCGGTGGGCCGGATCGTGATGGAAGCGGCGGCGAAGAACCTCGCGTCGGTCACGCTCGAACTCGGCGGCAAGTCGCCGGTGATCGTGGGGCCGGACGCGGACCTCGAACAGGCCGCGAAATGGATCGCCTTCGGCAAGTTCGTGAACGCGGGTCAGACCTGCATCGCGCCGGATCATCTGTTCGTGCATTCGTCGGCAAAGGAGCGCCTGGTTGCGGCGCTGCGAGAACGCATCGCGAGGGCCTATGGCGATGGCGCGCAAAGCCCGCATCTCGCGCGGATCGTGAACGATCATCATGCGCGGCGGCTTTCCGGCCTACTCGATGATGCGAAGACAAAGGGAGCGCGTGTGGTTTCCGGCGGCAGCGCGGAAGCGCGTGCGATGCAGCCGACGCTGCTCGAGGCGATCACGCCGGAAATGGAAATCGGCCGCGAGGAAATTTTCGGCCCGATCCTTCCTGTTATTGCGTTCGACGACATCGAGCATGTGATCGCGCAGATCAACGCGCGGCCGAAACCGCTTTCGCTTTATATTTTCGACCGTAACAATGCGTTCGCCGATCGCGTACTCGCGTCGACCACATCGGGCGGTGCGGGCGTCAATCTCACCATGCTGCATTTCACGCATCCCGATCTGCCGTTCGGCGGCGTGAACAATTCCGGCATCGGCATGGCGCATGGCCATTATGGTTTTCTCGCCTTCAGCCATCAGCGCGCGGTGCTGCGCAACCGCTTCTCGCTGGTGCCGCTCGTGTTTCCGCCTTACGAGGGGCGTGCGAAACGGCTGATCGATCTCGCCAAGCGCTTTCTGGGCTGAACCATGTTTGACTACATTATTGTCGGTGCGGGTTCGGCGGGCTGCGTGATGGCGAACCGCCTTTCCGAAAATCCGGAAACGCGCGTCCGCCTGATTGAAGCAGGGCCGCCGGATAAAAGCCCGCTGATTCACATTCCGCTCGGCCTTGCGTTGCTCGCGCGCACGCGTGGCATCAACTGGGGTTATGCCACCGCGCCCGAGCCTCAACTCAACGACCGCAGCCTCTACTGGCCGCGCGGGAAAACGCTCGGCGGCTCGAGCTCCATCAACGCGATGATCTACATGCGCGGGCATCCCGCGGACTACGAGGGCTGGGCGAAAGTCGCAGGACCGCAATGGGGCTGGGAACGCGCGCGCGAACTCTTCCTCGCGATGGAAGGCAACAATGCGCGCACGGACTCCCATCACGGCACCGAAGGGCCGCTGACGGTTTCCGATCTCGTCCACGTCAATCCGCTGTCGCGCGCGTTTGTGCAGGCGGGCGGCGAATGTCAGTTTCCGGCGAACGATGACTTCAACGGCGAGCGGCAGGACGGCGTCGGCATCTATCAGGTGACGCAGAAAGAGGGACGGCGCTTCAGCGCTGCGCGTGCATTCCTCGAGCCGGTTCGTGGGCGTGCCAATCTCACGGTCGAGACCGGCGCGCTGGTGGAGCGCGTGTTGTTCAAGGATCGCCGTGCCGCCGGATTGCGTTTGCGCGGGCGCGATATTCTTCTGCGTCCGGGCGGCGAGGTGATCGTCTGTGGCGGCGCGGTGAATTCTCCGCAACTTCTGATGCTTTCAGGAATCGGACCGGGCGAAGAACTTTCGCGCTTCGGCATCGAGGTCGTGCATGATGCGCGCGACGTCGGCGCCAATCTCGCCGATCATCTCGACATCACGGTGCTGGCCGCGACGCGCGGGCGCGATGCGATCGGCATGGCGCCGGGTCTGCTGCCGCGGCTCATCCGCTCGGGCTTTGCCTATGCGAAGCACCGGCAGGGCGAACTGACTTCCAATGTCGCGGAAGCCGGCGGCTTCGTGAAATCGGACCCGGCCCGCGCGCGGCCGAACCTGCAATTCCATTTCATTCCGGCGCTGATGCGCGACCACGGCCGCAAGACCACGTTCGGTTACGGCGTCACGCTCCATGTCTGCGATCTGCTTCCGAAAAGCCGGGGGCGCATTTCGCTCGAAAGCCGCGACGCCTCCGCGCCGCCGAGGATCGAGGCGAATTATCTGAGCCATCCCGACGACATCGGCGTGCTGCTCGACGGGTTGAAGATCGCGCGGCGCGTGCTGGAAGCGCCCGCCATGAAGAAGCACATCAAGGCCGAGCTGTTGCCGGGGCCGCAGGTGCGGACCGATGATGCGATGATTGCGGACATACGCGCGCGCGCCGAGACGATCTATCACCCGGTCGGAAGCTGCCGGATGGGGCAGGATGCGGTATCGGTAGTGGACCCGGAGGCGCGGGTGCGGGGCGTCGAGGGCTTACGGGTGGTAGACGCCTCGATCATGCCTTCGATCATTGCGGGCAACACGAATGCGCCGGTCATGATGATCGCGGAGAATGTGAGCCGGATGATGCTGGGGCGGTGAGAATCGGCTCGTGCTGATTCCGAGGCTGAGGCACTCGATCCGGGGCTGCGATCTTTAACGAACCGCTAACCATAGCGGTCGTTCACCCTCAACAGCCCAATTAGAACGTATTGCGAACAGAGAACAAACAAGGTACATTGTCCTTGTTCCGTTCGCGAGGCGGCGGGACCCCCGAGGCGGCAGGCCTCTGGGCATCGGGAGACCGTGTTATGTCATCGCAAGCAGCCCACCTCCGAGTCGTAGAAGGCAATTCCGTGGACAAATCCAAGGCTTTGGACGCCGCCCTTTCCCAGATCGAACGCGCCTTCGGCAAAGGCTCGATCATGAAACTGGGCAAGAGCGACAAGCCTGCGGGGATTCAGGTGGTCTCGACCGGCTCGCTCGGTCTCGACATCGCGCTCGGCGTCGGCGGCTTGCCGCGCGGCCGGGTCATCGAAATTTACGGGCCGGAGTCCTCCGGCAAGACGACGCTCGCGCTCCACACCATCGCGGAAGCGCAGAAGATCGGCGGCACCTGCGCCTTCATCGACGCGGAGCACGCGCTCGACACGATCTACGCCAAGAAGCTCGGCGTCGACATCGAAAATCTTCTGGTTTCGCAGCCCGACGCGGGCGAGCAGGCGCTCGAAATCGCCGATACGCTCGTGCGCTCCGGCGCGGTCGATATTCTGGTGGTCGACTCGGTAGCCGCGCTGGTGCCGCGGGCCGAACTCGACGGCGAAATGGGCGACGTGCAGCCCGGTAGCCAGGCTCGTCTCATGAGTCAGGCGCTCCGTAAGCTCACGGGCTCGATCGCGAAGTCGAACACGATGGTGATCTTCATCAACCAGATCCGCATGAAGATCGGCGTCATGTACGGCTCGCCAGAAACCACTACCGGCGGCAACGCGCTGAAGTTCTACGCCTCGGTCCGTCTCGATATCCGCCGCATCGGCGCGATCAAGGAGCGCGACGAGGTGATCGGCAACCAGACCCGCGTGAAGGTCGTCAAGAACAAGGTGGCTCCCCCGTTCAAGCAGGTCGAATTCGACATCATGTACGGCGAGGGCGTTTCCAAGATGGGCGAGATCATCGATCTCGGCGTCAAGGCGGGCGTGGTCGAGAAATCCGGCGCCTGGTTCTCTTATGACAGCCAGCGCCTCGGGCAGGGCCGCGAGAACGCCAAGGCGTTCTTGAAGGAAAATCCCGCCATCGTGGCCGCGATCGAAGCCGCGATCCGTACCAATTCCGG
The DNA here is from genome assembly GCA_019635585.1 of Xanthobacteraceae bacterium. Taxonomy (GTDB): domain Bacteria; phylum Pseudomonadota; class Alphaproteobacteria; order Rhizobiales; family Xanthobacteraceae. The sequence goes on along the minus strand of JAHBZE010000002.1, from coordinate 529,866 downwards.
CCTTGTCGCCGAACAAATCCTCGATCAGGCGGAAGACGGCGGTGACGCCGACGACGCCGACGAAGCAGCCGAGGCCTGATTTAGCCCTGCCGCTGTTTTCCTAAGGATTTAGCCGCTTCCTGCCGGGTGAGTTCGCCCGTACCGGCGGGAGCGGCGGAGCCGCCGCCACGTATGCCCGTGGAAGGCTGAAATCCTTGAAGGAAAGCGTTTGGCCTCGGAATCTGCCCGGATCGCCTCTTGCCCAGCGCTCCGGTTCGGGACGCGGTCTCCTTCGCCCACTGGCTTCCCCGCCCGGGCCAAGGGACCGCGTCGCTCCTTTCATCTTGAAGTTGACCCCAGTCACTGCGGCGCTCACGCGCAGCAGCGAATTTGGGCTTGCCTATTTGACAATGTTAGTAGGGAATACTGCATTAATAGCAAATTATTGATGTGAAATTGGGGGCATAGGATATGGCAAAGCGAACGGCGGTGGCCGGCAAGCCGGTCGGGGGTACCGCAAAGGCTCCGCAGGGCTGGCTCACGGAAGACTGGCTTTCGGTGTTACTCGGCTTTCTCGTCATCGTGGCCGTGCTGCTCGCATTCCAATGGAAATCCTTTGACCTTCGTAATCTGGTTTCCAGCTTCCGCTGGACTACGGATGCCCAGATCACCTCGATGACCCCGGGCTGGATCGACGCGCTTGCCGCGATCGAGAAGGAGGCCAAGGCGAAAGGCCAGGCCAATGTCGCTGTTTCCAGCGCCGCGCTGATCGCAGCACTCAACAAAGGCGAGCGCAGAGGCATCGAAGATGCCGCCGCCAACCTCGCGAAGCTCGGCAATCGCACGCTTGCCGGCGCGCTTGGTGCTGAAGTTCGCGGGCATGCGGCCGCGAGCCCGGAACGCGTCTTCGCCTCATCCAATCTCGTGAAGATTATCTACGTCGGTCTCGGCTTCCTGATCGTGGCTGGGCTCGGCATCGGTTTGCTCGGCCACCGCGTAATGCCGTTTCTGATCGGCTTGCCCGCCATAATCCTGCTCGCCTGGCTCGCGCGCTTCCTCGCAGGCAATGGCCTCTTTCAGAACTGGGGCATCGAATACGTCATCTTCGCGCTCGCGCTGGGTCTGTTGATATCCAACACCATCGGCGTACCGGACTGGCTGAAGCCCGCGGTGCAGACCGAGTTCTTCATAAAAACCGGCCTTGTCATTCTGGGCGCGAGCCTGCTCCTTTTCGAAGTCCTGCAGGCCGGCGCGCTCGGCCTCACGCAGGCGGTACTTGTCGTCTTCGTGGTCTGGTACGCGTGTTTCTGGATCGCTCGGAAGCTGAAGGTCGATGACGAGTTCGCGGCGATGCTGTCGACTGCGGTCTCGATCTGCGGCGTCTCCGCGGCGATCGCGGCTTGCGGCGCGATTCAGGGCGACAAGAAGAAGCTCTCTTATGTCACCTCGCTCGTGCTGGTCGTCGCGGTGCCCATGATGATCGTGATGCCGTGGGTCGCGAAATCGTCGGGCATGGACGAACTCGTGGCCGGCGCTTGGCTCGGCGGCACCCTCGACACCAGCGCTTCGGTCGTAGCCGCGGGCGCATTGATCAGCGACGCCGCGATGAAAACCGGCGTCATCGTCAAGTTCTCGCAGAACGCGCTGATCGGGATCGCGGCCTTCGCGCTCGCGATCTGGTGGACGCTGCGCGCGGGCAAGAATTCCGGCGAAAAGCCGAGTGCCGCGGTTATCTGGGAACGCTTCCCGAAATTCGTGATCGGTTTCGTAGTGGCGTCGGCGGTGTTCTCCTTCCTGCTACCGTCCGAACTGATCGCAGGCACGCGCAGCGCGCTCAACGAACTCAGAACCTGGTGGTTCGCGCTCGCCTTCGTCTGTATCGGGCTCGAAACCCGTTTCGTGGAGCTTGCGACCACCGGCAAGGGCCGTCCGGCGATCGCTTTTGTGGCGGCACAGGGAATCAACGTGTTCTGGACGCTGCTGCTCGCCTGGCTCCTGTTCGGGGGCGTGCTGTTCGCCCAACCCAATATCAATTGAGCCGACGCGCCCGGAATGCCCGCGTCCACGGGCGTTCCGGGCGGGCTCCTTTGCCGCTCGACCAAGGCGGCTCGCTCGGCTAGAGAACGGGCGCTAAATCCTTCTCCGGCAAAGCCTTTAAGAACATGAGCGGCGTCAACGAAATCCGGTCGGCCTTCCTCGATTACTTCGCGAAAGCGGGGCACGAAATCCTGCCGTCGTCGCCGCTGGTGCCGCGCAACGATCCGACCTTGATGTTCACGAACGCCGGCATGGTGCAGTTCAAGAACGTCTTCACCGGCGTCGAGAAGCGGCCCTACAACAAGGCGACGACCTCGCAGAAATGCGTGCGCGCCGGGGGCAAGCACAACGACCTCGACAACGTCGGCTATACCGCGCGCCATCACACGTTCTTCGAGATGCTCGGCAATTTCTCGTTCGGCGACTACTTCAAAGAGCGTGCGATCGAGCTTGCCTGGGGGCTCTGTACGAAGACCTTCGACCTGCCGAAGGACAAGCTTCTCGTCACCGTCTATCACACCGACGACGAGGCCTTTAACCTCTGGAAGAAGATCGCGGGCCTGCCCGAGAGCCGGATCATCCGCATCGCCACCTCCGACAACTTCTGGGCGATGGGCGACACCGGTCCGTGCGGGCCGTGCTCCGAAATCTTCATCGATCAGGGCGACAAGCTGCAGGGCGGCCCTCCGGGCAGCCCGGACGAGGACGGCGACCGCTTCCTCGAGTTCTGGAACCTCGTCTTCATGCAGTACGAGCAGGTGACGAAGGACCAGCGCATCGACCTGCCGCGCCCGTCGATCGATACCGGCATGGGTCTCGAGCGCATCTCCGCGATCCTGCAGGGCGTCTATTCCAACTACGACACCGATCTGTTCAGGAACCTGATCCGCGCGAGCGAAGAGGCGACCGGCGTGAAAGCCGTGGGCGACAAGGTGCCGGCGCACCGCGTGATCGCGGACCACCTGCGCGCGTCGTCGTTCCTCGTTGCCGATGGTGTGCTGCCCTCGAACGAAGGCCGGGGCTATGTGCTTCGCCGCATCATGCGCCGCGCCATGCGTTACGCCGAGTTGCTGGGCGCGAAAGAACCGCTCATGTACCGGCTCGTTCCCGCGCTCGTGCGCGAGATGGGCTCCGCCTATCCGGAACTGATCCGCGCCGAAAGCCTGATCACCGAAACGCTGAAGCTCGAGGAAACCCGCTTCCGCAAGACGCTCGAGCGCGGCCTGGTCATGCTCGAGGAGGAAGCGAAGTCGCTCAAGAAAGGCGACAGCTTCAAGGGCGAAACCGCCTTCACGCTCTACGACACCTACGGCTTTCCGCTCGATCTCACGCAGGATGCGCTCAAACCCCGCGGCATCACCGTCGATACCAAGGCGTTCGAAGCCGCGATGGAGAAGCAGAAGGCCAAGGCGCGCGAAAGCTGGAAGGGCTCGGGCGATGCTGCGACCGAGACGGTCTGGTTCGGCCTCAAGGAGAAGTTAGGCGCCACCGAATTCCTCGGCTACGAAACCGAGACCGCCGAAGGCGTGGTCAGCGCGATCGTCAAAGACGGCGCTGAGGTGAAGTTGCTGAAAGCCGGCGAGGAGGGCGCTGTCATCCTCAACCAGACGCCGTTCTATGGCGAGAGCGGCGGCCAGATCGGCGATACCGGCTGGCTCATCGGCGAGAAAGCGAAATTCCGCGTCACCGATACGCAAAAGAAGGCGGGCGACCTGTTCGTGCATTTCGGCAAGGTCGAGGAAGGCGCGCTCGAAACCGGCAAGCCGTTTGAGTTAAAGGTCGACCACGCGCGCCGCGCGGACATCCGCCGCAATCACTCGGCGACCCATCTTCTGCATGAAGCGCTGCGCCAAGTGCTCGGCGATCATGTCGCGCAGAAGGGCTCGCTGGTCGCGCCCGACCGGCTGCGTTTCGACTTCTCGCATCCGAAACCGATCACGCCGGAAGAAATGGCGAAGATCGAGGATATGGCGAACGATTACGTGTTGCAGAACTCGGCCGTCACGACCCGCATTATGGCACTCGACGACGCTCGTGCTTCGGGCGCCCGCGCCTTGTTCGGCGAAAAATACGGTGACGAGGTGCGCGTAGTCGCGATGGGCGAGACCAAGGGCGGCAATGCGCTGGGCTGGTCGGTCGAACTTTGCGGCGGCACGCATGTAAAGCGCACCGGCGAGATCGGCATCATCGCGGGCCTCGCCGACAGCGGGGTCGCGGCCGGCGTTCGCCGTATCGAGGCGTTCACGGGCGCGGGCGCGCGCAGGTCGCTTACCGGCGATGCGAAGAAGCTCCGCGAAGTCGCGGACGCGATCAAGTCGCCGGTCGGCGAGGTCGGTCAGCGCGTCGAGCAGCTCCTCGACGAGCGCAAGAAGCTCGAGCGCGATCTTGCGGATGCGCGCAAGAAGCTTGCGATGGGCGGCGGCGGAAAATCCGGTAGCGACGACGCGATTAGAAGCGTTGGCGACGTGAAATTCTTCGCGCGTGCAGTCGAAGGCATCGAGATCAAGGACCTCAAGAGTCTTGCCGACGAGGGCAAAAAGCAGGTCGGCTCGGGCGTGGTCGCAATCGTCGGCGTAACCGATGACGGCAAGGCCGGTATCGTGGTCGGCGTCACGCAAGACCTGACCTCGAAGTTCAGTGCGGTCGACCTGGTGCGCAAGGGCGCGGAGGCGCTCGGCGGCAAAGGCGGCGGCGGCCGGCCCGACATGGCGCAGGCCGGCGGACCCGACGGGGCCAAAGCCAATGATGCGCTAAAGGCAATAGAATCAGCGCTTTCCGCTTGAAGTTAAAGTAGAGATTCAAGCGCCTCACGCATCGAATCCGATTCAAGAAAAAGGCCCGGAACGAGTCGTTCCGGGCCTTTTTCGTTGATGCTCTGATTCAGATTCAGGCCAGCCGAAATCAGGCCATCGCCTTCTTCAGGTTCTCGTCGATCTTGTCGAGGAAGCCCTCGGTCGAGAGCCACTTCTGGTCGGCGCTCACGAGAAGCGCGAGATCCTTGGTCATGTAGCCGCTTTCCACCGTATCGACGCAGACCTTCTCGAGGGTCGCGGCAAACTTCGCGAGTTCGGCGTTGTTGTCGAGCTTGGCGCGATGCGAAAGGCCGCGGGTCCAGGCGAAGATCGAGGCGATCGAATTGGTCGAAGTCTCCTGCCCCTTCTGGTGCTGGCGGTAGTGGCGGGTCACGGTGCCGTGCGCGGCTTCGGCTTCCATGGTCTTGCCGTCCGGCGTGATCAGCACCGAGGTCATGAGACCGAGCGAGCCGAAGCCCTGCGCGACCGTGTCGGACTGCACGTCGCCGTCGTAGTTTTTGCACGCCCAGATGTAGCCGCCCGACCACTTGAGTGCTGCCGCGACCATGTCGTCGATCAGGCGATGCTCGTAGGTGATCTTCGCGGCTTCGAACTTCGACTTGAACTCGCTGTCGAATACTTCCTGGAAGATGTCCTTGAAGCGGCCGTCATAGGCTTTCAGAATCGTGTTCTTCGTCGAAAGATAGACCGGGTAATTGCGCGCGAGGCCGTAATTCAGCGAGGCGCGGGCGAATTCGCGGATCGAGTCATCCAGGTTGTACATCGCCATCGCGACGCCGCCGGCGGGAAAATCGAATACCTTCTTCTCGATCTTCTGGCCGTCAGCACCGACGAAGGAAATCGTCAGTGTGCCCTTGCCCGGCACCTTGAAGTCGGTCGCGCGATACTGATCGCCGTAAGCGTGGCGGCCGACGATGATCGGCTGGGTCCATCCGGGAACCAGGCGCGGCACGTTCTTGCAGATGATCGGCTCGCGGAAGATCACGCCGCCGAGGATGTTGCGGATGGTGCCGTTCGGCGACTTCCACATTTCCTTGAGATTGAATTCTTTCACGCGCGCTTCGTCGGGCGTAATCGTGGCGCACTTCACGGCGACGCCGACTTCGCGGGTCTTGTTGGCGGCGTCGATGGTGATCTGGTCGTTGGTCTCGTCGCGCTTCTGGACCGAGAGATCGTAATAGAGCAGGTCGATGTCGAGGTAGGGGTGGATCAGCTTGTCCTTGATGAGCTGCCAGATGATCCGTGTCATCTCATCGCCGTCCATTTCGACGACCGGATTCTTGACCTTGATTTTCGCCATGACCGCTGGGCTCCCCCGAAAGCTTGGAAATTTGCAGGAAATAGCGGGCCGGAGTGGCCCGCCGATCAGGGGGTCGCTATAGCATCGGCCCTTATGGGGCGAAAGCCGACTTTGGCTGCGGTTCAAGGGTTTGCGAATGCCGGGCGCCGGTACGGACAGGACGAAAGAATGGGCCGGGACAAAAGGTCCCGTGATCGTGCTGGTCGAGCCGCAGCTCGCGGAGAACATCGGCTCGGTCGCGCGCGCGATGGGGAATTTCGCGCTCTCCGAACTGCGCCTCGTGAAGCCGCGCGACGGTTGGCCGAACCCCGGCGCGCACCGGACTGCCTCCGGCGCGGACCGTATCCTTGAAGAGGCCAAGCTCTACGACACGCTCGCCGACGCAATCACCGACTGCACGCTCGTGATCGCCGCGACCGCGCGCCAGCACGATCAGGTGAAGGAGGTTGTCGGGCCGGAGCAGGCGGCTCGCGCGCTCCTGCCGCATGTGGAAGCAGGGCAGACCGCGGCACTGGTGTTTGGCCGCGAGCGTAACGGGCTCGAAGTCCATGAGGTGGGACTCGCCGACAAGATCTTGACCATGCCGGTGAACCCGGCTTTCGCCTCTCTCAATCTTTCGCAGGCGGTCATCATCTGCGCCTACGAGTTCTATAAGCTGGCAAGCGGCAACGCGCTTCCCTTCGAGGCGCCGAATTTCTCGCCGCCCGCGCCCAAGGCGAAGTTCGAGGCGTTCTTCGCAACCGTCGTGAACGAGCTCGAGCGGCATGAGTTCTTCCGTCCGCCGGAGAAGCGCGAGAACATGATCGTGAACTTGCGCAACATCTTCCTTCGGCTCTCGCCGACCGAACAGGACATGCAGACGCTGCATGGTGTCGTGCGCACGCTTGCACAGGGCGCAAAAGGGCCGGCAACCGGCGGGATTTTGCGCGGCGGCGAAGCCGAACTGCTGCGCGAGTTGCTCAATAAGCAGGGCGCGGAAGTCGCGAGCGGCACCGCGCCGGGGAAAGGGCTTGCGCGGTTGCTCCGGCGCAACCCAACGGAATTGGAGCGGCAGCTCTGGAAGGCGCTGACCAACGACAAGCGTTTCGCCGGCAAGTTCAAGCGCAACGTGCCGATCGGCCCGCATGTCACGGACTTCCTCGCGCAGGCCTTGCGGCTGATCCTCGAGATCATCGCGGAGGACGAGAGCGCGGAAGCAAAGGCCATGCGCGAGGCCAAACATACCTGGCTTCGCGAGCGGAATTACCGGATCGTTGAGATAAATTCGAACGAGCGGGAACTCGAAGTGTTGCTCGACCGCATCGAGCGAGCGGTCCAATCCTAACATTCGCAAGTGTTCGCGGTGGCTCTTATGCGAATGTTAGGATTAAAGGACCGCTCGAAATCTATAATTTCTAGTGGGGTTTTGGATTTGACATTCGCGTTAGGAGTTCCCGGCGATCGGTGCGCGAATGTCAAATCCACCCCACTAGCGATGAAAGTAATTTCTCCTAGCAAGGCGTGAATCCGGAACCGCGATATTCGGCGGTCGCGTTAAATCGCACCAGAACAGCGCAAGAACCGAAGTTGAACGAAACGCAGCACGTTTACGATAGCCGATGAACAAAAACGCATTGCCCGCTAAATTGCAGTTCCGATGCAGGATTCGTTAGCCACTTCCGTCAACCCGACCGTACTCGTGTTCGACTCCGGGCTCGGCGGGCTCACGGTGTTGCGCGAGATTTCCGCGCTCCGGCGCAATCTTAAACTCGTCTATGCCGCCGACGACGCGGTGTTCCCTTATGGGCGGCTGGAAGACGACGCGCTGATCGCGCGCGTTTCCTCGGTCATGGACGAGTTGATCGCGCGCTATCGGCCCGCGCTCGCCGTCATCGCCTGCAATACGGCGTCTACGCTCACGCTCCCGGTCTTGCGCGCGAAGCATGCCATTCCGTTCGTCGGCACGGTGCCGGCAATCAAGCCGGCCTGCGCGCAATCGAAGACCAAGCGGATCTCGGTGCTGGCGACGCCCGGCACCGTGAAGCGCGACTATACCCGCGCGCTGATCGAGGAGTTTGCAAGCGATTGCGTCGTGGATCTGGTCGGCAGTCCGTGGCTCGCCCCGCTCGCGGAAGCGCATTTGCGCGGCGAGGGCGCGACCGACGAGGAGATCGCGAAGGAAATCGCACCGGCTTTCCGCGACGATGGTGCGAAGACCGATACCGTGGTGCTGGCCTGCACGCATTATCCGCTCTTGCTGGAACGCTTCAAAGCGCTCGCGCCCTGGCCGGTTGCGTGGATCGACCCGGCTGCCGCGATCGCGCGGCGGGTCGCGAGCCTGCTGCCGCCGCAGGGCCAGCCGGCGAAAGGGCCGGTAAGCGCCTATTTCACCAGCGGAAAAGCGCCCGGTCCGGCGCTTGCCGCTGCGCTCCAATCCTTCGGAATTGAGCCGGTCACCGCTATTTGACAGGGCCGACCCGACCCTTTATCCCCACGCACTTCCCGCACCCGTGGCGGCCTTCCTAATCGAAATCCTTGATTTTCAGGGGTTCCGGCGCTCGGAAGTTCGCCTGTCGGCTGGCTCCAAAAGGGTCCGCAAAGGAGGGCGCAATCCAACCGCAAGAGGATTTGCGATGTCGAAGCGTCACTCGGCCAAGCACAAGCTTGACCGCCGTATGGGCGAAAATATCTGGGGCCGCCCGAAGAGCCCCGTCAACCGCCGCGAATATGGTCCGGGTCAGCATGGCCAGCGCCGCAAAGGCCGCCCGTCCGACTTCGGTGTGCAGCTGCGCGCGAAGCAGAAGCTCAAGGGCTATTACGGCAACATTTCCGAGAAGCAGTTTCTCGGCATCTACAAAGAGTCGGTTCGCCGCCGCGGCGACACCGGCGCGCTCCTGATCGGCCTTCTCGAAAGCCGTCTGGACGCTGTGGTCTATCGCGCGAAGTTCGTGCCGACCGTGTTCGCCGCCCGCCAGTTCATCAATCACGGCCACGTGCAGGTGAACGGCAAGAAAGCGACCATTCCGAGCATGCGCCTCGAGCCGGGCGATGTCGTTTCGATCAAGGAAAAGTCGAAGCAGCTTCCGCTGGTGTTAGAGGCGACCCAGCTCGCCGAGCGCGACGTGCCGGATTACATCGAAGCCGATCACACGAAGATGACCGCGAAGCTGACCCGCGTGCCGGTGCTGACCGAGGTGCCGTTCCCGGTGCAGATGGAGCCGCATCTTGTGGTCGAATTCTACTCGCGCTAACTCTTCGCGCGATCAACAAAAGAAAAAGCCGCCCGTATCGGGCGGCTTTTTTTATTCTCGAAGAGGCGAGGCGTTATACCTTCGCGGCGACCTTCACGCCTTTTTCGGCGAGGAAACTCTGAAGTTCGCCGGCCTGAAACATTTCGCGCACGATGTCCGCGCCGCCTACGAATTCGCCCTTCACGTAAAGCTGCGGGATGGTCGGCCAACTTGCGTAATCCTTGATGCCCTGGCGCAGCTCGGCGGAGTCGAGCACGTTGATGCCTTTATAGGGCGCGCCGACATAATCGAGGATCTGCACGACCTGACCCGAGAAGCCGCATTGCGGAAACTGGGGCGTGCCTTTCATGAACAGCACGACGTCGTTGCCGGTCACTTCGTTCTTGATGAAATCCTGAATGCTCATGGGCTTGAATATCCTTGGCCGTCTTTCGTCCTTGGCTCACCCTTCGGGGGTACCGGTTTGTAGCGCGAGGGCATGCAGCACGCCACCCATCTGGCCCTTCAACGCTGCATAGACCATCTGATGCTGCTGCACGCGGCTCTTTCCCTTGAAACTATTGGAAATAACCGTGGCGGCATAATGGTTGTTGTCGCCGGCCAGATCGCGGATCTCGACAGAAGCGTCGGGCAGGGCTTCCTTGATCAGGCGCTCGATTTCCGCGGCTTCCATGCCCATTGCCGTTCTCCAAAACGTGGCCGGTCAGTTCCTGGCCGCCATATAGTCCGGCAACCAAGATTCGTGCCGCTTCTTCAGTTCCGCCACAGATATTGGGCGCTCTGCGGGCAAAATCAATTGCTCGCCGCCGGTGAGGCCGAGACGCATGGCCGAGACGCCAGCCGTTTTGGCGGCGGCCTCGATTTCGGGCAGTGCCAGTGCCGGCGCGGTCACGACATAACGGGCCTGATCCTCGCCGAACCAGAAGGCGTGGGGCGAAATTCCGCCCGGCGAAAGTTCGAGGGCCGCGCCGATCCCCGACGCCATCGCCATTTCCGCGATCGCGACGAGCAGTCCGCCGTCCGAGCAGTCATGCACGGCGGTGACGCGGCCTTTCGCAATCAGGTCGCGGACGAGATCGCCGGCGCGCTTTTCGGCAGCGAGATCGACCGGCGGCGGCGCACCTTCTTCACGGCCGACGATGGTCGCGAGATAAGCCGACTGGCCGAGCCAGCCGCGCGTATCGCCGAGCACGAGGATCGCCTCGCCTGACGACTTGAAGGCGAGGGTCGCCGAATTCTGGAAATCCTTGAGCAGGCCGACGCCGCCGATGGTGGGCGTCGGTAAAATTCCGCGGCCCTGAGTCTCGTTGTAGAGCGAGACGTTGCCGGACACGACCGGGAAGTTCAGCGCGAGGCAGGCTTCCTTGATGCCGCGAATGCAGCCGACGAACTGGCCCATGATCTCCGGCTTCTCGGGGTTGCCGAAGTTCAGATTGTCGGTGATCGCAAGCGGGGTCGCGCCGACCGCGGTGAGATTGCGCCAGCATTCGGCGACCGCCTGCTTGCCGCCTTCGAAGGGATCGGCTTCGCAATAGCGCGGCGTGACGTCGGTCGAGAGCGCAAGCGCCTTTGGGCCATCATGCACGCGCACCACCGCGGCATCTCCGCCGGGGCGCTGTACGGTGTTGTTCAAAATGAGATGATCGTATTGCTCCCAAATCCAGCGCTTCGAACAAAGGTCGGGGGAGGCCACGAGTTTTTCCAGCGCGTCGCCGAGCGATTTCGGTGCGGGCACGTTGCTCGCGTCCAGCACTGGCAACTTCGGTGTTTCGGTGAAGGGGCGATTATATTCCGGCGCCTGATCGCCAAGCTCCTTGATCGGGAGATCGGCCATTTCCTCGCCGTTGTGGCGAATGAGGAAACGCAGCGTGTCGGTGGTGTGGCCGACGATCGCGAAGTCGAGGCCCCATTTCGTGAAGATCGCCTCCGCCTCGGCTTCCTTGCCGGGCTTCAGTACCATGAGCATGCGCTCCTGCGACTCCGACAGCATCATCTCGTAAGCGGTCATCGCTTCTTCGCGCACCGGCACTTTCTCAAGATCGAGTGTGATGCCGAGGTCGCCTTTCGCGCCCATTTCGACCGCGGAGCAGGTGAGGCCGGCAGCGCCCATGTCCTGAATCGCGACGACGCACCCCTTGGCCATGATCTCCAGACAGGCTTCCAAGAGAAGTTTTTCCGCGAAAGGATCGCCGACCTGTACGGTCGGGCGCTTTTCTTCCGCGCCTTCGCCGAACTCCGCCGATGCCATCGTTGCGCCGTGAATACCGTCGCGTCCGGTTTTCGAGCCGAGATAGACGACGGGGAGACCGACGCCGGTAGCTTTCGCGTAGAAAATCTTATCGGTATCCGCGATGCCGACTGCCATGGCGTTCACGAGAATGTTGCCGTCATAGCGCGAGTGGAAACCGACCGAGCCGCCGACTGTCGGAACGCCGAAGGAATTGCCGTAACCGCCGATGCCGGCAACCACGCCGGAAACGAGATGGCGCGTCTTCGGATGATCGGGGGAGCCGAAGCGCAGCGCGTTCAGGCACGCGATCGGCCGCGCGCCCATGGTGAAGACGTCGCGCAAAATCCCGCCGACGCCCGTGGTCGCGCCCTGATAAGGCTCGATATAAGACGGGTGATTGTGGCTCTCCATCTTGAAGATGCAGGCCTGCCCGTCACCGATGTCGATGACGCCCGCGTTTTCGCCCGGGCCCTGAATGACGATCTTGCCGGTGACCGGCAGCGTCTTCAGATGCACTTTCGAGGATTTGTACGAGCAATGCTCGTTCCACATCGCCGAGAAAATGCCGAGTTCGGTGATCGAGGGCTCGCGGCCGATCAGCTTCAGAATCCGTTCGTACTCGTCGGGCTTCAATCCGTGTTCGGCGACGAGTTCGGGCGTGATCTTGACGGTGTTGGAGATATTCACGCCGCCTCCAGGACGGTCTTGATGCTCTCGAAGAGTCCGCGCCCGTCGGTCGGGCCGATCAGCGGATCGACGTGGTTTTCCGGATGCGGCATCAGGCCAAGCACGTTGAACTTCTCGGAAAGCACGCCTGCAATAGCGTTGGTCGAGCCGTTATGATTCCACTTCGCGTCCAGCTTGCCCTCCGGCGAGGTGTAGCGGAACAGCACACGCCCGTCGCCTTCGAGACGCTTGATGGTTTCTTCGTCCGCCGTGTAGTTGCCTTCTCCGTGCGCGACCGGAATCCGCAATACATCGCCCGCGTTGTAGCGGCGCGTATAGGGCGTGTCGGAGCGTTCGACGCGCAGGAACACTTCCTTGCACATGAAGCGAAGCTGCGCGTTTCGCTGCAATACGCCGGGAAGCAGTTGCGCTTCGCATAAAATCTGGAAGCCGTTGCAGATGCCGAGCACGAGACCGCCGCGGTCGGCATGTTCGCGTACCGCGTTCATGATCGGCGCGCGCGCGGCGATCGCGCCACAGCGAAGGTAGTCGCCGTAGGAGAAGCCGCCTGGCAACACGACGAGATCGGTACCGGAGGGAAGATCTTCGTCGGCGTGCCAGACAATTTTCGCGGCCTTGCCAGTGATGCGCTTGATCGCGCTCGCGACGTCGCCTTCGCGATTGGAGCCGGGGAAGAGAACGACTGCGGCGTTCATAGGCTTACCCCAAAACCTCGACGCGATAATTTTCTACGACGGTGTTGGCGAGCAGCTTGTCGGCGGCGGCTTTGAGCGCCGCTTCGGCTTTCGCCTTGTCGCCGTCGGCGAGCTCGATCTCGAACACCTTGCCCTGGCGGACACTCTCGACGCCCTCGATGCCCAGCGACTTCAGAGCGCCTTCGATGGCCTTGCCCTGCGGGTCAAGCACGCCGTTTTTCAGGGTGACGGTGACGCGGGCTTTCATCGAAGAACCTCTCTTTGAGAACCGTTTAGCCGAAACGCAGACGGGGGCAATCGCCCCCGCCGAACATCCACATCAGAAATACGGCACGGGCGCGCAAAGCTGTCAGCTTTTCACCAGTACCGGGCCGGTGCCCTGCGGCGGCTCGTTTTCCGAGATGATGCCAAGACGCCGTGCGACCTCGGTATAGGCCTCGATCAGGCCGCCCATGTCGCGGCGGAAGCGGTCCTTGTCGAGTTTGTCGGCGGTCTTGATGTCCCACAGCCGGCAGGAGTCCGGGCTGATCTCGTCGGCGACGACGATGCGGACCATGTCGTTGTCCCACAGCCGTCCGCATTCCATCTTGAAATCGACCAGACGAATGCCGACGCCGAGGAAAAGGCCGGAGAGGAAATCGTTCACGCGGATCGCAAGCGCGATTACGTCGTCGATTTCCTGCGTCGTGGCCCAGCCGAAGGCGGTGATGTGCTCTTCGGAGACCATGGGGTCGTTGAGCTTGTCGCTCTTGTAATAGAACTCGATGATCGAGCGGGGGAGCTGCATCCCTTCCTCGAGGCCGAGGCGGGTGGCGAGCGAACCGGCGGCCACGTTGCGCACCACGACCTCGAGCGGAATGATCTCGACTTCGCGGATCAGCTGCTCGCGCATATTCAGGCGGCGCACGAAATGCGTCGGCACGCCGATCTCGTTCAGCTTCTGGAAGATGTATTCCGAGATGCGGTTATTGAGCACGCCTTTGCCGTCGACGATCTCGTGCTTTTTCGCGTTGAACGCGGTGGCGTCGTCCTTGAAATGCTGGATCAGCGTTCCGGGCTCGGGGCCTTCGTAAAGGACCTTGGCCTTGCCTTCGTAGATGCGGCGGCGGCGGCTCATGGGGGTGTACCGTGTCTTCAAAAAATCCATATCGAACCGGGACTCCGGGCGTACTGCACTACAAAATCGTCTGGAAAACCGGGGTTTCCGCGGAGGAAAGCCGCAGCGATTCCGCCGGGCTTTCACGCTGGTTGGACCCTAACCGAAGGCCCCCGGCAATACAAATACGGGCAGGTCCGTAGCGTTGCGCATGGCCGATTGACGCAGTTGAAATAGGGCTTGGCGGCCTATATTCAACGGCGGCCGCAAGGAAAATACCCCAGGAGCAGTGGCGAACGATGAGCAGTTTCGACAAGCGTGAAGAAGCCTTCGAGAAGAAATTCGCGCTCGACGAGGAGCAGAAGTTCAAGGCCACCGCGCGGCGCAACCGCAAGCTCGGTGCCTGGGCTGCGGGCAAGCTTGGCATGACCGGCGCGGAAGCGGAAACCTATGCGAAGTCCGTGGTCGCAGCCGACTTCGAGGAAGCGGGCGACGAGGACGTGTTCCGCAAGGTTCGCGCCGACCTCGACGCCAAGGGCATGCAGTCGATCGGCGACACCGAGATCCGCACGAAGATGAGCGAACTGCTCGCCGAAGCCGCGGCGGAAATCAAAGCCGGAAAATAACGCCAGCAATTTTTGCAGAAGCGCGTGCGATTTCCTCCACACGCTGAACAACCATTCACGTAGATTGCATCGAATTCACGGGTCTTCGCGGAACCGGGAGCGTAAATTCCGCGTTCGTTGATTGGCGCGATTTGCGCCGTTGTCGAAAGGAACGCCGATGTTGAAGCGCCCTGCGCTTGCCGCCGCCGCAATTTTTCTCACCGCGACCGCCGCTTCCGCGACGCCGCTCGCCTTGCCCGCCAACATCAATCTGCGCTGGGGCCCCGGCATCGAATATCCGGTCGAGATCGTGGTGCCGGAAGGCACCGTGGTCGACGTGCAGCGTTGTGACGATCTTTGGTGCGAAGTGAACTGGGAAGAGTACCAGGGCTTCATGAACCGCGAGGTGCTTGGCCTCGGCGAAGGCAATGCCTATCCGCAGGTGTTCGCGCCCGCCGCACCACCGCCGGCTTACGTCACCGGCTTCGACGGCTATTACTACGACGACGACGCGGATTATGTTTACGGGCCGAGCTTCGGTTTCCGCTACTATGGCGGCTTCCACGGCCGCTATAACTCGCGGCTTGCGGTGCATTCGCGCGCGGAATCGAAGGCGCGGCATCATCGCCGCGAGGTTTCGTCGATCAGCTTCCACAATCCGCAGACCTCCTCGGCCGCCGGTCATAACCGCGCGATCTCGCAAGCCGTCACACATAGCCGCGCGGATTCGAAAATGCTGCGGCAGACGAAAAATCGCGGCGAGCTGAAAAAGCGGCTCCAGCAGCAGAACACGATCGTCCGCCAGCAGAAGAACCTGCAGATTCAACAGAAGAGTTTGCAGAAGCAGCAGAAGAACATTCAGCAGCAGCAAAAGAACCTGCAGCAGAAACAGCAGAATATTCAGCAGCAACAGAAGAAGACGATCATCAATCAGCAGCAGAAGTTCCAGCAGCAGAAGGTGCAGCCGCGTACCTTCCAGCAGAAGACGCAGCCGCAGAAGAACTGGCAGCAGCGCACGATCCAGAAGCAGAACGTGCAGCCGCAGCGAAATATTCAGCAGCAGAAAGTGCAGCCGCGTACCTTCCAGCAGAACCGGCCGCAAATTCAGAACCGGCCGCAGATTCAGCGGACGTCGCCGGCAAAACAAGCGCCGGTACAGAAGAAGCAAAACAACCAGTAAAACGAAAAGGGCGGCTTTTGAGCCGCCCTTTTTCTTTAATCTTTCGTTCGTTCGCCTACTTGCCGAATACGCGCGCAAAAATCGTGTCGACGTTCGACAAATGATGGCCGAGATCGAAGCAGGCGTCGATCTCCTGGACGGTAAGCAGCTTCGCGACATCAGCGTCGGCTTTGAGTGACTGCTGGAAGTCGGCACCCGCGTCCCATGTTTTCATGGCGTTGCGCTGTACCAGCCGATAGGCGTCTTCGCGTGCCATGCCCTTGCGGGCGAGCGCCAAGAGCACGCGCTCGGAATGCACAAGCCCGCCGAACATCTCGAGGTTACGCTTCATGTTCTCGGGATAGACCACGAGCTGCTCGATCAGCCCGGCGAGGCGGTTCAACGCGAAGTCGAGCGTAATCGTCGCGTCCGGGCCGATCATGCGCTCGACCGAGGAATGTGAGATGTCGCGCTCGTGCCAGAGCGCCACGTTTTCCATCGCGGGCAGCGCATAGGCGCGCACCATGCGCGCAAGGCCGGTGAGGTTTTCGGAGAGCACCGGGTTGCGCTTGTGCGGCATCGCCGACGAACCCTTCTGGCCCGGCGAGAAATATTCCTCTGCTTCCTTCACTTCCGTGCGCTGCAAATGGCGGATTTCGACCGCGAGCCGCTCCATGGAGGAAGCGATGACGGCGAGCGTTGCGAAGAACATCGCGTGGCGGTCACGCGGGATCACCTGGGTCGATACCGGCTCGACCTTCAAGCCCATCTTTTCCGCGACGTAGGCTTCGACCTGCGGGCTGATGTTCGCGAAGGTGCCGACCGCGCCGGAGAGCGCGGCGGTCGAAATTTCTTCCTTCGCACGCAAGAGTCGTTCCTTGCCGCGCGAAAATTCGGCATAGGCTTCCGCCATCTTGAGGCCGAAGGTGGTCGGCTCGGCGTGGATGCCGTGTGAGCGACCGACCGTGACGGTGTTCTTGTGCTCAAGCGCGCGTTTTTTCAACGCGGCAAGCACTTTGTCGAGATCGGCAAGCAGCAGATCCGCCGAACGCGAAAGTTGCACGTTGAGGCAGGTGTCGAGCACGTCGGAGGAGGTGAGGCCGAGATGCACGAAGCGGGCTTCCGGCCCGACGATCTCCGCGAGATGAGTTAGAAAAGCGATGACGTCGTGCTTCACCTCGCGTTCGATCGCGTCGATGCGTGCGATGTCGAATTTCGCGTCCTTGCCTTTAGCCCAGATCGTCTTCGCCGCGTCCTTCGGGATGACGCCAAGCTCGGCCATCTTGTCGGCGGCGTGCGCCTCGATCTCGAACCAGATCTTGAAGCGGCTCTCAGACGACCAGATTTGCACCGCCTCGGGGCGGCTGTAGCGCGGGATCATTGCTTATCTCATGCGGCGGCGCGCGGCTTCGCCGCGCGGATCGCCTCGATGTTCTTTTTGTATTGCTCCGGGCCGCCCTTATAGACGGCGGAGCCTGCGACCAGCACGTTCGCACCGGCACCGGCCGCGAACGGCGCGGTTTCGGCGGTGATGCCGCCATCGACTTCGAGATCGATCGGACGGTCGCCGATCATCTTGCGGAGCTTCGCGATCTTAGCGGTGACGGCGGGAATATAGCTCTGCCCGCCGAAGCCGGGGTTCACGCTCATCGCGAGAATCAGATCCACCTTATCGAGCACGTATTCGATGGTGCTTTCGGGCGTCGAGGGATTGAGCGCGACGCCTGCCTTCTTGCCGAGATCGCGGATTACCGAGAGCGAACGCTCCAGATGCGGCCCCGCCTCGGGGTGAATGGTGATGATATCCGCGCCGGCTTCCGCGAAGGCCGCGAGATACGGGTCGGCGGGTGCGATCATCAGATGCACGTCGAGGATTTTCTTCGTGTGCGGGCGGATCGCCTTCACGATCGCGGGTCCGAGCGAAATGTTCGGGACGAAGTGGCCGTCCATCACGTCGACATGAATCCAGTCGGCGCCGGCGGTATCGGCGGCGCGCACTTCCTCGCCGAGTTTTGCGAAGTCGGCGGCCAGGATCGAGGGCGCAATCAAGAGGGGGCGTGTCGGCATGGCGGCTCCTGGCGCAGGCCGTACCATGTCTATTCCTCGCCCGGCAACCGCCGCTCCATGAGACGGTGAACAGCGGGTGCGGCGAGCGCGGGCAGCAGATAGATCGGAAACTGAGCGACCGCGAAGTAAATCCAGGTCAGTTCCGGCAGCCCACTTCCGGCCGCCGCAATCATCACGCCCATGTTCCGGTGCGCGCTCGAAAATCCGAGCGCGAGCGATTTCTTCAAGCCCTCGCGCCAGAAAAGAATTGTCGTCAGCACATAGATCCCGATTGCAATCCCAAAGGCGACGAGCGTAAGCGAGCCGACGAGCAGCGGCTCCTTGGCCGCGCGCGCGGTGACACCGTCCATAGCGGCGATCCCGAAGATAAACAGAAGCAGCGCGTTGATGCCGTCGATCGAGCTTTTCGCGGCGGCGATTCGTTCGCTGCCGAGCCGCCAGCGCAACAGGCTTGCGGTTGCGAAGGCGCCGCCGAGAATCGCAAGCAGCCGCAGCGCGAGTTGCGCGACGTCGACGTGGAGCGCGCTGCCTGCGAAATGCACGACGATCAGCGGCGCCAACAGGGGCGTCAGCGTGGTACATACGATCAGCACCGCCAGCGTCAGGGCGGTATCAAGGCGCAGCATCGCGGCGAATGCGGTCGACGACATGATCGGGGGCGCCGCGAGATACATCATCAGGCCGAGCGCGACGCCCGGACCGAGCCGCTCGATGCCGAGATGCGGAAGCACGAAACCAAAGGCGAGCGGCGTCAGGACCATGATGCCGAAACAGGCGAGCGCGACGAGAAATGGCGCCCTAAAGCGGTCGCGCAGTTCGATCGGGTCGACGCGCAGGAAGGCGAAGACCAGCAAGAGGAAGATGGCGACGGGGAAGATCGGCTTCAACGCGCCCGCAAGCGGGGGAATCGCCAGCCCCACCAACACGCTGACAGCGGCAATCCGGGTGCCTTGCCGGCCGAGCCATTCGAGCGCGGATATCAGGCCCATATTCCGGACCGCTGGCTTCGGGCGTAAAGAACACTCATTCCACCCACAGCTTAACGCTCCGCGCCGCGAAATGCCTGTGAATTGCCCAGAAAGCAGTCTGGATCAGGCGATAGTGCTTTAATAGAAAATACTAATGATGCAAAAGAAAAATGTGATCGTTCTTGGAGCAGGCATTGTCGGCATTTCGGCGGCGCTGCATCTGCAAAAGCGGGGTGTTTCGACCGTGCTCGTTGACCGGCAGGGTCCGGGCGAAGGCACCTCCTACGGCAACGCGGGCATCATCGAGGGCAACACGCTTTTTCCCTATCCCTTTCCGCGCAGCATCCGCGCACTTACCCGCGTCGCGCTGAAGCTGGCGACCGAAGCGAATTATCACGCAGGCTTCCTGCCGCGGATCGCGCGCTGGCTCTGGAACGTGCGGCAGGCGACGACGCCGGAACAACTCGAAGCGACGGCGCGCGTGATGCGCCCGCTGTTCGAGCGCGCGCTTTCCGAACACGAAGAACTGGTCGAAGCCGCAGGCGCGCAGCGCTATCTGCGTCACACCGGCTGGCTGCGCGTCTATCGCTCGGAGAATGCGCTCGAGAAACTTGCGGCCGAGCTGAAGCTGGCCGACGAATACGGGATTCCCTATCAGAAACTATCCGTCGAAGAGTCGCTCGCGCTCGAGCCATCGCTCTCGCCCGTGTTCAAACACGGCGTGTTGTGGCCGAAGGCGGCGAGCTATTCCAATCCGCTCGGCGTCTCGCGCGCCTTCAACGCGCATTACCTTTCGCTCGGCGGCGAGAACGCGAAGGGTGATGCAAAAACGCTCGCGCGCGCGAACGGCGGCTGGAAAGTCACGACGGAACAAGGCGAGGTTCACGCCGAAGAAGCGGTGGTCGCGCTCGGGCCGTGGTCGCCGGATATTCTCGAGCCGCTCGGCATCGACCTGCCGCTTGCGGTGAAGCGCGGCTATCATTGGCATTTCTCTGCGAAGGGCAACGCGTCGCTCTCGCGCCCGGTGCTCGACGCCGAACTCGGCTTCATTCTCGGGCCGATGGAGCAGGGCATTCGCCTCACCACCGGTGCCGAGTTTGCTCATCGCGATGCGAAGCCGACGCCGGTGCAGATCGACCGCCTGATGCCTTACGCGAAAAATCTGTTTCCGCTCGGCGAGCCGCTGGAGCCGAAACCGTGGCTCGGTGCGCGGCCCTGCTTCTGGGACTCGCGCCCGGTGATCGGACGCGCGCCGGGACAGAAGGGACTGTGGCTCGATTACGGTCACGGCCATTCGGGGCTGACACTCGGCCCCGTAACGGGAAGACTGCTCGCGGAAATGATGACGGGGTCGACGACCTTCACCGATCCCGCACCGTTTTCGGCCGAACGCTTCTCGAAAAACTAGCGGCCGTATTTATCCTTCCACGACGGCTGTGCGCCGGGGAAGGAAAGCGACGCCGCCTCGTACACGCCGCGCGCGACGGCGCGCGCAAGGCATTGCGCGGCGAGCGCGCCGAGACGCGCAAGATCGCGCACCGGATCGTCGAGCTTCTTCTTTCCGGTTGCGGCGGTGAACACCGCGTCGCCGTCGAGCGGCGTGTAAACCGGATGAATCGCGATCGCGAGTCCCGCGCCCGCCATGACGGCGAGGCGCTTGGCCTGCGCCTTCGTCAACACCGCGTCGGTTGCGACGAGTGCAATGGTCGTGTTCTGGCGCAGGTCGCCTTTGAGCGCGAGTTCGATCTTGGTCTGTGCTTTCGGGAAACCGCGCCCGCCGAATTCGTTATTTTGTTCGAAGGTCGCGGCGAAGAAATGTCCTTCCTCGCCAAGCGTCACGCGTCCAGCAGCATTCGCCGCCGCAATCGCACCGATGATGTGACCGCTTTCGCTTCGCGCCGACGCGGAGCCGATGCCACCTTTCAGATTTTGCGTGCTTGCGCCGTAGCCTGCGCCGACGCTGCCGAGCGCGAAATCCTTCGCGGCGTTTTGCGCGGCGGCGTAACCGAGTTCGCGATAGGGCGGGAAGCGGCCCCAGTTCTTGTCGCCGCCAGAGAACATGTCGAATAGGATCGCGCCGGGCACGATCGGAATCCGCACGGGCCCCACCGCGAAACCGCGGCCTTGCTCCGCAAGCCAGGCCTGCACGCCGGCGCCGGCATCGAGACCGAAGGCCGAGCCGCCGGAAAGCGCAATTCCGTCGATGCGCTCAACGGTCGCAACCGGATCCAGCAAATCGAGTTCGCGCGTGCCGGGACCGCCGCCGCGAATGTCGGCGGAGGCGACCGCGGGCTCCTCGAAAATAATCGCAGTGGTGCCCGTTGCGACCTTTGCGTCTTCCGCATGGCCGACAAGAATTCCCGGCACGTCGGTAATGAGATTCTTCATGGCGGCGACTAAAACCCGGCAGCATTTTCCGGGCAAGCATCACGATCCGGCGAGCGGACTTGCTTCTTAAGTCGGGGCCGCGCATGACACCGCGCATGACCGAAGTATCGCTTACCGCCGCGCTGTTCGCGGGGCTGCTCAGCTTTCTTTCTCCCTGCGTGCTGCCGCTGGTGCCGCCTTATCTCGCGTTTCTCGCCGGCACGAGCTTCGACGAACTCGCCGCGCGCGAAAACACATCGCGTGTCGCGCGCCGCGAACTCGCAGCTGCCGCGCTGTTCGTGCTCGGCTTCTCGACGGTGTTCGTCGCGCTCGGCGCGACCGCTTCCGCGGTCGGCGGACTGTTACGCGAATGGTCCTATGTGCTCACCATCGTCGCGGGGCTTGCGATCATTGCGATGGGGCTGCACTTCCTCGACATCTATCGCATCGCCATTCTCTATCGCACCACAAGGCTGCAACCGAACCAGCCGGTCGGTTTGTGGGGCGCGTACGTCATGGGTCTTGCGTTCGCGTTCGGATGGACGCCCTGCATCGGCCCGGTGCTTGCGGCAATTCTCGCGGTTGCTGCCTCCGAGCATACGGTTGCGAGAGGAGCGGGGTTACTTGCGGTCTATTCGCTGGGTCTCGGTATTCCGTTTATTCTCGCGGCCTTTGCGCTCGATGCCTTCATGGGCTTCTTCGCGAAGATGCGCTCGAAGCTTGGCACCATCGAAAAAATCATGGGTGCGTTTCTGGTGCTTACCGGAATCGCGTTTCTCACCGGGTGGTTCACCTCGTTCAGCTTCTGGCTGCTCGAAACCTTCCCGATGCTTTCGACCTTCGGCTGATTCTACTGCGCAACAAAAAACCCGCCGTTTCCGGCGGGCTTTCGTTTTTAAGCGCGCGAAGAAGTTTACTTCTTCAGTTCCGCATAGGTGCCGTCAGCTTTCCACTGATAGACGACGTAGTCGAGCACGGTAATGTCGCCCTTGGCGTCGTAGGAAATTTCGCCGAGCACCGTATTCCACTTGCCCGCCTTGATGGTGGCGGCGACTTTCTTCGGATCGGTCGAGCCGGTCTTCTCCACCGCCTGCGCCCAGATCTGCAGCGCGGCGTAGGTGTAGAGCGTGTAGCCCTCCGGATCGATGCCCTTGGCCTTGAACTTCTTCACGATCTCGGCTGCCGACGGGCGGTTGCGCGGATCGGGACCGAAGGTCATCAGCACGCCCTCGGCATGCTGGCCGGTGATCGAAGCAAACTGCTTGTCTGCGAGCGCGTCGCCGGCCATCAGGATCGTCTTCATGCCCTGGTCGCGCATCTGGCGCAGGATCAGACCGGCTTCGGTGTGATAGCCGCCGACATAGACCACGTCGATGTCCGCCGCCTTCATGCGCGAAACGAGCGCGGTGAAATCCTTGTCGCCTTGCGTGTAGGCTTCGTTCAGGACTTCAGTGATGCCGGCTGCGTTCAGCGCTTTCTTGGTTTCGTTGGCGAGGCCAGCGCCGTAAGTCGACTTGTCGTTCAGGATCGCGATCTTCTTGCCCTTGAAATTGTCGGCGAGATATTTGCCGGCGACCGCGCCCTGCTGGTCGTCACGGCCGCAAACGCGGAACGTGTTCCAGAGTTTGCGCTCGGTGAAGGTCGGGTTGGTGGAGGCCGGCGTGATCTGCAACACGTTGCCTTCGGCATAGGCTTCCGAGGCAGGGATCGACGACGAAGAGCAGTAGTGGCCCATCACGAACGGCACGCGCTGCGCGACGAAGCGGTCGGCGGTTGCGCGCGCCTGCTTCGGGTCGCAGGCATCGTCGCCGACCACGAGCTTGAGCTGCTTCTTCAGCACGCCGCCCGCGGCGTTGATGTCTTCGAGCGCAAGGTTCGCGCCGTTCCGAAGTTGCTCGCCGAACGAGGCGTATTGCCCGGTCATCGGACCGGCAACGCCGATGGTAATCTGGCTAAGTGCCGGGCCGGTCGCCGCGAACAGGCCGGCTGCGGCTACCAAGGCAACAAGACGCGCGCTTTTCATTGTTTCTCCCTCTGGTGAAAGCGATGTCCGGAAATATCCGCCTATTCTTGGCGGGAATCGGCGGGTTGTCACGGGATTTATGCAGCGGTTACGCGCCGTATTTCTACCGTCCGCCTTCGAGATAGGCGCTGCGGACTTCCGGCTTTTCCAGCAATTCCTTGCCCGTCCCCTGCATGGCGATGCGGCCGTTGACCATGACATAGCCGCGGTGCGCGAGTTTGAGCGCGTGAAAGGCGTTCTGCTCGACCAGGAAGATCGTGAGCTTTTCGCGCTGGTTGAGATCGCGGATCGCCGAAAAAATCTGCCGCACGACAAGCGGGGCAAGACCGAGCGACGGTTCGTCGAGCAGAAGCAGGCGAGGGCGGCTCATCAGCGCGCGGCCGATCGCGAGCATCTGCTGTTCGCCGCCGGAAAGCGTGCCGCCGCGCTGGCTGCGGCGCTGCTCGAGAATCGGGAAGAGCTTGAAGACTTTTGCGAGGGCTTCATCGAAGCTGCCGCCTTCGGCAGTGGCCGCGCCCATCTGCAAGTTCTCGAATACGGTCATGCGCGGGAAGATGCGTCGGCCTTCCGGCGACTGCGCGATTTTCATGCGCATGATTTCGTGGGTGGGAAGATGCGTGATGTCGCGGCCTTCGAAGGTGACGGTGCCTTCGCGCGCCTGCGGATTGCCGCAGATCGTCATCATCAGCGTCGATTTACCCGCACCGTTCGCGCCGATAATGGTGACGATCTCGCCGGGCATGACTTCGACGTCGATGCCCTTGAGCGCGGCGATGCTGCCGTAAAAGGCCGATACGCCCTTGATCGAAAGCAGCGGCTCGCTCATGCGCCGACCTCCGCTTCGGCGGCATCAACCGCGTCTTCTTCCACGCCGAGATAGGCGGCGATCACTTTCGGGTCGTTGCGGATGAATTCGGGCGCGCCTTCGGAAATCTTCTTGCCGTGATCGAGCACCACGATGTGGTTCGAGATTTCCATGACGACATTCATGTCGTGTTCGATCAGCAAGATCGAGGCGTCGCTTTCCTTCTGGATCGCGCGCAGAAGCACGTTCAGTTCGTCGGACTCGCGCGGATTCAGGCCGGCCGCGGGTTCGTCGAGGCAGAGCAGCACCGGCTTCGTGCACATCGCGCGAGCGATTTCGAGGCGGCGTTGCGCGCCGTAAGGCAGGCTGCCCGCGGGATCGTCGGCTCGGTCAGTGAGCGCGGTCTTCTCCAGCCAATAGCGCGCAAGCTCGACCGCCTCGCGCTCGGCGCGGCGATAGCCGGGGAGGCCGAACAATCCGAACACGGTGAAGCCCGACGCGCGCATCAACACGTTGTGCTGCGCGACCATCAGGTTTTCGAGCGCGGTCATGCCGGGAAAGAGCCGGATATTCTGGAAGGTGCGTGCGACGTGCACGCGCTTCGCGATTTTGAAGTCGGGAAGCTTTTCGAGCGCAAAGGTCTTGCCGTCGGCGTGATTGACGCGGATTGCGCCGGAAGTCGGTTCATAAAAGCCGGTGATGCAGTTGAAGACGGTGGTCTTGCCCGCACCGTTCGGTCCGATCAGCGCCGTGATGTCGCCGCGCTTCGCCTCGAACGAAAGATCATCGACCGCGAGCAGGCCGCCGAACTGCATCGTCAGTCCGTTGAGAGCAAGGATCGCGTCGCGCGCCATCAGCCGTGGCCCTCCGCGACATGCTCGGCCGAAATCGTCTTGCGCTCTTTGAGATAGACGGAAGGCTCGCGGCTCGAGATCAGGCCGCGTGGCCGCCAGATCATGATGCCGACCATGGCAAAGCCGAAGATCACGAGCCGGAACTGCTCGAATTCGCGGAACAGCTCGAAGCTAGCCGTCATCACGATCGCGGCAATCGCCACGCCGATCTGCGAGCCCATGCCGCCGAGCACGACGATGGCCAAGATCAGCGCGGACTCGGGGAAGGTGAAGGAGTCCGGACTGATGAAACCCTGACGGGTCGCGAAGAAGGCGCCGGCAAAGCCGCCGAACATCGCGCCGATTGCGAACGCGGTGAGTTTCGTATTGGTCGGATTGATGCCGAGCGACCGCACCGCGATTTCGTCTTCGCGCAGCGCCTCCCACGCGCGGCCTACGGGAAGTTTGCGTAGCCGGATCGTCACCCAGTTCGTAATCAGCGCGAGCGCAAGGATCAGATAGAAGAGAAACACCGTGCGGTGCGTGGGATCGAATTCGAATCCGAAACGCGCAGCGAAGCCGTCATCGTCCGCGGTGAACGGAATGCCGAAGAAACTTGCGCGCGGGATCGAGCCGATGCCGTTTGGGCCGTTGGTGAGCGAGATCCAGTTCAGGAGCACGATGCGGACGATCTCGCCGAAGGCAAGCGTTACGATCGCGAGATAGTCGCCGCGCAGACGCAGTACCGGAAAGCCGAGCAGCACGCCGAAGAAGGCCGCGAACAATCCGGCGAGTGGCAGGCAAACCCAGAACGACCAGCCGTAAGCCTGTGCGATGATTGCGTAGGAATAGGCGCCGACCGCATAGAAGGCGACGTAGCCGAGATCGAGGAGCCCGGCGAGGCCGACCACGATGTTGAGGCCCCAGCCGAGCATCACGTAAGTCAGAATGATGATCGCGATGCCGAGGTAATAAGGGTTGCTGTAGAACGCGACCGGAAAGAGTACGGCGAGCGCGAGCAGCGCGGGTGTGAGCCCGAGCCACACCGCGAACAGAATTGTAATAATGATAGTCGCAACCAGCGGCCAGTCGTCCGGTACGCGATAGATCCAGACGAACGCGAGCACGATCATCAACGCGAGCAGCACAAACCGGAAGCGCTTCGCGAGCGCGAAGGCGGCGACGAAAAGTTCGCCGAGCAGTACGCGCAGCGCCGCTGCATTGTAATAAATGAGCGAAATCAGAAAGCGCCCTACGAAGACGATTCCGACCGCGGCCGCGAGCAGTACGGGCCGCGGCAGCGGACGCAATTTCCCGAGCGTGTCGTCCGCGAGGAAACCGAGCAGGAGCACGAACAGGCCGAAGGCGACGATGCCCGCGATCAGCGCGTCTTTCAGCGCATGCATCACGACCGACGATTTTCCGGCTGAAGAAGCGCTCATACCTTCTCGACTTCCGGCCGCCCGAGAATTCCGGTCGGCATGAAGATCAGAACCACGATCAGGATCGAAAAGGCGGCGACGTCTTTATATTGAACCGAGAAATAGGCCGACCAGTAGGTTTCGATCAGTCCGATCAAAAGTCCGCCGAGCATCGCGCCGGGCAGCGAGCCGATGCCGCCGAGCACGGCGGCGGTGAATGCCTTCACGCCCGCGACGAAGCCGATGTGGAAGTCGATCACGCCATAATAGAGCAGGTACATGATGCCCGCGACGGAGGCGAGCGCGGCACCGATCAGGAAGGTCAGCGAGATCGTCTTGTTGGTATCGACGCCGAGGAGTGCCGCCATCTTCAAATCCTGCTCGCAGGCGCGCATATCGCGCCCGAGCGAAGTGGACGCGACCAGCCATGAGAACCCGGTCATGAGCGCAAACGTAGTCGCGATGATCAGGATCTGGATGTTCGAAATCTGCACGACCAGCCGGTTGCCGAGATCGAGGATCGTGTGCACGCCGGTGACCAGCGGGGGCAGCGTTTTGACGCGCGCACCCTGCGCGAGCTGCACGTAATTTTGCAGCACGATCGACATGCCGATTGCGGAAATCAGCGGCGCCAGCCGGAACGAGCCGCGTAGCGGCCGATAGGCGATGCGCTCGACCGCCCAGCCGTAGAGCGAGGTCAGCACCATCGCGATAAGAAGCACGAGAAACAGCGCGAGCGGGATCGCGGTGACGCCGATCGCAACAAGGATCAGGAACGCGAGCAACGCGATGAAGGCGCCCACCATGAAGATGTCGCCATGCGCGAAATTGATCATGCCGATGATGCCGTAGACCATCGTGTAGCCGATCGCGACGAGCCCGTAGATCGAGCCCAACGCGAGGCCATTGATCAATTGCTGGAGGAAATACTCCATCTGCCTTTTCCCCGCACTTCTGCCGGTGCGGTCCCTTGCCCTCACCGAAAGTAGCTTGAAGGAACGCCTTCCGACAAATGCAGGAGTTCCTTTTTCCGCTGTGCTTTTCGCATTTGCGAATGCAAAAGCCGTGAAAGTTCCGGGAACGAAGCGCGAAAATCGAGGTTGGTCTTGCAAGGGGAGGTTTCACGCAAGGAGTAAACGTCCATGGCGAACAACCAGAACGACCGCAATCAGCAGCAGGGCGGTCAGCAGAACCAAGGCGGCCAGCAGAACCAGCAGAACCCCGGTCAGGGCGGCCAGCAGGGCGGTCAACAGGGTGGCCAGCAGGGCGGCCAGCAGCAGAAGCGCTAAATCGCTATAACTAAAGGAAAAGCCCCGCCAGCTGGCGGGGCTTTTTCGTAAAGGCTGTTGCGAAAGAGCGCTTTCCTTTTGCTCGCGGGCTGACCTATTTTGCCGCACATGAAGCGGGCGACACTTCCTCTCTACCATCTCTACGGCGATCCGCCGGACGATCAGGCGTTCGATTTCGTACACATCGAGCGGCTGACCCATCGTTCGCAGGGCGCGAACTGGGTGATTGCGCCGCACCGGCATCGCAATCTCTTCCAGATCATGCTGGTCGAGCAGGGCGGCGGCACGCTCGATCTCGAAGCAGAATCGATCAACTTCGAGGCACCCGCGATCATCATTCTTGCGCCGACGGTGGCGCATGGCTTCCGCTTCAAGCCGAAGGTCACCGAAGGCTATGTGATGAATTTCACCGAAGACGTGACGGCGTCGCTCGGCGAACAAGCCAATATTGCGCTCGCTCGGCTGAAGCACATCTCGGCGCAGCCCTTGATGCCGGTGGCGCGTCCGGAAGTCGCGCGGCTTTCCGCGCTGTGCCGCGATCTGCACGAAGAAGAATTTCTCGGCCGCGAAGGCTTTGAGGTCGCGATGCGCGCGATGCTCGCGCTGATCGGCGTCGAGGTCGCGCGGCTTGCAGCGAGCCGCGATTTGTCGGGCACGATTACGCTGGCGCCAGCCGATGCAACGGTGGAGGAACTGCGCCGCCTGATCGAAGAGCATTTCCGCTCGGAACGGCAGATCGGCTTCTACGCGAATAAGCTCGCGATGACCGCGGATCGTTTGAACGATCACGTCAAGCGTGCGACCGGCGTTACGGCGGGACATCTGCTTCGCCAGCGGTTGCTCACCGAGGCCAAGCGCCAGCTCGTGTTCACCGATCTGACGATCGGTGAGGTCGCCTACGATCTCGCTTTCGCAGATCCGTCGCACTTCGCGCGTTTCTTCAAGAAGCAGACCGGTTCGACACCGCAGGCGTTCCGCGAATCCTCGCTACGCTCGCGCGTCCGCACGCACTAAAATATCGGCGTTTTATTTCGGTCGTGATTCCTCAAGCGTTGCGTCGGGCTGCCGTAGCTCGCCCTTGCGCAACATCTTCACGCCGTTGATCAGCGCCTGCGCGGAATTTTTCACGTCTTCCTGAAAGTCGATGTCCTCATCGAGGTCCTTGTGGCTCGTCGCATAGGGCTCGAGATAGCCGACATAAGCGCCAAATTGCGATCTGTGCCCGCAGGGGATCATGCCGATATCACTCATCCAGTCGCAAAGAATCCGGCGCAGGTTTTCGACGCCGGCCGCATCGCCATGCACGGCGACGGAAAATGCGCGGCCGGCGAGATGGCGCGGGTACGGCCAGCCCGCGAGTTCGAGTTCTTTCGCGGGTGCGACGTGCTTCATCTGGGTCGTGGTCGGATCGTCGTTGCCGCCGTCGGCGCAGACGAGGCGGTCGATCATCAGCTTCAGCGAGCTCGGTGCCTGATACCAGTTCACTGGTGTCACGATCATCACGCCGTGTGCCGCGACCCATTTCGGGTAAATCTCCGCCATCCAGTCGTTGACCTGCCCGAGCGCGAAATTCGGATAGCAGGTGCAGGGCCAGTGGCAGAGCGGCTGGGCAGTCGAGACACAAGCCTTGCACGGGAAAATCCGTTTGTCGGCTTCGGAGGCGAGCAGGCTCAGATCGAGCACTTCAACCTCGAAATCTTTTTCCGCCGCGACCAGTTCGCGGCACATCTGCACGAGCCGCCAGGTCTTCGACATTTCGCCGGGACAGGTCTGGTCGCTACGGGTCGAGCCGTTGACGATGAGGATACGCGAGGGTGAGGCGGGATCTTTCTGGCGCATCTCGGCTTGGCGGATCGCCTCGCGCGCCGTGAGCCATTCAACGGGCAGTTCGAAATCCGGGTCGGCAAAGCCTTCGCCCGCGCGCCGCTTACGCGGGTTCTTGTTGTAGCCGTCATACGACTGCCAGGCGATCTCCGCGATCTTCGCGATTTCCGCCCCCACCTTATCGAAGGCCGGATCGAAGAACTGCTGCCGGAATCGTTTTTCAAACTCTTCGCGATCGAGATGGGTGGAAGGCATGCCCTTGCGAATATCGACGGCCATGGCGAACTCCGTTGCGGCGGCTGCGGGTTGCGCACGAGCCTGTCAGGCCCGCGCAGCGATGAGAAGCGCGCGCCGATCACGGTTTCGCGATGTTACGGGAAATCAGCCGGCCTTTTCGATCTCGGCAAAGACGCTTGCTGCTTCGTGAAACGCGGTATTCGCGGCCGGCACTCCGCAATAAATCGCCTGCTGCAAAAGTAGTTCCTTGATGTCGTCCTTGGTGAAGCCGCCTTCGGTCATCGCGGCACGGACGTGCAACCGGAATTCCTCCCAGCGGCCAAGCGCGACCATCGAGCCGATTACGACAAGACGCCGCGTGCGGTCGTCGAAATGGGGGCGGGTCCAGATTTCGCCCCAAGCATAGCGGGTGATGAGGTCCTGGAATTCGCGGTTGAAATCGTTCTGGTTCGCGACCGCGCGATCCACCCACTTGTTGCCGAGCACCTTGCGGCGCCGCGCCATTCCTTTTTCGTGACGTTCGCGCTCGTCCATTTTCTTCAGCCTTTCAAAAATCCGTCGAGCGCCTTGGTGAAAGCCTCGGGCTGCTCGATGTTGGAAAGATGCGCGGCGTCGAGCGCGACGAGCTTTGCGCCGGGAATGCGTTTCGCGATCAGCTCGGCGGCCTCGAAGGGAGTTGCCGGGTCCTGCTTGCCGCCGATCACGAGCGTCGGCGTTTCGATATCGCCGATCGGCCAGCGCTGATCGACGTCGCGGATCGCAGCGCAGTTTCCGGCGTAGCCTTCGGGCTTCGTCGTGTGCAGCATTTGCGTGATCGGTTCGACTTCCTTCGGAAACTTCTCGCGGAAGTCTTTTGTGAACCAGCGCTCGATGACCGCGTTCGTGATCGCCTTCATGCCGGACGCGCGGACGGTGGCGATGCGCGTATTCCAGACATCGGGCAGGCCGAATTTCGCGGCGGTGTTGGAGAGCGCGAGCTGTTCGATCCGTTCGGGCGCATGGCGCGCGAGCCACATGCCGATCATGCCGCCCATCGAAAGGCCGCAGAAGCGCACCTTCGTAAGTTTCAGCGCGTCCATCAGCGCGAGCGCGTCCTGTCCGAGCGTCGCTACGTTGAACGGAGCGGTCGGCGCGTCGGTCTTGCCGTGGCCGCGGGTGTCGTAGCGCACCACGCGAAAGCGCTTGCTTAGCGCGGGCACCTGCTTGTCCCACATGTGCAGATTGGTGCCGAGCGAATTCGACAGCATGAGCGCCGGCGCGCTGTCAGAGCCGTCGATTTGATAATTGATCTTGATTCCGTTCGCTTCCAGCGTCGGCATTCTTCTTTCCTTATTTCCTCAAGGCGCGTTCGGCGCTTGCAACCGCGGCGTCGATGAATTTATCGGTCTCGCCGAGATAATTCGCGGGCTCGAACAGCTCGTCGAGTTTCTTGCCCGGAAGAATATTCGCGGCTTCGGGAATTTCGCGCAGTGCATCCTTCAGGTGCGTGCCGCCGCGAAGCGCCTGCTTCGAGGCTTTCGCGACGAGTTCGTGCGCCGGCGACTTGCCGAGTTTCTGCGCGAGTGCGAACTGCACGGCTTCGGCCATGATCAGCCCGTTCGAGATTTCGAGATTGGCGCGCATACGCGCCTTGTCGATTTCGAGGCCGGTTGCGATTTCCGCAGTGCGCTCGAATGCACCGGAAGCGATCAGAAGAAGCTGCGGCAGCGCGATCCAGCTTGCCTGCCAGCCGCCGGTGCCGCGCTCCTGTTCGTTCGTAAGCCCGGCAAGCAGAGAAGAGAGAAGGCCGGGCGCGAGATTGGCGGCGGCGAGCACTTGCGCGGAGAGCGCGGGATTGCGCTTTTGCGGCATGGTGGAGGAGCCGCCGCGGCCTTCGCCCGCAGGTTCGAACGCTTCGCCGACTTCGGTCTGCATCAGCAACGAAACGTCGCGCGCGATTTTTCCGCAAACTCCAACCGCGATCGCAACCGCGCTTGCGGCATTCGCGATGCGGTCGCTATGCGCGTGCCAGGGCGATGGCGGGATTGCAAGCTCGAGTTCCTTGCCGAGCGCACGCGAAACCGCGCCGCCCTTGTTTCTCAATGCCGCCAGCGTTCCCGACGCACCTCCGAACTGAAGTACGCAGGCTTCTTCGGTTGCGGCAATCAATCGTGTGCGGGCGCGCGCAAGGCTCTCGGCATATTCCGCCGCCTTCAAGCCGAAGGTTATCGGCAAAGCCTGTTGCAGCCAGGTGCGCCCCGCCATCACGGTCTTGCGGTGCTTTTTCGCAAGCGACACGAAGCCCTTCGACGCGCGGGAAAGATCGCGCGCGAGTAGAGCGGAAGCCTCGCGCAGCGCAAGCACGGTCGCGGTGTCGATCACGTCCTGGCTGGTCGCGCCCCAATGGACGAAGCGCGCCGCTTCCTTGTTGCGTTTTGCGACCTCCGCGGTGAGTGCCTTCACGAGCGGGATCGCCAGATTGCCAGCGTTCGCGGCGGCCAAGCCGAGCGCTTTAGCGTCGTAGCGCTTCGCCTGACAGGCGTTCGCGATGGGGAGGCTCGCGTCTTTCGGGATTACGCCGGTCGCCGCTTCGGCGCGGGCGAGTGCCGCCTCGAAGTCGAGCATCCGCTGGAGTGTCGCCGTATCGGAGAAAAGCGTGCGCATCTTCGCGCTTGCGAAGAGGGGCCCGAAGAGATCGCCGGAAAGAGTGTCGCTCATGGCGGGAGAATAAATCACAGAGTCGGCGCGGAATGTAATCGCGGGCCGCCTTTGCTGGAAGTTTTTCCGGATTTTCCGCTTTAAATCGCTAAAGCGGCGAATAGATCGAGAAGGTCGTATAGAAACCGCTGCCGCGGCCCGAGTTATCGAGCGCGCCCAAGGAAAGTGCGAAGATCTTGCGTTGCCACGTAAAGGTGCCGGCGACGCCCACGCGATTTTCGGAATAGCGTGCGTCGCCCATGGTCGCGAATTCGGCGCCGATACCCCAGCTCTCGTTCAGTTCCCGGAGCACTGTGCCTTTCACATAGTATTTGTTGTGAACGTTCGAAGCGTTGGCGAAGGCGGTCAGGATGTAGTGTTGCCAGACGCGGGCGTAGAGTTCGGCCGAACCCTTGATGCCGGTCTCCCCACCCTGTGCCGGATTGGAACGATCGGCGTAGCTCAGCAACTGCGTTTCGTGGAACAGACCCACGAAGGCTGCCGCATAAATCGTCGTTCCGAAAATATCTTGAAAGGTCTTGCGATAGCCGCCCAGCAATTCGGCGGAATAGGCGTTGACATCATTGATGCCGCCGGGAACGGCGGAAGTTTCATAAGTGTAAAGCCCACCCGCGCCCATGAAGCGGATGCGCCAGCCGTCTTCGACGAGCGTACCCTTTGGCGACCATGTTGCGCCGGCCCAGACGAAGGTGACAGCTTTCGCTGCGTCGATGCCGCCGAAGAAATCAGTTTTGCGATCGACGTAAGGACTGGCGCGTCCGCGAAGATAATTCAACGGGCGAAGCAGCTTCTCGTAGGTGGTGAACGAAAACGGCGTTTGCGCGCAAACGGGGATGGTGCACGCACCAACGATCATTGCCGCAACAGCGAAAACAATCGCGCGGTTTCTCGCGCGTCCCAGCATTGCCGTCCCTTGGCGCTATACCCAGTTCCACGCAAAACGGGCTGCCGCGCCCAGCTTCGCACTGAAATTGTTTGGCAAGCGTACTGCCGCTTCCACAAAACCCTGATTGAGGGCTGCAATCGGGGGTGGAATCGGGGTAATACATTGCCTCTAGTTGCAAGTATTTCTTCATAGGCAGCCCGCAAAGGCAGGAGAGCGGGCTCCCCCGCGCCGGGCTATAACCGGCGCAATCAAAAGAGAAACGCCATGGAAGACGCCAGCAATCATCGCCGCTTCATCAACGTCGCGCATTTCATCGATCATTATGTGCTGCTCGTTTTCCCGACCGTGGCGATCGGGCTCGAAAGCGCGCTCTCGCGCAGCTACGCCGAACTTATCGTGCTCTCGACCGCATGCTTCGTCGCATTCGGTTTGTTCTCGCTACCTTGGGGCTGGCTCGCGGATCACTGGAGCCGCCGTAAGATCATGGCGATCTTCTTTTTTGGTTGTGCGGTCTCGATGGCTTTGGCCGCATTCGCACCGAACGTCTATTGGCTTGCCGGCGCGCTTCTGCTGCTCGGCATTTTCGCCGCGATCTACCATCCGGTCGGGATTCCGATGCTGGTGTCGGTTGCACGCGACCGCGGCCGGGATTTCGCGACCAACGGCGTGTGGGGCAATTTCGGTGTTGCGCTCGCGCCGGGCGTCACGGCGGCGTTGATCCACTGGGTAGGGTTGCGCGCGGCTTTCCTTGTTCCCGCAGTCATCTGCGCAGTGATCGGGATCGCCTATCTGTTTCTGACAAAAGAGGAGACGGCCAAGGCCGGCTCCCGCGCCAAGATTGCCGAGGTGCCGCTC
The DNA here is from genome assembly GCA_019635585.1 of Xanthobacteraceae bacterium. GTDB lineage: Bacteria > Pseudomonadota > Alphaproteobacteria > Rhizobiales > Xanthobacteraceae. The sequence goes on along the minus strand of JAHBZE010000002.1, from coordinate 495,763 downwards.
GCAGGCAGCATGATGGTCGGCGTGTTCGCATTTTTCGCGCTGATGGCGTTCTGCGGCGGCACTGTTTTCAATATTCTGACGATCGCGATTCCGAAACTGATCGACGAGCGGATGACGCACGACATTCCGCTGGTGTTGCTCGGCTCCGTCGCGACTGGCGTACTTTTGTTCGGTGGCGTCGCGCAGCTCACCGTGGGACGTCTGGTTTCGCGCTTTGCCCCGCATGTGCTGCTCGCCGGTATCGGCGTGATGCAGGTGATTGGGGTGGTGTGGGCTTACTACGCAACCGGGTCGATGCTGCTTGCCGCGCTTGCGGTTTCGATCGCGGCGATTTACGCGCAGGTGACGGTGGGCGACGTCGTGATCGCGCGCTATACGGCGGACGCGTGGCGCGGCCGCGTGTTCGCGGTCCGCTTCTTCCTTGCGTTCATTACCAGCGGTCTTGCCGTCTGGCTGATTTCCGCGCTGCTCGGCAAAGGCGGGTTCGATCTTGTGCTTCTGGTGACGGTTGCAGTCGCGGTGCTTTTTGCTTTCGCGACGATCTCGATCTCCATTCTTGCGGGCAAGGCCGAGAGTAGTGCGGCTTCGGCGCAACCCGCTGAGTAAGCCGGCGATGCGGGGCAGGGACATTGCGCGCGTCGCGATCGCGGCGGTGTTGTTTGCTTTCCTTTCTTGCGGGCCGGCGGATGCGCAGGAGCGCGCAACGGCGACCGATTTTACGGTCAGTCTCTTTCAAAGCGCGAACGGCGAGCTATCGCCTGACGTCTTCAAGATCGAAGAATTCGGCGCCCATAACTTCACTTTTCAGGGCAAGGGTCTCGAAGGCGGGAAGTTCAGCGGGTTTCTGGTGCGCGTGCGCTTCGAAGCGCCGCGCGAGGTGTTCGCGCCGGGGAGGCAGGCGCAACTTGTGTTCCGCGACAGCAGGACGAAGAAAGTGCTGAAGACGTGGAATATTTCCGACGTCTATGTGGGCGACAACAAGGTGAGCTGGCGCGCGCAATTCTTCACGGACCTCGATTGCAACCTGATGGACGTGACGCTGATTTCCGGCAGCACCAAGATCACGCGGGAGTTGCCGCTTCATTGCGGTGAGTAGTGTAAGTGACTGGTTTCGCTATATTTTTTTGTCTTTGACTATGACTGACTAGTCAGTCATAATTTGTGAATGAGGACCTCAGCGAAGAGGAAACCACGCGGCACGACAGATGGCGGCCAGGGGAAGCGGGCCGGTCAGGGCGCGGATCGCCGCGCGCAGATCCTCGTCGCCGCGCTCGACGAATTTTCGCTCCACGGCTTCGAGGCGACGCGGCTCGACGATGTCGCGAAGCGCGCGCATGTCGCTAAAGGGACAATCTATCTCTACTTCAAGGACAAGGAATCGCTGTTTCAGGAACTGCTGCGCGCACAGATCGGCCCGGTGATCGGGATGCTGGAGGCCGTGCTCGCCGGCGGTACGAAAGAAAAGAAGCCGGTGCCGTTGCGCGAGCTGGCACATCGCGTAGCCGATCTTTTCGTCGAGCAGGTGATCGGCACGCGGCGCAAGGACATCGTGCGGCTCATTCTGACGGAGGGGCCGCGCTTTCCGAAGCTCGCGGAGTTTTACTATCGCGAAGTGATTTCACGCGGACTCAGCGCATTCCGCGCGCGCGCGAAGCGCGCTGTCAACGAAGGCGAATTGAAGAGCGACACGCTGGTTCGCTTCCCGCATCTTATCGTCGCGCCGGCACTGGTTTCGATCATCTGGAAGTCGATGTTCGATAAATTCGAGCCGCTCGACGTGAAAGCGCTGATGAAGGCGCAAATCGACATTCTGTTCGACAAGGAAGAACGGCCATGAAGGTCTTCCGCATTGCGTTGCTGCTTCCCGTTTTCGTGTTTCTTGCGTCCTGCGGACGCAACGATGCCCAATCCTTTCAGGGCTGGATCGAAGCCAACCTGATCTTCGTCGGGCCCGACGAGAACGGCCGCATCGAAACCATGAAGGTGCGCGAGGGTGATGTGCTCGCCAAGGGTGCGCCGATTTTCTTCCTCGAGGCCGACTTGCAGAAGGCCGACGAGATCGCGGCCAGCGCTACGCTCGAAAACGCGCGCCTTGCTTTTGCACGTGCCGAGCAACTCGCGAAGACGAATACCGGCACCCAGAAAGCGTTTGACGACGCGCAGGCGGCGCTTCGCGAAGCGCAGGCCAAATTTAACTCCGCGCAGACGCGGCTCGCACGGCGCTCGGTCGTGAGCCCGGTCGAGGGCGTGGTGCAGCAGGTTTATTTCCGCGAAGGCGAACTCGTCGTCGCCGGGCGGCCGATCGTTGCGATCCTGCCGCCGGGCAATGTGAAGGTTCGTTTCTACGTCGCGCAGGCGTTGCTGCCGCGTATCGCCATCGGCGATCTGGTCGACGTGCATTGCGACGGCTGCGGTCCGCAGAAGGCGAAGATCAGCTTTATTGCGAAACAGGCCGAATACACCCCGCCCGTGATCTATAGCGAGCAGGAGCGAAACAAGCTCGTGTTTCTGGTTGAGGCGCTTCCCGAGAAGCCTGCGGATCTTCGCGTCGGCCAACCCGTCAACGTCATCGTGATGCCGCGCGAGCAGAAATAATGGCCGTGCAATCCGACATCGCGATCGACGTCCACGGGCTTACGAAGTCCTTCGACGGCCGCGTGGTGGTGCGCGATCTTTCGATGCAGGTGAAACGCGGCACGATCTACGGCTTTCTCGGGCCGAACGGCTCAGGCAAAACTACGACGATCCGCATGCTTTGCGGGCTGCTCACGCCCGACAGCGGCGAGGGCACCTGTCTCGGCTATGACATTCGCACCGAAGCCGATGAGATCAAGCGGCATGTCGGCTACATGACGCAGCGCTTCTCGCTCTATCAGGATTTGTCGGTGCGCGAGAATCTCGAGTTCGTCGCGCGCATCTACGGGCTGAACGCGCCGGTGAAATCCGCGAAGGAGATGATCGCGCGGCTCGGGCTCACGGGCCGCGAGGAACAGCTTGCGGCGCAGCTATCCGGCGGCTGGAAGCAGCGGCTTGCACTCGGCGCCTGCACGCTGCCTTCGCCACAGTTGCTTCTGCTCGACGAACCTACCGCGGGCGTCGATCCAAAAGCGCGGCGCGAATTCTGGAACGAGATTCACGCGCTCGCGAACGACGGCCTCACCGTGCTCGTTTCCACGCACTACATGGATGAGGCCGAGCGCTGTCACGAGATCGCTTATATCGCTTATGGCGAGCTGCTCACGCATGGCACGGTCGAGCAGGTAGTCGAGCAGTCTAATCTGACGACCTATAATGTCGGCGGCGATGATCTACAGAAATTGCTGCAAGCGCTCGAAGGTAAGCCGGGCATCGACATGGTGGCGCCGTTCGGTGCGAGCCTGCATGTGTCGGGCCGCGACGAAAAGAAACTCGAAGCGGCGATCAAGCCGTTTCGGGACGGCAAGAAATACAACTGGTCGCGCGCCGAGCCTTCGCTGGAAGACGTTTTCATCGAGTTGATGAATCGTTCGAAGGATAACTTCCGATGAGCTGGCTTGGCAGAATTGGCTCAAGCGGCTTCTGGCGGCGCGCGAAGGCGATGCTGGTGAAGGAATTCATCCAGCTTCGCCGCGATCGGGTGTCCTTCGCCATGATCGTGATGATTCCGATTATGCAACTTATCCTGTTCGGCTATGCGATCAATACCACGCCGCGCAACCTGCCGACGGCGGTGCTACTACAGGAAACCAGCGACGTCGGCCGTACTATTCTCGCTGCGATCGAGCGGACCGGATATTTCAAGATCACGCATCGGCTCGCTTCGGTCGAAGAGTTCGACCGCGTGCTTGCTTCCGGCGAAGTGCTGTTCGCGATCGAGATCCCGGCCGGCTTCGAGCGCGCGTTGCGGCGCGGCGACATGCCGGCGCTGCTCGTCGCTGCCGACGCGACCGATCCGGTCGGATCGAGCTCCGCGCTCGGCGCGCTGAACCGTATCGCGCAGGTCGCGCTCATCAACGAGCGCATGTTGCCCGACCAAACGCAGCCGCTGTTCGAGATCAGGGCGCATGCGCGCTACAACCCCGCAGCATCGAGTTCGCTTAACATCGTGCCCGGTCTCGTCGGCACGATTCTGACCATGACCATGCTCATCTTCACCGCGCTTTCGGTGACGCGTGAGGTCGAGCGCGGCACCATGGAAAGCCTGCTTTCGATGCCGATCTCGCCGCTCGAGATCATGGTCGGGAAAATTATTCCCTACATCATGGTCGGCTTCACCCAGGCGGCGCTGATCATCGGCTTCGGCGTGCTCCTGTTTGGTGTGCCGATCCTCGGCAGCCTGCTTCTGCTTGCACTGCTGTCGACGTTGTTCATCGCGACCAATCTTTCGATAGGTTACTCGTTCTCGACGGTCGCGCAGAACCAGCTGCAGGCAATCCAGATGACCTTCATGTTCTTCTTGCCGAATATTCTCCTGTCCGGCTTTATGTTTCCGTTCGCTGGGATGCCGGTCTGGGCGCAATGGGTGGGCGAGGCGCTGCCGCTCACGCACTATCTGCGGATCGTACGCTCGATCATGCTGAAAGGGTCTGGCTTCATCGACCTGCAATACGAAGTGCTGGCGCTGTTCGCGCTGATGCTGGTCGCGATGACGATCGCGGTCACGCGGTTTAGAAGAACGCTGGATTAATCACTTTAAGCGCTTGATCAATTCCATCGCAGCCGCGGGCGCGCGGACTTTGCCTTCGTGAATGAAGTAGATGAAGACGTCGCGCGGCTTCGCGGCGGGTTTCGTCTTGTCCGCATGCGGCAGTGAGGCGATGTTCTTGCCCGAGGCCAATGCTTTCGCATGCTTCGCCCAGGCTTCGATATCCTTCGGCGGATAGCCGGTCTTGACCTTGTCTTTTCCGCGCTGGAGCCGCGCATAGACGAAGTCGCCGGTTATGTCGGCGATGTTCACATAGTCGACGTGATCGGTGTAACAGATCGAGACGCCGAATTCGCGCGCAAGCTTAATGAAGGCGGGCGTGGAGAAGGTTTCGCTACGCGGCTCGACGACATGACGGATTTTCCGGCCGTCGAATTTCTGCGGCAACAGTTCCAGAAACTTCCCGAAGTCGGATTCGTCGAATTTCTTGGTCGGCGCAAATTGCCAGAGCAGAGGGCCGAGCTTGTCGCCGAGTTCGGTGATGCCGCTGTCCATAAAGCGCTTGATCGAGTCGCCGGCTTCGGCGAGCACGCGGCGGTTCACGGCATAGCGCACGCCCTTGAGCGCGAATACGAAACCGTCCGGCACTTCGCTTGCCCACTTCTTAAAGGTCTTCGCGTTCTGCGTGCGGTAGAACGTGCCGTTCACTTCGATCGAGGTAAGCTGGCGGCTTGCGTATTCCAGCTCTTTCGCGTGCACCAAACCCTTCGGGTAAAACACGCCGCGCCAGGGTTCGTAAGTCCAGCCGCCGATGCCCACGTAAATTGTGCCCTGCTTTGCCATCAGATGAAATGCCCCGGAAAGAGATCGACGATCTTGGCGCCGGTTTCTTCTGCCACCAGCTCCGCGATTTTGCTGCGGTGACATTCTTCCGGCTTGCGCTCGTAGCACAGGAGGCAAACCTTCCTTCTTGCTTCGACCAGCTTGTTCAGTTCGGCGAGTTCGTCCTGCGCGGCCTTGGTCTTGATGTGTTTGCCATAGATTTTCCAGAGCTTGTCGTAATTGCCGGAACGCGCCGCCTCACGCCCCTCCGCGGGCGTGCCGAGCTTCTGGAAATGCAGATAGGCAATGCCGGCCTCGTCCAGCGCCGCCGACAGCGCTTTCTTGGAAAAGCCGGCCCGGCGCGAGGCAGCGACCGCGCGGGTATCGACCAGAATCTTCACTTTGGCCCGTTTCAACGCGTCGATGACGTCGGCGAGCGGCGTTTCCTGATAGCCGATTGTGAACAGGGAAGCTGCCATGCCGTTCCTCAGGTCTGGGGCCTTCACAAAAATTCCGCCCGGTGAAACCATCTTTATCCGAACCGTGTTCCGACAACAGTGGCCGGAGAACACGGCGGTGCCGCGGCGCGGCCGACAACATTTTTGGGAGGTTTTCATGTTTGCAGTCAATCGCCGCGCTCTTCTTATGGGCGCCGCCGCAGTGAGCGCTTATGCGACCGTCCGCAGCAACTATGTCTTCGCGCAAGGCGCAGACGGACCGATCAAACAGGCGCCGCTGCCTTATGCCCCGGACAAGAACGAGCCGCATATCGATGCCATGACGATGGAAATCCATTACGGCAAGCATCATGCCGCCTATGTCGCCAACCTGAATAACGCGGCGAAGAACAACGCCGAAGCTTTCAAGATGCCGATTCAAGAGATGCTGGCGAAGCTCGCGAACCTGCCGGAGGGCATCCGGACACTGGTGCGCAACAACGGCGGCGGACACGCGAACCATACGATGTTCTGGCAGATCATGGGCGGTTCCGGAGGCGAACCGACAGGCGCGATCGCGGACGCGATCAAGGCTTCCTTCGGCGACTTTTCGAAGTTGCAGGAGCAGTTCAACGCGCGCGGCGCGGGGCAGTTCGGCTCCGGCTGGGTCTTCGTTACATCCGACAAGGACGGCAAGCTCGGGCTCGAAGCGCGACCCAACCAGGACTCGCCGCTGATGTTCGGCAAGATGCCCATCCTCGGCAACGATGTCTGGGAGCACGCTTATTATCTGAAGTACCAGAACCGCCGCGCCGACTACCTGAAGGCGTGGTGGAATGTCGTGAACTGGGACGTCATCAACCAGCGCTACGCCGACGCGAAGGCCGGTAAGTTCACGGTCTGATTTTGCACGGCAGATGCGAACGGGGCGCGGTTTCGGCCGCGCCCTTTTTCATGGCATAACGCCGCGCGAATTTCTGGGAGAAAAGCGATGCGCGTGGCGGTGATGGCGACTGGTGCCCTAGGTGCGTATTTTGGTGGCAGGTTAGCTGAAGCCGGCCACGAGGTGCATTTCATCGCGCGCGGCGCGCACAGGGACGCGATCGAGAAAAATGGGCTCAAGGTGGAGAGTCCGCTCGGCAATATGCTGATCAAGCCCGCGAAGGTGACGGACGATCCGGGCAACGTCGGCGCGGTCGATGTGGTTCTCTTCGCGGTGAAACTCTGGGACACCGAGAAGGCGGGCGAGCTTTCGAAGCCGTTCGTGAACAAGGATACGCGCGTGCTTTCGATGCTGAACGGCATCGACTCGGTCGATCGGCTGACGCCGATTCTCGGCGATATCGTCTGTGCAACGCCGACGCGGATCTCGGCGGTGATTTCCGAGCCGGGCGTGATTTCGCACAAGGGTACATTTGCGAATTTCCGCTGCGGCTTCATGGACGGACGCGACGATGCGCGGCTCGAGTCGCTGGTCGAGGAAATGCGGACGTCAAAGGTGGACGCGACCTTTTCCAAAAGCGTGAAGAAGGATTTGTGGGAGAAATTCATTTTCCTCGACGGCATGTCGGGCGCGACCGCAAGCACGCGCCAGCCGATCGGCCCGTTGCTTGCCGATCCCGATACGCATGCGCTGTTCTATGACCTGATGAAGGAAGTGGAGACGATCGGGCTAAAGCAGGGGATTGCGCTCGAAGGTCTCGCCGACAAGTCGCTTGCCTTCGCGAAAGCCGCGCCGCCGCATCTGAAGGCTTCGATGTGCGAGGATGTCGAACGCGGCAACCGGCTCGAACTCGACTGGCTGCAAGGCAAGGTGGTCGAACTCGGGAAGAAACTCGGCGTGCCGACGCCTGCGAACGAGTATGTTTACAAGGTGCTCAAGCTTCTGCGGAACGGGAAGCCGAACTAAGCCGCTAACGAGCCATCATCGTCTTTTCGCGCGGTCTCGAAACGTCGATCATCTCTTCAACCATAACGCGGCTGACCTCAAGCCGTTGATAGCGCACATATAGCGGGTCTGATTTCGCGACGGCGATGAACGTGCCGCCCCGAATTTCGATGGAATGCTCCTTCGCGAGGCAGCTTGCCGGGAGTTTTTCTACCTCATCGGAAGTTGCGGGCAATGCGTAAACGGGCATGAATGTCAGGAGGTATTCGGCATGCGCGATCCGAAAACGATCGCGCTTCCAAGCGGGAATTTTCGCGACAGCTTTGCCGTCCTGCGTTCTTGCAATGAATCGATCCACTGCTTCCTCTAGCGGCATCTCCGGGGATTTCGATGAGGATGCCCGAAACTTTGCAATCCTCTTTGCGTGCGCTCTGGCATGAGGGACATAGTTGCTGCCGCCGATACGCCGCCACTCCCAATACCGTATCGGGTTCCTGATGAAATCGAGGAAGGCCGAAACATATTTGATACGCCGCGGAGCTCTCAAGAATCGCGGGATGTCGATTTCATCCATTCCTCACTTCTACAACAAAAAAGCCCGCTCTTTCGAGCGGGCTTTCTCGTTTCGTATTTGGCAGAGTGGATCAGAAATCCATGCCACCCATGCCGCCGGCCGGCATCGCAGGCGCGGCGGAAGCCTTCTTCGGCAACTCAGCGACCATGGCTTCGGTCGTGATCAGGAGCGCTGCCACCGAGGCGGCGTCCTGAAGCGCGGTACGAACGACCTTGGTCGGGTCGATGATGCCCTTCTTGAACATATCGACGTATTCGCCCGACTGCGCGTCGAAGCCGAAGGAGTAGGTGTCCTTCTCGAGGATCTTGCCGACGATGACCGAGCCGTCTTCGCCCGCGTTGAGCGCGATCTGACGGGCCGGAGCCTGGATCGCCTTGCGGACGATCTCAACACCGGTGCGCATGTCGTCGTTCTCCGGCTTCAGGCGCGAGAGCGCCTTGACCGAGCGGAGGAGGGCAACGCCGCCACCCGGCAGCACGCCTTCTTCGACCGCCGCGCGGGTCGCATGCATCGCATCGTCCACGCGGTCCTTCTTTTCCTTCACTTCGACTTCGGTCGCGCCGCCGACGCGGATCACCGCAACACCGCCCGCGAGCTTCGCGAGACGCTCCTGCAGCTTCTCCTTGTCGTAGTCCGAGGTGGTTTCCTCGATCTGCGCCTTGATCTGGGCGACGCGCGCTTCGATGTCGGCCTTCTTGCCGGCGCCGTTGACGATCGTGGTGTTTTCCTTGTCGATCATCACCTTCTTGGCGCGGCCCAGCATGTTCAACTGCACGTTCTCGAGCTTGATGCCGAGATCTTCCGAGATCGCAGTGCCGCCGGTCAGGATCGCGATGTCCTGCAGCATGGCCTTGCGGCGATCGCCGAAGCCCGGAGCCTTCACCGCCGCAACCTTGAGGCCGCCGCGGAGCTTGTTCACGACGAGGGTCGCGAGCGCTTCGCCTTCGACTTCTTCCGCGATGATCACGAGCGGCTTGCCCGACTGCACGACCGCTTCCAGAACCGGGAGCATTTCGTTCAGCGAGGAGAGCTTCTTCTCGTTGATGAGGATGTAGGCATCGTCCATCTCGACGCGCATCTTGTCGGCGTTGGTGACGAAGTAGGGCGAGATGTAGCCGCGGTCGAACTGCATGCCTTCGACGACATCGAGTTCGGTCTCGAGCGACTTGGCTTCTTCAACGGTGATGACGCCCTCGTTGCCGACCTTCTTCATGGCGTCGGCGAGGAACTTGCCGATTTCCTTGTCGCCATTCGACGAGATGGTGCCGACCTGCGCGACTTCTTCGTTCGAAGTGATCGCCTTCGAGTTCTTCTTCAGGTCCGCGACGATGGTCTCGACCGCGAGGTCGATGCCGCGCTTGAGGTCCATCGGGTTCATGCCGGCGGCAACGGATTTCGCGCCTTCCTTCACGATCGCCTGCGCGAGCACGGTGGCAGTCGTGGTGCCGTCACCGGCGAGGTCGTTGGTCTTCGAGGCGACTTCGCGCACCATCTGTGCGCCCATGTTCTCGAACTTGTCTTCGAGTTCGATTTCTTTCGCGACGGTGACGCCGTCCTTGGTGATACGGGGCGCGCCGAACGACTTGTCGATCACGACGTTGCGGCCCTTGGGACCGAGGGTGACCTTCACGGCGTTGGCGAGAATGTCGACGCCGCGGAGCATCTTGTCGCGCGCTTCGACCGAGAATTTTACTTCTTTAGCAGCCATTGTTTTCTACTCCTGATGTCTCGACGAGGCGCTTACGCGGCCTTCTTCTTGGCGGAAGTCTTTTCGATCACGCCGAGAACGTCGGATTCTTTCATGATGATGAGATCTTCGCCGTCGATCTTCACTTCGGTGCCGGACCACTTGCCGAACAGGATGTGGTCGCCAACCTTGATGTCGATCGGGATGAGCTTGCCGGCTTCGTCGCGGCCGCCCTGGCCGACAGCGATTACTTCGCCTTCGGCCGGCTTTTCCTTCGCGGAATCCGGAATGATGATGCCCGACTTCGTGCGCTCGTCTGCCTCGATGCGGCGGACAACGACACGGTCATGCAGCGGACGGAATTTCATAGATAGTCCTCCAAGACCTTAGAATTATTGAGCGAATTGGATCGGCGCACAGGGACCCCTGTCTCACCTGCACGCCAGATGGGGCGGGGTTTTCCGACCTTCAAGGCGGGGAGTCAACTTTTTTGGCACTGGGCGAGTTCGAGTGCCAAGACTCGGCATGGTTGTTAGCCACTCCTGGTATCGGCTGCTAGTGCTTTGATTCTAAACAGATAATTCAAATTTCGGGCTTGTCATTGATCGCGAACAATCGAACCATCGGGCGTCCTGTCGCATTAAGGATGTCCGATGAATCGCATCTCCCAAACGCTCAATTCCCGAGACTTCAGGAAGCAACTCGACGGCTACGGGCTCACGACCGCGCAAATCCTCTACCGCCTGCCGGACCACCCCCGTTTTCTCCAGACCTTCGTCTGGCAGGAATACGACCTCTTCCCGAAATTCCCGACGCTTTCGCGCTTCCTCGATTTCTGGGCGCGGGAGCTTTCCGGCCCGTTGCACTCGGTGACGGTGGCGCATGCGCGCCTCATCAAGCCGTCGGAGTTTCGGGCGGTGAATGGGGAGTATTGGTTGAACTGAAAATGCGAAAGGGCGGCCGTTGGGCCGCCCTCTGCATTTCCGTGCACTCAGCTCAGAGCGTAATCACCTGATCCGGCATGTTGCCGGAGAGCGCCTTGTAAAGATCCGGGAAGCAGCCGATCGGCACGCCGTCGAACAGCTTGTCCGCGATTTCGCGCTCGTAGCAGCACTGGTCGCAGCCCATCAGCAACATGCCTTTGGCCTTCGCAACTTTATGCAGGCGTTCGCCGATCGGATTGCCTTTCACGAGCACATAATTGTTGTCTTCGAAGAAGAACATGCCGGCGACGTCGACGCCGTGCCGGTTCTCTTCCAGCTGTGGCAGGATCATCTTGGCGAGGACGTAAGAGACGTTATGCCGTTGCGTGGCGAAGATGTAGGCGACTTTCATTCGTTACCCCCTGTTGAAGCGTTGCAGTCGAAATTGCGGAACGAAGTGCGGCGACCGCCAGATTGGCGCGGTCGCGGCGAAACAGCGGAACGCCTTCGAGATCGTCGATCAGCGTCTGCGGCGCGATCGCGATGGCGGAGCTAAGCGAAAGTTTCTCGGCTTCTTCGGCGAGCACTTCGGCATAAGCGGTCAGCGCCACGCAGGAGGTGACGCGGAAGCGCACTGCTTCGATAATGCCGTGTTCGATCTTCAGGCTGAATTGCGCCTCCAGGCCGTTCGCGTCGGTGATTTTCTTGCCCGCAGTCGCGAAAGGCTCCGCGCGGTTGCGGCGCAGGCCGCGGTCGAAGCAATCGCTCACGTTCCGGCGGCGCGAGACGCCGCAACATCCTTGCGTGCATTCTTCCGGGTTCATATCAGCGCCACTGCATCAGGAACTTCTCGATCTGGTTCGCGATCGCGAAGATGATGAGCACGACGACGAGAATGAGCAGCACCAGCGCCATCATCAGCGAGGCGTTGTAGCTGCTCTGTGCGAACTGAATGAGATAGCCGAGGCCGCGGCTCGAGCCCACGAATTCGCCGACCACCGCGCCGGTGAACGCAAAACCCACCGAGACTTTCAGGTTTTGCAAGACCGAAGCCGCGACGGAAGGAAGATAGACCTGCCGGATCAGCGCCCAGCGGCCGCCGCCGAGCGTAATCACGCGCTCGACCAGCCTGCGGTCGATGTTGCGGATGCTGCCGAAGACGTTGAAGAAAATCACGACCGCGACCAGTACGAAGGCGAGCGCGACCTTCGAGCCGAGGCCGATGCCGAACCAGATCAGGAACAGCGGCGCGAGGATCACGCGCGGGATCGCGTTAAGCACCAGCATGATCGGTTCGATCAGTTCCGAAATCACGCGCACGAGGGCCGCGAGGATGCCGAACACCACGCCCGCGAGAACGCCGAGCGCGAGGCCGAGCAGGGCGGCGGTAAAGGTCGCCTGCATGTGCATCCAGATTTTCGAATCCGAGAACAGGTCGCGCAGCGTGACGCCGATCGCGGACGGGCGCGGCATATAAAGCGGATTGAGATAGCCGTAGATACCGGCCAGTTCCCACAGGCCGAGCACGATGGCGAGCATCACGATCTGCCGGAGGATCGCGTAGCCCGGCTTCATGATCGTATTGGCGAACGCGCTCATGCCGCGGCCTTCGTATCGGCGCTACCGGTGCCTTCGACCTCGCGCGAAAGATCGTTCCAGAGTTTTTCCAGAAGCGGCGCGTAGGCGGGGTGCAGGCGGGCGCGCACGAGATCGCGCGGGCGCGGGATCGGAATCGAATAGTGCTGCGAGATTTTCGCGCGCGGTCCCTGCGAAAGCAGATAGACCACGTCGGAGAGCGAGATCGCTTCCTCGAGATCGTGGGTGACGAGCAGCACCGCGATCTTTTCCTTCTCGACGAGATGCACCACGTCCTGAATGACCTTGGTGCGCACGATCGCGTCGAGCGAGGCGAAGGGCTCGTCCATCAGAAGCAGTTTCGGCTCGAGCGCCAGCACCTGCGCGAGCGCGACGCGCTTCCGCTGGCCGCCGGAGAGACGGCGCGGATAGCGGTCTTCGAAACCTTCGAGGCCGAGCCGCGCAAGCCATTCGTCGGCTTTCTTCAGCGCCTGCCGCTTGCCCATGCCGCGAAAGCGCAGGCCAAGCGACACGTTCTGCCGGGCGGTGCGCCAGGGCAGGAGTGCGTCGTCCTGAAAAAGAATGCCGACTTCGGAGCGCGGAAGTTCGAGATCGACCGTGCCGGCGAAAGGCTTTTGCAAACCCATTGCGGCGCGCAGGAGCGACGACTTGCCGGAGCCCGAAGGCCCGACCAGGCTCACGAATTGTCCGCTGCCGACCTGGAGACTTGCCCCTTCGAGGACGGGCTCGCCGCCATAGGAAAGGGATACGTTATTGACGCGCAACTCGAACTATCCTCCGGCGATGGAGGTGTCGTGCAGCCCGCCGATATTGGTGTCTGCCTTGATGAGTCCGCCGACTGTGAGCGAATTCGCGACCCGCTTCACCGCCGCGGGATCGATCGTCACCTTTTCCGGATAGAGCGAATTGCGGTAGCGCACAAGAATGTCGCCGAGCTGCTTGGTGTCGAGGCCGGTCATCATCTCTTTGGGAAACGAACTGACGAGCTGGTCGCCGGAAAGCGTGCGCAGGCCCTTCAGCGCGTCGCCCAGGCCCTTCACGAGCGCGGTCATGTCGGCACGGCGCTCGTCGAACTCCTCAGCGCGAACCGAAACGCCCATGAATTCGAACGCGCCGCCCAGAAACTTGTCGGCGTCTTTGGAGTCCATTGCATTCACGATCACGCGCGAACCGGCCTGCTGGAGAATGCTGAGCGCCGGCTCCTGCACGAGACCGGCATCGACATCCCCGCGGCGCACGGCTTCAAGCAGGTTCACGCCGAGGGTCGCGAACTGCACGCTGTTCGTATCCGCGTTCGCCTGTTTTAAGAGAAACAGAAGCAGCGCATGATCGGCATTGCCGAGCGCGGACACGCCGACGGTTTTGCCTTCGAGATCCTTCACCGTCTTGATCTTGTCGGCGGCTTTCGGCGTCGTGACGAGCGCGAACAGGGGGAGACGGCCGGTCACGGCGAAGCGCCGGATCTTGGCGCCCTTGGCGTAAGCCTGGATCGCGACATCGAGCGCGGTCGCGGCATAATCGACGGCACCGCCGACCAGCGCGTTCATCGCGGCACCGCCGCCGCGCGTATAGATCAGTTCGACGTCGAGACCCTGATTTTTCCAGTAGCCGCCCGAGCGCGCGACCTCGTAGGGTACGCCGCATAGGATCTGGCTACAATAAGCAAGCTTGACGGGTTTGAGTTTCGCCTGCGCGGCGGCGGGGCCGGCGCTGGAAAGCGCCCCCGCGACCACCGCGACGCCCTTCAGCACCGAGCGACGCGATACGTCCGGTGCTGCGATCTCTTTGCTCGACTTGATGCCTTCGGGAACGCGGGCTTGGTTTTCGTCGCAGCAGCTCATGGCGCGCTCCGTTGAGTTTCCGGATTTCGTTCCTCATACACCCGGAAATCTCAACAGACAATCGCCGTCAAAATTATAAATCTACTTACCTTATCTGTGATTATCCGCGGCCGACAAAGGGCATTTTTGTCGCCATCACGTTCATAAAGAGCACGTTGGCGTCCAACGGCAGCGAGGCGATGTAAACGATCGCGTTTGCGACATGCTCCACCGCGACGCGCGGCTCGATTTTGGTCGAGCCGTCCGGCTGCAGCACACCGCCATTCGCCATTCGGTCGGTCATCGGCGTCACCGCGTTGCCGATGTCGATCTGGCTGCAAGCGATGTCATAGGCGCGGCCGTCGAGCGCGGTCGCGCGCGTCAGGCCCGAAACCGCATGCTTGGTGGAAGTATAAGGCGCGGAGAAGGGGCGCGGCGCATAGGCTGAGATCGAGCCGTTGTTGATGATACGGCCGCCGCGCGGGTTCTGGTCCTTCATGATCCGGAACGCTTCCTGCGTGCAGAGGAACGGACCGGTGAGGTTCGCGGCGACGGTCGCGTTCCAGTCCTCGAGCTTCACGTCTTCGAGCGGCACCGGCGGCGTACCGCGGCCGGCATTGTTGAAGATTACGTCGAGGCGGCCGTATTTCTCCTTGGTCTTCGCGAAAAGATTTTTGATCTGCTCCGGCACGCCGACGTCGGTCGGCACCGCGAGGCATTCCGCGCCCGCGGCTTCGACTTCCTTTGCGACTGCGTCGAGTTCCGGCTTTCTACGCGCGGCAATCACCAGATTGAAGCCCGCTTTCGCCAGCGCGACCGCTGCCGCCCGTCCGATGCCTGAGCTTGCGCCCGTAACCAACGCGATCTTCCGCGAAGTTGCCATCGCCATTCACTCCCTGAGATTTTCTAGATTTTTTAGGCGTTATCGTTTTGGGTTCTGTTGTTGTAGAACTTTCGCCGCAGGCTGGCCCGCGGTCAATTGCGCGCTTGCAGCATTGGCGAGCGCGCCTGAGCGCGGCAGCACGGTATCGACGCCTTCGGTTGGGAAGGATTCCACGGGACGCGTCGCATAAGGCGGTCGGGGAATGGCGATGTGGGCGGCGCGCAGGGCCGCCGACCAGCGCTCGCGCAGATCGGTGAAATAGGGCTCGCCTGGCATGATGCGATAGTTCAGTTCGATGCCGAGCGCGTCGCGGCGGATGACGGCGATATCGATCGGAAGCCCAACCGCAAGATTGGAGCGGATGGTCGAGTCCATCGAGATCAGGTTGATCTTCAGCGCGTCGTAAAGATCGGTGTCATAGGTCACCGCGCGGTCGAGAATCGGCTTGCCGTATTTGTGCTCGCCGATCTGGAGAAACGGCGTGTCGGTGGTGCACTCGATGAAGTTGCCTGCGGCATAGATCATGAAAAGCCTGAGCCGGCGGCCTGCGACCTGACCCGCGAGCAGGAACGAAACGTCGAAACTGATGTCGGCTTCTTCGAGCGCTTTCGCGTCGCTTTCGTGGACGATGCGCAGCGCCCGGCCGACCCGTTGCGCGGCCTGAAACATGGTTGGCGCGTCGGTCAGGCGCTCGACCTCGCCGGTTTCCGGATTTTCGATGCCCTCCGAAAGCAGGCTCACGACGCTTTGCGCCACTGAAAGATTGCCCGCGGAGGCGAGTGCCATCACGCGCTTACCCGGCTCCTCGAACAGATGGAGCTTCCGAAAGGTCGAGATGTTGTCGAGACCCGCATTGGTGCGCGTGTCGGCAATAATCACGATTCCGTCGCGAACCAGAATTCCGCAGCAATAGGTCATCGACTCGAGGCTCTCTTATTCCGGGGCGGAGTATGCCCAACTGCTGCAACGCGGCAAGTGAGGTTTTGCTACAGTCTTAAAAGCTATTGCTGCGACTGGCGGCTGGCCTGATCCACGCTGACTTTCACATCCATCGCCTCGCCGAGGCCGCCATAGCGGGTGCCCCGGACGGGGGCCGCGCCGAGATAGTCGAGTCCGGTCGCGACCCGGACATGAGCCTCGGTGGCGCAGATGCCATTTGCCGGATCGAAAGCGATCCAGCCAAGATCGGGCAGGAAAGCTTCGGTCCAGGCGTGGCCGGATTCGGTGTGCACGACGCCGTCGCCGCGCAGGAAATAGCCGCCGACATAACGCGCCGGGATTTTCAGGTAACGCGCGGCCGAGCAGAAAATATGCGCATAGTCCTGGCAGACGCCGTGCTGGTTCGCGAACGCCTGCTGCGCGGTAGTGGAAGGCGCGGTCGCTTCCACATCGAACTTGAAGTTCGAATAGATGTGGCTCTGCATCGCGTGGAGCGTGTCGAGTGCCCCGCGCCTGCCGCCGTCGCTGATTTCGTTTGCCCAATCGGCAATCGCCTTGTCCGGCGTGGTGAGATCGGTCTGGCGAAGGTAGAACGACGCCGGAAATTTCTCTCGCGTGCCGCGCACGATGCCGTGCGTGTCCTGTGTTTCGATTTCGCCCGCAACGCGCACCGAGAGCTCGGAGATGGGCCCGTCGACGGTGAAGGTATGGGTGAGATTGCCGAAGGAATCCTCACGTGGCTCGACGCGGCAATCTTCCGAGACTTCGACGCGCCAGCGCACGACATATTGTCCGTCGTGATTGCGCGGCGTCAGGCGCAATATTTGGATCGCCCGCGTCGCGGGCGTATCGTAACGATAGACGGTTTCGTGCGCGATCCGGATTCGCATTTTTACTTCGCTTAGATCAGATATTGATCGCCGATCGCATTGCCAACGCGATTGTTGTCGATCAGGAACTGCGTAATAAACTCATGCAGCCCTGACTGGAAGATGTCCTCCATCCTGCCGTTTTCAAGCCGGCTCGCGGTTGCGCGCGCGAGCCTCTGCGCCTGGCCCTGTCTTCCGTAGAACTGCGCAAGGTCGTCGAGATAGCGGTTGATGTTCTCGTAGCAGCTTGCGAGCGAGCGCGGCATCTGGCGATTGAGGATCAACAGATCCGCGACCAGCCACGGCTTTACGCTGTCGCGATAGACCCAGTGATAGCTCGTGCGCGCTGAAACCGAGCGCAGGATCGACGCCCACTGGAAATAATCGAGCGGGCCGCCGACCTGCGCTTCGCGGGGGAGCAGCACATGATATTTTACGTCGAGGATGCGCGCCGTGGCGTCGGCGCGCTCCACGAGAAAGCCGAGCCGCGAAAACCAGTAGGCGTCGTTACGCAGCATCGTACGGAACGACGTGCCATCGAAGCGCACCGAGGTTTCCATCACGAAATTGAGGAAGCGCGTGAATTCTTCGCGCGTGATGCGCTTCGGATCGTAGCGGTGCAATTCGTGCCACGCCGAATTGATCGCGTCCCACATTTCGCCGGTCAGCGCGGTCCGCACCGAGCGCGCATTGGTGCGCGCGATCTCGAGACAGTTGCGGATCGAAGCGGGATTTTCGGGCGAGAACGCAAGCCATTCCGTGACGGTGCGTTCGTTTGCTTCCTTGTAGTTTTCCTTGAACGAGATCACCGAGCCCGCGGTTGCGATCGCAGAGTCCCATTCGTTCGTCTCGCTGCCATATCCCTGCGGCAACGCGGAGAGACGATAGGTCGCGTCGAGAATGCGCGCGAGGCATTCGGCGCGTTCGACATAACGCGAGAGCCAGTAGAGGTTGCTTGCGGTGCGCGAGAGCATATCAGCGATCCAGCACCCAGGTATCTTTCGTGCCGCCGCCCTGGCTCGAGTTCACGACGAGCGAGCCCTTCGAGAGCGCGACGCGTGTCAAGCCGCCCGGCACGATGCGGACCTTGTCGCGGCCCGTGAGCACGAAGGGGCGCAGATCGACATGGCGCGGAGCAATACCTTCCTCGACGAAAGTCGGGCAGGTGGAAAGCGCAAGTGTCGGCTGCGCGATGAAGCCGTCGGGCGCCGCCTTCACCTTCGCCGCGAAAGCCTCGATGGTTTTCTTGTCGGCGGCGGGACCGATCAGCATCCCGTAACCGCCGGAGCCATGAACTTCCTTCACCACGAGTTTGTCGATGTTTTCGAGCACGTATTTCAGTTGATCGGGTTCGCGGCAGCGGTAGGTCTCGACGTTCTTCAGGATCGGTTCTTCGCCGAGATAGAATTTGATGATGTCGGGCATGTAGCTGTAGACGGCTTTGTCGTCGGCAATCCCGGTGCCGACGGCGTTGGCGAGCGTTACGTTGCCGGCCTGATAAACCGACATCAGCCCCGGCACGCCGAGCATCGAATCCGGGCGGAAGACGAGCGGATCGATGAAGTCGTCATCGACGCGGCGATAGATTACGTCCACGCGCTTCGGGCCTTCCGTCGTGCGCATATAGAGCATGTCGCCCTTGACGAACATGTCGCGGCCTTCAACCAGCTCGCAGCCGAGCTTGTCGGCGAGGAACGAGTGTTCGTAATAGGCGGAGTTGTAGATGCCAGGCGTCATCAACACGACGGTGGGATCGCCCGAGGAAGTCAGCGGCGCGACGGACTTCAGTGTTGCGAGCAGATCGTCAGCATAATTTTCGACCGGCGCAACGGGATGGTCGATGAATAGCTCCGGAAATAGGCGCAGCATGATTTCGCGGTTCTCGAGCATATAAGACACGCCGGAGGGAACGCGCGCATTGTCTTCCAGTACGTAGAAGTTGTCGGGATCGACGCGCACCACGTCGATACCCGCGATCATCACATAAATATTATGCGGAACCTGCTGCCCGTTCATCTCGGGGCGGAACACCGGGTTTCCAAAAATCAATTCCTCCGGCACGATGCCGGCGCGTAAAATCTCGCGCTTGTTATAGGCGTCGTGCAGATAAGCGTTCAGCGCCTTCACGCGCTGTTCGAGTCCACGTGAAAGCTTCTGCCATTCGCCGCGATTGAGAATGCGCGGAATGATATCGAAGGGGATCAGCCGTTCGGTGGAAGCGGCATCGCCATAGACGGCGAAGGTGATGCCGATCCGGCGGAAGATGAATTCCGCTTCCTTGCGGCGATAGTCGAGAACGTCTTTCGGGACCGTGTCGAGCCAATGGGCAAGTTGCTGGTAGGCGGGGCGCACCGAACCGTCGGGCGCGCGCATCTCGTCGAAAAAGCTGGGTGTACGCGAGGACAATTCAGGCTCCGGTCTTGCTGCCTGTAATCATGCCAGCCAATCGGCTCTGGCGCAAAAGGCGGCAGCGCTTAGGGCTTGAGCAACGCGCCTAAGGATTAAGCGTTCCGGAGGGCGGCGCCTAAATCGCGACGATGACGGAAGCGTCCGGGCTTTTCGCGAACAGCCGTTCGATATCGGCTGCGCGCCGTTCCAGCGCCGCGCGCTGATTGATGTAGCCCTTGTCGGTAATCTCGTTCGCGTCGATCGAGGGCGTGTCTGTAAGCAAGATCGCGCGCGCGACTTTGGTCGAGAGACCGGATTGGCCCGCGTTCCATTTTTTGAGCGCTTGGCCGACGTGTTCGATCACTTTCGAATGCTTTGAAAGCTCGGCAAGCGGCGTCGAAGGCTCGACTCCCGCAATCTTTGCCGCACCGGCTGCGTTGAGCCATGCGAGGACGCCGATATTGTCGCGGCCTTCGCCGCAGATCACCATGTCCTGCACGACCGGAGAGCAGGCGGCGATTGCTGCTACGCGGAGCGTGCCGACCTGCACCCAGGTGCCGCTCGTGAGCTTGAAGTCTTCGGCAAGCCGTCCGTCGAAGATCAGGCCCTTGTTCGGGTCGTTCGGATCGGCGAAGCGCACGGCGTCGCCGGATTTGTAGAAACCATCCTCGTCGAAATTCGCTTTCGTCTGTTCGTCGCGCTTCCAGTAGCCGTGGCGCGTGACGTTCGGCCCGCGCACGCGGATTTCCAGTTTTTTGCCGGAGGGCACGAGTTTCGTCTCGACGCCGAGGCAGGGGACGCCGATCACGCCCGGACCGTCGGCATGGAAATGCTGCATCAAGGAAAGCGGCGAGGTTTCGGTCGTTCCCCAGGCAGTGGTCATCGGCACGCGCGCGCCGGTCGCCTTGATTGCAAGGTTCTCCAGCCGTTCCCACAAATCTTTCGGCAGCGACGCGCCGGCATAGAAAATCATCTGGAGGCGCGCGAAGAATTTTTTCGCAAGCGTATCGTCGCGTTCGAGATGCGGAAGGATGGCGGAGTATCCGGCCGGCACATTGAAATAGGTCGTCGGCGAAACTTCGGTGATGTTCTTCACCGTGATTTCGGCGAGACCGGGCGCCGGTTTGCCGCCGTCGATATACATGGTGCCGGCGAGGCGCTGCGTAAGGTTGAAACAGAAGCTGCCGCCGAAGGTGTGGTTCCACGGCAGCCAGTCGCACAGCACGAGCGGGCTTTCCTCGAGATAAGGCCAGCAGGAAACGATCATTTCCTGATTGGCGGTGAGCATGCCGTGGGTCGAGACCACGCCTTTGGGAAGATTGGTCGAACCGGAGGTGAAGAGAAATTTTGCGATCGTATCTTTCGTGATCGTGCTGACGGCTTTTTCGAGCGCGGGCGAGGGCTTGGTCTGCGCGAGTTGATCGAACAACGTCACATTTTCGAGGTTCGCGGAATTTTTGCTCGTGATGATTTCGGCATTCGCGCCTGCAATGCCGAGCGCCTTGGCGAAGGGGCCGGTGTCGGCAGCGTAAACCAGGCCGGGGTTCAGGAGTTCGGTGATGTACTTGATCTTGGCGAGATCCGAACTTTGCAGCGAATAGGCGACCGAAATCGGCGCGACCGGAATGCCTGCGTGTTCGCAGGCGAGCGTCAGCAACCCGTGGTCGATCCCGTTGCCGGAAAGAATGACGACCGGGCGCTCGGCGGAAAGGCCGCGCTCCAACAACGCGGAGGCGACCGCGTCCACAATTTTGCGCGCTTCTTCGTAAGTCACTTCCCGCCAGCCGTCGCCTGCGCGCTCGGCGAGATAGATCTGCGCCGGTGCCTTTTCGACCGCGCGGCGGAAGAGGGACGCGAGCGACGGATCGTAGTCCGGCAGTTTTGCGCGCGAGCGCAAAAGGATCGAGCCGTCTGCGTGGTCGGCGCGATCGACAGCGACAGGCGCGAACTTCACCGCCTTGAAGGGCGGTTTGGCATTCTGGACGTTCATGGGCGCTTCCGTGAGGTGTTCTTTGTATTTTTTTGAAATATCAAGCAGGATAGTTCATGCGTCAAACGCGGCGCGCGCCATCCCGGAAATATATTTCCGAGTATTTTTCGTTATGAATCCCGCCATGGAAAATCAAGTAACCGCCGCGGTTCTCGTCATCGGCGACGAACTGCTTTCGGGCCGCACCAAGGATACGAATGTCGGTCACATCGCCGAGACGATGACCTCGATCGGCATCGACCTGCGCGAGGTGCGCTTCGTTCCGGATGTCGAGGAAGAGATCGTCGCGGCGCTGAATGCATTGCGTGCGCGCTACACATATGTATTCACGACCGGCGGCATCGGACCGACACATGACGACATCACCGCGGACGCGGTGGCAAAAGCGTTTGGCGTCGGCATCGATCACGATCCGCGCGCGGTCGCGCTTCTGAAGGAGCGCTTCAAGGACGGCGATCTCAACGAAGCGCGGATGCGCATGGCGCGCATTCCGAACGGCGCCGAACTCGTCGTCAATCCGGTTTCCAAGGCGCCGGGTTTCTGGATCGGCAACGTGATTACGATGGCGGGCGTGCCCGCGATCATGCGGGCGATGCTCGACCATGTGGTGCCGCAACTGAAGACCGGCGCCAAGGTGCTTTCCGAAACGATCGACGCGGGATTGAAGGAAGGCGACATCGCGACCGACCTGCGCGAGATCGCGAAGAACCACCCCGACACGACCATCGGCTCGTACCCGTACATGAACGAAAAGGGCTTTGCGACGCGGGTCGTGGTGCGCTCGCGCGACGCGGCAAAACTCGTGGCAGCGAGAGCGGATGTCGAGGCGATGACCGAGCGTATTCGCGCCGCGCTTGCCGCCAAGCGGAACAGGGACTGACACCTTCTCTTCCGAACACAATGCGATAGATTCTCCGCTCTTGCGGAGGATCGCATGAGCAAAAACAACTTCTTTTTCCAGATCATGGATGGTCGCGCACCTACGCCGGAATGCGCGAAGACGCTTGGCGTTCAGTTCACGAAAATAGACACGGACGCCGGAACTATCGAAGCGGAATTCGAAGGGCGAAAAGAATTTTTGAACCCGGCGGGCAATATCCAGGGCGGCTTTCTCGCCGCGATGCTCGACGACACGCTAGGGCCCGCACTAGTCGCTACGCTCGACGAGGGAGAGTTCGCGCCGACGCTGAATTTGAACGTGCAGTTTCACCGTCCCGGAAAAACCGGGAAGTTCGTCGGCAACGGCAGAGTAGTCATGCGCGGGCGCGACATTTGCCATCTTGCCGGCGAACTGAGGCAAGACGGAAAGATTGTAGCGACGGCGACCGCGACAGCGGCAATCCGGAAACTTTAATCGGGCCGCTTTTGATACGCCGTACGGATATTCGCTTTCGCTGATAAGGTGCGCTAATTCTTTGGAACACACGCGGGAGTGTTGAAGAAATGACCGAGGCGGCAGGCGGTCCGGACAAAGCCTTTCCGGTTTCGTGGGATCAGTTTCACCGCGATTGCCGTGCGCTGGCATGGCGGCTGCACGCCGTCGGCCCGTTCGAAGCCATCGTTGCGATTACGCGCGGCGGGCTGGTCCCGGCCGCAATCGTGGCGCGCGAACTCGGCGTGCGCGTGGTCGAGACGATTTCGATAGTCGCTTACCGCAATTTCAAAACCGAAACCGCGCCCGAGGTCGTCAAGCAGATCCAGCCGAAACTGCTCGCGAACGGCGGCGAGGGGATCTTGGTCCTCGATGATCTTGTCGACACCGGCAAGACAGCCAAGGTGGTCCGCGAATTATTGCCCAAGGCGCACTTCGCGACCGTCTATGCGAAGCCGCTCGCGCGGCCTCTAGTCAATACGTTCGTGACCGAGGTATCGCAGGACACTTGGATACATTTCCCTTGGGATACGGCGCTGGTTTACGCCCCGCCGATCCGGGGGAAGGAATAGTTTTTGTCGGCCCCGCGAAGGCAAGGCCCCATAACCATCGGCCTTCAAGAGTCGCGAAGCGGGTGGTTATGGGTCCCGGCTCGCGTTCACTCCGTTCGCTTGGCCGGGACGACGAGGTCAGATTTTCGTAAGCCGCAACCGCAGCGCATTGCTGATTACGCTGACCGAGGAAAGTGCCATCGCCGCGGCACCCACGATGGGCGAAAGCAGGATGCCGAACACCGGATAAAGCACGCCCGCCGCGATTGGCACGCCGCCCGCGTTATAAAGAAACGCGAAGAACAGGTTCTGGCGGATATTGTTCATCGTCGCCTGCGAGAGATGCCGCGCACGGACGATGCCCATGAGGTCGCCCTTGAGCAACGTGATGCCCGCGCTTTCCATCGCGACATCGGTGCCGGTGCCCATCGCGATGCCGACATCCGCGGCGGCGAGTGCGGGCGCGTCATTCACGCCGTCGCCAGCCATCGCAACCACCCGGCCTTCGCCGCGCAGCTTTTCGACGACTTTCGCCTTCTTGTCGGGAAGTACTTCAGCCTCGACCTCGCCGATACCGAGTTCGGCTGCCACTGCGCGCGCAGTCGTCCTGTTGTCGCCGGTGAGCATTACGAGGCGGATGTTGTCCTTCTTCAGCGCATCGAGCGCGGGCCGCGTAGTTTCCTTCACCGGGTCCTTGATGGCGAGGAGGCCCGCGGCCTTGGCATCGACGCCGACAAAGATCACGGTCGCACCGTTTTCGCGCAGGCGGTCGGCTTCAGAATCGATCACGTTCGTCTCGATGCCGCGCTCCTTCAGATAGGCGCCATTTCCCAGCGTGATGCACTTACCCTCGACCCAGCCGAGCGCACCCTTGCCCGCGGGGGAGTGAAAGTCTTTTACTTCGACAAGCGCGAGGTTTTTCTCCTTCGCCGCGTTGACGATGGCGAGCGCGAGCGGATGCTCGCTTGCACGTTCGACGCTCGCAGCAAGACGCAGGAGTTCGTCTTCTGCGAACGCGTTGCTGACGATCTTCGTGAGCTTCGGCTTGCCTTCGGTGAGCGTGCCGGTCTTGTCGATGACCAGCGTATCGACGCGTTCGAGCCGTTCGAGCGCAGCCGCGTTCTTCACTAGTACGCCGATCTGCGCGCCGCGCCCGACGCCGACCATGATCGACATCGGGGTGGCAAGCCCGAGTGCGCAGGGGCAGGCGATGATGAGCACAGTGACGGCGGCGACGAGCCCGTAGCCGTAGCGCGGTTCCGGCCCGAATACGGCCCAGGCAACGAAAGCTATGAACGCCGCGAGGATCACGAGCGGCACGAACCAGGCCGAGACGCGGTCGGCGAGACGCTGGATGGGTGCCGCCGAGCGCTGTGCCTGTGCCACCATCTGCACAATTTGCGAAAGCATGGTGTCGCGGCCGACCTTTTCGGCACGCATCACGAGCGCACCGCTGGTATTCACGGTGCCGGCGATCAGCTTCGCGCCTTTTTCTTTCGTGACCGGCATCGACTCGCCAGTGACCATCGACTCGTCCAGCGACGAGCGGCCTTCGAGCACGACTCCATCAACCGGAACTTTTTCCCCGGGACGCACGCGCAGCCTGTCGCCTGCGACTACGGAGTCGACCGCGACATCTTCCTCGCTGCCATCGTCTTTCAGCTTGCGCGCCTGCTTCGGCGCGAGGTTGAGGAGTGCCTTGATTGCGCTCGAGGTCTGTTCGCGCGCGCGCAGCTCCAGCACTTGCCCGAATAGGACGAGCACGGTGATCACGGCCGCCGACTCGAAATAGAGCGCGACGTTGCCGTGATGATCGCGGAATGCATCCGGGAAGATCGACGGCACGAACAGCGCAACCACACTGTAAGCCCAAGCGACGCCGGTGCCCATCGCGATCAACGTGAACATGTTGAGGTTGCCGGTTTTTACGCTGGCCCAACCGCGCTCGAAGAACGGCCAGCCTGCCCACAGCACAACGGGTGTCGCGAGCAAGAATTGCAGCGGGCCGGAATATTTCGCCGGCACAAAACTTATGCCGGTGAGATGCGGGATCATTTCCAGAAATAGCACAGGGAGTGCGAGCACGAGCGCGATCCAGAAGCGCCGCTTCATGTCGATCAGTTCGGCATTTGGCGCGTCCTCGAGCGAGACCAGTTCGGGCTCGAGCGCCATGCCGCAGATCGGGCAGGCGCCGGGACCAACCTGCCGGACCTCGGGATGCATCGGGCAGGTGTAGATCGTGCCTTCGGGAACATCTTCCTTGCGCGGTTGATCGGCGAGATATTTCTCGGGATCGGCGATGAACTTTTCACGGCACTTCGGATTGCAGAAATAATAAGTGTGGCCGCGATAGTCGTGGCGGTGCTTCGCGGTATGCGGATCGACCATCATGCCGCAGACCGGGTCCTTCACCTTGTGGTTCTGGCTATCACCCTGGCTCGCGTGATCATGGCCGGCGCAGCAACTTTTCGGCGCAGCGTGATCGTGGTGTGCGTGATGGTCGGTCATGTTCTGCCCTTGCGGAATATACCCTAGGGGGGTATATAGACCTCATGCAAAAGGAAGCCAAGACCGAAACGCTCAAACGCCTCAACAGAATCGCAGGGCAGGTGCGCGGCCTCGCGGGGATGGTCGAGGACGACCGCTACTGCATCGATATTCTGACGCAGCTATCGGCGGTGCGGGCGGCGTTGCGCAAAGTCGAAGACGAAATCCTGCGCGATCACGTCAGTCATTGCGTTGAAGGCGCGATCAAAAGCGGCAACAAGGCCGACCAGCGCAAGAAGGTCGCTGAACTGATGGACGTGTTCGCGCGCGCGGAGCGCTAAGCCCCGCACGCGCGGATTGTTACGACTTGCGTGGACAGGTCGAGACGCCGAGGAGCGAATAGGCCGGGCACCAGCCGAAGACCGCCGTCAAAACCGGCACGAGACCGATCCAGCCGACCCAATTCCAGCCCGTTCCTGGAAAGACGTAGCCAAGCGCGAAAGCGAGCAGTGCAATTCCGGCCACGATGCGAAGCACGCGATCAATAACACCTACGTTCATGTAAGCACCCATTCATTGAGTGCGCGAATATTCTCCCTGCGGGCGCGAGGTGAATTGATCCACGTCAACGAGGCAGCAATTTCAGCCGTAGCGCTCGCGTGCCAGTGCGGCGCCTTTCGAAAGCGCGGCGAGTTTCGCGTAAGCGATTTCGCGCTTCATTGGTGCCATGCCGCAATTCGTGGCGGGAAAAATACGGTCCTTCGGTACATAGCGCATGGCCTGTTCGATCACGGCGCAGACTTCCTCAGGCATTTCGATCTGATCGCCCGCAACGTCGATCGCGCCGATCAAAATATCCTTGCCTTCGAGCAGGCCGATAAGATCGATCGGCACTTTGGAATTGCGTGCTTCCAGCGAGACCTGCTGGATTCTGCTTTTCGCGAGTGCCGGAAAAATATCCTGATACTGCCGCCACTCGTCGCCGAGCGTTTTCTTCCAGTTATTGTTCGCCTCGATGCCGTAGCCGTAGCAGATGTGAACCGCGGTGGTGCAGGAGAGGCCCTCGGCAGCGACGTGCAGCGCGTCGATGCCCCATTGCGTGACCTCGTCCATGTAGACGTTGAAGGCGGGTTCGTCGAACTGGATCACGTCGACGCCGTCGGTTTCCAGGGCGCGCGCTTCCTGGTTGAGGAGTTTCGCAAAGGCCATCGCCATCTTCACGCGGTCGCCATAATGGCGGTCGGCGATCGTATCGATGATGGTCATTGGGCCCGGTAACGTGAACTTCAGCTTGTGCTTGGTGTGTGCGCGCGCGACGCGCGCCTCGAACTCGTGCACGCGGCCCTTGAGTTTCAATTCGCCGGTGACCTGCGGCACCATCGCCTTGTAGCGGTCGGCGCGGATGCCCATCTCAACCTTATTCGCGAAGTCGATGCCATCGACTTTTTCGAGAAAGCCGTGAACGAAATGCTGGCGGGCCTGTTCGCCGTCGGTGACAATGTCGATACCGGCGTCTTCCTGTTCCTTGAGCACAAGCACTGTTGCGTCGCGCTTGGCGTCGAGCAACGCCTCGCCGGACAGTTTCCACGGCGCCCAGAGTTTGTTCGGTTCGGCCAGCCACGCCGGCTTGGGCAGACTTCCGGCAATCGTCGTCTCGAAAAGCATTTGGCGTTTCCTTGGGATTGTACCTGTTTAGTTTGTTCGTGCTGGCTGCTCGCTATGCTCGCCAGCACGAACGCGCGACTTATCTATCGCTTACGAGTTCGGTAGCGGGATGAATTCGGTCTCATCGGGCACCTGCTTGAAGCGGCCGGTCTTCCAGTCTTCCTTGGCTTGCTCGATGCGGTCCTTGCTGGAGGAAACGAAATTCCACCAGATGTAGCGCGGACCTTCCAGTGCCGCGCCGCCCAGAAACATCATGCGTGCCCATGTGACGGCGCGCACGGTGATTCTGTCGCCGGGACGGAAAATCAAAAGTCGCGGCCCTTCGAATTTGTCGCCCGCGATTTCCACTTCGCCTTCGACGACATAGATCGCACGCTCTTCATGGTCCGCGTCGAGCGGCGCGCTTGCGCCCGCGTCGAGCACGACTTCGGCATAGAACCAGTCGGAGTGCATGCCGACGGGAGAGGGTTTTCCGAACACGTTGCCCGCGATCACGCGCGCGCGCACCTTGCCGTCCTCGATCAGCGGCAGGTCGCGATCCGCGAAATGCTGGAATGTAGGCGCGATTTCTTCGGCGGCTTTCGGCAGCGCGATCCAGCTCTGGATCCCGAACATCTTTTGCCCGGATGCGCGCGCGTCTCCCGGCGTGCGTTCGGAATGCGCGATGCCGCTTCCGGCTGTCATCAGGTTCATCGCGCCAGGCGTGATCTCGAGTGCGTTTCCCTCGCTGTCGCGATGCATGATCCGGCCGTCGAAGAGATAGGTGACGGTGGCGAGCCCGATATGCGGATGCGGCCGCACATCCATGCCTTGACCGCCGATGAACTGCACCGGCCCCATCTGATCGAAGAAGATGAAGGGGCCGACCATCTGGCGCTTGCCGTGCGGCAGCGCACGGCGGACGTTGAAGCCGCCGAGGTCGCGCGCGCGGGGAACGATGACGAGCTCAAGCGCGTCGCAGGAGCGTTTGTCGCCGAGAATCGGGTCTTCCGACGGGAGCCATGACATGCGGCGATATTAGGCGATTTTTTCGTTCGTGCGAGCGGCAATCCTGCCCACTTCGGTTGCAAGTGGGCAGTGCCGCCGACTATGTTCCCGCGCGGTTGCCGGCGTGGCGGAATGGTAGACGCAAGGGACTTAAAATCCCTCGGAGGGAAACCTCTGTCCCGGTTCGAGTCCGGGCGCCGGCACCAAGTTCAGCGAGGTGAGACCAGTTTGGTTTGCGTGACCTTGATATAGCCGTGCACCCAACCTCGCCAACGATCGAAAAATGGGCCGCTCGTCAGTCTGAAATGGAATGTTGCGTATCTTCCGCCAGGGCCGACGTTACAGTGTTTGTCCGAAGCGCTGGCGGCGCTTTCTTCGATCCACTCGCATTTCTCGATCGCGTAACCCGGCTCCGCTTCGTATTCCACTTTGTATGGTCTCGAATGCGGATTGACATTCGGATGATCGTCCTTGGTCTCATCGACCCGAAATACTTTTGAAAGAACTGCCGGTGATTGGTTGGTAGCAATTGGATCGCTTGCGCAATTTTCCAGCCCTCGTTCGATCAATGCCTTTGCGGAAAACAAAGGTGATAAGAATGTCAGTGTAGGCGCATTTTTTGCACCCCCAAAAGTAAGCGCAACGACACGACCTTCAGTATCAAATATTGGTCCGCCACTCATGCCTGGCACAAGCGTGATGTCTGATGGATAAGTGACATCATGCGCGAGGCTGCCAGCGGTTTTCCCCTGCGTTCTTAGTATTGGATTATATTCTCCGAATGGATACCCGGCGGCATATATAGTTTCGCCTTCTTGTATCTGACGACAGCTTAGTTGATAGAAGGCGTTGATATTCTGCGCACTCACATCTGCTTCTTGGATTTTCAAAAGACAGATATCCGAGAGTCCTGTCGCGCAATCGACTAGTTGCGCAGGAATTGGAGCGTTGTTTCTGCTTTTCAAGTGGATGAATATCGTGCCGTCTTCGATATTCTGGACAACGTGCTTAGCTGTGAGAATGAACCCATGACGGTTTAAGAGAAGACCCGATCCCGTCATCGTATTTAGTCCAGTTTTATTGGAATAGACTCTTACGAAAACCACTGGATCGGTCTGTTTCGGAATTTGAGCAAAAACTGAAGTCGAAACGAAAACGGTGAGCAATCCGAATAGTATGCCTTTTATCGTGAGAACTCGACGCATCGGTATTAAGTCCGGTAGACGCCGATGAGGCATTTACGATCTCGATCAGAAATATGATCGATCCAATCCGAGCTGAAATTTTGCGTCCAGTGCTCGGGGATCGGATACATCATGATTGATTGTCGATCCATCGTCGGATCGCCGACACATGCTGCCTCACTGGTCAATCGGTTCAAAATATTCATTCTTGTATATTGGGCCGACCATCCGAAACGCTGTTTCATTTCGTTGATGACGACTTGTTCGTTCCAAACGATACCACTAGTGGGATGCAAGTGTTCGTGCTGCAATGCCAGCGCATGACCGAACTCGTGAAGAATTATAGGCTCTTCTACGTCAATTAGATTCATTGTGCGGTATCCGGGATAACGCGCAGCATCCCGTCCCACCAACGAGTGATTTCCTTCTTGCGACGAAAATGAAATCCGGATTTGAGATTTTTGAATCGGCACATCGAATTGGAAAGCGATCAAATTGCCTAGATCACCTTCTAGCCACTTTGGTGCTGCTGTCCGGACGGCCTCGCGTTTTGCGTTGTCACCCCCCATAAAATGAATGCCGAGAGTGATTTTGTCGCTATTCGGCGTGAGTCCATCCGATTTGCGCCACCGATCGCTGAGATAAACCGCACCGAATGGCGTGATCTTAAATTGTTCCAGCTGATTCCTAAGCACTGTCGTATCGAAGCCGAGCTTGTTCGAAAACATTTCAATTTCGAAATTGATGCGTGGCTTATCGACCGTCGTGCAAAGTATTTTTGAAAGTGGGGATCGTTTAGCCGGAGCTTGTTGCGCCGCGCTAATAGTAGGCAGGCAACATAAGCCTAGGCAGAAAGCTCGCCTGTCAAGCATATCCGTTAGACCTATTTTTTAGGTGGAACTCTACGGCGTGAGAAAGGATTTGCAGGACCGAGCGGCCCGCCGTTGTTGTTGCTAAGCCCCGGGTTTGCTTTGCTGATCGGCGCAATCTTGAAGTTGATCGTCTGGACGTCATTGCGAGTCGTCGTGTCGGAAATCGAGCCGGACAAAAATACGACATCGAAGTCTAGGCCGAACGAGTCGGTGGCGACGACGCCGAATATACCGGTGTATTCGAGCTGATCGATCTGGCCTCTCGGCTGCACGCCGACGTTGAAATCGAGGCCTGCGATTGTGCTGGCCAGCCAACTGGAGAATCCGTACTTCGCGCGCACGGCCTCCGGGATCAGATCGCAGGCATCGTCATTTTGCGCGCTCAGCAAATACCGGAACGAAATTTTCGTTTCGATTGTGTCGGTTCTGGTGTTGGATGTTGAGAACGAGGGGATAATACTCGCAGTTCCACCTGCGAACGAAAATACAAATGGCCCGGTCGCGACGGCTTTTGCTTTCACCGAGGCGCCGACTTTATCTTCGTCGACAATCTTGAGTGTAAGCGTTCCGGAAGCCACGCGCCCGTGCAATCTTTCGACATGCCCTTTTTTGGATTCAAGGAGCAATGCTTCGGCGAAGGCGCACTTCAGCGATCCGATAATTGTCGATACCGAAACCAGATTGCTGTCGCGGATATGAAGATGCGCGCACGCCGCGGTTAGAACGCATCCAGACGCTGCGACTAGGTTAAGCAAAACGCGTGATTTCCTATTCATCGAAGCCCCCAAAGAAAACCTCTTGAAGCTTAAGGTCTTGTCAGAGGGGCGGCAATTCGATCGACAACAATAGCGAGCGCGGTAATGCATTACTTCAAAGCGTCTCAGGCATCCGATCCTTGGCAATAAAAAGGCGGAGCACGACGCCTGTCGGCGCCGTGTTTCGTTTGCGACGGTTCTCTGTGCAATCCCGCGAATCTTATGATTCGCGCGAATCGATTCGGCCGATTCGTGCCGAATCGATTCGGAGATTTCGCCTAGCGAGTCTCGTGCGCCGCCTCAAGAAAATGAATCTTCTTGCCGGTGAAGAGACTCAGATAACCTTCTGGCAATTGAGGGGGCTTCTCCATGCATTCGGATGATCGGGTTGCCGTAACCGCGCTGATGGAAGCCAAGACTTTCGAATTGCGCGATACCGCCGCGAAAGCGCAAGCTGAAGCACTGGCCACAGGCAGGCAGCGCGAGGCCATTTCATGGGCCGCGCGATTGCGGAGCATGGATCAAAGAATCGAGAAGTTCGGTTTGAAGCGCCGCGAGATTTCGAAGGAAGTGCTCGATCGTGCACGCGATGTGATGTACCGGGCGGCTTCGCAGGGTGCCTGAACTAGTCTTCGAAATTCACCGGGTTCTTCGGGCGCCGGTCCACTGAGAAACTGAAAACGTCCGGCCGCGAATAATGTCCGGCGACATCGAGCGACTTGCGCGAGCGGCGCGCGGCTTCGGCGTCGATCTCCGCATAGAGAATTCCTTTTTCCCGATGCATCGGCCCCGCGGCGATGGCGCCGAAGGGCTTGATGACGACGGCGTCGCCGTCGTTGATCCATTCGTTCGCGTCGAACAGTTTTCGCAGTTCGGGAACGCTTTCGGGAACGTCGCTGCCCTGCATCGCGGTCGAGGTACCGATCACCCAGCAGCCGGCTTCCTTCGCAATGTGGCGCATGGTGGCGAGCCAGCTTTCGCCGGTGTCCCAGGTCGGCGCGACATAGATGTCGATGCCTTGTGCGTAGAGCGCGTAGCGCGCAAGCGGCATGTAGTTTTCCCAGCAGATGAGGGAGCCAAGCCGGCCCGCGGGCGTATCGACGACCCTCAAACCGGAAGCGTCGCCCATGCCCCAGACCATCCGCTCCGGGTTGGTCGGCATCAGCTTGCGATGTCGGTTCAAAATCGTGCCGTCCGGACCGATGACGACAACCGTGTTGAAGAGCGTCGTACCGCTCACCTCCAGGTCGATCTCGTTGATACCGAGTACGATCGTGACATTGTGGCGCTTCGCGGCTTCCTGAATCGGTTTCAGGTCGCCGCGCGCGAGCGAAACCGAATGTAATCTCAGGCGCGCATGGATTTCGTTGCCGAGCGCCATGTCGCCGCCGGGCTTCAGGCGCCAGATCCATGTCGGATAGCCGGGGATATAGGCTTCAGGAAACACGAGCAGGGAAGCGCCTTCGCGAACCGCTTCCCCGATCGACTCGACTGTCTGTGCGATGGTCGCATCGCGGTCGAGCAGCACCGGCGGCTTTTGAATGACGGCGGCTTTCATGTCGGGCCCCTCCATTCACGCGAATGTCGCGCGGGGAGGGCGGGCAAACAAGTTCTATTTCTCTTCGCTGGAAACCTCGCGGCTGCGCTCCGCGACATCGCTTCAGCGATAACGCGCAATCCGGCGCGGCGGCGCCGACACTGCGTTCCCGCAGGCCGGAACGGTTGCCGCCACGTCACCCTTGCGCGGCTTCGCAAAAGGCCGGTTAGTGTCTTCGCAGGAAGCGGAGACGAACGATGCATCCACTCGACGCTGCGGCTAAGCTGGAAATCTCCGGTGATAAGTTCATCGGTGCGACCTCCGAGGCTTACTGGAATTTTACCGGGCCGTTCGGCGGCGCTACCGCGGCGACGCTTCTCAACGCAGCGATGCAGCATCCGAAGCGGCAGAATCTTCCGCTCGCCATGACCATTAATTACTGTGCGCCGGTCGCGAAAGGCGCGTTCGATATTCTGGTCGCCGAGAAGCGCACCAATCGTTCGACGCAGCATTTTTCGGTTGAGATGGTGCAGGGCGCCGATACGATCGCAACCTCGACGCTCGTCTTTGCCGCGCGCCCGGAAGGTTTTTCTTATACGCCCGGCAAAATGCCCGTGGTGAAAAACCCGGAAGAAATCGATCCGCCGAAAGCGACCGCGCCGCTCGCATGGATCGGCCGCTTCGACATGCGTTTCGCCAGCGGCTTCCCGGTCATGCGTAAAGACGACTCCGTACCGCTCGGAAGCCCGCGCACGGAAGTCTGGATGCGCGACAATCCCGCGCGGAAGATGGATTTCCTCGGGCTGATGAACATGAGCGACGCGTTCTTCGCCCGGCCGTTTCATGTGCTGGGCCGGCTCATTCAGGTCGGCACGGTTTCAATGACGACCTATTTCCACTGTGACGAGAGCGATCTCGGGGAAGTGGGCGAGGACTTTATACTCGGCGTCGCCGACGCGAATGTATTCAACAAGGGCTACGCCGATCAGACCGCGTGGCTCTGGTCGCGCAAGGGAAAGCTGTTAGCTACCTCGCAACAGATCCTTTACTTCCGCGACAAGGCTTTCGTGCGGGGCGCGAAGAAGTAATCAGCGCGCCACCAGCGGCGAATAGCCGAGATGCATACCGGCGTCGATCATCAGCGTCTCGCCGGTAATATGGCGCGAGTGACCGGAAAGCAGGAAGAGGGCGGGGTCGGCGACGTCTTCCGCGGTCGATGCCGCCTTCAGCGGCGCTTGCTTCGCTACGTTGTCGCGCAAAGCGGCCGCCGCCTTTTCGCCGACGCCCTTGGTGAACCACGGCGTATCGATGAAGCCGGGACAAATCGCATTCACGCGGATTTTCGGCGCGAGCACGCGCGCAAGAGACAGAGTCATCGTGTTCAAGGCACCCTTGCTCGCGGCGTAGGCGACCGACGAACCGACGCCGGTGACGGCGGCGATCGAGGAAGTCATCAGTACGCTCGCCGCGCCCGACGCTTCCAGGAGGGCGCGCGCCGCGCGGATCATCTGGAACGGGCCAACGGTATTCACCGCATAGACGCGAAAGAAATCGTCCTTTGAGAGCGCATCGAGGTCACCGTGGTTCGGCGCCATTTTGGTGATGCCGGCGTTGTTCGCGAGTGCATCGATCTTGCCGAACTTCGCCGCGGCCTCCGCGATCTTTTTGCAGTCACCATCCTCGCCGACATCGCCCTGTACAACGACGACGTCCGCGCCCGCACTGCGGCACAGGTCGGCGGTTTCTTCTGCTTCCTTGGCGCTGTTCGCGTAATTGACGACGACTGCCTTCGCGCCGCGCTTTGCCGCGCCGACCGCAATCGCCGCGCCCAGGCCCGTGGACGAGCCGGTGACCAGAACAACCTTGCCGTCGAAATCGCCCGCCACAATACGCTCCCCTAAAATCGTTCTTTTTCAATTGTTAGCGCAACGGGCTGGCGGCGGCCAGTATGTCCGGAGTTCGCGTCCTTCGGCCGCGAAGACGACAGGGCAGCTCCGCGCCAGCCGCTTGCCATCGAATCGATTTTTCCTCCAGACTTGAAATCCGGTCGTCTCCAGAGTTTCCGCAAAAATGAACTCATCCACTTCCCCCGCCGGCACGCCGCGCGGCATCAGGCTCGCACTGTTCGCGCTTCTGCTCGGCAATTTCTTCACCGGAATCGCCGTGCTTTCGCCGACCGGAATGATGAGCGAGCTGTCGTCGAGTCTTGGCGTCACCATTCCGGAAGCGGGTCTTCTGATCACCTTCGGCGCAGTGGTGCTTACGATCGGGTCGCCGTTGATGGCGTGGCTCGCCTCGCGCTTCGACCGGCGGCTTCTGCTCGCCGGGACGATGTTCATAAGCGCCGCACTTCATGCCGCGATGGCACTTGCGCCGGAATATTTCTCGCTGCTCGCGCTTCGGCTTGTCATGCTCGCCGTCGTTGCGTTGTTCACGCCGCAGGCGGCCGGTGTGGTCGCACTGATCGAGCCGGACCCGGCACGCCGGGCAGGCGCGATCTCGCTGGTGTTTCTCGGCTGGTCGCTCGCGGTTGCGATCGGCTTGCCGCTGATTACGCTGTTCACGCACCAGATCGGCTGGCGCGTGACGCTCGGGCTGTTCGCGGCGTTGATGTTCTTGTGTGCGATTTTGCTCCTGCGCGCGCTGCCGGCGAAACTTTTCGCGGCGCCGGTTTCGCTTTCGACCTGGGTCTCGGTCGCGCGCAATCCGTTCATGATGCTCGTGCTTCTGATCACGGTGCTGCAGACCAGCGGGCAGTTTCACATCTTTCCCTACATTCAGCCGCTTGCCACGAAACTGGCTGGTGCGACGCCGGGCGAGGTCGGGGTTCTGTTCGGGATTTTCGGCGTCACCGGTTTTATCGGCAATGTAATTGCCGCGCGCATTGTCGGCGGCCTCGGACCGATGAAGACTTCGGTGATTTTTCTGAGCCTGATTTTTTTGGGTATACTCATCTGGGCGCTCGGCGCGCATTATTTCGCGATGCTCGCGCTTGGCGCGACGCTGTGGGGAATGGGCTTTGCCGCCGCGAACTCGATGCAGCAGGCGCGGCTTGTCGGTGCCGCACCGGCGCTGGCCGGAGCCACGGTCGCGCTCAATACATCTTCGCTCTACATCGGGCAGGCCGTCGGTTCGGGAATTTCCGGTCTGCTTTATGCGCGTGGCGCTTTTGACGCGATCGGCTTTTCGGCGGCGATCTTTGTCGCAGTCTCGATCGCGGTCGCGATTCTTTTCACGCGCGGCGTGCGTTGAGCGCTAACCGCGCGTTTTCTTTTTGATTTTCCTTGCGAACTTCGCGGGTTCGACCGGCTGGCAGCCCGCGCGTTCGCGGATGATGTCATGCAGCATCTCGAGTTCCTTGTCGGTCAGGTCCTCGATCTGCGCGAAGTCGTTGCGCGCACCGTGCATCTTGATGATCAGCTCCGAGAGCTTCACTTGCACCGCAAGCGCGTCGCGGTTCTGCGTGTTCTGAATGAGAAACACCATCAAAAAGGTGATGATGGTGGTGCCGGTATTGATGACGAGCTGCCAGGTGTCGGAATAGTTGAAAATCGGTCCGCTGATTGCCCAGACCGCAATCACCAGCACTGCGAGCACGAAGACCCACGGGCTGCCCGCGAAGCGGGAAGTGTGATGGGCGAATTCGGTGAACCAGGTATCGACGCGGTCGCTGAAGGAAGACGGCACGGGCATCGAAAAGATCGAAATACCCGACGACTTCTTGTTTTTCGATTTGGCCATCTGCGTTTTCCGTTCAGCCGTGTCTAACGCAGACGTGCGCCGATCAGTTCCACGTCAGCCGCGATAAATCCATTCGTTCTGAAGTAGCAAGCCTTGGCCGCCGATCCGCTCCATCACGAGATCGCGGCCAAAACTGAACGGCATCGGCAGATGATAGATCCGGCCGATGTTGCGCGCGGCACTCTGCATCTCGCGGGTGCGAGGCAGGCGGATGCGCTCGTAGGCGCGGAGCGCTGCGGGCATGTCTTCGGCGTCTTTCGTCTTTTCGCCGAGCGCAACCGCATCTTCGAGCGCGCTTGCGGCACCCTGCGCCAAAAAGGGGAACATGCCGTGCGCGGCGTCGCCGAGCAGAGTGACCGCGCCCTTGCCCCATGAGGAAACCAAGGGCGCTTCGTAAAGCGACCAGCGGCGGAATTGGCGTGCGGCGCGCAGCACCTTGCGCGGGGTCTCGTTCCATTGCGCGAAGCGGCTCACGACATCGGCGGTCGCGGCTTCTTCGCCCCATGATTCCGTCTGCTGCCGGTCCATGGTGACGGCGACGAGATTGACTTCGCTGCCATCGCCGACCGGATAGTGGACGAGATGTGCGCCAGGCCCGAGCCAGACGAACACTTCGTTCCTGCCGCGCAGTTCTTCCGGCAGGGATGCGGCGGGGATCGTCGCGCGCCACGCCGACATGCCGCCGTGACGCGGGCCGCTGCCGGGATGAAGCCGCGCGCGGATTTGCGAACGGATGCCGTCAGCGCCGATCAGCGCCGCGCCTTGAATCTCTTCGGCCCGTCGGTCGTACTCGATTTGCGCCGTGACGCCGCGGCTGTGACTGGCGAAATCCGTAATCATGCTGCCGTAGCGCATTTCGATATCGGGATGATCGTTCGCGGTTTTCGCAAGCGCGTCGTGCAGGTCGGCGCGCAGGCAGACGAGATAAGGCGCGCCAAATTTCTCGCGCATCGTGCTGCCTAACGGCATCTTTGCCAGCAGCGCGCGGCTGATGGCATTGGCGACGACAAGTTCGGAAGGCTCGACCGCTCTCGGGTTAAGCTCGAGCACGCCGAGATTTTTCAGCGCGCGGGTCGCGTTCGGCGAAAGCTGAATGCCGGCGCCCGAAGTATCGGGTTTGTAGTTGCGCTCAAACACGAGCACGCGGAAACCGCCGTTCGCGAGCGCGATGGCGGAAGCGAGACCGCCGATGCCGGCACCCGCAACCAGAACCGTGCGCGAGCGCGACACGGCGAAAGTTGGATCAGACGGCCGCGGGCGCGCGGTAGGCGCACTCGGGCGGTACTGACTCGTCAGCTTTCAGCTTCGGATTGTAGCGGTAAAGCGTCGAGCAATACGGGCAGATGATCTCGTGATCGGAACCCATGTCGAGATAGACATGCGGGTGATCGTAAGGCGGGTTCGCGCCGATGCACTGGAATTCGTGCGCGCCGATTTCGATCACGGGAATTCCCGCGTCGTTATGGAAGTGCGGAACGACGGAAGCGGCCATGGCGATGCCCTTGATTTGCGGGGGCACCATAACGGCATAATGCGCGCCGAAACAAGCGGGCAGGCGGCCCGCCGGGAGGACCAAAATGCCGCGCGTGGTTTACGAAAAAGACGGGCGTATCGCCCGCGTGACGTTGAACCGTCCGGAAGCAATGAACGCGATCGACATGGAATTACCGTGCGAACTCGCAGCCGCCATCGAGCAGGCGAACGCCGACCCGAAGGTGCATGTCATCGTGCTTGCGGGCGCGGGCAAGGCGTTCTGCGCGGGCTACGACCTTTCGCTGTTTGCTTCAAGTGCCGGCAGCAATCCTGGCGTGCAGGAAATGCCGTGGGACCCGATGAAAGACTATCAACTGATGATGGGCTTCACCGAGAAGTTCATGGCGATCTTCCGTTCCTATCGTCCGGTGATCTGCAAGGTGCATGGCTTCGCGGTCGCGGGCGGCTCCGACATCGCGCTGTGCTCGGACTTCGTCATCATGGGCGAGGACGCACAGATCGGCTACATGCCCGCGCGCGTCTGGGGCTGCCCGACGACAGCGATGTGGGTCTATCGCCTCGGCATGGAGCGCGCGAAGCGCATGTTGCTCACCGGCGACAAGATCAGCGGCAAGGAAGCGGAAAAGCTCGGGCTCGTGCTGAAGGCGGTTCCTTCGGTCGAACTCGACCGCGAGGTGGATGCGCTCGCCGAGCGCATAGCGTCGGTTCCCGTGAACCAGCTCATGATGCAGAAGCTGATGATCAACCAGGCCTACGAGAACATGGGCCTGAAGACGACGCAGATGTTCGCGACGATCTTCGACGGCATCACGCGCCATTCGCCGGAGGGTATGGCCTTCAAGCGCCGCGCGGAGAACGTCGGCTGGAAGGAGGCGGTGCGGGAGCGCGACCTCGGCACCTATGACTGGACGCAGGACCGGCCCATTAACCGCGCGGACTAATTCAGAAATCCGCCGCCCTTCGCTTTGCCGCAATCGCATCCCATATGCGGCGGCATGAGAGGCTTGCTCATACGCTTGGCCGTCATCGCCGCGCTCGGGGCGGGGGTGTTCTACACGCTGCCCGAAGCCTGGCGCGGGATGGAACTTGCGCTCGCCGCGGAGAAAGACCCGGCGAAACTCGCGGATCTGCGCCTGAAAGCGTTTGACGCGTCCGCCGCCGCGAACGAAATCGAAGCCGCGCTGAAAGCGGGTGACGCGGAACTTGCCGCGAGCTTCGTGGCACTCGCGGGCGAGCGCGCGATCGAGCTACCCAAAGAACTGCTTGCGAAAGTCGAGCAGGCGAATTCGTCGAGCGAAGCCACCAAGCGCGGCATCTATAATTTCGCGCACGGGTTTATCACTGGTGAGCCGGACAGCGTTTCCGGTTTCGCGGGGGCTGCGACCGGCGATCTTCTCGTGTTTGGCGACATCCGCGATCTCGCGCGCGAAGGTTCGCGCTGGCTGCGCGGCGTCGATAGCGATCCGCTGATCATGGGTCTTGCCGCGGCCGGTCTTGCCGTCACCGGCGTCACCTATTTCTCGTGGGGTACGGCTGCGCCCGCGCGCGTCGGCTCGACGCTCGTGAAGGTCGCGCGGCGCACCGGCAAATTGTCTGTGAAACTCGCGGATGATGTCACCATCCTCCTGAAAGCGCGCCGCACGAACCGCGTCGCGAGCGCGCTCACCGATGTCGCACAGATTCAACGCAAAGCCGGTACGCGTGTCGCGCTGGAAAGCATGCGTCATGCCGAGAACGTCGGCGATCTGACGAAGGCGAGCCTGCTTGCCGAAAAGAAAGGCAAATCCACGCTTGCGATCTTCAAGACGCTTGGCCGCGGCGCGATTGCACTCGGTGCGGGCGCGCTTGCGATTACGGGCTGGGTCGTGGGTGCGGCGAGCAGCCTGACCTTCTTCATCATCGCGGTGGTGAGCTTCTGCGCAACAGTGCTGCGCTGGCTATGGCCGTCCCGCAGCGCGGCTATACAAGCGCCGCGCCGCCACTGGACCATCCGTTCGGTGCGTTGGCTTTCCGAGCCGCTCTGGGCGCGTGTGCCCGCGAAATCCTCCTGAAAATTCGATAGCGCGTCGTAGCGTCATGCTTTGCGCGCATGGGATTTGCGCTGGCGAATCCTGTCCGCGGTGGCTAGACCATCCGCGCGATGAATAGCTTTACCCACGACGGCACCACGATTGCCTATCTCGACGAGGGCGCGGGCGACCCGGTCGTGCTCGTCCACGGCTTTGCCTCGAACAAGGAAACCAACTGGGTCTATCCGGGCTGGATCAAGCCGCTGACCGAGGCGGGCTTCCGCGTCATTGCGCTCGACAACCGCGGCCACGGCGCATCCACCAAATATTATGAA
The DNA here is from genome assembly GCA_019635585.1 of Xanthobacteraceae bacterium. Classification (GTDB taxonomy): domain Bacteria; phylum Pseudomonadota; class Alphaproteobacteria; order Rhizobiales; family Xanthobacteraceae. Next base: position 455,334 of record JAHBZE010000002.1, on the reverse strand, counting down.
ACCGAGCGCTACCACATTCCGGAAATGACCAAGGATGTGATCGCGTTGCTCGACCACCTGAAAATAGAGAAGGCCGACCTCGTCGGCTATTCGATGGGCGCGCGGATTTCGGCCTATGCCGCTGCACACTATCCGTCGCGCGTGCGTTCGGCGACGCTCGGCGGCATGGGGATCAACCTCACGCAGAGCGTGTCCAGCGGCAATCGCGTCGCCAAGGCGCTGGAAGCGCCGAGTATTGCCGACGTCACCGAACCGGTCGGGCTCTCGTTCCGCAAATTCGCCGAGCAAACCAAGAGCGACCTGAAGGCGCTCGCGGCACTTTCGTATTCGCACCAGCGCATCGTGCCGCGCGAGGACGCGGCAAAAATCCGCGTGCCGGTGCTGGTCGTAGTCGGCACCAAGGACGACATCGCAGGCTCGGGGCCGGAGCTTGCCGAACTGATCCCCGGCGCGAAGTTCGTTTCGCTCGAGGACCGCGACCACATGCGGACGGTGGGCGACGCGAAATTCAAGAAAGCGGTCATCGAATTTCTGAAGGAGCGGCCCTAGATGCTTGACAACGCCCCGCGCACCGAAACCTTCACGGGCTCGTCCGGCAACAAGCTCGCCGGCGATTTTTACGGCAAGGGATCGCGACCGGTTATGCTTCTGCACGGCGGCGGGCAAACGCGCCATGCGTTTGCGGGCACCGCGCAGGAACTTGCGAAAGCCGGCTGGACCGCGCTCGTGCTCGACCAGCGCGGACACGGCGACTCTTCGTGGATCGAAGATGGCTCCTATGTGGTCGCCGATTTCGCACGTGACGCGATCGCGGTCGCAGCCGAACTGACCAAGCGCTTCGGCAAGCCGCCGGTGCTGGTCGGCGCTTCGCTCGGCGGCATGGCGGGAATGCTCGCCGAGGGGATCGCCTTCAACGAGAAGCGCGCGCCGAATTTCGCGGCGCTCATTCTGGTCGACGTGACGCCGCGATTCGATGCGGAGGGCGCCTCCAAGATCCGCGACTTCATGCGAGGCAAGGCGTTCGAGGGCTTCGCCACCATCGAAGAAGCGGCGGATGCGGTCGCGCAATATCTGCCGCACCGGAAGCGCCCGTCCTCGACCGAGGGCTTGCGGAAGAATCTCCGGCAGCGCGACGGCCGCTGGTATTGGCACTGGGACCCGCGCTTCTTCGACGGGCCGAAGCCGGTCAGCGATCACCGTGAGCAATACGAGGCGGAGCGGGTGGAGGCCGTGCGCAATCTGCGCATTCCCGCGCTCCTGGTTCGCGGCGGCTCCTCGGAGTTGGTCAAGGAAGAGAACGTGAAGGAGTTTCTCGCGCTCGCCCCGCACGCGAAATTCGTGGACGTCGCGGGCGCCCGGCACATGGTGGCGGGCGACCGGAACGACGTCTTTTCGGCGGCGATCGTCGATTTTCTAGCCGCGTTGCCGGAGTAATTTTTTAGCTGTCATTCCGGACGCGCCGTCAGGCGCGATCCGGAATCCAGGGCAAATTGGCAAGGTTTGCGCACATCGCCCCTGGATTCCGGGTTCGATGCTTCGCATCGCCCCGGAATGACAAAAGTTGAATCTTTTGAATCGCTTATCGCGTGCCGCTGACAGGCGGATTTTACGCCGGCTTTTTCATGTTCTGAATCAGATTCAACTGAAGTTGAGATTCCGATTCAGCGAAAAGCCGAGTCTTTGCGGGCAAATTCCGCTTCAGGTTCCGATTCAGATTCCGGCACGGCTCTCGCGCCGATTCAGCCGCTATTCGCCCTTGAACTGCGCCTTGCGCTTCTCGAGAAACGCGCTGCGGCCCTCGCGATAGTCGGCACTGTCGAAGCAGCCCTCGGCGGCGGCATTCACCGCCTTCATGTCCTGTGCGAACTCGTAGCCGCTTGCATGATTGATTGCGAGCTTGCCGGCTTTCAGCGAAAGCGGCGCGTTCTCCGCAATCGCGGCCGCGAGCTTCTCAATTTCCGATTCAATCGCATCCTCCGCGACGAGGCGATTGATGAAGCCGAGCTTTTCGGCTTCGGTCACCTTTACGCGGCGGGCTGTGTAAAGCAGATCCTTCGCGTTCGCAGGGCCGATGGCCGCTACGATGTAGCGGATTGCGGACGGCGGATAAGCAAGTCCGAGCTTGCCGGGCGGTATCGTAAATTCCGCGCTCTCGCTCGCGACACGCAGATCGCAGGCGGCGGCGAGCCCCATGCCGCCGCCCATGCAGAAGCTACGGATCATCGCAATCGTCGGCAGCGGGCAGGCGGCAATAGCGTCGAAGGCGACCACGTTCGCTTCTTCATAGGCACGCGCGCCCTCGGCGTTCGCGCGTACCGTCTCGAATTCGGAAATATCGGCGCCCGAGCAGAAGGGAAGGTCGCGCGCACCGCGCAGCACGACGACGCGCAGCGCTTTGTTTGCGCCGAACTCGCCGATCAGGCGCGCCACTTCCTTCCACATCTCGAAGGAGAGCGCGTTCTTGCGCTCCGGGCGGTCAATAATCAGGTAACCAACCGGGCCTTTGATTTCGGCGCGGATTTTCTGACTTACGGGCTGCGGAGAATGCATGGCTGGAACTACGTGAATTGCTAACGGTTTTCAGGCTATCACCCTGCCACAGAATTCGTGCTAAAAGCAGCTAATCCCATCCACCGTTAAGCCGAACCGGAGCAGCGCTCATGGCCCTGCATAAAAAGCTTCCCCAAGGCGTCCAGGCAATCGACCCGGTGTGGTCGCGTGTGCGCGAGGAAGCCGAGGAATGCGCGCGCCGGGAGCCGGCGCTGGCGAGCTTCATCTTCACGACGGTGCTGAACCACGACTCGCTCGAACATGCGATCGCGCATCGCGTGGCGGCCCGGCTCGGTTCGTCGGACGTTTCGAGCGAACTGATCGTGCAGGCGTTTCGTGAGGCGCTCGATGCGGAGCTTTCGATTGCCGCCGCGATGCGCGCGGACATCGTCGCCGTCGCGGAGCGGGATCCCGCGACCTCGCGCTATCTGGAGCCGGTGCTTTATTACAAAGGCTTCCACGCACTGCAGGCGCACCGCCTCGCGCATTATCTCTGGCATCGCGGCCGGAAGGATTTCGCGCTCTATCTCCAGAGCCAATCGTCTTCCGTGTTCGGCGTCGATATCAATCCGAACACCAAGGTCGGCAAGGGCATCTTCATCGACCACGCGACCGGTGTTGTGATCGGCCAGACCGCGGTGATCGACGACGACGTTTCGATCCTGCAGGGTGTCACCCTCGGCGGCACCGGCAAGGAGCAGGGCGATCGCCACCCCAAAATCCGCCGTGGCGTGCTGTTGTCGGCGGGTGCCAAGGTGCTCGGCAATATCGAGATCGGTTCCTGCGCGCGTGTCGCGGCGGGGTCGGTCGTGTTGAAGCCAGTTCCGGCGAACGTGACGGTCGCGGGCGTGCCCGCGCGCGTCGTCGGCGACGCCGGCTGCAAGGATGCGGAGCCGTCGCGCTCGATGAACCAGATGTTCGACATGCCCTTCATGGGCGAGGCGATCTGATATTTCTTCCGGCTTGCCGGAATCCATAAGGCGCGGCTAGGTTGGCCGCGCCTTCGTTTTTGTACCGGAGATTCTCGTGGACCGCGACGAACTCGACCGCCTCCAAAACTATTTGCAGCGGATGCTCAATCCCGAGATTGGCCTTGCCGCGCGCGCGCGTGTGCAGGACATGGCGGAGATCATTCTGAACGACGAGCCGATCGGGCGCGTCACGGTCGACGACGAAGACGGCGACCGCTCCTACAACGTCACGGTGCCGGTCGAGATGCCGTCCGCGACCCCGAACCTGAACGAAGTGATCCGCGCGAAATTCGGCAACCAGAAACTGCGCGTGGTGCCACGGCCGAAGAAGACCGACTCCTCCGAGATTTATCTCGAAGACGAATATATCGCGGTCCTGTTCCGCGACGACGCTTCCGGCCGCTCCTGGACCTTCGAGATGGCCGTACTCGATATCGACCTCGATCCGGAAGAGTAAGGTTGCCGGTTAACGCTGCTGCCGGAATCGGCTTGCGCGCCCCGTTAAGACATCATTAACCTCGCCGCCAACGGGCCAAAGAGCCCTTGTTGGTGGGTGGCGTCGCGTGATTACTCAGGAAGCGTTGCAGTCCTTGTACGCCTTGGCGTTCGGCTTTTGCTTCGCCGGGCTTCTGTGCTCGGGCTATCAGGTTTTCGCCGAGCGCCCGGCGAGTTTCCGGCTGCTCAACGCGACGCGGCTGCGCGCGCTCTCCGCTATTCCGTTTCTGATGTTCGCCGCACCCTTCATCATTCTCCGCAACACCGTGCGCGGACGCCTGCACGAGGACCGCAACATCGGTTTCGTCGCGCTTGCCACGATCATCGCGGGTCTGTGGAGCCTGTTTGCCGGCACAGCGGCGGTCGAGGCACTGCGTTTCGCGGCAGGATTAAGCTAACTCGCGCTTTCCGATTTCGCGTGGCATGGTCGGCAGCGAAACCGGAATACGAGACAAGCAATGCCCGTCTATGAATTCGAAGGTGTCCGCCCGGAGCTTCCGGCTTCGGACAAGCACTGGATCGCGCCGGACGCGAACCTCATCGGAAAAGTAAGGCTCGCGGAAAACACCAGCGTCTGGTTCGGCGCGGTGCTGCGCGGCGACAACGAGTGGATCGAAATCGGGCACTCCTCGAACGTGCAGGACGGCTGCGTGCTGCACACCGATCCCGGCTATCCGCTGAAGGTGGGCGAGGGCTGCACGGTCGGGCACCGCGCGATCCTGCACGGCTGCACGGTCGGCGACAATTCGCTGATCGGCATGGGCGCGACCGTCTTGAACGGCGCGAAGATCGGGAAAAATTCCATCGTCGGCGCGAACGCGCTCGTCACTGAAGGCAAGGAATTTCCGGATGGCTCGCTGATTGTTGGCTCGCCCGCGAAAGTGGCGCGCTCGCTCGACGATAAGACGATTGCGTTTTTGAAAACGGCTGCCGCGAGCTACTACAATCGCTGGCCGAAATACGCGCGGAGTTTCAAGCGCGCCGATTAGCGCGGCTGAGCAAACAGAAACCCGGCTTCTCGCGAAGCCGGGTTTTTGTCTTTCTGAAAATCAGATCAGCGGAACAGCGAGAACAGCCCGCCGGTCGGTTCGGGCTGGCGCGGCGGCCCTGCGGTATTCACTGGCGGCGGATTGATGAAGTTGCGCGCCTTCGCCGTCTTCGCGTCGCCATAGTTCCGGTACTGATTGGTCTCAAGATAGATGAAGAACTTCGCGTTCTGCGGCGTCCACCAGCGCGCGAGCTTCGCTTGGTAACGGCTGAGGCGCACGCAGCCGAGTGAGACCGGTGCACCGAAAGTGCCGCCGGAGTCGAGGCCGCCTGCGATCTGATGAATGCCGTTCGCGCGCTCGCCGACGTAACCCTTCTGCGGCAGGAAGTGCATGAAGTTCGGCATTTCGATCGGATTGCCGCCGTTCTCGAACATCGCGATATGCGGAACGCCGCCGCCCATGCGCGCGTCGCGCTTGGCGTCGGCAGGCGTATAGCGGCGGTCGGAGCTCCAGTTGCGCTTCGCAATGTAGTTGATCGGCGCGTAATAGTTGTTGTCCGGGCGCTGCTGCCAGCGGCTCGACGAGGTCACGAAGCGATAAACCAGCTTCGGTTTGCCGTCCTTGATCTCGCAGAAGTTCAGCGTCTGGCCGACGCACCAGCCGTTATAGACGCGCGCCTTCACGACGTGATCGGTCTTAAATTTGTTGACCTGGTCAAGGTAGTTGTTGAGGTCCTCGAGTTCGGTCGTGAGTGCTGCGACTTCGTCCTCGGATGCTTCCTCGCTGTCGAGCAGCTTCTTCGGCGTTTCTTTCGCAAGCGCCGCGAGTTCGACGTTGCGCGCGGCCGCGATCTTGCGCAGCCGCGGAAATTCGGAAAGCTCCTCGAGACGCGAAATATACTCGACCACGCCCTTGCAGGTGCCGTTCTCGTCGGTGGTGTTGAAGTCGGCTACGACATAGCGGTTGCGGACGTTCTGCGGCAGGTTCTCGTTCTCGTTGATCGCCGCGTCCATCGGGAAGGGCTCGTGCGTCTTCACGTCCTTGAGCTTCTCGAAGGGAATGCGGCAGGGCGCGTCGATGTCCGGCGTTTTGGTCGAGGACATCGAGGTAATCGTCACCTGACCGAATGCCGGCGAAGCGGCGACGGACAGGGCGAGCAGCCCCGCTGCTAAGGATAAGCTGCGCATACGACCCCCCGGTTGCACGCCAAGAATCCATGGAACTTTGGGCTTCGCACTGCAACTTGGCAAGCCGAATGCCTGGGCAATCCGATCACTTTCCTGTTGGCGCGCGAGAGGTTTGCAGCGCTGCATTGACGCTTCCCTTCAAAAAAGTGAGGCCGGCTTCGGGGGGACGAAGCCGGCCTCCGCATGTCCGGTCAGGGGACGGGGAGGGGTGGGGACGTGACCGGGCCTGCGTTTCCTTTTTTCCGTTATCTGGCCGCGACGAAGGGCGTCGGGCGGTCGTCGCCGAGCGAGACCCAGAGGTTCGGGTCGTTCTGCGCCTGGCGCTTGATGTAGCGGTAGCCGGTTTCGGCCCAGGGCAGGATTTCCTCGACCTGGTTGTCGAGAATGAATTCGCCCTTGTCGGTGCGGACGGTGAGCACCGAATGGCCTTCACCCTTCTTGTCGCGTACCACGGTGATCAGAAGCGCGGAACGCGGCCAGCCGAGCTGCAACAGCATGCGGCGCTTCAGGAGAACGTAGTCCTCGCAATCGCCGTAGCCGTCTTCCGGATAGGTCCACTTCTCGACTACGCCGTAGTGTTCCTGATCGGTCATCGGCTTGACGCGATCGTTTACGAAACGATTGATGCGATCGAGTTCGCGGCGAGCCTGCGCCGTGTACTGCACGTCGCGCGGCTCGATGCGCTCGACATTGCATTCCCACGGGCGCGCTTCGCAGAACTGCACCCAGCCGATCGGCGGACGGGTCGTGTCGCCGACCGCCACGAAAAGCATTTTCTTTTGCGCATGCGCGGAAGTCCCGAAGCACGCGACGATGGCGAATGCAGCCAACACGACTGCGGCACGCACACCGATACCCTGATACGCAACCATACGACGCCCCAAACCCTGTTTTTCTTGTTGGGGCGACTATGGCAGTAACGTTTTGAGACTCGTCTAATTCGCGCCACGAAAGTCGCGGCTTTCTTTTCGAAAATCATTCTCAAATTTTCGGCGTGCTTGAATCGCATTTATCTAAAATTGTACGCATCTCGCTCGCGCTGCTTCGCAAAAAACAAAAAGGCCGCCCGATGAGGCGGCCTTGTCGTATTCGTTTCCGGGAGTTTGCTTATTGCTGCTCGCCGACGCTGATGTTGTGTTCCAGCATGTCGGCGGTCTGGACGCGGGCGAATTCGATCGCAAAACCGGTGTCCAAATGGCGCACCACACGGCCTGGCGTGCGGCCGAGCGTGACAGGGGTGCCGATCGGCGGCTTGTCGCGCGCCTGAATGGCGGCGCCCGAAAGCGAGACGTCGAGCACGCGCGCCGGCACCGACTCTCCGGTGGCGAAGGTCAGCATCGAGCGCGGGTTCTTCAGCGTGAAGCGTTCGTGGCGGCGGTCTTCGGGCAGACCGAGCGAGTTACGATTTGCAAACCATGTGAGCTGATCGGCGAGCTTGTCGCGGCGGCGGATGGTGCCCTGAATGGTCATGGCGAAGCCGTTCTCGATCAGGCGCACGCAGTGGCCTTCGAGCCGGCCAAGATGGTCGATGTAAGCGACGACCGGTTCGCCCGGACGCGGCTGCGCCGGCGCGATGAGCGCAACGCCGCCGGGGGACATGTCGAGTGTACGGCAGGAGAACTCGCGCCGGTCGGCGAGCATGTAGCGGCCGGTAAGGTCGATCTTTACACGCTGGCTGCGGCGGCGTTCCTGATTGAGAGGAAGCGTAACCGCTCTGTTCAATTGACGCATGATATTGGCCGGCCTTCGCGCGAGAATTCACGAAAACCTACGGGAGCCGTAGTTAACGCCCCGTATCGGCTTGTGGCCGCTTTTCGGCGTGGTTAATTGAGCCCACCCTGTACGAGCCGCAGGCGCGCCGAGCCGGGGCGACGAAGCCCAGAAAAGTCGTCTTCGTCGCCGGTCGCCGTATGAATGATCCGCAGCGTCCGGACCCGCAGGCGGGCGAGCGGCGCGGTGCCGGTCCAATATGGGACATCGAGCGGTACGATCGCGCCGAGCATGCGGGCGTGGGTCTTGCCGCGATGGCGCAGCGGCAGGAGCACCATTTCCAGTTCGATGGTGCGGCCGTCATCGGTCTCGCCGGTCAGGGAAGCTACCGCCGGCATCTGGCCATCGGCGACGCCTTCCAGCAGCCCGAACACGGTCGCCCGGTCCTCCGCCGCGAAAAACGCGCCGAACCCGCGGCCCCGCATTTCGTGGCCGATCAGGGCGCAAAGCCTTGTTCCGGCAAGCCGCACGGCGTGGCGCGGGTTTTCGCCGTTCTCGAGCAGGAACACGTCGCCGAGCAGCCGGCCGATCTGCGCCGGGTCGATCTCGGCGCGTTCGGGCGCCGAGCGTCCGCCGCGCAAGCGGTCCCAGTAGGCGTACAGCGCGCGGGCTGACGGATGTTTCATGACGCGGTCCCCAATTCGTTTATCCGTCCCGTTGCAACTTGGGACGGTGCCACGCCTGAGGAGCAGGGGCTGTGCCGTCGTTGGCGCGATCAACAGGCCGCGCGAGGTAGGGTTAACGGGCGCTTTCGCTTCCCGCCGGGAATGGAATGGCTATGGTGGCAATGGCTCAAGGCTCTCTCGCATTCGCGGGCCGGCCGGCGGACTTCCTCGCGGAAGACGGCGGTCAACAAAGCGGTCCCGCGCAAACTTAATTTACGATCAGGGGATGTGACCGGCCCGCGAAATGGGGATTTCGCGGGCCAATTCTTTTGCGCATTTGCCTAAAATCGGCGGAACCTTGCCGATGGCAGCCGCGCCCTCTAAGGGAGGGCGGTGAATTACCAGAATTTTCCGTTGGAAGCGCAGCGCCGCCGCGAGCCGGTGTTCAATCTTCCTCCCGTCATTGTCGCACTCTCCGCGGTCCTCATCGCAGTGCATGCGCTGCGGCAGTTCGTCAGCGAAAACACCGACCTGCAAATTCTGCTCTGGGCCGCGTTCATTCCCGCGCGTTACGGCAATCCGGGCGTGCTGAAGGATCTGCTTCCTGGCGGGTTGCCCGCCGACATTTGGACCTTCGTCACCTATGCATTCCTGCACGGCGACTGGGTGCATCTCGGCATCAACCTGATCTGGTTTCTCGCTTTCGGCAGCGCGGTGGCGTGGCGCTTCGGTGCCGTGCGGTTTTTAGTTTTCTTCGCGGTGACGGCCGCCGCGGGCGCGCTTCTTCACCTCTTCACGCAAACTTCAAGCGCTTCGCAGACCGCACCGCTGGTAGGTGCGTCGGCGGCCATCTCGGGTGCGATGGCAGCGGCCATGCGCTTCGCGTTCGAGGCGGGCGGGCCGCTCAGCGCGTGGCGGAATTCAAGTCCCGAGGTGTTTCGCGTGCCTGCGTCGCCTTTGCTTGTCGCGTTGCGTAACCGGCAGGTGCTGGTGTTTCTCGGCGTCTGGTTCCTGATGAACCTGCTGCTTGCCTTCACGAACTGGATGACGCCGTTCGCTGAAGGCACCATCGCATGGCAGGCGCATATCGGCGGTTTTCTCGCCGGCCTGTTCCTGTTTCCGCTGTTCGATCCGGTGGCAAAACCCACTTTCCATTGAACGCTGCGGCGCAGCTTGCGGCGAAACCAAAATCGCTCAATCATGGTTGTCTATCGGCCCCCTTTGGCGGAGGACTCGATGACCGTTCGCAAGATTCTGAATCTGAAAGGCTCCGGTGTCGTGACGATCGCGCCGGAAAAGTGCCTGAACGAAGCCATCTCGGTGATGACGAAAGAGCGGATCGGCGCTCTGATCGTGACCGGCAAGCAGGGAGAAGTCCTCGGCGTGCTTTCCGAGCGCGACATCGTACATCTGCTTGCAAACACCGACGCCAGCCGCTTCGAAAAGCCGGTTTCGTCGGCGATGACCACCGAAGTCAAAACCTGCGGGCCCCACGATACCATCCAGCAGGTCATGTACGTCATGACCATGGGCCGTTTCCGGCATATGCCGGTTGTGGACGGCGGCAAGCTCGCGGGCGTGATTTCGATCGGCGACGTCGTGAAACATCGCCTCGAGGAAATGGAACGCGAAAGCGAGCACCTGAAGCAGTATATCGCGACTGCTTAAGTTGAATCAGGCGCTGAGTGCCGCGACTGCTTCCGCGATATCGGCGAGTGCACGCTCGGCGGCTTCTTGGCCGGCGCGGATCGACTCTTCGGCGCGGTAGAATTCGAACAGGCCGACGCCGCCCAGACGCGGCGAAATCATCACGTCCGGCGGATCGCCCGCGAGGCGCGAACGCGAGATGCGGTCCTGCGTGATGTTGAAGGCATCCATCATCACTGCGGAAATGCCGCGCGGCCCGTCGGCGGGCGTCTGCATGCGCCGCCGCGGCAGCCCGAAGACATTGCCGAACAGATTGCGCGGCTTGGTTGCCGGAGCGGGAAGCGGTTCTTCCTCGTCGTAGTCGATGGTCCGGTCGTGATCCTGAATCACGGTGCCCTTGCCGAATACGTCGGAGTGCAAATTCACCGCGATCACCACGCGCGCGCCGAGCGCACGCGCCGCGGATACCGGAATCGGATTGACGAGCGCGCCGTCGACGAGCCAGCGGCCGCCGATCTTGATCGGCGTGAAGATGCCGGGCAGCGCGTAGCTTGCGCGCATCGACTGGATGAGGTTGCCGCGCGTGAGCCAGATCTCATGGCCCGAAGAAAGCTCGGTGGCGATCGCGCCGTATTTCACCGGCAGGTCTTCGATCAGCGTCTCGCCGAAATTCAGCTCCAGCAGTTTTGCAAGGCGCCCGCCGGAAATCAGTCCGTTGCCGCCGATGCGCCAGTCCATGAAGCCGAACATGCGCCGCTTGGTCATCGAGCGCGCGAACTCCTCAAGCTGGTCGAGCCGGTTCGCGGCCCAGGCGCCGCCGGCAAGCGCGCCCATCGAGGTGCCCGCGATGACGTCCGGCCTGATGCCAGCTTTTTCGAGCGTGCGAAGGATGCCTATATGCGCCCAGCCGCGCGCAGCGCCGCCGCCGAGCGCGAGGCCGATGCGCGGCGTGGAGGCTTTCGGCTCCTGCCGGTCTACGGAAATGTTGCGGTCGGAATTTTCGGGAGACTTGCGGTTAAAAACATTCAAGAACATGGCTGGTACCCAGAACGCTACAGCTGCCCGCGAAGTTCCTGAAAGTCCTGCGGAATCGTCGCTGCGCCGCAATGACGTAGCGGCAAACCTTGGCAGGATCGCGTCATGAAAGTGTAGCTTTAGCCGAAGGTTAGCGCCGGGTTTGCGCCTCCGAGCGGGACCTTGCGATAGAAGCAGGAGCGGCGGCCGGTGTGGCAGGTCTTGCCGTCGCCTGTCACAGCAACTTTAAGCAGCACCGCGTCCTGATCGCAGTCGATCCGCATTTCGGACACGCGCAGCACGTTGCCGCTCGTCTCGCCCTTCTTCCAGAGGCTCTTGCGCGAGCGCGACCAGAACCAGCCTTCGCGCGTCTCGATGGTGCGCGCGAGCGCATCCGCATTCATGTGCGCGAGCATCAAGACTTCGCCGGATTTCTCGTCGGTGACGATGGCGGAGATTAGCCCGTTCGCGTCGAAGCGCGGGGCGAGGGCAGTGCCTTCTTCGAGTTCTTTGTCGTGCATCGGAATCGTCCTGAAAGCTGTAAGCAGGTTCTAACACGCAAAAGAAAAACGGGCCCGCGAAGGGCCCGTTTCTATCCTTGCTACTTTTGCGGCTCAGTCCTTGCGGCTGCCGCGCACCAGCGTGAAGAAGCGGACCTGTTCGGCCGGATCGTCGCGGAAGACGCCGGTGAACTGGGTGGTGACGGTCGACACGCCCTGACGCTGCACGCCGCGCATCGCCATGCACATATGCTCGGCCTCAATCATCACGGCGCAGCCGCGCGGCTTCAGGTGCTCGTCGATCGCGTCGGTGATCTGCGAGGTGAGGTGCTCCTGCGTCTGCAGGCGGCGGCCGAAGATTTCGATCAGGCGCGAGAACTTCGACAGGCCGACCACGCGGTCGACCGGGAAGTAAGCAACATGCGCCTTGCCGATCATCGGCATGACATGGTGCTCGCAGTGCGAGAAAAACGGAATGTCGCGCACGACGACGAGATCGTCGAACGTGCCGATTTCGCCGAAGGTGCGGCCAAGAATTTCTTCAGGCGTTTCGCCGTAGCCGCCGAAAACTTCCTCATAGGCCTTCACCATGCGGCGCGGCGTATCGAGCAGGCCTTCGCGGCTGGGGTTCTCGCCGATCCAGGCGAGCAATGTGCGTACTGCGGCCTCCGCTTCATCGCGCGAGGGACGCTTTACCGGAGCGAGTTCGGGTGCTGCATCCGGCTGCTTGTGCAGCGACGTGACGACGGCATCCATCTTGGTCTTCTCCATTCGTGCCGGCGACGCCCGTCGTCCGGCTGGCTTTTCCATTTTGCAGTCCGGCCTCCGGGCGGAGGGGCGGCTATGCAGGAGGCACATCTCTTCCCGGCTGCCGGGCGCCTTCCAACCCAGCATCTTCGGTCTTATTTTTCCGGGGAATTCGACCCGCGAATGACGCCCTTATGGCAGTTTCCCGAAACCTTCCGCCTTCTATGGGCGGTCAGCACCCGAAAGAACCTGCACCCCCGTACAATAGTTCCCGCAAGTCGTAAGTAAATCTGGTGTTGGATTGCGGCAAATTCGCGGAGTAAGGCTAAGGACTAGGCATGCTGAACGATGTCTATAACCGCCGCATCCTGGAGTTGGCTGCGGACATTCCCCGGAGCGGCCGGCTGGCCCAGCCGGACGCCTCGGCGACCGCCCATTCCAAGTTGTGCGGTTCGACCGTGACCATCGACCTGAAGATGGACGGGGATACCGTCACCGACTTTGCCCACGACGTCCGGGCCTGTGCGCTCGGGCAGGCGTCGTCCTCGATCATGGCGCGCCATGTCGTCGGTGCGACCGCCGCCGAGCTGCGCGACATCCGCGAGCAGATGTACAAAATGCTCAAAGAGAACGGGCCGGCGCCCTCCGGCAAGTGGGCCGATCTCGAGGTGCTGGAGCCGGTGCGCGACTACAAGGCACGGCACGCTTCGACGCTCTTGACCTTCGACGCGGTGGTCGATGCGATCGGCCAGATCGAGAAGAAACAGGGCAAATAGGCCCGTGAGACAAGGGGAAACACGATGGCGCCGAAAATGCGCAGGGTCGTCACCGGTCACGATGCGAACGGCAAAGCCATTGTCGTAGAGGACGGGCAACCGCCGGTCGTTTTTGCACGCCCCGAGACACCGGGGCTCGCGTTCTACGAAGTCTGGAATACGCAAGGCGCGCCCGCGAAGATCGCGGCGAAAAGCGACCCCACAAAAGATCGTCCCGTGCGCGTGCCGCCGCCTGTGAACGGCACCATCATCCGCGTCATCGATTTTCCACCGGAAGATCCGAACAAGCCCAAGCCGCCGATGGAGCTCGCGGGCAAGTTGTTCGAACTGATGGGCCTGCATCCGGTGACCGACCCGAAGCTCTATGAGCGGCATCAATTCATGCACCGCACAAAATCGGTCGACTACGGCATCGTGCTCGAAGGCGAGGTCACGCTGTTACTCGACGACACGGAAGTTGATCTGAAGGCGGGCGATGTCGTCGTCCAGAACGGCACCATCCACGCCTGGAAAAACCGTTCGGGGAAGAATTGCCGGATGGCCTTCATTCTGGTCGATGGCGAATACGAGCCGGGGCTGACACCCGTTTCGGGATGATGGCGACCGATCTCGACACGCTGTTCGACGCCGCCGCCCGCGCACCGCGGCAGGCGGGAAGGGCGCTCATCAAGGGCTACCGCTACACGCTTTCGCCCTTGATCGGCTTTCGCTGCCGGCATTTGCCGACATGCTCCGAGTATGGTGACGAAGCGCTCGCCCGCTACGGGCTCTGGGCGGGCGGCTGGATGACACTCGCGCGCTTCTGCCGCTGCGGTCCGTTCGGTACCTCGGGGCTCGATTTCGTGCCCGGCGCTTTACCGGCCCGCGCGCATTGGTATATGCCGTGGCGCTACGGACGCTGGCGCGGCACGAACGAAGTGCCGGCGGCGAAGTGGGGCAGCGACGCTAATTCTTCTTCGTAATGCCGTCCGATTGTCTTGGTCCGAAAGACTTCTGCACCGAGTCGCTTATTCTGAGAATCGTTTCAACCATGATTGCAATCGAATTTCCGCTCGGCGTACCTGAGCAGCCATCCGGTTTTATCAAGGCGTGAGTCATGAAAGCTTTTATCTCCGCCTGATTTTCGATGCAGAAGAGATTGTTTCCGCAGCCGTTTGAGTTCAGTGGCACCTGCTTATTCAGATAGCGCTGCACCGGACGCGACAGCCACCAACTCATCGACAGCGCGCGGCGCTCTCCTACCTCGATATCATCAACGCCGGGATTTGACTTTTGAGTCATCCCTTTCTGCGTTTTAATTCGCAACTGCGGAAAAACGCGCAAGTACGCGCTGTTGGGAGCGCAGGTCTTGCTCATGTTGGGCCGCATCGCGGTCTCAATGCCGACCAGCGTTATGTAACCCGCTGCGCTTCGTGCGTTCACGATTGCGTCCACAGGTCCTATAACGTCGATCGCAAGCGCGTTTTCCGTGCCCGGCGCGTGGCTTGCGTCAAACCCGAGCGGAATTTCGGGATCGTTGGTAAGCGTAAGGATGAATGGAGCCAACCCCGGCCGCAGTGCCTGAATCGCCGTGACGAGTTCGAGCGCGGTCAGCGCGCCGTAGTTTTCGAAATAGCCACCATCGACGACCCGATCCTGCATTTTTCTCTTCGGGCACCCTTCGCCATCTTTCGCGCAGTTATAAATTTCTCCCGGCGGAGAGATCAGCGGGAAACGCGCCGAGTTGAGCGCAGCAGTGCTGATAGCAATATCCTTTTCGAACGGTCTCGCGTTGGCGAGCCAATGAAAAAGAAAAGTGCTTTGAAACATCGCGCAGGGATACTCGCGTTCGGGTTTGCCGCAGATACCCCTCGATTGCTTTGGATTCTGCTCCTGCGGCGGATCGTTTCTGGCGGGCCACTCCAGAACGCTGGTTACGATGCGCTGGCCAGTGGTGACCGACGTTCCGTTCAGCACGAGCAGCGGCAGCCATCGCGTTCTGGTCGGCCGGAGCGAACGGAACGGACATTCGAGCGAGCCGGCGCAGGCGAGCGCGCCTTCGTTCTTCGGGTTTGCGATCATGTCCTCGAAATGGCGTTCCCATGATTCTTCGAGCAGCGTCGCGCGATCCCGCAGGCCGCCGAGGAAGCTGAAAATCCGGAACACGTCGCGAAACATGAAGCCCGAGAAAGTCGGCGTCAGATAGTCCGCGCTCATCAGAGCCTCGAGACAATCGCGCCAGCTGGTAATTTCGCGGTCCTTTTGCGGAAATCCGTGCCAATACTGCGCGTAACTTTTCGCCCTGCATGGTTGTGACATTGAGCCGTCGGCTGCCGCCATCGCGGACACGGTCATGACGGCGCCGACCGAACTGCCGGATACGGTCGAGAAAGCGAAAATCCGCTTCTGAATTTCTTGCGGCGTTAATCCGTGCGGCGTGCTTTGGGCATCGTGCTTGTAATATCTGCTGTCCAGCAAAGCGCCGATTGTCGAAGCGGTAAAAAAGCCCGCGCGGCTGGCGCCGCCGGACCCGACGATAAGAATCGGCCGAGGACATGCGGCAGCGTCATTCGCGCAGCGGTTGGCGCGCATCCAGAGATCGAGCGCTTCAGAGAGCGGCATCGAGCGCAGGAGATCGGGCTCAGGCACCGATTTGTCTTGCTTGAGTTTTTGAATCCGGGCGGTGGTCTCGATCTGCCGGACGTCGTAACCCTCGCCCAGGAACGCCGGACCGAGCCAAAGGATCGCCAGAACGATCGTGATGAAAGGAACTCTCAGCCGGCGTCCGATTCCGGAGAGCAGGCTCAAGATCGGAAGCCAGCCGCCAATCACAAAAGGTATGAATAGCGCGAGAGGAATGAGCTTGGCCGCGTATGCGGGAAAAAACAGCGGCAGAACGCAGAACGCGAGCGAAATCAGGATCAGAAATATCGGTCCCGAGTTGCGTGCCCGGATTTTCGCGCGCGAAGGCAGCCAATGGGCCAGGCCTTCAATGTGCAAGAGCAGCAATAGCCGGTTCGCGGCCCGTTCGATAAAAGCGGCAAATCTGCTTTTGGCAATGTCATCGCGCTTGAGCGTGTAGATGAAGAACACGGCCGCGAGGACGACCAGCGCCGCCATAATCAAATACAGGTTTCGTTGAATCGGTCCCGCATCGACGCCAATCCGGGAAAGGTCGGGCAGATTACTGTTGGCGCGGATACAGGCGAAGAACATCGCCACGAATGCGCAGAGACCCAGTAGGCGCGGCATACATCTTTCGACGCCCTTCAGAAAACTCGCGCGGCCTCCGCGCAACGTCTTCGCATGTTTACCGAGCCGCAAATCCGTGTCGAGCAGCAAACGCGACACGTAATGCATTGGCGCGGCCCACACCGCCACGAGTAGGGCCACAAATGCAATCAATGCGCCTGCATTTCCGTCGGTGATGTTGTCGGCAGTATTGACCAGAAGGTCTTGTGCCTGCGGCACGAGAAGAAGAATTAGGAATCCGAACGCCGTGAAAAAGACAGGCACGCGAAGGACCCAAATTACGAGCGCGAAATCCAGCGCGCCGTGCCAGAAATAACCGACGTCGGTCCAAAACCCGCCGCTGCGTTTGTGCGTCTTGGCTTTCGCCGTCACGGCTTTCTTTTTCGGTGCCATTCGCTGTCCCCCAACTGCGAATGGTTCGAAGGGTAGGGAATGGCCGCTCGTGCGGCAATGCCAACTAGGCGCTGGACTGTGATTAGCGAAACGGTTATCCGGTTCAGTAATGGCTTACCTGCGCTCGTTCGCAGGAGTGAGCAGGAGGACAAAATGATCACGCTGACCTTTCCCGACGGCGCACGCCGCGAATTTCAAAACGGCATTTCTGGATTGGATATTGCGAAGGGCATTTCGCCTTCGCTCGCCAAGCGCACCATTGCGATGGCGCTCGATGGCGAGGTCATGGACCTCACCGATCCGATCAATCGCGATGCGAAGATCGAATTCATCTCGCGCGAGGACCCGCGCGCGCTGGAAATGATCCGGCATGACGCCGCGCATGTGATGGCCGAAGCCGTGCAGGAACTGTTTCCCGGCACGCAGGTCACCATCGGTCCGTCGATCGAGAACGGCTTCTATTACGACTTCTTCCGCAACCAGCCGTTCACGCCGGAAGATTTTCCCGCCATCGAAAAGAAGATGCGCGAGATCATCGCGCGGGACAAACCTTTCACGAAAGAAGTCTGGACGCGGGACAAGGCGAAACAGGTGTTCCGCGACAAAGGCGAGAACTTCAAGGTCGAACTCGTCGAAAGCATCCCCGCCGATCAGGAACTGAAGATCTACAAGCAGGGCGAATGGTTCGATCTCTGCCGCGGTCCGCATATGCCTTCGACCGGCAAGGTCGGTAACGCCTTCAAACTGATGAAGGTGGCGGGCGCTTACTGGCGGGGCGACGCGAACAATCCGATGCTGACGCGCATTTACGGCACGGCTTGGCCGGATCAGAAGCAGCTCGACGATTACATCCATCGTCTCGAGGAGGCGGAGAAACGCGATCACCGCAAGCTCGGGCGCGAGATGGATCTCTTCCATTTTCAGGAAGAAGGGCCGGGCGTCGTGTTCTGGCACGCGAAAGGCTGGTCGCTGTTCCAGTCGGTCGTCTCTTATATGCGGCGGCGTCTGCGCGGCGACTATGAAGAAGTGAACGCGCCGCAGATGCTAGACAAGGTGCTCTGGGAAACGTCGGGGCACTGGGAGTGGTATCGCGAAAACATGTTCGCCGCGCAGTCGGCGGGCGACGAAGCGGAAGACAAACGCTTCTTCGTCTTGAAGCCGATGAACTGTCCGGGGCATGTGCAGATTTTCAAGCACGGGCTGAAAAGCTATCGCGATCTTCCGGTGCGTCTCGCCGAGTTCGGCATCGTGCACCGCTACGAGCCTTCGGGCGCGATGCACGGGCTCTTGCGCGTGCGCGGCTTCACGCAGGACGACGCGCATGTCTTCTGCACCGAAGATCAGTTGGCTGCCGAGTGTCTCAAGATCAACGATCTCATTCTCTCGACCTATGACGACTTCGGCTTCACCGGCGAACTGACCGTGAAGCTCTCGACACGTCCCGAGAAGCGCGTCGGCGCTGACTCGTCATGGGATCACGCCGAAGCGGTGATGACGAAGGTGCTCGAGCAGATCAAGGCTGCGTCCGGCGGCCGCATCAAGACGGCGATCAATCCGGGCGAGGGCGCGTTCTACGGGCCGAAGTTCGAATACGTGCTGCGCGACGCCATCGGCCGCGACTGGCAATGCGGAACGACGCAGGTCGACTTCAACCTGCCGGAGCGTTTCGGCGCGTTCTATATCGACGCCGACGGCGGCAAGAAGACGCCGGTGATGGTGCATCGCGCGATCTGCGGTTCGCTTGAGCGCTTTACCGGCATCCTGATCGAACATCACACCGGGCATTTCCCGCTGTGGCTCGCGCCGTTGCAGATCAAGGTCTGCACGATCACGCAGGAAGCCGACGATTACGCGAGCGAAGTGCAGAAGGCGGCCTTCAAACTCGGTCTGCGCGCGGAAGCCGATCTTCGCAACGAGAAGATCAACTACAAGGTGCGCGAACATTCGCTTGCGAAAATTCCGGTGCTGCTCGTGGTCGGCAAGAAGGAAGCGGAGGAGCGAACGGTTTCGATCCGCCGTCTTGGCTCGCAGGCGCAGACTTCGATGCCGCTCGATGCTGCGCTCGCAGCGCTCATCGATGAATCGCTGGCGCCCGATCTGAAGCGGGAGCAGGAAGACGAAGCGGCCTGATCGCTACCGCTTCGTCTGCGACTGCTGTGTGGTCGCGGCGTTTTCGGGGCGCGCGAGCACTTCGACTTCGCGATCGCGGCCCGCGACGACCTTGAAGTTCGCCTGATAAGTTTTGCCGTCGTGGCGCGCGACCGCGACATATTCGCCATCGGCAAGCACGATCGATGGAAACGCGCCGATGAATTCCTTGATGGAGTCGCCGCCCGGCGTCAGCACCGACCACGAAGTGTTCGCG
This sequence comes from Xanthobacteraceae bacterium, assembly GCA_019635585.1. Taxonomy (GTDB): domain Bacteria; phylum Pseudomonadota; class Alphaproteobacteria; order Rhizobiales; family Xanthobacteraceae. Next base: position 436,094 of record JAHBZE010000002.1, on the reverse strand, counting down.
AGCGCTTCGCCGCCGCTCGCATGCACGAGACGTAGCGTGATCTGCGCCGCGCGGTGATGCACGGTCGCATCCGTCAGGCGGCCGGATTCGATGCGCACGTCGGCGGTAATCGTCGAATTGCCTTCGCCGTAGGTCGACTGCACGTAATAATTCCCCGCGGGCAGGAGCACGAGATCGCCGGGCACAACGCCGCGGATGACGGCGGGCCGTTCATTGCGCGAGGTGCGATTTTTCTTGCCGTCGGGGTTCGCGCGCTGGAGGAAATTTCCTTCGTAAACGTCGTAGCGCAGCTTCGCCGCCGGGATCACCGCGTCACCGACGCGGCCCGTGAGCCGAAGTCCACCCGCGGCGACGATCAATGTTTCGCGCGTGTTCTCGGTGAGCGTCACGCGCTGCGCGAAGCTCGCGAGTCCATAGGCGACATGGACGACGTAGCGGCCGGGCGGCAGCGAAAAGGTCGGCTGCGCGTCCTTCGACTCGGTGACGAGAAACAGAGGCTGCGCGGTGCCGGGCCGTTCGACGAAAATGCGCCAGTAGAGTGCGCGGTTGACGTTCTGGCCTTCGGCCGAATAGCGCGCGGCGAGCGTTAGCGAATAGCGAAGCGGCGTGTTGCTTGGCGGGTTCTCCTTGGCCGCGGGGCGCGGCGCTGGCGGGGTCTGCGGCTGCTGCTGCGGGGCAGGCGGCGGCGCAAGCGGCGTCGGCGGGGCCTGCGGCTCCGGGGGATTCGGGATATTCGCGGGCGGCACCGGCGGCGGATTCGGGCCCTGGAATTGCGCGAATTGGGCAGACGCGGCGCCTGCGCTCAATACAAGCGCCAGAAGGCCCGCAATCGGGCCGCGAAGGCCGTGGAAGCGCGTCATGGCGGTCTTTTAGTCCTGAAGCCCCTGAATGCAAGCCGGGAGGTCCAGCCTTGCCCGGTCCGTCATTGGACGGTGCAAACGACCGTGCTACCGCTCCCCGGCTTTTTCGAGACTAGGAATCCGAATGATCGACGCGCTGGAACTGCTCAAGACCCGTGCATCACCCAAGGCAGCCGACCTCGTGCCGCCCGCGCCGACCGAAGCGCAACTTCAGGAAATGCTCACGATCGCGGCCCGTGTGCCGGATCATGGCATGATGAAGCCGTGGCGTTTCATCGTGCATCCGAAGGAAACGCGCACGGCACTGGTCGAAAAGCTCACCGCGAATTTCCGCGCCGGCAACCCGAATGCCTCCGAAGGCGAAATCGACAAGCAGCGGTTACGCTTCGGCGGCAGCCCGCTGATCGTCACCGTGGTTTGCCGCATCGTACCGAACGTGAAGGTGCCGGATGTCGAGCAGCTTCTGTCCGCGGGTGCTGCCTGCATGAATTTGCTCAACGCCGCACAGGCGCTCGGCTTCGGTGCGAACTGGCTCACCGGCTGGGCTGCGTTCGACAAGTCGAGCAAGGAATTGTTCGGACTTGCCGAGAACGAGCAGATCGTCGGCTTCATTCACATCGGCAGCGTGAAAGGCGAGACCTTCCAGCGCGCGCGGCCCGATCTTTCGCAGATCGTGAGCAAACTCTGATGTTCTACGAACCGATCAAGCGCAATCACGGCCTGCCGCACGATCCTTTTAAAGCCATCGTCGCGCCGCGCCCCATCGGCTGGATCAGCTCGATGGACAAAGCGGGCAACGTCAATCTCGCGCCCTACAGTTTCTTCAATGGAGTGGCGACGTTTCCGCCGATGGTGATGTTCGCGAGCGACGGCTTCAAGGACTCGGTGCAGAACATCAGCGAGACGATGGAGTTCATCTGCAATCTCGCGACCTGGGATTTGCGCGAGGCGATGAACAAAACCTCCGAAAGCGTGCCGCATGAAGTGAACGAGTTCGAGCTTGCGGGGCTGACGCAGGCGCCGTCGAAGCTCGTGAAGCCGCCGCGCGTTGCGGAAAGCCCGTGTGCGCTGGAGTGCAAGGCGACCCAGATCGTGCAGATGCGCGGCGCGGACGGAAGCCTACGAGATAACTATGTCACCTTCGGCGAAGTCGTCGGCGTGCATATCGACGAGAAATATATCGAGAACGGAATTTTGAACGCGGCGGCGCTGAAACCAATCGCGCGGCTCGGCTATCGCGACTACTCGGTCGTGACCGAGCTGTTCCAGATGGTGCGCCCCGACGAGAAGCGGCGCTGATTATTTAGCGACGCGCGCCAAGAGTCTCTGCGCGCGTTTCAGGTGCGGCTGGTCGTACATCTGGCCGTCGAGCGAAATGACGCCGGCGTTGTCGGCGGCCTTGAAGGCATCGACGAGCCGCTGCGCTTTCCCGATTTCTTCCGCGCCCGGCGTGTAAATCTCGTTGATGACCGCGACCTGATCGGGATGGATCGCCATCTTGCCGGTGAAGCCGTCGCGGCGGCCTTCCAGCGTCTCGCGCCGTAGCCCTTCCGGGTCGCGGAAATTCGGATAGATCGAGTCGATCGGCGCCACTTCCGCTGCGACCGCCGCAATCAAACATTGTGCGCGGGCGAGGCGATAGGGATCGGTGTAGTCGCCTTTTTCGTTTCTGTTCGTTTCCGCGCCGAGATCGGCGGATAAATCTTCCGCTCCCCAAGTCATGCCGTCGAGGCGCTTGCTCGAACCGCGATAGTTGTGAAGCCCAAACAACGCCTGCGCGCTTTCGGTGACCAGCACAAGAATGCGCGTGGCACCTTCGTCGATGTCGTAGAGCGCCTCACGCGCGGTGATTTTGGCGTCGAGATGAACGACATCGCCGCCGTTGCGGCTTTTCGGAAACAGGATGCCGTCCGGCTTTGCTGCGATCACCATATCGAGGTCGGCATCCGTCATGCCGGTATCGAGCGCGTTCACGCGCACGAACAGGCGCGGGCGGGCGCTCTTGCCGATATGCGCGTTCAGGTAATCGCGCACAATCTCGCGCGCTTTCGGCTTGTTATCCGGTGCGACCGAGTCTTCCAGATCGAGCAGGAGCGCGTCCGCGCCGCTCGCCAGACCCTTTTCGAGTTTGCGCGGCGCGTCTCCGGGAACGAAAAGGTAGGAACGCATCAGACGTTTACTTTGCGCTTCAGCATGAAGGCCTGCCGCTTGCATTCGGCGACCAGCTTGCCGTCCTGATTAAAGGTGCGGTGGTGGAAGTCGACGATGCCGGCGTCGGGCCGCGACTTTGACTCGCGCTTGCCCAAGACTTCCGTGGTCACGTTGACGGTGTCGCCCTCGAACAAGGGGTTCGGGAATTTCACGTCAGTCATGCCGAGGTTAGCGATCGTGGTGCCGACCGTGGTGTCGTTCACCGAAATGCCGATCATCAGCCCGAGCGTGAAGAGGGAGTTCATCAAGGGCTGGCCCCACTGGGTTTCCTTTTCGCAGAACTCGCGGTCGATATGGAGCGGTTGCGGGTTCAGGGTCATGTTCGAGAACAGCATGTTGTCCATCTGGGTGACGGTGCGCCGCAGGCGGTGCTCCATCGTCTGGCCTGCCTGAAAGTCCTCGAAATACATGCCGCCGCGGGGGTGGCGGGCCGCGTCCGATACCATCGTTTCTCTCCCGGATTGCGTCGTTAAGGTTCCGTTTACCATAAGACGCCAAGTTCCAAGCGGGTCTTTCCGCGAGGGGAGTCGCGGCCCGAAGACCCCGGAGACCGGACGCCATGCTGCTCGACTCGCTCCTGAATACGGGTGAACGCGTCACCGCCGCGATCCGAAGCGCGAGCCAGCAGACCGGCATTTCCTTCGATTATCTCCTGAAAACGGCGTATCGCGAATCCGCGCTCAATCCATCGGCGCAGGCGCCGACTTCTTCCGCGGTGGGGCTGTTCCAGTTCATCGACACGACCTGGCTTGCGACCGTGAAGGAAGACGGGCCGGCGTTCGGCTTGCAGGCGCAGGCGAACCAGATCGAGAAGACCGCGGACGGCCAGTATTTCGTCCGCGATCCCGCGGTGCGGGCGCAAATTCTGGCGCTTCGCAAAAATCCGGAGATCGCGGCGAACATGGCGGCCGCCTTTTCCCGGCGCAACGCGCAGGAAATCCAGACCGTATTGGGCCGCCAGCCGACTTCGGGCGAACTCTATATTGCGCACTTCCTCGGCGCGAACGGCGCGAAGCGCTTTCTGCAATTGCGCGCAACCAATCCGAATGCGTCCGCCGCGAGCGCATTCCCGGAAGCCGCGCGCGCAAACAAGAGCATCTTCTACGGACCGAACGGCGCGAAGAGCGTGGAAGAAACCTATCGCGGTCTTGTCGCCAAACACGACAATATCCAGAACGTCGCGCCCGCGGCGGTTGTCGCCAATCTCCAGATCACCAACCCGCGCGCGCCGGACGAGAACAATTCGCCGATCCCGAATTTGCTGAACCGGATTGCGTCGCTCTTCCTGCCGCAACGCAGCCAGCCCGCGAACGCCGTTCGGCAATTGCAGCCGGTGACCGCGAACAACACCGCGACCGCATTCGTTCCAACGGTTACGACCAAAACGCGGGTGGTTGCGCTCAGCAATGCCGCGGCCGTGCCACCGGTCGCACAGACGCAGAACACCGCGACGCTCGCCTATACCGCGCCGCAGCCGCAGAACGACGCGCCGATCTTCCGTGGCCTGTTCCAGAACGGACCGGTCGATCCGATCTCGCAGGACGTCCGCTCGCTGTGGGGCGGGGTCAATCCGTTCTTGCGCCGCACTACCTGAGCCGCGTTTCAACCGTTAACGAATCCTGAAAATTCTAGGTGAACGCTTTGTTAAGCGGGCGTGCCTAGGCTTATCGCGAACTCAATTCGCGTGGGGCCGGTATGATCGTTCGCCAGTTTCTGATGTGGATCCAGACGGCGCCACCAGAAGAACGAGCGGACGCGACCAGCGCACTCGCGCGCGCTTATCTTTATTCCGAACTTTCGAGTGGCGACCGCCTGGCCGCGGAAGCGGCGATGACGGTACTGCTAGACGATCCCTCAGTGCTGGTGCGCCGCGCGCTCGCGGAGTCGCTCGCGTCGTCCGAATACGCGCCGCGCACGGTGCTGCTCGGTCTCACGCAGGACCAGCTCGACATCGCGGAAATCGTCGCTGAGCGCTCGCCCGCGCTCTTAGACGTCGAACTGGTCGATCTCGCGGCGAGCGGGAAGGAACGGTTGCAGCTTGCGATCGCATCGCGCGAACTGATTTCGCGCGCGGTCGCTGCCGCGATTGCAGAAGTCGGTTCGGCCTCCGCCTGTCTCGTGCTGTTAGAAAATTCCGCGGCCGATCTCACGGGTGCCGCGCTCGCGCGCATCGCCGAGCGCCACGGACACCTTGCCGCGATCCGCGACGAGCTGCTCGCGCGTGAAGACCTGCCGACGGAAACGCGGCAGGCGCTGGTTGCGATCCTCGCCGAGACGCTCGCGCGTTTCGTCGCGCACAAGGAATGGCTGCCGGAAGCCCGCGCCAAGACGGTCGCGCGCGAAGCCTGCGACCGAGCGACCGTTGCCATCGCGGCCGGGCAGACGCCGGAGCAAGTGGCGGCACTCGTCCGCCATCTCGCGCAGACCGGACAATTGACCGGCGCGCTGCTCATGCGCGCGCTGCTTTCGGGTAATACGCATTTCCTGACCGACTCGCTTTCCGAGCTTTCCGGCCTCTCGCCGCGGCGCATCTCTTCGATTCTCGCCGATCGTTCGGGCCACGGCTTCCGTGCGCTGTTCGAAAAGGCGGGGCTGCCGCAGGGTGCTTATGGTGCCTTCCGCGCGGCGATCGAGGTCGTGCACGAGATGGGCTTCGCCGGCGCGCCCGGCTATTCGGCACTTGGCCGTGGCATGGTCGAGCAGGTGATCGCACGCTACGCACCGGAGTCTTTCGGCGAACTTGATGAACTCTACGCGCTCCTGCGCCGCTTCGCGGCGGAAGCGGCACGCGACGAAGCACGCCATTTCACAGCCGATCTGGTCGCGGCGGCGTAAGCGAAACCGCTATTTCTTTTCGGGAAGCGCGATGCGGGGCGCCGCATCGCCGGCGATCGCGGCGTAACCGTCTTTCATTTCAGCGGCGAGAAACTGCTCGACCATGACCGCGAGACTTTCCGCGATCTCGAGACCGTAAGGATTGAGGCCGTCGTGTACTTCTTCGCGCACCAGCGCGCGGATCGCATCGACATGGTGATCGATCACGCCGAGCGAAATCTTTGACGGGTCAGGCGCGTGGCGGAGTAAACGGCACAGGCTGGTCGCGAGCCGTTCGGCGAGCGGATAGCCGAGGGTCGCAGCACCGCCCTTGACGTCATGCGCGGGCATGAACAGCCCGTCGGCGGTGGCGCGGGTCACCCCCTTTTCGTGGATGAGGTTGCGCGCCGCATGGATGCGGTCGCACTCGTCCTTCATCCAAGCGCCGAATTCGCTTTTGAGTTCACCGAGTGCGGCTTCGGCTTTGGCGACCACGGACATGTCGATATGGCCCGGCTCGCGGGTCTGCTTCACGACACTCTTGAGTTTGTGCGGCGGCACAATGACCGAATGGTCGTCGAAGCGTTTCTCCGGCGGATTCTGGTCCGTCTGCGGCTGCTGGGGCTGCTGCGTCATGGCTGGCTTCCTAACCCGCTTGCCTACGCGGCGTTCCCGGGCCGCTGCGAAGCGGCTTCGGCTTGCTTGCGCTGTTGCTGCAGACGATTGTCGATCGGCGCGACTTCGATAATTTCCGCGTCCGCCGTGCCCTTGCGGCGCTCGGGCCCGGAATATTTCGCATTCACGGTGCGGCGGCGGTCGGGGCCGAAATAATCCTTGGTACGGATGAAGGGCCGCGGCGAGAGCACGACGCTCAGGATGCGCTCGTAGAGCGATTTCGCGGCGACGGGCTTGGTCAGAAACTCGGTCACGCCGGCGTCGCGCGCTTCCATCACGCAGCGCTTCTCGGAATGACCCGAGAGCATGATGATCGGCACGAAGCGCGTCACCGGCGAATTGGAATTGCGGACCGTCTTGGTGAACTCGATGCCGTCATAGACCGGCATGGCCCAGTCGGTGATCACGATGTCGGGCTTCTGCGCGGTGAAAATCTCGAGGCCAGCTGCGCCGTCTTCGGCTTCAAAGATCTCGCGTGACCCGAAGCCGTGCAAAAGCTGGCGGACGATGCGCCGCATGTGGGCGTTATCGTCTATCACCAGAAACTTGAGACGGTTGAAGTCGATCCGGATCATGGTCGCCTGGACTCCGTGGCTCCAGGACGAGCCGAACGCGGATACCGCCGGCCATTAGGGGGCCGCAGGCTTAATTTTCGGTTGAAATGGCCGATCTGGGCTTAATAGCCGAACTGCTCGTTCAGGATGCGCTCATCGAGGCTGTGGCCGGGGTCGAACATCATCACCGCCGAGGAGGCGGTATCCATCCAGGCCTTCACGCGCACGACCGAGCGGACCTCGAAATGGTCCGCGACCGCGTTTACCGGACGCTTGTCCTTCTCCCTGATCTCGATCTCGATCCGGGCGCGATCGGGCACCAGCGCGCCGCGCCAGCGGCGCGGGCGGAAGGGGCTGATCGGGGTGATCGCGAGGAAGGGCGCCGCCAGCGGCAGGATCGGGCCGTGGGCGGAGAGGTTATAGGCGGTCGAGCCGACCGGGGTTGCGACCAGCATGCCGTCGCAGATCAGTTCTTCCATCCGCACCTTGCCGTCGATGGTGATGCGGAGCTTCGCGGCCTGATAGGATTGCCGCAGCAGCGAGACTTCGTTCAGCGCAGGCGCGCGGTGTACGACGCCGTTCACGTCGGTCGCTTCCATCATCAGCGGGTGGATCACGCTGCGGGCGGCTTCCGCGAGCCGTTCGCGCAAGCCTTCTTCGCGAAACTCGTTCATCAGGAAGCCGATGGTGCCACGATGCATGCCGAAGATCGGAATTCCGGTGTCCCGGAAACGATGCAGCATCTGGAGCATGAAGCCGTCGCCGCCGAGCGCGACCACGACATTCGCGTCGCTTTCCGGCGCGTCGCCGTACTCCTTCGCGAGCCGCTCGCGCGCGGCGATCGCATCCGGCGCGCTGCTCGCGACGAAAGCGATCTTGTCGTAGCGTGGTGTGGCGTCGGTCATCGGAATACGCAGGGTTACGCTTAAACAGGAGTGCGGCAATGGAACGGCCGGTTCTCGTCTATACGACCTATCCTTCGCTTGTCGAGGCGGAGCGCGCGGGACGGTTACTGGTCGAGAAAGGTCTGGCGGCCTGCGTGAATATCCTGCCGCAAATGCGCTCGATCTATCGCTGGCAGGGCAAGGTCGAGCAGGCCGACGAGATCGTGATGATCATCAAGACGCGAGACGCGCAGAAGGACGCGGTCGCAGCCGAAGTTAAGCGCGGCCATGCATACGACACGCCCGCCATCCTGTTTCTGCCGACCGAAGGCGGGGACGCTGCTTACGCGCAATGGATCGTCGCGGAGTCGAACGGGCAGGGGGTCTAAGACAAGACGCAAGATAAAAAAATGGCCGGCCCGCGAGGGCCGGCTATTGTCATTTATTGAAGCGGCGGGTTCAGTTCGCCAAGCTTCACGCGTAGACCGATATAGGCGGACGCGCCCGGCGAGCGATAGCTGTAAATCTCCTCATACTTTTCGTTGAGGATATTTTCGCCGCGGATATAGAACTGCGTGCTCGGATTAACCTGATAAGTCACGATCGCGTTGACGAGCGTATAGCTTCCGAGAATTGTCGAGGTGGTGGCAAAGAACGGCGGCGGGAAGAATTCGTCGCGCATCTTCCCGTTATGCGTGACGATGACGCTCGCGCGGGTCTTGTTGTCCGGCGCGCGATAGGTCGCCGTGAAAGACGCCGCGTTCTTCGGGCGGCGGACTTCCTCGATGCCGGCGGGCGTTTCCGCGTCGGTGTAGGTGTAAGTCGCTTCCAGCGTCAGCCACGTCCACGGATTTAGCTTGCCGGTCAGTTCGAGACCCTGGCGCGGCGAGATGCCCGCGATGTTCGCCGCCGAGATGCCGCCGACAACGGCAACGCGCGCGATGCGGTCTTCGAAGCGCGAGTTGAAATAGGTCGCGTCAAAGACGAACAGGCCGTTCCATAGCATCTGTTCCACGCCGATGTCCCAGCCGATCGAAGACTCTGGCTGGAGGTTCGGGTTTGCGATGAAGTTCGGCGCCGTCGAGAACATTTCGTTGAAGTTCGGCAGTGTCACGCCCTTGCCGACCGCGGAATGGATGCGCGTTCCGGAAAACAGGCGCTGCGAGACGGCGATACGCCAGGTAACGTAATCCGCGAACTTGTCGTTGAAGTCCTTGCGGAGCGCGCCCGAGATCGAGGTGCCGGTGGGCAAATCGAAGATATGCTCGTAGGCGGTGCCGAAGCGATTGCGTTGCGCGTCGTCGCCGAAACTCGTCTGGAATCGCTCGTCGATATAGTCGAGCACCAAGGTCGAGGTATTCGAGATCGCGCCGGTCGCGTATTGAATCGACGCCTTGTAGTCGCCGCCGCGCGTTTGGCCCGCGGTAGTGAAAGGCGGCGGTCCAAAAAATGCGTTGTAGTTCGAATAGTTCAGATCGGTGCTGAATATGCCGAAGCGCTGGACCAGCTTGCCGCCGAACGAATTCAGCGTTGCGTTCAGGCGCGCATTGGTCTGCTCGAAGGTGTCGACGCCATAGCCGTCGGGCAGGGGAATATTGTTTTCGGGATCAAGTTGCGCCTTGCGATTTACGTGGCGTAGGACGCCTTCGATATTCAGATGTTCGGAAATGTCGATGCCGGCTTTGCCATTGAAGAGGAAAGCGCGGTGTCCGTCCTTCTCGTTGCCTAGCGGCGAGATGCTGAAGCCGTCGGTTTCGCGATGCTGAAACGAGAGTGCGCTGTAGAACGCACCGGTGTGATGCGCGAGCGTGCCGGATAGCCAGTGGCTTCTTTGCGTGCCGCCTTCGGTGCGGAGCGTCAGTTCCGGCTTTTTTAGTCCACGTCCGGATTTCGTGTAGATCGAAATGACGCCGGTATGGGCATTGCCGCCGTAAATGCCGGATTGCGGTCCGCGAATGACCTCGATGCGGTCGATGTCGTCGACCAGGAAATCCGCGAAGTCGAAATCGCCGGCGTCGAGGCGATTGGTCGGTACGCCGTCGATCTGCACCAGCACGTGATTGGCGTCGCCGCCGCGAATGCGGATTTGCGTGATTGAGCCCTTGGAGCCGGAAGTCTGCACATGCACACCCGGCACCATGCGAAGTGCGTCGGCGACCGTTTCGACGCCCTGTGCGCGCAACTCGTCGCCTTTCAGCACGGTAACGCTTGCGCCGACGCGATCGGCGGGCTGCGGCACCTGGTTCGCGGAAATGACGGTTTCCGGCAGCGCGGCCGTTTGTGCGAAAGCCGATGATAGAGAAAAAGGAAGCGCGAGTAGCGCGAGCGCACTTATGCGCGAGTGTCGAAACATGGATAGCCTCCAGCGATTTTTCTGGTCGCGGAGGCGCGCGAAAGCACGGAGCGCAATGCCCCGTTCGTCCGGTCAGCCTTGTCGAGATGCAGCCCCACCTGCGCCCCCGCAACGGTTCACGTCTTCACGTGTCACCGCTGCGGATAGCCGCACCGATCGCACGCCCCGCGCGCCGGTAGGGTGACTGATGCGGTCGGTCTCCTGGCTTGCGGGTCGTTGCGTCTCGCTCCGCCTTCCCAGACTTTCGTCCAGTGGCACTTGAAGCGAGGGCTACCGCTTACAGTTGCGGGGGCAGCTATGGATTCGGCCAGAACGCGGCCTCACCATATTCCCATGTCCCTTGCGGCTTTCGCAGCAAAGAACACCGTCATCAGCCTTCATCTAAACGTAGGAAACGCGGCAGAGTCAATTCTCCGCAAGACATCGCGAGCGCGCCGGGCGAGAATCGCGCGGAATCAGCAGGAATCCTCAAAGAAGATCATGCGCAAGAAAGCGAACGCAGAGCCTCCGCGGGAAGTTGCCGCCGTGTTTCGCGCATACCCCGCGAAATTGCGCGCGGCATTGCTCGCGCTACGCCGATTGATCCTGAAAACGGCAGCGAAGACCGAAGGCGTCGGCGTGCTGGAAGAAACGTTGAAGTGGGGCCAGCCGAGTTACCTGACGAGCGCGAGCGGTAGCGGCAGCACCATACGCATCGACCGGATCAAAGGCAGCGATGAGAAGTATGCGATCTACTTTCATTGCCAGACCGGACTGGTACCGGCCTTCCGCGAATTCTATCCGAGGAAATTCGCTTACGAAGGCAATCGCGCGATTCTGCTCGATACAAAGAAGAAGCCCGACGAGAAAGCGCTCGCGCATTGCGTGGCACTCGCGCTGACCTATCACGCGCGAAAGAAGGGAGCGTGGAAATGATTCTGGAAGCTGCGGTCCTGAACGTGAAGCCGGGGCAGGAGGGGGTGTTCGAGCGCGCGATGCGTGCCGCGAAGCCGCTGATTGCGGCAACGCCCGGCTTTATCGGCATCGAGGTGCGGCGCTGTCTCGAACGGCCGAACGCTTATCTGTTGCTGGTGCGTTGGGAAAAACTCGAAGACCATACCGTCGGCTTTCGTCAGTCCGGCCGCTATCAGAAGTGGCGCGAAGCATTGCACCACTTCTACGAGCCGTTTCCGGTGGTCGAGCATTACGAGGAAAGTTTTCTCGGCGAATAAAAAGGCCGCCGTTTCCGGCGGCCTCTCATTCTTAATTCGCTTTTGCTTACGCCGCGATGAGGTTGTAGCCGGTCGCGGTCTTTTCGATGCGGCCGAGCGACGGGAACGGGAAGTGGAAGCCCTGCACGCGCATCTTTTCGGCTGAGACCATGTCATAAGCCTTGCGCCGTGTTTCCTCCGCCATTTTCGCATCCTGGTCGAACATTGCGTGCCAGCCCGGATTGGTAACGAACAGCGAAGGTACGTTCGTAACGTCGGACTGGATAAACAGCTTGTCGTTGCCGGAGGCAAGAACATAGGAGGTGTGACCCGGCGTGTGGCCGGGTGTAGCCATCGAGGTGAGGCCCGGCACGACTTCCTTGCCGTGCTCATATTGTGTGACCTTATTCTTGAGACCATCCGCGAAGACGCGCTTCACGTTTGCAAACGCGCTCTTGCGCGCGTCGGGAGCGCGGCTCAATTCGCCTTCGTCGGTCCAGTATTTCCACTCCGCGGCAGGTACCCAGACCTGCGCGTTCGGATAGGTCGGGTTGGCGCCGTTCAGAAGACCGTTGATGTGGTCGGCGTGGAAGTGGGAAATCACGACGTCGGTAATCTTCGACGGGTCGTAGCCCGCGGCGGTGAGGTTTTTCACCGTGTTGCCGACGGCGGGCGTTTTCTCGTTCGCGGCCGGGCCCATGCCGGTATCGATCAGCACAACGCGGTCGCCGTTTCTGAACACGAAGGGATTGAACGGGACCGAAAGATTTTCAGTGCCGAGCTTCGCCGCCGCGAGTGCCTTTTGCACTTCTTCCTTGGGCTGGTTGACCACGAAGCGGTCCGGCAGCGGGAAGGTGTTCACACCATCCGCAATGCCCGCAACCTCGATCGAGCCGACCTTGTACTTATTGAAACCTTGAGACTGTGCCATTGCGGAGGAGAAAAATCCTTCGAGAAAACTGGGGGCGACGGACAGCGCTCCAAATGCGGCGGTGCTGCTTGTGAGAAGCGTGCGGCGTGAAATCTCGGACATAAACTGCTCCCTGGGAAATGGTCCGGTTTGGCCGGACTCTGGACAAAAATTAGCAGAGAATTTATTGCGGCGTTGCAACGGAACTGGGCTTCCATGCCATTTGCCGCGCTGCGGGGGAAACATCGGTGGCGGGGCTGGACCGGATTCTCCGCTTCCGCAATGATCCGCCGATCCTTCACCTTCCGCCCGGAAGCCTGTTAGCCCCCAATTTTATCACGTGATGATCGGTGTTCTTTCGCACCGCAGCTAAGGTAAGGGTCTGCGCCTGCACGGCCCGCAATTCGAGGAATTTCCATGAGCGCGAAAAAGACTCCCAAAGAGAAGAAGTCGGCCGCGAAAAAGAAATCCAATGCCGTCAACGCAAAGCCGGCAAAAATGAAGGCTGTCATGGCGGATAAGCCAGCCCCGAAGAAAAAGGCTGCCGCTGCGAGCGAACAATCGGCTGTCAGGCGCAAGCCCGCGCAGGCGCAATTCGCTGGCGTGCTCTTACCGCTCTTCATGTTCGCGATTTTCGTGAGCGCAGCACTTCTGTTCTTCGTGCAACCGATGTTCGCGAAAATGGTCCTGCCGCGCCTCGGCGGTACGCCCGCGGTGTGGTCGGTTGCGATGGTGTTCTTCCAGACGGTTTTGCTCGCGGGCTACGCCTACGCGCATTTCATCACGAAGAATCTCGAAGGCCGTCAGGCCGTGATGATTCATCTTGCGGTCATGCTGATCGCGATCCTGTTCCTGCCGCTCGGCATCGCAAGCGGCTGGACCAAGCCGCCGGCTTCCGGCGAGGCGTTCTGGCTGCTGGGTCTGTTCACGGTTTCAATCGGCCTGCCGTTCTTCGCGCTTTCGGCGAACGGTCCGCTGTTGCAGGCGTGGTTCGCGCGCACCGATCATCCGGCGGCGAAAGATCCGTATTTCCTTTATGCCGCGAGCAATGTCGGCAGTTTTCTTGCGCTGCTTGCCTATCCCTTCGTGGTCGAGCCGCTCACGCGCCTCCAGCAGCAGACCTTCGGCTGGTCGGCGGTTTTCGTCTTACTGATCGTGCTGATCGCGGGCTGCGGCTATCTGATCTGGAACACGAAAGACCTGAAACACGCGAAAGCGAAAGCAGGGGAGAAAGCAGACAAGCCGACCTGGCCGGAAGCAGTGGTGTGGGTTGCGCTCGCCGCGATTCCGTCCGGTTTGCTGATCGCGGTCACGAACCACATATCGACCGACGTCGCGGCGGTGCCGTTTCTCTGGGTCGTGCCGCTCGCACTTTATCTCCTGACTTTCGTGCTCGTGTTTTCCCGCTTTGCGCCCTTTGTGCATCAGATCGCGGTAATCGTGCAGCCGCTCTGCATCGCGGCGCTGATCGCATCTCAGGTGTTCGAAGGTTTCGATTCGATCTTCTGGATCCTGACGATCCACATCGCGGCGTTCTTCTCGACCGCGCTCGTCTGTCATGGCGAGCTTGCGCGGCTGCGTCCGGCGCCCGCGCATCTCACCGAATTTTATATGTGGATGTCGGCGGGCGGTATGCTCGGCGGTATCGCGGCGGCACTTGTCGCCCCGCAGGTGTTCAACTGGGTCGCCGAGTATCCGATCCTGATTGTATTGGCGCTCCTGTGCCGTCCGGGCTGGGTCTGGCCGACCGGGCGTTATTCGGCGGTGTTCTGGATCCTGCTTGCGGTGATCGCGGCGGCGGCACTCGCGCCTGCTTTTGGCTATCGGGTGCCGGTGCTCTCCGATCTCGCGCCGGGCAACTACACCTATATGAAGTGGGTGATCGGAATCCTGCTCGTGGTTTCGATCCTGCTCTCATTCGATTCGGTGAAATACGCTTACGTCATCGCGTTGTGCTTCCTCACCATCAAAGCTTACGAGAACATCGACTCACGTGCGCGCTTCACGGTCCGCAGTTTCTTCGGCGTTCACAAGATTACCGACAGCTACGACCGGCGTTTCCGTGTGCTTCTGCACGGTACGACGATCCACGGCGCGCAGCGGATTCTGACGAACGACTACAAGCCCTATGTCGGCCGGCCGGAGCTTACGACGTACTATTACAAGTCGGCGGCGATCGCGCAGGCGGTAGCGCAGGCGAGGGTGAACAAGAAAGGCCCGATCACTTACGCGGTCGTCGGTCTCGGCACCGGCACGCTTGCCTGCCACAAGATGGAGAAGGATCAGGTCCACTATTACGAGATCGACCCGACCACGATCCGGATCGCGACCACGCCGCAGCGTTACGGTTTCAGCTTCATCGCGCAATGTGCGCCGGACGCGAAGATTACGCTTGGCGACGCGCGGCTCACGATCGCCGACGCACCCGACGGCATCTATGACCTGATCGTGGTCGATGCGTTCTCGTCCGACGCGATTCCGATTCATCTCATGACCAAGGAAGCGATCGAGATATATAAGAAGAAGCTCGCGCCACAGGGCATTCTCGTGTTGCACATTTCGAACCGGCACCTC
Organism: Xanthobacteraceae bacterium; assembly: GCA_019635585.1. Lineage (GTDB taxonomy): Bacteria > Pseudomonadota > Alphaproteobacteria > Rhizobiales > Xanthobacteraceae. Next base: position 421,069 of record JAHBZE010000002.1, on the reverse strand, counting down.
GAGCTCGCCTCCGTAGTGGCTGGCGTCGGTGCCGCAAACGGCATGGTCGCGCGCACGCACAACACGACCGATGACGACGACGAGGTGAACGACGACGACTACAAGTTCTCCGGAACCGTCACCGCGCTCGTCAAGAAACCCGATGACTTCGGCGCCATGAACGAAGCCAAGCACTGGAAGGACGAACCGGTCGACCCGACACAATGGGTCTGGACCGACGACTATTCCAACGTGCTCGGCGCGATGATCCGCCACTCGCGGGGCTATTAGGCGGGCTTCGCAAACCTTAACGGCGGGCGGGGCCGCGACATTGTGGTCAAAGCCCGCCCGCCTTGCTATAGCCCCGTTAAAACGCGGCCCGTTTCGGCGCGGGGCCATCCAACTAGTTGAAAATCCGAGGCTAAATCAGTGACGGCCGTTTATCGCAAATTTGACCGCCCGACGATCGACTTCACCGGCAAATCGGTGCTGGTGACCGGCGGCACCGGCTCCTTCGCGCGTGCTTTCGTGGACACGCTCTTGTCCCAGAATGCGCCGCGCCGCCTCGTCGTGTTTTCGCGCGACGAGCAAAAGCAGGATGTGATGGCGCGCGAAGTCTCCGCCGCGCACCCCGGGCTTGCGGACCGCATGCGCTATTTCATCGGCGATGTGCGGGACCTTTCGCGGCTGGAACTCGCCATGCGCGAGATCGACTATGTCGTGCACGCCGCGGCGATCAAGATCATTCCGATCGCTGAATATAATCCGTTCGAAACAATTCTCACCAACGTGCACGGTGCGGAGAACGTGGTGAAGGCGGCGCTGCGCAACAAGGTTTCGCGCGTGGTCGCGCTTTCGACCGACAAGGCGGCGAACCCGATCAATCTTTACGGCGCTTCCAAGCTCGCCTCTGACAAGATCATGGTCGCCGCGAACAATCTTTCCGGCTCGCACGGCACGAAGTTTTCGGTGGTGCGCTACGGCAACGTGATCGGTTCGCGTGGCTCGGTCGTGCCGTTTTTCGACAGCCTGATCAAGAAAGGCGCAAAGGCGCTTCCGATCACCGATCCGCGCATGACGCGATTCTGGATCACGCTCGAGCAAGGCGTCCAGTTCGTGCTGTCTTCGCTCGCGCTGATGAACGGCGGCGAACTGTTCGTGCCGAAGATTCCCTCGATGAAGATGACGGAGCTCGCGCGCGCGATGGCGCCGGACCTGCCGCACGAGATCGTCGGCATTCGTCCGGGCGAGAAGCTGCACGAAGTGATGATCACCGAGGACGACGCGCGCCTCACGCTCGAGCTCGACGACCGTTATGTGATCTGCCCGCAGTTTCCGGGCTGGAAATCCGAACATCTGGCGAAGGCAGGCGCCAAGCCGGTCGCCGAGGATTTCCGCTATTCGTCCGAGATCAATAAAGAGTGGCTCGACGCGGCGAACCTGAACGGGCTGATCGGCCGCAAGGCGGCATGACGAGCGGCAGCCGGATGCTGCCATACGGGCGGCAGACCATCGAAGACGACGACCTCGCGGCCGTTGCCGCGGCTTTGCGTTCCGATTTTCTCACGACGGGCCCGCTGGTCGAAGAATTCGAGAAGCAATTCGCGGTTGCTAGCGGCGCGCAACATGCGGTCGCCTGCAACAGCGGCACCGCGGCGCTGCATCTCGCTGCGATGGGCTTGCGGCTCGGCGCCGGAGACACCGCGATCGTGCCGTCCGTCACGTTTCTTTCGAGCGCCAACGCGATCCGCATGACCGGCGCGGAAGTATTCTTCGCTGATGTCGACCCGGACAGCGGCCTATTGACCGACGCGGCCTTCGAGGAAGCGCTTGCGCTCGCCGGAAAATACCGGCGCGAGGTGAAGGCGGCGGTGCCGGTGCATCTGAATGGGCGCATCTGCGATATGCGTTCGCTCGCACGCGCCGCGGCGGCAAATAACGTTTCGCTGATCGAGGATGCCTGCCACGCGCTTGGCGTGACTTCCGTCGGCGCGAACGAATTTTCTGCCTTCGCCTGCTTTTCGACGCATCCGGTCAAGGCGATTGCGACCGGCGAGGGTGGGGTCGTCACGACGAAGGACGAGGCGGCAGCTTCGCGTATGCGCAAGCTCCGCAGCCACGGCATGATTCACGACGCTAGCGAACTGGTGCAGCGTGGCGAAGCCTTCGAGAACGGGGAGAAGAAGCCCTGGTATTACGAGATGCAGGAGATCGGCTGGAACTACCGCATGCCGGACGTGCTCTGCGCGCTCGGCATTTCGCAGTTGAAGAAGCTCGAGCGTTTCATCAAGCGCCGCGAGGAGATCGCGCGGCTTTATGATCGGCTGCTTGCGCCGCTTGCGCCCGCGTTGAAATCCGTGCCGCGCGGCAACGATCCGCACGGGCTGCATCTTTATGCCGTGCTGATCGATTTCGAGAAGCTCGGCACCACGCGCGCGAAATTCATGAACGCGCTGCGGGCGGAGAATGTCGGCAGCCAAGTTCATTATCTGCCTGTGCATCGCCAGCCGTATTACCGCGACCGCTACGGCGAGCGCGAATTGCCGGGGGCGGACGCCTATTACGCGCGCTGTCTTTCGATCCCGCTTTATCCGGCGATGCAGGATGAGGATGTGGAGTATGTGGCGAAGACGCTCGGCAAACTTTGCGGCAAGGCAATCTGACGCCTAGTGCCCCGCGTGAAAGGTTGCCGCGTCCACGAGATTCACGCCGCCGCGAAGTATCTCGAGACTTTTCTCTCCGCAATTCAGCAAGAGATCGATCGCAGACAAGTGCGAAACGAAATCGCCATGCAGCTGCGGGTAGGCCGGGGGGTGTTTGTAATCGTTGTATAGAAGCACGATCCCGGCGCGCTGGAACGCGTCGCTCTCGCTCAGGTAATCCGACGAGCCGGTGGGCGAGATGTAAATGCCGGCGCCGCGCTGTTTGCAGATCGAAACAAGCCGGTCTTCGCGCTTTCCCTCGATCGGTAGTGCCGAACTGCGAACAAGCGGCGTCTTGATGCCGAGATCGTCGCGGATGCGCTCGATCAGCGCGATATTGTAATCCGCGAGCAGCCTCGCCGGGTTGGCGATGGCAGCCGACAGGGAAGAGCCGTATTTTTGCCAGTACGGCGCCTTGGCGTAGGCGAGCTCGATCGACCGGGCGTGTTTCTTCAAGGCATCGGCTTCCGGATCGATTTCGGCTTCGTTCACCAGCTGGTCGCGCTTGCCTTTCTTCAAAACGGGTACGGTGAGCATCATCGCGCCCGCGGGCCCCTTGATCTGGTTGCGTTGCTGCCAGCTTCTCCGCGCGAACTGCACGTCGTCGAGCAGCACGAATTCATCGGCCGCATCCATGAGGGCGAAATAGCCGATCCAGGGAAGGTAGGTCGGCTGCATGATCGCGATTTTCTTCGCGGACATCGTATTATTTCGACCGCAGGTGTTCGAGTTTCAGCGGCGTGCCGCGCGAAAGATCGACCGCGGCGGTGCTTTGCATGACTTGATCGTAATGCTTCGGCGCAAGGCCGAAACCGGGCCGGATCGCGCGCACGTTCCTGCTTGTGAACGGTTCGCCGGCCGCGATGTTTTCGACGACGTAGAGCGAGCGGCGATAATCCGCGTGCCCGCTTTCGCTCGCCTGCTTTTCGAACGTCACCTTGCCGATCGCCTCCCAGCCTTGCCGTACTTCTTCACAAAGCCGCTTGAACTCTTCCGGCTCCAGCGAGAAATGCGAATCTTCGCCCCCGTCGGCGCGGCGAAGCGTAAAATGCTTTTCGATCACGTTCGCGCCGAGTGCGGCGGCGGCAACGGAAACGGCGCTGCCCAGCGTGTGATCCGAAAGGCCGGCGGCGACGCCAAATGTATTGGCGAGATTTTCGATGTTGCGCAGGTTGCTTTCGCGCGGCAGCGACGGATAGCCGCTCACGCAATGTAAAAGCACGATCCCGCTTGCATTCGCCGCCTTCGCGGCGTTGACGGCATCCGCGATTTCCTCGCGGTTCGCCATGCCGGTCGACATGATCATCGGCTTGCCGGTGCGCGCGACCGCGGAAATCAGCGGAATATCGGTAAGTTCGAACGATGCGATCTTGTAGGCGGGCGCATTCAGGCGTTCGAGAAGTTCGACGGCCGTCGTGTCGAACGGCGTGCTGAACAGCGTAATGCCGACCGCCTTTGCATGTTCGAACAGCGGCGCGTGCCATTCCCACGGCATGTGCGCCTTGTCGTAAAGCTCATGCAAATGGCGGCCCTTCCACGGCCCGTCTTCGACCACGAAGCCAGGGCCGTCGTGCTCGATGGTCATGGTGTCCGCGGTGTAGGTCTGAATCTTCACGGCATCCGCGCCAGCGTTCTTCGCGCGCGTGATCAGGTCCTTGGTGCGTTCGAGCGAGCCGTTATGGTTCGCGGAAATTTCCGCAATCACATAGGTCGGATGGCCGGGGCCGATCTTGCGGCCAGCGATTTCGAACGTCTTCGGCATTATTTGTGCGGAACCCGGTTCGCGGGAAGGGGCAGGGCATTCTTATATACATAGATCGTGAATTCGTAAGGGATTACGCCCGCCTTCAACTGGTAGTCGTGGCGCAGCGTCACGGCCGAAGAAAGCTCGGCCTTGCAGGCTGCAAAAGTCTCGGCCGGGTCCATGTAATTCAGATTCTCGGCGAAGTAGTCCACATAGGTAGAGAGTCCGTTGAAAGCGAGACCGTTCCGCGCCTTCGCGAATAAGGTCTTTAGCACGGCGCGCACATAATCTTTCGATGCGCTGTGCTTGTTGTTGAAGACGCCGCTGATCAGCACGTAATCGAACTCTTCCGGGATGCCGTCCTTGAGAACGTCGCGCCGCTCGAAGCGGGCGCCCGCGTGCTTCTTCTGCGCAGCGGCGGCAAGTTCCGGGGCGATCTCATAGCCGACGTACTCGCCAGTGAACCCGTCCGCGGCGAGCAATTCGTAAAGCCGGCCCATGCCGCAGCCGAAGTCGAGTACTTTCGCGGACTTCATGTCCCCGATCTCGCAGAGAATTTTCAGGCGCAGGTCCTGCGTCGCCTGATCGGCCCATTGCGCGGCAGCCGGCGTGTCGCCGCTCTCGCGCAGCAGGCGGTCGTAGTGCTCGGCGTTGGCCTTGGCGATGTCATCGAAAGATTTCATGCGATTACTTCACCAAGGCCGTTACCATCCATTCGTTGAGTTCGATGGACTGGTTCTGCTCGGTACGGATCACGCGATTGATGTCGAGTTCGTCGAAGCTCATGCCGAAGATCGTGCGTACTTCGTCTTCGGTGAAACCGCGCCGGACGTAAGGATTCTTTTCGCTTCTCACGCGATAATCGCCGTCGGATGCGAAGATGAAAAATGCCGCGCCGCCGGGGCGGAGTAGTTTCGCGATCTCTGGAATCGCGGATTCGGCAACGCCGGGCAAGGTACATTCGAGCACGCCGACGCTAAGAACTGCGTCGAGCGAGACGGAAGGGAGGTCGAGTTCCTCGATCGAGGAAACGAAAAGATCGGCGCGGAGGTTCTTCGCGGCAAGACGCCGCTCCGTCAGCTTCACGCCTTCCGCAGAAATGTCGCAGGCCACGGTATCGAAGCCGCTCTCCGCAAGCAGCAGCGTATGCACACCGCCGCCGCAGCCGAGATCCAGCACGCGAACGCCACGGTGCGCTTCCTTTTCCTTGCCGTAGCGGCGAAACAGAAAGCGCACCACCTCGTCGCGCGGATACTGCGGCCCGCCGCCTGCGTTCCATTGGTCCCAGAGATCGCGCTCGTTCGCGCTGCCAGCGTGCATTTCGTCCGTGTCCCGAAAGAGGCACTTCATAGAACCTTTTCCCCGACCGGCCTAGCGTAGCGCGTTAACGATACGCGCCGCGCCTTTGCCATCGCAAAGCGTAAACGCGCGGGCGCTCATTTGCGCGAGCTTCGCTGCGTCTCGCGTTAGTTCGACAATTTTCCGTGCCATATCCGCCGGTTCAAAATCGTTCCCGCCGATGACCGTCACCGCTCCGGTCGCGGCGAGCCGCTCGGTCGCGAGGCGATAATAATCCGAAGGAATGAAGAGAGCAGACGGAAGCCCCAGCACGCAGCGCTCCCATGCGCTGGTGCCGGCGAGTCCCACCGCGAGGTCCGCGGCGAGCAGCGCTTGCGGCATTTCTTCCGCGTCGCGCAGAACCGATATTGCGCCGACTTGGCGTTCGATAGTCACCTGTACGTCATCAAGCGGCCGCGAGCCGGCGGCAATGTCGATTTTCAGGCCCGATGCGTGCTCGATCAGAGCCGGAAGCAGTCGCCCTAGATAGTTGAAGGGATCGGTCGCACCGAAAGTCAGTAGAATGCGTTTCGCGGGCACTCCTTTGCGGCGCTGTTGCGCTTCTCCGCGCAGCCCTGCGAAGGGCTTTCCAACGAGGGCAAATTGCGCGCCGGTCAGGATCTTGCAGTTTTCCGGAACGAGCGATGCGTACTCCCGCGCTTCGCGTCCGATGGTCTGGTCGATGAGCACATCGCAGTCATGCCTGCGATCGGGAAAGTCGGCGATGATCGCGAGCTTTTTCGCCCAGCGCTTGCAGGCGGCTTCGTATTCCTCGCTGGTTTCGCGCAGATCGAGAACGAGGGAGGCGTTCTTTCCATCTGCAAGTTCACCCAGCCATTGCGGTTCATCCGTTTTCCCGGCGGGTACGATTTCGGTGCGGAACCGCTTGAGGGCAGGAAAGGTTTCGCGCGCAGCGGCGTTCACTGCGAAAAGAACTTCGGAACCTGCGTCCGCAAAAGCATCCGCGAGCGCGAGGCAGCGTGCTGCGTGTCCCGCGCCGATCTCCGGCGAAGCATCGCAGCGGAAGATCGCGAGATCTTTCATTGCCTGCGCTTGGCTTTTGTTTTCGGCTTGCGCTTGACCGATTTCTTTCGGCCAGGTTTCGTCTTTTTCCGCCGCAATTTCTTTGCGTAGAACAGCGAAAGCTCGAGATCGTCGCGCTCGTCGATGTCGACCGCGCGCTCAAATGGCATTTCATAGCCGCGCATCGGCGTTCCGAAGAACTTGCCGTCGTTTCGAAATCGCTCCGCGTTCACCGTCGTCGTGCTGCCGTTGCCGACGAGATAGCGGCCGACGGAATCCGCACGCCGGCTCGCAAGTTCGGGAAACATCATCGTCAGATTTCCGGATTCGTCCTTGCGAAGCGCCTGATGCACGGGCTGGACGTATTCGGAAACCGCCATCGCATAATCGCACTTGCCCGGTTCGACGAGCCTGACCGTTTCGCGAATGTCGTTGGCATCACGCAAGGCGGCGGTGGCGAGCAGCAGCGTGAGCGTGTCGAAGCGCTCGCCATTTTTAGCCAGCCGATTCAGAAGCTCGACGCAAACGTCAGCCATGGTCGCGCTGTCGCTCGCCAATTCGCGGGGCCGATCATCGACCTCCGCGCCGTAGCGCTTTGCGACGCGCGCGATCTCTGCATCTTCGGTCGAGACAATGATGCGCGCGAAGATCTTCGCCTTGCGCGCGGCTTCGATGGTGTAGGCGAGGATCGGCTTGCCGAGAAAGCCGATAATGTTCTTGCGCCGGAGCCGCTTCGAGCCGCCGCGCGCAGGAATGACCGCGAGATGTTTCAGCCGGTCACTCGATGTCGCCATAGGCCAGCATGTGTCCCTTGGGCAGTGCACGCCGCAGCTTGGTGCCTGCGAGCTTCTCGAATTCGTCCGGCGCGATGCCGTAGCCCGGGCGGCTGAATACGACTTTCAGGTCGCTGAGCGTGGTTCCGGCCGGTGCATCTTCCGCGAGGAAGGTGCTGCGGCGGTAAGCAGTGCGGCGCTTGCGCTCTTCGTCCGTCATGATGCGGCGGTTGCCGCCGAGCGCGGATTCCACCGTGCGCATGGCTTCGACGAAAGCCTTTGCGTCCTGCGGCTCGAGCGAGAAGATGTGCTCGACGCTGCGCGTCGTGCGGTCGAAGGTAATCGTCTTTTCGACGAGGTTCGCGCCGAGCGCGAGTGCGGCGACCGTCATGTCCCAGCCGGGCGAGTGGTCGGAGTAGGCGACCGGCACGCCGAACATGTGCTTGAGCGTCGGGATCACGCGCAGGTTGATCGCGCTCGGCACCGCCGGATAACCCGGCGGGCAGTGATGCACGATGACGCCGCCTTTGCCTTCGTTGCGCACGACATCGATCGCGGTTTCGACTTCGCCGATCATCGCGTTGCCGGTGTCGAGTTGCACGTTCATGCCGGTGCGCGCCGCCTTGCGGATGAAGGGCAGGTGGTTCACGTCGGCGGAAGCGATTTTCACCGTGTCGCACTTCAATTCGGTAATCAGCGCGAGTTCGTCGTCGAAGGTGACGGTCGCGAAGAAAGCGAGGTTCAGCGAATCGCAATAGCGCTTCAGTTCCCGCCATTCGTCGGGCTTGAGCATGCGGCGCTTGAGGACGTCGTAGAGCGGTTCGGTGATGGTTTCGGTCGCGCCGGTCTTGCGGTCGGCCAGAATTTCGTAGCTGAAGAGCTGCTTTTTATCCGCGACCAGCCGCTCGGCATCGACGATCTGGAACTTGATCGCGTCCGCGCCCGCGTCGGCCGCGACCTTGGCGAGCCGCTTGGCGGTGTCGAGCCCGTCATGGGTCGGGCCCGCCTCAAAGGTGATGAAACAGGGGTGTCCGTCGCCGATCGGCCGCATGGTCATGGTGCGCTGCTATATCAAGAGGGGAATAAGAACGACAGGCAGAACCGCCTGCCGGGCGCATGCTTTAGTGGCGCCTTCCGCGGCGGTCAATGCGGGCCTTGCGGGCCGTTTTCATGAACATATCAAGAGCCTTACCGGGGCCTTGGCTTATTTGGTTGGACCCCGGCGCGGTCACGGCCTATAGACTGGCCCGAATGCCGCCACGGCGGCGATTTGGAACGCCCGGCAGCGGCCCTCCGGCTTCAGAACATGAACGTAATGGCAAGCGAGACCACGTCCATGCCTGCGCAGCCCCTCGCGGAGTCTGCGGTCATTCTGGTCGACAACAAGATTCGTGACCTGAACGTCGCCGTCCTGATCGCGCATCATCTCGAAACCCTGGGCGTGCGTTGTCATCTCGAGCCGCTCGAGGCTTTCAAGGCGGTCGTCGCCGCGCACCGGCCCGGCATGGTGGTCTTCAATCATTTGAACGCGAGCCATCTCGCGCGCTTTTCGTGGCGTCTTAAAGAACTCGGCGTGCAGGTCGGCGTGATCCCGAACGAGGGCTTTGTCTATGACGCCGAGACGCGCCCGTTCATGGCGGGGCACTATCACAAGCCGCATGTCGATCACTTCTTCTGCTGGAACGAGGCGCACGCCGAAGCGCTCCGCAAGGAGGGCGTCGACAAGACCGGGCAGATTCATCTCGTCGGCGTGCCGCGTTTCGATTTCTATTTCCCGCCGTGGTCGAAGGCCCTGCCACCGGCGCCGGCAAAGACGAGCGGCAAGCCCCGCGTGCTCCTGTGCACGAATTTCGTGCTGGCGCGATTCACGCGCGAGGGGACGCTTGCGGAAGATCTCTCGGGCGACGCCGGCAAGCAGGCAGCGACCTTGCGCGATTACGGCGGCACCATCGAGGCGCACCAGCGCGCGCGCCAGCGCGTGCTCGACTACGTCGATGCCATGATCGACGACGGGCGATTTGAAGTCGTGTTCCGCCCGCATCCGAACGAGGATCATTCGTTCTACGAAAACTGGCTCGCCGGGCTGCCGGCCGAGCGCCGCAGCAAGATCATCTACGTGCCGAAAGCGGCGATTGCCTCGCTGATTTTGTCCTGCGATCTGGAAATCTCCTGCGAGTCCTGCACCACCGCGGTGGAAAGCTGGATCGCGCGAAAACCGACCATCGCATTGATGTTCGAAAAACATCCGCTGCTTTATCGCGCGCACTTCGCCGACCAGAATTTCAGTTGCGACGATCCGGCGAAACTGCCCGGAATGATCGCGGAATTCGTCGAGCATCCCGAGCAAACGGAAAAGCGCCCGATCCGTGACCGGCATCTCGCAAAGTGGGCGGCGACCCCGGACGGCAAGGCGGCATTCCGTATTGCGCTCGCGATTGCCGGCGGTCTCGGCGCGAAACAGCCCGCCGACTGGAGCAAGCTCGATTCCAGCGACAAGCGCCGCGCCATGAAGCTGAAGCTCTGGCGCGCGCTCGGCTGGACCTACGCACACGATCCGCTGATTTCGCTGAAATACGCGCTGATGCCGAAGAAGTACTCCGGCAAGTATTATGCGGACCTGAAAAACATTACGCCGAAGGATGTTGCGGCAGCGCGCGCGCATCTTTCCGCGAGCCTTGCGCGTGCAGGCTGAGCGCAGCGGCCGCCAATGAATCTTTTGATCGAGCCAAGCCGGGAGAAATTCGAGGAATTTCTGTCGCGGCAATTCGATTTCGTGGCACTTCCGCTCGCGGAAGTGCGGCAGGAAGTGGAAGCGGTCTATCCGCTGCTCGCCAAGCAGTTCGCGCGTATTCGCAACAAGTATTTTCGCGGCGGGCGCGGGCCCGTGCTCCGGCTCGGGCACAGCGCGCAGTACATGATGTTTCTCTACGCGCTTTCGCGCCGTCTCGCAGAAGCGGGACGCAGGCTGGAAGCGGACAAGATCTATCTGCTGCTCCGGACGGTAAGTGGGGCCGACATATATTATGAAGTTGCGCTGCCGCTCTTGTGGTTTTCCGATCACCCGCTCGGTTCGGTGATCGGACGGGGCAAGTTCGCGCCGGATTCGTCTTTGGTCTTTTCGCAGAACAGCAATATCGGTAACAATAACGGCGTTTACCCCGAGATTTCCGGCAATCTCTATATGTACGGCAATACCACGCTGCTCGGACGCACGCGCATCCTTGGCAATGTCGTGCTCGCGAACGGGGCCTGTGTGATCGACAGCGGCGATCTGAAGGATTGCTTCGTGTTCGGCCGCTCGCCGGACCTGATGGTGAAGCCGCTTTCGCAGGTCCGCTTCGACGAGATCACGCCGTTCATCGCAGGTGCATGAGCGCTTCCGTTTTATTCGTCCAGAACCGCACGCACCGCGCAGGTGCGCAGACTGCGCTCCTGCGGCTGCTGCGGTTTCGCGCCGGACAGGGCGCGCGCGACGCGCTTGTGTGCTCCGATGGCGGATGGCTCGCAGGGCAGGCGAGAGATGCCGGCGTTCGTGTCTTCGTGGAACAATTCCCGAAATCCAGAACGCTCGGCGCGCTTCTGCTCTCGAACAGGTCTTTCGCACGGCGCGTGGCTTCTGCCGTCAGCACGGCCGGCGTGAAGCCGGACATCGTGCAGGCAAACGACCACACCGAAGGTCTGCTCGGCCGTGCGATAGCGCAGGAACTTGGCGCACCGGCGGCCATTTTCTTGCGATCCTCCGGAATGACGAAGCGCGACTATTCCAGATATCGTTGCGAGCGATTCAATCTTGCGTTTGCGGTGGGCGAAGAGCTTTGTGAACGGATTAAGGCCTGGGATCCGTCGCAGAAGGTCGAATTGATTTTCGACGGTATCGGCGAAGATGAATTTCTCGAGCCGAAGCGGAAGTCCGCCTCAGCTCCGGCGCGCGTTCTCGTTATCGGTACGGCGGGCGAGGCCAAAGGCTGGGGCGATCTCGCCGCGGCGATAAAGATTCTTCTCGCCGGGGGCATGACGTCTCCGGCTTTCGATTTTACGAGCGACACGCCCGAGGCCCGAGCGTGGTTCTCGGCGCCGGAAATCGCGAACGTGCATTGCAACTTTCTCGGGCGTGTCGAGGCGTTTCGCGACCTCGTCCGCGGCTACGATCTCGTGCTCAATCCGAGCCGCAACGAGAGCTTCGGCATGGCGGCGATCGAGGTGCTCGCGGCCGGCGTGCCGCTCTTGTCGAGCCGGACCGGCGTGATCGAGCAGGTCCAGCCAAATCCTGAAATGTTGTTTCCGCCGCGCAATCCGAAGGCGCTGGCTCACGCACTGGCGAACGTGCTCTCGCGCTGGAACGAGATCGATTTCGGCGTGCAGGAAGCGCAGAGCCGTATCCGCGAGCGCTTCCTGATCGATCGCGCGGCGGCAAAGGTCGATGCGGCGTACCGGGATCTGCTGGCTCAAAAGTGAAATGGTGCCGGCGGAGAGGATCGAACTCCCGACCTTCGGTTTACAAATCCGAGTATCCCAAATTCCGTCGAGTCTCTCAACGCGGAAAATGTTGACTCTTGTGCGGCTGATCACCGCTTACAATTCCGCTCGGATGCCCTAGATTCCCCTGAACTGGTTGCTCAGTGGTTGCTCAACGATGAGCCGACCTGACGCACACGGGAGGTTTCATTTGCGCATAACTAAAACCGCTCTGGATAAACTTGCTTATAGCCGTAGCAACAACAGTGCAGACTATCGCTGGGACGATACGCTGCGTGGCTTCGGTGTGCGTGTTTATCCATCTGGCAGGAAGTCGTTTGTTGTTGCTTATCGCACCAATGCAGGAACCAAGCGCTTTCTGACAATTGGTGACTACGGTACGTTCACTCTTGCGCAAGCTAGGGATATTGCGCGCCAACATCTCGCCGCCGCGCGCGTTGGCGGCGATCCGCAGGCCGACAAGCAGCAGCGGCGTGCAGAAATGCGCTTTTCTGAGTTGGCAGAGCGCTTTCTTGAGTATGCAGAAGCACAAGGGAAGCGGAGTTTGCGCGATGATCGGCAGCGTTTGCGCGATCATGTGCTGCCGATGCTTGGTAGTATGCGGTTGTCAGATGTGAAGCTACGCCACTTGCAAACCTTGCAGTCGCAGATCGCTGCAAAGACATCCAATGCAACGTCGAACCGCTGTCTTGCTATGGCAAAGCGCATCTTTTCGCTTGCGGTGCAGTGGGAACTCTTGCCGCAGTCCCCCGCGCGTAGTCTCAAACTGCTAAAAGAGTCGGCGCCACGCGATATAGCTTTATCGCCTGATCAATGCCGTGCCTTGCTTGCAGCTTGTGATGCAGATGCCAACCCTCACGTTGCAGCACTTTTCAAGCTCGCTCTCTTTACAGGCAGGCGCATAGGTGAATTGCTCAACGCTCGTTGGACGCAATTCAATCCCGCGCGAAAAACTCTAGAAGTTCCACAAACGAAAGCCGGTGAGCCACAGACGATATATCTAAATCCCGCCGCGCTTGAGGTGCTTGAGACTTTGCCGCGCGTGGAGGGCAATCAGCATATCATTGCTGGAGGCAAGAAAGGCGCGCCGCTGAACTACTACCGTCGTGCCTGGTTTCGAATACTAAAGCGAGCTGGCTTGCAGTACTTTCCGCCTCACGGGCTCCGGCACAGCTTTGCGTCGATGCTTGTTGCGGATGGCGTTCCCCTGGAGACAGTCGGTGCGCTGCTAGGGCACAAGAGCAGCGTTACGACGCGGCGATACGCACACCATCGTCCAGAACATCTCTTTGCTGCATCTCAAAGATTGGCTGAGGTTATCGATCTGAATTCTGCAAGAGATAAAAAGGTGGCGATTGAAGGAAAGTAATCGAGTTGCAACTACTGAGGGCACCTTGCGGACGACTATGTTTCCCTCTCTGGGGGTTAGCAAGCCGACGGCGGAGATTGATGAATATCTTGCCGACATCGCAGATCGGGTCAGGCATGCAAAGAGGTACAAAGGATTGGCAGCTCAACTAGCTGTGCTTTTCGATCTACTTGCTGATGCCGATGGAACGCTCACAGGATGGCTGTCGGAAAAGAGATCGTCGCTTCGGCTTCTCGGTCTTCATCCACATGCTGATCCGTTGCTCGTAACGCCATTCGGTGACGGAGACGTGCCCGTCAGGCGCGGACGTCCATCAATGCAGTTCGAATTGGAGGTGCTCTTTCTTTTCGAGCACGGCTTTTCGGCCGAGGTAATCGCAGAAGCGTTGCAGTTCCTCTGCGGCGTTAAGTCGGATTTTGCCGATTTCCTCCGGTCGGTGAAGCGAGTGATCGCGCGGGCAAAGGCGCGTGACAAGGTTCTCTATGCGGCGAATGCGCTTACCTCAAAGAAGATGGGGGAAAGGCGAGCTCTCCGGGAGTTTGCGAAGACCGAGTTCCATACGAGGGATAGAAAAGTTTAGTCGGTCGAATTTGGTCACGCTTTTCGGGGACTGGAATTCCTGAAGGTCGCTCCAGAGCTCATTGCGAGCCAATAGGAGCAGAAGAATGAGGATCGATTCCCCCGTGTTGAAGGCTCTCCCTGACGAGCCTGACACGCTGATCGTTACCGAGAATGTACCTTTGTACTTCCCAATTGCTCGCCAGACGCTGAACCGCTGGCGGCACGAGGGCAGGGGCCCCATATACGTGAAGCTGGGACGACGCGTCGCTTACCGAGTAAGCGATCTCAAGGCTTACCTGGCTTCAGCGGCTCGCACGAGCACCTCTTCGAAAGGAGGTGCGTTGTGAGCGTCCCCAAGTTTGTCACTGAGCTGAACAAAGAATTCGCGGTAGTTCTTCGCGGAAATCAAGCGAAGATTGCCTATTTCGAGCCCGGGAAGCCAGTTCGCTTCATCGATGTCAATTCGTTCAAAACCCTGGTTGCCAACCGGCCGAAGTCAGCTGCCTTTGACAGCGAAGACACGGGAAAGGCTTGGCTCAATCATCCTATGCGGCGCGAGTACAAGGAAGTTGTCTTTGCGCCGGGAGTAACGACGCCACCATACGTGCTGAACCTTTGGCGAGGCTTTGCCACTGAGCCCCGGCAAGGAGATGTAACGCCGTTTCTGGAACTAGTTGATGCGCTATGCGGAGGTGACAGGGTTCTTGTTAACTATATTCTAGCTTGGTGTGCTGACCTAATTCAGAACCCGGGTGCGAAATGCGGAACCGCGCTCGTTTTTCTGGGTGAGCAGGGTACGGGCAAGAGTACTTTCGTGCGCATCCTGGAGGCAATGGTCGGTCGTGCGTATTGTCTCACAGTTCCAAGCGCCCGCATGATTGTACGCAACTTCAACAGCCAGCTCGAAGCAAAACTGCTGGTCGTATTGGAAGAGGGCTCCTTCAAGGCGCATGAAATGGCTGTACTGAAAGACATCATCACCCGTGACCGCATGCTTTGCGAGCCCAAAGGCGTCGATCCGTTTGAGGTGGACAACATGATTCGCGTAATTGTGGACACAAATCAGTCTCACGCGATCCACGCGCAGGGAAACGAACGAAGGTTCGTGGCTATTCCGGTAAGCAATCGTTACCGGGAGGATACCGCATTCTTTCAGAGGCTGATGGAATGGTTCAACGCCGATGGAAAGAGTGCGGTTCTCCATTTTCTGAAGAACTATGATCTTTCGGGTATAAACCTTCGCGTCGTCCCACGTACGGAGGCGCTGTTAAACCAGAAGCTCGAATCGCTTGATCTATTCAACAGGGCGATTTTCAACATGTTGAAGGAAGACGAAATTGATGCCGGCACGAGCTGGCAGGGCGCACACGCGAAAGAGAAAATTCGTGCAGCGATCAACAAATATGTGCGGAAAGGCGAAATCGAGATCACCCCTGCGAGTCTGGGTAGGAAGTTGCGTGAGTTGTTTCCCGATCTGCGTGAGGTTCGAAAGAGTGGAGCAGATAGGCAGCGCGAGATAATTTTTCCTCCGCTTGCAGAGGCGAGGCGATTGTTCGAGCGGAGGCTTGGACAGCCGATAGGCTGGGAAGCGGGAGAGGTCAGCTGAAGTCCAATCGGTCCAGGTAGCCCATGCAGTTCATCAAAGATATGACGCTCCTCCATAGAGGGTGATGAAGAAGCGCTCGGACTACTTGGACCACAAGTTCCTCGCAGCAGCTTTGTCAGGGTTGGCTTGGTAGGTGAGCTGCTTCGAGGGGGTACGTACCGCATCTGTTCCTCTGTTTGCCTCACTCTGTCCCGCGTATTCGGCTCGAAGTCTCAGAATAGGGGAAATCGAATTCAACGCTTCGGAATCCTTCTCCCCTGAATGATGCCTCTTGAGCCCGCTGAAGGTGGTGACAGACCGCCTCCACAGGAAACTTGCCACTGTTCTGGAGTGGACAATAAAATTGCCCTGCTAATTGGGGGTGAGTTGTGAACGTTTTGCGCAGGGTGGCTGTGGCACTTCTTGGTAGCTGGGTACTAGTCCTGGCTGCGGGCGGCGGGGTAGAAGCGCAGCAGAGCGCGAGCAAATGGGTATTAAAGGGCGATACCAGATGGATGGTGATTGCGAGTAGCCCAGACCAGGATGAAGCAATCGGCATTGCCGGGACGTTTATCGGATTCCCTCATGAAGTCCGCGTAATCCGGCTGAGAAACAGGCGGTTTGCGGTGGTGGCCGGCCCCGTCAAGTTCGCAACGCCGCAAGCTTTTGTAGCCTCGCTCAAAGATCAGCACCGCTTGCCGGAGGATGTGTACAGTTCTCTAGGCAATGACTTCGTCGAGCAAGTCTGGATTAGGACAGCCAGGCAACCGGTTAAGCTTGAGTTTGACGGGAAGGACGCGAAGTCACTCAAGCATGAAAATATTGAAATCAGGACACAGTTGAAGAGCTTGGGTGCCGCGCAGGTTGCGGTCGAACTTTTGGTGCTCGTTGATGGCAATGAGGTCATTCGAACGATCGGCACGAAGGAAAATTACACGCCAGAGCCAACGGCAACGGCTGAAATCATACGCCTGGATAAGACAAGCAAATTTCCGCAAATTGTTTTTACAACCTTCACCGGTGGTGCTCATTGTTGTTACGAGAATAAGATTCTGACGAGCAACGCGCGCGGTGAATGGACCGTTGTCGATGGCATAACATCCGATTTTGGCTATCGATTTGAGGACATCAACAGCGACGGAAATTTTGAGCTTATTAGCGCGGACGAATCCTTCCTCTACAAATTCTCGCCCTACGTGGATTCACACCCGCCCGTTCGCATTCAGTCGCTGACCGGAAATAAACTTGAGGTTGTGACTACGCTTCCGGCTTTCCGCGGGTTTCTGCGTCGGGATGTTTTTGCGCGGGAGTTTAACGCGCGGACCCTATTGCGGTTCGGCGGCACTGAGACATCGTTGTGGAACTCAAACGGATTCTTAGCGGGGTGGGTTGCCGCGAAGGCGCTGATCGGTGAACTGAACGATGCGTGGGCGAGAATGCTCGTCACCTATGATCGGGTTTGGGATTACAAATACCTAGGCTGTCCCCCGAAAGAAGTATCCACCAACTGTCCCGCTTCCGAGATTCGCAAGACAAGCTTCTTGAGAGCTTTGGTGGATCATTTGAAGGCAAATGGCTACGGTAACGTTGGCGCCGTAAAGCCTGAACCAAAGTATCAGTTGGCGATCGCGCAGCAGGCCTTCAGCCGACTTTCGCTCCAAGAGAAGTATCGAATTGAGCAGTTGCTAGCTATCGCTGATTTTTGGGATGCTGTTACCTTCGACCAGCTAACGGATCGGCTGTTCGCCGCGCTTACCAACTATCAAGAGGCCATCGGAGCTCCGATCACGGGAGTCTTAACCACAGAGCAACTTCAGCTTCTTCACGAAAAATCTTCAGAAGCGTTACGTCTATGGAACTTGGTGGTGATTACACATCCAGTTGCCAATGCAAAATTGTGGGTTCCAAAGGGTCTTAACTTTGATTTTAAGGCGGAGGGCGGGACTTACGTTCTGACTTCTAAAGACTTTGGTGCCAGCATTGTAATGGGATCAGTTACGGGCACGCTGGATGAATTTTATCGCTTCACGCTCGATAGGCGGCAAAGAGACAGCCAGGTGCCGTATCACGTCTCGACAAGAAAGTTCTTTGTTGTCGTTTCGGACAGGGGAGATGTTCGACGCTATTCCCGGTTCGCTGACACCGACGCCGGAGTAGTTGGTTTTACCCTGATCTATCGCAGAACCGATCCGATTTTCGGCGATCAACTCGCGACAATAATGTCCGATCTATTCCGGGCCAACGTAGAGCTCGGCCGCAATATCTCGCCGCCTATTGCTCTAGCAACGTCAGTGAAGCGCCACGAGTCGCCGCCGCGCTCGCAACCAAACTCTCCGAGCAAGAACGAGCTGATTTCGCAAGGAACTGCGTTTGTCGTTTCCAAAGCCGGTCACTTTGCGACGAATGCGCATGTCGTGGAAAAATGTCCGCGCGCAGTCATAATGATTGATGGCAAGTCATATCCTGCGCAGATTGTGGCTCGCGACAATGGAAGTGACTTGGCACTTCTGAAAACGGATTTTGTCCCGTCGGTCGTGCCATCGATCCGACGCACGGTGCGTTCCGGCGAAGATATTGCGGTATTTGGATTTCCTCATTTCGGAACGCTGTCTCCGGATGGAGTATTCACGCGCGGAAACATAACGGCTCTTTCGGGTCCGAATAACGACCACCGTTTTCTTCAGATGCAGGCGCCCATTCACCAGGGCAATAGCGGCGGCCCGATGATCGACACGGCTGGAAACGTGACCGGGGTCGTCACGATGAAGCTGCTATTTGTGCAGAAAGATTTGGCGCAGAATCTGAACTTCGCCGTGAAGGGAAGTGTTCTCGCGGAATTCCTGGATCGACAGGCAATTGCATTCAATGAAAAGCAGGAAATCACACAGTTACAGGGCGCTGATTTAAGCGACAGGGCAAGAAAATTTACGGGCTTAGTCGTTTGTCGGGAGCAATAGTCGCCTTCGGCGGCGAAAGGTAAAAATGAGCGCGGGCTTTATTTGGATGAACGAATTTCTTTCAGTCAGGAATGCAGTTGAAAGCTTGGGCGATGAAGCTAGAAAGTCGATTGCTGAGCGAGTGTACAATAAGTTCGCAATTGCCAAGTTTGCTGAAGCGGAAGGGCTCGACCTCCGAAAGACGTTTCAGACTCTTGCTGCGATAGCTACGGCTGAGCGGCATCAGGCGTTGCAGGATGGAGCCGCCGACGAGCGTGATCCAGATTGGGCGGCCGCCGCGCTAGGGGAAAGCTGGGCCGGTGCGAAGGTTGGCGTGCTTAGCGGTATGATGGAAGGGCAAATCGTTGAGGAAATCGAAAAATCACTAACCCAGCTTTGCGACGAGCAACTTACCGGAGAGGACAAGCGCCGTATTGAGGAGTCAACGCGAGCAGTCCGTCGCCCATGGTGGAAATTCTGGTGAGTAATTTTTGGATATTTTCGCCTGCCAGTTGAAAATCAAGGCGCTGGAAATTTCTAGAACAGCCGGTCTTTTGCCCGGCATTTCAAAATTGTTGTAGCCAGCGGGCCTGCCTCGACATGCTCTTTCCAATCAGTTTCGCCGCTTATCCGGTTCAGTTGACCGGTTATCACTGATGATTTTGCCGGCGGCGTCCTCGATATCTTCGCTTCGAACCGTACAATATGGTCATTGATCTGGGTGATCTCGCAGCATTCAGTATGCGGTACGGATTCGAGAGAGAGTGTTTTCTTCTTTAGATCGACGACGATGCTCTGGATTATGCCCTCAATGGTGTGGAGCTTCTTTCCCGGTTCCGAGAAGGTTGTTGAACCTTTACAGACAAGCGTGATCGCCGTGGTCGCGATTGCGTTTTGGGTCAGCAAGGCGGAAAGAGCGACACTGAATAGGGTGGTGCGCAACATTTCTAAAGCGGCTAATTGATCAATGCGCTAGTCTAGCTCGCTTTTGATGTTTTTGTGAACGGGCTATGACGTGGCGCCCTATGGGCGAATCACACCGACCCGCGCAACAGAGTCGGCAGTCCCGGTATTAGGGTAATTTTTGCGCATTTTAGAAAGCATTCGTTCCAAAGTTGCGTCGACCCGGCCGGTGCTTAAAATCGGGCCGGGGAGATAATTCCGTGTTCGAACAGACCTTTAGAAATATCGACGATGTCCTTTGGAAGGACGATGGCATGTCCACGGAGCTCGATTACACCGAGCAAACGTCCTGGATACTTTTTCTCAAATACCTGGATGACCTGGAGAAGGCGAACGAGCAGAAGGCCGCTCTGGAGGGAAAGAAGTACAAACCCATAATCGATAAGGCTCATCGCTGGTCGGTATGGGCCGCGCCCAAAAAGAAGGACGGCACCTTCGATCACGACAAGGCGACGACCGGCCCCGATCTGATTGAATATATCAATCGCGATCTCTTTCCTTATCTTCAAGGTTTCCGAACTCGCGCGGAAGGGTCGGACACGATCGAATACAAGATCGGCGAAATTTTCAGCGAGATCAAAAACAGATTTCAGAGCGGCTATTCGCTTCGCGATGCGTTGATGCTGATCGACGAGCTACGTTTCAATACACAGGCGGAGAAGCACGAGCTCTCTGAGCTCTACGAAGGCAAGCTTCGCAACATGGGCAACGCAGGTAGAAACGGCGGCGAGTATTACACGCCGCGCCCGCTCATTCGTGCCATGATTAAGGTGATCGATCCGAAGATTGGCGAACGCATCTATGACGGGGCTTGCGGCTCGGCGGGTTTCTTGTGCGAGGCTTTCGAATACATGTTGCCGCAAGCGACCTCGACCAAGGCGCGCAAGACGATGCAGGAGAAGACTTTCTACGGCAAGGAGAAGAAGAGCCTCGCTTACGTCATCGGCATCATGAACATGATCCTGCACGGCATCGAAGCGCCAAATATTATCCATGCCAATACACTGGGCGAGAAGATCGCCGACATCCAGGACAAGGATCGCTTCGACGTGGTGCTGGCGAACCCGCCATTCGGCGGAAAGGAGCGACCGGAAGTCCAGCAGAACTTTCCGATCCGAACGGGCGAAACAGCATTTCTGTTCTTGCAGCATTTTATCAAGTCGCTGAAGGCCGGAGGCCGCGCCGCCATCGTCATTAAAAACACCTTCCTGTCGAACACCGACAATGCCTCAGTCGCATTGCGGAAAGAGCTCCTGGAGAACTGCAATCTGCATACCGTGCTGGATATGCCCGGTGGCACCTTTCAGGGCGCTGGCGTGAAGACGGTGGTTTTGTTCTTCGAGAAGGGGGCGCCGACGCGCAAAATCTGGTTCTACAAGTGTGATCCTGGCCGCAACCTCGGCAAGACCAATCCGCTTAGCGATGAAGATCTGAAGGATTTCGTCGCCTTGCAGGCAAAGTTCAAGGACAGCGACAATTCATGGACGGTCGATGCAAAGGGCATCGACAAGACGACTTATGATCTCTCGGTGAAGAATCCTAACAAGGCCGATGAGGCGGAATTGCGGGACCCGAAGGACATCATAGCAGAGATGGCGGCGCTGGATGCTGAGAGCGCGGCGATCCTCAAGAATATCGAGGCGATGCTTTGACGGCCGACTGGGAGGAAAAGAATCTGGGAGAGGTGCTCGCTCTTGAGTACGGCAAGCCCTTGCCGCCGAATGAACGAAGCGCAACCGGTAAGTACGCAGTCTATGGCGCGAATGGCGTCAAAGATCGTTCGGACAAGTTTTACAGTGATAGGCGTTCAATAATCGTTGGTCGCAAAGGATCGGCAGGCGAAATAACTCTGACTGAAGAAAGGTTTTGGCCGCTTGATGTGACGTATTTTGTGACATTCGATGAGACCAAATACGACTTACAGTTTCTATATTATCTGCTCTCGTTGCAGGATTTAACAAAGCTGGCGAAGGGGGTTAAGCCAGGCATCAACCGCAATGAAGTCTATTCGAAGATGGTGCGCGTTCCTGCGCTCTCCGAACAACAACGGATCGTCGCCATTCTGGGCGAGGCTTTTGCGGGGCTGGCGCTTGCTTCCGCCAATGCCGAGAAAAATCTCAAGAATGCGCGGGAGCTGTTTGAGAGCCAATTGTCGCGAGTGTTCAGAAAGATCGCGCGGAAAAGCGGATCGCAGCGTCTGGCTGAGATCGTAACGCGATTAACCAACGGTTATGTTGGGCCAACGCGTAACATCTATCTTGAGAAAGGAGTGCCTTATCTTCTCGCGCGTCATGTTCGAGATAACCAGCTCGAATTCGACGGGAAGACATTCGTTTCTGACGAATTCAACGAGAAGAACAGTAAATCGAAACTGAAGACGGGTGATGTTCTCTTGGTCCAGAGCGGTCACATTGGTCATTCAGCAGTCGTTGGCCCTAACCATGAAGGTCACAACTGTCACGCGATGATCGTCATAACTCCGGTACTCGATAAACTGACAGGTGACTTTCTTTCGTTTTACTTCGGCTCTCCTGAGATGAAAAGTAAATTTGAGGAAATTCGCTCAGGATCGACCGTTCCACACTTAACTTGCGGGCTGGTGAGAGAATTGATGATTCCTCTTCCGACGGTGGATGAGCAACGCAAGATCGTAACTGCGCTCAAAGAGCTTGAGCAAAGCAGCACGCGACTTGCATCTGCCACAAACGAAAAAATCATGCGGCTGGGCCAGCTCAAACAGTCCATCCTTCAAAAGGCCTTTTCCGGCGAACTGACCTCGCCGCCGTCGCAAGCGATCAAAGAGGCGGCGGAGTGAACGAGGCCGAAACCCGCGCCGAGTTAATTGATCCCGCGCTGCGGGCGGCGGGTTGGGGTTCTGTTCCCGACAGCCGCATGCGGATGGAGATGATCTGTCCCGGTCGCATTCAGGGTGCTGGCCGCCGTACTGGCGAACAGAAAGCCGATTATGTTCTCACCTTCCGCAATCACAAGCTAGCGGTGATCGAAGCCAAGGCCGAAGACAAAGGACCAACTGAAGGTGTCGGGCAGGCCAAGGCCTATGCCGAAAAGCTACAGGCCCGTTTTGCCTTCTCCACCAATGGCCGCAGGATTTATCGCATCGATATGAAGACCGGCACGGAAGCGTATGTCGAGCGCTATCCGACGCCGGATGAGCTTTGGGCAGATACCTTCCAGGAAGCGAACGAATGGCGTGAGCGTTTTGCCGACATCCCATTCGAGGGCAGCGGCCGGTGGGAAGCGCGCTACTATCAGCACAATGCCATCGAGAATGCTTTGGAAGCGATCGCCGCAGGAAAACAACGCATTCTTCTGACGCTTGCAACCGGTACCGGCAAGACGGCAATTGCTTTCCAGATCGCCTGGGCGTTGTTTCAGAGCCGCTGGAATTTGTCGCGCAAGCCGGAGCGGCGTCCGCGAATATTATTCCTTGCCGACCGGAACATCCTGGCTGACCAAGCCTACAACGCCTTCGCAGCCTTCGGCGAAGACGGCGCGCTCGCGCGAGTGAAGCCAGAGGAAATCCGTAAGAAAGGGGCAGTGCCGAAGAATGCTTCGGTATTCTTCACAATCTTCCAAACTTTCATGAGTGGCACAGGGTCGGATGGCAAACCGGCGCCTTACTTTGGTGAATACCCGCCTGACTTTTTTGACTTCATCATTATCGATGAATGTCATCGCGGTGGCGCGAACGATGAGAGCAACTGGCGCGGCATTCTGGAGTACTTTTCTCCTGCCGTGCAGCTTGGGCTGACGGCGACGCCGAAACGCAGAGACAATGTCGATACCTATGCCTACTTCGGCGAGCCGGTGTACGTCTATTCGCTGAAGGAAGGCATCAACGACGGCTTTCTAACGCCCTTCAAAGTGAAGCAAATCGCGACGACCATCGACGACTATGTTTGGACGCCCGACGACAAAGTTGTCGAAGGGGAGGTTGAGGAGGGCAAGCGCTACACGGAACCGCAGTTCAATCGATCCATCGAGATCGAGGAGCGCGAAAAGAAACGTGTTCAGATTTTCATAGACGATATCAATCAGCGTGAGAAGACCCTCGTGTTCTGTGCAACGCAGGCGCACGCAGCGCTCGTGCGCGACCTCATCAACCAGATAAAAACGTCCACCGATCCGAATTATTGTGTGCGCGTGACGGCAGAAGATGGCGTGATTGGCGATACATGGCTGCGCACTTTTCAAGACAACGAAAAGACCATCCCGACTATTCTGACGACGTCGCAGAAGCTCTCGACCGGCGTCGATGCGCGCAACGTGCGCAATATTGTCTTGATGCGGCCAGTCAATTCGATGATTGAGTTTAAGCAGATCATCGGTCGCGGCACGCGGCTATTCGACGGCAAGGAGTATTTCACGATCTATGATTTCGTGAAGGCTTATGAACACTTTAGTGATCCCGAATGGGATGGCGAGCCGATTGAGTCAGAAGCTCCAAAGCCCCGCAAACCCAAACAAGAAATCGAAGAGCCTCAGCGCGACTTCGAGCATGAGCCTGACGAGAAACGGAAGAAGGTCAAGATTAAACTGGCGGACGGCAAGGAGCGCCAAATCCAGAGCATGATGGCAACAACGTTTTGGGGTCCGGACGGCAAACCGATTTCAGCAGCGCAGTTTGTCGAGCGGCTCTATGGAGAGCTGCCATTGCTTTTCAAGAATGAGGATGAGCTGCGTCAGCTTTGGATTTTTCCGGAAACGCGCCGCAAGTTGCTCGAAGCTTTGGCAGAAAAAGGCTTTGCGGGTGAGCAGCTTTCGGAAGTCAGCCGCATGATCAATGCTGAGAAGAGCGATCTTTACGATGTGCTTGCGTACATCGCCTTCGCTTTGCCGACGGTCACGCGCGAAGAACGCGCACAGTCGCGCCAGCCAATTATCGCTTCCAAATACAATGCGAAGATGCAGGGCTTTATCGATTTCGTACTTGCGCAGTATGTCAAGGACGGCGTGTCTGAACTGGATGATCAGAAGTTGGGTAGCCTGATTGAGCTGAAGTACAGCACGATTGATGACGCGGTGTTAGAGCTCGGGGACGTAAAGAAAATTAGAGAGGCATTTTTAGGATTCCAGCCGATTCTTTATAGCCAATAGTGCCGGAAATAGCCCGCATTTAAATAGGCACAAGCAGTGACGCTAGGGGGAGTTTCGATGACATTTAAAGCGATGGATGTTGAGCCAATAAATGCCGCTCAGCAGAGTCTAGTTAGAATATTCAGCGATGAGTATGCCTTCCAAGTACCGCCCTATCAAAGACCTTATGCGTGGCAGGATGATCAAGTCAACGAACTGCTGAGCGATCTTGATTTAGCGTTGGATGATGCAGTTAATTCGAATGAAGCCGTCACCTATTTCTTAGGCAGCATCGTTCTCATTAAGAAAACAGGCTCACCTGGTGCTCAAGTCGTTGATGGTCAACAACGCTTGACGACATTGACTATCTTGCTGGCCGTACTACGGGATCTGTCGACCGGTAAGTCTGCAAGTAAGCGCCACTCTTATATTTGCGAAGAAGGCGATCCCGATAAGGGGACTAAAGATCGTTTTCGTCTTACGCCCAGAAAGAAGGACTCGGAGTTTTTTAGAAGTTGCGTCCAGAATGAGGGGGCTACTGAAACCGACAGGCTGAGCAATGCCAAGTCTGAAAGTCAAAGGCTTATGGCACGCAATACTCAGATTATTAGAAACTCACTATCTGAATGGCCATCAGACAAGCGGGACGACCTTTTCGCATTTCTTATGCAGCGTTGTTACCTGGTCGTAATATCTGTGGCGAACGTAGAGACTGCTCACAAGGTGTTTACGGTTCTCAATGCTCGAGGTCTCGACCTAACGCCGACAGATATTTTGAAGGCGGACTTACTAGACAGGATTGATAAGACACTCGAGGATAAATATGCGGAAGCTTGGGAGGATATGGAATCTTCGCTTGGCAGGGAGCGATTTGTAGAGCTCTTTCAGCATATTCGAATGATTTATCAGAAGGAGAAACCTAGAGAACGCTTGGAAATCGGATTTCCTAAGTATGTAAAGGTTTTTAAAACTGATCCTAAGAGCTTTATGAGCGAGGAGTTCGAGCGTTTTGGTGCCACCTATCATACCATCCTGAATCCCACAGAGTCTCGTGAGCGATATGGCAAGGAGGCTGCACGGCTGCTTGCAAGCTTGCTCCGTTTGGATAATTCGGACTGGTTGCCCTTAGCCCTTGAATTCCTGTCTAAGCCTGGATTGCGCAAAGACGTTATCGAGGAATTTCTCGGTCTGCTGGAAAGGCAGGCATACTTTATGTTTGTCTGTCGCTTCGACATCAATTCAAGAATTGCTCGATATGCGAAAGCCGCCACGCAGATCGCGAAAGGCATGAAACCAAGTGATCAAAAGTGCAGCTTGAACCTCTCAAAACAAGAGCAGCACGATTTTCTAGATGAGTTGGATGGTCCTATTTATCAGAAGGCTCGTGTACGTCTGCCGCTTCTATTAAGGCTTGACGACGCTTTTTCAGACGGCGGTGCGGAGTTCGATCATAAATTAATTACTGTTGAGCATGTAATGCCGCAGAATCCGAAGAATGCGAGTGATTGGATCGAGTTTGATACAGAAGAGGATCGATATAACTGGACACACTGCATCGGAAATCTCGTGCTACTGACGCGCGCTAAAAATAGTCAGGCAAGCAATTGGGATTTTGATCGTAAGAAGGAAGAGTATTTTTCTACAAAGAATGGCGTCTCGTCTTTCAGAATTACTACTAAAGTTTTGAAGGAAAAGAAGTGGAACGAGGCGACTCTGCTACGTCGCCATTATGAGGCCATCGAGAAGCTCGGCGACGTGTGGGATTTGGACTACGACAACTGGTACAAAGCGCAGGAGTGATGTCGGCTGCACATTTGCGGTGTTCAGTGGGAGGATAGCTCTCACGAGCGCATAAACCTGAGTTAAGAACTTCACCATTTTTAAAATCGGCGGGGGATGCCGGGGGAGGGTCTAGCAATCGCACGGCACCGTTAGCCGTGGTCGCGCGAGGTTGCTCAGTGGTTGCTCACCACCCACGAACACCGGGCCGCGTTTCGCTAAGTAGTTGATTTAAATGGTGCCGGCGGAGAGGATCGAACTCCCGACCTTCGGTTTACAAAACCGCTGCACTACCGCTGTGCTACGCCGGCCCCGGGGAAGTGGCGCTATTTGCGATGCTTTCCCGGCATACGCAAGGCACTAACCATAGTTTCAAGAGTTAAGCAGGCGGTAACCGGGCCCATAGGGCCGCCATGCAACGATCGGCGGCTCTTATCAGGAAACGCCGCCATGCTGCGCCGAGCCGTACTCCTTGCCGCCCTGACCGCGGCCGCTGCGCCCGCGAGCGCCGACAAGCGTCCGGTGATCTATCCGGACGGAACGGTGGTCTACGGCGAATGGGGACTCGCCGGCGACAACAACGTCGTCCCATTCGCTGAATACTGGGGCCCGCAATACTATTACGGCCCGGCCGCGCCGCGGGGCTATTACTTCCCGTCCAATTCCGGCGACCCGTTCGCCTATCGCTCGCGCGCGACGCGCCAGCCGTCCGTGCCCGGTCCGCGCTACCGCCGCACCTGGAGCACAGAGTCGAATGCGCCCGCCGATCTGCCGCCGCAGGTGGCGCCGCAGGGGCCTTACGTCATTCCGGCGCCGCGAAACGAAGACAAATAAAAAAAGCCCCGGCACGAAGGCCGGGGCGAGGGCAAGAACGGGGCGGCTTTTTCGAGCCGCCCCGCTTTTATTTTCGGCTTAGTGCCACTTCGAAAGATCGCGATCCTTCGTTTCCGGCAGGAACAGCAGCGCCACGACGAAGCTCATCGAAGCGATGATGATCGGATACCAGAGACCGGAGTAGATGTTTCCGGTCGCGGCGACAATCGCAAACACGGTCGCCGGCAGGAAGCCGCCGAACCAGCCGTTGCCGATGTGATAGGGCAGCGACAAGCCGGTGTAGCGGATGCGGGTCGGGAACAGCTCAACCAGCCAGGCGGCGATCGGTGCGTAGACCAGCGTGACGTAAATCACGAGGATCGTCAGCAAGAGGATCGTCATCGGATAGTTGATCTGGTTCTTGTCGGCCGCGGCCGGATAGCCGTGCTTGGTGATCGCTTCGCCAACCTGCTTCACGAAGTCAGGCGTGCCGGTAACGATCGTCTGGTCGCCGATTTTCACCGACGCAGGCGTGCCTTTCGGCGCGGCCTGGTTCGAGTAGTTCACCGAACGGGCAACGAGCGCGGACTTCGCGATGTCGCACGAGGTGGTGAACTTCGCGGTGCCGACCGGGTTGAACTGGAACGAGCATTCGCTCGGATCAGCAATCACGGTCACCGGCGCGTCACGCAGCGCCTTTTCGAGCGCCGGGTTCACGTAGTGGGTGAGACCCTGGAAGATCCAGAAGTAGGTCACCGCGCCGAGCAGGAAGCCCGCGAGCATGATCGGCTTGCGGCCGATCTTGTCGGAGAGCCAGCCGAACAGGATGAAGAACGGCGTGCCGAGGGCGAGCGCGGTCGCAATCAGGATGATCGCGGTCACGCCATCGACCTTCAGCGTCTGGGTGAGGAAGAACAGCGCGTAGAACTGTCCGCCGTACCAGATCACCGCTTCGCCGGCGGTAGCACCGAAGAGCGCGAGAATTGCGATCTTGGCGTTTTCCCACTTGCCGAACGCTTCGGAGAGCGGCGCCTTCGACTGCTTGCCCTGGTTCTTCATTTCCTGGAACGCCGGCGACTCTTCGAGTTGCAGACGAATCCAGATCGAAACCGCGAGCAGGATCGCCGAAAGCAGGAACGGAATGCGCCAGCCCCAGTCAGCGAAAGCAGGCTCACCCATGTAGGTGCGGATGCCGAGGATGATGAGCAAGGCCATGAACAGGCCGAGCGTCGCCGTCGTCTGGATCCACGAGGTGTAGTAGCCGCGCTTGCCGTTGGGAGCATGCTCCGCGACGTAGGTCGCGGCACCGCCGTACTCGCCACCGAGCGCCAGGCCCTGCACGAGACGAAGCAGGATCAGGATGATCGGCGCGATGATGCCGGCCGACGCATAGGACGGCAGCACGCCGATCAGGAAGGTGCCGAGACCCATCAGGGTCATGGTCACGAGGAAGGTGTACTTGCGGCCGACGATGTCACCGAGGCGGCCGAAGAACAGCGCACCGAACGGACGGACCGCAAAGCCCGCCGCGAAGGCGAGCAGCGTGAAGATGAAGCCGGCAGTCGGATTGACGCCGGAGAAGAATTGCTTGGCGAGAATGACGCCGAGCGTGCCGTAAATGTAGAAGTCATACCACTCGAACACCGTGCCGAGCGAAGAAGCGAAAATGACCTTCCGTTGTTCGGCGGTCATCTTGCCGCTGGCGGCAGTGCGAGCATCGGATGCCGTTGCCATTGAACGTCCCCCATTTGTTGTTGGCGTAACCGAGCGCGCGAAACAGAATCCCTGTCACGCGATCTCGGAGAGACGCTACGCGCGGGGCTGCGGCGGGTCGCGCTACCAAGTCGTATTAGGCGAAAGGATGATGTGCGGCGCGGTAGCCGCTGGAAAACAAAGAACAAATGCGAAAAAAAGTTAAGCGCGGTGCAGGCCGGCTTTGCGCATAATTTTCACGACGCAGTGCCGCGTCCTTGAGTAATTTTTCTGTAATTTATTGAGCCTGATGTGCGCGAAGCAGAAAGCCCACTGTGTCCAGAATTTTCGCGCGCTCGCGCCAGTTAGAGTTCGCCCAATAGCGCGATTTCAGAAGATCGTTCGCTTTTGCGACGAACGGCGCAGCCGCGTCCTTCGCCGCGAATTTGCTGATTTGCAGAAGGTATTCGTTGCGAAGCGCGATAACTTCGCGCTCGCCAAGCTTCGCCCCTCGTTGCAGCAGGGTTTCGAATTTTCTTCTCGGCATGGCGTCCGTCCTTGATGGACGGACGCTAGGCGAGGGGATCGAGTGGAAATCGTAACGATTTCTGCCTTTTGCGTAACTTCTATGTATTCAATCTGCTGCCGGGTTCCCGCACCCGGCCAAGCATCAGTTGTTCCGCAACTGCCGCATTACCTCGGTTGCGTTCATGCGCGCTTCGAGTTGCTCGTGAACCGCTACGAGATGCAACTGCATGAAGCCGCGCGCGGTTGGCGCATCGGGCGTGAGGAATTGTTTGTCGAACGGCATCAGCGCGAAATAGCGATCCGCGAACGGCACCGGAATGTCGATGATGCGCTTCGGCGGATGGGTCGAAAGCCGTTCGAGGTGCAGTGCCAGTTCGGCGCGCCCGCCGCTCCATTCTTCGTCGGTCAGTTCCGCAGGCTGTGCGTAGTGATCGTGTACCGAAAGCACCAGAGCGATCAACGGGTCGAGTTCGCCGCGGCGGTCGCTGCCGGCGTGGGCCGCTAATACACCTTCGACGGTTTCGCCGACCATCGCGAGTCCGAGCGGGAAGGCACGCCAGCGCGCGCGGTTGAGCGCGGACTGAAAGCCTTTGTCGGCCAACATCACCTTCGAGTAATGACCGGAGCGCGCGCGCGAATAGTCGTAGATGCCTTTCTGCACCAGGAAGGCCGCCTGTTCGTCGATGAAATCAGCGAGCGACGCCGGTGTGCGAATGGCGGGCTTTCGGCGAAGCAGAAAATTGAAAAAGCTCATTCCTGGTCCTCTGCGGTGATTCCGTTCGCTGCATTGCGGCCATCAGGTTTCGCAGTTGCGAGACATAGAAATCATAACAAAATCAGTGCCGTAAAACCGTAGATTTGGCCAAAAGTATTATAAGCCGGTTCCCGACCTCGGTGTTACTTTCTCATATCGTTCTGCAAATGCGGCGAAAAGATCGCGTAGCAGACCGGGATTAACGTGGGGGACGCCGCAGATCGCCGGATCGACGACCGGCTCCTTGCATCGGCATTTCCGGACGCATTCGCGTCCGCTAACTGGGAGGGCATCGACTTATGTCAACGACGACCAAAGGTACGTCGGCCAATGACCAAGCTCATTGGCGCAAGACGACCAAGCTCATGTGGACGCATCTCGCGATCTGGTTCTTCTTCGGATACGTGATCCACTTCTTCGCACCGGCGCTCAACAAGATCGTCATTCTGGGTTTCCCGCTCGGCTTCTATATGGCCGCGCAGGGCTCGCTGATCGCGTTCGTGGTTCAGCTTTTCCTGTTTGCCAAGCAGCAGGACAAGATCGACCGCGAATTCGGCGTCGCTGAAGATTGAGGGGAGGGCTGAACATGGCTACTCAAACTTCGAACGACGGCAGCTTCCTGCAGAACCTCGGCAAGATCTACGGTCTCTATACCGGCGGTTTCCTTGCCTTCGTGGTTCTGCTCGCAATCCTCGAACAGATGGGCGTACCGAACCGCGTGCTCGGTTACCTGTTCGTGTTCTTCACGATCGCGGTTTACGCCATCATCGGCGTGCTCTCGCGCACGGCGCAGGTGTCCGAATATTACGTCGCGGGCCGCAAGGTTCCGGCGCTCTATAACGGCATGGCGACCGGCGCCGACTGGATGTCGGCGGCTTCCTTCGTCGGCATGGCCGGTACGCTGTTCCTGCTCGGCTATGACGGCCTTGCCTGGGTGCTCGGCTGGACCGGCGGCTATGTGCTCGTCTCGGTCCTCGTCGGTCCGTACCTGCGCAAGTTCGGCGCCTATACCGTGCCGGACTTCATGTCGTTCCGCTTCGGCGGCAACTTCGCGCGCTTCCTCGCGGTGATCGTGCTGGTCTGCTGCTCCTTCACTTACGTGACGGCGCAGATTTTCGGCACCGGCATCATCGCATCGCGCTTCCTCGGCATGCAGTTCGAGGTCGCGGTGTTCGTGGGTCTCGCCGGCATTCTGCTCTGCTCGATGCTGGGCGGCATGCGCGCCGTTACCTGGACGCAGATCGCGCAGTATATCGTGCTGATCGTCGCCTACCTGACTCCGATCATTATCCTGTCCACCAAGAAGTACGGCATTCCGATTCCGGAACTGACCTACGGACAGGCGATCGCGGACATCACGGCGCGCGAACAGCAGTTGTTGAAGGACGGTCTGGCGACCGCGGCTAATCTCAAGCCGCATATCCAGCCGTGGTTGAACTACACGCAGCTCAACTTCTTCGCGATCATCCTGTGTATGATGGTGGGCACTGCCTCGCTGCCGCACATTCTGATGCGCTACTTCACCACCCCGTCGGTGCGTGAAGCCCGTCAGTCGGTGGCGTGGTCGCTGTTCTTCATCTTCCTCCTGTACTTCTCGGCGCCGGCCTATGCGGCGTTCTCGAAGCTCGAGGTTTACACGAACATCATCGGACGGAGCGTCACTGACATCCGCCCGTGGATGTTCACCTGGGGCGAACTCGGCCTGATTCAGGTTTGCGGCAAGAACGCCGCCACCCTGGATGCGATCGTGGCCGCCTGTAAGGCGATCGCCGGTCACCCCGGTGTGGTCCGTCTACAGGACTTCGCGATCAACACCGACGTGATCGTGCTGTCGACCCCGGAAATCGCGGGTCTGCCGTACGTTGTCTCCGGCCTCGTCGCCGCCGGCGGTCTCGCTGCCGCGCTGTCGACTGCCGACGGTCTGCTGCTCGCGATCGCCAACGCGCTCTCGCACGACATCTATTACAAGATGATCGATCCGAACGCGCCGACGGTGAAACGTCTGACGGTTGCCCGTATCCTGCTCGTGGTTGTCGCGGTCGCGGCTGCTGCAACAGCAGCGACACGGCCGGCCGACATTCTCGCGATGGTCGGCTGGGCGTTCTCGCTCGCGATGGCCGGTAACTTCCCGGCGCTCGTGATGGGCATCTGGTGGAAGCGTGCGACGACGGCGGGGGCCATTGCCGGCATTATCGGCGGCTTCGGCATCGCGATCCTGTACCTTGTCGTGACACGCTACTTCCCCGGCTTCGGTGTCGCGTATCTCGGCATGTCATCGCTGACGACTCCAACTGGCGCTCCGCTGGTGGATCTGGCGAAGGCAATGGCTGCTCCGAACGCGATGGACACGTTCGTGGGTGCGGCGCATCCGTTGGCCAGCAAGGTCGGCTGGTTCGGGATCACGAACATCGCCGCGGGTCTGATCGGCATGCCGGTCGGCTTCGCGCTGATCTACATCGTGAGCCTGATGGGTAAGGAACCCTCGAAGGAAATGCAGGCCTTCATCGACGAAATCCGCAAGCCGCGCGGTCGCACGGTTCTGCAGGAAAAGGACTAAGCCTCACCAAGAAGGCGACAAACAAAGCGGGGCTCGGTTTTTACCGAGCCCCGTATTTTTGCAAGACGCCGGAGACGGCGTGCGTTAAACCGGCGTGAGCCCGGGAAGTGTGTCGAATGCAATCGTTCTGGAGCTTCTGGTATTTCAACCTGCCGAATTTCGTTCTGGCGGTGGTGATGTACACCATGCTCGGCCGCGTGCTGCTCAGCCTTTTTCTCGAGCAGAATTCCAGAAATTATATCTGGCGCGCGTTCTGCGCGATCACCGATCCGGCGCTGAAACTGATCGCGCCGTTGACACCAAGGGCAACCGCGCCGGTGGTATTCTGGCTGTTCGGCTTCGTATGGATGTTCTGGCTGCGGGTGTTGCTGCTGCTCGTGTTCTTCTATTTCGGCCTGATCGGGAAGGCGGCGCCATGAACGAGCGCAGCCCTTATTATATCGGCATCGCCTTCTTCGGCATGATCAACGGCATCTTCAACCCGTTGTTCTTTTTTGTGTTTCAGATTTCCGTGTATCTGATGGCGGAGCCGCTGTTCGGTTCGACCTCGGCGATCGCCTATTTCACCTCGCTGATGCTTTCGACCGCGACCGTGATCCTCGGCGGCATTCCGGCCGCGCTTTACGAGCGGTTCAAGGGTGCGAAAGAGGATTCGACGCCGGTTTCGCTCTGGATCTGGCTCGCCTGTACCGCCATCCTGACGCTGCCGGCGATCGGCAACTTCCTGAAAATCGGTCTCTGACGCCGCTGTTCCGCGGGTTCGCGAGCGGAAGGCGAGCGGCAACGCAACGGATCGTGAACTGCCGACTTGGGGTTTTCGTGTAGTCTTGGCCTGCTGGAAGCGGGTCGAGGCTACTCATGGAATACTTTCGGCAAATCGCCTACCAAACCGTGCTGCGCGCCTGCAGCTTTGCCACGCTCGGCATTATCACCTTCATGGTCGGCATGTCGTTCGAACCGAAGATCGCTTTTCAGTCCGGCGGTTTTCTCACGACGGTCATGGCCTTCGTCCTCATCATGAAAGCGCGCGGCGCGCTCAGTAAAGACTGCAGGCACACCGAGATGTGGCTCTATATCGAGAAGGATAGCCAGGCGCCGCTAGATTACGCGCAATGGGCCGTCTCGACCGCGCTTCACGAAACCTATCTGACGTTTGCGAAATGGACGGCGCTGGTGTCCGCAGTGATGTGGGGACTGGCCTTGCTGTTCGCACTGGTGGCGGACTAGGCGGCGTCCGGAAAAGAAAAAGCGGCGCCGAAGCGCCGCTTTTGATTTCCGCGGTAATGGCGATCAGTGCTGCGTCGCCTTACCATTTTCCTCGGTAGTGAGGCGATAACCCACGCCGAGTTCGGTAAGCAGAAGCCGCGGCTGGGTCGGATCGACCTCGATTTTCTGGCGCAGCTTGCGCACGAAGATGCGCAGGTAATGCGAATCCTGATCGTGGCCCGCACCCCAGATTTCCTTCAGCAACTGGCTGTGCGTGACGACGTTGCCGGCATGCTGCGCGAGAATTTGCAGCAGGCGAAATTCCTTGCGGGTAAGCGATAGCCGTTCGCCGTCGATGAACACCGCGCGGTTCGCAAGATCGATCGAAAGCCGGCCGAGGTTAACGACCGGATCGCCGCTCTGGTTGCGGGTGTGACGGCGGATGGCGGCGCGCGAGCGCGCAAGCAGTTCGGCCATGCCGAAGGGCTTGGTGACGTAATCGTCGGCGCCCATCTGCAGGAGCTTTACTTTTTCATCTTCGCTCGAACGGACCGAGAGCACGATCACCGGCACGTTCGACCAGGTGCGAAGCCGCGTAAGCACTTCCGAACCGTCGATGTCGGGCAGCGCGAGGTCGAGGATAACCAGATCCGGCGGTCGCATGGTCGCATTCTTGATGCCGTCATTGCCGTTATCGGCGTCCTGAACGGAAAAGCCATCCATTTCGAATCCTGCGCGGAGGAAGCGGCGGATTTGAGCTTCGTCGTCCACGACCAGGACCGCGGGGTTGTTCTTAGTCATCGGCATGCGCCTCTGCCTCTTGCGGCGGTTGAACGGGTATAGGCAGCTTGATGATTACGGTGCAACCAAGGCCAAGTCCCTGGCTTTGCGCCGCCACCGTGCCGCCGCTTGCTTCGATGAAGGCTTTGGCGATCCAGGCGCCAAGACCGGAGCCAGTGGTCGTATGGAGGTGCTGCGGCCCGCGGTAAAAGCGTTGCCCCCAACGCGCCTCGTCTTCGAGGGTCATTCCAGCGCCTTGATCGGTCACACGAATTTCGATCATCTGCCGGTCCTGGCCGACCTCGATCGAGATCCGCGTTTTGGCAGGCGAGTATTTCGCGGCATTGCTGAGAATCTGGCCGATAGCCTGATCGATCAGCACCGGGTCGCCCTGGAAAAGGGGCGGCGCGTCGGAGAATTTTACTTCAATTTTATGCCCGGAAAGCACCCTGTGCCGGCGCTCGATTGCGATGTTCACGAGGTCGGCCGGGTCGATCCACTCGCGTTTTGCGCGCACGCCTTCGCTGGAAATCCGTGTCGCATCGAGCAGGTTCTGGATGTCGTGGTTCAGCCGTTCCGCTTCCTCGCGAATGACGTTTGCGAGCGTGGAAAGATGTGCGTTGCTTTTCACGCTCTCCGCGTTCGCGATGACGGAGGACGCGCCGAGAATGGACGCGAGCGGCGTTCGCAGTTCGTGAGACACCGAACCGATCAGCGCTTCGCGCAGACGGTCGATTTCGTCCCGCCGCCTGAGCCTTGTTGCGAGATGGCTGGTGACGCCCGCGATGATGGTGAAGAGGACCAGATCGACCTGGTTGTCCCAGTTATGCGCGCGGAAATCGTAGATCGGCGGATAGAAAAAGAACGCCGACGCGGCGACGCTGATGAGTGCCGCGAACATCGCCGGCAAGAAGCCCCAGCGCACCGCGACGATGAAAACCGGCAACAGATAGATGATGCCAACGTTCTGGAAATCGAGACGGCGAAGCACGAACGAAATGATTACGGTCGTGATCGAAACGAGGACGACGGCCGTGAGATAGGGAAAGACGTAGCGCTCGCTCCAGTGACCGCGATGATTGGGCGTATGCAACCAGTGTCCGAATGGCATGGCCGCAAACT
This sequence comes from Xanthobacteraceae bacterium, assembly GCA_019635585.1. GTDB lineage: Bacteria > Pseudomonadota > Alphaproteobacteria > Rhizobiales > Xanthobacteraceae. Next base: position 385,292 of record JAHBZE010000002.1, on the reverse strand, counting down.
CCGCTATCCGTTTCGCACCGCGCGGTCGGCGATATAGAGCGCGAGCGCGGCGGCGTTCGAGACGTTGAGGCTCCGGATCGCGCCGCTCAAATCGATGCGGGCGAGCACGTCGCAGGTTTCGCGCGTGAGCTGGCGCAGGCCCTTGCCTTCGGCGCCCAGCACCAGCGCGACCGGCGCACGCAATTTCGTTTCGCTCAAGTCCGCTTCGCCTTCTTCGGCGAGACCGACCAGCGTGAAGCCGCGCTCTTTCAGTTCGTTCATCGCACGCGCAAGATTCTGTACCAGCGCGATCGGAACATGCTCGAGCCCGCCGGAGGCGGATTTTGCGAGCACGCCGGTCGCTTCCGGGGAATGCCGCGCGGTGGTGACGATCGCCGATACGTTGAACGCCGCCGCGGTGCGGACGATGGCGCCGAAATTATGCGGATCGGTAATCTGGTCGAGCACGAGCACGAGCTTGTCGAGCGCAAGCTCATGCAGGCCGGGCGAGGGGAGAGAATCGGTGACCGCGAACAGGCCCTGATGCACGGCGTCGGGCGTCAGTTTCCTGTCGAGCGCGTCGGGCCGGACGATCTCCGGCTGGACCGGCAGTTCGATATTCTCTTCCTTCAGCCGCCGGAGCGCGTTCTCGGTCACGATCAGAGTGCGGAAACGGCGCGCCGGGTTTTTCAGCGCTTCCGAGACCGGATGCCAGCCATAGAGAATGGTGTGGTCGAGCGGGATTTTGCGGCCGTCGGCGCCGAAGCTGCGCCGCCCGCTCAGAGCGGCGTTCTTCTTGGGCGGCTTTGCGGGACGTCCGGGCATCGAAATGATCTCGTTGGGCGGGCATCTAGGCCGCCGGAACGGGGCTTGGCAATTCGGGCAGGGGCAGGGGCTAAGCCTCCCGAACCACAGCGATTTCGCAGGGTTGACACCCCTGTGAGCCGCAACCATAAGTCCCGCCGCTGGGCTTCGCGGTCGCGGGGCCTAATTCTGTTTCTGCTCTATATAGAGAGAAACCCGGGCTAACCGGGGGAGTGTCCCGAGCGGCAAAGGGGGCGGACTGTAAATCCGCTGGCTATGCCTTCGTAGGTTCGAGTCCTACCTCCCCCACCAGCCTTTTTTGGCCATTGTGACGATTAGGCAAAGACCCCCCAATCGTTCTTGGCGAGACATAGCGTTCCCGTTAAAAGACCGCCGAATTCGCGGGTGTAGCTCAATGGTAGAGCAGCAGCCTTCCAAGCTGAATACGAGGGTTCGATTCCCTTCACCCGCTCCAATCAATCTTCCGCGCTTCGCCTGAGGACGCCGGATACGGTCAGAATCGTAAGCGACGTCACGATCCATCCGATGATCGCGTATAGTGCTTTCAGCAGGGCCCAGCCCCATGCTCCGCTGTTCACCCGGCACACGGTCTCCTGGCGCAAATCGAGCAGCGGAATGAAGACGTCGACCGCATAGAGAAATTCGTTAATCTGATCGTCGCAGGGAATTTCGTCCCGCGTGGCGATCACGGGCGCCAGCTCCTGCATCTGCGGCGCCGGCGTCAGATCGTTTGGCCAGCGGAAGATCAGCGGGCCGACGCCCCGTCGCTGTCCGTCGATGCCCACTGCCATCGGCACGGTCTCGACGATAAGGACCGGCTTCACTTCCAGATAGGGGGCGAGAAACGCCGGCGCGCCGTTGTTGGCGATCGTAACGCCGAGCCATCCGACGAGAATGCAGGCCAGGAAGGTCGCGAAAGCGAGCGCGGGCTTCAAGCCGTAACCGAAGGTGCGGCCGAAAAGGTATTTGATGATCGCCGCGTTGAGGTGGAACGCGGAGCCGCCCAGACGGCGAGGCAGGGATGTTGCGATCTGCGGCGCGCTCAGCCCGGCGAAGGAGGGTCTGCTCCAGTATTGCTTCTGGCGCGCACGAACGTGCAGCCAGTTGTCCATGTCGTAGCGATAGATCAGCACGTCGTTCGCATACTCGAACCAACCCTCCGCGCGCAGTGCCTTGGCGACCTGTTCGAACGCATGCGGGCTATATGTATTGAGATCCGGCATCGCATGCCGGACGTCCTTCTCGTAGAGTAGGCTGGTGAACTGGAGCCACAGCCAGTTCATGCGCCGGTCGATGATCTCGCTCGGATCGGTCAACACCTTGTCGCGCTGCGCTTCACCGAACGACTTGCGCAGCGAGTCGGATTCGAACTGCGGCGAGGATGTGTCGGTTTCGGCTGGCGCGACCTGTTCGGTCCGATCGTAACGCATCGCGGTGATATTTAGATTGATCCACGGGCGGTTGCCCTGCGCTGCGGCTTTTTGCATCGCGCGCCACTTTTCGCGCGGCGAAAGACCGATGGTCCGCCGCGTATCGTGGCGATGGCGTTGCCATCCAAACCAAGCTTCGCCGTGCTGGTCGTCGAGGTTACCGGCCGACAGACCGGTCATGTCGAACTTGACCGGAGCGGGCGGCGGCAGATCCTTCGCGGAGGTGCGTTCCCATTCTTCCTTCACACGATAAAAGAAATACCGGTCGGGATCGGATTTCTGATCCGCTTCCGGAGCGAATTCGTCTGGGCGTACAGTGTGCCCGCCTGTTTGGGGAAGCGTCTCGGTCATGACGTTGACGATCCGGACAGGGGGTTCGAAGCGGTCGCAATTCAAGGAAGACAGATCGGCGATGGGTTCGTCTTCCTCCATTTCCACCATGCCGCTTCTCTGCAAGCGGAACCTGCTGCGGAACAGGTTGCCGCTATGCAAAATGTAGACGTTCTCGAAAATGAAGTCCTCGTTGCTGCGTTTGATCTCCGGTTTTGGAAAGCGCGTGACGTCTTTCTCTCGCAGAAGCTCTTCGGCGCCTTTCGGCAACTGCTCGAAACTTTCGATGACGGCAAACGAACCGGCTTCGCCCCAGACATACGCGCAAAAGAACTTGAGATAAGCAAAAGCGACTGCGTCGTCCGGGAGTTGAAGACGCCCCGACTCTGCGCCCGGCAAACTATCTCCGCCGGCGGTCACGAGGCGATAGCCGTTGAAAGCATGGATGGGCGGCGAGGTGCCGTCGAGCAGAATCAGTTCGCCGTCTTGCCGCTGCATCGGCGTCAGATAACTGACGACGCCGTTCACAGGGTCATTGGAGGCCTGTGAAATATAATCGATTTCCGCCTCGAGTAGCGCCCAGCCGGGATAGAACGGCAATGGCGTCACGCGCACCTGACTGACGGAATTCTGCCGTTGCGCGAGTTCGGCTGCTTCCATGCTCTCAACCTTGATCGAACGGACCTCAAGGCTGTGGCGGATTTCGAGTTCCTTGAGATTGACCTTGTTGCCGCCGATGGGAAGAAGGTAATCGTCGCTCTGCCGCTGCCAGAGCAGGGTCAAGTGATTGGCATTCGGAGTTTCGGAGCCCGCGCCAAGGCGCAACTCGCCCGCGATTTTCGCGCGCGAGAAGTCGATGTTCCCGAATACTTCGCAGCACAGCGTGGCATCGCCTTCGATGGTGGCGCTGATGCCGTCCAAGGCCGAAATATAATAGGGTGCCTCGATGTGCGCGTTGTCGAAAACAAGATGGCTGCCGATCTTCGCAGCCATAAGGTTGACCGGAGACGCGGCCGGAAAACTTTGGCGCTTCTCCGCGGTGAAAATAGGGGTCTGGATCGCTGCGAGACGAACGAATTTGACGGAGAATTCGCCGTCGGTGCGGCACTCGTAAGCAGAAAAATATCCGTCCAGTGTGGTCGTTTCGCCCTGCAGGCCGATCTCGACGCGCTTCATCCGCGCCGCATGCAACACTATGGAGAACATGCTCGCATCGTCGGCGCCGGTCAGATGGTACGACGAAATCGAGGTGCCGCCATATACGAAGACCGTGCCGTCGATCTGCGAACTTTGCAGCGAAACGCCGCCCAGACATTCGAACGGGCCCATCGTTTCCGAATTTTTTTCGGTAGGGCCGGGACGCAAGATGAAGTCTTTCTGGATATGCGCCGCCCGTGCCAGGATCGCGAACTGGTTGTCGAGCGCGCGGATTTTGCAGCCGCTTAACCAGATACTTCCCGCAACCCTGGATTCATTGAATGCAATGCCACCTATGGCGACAAAACCGGGTTGCAGGAGAACATAACCGTCAATCGAGGCGCCGGAAGCGGCGAGCGCAAGCGGCTGGCCTCCAGATGCATAGGACTTTCCCTTCACCGGCTCTTCGCAGCACAGCTTCGCATTCGCCGCACGCAGGTCCCCGCCGATCTTCGTGTTGCGGATCGTTACCTTGCAGATGCCGAGGCGCTGCTGGTTGACGACGGGGCCATCAATTTCCGGGCCGGCGCCGCCGTCCAGGGCCGGGGGAAAATTGAAAAGATTCAAATTGATCAGCGGATTCGATTTGTCGTCCTCGTAGGCTGAAGAGGCGACGTCCGAAATTTCCAGATTGCCGCTGAATACGCAGCCAGAGGCGTCGAGCGAGGTAAAGCGGCTGCCCTTCAGAGAAAGCCGCGCAATGTTTGCATTGTCGAGTTTGATGTCGCCGCCGAAGCGGCAATATTCGAGTAGTAGGGGCGTCAAGGGGAACTCGCTGGCCCGATTGGCTTCCCGTAGATCGAGGTCGCCGGTGATAACCGCGCCGCAGATTGCGAAGGCATTTGGCTTGAAGCCGGCGATCGTTTTGCGGCCGTTCTGCACCGGCAGTCCGAGCGCGAGCGCCCGTAATACCTCGGCTCGAATTACCTGCTTCTGGGAGGTGCCGGCCGCACTGCGTTGCGCTTCAGCTAACTGCAATATGCCGAGAGGGTCGAAAGTCTCGCCACGGTCCAGCGCGGCAACCATATTGGCCTCAAACGCACTTAACTTAAGCATTCAATTTTCTCCCCGCTCGGATGCTATCCGGTTGCAGCAGCGGCTCAAGCCATTTCGTCCGCAAAGCCCGGTTAAACAGAAGGCAATTTTCCAGTGCCGGACTTGATTACGCCCCGGAACCAAATTATGGACCCGACGATATCATCCGGCCGCCAGGGAAATCGGAGAGCGAGATGGCCAAGGAAAAATTTGAACGCAAGAAACCGCATGTGAACGTCGGCACGATTGGTCACGTTGACCACGGCAAGACGTCTTTGACGGCGGCGATTACGAAGGTGCTGGCGGAGACGGGCGGCGCCACGTTCACGGCCTATGACCAGATCGACAAGGCGCCGGAAGAGAAGGCTCGCGGTATTACGATTTCGACGGCGCACGTCGAATACGAGACCCAGAACCGTCACTATGCGCACGTCGATTGTCCGGGGCACGCCGACTACGTGAAGAACATGATCACGGGCGCGGCGCAGATGGACGGCGCGATCCTGGTTGTGTCGGCGGCCGACGGCCCGATGCCGCAGACCCGCGAGCACATTTTGCTTGCGCGTCAGGTCGGCGTTCCGGCGATCGTGGTGTTCATGAACAAGGTCGACATGGTCGACGATCCGGAGCTTCTTGATCTCGTCGAACTCGAAGTCCGCGAGTTGCTCTCGAAGTACAACTTCCCCGGCGACAAGATCCCGATCATCAAGGGCTCGGCGCTGATGGCGCTCGAGGACAAGAACCCGGAGCAGGGCAAGGAAGCGATCCTGAAGCTGATGGCTGCGGTCGACGAATACATTCCGACGCCGGACCGTCCGGTGGACGGCGCGTTCCTGATGCCGGTCGAAGACGTGTTCTCGATCTCGGGCCGCGGCACGGTTGCGACCGGCCGCGTCGAGCGCGGCATCATCAAGGTTGGCGAGGAAGTCGAGATCGTCGGCATCCGCGACACGCAGAAGACGACGGTTACCGGCGTCGAGATGTTCCGCAAGTTGCTCGATCAGGGTCAGGCGGGCGACAACGTCGGCATCCTGCTGCGTGGCACCAAGCGCGAGGAAATCGAGCGCGGTCAGGTGCTGGCGAAGCCGGGTTCGGTGAAGCCGCACACGAAGTTCACGGCGGAAGCCTACATCCTGACGAAGGAAGAGGGTGGCCGTCACACGCCGTTCTTCACGAACTATCGTCCGCAGTTTTACTTCCGCACGACCGACGTGACCGGCATCGTGACGCTGCCGGCTGGCACCGAAATGGTGATGCCCGGCGACAACGTGTCGATGGAAGTGCAGCTGATCGTGCCGATCGCGATGGAAGAGAAGCTCCGCTTCGCCATCCGCGAAGGCGGCCGCACCGTAGGCGCGGGCGTCGTGGCAAAGATCATCGAATAAGCGGCCTCGACCGTTGAGAAGAAAAGAAGGGGCGCCTGAGTGGGGCGCCCCTTTAGTTTTGGGGAGGTCAAACGATGATGATGAAACCTAGCCGCGCCCCCGGGCTCGGGCTGTGATCGCGGTCACAGATCGTCGCTTTCCGTAGCCGGACCGAATCAAAGGCAAAAAAGAGGGGCGCCTGGGGGAGGCGCCCCTTTAGTTTGGTGGGGGTCATTGATGAAATGGGAGGATCATCAATGAAAACAAGGTATGGGCTGGCACCGCGCAGCGCTGTGATGGGCGTCACAAAAGGTCGTTTTTCGGGGGTTTTTGGCAGCTGCTGGAGGTTTCCGGAGGCGAGTCCCGCCAAAAGGGAAAATGCCCTTACAAATGACGGAATCGGCCCTATATTCGGCGGCCGTACCCTTGCAAACGCTGACCTATTCCTGCATTAGTCCCCCCGCGGCGGGCCCGATGGCCTTTTTGCCGCCTTTCCCGCTTGCGGAGGAGTGTAGCTCAATTGGCTAGAGCACCGGTCTCCAAAACCGGGGGTTGGGGGTTCGAGTCCCTCCACTCCTGCAAGCCAGAGACTGGCTGCAGGACCAAGCAAGGCAAGGCGTAACAAAAAGACATCGCGCAATACCGCGCGGGGCACACAGGCGACGGCGAAAAGAAAATGGCGATCAAACCGTTCGAGTTTTTGCAGCAGGTTCGGGCCGAGACCTCCAAGGTCACGTGGCCGACCCGCCGCGAAACCATCCTGACCACCATCATGGTGTTCGTGATGGCTATCGTTGCCGCGATCTTCTTCCTGCTGGCGGATCAGATCATCCGCTTCGGCATGAATTTCCTTCTGAACCTCCTGCGCTGACGGAGAAGCAAGTGGCCAAGCGCTGGTACATCGTTCACGCCTACTCGAACTTCGAGAAGAAAGTCGCGGAGTCGCTTCGCGAACAGGCGCAGAGCCGTGGGCTCGCGGACAAGTTCGAGGACATTCTGGTGCCGTCGGAAAAGGTCACCGAGGTGCGCCGCGGGCGCAAGCTCGAAATCGATCGCAAGCTCTACCCGGGCTATGTGCTCGTAAAGTGCGAACTGACCGACGAGGTGTACCACCTCATCAAGAATACGCCGAAGGTCACGGGTTTCCTCGGCGCGGACAAGAAGCCGATTCCGATCCCGGAAGCAGAGGCGCAGGGCATCCTGAAGCAAATGCAGGAAGGCATCGAGCGCCCGCGTCCGTCGATCACGTTCGAGATCGGCGAGCAGGTGCGCGTGGCGGACGGTCCGTTCGCTTCGTTCAACGGCACCGTGGAAGAGGTCGACGACGGGCGCTCGCGCCTGAAAGTCGCGGTTTCGATTTTCGGCCGGGCCACCCCGGTCGAGCTGGAATTCGGCCAGGTCGAAAAGACCTGACCGGCATTGTGGGAGGCAGGACTTACGCATCGCCGCGTAATTCCGGGAGCCGCACCACGACACTAGACGCGGATTCGTTCGCGTAACTGGAGAAGACGATGGCGAAGAAAGTAACTGGCTATTTGAAATTGCAGGTGCCCGCGGGTGCTGCAAATCCGGCCCCGCCGATTGGCCCTGCCTTGGGTCAGCGCGGCCTCAACATCATGGAATTCTGCAAGGCGTTCAACGCGAAGACGCAGCAGATGGAGAAGGGGATGCCGATCCCCGTCACCATCACGATCTATCAGGATCGCTCCTTCACGTTCGAAATGAAGTCGGCGCCGGTCTCCTACTTCCTGAAGAAGGCGGCCAAGCTGCAGTCCGGCTCCAAGACGCCGGGCCGCGAGCCGATTGCGACGGTCACCAAGGCACAGATCAAGGAGATCGCCGAGAAGAAGATGGTCGATCTGAATTGCGACACGGTCGAATCCGCGATGAGCATGATCGAAGGCTCCGCGCGTTCGATGGGTCTTGCGGTGACGGGGTAAGCGCCATGGCAAAGAACAAGCGTTACAAGAAATCCGCCGAAGGCATCGAGCCGATGAAGCTCTACGGCCTCGACGAAGCAGTGAAGATGGTCAAGGACCGCGCGAAAGCGAAGTTCGACGAAACCATCGAGATCGCGCTGAACCTCGGCGTCGATGCCAAGCAGACCGACCAGATGGTCCGCGGCGTCGTGACTCTGCCGAACGGCTCGGGCCGCACCGCGCGCGTCGCAGTGTTCGCCAAGGGTCCGAAGGCGGAAGAAGCGAAGAAGGCGGGTGCCGATGTGGTCGGTGCCGAAGATCTGTTCGAGCAGGTGAACGCGGGCAACATCAACTTCGACCGCTGCATCGCGACGCCGGACATGATGGGTCTCGTCGGCCGTCTCGGTAAGGTGCTCGGTCCGCGCGGCATGATGCCGAACCCGAAGGTCGGCACCGTCACGATGGATGTCGCCAACGCGGTCAAGGGCGCCAAGGGCGGTTCGGTCGAATTCCGCATCGAGAAGGCGGGCATCGTGCAGGCCGGCGTCGGCAAGGCGTCGTTCTCGGCCGAGCAGCTTGCGCAGAACATTCGCGCCTTCGTGGACGCGGTTTCCAAACAGAAGCCGTCGGGCGCGAAGGGCACGTTCATCAAGAAGATCGCCGTCTCATCGACGATGGGACCCGGCGTTCGCGTCGAGCCGAATACCGCGCTCAACGCTTAAACGAGTTTCCGCGCTGCGCTTCGGCGCTGCGCGGTTACGCCGGCAAGGCGAAAGTTTTGCTGGCGGTCCTGTCCGAGACTGCAGGTGCTTCCGAATATGCGGGAGCTTAATCCGCAAGGGCCGGCACAGACGGGGAAGACCGGGATTTTCGCTCACATATATATGTGCGCGCTTTGAACGGTTCGAACCAAAGACCGCGCGTGTGGTGATGAGCCACATGAACGGGGACAGGGCAGTAGAGCGCCGGCTTGGCTCTTTACGCCCAACAGCGTGAAGGACGGGCCGGCATTGTCGAAGCCGGCGGCGCGGGAATGAACCCGCACCGTCAACCGGAGAAGTGAAAGTGGACCGAGCGGAAAAGCGCGAGTTCGTCACGAGCTTCAACCAGACCATGAAGTCGGCTGGTGCAGTCGTGGTGGCTCATTATACCGGTCTCACTGTTGCTCAGATGTCGGACTTGCGCCGGCAGATGAAGAAGCAGGGAGCCGGCGTGAAGGTCGCGAAGAACCGTCTCGCCAAGATCGCTCTGGAAGGTACCGACGTTGCCCATGTCGCGCCCTTGCTCAAGGGACCGACGATCATCGCCTATTCGGGTGATCCCGTGGCAGCGCCGAAGGTTGCAGTCGACTTCGCCAAGGCGAACGAAAAGTTCGTGATCCTTGGCGGCGCGATGGGCGCAACCTCTCTGAACGTCGACGGCGTCAAGGCGCTTGCCTCGCTGCCGTCGCTCGACGAACTGCGCGCGAAGATCATCGGCCTCGTTCAGGCGCCGGCGACCAAGATCGCGCAGCTCGCCAACGCACCGGCTGCGAAGCTGGCCCGCGTGTTCGGAGCCTACGGAGCAAAGGAATCCGCGTGAGGCGGTCCGGGTAGCAACATTCTGGTTCGAACCTAAATAAGGAAACTGACAAATGGCCGATCTGGCAAAAATCGTTGACGATCTCTCGTCGCTCACCGTCCTCGAGGCGGCCGAGCTTGCGAAGATGCTCGAAGAAAAGTGGGGCGTCTCTGCTGCCGCCGCGGTTGCGGTTGCGGCGGGTCCGGCTGGTGCCGGCGCTGCTCCGGCGGAAGAGAAGACCGAATTCACGGTCGTGCTCGCCGCCGCCGGCGACAAGAAGATCGAAGTGATCAAGGAAGTCCGCGGTCTCACCGGCCTCGGACTGAAGGAAGCCAAGGACCTCGTCGAAGGCGCGCCGAAGACCGTCAAGGAAGGCGCGACCAAGGACGAAGCCAACAAGATCAAGACCACGCTCGAGAAAGTCGGCGCGAAGGTCGAACTCAAGTAACGGCTTGCGTAAGCCGGGCGGCGGTTTCGCCGCCCGGCACTACCGCTTCGATTTTAGCGGACGAGATTCTTTTCCGTTCTTTTCGGACGGAACACATGCGGAAAAAGGCGGGCGGCGCGGGATGCGCGCGGCACGCCGAACCTGAGCGAGGAGCCAAATGTCGCAAACTTTCACTGGCCGGAAGCGGGTTCGCAAATTCTTCGGGAAGATCGCGGAAGTGGCAACGATGCCGAACCTCATCGAGGTTCAGAAGGCGTCCTACGACCAGTTCCTGCAGATCGACGAACCCGAGGGCGGCCGCCCGGACGACGGATTGCAGGCGGTCTTCAAGTCGGTATTCCCGATTTCGGACTTCGCCGGCACGTCGATGCTTGAGTTCGTGAAATACGAGTTCGAGCAGCCGAAGTATGACGTCGACGAGTGCCGCCAGCGCGGCATGACGTTTGCTGCCCCGCTGAAAGTCACGCTGCGCCTGATCGTGTTCGATGTGGACCCGGAAACGCAGGCGAAGTCGGTCAAGGACATCAAGGAGCAGGACGTTTACATGGGCGACATTCCGCTCATGACGTCGAACGGCACCTTCATCGTCAACGGCACCGAGCGCGTGATCGTCTCGCAGATGCACCGCTCGCCCGGCGTGTTCTTCGATCACGACAAGGGCAAGACGCACTCCTCGGGCAAGCTCCTGTTCGCCGCCCGCATCATTCCCTATCGCGGCTCGTGGCTCGACATCGAGTTCGACGCGAAGGACATCGTGCATGCGCGTACCGACCGCCGCCGCAAGATTCCGGTGACGTCGCTCCTGTATGCGCTCGGCCTCGACGCGGAAGAAATTCTGCGCACGTTCTACGAGATCATCACCTACAAGCGCACCAAGGACGGTGCGTGGCGCGTGCCGTTCGATCCGCGCCGCATGAAGGGCTTCCAGGCCATCGTCGATCTGCACGACGCCGACACCGGCGAAGTCGTGATCGAGGCCGGCAAGAAGCTTTCGGTCCGTCAGGCGCGCCAGCTCGCCGACAAGGGCCTGAAGGCGATCAAGCTCACCAACGAAGACATCTACGGCCAGTACATCGCCGAAGACATCGTCAATCCGGAAACCGGCGAAATCTTCGTCGAAGCCGGCACGGAAATCGACGAGAAGGTGATCGCGACGCTGGACGAGGCGGGCTACGACGAGATTCCGGTGCTCGACATCGATCACGTCACGGTCGGCGCTTACATCCGCAACACGCTGATGGTGGACAAGAACAACACGCGCGAAGAAGCGCTGTTCGACATCTATCGCGTGATGCGTCCGGGCGAGCCGCCCACCGTCGACACCGCGGAAGCCATGTTCAAGTCGCTGTTCTTCGACCCGGAGCGTTACGATCTCTCCGCGGTCGGCCGCGTGAAGATGAACATGCGCCTCGACCTCGACTGCCCGGACACGATCCGCGTGCTGCGCAAGGAAGACATCATCGCCGTTATCCGCACGCTGCTCGATCTTCGCGACGGCAAGGGCGACATCGACGACATCGACCATCTCGGCAACCGCCGCGTGCGTTCGGTCGGCGAACTGATGGAAAATCAGTATCGCCTCGGTCTGCTTCGCATGGAGCGCGCCATCAAGGAGCGCATGTCGTCGGTCGATATCGACACCGTCATGCCGCAGGACCTGATCAACGCGAAGCCGGCGGCCGCCGCCGTGCGCGAGTTCTTCGGTTCCTCGCAGCTCTCGCAGTTCATGGACCAGACCAATCCGCTCTCCGAGATCACGCACAAGCGCCGTCTCTCGGCGCTTGGACCGGGCGGTCTGACCCGCGAGCGCGCAGGCTTCGAAGTGCGCGACGTGCATCCGACGCATTACGGCCGCATCTGTCCGATCGAAACGCCGGAAGGCCCGAACATCGGTCTGATCAACTCGCTCGCGACCTTCGCCCGCATCAACAAATACGGCTTCATCGAAAGCCCGTACCGCAAGGTGAAGGACGGCCGCGTCACGGAAGAGGTGCATTACCTCTCCGCGATGGAAGAGGGGAAATATTACGTCGCGCAGGCGAACGTGCCGCTGGATGCCAGCGGCAAGTTCACCGAAGACCAGATCGTCTGCCGTCACCAGGGTGACGTGCTGCCGGTTCCGGTCGAGCGCGTCGACTTCATGGACGTGTCGCCGAAGCAACTCGTCTCCGTCGCAGCGGCCCTGATCCCGTTCCTCGAGAACGACGACGCCAACCGCGCGCTGATGGGCTCGAACATGCAGCGTCAGGCCGTGCCGCTACTTCGCGCCGAAGCGCCGTTCGTCGGCACCGGCATGGAAGGCGTGGTCGCGCGTGACTCCGGCGCTGCGATCGCGGCCCGCCGTACCGGCGTGGTCGATCAGATCGACGCAACCCGTATCGTCATCCGCGCGACGGAAGACAACGACCCGTCGAAGTCGGGCGTCGACATCTATCGCCTGATGAAGTTCCAGCGCTCGAACCAGAACACCTGCATCAACCAGCGTCCGCTGGTTCGCGTGGGTGACGCGGTGAAGAAGGGCGACATCATCGCCGACGGTCCTTCGACCGAGCTCGGCGAACTCGCGCTCGGCAAGAACGTGCTGGTCGCGTTCATGCCGTGGAACGGCTACAACTTCGAAGACTCGATCCTGCTCTCCGAGCGGATCGTGAAGGACGACGTGTTCACCTCCATCCACATCGAAGAATTCGAAGTGATGGCGCGCGACACCAAGCTCGGACCCGAGGAAATCACGCGCGACATTCCGAACGTCTCGGAAGAAGCGCTGAAGAATCTCGACGAAGCCGGCATCGTCTATATCGGCGCGGAAGTTCGCGCCGGCGACATCCTGGTCGGCAAGATCACGCCGAAGGGCGAAAGCCCGATGACGCCGGAAGAAAAACTCCTGCGCGCGATCTTCGGCGAAAAGGCCGCCGACGTCCGCGACACCTCGCTGAAGGTGCCGCCGGGAGTGCAGGGCACGGTCGTCGAAGTCCGCGTGTTCAACCGTCACGGCGTCGACAAAGACGAGCGTGCGCTCGCGATCGAGCGCGAGGAAATCGAACGCCTCGCGAAAGACCGCGACGACGAACAGGCGATCCTGGATCGCAACGTGTTCGGCCGTCTCGCCGAGATGCTCGACGGCAAGGAAGCGACCGCCGGTCCGAAGAACTACAAGAAGGAAGGCAAGCTCTCGCGCGAAGTGCTGAACGAGTACCCGCGCCAGCAGTGGTGGCAGTTCGCCGTCAGCAACGAAAAGCTGATGGGCGAGATCGAAGCCGTGCGTAAGCAGTACGACGAATCGAAGAAGCGGCTCGAGCAGCGCTTCCTCGACAAGGTCGAGAAGCTGCAGCGCGGCGACGAACTTCCGCCGGGCGTGATGAAGATGGTCAAGGTCTTCGTCGCGGTGAAGCGCAAGACGCAGCCGGGCGACAAGATGGCCGGCCGTCACGGCAACAAGGGTGTCGTCTCGAAGATCGTGCCGCAGGAAGACATGCCCTTCCTCGGCGACGGTCAGCCGGTCGATATCGTGCTGAACCCGCTCGGCGTGCCTTCGCGCATGAACGTCGGCCAGATTCTGGAGACGCATCTGGGTTGGGCCTGCGCCGGTCTCGGCCGCATGGTTTCCAACGCGGTCGATCAGTATCTGGCGCAGGGCAACGAGAAGCCACTCAAGGACACGCTGCACAAGATCTACGGCAAGGACGAAACCGTTGCCTCGCTCGACGACAAGGCGCTCGTCGAACTCGGCACGAACCTTCGCCGCGGCGTTCCGATGGCGACTCCGGTGTTCGACGGTGCCAAGGAAAAAGACATCGAAGACATGCTCACGACCGCGGGGCTGGAAAGCTCGGGTCAGGTGCAGCTCTACGATGGACGCACCGGTGACGCCTTCGACCGTAAGGTGACTGTCGGCTACATCTACATGCTGAAGCTGCATCACCTCGTGGACGACAAAATCCACGCGCGTTCGATCGGCCCGTACTCGCTCGTTACCCAGCAGCCGCTGGGCGGCAAGGCGCAGTTCGGCGGTCAGCGCTTCGGCGAAATGGAAGTCTGGGCGCTCGAAGCCTACGGCGCAGCCTACACGCTGCAGGAAATGCTCACGGTGAAGTCGGATGACGTGGCCGGCCGCACCAAGGTCTATGAGGCGATCGTCCGCGGCGACGACGCCTTCGAAGCCGGCATTCCGGAAAGCTTCAACGTGCTGGTCAAGGAAATGCGTTCGCTCGGTCTCAACGTCGATCTCGTGTCGACCAAGGGCAAGACGGCGGCTCCGGCGGAGCCGGCAGAGTAACGGGCAGGCGCGGGGAGTTTCTCCCCGCGTCACCTCGTTTCTCGAATTGGAATTGAACTGATCCTCCGGCAGCGGGACGCCCGCTCACCCGGAAAAAGGAGAAGGTAATGAATCAAGAGGTTATGAATCTCTTCGGCCCGCAGACGCCGGCCCAGGTTTTCGATCAGATCCGCATCTCGATCGCGAGCCCGGAGAAGATTCTGTCCTGGTCGTACGGCGAAATCAAAAAGCCGGAGACGATCAACTACCGTACCTTCAAGCCGGAGCGCGACGGCCTGTTCTGCGCGCGCATCTTCGGCCCGATCAAGGATTACGAGTGCTTGTGCGGCAAGTACAAGCGCATGAAGTACAAGGGCATCATCTGCGAAAAGTGCGGCGTTGAGGTCACGTTGCAGCGCGTGCGCCGCGAGCGCATGGGCCACATCGAGCTTGCGGCCCCGGTCGCGCACATCTGGTTCCTGAAGTCGCTGCCGTCGCGCATCGGTCTTCTGCTCGACATGACGCTCAAGGATCTCGAGCGCATTCTCTATTTCGAGAACTATGTCGTGCTGGAGCCGGGCCTGACCCCGCTGAAAGACCGTCAGCTGCTCAACGAAGAAGAGTACCTGAAGGCGCAGGAAGAATACGGCGACGACTCGTTCACGGCGAAGATCGGCGCGGAAGCGATCCGCGACCTGATGAAGACGCTCGACCTCGACAAGATCGCGACTGAACTGCGCGTCGAGATCAAGGAGTCGACTTCGGAACTGAAGCCGAAGAAGCTCGCCAAGCGCCTCAAGCTGATCGAAGCGTTCCAGCAGTCCGGTAACAAGCCGGACTGGATGATCATGACGGTCGTTCCGGTGATCCCGCCGGATTTGCGTCCGCTCGTGCCGCTCGACGGCGGCCGCTTCGCGACCTCCGATCTCAACGATCTCTATCGCCGCGTGATCAACCGCAACAATCGTCTGAAGCGGCTGATCGAACTCAAGGCGCCGGACATCATCATCCGCAACGAAAAGCGCATGTTGCAGGAGGCCGTCGACGCACTGTTCGACAACGGCCGCCGCGGCCGCGTGATTACGGGCGCCAACAAGCGCCCGCTGAAGTCGCTTGCCGACATGCTCAAGGGCAAGCAGGGCCGTTTCCGCCAGAACCTGCTCGGCAAGCGCGTCGACTATTCGGGCCGTTCGGTGATCGTCGTCGGTCCCGAACTCAAGCTGCACCAGTGCGGGTTGCCGAAGAAGATGGCGCTCGAACTCTTCAAGCCGTTCATCTATTCGCGGCTCGAGGCCAAGGGCCTTTCCACCACGGTCAAGCAGGCGAAGAAGCTCGTCGAAAAAGAGAAGCCCGAAGTCTGGGATATTCTCGACGAGGTCATTCGCGAGCATCCGGTTCTCCTGAACCGCGCGCCGACGCTGCACCGTCTCGGCATTCAGGCGTTCGAACCGACGCTGATCGAAGGTAAGGCGATCCAGCTGCATCCGCTGGTCTGCGCGGCGTTTAACGCCGACTTCGACGGCGACCAGATGGCCGTGCACGTTCCGCTGTCGCTGGAAGCGCAGCTGGAAGCGCGCGTGCTGATGATGTCGACCAACAACATCCTGCATCCCGCGAACGGTTCGCCGATCATCGTGCCGTCGCAGGATATCGTCCTCGGTCTCTATTACCTCTCGCTGATGCGCGAGGGCGAGCCGGGCGAGGGCATGCTGTTCGGCAACATGGGCGAACTCGAGCACGCGCTGAATTCCGGCGCGGTATCGCTGCACGCCAAGATCAAGGGCCGCTTCGTCTCGGTCGACGAGAAGGGCAACAAGGTCTCGAAGATCTACGAAACCACGCCGGGCCGCATGAAGCTCGGCGAGGTGCTGCCGCGCGACCATCGCGTGCAGTTCGACGTCGTGAACAAGCTCATGACCAAGCGCGAAATCTCGGGAATGATCGATCAGGTCTACCGCCACTGCGGTCAGAAAGAGACGGTCATCTTCTGCGATCGCATCATGGCGCTCGGCTTCCACCACGCGTTCAAGGCCGGCATCTCGTTCGGCAAGGACGACATGGTTGTGCCCACGAAGAAGTGGGAACTGGTCGATACGACCCGCGCGCAGGTCAAGGAGTTCGAGCAGGAGTACAACGACGGTCTGACGACCGAGCGTGAGAAGTACAACAAGGTGGTCGACGCCTGGGACAAGTGCACCAAGCGCATCGCCGAAGAGATGATGAAGGAAATCTCGTCCGTCAAGAAAGACAAGGCGACCGGACGCGAAACCATCAACTCGATCTACATGATGTCGCACTCGGGTGCGCGCGGTTCTCCGGAGCAGATGAAGCAGCTTGCGGGTATGCGCGGTCCGATGGCCAAGCCCTCCGGCGAGATCATCGAAAGCCCGATCATCTCGAACTTCAAGGAAGGTCTTTCTGTGCTCGAGTACTTCAACTCGACGCACGGCGCGCGTAAGGGTCTTGCCGACACCGCGCTGAAGACCGCGAACTCGGGCTACCTCACGCGCCGTCTCGTGGACGTCGCGCAGGACTGTATCGTGACCGAAGAAGACTGCGGCACGAAGCAGGGCATCAAGATGCGCGCCATCGTGGACGCGGGCACGGTCGTTGCCTCGCTCGCGAGCCGTATCCTTGGCCGCACCACGCTCGAGGACATCAACGATCCGGCCACCGGCAAGGCGATCGTCAAGAAGGGCGTGCTGCTCGAAGAGTCGCATGTCGACCAGATCGGCAAGGCCAAGGTGCAGGAAGTCCGTATCCGTTCGCCGCTCACCTGCGAAACGGTCACGGGCATCTGCCGCAAGTGCTACGGCCGCGACCTCGCGCGCGGTACGCCGGTCAACCTCGGCGAAGCTGTCGGCGTCATCGCCGCGCAGTCGATCGGCGAGCCCGGCACGCAGCTCACGATGCGTACGTTCCACATCGGTGGTGCTGCGCAGCTCGCCGAGCAGTCGTTCGTGGAATCGAACTTCGAAGGCACGGTGAAGATCAAGAACCGCGAGTTGGCGAAGAACTCGGACGGCGACACGATCGCGATGACCCGCAATATGTCGGTCATCATCGTCGATCAGGACGGCACCGAGCGCGCGACGCACCGCATTCCGTTCGGTGCGCGCGTGAAGGTGGACGAGGGCGAGAAGATCACCCGCGGTCAGCGTATCGCGGAGTGGGACTCGTACTCGCGTCCGATCCTCACCGAAGTCGACGGTCATGTCGCATACGAAGACATGGTCGAAGGCGCGTCGCTCTCCGAAACGGTCGACGAAGCGACGGGCATCTCCCGCCGTATGGTCACCGACTGGCGCGGTTCGGTTCGCAAGAACGAGGAACTGCGTCCGGCGATCGTCATCAAGGGCTCGGAAGGTCCGCTCGCGAAGCTCAAGCTTCGCCGCTCCGGCGCGGAAGCGCGTTACTCGCTCCCCGTCGATGCGATCCTTTCGGTGGATCCGGGTGAGGCGGTCAAGGCCGGCGACGTGCTCGCGCGCGTGCCGACCGAAGGCGCCAAGACCCGCGACATCACCGGCGGTCTGCCGCGCGTCGCCGAACTGTTCGAGGCGCGCAAGCCGAAGGATTCCGCGGTCATCGCGGAAACCGCGGGCGTCATCTCGTTCGGCAAGGACTACAAGAACAAGTATCGCCTCTCGATCATTCCGAGCGACTCCAAGCTCGAGCCGGTCGAGTATCTCATTCCGAAGAGCCGTCACGTCTATGTGCAGGACGGCGACACGGTCGAGAAGGGCGATTACATCGTGGACGGCAATCCCGCGCCGCACGACATTCTTGCGATCAAGGGCATCGAGGAGCTTGCCGCTTACCTCGTGAACGAGATCCAGGAGGTCTACCGGTTGCAGGGCGTCGGCATCAACGACAAGCACATCGAGGTGATCGTTCGCCAGATGCTGCAGAAGGTCGAAGTGTCCGACCCCGGCGAGACGGGCCTGCTCAAGGCCGAACAGATGGACAAGATCGAGTTCGACCAGATCAACGCCCGCGCCAAGGAAGAAGGGAAGAAGATGGCGGTTGCGACCCCGGTGCTGCTCGGCATCACCAAGGCGTCGCTGCAGACCCGCTCCTTCATCTCGGCGGCGTCGTTCCAGGAGACCACGCGCGTCCTCACCGAAGCCGCGGTCAACGGCAAGGTCGATACGCTCGAAGGTCTCAAGGAGAACGTCATCGTCGGCCGTCTCATCCCGGCCGGTACGGGTGCTGCGATGGCACAGCTTCGCTCGGTCGCGACCAAGCGCGACGATCTCATCGTCGCCGAGCGCGACAAGGACAAGCCGGCGGTGGAATCCGCGCCGGCGCTGCCCGCGGCGGAGTAAATTTCGCGACAAAATCGGAAGAGGGCCGCTCGAAAGAGCGGCCCTTTTTATTTCCGCCCGCGCGCGGCATCGTGCGCCAATGAAACGCGCTTTGTTGTTTGCTTTATTCGTGGCGACGGCGGCTTCGCCGCTTCACGCGCACGAACTGATTGCAAGGAACGAGGCAAAACTCCTAAGCGAGACGGACCGGCAGGCCGCGGCGAAGGCCGAAGCGGACGCGCTCGATCAGGACAAGGCGATCAAGCGCTTCGAATGGAAGGGGCCGGACGGCGCATCGGGATTGATCATCATCAGCGGCATGTATCCGGATTATTACGGAATGGGCCGCTGCAGGAATTTCGTGCACCTGATCCGGCATCCGAACGACGGCGGTGTGAATCCCACCTTCGAGGGAACGGTATGCCGCAACTGGGAAGGGAAGTGGCTGGTGGAGAAACGGCAATGATACGTCGGGCTGCTCTTTTCGTGTTTGCGCTTGGCGGCGTTCAGCCCGCGCACGCACAGAATCAGGCGATCCCCGGCTTGATCGCGAAGCGGGAGACCGCGGGCTTGAGCTACGAGGACAAGCTTGCGGCCTATGACGCCGAGCAGGCGGTGCTCGCAAAGAACGAAATTGTGCTCGGCTATAACTGGAAGGGGCCGAACGGCGCTTACGGCACCATCATCGTCGGCAGTTTCATGCCGACGGTCAGTGGTTACGGCCAGTGCCGCCGTTTCATTCACATTATCCATTCGAAAAGCGACGGCGGCTTGAATCCCACCTTCCAGGGCACCATCTGCCGGGACGGCGGCAACCAATGGATCGCGCAATAGGCCGGTTTTCTACGGTATCCGGGTAGGCGTGACTCAGCTTGGGACAAAGGCTGGGGGCTTTCGCTCCCTGTGACAGTCCGGCGAGGCGAAACGCCTCAAAAACCCGCGATTCCCAAGGGGTTTTTGCCTTGACGTAACCCGCACGCCGAGTCTAAAACCGCCGCGAATTGCAGGCAGGCGGTCGGAACCGCCGATTAGCGCAACAGCGCAGATCAAGGGCTCCGAGACGCTGCCTCTGACTACTAAGACGTCAGATCAGGGTCGTACGACCGGTCCGGGGCAACCCGAAACCGGTCCTCTGTGCAGACAAATGAGCGCTTTTTCCGCGCGCCACGCGGAAACAGCGCGCGTTTCGTTTGCACGCATTTCTACTACTGCCGGAGCCGGACGCGGCTTCGAGCGAACGCAAGGGTGAAGGCCGAATGCCTACGATTAACCAGCTGATCCGCAAGCCTCGGACGCCGCCGCGCTACCGCAACAAGGTGCCGGCGCTCCA
This sequence comes from Xanthobacteraceae bacterium, assembly GCA_019635585.1. Lineage (GTDB taxonomy): Bacteria > Pseudomonadota > Alphaproteobacteria > Rhizobiales > Xanthobacteraceae. The sequence goes on along the minus strand of JAHBZE010000002.1, from coordinate 365,316 downwards.
GTCGAGCCCGCAGAAGCGCGGCGTCTGCACGCGCGTCTATACGACGACCCCGAAGAAGCCGAACTCGGCGCTTCGCAAGGTCGCCAAGGTTCGCCTGACGAACGGCTTCGAAGTGATCGGCTACATCCCGGGCGAGGGCCACAACCTGCAGGAACACTCGGTGGTCATGATCCGCGGCGGCCGCGTGAAGGACCTTCCGGGCGTCCGCTATCACATTCTCCGCGGCGTCCTCGATACGCAGGGCGTCAAGAACCGCAAACAGCGCCGTTCGCTCTACGGCGCGAAGCGTCCGAAGTAAGGAGCGCGAAAGATGTCCCGTCGTCACCGCGCAGAAAAACGCGAAACCCTTCCGGATCCGAAGTTCGGCTCCGTCGTCGTCAACCGCTTCATGAACGCGGTGATGAAGCAGGGCAAAAAGTCGGTCGCCGAATCGATCGTCTATGGCGCGCTCGAGCAGATCGAAGCGAAGGCCAAGACCAGCCCGCTTACCGTATTCCAGTCGGCGCTCGACAACGTCGCGCCGGCCGTCGAAGTCCGTTCGCGCCGCGTGGGTGGTGCGACCTATCAGGTGCCGGTGGAAGTCCGTCCGGACCGCCGCCAGGCGCTCGCGATCCGCTGGCTGATCACCGCCGCGCGCGAACGTAACGAAAAGACGATGGTGGACCGTCTGTCGGGAGAACTCCTCGACGCAAGCAACAACCGGGGCAACGCCGTTAAAAAGCGCGAAGACACGCATCGCATGGCCGAAGCGAACCGCGCCTTCTCTCATTACCGCTGGTAACGCGAAAGCACCGGCCGAGGATCAACCATGCCCCGCACGCATAAAATCGAAGACTACCGCAACTTCGGCATCATGGCGCATATCGACGCTGGCAAGACGACCACGACCGAACGGATTCTCTTCTACACCGGCAAGTCCCACAAGATCGGCGAAGTCCATGACGGCGCCGCCACGATGGACTGGATGGAGCAGGAGCAGGAGCGCGGCATTACCATTACTTCCGCCGCGACCACCGCGTTCTGGGCCGACAAGCGTCTGAACATCATCGACACTCCGGGCCACGTCGACTTCACGATCGAAGTCGAGCGTTCGCTGCGCGTGCTCGACGGCGCGGTCGTCGTGCTCGACGGCAACCAGGGCGTCGAGCCGCAGACCGAAACCGTCTGGCGCCAGGGCGACAAGTACAAAGTCCCGCGCATCGTGTTCGCGAACAAGATGGACAAGATCGGCGCGGACTTCTTCAAGTGTCTCGATGACATCGTGAAGCGTCTCGGCGCGAAGCCGGTCGCGATCCAGCTGCCGATCGGCGCGGAAGCGAATTTCAAGGGCGTGATCGACCTCGTGAAGATGAAGGCGATCATCTGGCACGACGAGTCGCTCGGCGCGAAATTCGACGTCACCGAAATTCCGGCCGACATGATGGATCAGGCCAAGGAATACCGCGAGAAGCTCGTGGAAGCCGCGGTCGAACTCGACGATGCAGCGCTCGAGAAGTTCCTCGAAGGCGTGGAGCCGGACGAGGCGACGCTCCACAAGCTCATCCGTAAGGCCGTGCTGACCAGCGCTTTCTATCCGGTGCTCGCAGGCTCGGCGTTCAAGAACAAGGGCGTGCAGCCGCTACTCGATGCAGTCGTCGCTTACCTGCCGTCTCCGGTCGACGTTCCGGCGATCAAAGGCGAAGACGACAAGGGCAATGAAGTCCTCCGCAAGCCTGACGACAGCGAGCCGCTGGCGCTCTTGGCATTCAAGATCATGGACGACCCGTTCGTCGGCACGATTACCTTCTGCCGTATCTATTCGGGCGTGCTCGTTTCGGGCACCGGCGTCATTAACTCGACGCGCGAAAAGAAAGAGCGCATCGGCCGCATGTTGCTGATGCATGCGAACAATCGCGAAGACATCAAGGAAGCGTTCGCCGGCGATATCGTTGCGCTTGCCGGCCTCAAGGAAGTCCGCACCGGCGACACGCTCTGCGATCCCGACAAGCCGGTGATCCTCGAGCGTATGGAATTCCCGGAGCCGGTCATCGAAATCGCAATCGAGCCGAAGTCGAAGGCCGACCAGGAAAAGCTGGGTGTGGCTCTCGCGAAGCTCGCTGCAGAAGATCCGTCATTCCGCGTGTCCACCGATCAGGAATCGGGTCAGACCATTCTGAAGGGCATGGGCGAACTTCACCTCGACATTAAGGTCGACATCCTGAAGCGCACTTATAAGGTCGATGCCAACATCGGTGCACCGCAGGTTGCCTATCGCGAAAAGATCTCGAAGCCGGCGACCATCGACTATACCCACAAGAAGCAGTCGGGCGGTTCGGGCCAGTTCGCGCGCGTGAAGCTCGAGATCGAGCCGAACGAGCCGGGCAAGGGCTTCGAATTCGAAAACGAGATCGTCGGCGGCGCGGTGCCGAAGGAATACATCCCCGGCGTCGAGAAGGGCCTCGAGTCCGTGCTCGGTGCGGGCGTGCTCGCGGGCTTCCCGGTCGTCGATCTCAAGGTTCGTCTGGTTGACGGCGCCTATCACGACGTCGACTCGTCGGCGCTCGCGTTCGAAATCGCGTCGCGCGCCGCGCTTCGCGAAGGTCTGCAGAAGGGCGGCTCGGTGCTGCTCGAGCCGATCATGAAGGTCGAAGTGGTGACCCCGGAAGACTACACCGGCTCGGTCATCGGCGATCTCAATTCGCGCCGTGGCCAGATTCAGGGCCAGGACATGCGCGGCAACGCCAACGTCATCAACGCGATGGTGCCGCTCGCCAACATGTTCGGTTATGTGAACAACCTGCGTTCCTTCTCGCAGGGCCGCGCAACCTTCACGATGCAGTTCGACCACTACGAGCAGGTTCCCAACAACGTCGCGCAGGAGGTTCAGGCGAAATACGCCTGAGCCTTTTGCATTTGATTTTCACACGTATCCGCTGAACGGAGAGCGAGATGGCCAAGGAAAAATTTGAACGCAAGAAACCGCATGTGAACGTCGGCACGATTGGTCACGTTGACCACGGCAAGACGTCTTTGACGGCGGCGATTACGAAGGTGCTGGCGGAGACGGGCGGCGCCACGTTCACGGCCTATGATCAGATCGACAAGGCGCCGGAAGAGAAGGCGCGCGGTATTACGATTTCGACGGCGCACGTCGAATACGAGACCCAGAACCGCCACTATGCGCATGTCGATTGTCCGGGGCACGCCGACTACGTGAAGAACATGATCACGGGCGCGGCGCAGATGGACGGCGCGATCCTGGTTGTGTCGGCGGCCGACGGCCCGATGCCGCAGACCCGCGAGCACATTTTGCTTGCGCGTCAGGTCGGCGTTCCGGCGATCGTGGTGTTCATGAACAAGGTCGACATGGTCGACGATCCGGAGCTTCTTGATCTCGTCGAACTCGAAGTCCGCGAGTTGCTCTCGAAGTACAACTTCCCCGGCGACAAGATCCCGATCATCAAGGGCTCGGCGCTGATGGCGCTCGAGGACAAGAACCCGGAGCAGGGCAAGGAAGCGATCCTGAAGCTGATGGCTGCGGTCGACGAATACATTCCGACGCCGGACCGTCCGGTGGACGGCGCGTTCCTGATGCCGGTCGAAGACGTGTTCTCGATCTCGGGCCGCGGCACGGTTGCGACCGGCCGCGTCGAGCGCGGCATCATCAAGGTTGGCGAGGAAGTCGAGATCGTCGGCATCCGCGACACGCAGAAGACGACGGTTACCGGCGTCGAGATGTTCCGCAAGTTGCTGGATCAGGGTCAGGCGGGCGACAACGTCGGCATTCTTCTGCGTGGCACCAAGCGCGAGGAAATCGAGCGCGGTCAGGTGCTGGCGAAGCCGGGTTCGGTGAAGCCGCACACGAAGTTCACGGCGGAAGCCTACATCCTGACGAAGGAAGAGGGTGGCCGTCACACGCCGTTCTTCACGAACTATCGTCCGCAGTTTTACTTCCGCACGACCGACGTGACCGGCATCGTGACGCTGCCGGCGGGCACCGAAATGGTGATGCCCGGCGACAACGTGTCGATGGAAGTGCAGCTGATCGTGCCGATCGCGATGGAAGAGAAGCTCCGCTTCGCCATCCGCGAAGGCGGCCGCACCGTAGGCGCGGGCGTCGTGGCAAAGATCATCGAGTGATCCCGGCGTAACCAAGAGACGAACAATACACTTCAACGCGGGGATACCCCGGAGTAAGCGATGAACGGCCAGAATATTCGAATCCGCCTCAAGGCTTTCGACCACCGCATTCTCGACACTTCTACGCGCGAGATCGTGGCGACCGCCAAGCGTACGGGCGCGCAAGTGCGCGGGCCCATCCCGCTGCCGACGCGGATCGAGAAGTTCACCGTGAACCGCTCTCCGCACATCGACAAGAAGAGCCGCGAGCAGTTCGAAATGCGCACGCACAAGCGCCTTTTGGATATCGTCGATCCGACACCGCAGACCGTGGACGCGCTGATGAAGCTCGACCTGGCTGCGGGCGTCGATGTCGAGATCAAGCTCTAAGGTTCGTGTAGGAACGAGGAAGTAACATGCGCTCCGGCGTGATCGCACAGAAACTGGGAATGACCCGCGTCTTCACCGACGCCGGCGAGCATGTCCCCGTGACCGTGCTGAAACTCGAAAACTGCCAGGTCGTCGGCCATCGCACGATGGAGAAGAACGGCTATGTCGCGCTCCAGCTCGGTGCGGGTACGCGCCGGGCTTCGCGCGTCTCCAAGGCGATGCGCGGCCATTTCGCCGTCACCAAGATCGAGCCGAAGCGCAAGCTCGCGGAATTCCGCGTGCCCGCAGACGCGCTGATCCCGGTCGGCGCCGAAATCACCGCGGATCATTTCGTCGTCGGCCAGTTCGTGGACGTTACCGGTACTTCGATCGGTAAGGGTTTCGCGGGCGGCATGAAGCGCTGGAATTTCCGCGGCCTGCGCGCGACCCACGGCGTCTCGGTCTCGCACCGTTCGATCGGTGGTACCGGCGGCCGTCAGGATCCGGGCAAGACCTTCAAGAACAAGAAGATGGCCGGCCACATGGGTGACGACACCGTCACCACGCTGAACCTCAAGGTCATCCGCACCGACGTCGAGAAGGGTCTCCTGCTCGTCGAAGGCGCGGTGCCGGGCTCAAAGGGCGGCTGGATCATGGTGCGCGACGCCGTGAAGAAGGCGCTTCCGAAAGAAGCGCCGAAGCCGGGCAAGTTCCGTCTCGCAGACGAAGCCAATAAGAAGCCGGAAGCCGAAGCGCCTGTCGCAGGCAACGCGCCGGCGCCGGAAGCCGAAGTGAAGGAGGGCGCATAATGGAACTCTCCGTCATTTCGCTCGATGGCAAAGAGGGCGGCAAGATCAAGCTGAACGACGAGATTTTCGGTCTCGACGTTCGCGCCGATCTTCTGCATCGCATCGTCAACTGGCAGCTCAACAAGCGCCGCGCCGGCACGCACAAAGTGAAGAACCGTGCGGAAATCTGGCGTACCGGCAAGAAGATGTACGGCCAGAAGGGCACCGGTAATGCCCGTCACGGCTCGGCCCGCGTGCCGCAGTTCCGTGGCGGCGGCCGCGCCTTCGGTCCGGTGGTGCGCTCGCACGAAACGGACATGCCGAAGAAGCTGCGTCAGCTCGCGCTGAAGCATGCGCTTTCGGCCAAGGCCAAGGCGTCCTCGATCGTCGTGCTCTCGGAGGCTTCGCTCTCCGAACCGAAGACCAAGACGCTCGCCAAGAACTTCGCCGATCTCGGCTTCTCGAATGCGCTGATCATCGGCGGCGCCGAAATCGACAAGAACTTCGGTCTTGCCGCGCGCAACCTGCGCGAGATCGACGTGCTGCCGGTTCAGGGCATCAACGTCTACGACATCATGCGCCGTCAGAAGCTCGTGCTGACGAAGGCGGCGATCGACGCACTGGAGGCGCGATTCAAATGAGTAAGGAACCGCGCCACTACGACGTGATCCTCTCGCCGGTCGTGACCGAAAAGGCCACTGCCGCGTCCGAGAAGAACAAGGTCGTGTTCAAGGTCCGCCTGGACGCGACCAAAACCGAAATCAAGAACGCCGTCGAAAAGTTGTTCGAGGTGAAGGTAACGCGCGTGAACACGCTGACCCGCAAGGGCAAGAACAAGGTGTTCCGCGGCCGTCCGGGCAAGCAGGGCGACGTGAAGAAAGCGGTCGTGACGCTCGCCGAGGGCAACACGATCGACATCACGACGGGCCTCTGAGGTAAAACGAAATGGCACTCAGAACATACCGACCCATTACTCCCGGCCTCCGGCAGTATGTCAGCGTCGACCGCACCGGCCTCCACAAGGGCAAGCCGGAAAAGAGCCTGACCGTCGGCAAGACCGGCACCGGCGCGCGCAACAATTACGGCCGCGTCACCGTCCGCTTCCGCGGCGGCGGCCACAAGCGTTCGCTGCGCGACGTCGATTTCAAGCGCGCGAAGCGCGATGTGGTCGGCACCGTCGAGCGCATCGAGTACGATCCGAACCGCACCGCCTACATCGCGCTCCTGAAGTACGATGACGGCTCGCTCGCCTACATTCTCGCGCCGCAGCGCGTGTCGGCGGGCGACAAGCTCGTTGCCGGCGAAGATGTGGACGTGAAGCCGGGCAATGCGATGCCGCTCGAAAACATGCCGGTCGGCACGATCGTGCATAACATCGAGTTGAAGATCGGGAAGGGCGGCCAGATCGCCCGTTCCGCCGGCACCTACGCGCAGATCGTCGGCCGCGATCAGGGCTACTGCATCCTGCGTCTGCACTCGGGCGAACAGCGCCTGGTGCACGGCCGCTGTTTCGCGACCGTGGGCGCGGTGTCGAACCCCGATCACATGAACACGTCGGTCGGCAAGGCCGGCCGCAATATCTGGAAGGGCAAGAAGCCGGGCAACCGCGGCGTCGCGATGAACCCGGTCGATCACCCGCACGGCGGCGGTGAAGGCCGCACCTCGGGCGGCCGTCATCCGGTCACCCCGTGGGGCTTCCCGACCAAGGGTAAGAAGACGCGCAAGAACAAGCGCACCAACAAGTTCATCATTGCGAACCGCCACGCGCGGAAGAAGAAGGCGTAACCGATGTCCCGTTCAGTCTGGAAAGGTCCGTTCGTCGACGGTTATCTGCTGAAGAAAGCGGATGCCGCGCGCTCGTCCGGTCGCTCCGATGTGATCAAGATCTGGAGCCGCCGCTCGACGATCCTGCCGCAGTTCGTGGGTCTCACCTTCGGCGTTTACAACGGCCAGAAGCACGTTCCGGTCTACGTCTCCGAAGAAATGGTGGGCCACAAGTTCGGTGAGTTCTCGCCGACGCGCACCTTCACCGGCCACACCGCGGCCGATAAGAAGGCGAAGAAGGTTTAATCGAGAAGAGTCATGGGCAAGCCATCACGGAAACGAGTTCTGAAGGACAACGAGGCGAAGGCGATCGCGCGCAACCTGCGCATCTCGCCGCGCAAGCTCGACCTCGTCGCGGGCCTGATCCGCGGCAAGAAGGTCGGGATGGCGCTTGCCGATCTGACCTTCTCGAAGAAGCGCATCGCGAAAGACGTCAAGAAGTGCCTCGATAGCGCGATCGCGAACGCCGAGAACAATCATCAGCTCGACGTCGATAACCTCGTCGTTGCCGAAGCCTATATCGGCAAGGCGCTGACTATGCACCGTTTCACGTCGCGCGGCCGCGGCCGCTCGTCGCCGATCGAAAAGCCGTTCTCCTCGATCACGATCGTCGTGCGCGAGAAGGAAGAAGAGGCTCCGAAGAAGAAGTCGAAACCCAAAGCAAAAGCGGAAGCGAGTGCCTGATGGGACAGAAAGTTAATCCGACCGGTCTGCGGCTCGGCATCAATCGCACCTGGGACTCGCGCTGGTTCGCCCGCAAAGGCGAATACGGCAAGCTCCTGCACGAAGACATCAAGATCCGCGACTTCCTGATGAAGCAGTTGAAGCAGGCTGCAGTCGCTCGCATCGTGATCGAGCGCCCGCACAAGAAGTGCCGCGTGACGATTCACTCCGGCCGTCCGGGCGTCGTCATCGGCAAGAAGGGCGCGGACATCGACAAGCTGCGCAAGCAGATTTCGAAGATGACGGACTCCGAAGTCATCATCAACATTCTCGAGATCCGCAAGCCGGAGCTCGACGCGCATCTGGTCGCCGACTCGATCGCGCAGCAGCTCGAGCGCCGCGTTGCGTTCCGCCGCGCGATGAAGCGCGCCGTGCAGTCCGCGATCCGTCTCGGTGCCGAAGGCATCCGCATCAACTGCTCTGGCCGTCTCGGCGGCAATGAAATCGCGCGCATGGAGTGGTATCGCGAAGGCCGCGTGCCGCTGCATACGCTCCGCGCCGACGTCGATTACGGCACCGGCACCGCGTTCACGACTTACGGCACCTGCGGCGTGAAGGTCTGGATCTTCAAGGGCGAAATCCTCGAGCATGATCCGATGGCGCAGGACAAGAAGCTTGCTGAAGGCGAGGGCGGACGCCCGCGCCGTGAGCAGGCGGCCTAAAGGCAAGGATTAAAGAGTAACGACAATGCTGCAACCCAAGCGCACCAAATTCCGCAAGCAGTTCAAGGGCCGCATCCGCGGCACCGCGAAGGGCGGGACCATGCTCGCCTTCGGCGAGTACGGGCTGAAGGCGCTCGAGCCGGAGCGCGTCACCGCGCGCCAGATCGAGGCTGCACGCCGCGCCATGACGCGCCATATGAAGCGCGCCGGCCGCGTGTGGATCAACGTGTTCCCCGATGTGCCGATCTCGAAGAAGCCGACCGAAGTCCGCATGGGCAAGGGCAAGGGTCAGCCGGAATTCTGGGCGGCACGCATCAAGCCGGGCCGCATCATGTTCGAACTCGACGGTGTCGATGAAGCGACCGCGCGCGAAGCGCTGCGCCTTGCCGCCGCCAAGCTTCCCATCAAGACGCGCTTCGTCGCGCGCATCCAGTAACGGGAGATTTGAGATGAAAGTCGAAGACGTTCGTCAGCTTACTCCCGACCAGCTCACCGAGAAGATCGCGGAGCTGAAGAAGGAGCAGTTCAACCTTCGCTTCCAGAAAGCGACGGGTCAGTTGGAAAACACCTCGCGGGTTCGTCAGGTGCGTCGCGATATTGCGCGCCTCTCGACCGTCGCGGGCGAGAAACGCGCCGCCGGCGCCAAGAAGGGCAAGTAAGATGCCGAAGCGCGTATTGCAGGGCACCGTGGTGAGCGACAAGCAGGACAAGACCGTGGTCGTCCTGGTCGAGCGCCGCTACACGCACCCGCTTTTGAAGAAGACCGTGCGCCGTTCCAAGAAGTTCCATGCGCACGACGAGAGCAACAAATACAAGGTCGGCGATACCGTCTCGATTTCCGAGCACAAGCCGATTTCGAAGCTGAAGCGCTGGATCGTCGTCGAAAACGAGAAAGCCTGAACGAGAGACAATCCCGCGTAAGCGGCGAAGAAGAATAAAGGTGCCTTTATGATTCAGATGCAAACAAACCTCGACGTCGCTGACAATTCCGGCGCGCGCCGTGTCATGTGCATCAAGGTGCTGGGCGGCTCCAAGCGCAAGTACGCGACGGTCGGCGACGTCATCGTCGTCTCGATCAAGGAAGCGATTCCGCGCGGAAAGGTGAAGAAGGGCGAAGTGATGAAGGCCGTGGTTGTGCGCATCCGCAAGGATCTGCGCCGCGCCGACGGCTCGGTTATCCGCTTCGACCGCAACGCAGCCGTCCTCATCAATAACCAGATGGAGCCGGTCGGCACGCGTATCTTCGGACCGGTGCCGCGCGAACTCCGCGCCAAGAACCACATGAAGATCATTTCGCTCGCCCCGGAGGTGCTGTGATGTCCGCGAAGATTCGCAAGGGCGACAAAGTCATCGTGCTCACCGGCCGCGACAAGGGTAAGTCCGGCGAGGTGATCGAGGTGCGGCCGGCCGAGGCGCGCGCGCTCGTGCGCGGCGTGAACATCGTCCGCCGCCACCAGCGCCAGACGCCGCAGAACCAGGGCGGCATCATTTCGAAGGAAGCGCCGATTCACATTTCGAATCTGGCGCTCGCCGATCCGAAGGACCCGAAGAAGGCGACCCGCGTCGGCTTCAAGGATGTAAAGGGCGAGAAGGTGCGCGTGGCGCGCCGCTCGGGAGAGACGATCGATGGCTGAGAATAGCTACATCCCGCGTCTGAAGACGCAGTTCGAAAAGACCATTCGTCCGAAGCTGGTCGAGCAGTTCGGCTACTCGAACCCGTTCGCCGTGCCGCGGCTCGAAAAGGTCGTGCTGAACATGGGCGTGGGCGAAGGTGCCTCCGACCAGAAGAAGGTGACGGCTGCCGCCAACGATCTGACCGCGATCGCGGGCCAGAAGGCGATTGTCACCAAGGCCCGCAAGGCAATCGCGAACTTCAAGTTGCGCGAAAACATCGGCATCGGCGCGAAGGTGACCCTGCGCGGCGACCGCATGTTCGATTTCGTCGACCGCCTGGTCACGGTCGCGCTGCCGCGCGTGCGCGACTTCCGCGGCCTGAACCCGAAGAGCTTCGACGGCCGCGGCAACTACACGCTGGGCGTCAAGGAACACATCATTTTCCCGGAAATCGACTACGACAAGGCCGAGGCGATCTGGGGCATGGACATCACCGTCTGCACGACGGCGAAAACCGACGACGAGGCGCGGGCGCTGCTCGCGGCTCTGAATTTTCCCTTCCGGCAGTGAAGCAGCGCTTCAAACGCGGATACTAGGAGCAGACATGGCGAAGAAAAGTTCGATCGAGAAGAACAACCGCCGCGCCAAGATGGCGAAGAACGGCGCGGCGAAGCGCGCCAAGCTCAAGGCGATCGTGATGGACAAGAAAGTGTCCATCGAAGATCGCTTCGAGGCGGTGTTGAAACTCTCGAAGCTGCCGAAGAACTCGGCAAAGGAGCGCGTGCGCAACCGTTGCGAAGTCACGGGCCGTCCGCGCGCGACCTATCGTAAGCTCAAGATGTCGCGCCTTGCGCTGCGCGAATTCGGGTCGAAGGGCATGATCCCCGGCCTCGTGAAATCGAGCTGGTAAGGGGAGGGATCGAACATGGCTTTGCACGATCCGCTCGGCGATATGCTGACCCGCATCCGCAATGCGCAGATGCGCAAGCGCGACCGCGTTTCCACGCCCGGCTCCTCGTTCCGCGCGCGCGTTCTCGACGTGCTCAAGGACGAAGGCTACATCCGCGGCTACTCGACCACCGAGTTCGGCAACGGCCGGACCGAGTTCGACGTCGAACTGAAATATTCCGACGGCGGTCCGGCGATCCGCGAAATCTCGCGCGTCTCCAAGCCCGGCCGCCGCGTTTATGCCTCCGTCGACGCGCTGCCGCGTATCAACAACGGCCTCGGTATTGCAATCGTCTCCACGCCCAAGGGCGTGATGGCCGATCACTCCGCCCGCGAGCAGAACCTCGGCGGCGAAGTGCTCTGCACGGTGTTCTGAGGAAGGAACGGGAATCATGTCCAAAATCGGCAAACGCCCCGTCGCCATTCCCTCCGGCGTCACGGCAACCGTCTCGGGCCAGACCGTCAAGGTCAAAGGCCCGAAGGGCGAGCTTTCGGTCGTGCTGAACGACAACGTCGCGCCGAAGCTCGACAAGAACCAGATCACCTTCGAGAAGAAGGGCGCGGAGAAGCAGGACCAGGCGTCCTGGGGTCTCTACCGCGCGCTCGTGAACAACCTCGTCACGGGCGTCTCGAAGGGCTTCGAGAAGAAGCTCGAAATCAACGGCGTCGGCTATCGCGCGGCGGTGCAGGGCAAGAACCTGAACCTGTCGCTCGGCTACAGCCACGACGTCGTCTACAAAATTCCGGACGGCATCGCGATCGCGACGCCGAAGCCGACCGAAATCGTGATCACCGGCATCGACAAGCAGCGTGTCGGCCAGGTCGCATCCGAAATCCGCGCCTATCGCAAGCCGGAGCCCTACAAGGGCAAGGGCGTGAAGTACGAGGGCGAATTCATCTTCCGCAAGGAAGGCAAGAAGAAGTAACGGGGAACGACGATGGCAACAGTTGCAGCACGATCCAAGCGCCGCAAGGCGAGCGTGCGCCGGTCGCTGAAAGCGTCGGCTTTCGGCCGTCCGCGCCTGTCGGTTCACCGCTCGGGCATGAACATCTATGCGCAGATCATCGACGATGCGAAGGGTGCGACGCTCGCCGCCGCCTCGACGCTCGAGAAGGATATGCGCGGCAAATTGAAGTCGGGCGCGAATGTCGAAGCCGCGAAAGCGGTCGGCAGCCTGATCGCCGAGCGCGCGAAAGCGAAAGGCGTGAAGGAAGTCATCTTCGACCGCGGCGCTTATCGCTTTCACGGCCGCGTCAAGGCACTCGCCGACGCGGCGCGCGAAGGCGGATTGAGTTTCTAAGGACAGCATCATGGCACGCGAAAGAGACGAAAAACGAGGCCGGGGCAAAGATCGCGATCGCGATCAGGAGCGCGACGGTTTGGTGGACAAGCTGGTCCACATCAACCGCGTTGCGAAGGTCGTGAAGGGCGGCAAGCGCTTCGGTTTCGCAGCGCTCGTCGTCGTCGGCGATCAGAAGGGCCGCGTCGGTTTCGGTCACGGCAAGGCGCGCGAAGTGCCGGAAGCGATCCGCAAGGCGACCGATGCCGCCAAGCGCGCGCTGATCCGCGTGAACCTGCGCGACGGCCGCACGCTGCACCATGACGTCAACGGCCATCACGGCGCGGGCAAGGTCGTGCTGCGCGCGGCTCCGGCCGGTACCGGCATCATCGCCGGCGGCCCGATGCGCGCGGTATTCGAAACCGTCGGCGTGCAGGACGTGGTCGCAAAGTCGTTCGGCTCGTCGAACCCCTACAACATGGTTCGCGCGACGTTCGATGCGCTGAAGAATCAGGACAGCCCGCGTTCGGTCGCGGCCCGCCGCGGCATCAAGGTTTCGACCCTGCAGTCGCGCCGCCGCGACGTCGATGCCGACGCGTCGGCGGAAGGCTAAGGAGAGGGACGATGGCCGGTAAGAAAATCACCGTCGAGCAGTTCGGCTCTCCGATCCGCCGCGACGGCAAGCAGGAAAAGACCCTGATCGGTCTTGGCCTGAACAAGCGCGGCAAGAAGCGCGAGCTGGCCGATACGCCGGCCACGCGCGGCATGGTCGCGAAGGTCGCGCACATGGTGCGGATCGTCGAAGGCAAGTGAGGATAGGACGATGAAACTCAACGAGATCGCGGACAACGAAGGCGCGCGCAAGAACCGCATGCGCATCGGCCGCGGCATCGGCTCCGGCAAAGGCAAGACCGGCGGCCGTGGCGTGAAGGGTCAGAAAGCCCGCACCGGCGTGCGCATCAAGGGCCGCGAAGGCGGTCAGATGCCGTTGCACCGCCGTCTGCCGAAGCGCGGCTTCAACAATATCTTCGCGGTGAAATACAACGAAGTGAATCTCGACCGCATCCAGAAGGCGGTCGATGCCAAGCTGATCAAGGAAGGCGACACCGTTACCGCGGACTCGCTCCAGAAGGCGGGCGTGCTGCGCCGCGCCGGCAACGGCGTGCGTCTCCTCGGCGGCGGCGAACTCAAGACCAAGCTCTCGTTCGAAGTCGCGGGCGCCACGAAGTCGGCGATCGCCGCAGTCGAAAAAGCGGGCGGTTCGGTGAAGCAGCTTGTCGTGAAGAAGGCTGACAAGGAAAAGCCGGGCAAGATGCAGAAGAAGCCGAAGAAGGAATCGGCCAAGTAATCGGGCCGGTTTTTTTCTTCAAGGAAATTTAGTCGGGGCGGATCGGAGCGAACATGGCGTCGGCAGCCGAACAACTCGCGGCAAATCTGAACTTCAGCGCGCTCGCAAAAGCGGAAGACCTGAAGAAGCGCATCTATTTCACGCTGGGTGCGCTCCTGGTCTATCGCCTCGGCACGTATATTCCGATGCCGGGTATCGACCCGACCGCGTTCACCAACGCCTTCAACCAGGCGCGCGGCGGCATTCTCGGCCTCTTCAATATGTTTTCGGGCGGCGCGGTCGAGCGCATGGCGATCTTCGCGCTCAACATCATGCCGTACATCTCGGCGTCGATCATTCTCCAGTTGCTCACCACCGTTTCGCCGGCGCTCGAAGCGCTGAAGAAGGAAGGCGAGCAGGGCCGTAAGGTCATCAACCAGTACACGCGCTATCTCACCGTCGTGCTCGCGGCCTTGCAGGCATACGGCATCGCGGTCGGTCTCGAAGGCGGGGGCGGCGGCATCGTGTCCGAGCCCGGCATGTTCTTCCGCATCTCGACGGTGATTACGCTGACAGGCGGCACCGTGTTCCTGATGTGGCTCGGCGAACAGATCACCGCGCGCGGCATCGGCAACGGCATTTCGCTGATCATCTTCGCGGGCATCGTCGCCGAACTTCCGGCAGCGCTCGCGGGTCTTCTGGACCTTGGCCGCACCGGAGCGGTTTCGACCGGCCTGATCCTCTTGATCATCGTGGTTGCGATCGCCGCGATCACCTTCATCGTGTTCATGGAGCGCGCGCAGCGCCGTCTCCTGATCCAGTATCCGAAGCGTCAGATCGGCAACAAGATGTTCGAGGGACAAAGCTCGCATCTGCCGCTGAAGCTGAACTCGTCGGGCGTGATCCCGCCGATCTTCGCGTCGTCGCTGCTGCTGGTGCCGACCACGATCGCGCAGTTCCTCGCGGGCTCCGGTCCGGAATGGCTGCAATACATGACCACGATCCTCGGCCACGGCCGGCCGGGCTTCATGGTGCTCTATGCGCTGCTGATCATCTTCTTCGCGTTCTTCTACACCGCGATCGTTTTCAATCCGGTGGAGACGGCGGATAACCTGAAGAAGCACGGCGGCTTCATTCCGGGCATCCGCCCGGGCGAGAACACCGCGAAGCACATCGATTACGTGCTGACGCGCATCACGGTCGTAGGTGCGGCTTATCTCGTGATCGTCTGCTTGCTGCCCGAGTTCATGGTGGCCTATGCCGGCGTGCCGTTCTATTTCGGCGGCACTTCGTTGCTCATCGTCGTCTCGGTGACGATGGACACGGTCGCGCAGGTGCAGGGCTATCTGCTCGCGCATCAGTACGAGGGCCTGATCAAGAAATCGAAGCTGCGCGGGGCGCGGCGATGAGGCTCGTGCTGCTCGGACCGCCGGGTGCCGGCAAGGGCACGCAGGGCGACCGCCTGATCGAGCGGCACGGAATTACGCGCCTTTCCACGGGCGACATGCTGCGTGCGGCGGTGAAGGCGGAAACGCCGGTCGGCCTCAAGGCAAAAGACATCATGGCGCGCGGCGATCTCGTCTCCGACGACATCGTCATTGCGATCATCGACGACCGGCTGAAAGAGCCGGACGTGAAGAACGGCTTTATCCTCGACGGCTTCCCGCGCACGGTCGCGCAGGCGGAGGCCCTCGATCGGTTGCTCGCGCAGAAGGGCATCCGGCTCGACGCGGTGGTGGAACTCAAGGTGGACGAGGGGGCGCTCTTGAAGCGCATCGAGACCCGGATCGCCGAGATGACCGCCCGCGGGGAGGCTATCCGGGCCGACGACAATCCCGAGGCGCTCAAAAAGCGCCTTGACGCCTACCGGTCCCAGACCGCGCCGCTCTCGGCCTACTACAAGGCCAAGGGCGACCTTCTGGAGGTCGACGGGATGGCGCCGATTCCTTCGGTGGAAACGGCGATCGACGAGGGCCTGAAGGCCCGAAAAGCAGCGGTTTAAGCGGGTTTTTGAGCGGTTGACTTGATATGCGCCCTTCCTTACATACCCCGCATCAGTCGCTATTTCTGAGGCGATGCCACACCCTCCGGACCGGGGGGTTGGGCGTCGTTTTTTGCCGTATCGACAACAATTTCGGGCCGGTTCGCCCGCATCTCGGAGACTAGAAACGTGGCCCGTATCGCAGGCGTCAACCTTCCGACCGGCAAGCGCGTCGTCATCGCGCTCCAGTACATTCACGGCATCGGGCAGCAGCGCGCCAAGAAGATCGTGGACGAGTTGAAGATCCCGGCCGAGCGTCGCATCAACCAGCTCACCGATCAGGAAGTTCTCCAGATCCGCGAAATGATCGACCGCGACTACGTCGTGGAAGGCGATCTGCGCCGCGAAGTCACGCTCAACATCAAGCGTCTGCAGGACCTCGGTTGCTACCGCGGTCTTCGTCACCGCAAGGGCCTGCCGGTCCACGGTCAGCGTACGCATACGAACGCGCGCACGCGCAAAGGTCCGGCGAAGGCGATCGCCGGCAAGAAGATGGCAACGCGCTAAGCGCTAACGAAAAAGAGAAACGGGACCGTCATGGCGAAAGAAGCAAAAGTCGTCCGCAAGCGCGAGCGCAAGAATATCGCGGCCGGCGTCGCGCATGTCGCGGCTTCGTTCAACAACACGATGATCACCATCACCGACGTACAGGGCAACACCATTGCCTGGTCGTCGTCGGGCACGATGGGCTTCAAGGGTTCGCGCAAGTCCACGCCTTACGCGGCGCAGGTCGCCGCCGAGGACGCCGCGAAGAAGGCCGCCGAGCACGGCATGCGTACGCTCGAAGTTGAAGTTTCCGGTCCGGGTTCGGGCCGCGAGTCGGCGCTTCGCGCGCTGCAGGCTGCGGGCTTCACCGTGACGTCGATCCGCGACGTGACGCCGATCCCGCATAACGGTTGCCGTCCGCGCAAGCGCCGGCGCGTTTAAGAGTTTCGTTTCCGGCACCTAGCCGGGTTCTTGAGAATCGCCGCGCATGCGCGGTCGCGAGGCAACGGCCCCGCACAAAGGACGTAAGGATGACGACTGTGATCCAGAAAAACTGGCAGGAGTTGATCAAGCCCGAGAAGCTCAATGTGCAGGGCGGGCCGGATCCGAAGCGTTTTGCCACCGTGATCGCCGAGCCGCTCGAGCGCGGCTTCGGTCTGACGCTCGGCAACGCGCTGCGCCGTATCCTGCTTTCGTCGCTGCAGGGTGCTGCGGTGACCTCGGTGCAGATCGACGGCGTGCTGCATGAATTCTCGTCGATCCCCGGTGTGCGCGAAGACGTCACCGACATCGTGCTGAACATCAAGGACATCGCGATCAAGATGCAGGGCGAAGGCCCGAAGCGCATGGTCGTGAAGAAGACCGGTCCGGGCGCGGTTACCGCCGGCGACATTCAGACCGTCGGCGACGTACAGGTGCTGAACCCGGATCTGCAAATCTGCACGCTCGACGACGGCGCCGAAATCCGCATGGAATTCACCGTCAACACCGGCAAGGGCTACGTCCCGTCGGATCGCAACCGCGCGGAAGATTCTCCGATCGGCCTGATCCCGGTCGACAGCCTTTACTCGCCGGTCCGCAAGGTTTCGTACCGCGTCGAGAACACCCGCGAAGGCCAGATTCTCGACTACGACAAGCTGACCATGACGATCGAGACCAACGGCTCGATCACGCCGGAAGACGCGCTCGCTTACTCCGCGCGCATCCTGCAGGACCAGCTCAATATCTTCGTGAACTTCGAAGAGCCGCGCCGCGAGGTGGAAGCCGCGCCGATGCAGGAACTGCCGTTCCCGCCGGCCATGCTCAAGAAGGTGGACGAACTCGAGCTTTCGGTGCGCTCGGCGAACTGCCTGAAGAACGACAACATCGTCTATATCGGCGACCTCATCCAGAAGTCGGAAGCGGAAATGCTCCGCACCCCGAACTTCGGCCGCAAGTCGCTGAACGAAATCAAGGAAGTGCTCGCGACCATGGGTCTGCATCTCGGCATGGAAGTGCAGGGCTGGCCGCCGGAGAATATCGAAGAACTCGCGAAGCGCTTCGAGGATCATTACTGAGGCGCGGCTTGCGCTTCGGAGGAAAGAACTATGCGTCACGGTAAAACCAATCGCCGCTTCAACCGCCGCCCCGAGCACCGCAAGGCGATGCTCGCCAACATGGCAGCGTCCTTGATCACGCACGAGCAGATCGTCACGACGCTCCCGAAAGCGAAGGACATCCGTCCGATCGTCGAGAAGCTGGTCACGCTCGGCAAGAAGGCGAGCCTGCATGCGCGCCGTCAGGCGATCTCGGAAATGCGCGACCGCGACGCCGTGAAGAAGCTCTTCGACGTGCTGGCGCCGCGCTATGCGTCGCGCAACGGCGGGTATCTCCGCATCATCAAGGCGGGCTTCCGCCATGGCGACATGGCGCCGATGGCCGTGATCGAGTTCGTCGACCGCGACGAGAGCGCGAAGGGCAAGGAAGATCTGGCCCGTCACGAGGCTTTCCTCGCGACCCAGCCGAAGGAAGAGCAGCAGGCCGTTCCGGCCTGACCGGCAGCACGAAAGAACACAAGCCCCGGCCTTCGCGCCGGGGTTTTGCTTTTGGAGACGATCGCTGGTCTTCCACCGGAGCCGGCGCAGGGGTTGATACCAATGTTCTGGCAGGCGATCTTGTTCTCGGCGGCGAATTCCGCGATGGCGTTCTACGCGCTATCGCTTGGACGGCCAGCGGCGGCCGCGGCTTGCATCGCTGCTTCGGCCGCCGGCTGTCTGTTCGCCGGCTTCGTCAGAAAGCACGTTTCCGAAAGCGCCTGAACGCCGCTTCCGCGCGCGGAGTTTATTTTTCGCGGCGCATTGAAATGCGCTCCCGCTGTCATACTTGGAACTTTCCGCAGGCGTATTCGTTTACGGTTGCTGCGGCACGGGAGGTACTTTCATGGATTCGAAGCGCGGATTTCCTTCGATGACGGCATTGCTCGCGATGCTGGCCATCGCGGGCTATCAGAACCGGGACAAGATTTCCGAAGTTCTGGGCAAACTGAATACGCCCGGCCCGGACGGCAAGGGCGGCATCGGCGGTCTGCTCGAAAAGCTCGGGCTCGATACCAAGTCGGCGGGCGCAGGCGGCATTCTTTCCGGCGGCCTCGGCGAGTTGCTCGATCGCTTCAAGCAGAACGGTCAGGGCGACAAGGCGGATTCCTGGGTGAAGACCGGCGCGAACCAGTCCTGCTCGTCCGCCGATCTCGAAAAGGCGCTCGGCGCGGACGTCATCAAGACGTTGACCGATCATACCGGACTTTCGAAGGAAGAGTTGCTTTCGCGGCTCTGCCGCGAGTTGCCGGATGCCGTCGATAAGTACACGCCGCAGGGTTACGTTCCTGCCACCGAAGGGAGAGCGTAAATGGGATTCATCTGGACCATCATCATCGGCTTCATTGCCGGCGTGATCGCGAAATTCGTGATGCCCGGCGACAACGAACCGTCGGGATTCATCCTTACGACGATTCTCGGTATCGTCGGCGCTTTCGTTGCGACGTGGCTCGGTCAGGCGCTCGGCTGGTACGCGCCGGGGCAGGGTGCAGGTCTGATCGGCGCCATTGTCGGCGCAGTGATCGTGCTTTTCGTTTGGGGCATGGTCGTCAAGCAGCGCGCCACGGGCGTCTAGCTGACTCATCAATATGGAGGAAAACCCCGGCCATTGCGCCGGGGTTTTTCGTTTCAATTTCCTAGAATACGCGACGTTTACCCTACCGGTTGCTTCGGAAGTTCCATCGGAACGCGGAAGAGTGCCGAAGACTTTTCTTCACGCTGATGGAGGACCCCATGGCTTCGAAATCTTATCCGGTTCTGCACTGCGGCGAGTGCGGCGAACACATGCGGCTGATCGCGGTCTGCGAGAAGCCTGAGGAGGGCACCGAAACCCGCTTCTACGAATGTTCGAATCCCGTCTGCAGGGATTCGTTCAGGGCCTGTGTTCCAAGCCTCCGAACGCAGGGCTGGATCGGTCTCCGCGAGGATTTCGGAGCCACCGGACGCAAGCCGCACTGACGCGCCTCCATCCGGTCCCTCAAACTGCCCCGGCCTCGTGCCGGGGCAATTTTCATAAGGCTTACGGTACTATTTTCCCGCCAAGGCAGTATTAACCACTTGGATTTTCGAATATTTCCGATTTTTGCCCCGATTGGCGGTAATCTGTAGACGGGGCATTCGGCTGGCGAGGGATTTTCGGGTGGTGGCGCGTTTTTTCGGACCGCTTGTTGCGGTGTTGGCGCTTCTTTGCGCCGGCTGCACCACGTTCGATACCAATTCCGAGGACGTCGTCACCTTTGTGTTCGCACAGCCGACCGGCGAGTGCGAAGTCTTCGTCGGTAACACCTCCTACGGCCGGGTTTCGATTTCCAAGTCCGCGATCGGCGTCCCGCGCGGCAACGATCCCTTGCGCCTGTCCTGCTCGGCGGAGGCTTTCGCGCCGGTGTCGGCAGAAGTCTCCATTGTCCGGGCGCGCGACGAGAAGCTCGACGTACTCGGTGTCGGCGTGCTGACGCCGCAGGCATTAGGTGCGCGTGTCACCGAGCCGATCACCAACATCACCGGCCCAAGCCCGATCCGTAATCCGCTCTCGACCGAGAAGACCGGTTATCCGCCGCGCATCACGGTCGATATCGCGCAGCGCGCGATCCTCGTACCGAAGGGCTGGCAGGCGCGGATGTAAGTCTGGAGCAGTCTCTAAGCCGGATTGACGACAGTGCCAGGAACCTGCCTTAGTTCGTTCGCCGTGTGGCAGCGAGGGTGTAAAACGCCCCGGTCCGCGGCGCTGGGGGCGTGATGAAACGGGTGAGTACGGTGGCTGCGGCTTTGGTCGCGGCGCTGCTCGGGGCGGGCAGCGCGGCAGCCATCGACACCAGTATCGGGCCGAGGCCAAATGGCTGGAATGGGTTTTATGCCGGCGTCACCGCTGGCAGCGCCCGCGGCACCACGAATTGGACCAGCGATTTCATCGTCAACAGCGGAGACTTCTCGGGCACCGGAACGGTGATCGGAGTCACTTTCGGCCGCAACTGGCAAAGTGGCCGCTGGGTTTATGGCCTCGAAGGCGATCTGTCGTCGTCATCCGTTCAGCCCTTCAGCGACTTGGGCTGCGCCGGCGCCGACTGCAGCACGGTTTTGAAATGGTTCGGTACTTTCCGCGGCAGGTTTGGCTATCTCCTGACGCCGGGGCTGCTGGTGTATGGCACGGCCGGCGTATTCGTCGGTAAATTCGAACACGCGGTGTTCGGATTTCCGACCGGAGCGGCAACCAAGGCCGGCGCCGTGTTCGGCGGCGGTATCGAAAAAGTCCTGCTTCCGCGCTGGACGATGAAAGCCGAGTATCTTTTTCTCGATAACGACGGCGGCCAGTCCTGTGATCCGCTATTCTGCGGGTCCGCGGTGCAGGCGAAGTTCAACGCGCATATTTTCCGGCTCGGCCTGAATCATCATTTCGGCGCGCCCGGCGAGGTGCAGAATTTCGCAATACGTGCGCCGGGGTGGAGCGGTTTCTACGCGAGCACGATCCTCGGCTACGGGCGTGGGGACACCGAGTGGTCCGATCCGTTCTTTGGCACGACCAGCAGCGAATTCGACGGCAAGGGCGCGCTCGCGGGTTTCGGCGCGGGCTATAACTGGCAGAAAGCGCGCTGGGTATTCGGCGTGGAAGGCGACGCGGCTCTTACCTGGATCAAGGCGGTAAGCATTGCACCGTTCTGTCTTTGCTTTTCCGCGCAAAGCGACATCGAACAATTGTTTACCTTGCGCGCCCGCGCGGGCTATCTGGTTTCGCCGGATGTGCTCCTGTACGTGACCGGCGGCGTCGCGGCTGCGTCGCTTAAATTCGGCAACGTCAATCGGGCGACAGGCCACGCGATCGAGGTCGGGCCGGCGATCGGCGCCGGTATCGAAGTGCAGGCGATCAGGGACTGGACAATCAAGACCGAATATCTTTTCGCTTCGTTCGGCAGTTCGGAAGCCTGCGGCGTCTTTGTCTGCTTCGGCGCACTGAACTCGGACTATATGCGCGTTCACATGATGCGGTTCGCGCTGAACCGTTACTTCTAAAATTTCCGAAGACGTCCGACCTGATCCTTTGGGAGAGGGTTGAACCCTGCCGCCTCCCGATCGCCCCACCGAACGTATTGCGGGACTGGCCGGTTTCCAGCCCCACGCGGATTACGCTAGGAAGCGTTTGTAACGATTTTGCCCAAACTCCATGACAGACCGGTTCGCGCCGGCTTCTGTGCTATAAATGCAATGTAAAAATTGGCATCTCGCGTCCACTATGCGCGCATGTCGCAGCTGAAGGTATGACGATGACGACAATTCGTTTTCTGCTGCTTGCGTTCTCCTCCGTAGTTTTACTCGGCACGGCACACGCGCAGACGAAACAAGTGCCGGTGACGCGCGCCGAGATGGCGCTTTCGTTCGCGCCGACGGTGAAGAAGGCGGCGCCCGCGGTCGTCAACGTCTATGCGCTGAAGCGCGCACAGCAGCGGCCGAACAATCCGTTCATGGACGACGAATTCTTCCGCCGCTTCTTCGGCACCGCGCCGCAAGGCTCGATGCCGATGGAGCGAGTGCAGCGCTCGCTCGGCTCGGGCGTGATCGTGCACGAAAGCGGCCTCGTCATTACGAACTATCACGTCATCAACGGCGCCGACGAAATCCGCGTGGCGCTGAACGACCGGCGCGAATTCGAGGCGGAAGTCGTGCTGCGCGATCCGCGTTCCGACCTCGCGGTGCTGAAACTGCTCAAGACCAAAGAGCGCTTCGCGCCGATCGAAATCGCGGACTCCGATGAAGTCGAGGTCGGCGATCTGGTGCTTGCGATCGGCGATCCGTTCGGTGTCGGCCAGACGGTGACGCAAGGCATCGTGTCGGCGACCGCGCGCACGCGCGTCGGCATCACCGATTTTCAGTTCTTCATCCAGACCGACGCCGCGATCAATCCGGGCAATTCGGGCGGCGCGCTGGTCGACGTCAATGGGCGGCTCGTCGGCATCAACACCGCGATCTTCTCGCGCTCCGGCGGTTCGCACGGCATCGGCTTTGCCATCCCGACCAACATGGTGAAAGTGGTGCTGGCGTCGGCGCTCGCCGGCAACAAGCAGGTCGCGCGGCCTTATTTCGGCGCGCGGCTGCAACCGGTGACGGCGGAAATCGCGGAGAGCCTCAACCTGAAACGCCCGGCGGGCGCGCTGGTTGCAAGCATTACGCCGGCTAGCCCGGCGGCGAAAGCGGGCTTGCGTGCGGGCGACGTGATTACGGAAGTCGACGGCATTCCGGTCGACGATCCGGCGGCGCTGAACTACCGCTATGCGCTGAAATCGATCGGCAGCAGCGTCAATCTTACGGTCGAGCGCAACGGCAAGAGCATTACGCTTGCGATCAAGCTCGAGGCGGTGCCCGAGCGCGAAGCCGACGAGATCGAGATTTCCGCGCGCTCGCCGTTTTCAGGCGCTCGGGTTTCCAACTTCACCACCGAGATCGCGAACCGTTTGCGCGCGGACCCCGCGACCGCGGAGGGCATCGTGGTCGTCAATATCTCGCAAGGCTCGACCGCCGAGCGGGTAGGACTTCGACCCGGCGATATTATCCTCGAAGTGAACGGTAACAAGATCGAGAACACGGGCGATCTGGACCGCCTCGCGCGTTCCGATGCGAACCTGTGGCGCATCACGATCTCGCGCGGCGGCCAGCGGCGCAGCGTCGTCATCCGCGGATGAACGCAAAGCGCGCAGCACCGCAGCCGTCGAGCCTGTTCGAGGCAGCGGGTTTTTCGGGCGATGCGCCGCGTCCGCTCGCGGACAAACTGCGCCCGAAAACGCTCGCCGAAGTCGTCGGTCAGAAGGCGCTGATCGGGCCAGACGGTGCGCTGACGCGCATGCTCGAATCCCGCACGCTCGGCTCGCTGATCTTCTGGGGCCCGCCAGGCACCGGCAAGACGACCGTTGCGCGGTTGCTCGCCTCCGAGATCGACCTGCATTTCGAACAGGTCTCGGCGATCTTCTCGGGCGTCGCCGAGTTGAAGAAAGTATTCGACGCCGCGCGTGCGCGGCGCGAAATGGGGAAGGGCACGCTGCTCTTCGTCGACGAAATCCACCGTTTCAACCGCGCGCAGCAGGATTCCTTCCTGCCGGTGATGGAGGACGGCACGATCACGCTGGTCGGGGCCACGACCGAGAACCCGTCCTTCGAGCTGAACGCGGCGTTGCTTTCGCGGGCGCGTGTGCTGGTGTTCAAGTCGCTCGACGAAGAGGCAATCGAAGAACTGCTCGCGCGCGCCGAAGAAGTGGAGGGGAAGAAACTTCCGCTCGACCCGGAAGCGCGTATGACGCTGATCCGCATGGCGGACGGCGACGGGCGCGCTTCGCTCACGCTGGCCGAGGAAGTCTGGCGCGCCGCGCGCAAGGACGAAGTGTTCAACTCCGAGCGGTTGCAGGAAATCGTGCAGCGCCGCGCGCCGATCTACGACAAGTCGCAGGACGGTCATTACAACCTGATCTCCGCTCTGCATAAGAGCGTGCGGGGCTCGGACGCGGATGCAGCACTTTATTATCTCGCGCGCATGATGGATGCCGGCGAGAATCCGCTTTATATCGCGCGCCGCGTGGTGCGGATGGCGGTAGAAGACATCGGACTTGCCGATCCGCAGGCGCTCGTGATCGCGAATGCGGCGAAGGACGCCTACGATTTTCTCGGCAGTCCCGAAGGCGAGCTTGCTATCGCGCAGGCGGTAATTTATCTCGCGACCGCGCCGAAATCGAACGCGGGTTACGTTGCCTATAAAGGCGCGGTGCGGACCGCGAAGGAAGCGGGCTCGCTGGTGCCGCCGAAGCATATCCTGAACGCGCCCACGAAACTGATGAAAGAGGAAGGCTATTCTTCCGGCTACGAATACGACCACGACGCGGAAGAGGCGTTCTCAGGACAAGATTATTTTCCGGAAAAGCTCGGGCGGCAGGAATTCTATCATCCGGTCGAACGCGGCTTCGAACGTGAAATCAAGAAGCGGATGGAATACTGGGCGAAGCTGCGCACACAGACGAAGTAACTACTTCTTCGGCTGCACCGGCGTCTCCATGTAACGTTTATCCTGATACGGATTCTTCGACGTATTCAGGTTCGGAATTGGCGTCGGCGTGGTCTGAACCGGCGGCGTATAAGTTTGGACCGGCGGATTGACGCGGATCGTACCTGGATCCATCCGCTCTTGCGCCATCGACGCGGTCATGCCGAAGGCGAAGACCGCGAAGGCGGTAACCGTCATCAACATCGCATGCCGCATAATTGCCTCCTTCGGATCCGAACGGGCTCCGGAGAACGAACGCCGGACGATAACGCCGGGTTCCCGTAATGCTCCGCCCTCAAACAGGCAAAATCGCGACGACGCGGTAGCTCAAGGGATCGATCACCACGATCTTTTCGGCCGCCACGACATAGAAATAGCCTGCATATTCCGGAACGATTTCAGCCACTTCCTTGGGGAAGGGATAGAAATGCAGATTTCGCGGCACCTCCGCGCCCACAAGCAAGGGCACGTCGATCTTCGCGACATGATCGACCTTGGCGTTGCGCACCGAGTCGCGAATCTTGTCCTGCTGTTCGCCGGAAAGGCGCGGCGCGGCGTCGGGTTTCTGCGTTGGCGGCGCGACTGCGCCGTTTGACTGGGCAAGCGCGGGCGCTGCGGCCAGAAGGACTGCGAAAAGCAGAAAAGCAAAGCGTCTGCACATGATGCGGTCGTCCGGACCAAAAGCTGAGGGTTCCCAGGTTTGCTAACGCTTGCCGGGCAGACTAGGTTCCCGGCTTCTCCCTCTCTCACGGCGATTCAAGAAAATGTATGCGCTTTTTCTCGTGGTCCTGGGTGGCGGCATCGGGGCCGGCCTGCGTCATGGTGTGAATATCGGCGCCATGCGGCTCTTCGGCACCGGTTTTCCGTGGGGCACGTTCACGGTCAACGTAGTCGGCTCGTTCCTGATCGGTGCGCTCGCGGCGTGGTTCGCGTTCCGCGGCGACAGTCACACCACGCAATCGCTTCGGTTGTTCCTGACCACCGGAATCCTCGGCGGCTTCACGACGTTTTCTGCGTTCTCGCTCGATTTCGCGCTGCTGTTCGAGCGCGGTGACACGGTGCTTGCCGCGGCTTATGTCGCTGCCTCCGTGTTTATATCGCTGCTCGCGATCTTCGCCGGGCTCTGGGTCGTCCGGTCGTTCGCGTGACGGGATGCCGGTTCAAACCCGCAAGGTGAAATCCGACGAAGAGGGAATGCGTCTCGACCGCTGGTTCAAGGCGCATTTCCCCGAACTCGCCTTCGGTCATCTGCAAAAACTGCTCCGCACGGGGCAGGTGCGCGTCGACGGCGCTCGCGCGAAGACGAATACGCGCCTTGAGCCGGGAATGGCGGTGCGCGTGCCGCCGCTCGCGCGCGAGAAAGGCGAGAGCGAAAGCAGCGTGGACATTGCGCGTGCCGGTGCGCCCGCGAAACCGCCTTCGAAAATGGGCGACGCGAAAGCTGACGCCGCATTCCTCAAGTCGATTACATTATATGAAGACCGCGAAGTGATGGTGCTGAACAAGCCTTACGGGCTCGCGGTGCAAGGCGGCTCCGGCACCACGCGGCATATCGACGGCATGCTCGAGGCGCTTCGCGGCAAGGACGGGCAGAAGCCGCGGCTCGTGCATCGCATTGACAAGGATACTTCCGGTATTTTGTTGATCGCGAAAACGCGGCTTGCGGCGGCGACGCTTGCCAAAACCTTCCGCTCGCGTTCGGCGCGCAAGATTTACTGGGCGCTGGTCGCGGGCGTGCCGAAGCCGCGGCAGGGACGCATCTCGACGTATCTTGCGAAAGGTGCCGGCGAAGGCGGCGAGTTGATGCGGGTCGCCAAACACGGCGAGGACGAAGCGAGCCACGCCGTCACGTATTACGCGGTGATCGATCATGCCGCGCACAAGCTCGCCTGGATTTCGCTCAAACCCGTCACCGGCCGGACGCACCAGCTTCGCGCGCATACTTCGCATATCGGCCATCCCATCGTCGGCGATCCGAAATATTTTTCCATCGAGAATTGGGAACTACCCGGCGGGATGCAGAACCGGCTGCATCTACTCGCGCGGCGGCTCGTGATCCCGCATCCGAAGGGCGAGGGCGTGATCGACGTTTCCGCGCCGCTGCCGCCGCACATGCAGCAGTCGTGGAATTTACTCGGCTTCGACGCCAAAGCCTACGACCCGATCGTGGACGCGCCGGAAGAATGAGCGACGACGAAAATCCGATGCGCCGCGCGCAGGCCGCGATGCGCGCGAGCCTGCCGAAGCGCTTCTATAAGGAAGCGAACGTCGGCGAGACAGGAGGCGCGTATGCCGTGCTGCTCGACGGTAAGGGAGCAAAGACGCCCGCGCGCAATACGCTGGTGTTGCCGAACGAGACGCTCGCACGCGCGGTTGCCGCGGAGTGGAATGCGATCGAAGGCGAGATTGACCCGGTGCTTCTGCCGCTGACGCGGCTCGCCAATCTCGCGATCGACGCGATTGCGAAGGCGCCGCAGCCGGTGATCGACGAGATCGTGCAATATGCAGGAAGCGATCTCGTATTCTATCGCGCGGACGGACCGCCGGGGTTGGTCGCGCTCCAGAACGAGCGCTGGAATCCGGTGCTCGATTGGGCGTCGGCGCATCTCGGCGCGCGCTTTTTGCTTGCCGAAGGCGTGATGCATGTGCGGCAGCCCGACGAGGCGCTCGCGAGCGTACGCGATGCGGCCGAGAAATTATCAAAGCCTTTCGCGCTCGCCGCTACCGCGAGCGCGACCAATATCGGCGGCTCGGCACTGATCGCGCTCGCGCTCGCAAACGGCGCGCTTTCCGGCGACGAGGCGTGGAATGCGGCACACGTCGACGAACAGTGGAACGTCAGCCAGTGGGGCGAGGACGACGAAGCGCAGCGGCGGCTCGCCGCGCGTCATGCGGAGTTCAGCGCGGCGGCGAGGATGCTGGAGTTGTTGCGCACGATCTAAAGTCACCTCTCCCCACCGGGGAGAGGTCGCGAGCGAAGCGAGCGGGTGAGGGGGATCTGCATTCGCGAATTCAGTACCCCCTCACCCCAACCCTCTCCCCCGAGGGGAGAGGGAGAATGTCGTTGCGCTAACTCTCCTTGCCGATGCGCCCGAGGTGCGTGTCGGCGAAATCGGTTTCGTACTTCAGGCCATAGCCGAGCATCCGGTCCATGCCGATATGCGCGAGCCAGACGATCGCGACCGAAAGCGCGAGCGGCTCCGACCACGAATAGCCCCAGGCGCCGACCGCAATGGGCAGGGCGGTGAGATGAAGCGCGTTATAGAGCTGCGCGCCGGTCTTCGCGTTCCGCAGGTACCCGATCATGCCAAGATCGGGCGCCAGAATCAGCGCGCCGAACAGCCACCAGGAAAAGCCCAGCTTCGCATAGGCGAAGATGCAGAGGGCAAAGAGCGCGAAGCCCTCGAACCTCAAAATCATGCGGGGATGGCCGGTAACGGCGGACGCTTCGCTGTTCATGTCGTTCCTTCCGGCGGCACAAAGAAGTGATCGCGGACAATACCCGGTGCCGGGCCGCCATGCTATGAAGCCGCCGATATTGCCGGGGGGAAGTTCATGAAAGTCGTACTCGATCTTTCGCAGTTGCTCGAAGACGGGGAAATTACGCAGGCCGAAGCCGACAAGCTGAAGCGGCTTTCGGTCAAGTCCACCGGCTCGCTCGCCTTCAATATCCTGATCGGGTTCGGCGTGATCGCGGTCGCGGTCGGCGCAATCCTGATCGTGCCGAACGCGGCGACCGGAATTATCCTCGGCGCCATCGTGCTCGGCTTCGGCTTGGTGCTCTTGCACTATTCGCCGGTCGAATGGGGCGTGCTTGCGAATATCTGCGTTATCCTCGGCGCGCTCGGACTCGGCGGCGGCGTGGTTTACATGACCGAGGGTTCGGTCTGGGCGTTTCTCGGCTGCGCGATCGGGTTTGCCATCGGCGGCGTGATCGCGAAAAGCGGGCTTCTGATCGCGCTTGCGGTGATCGCGCTTTCCTCGGTGCTCGGCGCGCGCACCGGCTATTTTCACGCGAGCTATTTCCTCGGCATCAAGGAGCCGACGCTCACCATTATCGCCTTCAGCCTGATTACGCTTGCGGCCTATCAGGTGTCGCTGTTCGTGAGCGCGGTCTATGAGCGGCTTGCGCTGATGGCGGCGCGCGTTTCGATCCTGCTCGTCAATTTCGGATTCTGGATCGGCTCGTTGTGGGGCGACCGGCTGGAACAGCTTTCCGGCCTGTTCGGCGGCACCACGCCGAAGATTTCGCATCATGTTTTCGTGGCGGGCTGGGCGCTTGCGCTGGTCGCGTTCGCGGTTTGGGCGCTTGCGAACGACCGGCGCTGGGTTGTCAACGTCTGCGCGGTATTTGGCGCGATTCATTTCTATACGCAGTTCTTCGAGTATCTCGGGCCGAACCCGCTCGCGATCCTGCTCGGCGGCATTTCCGCGCTCGGCATTGCGATTGCGATCTGGCAGTTCAACAAGAAAGCGGTTGCGAGCCCGGCATGACCGCGATGCTCAGGATTTTCTTCGCGGCCGCTTTGCTCGCTTTCGCCGCCGCGGCTCCCGCGCGCGGCGAGGGTGCGCTTGCGGTCGCAATTCCCGACGAGGGCATGCACAAGGGCTTCGCCTATGGCTGGAAGCTGCACGCATCGAAGCCCGAAGACGCGCGCAAGGAAGCGCTGCAGCTCTGTCACGAGACGGCGGCGAAAAACAAGGTTCCGGCGGGCAAGTGCAAGATCGTGGAAGTGTTCAAAAAGAGCTGTGTCGCGGTCGCGCTCGACAAGAAGGGCGCATGGGCCGGGTGGGGCGTCGGCGGCGACGAGAAAACCGCGAAAGCGCGCGCGATACGGCAATGCAAAGTCGGCGGCAGCGCCTGCGCGGTCGCGGAATCCGATTGCGACAAGTAAAGGCTGGCGTTCCGCCGCCGCAGGTTTCAAGATCGCGCAGAATGAAGTTCCCGTTCTTCCTGCTTTCCCTCCTGTTCGTGACGCCCGCGCTCGCGCAATTGCCCGAGCGGCAGGTCGTGATACGCGACGATCTGCAACACGTGTTCAAAGACATCGGCACCGACGGCACCTTCGTGATGCTCGAGCAGAAGAAGGGCCGCTTCACGGTGGTGAACGGGGCGCGGCACACGAAAGCATATTTACCTGCTTCGACTTTCAAGATCGCGAATGCGCTGATCGCGCTCGAGACCGGCGTGGTGAAGGATGCCGATCATCCGGTGTTCAAGTGGGACGGGGTGAAGCGCGACATCGAAGCCTGGAACAAGGACCACACGCTGCGCACGGCGTTCAAGGCGTCCGCGGTCTGGGTGTTTCAGGAGATCGCGCGGCAGATCACCGATACGCGCATGCGCGTTTACGTCTCGCAATTCGGCTACGGCAACCGCGATATCGGCGGCAACGAGGATTCGTTCTGGCTCGACGGAAAACTCCGCATCTCCGCGTTGCAGGAAGTCGAATTCCTCGAGCGCGTCTATATCGGAAAGTTACCGGTCAATCCGAAGAACACCGAGATCCTGAAGGACATCATGTTCATGGAGAAGATCGGTAACGCGACGCTCCGCGGCAAAACGGGGTGGATTCCTTCCGGCGACAACAAGATCGGCTGGTTCGTCGGCTGGGTGGAGCGGGGCGACGAGGTCTATATCTTCGCGCTGAACCTCGACCCCAACGAAGAAAAGCACGTGGCCGCGCGCATCTCGATCGCGAAGGTATTGCTCACGCAACTCGGCGCGCTGCCGAAGCAGTAGCCTGAAAAAACGAAACCCGCCGGGCATTCCTGCCGGGCGGGCCAACCGGTCTTCGCGTCTTCGCTAAATCCCGCTTCCCAGTACATCCGTGGTGAAGGGGCTTCGCTCTTCGAAGTCCGATGGGAGCTATATAGGCGCGCTTTGTGACGGTTCA
Organism: Xanthobacteraceae bacterium; assembly: GCA_019635585.1. Lineage (GTDB taxonomy): Bacteria > Pseudomonadota > Alphaproteobacteria > Rhizobiales > Xanthobacteraceae. The sequence continues at coordinate 334,673 of JAHBZE010000002.1, read as the reverse complement.
ATGACGGCAGAGAAGATTTTTCAGGCCGCCGACCAGGCCACATAGCGGTCGCGGCGGTGGTTCACCCAGATCATCGCGTTCATCGCGACCGAGCCGATGACGGAGGCGAGCACCAGCCGCCACTCGACCACAAAGAGCGCCGCTCCCAGCACGGCGAGGTCGACCGCCATCTGAAACTTGCCGGCGCGCAGCCCGTATTTCTCCTGCAGATAAAGCGCGAGGATATTGATGCCGCCCAGGCTCGCCTGATGGCGGAAGAGCACGATGAAGCCCATGCCGAGCAGGAGCCCGCCCAAGACGGCGGCATAAAACGGCTCGAGCCGCGCGAAGCCGATGAAGTAGCGGTGGCTCTCCGACAAGACCGAGACCAGCGCGACCGCGCAGAAGGTCTTCACCGTGAAGCGCCAGCCGACCCGCATCACCGCCAGCACATAGAACGGCAGGTTGATGAGGAAGAAGCCGAGGCCGAAGGGGATGCCTGCGAGATATAGCCCGAGGAAGGCGATGCCGGACGTGCCACCGGTCAGTAGCCCCGCCTGCTTGAACAAGACGATGCCGAAGGAAATGAACAGCGTGCCGACGAGGATCGCAAAGACGTCCTCGAGCAGCGAATGTTGGGGGGCGGGGGATTCGGTATCGGTCACGCGGCCGAGGATAGCGGACCCGCGGCCCCGCGCCATGCGGCGAAGGATGCATTTCCCTCTGTCGTCGTCCCCGCGAAAGCGGGGACCCATAACCCCGGTCTGCGAGAATCGGGATGCGGGTGGTTATGGGTCCCAGCTCGCGCTCGCTTTTCGCTCGCTTGGCCGGGACGACGAGAGTCATGCTACCTTCCGCGCCGACACCTGAGGGGCCTGATCCGATGAAAGAAATTCTCGAAGCGCTGGAAACCCGCCGTGCGGAAGCCAAGCTCGGCGGCGGCGAAAAGCGCATCGTCGCGCAGCACGCGCGCGGCAAGCTGACCGCCCGCGAGCGCATCGGGCTCCTGCTCGACAAAGGCTCGTTCGAGGAATTCGACACCTTCGTGCAGCACCGCGCGACCGACTTCGGCATGGACAAGCAGAAGGTGCCGGGCGACGGCGTCGTCACCGGCTGGGGTACCGTCAATGGACGCCAGGTCTTCGTGTTCGCGAAAGACTTCACCGTGTTCGGCGGCTCGCTCTCGGAGGCGCACGCACAGAAGATCACGAAGATCCAGGACCTGGCGCTGAAGACCCGCGCGCCGATCATCGGGTTGTTCGACGCGGGCGGCGCGCGCATTCAGGAAGGCGTGGCGGCCCTCGGCGGCTATGGCGAAGTGTTCCGCAGGAACGTGATCGCGTCGGGAGTTATTCCCCAAATTTCAGTCATCATGGGGCCGTGCGCCGGCGGCGACGTCTATTCGCCCGCGATGACCGACTTCATCTTCATGGTGAAGGACACGAGCTACATGTTCGTGACCGGCCCGGAAGTGGTGAAGACCGTCACCAACGAGACGGTGACGGCGGAAGAACTCGGCGGCGCGCGCGTGCACACGACGCGCTCCTCGGTCGCGGACGGCGCGTTCGAAAACGATGTTGAATGTCTCTTGCAGATGCGTCGGCTGATCGACTTTTTGCCTTCGTCCTACGAGGCGGGCGTGCCGGAATGGCCGAGCGCGGACGACGCCGAACGCATCGAGCCTTCGCTCGACTCTCTCGTCCCGGAAAATCCGAACAAGCCCTATGACATCAAGGAACTGATCCTGAAGCTCGCCGACGAGGCGGACTTCTTCGAAATTCAGGAGAGTTTCGCGAAGAACATCGTCACCGGCTTCGGCCGCGTGGAGGGGAGGACGGTCGGCTTTGTCGCGAACCAGCCGATGGTGCTCGCGGGCGTGCTCGACTCGGATGCTTCGCGCAAAGCCGCGCGCTTCGTGCGCTTCTGCGACGCCTTCAACATTCCGATCGTGACGCTCGTGGACGTGCCGGGCTTCCTGCCGGGCACCGCGCAGGAATATGGCGGCCTCATCAAGCACGGCGCGAAGCTTCTGTTCGCTTACTCGCAGGCGACCGTGCCGCTCGTCACCGTGATCACGCGCAAGGCCTTCGGCGGTGCTTACGACGTGATGGCGTCGAAGCACATCGGCGGCGACGTGAACTATGCCTGGCCGACGGCGCAGATCGCGGTGATGGGCGCGAAGGGCGCGGTCGAGATCATCTTCCGCGCGGACAAGGACCCCGCGGTGATCGCCGAGCGCACCAAGGAATATGAGCAGCGCTTTCTATCGCCGTTCGTCGCGGCCGAGCGCGGCTATATCGACGAGGTGATCGAGCCGCACGAGACCCGCCGCCGCATCTCGCGTGCGCTCGCGATGCTCAGGACCAAGCAGGTCGAGCAGCCGCGCAAGAAGCACGACAATTTGCCGGTGTGAACGTGCAGCCAAATAGGTAATATATTACCTTATTTATCCCCGCCCTGTGACAGGTGTGGTATCGCCCTATATAGAGTTTTGTAGGAATCACAGATGAACTGGGAACCAGTCCATTCCGATCATTCGATAGACAATGTCAGCGCTATTTTCGTCTTTCAGGCCAATCTCAGCGATATGTTTGATGACTTGGCCGTTGCCGCGAAAAAGGCGTCTGCTCGTTTTGAATTAACTCATAGAGCAGAATTCATTGAGCCAATTGAGTTGCCGGCAGGAAGCGGTGTCGCAAACTTCGAGATTGATGGACGCAATGTGCCCCGTAGAGTTGCTTATCAGCGATTGGACGATCAGCGGCGGGTAATTGATGAGCTTTCTATAAGCGCAACAAAACTAACGTTAACCACCGCGAGATATCGTCGTTGGGCTGATTTTTATGAACGCTTGGTTGGCATCTATCGCGATATGCAGATTTATTCGGCGGTCAACTTCTCTATCAAATCTGTGCAACTTCAGTATTTAGATCGTTTTTTGTCTCTGACAGATGAAGCGAGTCATTTTCAAGTGTTGGATACATCTTCAAGATATTTAGTCCCTGCCGTTTCAAATATACAGAACGCTCTTCACGTTCACTCGGGCTGGTTTGAATTTAATTCCAACGAAGTTCGCCAGCTCACCAACGTAAATATTGATGTGGGGCAAGCGCATCACATTGTGTCTGGCGACCTACGTAAGTCAGTTTCGATCTTAACAATGAGAAAGCTCGAGGCGTTGAGCGGTGATTTGGAAGATGCTTTGGGATGTGCAAACGATCTGCATAATGGCTTAAAGGACCTATTTAGGTCTGTCGTAACAACTGCTGCGGCGAGCAGAGTAGGACTGGCTTAATGGTTACATTGGTCGACACATATTTCGCTAGCTACCTTGAGGCGGCCGAGCCGTCGCTCACCTATATGGGCTCGAAAGCAAGCCAAAGAATAGAAAAAGTTGTTGCGCGCTCGTTTTTACAGCCGATTACAAAGGCTGCTTACTTTCCGGCAATCACGAAGGCATCGTACGCCGTACAGGCTAGCGAAACCGATAGGGCCTTTGCCAATTTAGAAACAGTACGATCGCTCGCCGACGATACTATTTCTCAAATTTTGAAGCTCTCAGGTCTTGAAGATGACTGGGACGGGTTGGGTGCAGCCAAGGCAGTCACATCCTCTGTTGAGGATGCAAAAGAATTTGTTCGTCTGCTTGGCCCGAAAAGTGTGATGCCTAAGGCTGCTTTGCATGCTGATGGTCGAGTTATCTTGTTTATCCAAGAGGCAGCGAAATATTTTGAGCTTGAGTTTTTCGGCGAGAAACGAATCGGATTTTTCTGCCGCAATGGGGAAGATGAATGGGGTGGGGAAGTATCTTTCGACGGGCGTTCTCTTCCTCCGGGGCTATCGTCAACTGGCTTAACGATCTAAGATTTCAGGCGAGGTGTCGTCATCTCGACAATGCGACGTACGATCAAAATGATCGCGTTCAGAGATTTGGTACTCATTGCAAAGATTGTGTCTGTGAACTCGTTTCGATAGGGCGTCACGGGTCGCCCGGCAGAGTTCAGTTCGATGAAACTGTTATTTCCGTTCTCATTGCGCCTGTGGATCTTGATAAAGACCAAATCGCTTTAACTTTAGTAACTCATGCTGAGAAGAAAGGCATGAGCGTACTTCGTGGCGGAGCATCGGATGAAGAGTTCAAGCAAACGCTTCGCCAAAGAATAGGCAGTAAGACAGAACGCCTATTTCATGGCGCAAGCGGAGTGAAATTGAATGACCTGAAAAACCTTGTCGCGAGCGCCAGCGCCAACAAACGAAAAAAGGGTGAAAGGCTGTACTATGTTATTGATGCCGACGCGGAACTAAGGCCGCATCACGCGGAAATTTTAGCGACTGTTCCGGACGGAGCTGATGATCGCGCCATCAAGAATGCTTGGCGCAGTCAACGTGACCAATTGCTAAGTCTTTTTCGTGCTAATTTCCAAGCGGCATCTGAATTTCGTAGCGGACAATTAGTTAATTGAGTTACCGCGCGTTTGGCGCACCGCATCATGATGCCGCTTGGCGGCGCGTCCCAGAATACCTCTCGCCAGATTCGAGGCGAGGGGCATCATCCCAAAGAAACCAAACCACAACCTTCGCGGTAGGCGGAAGCGGGCATGTCGTGATGTGATCCCCATCACAGCGCGCCTGTCCGGATCGAGCTAGCTTCGGCCAATCGCCGTTACTCTCGCTCATCAGGAGTTTGCCGATGTGGTTCGCGCCGGAATATGCCGTCACCGCCTGTTCCATGCTCATCTCGATCTTCATGCTCGCGACGATACTTTTCTATGCCAGGCTGCCACTGATCTCGCGCGGGCTCTACACGCTCGGCGTGCCGGTCGGTATCTACATCTTCATGTGCGGCGTGTTTCTCTACTTCAACTGGGATGCGGCGGAATCGGCGCGGCTGATCGCCAAATACCAGATGAAGACGCTCTCGTTCCTCGTGCCGTATTTGCCCTATGCGTTGATCGTGGGCGGCGCGCTCGGCACCTTCGCGGCGTGGGGAGGGATGTTGCCGGAGGAAACCGGCGCCGCGACCGACAGCAGAAGCAGCTAGGACGCGGATGGCGGGTCAAGCCCGGCCATGATGAACTACAACCGTCATCCTGAGGAGCGAGGCGAAGCCGAGCCTCGAAGGATGAAAGCGTCGTCGTCCTTCGAGGGCCTCGCTCACGCTCGGCCACCTCAGGATGACGGCAAGGTTTTCTTGACTTCCCCACCGATAGAGACTATATTCCTATACGCTATTTCCGTCGAGGGCGCTTTCGCGAGGCGTCGCTAAAGCGGGAAGTGGCCGGCGTCTCCGTTTGCGTCTCGCAGTCGCAAGCCGGGACGACGCGGGATTCCGCCCGGCGAGACTAGGCTCGCCTGCCGGGAGCCGGCTGACGGAGAAGCATTCCTTCGGGAATGCTTCACGAAAAGCGCGGCCCGCGTCCGAACAATCGCTGAATGTGGAGCGCTGCGAGGCGATACGTCTCTCGCAAGAGAGACGGAAACTCTAATGCGTGGCGCGTCGCAGCGCTCCGCTCCCTCGATTTGTTTCGAGGGTGGTTTGCACGGGACGCGAAAAGCGCGCGTCCATGAGCGGACCCGTGCGCGAAAAACCGCAATGCTGTTTGCCAATCAAACAGAATTAGCACCCGCATCGCGACTCTCTGACGCGCGCGCATGCGCGCACCGTTGCAGCATGGGCTGCGAATTCAACCTTCATTACAGAAAACGAAATAAGGCGGGAACGAAGGAGCAATTCAGACCTTTTCTTTGCAAGGCGATGGCAAGTAAGAAAGGATTTGGGATGAAGAACCTCACGCTCGCATGCGCGCTGGCAGGTGCGCTCGGCCTCGCGGCGTCTGCTGCGCCAGTAAGCGCGGCACCGCTCTCCGGCCTGAAGAACGCGCCGGCGGTGCAGTCGAACACGATCGACGTCCGCAAGCGCCGCCACACGCGCAATCACTGGCAGCATCGCCGCCATTACAATCGCCGCCATTATCATCGCCGCTACTACGGACACCGCTATTACAATCAGCCTTACGGCTATTATTACCAGCGGCCTTACTATTCTCCGTTCCCGTTCTCGTTGTTCGGGCTGTAACGGCGACAGGCAAGACGGCCAGCGGCCGCTTCTCGCGAGCGGCCGCCGGCTTTTTGGCTGCGCTTGACCCCGATCAATACCGCGCGCAGCGTCTCGCGGTAGCCAGCATCGAGGAGCCAGCCATGCCGCGCCTGAAATCCCACGACGAAAGCCATCTCGCGACCCGCATCGGCTGGCTGCGCGCGGCGGTCCTGGGCGCGAACGACGGCATCATTTCAACTTCGAGCCTGATCGTCGGCGTCGCGGCCGCGACGCCGAACCGCGCCGCGATGCTGGTCGCGGGCGTTGCCGGTCTTGCCGCCGGCGCGATGTCGATGGCCGCGGGCGAATATGTTTCGGTTTCGTCGCAGGCCGACACCGAGAATGCCGATCTCGCGCGCGAGCGGCGCGAACTGAAAGAGCAGCCGGAATTCGAGCTGAACGAACTCGCGGATATCTATGTCGCGCGCGGGGTCGAAAGGCCGGTCGCGATCGAGGTCGCGAAGCAACTCATGGCGAAGGACGCGCTCGGCGCGCATGCGCGCGAGGAACTCGGCATCACCGAGATCACGGCCGCGCAGCCGGTGCTCGCCGCGATCACTTCCGCGATCACCTTTTCCGTGGGCGCGGCGGCGCCGCTTCTGCTCACGATCCTCGCGCCGCTCGCTTACATCGTGCCGGTGATTTCGGGCGGCACGCTGTTCTTCCTTGCGATCCTCGGTGCGCTCGGCGCGCATGCGGGCGGCGCGAGCCTTCTGAAAGGGGCCGTGCGCGTGACCTTCTGGGGCGCGGTCGCGATGGCTGCTACCGCGCTGATCGGCAAGCTCGTCGGCCACGCGGTCTAGGCGAGGCGCCTAGCGCGGCTTTCGCTTGTGCTCTTGCTGGCGTTCGAGAAACCAGCGGTCGAGCGCGTTCTTCGTGTCGGCCTGTTCGCATTCGCCGGGGAGATTCTTCTCCTCCGGTCCCGAATAGCGCGCGTTCACGAAGTCGAGTGTGTTCGCGACCACGATCTCGACGTCCTCTTTCGGGAGCCTGAAGACGAGGCCCTCGTCTTCGCCCGGTGTGCCCTTGGCCTCGACGTCGGTCTTCACCGGCTTGCCGGCGGGCGGATCGAAGAAGCCTTCGTCGTCCCACTTGGTGAAGTCGATTTCGTTGATGCGGAATTCGGCATAGACCTTGCCGTCCTGATAGAAACGGCAGCCGTAAACCGCGGTGACACCGGCGCTCGCGCTTCCCGCGAATCCGATGATGCCGAGCGCGCAGCCCAGCCCGATTTTTCCCAGCTTCATGATGCGCCGGATTGGACCACAGCGGTGCCGCGATTTGAACCGGGTCGCGTCGTCGCAGCGCAGAATGACGGCGCACACGCCGCTGCGTTAAAATAAACGGCGCATGAGTCGGGCGAGGGGCCGCGCATGGCGAAGAAACCAGATCAGATTACCGAGCGGCAGGCGGAAGCGAGCGCGCGGCGCTTCGTGAATCACGCCGGAAATTTGCTGGTCGAAGGCTTCCATCTGCTCGGTCTGTTTGCGATCGGCGCCTCGACCGTGTGGGCCGCGGCCGCGACCTTCTGGGCCATGGTCAACCGCGGCAACGCCTCGATCGAGGACCTGTTGCTGCTCTTCATCTATCTCGAGATCGGCGCCATGGTCGGCATCTATTTCAAGACCAACCGCATGCCGGTGCGCTTTCTGATTTACGTCGCGATCACCGCGGTCACGCGCCATGTCGTCGTGGTCGTGACCACGCACCAGACGCCGGAAATGGAAACGCTGATGACCGCGGTCGCAATCCTCGTGCTCGCGCTCGCCGTGGTCGCGCTCCGTTTCGGGTCTTACTACCTGCCGTCGGCGTCGAGCGGTAAGCCGTATTTTCATTCCGATATTGGCGGCAAGACCTGACGTTTTTAATTGCGCGAATGGGGCAAGCCCCAAGCGCGCCGGACGTCGGCGGTAAAACATAAAAAGAAACCCCGCCGCTTGCGCGGCGGGGTTTGGTGACTAAATCTCTTTCAGGAGATCAGCAGGGGCGGCACTTGCCCCAGCGGGTCCGGCGCCAGCCCCAGCCGCAGCCGTCATACGGCGCGTTGCGCCAGCAGCGGACGTTTTCGGTCTGGGTCAGCGTGTCGGACGCAGCCGATACGCCTTTGCCGAGCACGCCGGCGTTGGCGGTCCAGGCAGTCGCGCCGGCAACGAGAAACGCCGCCGCGAAAATCGAAGAAACGATGATCGTACGCATCGAAGTCCTCCTATATTGATGATTTGTCGTCCGGTTTACTTTGCTCGCTTGTAAAGCCAGCGTCCTAACACTGGAGATCGAACAAAGTTCCGCGTGAAGAATCGTCCTTTCATCCTGTACGGCGCATGAACGGGCTATTGCGCGTGAATCGTCGGAAGCCACCGCAAATCCAAAATGACGGCGAATTTACGTCATCGGAATTCAGGCGGACGCCGGAAGAAAAGTAAGCAGAAGAACGATCGCCATCATGAGCGCGGCGAGCCAGCCGAACACGATCAGGCTGCGCGGAAGTTTTACGTCGCTCGTTTGCGTGAGACGTGGCCGCGTCACGAGCCACATCATCGCAAACAGAATCGGCGCAGCGAGCACGCCGTTCACGACGGCCGCCCAGAACAGGAGCCGGATGGCGTCGATTTCCGCCGCGGCAAGTCCGGCGCCGACCAGCGTCGCGCTTCCGATTAAAATGTAGAAGCCGATCGCGCGGCTCGCGGGAAGTTCGAGGCTGCCCTTGAATCCGAATGCTTCCGCCGTTGCGTAGGCTGCGGATCCGGCGAGCACCGGAACGGCGAGCAGGCCGGTGCCGATGATTCCCGCCGCGAACAGGAGGAATGTCAGTTCGCCCGCGAGCGGCCGCAATGCTTCCGCGGCTTGCGCCGCCGTTTCGATCTTCGTGATGCCGTTCGCATGCAGCGCCGCCGCCGCCGTGACGATGATGAAGAACGCAATCAGGTTCGAAAAGAACATGCCGATCGAAGTATCGACCGCGATGCGCCGAAAATGAAAACGGCTCATGCGATCGGAACGATAGAGGCTGCGGTGACTGAGGGAAGTATTCTCGACTTCCTGTCCGGCCTGCCAGAAAAAGAGATAAGGGCTGATCGTGGTGCCGAAAACGGCGACGATCATCAGCAGCGCGTCCTGACCGTCCGGCAACTTGGGGATTAGCATGGAGGCGAATACTTCGCCCCACGGCACGCTGATCGTAAAGGCGGTCGCGACATAAACGAACAGTGCCAGCGTCAGGAATTTCAGCAACCCGGCATAGCGATGGTAAGGAACGAAAATCTCGGCAATCAGGCAGGCGAGGCCGAACAGGAATGCGTAAAGCACCGAAGGACCGCCAATCACCAGCTTCAGCGCCTCGCTCATCGCCGCGAGATCGGCTGCGATGTTGATTGTATTGGCGATCGCAAGCAGGCAGACCAGCGCATAGACCAGCGCACGCGGCATGTGCTCGCGGAAGTTCGCGGTCAGCCCTTTGCCGGTGTTCCAGCCGATCCACGCGCTGAGAATCTGCACGGCAGCCATGAAGGGCAGGCTCAGGAACATGGTCCAGACGAGGCTATAGCCGAATTGCGCGCCGGCCTGTGAGTAGGTGGCGATCCCACTCGGATCGTCGTCCGCCGCGCCTGTAATTAGACCGGGGCCTAGCAGGCCGCGAATACGCGCCGTTGCGTGCGAGATTTTTCCGTGTTTCGCGCGGTGCGTCACGGCGAAAATTACACGAGCGCGACGGGGCGAAGCGGCGAGCCGGTCGCGCCTTTGATGCGCAGCGGAAGTGTCACGAAGGCGAAATCGGCGCGGCCGCAGTTGCCGAGTTCCTCGAGATCGAGATTCTCGATGATGTGAATTGCGTTCTGCGCGATCAGGATGCGATGCGCATCCATCGTTATATTGGTCTGCACGATCTGCTCGAAGCCCGCGGTGTCGTTGCCGACCGCGAAGGGCTTTTTCGTAGCCAGCCATTCCGCACCACTTGCAGCGACGCCGGGCGTACCGGCGCTGTCGAGGCCGAGATATTTTCGCGAATCCGACCAGTGCGCCGTCCAGCCCGTGCGGAGCAAAATTATATCGCCGTCACGGATCGGAACGGCTGCATTTTTTGCGGCGGTTTCGAGATCGGCAATCGTGATTTCTTCGGCGGGCGCAAGCACATCGACCTTCTTCGCGCGCGCGATGTCGAGCAGCACGCCGCGGCGGAAGATGGGTTGAATCGTCTCGACGCCGTGTTCCTTGAAGAGTTCGGTACCTTGCTGGGCCTTGGCCGCATCGACGCCGCCGTGCAGCATGCCGTTTTCGGATACGTGCGAGAGCGCGTCGATATGCGTCGAGGTATGCGTGCTGGTGATGATGAGTTCGTTGGACGAGGAGAAGCCGCAGCCGCGATTGATGTCGCCGTGGCGGTTGTTCAGCGTGATGTGAAAGGGCGGGTGGGTCGGATAGATCGGCATGCCTTTCTGCAGCGGGTGGTCGAGCGCGATCATTCGAGCACCGCGCACCAACGATAACCAAGCATCCACATCAAATTTGCCGTCAGGCTTTCCGGCGTTCATTTGGTATTCCTCCCGTAACGGCGGCGAAATTAGCACGAGTTTCGCTGCGGCGGCAGCTATTGTGGAGAAGTACGAAATCGCAGCATAGTATCCGGATAGCGCGGGAAGAACGGAGCCAGAAGCCATGACCGTCACATTCGCATTTTTGCATCACCTCGCGTTCGTCGCGGTTTTTGTCGCGCTCTCGATCGAGATGATTCTGCTACGGCAGCCGCTGACGCTTGAGAACGCGCGGCGCCTTCAGCTTTATGATGGCGTTTACGGCGCGGCGGCTGGAGCAGTGCTCATCGTGGGCGCTTTACGCGTCTATTACTTCGAGAAGGGCTGGCAATATTATCTAGCGAACCACGCTTTCCTGACCAAGATCGGAATTTTCGTCATCGTCGGTCTTGTCTCGATCATCCCGACGATGGAGTTTCTGCGCTGGCGCAAGGATACGCGCGCGGGGAACGTGCCGAAGGTAGATGCCGCGAAAATCGCCCGCATCCGCAAGATCGTGCATTGGGAACTGGTCGGGCTGATGCTGATGCTGTTCTTCGCGGCGTGGATGGCGCGCGGAGCGTTCCGGTAGGTGGTGCCACCGCAGAAATGGTGGGTCCGCGTTATGGGCGCCGCGAAGTGGATTCGTTTCGCGGTGCTTTTGTCGTTCGCGGGGCTGTTTGGCTGGCTCGCCTATGTTCGCGGTGAAGTGATTTGGCTTCTCCCATTTGCAGTTTTTATTGTTTTCTCGACGCTCACATTACGCAGGTAAGTTTCATGCGCCGCCTTATTCTTACGGTTCTATTTGCAATCGCTTCGGCCGCTGCCTTTGCGCAGACGCAGCCGAAGTTTTCCTGCGCGGTTTCGCAGGACAAGCTTACGCTACGGATTACGATTACCAATCCCTACGACGAGAAAACGCATTGCCAGGTGAACTGCCACCTGAGCGGCTCGTCGCCGGGTAGCACCTTCAGCAGCAGTTGCGGCAAGAGCGTACCGGGAAAGGCGGTTGATTTTTTGCTGTGCGAACAGCAACTGCCTGACAAGCGAACTTATGGTTCGGTGGACGCGAGTAGCAATGCCGAGTGCATCAAGCCGCTGAGCGATGCCGAGAAGCAAAAAGAAGATGAGGACGACGATGCGCTTGCAGACCGGCTTCAAAAGGAGAGCCTGGATATATTGAAGCGGCTTCAGAAGCAGAACTGAGCGCTAGAAAACCATCATAATCAGAAACCAGACGATGATTCCCGCCCGCGCGAAGCCCGCGAGCGGGGTTTCATTTTCGTGTGCCGCCGCGCGCCAGGTCGAAAGCACCATCAGCGCATTATAAGGAATAGCGGCGAAGTGCAGGAGCAATCCGAGCCAGACTGGTCCGTTGTTCACGAAGACCACGAGTGCCGCGCCAGTCGTGAGCAGATTAAGCAGCGTTCCCCACGCCACGGCATATTCCCAGAATACGGTGGCGAGAGGTGTCTCGCCACGGAAGAGGGAATGGATGCCGCGCGCGATCATTTGGGCAGGGGAATCGGTCCGGTGTCTTTCGGCACCGCATAGCCTTTCACGACGGCCGGCCGCTTCGCAATCTTTACATACCAGCGCTTCACGTTCGGATAGTCGTTCAGGTCGATCTGTTGCCATTCGAAGCGAGAGATCCACGGCCAGATTGCGATATCGGCGATCGAATAGTCATCGGCGACAAACTCGCGTCCTTCGAGCCGGGTATTCAGAACCTTGTAAAGGCGATGCGCTTCCTTGCCATAGCGCTCTTCGGCGTAGGGCGCCTTGCCAACGTTGTATTTAAGGAAGTGATGCGCCTGGCCGAGCATCGGGCCGATGCCGCCCATCTGCCACATCAGCCATTCGATCACGCGATAGCGGTCTTCAAGAGTCTCTGGCATCAATTTGCCGGTCTTTTCGGCGAGATACATCAGGATCGCACCGGACTCGAACAGGGAAAAGTTCTTTTCGCGGTCGACGATGGCCGGGATGCGGTTGTTCGGGGAGATTTTCAGGAAATCCGGCGCGAATTGCTCGTCCTTGCCGATGTCGATGGGATGGACGGTATAAGGCAGCCCCATTTCTTCGAGTGCGATGGAAACTTTTCGTCCGTTCGGCGTTGTCCATGAGTAAAGGTCGATCATTCCGGTTCCTTCGTATTCCGCGGAGGGGCCGCGTTTTTATGTGGGGAATTGTATCGCCGCTGCGGCGATTTAGACAGGAGGGCTTCCATGAATGCTACTATGCAGGCAACGCGGTTCTGGATCGAAATTATCGCTGCCTTGACGATTGCGCTGGCGATCGGCGCGATCATGTATCAACGTTTTCAACAGGGCAGTGGCCCCGTCAGCATTCGTACTATTCAGTTGCTGGCGATCGCTGTGCTGGCGCCATTGATCCTGATTCTGGGACTGGAACGAGTGCTGGAGCCGAGCGCAGTCGGCGCGCTGATTGGCGCCTTGCTCGGCTATCTGCTTTCGGGAATCGGAAACGAGCGCAGCTAGGCGGTTCGCCTAAGCGTTCTTCATTTCCAGTTCTGAGAGGCGGCGGCGAAGTGCTCCGAGCTCTTTTTCGAGTTTCTCGACGCGCTCCTGCAGTGTCTGCTCGACGAGACCGGCCTGCGCTGCCGGCGCAAGCGTGGCGCCAGCATGGCTGTCGTATTTCACGAAGCTGACCCCGACATCGGTACCGTGATTCCAGGCGATCTCGACACGAATGGTCTGGTCGCGATTTGGAATGTGCAGTTCGAAGGCGTGGGGAAGCGCGACCGGATCGGTGAAAGAAAGACGTGCGCCGTCGTCCGTCAGTTCGCGGATGATGCAATCCGCGCTTTGCCGGCGGCTGTTATAGAACACGCGCCCTTGCAGGAAAGTGCGGTGGCGCGGCGTATGACGGCGCTCGTCCATGTCGATCGGTTCGGGTACGCTCATATTGGTTCAATGTTGCGCCGTATGACTTAACGCCTCGTTAAGTGCATTGAAATTGGGCAAGACCGCTGGCAAAAGGGCTGCTCAATTCAAAGTTCCCAATGGCAAGATCCTCCAGTTCTTTCGGGCTGCTCGTCAAAACGGCTCCTTCGCTATTCGTATTGTTCTGGAGCACGGGCTTCATCGGTACGAAGTACGGCCTGCCGTATGCGGACCCGCTGACCTTCTGTGCCATCCGTCTGCTGCTCGCGACCGCCGCTGTGGCTTTGCTGGCACTGGTCATGCGAGCGCCGCTGCCGCGCGGTATGGCGATCCCGCACAATATCGTCAGCGGTATCCTCGTACACGGCATGTACCTGAGCGGCGTCTGTGTTGCGATCGCGCGCGGCATGCCGGCAGGGGTCGCAGCCTTGGTGGTCGGTCTGCAACCCATCCTGACCTCGACACTGGCGAACCGGTTGCTTGGCGAGCGGGTTGCGCCGCTGCAATGGGCCGGGCTTGCGCTCGGGCTTGTCGGTTTGTGGCTTGTCGTCGGAGCGAAGGCGCAAGGCGAGGCCGCAACCATTGCGTGGATTGCGATCGTGGGTTCGCTTGTTGGTATCACGCTCGGCACGCTTTATCAGAAGCGCTTCGGCGGCGGCACGGATTTCCTCTCCGCGATGCCGGTGCAATACGCCGCAGCATTCGTCTATTCGGGCGTGCTCGCGTATTTCTTCGAGCAGGGGCGCGTCGAATGGACCCCGCAACTCGTATTCTCGTTTGCGTGGCTGGTGATCGTGCTTTCGGGCGGCGCGATCCTGCTGCTCTATTTCATGATCCGGCGAGCGGAGGCGACGCGCGTGGCTTCGCTGTTCTACCTGACGCCGGCGGTGACGGCGGTGATGTCCTGGCTCTTGTTCAACGAGCGGCTTGGCCTTGCGGCAATTCTGGGGATGGCGCTTTGCGCTGCGGGGGTGCTGCTCGTGAACTGGAAACCGGCGCTGGCGGCGCGTTGATTATTTCGGCTCTTTCGGCGCAATGACGAGCTGCGACTGTGTGACGAGTGCCGCGAGCTTGCCGTCCTCACGGAAGATTTTCGTCTGCCAGACCATCAGCGTCTTGCCGCGATGAACCGGCGTACATTCGGCGCGCGCGGTTTCGCCGACCGGAATCGCGGAGAGAAAGTTGGTTTTGCTCTCGGTGGTGAGCGTGCGGTAACCCTTCGGCAGATTGGCAGTCGTGCCGACGCCGCCGAGTGTATCGGCGAGCGTCATGATCGCGCCGCCGTGCAGGAAGCCGCCGCGGTTCGACAGCTCTTCGCGGGTAACCAGCTTCGCTTCGACGAGATCGGGCGAGTACTTCGTGATTTCGATGCCGATGTAGGAAGCGAAATGCTTTTCTTTGTGTTTGAAGGTTTCTTCCAAGAAATCCTCGCTTAAAACAGTACGACGCTGCGGATCGACTTTCCGGCATGCATCAGGTCGAAGCCCTTATTGATGTCTTCGAGCGGCATGGTGTGGGTGATCATAGGATCGATCTGGATTTTGCCGTCCATGTACCAGTCGACGATCTTCGGCACGTCGGTGCGGCCTCTCGCGCCGCCGAAGGCGGTGCCTTTCCACACGCGGCCGGTGACGAGCTGGAAGGGGCGTGTCGAAATCTCAGCGCCAGCGGGCGCAACGCCGATGATGATGCTTTCGCCCCAGCCGCGATGGCAGGCTTCGAGCGCCTGGCGCATGACATTCACGTTGCCGGTGCAGTCGAAGGTGTAATCCGCGCCGCCGATCTGGTCGGCGGGCGTCTTCGTCATGTTGACGAGGTGAGGGACGAGGTCCTTGCCGGCTTCGGCTGCGTTGACGAAATGCGTCATGCCGAATTTCTCGCCCCAGGCTTTGCGCTCGGGGTTGAGATCGACGCCGATGATCATGTCGGCACCGGCGAGCTTCAAGCCCTGAAGGACGTTCAATCCGATGCCGCCGAGACCGAAGACGATGGCTTTCGCGCCGGGCGTCACCTTCGCGGTGTTCAATACCGCGCCGATACCGGTCGTCACGCCGCAGCCGATGTAGCAGACCTTGTCGAAGGGCGCGTCCTCGCGAATTTTCGCAACCGCGATTTCGGGCAGCACCGTGTAGTTCGCGAACGTCGAAGTGCCCATATAGTGAAATAGCTTCTTGCCGCCGATGGAAAAGCGCGAAGTGCCGTCGGGCATCAGGCCCTGTCCCTGCGTCGCGCGGATCGCGGTACAGAGATTGGTCTTGCGCGAAAGACAGGAGGGACACTGGCGGCATTCCGGCGTGTAAAGCGGGATGACGTGATCGCCTTTCTTGACCGTCGTGACGCCGGGACCGACATCGACGACGATGCCCGCGCCCTCGTGGCCGAGGATCGCCGGGAAGATGCCTTCGGGGTCCGCGCCGGATAGCGTGAATTCGTCGGTATGACAGATGCCGGTCGCCTTGATCTCGACCAGCACTTCGCCGACTTTCGGCCCCTCGAGCTGAACCGTCGTGACTTCGAGCGGCTTTCCTTTTTCGACGGCGACCGCGGCGCGGACTTCCATTCTTCATTCCTCCGATTTGCTTTGAGCCAAGTCTAACGGGTCACGGCAGCGATGCAAAAGCGGGCAGCACTTGACGGGCTCGTGAGTTGTTCCGCACGGCATAGCCGGATAGAGTCCGCGAATTCATCGGGACGATTCAGATGGCCGTCACGCGCGGATTTACCGGCAAGCAACGCGAGCAGACCGAAGCCGACCGGCTGCCGCCGGGGCAGGCGCTGACCAACGATTTCCCCGTGCTCTCCGCCGGGCCGACGCCGCAGGTGAAGCTCGAGAACTGGATGTTCACGCTGAAGCACGGCCCGCAAATTATCGCGCGCTGGAACTGGAACGACTTCAATCAGCTTCCGCAATCGAAGATGACGCGCGACATCCACTGCGTCACCACCTGGTCGAAATACAATACCGCCTGGCAGGGCGTGATGGTCGACGACATTCTCGCGGCCGCCGGGATCGACGAGGCGACGGCGTTCACGCTCGCGCATGGTTATGACGACTACTCGACCAACGTGCCGACTGCCGATCTCACCGGCGGCAAGGCCATGGTGGCGACGCTCTATGAAGGCAAGCCGATCACGCCAGACCACGGCGGGCCGGCGCGTCTCGTCGTACCGCATCTCTATTTCTGGAAGTCCGCGAAGTGGATTCACACGCTGCAATTTACAGAGCGCGACACCGCGGGCTTCTGGGAAGAGCGCGGCTATCACATGTATGGCGACCCGTGGCGCGAGCAGCGTTATTCCGGTGACTGAAGTATCGAAGTCGCCGATTCCGCCCGCGATCCGCTGGCAAAAGGTTACGATCAACGAAATTGAAAAGCAGACGCCGAGCGTGACGAGCTTCTTCTTCACGCCGTCGGAGCCGTTCTCCTTTCGCGCAGGCCAGCACGTAGAAGTGCGGCTGACCGCGCCGAACGGCTATCGCGCGCAACGGCCCTATTCGATCGCGTCCGCGCCGGAGTACCGTGACAACATCGAGCTTGCGATCGAGAAACTGGAGACGGGCGAAGTCTCTCCGTTCTTCCACGAGGTCGCACAGGTTGGCGACGAGATCGAGTTGCGCGGACCGATCGGTGGCCATTTCGTATGGCAAAATGCCGACGGCGGGCCGGTCCTGCTTGCGGGTGCCGGCTCGGGCGTCGCGCCGCTGATGTCGATGATCCGGCATCATGCGAACAGCAAATCGGGCGTGCCGATGCTGCTTCTGCTGTCCGCGCGCTCGTGGGAAGACGTCATCTTCCGCGACGAATTGCTCGCGCTCGACGAAAGGACCGGCCCGTTCAAGCTCGTGCTCACGATCACGCGCGAAGCGCCGAAGCGGGACGGCGATTATGGCCGCCGGATCGATACGCCGATGATCGGCGAGATTTTGAAGCGTCTGCCGTCGCCGCCGAAGCGCGCCTTCGTTTGCGGCTCGAACCCGTTCGTGACTGTCGCGAGCGAGGCGCTGATCGGTGCGGGCGTCGAGCCGGGTTCGGTCCGAACAGAGCGTTACGGTCAGTAAAAGTCGCCGGAATTCCTTTACGGCCGATTCACTATGGCGCGCGGCGCGGACAATCGATTTCGCGCCGTTCACTACTTTCTGCCCGATCTCCGAAGGGTTCTTTAAGCGCTTCCCTCTAGGCTGCGCTCCAAGAAAAAGAACAGGGACGCGGACGGACTACGTGGCTCTTTCCGGCACGGAAGGATTGGCCACGCGTTTGCAGCTTCCCAGGGAACGAGCAGGAAGCTGTCCTTGGTTGATACACATTTCGACCTGACCCGCGATGCGCTTGCCTACCGCACCGATGCGGACGCCAGCGTGGCGGAACTCTGCGATCTGACGGCGGTGCCGACCGGCGCATGGTCGAGCCTCTACGCCCGCGCGTTCGAGCCGAATGCTTTCTATTCGCCGGAATGGGCGCTCGGCGTTACCCGCAATGTTGCGGGTGACGAGAACATCAGCGCGCTGCTCGCGTGGGACAGCCCGGCAAAGAAAAGGCTGATCGGTCTCCTCCCGGTCACGTCCACCTGGCGCGCGATGAAACTGCCGCTTCCGGTGCTCGTGACGTGGCATGCTTATGCGCCGCTCGCGACCCCGCTGCTGGACAAGGATTGCGCGGTGGAAGCTGCCGCGGGCCTCATGCAGGCGGCGAAGCGGGCGGGCGCACAAGCGCTTCTGTTTTCCGTTCTTACGGATGGTCCTGCGGCGGATGCGGTTCGCAGCGCGCTTGCGCGCGAAGGTCTTGCGCCGCGCGTACTCCGTGCCGAAGAACGGGCTTTGCTCGATGCGCGGCTTGACGCTGAAGTATCGCTGCAAGACGCGCTCGGTTCGAAGAAGCTGAAGGAATTGCGCCGTCAGCGCAATCGTCTAGCGGACGACGGCGAAGTGCGCTTCTCGGTTTCGGTCTCGCCGCAGCAGACCGAAGCCGCGCTTGATGCTTTCATGAAGCTCGAGGCTGCGGGCTGGAAGGGCAAACGCGGCACCGCGCTCGCGGCGCAGGAAGGGCTCTCGCGCTTTATCAGGGAAGCCGCGCGCAAGCTCGGCCCCCAAGGGAAATTCGAAGTCGCGACATTGACGCGCGGCGCGGAAACGGTCGCCGCCGGTCTCGTCGTTCGCCACGGCGTGCGCGCGTATTTTTTCAAAACTGCCTACGACGAGCGGCTTTCGAAGTGTTCGCCCGGCGTGCAACTCACACTCGAACTGACCAAACATTTCTGCGCGGATGAACAGGTGATGTCGGTGGATTCCACCGCGACCGCCGATCATCCGATGATCAATCATATCTGGAAGGGCAGGCTCGCGCTTTCCGAGACGCTCGTTCCGCTTGGCGCGAATGCGCCCGCATCGCTGTTTGCTTTCATTCTTTCCGTGCGCCGCGCTTTGCGCGAAGTCGCGCGCCGGATCGTGCATCGCTATCGCGCCTTCAGGGAGAAGTCGTAATGCCCATGGTTCAACCCGCGGACGCAAAAGCCTTCGAACAATTTCCGGAACTGCCGTTCCGCATCAAGCACGAATTGGTTGGCAATCCGCTGCTGACGCTTCCGGAGATCGTGAAGCTCGTGCGCGAGTTGCCGCGTGACCAGATCGAATACAATTCCGGCAAGGCCGAGATCGGCCAGGACCCGACGAAAGTGCAGGCGGTCGACCTTTCGCCGGAGGAAGTGGTCAAGAGCATCGAAACCGCGGGCGCGTGGATGGTGCTGAAGCGTGTGGACCGGCATCCTGCTTACAAGAACATTCTCGAGCAGGCGCTGCTTTCGGTTGCAAAAGCGCGCGGCCATGCCTCGCTCGACGACGCCGGCTTCGAGGACATTCAGGGCTTCCTGTTCGTGTCGTCGCCGAATTCCACGACGCCGTTCCATACCGACGCAGAAGATAACTTCTTCGTGCAAATCCACGGCGAGAAGTTTTTTGCCGTCTACGACAACCGCGATCACTCGATCGCGTCGGTCGAGGAACTGGAATCCTCGGCGACCAAGCATCGCAACATCAAGTACGATCCGAAGTTCGATGCGAAGGGCGTGAAGCACCATCTGTTTCCGGGCGACGGCGTGTTCGTGCCGTATCAGTGGCCGCACTGGGTGCGCACCGCGGACAGCCATTCGATTTCGCTTGCCATCACCTGGAAGACCAAGGCTGTGCGGCGCCGCAACGATCTTTATGTTTTCAACTCGTTCCTGCGTGGTATGGGCCTGCCGCAGGCGGCGCCGGAAGCGCATCCTGCACTCGACGCGCTGAAGCTTGCGATGATGCGAACGGTGCAGGCGACGGTTTCACCGCTGCGCAAGAGCGAGGGCATGCGCCGCATGTTACGCCGTCTCGTGCTGGGCAAGAACGCGAACTATTATTATAACGACAATAAAGAACAGGACGACCAAGCAGCAGCCTGATCTACCTAGGGGTCGCTGAAAGCGAAAGGGCGCGAGCAGGAAGCTCGCGCCCTTTTTGTTTTCAGTTCGTCCGCGCTTACTTCGGCTGCGGCACGATGCGGATATACGGCTTCGGCGACTTCCAGCCGTTCGGGTAGGTCTTCTTCGCGTCGTCGTCGGTGACGGAGCCGGCGATGATGACGTCGTCCCCGTGCTTCCAGTCGACCGGAGTCGCGACCTTGTACTTCGCGGTGAGTTGCAACGAGTCGAGCACGCGCAGCACTTCGTCGAAGTTGCGGCCAGTGGTCATGGGGTAGGCGATCATCAGCTTGATCTGCTTGTCGGGGCCGATGATGTAGACGTTGCGCACGGTCTGGTTGGTCGCCGCGGTGCGGCCTTCCGAAGTGTCGCCGGCGTTGCCCGGCAACATGCCCCAGGCCTTGGAGATCGAAAGGTCGGTGTCGCCGATCATCGGGAAGTTCGGCTTTACGCCCTGCGTCTCTTCGATGTCCTTCGCCCAGTCGGCGTGACGATCGACCGGATCGACCGAGAGGCCGATGATCTTGGTATTGCGCTTGTCGAATTCAGGCTTGAGCTTCGCCATGCGGCCGAGTTCGGTGGTGCAGACTGGCGTGAAGTCCTTGGGGTGCGAAAACAGCACGGCCCACTTGTCGCCGATCCAATCGTGAAACTTGATTTTGCCTTCGGTGGTCTGCGCCTCGAAATCCGGCGCCTTGTCGCCAATGGAAACGGCCATGGCAGGTTCTCCTTCACGGGCTTCTGAAATCCGATCCCTTCGCGCTTAAAGCCGTAGAGCGCGGTAGGGGTTCCCGTGATATAGGTCTTTTTACAGTCCATTGCTAGATATATCGAAATTAAACATAACAATAATGTTATTTGTGCCAACGTAACGGAAAATCGCTCTTACGTGAGCCCCGGCAGAGCGAAATGGCTAAAGTGGCTCGCAGGTCATGCTCCCGGTGATCTCCGCCGCTTTATCGAATGCTTTTGTGCATTGTTCGAACGGCGAGGCGCCGGGATTGGCCTCGCAGAACGTGGCTGTAGCACCAAGCCGCGTATCGGCCACGCACCAATAGCGCGTCTGCTTGCCCTGGAATGGCGCGCAAGTCTGGTAGCAGGCGCGCGCATCGGCGAGACAGGCTGCTTGCTCCTCGTTGCGGGTCAGTGCGCAAGGGCGCAAGCCGCTTCTAAGGCATTCGAATTTTTCAGCCAGCGGAACGGTCTCACACTTCGCGCGAGCGGTTTTCGTGCAGGCGTTGTAGCTCACGTACAGCGTTTCGACGCAGGCGCGGCCTTTGTTCTCGCATTGCGTCTTGACGCATTCGAATCCGGAAGCCGCTTGTGCACTGCCGCCGGCGAGCAAAAGGAAAACGAAGAAGCAGATACTGCGCATGACGGAATATCTCCGCGAGAGAACGACCGGAAAAACGCGCGCAAGATTATGTGACGGGAAAAGGTGAGGGACAAACGAAATCGCCGCCCGCGGCAGGGCCGGGGCGGCGAAATCCTGAAGTCTGACGATGCTATTCGAGCGGCGGAAGCGCTTGCTCGATCTGCGCGCGGTTCTTCTCGTACCACGGCGGCAGTTTCAGCGAGGTGCCGAGCGTCTCTTTCGGCTCGTCCCAGGTGAAGCCGGGTTGATCGGTCGCGATTTCGAACAGGATGCCGCCGGGCTCGCGGAAATAGACCGAGTGGAAATACATCCGGTCGATCTGCTCCGTGGTGTCGAGGCAGAGCTGGTTGCGGATGCGGTTCATCAACTCGATTTCCTCGGCGTCGTCTCTGGCGCGGAACGCGACGTGGTGCAGGGTGGCGGCACCTTGGCTGCCGCGCGGCTGATCCTTGTCGATGACGAGGTCGATCTGCGCGCCGATGTCGGCGGTGCCGAGAAAGCGCTGGCGCTCGCCGTCCTTGCCGCCATCCGCGTAGCCGAAGGCGTCGCGCAGGACTTCCGCCGTGCGCGAGCCGCCGTGCGGACGCAGCGTGATGCCGGAGAAGCCTCGCACTGCATGTTCGGCGGGCACGGGGCCTTCGCCCCAGGCAGGAGCATTCGCGGCCGTCGCGGTCTCGACGATCTCGATCTTCATGCCCTCGAGATCGGAAAGCGAAAGCGCCTTGTCGCCGAAGCGTTCGCTTTCGGTCGACGAGAGGTTCTCCGCGTCGAGCCGCTTCTTCCAGTAGGCGAGCGAGCCTTTCGGCACGGCGTAACCGACCTCGACCGCCTGACCCATGCCCTGATGGCCCGGGCGCACGCCGTCCCATAGAAAGAACGTGAGCGCGGAGCCGGGCGCACCAGTCTCGTTTCCGTAATAAAGGTGCCATGCGCTTGGGTCGTCGAAGTTCACCGTGCGCTTCACGAAGCGAAGCCCGAGCGTCTTCGTGTAAAAGCCGAAGTTCTTCTTTCCGTCACCGGTAATGCCGGTGATGTGATGGATGCCGGCGCTGTTCGCCATGATCGATCTCCTAAGCCTTGCATTTGCACCGATATGGCCCGCGCCGCCATTGGCCAGAAGGGTTGCAAACCGGGATTGCGGTGACGCATTGGAGCCACACCCCGCCGCCATCCCGCATTTGACGCAATTTTCAGCGGTTCTGGCCGCTTCCCGTTAAACTCCTGGAAACCATAAACGCCCGAGACTGGCAGCCTGTTTTGTAGCGTTTGGGGTCGTCATGGAGCAGTTCCGGCAAGCCGCGAAGCGGTTAGACGCGTCCGATGTAGTCTCGCTGCTGCGCGAGGTTTATCCGGAGGGCGTGCGCGGCAGGAACGAAGCCGAAGCGCTTATCGCCTTCGACCGCGAATTCACCGATCCTGCTCCCGAATGGCGCGGCTTCGTCGCCGAAGCGGTGGCCGATCATCTTCTGCGCCGTTCCGAACCCTTCGGTGTCATCGACGACGAAAAAGCCGATTGGCTGATGCATGCGATCGCGCCGAGGGGCCGCATTGCGACGCGCGGCGGCGTCCAGACACTGATCCGCACGGTCGAACTTGCGCCGGAATTGCCGGTCGCGCTCACCGCCTTCGCGATCCGCGAGCTCTGGTGCGAAGTCATCACCGCCGAAGGTCCGGCGGTGGAAGGGCGGACGCATTATTCGCGTGTGCTCGATCAACGCGACGTTGCGCTGCTGCGGCGGATTCTGGAAGCCGGAACGGGCGCTGTTTCCGCGGAAGAGGCGGAAGCGCTGTTCGACCTGCACGACGCGGTCGCAGGCTCGGAGAATGATGCCTCGTTCGATGACCTGTTTTTTCGGGCGATCACCAATTACATGCTGGGCGCGTCGGGTGGCGAAGTGCGGGCGCGCACCGAAGCGTTCTCGCGCGAACCACGCCGCGACGCCGGGCAAGGAATTGCGGCCGAATGCGCTGCCTGGCTTTCCTCGCGCATCATGCGGGACGGCAGGCCGACGGCTGCCGAACGCGCTTTGCTGAGTCTGCTCGGAAATGACGCGGAACCGGATCCCTCGGTAAGGAATTCGTTCGACCGCGCGGCCTGAGACTTTGCCGCTATCGCCGTGGTAGTTTCGCGGGAGTCTGTCCGCGCGGGAGCCACGGGAATTGGATTTCGATTTTTCGCAAGAGTTCGATTTGGTCCGCCGGCTGATCGTGGCCGCGCTTATCGGCTTGTTGATCGGCATCGAGCGCGGCTGGCGGGAGCGCAAAGCCGAAAGCGGAACGCGGACTGCCGGTATCCGCACGTTCACCCTGATCGGCGTGCTCGGCGGCATCACCGGGCTGATTGCGCGCACGCTCGAAGATAAAATCGCCGGCGCGATCGTTCTCGGCGTGATGTTTCTCGTCTTCGCCGTTCTGTTTGCCTGGTACCGGATGCGCGAAAACATCGCGGACAAGAATTTCGGCTTCACGACTGTCGTGGCAGCTCTGGCGACGTTCGTGCTCGGCGCCTATGCGCTGATCGGCGACCAGAATATCGCGGCGGCGATCGGCGTCACCGTGATGCTCATTCTGGTTGCGCGCGAGCAACTGCATGGATTGCTCGAGAAGGTGACCTGGCCCGAACTACGCGCGGCGACCGTTCTGCTTACGATGACGTTTCTTGCGCTGCCTTTCATTCCGGACCGAAGTTTTGGTCCTTACGGCGGCATCAATCCGAGGCAGGTGTGGCTGCTCGCGGTTGTGCTCGCAGCGGTTTCGTTCCTCGGCTATGTCGCGGTCAAGGTAATGGGCCGCAGGGAAGGGACATTGATATCTTCCGCGGCGGGCGGACTCGTTTCTTCCACCGCGGTGACGCTTGCCGCGGCGCGCGTCGCGGCGGCGGACAAGAACGGCCTTCGCTTTCATGCGGCGAGCGTCGCCATCGCGACGGCGATTTCGCTCGGCAAGACCTTTTTGCTCGTGTACGCGCTGAACGCAGCCGTCGGGCGCCTGATCGCGGCGCCTTTGCTGTGCGCGTCGCTCGCGGCGCTTGGTGCCGGCCTCCTGTTTGCATTCCGCGGCCCGAAGAAGCGGGCGAAGGAATCCTTCGGCCTGCGCAATCCGTTTTCATTGCGGGAAACGCTTTTGCTTGCCGCGCTGATCGGCGCCGTAACGTTCGCGGTGGAGCTTTTTTCGGCCTGGTTCGGAACGGCAGGCGGGCTCGCGACCGCGCTGATATCGGGATCGGTCGATGCCGACGCGGCCGCGGTATCGCTCGCGCGCCTTGGTGGAGGGTCGCTGCCGCCTGCTGTGGCGGCGCTGGGTATTGTTCTCGCAATCGCCTCCAATAATCTCTTCAAGTTCGCGATCGGGACCGGAAGCGCGGGGCGGGACTTTGTGCCTTATCTGATCGCGGCTATCGGCATCCCGATAGCGGTCATGATTGCCGTCGCCGCCGGTGTCCTGCTTTGGCAGGGCGGCTTGGAAGCGCTTTTTTTGAACGGCAAATGACGCCCGATTGACAAAGGTTATATTGCGCCGCAAACAAATGAGGGTTTGCGTCTAGTCCGGGCCGGGCATGTTCAAGAAAATACTGATCGCCAATCGCGGCGAGATCGCGTGCCGGGTCATCAAGACCGCGAAGCACATGGGTATTGCGACCGTCGCGGTTTATTCCGACGCCGACAAGGACGCGCTCCATGTCGAAATGGCGGACGAAGCCGTTCACATCGGTCCGCCGCCCGCCGCACAGTCCTATCTCGTCATCGATAAAATCATCGAAGCCTGCAAGCAGACCGGTGCGGAAGCGGTGCATCCTGGCTACGGATTTCTTTCCGAGCGCGCGGCTTTTGCCGAAGCGCTAAAGAAGGCAGGCATCACCTTCATTGGGCCAAACGTCCACGCGATCGAGGCGATGGGCGATAAGATCGAATCCAAGAAGGCGGCGGCGGCGGCGAAAGTTTCGACCGTGCCCGGCTTCCTCGGCGTGATCGAGGACGCGAAGCACGCGACCAAGATCGCCGACGAGATTGGCTATCCGGTGATGATCAAGGCTTCCGCCGGCGGCGGCGGCAAGGGCATGCGCATCGCGCATTCCAAGGACGAAGTCGCGGACGGATTCGAGCGTGCGAAGTCGGAAGCGAAATCTTCCTTCGGCGACGATCGCGTATTCATCGAAAAGTTCATCGTCAATCCGCGCCACATCGAAATTCAGGTGCTCGGCGACAAGCACGGCAACGTGATCTATCTCGGAGAGCGTGAATGCTCGATCCAGCGCCGCAACCAGAAGGTCATCGAAGAGGCGCCATCGCCGCTGCTCGACGAAGCGACGCGCAAGAAGATGGGCGAGCAAGCCGTCGCGCTCGCAAAAGCAGTCAACTACGACACCGCCGGCACCGTTGAGTTCGTCGCAGGGCAGGACCGCTCGTTTTACTTCCTCGAAATGAATACGCGTCTGCAGGTCGAGCATCCGGTGACGGAGTTGATCACCGGCATCGACCTCGTCGAGCAGATGATCCGCGTCGCCTACGGCGAGAAACTCTCGATCAAGCAAAGCGATGTGAAGCTCTCCGGATGGGCGGTCGAAAGCCGCATCTATGCCGAGGATCCATATCGCGGCTTCCTGCCGTCGATCGGACGACTGACGCGTTATCGTCCTCCGGCCGAAGGCAAAACCGGCAACGCGACGGTGCGTAACGATACCGGCGTCTATGAAGGCGGCGAGATTTCGCTCTTTTACGATCCGATGATCGCGAAGCTCGTGACCCATGCGCCGACGCGGCTGGAAGCGATCGACGCGCAGGCCGAAGCGCTCGACGAGTTCGTGGTCGACGGTGTCGGCCACAACATCCCGTTCCTTGCGGCGTTGATGCAGCACGAACGCTGGCGTTCGGGCGCGCTATCGACCGGTTTTATCGCAGAAGAATATCCCGAAGGCTTCAAGGGTGTCGCGCCCGCCGGCGAGATCGCGACTGTGATCGCATCGGTCGCAGCGACGCTCGATCTCGTGATGGGCGAGCGCAAACGGCGGATTTCCGGTCAGATGATGGGCCGTGTCGTGCAGCGCGACCGCCGGCGCGCAGTCTGGTTGAATGCCGCTGAGTATCCGCTCGAAGTCTTCCGCAAGGACGACGCGGTCCAAGTGAATTTTATCGCCAATGGCGAGATCGCGCGCAGCGTGACGTTGAAGTCGGACTGGAAGCCCGGCATGGGTCTCTGGAAGGGCACGGTCGGCAAAGAAGAAGTGGCGGTGCAGGTGCGGCCGGTTGCGAACGGCTTCCGGCTTTCGTTCCGCGGGGCGCAGGTGATCGCTTACGTCTATACCGAAACCGAAGCGAACGCTGCGAAGCTGATGCCCGTGAAGCAGAGCGGCGACTCCGGCAAGATCGTGAAATGCCCGATGCCGGGTCTGGTCGTGTCGATTGCGGTGAAGGAAGGCCAGGAAGTGAAGGCAGGCGATCAGCTTGCGATCGTCGAGGCGATGAAGATGGAAAACGTCATCCGTGCCGAACGCGATGCGACCGTGAAAAAGGTGGCGGTAAAGGCAGGCGACAGCCTCGCGGTCGATGCCGTGATCCTCGAATTTTCCTGATCTGATGCAGACGAGCTGGGGCAACCTTTTCGTCACGCCGAGCGGTACGCTCAAGCCGCAGCCTTTCGCGATTGCTGCGATCCTCATCTACGTATTCAATTTCATCCTTTCGATTGCGTTCAACGCGGAGACCATGTTGCGCGCGGGCGTGATCCCGCTGCTCGGCGTTCAACTCGCGCTGACCTGGGCCTGGTACGCGGTACATGCGAAACGGCTTCGCGACGCAGGCAAGGGCACGACGGTCGCCGCGACCATTGCCGTGCTTTATGCGCTGTTCGCAATCGGCTTTGCGCTTCTGCTGAGCTGGGCGGCGACGCCGGTAAATACGGCGGACGGGGAGTCGAAATCGTCGCTCGGCATGCTGATCGTTATTCTTGCCGTCGCTTACGCGTTCAACACCGGCGATTTCGGTACGCTCGGGCTCTTGCTCGTGGCGTATCTGCTCTTGCCGGTCGTGCTTTCGCTCGCGGTCGTGATCTATTCGGTGGTGGTCGGCATGCGTAAAAGCGTTACGCCCGAGCCGATCCCGCCGCAGCTTCCCGCTGCCTGACCCCGTGCGTCTTTATTTTGCCTATGGCTCCAACATGGATCGCGCACACATGGCGCGGCTTTGCCCGCAGGCGGAGGCTTACGGCGTCGCGTCGCTGCGCTCTTATAAGTATGTGATGGCGGCGTCGGGCTATGCCACCGTAATTCCGTGGCCGGGGTCGTTCGTTCACGGAGTGCTGTGGAAGGTCGGCCCGAAGGAAATCGCCGCGCTCGATCGCTACGAAGATGTTGCAGGCGGACTTTATCGCGCGGTGCAGTTGCCGGTGAAGTTCAATGACCGGCTGCTGCGTGCACTGGTTTATCTCGCAAGCGGCGACAAAAGCGGAATAACGCCGCCCGGCTATGTGGAGAAGATTGTCGCCGCGGCGAAGGATTGGAACCTTCCTGCGGATTACGTCGATTATCTTGCAAAGCAGGGACCGGCGAGCACGAAACGAATGCGATGAGAAAAATCGTTCATCTCTCGATCAAAGGGAAAGTGCAGGGCGTCGGCTATCGCGCTTTCGTCGAGTTGCAGGCGGAACTGCTCGATCTCGAAGGCTGGGTGCGGAACCGGCGCGACGGCTCCGTGGAGGCAGTCGTCGCGGGAGACGCAGGAACCGTCGAGCGGCTGCTGAAGGAATGCAGCAAGGGACCGCCGGCATCCCGTGTCGCCGCGATCGACGTCATCGACGCGACTGAGGAAATGCTTGGTCTGCGTCCGGGTGGCGAAAAGTTCGGCATGCTGCCGACGGCGTAACTAGCCGAATACTTCCGCAAACTTCTTCCGCAGCACGTCATCCACATCGCTCATGCTAGCGGTCACGCCGAGATCGGCAAGCGAGGTCACGCCGTAGTGCTGCTCCGAAATTCCGCAGGGCATGATCGCGGAGAAGTGGGAGAGATCGGGCGCGACGTTCAGGCTGACGCCGTGGAAGGTGACGCCCTTGCGGACCCGGATGCCGAGGGCCGCGATCTTGTCCTCATAGCCGTCGCCTTTTTCGGGCCGCGCGACCCAGACTCCGATCCGGCCTTCGCGGCGTCCGGCATCGACGCCGAAAGCGGCGAGTGTCCGGATCAGCCATTCCTCCAGCTCGCGGACGAATTTCCGCACGTCGCCGCCACGCGCTTTCAGGTCGAGCATGACGTAGCCGACCCGCTGGCCGGGACCATGATAGGTGTAGCGCCCGCCGCGGCCGGTCTCGAACACCGGGAAGCGGTCGGAGACCAGCAGTTCGCCTTCGCCCGCACTGGTGCCGGCCGTGATCAGCGGCGGGTGCTCGAGGAGCCATACGAGCTCCGGTGCTTCGTGCCGTGCAATCGCTTCCACCCGCGCTTCCATGAATCCAAGCGCTTCCGGATAGGCCACAGGCTTCCCCGAAAGCCGCCATTCGGGGCCTGGTTTGCCGCCCGGGGCAGAAGAACTGGGGGACCGGGCCGCCGCGTTAATCATTCGCTAACCATAGATGTGCTGATTTTACTGGGTTTTCGCGGGGGAGTGCGCTTTGGCCAAGATCGACGACGTTCAGTGCGACATATCGGTGATGCTGGGCGAATCCATGGTTCCGATCCACCAGCTGCTTCGCATGGGCCGCGGCGCCATTATCGAACTTTCCGCGACCGAGGACGATGAGGTCACGATTCTCGCCAATAATATGCCCGTCGCCAAGGGCACCGTCGTGGTCGAAGCTGGCGCGATCGCCGTCTCCGTGACCCGCCTTTTGCCGCGCCCCGCCACGCTTCGCTAAATCGTCTATCGCACTTGAGGCTGCCGGGCCGATTTGTTAAGCCCTCGCGGCTTGGTTCGCTGGCGGTTGTGGCGGAATTGGTAGACGCACTACCTTGAGGTGGTAGCGGGTAACACCGTGGAGGTTCGAGTCCTCTCAACCGCACCAAGTATCCGAACGATCAGACGGCCCGCCGCGCGGTAAAGCGCACAAAGCGGGCCGTTTGCGTTCGGCAAGGACGCTGCCTAGAACCGGACGACTTACCCCCGCGCGAAGAAGGAGATTCGCCGTCATGCCCGTGGCCGAAAGCCCCGCCGGCACGCGCGATGCCGACCTCCTGCTGCCGCTCCGCGACGACGAAGGGCAGATTTCCGCGCCGTTTCTCGATGCGATTTCGCGCGCGGTCGAAACCGGCGACCAGCCGCAGGTGCGTGCGCTCGCGGGCGACCTGCATGAAGCCGATCTCGGCGATCTGATCGAGGCGCTGTCCGCGGAACAGCGCGCGCGTCTCGTCGAACTGCTCGGCGCCGATTTCGACTTCACCGCGCTGACGGAGGTCGACGATACCGTCCGCGAGGAAATCCTCGACGAACTGCCAAACGAGATCGTCGCCGAAGGCGTGCGGGATCTGGAGTCGGACGACGCCGTCCGAATCCTCGAAGATCTTCCGGAAAAAGATAAAGCCGAGATTCTCGAGCAGCTACCGGAAGAAGAGCGGAAGGAACTCGCGCGCGGCCTCGACTATCCGGAAGATTCTGCCGGCCGGCGGATGCAGACGGATTTCGTGGCTGTGACACCCGACTGGACCGTCGGGCAGACCATCGACTACGCGCGGGAAGAGTCCGACCTGCCGGAATCCTTCTACGCGATTTTCGTGGTCGACGAAGAGCAGCGTTTCGTCGCCGCGGTTCCGCTCGACCGGCTTCTGCGTGCGCAGCGTCCCGCGAAGATCTCCGACATCATGGTCCACGACTGGCATATCATTCAGGCGACCGCGGATCAGGAAGAAGCCGCGCGCATGTTCGAGCGCTACAATCTCGTGTCGGCGCCGGTGGTCGATCACGACGGCAAGCTGGTCGGCGTGCTCACGGTCGACGACGTGGTCGATGTCATCGAGGAAGAGGCTTCCGAAGACATCAAAGCGCTCGGCGGCGTCGCGCGCGACGAAGAAATCTCGGATTCCATTCTTTACACCTCGCGCAGCCGTCTTCCGTGGCTGACCGCGAATCTCGTGACTGCGATCATGGCTGCGACCGTGATCGGCTTCTTCTCGCATTCGATCGAGAAGATGGTCGCGCTCGCGGTGCTGATGCCGATCGTGGCATCGATGGGCGGCAATGCCGGCACGCAGACGATGACCGTTACCGTGCGCGCGCTTGCGACCCGGGAACTCGGCGATCACAACGAGCGCCGTATCATTCTGCGCGAATTGGCGGTCGGTTTCGTGAACGGAGTAGCCATTGCGATCATGCTGGGGGTTGCCGCGGCGCTCTGGTTCCAGCAGCACCAGCTCGGCTTCGTCATCGCGTTCGCGATCATCGTTAATCTTTGCGCGGCCGGGCTCGCCGGCATTCTCATTCCGCTTCTTATCCAGCGCTCGGGGTCGGACCCGGCGGTTGCATCGGGGCCTTTCGTGACCACGGTGACCGATATCGTCGGTTTTTTCTCCTTTCTCGGCTTCGCGACGTGGTGGTTCCGTCTCGGATAAAGTTCCGATTAACCGCCGCTTAACCAGTAAGACCGTTTTGCGTTGGGTGCTGACCCGACATTAAGTAGCCGCCGCCTACCGTTCCCCAAAAGACGTATGAGAGTCATGGGGAAGCTGCTCGATAAACGCTGGGTCGGCGATCAACTCGTCGCCGTTGTGGGTCTGCTCGTGGCCGCGGCCATGGCAGCACTCCTTGGCGTCGTCATGCTCGTGGCCGAGCAGGTTGATCAGAGCGCGATCCGACGCGAGAAGGAATTGCTGCGGGCGACGCTTTCCAGTCTCGACGCGCGTATCAAGAGCGATCTTTCCGGTCTCACGCTCGACGAGAACTGGCTTCTTCATCCGTCGCGCGAGCACTCCGAGTGGCTTCATCGTCACTTCGGCGGGCGGCTCTACCAGGCCGGTCTTTACGATCTTGCCTTCATGCTCAACGGTGCCGATCAGCCGATCTACTCCAGCATCGGCGGCATGCTCGCCCGCAATCTGACCAAATACGATATCGATGAGAAGCTGATCAGTCTCGCGCGTGTCGTGCGGACCAACTTCAACGCGGCGATGACGATCGGCGATCTGCTTGCCTCCGCCGGCGAGGTGGTGCCTCCGCCAGCGGCCGTCTACCGCTCCGAATTCGTGCGGGTCGATAACCGGCCCGCGATCGTGGCCGCGGTTGCGACGCCGCCGATGTCGGCGCGTTACGATGGCAGTGTCGCATCCGGTCCCGTGGTCGCGGTGATCGCCTTCATCGACCAGCACGTCATTCGCGAGATCGAGCGCGAAATGGCGCTGACCGGTTTGCGTGTCGATAGCCCGGGCAAGGCGGCGGAAGGCGAAGCGTCGTTCGAACTGGCGATGGGTGCGGGCGAAATGCCCGTAGCGCTCTACTGGCGCGCAAGCCGTCCCGGAACTTCGATTCTTGTTCGTATCGCGCCGGCGCTCGGCGTGATCACTTTATTCTTCGGTTTCGTGACGCTCGTCGTCCTGCGCCGAATGCGCAAGTCGACGCAGGAACTTGCCGTAAGCGAACGCCGGGCGGTGGAGATGGCTTATCGCGACCCGCTCACCGGGCTTGCGAACCGGCTCCGGCTGGTCGAAACGCTTCGGGAGCAGATTCCGATGCTCGCGCCGGGACAGAAGCTCGCGCTTTTTTTCCTCGACCTCGACGGCTTCAAGGACATCAACGACACGCTAGGCCATCCGGTCGGCGACGAACTGCTCGCCATGGTCGGCGAGCGGCTCGAAGGCATTCTCGGCTCGAAGGGTATGACCGTCCGCTTCGGCGGCGACGAATTCGCCGTACTCGCGCCGATCTCGAAAACCGGCGAAATCGGGCAGATTGCCGAACGCGTCATCGATATGGTCCGCCAACCCGTGACGGCGGCAGAGCACGTGCTGCATGTCGGGGTAACGCTCGGCGTTTCGCTCGCGCCGGATCATGGCCGCGAGCCGGAGGAACTGCTGCGCCGCGCCGACATCGCGCTCTACAAGGCGAAGGCGGAGGGACGCGGCGGCTACCGGCTGTTCGACCCCGCCGACGAGGCTGTGCTGCAAAACCGCCGTGCCATCGAACGCGACGTCGAGCGTGCGATGTGGCACGACGAATTCTTCACGCTCTACCAGCCGCTTTATTCCGCCGACGGCGAACGCGTCGAAGGCGTGGAAACGCTGGTGCGCTGGCAGCATCCCGAACGCGGCATGGTGCCTCCCGCCGACTTCATCCATGTCGCCGAGAAAAGCGGCCTGATCGTCAAGCTCGACGAGTGGGTGCTGCGCAAGGCTTGCGAACACGCGAACCAGTGGCCGGAGATTTCGGTCGCGGTGAACATGTCGCCGTCCAACTTCCGTCACTCGAATCTCGCCGAGCGCGTGAAGCGGGTGGTGGAGGAGACCGGATTCGATCCGCGCCGCCTAGAAATCGAAATCACCGAAGGCATGCTGCTCAACGCGAACGAGGACGTGCTGTTCGATCTACAGGAACTGCGTGAGTTCGGCATCCGCTTCGCCATCGACGACTTCGGCACCGGGTATTCGTCGCTCGGCTATCTCGGCAGCTTCCCGATCGACAAGATCAAGATCGACCAGAGCTTCGTGCAGAATCTCGGCGTGAAGGAAGACGCGGCTGCCATCGTCGAGTGCGTGGCACGGCTCGGGCGCGCGCTTGGGCTTGCGGTCACCGCCGAGGGCGTCGAAACGGCGGCCCAGCACCGCTTCGTGCGGGCGGCGGGCTGCCAGCAGATCCAGGGCTATCTGCTTTCCAAGCCGTTGCGGCCGGGCGAAATCGCGGAGTTGCTCCGCAAGCCGCTGCCGGAGCGCCAGCGCGCGTAGGCGTTACTCCACGATCAATGCAGAGGCGGCGGCACGCAGCGAGGCATCGCGGCGGCCGGCGATCAGACTTTGCCCGAACACGAAAGCGTAGAAGAGAAACGCCTTCGCTTCGCTTTCGCTAGCTTTGCTGCCGAGTTTTGCGAACAGCGCGGACACACGCGCCAAACGCTCGCCGTCGACCATCGCGACCGCATCGGCCGCGCGGCTGTCGGAACGCGCAAGGCCCCGGATCGCGAGCTCAATCGCGAGGCCCTGCGCGTTCGGTCCGCGCGCATAGAGGTCGATCAGCCGGTAGAGCAGAGCACGCGGATCAGCATCGTCTTCGGTTTCGTGCCGGATCGCGCGCACGCGGCCTTCCGCCCAGCGAATGAACATCGCGGCGATCAGCGCATCGCGGTCGGCGAAATGCCAATAAAAGCTGCCCTTGGTTATGCCAAGTATTGCGGCAATCGGTTCGACGCGAACGCCGTCCCAGCCATGCTGGGCAAGCTCCGCGAAGGCCGCCGCGATCCAGGCGCGCTTGTCGAGGCGCGGGAGCTTTTTCACGCGGGCGGTCTGGGCCATGAATTCCCCATTATGCGTCCGTTCTAGCGAATTGACGGCCAAAATACCATACGCTACCGTATGGAAAGAAAACGATAAGAAACCGTAGTTCGCGAGGAGGAAGACCGATGACGGGCGCAGGCCCGCGCGGCAGCGTGGCTCGCTTCGAGCCGCGCAATCCGGCTTGGGAAAAGAAGTCGCGCGAAATTTTCGAGCGCCAGAGCTTCATGCGCATGATTGGTGCACGCATTATCGCGTTGTCGCCGGGCGCATGCGATATCGAGTTGCCGTATCGCGAAGATCTTTGCCAGCAGAACATCTATCTGCATGGCGGCGCGATCACCTCGATCGCGGACACTTCATGCGGGATCGCATCTTCGACGCTGCTGTCGCCCGAAGCCGGCATTCTGTCGGTCGAGTTCAAATACAACATGATGGCCCCGGCGGCGGGCGAGCGCTTCGTTGCGCGCGGCCGCGTGATCAGGCCGGGGCGCACGCTGACGATTGCGGAGAGCGCGGTCTTCGCCGTGAAAGACGGTAACGAGACCGAAATCGGCCGGATGCTCGCCACCATGATGTTTCTGGAAGGCAAGGGCGGCATGCAGGGAGCGGCTGCATGAGCGGAGAGACGACCTACTTCGGCACCGTCTATCCCGCCGAGTGCGATCACATGGGGCATCTGAACGTCGCGCATTATGTCGCGAAGTTCGACGCCGCGAGCTGGAATTTCTTTTTCAACTTCGGCGTCACGCGGGAAACGATGGACGGGGGCAACTATGCGGTCGCCGCGGTCGAGCAGAAGATCGCCTACAAGCGCGAGTTGATGCCGGGCGACGTGATCGAGGTGCGAAGCCGTATGCTCGAAGTGCAAGAGAAGGCGATCCGCTTCATCCATGAAATGATTCATCGCGAGAGCGGGCAAATCGCCGCCACTTCCGAATACGTCACGGTCTGTCTCGACCGTACGCAGCGGAAGGCAAGACCTTATCCCGAAGCCGTGCTGGCGCTAGCGCGCAGCCTTATTGCAAACCAGAAGTGAGCAGCCGCCATGATTTCAAACCGCGCTCTAGGTCTCGACTTTTCGCTCGGCGAAACCGCCGATATGTTGCGCCAGACCACGCTTTCCTTCGCGCAAAAGGAAATCGCGCCGCGCGCCGCCGAAATCGACGCTACCAATAAATTCCCGCGCGATCTCTGGCCGAAGCTCGGCGATCTCGGCCTCTTGGGTATCACGGTCGAAGAAGAGTTCGGCGGCTCGGGGCTCGGCTATCTCGAGCATTGTGTCGCGATGGAGGAAATTTCCCGCGCGTCCGCGTCGGTCGGACTTTCCTACGGCGCGCATTCCAATCTGTGCGTGAACCAGATCCGCCGCAACGCCAACGACAACCAGAAGAAGAAATATCTTCCCAAGCTGATTTCCGGCGAGCATGTCGGCGCGCTTGCGATGTCGGAGCCGGGTGCGGGCTCGGATGTCGTGAGCATGAAGACGCGCGCCGATAAGAAAGGCGACCGCTACATTCTGAACGGCAACAAGATGTGGATCACGAACGGGCCGGAAGCCGACACGCTTGTGGTCTACGCCAAGACCGACACGAATGCCGGTCCGCGCGGCATCTCCGCCTTCCTGATCGAGAAGGGGATGAAGGGATTTTCCACTGCACAGAAGCTCGACAAGCTCGGCATGCGCGGTTCCGACACCTGCGAACTTGTGTTTCAGGATTGCGAGGTGCCGGAAGAGAACATCGTCGGCAAGCTGAACGAAGGCGTGCGGGTCTTGATGTCCGGTCTCGATTACGAGCGCGCGGTGCTGGCCGCGGGCTCGACCGGCATCATGCAGGCTTGCATCGACGCGGTGATCCCGTATCTCCACGAGCGCAAGCAGTTCGGTCAGCCGATCGGCACGTTCCAGATCATGCAGGCGAAGCTTGCGGACATGTATGTCACCATGAACGCGGCCAAGGCTTACGTTTATTCGGTTGCGCGCGCCTGCGATCGCGGCGAGACCACCCGCGAAGACGCGGCCGGCGCAATTCTGTTCGCCGCCGAGAATGCGACCAAGGTCGCGCTCGATGCGATCCAGTGCCTGGGCGGCAACGGCTATATCAACGAGTATCCGACCGGACGGCTGTTGCGCGACGCCAAGCTCTACGAAATCGGCGCGGGTACGTCGGAAATCCGCCGTATGCTGATTGGCCGGGAACTGTTCGAGAAGACGAAGTAAGCGCCTTCCAAACAGGCTTGGCGGCGGCGCAGGACATGATAGTCATGCGCCCCGCATGGCTGACATCGACTCTCCCGAAGGCGCGCTGGTTCTTTTTTCCGGTGGGCAGGATTCCACCGTTTCGCTCGCCTGGGCGCTGACGCGCTTTCCGCGCGTCGAGACCATCGGCTTCGAATATGGCCAGCGCCACGGCATCGAGATGACCGTGCGGCCGCGCATCCTTGAGCGGCTTCGGGGCCTCGACCCGAAATGGAAGACGCGGCTCGGCGAGGATCATGTCGTCAACATCGACTCCCTCGGTGCGATCTCGGAAACCTCGCTCACGCGCAACGTGCAGATCGAGATGAACACGAGCGGGCTGCCCTCGACCTTCGTGCCGGGCAGGAACCTGATCTTTTTCGCCTTCGCCGGCGCGGTCGCCTACCGGCGCGGCTTGAAAAATCTCGTCGCCGGGATGTGCGAGACCGACTATTCCGGTTACCCGGACTGCCGCGACGACACCATCAAGGCGATGCAGCTTGCGCTCGGGCTCGGCATGGACCGCCGCTTCGTGATCCATACGCCGCTGATGTGGATCGACAAGGCCGCGACCTTCGAGCTTGCCGAGCGGATCGGCGGCAAGGCGCTTGCCGATATCGTGATCGAGGACACGCATAGCTGCTACATGGGTGACCGCGCGCACCGGCACGAATGGGGCTATGGTTGCGGCACGTGCCCGGCCTGCCAGCTTCGGGCGAGCGGCTACGAAAAATATAAAGCGGGACGGAAATGAGAATTGCCATTCTTGTCATTGCGTTCTTCGCGCTTACCGGTATCGCGGGCGCGCAGGAGAAGCTCAGCGCGGACGACAGCCGTGCGATTCAGGATTGCATCAAGACAAAAGAATCTTCGAACAAGGAGTCCCCCGAAAGCTGCATCGGCGCTGTCGCCAATGCCTGTCTCGATACGCCGGAAGGCCAGTCCACCGTGGGGCAGGCGAGTTGCTACCGGCGCGAGCAACTGGTTTGGGACGACATCCTGAATGAAACCTACCGCCGCCTGCAGGGGCAACTCGAGGGCAAGCTGAAGACGCAGCTTCGCGACATCCAGCGCGTCTGGATCGAGTCGCGAAAGCAGCAATGCGGCTTCTACCGCGACGTGATTCAGGGCACGCTTGCGGTTCCGCTCGGCGCGAGCTGTTTCAATGCCGAGACCGCGCGGCGCGCGCTCTATCTGCTTAGCATCCTCAATATCTGACAAGAGAAGAATATCATGGCGCTTTCCGCCGACCTGAAGAAGACGCTCGAGAAAATCTCGACCGCGACACTCACCACTGTCCTCTTGAAGAAGGGCGTGCGTTCGAGCTTCATGCGCGGGCCGAAGCCGTTGATCGACGGCACGCCGCGCATCGTCGGCGAGGCGTTTACGTTACGCTTCGTACCGGCACGCGAAGATTTGGCCACGCCGGAAAGCTGGGCAAGCCCGCGCTCGACGCGCGGCGCGATCGAAGACATGCCGGAAGGCGTAATCGCAGTCGCGGATGCGATGGGGATCACCAGTGCCGGAATTTTCGGCGACATTCTGGTCGCGCGCATGAAGGTGAAGAAGGTGACGGGGCTCGTCACCGACGGTGCGGTGCGCGACGGCGACGGCGTGAAAGCGGTCGGGTTGCCGTTCTGGTGCGCGGCGGTGGCGGCGCCGCCTTCGGTAGCGGGGCTTACTTTCGTGAACTGGCAGGAACCGATCGGCTGCGGCGGGGTCGCGGTGTTTCCGGGCGACGTGATCGTCGCCGATAACGACGGCGCGGTCTGCGTGCCGCAGAAACTCGTCGAAGCGGTCGCGAAGGAAGCGGTCGATCAGGAAGCGTTCGAGGCGTGGGCGGCGGAAGAAGTGCTCAAGGGCGCGAAGCTGCCGGGGCTTTATCCGCCGAACGAGGAAACCAAAGCGCGGTATGAGGCTTCCAAGAAGAAGTAGCCAAGGAGTCTTGCGATGCCCTTCACCGAAACAGCACCCGCCAATGGCGCGAACATTCCGCTGCTCGGTTTGGGCACGTGGGACATTCGCGGCGATGTCTGCCGCCGCATCGTTGAGCAAGCATTGCGGCTCGGCTATCGCCATATCGACACCGCGCAGGCTTACGAAAACGAACGCGAAGTGGGCGAGGGCATCCGCAATTCCGGCGTGCCGCGCGACCAGATCCATGTGACCACCAAGGTCTGGTATTCGAATCTTGCGCCCGCCGACGTGCTCCGCACCGCGCGCGAAAGCCTTGCGCGGCTGAAACTCGAATACGTCGATCTGTTGCTCATTCACTGGCCGAATACTTCGGTGCCGCTCGACCAGACGATTGCCGCGATCTGCAAGGCGAAGCGCGACGGCATGACGAAGCATCTCGGCATTTCCAATTTCACCGCGGCGCTGGTCGATCAGGCGGTGCAGTATTCGACCGAGCCGATTGCGACCAACCAGATCGAGATGCATCCTTATCTTGATCAGACCAAGGTGGTTGCCGCCTGCAAGGCGAACGGGATTGCGGTCACCGCCTATTCGCCGATCGCGCGCGGCAAGGCGGGCGGCGATCCGGTGCTTGAGAAGATCGGCAAGGCGCACCGCAAATCGGAAGCGCAGATCTGCCTGCGCTACCTCGTGCAGCAGGGGATCGTCGTGATCCCGCGCACCAGCAAGCTGGAGCGGCTTTCCGAAAATTCCGAGATTTTCGACTTTCAGCTCACGCCCGCCGAAATGGCCGAGATCCATGGCCTCGCTCGGCCGGACGGGCGGCTGGTGAGCCCATCCTGGGCGCCGGCGTGGGATCGTTAGAAACCGCGCCATTTCCGCATATCTGCTCCGCATTGAATAAAACGAACGGTCGTGCTATTCAGACAGCATGATCGTAAAGGCACTGAAAAAGGGCCACACCCTCCAGACCGAAGACGGCCGGGAAATCCTCGGCCCCGACGCCACGAAAGGCGAGCGGACGCGTGTCCGCATCCTCGACGAGGCGGCGGCGCTGGCAAGCGAAAGCGGCATCGGCGCCGTCACGCTCGGGCCGCTCGCGGAGCGGCTCGGCATGTCCAAGAGCGGGCTCTTCGCCCATTTCAAATCCAAGGAAGCGTTGCAGGTCGAAGTGCTGATGCGCGCGGCCGAGCGCTTTACCGAAGTCGTGATCGCCCCGATCCGCGCGGAAAAGGACAAGCCCAAGCGGCTCGGCATGTTTTTCGAAAACTGGCTCGACTGGATCGAACATCCCGGCCTCGGTTCGGGAAAGGGCGGCTGCCCGATCCTCGCGGCACATTTCGAATATGACGACGTGCCGGGTCCGGTCCGCGATCAGGCGGCGAAGCACAACGGCGAATTCTACGACCTCATCCGGCGGCTCGTCGCCGTGGCGCTGCCGCACGCCGATCAGGATGCGATGGTCGCCGCGATCGACGGCCTTGGGCTTTCGCATCTGCTGCGCGTTCGCCTGATGGGCGACAAAAAAGCGCGCGCACATACGATGCAGGCATTCGAGGCACTTCTGAAAAATCCCCCGTTAAAGGGAGCCTAGGTCATGGCACGCTCCAGCATTCCGAATTTGAACAACGCGCTTCGCATGTTTCTTCTGCGCAGCTACGCGCGGATCGCGCCGGAGCGCTTTCAAAAGCGCTTCGTACAGAACTTTCTGAAGCCCAAGCGTCCGCTCCTGATTGCGCGCGAGCGTCCCGATCTTCCGCCGCCCGACGAGTCGATGCGGATTCCGGTCGGTGGCGGCATCGGTCTTGTTTCCGATACCTGGGTGCAGGCGTGGCGCTGGGGCGAGGGGCCGGCTGTGCTGCTCGTCCACGGCTGGGAAGACGATCATCATTGCTTCGACGCGATCATCGCAGCACTCGTGAAGCGCGGGCACGCGGTGGTCGCGTTCGACCTGCCGGCGCACGGCAAGTCGGGCGGCACGCAATCGACGATTCCGCTCGCGGCGCAGGCAACAGCGGGTGTCGCCGAAGCGCTCGGTCCGGTGCGCGCCATTGCCGGTCATTCGCTCGGCGGCGCTGCCATGACATTCGCGATCACCGAAGGCTGGCTCGATGTCGAGCGCGCGGTCGTGGTCGCCGCGCCGACCGGCCCGACTTTCATGCTCAACAATATCGCGAAGCGCTTCGGCATGACGGACGCGCGCAAGGAAAAGCTGTTCGAAGAGTTGAAGCGCGTGGTCGGCTACCGGCCCGAGGAAATCGAACTGATGCCGAAAGTTGCGAAGCTCGAAATCCCGGCGCTGATCGTGCACTCGAAGGACGACGCGATGGTCCGCTTCGTCACCGGAGAGAAGTGGGCCGCGAACTGGCCCGGCGCGCAATTGGTCGCGCTGGAGCGGCTCGGTCATCGCCGCTTGCTGTTCGATCCCGCGACCGCCGGAAAGATCGCGGATTTTCTCGTGCAGCGCGCAAACGCTAAGCCGCAGACGAAAGTCGCGTAGCAGCTACTTCTGCTCGAACAGCCAGTGCGCGGTGGGTCCGAACTGCCGCGTCAGGATCACGACCAGCACCGCCGCACTCGCGATCGCCAGCACGTAGCCGTTCACGAACCAGCCGAGATAGGCGAGCGCGAAGAAAATCGCGCGCTGCCCGCGGTTGAAGT
Source organism: Xanthobacteraceae bacterium (assembly GCA_019635585.1). GTDB lineage: Bacteria > Pseudomonadota > Alphaproteobacteria > Rhizobiales > Xanthobacteraceae. Next base: position 294,147 of record JAHBZE010000002.1, on the reverse strand, counting down.
GTCTTCCGGCGATGGTGGTCATGCGCGCGAGGCGTTCGGCGTAGATTTTCGCCGCTTTGGTTTTGGCCTCCTTCGACGGCGGGGTGCCGCCGAGCAGGATCACGGCGTAATTGAAAAGGCGGTACGACCACGCGAACTTAAAGAACGCATAAACGAAGATCACGAGCAGGCCGACGACCTTGATCTCGAATACGCCGCGCGTCGCCTGCACCGCGAAGGGTAGCGCGCGGAAAATGTCCATCACCTCGTCGGAGGAGCGTAACAGCGCGAGCGCGCCACCGATTGCGAATAGCGAACTGGAAGCGAAGAACGCGGTTCCCTGTTGCAGCGCGGACATTATCTGGGTGTCCACGATGCGCACGTCGCGGTCGAGCATTTTCAGCATCCACTCGCGGCGCGCCAGATCCATCCGGTAATTGAGGCTGCGCTTGCGCCATTCGGAACGCTCGACGGTGGCGGCATGAATTCCCCACGCGATCAGGAACCAGCCGAACGCGAACAGATCGAGATAGGTCAGGCCCAACATGAAGCTCGATTCCCCCTCACATGGATGCTGCCATTGGCGCGCATGGCGGGCAACTTGACCCGCTGCACTGCGTGTCTAGTTTGTGCTCGCGTCAAGGAACAATTCGCATGCCCCAGAAAATCACGCTCGGCCACAAGCAGATGGTCGACGAAGCGATGAAAGAAATCGAAACGATCCCGACGAAGGACGCCTTCGCGCTTGTAGGCCGGGACGACACGGTGCTCGTCGATATTCGCGACATCCGCGAAATCCGCCGGGACGGGCGCATTCCGGGCGCCTTTCATTGCACGCGCGGCATGCTGGAATTCTGGATCGATCCCGATAGCCCGTATCACAAGCCGATCTTCGCCGAGGACAAGAAGTTCGTGTTCTTTTGCGCGGGCGCGTTTCGCTCGGCGCTTGCCGCGCAGACCGCGCAGCGGATGGGATTGAAGCCGGTGGCGCATATTGAGGGCGGTTTTTCGAAATGGAAGAAAGAGGGCGGGCCGTTCGAGATGGACGAGCGCGGCGAAAAGAAGTGAGATTTCGCAGCGTGCAATCATACGGTATCGCGCAGTATCCCAGGTTACTTGCCGCTGCCTGCCCGAACGCCACGATCTTCGCGCTGCGTTTCATGACGTAAGTGCGCTGCGCAACGAAATTATTGCAGCGCAAATTCACAAGGCGATCTTTGCAGCCATCCGTATTGACCTTCGGCCAAAGTTGATACGGATTATATGCGTCAATTCTGTTGGAGATTCTTCTTCATGGAAAAGCTTCTGGCGCCCTGGCGTCCGCAGTTGCTGAGCGTTTTCCGCATCGTCGCGGGGTTGCTGCTGACCGCGCATGGCACTGTGAAAATTCTGGGTTATCCCGCGCATGCAATGAATAACGCGGTACTCGCGTCCCCGACGGGCGTTTCCGGAATTATCGAACTGATCTTTGGGCCACTACTTGTGATCGGTCTTTTCACGCGCTTGTCGGCCTTCATGCTCTCGGGTCTGTCGGCAGCTGCATATTTTTACGTTTACGCAGCAAAGAGTTTTCACCCCATCGTCAATGGAGGTGAGGCCGCCGCGTTTTACGCATTCGCTTTCCTTTATCTCGCGGCAGCGGGGGGTGGCCCGTGGAGCGTGGATGCTGTGATCCGGAAAAATCCGTAAGCCATGAGCTGCCGCTTCAATCTTCTAGTTTGATCTCACAGGAGACTATTCTCAATGGACTTTCTCACGCCTTATCGTCCGCAAATTCTGAGCATCTTCCGGATCGTGACTGGCCTGCTTCTGTTTCACTACGGCACGTCGATCTTTTTCGGAATTCCGGCCGGGATGCCCGCTATGGCATTTCTGCAGTGGCCTGGCTGGTACTCTGGAATCATCGAATTGGTTTTCGGCTTTCTGCTGTTGATCGGGCTGTTCTCAAAATTTTCGGCCTTTATCCTGTCGGGCCTGTGCGCGTTCGCCTTTTTTATCGGACACGTGTTCACCGCCAAGGGTTTCAATATCATTCCGCTGCAAAACGGCGGCGCGACAGCAGCGCTATTCTGCTTCGCTTGCCTTTACCTCGCCGCCGCTGGTCCGGGCCCGTGGAGTGTGGACGCCGCACGCGGCAAAGCCTGATCGTTTTTGCAAATTGACGCGCGCGGGGTGACAAACGCCCCGCGCGTTTTCTATTGTAGCGGCCATGAGTCTCAAACTTATCCTCGGCAACAAGAACTACTCGTCCTGGTCGCTCAGACCGTGGCTCGCGCTCGCGGAGAACGAAATTCCGTTCGAGGAAGAAGTTATCAATATCTACGATCCGGCATCGAAGCCGAGGATTCTGAGCTACTCGCCCGCCGGCAAGATGCCGATTTTGATCGATGGCGAAAGCACGATCTGGGATTCGATCGCGATCCTCGAAACGTTGGCCGACAAGTTTCCGCAGTTCGACCTCTGGCCCAAAGATCCGGCGGCGCGGGCGCTGGCGCGCTCGGTTTCCGCCGAGATGCATTCGGGCTTCGTGCCGCTGCGAAAAGCGATGCCGATGAATCTCAAGCGCGCCGCCGCGCCACCCAAGGCCGGTATCGCCGACGACGTGAAGGCGGACATCAGGCGCATCTGCGACATCTTCCGCGATGCGCGTACCCGCTTCGGGGCAAGGGGCGATTTCCTGTTCGGTGCGTTCTCGGCTGCCGATTGCATGTTCGCGCCGGTCGCGACGCGGCTCAAGACCTATGCAGTCCGCCTCGACGAGCCCTGCGAGGAGTATGTGGAGGCGATCCACAGCCTTTCGTCCTTCAAGCGCTGGAAGGAAGCGGCACTGAAGGAGAACTGGGTGCAGCCGGATTACGACGCTTTATAAGCGGAGATATTGCGGGAGGGGAAACGTGAAGACGCTAAATACACGAAAATGGAGAGCGAGCAGTAAGACCAAGAAAAAGAAAAAAGCTAAGAAACCGCGTGCAACTGCTAATTTCCGCAGAATGAAAAGAGATTGGCCCGAAGAATTACAGGCTACAGTCAAAGGCTATAAGCGTCCGGAGACCAAAGTAGGCGAGGACTTTCGGTCGGCGCCCCCTAGCGCCGGGATGCCGGGGAATGAGGACGTAGATCCGGGCGTGCGCTATCGAAGCTGATGCTGCTTGTCGTTCACTAGTAGTCTGTCGCCCAGACGGTTGCCTTCCTTGGCGGGGCGCGGCACCTTCCTGTCCAAGGAAAGCGCCCGTGACAAAAATCGCCAGTAAACTCGATACCCATTCCGCCGATTTCAAAGCCAATGCCGCCGCCATGCGGGCGCTTTGCGAGACGCTGAAAAGCCGCCGCGCGGAAGCGGCCCTCGGCGGCAACGAGAAATCGCGCGCGCGCCACACCGCGCGCGGCAAGCTTTTGCCGCGTGAGCGCGTGCTGCGGCTCCTCGATCTCGGCGCACCGTTTCTTGAACTTTCGCCGCTCGCTGCGAACGGCATGTATGGCGAGCCGATCCATGCTGCCGGCGTGATTACCGGCATCGGGCGCGTCGCGGGCCGCGAGGTCGCGATCGTCGCGAACGATTCCACCATCAAGGGCGGCACCTATTATCCGTTGACGGTGAAGAAGCATCTGCGCGCGCAGGAAGTGGCGCGCGAGAACCGGCTGCCGTGCATCTATCTGGTCGATAGCGGCGGCGCGAACCTGCCGCAATGGCCTGAGGTGTTTCCCGATCGCGAACATTTCGGGCGCATCTTCTACAATCAGGCGACCTTGTCCTCGCTCGGCATTCCGCAGATCGCGTCCGTCATGGGCTCGTGCACCGCGGGCGGCGCTTACGTCCCGGCGATGTCGGACGAAACCGTGATCGTGCAGAACCAGGGCACGATTTTTCTCGGCGGACCGCCGCTCGTCAAAGCCGCGACCGGCGAAGTGGTCTCCGCGGAAGATCTCGGCGGCGGCGACGTGCATGCGCGAAAATCCGGCGTCGCCGACCATCTCGCCGCGGACGACGAACATGCCCTCAAAATCGTGCGCAACATCGTCTCCACTTTGCCGCGCGAGGCGGGGGCAGGGATCGAATTGCGCGAGCCGGAAGAACCCGCGTTCGATACGAGCGAACTCGACGGCGTCATACCCACCGACAAGCGCAAGCAGTTCGACGTGCGCGAGATCATCGCGCGGCTCGTCGACGGCTCGCGCTTCGACGAGTTCAAGGCGCTTTACGGCACCACGCTCGTCACCGGCTTCGCGCATCTCGCCGGCATGCCGGTCGGCATCATCGCGAACAACGGGATTCTTTATTCAGAAAGTTCGCTGAAAGGCGCGCATTTCGTCGAGCTGTGCTGCCAGCGGAAAATTCCGCTCCTGTTCTTGCAGAACATCACCGGTTTCATGGTCGGCCGCGACTACGAAAGCCAGGGAATCGCGAAGAACGGCGCGAAGTTGGTTACCGCCGTGTCCTGCGCTGCGGTGCCGAAGCTGACACTCATCATCGGCGGCTCTTACGGTGCCGGAAACTACGGCATGTGCGGACGCGCGTTCGGCCCGCGTTTTCTGTTCACCTGGCCGAATGCGCGCGTCTCGATCATGGGCGCGGAACAGGCGGCGTCGGTGCTTGCGACCGTCCGGCGCGACAATATCGAAGCCGAAGGCAAAAGCTGGAGCGCGGAAGAAGAAGCCGCGTTCAAGGCGCCGATCATCCAGCAGTATGAAGAGCAGGGCGATCCGTATTTTGCGACCGCGCGGCTCTGGGACGACGGCATTATCCAGCCGTCGGAGACACGGCGCGTGTTGTCGCTGGCGCTGGCGGCGGCGCTGAACGCGCCGATCCCGGAAACGAAGTTCGGCGTCTTCAGGATGTGACGATGCTCGATAAGTCCGCCACGCCCACGCGCTCGATCTATTTCTCCGAAGAACACGAGCAGTTGCGCGCGCAGGTGCGCCGTTTCGTCGAAAATGAAGTGAAGCCGCACGGGCTGCAATGGGAAGAGCAGGGCTATGTGCCGCGCGAAGTCCTACAGAAAATGGGGAGCTTGGGTTTCTTAGGCATCCGCTATCCCGCGGAATATGGCGGCTCGGAAATGGATACGCTCGGCACCGTGGTGCTTGCCGAAGAGCTTGGCCGCTCGACCTTCGGCGGCTTCGCGATCACCGTGCTCGTACACACCGACATGGCCTCGGTGCACATCTTCAATGCCGGGTCGCCCGCGCTAAAAGATAAATTCATGCCGGACGTCGTCGCGGGCAAGAAGATCGTCGCGGTCTGCGTCACCGAGCCGTTCGCGGGCTCGGACGTGAAAGGCATCCGCACCACCGCGCGCCGCGAAGGCAACGACTACGTCATCAACGGCTCGAAAACCTTCATCACCAACGGCGTCCACGCCGATCTTTACTGTGTCGCGGCGAAGACCGATCCGAAGGCGCAGCCGTCGCAGAGCGTGTCGATGCTCCTGGTCGAGAAAGGCAATTCGGGGTTGAAGGTCGCGCGGCCTTTGGACAAGCACGGCTGGCGCTCGTCCGACACCGCGGAGTTGCATTTCGACAACTGCCGCGTGCCTGCCGAAAACATCCTCGGGCAGGAGGGCCGCGGCTTCTACGCGATCATGAAGAACTTCCAGAACGAGCGCACGACAATAGGCGCCATGTGCATCGGCGAATGTTCGGCAGCGCTCGAGCTTACGCTCGACTGGGTGAAAAGCCGCGAGGCGTTCGGCGCGCCGTTGTGGTCGAAGCAGGCGATCCGCCAGCGGCTCGCAGAACTTGCGGGCAAGGTCGAGGCGGGCAGGCAGCTCGTCTATCACGCGGCGTGGCTGGACGCGCGAGGGTTTGACGCCACGAAAGAAGTTTCGATGGTGAAGGCGTACTGCGGCGAGCTCGTCAACGAAGTGATGTACGATTGCGTGCAATTCCACGGCGGCTTGGGCTTCATGCGCGAGAGCGCGATCGAACGCATGAGCCGCGATGCGCGCGTGCAGGCGATCGGCGGCGGCGCGACCGAAGTGATGCTCGAGGAAGTTGCGAAGCGGATGTAGGTTTGCTGGTTTCGGGCGGGGGGCTCGAATGCGAAAAATAAGAGAAAAGGCGAAGACGCTTTCGCGCGGCAGCGCGGCGAAGTCCTTCGGTTCGCAATGGCTGGTGGTGGTGACTTCTGCCTCGCTTATCAGTCTGTTCGTCGTGATGCCTTACACCGTCGGCTATTTTAGCTATTTCGATCTTGCGTTTCTACCGTTCTTCTCGATTTCAGATTACTACATCTTCAGCGCGATCCCGCTTGCGGTAGCGATTCTTCTCTTTGCCTTTCAATACGCCATTACGCATCTGAGCGTGAGGTCCGCCGGCCGGAAGGCGCTCGCCTATGCGCTTCCGGCATTCGTCGCGGCACTTGCGGTCTGGTCAATCTTTTACGCAAGCATCGGAATTACGATCGTACTTGCGGGATTTCTTGTCGTTGTGTTGCTCGCCTACGCCGGCATTTCGAAAGATTGGAACAGCCTTGCGCTGTACGTATCGATTTTCGTTGCGACGCAGCTTTTGCTGTTTGCTTGGGGGCATCTCAACGCATTCTATCGGGTGGCAAGTCCGGAGCCGAGAACGATGAATATTATTGCGTCGGACATGAAGGCCATTCTCGAAGGGCGTCTGTTGTTCTCCGGTTCGCAGGGAATTCTGCTTATCGGGGAAAACAACTACGCCACCTATGTTCATCTGGATGGCGGAGTAACCGTAAAGGGCAGGCAAATCATGAAAGACGGAATCGTCGGGGCCTGCTGGTTCGGTGTCGAGTGCTTCCAGTATGTTCCGCCGGAAGACATTCTTACTGCCAGTGGCCGTAGCGGAAAGCGGTAACAGCGACGCCGTGAGGTTATCTCACCTGAATTTCTTCCACCGCGTCTCCACTGCCGTCCGCAGTTCTTCCGCCGTCGCAGGAAGGATTTCGTGGTGCAGCGCGACGCGGACAAGGCCGTTCGCCGGGATGTAATTCGTGTCCCAGCCCGGTCCGCGCAGGAACCAGTTGTCGACGTAAATCACGCGCTCGTAAAACGATCTCGTGACGGCGACATAGGTGACATTGTTGAATTTGACGCGCTGGCCGCGAAAGCTGCCTTCGATATCGGCCGAGCCGACTTCGCGAACTTCGCTCCACGGGATCAGATATTCCTTCACCAGCTCGATCCGCATGCGGACCCCTTCCGGCGATAGCACGAGCAGCGGCTTTGCCGGATTGAAGAAGCGGTGAAATTCGTAGCCGCAGATCAGTAGGCCGACCGCGAGGCCGAAATAGCCCATGAACAGCGTCTGCCGGTTGTCATTCAGCCAGAGCAGGAAGACGCCCGCAGCCAGCGACAATAATCCGAGGAAAAGCATCCGCCGCGCGAGCTTTGCGCGGCTGAAGGAAAGCGTCTGGCTTGCGTCGGTGAACTTCGGGTCCAATGCGTAGCGCCTCCTGCGCGCATCGTAACGGATTTGTCCGCGCGCTCCAGCGCGCGGGAAATAACAATTCCGTGCGGAAACGGGGATAAAGAATTTCGGCGTTTCAAATTCGGCCATGCGCGCAAAGGCTTCCGGGCAGCACCGAAAAAGAAATCCCCGCTCGCCGCCGCGCGGTTACTGTCGCGCCGTTCCGGCTCATCAAGGGCCTTCGGGCAGCGCGTCGCCCGACAGGCGGGCCGGAAGCGGTGGCCGCATTTGCCCGGCGCGCGGGCGTAGTGCGGCGGCTGAAGTCGCATGGTTCCGGCGAGCCTGCCGCTCGTCACAAGGACCTTTCTTGGCGGCTTTGTCTGGAACGCGTGCCAACGCAAGTACGGCAAAGCAGAGAAGGTCCGCCAGCGGTGGATAGTTCGGTCAGTCCACCGGGGATCATGCGAAGCAGGCCGAAGCCCATCGTGCGCGGGACGCCGGAGAAGACCCGGCTTTCGCGGTGAAGAACCTTCGTCTGCACTTTTACTTTCGTGCAGGCGGCCGTGGAGGGCGCGGTCATGCCCCGGCGTTCCGCGCCGCCTTATGCCTCGGCCTGATTTCAGGCGCGAGCAGGCGCTGCCGTGCGCGGGAACTCGCAAGCAGGCACCGCGTTGTTCCGCAGCATCGAACGAGAGGCATCATGGCCAAATCGAAGCGGAAAAAGTCGAAAACCAAATCGAAAGCCAAAGTCAGGCGCAAGGCGAAGAAGTCGAAGCGCACGTCGTCCGCGCCGCGCAAGAAGGCGAAAACCCTGGCCAAAAAAAAGATCGCGCAGCGCAGATCGACTGCGAAGAGAAAGCGCAAGGCGCGAAAGCGCACCGAAGCGGAGATGAGCTGGCCGGAAGTCCGTGCCAGCCGCCTTCGCAAAAGCGCGGGCAGGGAAGACCGGATCGTCCGCGAGTTCGATCGTTCGGTGAATATGACTCCGCAAGCGCTGGAGAAATGGGTTGGCGAAAGCGCCGCCGGACATTGGTCGGCGCAGCGGATCCTCGAAATCAAGCGCAAGAAGCCGCGGGATTATACCCCGGATGACTATTCGCACATGCGCAAGGTCGCGGCCTATGTGAAGCGCCATGCCGCGCAGCGGCCGGACGGCGACGTGAGCGAAACGCCGTGGCGTTATTCGCTGATGAACTGGGGGCACGACCCGCTGAAGTAAGGTGTCTCGCGGCAACGAGATTTCTAAAGGTTGCCGCGCAGGCCCTCGTAGGTTTGATCGTTCTGCGGCGGCCGCGAACTGGCCGCGATCATCGCGGCATCGGGCGAATCCATCTCCCGGTCGTCGCCGATCACCCGCAGAAAATCCTCGCGTTCGGCACGGCGTAACGCGCGGCGGCGCTCGGCTGAAGTCCGGTCCATTCGATTCAAAGTCGACATGTTTCGGTCCTCCATCGCTATTCGGCACGTAACGCGCGACTGCGGCAATGTGTTCCGGGAACCAAAACAAAAGCGGCCCCTCGCAAGGGGCCGCCATTGCATCGCAATAATTCTGAAATCAGGCGGTCTTGATGTCCGATGGAATTTTGCCGCCGGCGTCGGCGATCTTGGTCATCACCTGCTTGTGCAGCCAGATGTTCATCGGCGCGGTGTCGTTCACGTTGCCGGTATAGCCGAGTTCCTTCGCGAGCTTCTGGCGCGCGCCCAAGCTCGAGTCGAGCTTCAGAAGCGTCATCAGATCGACAATGGAAACGCGCCAGTTCGACGGGCGGCCGCTATCTTTCGCAAGCTTCTCCATCATCGCTTCGACATCTACCATCGGCAGCGGCTTGGAGCTGGCCGGGGTGCCGTCGGCCTTCACTTCGTTCTTGCCGAAGATCGCGGCCATGATGCTTCCGAAAATGCTCATACGCTTCTCCCTGTGTAGTGGCCCTTATAAGGGTCCTGGGAACCAACTCTGCGGTTAAAAAAGGGCGTGCGGCAAGCGAAAACGTCTGCAAGCAGACTTATGCGAAACCCGTCGCAGCGACAGGCGTTCTCCTCCCGAGAGGGCATCAAAAGTTATGCAAGGAGAAAGTTATGGCGATCAAAGACAAGATCACCGAACACATGGAAGTAGTCGGATCCGACGGCAAACATGTCGGCACCGTGGATCACCTTGAAGGCACCAACCAGATCAAGCTGACGAAGAACGATCCGGCTTCCAAGGGTACGCACCACTTCATCCCGCTCGACTGGGTCGATCATGTCGACGACCATGTGCATTTGACCAAGACCAGTGCGGAAGCGATGCAGCAGTGGGTTTGATTTCCGCGCCGCCAAAAATAAAAAATAGAAGCCCGGCTGGGGGAGCCGGGCTTCTTCATTTTCCGGAATGCGCGAGGGGGGACGCCATTCCGGACGGGGGATGCTAAATATCTAGCGCACTAATATAGCCTGCGCTCTTCAACTACTTGAGAGCCGGCGCCACTCGCCGCGAACGCGATCGGAAAACTGCTGCCAGTTCTGGGAAACGATGTCCCAGTTCACCATCGGCCGTGTATTCGTCGCATCGACACCCACCACCGAGGCGCGGTTGTCGATGGTATAGGCCGCCACAATCGTAAGAGCGCAGCCGACAATCAGACCCAAAAGGAAGCGCATTGGGGGAACCTCCCGTTTCGTCGGCCTGTTAACCTTTGACCTAGGGGAATGTTCCCTGCGGCATTTGGGGCCGTAAACGCCATGCAACGGCGAAATAAATCCATGCTAAAAATGCATAGGCAACATTGGGGCAGCCAGTGTTAGAAGCCCGCCCGTTTCGGCTATTGCAGCGCGAAAGCGATTTTCCCCATGACCATGACCAATCCTGACGCGGTTCCTGCGGCCTCTTCGGCGCAGGCCCACGACAGTACTGAAACCAAGACCGGGTTTCTCGGGCTGGTGATCGGATCGGTCGGGGTCGTGTACGGCGACATCGGTACGAGCCCGCTTTACGCATTCCGCGAAGCTATCGTTGCCGCGACCGGCGCGCATGACGGCGCCGGCCCCATCAGCCGTGAAATCGTGCTCGGTCTGCTTTCGCTCATTATCTGGGCGCTGTTGTTCGTTGTTACCGTCAAATACGTCATCTTTCTCCTGCGGGCCGACAACAACGGGGAAGGCGGCACCCTGGCGCTGATGGCGCTCGCGCAACGCGCGCTCGGGCGCTCCAGCACGACTATCTTGCTATTCGGCTTGACCGGTTCGGCGCTGTTCTACGGCGACGCAATGATCACGCCGGCGCTGTCGGTGCTTTCGGCGGTCGAAGGCTTGAAGATCGCGACACCGCATCTCGAGGCTTTCGTCGTACCGCTCACCCTCGTTATTCTGATCGCGCTGTTCACGGTCCAGTTTCGCGGGACCGCCAGCGTTTCCAAACTTTTCGGCCCGCTGATGACGATCTGGTTCGTTGCGATAGCCGTGGGTGGTATCGTTCATATCACCGACGATCCGGGCGTGCTCCTGTCGTTCAGCCCCCATTACGCAATCGTCTTTATGTACAACCACGGCTGGATGGCGCTGATTACGCTCGGCGCGGTCGTGCTCGTGGTCACTGGCGCCGAAGCGCTTTACGCCGACCTCGGCCATTTCGGACGCCGGCCCATTCAAGCGGCGTGGCTCTGGTTCGTGTTGCCGGCCTTGCTGCTCAACTATCTCGGGCAGGGCGCGCTGGTGCTGGGCGACCCCAAAACCATCAGCAATCCATTTTACCTGCTCTATCCGAAGTGGGCACTCCTGCCGATGGTGTTTCTCGCCACCTGCGCGACGGTGATCGCAAGTCAGGCGGTGATCACCGGCGCCTATTCGCTCGCACAACAGGCGATTCAACTCGGGCTCTTGCCGCGCTTCGAAGTGAAGCACACGTCCGCGGTTCACTACGGCCAGATTTACGTCTCGCGCGTGAACTGGTTCCTGCTGATCGGCGTCGTATTGCTGGTCGGCATCTTCCACACATCAAGTGCGCTTGCGACTGCCTATGGTATTGCCGTCACCGGCACGATGATGATGACGACGTTCATGGCTTATGTCGTCGTTCGCTGGATATGGAAGTGGAGCGCGTTACAGGCGCTGGCACTTTGCCTGCCGCTCTCGATCATCGATATCGGCTTTTTCGGCGCAAACCTGCTCAAGTTCCATGACGGCGGCTGGGCGCCGGTGTCGATTGCAGCCTTTATTCTCCTGATTACGCTGACCTGGCGCCGTGGCTCGCGGCAGCTCTTCGAGAAAACCCGCCGCCAGGAAGTGCCGCTTGATGCGCTGGTGAGGAACCTCGACAAAAAAGACATTCACCGCGTGACGGGTACCGCGGTCTTTCTGACCAGCGACCCGGAGAATGCGCCGACCGCGATGCTGCACAGCCTCAAGCACTACAAGGTGCTGCATGAGCACAACGTCATCCTCACCGTCGAGACCGCCGACACTCCGCGCGTATCGCCGGAGGAGAGGGTAGAACTCGAAGCGGTAAGCAAGACCTTCTCCCGCGTGCGCATCCGCTACGGTTTCATGGAAAGCCCAAATATTCCCAAGGCGCTTGCGATCGCCCGCAAGGCAGGCTGGACCTTCGACATCATGTCGACGTCGTTTTTTCTGTCCCGCCGCACGCTACGGGTCGCGAAGAACTCGCTGATGCCACATTGGCAGGACAAGCTTTTCATCTCGCTCGCCCGGTCGTCGGACGATGCGACCAACTACTTCCAGATTCCCTCCGAGCGGGTGGTGGAAGTCGGGACCCAGGTCGCAATCTGACCGTATTCGGCGGCGATGGATGTGCCGCTACGGCACAGTTCGACGTTAACGAAAAAAGCCTTGGCGGGGGACGATTTGTCTTTATTTTCGCGACTTCAGGCGCCCTTCGGGACGCTTTCGAGATGCGGTAAGATCGAAAAATGGACCTGAACAACCTCTTCGCGGCAGTCTCGCTGCCGGGCTGGGCGGTCGCCGCGGGTGGCTTCGGCGTCGTTCTGCTCTTGATCCTGTTGTTCCGGCCGCGCGGGGACAGCGGCGTTGCTGTGCTCGCGCAGCTCGCGGTGGTCGCGATCATCGGCGGGACCGCCTATTTCGGCCTCAAGCAGTACGAAGACAACTCCCGTCTCGGGGAGCGCCGCGCGATCGAAGAACGCGCCGAAACGTTGCTCACGCAGGTCAATCAGTCTGACTCCGTTTTCGGATGTCTGAATGCCACTGCGACCGATCTCGACGAAGCGTGCGAAAAAATCATCTTCGCAAAGCCCGAGCGGATCGCGTCCGCCGTCAGCCTGACCGCGAACCGCATCGCGCTTCTCTACGACGCGACGGTCTATTCGACACGCGACCCGGTTTTTCTCGATCGCTTCGATCATTTGCGCAAGTCGCTGGAGGCGGATCCTTACGGTCTCGTCGCACATGTGCTGGCGACTGAGCACAAATGCATTCCGGATTCCTGCACGCGCTATCGCATCCTGAAGGATGTCGAGAAGGTGAAGGCAAATCTCGTTTCCGGGAAGTTCGACGGTATGCTCGCCAAATATAAGGAAAGCTGGGTCGAAGTGCGGCCGGGTCTGAATATCAGCGAGATGCCGGCGATGCCGCCCGTGAATTCGATCGGCGGCAAGCTCGACGACCATGAATTGCCGAGCGCGAATACCGCGGTGCAAATGAACGAGCCGAGCGGGCTCATAGCGAATACCCCGATGATCGTGCCGCCGGTGCCGTCGTCGCATCAGCAGAAGACTTCGCCTGCGCCGCAACAGCCGGCACCACCGGTTGCCAACACCAATACGAACGAGCCGCCTGCCGCGGAGACGCCGAGCCAGAACGCAAAGCAGAAGGCTTCGCCTGCGCAACAGAAAAAGAAACAGCAGGCGGCACCCGTTCAGCAGCAGAAGCAGCAGCAATCCCCGCAGCAGGCCAAACGCAGGGGGCCTCCGGAGCCGGTTGGCGGACTGCCGCGCGTGACCGCGCGTCACGGCCAGAACGAACCGGCCGACGACGATGACGATACTCCGACAGCTGCACCCGCGCCCGCGCCGCAGCCGGAGCCCTCGTCGCCGTTCAGTATCTTCCGCCGTTGATGCGGTGCTGAATTGTCGTCTCCGGGCTGGCGGCAGCGCCAGCCCGCGCTAGAATAGCGGCCAAAATGAACGCCACAGCCGCCTTTCCCTTGAAATCCGTCCTGATTGCCAATCGCGGCGAAATCGCCTGCCGCGTCATCCGCACCGCGAAAGCGATGGGGATGCGGACGATTGCCGTCTATTCCGACGCCGACCGTCATGCGCTGCATGTGAAGATGGCGGACGAAGCCCACGCGATCGGTCCCGCGCCCGCGCGCGAGAGCTATCTCGTGATCGATAAAATCATCGCGGTCGCGAAAGCCGCGAAGGCGGATTGCATCCATCCGGGCTACGGCTTTTTGTCCGAGCGTGCGGAGTTTGCGGAAGCCTGTGCTGCCGCCGGTATCATCTTCGTTGGGCCGCCGCCGGCTTCGATCCGCGCGATGGGTCTCAAAGGCGAGGCGAAAGCGCTGATGGCGGCGGCGAAGGTGCCGGTGCTGCCCGGCTATCACGGCGCCAAGCAGGACGCGAAATTCCTCAAGCAGAAAGCCTACGAGACCGGTTATCCGGTGCTCATCAAGGCTGCGGCGGGCGGCGGTGGCAAGGGCATGCGCCGTGTCGATAAGCAGATCGACTTCGACAACGCGCTCGAAGCCGCCAAGCGTGAAGCGGAAGCATCCTTCGGCAACCCCGATGTGCTGATCGAAAAATATGTCGCGAGCCCTCGCCACATCGAAGTGCAAGTGTTCGCCGATACACACGGCAACGTGGTGCATCTGTTCGAGCGCGATTGTTCGGCGCAGCGCCGCCATCAAAAAGTGATCGAGGAAGCGCCAGCGCCGGGCATGCCTGACGACGTTCGCGCGCATGTGACCAAGGCCGCGATCGAGGCGGCGCGCGCGGTGAATTATGTCGGCGCGGGCACGGTGGAGTTTCTGGCTGACGGTTCAAACGGCTTGCGGGCAGACGCAATCTGGTTTCTCGAAATGAACACGCGGTTGCAGGTAGAGCATCCGGTCAGCGAACTCATTACGAATACCGATCTGGTCCACTGGCAGTTTCTCGTGGCGGCAGGCGAAAAACTTCCGCTGGCCCAGGACAAGATCAGGATTCACGGCCACGCAGTCGAAGCGCGCATCTATGCGGAAGACGCCGCGCGCGGCTTCCTGCCTTCGACCGGGAAACTCTCGGCGTTACGCTTCCCGAGCGGCAACAGCATCCGCGTCGACAGCGGCGTCGAGCAAGGCGGCGAAGTAACGCCGTTCTACGATCCGATGATCGCAAAGCTGATCGCTTATGGCGCGACGCGCGAACAGGCGTTCGACCGCTTGTCCGAAGCGCTCGGCGGAACGGTAATCTCCGGACCGCGCAGCAATGTCGAGTTTCTTCGCGCGCTCGCCGACAGTGCCGAGATGCGCGCGGGCACGGTCGATACCGGTTATATCGAGCGCAACCTCGAGGCATTGACGAAGACAGGCGAGGCGGATTTCGCCGCTGCCGCTTTCGCGGTTGAAGAACTGATGCGCCGCGAGCAGAGCAAGCAGCGGGAAGCGGGTCGTCTGCTTCCGGTGTCGGCACGGCGCTCGCCCTGGAGCGCGCAGGACGGCTACGACTTCGGCGGCAAGCGCGATATTCCGGTCTCTATCCTCGTGAACGGAACGCGCGCGATTGCGCGTGTGCGGCAGGAAAGCAATGCGTTACGAGCGAGCGTGAATGGCGTGGAAGCACATCCTAGCGAAATCGTGGAAGCGGGCGATCTCCTTGTCGCAATCCGCAACGGCAGGCAGACCGGCGTGAAACTCGCGGAAGCATCGAGCGCCGATCTTTCGCGCGCGAGCGGTAACGGCGCGGTCAGCGCGCCGATGCACGGCAAAGTCCTGAGCGTATCGGTGGCCAAGGGCGACAAGGTCGCCAAAGGCCAGCGGCTCATGGTGCTGGAAGCCATGAAAATGGAGCACGCGCTCGATGCCGCGACGGACGGCGTCGTCGCGGAACTATCCGTCACCGCCGGCGAGCAAGTGAGCGAGGGCGCGCAACTGATCCTGATCAAGCCCGAGAAAGTGCAAGCAAAAGCGGGCGCTTGAAAAAGGCTCAGTTCAGGACGAAGGTGACCTTCATGTTCACGCGGTACTCGTCGATCTTGTTGTTCTTGACGGTGACCTTCTGCTCCTGAATCCAGACGCTCTCGATTCCCTTCACCGTTTTCGCCGCGCGGGAAATGCCGACCTGAATTGCATCTTCGAAGCTCTTCTTGGAAGCGGAAGTGATTTCGATGACTTTCGCAACGGCCATGTTTTCTCTCCCTGTTTTATGGTTCAAAGCAGATACCCTGCGTTCCCGAAGGTCAAGAGTTGTGGGTATTGAAACGCGAGACGAGCAGGAAGTTTCGATCTTGTCTAAGAAGCGGCCATGACCCTGCATCTCATCAAGCTCTGTGTCGGCGTCGATTCCATTCGCGAGCTCGACGAACGGATCAAGGAGCGCATGGCGCAGAAGAAAAAGAAAAAAGAACCGCTCGAGCACATTCATACGACGCGCATGATGCCGACCCAGAAAGACGCGCTGCTCGACGGCGGCTCGCTCTACTGGGTGATCAAGGGCGTGATTTCCTGCCGCCAGAAGCTGATCGACTTGCGGCCGTTTACCGACAAGGAAGGGATCAAGCGCTGCCGTATCGTGATGCAGCCGAAGCTCGTCGCGGTGGTGCCGAAGCCGCGTAGCGCGTTTCAGGGCTGGCGCTATCTGAAGGCGAACGAGGCGCCGGCGGATCTCGCAAAAGGCGCGAAGGGTGCCGCGGCTATGTCAGAGGAAATGCGGCGCGAATTGCATGAGCTCGGCCTGCTCTGAAACCAAACCGCCGCTTCCGCGTTGTTCTCACGGATAAGAATGGGAGAACGAAATGGCCCAGCGAGCCAGTGCGGACTACGAACAGCCGGACAAAAACGTCGCGGACATGCGCGACCCGGTAAAATTGCCGACGAACAAGGCGAGGGCTGCGGAAAATCGCGGCCACATGTTCTGGGTGCTGACGATCGGTATCGCGCTCGTGGTATTTGCCTTCGCCGCGATCTATCTCGGCTTCTTCGGAGCAGGCGCACCGAACACCTGATCACACCGCCATATTGTCGATCAGCCTGGTCTTGCCGATCTTTGCTGCGAGCAGAAGCCGGACTTTCGGCTTCCCTCGCGGCTCGTGTCCGAGCTTCGCAAGGGTCGCGGCGTCGCGCGCTTCCAGATAATCGAGCTTGAATCCCTCGGCCATGATTTTTGCGCGCCCGCGGCTCAACACTGCTTCGACGGGTTCGCCCGCCGCGATGGCTTTCGCGGATTCCTTCAACACGCGATGGAGTACGGGTGCCGCCGCGCGCTCGGTGGGAGAGAGATAGACGTTGCGCGAGGAGAGAGCGAGCCCGTCTTTTTCGCGCACAATTGGCGCACCGATGACTTTCACCGGAAGATGCAGGTCGCGAGCCATGGTCTTGATGACCTGCAACTGTTGATAGTCCTTGTCGCCGAAAATCGCGATGTCGGGCATGACCGAAGTGAATAGTTTCGCAACGACGGTTGCGACGCCGTCGAAGTGACCGGGCCGAAATTTGTCGTCTAGGCCGACGGATGCTGGCCCCGAGGGCTTGAGCATGGTCGAGAACCCGTCCGGATACATTTCCTTCGCATCTGGGAGAAACACGAGATCGGCGCCGGCTTCGGCCAGTTTGTCGAGATCGGCTTCGAGCGTTCGCGGGTAGCGCGTGAAATCCTCGTTCGGTCCGAACTGCGTCGGGTTCACGAAAATCGAAACCACGACCTTCTTCGCGGATCTCTTCGCAAGCGCGACCAGCGAAATATGACCGGAGTGCAACGCCCCCATCGTGGGGACGAGCGCAATCGTCTGCTTGCGCTTGCGCCATTCGGAAAGCGCCTCGCGCAACGCCTTGACGGTCTTTACGACTCGGGGCCGCGACTTCCTTGCGGCTTTGGCCATTCTCCCGCGCCTCCCGCGCCTTCCGACTGGTGGCGGAAGAAATAGCAAATGGCCTCAAATCGCGCCAACCGCTTGATTTTAACCTTCAATTCGCTTGACCCGCCGGGCCGCTCATTCGCAGAATGAGCGTGGCGGGAAAGGGGTCATGGGCGTCGAGGGACGAGTTACGGGCTTGAGCGCCGCGCCGGGACTGGCGAGAACGGCGCACATCGTCGTGCTCGCCAACGAAAAAGGCGGCTCGGGCAAGACGACGACCGCCATGCACGTCATCGTCGCGCTGCTCTCCGCCGGTCAGAAGGTTGCCGCGATCGATATCGATAGCCGCCAGCTATCCTTGAGCCGCTATATCGAAAACCGCCGGGTTTGGTCGAGGAAGTCCAAGCTCGGTTTGCCGCTTCCCGAACTTCGCTCCATTGCGCGTGCGAACGGTAGAAGCATCGACGAAAACGAGGCGGAAGAGTTTGCACGCTTCGCGGAAGTGATTTCCGCGGTCGAACAGGATCACGACTTTGTCGTGGTCGATACGCCTGCGGCCGACAGCTACCTGATGCGGCTTGCGCACGCGATGGCCGATACCCTGATCACGCCGCTGAACGATAGCTTCGTTGACATGGACGTACTCGGCCGTATCGACGCGGAAAGTTTCGAGATCACTGCGACAAGTCATTATGCCGACGTGGTGCGCGAAGCACGCAGGCAGCGCCGCTTGGTGGATCAGGACGAGACCGATTGGGTCGTCATGCGTAATCGCGTAAGCCAGTTGGATACGAAAAACGGCCGCAACTTCAGCGAAGGTCTGAACGACCTTTCTAAGCGTCTGAATTTCCGGCCGGCGGCGGGTTTTGGCGAGCGCGTGGTCTATCGAGAGTTATTTCCGCGCGGGTTGACGGCGCTGGACACGCTCGACGAACGCACACTGGGCGCCAAGCCAAGCATGTCGCATCTGGCCGCCCGCCACGAAGTGCTCGCGCTCCTGGATGTGTTGCGGCTGCCGGTCAACGAGCGCGCCCGCCGCCGCATGCATGCCCGGGCTGAGTGGTTCCGGGCATCCAGAGAGCCGCTCGAGGACGCGGGCTTTTTCGCGGATTGACGCGGCATCGGGGCAGTTGCGCGCGCGCCCGAAACACCCGATCTAATAGGGCATGGCCGGGACCAAAGATAAAACGCCGGTGGATTTGGGGGCGAAGCCCCTGAAGCGTGCTTCGGCTCGCGGCGAGATCGATGCATTTCTCGCGAAGGCGAAGGCGCTCGGGCCGCGCGCGGACGGCAGGCGCGGTCGGCTTGCGTTCGCGCTTGATGCCACCATGAGCCGCCAGCCGACCTGGGATCTCGCCTGCAAGCTGCAGGCGGAGATGTTCGATGAAGCGGGTACGATCGGCGGTCTCGACGTGCAGCTGATCTATTTCCGCGGGCTTCGCGAATGCCGCACCTCGAAATGGAATTCCGATCCAGCGAGGCTCGGTCAGGTGATGGCGGGCATCTCCTGTCAGGGCGGACATACGCAGATCAGCCGCGTACTCGAGCACGTTCGTGCAGAGAGCAAGACCGCAAAAATCGACGCGCTGGTCTATGTCGGCGACGCGATGGAAGAACCAATCGACGATCTCTGTGCGCTCGCGGGCGAGCTTGGGCTGCTCGGTATTCCCGCATTCATGTTTCAGGAGGGCGGCGACCCGGTCACCGAAAACGCTTTCCGCGAAATCGCGCGCCTCACCAAAGGTGCCTGGTGTCCGTTTGATGCGGGTGCTGCCTCGCAGCTTCGCGAATTGCTTCGCGCGGCAGCCGCTTATGCCGCCGGCGGTCACAAGGCTCTCGGCGATCTCTCCAAGCGCGGAGGCCGGGGTGCGGTGAAACTGATCGAGCAGATGCGCTGATGGGAATTCCGACGCTTCTTCTCGGCCTCGCCGCGCTCTTCATGCTGGTTTTCGTCGGGCGCATGGTATCGACCAGCGATCCGAAGACGCTCGCAAAGCTGGTGCGAACAATCGGCGGAATCGGATCGTTCGCGCTTGCCGTGCTGCTCGCGACGAGAGGCCAGATTTTTATCGCGATTCCCGTCGCATTTTTCGGCGCGGGCCTGCTCGGCTGGATTTCGCGTCCCGCGGGCTGGAGCGCGCGGACGCAGCGCACGACGGGGCAGGTCTCGCGCGTGCGCTCGCAGTTTGTCGAGATGGAGCTCGATCACGACAGCGGCGAAATGCGCGGCAGGGTGCTGAAAGGCAAATATGAGAATGTGCCGCTGGAAGCGCTTGATCCGCAGACGCTAACCGCGCTGCGTTCCGAGTTCGACGAGGAGAGCCGCGCGCTACTCGAAGCTTATCTCGACCGCCGGGCGCCCGGTTGGCGTGAGAACGTCGAGGAAGACGCGGGTCCGGGGAGCGGACAGCCTGCGCGCCATGGCCCGATGACCGAAGAAGAGGCGCATCAAATCCTGGGGCTTGAAGCGGGCGCTACCGATGCGGAAATCCGCCGCGCCCACCGCTCCCTTATGAAGAAACTCCACCCCGACCAAGGGGGCTCTACGTACCTGGCTGCTCGTGTCAACGAGGCCAAGGAAATACTTCTCCGCCGCCATCACTAAACTCCACGCAACGCTTACGCTTCGTTCGAATGACGCTTCCCGTTACCGGATTTGCTCCGGCTAGTTGTTATTTTCAGTTCTTCGCAACAATGCAGTCGACGTGACTGCGCTGCAGCGTCTGGCACGCGCGCCGCGCGAACCATTCGGACTTAAAGCCAGCGAACTTTGCCCGATAAAGATTAGTGGAACCTTTCGACACCTTCTCGGTGTAGGGCGTCATTTTCGCGAGCAGGGCGGTCGCGCGGCCTTTTGCGTCTTCCAACCGGTCCTTGGCGGCCTTGGCCTCCGGAAAGGCGCCGATCTGGATCGACCAGCCGGTTTTTGCCGCGGGCGGCAACGGCTCATCCTCTTCGTTCGCGGGCGTCTGAACGGAAACGGGGATTGTGCTGGTTACGGCGACCTGTGGGTTATGCGGATTGTTCTTCGCGGAAACGGGAGCGAGCGCATTTTCCTTGTTCTCGGCGGCGATGGCCTGCGCTTCGATTTCCAGTTCCTCAGTCTCGGTCAGCTCTTTCTGAGCGTTCAGAACCTGCGGCTGCTGCTGAGATTGCGCGTTCGGCTGCGGCAGATTCTTGAGCGGGTGGGGCTTTTCTTCCGCTGCGAAGGAAAGCGCGGCGGAAGCAGCCACCACCGGACGCCGTTGCGGCTCATGTTGCGGTTGTGTTTGCGGCTGGAGTTGTGACGGCGAAGCATCGGCGACGATCACCGGCGCCTGCATCGGGGTCATCTGCACGGCGACCGCATTCGCGGGACTATACACGGAGAAGGAGAATAAGCTCGCCTCAGTGATTTTTTGTTCCTTCGTCTTGCCCTCGGCATCGAGCGCCATGGTCTTCACAGGGATCGGGCGGATCGGCTCGTTCGAGCCTGCCACGACGACGGGCTGCTGTTTCTGTTGCGGCGCTCGGACGACTTGCGGCTTCCTCGGCTTCTCGTCCTTCTCTTCCTTCTGCGCCTTCTTGGTCTGCACCTGCGCCGTTTTCACTGGCGTCGGCGCTTCGGCCACGAGCGGTGCGGTACGCTTTCCGGCGGAGGCGTCATCGAGATTGTCTGCGATCAGCTCGCGCATGTATTGGTCGCGCGCCGCACCCGTGCGGCCGCCGAGAACCACCGCGACGATATGGCGGTTCTTGAAGCGCACGCTGGTGACGAGGTTGAAGCCGGAAGCGTTGGTGTAACCGGTCTTGATGCCATCGACGCCCGGCACGCGGCCGAGCAGGCGATTATGGTTCGCGATCACGCGGCCGCGCCAGACGAAACTCTTCGTCGAGAAATAGCGATAAAGCGAAGGGAAGCGGTCCTGAATCGCGCGGCCCAGGGTCGCCATGTCGCGCGCGGTCGTGACCTGTTCGCGATCGGGAAGGCCCGAGGCATTCTTGAATACTGTATTCGTCATGCCGAGCGCACGCGCCTTTTTCGTCATTAGCGCGGCGAAGGCGTCTTCGTTGTCGGCGATATTTTCGGCGATCACGACTGCGACGTCGTTCGCGGAGCGCGTGACCAATGCCTTGATCGCGTCTTCAACGGCGATTGTGGTGCCTTCCTGAAGCCCCAGTTTCGATGGCGGACGTTCGGAGGCAAATTCGGATACGTTCAGGCGCGACTTCAGGTTGAGCTTTCCCTGTTCGATGCGCTCGAACAGCAGGTAAAGCGTCATGATCTTGGTCAGCGACGCGGGGTGGCGCAGCGCATCCGGATTTTCGTCATCGAGGATCTGGCCGGTCTTGGCATCGACGACGATGGCCGCGAAGCCGGCTTGCCAGGCACCGTGACGGACACGCTTGAGGTTGCGTGCTTCCGCGTCCGCAGTGAGCGCCAAAAATGACCCTGCGAGGATTACAGCGACTGCCAAGGCGGCCCGCTTTCCCCGAGGGGACCGCCAGTACGCAATACTCATACGCCCGTCCTGTGCCTTGCCACGCCGGCCTTGGACGCCTGCCGGCAACTTCTGCCCAACTTCGCGCCTCTTCCTGAGGGCGCCGAAGCCTCTGAAAGTAGGGCGTGCGCCTTATGAAAGGGTAAAACCGGCGCTGCGGCGCGGGATAAGCCTGAAAAATCCGGCCAATTCAGGGAAATCGTTGATTCTGCAACGATTTTGCATTGCAATATTTCGATTGACTTTATTGTGCAGTGCACTATTTAGGCAGGGAGCGGCGCGCGAATGCATCGCCCAAAAGTCTAGGAAAGTCAGATGCGCCCCGGTGCGGCGCGATTGGGGATTACCATGATCGAGAAATTCGAAGAGCTTCAGAAGCTGAGCAAGGACAACGCCGAACTGGCCGCGCAGAGCTTTGCGTCGTTCCAGAAGGGCGCGCAGGCGATCGCCGTCGAGTTCGCCGACTACTCCAAGAAGTCGTTCGAGGAAGGTTCGGCGGCGTTCGAAAAGCTCCTCGGTGCCAAGTCGCTCGATAAGGCGATCGAAGTGCAGACCACCTATTTCAAGAACGCCTACGAAGCGTTCGTGGCGCAGGCGACCAAGCTCGGCACGCTCTACAGCGATGTCGCGAAGGACGCCTACAAGCCGTATGAAGGCGTGATCGCCAAGGCGACGACCTTCAAGATCTAAGTAAGCGTTGCTTAAAGCGTAAACGAAAAGCCCGGCATTGTTGCCGGGCTTTTTGTTTTGCGCGTTTTTCGCGATTTACTGCGAAAGGTGAAGGCTCGCGAGCTGGCCACCGATCGCGTTGAAAACCGATTCGAGTTCGCTGGCGCTATCTACATCGAAATACATCGACGGGTCGGTCGCGCAGTTGCGGAGCAGGGTCGCGTTTCCGTCGATCACGCGGATCGTATAGATACGGAAGCCCGCGGCCTTCGCGTTCGTACAGGCAAGCGCGGTGCGGGTGTCGATCGAGTTCTGGCTCGACGTCCAGCGGTTCTGTGTGTTGTCGCCGTCGGTAAGCAGGATGATGTACTTGCTCAGGTCCGGAGCGGCAGGGGCGGCCTGCGTCAACGGATCGCCCTGCGTCAGCGAATGCCAGGCCCAGGCGAGACCAATGGTGACGTTGGTGTTGCCGTTCGGCTGCATCGAGTCGATGCGGGTCTTGAGATCGTCCCAGACATAGTTGAGCGGCATGATCTCGGCGAGGCTGTAAGAGCATTGAATCGCGGGGAATTTGGTTGTGTTGGTCGTCGGCGCAGTATCCAGCGCGTCGTGGTCCTGATCGCGGTCTTCCACGCAGCCGGTCCAGGTATTGTGGTTTGCCGGCGTCCAGGTCGCCGTCACCCAGCTGCCGTTATGATCCTGGCAGTCGCTGCGATTGTTGTACTGAGGCTTGGTGCAGACTTTCTGGTTCGTGCAAGAACTCTGCGTATTGTAGTTGCCGGATTTGTTGCAGGAGCCGTTCTCCGACTCCCAGATATCCCACCGCAGCCAGGTCGCATTGACGTTCGACGTCCCGACCTTGGTCTGGATGTGGAACGGGATGATCGACACCTTAACGTCGCCCGGATTCTTCGCGGCTTTCTGCAAGGTATCGATGAGATTTTTCGCGGCCTTCTTCAGCTCGGTCATCTTGTTGTTCGAAGCCATCGAGCCGGTGTTGTCCAGCGCCAGCGCGACTTCGAGCTTCTTGATGCCCCAGGTCACTTCTGCATGGGCGCCTACCGGAAATTCCTTGATTCCGATGACGCCGGAGATCGACGGCTGGTACTGGCCGGACACGTCGAGCACCAGCTTGCCGGTCGCGGGAGTCTGGATTTTCAGATTGCCCTGCTGCAAGGCGACGTTGACTTTGCCCAGACTCGCCTGAAAAATTTGCCATCCTTGCGTGTCGAGTTGCTCCTGCGTTAACGGCATCAGCTTGGCCAAAGCCAGTGCAGTGGCATCGAGCGCCTTCTGCATCGACGTCCGGTTTGAATTGGCCATGGAATAGTCGACCGCGGCGCCCGTGGCGCCGACAAGCGGTATGAGCGCTAACGCAAACAGGATCGCAGCATTGCCCTTGCGGCCTTCGCCGCCGGACCAGAAGCGTCGGAAAATGCCCATGACGGACTCCGGGGTTTTCGCCGCGGACCGTGCGCCCGGAGTTTTAACCGAGTCTTGCGGGGAACTTGTAAAGTCGGTTCGACCCGCCGCCGCCGCAGCGGGATGCGGGCCGGCGGTTAGCAAAAATAAAACGGGATCGCTAAAATTTTAGCGATCCCGCTTCGTCGTTTGCCGTTTGGGCGCGATTATTGCGACAGATGCAGCTGCGCGAGCGTCGCGCCGATCGAGTTGAACACGCTCGTCAGTTGGCTCGCTGTCTGCACGTCGAAATACATCGACGGATCGGAAGCGCAGTTGCGCAAGAGGTCGGCATTCCCGTCGATCACCCGGATCGTATAGATCCGGATGCCTGCCGCCTTCAGATTCGTGCAGGTCGCGGCGGTCCGGTTGTCGATGGTGTTGCTGTTCGAGCTCCAGCGGTTCTGCGTGTTTTCGCCGTCCGTCATCAGGATGATGTACTTGCTGAGATCGTTCGCCGGCGCTGCAGCTTGCGTCAACGGCTCGCTGGTCGTCAAAGCGTGCCAGGCCCAAACCAGCCCGATCGTGACGTTGGTGTTTCCGTTCGGCTGCATCGCGTCGATCTTGTTCGCGAGCGCTGTCCAGTCGTAGTTCAGCGGCATCATGGTCGTGAGCGAATAGCTGCATTGTTTTGCCGGAAATTTCGTCGCATTCGAGGTCGGCGCGGTATCGTTGCTGTCGTAACTCTGGTCGCGGTCCATGATGCAGCCGTCCCACGTATTGTGGTTCTTCGGCGAGCAAGAGTAGTTCCACCAGTTGCCGGAGCAGTTCTGGTTATCGTGGTCCCAGTCACTCCATTTGAGCCAGCTTCCGTTATAGTTGTAGACGGAAGTATCGACGCGGACTTCCTTGTGAAACGGAATGATAGCGACTTTGACGTCGCCGGGGTTCATCGCGGAAGCCTGTAGCGTGGTCAGGAGATTCTTCGCCGCCTTCTTCAATTCCGTCATCTTGTTGTTGTCGGCCATCGAGCCGGTGTTATCGAGTGCGAGCGCAAGCTCGAGCTTCTTCATACCCCACTGCACTTCGGTTTCCGCCGTCACGGGGAAAGTGCTGATGCCCATGAAGCCCGAAATCTGCGGTGTATATTGACCGGTCGCGGTAAGATGAATTTTGCCGATCGTCGGCGTGGTGATGACCAGGCCGGCCTTCGGCATATTTACCGTCATAGTGCCGAGGCTGGCGCTGAATAGTTGCCAGCCTTTCTCGTCGAGCTGCGTCTGATTGAGCGGCATCAGTTTGGCGAGGGCTAGGGCCGTGGCATCCAGCGCCTTCTGCATGGAAGTGCGGTTCGAGTTCGCCATCGAATAGTCCACGGCGGCACCGACGCCGCCGACGATCGGAACGATTGCGAGCGAGAAGATGATGGCCACGTTGCCCGAGCGAGAGCGGCGGCCGAACCAGAACCGGCGGAAAGAGTGAAGCAGCGAAGACATGGACGATCCCCAGAAAAGCGGGCCATGTATGCCGGGAACTTCTCTAAATCGCCTTAAATCCCATGGATTTGAGCGGCCTTGCTGGCGGCCAATTCACGGGTTTGGTTAGGAATTGCCTTCCATCCGGGCTTTTCGCTGGTTGGCGGGGGCGGTGGGCGCCCTATATGATGGGCGATAGCCAGAGTCTGGCTTTTCTCGCCCCGTAAAGCGTCCGGCGTGCCGAATGGCGGCGAGGCGCTTTGTTAGGACCGAAACCCGTTGAGCACCCGTAAGCCGAGCCTTTTCCACGACGATTTCCTCCTCCGCATGGCGAAGGGGGACGACGACCGGCGCAACGGCCGGGATGACGGCACCGGCACCGCGGTCATCACCCGCACCAAACCGCAGACCAAGCGGCCGAACCTCTACCGGGTGCTATTACTCAACGACGATTACACGCCGATGGAATTCGTGGTCCATGTGCTCGAGCGCTTCTTCAATAAGCAGCGCGAGGACGCGACCCGGATCATGCTGCACGTTCATCAGAACGGGGTCGGCGAGTGCGGGATTTTTACTTACGAAGTGGCCGAAACCAAAGTGACGCAGGTGATGGATTTCGCCCGCAAGCACCAGCATCCGCTTCAATGCGTGATGGAAAAGAAATAGGCGCAAAGAAATAAGAGCGAAGCGATAGGCGCGCGCTCGTTAACGGAGCCGCGCGGCCGGCGGAAATTCGCCCCGATCTGCGGCTATTGTAACCCAGCTTGCGCGACCTAGATAGTGGACATCCCGCCCAAGCACCGGCAGACTTTCCGCAACTGGAACCGGTGAATCACCCGGAACATCAAGGACCCGATGCCGACTTTCTCGCGCAGCCTGGAAAACTCTCTGCATCGCGCGCTGGCGCAAGCCAACGAGCGCCATCACGAATACGCGACTCTCGAACACCTGCTACTCGCGCTCCTCGACGATCAGGATGCCGCCGCCGTAATGCGCGCCTGCAACGTCGACATCGAGAAGTTGAAGCGCAATCTGGTCGATTACATCGACGGCGAACTCGACAATCTCGTCGTCGAGGCCGGCGAGGATTCCAAGCCGACCGCCGGTTTCCAGCGTGTGATCCAGCGCGCGGTCATTCATGTGCAGTCTTCGGGCCGCGAAGAGGTGACGGGCGCGAACGTGCTCGTTGCGATCTTCGCCGAGCGTGAAAGCCATGCCGCCTATTTCCTGCAAGAGCAGGAGATGACTCGCTACGACGCGGTGAACTACATCAGCCACGGAATTGCGAAGCGCCCGGGCGTGTCGGAAAGCAAGCCCGTACGCGGCGCGGAGGACGAGACCGACGCGAAGCCGGGCGAGGAGCAGAAAAAGAAAACCGATGCGCTCGAAGCCTATTGCGTCAACCTCAACAAGAAGGCGAAGGAAGGCAAGATCGATCCGCTGATCGGCCGCGCCAGCGAAATCGCGCGCACGATCCAGGTGCTCTGCCGCCGCCAGAAAAACAATCCGCTTTATGTCGGCGATCCCGGCGTCGGCAAGACGGCGATCGCCGAAGGTCTTGCGCTGCGCATCGTGAACGAGGAAGTGCCGGAGGTGCTCAAGGGCGCCACCGTGTTCTCGCTCGACATGGGTTCGCTGCTCGCGGGCACGCGCTATCGCGGCGACTTCGAGGAGCGGCTGAAGCAGGTCATCAAGGAGCTCGAGGCGCATCCGAATGCGATCGTGTTCATCGACGAAATCCATACCGTGATCGGCGCCGGTGCGACTTCCGGCGGCGCGATGGATGCTTCGAATCTTTTGAAACCCGCGCTTGCATCCGGCTCGATCCGCTGCATCGGCTCGACGACCTACAAGGAATATCGCCAGCACTTCGAGAAGGACCGCGCGCTGGTGCGCCGCTTCCAGAAGATCGACGTCAACGAACCGACGCCGGAAGACGCGGTCGAAATCCTGAAAGGCCTGAAGCCGTACTTCGAGGACTTCCACAAGCTCCGCTACACCAACGACGCGATCAAGGCGGCGGTCGATCTCTCCGTGCGCTACATCCACGACCGCAAGCTGCCGGACAAGGCGATCGACATCATCGACGAGTCCGGCGCGGCGCAGATGCTGGTCGCTGAGACGAAGCGCAAGAAGACCATCGGCATCAAGGAAATCGAGGCGACCGTCGCCACCATGGCGCGCATCCCGCCGAAGACAGTCTCCAAGGACGATGCGATCGTGCTCTCTAACCTCGAGACCGGTCTCAAGAACGTTGTGTTCGGTCAGGACAAGGCGATCCAGGCGCTCACCGCCGCGATCAAGCTCGCGCGCGCGGGCCTGCGCGAGCCGGAGAAGCCGATCGGCGCCTATCTGTTCTCGGGTCCGACCGGTGTCGGCAAAACCGAAGTCGCCAAGCAACTCGCCGAAAGCCTCGGCGTGCAACTCCTGCGCTTCGATATGTCCGAGTACATGGAGCGGCATACGGTTTCGCGCCTGATCGGCGCGCCTCCGGGTTATGTCGGCTTCGATCAGGGCGGCTTGCTCACCGACGGCGTGGACCAGAACCCGCATTGCGTGGTGCTGCTCGACGAAATCGAGAAGGCGCATCCGGACCTCTTCAACGTGCTCCTGCAGGTCATGGATCACGGCAAGCTCACCGACCACAACGGCAAGTCGATAAACTTCCGCAACGTCATTCTCATCATGACGACCAATGCTGGCGCATCCGACATGGCGAAAGCTGCGTTCGGCTTCACGCGCCAGAAACGGGAAGGCGACGACGCGGAGGCGATCAACCGGCTTTTCTCGCCGGAATTCCGCAACCGTCTCGATGCGATCATTCCCTTCTCGCATCTTTCGACCGAGATCATCGGGCAGGTGGTCGAGAAGTTCGTGCTTCAGTTGGAAGCGCAGCTTGCCGACCGCGGTGTCACCATCGCGCTCTCGGACGAGGCGAAGAAGTGGCTGATCGACCGCGGCTACGACGAGATGATGGGTGCGCGGCCGATGGCCCGCGTGATCCAGGAGAACGTCAAGAAGCCGCTCGCCGACGAAGTGCTGTTTGGCAAGCTCAAGGATGGCGGCCATGTCCGTGTCGTCGTCCGCGAGGAGGAAGGCCAGCCGGTGCTCGCTTTCGAGTATCCGGAAGGCCCGGTCACGCCGAAGCCCGAGGAAGACGTTGCGAAAAGCGCCAAGCGCGCCCGGAAGACGCCGAAGAAAGACGATGGTTCCGGCGATTCCGGATCGAAGCCGCTCGTCAACGTCTGACGCCTCACGGCAATCCAGAAATGCATGCGGCGCGCTTGTGACAGGCGCGCCGTTCTGTATGGTTGCGGCGTAATTGTAACACCCGCGATTTTCCCGTGACCGAGCAAGCAGAAAACGGCGCACCGCAACCAGCAGACGCGCCCGAGGAAAGCGCGCGCGTCTGGTTCTGGCGCGGCGCGAAAGCGGGGCGGCTTTCCGTTCAAGGCATTGTGCTGTTCGCGGGCTTTATCGGTTTCGGTGGGCTTATCCGCGACATCGGATTCCCGCTGGGCGCAGCACTGCTTTCCACTGTGATCGTCTGGGCGCTGCCGGCGCAGCTCTTGATCGTCGGCGGTTTCGCGGCGGGAAGTCCGGCGCCGGTGATCGCGCTCGCGGTTGGGCTTTCGTCGGTGCGGTTCTTTCCCATCGTCGCGTCGATCATGCCGATGATCCGGGGGCGGAGCGGGCTCGGCACGCAACTGTTTGCGTCGCACTTCGTCGCGGTCAGCGCATGGGTCGAAAGCATCCGGCTTGTGCCGCCGTTACCCGCCTATGCGCGAATGCCGTTCTTCCTCGGGCTGTCGAATTACTTTCTCTGGGGCAGCGTCGCCACGACCGTTGTCGGCTATCTGCTGGCCGGTACGTTGCCGCAGGCGCTCGCGAACGGCCTCGTGTTTCTCACGCCGATTTCGTTCCTGTTGCAATTGGTCCGCAACGCGCGCGATCTCGTCGACCGCTCCGCATTGGTTTTCGGACTTGGGCTGACCCCTGTTGTCGCGCAGTTCGGCGGCTCGCTCGATCTGTTATGGATCGGTGCGATCGCGGGCGGGGCGGCATATGCCGTAGGACGATGGCAGAGGGCGCGCACATGAGCCTCACCGATCCGATGCTCTACGCCTATCTCTTGGTGCTGGTCGCAGGCTTCTTGCCGACGGATGTTTTTCGCTTCGCGGCTGTCTTGTTCTCACGGCGGCTCGACGAGGACAGCGAAGTCTTGATCCTGGTACGTGCAATCGCGACCGCGCTGCTCGCGGGCGTGATCGCGCGGCTGGTGCTGTTTCCGACCGGCGATCTCGCGGGCGTGCCGTTGTGGATCCGGCTCGCGTCGATTGCTGCCGGTGTCGCTGGCTATTTCCTGATCAGACGCTCGGTGCTTGCCGGCGTTATCGTGGGCGAGATCGTGATCGTCGGCGGCGCGGTGTTATTCCGCTAAGGCCGCCTTCAACAGCTTCGCGTGCTCGGCGAGCACTTCCGGCTTTTCCATCGCGCTTGCCGGCGGTTTCATCGGCACATCCTTGTGGCGCGGAATGATGTGCACGTGCAGATGGAACACGACCTGGCCGCCGGCAGCCTCGTTGAATTGCTGCATAGTCACGCCATCGGCATTGAACGCCTTCTTGCCCGCGATCGCGATTTTCTTCGCGGTCTTAATCACGTGCGCCAGCGATTCAGAATCGACATCCAGGAGATTGCGGGCGGGCTTCTTCGGGATGATCAGCGTGTGGCCGGGCGCGCGCGGCATGATGTCGAGGAACGCGAGCGTGTGTTCGTCTTCATAAACTTTATGCGCGGGCAGCTCGCCGCGCAGGATTTTCGCAAAGATATTGTTGTTGTCGTATTCGGCCATGATTTCCGTCCCGTGAATTCGATCCTGCAATAGCCTAAGTCGCGGCCCGTTTGTAGGGTGCGGCTTCCGCAAGCTGCTCGCGCTCGGCTTCGACATATTCGCGTTCGCGCTCGAGATAGTCGTCGATCGCGCGGCGCAGCGCCGGGTTCGCAATGTAGTGCGCGGAATAGGTCAGAACCGGTACATAGCCGCGTAACAGCTTATGCTCACCTTGCGCGCCCGCTTCGACCGATTGCAGCCCGCGTTCGATCGCGTATTCGATGGCCTGATAGTAACAGACCTCGAAATGCAGGAATGGGTGATGTTCGATCGCGCCCCAGTTGCGGCCGTAGATCGTCCCGCTACCGAGCAGATTGAGCGCGCCTGCGATGTAACTGCCGTTGCGCTTCGCCATGACGAGCAGGATTTTGTCCGCGAGCTTTTCGCCGATCTGTGAAAAGAATTCGCGCGTCAGATAGGGGCGCCCCCATTTGCGCGAGCCGGTGTCCATGTAGAACTCGAAAAATGCGTCCCATACTGACTCGGTAAGATCGCTTCCCGTGAGGCGGACGATTTCGATGCCGCTTGCCTGCGCCTCGCGCCGCTCGCGGCGGATGGTCTTGCGTTTGTTAGACGAGAGCGCCGCGAGAAAATCGTCGAAGGTATTGTAGCCGCGATTATGCCAATGGAATTGCCGGTCGGTGCGCGCGAGCATTCCGGCGCCGGTTAGAAAGTCCCACTCGCTTTTCTGCGCAAAAGTGACGTGAACCGAAGACGCCTTGCGCATTTTGCAAAGCTCGACCATGCCCGCGACCAGCGCGTTGCGCGCGGCTTCCGCGTGCGGGCTCGCTTTCACGAGCAGGCGAGGGCCGGTGACCGGTGTGAAAGGTACTGCGACCTGCAACTTCGGGTAATAATTTCCGCCCGCGCGCTCGTACGCGTCGGCCCAGCCGTGATCGAAAACATATTCGCCTTGGCTGTGCGCCTTCAGATAGCAGGGCGCAACCGCGAAGATTTCTCCGTTTTCGTCTTCGACGACGAGGTGCTGCGGGAGCCAGCCGCTTCTGCCGCCGACCGATTTCGAGGTTTCGAGGGCGGCTAAAAAGGCGTGCAAAACGAATGGGTTATTCGGGTCGGCGAATTCGTCTTCAAGTTTTGATTCAAGGACTTGAGAAAATGATTCCGGCGCTTCGCATTCTGATTCCGCAAACGCGCGGAATCCCTTGGCGCAGGAATCCCAATCGTGCTCGGCGATCGCAAGGATCGACGGCTCCACGCGGACCTGAAATTTCGGAGATTGGCTCATTCCAGCCATTGTCGCCTATCTCTGCGGCGGCTCAAGGGCGTTGGACTAAGGCCTGATATGCTCGAAAATGATCTGGTCGACCCATCTGGTGACGCGCGCGCGCTCACGCTCCAGCCGCACGGTCCAGCTCAATAGCGGCAGACCGAACAGCCGCCGCGCGATCAAAGGTGCGGCCGCGGGCATGTCGAACTGCGCGTAGGCGACGAAATGCGGCCGGCTCCAAGGCAGGTGCAGAAGCTGCGCGAGATAGCGCTTCCGCCAAAAGCTCAGGAAATTCCATGACGGGTGGAGATACCAGCGCTCCGCGACGATGCCGCGCGTGAGATGCGGCGCCTGTTTTCGCAGCGCCGCGACGAGATCGGGATCGAACGACATCACGGCGGCAGGGCCTTGATAGCCCGCGAGCTGTGCTGCGACCTTGCTGACGAGTGCCGTATCGCCGTTCCAGTCGCTCTTCAATTCGAGCACCAGCGGGACCTTGCCGGCGACGAGTTGCAGGAGATCGGCGAGGGTAGGAATCGTGTCGTCCGAGCCTTTCAGTTTGATCGACTTCAGTTCCGCCGCCGGGCGTTCCTTGAGCTTGCCTTCTTCCGCGGTCAGGCGATCCATCGCGCTGTCGTGAAAGACGAAGACTTCGCCGTCTTTTGAAAGTTGCAGATCGACTTCGATCGCGTAATTGGCCTCGGCCGCTGCCCGCGCCGCGGAGAGCGAGTTCTCGATAATGCCGTTCCCGTGCAGCCCGCGATGGGCGACCGGACGCGCCGTCAGCCACGCAGGTGCCATTCAGGAAATCTCGAACATGGCTTCGACTTCGACCGGCGCGTCGAGCGGAAGTTGCGCGACGCCGATCGCGTAACGGGCGTGTTTCCCTGCGTCGCCAAGCGCTTCCACCATGAGATCGGAGGCGCCATTGATGACCTGTGGAACGGCTTGATAATCGCTCAAGGCATTGACGAAGCCGCCGAGGCGAATGCAGCGCTTGATGCGCGATAGATCGCCGAGCACGGCCTTGGCCTGCGCCAGAATATTGATCGCGCAGAGGCGCGCGGCTTCCTTGCCCTGCGCTTCCGTGACCTCCGCACCAAGCTTGCCTTTGATCGTAATACCGCCGGGACCGATTGGAAGTTGGCCGGAAACGACCAGCAGGTTTCCGGCAACGACCGCACCGACGTAATTTGCGACCGGGGCGGCGGGCTTCGGCAGGGCGATGCCGAGCTTTTGCAATCGCAGTTCGATTTCGCTAGCCATTATCCGGTCCCCGTGATCCGTCTTAGTTTTGGCGGATCGTCCTGCAAGGTGCAAGCGCCGCCCGGAGAATTGAATGCTTCGCCGAATTTCTGCTCTTGCCTTGGTGCTCGCGTTTTCCTCGAACTCGACATTCGCGATGCCGCTCATCCCGCATCGAGCGATCTACGATCTTTCGCTCGATGCCGAAAAGCCGGGGACGCAGGTCGACAAGGCCCGTGGGCGGATCGCGTTCCAGCTTACGGGTAGTGCGTGCGAGGGTTACACGATCACGCTCCGGCAGGTGACCGCGCTCGACACCGGTGAGGGACAGGAAACGATCAGCGATCTCCGAAGCGAAAGCTGGGAAAGCGGAAATTCCGCGAGCTATCGCTTCAAGACGCAGAATTTCGTCAACCGCGAGATCCGGGAAGACGTGATCGGTTCGGTCACGCGGCAGAAAAACGACAGCCTTGCAGTGCGTGTTACAAAGCCCAAGGCCGCGAGTTTCGTCTTGCATGGCAAGATATTCATGCCGACGGAACACACCCGAACTTTGCTCGCCGCCGCCGAGCGCGGAGAGAAACTGGTCTCGGCGAATATCTATGACGGCGCGCCGGACGGCCGAAAGATTTACGAAACGCTGACCGTCATCGGCGAAGCGATTCGACCTGGTACAAATGAGCAACCGCTCGCACCGGCGCTTAAGAATCTGAAGCGCTATCCGGTGGCAACGAGCTATTTCGAGATGGGTACAGCCGATCGTTTGCCGGCTTATACGCTCGCGTTCGATCTCTATGAAAACGGCATTTCGAGCGCGCTGCGGCTGAACTACGGAAACTTCGCGCTCAAGGGCAAATTGCAGAGCGTCGAGTTATTGCCTCAGAAGCCTTGCAACCCGCCTGCGGCGCCCAAGCGCTAAAGCACAACCGGAGGCGAAAGCAGGTCGCGCGCGCCCCGCACCCGTACAGGGTCAAGGTTCATCTCCTCAGCGAAGGCTACCAGATCCGTTTCATTCGCGAGCAGGTAGTCGAGCAGCGCGGGCAGGAACGACGGATCGCGCGCCGCGGCGCGCATGTTCTCCGGCCCAAGGCCAGTGATCGCAAGAAATCGCCCGATCCGTTCGGGGTCTGCTGCCAGCCAGCTCAAGCCCGCGACGCCGATCGCCTCGGCTTCCGGTTTCGTTAAGGACGATTTTCCGCGCGAAATAGGCATTTCCACTTCCGTAATGTTTGTCTTTTACGGTTTCCGCAGGATGCCGGAAGAAGCATCCCGATGTCGAACGGTGCCGAAAGCCTGACCTTTTTGGCCCTCCGGGCGGCGTTTATCGAGTTTGCCGGCAGTTTGCGCGATCATCGAATGTCGGCAAGCGATTCGGGGACGTAAATTTTCGAGTGCGCTACAACGGCTCGCTCGGTGGACGGGGAAGTGGCGGGATGGCGAAGACTGTCCTGATCGTGGAAGACAACGAGCTTAATATGAAGCTCTTTCACGATCTCCTTGAGGCGCACGGCTATCAGACCATCGAGACCCGCAATGGGATCGAGGCGCTGGATCTTGCGCGCAAGCACAAGCCCGATCTGATCATCATGGATATCCAGCTTCCCGAAGTCTCCGGTCTCGAGGTCACGAAGTGGCTGAAAGAGGACGAGGAGCTTCGCTCGATCCCGGTCGTCGCGGTCACTGCATTTGCGATGAAGGGTGACGAGGAGCGCATCCGAGAAGGCGGCTGCGAAGCCTATCTCTCGAAGCCGATTTCCGTTTCCAAGTTTCTCGAAACCGTGCGCCATTTCGCGAAGGACTGAGCCGAAATGAGTGCCCGTGTTCTGATCGTCGACGACGTTCGCGCCAATCTCAAATTGCTCGAGGTGCGGCTTTCGGCGGAGTATTTCGAGGTTGTCACTGCGACCTCCGGCGCGGAAGCGATCGATATCGCCGAGCGCGGCCTTTGCGACATCATCTTGCTCGACGTGATGATGCCGGGCATGGACGGGTTTGAGACCGCGCGTCGGCTGAAAAGCTCGGCCGCGACGCTGCATATTCCGATCGTGATGGTGACGGCGCTCGACCAGCCGTCCGACCGCGTGCGCGGCCTGGAAGCCGGCGCCGACGATTTCCTGACCAAGCCGGTGAACGATCTTGCACTGATTACGCGCGTGCGTTCGCTGTCGCGTCTCAAGGTCGTCATCGACGAATTGCGCATGCGCGCGGTGACCTCGCACGAGATCGGCGTCACGCCGGACGTCGCGGATACGACGAACGAGACCGGCGAGGGCGGCAAGATTCTCATCGTCGACGATCGCCAATCCTCGGCCGAACGGCTGCACGATGCGCTGGCCGGCAAGCATGCGGTCGATGTCGAAAGCAATCCGCAGGAAGCGCTATTCCGGCTCGCCGACGGCGGCTACGATCTTTTGCTGCTCAATCTCGATCTTCAGAACTTCGATGCGCTCCGCCTGTGCGGACAGGTGCGCTCGCTCGAGCGTACGCGGCATCTGCCGATCCTGCTCACCACCGAGCCGGGTGATCAGGCGCGGCTCCTGCGCGGTCTCGATCTCGGCGCGAACGATTACGTCGTCCGTCCGATTGATAAAAACGAGCTGGTTGCGCGCGTGCGCAGCCAGATCAAGCGCAAGCGCTATACCGAGCGGCTCCGCGACAGCGTCCAGACTTCGATGGAAATGGCCGTCACCGACGCGCTCACCGGCCTCTACAACCGCCGCTACATGGAGAGCCATGTCGGAACGCTGGTCGACCGCTCGGCCGCGCGCGGGAAATCGCTTTCGGTGCTCCTGCTCGACATCGACTATTTCAAGTCGATCAACGACAGCTATGGCCACGACGCCGGCGACGACGTGTTGCGTGATTTCTCGGATCGGCTGCGGGCCTGCATCCGCGGGATCGATCTCGCCTGCCGCTATGGCGGCGAGGAATTCGTGGTCGTGATGCCGGATACCGACATCGGCGTCGCCACCATGGTCGCGGAACGCATCCGCCGCCGGGTCGCGGGCGACCTCTTTCCGATCCAGAAGGGCGAAAAGCAGATCGAGGTCACGATCTCGATCGGAATTGCGGCGCGCTCCACGCCGGAAGACAACGCCGCCATGATCCTGAAGCGGGCGGACGAGGCGCTCTACCGCGCCAAGCGCGACGGCCGAAACCGGGTCGTCGCCGACGCTGCCTGAACGTCATCAGGCTGTTCCATACTTAACGGGGTTCCCGGGTAAGGTTATCCTTTTAGGTAACCGCGCGATTCGCCGCCCAAGCCTTTGATTCGTCATTGCCTTTGGTGGGCGCTCCGCTACGTTCAACGCACGTTTTTACTTCCAGCTAACCCTACGGAATGCTCAGGTCCGCCGCATCTCCTGGGTCCGTGGGGTTCGGCCGGCAGGTGCGAGATGAGAGGCCTCCTCTTTCTTTGCCTGCCGGCCACCTAATCCTCAGAGCACTGAAACTGAAAAAGGCGCCCCAAAAGGGCGCCTTTCTTTCGTTCCGGCTGCGCGGACGCGAATTACTTGATCTTCGCTTCCTTGAACTCGACGTGCTTCTTCGCGACCGGGTCGTATTTCTTCTTGACCATCTTCTCGGTCATGGTGCGCGAGTTCTTCTTCGTCACGTAATAGAAGCCGGTGTCGGCCGTCGAGACGAGCTTGATCTTGAGGGTGACTGCCTTGGCCATTGCAAATGTCCTGGAAAAGGGGGCCGAAGGCCCGAATTTGGCGGCAACCTAGCGGCCGCCGCCGGTAAGTCAAGGAAGAGATTCCGGCCGTTTCCGGGGCTGGAGCGCAGCCCGGCGCCGCACTACGATTACGCGCTTTTTCGCGTAACGGGGGCACTATGCGCGCATTCAGACTGAGCCTGAGCGGGCTGTTTCTTGCCGTTTCCATCGCCGCGGGGTTCGCGCAGGGCGGAGCGCCGGCGGGCAACCGGGATCAGCCGATTCAGGCGTTACTAGGCCGCTGGTGCAGTTCCTTCGGCACCTACACCTTCACGGAAACCAAGCTCGTGGTCGCATTCAACAACGGCACGCCGTCGCGGACGCTCGAAGTTCTGGAAGTCCGGCAACTCGATAATGCGATCGACGTCCGCTGGAAGCCGCCTTACGTGAATACGGTGTTCAGCAATTTCTCCGCTGACAACCAGACCATGGAGCAGCCGCCGACCACCGACGGCGGGCCGCTGCGCAAATTCCGCCGCTGCTAAATTCTACGAAACTCCCGATCAAACCATATCTGGACGTTGTATCTGACGTCCGAGGTAGTTTTGAATTCGAGCTTGGCCGCGTGATTTCGTGCGACCCAATCATAAAAAGCAGAGAAGTTGAGATCGTTCTCGGGCGTATGGGAAAGACCTTCCATCCTTCGCCATTGATGGCAAAGTTGCCGGATCGCTTTTTCCGCTTCGCCTTTGGTCACGGCGATCAGTCTAGCAGCTTGCGCTGGAAGCCGCCGTTCCGGAAGAAATAGAACGGCGCGGGGCGCGCGATCTCGCCGGTCTTCAGCCGCTCGGCGATATCTTTCAGCACGACCTTGGTGATGTTCGGCAACTCGACGCCGAGCGCATCGTCGAAGGTGAGCCAGTCGAGCGAGACGAGTTCGGTATCGGGACCGACGATGCCGCCAATCTCCGCGCCGATTGCCTGACGGTCGGCCAGAAAGAAGCGCGTGTCGAAACGCTTCGGGCGCTTGGGCGGCGTGATCGCGCGCGCGACGAAGGTGAGGGCGGAAAGCGAAGGACGGATTTTCTTGCTGACGAAAGGCTTCCACGCGTCGGCTTTGGAATCCACGCCATTCGCATCTTCCTTGCCGATCAAGAGGCCGGTTTCTTCCGCGGTCTCGCGGATGGAAGCGAGCGCAAGCGCGCGGCCACGGCCTTCGGTCCATTTGACGACATGCTGGCCCAAGCGCCGCACGCAGGCCTCGCAAAGTTCGTCGATCGGTTTCATGGCGCGGTCGGCGGCGTCGAGACGGCCGCCCGGAAATACATATTTGCCCGGCATGAATTTATGACTGTGATGGCGTTTGCCCATCAGCACGCGCGGCGCTTTTCCGGAACGGTCGATCAGAATGAGTGTCGCGGCATCGCGCGGCTTCGGCGAAATGCCGGAGCCGGGTCCGAGCTTGACGCGCTCGCGTTCGGAGAGCTGCTTCGCGACGTCGCTCATCGCGCATCTTTCATCAGCTCGATTTCGTCCTGATGGTTCGGATCGAAGCCATGCATGCGCTGCGCCCATTGCCAGCCGACGATGACGCCCTTCATCGGTTGTAGGAGCGTGAGCGAAAGAATCAGCGTCAGCGGTAGCCAGATCGAGAAGGCGAGCCAATAGGGCGGGTGGAACAGTTGCTCCATCCACAACGCCGACGGCACAATGATATGGCCGACGATCAGGATCACGAGATAAGCAGGCGCGTCATCGGCGCGATGATGGCGAAACTCCTCGTGGCAGACCGCGCACTCGTCGACGACCTTGAGAAATTTGCCGAACAGCTTGCCTTCGCCGCAGTTCGGGCAGCGGCACAGAAAGCCGCGCTTCACCGCCAGACCGAGACTGCGCTTTTCGTTCATCGCTTCTTGCCTTTGTGTTTGCCGCCTTTGCCGCCCTTATGTGGCACCGGACGGCCGTATTTGCCACGCTTCGGGGCGTTTTGCCGCTCGCCGGGCGCATGACTGCCACGATGGCCATGCGGTCCGCCGGGACTGCGCGTTTTCCGGGTCGTTTTTAGGTCGTAACGGCCCTCGGACAGAAGTTCGAAGCGGAGCGCACCCGCGACCGGGACGGCCTCGACGAGCTTGACCTCGACGATGTCACCAAGCCGGTAGGCTTCGCCGGAGCGGTCGCCGACCAGCGCTTGCAGCGCTTCGTGATAGGCGAAGAACTCGTTGCCGATGGTGCGCGCCGGCACGAAGCCATCGGCGCCGATCTCATCGATCTTCACGAACAATCCGGCGCGGGTAACGCCCGAGACCACGCCGCGGAAATGTGCGCCAACGCGGTCGGCCATGTAATGCGCGATCAGACGGTCGACGGTTTCGCGCTCGGCTGCCATGGCGCGGCGCTCGGCCGCGGAAATACGTGCCGCTGTCTCTTCCAGACCCTCCGCCGTAATCCCGTTCGCGAGGCCATCGTTGCCAAGATCGAGCGCACTGATCAGCGAGCGGTGCACGATCAGATCCGCGTAGCGGCGGATCGGCGAAGTGAAATGTGCGTAACGGCGCAGCGTGAGACCGAAGTGACCGTAATTGTTCGCCGAGTATTCGGCCTGCGCCTGCGAGCGCAGCACGACTTCGTTCACCAGCCGCTCATATTCGGTGTTTTTGACGCGCGCGAGCACGCGGTTGAAGAGGGCGGGGCTGAGTTGATCCGTTTTCGGGAGCGTCATGCCGATCGAGTGAAGGAAATCGCGCAGTGCCGCGGCCTTTTCAAGCGAAGGACCGTCATGCACGCGATAGACGATCGGCGTGCGTTTGGCTTCCGCAGTCTCTGCAGCGGCGACGTTCGCCAGAATCATGAACTCTTCGATCAGGCGATGCGCGTCGAGACGCTCCGGTGTGGTGACGCGATTGAGTGTGCCGTCGGGATTGAGCACGAGCTTGCGCTCGGGAATGTCGAGCGCGAGCGGCTCACGCGCGTCGCGCGCCTTCGCCAATGCGTGATAGGCGGCCCACAATGGCTCGAGCACGTCTTTCAGGAGCGGCTGCGTGGTGTCGTCGGGCCTGCCGTCGATCGCGGCCTGCGCCTGCTGATAGGAAAGTTTCGCCTGCGAGCGCATCAATACGCGATGGAAGGAATGACGCAGCTTGCGGCCATTCGCGTTGATGATCATGCGGATGGCTAACGCCGCGCGATCTTCATCCGGGCGCAGCGAGCACAGATCGTTCGAGATGCGCTCGGGCAGCATCGGCACGACGCGGTCTGGGAAATAGACCGAATTGCCGCGCAGGAGCGCTTCGCGATCCATCGCAGAGTCCGGCGTCACGTAATGCGCGACATCGGCGATCGCGACGCTCAGTACGAAGCCGCCGCGATTTTCCGGATTGTCGTCGGCTGCCGCGTGCACCGCATCGTCGTGATCTTTTGCATCCGCAGGGTCGATGGTGACGAGAGGAAGCGCGCGCCAGTCTTCGCGGTCGTCGAGCGTCGCGGGGCGGCCTTTCTCGGCTTCGGCGATCACCGCGTTCGGAAAGTTGTTCGGAATGCCGTGCGCGTGAATCGCAATCAGGCTGACGGCTTTTTCGGATTTGATCGAGCCGAGACGCTCGCGCACTTTCGCGGTCGCCAGGCCGAAGGCGCGTTGCGGCATCGGATCGGCGGTGACGAGATCTCCGTCTTCCGCGCCGTTTTCCATGCCGGACGGGATCGCGATTTCGCGGCCCAAGGATTTTTTGTCGACCGGCACCAGCCGTCCGCCGCCTTGCGCGAACTTGCGATAGATGCCGAGAATCTGTTTCTGCGCTTTTTCGAGGAGCTTGATGACGCGGCCGGTATAGGGCGCGTCTTCGTCGTCTTCGGTTTTCTGCGTGCGGAGGAGCACGCGGTCGCCGATGCCGGGGGCAGGGCCGGCGCTTGGCTTGCGCCCGAAGATCAGGCGGATGCGGGGTGCAGCGCCGAAATCTTCTTCGTCCCAGTCGAGCGGCTCGGCGAGCAATTCGCCGTCGCTGTCGCGCGCGACCACGCTTGCCATGACGGTCGCGGCGACATGGCCCGCGGCGGTCATCTTGCGGCGGCGGCCACGGACTTCGCCTTCGCTTTTCAGATCGCGCAGCAGCGTTTTCAGTTCGGCTTTGCCGGCGCTGTCCAGACGGAAGGCGCGGATGATGTCGCGCTTCGAGACATCGCCGCCGCGCTCGGTGATGAAGGCAAGGAGTTCTTCCCGCGACGGCAATGCGCCGTGCGGCTTCGGGTCTTTGAATTTCTTTTTGGGTTTTTTGGACAAGGTTTGAGTCTGTTTTCTGAAGTGATGGTGCATTCAACGTCTTTGCGACGCAAATGTTCGTCGTCCCGGCCAAGCGAGACGAAGTCGAGCGCGAGCCGGGACCCATAAACCCCTGTTTCTCGATTCTCTCAGGCCGGGGTTATGGATCCCCGCTTTCGCGGGGACGACGCTATTGATGTAGTACGACTATTCTTCCAGCGCTGTTTCGCCGGTGTCGTCGCTTTTCTTTTTCTTCTTCGGCGCGGCTTTCTTCTTCGCCGCCGGTTTCTTGGCGGCGGCTTTCTTCTTTGGCGCGACGGCTTCTTCGCCGGCGCCGTTCGTTTTCTTCGCTTTTGCGGGCTTCTTGCCGCTCTTGCCCGCGCGCGCGTCGATCAGCGCGACCGCTTCCTCGAGCGAGATCGTCGCCGGATCGGTCGCGGCCGGAATGGTCGCGTTGACCTTGTTGTGCGAGACGTAAGGACCGTATTTGCCTTCGTGCTGCGTGACCGGTCCGCCGAGCGCCGGATGATCGCCCAAGGGGCGGCCCTGCGGCTTGCGGCGTCCGCGGCCCGGACCGCGCGCGATCTTTTCAGCGATCAGCGTCACCGCGCGATTGAGGCCAACGGTCAGCACTTCGTCGCCGTCGGTCAGGCTCGCGTAAGTATCCTGATGCTTCACGTAAGGACCGAAGCGGCCATAGCCCGCAAGAATCGGTTCGCCGCTCTCGGGGTGCTTGCCGACTTCGCGCGGAAGCTTGAGCAAATCGAGCGCCGTGTCGAAGTCGAGTTCATGCGCGTCGAAATTCTTCGGAATGCTCGCGCGCTTGGGCTTCGTCAGAACCGGCTTGCCGCCTTTGGTTTTCTCGCCGGTGTCCTCGGCTTCGCCGAGCTGAATGTAGGGACCGAAGCGGCCGGAGCGTACAGTGACCATCTTCTTGGTCTCAGGATCTTCGCCGAGTTCTTTGGTCGCCGCGAGTTCGCCTTCGCCCGGCGCGGTCAGCGCGCGGGTGAAGCGGCACTCGGGATAATTCGAGCAGCCGATGAAGGCGCCGAACTTGCCGACCTTCAGGCCGAGGCGGCCGGTGCCGCATTGTGGGCAGGCGCGCGGATCGGAGCCGTCGGCTTTCGGCGGGAAATTGTGCTCGTTGAGCAACGCATCGAGGACGTCGATGACTTCCTTGATGCGCAGGTCCTTCGTCTCCGCGACCGCGCCGGTGAAGCCGGTCCAGAAATCGCGCAGCACTTTCTTGTAATCGAGTTCGTGGTTCGCGACTTCGTCGAGCTTCTCTTCGAGATCGGCGGTGAATTCGTATTCGACATAGCGCGGGAAGTAGGATTCGAGGAACGCGACGACGATGCGGCCCTTGTCCTCCGGAATGATGCGCTTTTTGTCGAGGCGGGTGTAGCCGCGGTCGCGCAGCACTTGCAGGATCGACGCGTAGGTCGAAGGACGGCCGATGCCGAGTTCTTCCATGCGTTTCACGAGAGACGCTTCGGAGAAACGCGGCGGC
Organism: Xanthobacteraceae bacterium; assembly: GCA_019635585.1. Lineage (GTDB taxonomy): Bacteria > Pseudomonadota > Alphaproteobacteria > Rhizobiales > Xanthobacteraceae. The sequence continues at coordinate 251,976 of JAHBZE010000002.1, read as the reverse complement.
GGCTCGGTGAAGTGCTGCTCAATCTTAAGTTCGTTCTTTTTCAGCGCTTCGCCTTCGCTCATCGCGGGCAGGCGGCGCGCGTCCTCGTCCTCGAAGTCGTCGTCGCGGCTTTCGTTGTAAAGCGTGAGGAAGCCGTCGAACTTCACGACCGTGCCGGTCGCGCGCAGGTTCACGAGCTTGTAGCTGCCGCTTGCGACGCTCGCTTCGATTTCGACAGTGGTGCGCTCCAGCTCCGCGCTTTCCATCTGGCAAGCGAGTGTGCGGGTCCAGATCAACTCGTAGAGGCGAGACTGATCGGCGTCTAACTTGCGCGCCATTTCTTTCGGGTGGCGGCGTAGATCGGTCGGGCGAATTGCTTCGTGGGCTTCCTGCGCGTTCTTCGACTTGTTCTTATAGATGCGCGGGGCATCCGGAAGATAATTCTTACCGTAGTCCGACGAGATCACGTCGCGCGCCTGTGCGATCGCTTCCGGCGCGAGATCGATGCCGTCGGTACGCATATATGTGATGAGGCCGGTGGTCTCGCCGTCGAGTTCGATGCCTTCGTAAAGACGCTGCGCGAGCCGCATGGTGTGCGACGGCGCGAAGCCGAGCTTGCGGCTCGCTTCCTGCTGCAAGGTCGAGGTCGTGAACGGCGGGTAGGGGTTGCGCTTTGCGGGCTTCGCCTCGATCGAGGCAACCTTATACTTCGCGGCGTTCAGTGCCTTCTCGAAATCGCGCGCTTCGCGCTCAGAGCCGACATCGAGACGCGAAATCTTCTTGCCGTCGGCGCCGACCAGGCGCGCCTCGAAGGCGTCGCCGCGCGGGGTCGCGAGCAGGGCCGCTACCGACCAGTATTCCTGCGGCTTGAACGCCTCGATTTCGCGCTCGCGATCGCAGACGAGGCGGAGCGCCACCGACTGCACGCGGCCGGCGGAGCGCGCGCCGGGCAATTTGCGCCACAGCACGGGGGAAAGTGTGAAGCCGACGAGGTAATCAAGCGCGCGGCGGGCGAGATAGGCGTCGACCAGCGAGTGGTCGATCTCGCGCGGGTGCGCCATGGCCTCCTGTACGGCAGCCTTGGTGATCGCGTTGAAGACCACGCGATCGACTTTCTGGTCTTTCAGCGCGCGCTTCTCTTTGAGCACTTCAAGCACGTGCCAGGAAATCGCTTCGCCTTCGCGGTCTGGGTCGGTGGCGAGGATCAGGCGGTCCGCGCCCTTCACCGCGGCGGCGATTTCGGCGAGCCGCTTCTGGGCCTTGCCGTCCACCTGCCAGATCATCCTGAAGTCGTCGTCGGGCGCGACCGAGCCGTCTTTCGGGGGCAGGTCGCGGACATGGCCATAGGAGGCCAGCACCTCGAAGCCGGGGCCGAGGTATTTGTTGATCGTCTTCGCCTTGGCGGGCGACTCGACAATGACGACGTTCATCAGCGTCCGAAACTTTCTCGCGAACGAGGGGAAATTGAGCCCGCGGCCCCGCGCGGCGGCGGGAACATGGTGAGATCGGCTGGCATAGTCAAATCGCCTGCCTAAAGCGGAACGATTAAGGCCTTCTGACCGTTTCGCGCATCGAGGGAAATATTGAAACGATACAACCTATGATATAGGCTGCGATTCTCAGGTCTTTTGCGGGCGGACCATGACGGAAACAGGCTCAGAAGGCGGGAAAACCCGCCCGGAAGAGGTAGCGGCCTATATCGCCGCCATGAGCGCTGAGATGGGGCGGCTGGCCCGCAAGCACAACCTCGGGGCGCTGTCCTACCTCCTCGATCTTGCCCGAATGGAGGCCGTCGAGCAGTCCGGAGGCGGACCGCCCGCCGAGAAGCGTCGAATCGCCTGAGCCGTCAGATCAGCGAAACCAGCCCGCCGCCGTGGTGCTCGATGCGGCCTGCGAGTTCCAGTTCCAGCAGCGCGACCTGCACGTCGCCGGCCTTCGCGCCGGATTCGCGCACCAGGTCATCGAGCGTGACGGGGGCGCTACCGAGGAGGCCGGTAATCCGTTCACGTAGTTCGTCGCCTGTCGGCGACGGTTCGGCGGGAATCACAATCTCCGGCTCGCGCGCGACGACAGGCTGGCTGAGACCAAGCATCGGTTTGAGATTTTCGATCACGTCCGCCGCCGAGGTAACAAGGGTCGCGCCCTGCTTGATGAGGCGGTTGGTGCCGCCGGCGCGCGGATCGGCGGGAGAGCCGGGCACCGCGAAAACTTCACGGCCCTGTTCGCCGGCGAGTCTTGCGGTGATGAGCGAACCGGAACGCTCCGCCGCTTCGACCACGACGACGCCGGCGGCGAGCCCCGAGATCAGCCGGTTGCGGCGAGGGAAGTCGCGTGCGCGCGGCTCCCAGCGATGGGGCATTTCGCTTACCGCCGCGCCGTGTTCGAGGAGCGCCTCCAGAAGCTTTTCGTTCTCGGTCGGATAGGGCTTGGCGTGGCCGCCTGCGAGAACTGCAACAGTGCCCGTATTAAGCGCGGCGCGGTGTGCGGCGGAATCGATACCGCGTGCCAAACCGGAAATCACCGCAAAACCGGCTTCGCCGAATTCGCGCGCGAGCGAAGCCGCGTAGCGCGTGCCCGCGACCGAGGCGTTGCGCGCGCCGACCATCGCGATCGCAGGGCGCGAAAAGACTTCGCCATTGCCCCGGATCGCGAGCAACGGCGGCGGGTCGTCGATTTCGCGAAGCAACTTCGGGTAAGCTGCTTCGCCGAGCGCGACATAGCGCACGCCGATGCGCGAGGCTTCGCTCAACTCGCGCTCGGCATCTTCCCGGCTCGGGATGTTGATGATCGAGCGTCCGCCGCGGCGCGCGAGTTCGGGAAGCAGGCGCGCGGCCGGACCCGCGCCGCCGAATTGATTGATGAGGATGCGAAACGTGCGCGGGCCGACATTCTCGGCGCGGATCAGGCGCAGCCAGTCGATCCGTTGTTCATCGCTGAGGCGGAAAGCGTCCCCGTTTTTCATGAAACGCGACGATCCGCGATTTCACTACGAAAAACAACGTTCGCACGCCTGCAAGACGGGGAGGAAGGATTTATTAACCATGAGCCCGATACCTTCGCGGCATTGCAGCCAAAGGTTTTTCGGGATGTTTCCGCGCTCGTTCCGCGCCCAGGTCGGGCAGCGAATGGCCATTTGGGCGGGGATGCTCGGATTTCTGTTTTCGCTCTACGCGACGGTGGAAATCATCCAGACCGTCCGCATTTCCCACTTCTCCGGGCAGATCGCGGCGACCGCTGCGGCGCTGAAGGCGCATAACACATCCTACAACGCGTACTCTCAATTGGCGCGCGGCCTGGAGCCGGACAACGCCGGCCAAGCGGTGTTGACTTCGCTTGCCGAGATTCGTGGCGCCGCGAAAGACGACGGCATCACGAAAGCATCGGCCGATATGGCGAAGGCCGTTACAGCGCTGGTACCGTTAGCGCTCAATCATCCGGAGCGCCCGAAGGCCTTGCAGGAACTCGTGCAGGCCCGCTCCGAAATAGAAAAGAACCTGATTGCGCGGGTGACCGCAAGCCAGGAAGCGCTCGCCGAAATGATCTCGCACGACCGCAAGAACAAGATTCTGATCGTGCTGCTTTCGATGTTCGTGCTCGGTCAAATCCTGCTTCTCGAGTTTCGCTGGCTGGTGAAGCCGCTGAGCCGCATGGCCGTGGTCTTGAAGCGCGGCAGGAAGTTCTCGCAATCGCTCGCCAACGAGGCGCTGCGGCGCGACGAGGTAGGCGCGCTTGCAAGATCGCTGGTCAATCATTTCGCGCTGGTGAAGCGCGAGGAAGAGTTGTCGCGGCTCGAGAACGACAAATTATCCGACCGCCTGTCGCGGCAGGAAAATCTCAAGCGCGAAAGCGCTGCGTTCCAGGCGCGGATCGGCGAGATCGTCCACCGGCTCGAGGAACACGCGGGGCAGATGGCGGTGGCCTCGAAAGACCTGCTGTCGATTTCATCGACCGCCGACGAGCGGGCCGCGGCGAGCGCGGAATCGACGCAGCGCGTCTCCGAACATGTCGATATCGTCGCATCTTCGATCGACGGGATCGCGAACACGATGACGAATGTCGTCGCCGAAACCGAACGCACCTCGCACGTAACGGCTTCGGCCCGCCAATTGGTGCAGGCCGCCAACGAAGACGCGCGCGCGCTTACCGAATCCGCCCGCACCATCGAGGCCGTGATCGCGCTCATTCAGGACGTAGCGAGCCAGACTAATCTGCTCGCGCTCAATGCCACCATCGAGGCGGCGCGGGCGGGCGAGGCCGGACGTGGCTTCGCAGTGGTCGCGAGCGAAGTGAAGCAGCTAGCCACCAAGACCGCACAGGCAACGGAAGAAATTCGCGACGGCCTTACCGGCATTACCGACGCCTCGCTGCGGATCGCCGAGCGTGTGACGAAACTCGTCGGCTCCGTCGAGCAGGTCGATAGCGGCGCGGTCACGATTGCCGCTTCGATCCGCGAGCAGCATGCGAGTTCGCAAGCGATCACCACCAATACGGCACGCACGGCGGAAGACGTGCGCGGGCTCGCCGACACTTTCCAGCATGTCGCGGGTCTGATCGCCGATGCAAAACGCGCGGCGCGTCTCGTTACCGAGGTTTCCGCCGAACTCGGCCAGCAGTCGCGCGATCTGCGCGCGTCCGTCGACCGTTTCGTGGCGAGCAGCACGGAGGTTGCGGCATGAGCTTGATCGCCGATGCAAAGGCTCCCGCCGACGCGAAGCAGGAAGCGCAACTGCACTATGCCGTGCGGCCTTATCGCTTGCCCGCGAAAATCATGCATTGGACCGTCGCGTCGCTGGTCCTGTTCATGGTGGCGAGCGGGATTACAATGAAACAGCTCGGGAATGGCGAGCTGACGGATTTCATCTTCGCGCTGCATAAGACGACCGGCGCACTGATCCTCGTTCTGGTAGTAGGCCGCTTTTGCTATCGCGTGCTTTTCCCCGACCGCTCATGGAAAACGGAGCGCTACCGGCGGCCCTTTATTCACTGGCTGCTTTACGGGCTGCTGCTCGCGGTGCCGCTGCTCGGCTGGGCTGGCGTTTCCGATTTCGGCGCGCGCGACCTGTTGTTCGGGCTATCGCTGCCCGCAATCTGGCCAGAAGGAGCGGGCTGGTCGGACTTTCTGTTCGAATCCCACGCCTATGCCGCGTTCGGCATGCTGGTCGTGGTCGCGCTGCATATCGGCATGGCGGTGCAGGACCACATGACGCGCTCGCGCTGGGATGCACCGGAGGAAGACTAAGGCTTTCGAGTGCGCTCGCATTATTGGCTTTGTCGCGCTGGGGCGCGCCTGACGAAGACTAGCGCTAGGCTTTTTTCTTCGAACCAATCTTGGATTCGTTGCCGGCGAGCAGGCGGTGGATGTTCTCGCTGTGCTTCCACCATATGAAGATTACCATGACGAGAAAGAGTGCCGCGACCGGCGGGTAGCCTAGAAAATAGAGAATGATCGGGCTTGCGGCTGTCGCGACAAGCGCAGCGAGAGAGGAGTAGCGCGAGGCAAACGCGACCGCGATCCAGACGAGTGCGGCGCCGATGGCTGCCTGCCATGCGATACCGAGCAACACGCCCAGGAAGGTGGCTACCCCTTTGCCGCCTTTGAACTTGAGCCAGACCGGATACATGTGTCCGACGATGGCGCCGATGCCCGCAAGCACGGAGCCCAGCCCGGTCGTGATCGGCCATTCGTGACTGACGAAGCGGGACGCAATGAACACGGCGACCGTGCCCTTCAGCATGTCGCAGGCGAGCGTCGCGGCGGCGAGCCCCCTGTTGCCGGTGCGCAGCACGTTGGTCGCGCCGATGTTGCCGGAGCCGATTTTGCGCACGTCGCCAAGGCCGGCGTGTTTCGTCAGCAGCAAGCCGAACGGGATCGAGCCCAGCGCATAGCCGAGCAGGAAATCGACGATAAGGACGGTGGTGGAGTTCATCGCCTAAACGTATTCGTAGACTGTGCGTCCGGCAACGATGGTGCGCGTGGCGCGGCCTGTGAGTTTCGCCTCATCAAAAGCAGTGTTGGTGCAGCGCGATTTCAATGTGTCGCGGTCGAGCACCCACGGTACGTCCGGGTCAAATACGACGATGTCGGCGGGCGAGCCGGGGCGAAGCGTGCCGCCGGGAAGCTCGAGCAATTCGGCAGGGCGCGTGGACATCGCCCGGATCAGCTCGGAAAGCTTGATCGAGCCGTCGTGCACGAGGCGAAGGCCGACCGGCAGCATCGTCTCGAGACCGATCGCGCCGAAGGCGGCTTCCGCGAAGGGCAGGCGCTTCACTTCGACATCCTGCGGATCGTGATCCGACATGATGACATCGACGAGGCCTTCCGCGACCGCGCTTGCAAGTGCCGCGCGGTCCGCTTCAGCGCGCAGCGGCGGGCGCAGCTTCAGGAAGGTACGATAGGAGCCAATGTCGTTTTCGTTCAGCGCGAGATGATTGATCGATGCCGACGCGGTGACTTTAAGACCGCGCTCTTTCGCACGGCGCAGCACGTCGAGCGAGTCCTGACAGGTGAGGGAAGCCGCGTGATAGCGCCCGCCGGTCAGTTCCACCAGACGAATGTCGCGCTCAAGCATGATTGTTTCGGCGGCTTTCGGAACGCCGGAAAGACCGAGGCGCGAGGCGAACTCGCCAGCATTCATCACGCCGGAGCCGGTGAGGTTCTGTTCTTCCGTGTGATGCACAATCAGCGCGTCGAAGTCGCGCGCGTAGGTAAGGGCGCGGCGGAAGACGTTCGCGTTCATCACGCTTTTTGCGCCTTCGGTGAAGGCAACGGCGCCCGCGGCTTTCAAGAGACCGATTTCGGTCATCTCTATGCCTTCGAGCCCCTTGGTGAGTGCCGCCATCGGATGGATGTGCACAACGGCGTTGTCGCGCGCGCGGCGGAGCACGAAATCGACCGTTGCCGGATCGTCGATCGGCGGATCGGTTTCGGGCTGGCAGATGATGGTGGTGACGCCACCGGCTGCGGCCGCGTGACTTGCGGTCGCCAGCGTCTCGCGATGCTCGGCGCCGGGTTCGCCGATGAAGGCACGCATGTCGATCAGTCCGGGCGCGATCACCTGACCGCCAACATCGACGATCTCGGTACCTTCCGGCGCGCCGGAGGCGCGGATGTTTTTGCCCGCCTCGCGGATCACGCCGTCCGCGATCAGCACATCGCCGCGCTGGTCCAGATCGCGTGACGGGTCGATCACGCGGGCATTCGCGAGCAACAACGGGCGATTTTCGTTGCGGGCGATCATGCGTTCGGGAGATTTCTGGCGAGCGCTTCGAGTACGGCCATGCGCACGGCGACGCCCATCTCGACCTGTTCGCGAATGAGCGACTGCGCGCCGTCGGCGACCGAGCTTTCGATTTCGACGCCGCGGTTCATCGGGCCAGGGTGCATGACCAGCGCATCGGCCTTTGCGAATTTCAGTTTCGCGGGATCGAGGCCCCAGTAGTGGAAGTATTCGCGCGAAGAGGGAATGAGCGAGCCCGCCATGCGTTCGCGCTGTAGGCGGAGCATCATCACGATGTCGGCGTCGCGCAGTCCTTCGCGCATGTCGCGATGGACTTCGACGCCCATGCGCTCGATGCCGGAGGGCAAGAGCGTTGAGGGTGCGACCACGCGCACGCGTGCGCCCATCGTATTCAGGAGAATGATGTTCGAGCGCGCGACCCGTGAATGCGCAATGTCGCCGCAGATTGCGACCGTGAGACCCTCGATGCGGTTCTTGTTGCGGCGGATGGTGAGCGCGTCGAGGAGCGCCTGCGTCGGATGCTCATGCGCGCCGTCGCCGGCATTGATGACCGAGCATTCGACTTTTTGGGAGAGGAGTTCGACCGCGCCGGAGGCGGCGTGGCGCACCACGATCATGTCGGGGTGCATGGCGTTCAGTGTCAGCGCGGTGTCCAAGAGCGTCTCGCCCTTGCGGATCGAGGAGGACGCGATCGACATATTCATCACGTCGGCGCCGAGGCGCTTGCCCGCGAGCTCGAAAGAGCTTTGCGTGCGGGTGGAAGCCTCGAAGAAGAGGTTGATCTGGGTTCGGCCCGAGAGGGTGGTGCGCTTTTTCTGGACCTGACGGTTCAGATCGACAAATTCCTCGGCAAGATCGAGGAGGCCGGTGATGTCGGAAGCGGAAAGCCCTTCGATGCCCAGCAAATGCCGTTGCGCGAGCGCGAAACTGGAAGGACCGCGAGTTGTCATTAAAGGCAACCGCATAGACCCAAGTCGCGCGCATCGCAAGCGGCGATTGCCATGTTAGATTAACGGTCCACTGCGGATATTTTCACCATGACCGCTACGTCACCTTTCATCACCCACGAGGTCTTCAACCAGTCCCCGCCACTGGGCGATGTGGACCTTTATTCCAGCGACGCCGCGTTGGTAGGCGCGATCGAAGCCTTCGGCGCCGGGAAATCGGCGTCGTCGCTGCGGGAATTCGGCACCGCCTTCGGGCGCGCCGAGATGACCGAACTCGCGCGGCCTGCGAACGAATACACGCCAAGGTTACGGACGCACGACCGGCAAGGCCATCGCGCGGATGTGGTCGAGTTTCACCCGGCCTATCACCGCTTCATGGAAACGAGCATCCGGGCCGGCGTGCACTCCTCGGTCTGGGCAGCGGACGGCTCGTTCGTGCCGGGCGAACACGTCGCGCGCTCTGCGCGGCACTATCTCGCGAGCGAAGTGGAGCAGGGGCATCTGTGTCCGATCACGATGACGCATGCCGCAACCGGCGCGCTCGGCGCGGAGCCGAAGCTCATGAAAGAGTGGCTGCCGCGCATCCGCTCGCGCGAATATGACCCGCGCTTCCTTCCGCCCGGCGATAAGCGCGGCGCTACCTTCGGCATGGGCATGACCGAAAAGCAGGGCGGCACGGATGTGCGCCAGAACACCACGCGCGCCGAGCCAGACGGCGACGCTTATCGTCTGATCGGGCACAAGTGGTTCTTTTCCGCGCCGATGTGCGACGCTTTTCTTGTGCTCGCGCAGGCCAAAGGGGGGCTCACCTGCTTCCTGCTGCCGCGTCACAAACCGGACGGCACGCCGAATGCGCTGCGCCTGATGCGGCTGAAAGACAAACTTGGCAACCGCTCGAACGCGTCGAGCGAAGTGGAATTCGAGGGCGCTTACGCGCAGCGATGCGGGGCGGAAGGCGACGGTGTGAAGACCATCATCGGCATGGTGCAGCTCACGCGCCTCGATTGCGTCACCGGCTCGCTCGGGATCATGCAGGGAGCGTTGCGCTACGCCGTGCATCACACGCGCTACCGCACCGTGTTTCAGAAGAAGCTCGTGGACCAGCCCTTGATGCGGATGGTGCTCGGTGATCTCGCACTCGAGCGGGAAGGCGCGCTCGCGCTCGCGCTCCGTCTCGCCTCTGCGTTCGATAAATCCGCAAGCGATCCCGACGAGGCGGCGTTCGCGCGCATCGTGACGCCGGCCGCGAAGATGTGGGTCTGCAAGACCACGCCGGGCTTCGTCTATGAAGCGATGGAATGTCTCGGCGGCAACGGCTACGTCGAGGAAGCGCCGCTCGCGCGTTTCTATCGCGAGAGTCCGGTGAACGCGATCTGGGAAGGTTCTGGCAACGTTATGGCGCTGGATCTCCTGCGCGGTGCTGCGCGCGAGCCGGAGGCGTTGCAGCGTGTGCTAGATTCGCTCGAGAAATCGACGCGCGATCTGCCGAACGCGGTGCAGGCGCTCGAGACGGTGAAGGCGGGGTTTCTAAGTCCCGACCGCGAGTCGCTCGCGCGCCGCACGACCGAGGTTTTGGCACTGCTTGCCGCCACAGAAGCGCTTTCAAAAAGCGCTCCTTCCGACATCGTCGAGTTGTTCGCCGCGCGCAGACTTGGCGGGTTGTCTTTCAGAAGCTTCGGGAACCCGATGCCGGGGCAAAGCGTTGAGCGGATGATCGACCGTTGTTTCCGGGCTGCGGCGTAAGCCAGTGCCGGGAAAATCTTGTTCTAATCGCCGCTCCAGCGGGTCTTCGATCGTTCGCCAAGCGGCAAGGATGAGGCTTGAAATCAATGTCCAATATCACCCGTTTTGCTCTTTCTTCGACCGCGGCGGTTGCGCTGCTTGCCGGTGCGTCCTCGCTCTCGGCGAACGCCGCGCCGCTGGGCACCAATCTCGAGTCGCTTAAGGCGGCAGCGCCGGCGGCTTCGGAAACCGTCCAGTGGCGTCATCGTCATCGCGGGCGGAATGTTGCTATCGGTCTCGGCGCATTCGGTGCGGGTCTGGTGGTCGGCTCCGCTATCGCCAACAACCAAGGTTACTACTACGACCAGCCCTACGGCTATTACGGCCCGGCGTATGGTTATTATGAAGGGCCGTACGGCTACTATTCGCCGAGTGGTAACCAGGTCGGCACCGACGACGATCTCGCCGACGTTGCCCGATAACAAGATCGTGACCCGGCGGCCTTAACGAAGGCCGCCGGTTCGCGCTAAAGGAATATGCGGCGACGATCTCCCGCCACACGGGTGCCGCAGTCTATTCAGGCTTGGTTCATGCCTATGGTGCGAAATTCCAAACCCAAGCGCGCACGGTTCGCGCGTCATTAGCGAGGCTAACGATCATGAAGAAGTTCAAGTTCTACCAGTTCGTGCTGGCGCTTGTCGCCGCTGTGCTCATGTCGGCCGGTGCGAGCCAGATCAATACCGCATCCGCCGCTCCGGTAGCGTCGGCGCACAATCTCCAGGGCGTTGTGGGCGAACAGACCACCGACGTTCAGTGGCACCATCGTCGTCATCGTGGCCGTTACGTCGGCCCGGCGATTGCGCTCGGCATCTTCGGTGCGGCTGCCGCTGCCGCTGCCGCGCAGAACCAGCAGTACTACTACTCGCAGCCGCGTCAGAAGTGCTGGGTGCAGACTGGTCCGTATCAGGGCCAGGGCTACTGGGCCTGGTGCTAATCCGACCGGTATCGGTTTTTGAGAACGGCGGGCGAAAGCCCGCCGTTTTTGTTTTACGGTGTAAGGACTGCCGCAGCCGCGAGCGCAAGCGGGATCGACGCGAGCGCCACGAAAATCTGAATCGTGAGGATGCGCGCGAGAAGCGGCGCGTCACCGCCCATCTGCCGCGCGAGCATATAGCCGTTCGGCGCCGACGGCACTGACGAGGCGATTGCGACGACTGCGAGAGCGGCTCCGCTAACTCCGTAAAAATAGGCTGTGCTGATCGCGATAACCGGAAGCAGGAGCATCTTCACCAAAGTCGAGACCATGACCGCGGCGTCGATCCGGTGAACGGTTTTCAGATCGAGGCCCGCGCCCACGATCATGAGGCCCAGCGGAAGCGAAGCCTGGCCGAGAATGTTCAGAAAGCTCGTGAATACTTTCGGTAGCGGTACCCCGGCGGCGTTCAGCGCGATGCCGAAGCCGCAGGACCAGATGAACGGATTGCGAAGCAGGTGTACCAGAACTTCTTTGATTCTGGCCGGAGAGTTCGGCGCGTAGCGTGCAAGCACGATGACGCTCAGAATGTTGATCAGCGGAATCATGCTCGCAAGCGCGACGGCCGCGAGCGCCAGACCGATCTCGCCGAGCAGCGATGAGGCGACGCCGACAGCAATATAAGTATTCCAGCGCACGCCGCCCTGAAACACCGACGTGAAAGCGGGTCCGGACCAGACGAAAGCGCGCTGCATCGGCGCGCGCAGCGCAAGTAACACGACAGCACAGCTTACGATCGCGACGACCAGTGCGGTGAAGACGCCCCAGATCGGAACCTTCGAAAGATCCGCAGTGGCAGTCGCAAGAAACAAAAGCGCCGGAAACAGCACGTAATAAGTGAGGTCTTCGAGCGAATCCCAAGCATTGTCGCTTCGCAATAGCGTCCGCTTCAGGAAGACGCCGAGCGCGACCAGAAGAAACACCGGAACAAGTGCGTTCAGTACCGCGATCATTCGCGCTTTCCATAGCCGAGCCGGTCGAGTGCGCCTTGCAGAATGTAGGCAGCGGCGACCTTGTCCACGACTTCGTCGCGGCGGCGGCGCGAGGCGTCGGCCTCTATCAGCGTGCGCTCGACTGCCGCCGTCGAAAGCCGTTCGTCCCAGAACACGATGGCGAGTCCGGTGAGCGGCGAGAGATTGCGGACGAAAGCGCGGGCCGATTGCGCGCTCGGCCCCTCGGAGCCGTCCATGTTTTTGGGCAGCCCGATGACGAGCCCGCCGACGCCGAACTTCGTTGCGAGTGCGAGGAGCTTCTCCGCGTCCGCCTTGAACTTGCCGCGCGGCAGCGTTTCGAGCGGCGAGGCGATGGTCCGGTTCACGTCCGAGAGTGCAAGCCCGATGGTCTTCTCGCCGAGATCGACGCCGATCAGCCGCGCCTGGGGCGCGAGCAGGGCCGGGAGTTCATCAATTTCGCAAATACAGGCGGGCATGTCGGAGCGAGGCGGTAGCATGGGTCGCGTTGCCGCGCTACGCACTGGGCCTCATACTCTCCCCGACAATACTTCATCGGAGGAAACGATGCGCGTCACCTGGTTCGGCCATTCGGCATTCCGGCTCGATTTCGACGGCAAGGCGGTCCTGATCGACCCGTTCTTCACCGGCAATCCGGCCTTCGTCAGCGACAAGAAAGAGGCGGTGAAGGGGGTCACGCATATTCTTCTGACCCACGGACATTCGGACCATATCGGCGACACCGCCGATATCGCGAAGGAACTCGGCATTCCGGTCGTCAGTCACTTCGAGGTCTGCATGTGGCTGAACGGGAAGGGCGTGAAAAAAATCGATCCGATGAATATCGGCGGCACCACCGATCAGGGCGGCTTCACGGTCACGATCGTGCGCGCGGACCACTCCTCGACCATGATCGAGGATGGCCAGTTCGCGGTGATGGGCAATCCAGGCGGGCTGATCGTGAAGGCGCCGGGCGAGCCGACCGTCTATCACATCGGCGACACCGATATTTTCTCCGACATGGCGTTGATCAACGAAATTCATCAGCCGCAGGTGGCGATGGTGCCGGTGGGTGACCGCTTCACGATGGGCGGCAGGATCGCCGGTGTGGCGATGAAGCGCTTCTTCAAGGGCGTGAAGACCACGATCCCGTGTCACTACGGGTCGTTTCCGATCATCGACCAGACGCCGGACAAGTTCGTCGCCGAGATGAAGGGCGCAGAAGCGAAGGTCGTGGTGCCGGAGAAGGGTAAAGCCTTCGAGGTGTGAAAATAGAATGGCCGGGGTGTTCCCGGCCATTTTACTTCACCGTTCGCCGCTGTTTCCGGTGCGGGTGGATTCAAACAGAAACCAGACGCGCCGTTCGGTCTCATCGATCCAGTTTTCCAGCAGGCTCGCGGTCGCGACATCATTGTGTTCGTCGCAGAGATCGTGCGTTTCGCGCAGGAAGGAAACGAGTTCCTTGTTGTCGTCCCGCAGTTCGGCGAGCATGTCGAGCGGGGTGACGTAGTCGGCGTCATTATCCTTCAGCCGTTGCAGGCGGCCGATGTGGCCGGCTGAGCGTATCGTAGTGCCGCCGATCTTGCGCACGCGCTCCGCGATTTCATCGGTCATGGCGAAAATCTGCTCCGACTGCTCGTCGAGCATCAAGTGATAGTCGCGAAAGTTCGGGCCGGATACGTGCCAGTGGAAATTCTTGGTCTTCACGTAGAGGGCGAAGACGTCGGCAAGCAGGGTCGTCAGGCTCGCCGAAATGTCCTTGATCGCATTCGAGGAAAGATCGCTGGGGGTCTGGAGGCGGGCGGTGCGCCGCCCCTCGGCATTGGCGGTGGGCATGGGGACTCCTTAATACCGGCCCTGTGGGGCCTGTAGCCTGAAACCATCAATCTAGGGCGCCGTTCGCGGCGAGACCATGACGCCAATCAAGCGGGCCTGCTCGCGGGTTGCGGCCCCAAAAGCCCGTCTGCTATAGCCCGCCCGACCTTTTTCCACGGAGTCTTCCATGTCCGTCGATGCCGCGACCGTGCGGCGGATCGCGCATTTGGCGCGGATCGCCGTCGCCGACAATGAGATCGAGCACCTGCGCGGCGAGATCAACAACATGCTCGCGTTCGTCGAACAGTTGAACGAAGTGAATGTCGACGGCGTCGAGCCGACCGCCAGCGTCGAAGATATGAAGCTGAAGATGCGCGAAGATGTCGTCAACGACGGAGACTATGCGAAGCGCGTGCTGGCAAATGCGCCGGCTTCCGATGACGGCTTCTTTCAAGTCCCGAAAGTCGTGGAGTAAACCGTGAGCGAACTTACTTCCCTGACGCTTGCGGAAGCGCGCGATCAACTGCGCGCAAAGAAAATCTCCGCCAAGGAACTCGCTGACGCGCATCTCGCCGAAATGGAAAAGGCGCGCCCTCTGAACGCCTATGTGCTTGAGACGCCGGATCACGCCAAAAAGATGGCTGCGGCGTCGGATACGAAGCTCGCCAAAGGCGAGGGCGGTCCGCTCGAAGGCATTCCGCTCGGTATCAAGGACCTGTTCGCCACCGAAGGCGTGCGCACGACCGCGTGCTCGAAGATTCTCGAAAACTTCGTGCCGCAATACGAGTCCACCGTGACCTCGCAGCTCTGGCGCGATGGCGCGGTGATGCTGGGCAAGCTCAATAACGACGAATTCGCGATGGGTTCGTCGAACGAAACGTCAGCGCTCGGGCCAGTGCTGTCGCCGTGGCGGCGCAAGGGAGACAACAAGCCGTTGGTGCCAGGCGGTTCGTCCGGCGGTTCGGCGTCCGCCGTTGCCGCGCATATCTGTCTCGGCGCGACCGGCACCGATACCGGCGGCTCGATCCGTCAGCCTGCCGCTTTCACCGGAATTGTTGGTATTAAACCAACGTACGGACGGTGTTCGCGATGGGGCATCGTCGCATTCGCGTCTTCGCTCGATCAGGCCGGGCCGTTCGCGCGCACCGTGCGCGATTGCGCGATCCTGCTTCGCTCGATGGCGGGACCCGACCCGAAAGATTCCACCTGTTCCGACAAGCCGGTGCCCGATTACGAAAAGGCGATCGGCAAAAGCGTGAAGGGCATGAAGATCGGTATTCCTAAGGAGTACCGTGTGGATGGCATGGCTGCAGAAATCAGCGAGCAGTGGGAAACTGGCCGCGCTTGGCTGAAGGCGGCGGGGGCGGAGATCGTGGATATCTCGCTGCCGCATACGAAATACGCACTGCCGGCCTATTACATCATTGCGCCCGCGGAAGCCTCGTCGAATCTCGCGCGCTATGATGGCGTGCGCTACGGCCTGCGCGTTCCGGGCAAGGATATCGTCGACATGTACGAGCAGACGCGCGCCGCCGGTTTCGGCAAGGAAGTGCGCCGCCGCATCATGATCGGCACCTATGTGCTCTCGGCGGGCTACTACGACGCTTATTACTTGCGCGCGCAGAAAGTGCGCACGCTGATCAAGCGCGACTTCGACGACGCTTGGAAGCAGGGCATCGACGCAATATTGACGCCTGCGACGCCTTCCGGCGCTTTCGGCATCGGCGAGAAGGGTTCTGGTGATCCGGTCGAGATGTATCTGAACGACATCTTTACAGTGACGGTGAACATGGCGGGCCTGCCCGGAATTTCCGTGCCCGCAGGCCGCGATCACAACGGGTTGCCGCTTGGCCTACAGCTCATCGGCAAGCCGTTCGGTGAAGAGGATCTCTTCGCACTTGGCCATGTCGTCGAGCAGGCCGCGGGTCCGCGTATGATCCCGGAAAACTGGTGGAGCAAATAACGAAAAGGCCATCCCAATTTTGGGCGGCCCTTCCGTCGTCCCGTCAGTTGGTCGCGGGAGCGCTTTCGTTTGGTCCTGCCGTCGCGGAATTCGACGACGGATTGGTCAGCGAAGACATGTCGGGCAGATTTTCCTTCACCTTGCCGGGCAATTCCTTCACTGCTTGCGGGACCTCGATCTGATTGACGAGGCTCGCCATACTCAGGCGGGCGTCGTCGTTGGTGGCGAGTACGTAGGCGCCAGCACCAAGCAGGACCGCGAGGGCGAAAATACCCGCGCCGATCTGCCAGTTACTACTCGACTGCTGAGCCAGCGCCTTGCGACGCGTCGCTGAACGCTTGCGCGCCGGTTTCGCTTTTTTCTTCCGGGCACGGGGCATGACAATCTCCTTTGTTGTGCCACGATAACGCGGCATTCACGAGCCGGTTCCGTGCGGTTAACCTCTGACAACCGGTGTGTGGTAGAAGTTCAGCCGGGGATCGCAGGGGAACTTGCGAAAGTGCTGCGTAAGATCATGAAACTGCGCGTCGGTCCGTTTGCAGTGGCGGCATTGCTGCTCGCGAGCGGCTGCTCGGTCCACAACATTCCGGTGAACGAGCCGATCAATCAGGCGAATGCGGGCCTTGTGCCGCAGCAGCAAGAGCCTGCCATTTCGTATGCCGACGAATTCCTGATCACGCTCGCATTTTCAGGCGGCGGCACGCGCGCCGCGGCCTATTCCTTCGGCGTACTACGCGGACTCGACCGCTTTCAGCTTCCGACCGAGCAGGGAACCGTTTCGATCCTCGACCGCATCGATTTTGTAAGCGGCGTTTCCGGCGGCTCGATCACCGCCGCCTATTTCGGATTGAAGAAGCGCGCGACGCTCGACGATTTCCGCGAGCGCTTTCTTTTGAAGAACGTCGAGGACGCCGCGCTTTCGACCAGCCTCACGCCCGGCAATCTCGTGCGCGGCCTTTCCGGCGGCGTAAACGACGCCACGCATCTCCCGCGCTGGCTGAACGAGAACCTGTACGGCAACGCGACCTTCGCCGCGTTCCGCGCACAGCAGCGGCCGCGCGTCTGGATCAACGCGTCCGACATTTATAACCGCACACCGTTCGTGTTCGGGCGTACCGCATTCAGCGTGATGTGCTCCGATCTGAACAGCTATCCGATCGCGGATGCCGTAGCGGCATCGGCGGCGGTGCCGATCGCGTTCGCGCCGATCGTGATCGAAAGTTACGCTGGCAAATGCAATGCGCAGCTTCCGGACTGGGCGATCAAAGCCCGCAACAATCCGCAGGCGCCGCTGTTGCTCAAGAGTTTTGCGAATGCTCTTGCGAGCTATCATGACGGCAGCGTCCGTTATGTGAAGCTGCTCGACGGCGGCCTGGTGGACAATTTCGGATTGTCCGGCTTCACCATCGCGCGCCTGTCGGCATCGATGCCTTATGAACCGCTCACGCCGCATCAGGCCGTGAAATTGCGCCGCGCGTTGTTTCTTGTAGTGGACGCGGGACGCGCTGCGGTCGGCAACTGGGTTAATACGCTGGAGGGTCCGCGCGGTGTCGATCTGGTTTCGGCGGCCGCTGACACCGCGATAGACGCAAACGTGCGCGCGAGCTACACGGCCTTCGAACAGGCGATGGAGGAGTGGCGCCAGCAGATTGTGCGCTGGCGTTGCGGCTTGAGCGCTGCGCAGCGCGCGCAGTATGGCGCGCCGAAGCGCTGGAATTGCCGGGATGTTCAGTTCTTCATCGGCCGTATCGGCTTCGATCAACTCGGGCAGCAACGTGCCGATGCTCTGAACAAAGTGAAGACAAGCCTGCAGCTTCCGGCGGATCAGGTCGACGAGGTCATCAACGCGGGGGACGAGAGCGTAACAAATAACGACGTGCTACGCCGTTTTCTCAGCAGCATCCGCCGTTGACTTTCGGGCGTGTCGTTAGTTCGAGTTGTGGGAGTCCGAGCGCGGATCGCGAGTTTCTTCCGGCTGCGGGCGGTCTGCAGGCGGCGATTTTTTCTCGCCTTCGGGTTGCACGTTGATCTGGTCGGGATTCGTCTTCGGCTGCTGCTTGGTAGTCGCCGGCGGAGTCGTTTCGGCCTGACTAAATTTCTCGTCCGTGAACGGATAGAAGAAATAGAGCAGGGCGGCGGCGGCGAGCACGAGAACCGGAATTCCGATTCCGAAGATGCTGGCGGTGGAGGATTCGTCTTTCACCTCGTCGATTCCACGATGACCGAAATCGTCGCGTGCCATTTTCTGTAACCTCTCTGGTGGCTGCGTGTTGCGCAGTTCATGTGTAGTCAGAACGCCGCAGGATGGTTCGGGTTCCAAAAAGAATCGGCCCGCGCGAGGCGGGCCGGTCTTAGTGGGTCTGTTACTGCTTCGCCGGGGGCGTTTGCGGGGTCGGCGGAGTCGTCGGTCCCGTGTCGCTCGGGTTGTTCGGCGCCGCAGCGGGAGGCGTGGCAGGCGTCGTCGACGGAGACTGCTGTGTCGCCGGCGTCTGGTTCATGCCAATCGTAGTCGTGTCAGCATCGTTACGGAACATCAGGAACGCGATCAGCGCGCCGAGCACGACAATGGCGCCAATCACGAGACCGGTGAATCCGGCCGGAGCCGGATCGATGCTCGGGCGGCGACTGAATTCGTCATACTCGAACGATTTGCGGGGGTCGTTCGGATCATAAGCCATGACGTTTTCCTCCAAAGTTACGTTTTGAAAACGCGCGACAGCTGCGGCTGTTCCAATTTTGCGCAGTGCCGTAAGAATTACGGCGGACTCGTGGCTCACGATTCGTTTCAGACCTGCAATGCTTCAAGCCTTCGCAATTCTTCTTTGTCTTCAACTCGCTGGCGAAACGCTGGTTCGCGCCATCGGTTCGCCGCTGCCAGGTCCCGTGATCGGGTTGGCGCTGCTTTTCGTCTGGCTCACTGCGCGCATACCCATTCCGCAAACGACGCATGAGACAGCCGACGGAATCCTGAAGCACCTTTCGCTTCTGTTTGTGCCGGCGGGCGTCGGTGTCGTGCAGCAACTCCCGCTGCTCGGCGCGGAAGGCTGGATGCTGCTGACGATCATTCTGGTTTCGATTGCTCTGTCGCTCGCTGCGACTGCCATCACCTTTGCGGCGGTTGCGAAGCTCATGAAGATCGACGCAGGCGAGGAGCGGCCATGATCAATTTCGTCGATCTCTGGGTCTATCTATCCGGCAGCCCGCTGTTGTGGCTGACGGTTACGCTCGTCGCTTACATCGCGGCGGATGCAATCTCGGCGGCATGCGGGCGGCATCCGCTGGCGAATCCGGTGTTGATGTCGATTCTGTTTATCTCCGCTGTGCTCCTGATTTCGAAGACTGCATTTCCTTCCTACTTTGCTGGCGCGCAGTTCATCCATTTCCTGCTGGGACCTGCGACGGTCGCGCTCGCCGTGCCGCTCTACCGGCATCTGCCGGAAGTGAAGCGTATGTTCGTCCCGATGATCGCGGCGTTGTTCGTGGGCAGCGTCGTCTCGATTACGTCCGCCGTGCTGCTTGCGAAATGGTTCGGCCTGAGCAAAATCGCGACGCTTGCGCTTGCGCCGAAATCGGCGACCGCCGCGATTGCGATGGGCGTTGCGGAGAAGGTGCAGGGCGATCCCGCGCTCACCGCGGTCATGGTGATCATGACAGGCATTTCCGGCGCGATCATCGTGACGCCGCTGATGAACTTGTTGCGGCTCAAGAACTACGCGGCGAGAGGCTTTGCCGCCGGGCTCGTCTCACATGGGATCGGCACCGCACGGGCGTTCCAGGTCAATCCGCTCGCCGGCACCTTTGCGGGCATCGCGCTCGGCCTGAATGGCGTTCTGACGGCGATTCTGGTGCCGCTTTTGCTGCCGTGGCTGCTCTAATTTCACCGGTTGAGCGGTCCGGACAATTTGCTAGAAGAGCGGCCATGAACGCACCCACCCGAAATCCGAAGCTTCTCAAGGGCGACAAGCACGACTGGGAAGTCGTCATCGGCATGGAAATCCATGCGCAGGTGACCTCGAACGCGAAACTGTTCTCCGGCGCAAGCACTGAGTTTGGCGGCGAGCCGAATTCACACGTCTCGCTGGTAGATGCGGCGATGCCGGGTATGCTGCCGGTCATCAACAAGAAGTGCGTCGAGCAGGCGGTGAAGACCGGGCTCGGACTGAACGCGAAGATCAACAAGAAGTCGGTGTTCGACCGGAAGAATTATTTCTACCCCGATCTGCCGCAGGGCTATCAGATCAGCCAGTTCAAGCATCCGGTGGTCGGCGAGGGCGTCGTCACCGTGGACATGCAGGACGGCTCGTCGTTCGAGGTCGGCATCGAGCGGCTGCATCTCGAGCAGGATGCGGGCAAGTCACTGCACGACCAGCACCCGTCGATGTCCTACGTGGACCTCAACCGCTCGGGCGTTGCGCTGATGGAGATCGTGTCGAAGCCCGACATGCGCTCGTCCGACGAAGCGAAAGCTTACGTCACCAAGCTGCGCACGATTCTGCGTTATCTAGGTACCTGCGACGGCGATATGGAAAAGGGTAACCTTCGCGCCGACGTGAACGTCTCGGTGCGTAAGCCCGGCGACGCGCTCGGCACACGCTGCGAAATCAAGAATGTGAACTCGATCCGCTTCATCGGCCAGGCGATCGAATACGAAGCGCGGCGCCAGATCGATATTCTCGAAGACGGCGGCAAGATCGATCAGGAAACGCGGCTGTTCGACAACGCCAAAGGCGAGACACGCTCGATGCGTTCCAAGGAAGAGGCGCACGATTATCGCTATTTCCCGGATCCGGATCTTCTGCCGCTCGAATTCGACGATGCATTCGTCGAAAAGCTGAAGGCGGACCTGCCGGAACTGCCGGACGAGAAGAAAGCGCGCTTCGTGAAAGAGTTCGGCTTGTCGCCCTACGACGCGGGCGTACTGATTTCCGAGCGCGAGACGGCGGCGTTCTTCGAGGAAGTCGCGAAAGGCCGCGATCCGAAGGCAGCGGCGAACTTTACCATCAACGAATTCTTCGGCCGCCTGAACAAAGAAAATAAGACGATCGAGGAAAGTCCGATCTCAGCCGCGCAGCTCGGCGCCATCGTCGACCTGATCGCGGACGGCACTATTTCCGGCAAGATCGCGAAGGACCTTTTCGAGATCGTCTGGGAAGAGGGCGGAGATCCGCGCGAAGTGGTCGAGAAGCGCGGCATGAAGCAGGTGACCGACACCGGCGCGATCGAGAAGGTCGTCGACGACATCATCGCCAAGAACCCGGACAAGGTGGAGCAGGTGAAGGCGAAGCCGACCATGCTCGGCTGGTTCGTCGGTCAGGTGATCAAGGCGTCGGGCGGCAAGGCGAACCCGCAGGCGGTGAACGACATCCTCAAGAAGAAGCTCGGGATTTAAGAGAAGCTCATCGGGAAGCCGGCTGTTTTGCGTTGACGCCAGCCGGCACGCGCTCAATTGTTACGTGTAATAACAAAAAAGAGTTACACGAAAATAATTGGGGAAACGCCGATGAGAAGAACATTAGGTCTCTGGATAATCGCGCTTGCGTTCGTGCTGGCAGTTCCTGCTGCATCGCAAGAAAAGAACAAGCTCTTTTACGTCACCGATCCGTCGTTCAGCCTGGCCAAGTTGTTGCCGCCCGCGCCACCTGCGGATTCGGATGCGCAGAAGCATGACCTGGCAGCCGTACTCGACGCGCAGAAAACCCGGACGCCGGCGCAGATCGAAGTTGCCCTGGCGGACGCAAAGATCAACATCGGCCGGTTTGCCGAAGCGCTCGGAAAGCCCGATCTCGTGAAGGACGAGCTTCCCGCGACGGACGCTTTCTTTAAGAAAGTTTTCAACGACTCGCGTCTTCTGTTTCTTGCGAGCAAAGATGTGTGGAAGCGGCCGCGTCCGTTTCTCGTCAGCAACGACGTAACGCCGATCGGTGAACGGCCGCCGTCGAGTTCCTATCCGAGCGGCCACGGTGTGTTCGGGCAATTGTGGGCGATCATCCTCGCCAACATGGTGCCGGAGCGCAGCGCCGATATTTATAATCGTTCGCGGCTTTACGGGCAGAACCGCGTGATCCTCGGCGTACATTTTCCGACCGACGTCGAATCCGGGCAGATGGCCGCCACCGCGATCGCCGCGATCATGATGCAAAATCCGGATTTCCAGAAGGATTTCGAAGCGGCTAAGGTCGAGCTCCGCAAGGCGCTCGCACTGTAAGCGTCTCCACAGGTTTCGAGAGCGGCGGGGACCGGGCGCTTGTCCGGTCCCCGTTCGCGTTGAGGTAATACGCTGCAAACATCGGACGCGCGAAGCGGACAATTTCCTCTCGCACTGATTCTGTGGGGCGCGGTCGGCATGCTCCTCAATGTCGGGCTCGCGCGCTTCACCTACGGCGTGATGCTGCCATCGCTGCGGCGCGATCTGGGGCTTGATCTATTCGCAAGCGGAAGCCTGAACGCCATCCATCTCTGCGGCTATTTGATCGGGACGCTGCTCGCTCCGTCGTTGGGCAAACATCTCCCGCCGTGGCTCATGGCGCGCGCTGCGCATCTTATCGTGGCCGTGGGCGCCATTGCTTGTGCGCTCGCGCCCGCGTCGGCTCTCGGATTTTTTGTGCTCGCTGCGGGAAGGCTCGCGACCGGAATCGGCGCAGGGCTCGCAATCGTTGCCACCTTCGTGATTGTGTTCGAGGCGGTGACCGCGGCGAGACGCCCGCTGGTCAGCGCGTCCGTTTGGTCGGGGCTCAATGTTGGGATTATCGGCAGCGGGCTTTGCGTAGTGCCGCTTCTTGAAACTGCGATCGGATGGCGGGTGGCGTTCGGATTTTCCGCGCTGCTCGCGGTTATTCTCGCGGGTGCGTTTCCGCCCGCCGAGTATCGGAGCGAGCGCGGCGCCGCTGCGCTTGCGGCGGGGCAGGTATCGCAGCCGGAGAAGATGATCTCGCCACGCTGGCTGTTTCTCGGCGGCACGTATCTCTGCTTCGGTGTCGGCTACGTCGCCTATTCGACCTTCGCGGGCGTGCGGCTGACCGCGATCAACGCGACGCCTTTCGCGGTTGGCACGACATGGACCGTGCTCGGCATCACCTCGATGATCGGGTCCTTTGCAACGATACCGATACTCACTTCGGAACGGGTGAAGCGGGTCGCGCTGCTCGTTGCGATGTCGTTCGGCGCGTTCGGTTCGTTCGTAGCGGCGGGCGGTTCGTCGCTGGAGGCGATCCTGGGCGCGGCCTTCGTAGGATTCGGCCTTGCGTCGGTGCCGACGATCGTCAGTGCCTATGCGCGCGACCGCACGGACGCGCAGACCTATCCGCGTGTGTTCAGCATCGTGACCGCTCTCCTCGGCATCGGACAACTGATCGGGCCGACGGTCGGCGGCGCGGCCGGCGACTGGCTCGGCAGCGGCGCAATTCCTCTTTTCGCGGCTGCGGCTTTCGGCATTGGCGCGTTGCTCGCAGCTTCGGATGCGTTCGCGCTGCGGCGGGGATGACTCGACAATTGCATGCCGCCAGATAGGTTTCGTTCCGCGACGGCGCCAATGCCGTCCTTACGGGGAATAATACGCCAATGTCGAAGATCACTTTCTACGCGCATCCGCGCTCGGGCCCTTCCTATCGTGTCGGTCTTGCGCTTGCGCTGATGAAGGAGCCGTTCGCTTTCGAGATCGTCGATCTTCCGAACGGCGGCGGACAGAAACCCGAATACAAAGCGAAGAGCCGTTTCGGTCAGGTGCCCTGCGTGCAGGACGGTGACGACACAATCATTCAGTCGAGCGCGATCCTCGAATATCTCGCCGAGAAGACCGGCAAATTCGGCGGCAAGAGTGCCGTCGAGCGCGCGCATATCAACGAATGGATGTTCTGGGACTTCGACCGGCTGTGTCCGGGTTTGTTCCGCTCGCGCGCCTATACGCTAGGCTTCCGCAAGGCCGAACCGGCGGTAGTCGATGCTTATAAGCAGGAAGGCGAGGCGGGCCTTGGCGCGCTCGAAAGCCATCTTGCGAAGAACGAGTGGCTTGCGCTCGGCAAACCGACGATCGCGGATATTTCGGTTTATTCCGGTATCTATTACGCGGCCGACGGCGGCTTCGATCTTTCCAAGTATCCGGGCATCTCGGCGTGGAAGGCGCGGGTCGAAGCGTTGCCGGGTTATGGCAAGCCGACTGACGTCATTCCTTCGGCGTCGCGCTCCTAAGATTTCTTTGCGAGCTTTTCCGCTGCGAGCGCCGCATTCTTGCGGCGCTCGTTCGTCATAGGCTCCGCGAATTTCGTGAGCTTCTCCACGAGCGCCGGATCGGCCGAGCGCGGATGGCCGCTGTCGAACGGCGGCGCGGGGTCATATTCGATCTGCAACTGAATTTGCTTCGCGACTTCTTCTCCTGCCACTTCAGCTGCGACCTTCAAGCCGAAGTCGATGCCGGCGGTGACGCCGCCGCCGGTGATGAGATTGCCGTCGATCACTACGCGTTCCTCGACCGGGGTTGCGCCGAGCGCGGGCAGCACGTCCATCGCGGTCCAGTGCGTCGCGGCCTTCTTGCCTTTCAGCAGCCCGGCAGCGCCGAGGACCAGCGAGCCGGTGCAGACGGAGGTGATGTAGCGCGCGCCTTCCGCCTGCTTGCGCAGGAAAGCGAGCACGTCTTGGTCCAGCATGAGCGCAGTCATGCCCGGACCGCCGGGCACGCAGATCAAATCGAGTTGCGGGCAATTCGCAAGCGTCGTGTCGGGCAGGATCGTCAATCCGCCGACGGCTTTCACAGGTTCGAGCGTCTTCCAGATCAGGTGAACTTTGGCGCCCGGCAGTTTCGACAGCACTTCATGTGGACCAGTGAGGTCGAGTTGCGTGATGTTCGGAAACAACAGAAAGCCGATCCGGAATTCGCTCATCGCTCAGGCCCCGAAAAGAAAACATCCGGCGAGGGGGTACCTCGCCGGATGCAGGTTGGAAAGAGATGGGAGGTTCAGTTCTCTTTCTTCAGGCACTTCGACATGTAGGCATTGTATTGCTTGCGCGTCTTCTCGCCGGTCGCCTTCTTGTGGTCGCCCCAGGAGTGCGCGCAATCCGCGAACTTCTTGCGCGCCGCGAGTTGCTTCGCAGTCGGCGCTTTCTTCTTCGTCGTGGTGGTTTTGGTTTTCTGGTCGTCGGCCTTGGTATCGGCCTTCTCTTCTTTCTTTTTCGTCTTCGTCGTCTTGGTTTTCTTGGTCTTCGTATCTTCGGTCGTAGTCTGCGCGGCCGTATAGGAAGGCAGCGTCACGGCACCAAAGAAGCCCAGAAGGGCCAGGGAAAGGATCAATTTCTTCAACATGGAGTTTCCTCCCAAATTTGGGTGCCGGAAGCATACACCCGATTACGCCGCCGAAAACATGCGGGGCAGCATTGCCCTTCCGCATGTTGCCGCTTCCGGATCGGCGGCATACTCCAGACGGCCATGTTCGCCCTGAACGGATGCTGAATGGAGCGGAGTACCTCTGATGGCTCGTAAGTCTAAAAAGAAGCCGGCCGCGAAACGGTCGAAGAAAGTTTCGAAGCCGTTACGTAAAGCCGCTGCCTCGAAACAGAAGCCGATCGATCTCTATTATTGGGGGACGCCGAACGGCTGGAAGATTTCGATAATGCTCGAAGAATGTGCGCTGCCCTACAACGTGCACTTTGTGAACATCGGCAAGGGCGACCAGTTCAAGCCCGACTTTCTCAAGATCGCCCCGAACAACCGGATGCCGGCGATCGTCGATCCGAACGGACCCGGAGGTAAACCGATCTCCGTGTTCGAGTCGGGCGCGATCCTTCAGTATCTTGGCCGCAAGACCGGCAAGTTCTATCCGAAGGACGAACGCAAGCGCGTCGAGGTCGACGAGTGGCTGTTCTGGCAGATGGCGGGCTTAGGTCCGATGGCTGGGCAGGCCCATCATTTCCGGCTCTATGCGCCCGAGAAAATTCCCTACGCCATCGAGCGCTACACCAACGAATGCCGCCGCCTCTACGGCGTACTCGAGCGCAAGCTCGAGGGCCGCAGATACATTTGCGGGGAGTATTCCATTGCCGACATGGCCTGCGTCGGCTGGACCAGGCCGTGGGAGCGGCAAGGGCAGGACCCGAATGAGTTTCCGAATGTGAAGGCGTGGCTGGCCCGCGTCATGGCGCGGCCCGCGGTCGTGCGTGGCATGGCGATCAAGCCGGACCCTTCGACCGTGATTGACGTCACCAAAGACAAGGCAGCGTTCGATCTCCTGTTCAGGCAAGGCGCGCGAAAATAAGAAGACCGGCCGCGAGATCGGGGGATGGGTGGGAAGACCCCGCGGCCGGCAAGTTTTCCTCATGCAGGAGGAAGTTCGGTTTTTCAGTTCAGAAAGGCGATGTCCGTGACGCCAGCCGGAAGCTTGCCGGCGGGTGTTGCCTTGCCGGTTTTCAGATCGACCTTGTAGAGCGTGCCGCCGTTCGCGAGCCATGCTTCGTTTTCGCCTTCGCCCTTGGCGACGATGTTGAAGGCGACCGGGCCGTTGATCTTGAAGCCGAGTTTGCCGACCGCGTTCAGTACGCCGTCGTTCGGGGGAGCTTGCCGTAAGAGCGCGCCGATCGTGGCGTCGATGTCGTAGAGCGCGGTTTCTTTGGTGCCCTTAATGCTGTTGGTGTAGGCGGCCGCGACCACATTCGGCTTCTCGCCTTTGTGCATATCGCTTTCAGCGAATTTCAGCGTGCCGTCTTCGATCACCTTACCATCGTCGACATTGACACGGAGGTTGGTGCCATCAGGCGACATTACGCGGAGACGATCGGCGGCCGGATTGAAGTCCACGGTCGCATTCGCCGTATTCTTCAGTTTGACCGACATTTCCGCCTTTTGCGTTAGCTTGCCGGACTTCGGATCGATGGTGACGATCCAGCCGTTCGACGTGACGCCGTAAATCTGGCCGTCGGCGGGACGGACATCGATGCCGATCACGGTGCCGCCGTCGATCTTCACGGTGGCGGTCGTTTTCATCGATTTCGCGTCGATCATGGTGAGCGCGTTGTTGGAAAGCGTTACGATGGTCTGGGCGGAAGCGGCCGAAGCAAGGCTCAAGCTTCCTGCCGCGAGCGCGGCGGCAAGTAGTGTACTGCGATGGAACATGTTTGACTCCCTCGGTGGTGTTCTGTCGTTGCGAGAGCGGGGGCTCTCAGGCGGGGAACACCACGGGCGAAGCGGCGGATGCAGCCGGCACAAAATAGTTGGCGGCGTGCATCGGTTCCGCCGTTTCCCGTGTTCTTACGGGGAACGGAGACAAGGATGAGCGCTGGTGCGGCGGTCCCATCGTGGGCTACAAATGTTGACGGGAACTGCGCCGACGCTACGTCGCGTGCGAACGCGTTGCAACGCTTTGGAACGTCCTGCGTGAGCGAAACCATCGACCACTCGGCTCTGATTGTCGCCTGCGGACGTGGCGACCGCGCCGCCTTGCAGGAGATTTACCGGCGGGAAGCCGGAGCGATGATCGGTATCGCTGCGAGGATCGTGAAACGGCGCGAACTTGCCGAAGAAGTCGTGCAGGAGTCCTTCGTGGCAATCTGGCGGAACGCCGCGCGCTTCGATCCTTCCATCGGCTCGGGCCGTGCGTGGATTTTTCAGATCGTGCGCAATCGTTCGCTCAATATGCTGCGCGACAGCAGCCGCGAGATGCCGACCGAGCAGGATGTGCTTGACGCAGCGGTTGATGCCGATGCGGATTCGGAAAACGCTTTCGAGCGGCTCGCGAATAATAGCGCTTTGAAGCGTTGCCTCGATGAACTCGAACCGCGCCGGCGGCAGGGCGTCTTACTCGCCTTCGTCGAAGGCTTGTCGCATGGCGAAATCGCCGCAAAACTGAAAGTACCGCTCGGCACCACGAAATCCTGGCTCAGACGGAGCCTGATCGCGCTACGGGAGTGCATGGCATGATCCCGAACGAGAAAGCGGAAGACTTGTTGCTTGCGGGCGAATACGTGCTCGGCGTACTCGACGGCGCGGAGCGCGATGCTTTCGAGCGTCGAATTTCGCGTGAGCCACTATTGCGCGAACATGTCTCTTATTGGCAGGAGCGCTTCATCGACATCGACAACGGCGTCATGCCGAAGGATGTGCCGCCAACGTTATGGCCGAAGATCGAAAGTGCGCTCGGCGGAAAGCGAGCGGCGACGCAAACAGGGCCACGCTTCAGCGAACGCCTCTGGGAAAGTCTAGGCTTCTGGCGCGGCACCAGTTTTGCTGGCGCGATCGCAAGCCTCGTTCTCGCCGTCGCGGTCGGATTGCTCGCCGGCAGGGCGACGCCGCAACCGCGCATCGTTGCCGTGATGCTGACGCCCGACGGACAACCCGGTGCCATCGCCGAAGTGCATTACAACGGCAGCATCAACGTCATTCCGATCCGTGATTTCGAGGTGCCGAAGGGAAAGACGCTGCAAGTCTGGACGCTCTGGGACAAGGAGAAAGGCCCGATCTCGGTCGGCCTGATCGACCGCACGCGGCAGGCGCTGTTCCATCGTTCCGATTTGCCGGCAGGTCAGCAGCAGATTTACGAAATTACGCTCGAGCCGGAAGGCGGTTCGCCGACCAACCGGCCGACGGGGCCGGTACTCGTCAAAGGTTTCGGCGCGCTGCCGAGGCTCTAGCGCTATTGCGGCTTGCCGCCGCGGTAGGTTTTCAGGATATCGCGGTCGCGCGTGAAGCTCACGGTTTCGGTGCCGATCGCGCAGGCGACGTCAGCCGCGAGTTCCTGTTTGCGCTTGTCGTCCGCGCCGTTCCAAAATTTCTCGCTCACTTCCACCGCGAAGCCTTCCGAGACGCGGGTCGGGCGCTGTACGTCGCCGCTCTTCACCGCTCCGCTGATGCGGTCGGCCGAGGCGGCCTTGTCGCAGGCAAACGAAGGAGAAACAAAAACCGCGAGCGCGACAGCCGCGCCCGCGGCGCTTTTTGCAAGCGAAACGAACATCAGTTCACGCGCGTCCAGTTCTGCGACTTGCAGAAGATGCCGGCGACGCAGCCGGATAGCGAGAGGGTGTTCGCATCAATGTGCGTCAGCGATCCGGAATAGGTCTTACCATCCTGCGGATTGTAAAGCGTGCCGCTCCACTTCTTGTCGCCGGCGGCCTTCATCTGGATCATGTTGACGCCGACGAGGCCACGCGATTTGAGCGCGGCGTTTGGATTGTGCTCATCCTTCGCGCCGGTATTTTTCACCCAGACGATAGTGCCGCAAAGACCCGCACCGCAGGGCGCGATGCGAACGCGCGTCTCGCCGGACGCGGTGAGCCAGGTTCCGCTCGCATCCTGCGCGGAAGAGGGAACGACAAAGATCGCGAGCAGCAAGGCGGCGAGGGCGAATTTCAGTTTCATGTTACCTCCGGCGTTTTTGTTATTGCGCATCGTAAGCATGCGATGCGCCTAAACAAAAGCGGGGCGCTACGGCCCCGCTCGAAAAATCTCTCGTTGCCGTAGCGTCGGCAGGAACTTCGTCAATCCACTTTGGTCCAGGTCTTCGACTGGCAGATCATGCCGCCCATCACGCAGCCGCCGATCTGGATCGCGCTCGCATTCACGACCTTGACCTTGCCCTGATAGGTCTTGCCGTCCTCGTAGTTGTAGATCGCGCCGCTCCATTCGTCGGGGCCGACCGGCTTCATGTCGGAGACGAGCTGCAGGCCGACGATCGGGCGCTCGCGCTTAGCCGGGTCCGGGTTGTGCACGTCCTTCGACGGGCTCTGCTGCCAAACGACATGGGCGCAGAGCGCAACGCCACAGGGCCGGACTTTCACGCGGGTGATGCCGCTCTGGCTCTGCCAGGTTCCGGAAACCTTGTTGGCGTCCTGTGCGAATGAGGGGGCGGCGAAGGCGCAGAGCGCGGCCAAAAGGGCGAGGCGGGCGAGTTTCATGTCGCTGTCGTGCTTCCGTTGAATGATGAAGGCTATGTGACACAGATAGTGCCGGATTGGGCCTGAGTAAGGCGCAGCCGCAATCCGATCGCCCGAATTTGAATCACCTTCCATTTCGGATGGTGACCGAAGCCTCAAGCGGCAGCCTTTCCGAATGCTTTCCGCGATCGGGCGAGATCAGGCGGCGCAAGCCTTTGCTTGCTTAATGAATTCCAGAATTCCCCCAAGCTGCTGATTTTGTTCAGTTTTCATTCAGCCTGATGCTTAGGATGCGATTCAAATTCCTCCTGCATCTTACGCGTCACGGACAGGGGAAATGTCCGTTGGGACACAAGCGGCGAACCAAGCCGCGAAAGAACGGACGGGAGACGGACAGATGGCGCGGCTTCTCGAACTCGAGGTGGCGGCAATCGGCCAGGCCAACATGGCCGGGGACATTTTTTATCAGCTGGGCCTGGCCTACGCCTATGGGCGCGAGGTCGATGCGGACAAGATCGCGGCCCACAAGTGGTTCAACCTTGCGGCTGCCCGCGGCAACCGCGACGCGGTCACCTGCCGGCAGGAACTCGCCGCCGACATGAATGCGGACGAGATCGCGGTTGCCCAGCGCGCGGCGCGCGAATGGATGACCAGCCACTAAGCGAGATCACATAGCGGCCTTCCGTTGGGGTTTTGGGGCGGGGGCTGTTCGTGGAAGGGGACCGGCGACGTCAGAAGCGCCGGCCCCTTTTGCTTTTGTGGCCTGTACGCCACAGCGGGGACGATTTGCCCCGAAAAGGGCCATTTCTATTGACGCCGCCTGCCGGAAGAGGCCCCATACGAGGAAATACGGGAGCGGGGCGATTCATGGTCGGGCCGAAGCGTTTTCTTTTGGGGGGTATCGCGGTGCTCGCGTTCAGCGGCGCGGCTATTGCCGCCGACATGCCCACTCGGGGGCCGGTATATACGAAGGCGCCTGCGGCATTCTCATGGGAAGGCCAATATATCGGTGTGCACGGCGGCTACGCTTGGTCGCGTGATGACATCACGATCATCGGCGGCATTGGAGAAGTTTCTCCATCGGGCGGAGTGATCGGTTTACAGTTTGGCTACAACCATCACCTTTCGCGCAACTGGGTCGTCGGTTACGAAATCGACGCGTCGTTCGGTGATTTGAACGCGACCGGGGTCAATGGCGGTTTTACTCCTCTGCTTGAGATCAACGCATTTGGAACGGCGCGGTCGCGTTTGGGATATGCGAACGGGCCGTGGCTCTTGTACGCAACCGGGGGCTTGGCTTGGGCGAACACGCGCGTGAGCAACGGTGTTGCTTTTGATCTTGAGCGTCCACAAGTCGGCTACGCAGTCGGCGCAGGTGTCGAGTATGCCTTGTCGCAAAACTGGTCGGCGAAGGTCGAATATCTGTTTGCCGATCTCGGAAAAACGAGATCGACCATCAATGGCCCGCAAGTCGACACGGATTTGACCATCAGCACTGTCCGCCTTGGTTTGAATTATCGCTTCGCGAACTGGGCACCGGCGCCGACGCCTGCCTATTTCACCAAGGCGCCAATTGTCGTTTCGGGCTGGAGCGGCCCCTACATCGGTGTTCACGCCGGATACGGTTGGGGGTCCTTTGATACGAACCTTCCCGAGTTTCTGGATCCAAAGGGTGGGTTCGGAGGCATTCAGTCCGGCTACAACTGGCAGCTTTCCAGAAATTGGGTAGTCGGCGTCGAAGGCGACTCGTCTTGGGGGTCGATTAAAAACACGATCGGCGCGACTAACGTCGATGTCGATGCTTTGGGATCGGTTCGCGCGCGTCTCGGTTATGCGATGAACAACGTTCTATTTTACGGAACGGGTGGTCTTGCTTGGGCGCATGCCAACTCGGCCACACTGGGTGCGTTGCGAGATCAATATTACATCGGCTGGACAGCCGGCTTGGGCGTCGAATATGCGTTTAATCAACGCTGGTCCGCCAAGGTCGAGTATCTTTATGCTGATTACGGCACGATCAGAGACGTGAACGCAGGCGCTACATTTGATGCGTCGCTGGACTCACATACGGTGAGGGTCGGCCTGAATTATCGAGCGGGAATTCTCGATTTCATCGGCGGTCGCTGGTAAGCGCGAGATCTCAACGAAATCAAGAAACCCCGGCGTTTGCGCCGGGGTTTTTCTTTACGCGGCTTTCGCCGTGCCGGTGTGAATCTGCAGCCAGTATTCGAGCAGCGCCGCCTGCCAGAGCTTTGAGTTTCCTTTGCCGGTCAGTTCACGCTCGGGGTTTTTCAGAAGCCGGTCGATGTATTCGCGCTTGAAAATGCCGCGCGTTCTGGCCGCCGGTTCGTTCAACACGCCGCGCACGAAGTCGAGCATGGGTCCGCGCAGGAATTTCAGCGCAGGGACGGGGAAATAGCCCTTCTTGCGGTCGATGATCTCGTCCGGGACGATGCCGCGCGAGGCTTCCTTCAGAATGTGTTTGCCGCCGTTCCTGATCTTCAATTCTGCCGGGATCTGTGCCGCGAGTTCGACCAGCTCGTGGTCGAGCAGCGGCGTGCGCGCTTCCAGACCGAAGGCCATGGTCATGTTGTCGACGCGCTTCACCGGGTCGTCGATCATCATGATTTGCTGATCGAGCTCGAGCGTCTTGTCGATCGCGCGTTCGCCTTGCGCAGTTTCGAAATGTTGCTCCACAAGCGCGCGGCTGTGATCTTCGCCGACGAGCGACGGATCGAGTGCGTCGGTAATCTCGTCGTGGCGATGTTCGCAGTAAACGCGCATGTAATCGCTGACCGGATCGTTGGAGCGAAGCATGTGCGGATACCAGTGATAGCCGCCGAAAACTTCGTCGGCGCCCTGGCCGCACTGCACGACCTTCACGTGCTGCGAGACCTCTTCCGAGAGCAGATAGAAACCGATGGCGTCGTGGCTGACCTGCGGCTCGGACATCTGCGAGACCGCGCCTTCCATCGCCGGAATGGCGCGCGACGTCGCGATCGGGATGCGGCGATGCCTGGTGCCGAATTTCTTCGCGACGATGTCGGAATAGGCAAATTCATTGCCCTCAAGCCCGTTCACGCTCTCGAAGCCGATTGAGAAGGTCTGCAGATCCCGCTGGCCGCTCTCGGCAAGCAGTGCGACGAGCAGGGAAGAGTCGAGGCCGCCGGAGAGAAGAACGCCGAGAGGCACATCGGCGACACGGCGGCGCTCGACAGCGGTCCGCAGGGAAGCGCGGACCGATTCCGTCCATTCGCTTTCGGTGAGCACACGGTCGCGCGACTGTACCGGGCAGCGCCAGTAGATTTCCTCGCGCCTGGTGCCGTCGGGTTCGAGCGTCAGCAGGGTCGCGGGCGCGAGTTTCTTCACGCCGTTGAAGATGGTACGCGGCGCAGGAACGGCGCCATGAAAACTGAGATAGTTGTGAAGCGCGACCGGATCGATCGACGTATCGACGCCGCCCGCTGCTAGCAGCGCGGGCAGGGTGGATGCGAAGCGGAAACGTCCGGCGCTTTCGGCGTAATAAAGCGGTTTGATGCCGAGGCGGTCGCGCGCGAACACGACGCGGCCGCTTTCGCGCTCCGCGATCGCAAAGGCGAACATGCCCTTGAAGCGCTCGACGCAGCGCGGTCCCCAAGCGTGATAACTTTTCAGGATGACTTCGGTATCGCCGCCGGTGACGAAGCGATAGCCTTTCGCTTCGAGCGCGGCGCGCAGCTCGCGGAAATTATAGATGCAGCCGTTGAACGCGATCGCGAGACCGAGTCCGGTATCGATCATCGGTTGATCGGCTGCGGGGCTTAAGTCGAGAATGCTTAGGCGGCGATGGCCGAGCGCAACATTGCGCTGCGCATACACGCCGCCCGCATCAGGCCCACGATGTTTGAGATTGCCTGCTATGGCCTCGGTGACAGCCGCGCTCGCAGCGTCACCGCGGCTTCGTATTTCGCCACAGATTCCACACATAACGCTATCGGCAGAACTTGTAGCCGCGTAATGGGGCGTGAGCGTGTCGCTCAACAAAAAAGCCCGCGACGGGCTGCCGATTCCTTTCTTGCGGAGACAACGTCCGTGTGCGCGCTTCGTTCGGAACTTTCCGCGCGCGAATGATCGCACGCGATTCGCGCGAAATCGGGCGGGAATGGGCCGTCTTGCAAAGGAACACCGCCTCCGGCATAGCTCCCGCTACGGAGACGTGGCCGAGTGGCTGAAGGCGGCGGTTTGCTAAACCGTTATACGCTCTCAAGGCGTATCGAGGGTTCGAATCCCTCCGTCTCCGCCAGCCAAGTCAAAAAAACTTCAATTTACGGGGCCTTCTGCCTCGCGCAGATCGATCTCCCCACATTCCCTCCCAATGAATCCGGCGGTTGGTTTGGCCGACCTTGATCTGCTGTTCCGCGGGCAGACCAAAAGCCAAGCTGGATACGAGCGCAATGGATAATCAGCTAGATTCAATGGCTTCGGACTTTGGCAGACTGCGATAAACAATCTGCGCCATCACTTCCAGCGGTCCAGAGCCGCCGGCGTTCAGCATAATGTGGCGTGTGCGGCATGCCACATATGACACTGCAAAGAATTTCCTGTATGAAATCTCGCATGCGGAAGGTTGCGTGGCTGATCGCGTTCGCCCTTTCGGCGCTCCTGTTTGGGGTT
Source organism: Xanthobacteraceae bacterium (assembly GCA_019635585.1). Classification (GTDB taxonomy): domain Bacteria; phylum Pseudomonadota; class Alphaproteobacteria; order Rhizobiales; family Xanthobacteraceae. Next base: position 217,828 of record JAHBZE010000002.1, on the reverse strand, counting down.
GCCGATAGCGCTCTCGCGCATTCATCCGTTTCCGCACATTCCGCACATAGTACCGCTGCCGCCCAGCCGCATATCGTCGCGAAAGCCGAGGCAGCAAAACTGCCAGGCGAATTCGTTTCGTCGTTCGATGCGCAGCCGGCGCCATGCCCGCACGGGCAGGGCGGGTCGGACTGTGGGTTCTGCTGTGCATGCCCGATGAGTGCGTCGGCCGCGATCACGACTCCGGGGTCGGTATTCCGCGAAGATCAAGCCGACGTTATCAGGGTCGTTCCCGTCGCGGCGCAGCGGCTGCGGCAAGCAGTATTCGATCTCAGCCGGCCTCCGAAATCCTTCGTCTGATCGCTAACGCGCCTCGTCATGGCGGCGCGCGCTTTCGATTCAAGTTGCGAAGGGTTCTCCAATGCGCACATGTCTTGCGTCTGTTGCCGGTATTGCGGCCACGATTTTTATTCTGTTCTCGCCCGCGTATTCGCACGAAGGGCACGATCACGATCTGCCGATACGCACGGCGGCTCCGATAGCACCGCGCGGCGAAGCGGAGTCGGGCGGCATGCAACTCGTCGCAGTGCTTCGGGACGCGAAGCTTGTCATCTATCTCGATAAAGCCGCGAGCAACGAGCCGGTAACGGATGCGGCGATCGAGGTGCTGACCCCGTATGGCACCGAACGGGCCGAATTGAATCCGGACGGCACTTATCGCATTTCCGCGAAGTGGGCCGATGGGCGCGATCATTATGATTTGATCTTCACGGTCACGCACGCCGAGAGGAGCGAGGTGTTCGCCGTTACGATTGTGGGTCCTACCCGCGTTGATAATTTCGTGGCGCACGGGGTTTCCTACCGGTCGGCAGCATTGATCACGATTGCCGCCGGACTTGTCGCATTCCTCGCGGGCGTGTTTGCCGTGCGACGCTTCCCGAGATTTGCCGGCGTTTCCATTGCCGTCGTAGCGGCAATTCTGCTTTCGGTATTTCCTCGAGCGCAGGCGCATGACGGACATGACGAAAGTGAGCCGCGCGCAGCTCAAGCGGGCTCGGACATGCCACAGCGGCTTGCCGACGGCACTATCTTTCTTCCGAAATCGGTGCAGCGGCTTCTCGAAATCGGCACTGCGATCGTCGAGAGCGGCGAGCATACGCGCACGATAGAACTGCCCGGCCGCATCGTTCCCGACGCGAATGCCAGCGGCTACGTGCAGTCGACGCTCGCCGGGCGGCTGTTGCCGCCGCCGAACGGGTTTCCTGCGCTCGGTAGCCGTGTCGAGAAAGGGCAGGTGCTCGCCTATGTCGAGCCTCCCATTCAAGCCATCGACGTTTCCGACATGAGACAGAAGGAGGGCGAACTCCTGCAACAGATTGCAATCGTCGAGCGACGTGTCGCGCGGTTCGAGAGTCTCGTCGAAAAGAACGCTGTGCCGCGCACGCAGCTCGAAGATGCGCGCACGGAATTGGAGGGCTTGCGCAACCGTAAGGCGCAGCTCGAAAAAATACGCCGCGAGCCAGAAGTGCTTGTCGCGCCGGTCGGTGGTGTAATCGCGGAGGCCAATACGATCGCTGGTCAACTTGCCCAGCCCAGCACTGTCGTATTTCAGATTGTCGATCCTGCGCGGCTTTGGGTCGAGGCGCTCAGCTTTGACGCGATACGGAACGTGCAGGGCGCAACCGCGCGAACGCACGACGGCCAGCTAGTGAAACTCGCGTTCCGTGGGAGTGCCGCCGCGCTACGAAACCAGTCGATCGCAATTCAATTCGCCATCGACGGCGATACGAAAGAGGTGTGGGCAGGTCAGTTCGTGAACGTCTTCGTGAGTGTCCCAGACAACCGCCGCGGCATACCGGTGCCGCGCGGGGCCGTGGTGCGAAACGCCAGCGGCCAGCATGTCGTGTTCGAGCATGTCACCGCGGAAAGATTTGAGCCTCGGCAAGTTAGGTTTGAACCGCTGGATGCCGGCAGGGTGCTCGTCACTGGCGGCTTGACCGACGGCAAACGTATCGTGGTTCGTGGCGCCGAACTTCTCGATCAGGTGCGCTGATGTTTACTTTTCTGGTCAGCCGCTCGCTGCGCAATCGCGTTCTGGTGCTTGCCGCGTCGTTCGCGCTGATGATCTACGGCGGCTTTGCGATCACGCAGCTTCCCGTCGATGTCCTGCCAGACCTGAACCGGCCGACGGTTACGATCATCACTGAAGCTGAGGGTTACGCGCCGCAGGAAGTCGAGCAGCTCATAACGTTTCCGATCGAAACCCAGATGAATGGTCTTCCCGGCGTGACGCGCGTGCGCTCGGTATCGAGCGTCGGGCTGTCGTTCATCTATGTCGAATTTGAGTGGAGTGCGGAGATCTTCCGTAGCCGGCAGCAGGTATCGGAGCGACTTGCGCTCTCCCGCGAGCAATTGCCGCCGAACGTAAATCCGCAACTGGGCCCGATCAGTTCGATCATGGGACAGGTTTTCATGTTCGCGATGACGAACCCGAAGATTTCGCCGATGGAATTGCGCGAACTAGCGGATTTCACAATCCGGCCGCGCCTCCTGACGGTGCCGGGGGTCGCGCAAGTGATCCCAATGGGCGGCGAGGTCCGCCAGTTCCAGGTTCTTCCGAATCCGTCCGCGATGCGCGCCTTGAATGTTTCGTACGAGCAGATCGAGAAAGCGCTGGTTTCGTTCGGCGCGAATCTCGGCGGCGGCTTTACCGATCAGCACTCGCGCGAATATCTGATCCGCAGCGTGGGCCGGACGATGAGTCTCGACGATTTGCGAAGCATCGTGGTCGCGAACGATGCGGGCGGTCAGGTTTATCTGCGCCAGGTCGCAGAAGTCGGGTTCGGCGCGAGGGTGAAGCGCGGCGACGCCGGTTACATGGGCAGTTCCGCCGTCATGATCTCGATCGAGAAGCAGCCCTTTGTCGATACGATCCGGCTTACGCGTGACATCGAGGCGGCACTTTTATCGATGAAGAGTGCGATGCCCGAGGGCACGAAACTCGATCAAGTCCTGTTCCGTCAGGCCAACTATATCGGCGCGTCGATCGGCAACGTACAGACGGTGTTGGTCGAAGCCATCGTCGTCGTCGCGGTAATCCTGTTCCTGTTTCTTCTCAACGTCCGAACCACCGCGATTTCGCTGACAGCCATTCCGGTCTCGCTACTTGTGACGGCTCTCGTGTTCTATTTCGCGGGCTTGTCGATCAACACGATGACCCTCGGCGGGATTGCGATTGCGATCGGCGAACTGGTTGATGATGCGGTCGTGGATGTCGAGAACATTTTTCGCCGCCTGCGCGAGAACCGCACAGCGGGAAATCCGCGATCGGTCTATGAGGTCGTGGTTTCGGCAAGCCAGGAAGTGCGTTCCGGCATCGTCTATGCGACGTTCGTTATCGTTCTCGTATTCGTACCTCTGTTTGCCTTGTCCGGAATCGAAGGCCGCCTGTTCGTTCCGCTCGGGCAGGCCTACGTCATTTCCATTCTGGCGAGTCTGGTGGTGTCCATCACGCTGACGCCGGTGCTGGCCTATTACCTGTTGCCGAACATGAAATCGCTCGGCGATCGCGAAGGCAGGGCCGTTTCGACGTTGAAGCGATGGAATGCTTCATTGCTGCAACGGGCCATCTCGCGGCAGCGCGCGGTGTTCGCTTCCGTTGCGCTACTGATCGCCGCCGGCGCGTTTGGGCTCTATATGCTGCCGCGCGTGTTCTTGCCTTCGTTTAACGAGGGTACTTTCACCGTCGGGGTGCAGTTCAATCCCGGTATCTCGCTCGTCGAATCCAATCGCGTCGGTGCGATTGCGGAGCGCCTGCTGCTCGACATTCCAGACGTAAAAATCGTCGGCCGTCGAACGGGAAGGGCCGAGCTCGACGAACACGCCGAGGGCATTCACGTCACCGAACTCGAGGTCGAACTCCGCCCGAACGCGAACAAGGCAGCGGTAGCCGCGGAAATTCGTTCCCGGCTATCCGTGCTGCCGGTTTCCGTCATCGTCGGACAACCGATCTCTCACCGTATCGATCACATGCTGAGCGGCGTGCGGGCCGAAATCGCGCTTAAGATATTCGGCGACGATCTCGAAGTCTTACGGCGTTTCGCCGAAGAGATGCGAGGAAAGATCGCAAGCGTCGAGGGCGTGCGCGATCTACAGGTGGAAAAGCAGGTACTTATTCCGCAACTCGAAGTGCGCGTGGACTATCAGAAGTCCGCGCTTTACGGCGTGCAGCCCGCGGCGGTCGTCGAACAAATCAGCCGTTTATCGAGCGGACGCGTGGTGTCACGGGTCGTGGACGGCATACGCCGCTTCGATGTCGTGATGCGCTTGCCGGAACGAATGCGGACGACGCAGGGGCTCGGCGATTATCTTATCCAAACGCCGTCTGGATGGATTCCGGCGCGGCAAATCGCGGAAATTCGCGAGACCGACGGGCCGAACCAAATCCTTCGCGAAAACGGCCGCCGACGTATTGCAGTGTTTGCCAATACGGACGGAACGGACGCTGCGGCGATCGCCCGCGCGATTCAGGAGCGTATCGATGCGACGAAGCTGCCGCGGGGCGTATTCGTGCAGCTCGAGGGAAATTTCGAGGCGCAGGCGAACGCGAGCCGCAAGATCGCAGGGCTTTCGTTGATTTCCCTGCTGCTGATATTCGCGGTGCTTTACAGTCGCTACCGCTCGGTTGCACTTACGCTGATTATTCTCGGCAGCATGCCATTTGCGCTGGTCGGCAGCGTCGCGGCGCTCTGGATCGCGGGATTGCCGCTTTCGGTTGCGTCGATGATCGGTTTCGTGACGCTCACCGGGATCGCGACCCGCAACGGCATTCTGAAAGTGAGTCATTACATCAATCTGTCGCTGCGCGATGGAATGCCGTTCGGCGAAGCGCTGATCATACGCGGGACGCTTGAGCGCCTTACGCCCGTATTGATGACTGCTTTGTCCGCTGGCGTCGCACTGATCCCGCTGATGATCGACGCGGATTCGCCGGGCAAGGAAATCCTGCATCCGGTCGCCGTGACGATCTTCGGCGGACTGGTGAGCGCGACGATCCTCGACGCGGTTCTGACACCGCTCCTGTTTTTACGGTACGGCCGCGCGCCGCTCGAAAAGCTGCGCGCCGAGTTTTCACAAGCGGCGGCAAGTGCGCCGTCGGAAGCATTTTGACAGCAAAGGAGAAAGCCGATGCGTGCATTCAAGTTTATCTTGTCCGTCGCGACTGCGCTCACGATCGCTACCAGCGCGTTCCCGCATGCGCCGGAGAAGGGCAAAAACGGCGGTCAGCAAGTGAACGCGGGCAATTACCACGCCGAAGCGCTGGTAAAGGGAAACACGCTCGATGTCTTTCTCACGGATCACGGCGAGACGCCGGTGCCGACTAAGGGCTTCAGAGGGGTCGCGGTGCTGATCGTCGATGGCAAGCCAGCGAAAATCACGCTCGCGCCGCGCGGCGAAAACGTGCTTACCGGCACCTCTGCGGTCGAATTGCGCGCGCCGATCCGGGGCGCGATTCAGATCACGAATAGCGACAACGAAACAGTGCAGGCGAAGTTTTAAGCGTCATGCAATCGCTTGCGCGCGTGGGAATGTGGACATGTATCCCGTTCCTCCGCGCGCGTTAGCGTGGTGACTCGGTCGTCTTGCTAGGTCTTGAAATAGGCCATAGAGAGCGTCGATTGAGGCGAATATCCATATAATTCATATATTTCAATGGCTTGATGATTTTCATGCTGCGGTGCAGCTTCAAACGGTGCGCTTTTCGGGGTCAGATAGGATTTTTTGATAAAAATTCTCTATTGCGAAACGAAACACCAATATTGATTGGGGCACCCCCAAATCGGCACTTTAGAGCGGTTCTCGGTGGCAAAAGGTCTTGAGTCCGATGGATAAATTCGAGCCTTGGAGCGAGCCGCTCGCGCGCGAAATCATCGCGCGACATGCTGCGCGCGAAGGCGCAGTGCTGCCGATGTTGCACGACGTTCAGAACACCTTTGGTTACGTGCCTGAACCGGTCATTCCGATGATCGCCGAGGTACTGAACATTTCGCGCGCCGAGGTGCATGGCACGTTCACCTTTTACCACGACTTCCGCCATGAACCCGCAGGCAAGCACGTTCTGAAATTCTGCCGCGCGGAAGCCTGTCAGGCCGCCGGCGGCGATCATCTCTGCGCGCGCGCCGAACAGAAGCTCGGCGTGAAGATCGGCGAGACCACCGCCGACGACCGCGTCACTTTCGAACCGATTTACTGTCTTGGTCTTTGCTCGGTCGCGCCGTCGGCGATGCTCGACGGAAAAATCTACGGCCGTCTCGACGAGAAGCGTGTGGACTCGCTCATCAGCGAGGCCCGGCGATGAGCACGAAGATCTATATTCCGGGCGATGCCGCGGCGGTTGCGTGCGGCGCGGACGAAATCGCGCAAGCAATTGCTGCGAGCGCAAAGAAGCGCGGCAAGGAAATCCAGATCGTCCGCAACGGCTCGCGCGGGTTGCATTGGCTCGAGCCGATGCTCGAAGTTGCGACTCCAAAAGGGCGGGTGGCCTATGGCCCGGTGACGCTTTCGGATGTCGAGAGCGTACTCGATGCGATGCTCGGCGACGGCAAGCATAAGCTCTCGCACGGAATCGCCGACGAAATTCCGTGGCTGAAAAATCAAACGCGGCTTACCTTCGCGCGTTGCGGAATCGTCGATCCGCGCTCGCTAGACGATTACAAGGCTAATCACGGTTACAAGGGTCTTGCGAAAGCGATCGCCATCGGCCCCGAGAAGACCGTCGAGGAAGTAACGAACTCGGGCCTGCGCGGCCGCGGCGGCGCGGGCTTCCCGACCGGCATCAAGTGGAAGACGGTCGCTTCCACGAGTGCCGACCAGAAATACATCGTCTGCAATGCGGACGAAGGCGACAGCGGTACCTTCGCCGACCGCATGATCATGGAAGGCGATCCCTTCGTGCTGATCGAAGGCATGACGATCGCGGGCATGGCAGTCGGCGCCACCAAGGGTTACGTTTATATCCGCTCCGAATATCCGCACGCGATCGCGACCTTCACAGACGCCTGCGAAGCGGGCCGCAAGGGCGGCGTGCTCGGCAAAAACATTCTCGGCTCGAACTACGACTTCGATATCGAAGTCCGCACCGGTGCGGGCGCCTATGTCTGTGGCGAGGAAACCTCGCTGCTCGAAAGCCTCGAAGGTAGACGCGGACAGGTGCGCGCGAAGCCGCCGCTGCCCGCGATCAAAGGGTTGTTCGGCAAGCCGACCGTGATCAACAACGTGCTGTCGCTTGCGACCGTGCCGATCGTGATGGAGAAGGGCGCGGAGTTCTACAAGGGCTTCGGCATGGGTCGCTCGCGCGGCACGATGCCGATCCAGCTTGCCGGCAACATCAAGCGCGGCGGACTTTATGAAGTAGCTTTCGGCATCACGCTCGGCGAACTGGTCGACGAAATCGGCGGCGGCACGGCGAGCGGACGCCCCGTTCGCGCGGTGCAGGTCGGCGGCCCACTCGGCGCCTATTTCCCGCGCGCGTTCTTCGACACACCGTTCGACTATGAGGCGTTCGCTGCGCGCGACGGGTTGATCGGTCATGCCGGGGTCGTCGTATTCGACGACACCGTCGATATGGCGAAGCAAGCGCGCTTCGCGATGGAATTCTGCGCGATCGAGTCCTGCGGCAAGTGTACGCCGTGTCGCATCGGTTCGACGCGCGGCGTCGAAACCATCGACCGCATTGTCGCAAACAACGACCGCGCGAAGAACCTCGAAGTGCTCGAGGACCTTTGCAACACAATGAAGTTTGGATCCCTCTGCGCGCTTGGAGGGTTTACCCCGTACCCGGTTATGAGCGCGCTCACCCATTTTCCGGAAGACTTCGGCGCGACGCCGAAACTTCCGCAGGCTGCGGAATAGGATAGACGCCATGTCTCTCGTGCACGAAACCGATTACGGCACACCCCGCTCCAAATCGGAGAAGGAAGTCACGCTGACCATCGACGGGCAAGAGATCACGGTGCCGGAAGGCACCTCGATCATGCGCGCGGCAATGGAGATGGGTACGCAGATTCCGAAACTCTGCGCGACCGATATGGTCGATGCTTTCGGTTCCTGCCGCCTTTGCCTCGTCGAAATCGAAGGCCGTCCGGGAACGCCTGCTTCCTGCACCACGCCGGTGATGCCGGGCATGGTCGTGAAGACGCAGACCGATCGCTTGAAGAAAATCCGCAACGGTGTGATGGAGCTCTATATCTCCGATCACCCGCTCGACTGTCTCACCTGCTCGGCGAACGGCGATTGCGAATTGCAGGACATGGCCGGCGCCGTCGGCCTGCGCGACGTGCGCTACGGGTATGAAGGCGAGAACCACGTCTTCCCGAAACAGGATGGCGTTGCCAACCTGAACTGGCTCGCGAAAGACGAGTCGAATCCCTATTTCACCTACGATCCTTCGAAGTGCATCGTCTGCTCGCGCTGCGTGCGCGCCTGCGAGGAAGTGCAGGGGACGTTCGCGCTAACGATCGCGGGCCGCGGTTTCGACAGCCGCGTGTCGCCGGGCATGCAGGAAAGTTTCCTGACCTCGGAATGCGTTTCCTGCGGCGCCTGCGTGCAGGCCTGCCCGACAGCGACGCTGAACGAAAAGAAGGTCATCGAGATCGGCAAACCCGAGCATTCGGTGGTGACAACCTGTGCCTATTGCGGCGTCGGCTGCTCGTTCAAGGCGGAAATGCGCGGCGAGGAAGTCGTGCGCATGGTGCCGTACAAGGACGGCGAAGCGAACCGCGGTCATTCCTGCGTGAAGGGCCGCTTCGCGTGGGGCTATGCGACCCACAAGGAGCGCATTCTGAAGCCCATGATCCGCGCGAAGGTTACGGATCCGTGGAAGGAAGTGACCTGGGAGGAGGCGATCAATTACGCCGCGTCCGAGTTCAAGCGCATCCAGCAGCAGTACGGCAAGAACGCCGTCGGCGGCATCACCTCGTCGCGCTGCACGAACGAAGAAACCTACCTCGTGCAGAAGCTGATCCGCGCCGGTTTCGGCAACAACAACGTCGATACCTGCGCGCGCGTCTGCCACTCGCCCACCGGCTACGGCCTCGGTCAGACTTACGGCACTTCGGCGGGTACTCAGAATTTCGACTCCGTCGAGAAGTCCGACGTCATAATGGTGATCGGCGCCAATCCGGCTGCGGCGCATCCGGTGTTCGCATCGCGCATGAAGAAACGCATCCGCGAAGGCGCGAAGCTGATCGTGATCGATCCGCGCCGCACCGAGATGGTGAAGTCGGCGCATATCGACGCGGCCTATCATTTGCCGCTGCTGCCGGGCACCAACGTCGCGATTGTCACGTCGCTTGCGCATGTCGTCGTGACCGAGAAGCTCTACGACGAGAAATTCATCCGCGAGCGTTGCGACTGGGACGAATTTCAGGCTTGGGCCGATTTCGTCTCGCTGCCGCAGAATTCGCCGGAAACGGTCGCGAAGCTTTCGGGCGTTTCGGCCGAAGCGATCCGGGGTGCGGCGCGTCTCTACGCGACCGGCGGCAACGGCGCGATCTATTACGGTCTCGGCGTGACCGAGCATTCGCAGGGTTCGACCACCGTCATGGCGATCGCGAACCTTGCGATGGCGACCGGCAACATTGGCCGGGAAGGCGTCGGCGTGAATCCGTTGCGCGGACAGAACAACGTGCAGGGCTCCTGCGATATGGGCTCGTTTCCGCACGAGCTTCCGGGCTATCGCCATATCTCCGGCGACGACGTGCGCCACCTATTCGAGAAAGATTGGGGCGTGACGCTCGAGAAGGAGCCGGGGCTTCGCATTCCGAACATGCTCGACGCGGCCGTCGAAGGCGCGTTCCGTGGTATCTATATCCAGGGCGAGGACATTCTGCAGTCCGATCCCGACACCAAGCATGTGTCGGCCGGTCTCGAGGCGATGGAATGTGTCGTCGTGCAGGATTTGTTCCTGAACGAGACCGCGCGCTTCGCGCATGTGTTCCTGCCGGGATCGACGTTCCTCGAAAAGAACGGCACGTTCACCAACGCCGAGCGGCGCATCCAGATGGTACGCAAGGTGATGGCGCCGAAGAACGGCTACGAGGACTGGGAGATCACCGTGATGCTCTCCAACGCTCTCGGCTACAAGATGGAATACAGCCATCCGTCTGAGATCATGGACGAGATTGCGCGGCTCACGCCGGGATTCGCAAACGTCTCGTTCAAGATGCTGGACGAGCGCGGCTCGGTGCAGTGGCCCTGCAACGACAAGGCGCCGGAAGGCTCCCCAATCATGCACGTCAACGGCTTCGTGCGCGGCAAGGGCAAGTTCATCGTCACCGAATACGTAGCGACCGACGAAAAGACCGGCCCGCGTTTCCCGCTTCTGCTCACTACGGGCCGCATTCTTTCGCAGTACAATGTCGGTGCGCAGACGCGGCGCACCGAAAACTCGATGTGGCACGCTGAAGATGTGCTGGAAATCCATCCGCACGACGCCGAGCAGCGCGGCGTGCGCGACGGCGATTGGGTGCGGCTGCAAAGCCGCGCCGGCGAAACTTCGCTACGCGCTCAGATCACGGATCGCGTCGCGCCGGGCGTGGTCTACACCACGTTCCACCACCCGGACACACAGGCGAACGTCATCACTACCGATTTTTCCGACTGGGCAACCAACTGTCCGGAATACAAGGTGACGGCGGTGCAGGTGTCGCCCTCGAACGGGCCCTCGACATGGCAACAGGAGTACGAGGAGTTCTCGAAGCAGAGCCGCCGTATTCTGCCGGAGGCCGCTGAGTGAGGATTACGCTTCCTGCTGCTTCGCAGCGCGTCGCGCGCGCCGTATGGCGCGATGGCGAGCGGCTGCGTGACGCGCAGGAGCGGGCGATTCCCGAAGAAGCGGCAATCGCTTTCACCTATGGCGGTTCATCCTATGCCGTGATGATGGCGACGCCGCGCGATCTCGAAGACTTTGCCGTCGGCTTCACGCTGACGGAAGGTGTGGCTTCGCCAAACGAAATCGAGAATCTCGAAATCATCCCGGAGAAATCAGGAATCGAGCTGCGCATGCGTCTCGTGGAATCGCAGGAGCGCGCTTATGCAGAGCGCCGTCGGCATCTCGCGGGGCCGACCGGCTGCGGGCTATGCGGGATCGAGTCGCTCTCCGAAGCGGTACGCGAGCTTCCCAGCGTGGCGAACGAGGAAGTTTTCACGCCAGACGAAATCATGCGCGCAGTCGCGTCGTTGCCCGCGGCGCAGTCGCTGAATAACGAAACGCGCGCGGTACACGCTGCTGCGTTCTGGAAGCGCGGGCAAGCGCTGGTTGCGTTGCGCGAAGACGTTGGACGCCATAATGCGCTCGACAAGCTTGCGGGTGCGCTTGCGCGCAGTGCGCAGCCGGCAGGCGAGGGCATTGTGATCGTGACAAGCCGCCTGTCGGTAGAAATGATTCAGAAGGCTGCGATGATCGGCGCGCCGTTGATCGTTGCTGTGTCCGCGCCGACCGCCCTTGCGCTTCGCGCGGCCGAAGACGCGGGCATCACCGTTGCTGCGATCGCGCGCGGCGACGGCTTCGAAATTTTTACGCATCCGGAACGCATTGTTCTGGAAAGTCCCGAGGAGACTGCGAGTGTCGCATTCGGCTCCCGATAAGCTCGTCTATATGGCGAACCAGATCGGCAAATTCTTCAAGTCGCAGGGCGAGGCGAAGACGGTCGCTGGTGTGTCAGAACACATCAAGAAGTTTTGGGATCCCCGTATGCGCTCGCAAATCTATGCGCATATCGATAGCGGTGGCGCCGGACTCGAACCCCAGGTGAAGGCCGCGATCGAGAAACTGAAGAACGCCGAAACGGCGGCCAAGTAGCCACTGCGCAACGTCACCGGAAATTCGCACTATTCAAATTGACGCCGCCCCGGCAGCCTGCCAAGGTATTTGCGACTAATTCGCAACTGGGGGCAGCGATGCGGGGGCGTCGAATTCTGATTTGCGCGGGAGTGTTTGCGTTCGCTGGCGTCAGTGCGGCAATCGCCGCGGAGGACGAGGACAAGCGCCTCGCCAAAGCCCTGCAGGACAACTCCTTCCTGATCGAGGAAGCCTACAATCAGGATGTCGGCTCGGTGCAGCACATTCTTACGATGCGCCGGCAGGGACGCGACTGGGATCTTGCTTTCACGCAGGAATGGCCGCTCTTCAGTCATGAGCACCAGATTTCCTACACCATTCCCTATTCGCGGCTGCGTTCGAATGGGCAACGTGCAAGCGGCATCGGCGACATTTATCTGAACTATCGCTATCAATTCTGGGACGAGACCTTGACGCGGCCCGCGTTTTCGCCGCGCATCAGCTACATCCTTCCTTCCGGAAACGAACTGCGGGGCTTGGGCGACGGCTCGGACGGCATGCAGATCGCGCTGCCTTTCTCGAAGATCGTCAGCAATCGCGTTTCACTGCACGCGAACCTTGGCTACACACGGATGTTCGACATCCAGGGTCTATCGACGAACAGTTATTTTCTCGGCGGCAGCGTGGTTTATGCGGCGAGCCGCGAACTCAATTTCATGCTCGAGGGGCTGCACGACTGGTCGGAGAGCGTCGATAATGGCGCGATCGCACGCGAGCGTGCATTCACGCTGTCACCCGGTATCCGCTACGCGTTCAATCTCGACGCCGGGCAGCTTGTCGTCGGCGCGGGCATGCCGGTCGTGTTCACGAATGGGCAGCCGACAAGCTACGGCGCAATCCTTTATCTCTCCTTCGAGCACAGTTTTCTGGCGAAGAAGTAAAGAAGGCTAGTTTGTCTGCAGAACCTCGCGGACTTTCAGCGCAAGCTGATCGACCGTGTAGGGTTTTACGATCAGTTGGGCGTCGGCATCGACCACGCCGTTATGCACCACCGCGTTCTGTGTGTAGCCGGTAGTGTAAAGCACCTTCAGGTTCGGGAAGTCCTTCAGGGCGTTGTTCGCAAGGACGCGGCCGTTCATTCCCGGCATCACGATATCGGTGAAGAGCAGGCTCACGCTCGGATGCGACTTGAGCTTCGCGAGCGCGGTGTCTCCGGAGTCGGCGTGAACGACCGTGTAGCCGAGCTCGCGAAGGGCCGCGACGCTCACGCTGCGGACGCGCTCCTCGTCTTCCACTACGAGAATTACCTGATCGGGAGCGCCGCGCGGCGCCGGCGGCTTCGGCGCGGGAGCGGGCGTCTCCGCGCGGTGCGTGCGCGGCAAATAGAGCTTCACGGTCGTGCCCTGCGGCGATTCCGAATAGATTTTCACATGACCGCCGCTCTGCTTCACGAAGCCATAGACCTGCGAAAGGCCGAGGCCGGTGCCTTTGCCCGCCGGCTTCGTGGTGAAAAATGGATCGAAGGCGCGGGCAATTACATCTTTCGACATGCCGGTGCCGGTATCGGTTACGGCGATCATGACATACTGGCCGGCCGGCACTTCCGGATGCTCGGCAGCATAAGTTTCGTCGAGATAGCAATTCGCGGTTTCGACGGTGAGTTTGCCGCCTTCGGGCATTGCGTCGCGCGCGTTCACGCAAAGGTTGATGATCGCGTTCTCGAGTTCGCCCGGATCCGTATGGGCGCGCCACAGGCCGCCGGCGAGCACCGTTTCCATATGGATATTTTCGCCGAGTGTCCGCCGCAACAATTCCGACATCCCCGCGACGGATTTGTTGAGATCGAGCGTGATCGGCATCAGCGGCTGCTGGCGCGAAAAAGAGAGCAGCCGGCTCGTCAGCACGGCGGCGCGCTGCGCACCTTCCATCGCCGCGTCGGAATAGCGGAGGACGTCGGTGTCGCCGCGCGCAAGCCGCTTCTGCATCAGGCTCAACGCGCCGATGATGATCGCAAGCATGTTGTTGAAGTCGTGCGCGATGCCGCCGGCGAGCTGGCCGATAGCCTGCATCTTCTGCATCTGCCGAATCCGGCCTTCGGTCCGTTCGCGTTGGTCGATCAGTTCGATCAGCGAAAGTGCATACTTCCGTTGCGTGGTGATCACCAGGAACGCCAGTAGCAGAACGAAACCGATCGCGGCGGCAATGCCCCATTGCAGCCAGCGGGCGTTTTCGTTGGCTTCGGCTAGATTTTCCTTCAACACGCGGTCGTCGAAGGCGATCATGCGCGCAAGCGAAGCGCGGACTTCGTCCATCACCAGCTTGCCGCTGTTGTTGCGGATAATCCGGAGAGCGCCAGCCATGTCGTTGGCGCGAACCCGCTCGATGGTCGCATTCATTTCGGCAAACTTCACGTCGGCAAGCTCGCGGAGGCGCTGCAGTTCGGGACGGCGTTCGGGGAGGCGCAGGAGCTTTTCGATCCCATCCATCTCGGCGCTGAAATTAGCGGCGGCCTGCCGGTATGGCGTCAGGTAGGCTTCGTCTTGCGTGAGGACGAAGCCGCGCTGGCCGGTTTCGGCGTCCTGCAGGATCGAAAGCACCCGTGTATAGCCGTTCTGGAGTTCCAATACGCGGCGGACTTCGGCGGTGTCCTCTGACTGCTGCCGCACGAGCCATGCGCAGCCGACGACCACGGCCACGAGCAGCGCGAAAGCGAGCACGAGAAGCGCCGATTGCAGCGCCCGGTTTGGCGGCGATACCGAATAACTCTCGCTCATCGAATCCAGCCCGAATTTTTCCCGCAACGACTATAGCGCGAATTTACCGGAAGCCGGCGTAGCGGGTAACCATTTGGCGTTCCCGTCCGGGGAAGATAGAAAAATTGCATGTACGGGAACCGACTCATATTTCTGTTTCTTTGCCTCGTGGTTGCCGCTTCTCCCTTGCGTGCGCAGGAAGGGGCGGACGCCGGATTTCGCTCATTCCTTTCGTCGCTCTGGCCGGATGCGCAAAAGCGAGGCGTCTCGCGCGCCACTTTCGACGGCGCGCTTCGCGGGATCGTGCCGGACCCCGAAGTGTTGCGGCTGACAAAAAGCCAGCCCGAATATAACCGGCCGATCGGCGATTACCTGAAAAATCGCTTGACCGGCGGGCTTATCGCCGGCGGCAAGCGAAATGCGGAGCGCTGGGCGCAAACGCTCGCGGCGGTCGAAGCAAAATATGGCGTCGACAAGAATGTCGTCGTCGCGATCTGGGGACTGGAGACCGGATACGGCTCGTTTACGGGCGGCAAGGATGTGATCCGTTCGCTCGCGACGCTCGCTTACGCGCGCTATCGCGAAGACTTCTTTCGCAACGAATTGCTCGCGGCGCTTGAAATTCTCCAACAGGAGCACATCACGCGGGAGAAGATGCGGGGCTCATGGGCGGGTGCGATGGGGCAAGCGCAATTTATTCCGTCGAGCTTCCTGAAATTCGCGGTGGATTTTTCCGGCGACGGCAAGCGCGACATCTGGAGCGATGTGCCGGACGTGCTCGGCTCGATCGCGAACTACCTGAAAGAGAACGGCTGGAATCGCGGTATTCCGTGGGGCTATGAAGTCACGATCCCGGAAGGCTTCGACTACCGCAGAAGCCGGGCGAGTTTTTCCGAATGGAGCGCTCTCGGCGTGCGCCGTGCAGATGGCGGAAAATTTCCGGTAAGCGGCGACGGCATCCTGTTTTTTCCGAGTGGAGCGAGCGGGCCGGGCTTTGTCGTGACCGGCAATTACGAGGCGATCAAGCGCTACAATCTGTCGGACGCCTACACCTTGACGGTGGCGGGAGCCGCAGACCGGCTGCGGGGAATGAGCGGATATCGCGGCAAGTGGCCCGGAGTGGTTCCGCTCGATCGCGAGCAACGCATCCGTATGCAGAAGCTGATGCGCGCGAAAGGTTATCCGGTCAGCAATATTGTGGGCCAAATCGATTTCGATCTGCGCGATCAAATCAGGATTTTGCAGGTGAAATTCGGGCTGCTGCCCGACGGCTATCCGACCGAGACTTTCCTGCAAAGGCTTGAAAAGTCTTAAGTTCCGCACTTCGGAACCCGTCCTCGTAAACCTTTTATAAAGTGGAATTGCGCAAAGTCGCGGCATCTCGGCTAGAGGCGCGAAGTGGAGATACCTCCCGCATTTCAGGTCCGGCTCGGACTTTACGGCTTCGCCGAGGAGAGCGAAAACGAGCGCGCGTTGCGTGCCGAAATCTGGACGCTGATGCGGCCGTGGGTCGGCAAGACCATCGACCGCATGATCGACAATGCGGAGAGCGTCACGCCGCTTTATGCCAAGACGCTTGACCGGCATCGCGAGGACATCAAGCGGTTCGCGGTCGATGCGATGGAACGAAGCTGCACCCGGCCGTTCGACGAGGCCTGGGTTGCCGACGCCTACGACCGGGCGCGCTTTGAGATCGATATCACGCTCGACATGCGGGCCCGCGCCACGATCATTCGCGCATTGATGAGCAGCTTTTTTTTGGCCGTCGGCAAAAAATACTTCTACTCGGGCCGCAAGGTTGCGCTGCTCGGCGACGTAATGATGCGGCTCTCCCTGCTCGACAACGCCAACGCGATCTTCTGTCATAACGAACTTGCGGTGAACGAGAGCAAGGTGCGCGGCGACCGGCTGGGCGAGGCGATTTCCCGTTTCGGCGTAACCATGGATGAAGTGAGGACCGCAATCGCGAACACGGTCAGCGAGTTCGGTGCGTCTTCGCAGCGGCTATCGAGCCTCGCGCAGGATTCCAACGAGCAGGCCGGTCTCGCCAGCAGCGTCGCCAAGAACAGCGCGATGAACGCGAATAACATGGCAGGCGCGGCGGAAGAGCTATCGAGCGCGATCGGCGAAATCCGCGCGCAATCCGCACGTAGCGCGAAGATGGCGATGGAGGCGGTAGGGCTCGCCAACCGCGCGAACGGCATCGTGGAATCGCTCTCCGAATCCGTCGAGAAGGTAGGCTCGGTCGTCGGACTGATTTCGCAGATCGCGTCCCAGACCAATCTGCTTGCGTTGAACGCGACTATCGAAGCCGCACGCGCTGGCGAAGCGGGCAGGGGCTTCGCCGTGGTCGCGAATGAAGTTAAGCAGCTTTCCACGCAGACATCGCGCGCGACCGAAGAGATCAGTCAGCAGATCGCGAAGATCCAGGAAGCGACGCGGCTGTCCGTGGACCAGATCGCCGCATGCGGCGACAGTATCGGCAGGATCGCGCAGACGGTCGAAGCGCTCTCCGGTTCCGTCGATCAGCAGGCGGATGCGACGTCCAGCATCGCGCAGAATACCGGCTACTCTTCGGATCAGGCCAATACGGTCGCCGATGCAATGCAAAGAGTCGCAAGCTCTGTCGCAAAGACCGAGACCGAAGCGCGCTCCGCGCTCGAACTGGCGGGCGGGCTCAATAAAAGAGCTTCCGAATTGAACGCCGCGGTCGAAGCCCTGCTTGAGGTAGCCAGAGCGGATTCCGAGGGCGTGAAACCCTTTGCCGATGTCGGGAAGCGTGCCTCGGCTTGAGGCGGCCCAGAATCAGGGCTCGCGAGGTGAGCTGGTTTCACCCCATTTCGCATCGTTACCGGCCGGTACGGCCCGCTTGACGCATATTGGGCGGCCTTCCGCTAAGTCATTGAAATTATTAGCTTTCCAAAATCATAACCGTGGCGATTCTGCAACACAAACGCGGAAAGCGAGTTCCTACTGCCCCCAAAAGCGTCATTCCAATTGAATGGGAAGGGCCATTCGCTAGGGTGATCCTCGCGACAGAGGGGGAGACCCGAGTGGGGGGAACCTTGCGTCGCACCCGTCCGGTTTTGACGGCCGATTGCCAGTTTCGAGTACGAACAGACCAATAGTTCGAGGCGGTCGCAAAGTCGGTCCGGGTGGTTTCGCGGGGAATTTGGGCACTTTTTCTAAGGGGCGTCAGCCCTCCGGAGTAAAGACCCGCTCCTCTAGGCAAGTTTGAGAGAGAAAGACTCTTTGGAGGTCACGATGAAAATGGTGAAAAGCCTCATCCTCGGCACCGCGGTCGCTTTTGCGGCTTCGGCTGGGGCTCAGGCAGCGGACCTTCCCGTAAAGGCCAAGCCGGTCGGTTACGTGAAGATCTGCCCGCAGTACGGCCCGGGTTTCTACTACATCCCCGGCACTGACATCTGCTTGAAGGTCGGCGGCTTGGTGTTCGCGGAAGCGGGCTACTATGCTTCCGGCGCGATCCCGACGCTGACGTTCGGCCCGACCTGGAACCGTGACGACACTGATCTTCAGTGGCGCTCGCGCGGTTACATCTCGCTGGATGCCCGCCAGAACACCGCTTACGGCACGCTCCGTAGCTACATTCTCGGTGGCTTCGAACAGCGCGACACGTCGGCCACGAACGCCATCACCGCTGGTGCGTTCATTCAGTACGCGTTCATTCAGTTTGCCGGCTTCACCGCTGGTACTGCGAACTCGTTCTTCGACTTCGGCGTGAACTACCTGACGCTGTCGGCCGCTTCGAATCCGTGGAACTGGGTGAACGTATTCGCCTACACCGCGAACCTCGGCAACGGTCTCTCGGCGACGATCTCGCTCGAAGAGCAGACCACGACGGCTCTCGGTTCGCCGGCGACGATCCAGCAGGAATCGCCGGCCATCGTCGGCAACGTCCGCCTCGACCAGGCTTGGGGTTCTGCCCAGGTCATGGCTGCGACCTATCAGCAGCGCTTCCACAGCATCTCGCCCGCGCGCGATGACTGGGGTTGGGCAGTTGGTGCTGGTGTCGAAATCAAGCTCCCGATGCTGGGCGCTGGCGACACCATCAAGTTCGTAGCGGTCACCGCGGAAGGCGCGACCGAATACACCGGCCTGTCGGGCTCGCCCTACGGCGGCATCGGCGGCGTCACCCTCGGCTTCGCCGGTGGTGCGGTCGGTACGGTTCTCGTCACCGACTATGCTGGTGGCATTGCTGGCACCCAGACCGACGCTTCGTCGATGATGGTGCAGTTCCGCCACTTCTGGACGCCGACCCTGCGTTCGTCCTTCCACGCTGGCTATAACGAAGCCTACAACCGCTTCGCGGGTGGCTTCGGTGGCGTGCAGGTCGTGCAGTACGGCCACAGCCTCGCCTGGTCCCCGGTTAAGGACCTGACGCTGGCCCTCGACGTCCTCTACACGGAAATCGATGCCAACCAGATCGAGACCGATCGTCTCGCCACCTGGTTCCGTATCACCCGTACGTTCTAATCTGACGTAAGTCTGATTGGAGAGAGCCCCGGCGGGAAACCGCCGGGGCTTTTGTTTATTGCAGTGGACGTCGAAGAGCGCGGGCGGCTTGTTCTGCGCCGGGGGTTCAGCCGCGGTCGCACCGCAGGCAGAAATCGCGAATAGGAGCGATTGTGCTCTCGTCCCAGAACACCGGCGGATGACCGACGCCGGCAACTTCAATTGCGATCATATCCGGATGCCGCGCTTTCATCTCCGCAACCGTCCCGCGTGAGAAGAGGTCGGAATGTTCTCCGCGGAAAACGAGAAGCGGCGTCTTTTTCAACCCGTCGAAGAGTTGCCACGCCGCAGGTATGGGCTTGCTCGTATCGATCTCGGCGAGATTGACCGAGATTTGGGGATCGGTGCGGCCGGTAATGCCTTCGGATGTTTCGTGCCACGAGAGCCGCGCGTAACGCATCCAGTCCGCTTCGGAAAAAGCGGGAAATTCCTTTTCCATGACGGACTTCAAAATCCTCACGGCGTCGTCCCAGTCCTTCGGCTTCGGCAGTTTCCCAACATAGGACTGAATCCGGACGATGCCTGGCACGTCGAGTACGGGGCCGATGTCGTTCAGCACGGCACCGGCGATGACCTCCGGCTTCGCGGCGGTCAGCGCCATCGTAAGAATGCCGCCGCGCGAGGTGCCGACGAAAATGGCGCGCTCGATTCCGGTTTCAGCAAGCACTGCGAGCAGGTCATTCAACTCGACCGGCACCGAATAATGGTCCGGGTTCGAATCCCGGCCGGAACGGCCGCGGCCGCGTGAGGAGAGTGCGAGCACGTAACGGGGATGTTGCGCGTCGAAGGCAAGCGCTTCGATCAGCTCGCGGAAATCCTCGTTGGTGCGGGCAAGTCCGGGAAGGCAAACGACCGGCAGGCGAGTCTTCTCCCGTGGCCCGGCCTCGAGCGCATGCAGTTTCAGGCCGTCGCTCGCGATAAGGTATAAGTCATTGATTATATTAGTCATTTAATAATCCGAAGAATTTGTGCGAGCGTTTTCCGTCGCGCATTTCGCGCCACCGGAAGAGACGAAAACATGAAATCCATTGCGAAGCTATTGTTTGGAATTGCCGTTCTGTGCGCGCCGCTTGCCGCGCCCTCGTACGCCCAGGACGCACTCAAGGCGCAGGTGCTTTCCTACGGCGTATTCACTTCCAAGTTCGCCGCCAAGGACGACAAGAACCGGCGCGATGTCGTGAAAGACGAGAAACTCGTCTCGCAGACTGCGACCATCGTCGCGAAACTCGGCACCGAATTCGGATTTACCTTCCGGATCGACGGCGCGCCGAAGGGCAAGGAAGTCGAGCTTCGCGTAGTGACCAAATTCCCGCCTAAAGGGATCAAGGACGAACAGAACGACACCTTGTTTGAAACCGAGAGCAAAATCGCGGTGCGCGCGGGCGAGGTTTCTTACGAAGGCTTTCAGTTCGAAACCAAGGGCGAGCTTGTTCCGGGCGAATGGAGCATCACGCTCTACGCTGGCGAGACGAAGCTCGCAGAGCAGAAATTCAACGTCGTGCTGAAATAGCGGTTAGCCGGCGTTGTTGCCGCGCGCGAGGTCGGTTTCTATTTCAATGACATGCTTCTTGGTGAGAAGCGCGCGGTAGACCTGCAGGTTCTCGAGCACGCGCAGCACGTAAAGGCGCGTCTCGGTGAAGGGGATGCGCTCCACCCAATCGAGGATTGCTTCGGTTTGGCCGCCGCGCGGGTCGCCTCGCAGATCGACCCATTGCCTAGCGCGGCCGGGGCCGGCGTTGTAGCCGATGAAGGTCAGCACGTAGGAGCCATTGAAGTTTTGCGCGAGTTGGCCGAGTTCGGCGGAGCCTAGCGTCACGTTGTAAACCGGGTCGCCCTGCAAGCGATTGAAGTCGAATGCCACCCCGATGCGCCGCGCGATCGCAGCCCCCGTAGGACGGATCACCTGCATCAGGCCATAGGCTTTGGCAGGCGAGACCACATAAGGCTGGAATTCGCTCTCCTGCCGCGAGATCGCGTAGATGACCGCCTTCTCGATCGGCGGTCCAAGATGATTGTAGTTCGGGATGCCGGTGAGCGGGAAGGCGATGGCATCGACCGGGAGCCCACGATCGAGGCCCTGTTTGCCGACGATCACAAGCGCGCGCGTATCCTTGTGCGCGCTCGCGATTTCCGCGAGCAGCGCCGCAGTCGCCGCCGTCGGCGTTTTGTCGATCATGTCCATGTGGACCGGGATCACGAGGTCGTCGGCGTCGGCTTCGTAGAGCAACTTCAAAACGCGCGAGACCGGATTGGCATTGAAGGCATTGCGCTCTGCATCGGAGACGTGGGGCATCGCGCGGAAGGGAAGCTGATTCATGTTCAGCTTGGCGCGGGCGAGCTGACCGTAAAACGCGAGATGATGGCGGGCGGCCAGCGTATAGGCCGCGCGTGCGCCGATCGGATCGTGGAGCGCTTCGGCGGCGCGGCCCTGCCAGTAGAGCGCGCGGGCGATATAGAACGGCTGCGGCGTGCCGACGTCCTGTACGAAATGTTTCTTCGCGGTCGCGGCATCTTTGAGATAACGAAGCGCGACCCATCCGGCGGTGAAATGAATGTCGGCCTTGAGAATATCGTTCTCGGGCAGCACCGCCGCGGCCGCCACGCGATAGGCGAGTTGATACTGCTTGTCGTCGAGAAGCGCACGGACGAGTAGCCGTCGTTCGCGCCACCAGTCATCGGCATCCGGCGTATTCGGTGCGATGTGCCCCGCTTGCAGCAGCAACTGGGCGGCGGCTTTCGGATCGTCGCCACGGCGTTTCAGATAGGCTCTCGCGTAAAGATAGCTCGGATCCTTGCGCTGCGACGCAGGCACGGCGTTGAGCAGCGCATTCGCGTTGCCGTTGCGCTGCAGTGCTGCGTTTCGCGCCTTGCTGAGCGCGGCGAAATCCTTGCCGGCGCGCTCCGCGTTGCGTTGCGCGGCGTCAAACTTCTCGAGGTAAAACAGGCGGTCAGCGCGGGCCTTATGGTCCGCCGCGTTCAGGAGGCTGCCGTTCTGCCCGATGATTTCCTGCTCGAGAGTCATCGACAATTCTTCCTCGCGCCACGCCCGCCGCAGCCACGGAACGGCGTGGGCTTGATTGCCGGAGGCCAGCAATGCGCGGGCAAGCGCCACCATGCCTTCGCCGGAGACAGGCTGCGAATTGCCGAAATAGCCGAGAATTTCCTTCGGATCGCGCTTTTCGGAGAGCAGGAGGTTCTCAGCCCGGCGCTTCAGAAGCGCCATGCTCGGCCAATTAGGGTGTCGGCGGATGAAGTCCTGGGTCCGGTCGAAGCCGACATCCTTGGGCGTGTAGCGGATCGCAAGCCAGGTCATGAGGTCGCGTGCGACCGGATCGCTCAGGCCGGCGGCGAGGGAGGTTGCCTGGGCGAAGTTGCCGTCTTTCAGCTGCGCAAGGGCTTTCTTGATAGCCGCAGCATCGCCCGTCGACTGCGCATGCGAGAGGGGCACGAACAGCGCGGCGGCAAGGATTATGGCTGCAATGACGCGGCCGAATCGCGGTCGCATCCGGTCTCCCTCTGGTCCGTGGCCCCCGAAAAAATGCGCTGACTGGTATGAATCGGTGGTTACTGTAGCCATATGGCGGTGAAAGGGCAGCCGAAAAAGGCCCCATTGCCTTTCACAAGACCGTTTTCCGCGCTATTTCAGGCGCCTTCGCCCGTTCGGGCCCATCAGGAGTATCTGCCGTGAAGTTCCGGGGATCGTTCACCGCTCTCGTCACGCCGTTCAAGAATGGCGGACTCGACGAGAAAGCGTTCCGCGATCTCGTGGAGTGGCAGATTGCGGAAGGCACCCAGGGACTTGTACCGGTCGGCACGACCGGCGAAAGCCCGACGCTGTCGCATGACGAGCACCACAAGGTTGTCGAATGGTGCGTCGATCAGGCCAAGGGCCGCGTGCCGGTAATCGCGGGCGCCGGCTCGAACAACACGCTGGAGGCCGTTTCGCTTGCGCAGCACGCCGAGAAGGCGGGCGCGGACGCGGTGCTCGTGGTCACACCCTATTACAACAAGCCCACGCAGGAGGGCATGTACGTTCACTTCAAGGCGGTGAACGACGCGATCGGCATTCCGATCATCATTTATAATATTCCGCCGCGCTCGGTCGTGGACATGTCGGTCGATACCATGAAGCGGCTCTACGAATTGAAGAATATTGCCGGCGTAAAGGACGCGACTGCAAATCTTGGCCGTGTCTCGCAGCAGCGTCATGCGCTCGGACCGGATTTCATCCAGCTCTCCGGCGAGGATATGACGGCGCTCGCCTATAACGCGGCGGGCGGTCACGGCTGCATTTCGGTGACGTCGAACGTCGCGCCGAAGCTTTGCGCGGAATTGCAAAATGCATCGCTCTCCGGCGACTACGCCAAGGCGCTCAAGGTGCAGGACCGCCTGATTCCGCTGCACGATGCTATCTTTTTCGAGCCGGGTGTCGCCGGCGCGAAGGCCGGGCTTTCGCTGCTCGGCCGCGGCAACGAGATCGTGCGTTCGCCGCTCGTTGCCGCGTCTGCGAAAACCAAGGAAGCGATCCGGAGCGCGATGGTCCACGCCGGATTGCTGAACTAGGTTTCCGCATGGCCAAGAAGGCCGAGCCGAAAAACAAGGTCGCCGCCGACAACCGCAAAGCACGCTTCAACTACGCCATCGGCGAGACGTTCGAGGCGGGCATTGCGCTGACCGGAACGGAAGTGAAGTCGCTTCGTAACGGCAAGGCGACGATCGCGGAGTCTTACGCCGACGCCAAGGATGGCGAGATCTGGCTCGTGAACTCCAATATTCCCGAGTACCTGCAAGCCAACCGCAACAATCACGCGCCGAAACGGCCGCGAAAACTGCTGCTCCACAAGCGGCAGATCAACAAGCTCGTCGGCGCAGTCGAAAAAGAAGGCATGACCATCGTGCCGCTGAAAATCTATTTCAATCCGCGCGGGCGAGCGAAGGTCGAGATCGCGCTCGCCAAAGGCAAGAAGCTGCACGACAAGCGCGACACCGAAAAGAAGCGCGACTGGGCGCGCGAGCGCGGCCGCTTGATGCGGGACAAGGGGTGACCATGGCGTTGCCGGTGAAGCTCGATCACTGCGTCATTCACGTCGCGGACTGGGAGCGGTCGAACGCATTTTATCGGGATGTCGTTGGCGCCGAGCTCGTGAAACGCGAAGTCGGCTGGGCATACCGTTTTGGCGAGGAACAACTCAATCTGCATGGACCTGGTTTAAAGCCCGCAGAGGTCGCGACGCTGCCGGTTCAGCCGGGGAACAGCGATCTTTGTTTCGAATGGAAGGGACCGATTGCGGAAGCTATCGCGCATCTCGGAAAACATAAGGTCGAAATCATCAAAGGCCCGATGCAGCGTTTCGGCGCGAAAGGTCATGGCACCAGCGTCTATTTCCGCGACCCGGACGGTTCGCTGCTCGAATTCATTTCGTATTTGGCCTAGGCAATCGCACCGAAGCTTGCGCGCACGTTCGAGAACACTTCGCGGAACATTTCCGTCGTCAGCACGCCCGTGTTCGTGTTGTAGCGCGAGCAGTGATAGCTATCGAACAGCCGCACCTTCTCGAAATCGTGGATCATGCCGTGGCCGAATTTGTGCCGCGCCATCTTCGAGCCGAGCGCGACCACGACGGAGTCGTGCGCAATTTTTCCGAGCGCGACGACGCGTTTGAGGTTCGGCATCTCGTTCAGCGCACTCGTTAGATAGATGCGGCAGGTCTTGATCTCTTCGTTGGTCGGCTTGTTCTCGGGCGGCACGCAATGCACGGCGTTCGCAATTCGCGTATCGACCAATTCGAAGCCGTCGTCGGCACGCTCCTGATAATTGCCTTTGGCGAATCCGAATTCCTTCAAGGTCGCGTAAAGCAAATCACCGGCGTAATCGCCGGTGAAAGGCCGGCCGGTCTGGTTCGCGCCGTGCAATCCGGGCGCAAGCCCGACGATCAAGAGTCGCGCGCTAGCCGGCCCGAAGGAGGGCACAGGAGCATTAAAGTAAGAAGGATATTCCTTCCGGTTCGCTTTTCGAAATGCGACCAAGCGCGGGCAGAGCGGACAATCGCGGCCCGGCTCGGCGAGTTCGGCGGTCGTTTCGCTCAAGCGTCTTCGGTCTCGTCGTGCGGATTACCGGAGCTTCCGGCCGGACGTTGCAGGAAGTTCGGCGCATTGTGCATACGTCCGGAGCGATCGCCAGGGTCGCGTCCGATTTTCCCCGCGAGTTCTTGCAGGTCAATGAAAACGTCGGCCTGCCGGCGCAGTTCGTCGGCAATCATCGGCGGCTGGGTAGTGATTGTCGAAATCACGGTGACGCGGACGCCCTTGCGCTGCACCGACTCGACGAGCGGGCGGAAATCGCCGTCGCCCGAGAACAGCACGACGTGTTCGATATGGTCCGCAAGCTCCATCACGTCGACTGCAAGCTCAAGGTCCATGTTGCCCTTGATCTTGCGGCGACCCATTGCGTCGGTAAATTCTTTCGCGGGTTTTGTCACGACGGTGTAGCCGTTGTAATCGAGCCAATCGAGCAGGGGACGGATCGAGGAGTATTCCTGATCCTCGATGAGCGCGGTGTAATAGAACGCGCGCAGAAGATTGCCGCGGCTCTGGAATTCCTTAAGCAGGCGCTTGTAGTCGATATCGAAGCCGAGGCTCTTCGTGGTGGCGTAGAGATTGGCACCGTCGATGAATAGAGCAGTTTTTTCGGCTACTTGCTGCATCATAAATTCCTGAATATCGGAGGCCCATTCGGCTGGGCGGGTCAGGTCTCCAAAATGGTCAAACCGGCGGATTAAGCCGGTATTCCGCTAGCTAACAGGTTATTGCGGCTGGAAGAAAGCATTACCTCCGGGCACATCGTCACGGGAGGGCCTTTTGCTTGCATCCGGCGCATAACTCGGGCTATAGGGTCCTCGATTCCGCACACATATTGCTTGGAGCCCCGCCGATGGCGCGCGTCACGGTTGAAGATTGCATCGACAAGGTTGAGAACCGCTTCGACCTCGTGCTGCTCGCGAGCCACCGTGCGCGCATGATTTCGTCGGGTTCCTCGATCACGGTGGACCGCGACAACGACAAAAATCCGGTCGTGGCGCTGCGGGAAGTGGCGGAAGAAACGGTTTCCCCCGGCGACCTCAAGGAAGACCTGATCCACTCCCTCCAGAAGTACACGGAAGTGGACGAGCCGGAACCCGAGGCCGTGCCGATGATCCCGGGCGCCGGCGGTTCGGACGACAATGCCGTCATGGACCGGATGAGCGAGGAAGAACTGCTCGCCGGCCTCCAGGGCCTGGTTCCGCCGGAACAGACCGAAGAAGACGAAGGCTAAACGCCTAAAAGCGTTAGCTATTTCGCCCGGTCTATTCGCCGGGCCGCTCCGACAATGCTATTTTGCTGTGCAGTCCCCAGATTCCGGGGACCGGAGCCTTTTTGCCATGATGCGCCAGTACGAACTCGTCGATCGGGTTCGTCGCTATAACCCTGCAACCGACGAGGGGCTGCTCGACAGCGCCTACGTTTACGCCATGAAAGCGCATGGCTCGCAGACGCGCGCGTCGGGTGACCCGTATTTCTCCCATCCGCTCGAAGTCGCGGCGATCCTCACCGACCTGAAGCTCGACGATGCCACCATCGTCGCAGCACTCCTGCACGACACGATCGAGGACACCAAGGCGACCAAGGCCGAGATCGGCAAGAAGTTCGGCAAGGACATCGCGACCCTCGTCGAGGGCCTGACCAAGATCAAAAAACTCGACCTCGTCTCGAAGCGCGCGGCGCAGGCGGAAAATCTCCGCAAGCTCCTGCTCGCGATCGCGGACGATGTGCGCGTACTGCTGGTGAAACTCGCCGACCGGCTGCACAACATGCGGACGCTGAAATTCGTCCCGGAAGAAAAGCGCAACCGCATCGCCGAGGAAACGCTCGACATCTATGCGCCGCTCGCCGGACGCATGGGCATGCACGACATGCGGGAGGAACTGGAAGACCTTTCCTTCCGTCAGTTGCAGCCCGAAGTCTATCGCTCGATCGAGCAGCGGCTCGCGGCGCTGCGCGAGCGCAATGCCGGACTCATCAAAGGCATCGAAGCGGAGCTGACCGACGAGCTTGCGCGCAAAGGCATCAAGGCGAAGGTGCGCGGGCGCGAGAAGAAGCCGTACTCGATCTGGAAAAAGATGGAGCGCAAGGCGGTCGGCTTCGAGCAGCTCTCCGACCTTTACGGTTTCCGTGTGATCGTCGGCAGCATCGCCGATTGTTATGCGGCGGTCGGCGTCGTGCATACCAAGTGGCCCTTCGTGCCCGGCCGCTTCAAGGACTACATCTCGACGCCGAAGCAGAACGACTACCGCTCGCTGCATACTACGGTGGTAGGGCCGGGCCGCCAGCGCGTCGAACTACAAGTGCGCACGCACGACATGGAGCAGGTCGCCGAATACGGCATTGCCGCGCACGCTCTATATAAGGACAGCGACAAGTCGAACGGCGAAATCCTGCCGCACGACTCCAATGCTTATGCCTGGCTCCGGCGCACCATCGAAATGCTGGCGGAAGGATCGAGCCCGGAAGAGTTTCTCGAGCACACCAAGCTCGAACTGTTTCACGACCAGGTGTTTTGTTTCACACCGAACGGCCGGCTGATCGCGCTGCCGCGCAAGGCGACGCCGATCGATTTCGCCTACGCGGTTCACACCGACGTCGGCAACAGCGCGATCGGGTGCAAGATCAACGGGCAGGTCGCGCCGCTCGTTTCTGAACTGCAGACCGGCGACGAAGTCGAGATCATCCGTGGTGATGCGAAGGCGCCTCCGGCAGCATGGGACGCGATCGTCATTACCGGCAAGGCGCGCGCTGCGATCCGGCGTGCGACGCGTTCGGCGGTGCGCGCGCAATATACCGGCCTGGGCCGCAAGATGGTGGAGCGCGCCTTTGCCAAGGCATCGTTGCCGTTCTCGGACGAGAAGTTGCAGGCGGCGCTGCCGCGGCTTGCGCGTCATACCGGGGAAGATCTTTTTTCTTCCGTGGGACGCGGCGAAATAAAGCCGGAAGATGTCTTGCGCGCGGTCGACCCCGAGTGGCGCGGCGAGCGCGTTACCGGGGTGAAGACGCCGAAAAGCGAGGGCGGGTGGTTCGGCCTGCGCCGCGCGAGTTCGCTGAAATTCCGTATTCCGGAGGAGAAGGGCAGGCAGGAAAAATCTTCCGCGATCCCGATTCGCGGCATCAATGGCGAATTGCCGGTGCGTTTCGCGCCGAACGGGGGTGCCGTGCCTGGCGACCGCATTGTCGGCATTCTTAATCCGGGTGAGGGCATCACGATCTATCCGATCCATTCGCCCGCGCTGAAGGAATTCGACGATCAGCCCGAACGCTGGCTCGACGTGCGCTGGGATGTCGAGGATGCCGAACCGCAACGCTTTCCGGCGCAGATTGCGGTGACGGCGATGAACGAGCCCGGCTCGCTCGCGCAGATCGCAACCGTGATCGGCGAGCATGGTGGTAACATCGACAATATCCGCATGGACGGAAAGACCGCCGACTTCCACCGTATGGTGATCGACGTCGAAGTGTTCGACCTGAAGCACCTGAATGCCATCATCGCGCAGCTGCGCGCAAAGAAAATCGTGTCCGGCGCGGAGCGCGTCAATGGCTGACCGGAATCCTCTTCGTCTCGGTGTGAACGTCGATCACGTCGCGACCCTTCGCAACGCGCGCGGCGGCTATCATCCCGATCCGGTTCGTGCGGCGCGTGCTGCGATCGCGGCGGGCGCACATGGCATTACCGCACATCTGCGCGAGGACCGCCGCCACATCGTCGATCTCGACGTTGAGCGGCTGATGACGGACATCGCCGCGCCGCTCAATCTTGAAATGGCCGCGACCGGTGAGATGATCGGTATCGCGCAGCGATTGAAACCGCATGCGGTCTGTCTGGTGCCCGAGAAGCGCACCGAGCGCACGACCGAAGGAGGGCTGGATGTCGTTGCAGGTGGGGAGAAGCTGCGCGACGCCGTGAAAGTCCTGTCCGCGCATAGCCGCGTATCGTTGTTCATCGCGCCGGACACGGAGCAGATCGAGGCGTCGGCGAAAGCACGCGCGGCGGTGATCGAGCTTCACACCGGAACGTGGTGCGAAGCCGTGATCAACAGCGATGAGCGCGGCGCGGTCGATGAGTTCAGGCGGCTTGCGGAGGGCGCGCGGCTTGCGGCCTCGCTCGGTCTCGAAGTTCATGCCGGTCATGGCCTCGACTTCGATACCGCCGAACTGATCGCGACGCTCCCCGAAATCGCCGAACTCAACATCGGCCATTACATGATGGGCGAGGCGATCTTCGTGGGCCTCGATGCAGTGATCAAAAACATGCTCGCCGCGATGGCGCGCGGGCGTGCGCGCTCCGGAGCGACCGCATGATCATCGGCATGGGCTCCGACCTTTGCGACGTGCGGCGGATCGAGAAATCCATTGCGCGCTTCGGCGACCGTTTTCTGGACCGGATTTTTACGCCAAAGGAACGCGACCGATCCGAACGAAGGAAGCGCCGCGCCGAATCCTACGCCAAGCGCTTCGCGGCCAAGGAGGCCTGCGCCAAGGCGCTCGGCACGGGCTTCAGGGCGGGCGTGTTTTTCCGCGATCTCGGAGTCGTGAACCTGCCGTCCGGCAAGCCCACGATGAAGCTTACCGGCGGCGCTTTGAAGCGACTCAACGCCCTGATTCCGGCGGGTTTTGCGCCACAAATCGACCTCACCATTACCGACGAAGGGCCGATAGCGCAGGCCATCGTCATCATCTCCGCGGTCCCCGAGACGCCGCGTTAGCGGCATTGCTTCGCTCTTGCCCCGCGTCTATACGGGCGGCGCCCCGCGAATTCTCCGGAGAAATTGCATCCCATGAGCGCGACCACCGAGAAGAAAAACGAAGGCGGGATCGGCGAGATCATCAATATCGCCTTCCAGGCGCTGGTCATTGCGCTCGTTATCCGGACGCTCCTGTTTCAGCCCTTCAACATTCCGTCGGGCTCGATGAAGGCGACGCTGCTCGTCGGGGACTACATTTTCGTTTCGAAGTATTCCTACGGCTACACCAAATTTTCGGTGCCGTTCGCGCTGATCCCGTTCGAAGGCCGCATCTGGGCCGGGATGCCAAAGCGCGGCGACGTGGCCGTCTTCCGCAATCCGAAAGACGAGGGCACGGATTACATCAAGCGCGTCATCGGCCTGCCGGGCGACCGTATCCAGATGAATAACGGACAGCTTTTCATCAACGGACAACCGGTGAAGCGCGAACCGGTCGCCGACTGGATTTCCGACGATCCGGGAATGGAAGGCAAGACGGTCAAGCGTTATCGCGAAACGCTGCCGAACGGCGTCACCTACGAAACGCTCGATCTGGGCGATAGCTATTACGACAATACGCCGGAGTATATCGTGCCCGCCGGCCACTATTTCATGATGGGCGACAATCGCGACAACTCGACGGATAGCCGCGTGCAGTCTGCGGTCGGTTACGTTCCGTTCGAGAATTTTATCGGCCGTGCCGAGATCATTTTCTTCTCGCTCAAGGAAGGTACGGCGATCTACGAACTGTGGCGCTGGCCGTTCGACGTACGCTGGGGCCGCATCTTCACACTGGTGCGATGAAACGAAAGCCGCAAGAACTTTCCGCGCTCGAAGAGCGGCTCGGCTACCGCTTCAAGGACGTCACGTTGCTCTCGCAGGCACTTACGCACAAGAGTGCAGTGACGGGCCGAAAGCACGCAAGCAACCAGCGCATGGAGTTTCTCGGCGATCGCGTTCTCGGCCTTGTGGTCGCGGAAATGCTTTTCAGCTCTTTCCCGGGCAATCTGGAAGGTGAGCTTTCACAGCGTCATACCGCACTCGTGCGCAACGAAACCTGCGTCGAAGTTGCTCTGCTGCTCGATCTCGGCGCGCATCTTAATCTCGGTCAGGGTGAGCGAAATGCCGGCGGAGAACACAACCACTCCATCCTTGGCGATGCCTGTGAGGCGGTGATCGGAGCGATCTTTCTCGATGGCGGTTATGCGCCGGCGAAAACCTTGATCGAGCACTACTGGCGCCCGCTGATGCAGGCATCCGCTCAGGCGCCGCGAGACGCGAAGGCTTTGCTGCAGGAATGGGCGCTCGGCCGCGGATTGCCGGTGCCGCAATATCGCGAAGTCGCGCGCAGCGGGCCCGACCACAAGCCGGTATTTCGTGTTTCGCTCGAATTACCTGGGATTTTACCGGTCGAAGGCGTCGGCCCCTCGAAGCGTGATGCCGAGAAGGCGGCCGCATCTACGATGCTCGCCCGCGAGGGTGTGCTTGCGAATTCCAATGAGTGAAGAAACGCGCGCGGGCTTCGTCGCGCTGATCGGCGCGCCGAACGCGGGAAAATCCACGCTGCTCAATTCGCTGGTCGGCGCCAAGGTGTCTATCGTAACGCATAAAGTGCAGACGACGCGCGTACCGGTGCGCGGGATCGCGATCGCGGGCAATGCGCAGATCGTGTTTGTCGATACACCCGGCATCTTCGCGCCGAAGCGCCGCCTCGACCGCGCGATGGTCGGTTCGGCCTGGCAGGGGGCTGCGGACGCAGACCTCGTTGCGCTCCTGATCGACGCACAGCGCGCGCTCGACGAAGAGAACCGTGAAATCCTCGGCAAGCTCAAGGAAGTGCCGCAGCCCAAGGTCCTGATCCTCAACAAGATCGACCTGATCGAGCGCGAGAAGCTGCTCGCGCTCACGGCGGGGGCGAACGAACTCGTCCGCTTCGAGCGGACTTTCATGATTTCGGCGACCAAGGGTGACGGCGTTTCGGACGTGCGCGACTATTTCGCGAATGCCATGCCGAAGGGTCCTTGGCTCTACCCGGAAGATGAGATTTCCGATGTGCCGATGCGCCTGATGGCAGCCGAAATCACGCGCGAAAAGCTCTATCTTCGGCTGCATGAGGAGCTACCCTACCAATCCACGGTCGAAACCGATTCGTGGCAGGAGATGAAAGACGGCTCCGTTCGGATCGAGCAGACGATTTTTGTCGAGCGGGACGGTCAGAAGAAGATCGTGCTCGGGCAGGGCGGGAAGATGGTGAAATCCATCTCGATGGATGCGCGCAAGGAAATCTCGAAAGAGATCGAGAAGAAGGTGCATCTGTTTCTGCACGTGAAGGTGCGCGAAGGCTGGGGCGACGATCCCGAGCGTTATCGCGGAATCGGACTGGAGTTTCCGAAAGAATAGCGCATGGAGTGGACCGACGACGGCATCATTCTCGGGCTTCGCCGTCATGGCGAAGGCCACGCCGTCGTCGAGTTGATTACCGCCGAGCACGGCCGGCATCTCGGTCTGGTCTATGGCGGCGGTTCGCGGAAGAAAGCGCCGGCGCTGCAGCCAGGCAACAGCGTGCGCGCGGTGTGGCGCGCGCGGCTCGATGAACAGCTCGGCAATTACACGCTCGAGATTACGCAGTCGCGTGCCGATCGTATGATGATGGCGGCGCGCGCGAGCTTCGGCCTGCAGACGATCGCAGCACTTCTACGGCTTCTGCCGGAGCGCGACCCACATGGCGATCTTTACGTCATGAGCGAATATATCCTCGACCGGATCGACGAGCCGGAAGCGGCCTCGCTGATCGCGCGGTTTGAATTGCAGCTTCTCGCCGAACTGGGCTTTGGGCTCGACCTGTCCTGCTGCGCCGCGAGCGGGATCACCACCGATCTGGTCTATGTCTCGCCCAAGACCGGCCGGGCGGTGAGCCGGGCGGCGGGCGAGGAATGGCGGGAGCGGTTGCTGCCGCTGCCGTCTTTTCTCCGCGAAGCCGAGGTAAGCGTCAGCCCCGCCGAAATCGCGGCGGCTTTCGCGCTTACCGGGCACTTTCTGGCAGTCCACGTGCTGGAGCCGCGGGGCATGGATCTGCCGGAAGCGAGGGCCTCCCTGGTCGCGGCGGCAAGGCGCATGCGGGCCGCCTGACGGTTGAAGAGCCCGCGCGGACTGAGTACCGCTAGAACATGACCAAGCGAATCGCTCCTCCCGCGCCTGGCGGCGGCGGAGGCAATATCGAACCCGTCGAACTGAAAGAGGCGCTGGAAGAGCGTTACCTTTCCTATGCGCTCTCGACGATCATGGGCCGCGCGCTGCCCGACGCGCGCGACGGGTTGAAACCCGTTCACCGCCGGATCCTGCATGCCATGCGCCAGCTGCGGCTCGATCCGGGCACGTCTTTCAAGAAGTCTGCACGCGTCGTCGGTGACGTGATCGGCAAATTCCATCCGCACGGCGACCAGTCGGTCTATGACGCGCTGGTGCGCCTCGCGCAGGATTTCGCGCAGCGCTATCCGCTGGTCGACGGGCAGGGCAACTTCGGCAATGTAGACGGCGATAATGCCGCCGCCATGCGTTACACCGAAGCGCGCATGACCGATGTCGCGCGTCTGTTGCTCGAAGGCATCGACGAAGACGCGGTCGATATGCGTCTTACTTACGATGGGGAAGAGCAGGAGCCGATCGTGCTGCCGGGAGCGTTCCCGAACCTGCTCGCTAACGGATCGACCGGAATCGCGGTCGGCATGGCGACTTCGATTCCGCCGCACAACGCAGCGGAAATCTGCGACGCTGCGCTGTTCCTGATCGAAAAGCCGAAGTGCCAGCCGCGCGAACTTTTGAAATTCGTGAAAGGCCCGGACTTTCCGACTGGCGGCATCATCGTCGACGACAAGGCGACGATCCGCGAAGCCTATAATACCGGCCGTGGCTCCTTCCGCGTGCGCGCGCGCTGGACCCAAGAGAACGTCGGTCATGGCACCTGGGTCGTGGTCGTCACCGAAATTCCCTATTCGGTACCGAAGTCGCGGCTGATCGAAAAGATCGCCGAATTGCTGCAAGACAAGAAGTTACCGCTGCTCGCGGACATCCGAGACGAGTCGGCCGAAGACGTTCGCATTGTGCTCGAGCCGCGTTCGCGCTCGGTCGATCCGGTGCTGATGATGGAGCAGCTTTTCAAGCTGACCGAGCTCGAAAGCCGCTTCCCGCTCAACATGAACGTGCTCATGGGCGGCCTCACGCCGCGCGTCGTCAACCTGCAGGAAGTGATCCGCGAGTGGCTCGATCACCGCCGAGAGGTGCTGATCCGCCGTTCCAAGAACCGGCTAGGCATCATCGAACATCGCCTCGAAGTGCTCGGCGGGTACCTGATCGCCTATCTGAACCTCGACGAAGTCATCAAGATCATCCGCACGCAGGACGAGCCGAAGCCCGTGCTGATGAAGCGTTTCAAGCTTTCGGATGTGCAGGCCGATGCGATCCTGAATATGCGGCTGCGCAACTTGCGCAAGCTTGAGGAAATGGAAATCCGCGGCGAACACGCGGACCTGAAGAAAGAAAAAGCCGAGCTTGAGAAGCTGCTGAAATCGCCTACCGGCCAGTGGAAGAAGATTTCCGACCAGATCAAGGAAGTACGCGATCTGTTCGGACCCAAGACCGAACTCGGCAAACGGCGCACCGATTTCGAGGCTGCCGCAGAAATCGACGAGGCGGCGGTCGCGGAATCGATGGTCACGCGCGAGCCGATCACTGTCGTCGTGTCCGAAAAGGGCTGGATTCGTGCGCTACGCGGCCACACGGATAAAGTCGCCGATCTCGAATTCAAGGGCGACGATAAGCTCAAGTTCTCGTTCCACGCCGAGACGACTTCCAAGCTTATGGTGTTTGCGACCAATGGGCGCTTCTACGCGCTCGATGCCGGCAAGTTGCCGGGCGGACGCGGGCACGGCGAGCCGATCCGTCTCATGGTCGAGATCGAAGCAGGGCACGAAATCCTGGTCGTGTTCCCTTATGCCGAGGGCCAGAAATTCCTTGTCGCCTCGCATGCAGGCAAAGGTTTCGTTGTGAAGATCGAGGACGCGCTCGCTACTACGCGCAAGGGCAAGCAGGTTCTAAACGTCAAGGCGCCGGACAAGGCGGTCGCGATCGCGCCCGCTGGCGGCGATCACGTCGCGTCGATCGGCGAGAACCGCAAGATGCTGGTCTTCCCCGCGAAGGATTTACCGGAGATGGGCCGCGGCGCCGGCGTGAAGCTACAGCGCTATAAAGACGGCGGTTTGTCGGATGTGAAAACGTTCAATCTCGACGATGGCCTCGTCTGGACTGATACGCAGGGCAAGCCGCATACGATTACGAAAGGCGAGCTACGTGACTGGCGCGGCAATCGCGCGGACGCAGGTCGCATCGTTTCCGTGCGGGGGTTCCCGAAGACCAATCGCTTCCGCGGCGAAGTCTAGTTTTTCCGCAGTAGGAGCTTGTAAAGCTCGAACGCGTGACCTTTCGGGTTGGGGAAGATGGATTCGTTTTCCTCGAGGATTACGATGTCCGCGTTTCCGATCGGCAGGATGTCGGCAGCAGTCATGCGGCGTTTCAAAATCTTATAATTCGGGCCGCCGCGCTGTCCGTAATAGAGATAATTGTAGCTCTTCAATCCATGCAGGCAGGCGGCGCGCGCGAGCGTTTCCGAAAGCACATGGATAAAACTTCCGCCGACGACAGCGACGTCGAGTTTTGCTTCCGGTCCGCACTGGCGGGGCGCATAGCTGACGACCGGCACGGTGTACGCGGGCTGCGGCAGCAGGATATTCAGAAGATCCAACAGGTCGCGGTCTTCGCCGACCGCGTTGCTCGAAACCTTGTAGGTCCATTCCAGCGGCGCGATCACGCGCGTGTTGCGCTGTCGGTTGATTTCCGCGATCAGCGCGTTCGCGGCGTAAGCGACGGCAAGCTGATTCCAGTGCACGCCGCCCTGCGGGAACATACCGAACGGATACTTCCCTTTCATGGAATGCGTAAGCGCCGCGCCATCGACGACGTGCACGCCGGCCTGTTTCAGCATCGCGACGAAGACCGGGACCTTCTGTTCGCGGTCGCGCTTCGTAGAGGCGCAGGGATAGCGGTCGACGAAAGCCTCGGGGAAGTGCGCGACCTTGGACGGCGTAATCAGATAGATGAATACGTGTCCGCGCGATTCCAGCAGGTCCTGTAGTTCTTTGAGTTGCGAAGCCCAGAGCCTCGCCGGCGCTTCCATCTTTACGAGATCACGTGCGCAGTACTCGTCGAGATAGGCCTTCTCGATCAGGTGGCCGTCGTTGCCGCGCAGTACGCCCGGCGCGCCGAATTGCCCGAACAGTTTGTATCGGATCTGGTTGTTGACGCGGATCAGGACGTTGCGAATGGGAACGGCCTGCGTCACGGCGTAAGCAATCGCGCGCTGATTATCGCCGTTCGCAAAAGCCTGCCACGACCACTGGAATGGCTTCGGCGGTTCGACGACACCGCGCAATCCGCGGCCGATGCGAAGCTCGAGCTTCGGCGCGAAGCTGCGCGCGAACAGGTTCCAGGCAGTTCCAACGGGCACCGCGAGCAGTACCGCGATGGTCAGCGCGAAAAGCTGCTTTCGTGTCAATGACGGCAAGCGGAACATCGTCATCGTCAGAACCGGAAGTAAATGAACGGCGTGAACGGAACTGCGAAAGCGCGCGCGATGGCGATGACGTAAAGCACGACCAAAGTAACCGCAGCGAGACGTTGCAGAAATATTCTGTTTGCGTAAGCGCGCACGAGCGGCGCGTAGAGCGGGGTCGCGGGCAGGAGCGAAAGAATAGTGCCGGCGAGCACTGCGAGCGGAAGTTCGGGCGGGATTTCAAAGTAATGCGCGGCGCGCGAGAAATTGAACATGGCGGCCAGATAGCCCGCGATGTGTTCGGCGGAGGTTGCGCGGAAGATAACCCAGCCGATCATCACGACAAACAGCGTGACGATGGTTGAGACGAAGGTGCCCGCGCGGTCGAGCCAGCGGATCAGGAAGATGCGGTCGAGTGTAAGGAACAGGCCATTATAAGCGCCCCACAACACGAAATTCCAACTCGCGCCGTGCCAGATGCCGGAGAGCAGAAAGCAGATCCAGAGATTGAGATAAGTCTGCGCGGCGGTGCCGCGATTGCCGCCGAGCGGCTTGTAGAGATAGTCCCGAATCCACGTGGTCAGCGAGATATGCCACCGCCGCCAGAAGTCGGTTAGCGAGCGCGCGGTATAGGGCATGTTGAAGTTTTCCCGCAGCCGGAAGCCGAGCATGCGCGCGAGCCCGATCGCCATATCGGAATAGGCGGAGAAGTCGAAGTAGATTTGCAGCGTGAAGCAGACGACACCAAGCCAGGCCTGTCCCGCGCCGAGTGTAGCCGCGTTCCCGCCGAAGGCCGCATCCGCGAAAGTGCCACATGTGTCGGCGATCAAGAGTTTTTTCGCGATGCCCCGCGCAAAGCGCAGAAAACCTTCCCATGCGTCATTCCAGGTTACCGCAGCGGGGTTCGCGATCTGATCCTGCATCTCGTGATATTTGAGGATCGGACCCGCGAGCAGCTTCGGAAACATGAAGACGAACAGGCAGTAATCCGAAAAGCTCTTGGCGGCCTTCGACGTACCGCGATAGGTGTCGACGAGATAGCTGATCTTCTCGAATACGACGAAGGAAACGCCGATCGGCAGCGCGATCTTCAGAAGCGGCAGTTGCGACCCGGCGAAAGGTGCGAGCACCGCGTTGAAGTTCGCAATCAGAAAATCAGTATATTTATAGAAGACGAGGATGCCGAGATTGACGGCGATGCCGAGCGCGAGCGACGCTTTACGTGCGCCGCCGCGTGCTTCGGGTTGAAGCCGTTTCGACAGCAAATAGTCGAGCAGTGCGGACCCCAGCACCACTGGCACGAACAGGGGCTCGCCCCAAGTATAAAACGCGATGCTGCCGAGGATGAGCGCCCACTTCTTCGCGCGCGCGCGGTCGTTGAACCAGAGATAGACCGCGTAGAACGCCGGGAACGCGAACAGCGCGAAGAACGGTTCGTAGAAGAGCATTGGCCGCTTGCGCTTTCCTGCGGTCGGTGGAGGCCGGGCCTGCTTAGCGAACCCACCTGATTGCGTCCACGACGGCAAGGCAGCCGCCATTATTTTTCAGTTGCAAATCATTCGCAACTGGTTAGGATGCTTGTTAGGAATCGTTCGCAAAGCTGGAGATCGCCTTTGAGTGCCGATATTTCGCGAGCCCCCGGCGGCGACACGGTTACGGGCGGCTGGCGGCACGAGCGGCGGACGCCATCGCTTGCCGAGGTGTTCGGGACGATCAAGACGCGTCGCTCCGGCTCGTTCTGGCGACGGCTCGTGGCCTTCCTTGGTCCCGGCTATCTGGTCGCAGTCGGCTACATGGATCCGGGCAACTGGGCGACCTCGCTCGCTGGCGGCTCCAAGTTCGGCTACGCGCTGCTGACGATCGCGTTGCTCTCGAACATCATGGCGATCATCCTGCAGGCGCTCTGCGCGCGCCTTGGTGTCGCGAGTACGCGCGATCTTGCGCAAGCGTGCCGCGACGCGTTTCCGCGGTATATCTCCTGGCCGCTCTGGGCGCTCGCCGAACTTGCGATCTGCGCGACTGACCTTGCGGAAGTGATCGGCACCGCGATCGGGCTCAATCTTTTGTTCGGAATTCCGCTCGAGATTGGCGTGATCATCACCGCGCTCGACGTTTTCATCATTCTCTGGTTGCAGAATATCGGTTTCCGCTGGATCGAGGCGCTGGTGATCGCGCTGCTTGGCGTGATCGCGGTCTGCTTCGGGTTGCAGATTTTGCTTGCGAACCCCGACTGGGCGGCGGTGATCAAGGGTTTCGCACCGACGACGGAAATCGTCACCAACCCCGACATGCTCTATCTCTCGCTCGGAATTCTTGGCGCGACGGTCATGCCGCACAACCTCTATCTGCATTCGGCGATCGTGCAGACGCGGCAGGTCGGCGACACCATCTCGGAGAAACGCGAGGCGATCACGCTCGCGACAGTCGACTCCACTATCGCACTGATGTTTGCGTTGTTGATCAACGCTTCGATCCTGATTCTCGCGGCGGCGACTTTCAACAAGACCGGACAGACAAACGTGCAGGAGCTAGGCGAGGTCCACTCGCTGATCGCGCCGCTGCTCGGTTCGGCCTGGGCGCCAACGCTATTCGGTATCGCGCTTCTTTGCTGCGGGCTGAACTCGACCGTGACCGCGACGCTTGCCGGTCAGGTCGTGATGGAGGGATTCCTCGACATCAAACTGCCGCCTTGGGCGCGGCGGTTGATCACGCGGGCAATCGCGATCATTCCGGCGGCGATCGTCACGATCTGGTACGGCGAGAAGGGGACAGCGCAGCTTCTGATCCTGAGTCAGGTCGTGCTGAGCTTGCAACTGCCATTCGCCATTGTGCCGCTGGTGATGTTCACAGCGGACAAGCGGAAGATGGGTGAACTGGTCGCGCCGAAGTGGGTGGTCGCGCTCGCAGTGCTGATTGCGGCCACGGTCATCGCGCTTAACATCAAGCTGCTTTACGACTTCATCGCGGGCTAGCGCGCAACCTCCCGGCTCGCCCGACCCAAACCCCGGCGCATTGCTGCGCCGGGCTTTTGTTCGTCGCGTCCGACTCGAGCGCGAGTGGGCAATTGCCCCGCTCGCGGCGGCGTTCCGCTGTTCACGGTTAGTGGGCTGTCGAATGCGTTGGGCAGCCTATCCGTAATCTATTGATTGTGTTGATGCTTTCATGGTGGGCGATATGCCCACACATTCTGCCCAACTTTTCGACGGGACGCTTTGAGGTTGACGAGTCCGCCTGATCGGGCGTCTCATTCGAAGCGCGCAAGGAGGCGGAAACAGTCCCGGCGCGGGGAACGAACAAGGCGACGCTATGCAGGCCGAAGAAATACTTCAGGAAATCTCGGACTATTGCCGCCGTGCGGGGGTCGCGGAATCGACTTTCGGGCGCCGCGCGGTCAACGACGGCAAGCTCGTCAGCCGCCTTCGCGATGGCGGCCGTATCACCACCGTCACGCTCGACCGTATCCGATCCTTCATGCACGAGGCGCCGCCCGAGCGGGGCGCGGTGATCGAACGGCCGATGCCGCCGCGTCCGATCAATTCGATGCCGCCTGCGCCCCCGGCAGGCGACGACGGCGACGACCCGCAGCGCAATTTCCGCTTCTTCGATAACCGGCAGAAGTATCTCCTGTTCGTGAATACTTGCGGCGAGAAATCCGTGATTGCGAACCGCGTCGGCATGGAGCTAGGCAATATTCATCCACGGCCGCCGGCATTGCGCGTGTTCGACGCTGGTGTCGGCGACGCGACCGTGCTCTCACGCGTGATGCGCGCGATGCATGAGCGCTTTTCGACGCTGCCATTCTATATCGTCGGCAAAGAGATCAGCCTCGAAGACGTGCGGCTCGCGCTCGACAAGATGGCGGACCGCTTCTTCGAGCATCCTTCGACGGTGCTCGTGCTGACAAATATGTATTATTCGGAAGCGCCGTGGCTCACGACCCATTCGCGTGAAGCGGCGTCGAGCATGGTCTGGCATGAGCTTGCGCTCACCGGAAACTCGGCGTTCTCGTTCGAGTCGCAAATTTCCGCGCTGCAGCCGTTCCTTGCCGACAACTGGAAGGCGCGCGTCAGCCCGAAGAGCGGCAACCCGGTCTATGAGCGGCCGGTGGTGCTCGTAATCTACCGGCAGGACCACAAGTTCCTGCTCGACAGCATCATCCCGAAACGCGGCGCGACGCACGCCGAATACGATCTGGTGATGGCGTCGCAACCCTACCGGCTGCGCTCGTCAGTCGAGTTCAAGGCGAAGAAGGTGATCGCGCCGCTCGCCCGCGCGCTCGGGCCCGGCGGGCGAATGATCGGCATTCATTCGCGGGGCGACGATCCAGGACAGGAAATCATCCAGAAGGTCTGGCCGGGCGACGACCCGTATATGCAGGACCGCCACGCGATTCTGAAATCCGTGAAACACGAACTTGGCACCGCAGGGCGCGATCTCAATTTCAACGCTTACGCGGATAACCGCTCGATCTTTCGCTACGACATGCACACGCTGCCGACCGAAATCTCCGCAGAAACGGGCTCTTCGATCGGCACCTCGACGCTGTTCGCAGCGTGGAACGCCGCGATCTATGTCGCGCAGGTCGAAGACGACCGGCTTTCCAAGGTAGTGATGGACGACCGTTACCTTCAAGCGACACGCGAAGTGCTGCAGAAGCACGGCGGCCTCTGGTTCAACGACGAATCCTATGTCATTTCGAGAAAGCGGGATTAAGCCATGCTCAATCCGCATCGACTGGAAGGCATTGCCGACGTACCGGATTTTCAGGCCGTGCTCGGCGATGTTTCGATCGAAGCCGTCATGCCCGCGGAAGGCGAGTTGCATCAGGCCGCTTCTCTCTTGCAGACAGGCACTTCGATTTATCTCACAGACCTGCCGAACCGCTCCGGAGACCGTCTCGCGCAGATCGCCACCGGCATCTTCATGCGCGGCTTGAAACCGGTGCCGCATGTCGCGGCGCGCAACGTCGCGTCGGAGAAAGCGCTCGGCGATCTGCTTTCAAGGCTTTCGTCCTCTGCTGGCGTCAAGAAAATCATGCTGATCGGCGGTGATCGCGAGCGCGCGGCCGGCCCGTTCGAGCAGGCAATCGACGTGATCGAAAGCGGGGTACTGGAAGCGAGCGGCATTTTGGAAATCGGGATTGCCGCTTATCCCGAAGGGCATCCCGATATTGCCGAAGACATTTTACGTGTGTCGCTGCGTGACAAGCTGGAATCAGCGGCACGGATGGGATTGAGCGCGCATATCGTCACGCAGTTTTCCTTCGACGCCTGGCGGGTCGTGACCTGGCTCCGCGCGTTGCGTGCGAGCGGTATCCATAACCGTGTGCGGATCGGCATGGCGGGGCCGGCGAGCATTCCGGCGCTTCTGAAATTCGCTCAGCGTTGCGGCGTGCGGGCGTCCGCGAAGGGTTTTGCGCGGCATGCGGGGTCGATCGGAAAACTGCTCGCCCGCGCGACGCCCGCGGAAATGGTCAACGAACTTGCGGAAGCGGCGGCGTCCGAAAACCTCGGCGAGATCGCCGCCCATTTCTATTCGTTCGGCGGTTTGGTGC
Organism: Xanthobacteraceae bacterium; assembly: GCA_019635585.1. GTDB lineage: Bacteria > Pseudomonadota > Alphaproteobacteria > Rhizobiales > Xanthobacteraceae. The sequence goes on along the minus strand of JAHBZE010000002.1, from coordinate 175,758 downwards.
AGGCCGCGAAATGGGTGCGCGACGCGAAGAACGGAACGATCGCGTAGCTATTTTTCGAAACGCTTCCAACCGTCCTGCATCAGGCGTTCCTGCGGCAGGAAGCGTTTCTTGTAGTCCATCTTCTTCGCGCCATCGACCCAATAGCCGAGATAAACGTAAGGCAAGCCCATTCGCCGCGCGCGCTCGATGTGGTCAAGGATCAGGAAGGTGCCCAGCGAGCGCTCTCGCGCGATTTCCGGATCGTAGAAGGAATAGACCATCGACAGGCCATCGGAGAGCACGTCGGTCAATGCGACGGCGATAAGCGGGCCTTCGCCGCGCCCGGTGAGAAACGTGTCAGGTCCGCGCGGGCGGTACTCGATCAGCCGCGAGCGGACGTGGCTGTCTTCCACCATCATCGAATAGTCGAGCACGGTCATATCGACCATGCCACCGTCGGCGTGACGCGAGTCGAGATAATGCCGGAATAGCGAATACTGCTCGGCGGTCGGGATTGGTTGGCGTGCATTGCCGACGATGTCCGCGTTGGTTTTCAGCGCGCGCTTGAAGGTGCGGTGGGGCGCGAAGTCGTTGACGACCACACGCACCGAGACACACGCTCGGCACGCTTCGCAGGCGGGGCGATAGGCAATCGATTGCGAGCGGCGGAAGCCGCCAAGCGTCAGGATGTCGTTGATTTCGGGCGCGCGCTCGCCGACGAGGTGCGTAAAGACCTTGCGCTCTTTCTTGCCTGGCAAATAGGGACAGGCCGAAGGGCTGGTCAGGAAGAACTGGGGGGTATCGCGCGAATGCTTTGTCACCGGCCCGGAATCGCCTCTGGCGCTAGTACGATTGAATCATCGCGCTTTCATCTTGCCCCGTCAAAGGGCGTTTTCATGACATGCTTTTTGTTACGGATGTCGCCGCAGCGAGGCAGCGCGTGCCTCGTCATTAATCATGACGGTGCCCGTCAGATAGTCGTGGAGCGTCCGCCGCCGCAAATTGAACAGTGCGACAATCAGTATGAGCGGCGTTAGCGCGCTCGAAAGCACCCAGAAGAAAAGCGCGTGCACGGCGCCCAGCAGGAAATACATCGGCGCGCCGTACCAGGTGCGCATTTGCAAACCCATCATTCGCATGCCGTAAGTTGCCGAGTGCGGCGAGCCCAAGGTGAGTCCCACGTAGAATACGGCCCAGATCATCGCGATCGGACCCAGCAGGCCGAAGACTACCGCGCCGAAACCAAGCGTCACGACCGTAAAGATCAGCATGAACAAACTGAGGACGACGACCGGTACCAAGACGATCGTTGCATCGATCAGGAACGCAAGAATACGCCGCGATAGTACGCCCTCGAAAAGCTCCGGCTGCGTCACCGGATCGTAAGCGTGCGGGCGGGGCTCGTTCGAGGTACCGATCTGGGCTTGTGCGGGCATGCCGACCTCCGTTTGGACTGCACGTGGGGAGCGGTGCCCGGCTGCACAAGTCCGGCTTATTCCTTTTTTGTCTGCGGGATGCGTTCGGGCGCCACGTAAACGCAGCCGCGCGGTTCCTGACAGGCGGCAGCCTTTGTGCAAAGTGTTTTGCCGTTGCCGCAGTCCTGAATGAGGTCCGGGTTGATGCAGGTGTTCTTGGTCGAACAAATCCGGCCGGTGATGCAGCGCGTGTTTCCGCAAGGCGGGCCGTTCGCTTCCAGCCCTTCGCACTGGCCGTTCTCCGTGCAGGTGCTGCCTAGCGGACAGGCGAAGCCGTTCTTGCACTGCTCGTAACTCGTCGGCGCGCAGGTGCCCGGACGATATTGATGCTCGACGTAACCCGGTTCGCAGAAGCCGCCGGTGGACGTTTTCGTCGAGCCGCGCGGAACGTCGATGAGTTGTCCGCAGGTGCCGCCAACGAGGCAGGCGTAACCGGCGGGGCAATAATTTCCGTTGCCGCAATCCACGGTTTCCGCTGCTGCCGAGCTCGCTGGCAGCACGATCAGAATGAATGCGGCCGCGCCGGACGCGAGGCGGAACATTCGACTTCTCCGATTCCGGTCCAGAGCGATGCTATGCGGCAGGATACGAAATGCAATCAGATCCGCAGGGTAATCCGGCAGGACAAACCTTCGTCGCGGAATTCGCGCTCCGCCGAGCCGTTGAGGCCTTTTACAGTGGCGTCGATCAACTGCGTACCGAAGCCGGCATGGTTCGCGGTAGGTTCCGGGGCACCGAATTCCTTCCAGTCGATCTCGATCGTGTCGCCATTTCTACGCCAGGCGACGTCGATCCTGCCGCCGGCCACGGAAAATGCACCGTATTTTACCGCGTTGGTTGTGAGCTCGTGAACGATCAGGGAAACTGCGCGCGCGATGTCGGATCGGAGACGCAGGCCGGCACCGGTGAACGAACAACGGTTCAGATCGTAGGGCATCAACTCCTGACGGATAATGCTGCCGATATCCGGCTGCATTTCCGGCGCGCGGATGATCAGATCGTTCGTCGCCTGGAGCGAGCGCATGCGGCTGTTGATGAGATCGGCGGCTTCCTTGTTATCCCGGAGCGAGAACTGCACGATCGCTGCGCCCAGCGCGCCCATGTTGCGGGCGCGATGCTCGACCTCCTTCAAGACCAATTCGCGCTGCGCCTGTTCGGCTTGCAGTTGGCGCACTGCGGTTCGGAAAAGTTGGCCGAGCCAGACCGTGAAGAAACCCGCGATCAAGTAGATCGCCAGATTTGAAAGAAACGGCGAGGGGAGACCGATCAGAAGATTGGCTGGAATGAAGAAATAAATGCCGATGGCGACGCTTAAAGTGAGCGCAAGCATGCCTGGCCAGAACCCGGCAAAGAGCGATGCGATGATGACTGCTGGAAAGAAGGCGACAAAATAAAGCGTCGCGCCGAACCACATGCCGAGCAGCCAGCGAAGTATCGCGGCGATTACAATACAGCCGACCGCGAAGAGAAATCCCGCAGTGGAGTTCGGCGCAAATCCGCGGCGCGCGAGCGCCGAAGGTTTTTCGATCAAGCAAGCCCCCGAAACAATGCTGAAACTATAGAGGCTTTTCGCCCGCCATTGAGTCCGTTCCGCGACTTTCCCGGCTGCGGCAAAAAATTGAATCAAATTATTTGAGATGAAGGCTGCCGGATGGAACAAAGGCACCGCTTCGCGCTTTTCGCGGCATGCCAGACAAACTGAAGCATCCGCTTACCACCGACACCGAGCGGGACTGGGCCGACGAGGGCCAGCCCATCGGTAGTCCCAATGATCCCGCCATTGGCGATGCGCCGAATCAGACTACCGGTCCGGGCGGTTCGGGCCTGAGAGCGCCGCGCGCGGATCGCGGCAAGGCGCTCAACGAAGACAGGTACATGCCGGAAGCCTGACGCCTCGCCAGCCGGACGTTCGCCCTGTAAGAAATTTCGGGGGAGCGCACATGACGGCGGCAAAGGCGGCGAGGGGTTTTGCAAGGCTAATCGGACCTTTGAGCGTCGCGAATATTCTGCTGTTCGGCTATGTCCTGTTTCAGCCGCTGCTCACGACCCGAATTTCGTTCTTTCTGCGCAACGATATCAGCCTGTGGCAGGCGGCAATCGACCTTTACCGCATCGACAAGTTTCTATTCGTCATCGTCGTGTTGATGGGCATCGTCGCGCCGCTGGTGAAAATGCTTGCGATGACGTTCGTCTGGTATTTTGCCGAGTTGAAGCACGCGCCGTCCTATCTGCGCTGGCTCGTGCTGCTCGGCAGGCTTTCGATGCTCGACGTGATGTTGCTCGCGGTTCTCATCGTTGCGTTCAAGGGCATCGGCGTCGGGTCGGTAGATATCAAGCCGGGGTTCTATTTCTATGTCGCGCTGGTCGTCGGCTTTCTACTTTTGTCGCTCGCAATCGAGCGGTTGCTCGAAAGAATGAGCAGCACGCGCCGCTGATCCGAAATGCCGCATCCCGAGATCTACGGATAGCGCCTCCCGTTGCCTCGCCTATATCGGCACCCTCAATCCATCCAGGCGAGAACCATGACCAAGGGAAAACGCGACATCGAAAAGAATTATCCGCTCGATCAATTCGTCGAAAAGCTGCGGCGGCTTGCCGATGCCATCGAAACCGGAGAGCGGTTCGAAATCCAGATCGCGGGGGAGCGCATTTCTGTGCCCGCGCGCGCGGACTTCAGCATCGAGCATGAGCGCAGCGACGGCGAAGAAGAGATCGAGTTTCAGATCAAATGGAAGCCGGAGTAGGCGCGCCGCATCCTTTTTTGGAACAAATTCCGCTTTAGCGGGTTATTGACCGTCGAGGCGACTGAGAGAGAAGGAGAGACACCCATGAAAAAGATCATCATGGCTGCCGCGATTTCGCTCGCGGCCATTGCGACGACCGTTCCGGCCAGCGCTGAACCGAGTGGTGCCTTTACCGGTGCAGTTACGGGCGGTGTGGTCGGTGGTGTAATCGGCGGCCCGATCGGCATTGCCATTGGCGCTGTTTCGGGCGCGGTCGTGGGCGACCACGTGACGGGTTCGAACTGCTACGTCGACAATGTCGGCCGCACGTTCTGCCGCTAAAGGAAAGGCCCCGCTTCGGCGGGGCTTTTTCTTTCCACCGTCCGTGTCGTTCGCCTCTCAACCCCGGCACGAATTGTGATAAGCTTTGCCGAGATGTCTGCGGCGGGGCGGAGCGATGCGGCGAATTGCAATTGCGGCTTTTCTTTTCAGTATTGCGGTGACGACGCATGCCTTCGCGCAAAGCGAAGGCCCCCATTATTTCCGTATCACCGGCGTGAATAAAGACGATAACGTCAACGTGCGCCGCAGACCGAATGCGGACGCGAAGATCGTCGGCAAGATTCCGAAAGACGCCGACGGCATCAAGAACCTCGGCTGCAATCGCGGCGGCCTCACACAGAAACAATGGGACAAAGCGAGCGCTGCTAAAAAGAAAGCCGCGCAGCGGCGGACGTGGTGCGAGGTCGAACATGACGGCGTGAAAGGCTGGGTGTCGGCGCGCTTTCTTGCGGAGGGCACGTCTCCGGCGGTGCCACAGCAGCCTGAGCCGCCCGCGCCGCAAGTTGCCGTGCCGCCGATGCAGGGCGTGGTGCCGAGTTTCGACTGCGCCAAGGCGGAGAAGAACGCCGAGAAGCTGGTCTGCGGCGATGCCGGGCTCGCCACGCTCGACCGCGAAGTCGCGCGGCTTTATGCGCTGGCGGCGGATGCGTTGAACGCGACGCCCGGCTTCGAGCAACTCCTCGATACGCAGCGCAAGTGGATCGAGCAGCGCGACACCTGTTTCGATCATGACTGCGTGGCAGAGATGTATGTCCGCCGCGCGCATCAGCTGCGGACGGGCTACGCGGATGCGCGTAAGCCGAACGAGAAGAGCATCAGCTTCGGGCCGCTGGTCGCGCGCTGCGAGGGTGTGCCGGTGCCGATCGCGGTGAGTTTCGTCAATGCCGAGCCGGGTTATGCTTACCTCGAGTGGGCCGACCAGTTTCTCGTACTGCCGCAGGTACCATCCGGTTCGGGCGCGCGCTACGAGGGCAGCTTCGCGAGCCTTGCCACCAAGGGCGAGGACGCGACGATCAGGCTTCCGAATATGACCGCGGAAGCGGCCTGCAAGCTCGCGCCCGGCGGCTAGCGCGGCGCACGGAAAAATCAAGCCTCACTTATCCACGGCGCTGCTTTGTGCGGAGGCGCGAATCTCATAGCACTTACGCATAAGACAATTCGCGTTAAGGGCTAAGTGTAATGTCGAGGCAGAAGCGCGTCGAAGAAGCGGGCCGCTATTGGCTACAGATCGACCGGCAGACCAAATCCTCCTTTGATAATCTCGAAGCGGCGCAAGCGGCGGGCGAGCAGATGAAAAAGAAATTCCCGCAGATCCACGTCTCGCTCTACGACAAGCAGTCCGGGTTGCATTCGGTGCTGCGCGTGGTGCCGGCCTAAATGGCGCGGCTGGCCTATGCCGACATAGGCCGCGAGGAAATCCGCACGCTTGCCGCCCGGATCGCCGCCGAGCGCGGCGGCGAGGTGCTGCATATCTACCGCATGCTTTTGCACAGCCCGGTCGTCGCCGAAGGCTGGCTCGCGCTCATGACCGCGATCCGCCAGCGCGCGATACTCGCCGGGGACTTGCGCGAACTTGTCATCATGCGGATCGCGCAGCTCAACGGCGCCAACTACGAGGCGGAGCAGCATCGGGCCTTTGCGCTGCGCGAAGGCGTTTCGGAGCCGCAGCTCGACGCGCTCGAAGACTGGGAAAATTCGGAACTGTTTTCGCCGCTCCAGCGCGCGGTGCTCGACTATACCGATACGATGACGCTCGACGTGAAAGTGCCGGAGCGCGTCTTCGCCGAGGCGCGGAAGCATTTCGACGAGCGCGGCATGATCGAGCTCACCGCCACGATCGCGTCCTATAATATGGTGTCGCGTTTTCTGGTGGCGCTGCAGGTCGAAGGGGACGACAAGGTCTAGCGCAGCCAGTCGTGCACCAGGCCGGTGGTGACGCCGTAGATCAAAAGCATCGCGAGCATCATGAGCGCGGGCCAGAGGCCGAGCGAAGCGTTGGCGGCGAAGACACCGAGCCCGATCGCGGGCAGGAATATGAGGCTCACGATGAGCCAGCCGATCAGGCCGAACCAGACGCCCTTCACGAAGCCGCTTTCGCCCGGAAGGCGCGGACAGGCCACGCGAAACAGCGGGCCGAGTACGAGCGAACCGTTCACGAAGGAAAGCAGCCACGGCACGGCCGGGTGCACATCGGCGCCGGTCAGCATCGCGAGCGTCTTCTGCAGTTCGGCATAGGGCACGAAGCCCGGCAGGATGCCGAGCCTCGTTTTCAGAAAAAACAGCACGTTCGGCGCGACCGAGCCCGCGAGCCCCGCGAGTACCGATTTCCAGAACCAGTGCAGCTTCATGGCGCGATCTAGCAATTTGCCCGGCTGGAATGTCAAACGGCGCGCACACCTGTTCCTGCCCTTGAAAAGTTCGAGGGTTCGCGAAGCGCCACGGGACGCCACGTCTTCGTTGGCCCGTGTCCCGTAAGCGGGGACACGTATCGTCTCGCAGCGCTTCGCTTTCGGCGTTTTGTCAGCTTCAGGACCGTGCTTCCGAAACTTTCCGCATCGACGTTTCTTTCGATGCTTCCGGTTTCCATTCCAGCCATCACGGGCCGTTGAAGGCCCGCGCCCCGAAGGGCACTGGCGGCGCGTCGTAGTGCGCGCGGACGGTGACCCGAAGCCTCCCGGTGACACGGCTGCGAACCGCACCAGCAGGCGCCGGCCGCTTCCCGCGATCAAGACGCCTCATGAGCGCGCCCTCGAACGGAAACGGCGAGGCGAATTTACGCGCGGCGGAGGGAGCGGGGATAGATTTTTTCGGGACTGCACGGAAAGGCTTGCGTGGAAAGAAGAAAACGCGGGCAGGCAAAAACGCTTATCCCCGCACGGTAGCCAGCACCCCTCGTTCATCCGGACTAAGGCCGCCATCCGGACTACGGCCGCGCCCCGCGCGGCTGCAATGAAAAAGGCCCCGCATCGCGCGGGGCCATTTCAGCGTCGTCGCAATTCTTATTTCGACGGCGCTACTTTCGGAAGCTGGATCGACACGGTCGAGGTGTTCTGCTTGCCGATGACACCGGTCATCATCAGTAAGCCGCCACCGATGACCAGCACGAGAAGCGCGCCGATCAGAACGCCTGCGAGGCCCGTTCCGCCACTATTGTCTGCCATTCGTTTCTCCCATTCCCTGCCGCCCGAAAAGCAACCGCGAAGCGCGCGTTTGGTTCCGGAGAAAATACGGCGGCACTTCCATCGCGGGCAAAACCGCACTCCGGCGGGCGGGATTCGCGGAATGCACAAAATGAGTCATTATGCCGGGCGGGGAGCGACTCATGATTACATTTCAGAACCCGGTATTTTCGGCTTACGCGATCGCGGCGTCGTTGATGGTGCTGAAAGTGGTCGCGATGTCGTGGCTCACCGTCTGGCAGATGATGAGGGTGAAGGGCGGCTATCGCTCGCCCGAGGACCTGCGCAAGACGCCGCTCAACCCGAAGCCGAACAAGAGCCAGCTCCTGCCGGACGAGCGCGTGGACCGCGTGCGCCGCATCCAGCAGAACGATCTGGAGAACGTGCCGTTCTTTCTCGTTGCCGGGTTTCTTTATGTGCTGACCGCGCCGCCGCTATGGCTCGCGCAAGTGCTGTTTTACGGCTACGCGATCTCGCGCTTCGCGCATTTTGCCGCGTACTACACGGCGCAGACGCACGACATGCGCGCGACGCTCTGGACCGTCGGCTCGCTCATCATCGTGTTTATGAGCGTGATGGTGGTGTGGGCCGCCTTAGTCTGAGGCCCGTGATTTCGCGAGCAGTTTGTTGTGCGCGTCCGCTGCATGCAACAGCTGGGGGCCTTGAAGTTGTTGGTGGGTTCCATTTGAGCCCGGAAGGCTCATCGATGCCGTTGATTACTCGGTAATCGGGTACTGACTACGTAGTCATCCGTAGCAGCAAGGGCTGTCGCGTTTGAGCCAGATCAACCCGGAACTGTCGACGCAGGCTATTTACCGCCGCATGGACAGCAAAGATTTATTGTTGACGAATATTGCAGCCCTTGAGAAGCGCATGGAAATGCAGCACGAGCGCATTGCCGTGATGCGTGCACAAAAGCTCGATCCGGCCCATGCGATCGCCATTCTCGATGAAATGACGAAAGGCTGGGAACGCCTGACGGCTCGGCTGGAAGGCCAGTTGGTGCGGAAGCTATCAGCGGCCGAATAGAGCTTAAGGCCGAGGGCAACATTACATTGCACTTCGCGGCCTACTACACGGCGCAGACGCACGATCTCCGCGCGACGCTCTGGACATCGGCTCGCTCATCATCGCGTTTATGAGTGTGATGGTGGTGTGGGTGGGGATGGGGTGAGCTAGCAAGATAGGATGATCTTAAATCATCTTTGCAATGATTTTCCGGTTGCAAGAACGTCGTCCAATTTGGACAGAGCGCTGTTCACGGAATCTAACGCGATCTGCATTCGCTCTTTGTGAAGCCTGAACAATTTTCCCGCGTGCTGCGGAAATACGTATCCTTCGGGTAGAGAAGGTTCAGCCATTATAATACTTGCAGCAACTAACAGTTCTCCGCCAGCAGGTCCGAGCAAGTAGAGACGATCTAGGGACTCCTTTAAGCCGGTGGGAAGCAATACAGTGCCTGTTATTTCCTGAGATTTAAGCCTTCTCTCCAAGGCTCCTTTGAGAGTTATCAACTCAGGCTTTAAAAGAAGTGCGATTCCGTGAGCTTGTAATTTCTGTTCGTGCGCTTTTTCTTCGCGTTCTCTCTGGTGAATTCGCCAGGGTACATAGATTGCAATCGCAATACCTAAAATGGAAAATATTGCTTGAAACCAAGCAGCCCAATCGATCTGTTGCTTCGAGGAAAAGATTTGAAGGAAAGCGCCGAGCGGAATTCCAAAGACGAGCGCGATGACAGCGGCTACCAATAAGGTAGCAAATACCTTTCTCGTTTCGTCTGTCATGGCTGGTCGTGGTTATGTTCAGGATAAGTGAAGTTAAATGTTCCGGCTCGTGACACGTTGCCTATACTGATCAAATGCCGCGATAGAAGCTCCGGTCGGATCGCCTGCTAGGAACTTCTGCATACGTTTCTCTGTTATGTCTGTTTCACCGTGCGTCAGGTCGCAATTGAAGGCCACGATGGCATTTTCTGGCGGGGTCAGCTTTTCGACATTTGCTACAAATCGGGCCGCTACTATGGCAGCACAAACGTCCTCGTAGGCAGCCTGTAAAGTGGGTCGGTCATTGTGTGAGCCGACAAAGTCGTCCAAGTATACGGAAATAGTTACACCGCTCGTGATGGCGCGTTCAATTGCGCGAGCAATATCTGATTGTAGCAACACGAGCGTGGCTACTATTGGTGATTGAACAAATCCTATTGGAAGTACGTAACGAGCTCCGCCCAGATATGGATTGCGGACACATGACCATTTGGCAAGATGACCAGAGCTAAGGAGTTTTGTCTTGCGCAGTGCGCGGGCAACGCGCTCCTTAGCGATTGAATAGAAAAAATTCTGAATATCAATCTTGAAGAACAAATGATTTTGGATGTGCTCGTGAAGGGCCGCTACGTGGCCGCCCGGTCGGTAGTGGTAAATGTAGGGTGGAAATGAGATGCGCCGCTTCATGTGCGCAATTATGCGTTGGCCGTGACCAATGCATGCGTCGTTAGGAACGTAGATGTACTTACCGCGCGTTCTGTATCGAAACTTGTAATTCTCGATCATTGCAGTTGGCGACCTTGTCCACGATCTCAAGGATCAGCTTGATTACCGAAAGAACGGGAATCAAGAGACTCGTGATCTCGCGAACAAGGTGCGCCATACGTGCAAAAAAGTTTTTGCGCATAGGCGTCTCCATAGTTCACCGCCAGCTATCCGCGACCCAATAAGATGGAGCCGTCAACCGAGAAGGTACCATCGCGTATCGCTAGGTACTCCGATACGGTGGCCTTAGGCTTATCGCCAATCAGCCGCCGTGGTCGCCAGGTCATCGCCAGCGGGTTGCGGACTAACTGGTAAGCAATTTTGGCAATTCAAGGGTAGCTAGCATGTGCCGGATAAAATCTTCTCCGCCACCCGCGAAGCGAAATAGGTCAGGATAGCATCGGCGCGTTTGAATGAGAGTAGCGACTCCATCGCCGGACGCCCGACAAGCTGGCAACGACGGCCCTTGTCACCCTCTGCGTTGACCTTCCGGCCAAGGCCCGCATATTCCCCTGATGGATTTCGAGTTGTCCTCCGAACAGCAGGCTTTTCGCGATGCGGCAAAGGCATTCGCGCGCGAGGAGATGATGCCGCGCGCCCGCGAATGGGACGAAAAGTCGATTTTCCCGGTCGAGCAGCTGCGAGCCGCGGCCGCGCTCGGCTTCGGCGGCATCTATGTAAAAGAAGACGTGGGCGGCTCGGCGCTCTCGCGGCTCGATGCCGCGATCATCTTCGAGGCGCTGGCGCAGGGCTGCACCTCGACCGCCGCCTATATCTCGATCCACAACATGGCGGCCTGGATGATCGACACCTTCGGCAACGACGAGGTGCGAAAGCGCTTCCTGCCGAAGCTTTGCACCATGGAGCATTTCGCGAGCTATTGCCTGACCGAGCCGGGCGCGGGCTCGGATGCGGCGTCGCTCCGCACCAGCGCGCGGCGCGAGGGCGATCATTATGTGCTGAACGGCGAGAAGGCCTTCATCTCGGGCGGCGGCGCTTCCGACATCTATGTGTGCATGGTGCGGACCGGCGAGCCGGGTCCGCGCGGGATTTCCTGCATCGTGGTCGAGAAGGGGACAAAGGGGCTTTCCTTCGGCGCGCAGGAGCAGAAACTCGGCTGGAAATCGCAGCCGACTTCCGCCGTGATCTTCAACGACTGCCGCGTGCCGGCTGCGAACCTGATCGGAGCCGAAGGGCAGGGCTTCCGGATCGCGATGGCGGGGCTGGACGGCGGGCGGCTCAATATCGGCGCGTGCTCGCTCGGCGGCGCGCAGTTCTGTCTCGACCGCACCATCGAGTACATGCGCGAGCGCAAGCAATTCGGGACGCGGCTCGCGGACTTTCAGGCGCTGCAATTTCGCGTGGCGGATTTTGCGACCGAACTTGAAAGCGCGCGTCTTCTTCTATGGGCGGCGGCACAGAAGGTCGGCGACAAGGCGCCGAATGCGACGCGGATGGCCGCGATGGCGAAGCGCCGCGCGACCGATGTCGGCTTCGATGTGGTGAACGGCTGTCTTCAGTTGCACGGCGGCTACGGATACTTGCGCGATCATCCGATCGAGCGCGTGCTGCGCGACGTGCGCGTGCATCAGATCCTCGAAGGCACCAACGAAATCATGCGCGTCATCATCGCGCGCGAAATGCTGGCGAATTGATATGAGTAGCGAGCCGGAGATTTTATTCGAGCGGCGCGGCTGCGCGGGGTTCGTTACCTTGAACCGTCCGCATGCGCTGAACGCCGCGACCGACAACATGGTGCGGCTGCTCGCGCGTCAACTCGACCTTTGGGAAAACGATAGCGCCATCGACCGCGTAGTGGTGCGCGCGGCGGGTGAGCGCGCGTTCTGCGCGGGCGGCGACATTCGCGCGCTCTACGAGCAATACAAGGCGGGCGAGGTAAGCAAGTCGATTGACTTCTGGCGCGTCGAATACACGCTCAATCACCGCATCAAGCATTATCCGAAGCCTTATGTGGCGCTGATCGACGGCATCGTGATGGGCGGCGGCGTCGGCCTCTCGGTGCATGGCACGCATCGCGTCGCTGGCGATAACTATTCATTCGCTTATCCGGAAGTCGGCATCGGCTTTTTCCCCGATGTGGGGGCGACCCACGTGCTGCCGCGGCTGCCGGGAAAAATCGGCATGTGGATCGCGCTCACCGGCTGGCGCATGAACGCGGAAGACGGCGCCTATTGCGGACTGGCGACGCATCGGGTCGCGTCGTCGCAATTTCCCGAGCTCGAGCGCGCGCTCGAAACCGACGAAAGCGTCGGCGAGATTTTGAAAACTTTTGCGATCTCGCATCACAAGGGCAAGCTCGAGGAGGAGCATCCGCTGATCGACCGCGTGTTCGCGCTGCCTTCGGTGGAGGAAATTTTAGCCGCGCTCGATGGCGAGATGAACGAATTCGCCTCCCAACTCGCGCGCGCAATCCGCCAAAAGTCGCCGACCAGCCTCAAGATTGCCTTCGAGCAGGTGCAGCGTGGCGGATCGCTCGACTTCGCCGACGCGATGCAGACGGAATTCCGCATCGTCAACCGTGTGGCGAAAGAGCCCGAATTCTACGAAGGCATCCGCGCCGTGGTGATCGACAAGGACAACGCGCCGAAGTGGAACCCGCCGACGCTCGAAGCGGTGGGCGAGGCGAAAGTCGCCGGCTATTTTGCGCCGCTCGCGGCGTCCGAGGAATTGAAGCTGTGAGCCTCTACGAGGACCCGCTCGAAGAGGCGATCGGCCGCGACTCGGTGAAGATCAAGCCGTGGCGGCAGAAGCTCATTTATTTCCACCGCGTCGCCGGCGGCTTCATGATGGTGAAGGGGCTGATCGGATTCGCGATCATCTGCGGCATCATCGGCACGCCGTTTCTGTCGCTGCCGATGGAAGGAAAAATCTCGACCGTATTCTTTGCGGTGATCGATATCGTGTCGGGCGTGGCGCTCTGGCTCGGCTCGGCCTGGGGCGCGACCCTGTGGCTGCTCGTGGTGGCAGCGCAGATTTCCGCCGACATCGTGTTCGCAGAGATCGCAGGCGTGATGGTGCTGCTCACGCTGTTCGAGCTGATTCTGGTCGCGGCTTACGTGCTCGTGCGGTTCAAGGTTTACGAAGAAGACAATCAATAATTTCCGGGAGGCGGGAATGGCGAAAATCGGATTCATCGGACTCGGCAATATGGGTTTGCCGATGGCGCAGAACCTCATCAAGGCAGGCCACGATGTGACCGGCTTCGACGTGACGCCGGCAGGCCCCGCAAAACTTTCCGAAGCCGGCGGCAAGGCCGCGAAGGAAATCGGCGACGCGGCGGCGGAGATGGATTTCGTCATCACCATGCTGCCGGCGGGTCAGCATGTGCGCGACGTCTATCTCGGCAATGGCGGCGTGTTCGCGCGCGCGAAGAAGGGCGCGGTGTTCATCGATTGCTCGACCATCGACGTCGAAACCGCGCGCGCGGTGATCGGCGAGGCCGAGAAAAAAGGCTTCCTGATGCTGGACGCGCCGGTTTCCGGCGGCGTCGGCGGCGCGCAGGGCGCGACGCTGACCTTCATGGTCGGCGGTTCGGATGCGGCATTCGCGAAGGCGAAGCCCATTCTCGACCAGATGGGCAAGACCATCGTACATGCGGGCGGTGCCGGCGCGGGGCAGGCGGCGAAGATCTGCAACAACATGATCCTTGGCATTTCCATGATCGCGGTTTCCGAAGCCTTCGTGCTCGCGGAGAAACTTGGGCTCGACAAGCAGAAGCTGTTCGATATTTCCTCGAAGTCGTCGGGACAGTGCTGGTCGATGACGACCTATTGCCCGGTGCCGGGTCCGGTGCCGACGTCGCCCGCGAACCGCGATTACGCGGCGGGTTTCACGGCTGCGATGATGCTGAAAGACCTCAAGCTCTCGCAGGAAGCGGCGAAGGCAGCGGGCGCCTCGACGCCGTTAGGGGCGAATGCCGCCTCTCTCTATCAGAAATATGCCGACAGCGGCGAAGCGGGCCGCGACTTCTCCGGCATCATCAATTATCTCAGGAAGTCGTAGCGCGCGATGCACAGCGGGCACGATCATTCGCATACGGGACATTCGCACGGGCCTGCGCGCTATGACCGTGCCTTCGCCATCGGGGTCGCGCTCAATTTAGGTTTCGTCGCGGCGGAGTTCTTCTTCGGCTGGCTCTCGCAATCGCTCGCGCTGATCGCGGACGCAGGCCACAATCTTTCCGACGTCGCGGGACTCTTGATCGCATGGTTCGCGGCGTGGCTATCGCGCAAACCCGCAACCGAGCAGCGCACTTACGGCTACCGCCGCGTCTCTATTCTGGCGGCGCTTGCGAACGCCGCACTTTTGATCGCTGCCGTGGTCTGGATCGCCGTCGAAGCGGTGCAGCGCTTCTTCGTGCCACAACCGGTGGCGACCACGACCGTGATCGCCGTTGCTGCCGTGGGTGTGTTTATCAACACGGCGACCGCGTTGCTCTTCATGCGCGGCCGCGAGCATGACATCAATATCAAGGGTGCTTTTCTGCATATGGCGGCAGATGCCGCAGTTTCGCTGGGCGTCGTGGTGGCCGGTATCCTAATTCTCTACACGAACTGGCTCTGGCTCGACCCCACGATCAGCATCGTCATCGCTGTTGTGATGCTGTGGAGCACCTGGTCGCTCGCGCGCGACAGCCTGAATATGTCGCTCGATATGATTCCGCCGCATATCGATCGGGGAGAGGTCGAGAAGTATCTCGCAGCGCTGCCGGGTGTCAGTAACGTGCATCATCTGCACATCTGGGCGACGAGCACGACGGAAGTCGCGCTGACCGTGCATCTCGTGCGTCCTGGTGCGTCGCTCGACGACCTGTTCCTGAAAGACGCGTGCGACGGCTTGAAACATCGTTTCGGAATTGTGCACGCGACGTTCCAGATTGAGGCAGGCCGCGGCGCGCGGCCGTGCTGAAACGCGACAAGACCGCAATTTACAAGGCTTTTCGGCGCTTCATAAAGGAATTGGCAAGGCTGATTCCTGACGATCCATTTATCATTCAATTTAAGGCTTCCTTTTCGCGTCTTGTGTACAAAGATGCATCAACGAGCGGATTAAAATCCGCCAAGCAAGAACGAACACACGGGGCGTAGAACATGAAGAACGTAGCGCGCGCGGCGCAAGCCGCAGAGACGCTTGAATCATACGAGGAGCTGAAAACGCCGTATCTCGAGGCGTTGACGCTGGTGGAGCGGCTGCATCGCCGTCTGCTCGACGTGATCAAGGACGAATTCGATCGTCGCGGCACCTCGGACATCAACAGCGTGCAGGCGCTCTTGCTGTTCAATATCGGCGGCAGCGAACTGACGGCCGGAGAACTGCGCACGCGCGGTTATTATCTCGGCTCGAACGTTTCCTATAACCTCAAGAAGCTCGTCGAGATGGGCTATCTGCATCACCAGCGTTCGCGGGTCGACCGCCGCTCGGTACGCATCAGCCTCACCGAAAAGGGCAAAGAGGTCCACGAGATCGTCGAGAACCTTTACCAGAAGCACGTGCGCACGCTGGAGAAAGTCGGCGGCATCGGCTCGCAGGATCTTCAGGTGCTCAACAAGGCGCTGCAGCGTCTCGAGCGCTTCTGGACCGACCAGATTCTCTATCGCCTCTAAGAAATCGGCGACGCATTCCAACAAACAGCCCCGGCGAAACGCCGGGGCTTTTTTTATGCCGCCGCGTTTTTCGTGTTCGCGCGCAGCCACGGGCTCCACGGTTCGGGCGGCAGCACGTCGCCGGAAATCCAGATCGGCTGGATCGTGC
Organism: Xanthobacteraceae bacterium; assembly: GCA_019635585.1. Classification (GTDB taxonomy): domain Bacteria; phylum Pseudomonadota; class Alphaproteobacteria; order Rhizobiales; family Xanthobacteraceae. The sequence continues at coordinate 159,760 of JAHBZE010000002.1, read as the reverse complement.
CAAGCCGGTCGATGCGGCCGATGGCGGCGGGCTTGTGCAGATGATGGTTCTCGCGATCCATCAGTACGCGGAAGCCGCTCGGCGCGTCGAGCGTGAGTCCGTTCAATGCTTCGCGTACCTTGTTCGGGTCGATGGTGCCGGCTTTCTCCACGGCAGCCGCCCAGAGGTTGAAGCCGATCCAGGTCGCTTCCATCGGGTCGTTAGCGACCGCTTTGGGGTCGCGGGAGAAATCGCGCCACGCGGAAATGAAATCGCGGTTGGTGCGGCTGTCCATCTCGTGGAGATAGTTCCACGCTACATAGTGGCCGGTCATGTTGACGCGCGGCAGCGCGGGTAACTCGGCTTCGCCGATCGATAGCGACATGACGGGCAACACGTCGGCGGTGAGACCGGCGCGCGTAAACTCGCGATAGAAGTGCACGTTGGAGTCGCCGGACAGGGTCGAGATCACCGCGGACTCGCCGCCCGCCGCGAAGCGGCGCAGATCAGCGACCGTGTTCTTCCATTCGGTCTGGCCGAACGGGGCGAATACTTCCTGTACATCGTCGCCCGAAATACCGGACTGCGCGAGATAACCGCGGATGATTGCGTTGGTCGTGCGCGGATAAATGTAGTCGGTGCCGAGAAGAAAAAACTTTCGGCGATGCATGCGCCGCAGATAGTCGATTGCGGGCAGCGCCTGCTGGCGCGGCGTACCGCCGGTGTAAAAAATATTCGGCGACTGTTCCTCGCCTTCATATTGGCTCGGATAGAACAGAATTCCGTTCGCCCATTCGACGATGGGCAGTACTTGCTTGCGCGAAGCGGAGGTCCAGCAGCCGAAGATCGCCGCGACCTGATGCTCGGTGAGCATCGTGCGCGCCTGATCGGCGTAGAGTTTCCAGTCGGAACGCGGGTTCATGATAACCGCTTCGACCGGGCGGCCCAGAAGCCCGCCGCGCTCGTTCAACTGTTCGATCAGCATGACGAGCAGCGATTGCAGTGGGCGCTCGCTCGCGGTCATGGTGCCGGAGAGCGAATGCAGGATACCGACCTTGATCGCGCCGCTATCAAGGTTCGCGAAATAGCGCTCGACCGCGTCCAGCATCCATTGCGAGCGGTCGATCAGGTCGTTCGCCGTGGTGAGAACGGACTCGCCCGCATCCTCGACCTGCGAGACGGCTGAAGAAATTTCCGGCAATGCGCCGCCGACGCCGCCCGCGACAAGGGCCGCGCGATCGGAGATATGGCGCAACTCTTCGGCCTGATGGTCGAGGTTCGCCGTCATGATGCGGCTCGTCTGGCTCATGGCTCCGACGCTTTCGGAGACCGCGTTGATCGCGCTCACCGTATCTTCGACCGCCTTTTGAATGTCGTTGATCTGCGCGTCGATGTTGCCGGTCGCTTTGGCGGTCTGCGCGGCGAGCGCTTTGACTTCGCTCGCGACCACCGAGAAGCCTTTGCCGGCTTCACCGGCGCGCGACGCCTCGATATGCGCATTCAGCGCAAGCAGCGAAGTTTTGTCGGCGATTGCCTGAATGGATTTGACGACCTCGTCGATTTCGAGTGCCGCAGCCGACAGACTGCGCACGATGCCGTCGGTACGTTCGAGATTGGAGATTGTTTCTTCGGTCGCGCTTTGCGCGGCGGAAATCTGGACCGAAGAATCGTCGAGCAGCTTCAAAAGCTTGTTCGCGGACGCGGCTACCGCTTCGGAGTCGCGCGCGGCGGAGGAGGCGGTTGCGGAGGCATCGGACACTTGCGCGCGCATGCGGACATTGCGGTCGGCGAGCTCGCTCGCGGTAACGCGGATTTCTTCGCCTGCAGCCGCGAAGGTCGTCAGCACCTCGTCGATCGCAGAACGGAATTTCCTGGTGAAGAACACGCGGCCCGCGTGGCGCAGCCGCGCCTCGTCCTGTTGCGAGCGCTGGTCGGCGGCGAGCGCATCGGAGTCGAGCAGGGTCTTTCGCATTGCCTCGGCGGCGGCGGCGAGCTTCTCGAACGTCGGGCTGTCGGAAGCCGCCGGCAACTCCGCGAAGCGGTCGCCTTGCGAGATGCGCGCGATCGCGTCGGTGAGCGAGCCGTATTTGCGGTCCACGAGCCAGGCGCCGAGGAAGGCGAGCAGCCCCGCGGCGGCGAGCCCGGGCACGATGCCGAAATAAAGCGTCGCGTAGCCGGTCAGCGCGGAGGCAAGGAACACCGGCAGCGCGATGCGCAGCGTGGGCAGCTTCAGGACAGGCAATCTCGTGCCGGTAGGGTCCGGCATCAGCATTCTCCGGCGAATCTCATGGAATCAATTCTGTCCGATAAGACGTGCGCGCACGGATTCGGTGAAGCCCATATTTTGAGCGTAACGCCAATGGTTTAGGCCGTATGGCGGGCGTCGCCTTGCGGAGGGTCGGCGCGAGACGCATGGTGACTTCGCAGCGACTCGGGGCTTATCAGCATGCCCAGCAAGGGCGAAGGCGAAGTCATCGTGGAAATGCGCCCGGTCGGGAGCGTGGTCCGCGTGGCGGCAGTCGATGTCGCGACCGGTACCGAGGTCGTAGTCATGGGCCCGGCCAGCGCCAGCCCGCAGAGCCTCGAACAGGTTGCGATCGCCAAGCTCAGGCGCAAGCTCGCAATGGATAGGGGCAGCTAAGCGCCGCTCATGCTTCATTTTGGGGGTCGGCTATGTTAGGCCGAAGCCCGTTTTCAACCTTGTCTGGCCAGGAGGCCGAAATGCCCGCGACCGATCCGATGGCGGATCGCAACGATGCGAACCGCTTTTTCACCGCCACGCTCGAACAGAGCGATCCCGAAATCTTCGGCGCGGTGAAGGGCGAACTCGGCCGCCAGCGGCACGAGATCGAACTGATCGCGTCGGAGAACATCGTCTCCAAGGCCGTGCTCGAAGCGCAGGGTTCGGTGCTCACCAACAAATATGCCGAAGGCTATCCGGGCAATCGTTATTACGGCGGCTGCAAGTGGGTCGACATCGTCGAGACGGTCGCGATCGAGCGTGCGAAGAAGCTGTTCGGCTGCGGCTTTGCCAACGTGCAGCCGAATTCCGGCAGCCAGGCGAACCAGGCGGCCTTCATGGCGGTGATGAAGCCGGGCGATACTTTCCTCGGGCTCAACCTGGCCGCGGGCGGACATCTGACACACGGTTCGCCTGTGAACATGTCGGGCAAGTGGTTCAAGGCGGTGCCGTACGGCGTGCGTCCGGACGATCACCGCATCGATTATGACGCGGTCGAGCAACTCGCGAAGGAACACCAGCCGAAGATGATTGTGGCGGGCGGCTCGGCCTATCCGCGGCAGATCGATTTTGCGCGCTTCCGCAAGATCGCCGACAGCGTCGGCGCAGTGTTCATGGTGGACATGGCGCACTTCGCGGGCCTCGTCGCGGGCGGCGCGCATCCTTCGCCGTTCCCGCATGCACATATCGTGACCGCGACCACGCACAAGACGCTGCGCGGTCCGCGCGGTGGTCTGGTGCTCACGAACGACGAAGCGCTCGCGAAGAAGATCAACTCGGCAGTGTTCCCCGGATTGCAGGGCGGGCCTCTGATGCATGTGATCGCGGGCAAGGCGGTTGCCTTCGGCGAGGCGTTGCAGCCAGCCTACAAGCTCTACGCCAAGAACGTGGTTGAGAATGCGAAAGCGCTCGCGGAAAAACTCCGCGCGCATGGCTTCGACATCGTCTCCGGCGGCACCGACACGCATGTGATGCTGGTCGATCTGCGTCCGAAACGGCTGACCGGAAAGATTTCCGAGAACGCGCTCGGCCGCGCCTATATCACCTGCAACAAGAACGGCATTCCGTTCGACCCGGAGAAGCCCGCCGTCGCGTCAGGCATCCGGCTCGGGAGCCCGGCCTGTACCACGCGCGGTTTCGGCGTGAAGGAATTCCAGCAGGTCGGCGATTACATCGCCGAAGTGCTGAACGTGCTGTCGCAGAAGGGCGCCGACGAGGACTCGGCGGTCGAGGGCGCGGTGCGCGAGAAGGTGACGAAACTGCTCGACCGTTTTCCGATCTATCAGTGAGCGAAGCGAAGGCGAGGGCATAGATCATGCGGTGCCCGTTCTGCGGTAACGCGGATACGCAAGTGAAGGACTCGCGGCCGACCGAAGATTCGGCTGCGATCCGCCGCCGCCGCGTGTGTTCGCAATGCGGCCAGCGTTTCACGACGTTCGAGCGCGTACAGTTGCGCGAACTCACCGTCTTGAAGCGCAACGGCCGCCGCACGCCGTTCGATCGCGATAAACTGCTGCGCTCGGTACAGGTCGCGCTGCGCAAGCGGCCGGTCGATCCCGCGCGCATCGACCAGATGGTGTCGGGTATCGTGCGGCGACTGGAGAGCTCCGGCGACGAGGAGGTCACCTCCGAGACGATCGGCGAACTCGTGATGGACGGGCTGAAGCAGCTCGACGACGTCGCTTACGTGCGCTTCGCGTCGGTCTATCGCAACTTCCGCGATCCCAAGGATTTCGAAGACGTGCTCGGCGAGCTTGCCGACGGCGAGCGGCCGAAAGGCGCCGAGTAGGCGCGCGCATGAGTGCGCTCCTGCTTTCGAACTGGATGGCGCAGACCGGCACCGACGATGTGCGCTTCATGGACGCCGCGCTCAATTTCGGCCGGCGCAACATGGGCATGGCCGCGCCCAATCCTTCGGTCGGCGCAATCGTCGTGAAGACGAACGGCGCGGAGCCGGTGATCGTTTCGCGTGGCGTCACCGCGCGCGGCGGCAGGCCGCATGCCGAGACCGAAGCGCTGAAAGCCGCGGGCGATGCCGCGAAGGGCGCTACGATGTACGTCACGCTCGAGCCTTGCGCGCATCAGTCGAAGACGCCGCCGTGCGCGAATGCGCTCGTTTCCGCGCAGGTCGGCCGCGTCGTGATCGCAATCGAAGACCCGAACCCGCTCGTTTCCGGCAACGGCATACGAATCTTACGCGACGCGGGCATAGAAACTATCGTCGGTGTCGGCGCGGCGCAGGCCAAGATCGACCACGCGGGGCACTTCCGACGCGTGCGCGACGGCCGCCCGCATATCATTTTGAAAATTGCCGCGTCCGCCGACGGCAAGAGCGGCCTCGCCGGGCGCAAGCCTGCTCGGATTTCCGGCACAGTTTCGATGGCGGAAGCGCATATCCTGCGCGCGACTTCCGATGCGATCATGGTCGGTAGCGGCACGGTGCTCGCCGACAATCCGAAACTCGATTGCCGGTTGCCGGGCATGGAGGACCGCTCGCCGATCCGCGTCGTGCTCGACGGCGCGCTTCGCATCCCACTTGATAGCGCGCTGGTGCAGAGCGCGAAGGCACGCAAGCTGATCGTGATTGCGGGCGAGACCGCCGATGCGGCCAAGCAGAAGGCGCTGGAGGAGGCGGGCGCGGAAGTTATCCGCGTTCAGATTACGAAAGATAAATATCGGAAACCCGTGATCGCGGATGCGATGCGCGAGCTCGGCAGCCGCGGCATCACGCGGCTCCTGGTTGAAGGCGGGCCGATGCTGTCGGCGTCGCTGTTGCAGAGCGATCTCGTCGACGAAGCGGTGGTGGTGGAAGCGCCGGTTCTGCTCGGCGCGGAGGCCATCGACGCAATCGAGAATATGCCGCTTGAGGCGTTGCTCGCTTCGCCAAAACTGAAGATGATCGAGGAGCGGATGCTGGGGCCGGATCGCATGGTCCGCCTGTTCCGGAAGTAGAAGATGTTTACTGGAATCGTCACCGATGTCGGCGTGATCCGGTCTGAAACCGGCCGCTACGATCCTGCGTCCAAGGCAAACCTGAAGCGGCTCCGGATCGCGACGCGCTACGACGCGAAGACCATCGATCTTGGCGCGTCGATTATGGTCAACGGCATCTGCCTCACCGTGGTCGCACGCGACGAAGACTGGTTCGAGGCCGAAGTCGGGCCGGAGACGTTGCGCATCACCACCGCGGGCGAATGGAAGTCAAATAAAAAGGTCAATCTCGAGCGCTCGCTGAAGGTCGGCGACGAACTCGGCGGGCATCTGGTCAGCGGCCATGTCGATGGCATCGCGGAAGTCGTTTCGCGCGAGGATTTCGACCAATCGTCGAAGATCACGCTACGCGCGCCCGCGGCGCTCGCGCGCTACATCGCGGTCAAAGGCTCGGCGGCGCTCGACGGCATTTCGCTCACCGTAAACGAGGTGAAGGGAAACGAGTTTTCCGTCCATCTCATTCCGCATACGCTCCATGTCACGAACTGGAACGGCCTCAAGGCCGGCGACAAGGTGAACCTCGAAGTTGACCAGCTCGCGCGCTATGTCGCGCGGCTTGCCGAATATAAATAAGGGCTGTATCGGCTCGGTTATGGCATTCAAACCCGCTCCGTTAGTCGCCGAAACCCCGATCCAGGGCGCGAAGCTTCTGGTCATCGACGCGCGCTTTCATGAAGCGATCGCGGACGAACTGGTCGCCGGTGCGCTCGCGCGGATCGAGGAAGCCAAGGCGCGCGCCGACCGTATCAGCGTTCCGGGCGCGCTCGAAATTCCGGTCGCGGCTTCGATCGCGATCGGCTCCGGCCGCTACGAAGGCATCGTCGCGCTCGGCTGCGTCATCCGCGGGGAAACCGAACACTTCGGCATCGTCTCTTATGAATCCGCGCATGCCCTGATGCGGCTCGGTGTCGACCGGCGGATCGCGGTGGCAAACGGCATCCTCACCGTCGAGAACGAGGAGCAGGCCTGGGTCCGCGCACGGCGCACGGAAGGCAATATCGGCGGGCAAGCGGCGTCCGCTGCGCTCGCGCTGATCCGTATCGCCCGCGCCCAGATCGGCCGCTGACATGGCCAAGACCTCGCTGAAGGAAAGAAGCGCGGCCCGTCTCGCCGCGGTGCAGGCGCTCTACCAGATGGATATTGCCGCTTCGCCGCTACCGAACGTGCTCTCTGAATTCGAGCGGCACTGGATCGGGCGCGAGATCGAAGGCGAGCGTTACGAGGAAGCGGAAGAAAAGCATTTTCGCGACGTGGTCGAAGGCGTGGTGCGCGAGCAGCTCACGCTCGATCCGGTGATCGATCAGACGCTGAACGACGGCTGGCCCTTGAAGCGCGTCGAAAGCGTGCTGCGCGCGACGCTGCGCGCAGGCGCCTACGAGCTTTATCACCGTAACGACATTCCCGTGCGCGCGGTGGTGAGCGAGTATGTCGATGTGGCGGCGGCGTTCCTCGACAAGGACGACGTCGGCATGGTGAACGCAGTGCTCGACAAACTCGCGCGGACGGCGCGTCCAAAGGACTTTTCAAACTAAGATGGGTATGAAGCGGCAGCCGAGCGGCGAGGACAAGCTGATCGAGCGCTTCTTCAAACCGCTCGCTTCGCATCCCGGCGCGCTTTCGCTTTCGGATGACGCGGCCTGTCTCACGCCACCCGCGGGACACGACCTCGTGCTGACGGCCGACATGATTGTCGCGGACGTGCATTTCTTCGCGGACGATCCGGCAGATACGATTGGAAAGAAGGCGCTGCGCGTGAATCTGTCCGATCTCGCGGCGAAGGGCGCGGAGCCGATCGGCGCGCTGCTTGCGATTTCTTTTCCCGGTGCGGTTGAAGAGAAATGGATCGAAGCGTTTTCGCGCGGGCTGGGCGAGGATTGCGCGGCATTCAATTGTCCGCTGCTCGGTGGCGACACCACGAAAACGCCCGGACCGCTTTCCATCTCGATTACCGCAATGGGAAAGGTTCCGTCCGGGAAAATGGTGAAGCGGGCAGGCGCGAAACCCGGCGATCTTGTCGTCGTTTCAGGAACCATCGGTGACGGTGCGCTCGGCCTTCGCGTCGTGAAGGGCGACACGGCGCTTGCGCAACTCACCTACGAGCAACTCGACTATCTGAAGACGCGTTATCGCGTGCCGGAGCCACGTATGGCGCTGGCAACGCTGCTTCGCGACCATGCGAACGCGGCGATGGACATTTCCGACGGGCTTGTCGGCGATCTCGCGAAGCTCGCGCATGTTTCGGGCGCGAGTGCGCGAATCGAAACCTCCAAGCTGCCGCTCTCGAATGCGGCTTACGATGCGCTCGAATATGCCGCCGGCTACCTGAGAGACATTCTCACCGGTGGCGACGATTACGAGGTGCTGGCGGCGATTCCGGCCGAGCGCTACCCGGCCTTTGCCGAGGCCGCGGGCAAGGCCGGTGTCCCGGTCGCGGCCATCGGCTCGTTCGGGCCGGGCGAGGGTGTGACCGTTCTGGGACCCGATAACGAGGAACTCGCGTTCGGGCAGGGCTCCTACAGCCATTTCTAGGCCGAAAGGACGCGGATTCCACCGCGAAAACCTGCCGATTTAGCCTACCCGCGAGTTGCGCCGGGGGGGCATTTTTGGCAAAGGTTGCGCGCTTTGGGGGGTGCCCCGAAGGCTATCGCGCCGGGTGAGATACCTGCGACGCGCAAGCAATTTCCGACAGAAGACTAGGGGCAAATCGATGCTAGCTTTATGGCTCATTCTCGCCTGCGGCGTCCTCTCGGTTGCATACGGCGTATGGGCGACGAATTCCGTCCTGTCCGCCGACGCCGGCAACCAACGCATGCAGGAAATCGCGGGTGCAATCCGCGAAGGCGCGCAGGCTTATCTGCGCCGCCAATATCTGACGATCGGTATCGTCGGTATCGTCATCTTCGCGCTGGTCTGGTGGCTGCTCGGGCCGCTGGTCGCGATCGGTTTCGCCATCGGCGCGATCCTTTCGGGTGCGACCGGCTTCATCGGCATGAATATCTCGGTGCGCGCCAACGTCCGCACCGCGCAGGCCGCGACCAAGTCGCTCGGCGACGGTCTCGAAATCGCGTTCAAGTCGGGCGCGATCACGGGCATGCTCGTTGCCGGTCTCGCGCTCCTCGGCGTCGCCGGCTATTACACCTTTCTCACGTTCGGAATGGGCCTCAAGGCCGAGAGCCGCACGGTCGTAGACGCGCTGGTGGCACTCGGTTTCGGCGCTTCGCTGATCTCGATCTTCGCGCGTCTCGGCGGCGGCATCTTCACCAAGGGTGCGGACGTCGGCGGCGATCTCGTCGGTAAGGTCGAAGCGGGCATCCCCGAGGATGATCCGCGCAATCCGGCCACGATCGCGGACAACGTCGGCGACAACGTCGGCGATTGTGCCGGCATGGCGGCCGACCTGTTCGAAACCTATGCGGTGACCGTGGTTGCGACCATGGTGCTGGCAGCGATCTTCTTCGCCGGCTCGCCGTTGTTCAGCAGCCTTCTGATCTATCCGCTCGCGATCTGCGGCATCTGCATCATCACTTCGATCATCGGCACTTTCTTCGTGAAGCTGCCGGGGAACCAGTCGATCATGGGTGCGCTTTATCGCGGTTTCATCGCCTCGGCGGTGCTCTCGATCCCCGCACTCGCGATCGCAACGCACTTCCTGCTCGGCTGGAACACGCCGATCACGGCGCAGGGACTGACCTTCACCGGCACCTCGCTGTTCTGGTGCGGTGTCGCGGGTCTGGTTGTGACCGGCCTGATCGTGTGGGTGACCGAGTACTACACCGGCACCGACTATCGTCCGGTGAAGTCGATCGCGCAGTCGTCGGTGACCGGCCACGGCACCAACATCATCCAGGGCCTCGCGGTCTCGATGGAAGCGACCGCGCTGCCTGCGATCATCATCATCGCCGGCATTCTCGTAACCTATTCGCTTGCCGGCCTGTTCGGCATCGCGATCGCGGTGACGACGATGCTTGCGCTCGCGGGCATGGTCGTAGCACTCGACGCTTTCGGCCCGGTCACCGACAACGCCGGCGGCATCGCCGAAATGTCGGGCCTGCCGAAAGACGTGCGCAAAGCGACCGACGCGCTCGACGCGGTGGGCAACACCACGAAGGCGATCACCAAGGGCTATGCGATCGGCTCGGCGGGCCTCGGCGCGCTGGTGCTGTTCGCGGCCTATACGTCGGACCTCAACTACTTCATCTCGTCCGGCAAGTTCGCCTACTTCAGCGGCGTGAAGGTCGACTTCTCGCTGTCGAATCCCTACGTCGTGGTCGGCCTCTTGTTCGGCGGCCTGCTTCCGTACCTGTTCGGTTCGATGGGCATGATGGCGGTCGGACGTGCCGGTTCCGCGATCGTCGAGGAAGTGCGCCGTCAGTTCCGCGAGAAGCCGGGCATCATGCAGGGCACCGACAAGCCGGACTACGGCAAGGCGGTCGATCTGCTGACCCGCGCGGCGATCAAGGAAATGATCATCCCGTCGCTGCTGCCGGTGCTCTCGCCGATCGTCGTCTACTTCGCGATCTACTACATCGCGGGTCAGGGCGCTGCCGGTAAGTCCGCGGGCTTCGCCGCACTCGGTGCGATGCTGCTCGGCGTGATCGTGACGGGTCTCTTCGTTGCGATCTCCATGACCGCCGGCGGCGGCGCGTGGGACAACGCGAAGAAGTACATCGAAGACGGTCACTTCGGCGGCAAGGGCTCCGAGCCGCACAAGGCAGCTGTCACCGGCGACACGGTCGGCGATCCCTACAAGGATACGGCCGGTCCGGCGGTGAACCCGATGATCAAGATCACGAACATCGTGGCGCTGCTCTTGCTCGCGATCCTCGCGCACTAAGCGGGACGCAACCAAAACAGAAAAGCCCGCGAGGAGCGATCCTCGTGGGCTTTTGCTTTTTGCTTTCGAAAGCGACTAACCGCCGAACGGATTGATGTTGGTGACGTTCTTCAGGATGTTGCCGACGAGCGAGATGTCGGCGCCGCCCGCGACTGTGGTACGGCTGACGAAATCGAAAATCTTGCCGTCCTGCAGGCCGTAGTTCGCGATCCGGGTCACGCGGCGATCAGGGCTGAAATAGACCGCAAGTACGCGCTGATCGACGACCTCCGGTTTCAGGAAGGCCGTGCGCTTGGCTTTCTGCGAAATGTAATAGAACGCCTCACCGGAAACCGTTGCGACCGTCGAAGGCGTGCCGAGCACGAGCAACACCTGTTCCTGGCTCGAACCGACCGGAACTTGTTGCAATGCATTCTCGTCGAGCACGTAGCCGCGATTGTAGGTCTGCGTGAGGCTCTCAAGCGGCAAGTCCGCGCTGCCGCACCCGGCCAACGCCGTGCAGCCGAGCAGGGCCGCAAGCGCGATGGCGCGGCCCGAATACGCTGGCTGACGGATACTGAAGATCATATGGTTAATCGCCGGATTGACTTGTCGTGACCCCGCGACTACCCCGCGCGGCAACGAAACGCAAATATCGGCCCCGGACGGCATGTTCCTGTTCAAACGACGCGACTCTGCGCGCAGAAAAACCATCGAACGGCTCTATGGCGCCATCGTGGCGCAGGCCCGCAGGCCGGCATTCTACGTCGATTTCGGGGTTCCGGACACCGTCGAAGGACGGTTCGATCTTCTGGTGCTGCATGTTCATCTGGTGAACGATCGGCTCGCCGCCGCAGGCGAGGATGGGATCGCATTCGGGCAGGAGCTGCTCGACTATTTCTTCGGCGATATGGACGCATCCTTGCGCGAAATCGGCATCGGAGACCTGAAGGTCCCAAAGAAAATGCGCACACTGGCGGAGGCTTATCTCGGGCGTTCCACACTCTACGGCGAAGCGATCAAAGCCGGCGACAAGGCAGCACTTGCGAAAGCACTCGCGCGAAACGTGCTCGCATCGGATCACGCGGAAGCCGGGCAGGCGCTCGCTGCCTATGCGCTGCGAGCGGCCAAAGGACTGGGTTTGCAGTCGCCGGCGGCGCTCTTCGCCGCCGAAGTATCGTTCCCCGAACCGGTAAAGGCGGCGGCCGATGTCTGATGCGCAGCCAGACGATTTGCCCTTCAGCCATGTGATCGAGGTCGCCGCGATCGCGCCCGAGGGCGAGCGCGTCGAACTCGTACCGGACGAAGTCACCCGCACACGGCTTGCGGCGGTTGCGGATGTCGTCGCCATTCCCGCGCTGAAAGTGCAATTCGACGTGCGGCCAGCGGATGCCGGCGGCGCGGTCGTGCTCGGCAAGCTGGAAGGCGTTGTCCGGCAGGTCTGCGTCGTCAGTCTCGACGAGTTCGACAATCCCGTTGCGGAGGAATTCGCGGTCGACTTCGCGGTCGATCCGGAGCGGATGGAGATCGATGACGAGGAGGGCGAGGATCTGCCCGATCCGATCATCGACGGAAAGATCGATCTCGGCGCGCTGGCGACCGAATTCCTGATCCTTGCGGTAGATCCCTATCCGCGGAAACCAGGGGTCGAGTTCTCGGGCCTGTCTTCCGACGAGGCCGCGCCCGAGCCGAAGCGCAGCCCGTTCGAGCAGCTATCGGGTCTCAAAGATCGAATCAAGAAACAATAGCAAGCTATTGTTATCGCTACTGTAATTTCCCATAGTTGAACCGGCCCGCCGAACGGCTATTGTCGGCCAAGCGCCGGAGCGGGGCCGGGCATTTCCAAACATCCGGCTGAGCCCGACAGCCTTCGCTCAAACTCAATGTCCAGAACCGTCCGCATCGCAATCGACGTCATGGGTGGCGATAACGGCGCGCCGGTCACGATTCCGGGTGCGGAAATCGCAGCCCAGCGCCGCCCGGACACCGAATACATTTTGTTCGGCGACGAGAAGCAGATCGCGCCGGTCGCGGCCAAGCAGGCGCGGCTCAAGAATGCGCAGATCGTCCACACCGAGGTCGCCGTCCGCATGGACGACAAGCCGAGCCAGGCGCTGCGCAAGGGCCGCAAGGTTTCCTCGATGTGGCTCGCCATCGAAGCGGTGAAGAAAGGCGAGGCGGATATCGCGATCTCGGCCGGCAACACCGGCGCGCTGATGGCGATGAGCCTGTTCTGCCTCAAGCCGCTCGCGGGCATCGACCGTCCTGCAATCGCCGCGATCTGGCCGTCGATCCGCGGCGAAAGCATCGTACTCGATGTCGGCGCCTCGATCGGTGCGGACGCGAAGCAGCTCGTCGACAACGCGGTGATGGGCGCCGCGATGGCGCGGGTGGTGTTCGACCTGACGCGGCCGACGGTCGGGCTGCTCAATGTCGGCGTCGAAGAAATAAAGGGTGTCGAGGCGGTACGCGAGGCAGGACAGATGCTTCGCGAGATGAATCCTGCCAATTTCGAATATCGCGGCTTCGTCGAGGGTGACGACATTTCCAAGGGCACGGTGGACGTGATCGTCACCGAGGGCTTCGCGGGGAATATCGCCCTGAAGACCGCCGAGGGAACCGCGCGGCAGATCGGCGAATATCTGCGCTCCGCCATGAGCCGGACCTTGAGCGCTAAAATCGGCTACCTGTTCGCCCGCGGCGCGTTCCGGGTGCTACGCGAGAAAATGGACCCGCGCCGGGCCAATGGCGGGCTGTTCCTCGGGCTGAACGGGCTGGTTGTGAAAAGTCATGGCGGAACCGACGCGGAAGGCTTCGCTTCGGCCATCGAAATCGGCTACGACGTCGTCCGCCATAATCTCTTGAAGGGAATTGCCGAAGGGCTGCGCCGCGAAACCGGAACTGCGCCCGCACCGGCTGAGGAATTGCAACAGTGACCGTGTATCGTTCGGTCGTCCGGGGGGTGGGTTCCTATCTCCCGGCACGCACGCTGACCAACGCCGAACTGGCGACGATGGTCGATACCTCCGACGAATGGATTGTGCAGCGCACGGGCATCCGTGAGCGGCATGTCGCGGCGAAAGACGAGAAGACCTCGGATCTCGCGGTCAATGCCGCGAAGGCGGCGCTAGCGAACGCGGGACTGACGGCCGCCGACATCGACCTGATCGTACTTGCGACCTCGACGCCGGACCTGACCTTTCCGGCGAGCGCGACGACCGTGCAGGCGGCACTCGGCATCACGCGCGGTGCTGCGTTCGATTTACAGGCGGTCTGCTCCGGCTTTGTCTTTGCGATGGCGACCGCCGACCAGTATCTGCGCTCGGGAGATTTCAAGTGCGCGCTGGTAATCGGCGCGGAGACTTTTTCGCGGCTGCTCGACTGGGAAGACCGGACGACCTGCGTCTTGTTCGGCGACGGCGCAGGCGCGGTGGTGCTGGAGCGCACGGAGCAGCCGGGAACGCGCGAGGATCGCGGTATTCTGGTCTCAAAACTGCGCTCGGACGGCCGCCACAAGGAAAAGCTCTATGTCGATGGAGGTCCCGGCTCGACGGGAACGGTCGGTCACCTGCGGATGGAAGGTAAAGAAGTATTCCGTCACGCGGTCGGCATGATCACCGACGTGATCGAGGACGCTTATGCGGCGACCGGCTATACCTCCGAGGACATCGACTGGTTCGTTCCACACCAGGCGAACCTGCGGATCATCGACGGCAGCGCGAAGAAACTTAAAATTGCACCGAACAAGGTCGTGGTGACGGTGGACAAGCACGGCAACACGTCCGCGGCGTCGATTCCGCTCGCGCTTTCGACCGCGGTGCACGACGGACGGATCAAAAAAGGCGATCTTGTTCTACTGGAAGCCATGGGCGGGGGCTTCACCTGGGGTTCTACGCTGTTGCGCTGGTGATACGTCCCGCGCGCTTGGCGACAGTTTTATTGCAAGCCGGTTGACCCGGCGAGCCAGCGCAAATAACGTCAATTTATCAGTACGATAGTTCACACCGCGGGGGCGGCCATGAGCGGGAAGACGATCACGCGCGCTGACCTGAGTGAAGTTGTCTATCAAAAGGTCGGCTTGTCGCGGACGGAATCGGCGGCACTCGTCGAATTGGTCCTTACCGAGCTCGCCGATTCGCTGGCGCGGGGCGAAAACGTGAAGCTCTCCTCGTTCGGCTCGTTCATCGTCCGCCAAAAGGGCGAGCGTGTAGGCCGCAATCCCAAGACGGGAGAAGAAGTTCCCATCGAGCCGCGAAGGGTGATGGTTTTCAAACCATCGAATATTCTTAAGCAGCGAATCAACGGGCGGAACGGCGACGCGAAAAAACGCTGATCGCCCAACGTCAGGCGGGACGTTGTTAGGTGGAAAAAGGTCCGGACGCATTCCGAACGATCAGCGAGGTCGCAGACGACCTCGATCTGCCGCAGCATGTCCTTCGTTTCTGGGAAACGCGCTTTGTGCAGATCAAGCCGATGAAGCGTGGCGGCGGCCGCCGCTATTACCGGCCTGACGACGTCGATCTTCTGCGCGGTATTCGTCATCTCCTTTACGGAGAGGGCTACACGATCCGCGGCGTGCAACAAATTCTGAAGGATCAGGGACTGCGCTATGTGCAGACCGTAGGCCGTTCGGCGGAGACCGATCCGGCGCGCCTGCGCGACATCAATTTCGATCAGGAAGCGCTCGAAGAAGATGCCGAGAACATGAGCGTGTCTTCCGGTGCGCGCGGCGGCGTGGTGAATTTCGTTTCGCCGCAGCGGCAGCGCGTCGAGCCGGAAATTCCCCGCGGTGAGCCGCCGCGCAACGGCATGCCGCGCACGCTCGAGCCGCGCATCGTCGAAGTGCCGCGCGCGCAGCCGCAGCAACCACAAGTGCCGCAACACGAACGCGAGTACGAGGACGAAGGGCCGGCGATCCCGTTCCGGAAATTCGCGCCTGCGCCCGACCGCGAGGAGCCGCGCGCGCCGATGCGCAGCGTGCAAGACGAACGCGCTTATGAGCCGCGCGTTGCGCCGGACGAGCGCTACGAGACCCGTCCCGTGGAACCGCAGATGCGGGCACCACAGCCGCGCGCACCGATGCCGGAGCCTCCCGGCACGATGCGGCTTTCTTCCGAAGCGGTGCGTTTGCTGAAAGCGACGCTTTATGAGCTGGGCGAGTGCCGCCGGATGTTAGACGCGAGCAGGAAGAGCAGCGCGTAAATTCCCTGCTCAGCGTGGTAGCAGTTCCGCTTTGCCCGCGACGTTCTTCGAAATCAGCTTTCCGGTCTTGCGGTCGAAGGTCCAGCGGCCCGCGAGCGGCGTGACTTCGAGTTCGGAGTCGTCGAGCAGGAACACGAATTTGTAGCAGGCAATGATCGTCACGCGCGGATTGCGCTTTTCGTCCACGGGCGGCGCGACCTTGTAGATGCCTTCGTTTTCTTCAGCCGGAAGCAGCCTGGTTTTCGCCGTGGCGGTTTTTGCGGAAGGCACCTCGATGTCCTTCAGGTCGTAACGCCGGACGGTGGCGCCGATCACGTTGGCGAAGAAAAGGTCGCAGCTTTTGCTGGTCTCGGACTGCTCGATGAACAGGATTTCCATCGAGAGAATTTTCGCGTCGCGCGAGGTCGTGTTGTTGAAATGCAGCCGGTGTTCGCCCGCGACCGAAATAACCGGCAGCGCGGCTTTCATTTCCGGCGCGGGCGTGATTGTGACCGTCACTTCGCCGCCGCGTTGCGCGGGTGCGTCGTTTGTCGTGATGGCGAGAAAGCAAGCGGCGAGAGCGATGATGCGGAACATGAAAAAGCGCGGGCGAGTGATGGACTCGCCCGCAGTTGTGCACCATTGCGCGCCGGAAGACTACGCTCTGGCACATCTCTGCGCCGGAATATTGCGGCTCTCAGCGATAGGGCATGTCCTTCGACGAGCCGCTCGCGCCGAGGGGCGGCATATTCCAAAAAGCGATGATTGCGGTGATTACGCCTAGCGTGCGCCGCGTGGCGCGTGCGAAGCTGCGCATGGCGGCGTCTTTCGCGGCACGGCGTTCGGCATGCGCTTCGCGGGCGTAGTGGCGGATGTCGATGGAGCCGTCCTGGTTGCGCTTCGGTTCGAGAATGGGGTTGTGCATGGCTGCCTCCGTGGATTGGATGGCGGCAAGATGCCGATCCCGGCCGGAGCCCGCTTCCAGATAGCCTTGCCTTTTCCTTTGGATTTTCCTGAGTTTTCCTAAACCCCGAGTACGCTAATAACGTGTTGTTTCAGTTCGAGAATTTTACCCTGGACGCGGGCCGCCGCGAGCTTCGCGAAGGCGCGGCCGAGATTCCGGTCGAGCCCCAGGTGTTCGATCTGCTCGAATTCCTGATCCGGCGGCGCGACGAAGTCGTCAGCCGCGATGACCTGATCGAGCATGTCTGGAAAGGAAGGATCGTTTCGGAGTCCGCGATGGCCTCGCGCATCAACGCGGCACGCGTTGCTGTCCGTGACAACGGCACCGACCAGCGGCTGATCAGGACCATTGCCCGCAAGGGCATCCGCTTTGTCGGCGAGGTGCGCGAACAAGCGGGCGTTGCGCAGGCGAGTGCCGCGCGCGGTGGGGAAAGCGAGCGGCAGGAAATTACGTTTGCTCGCGCCGCTGACGGCGTGAACATCGCGATCGGCCGCTCGGGCGACGGGCCGGTGCTTTTGAAAACCGCGAACTGGCTAAACCATCTCGAATTCGATTGGCAGAGCCCGATCTGGGCGCCGCTGTTTTCACGTCTCGCGGAAAGGCTCTCGCTCGTTCGCTATGACGGACGCGGCAGCGGCCTCGCGGACCGCGATGTTGAGGATATTTCCCTCGACGGTTTCCTGCGCGATCTCGACGCGGTGACGGTGACGATTGCGGAAGAGCGCTTCGCATTGCTCGGGCTTTCGCAAGGCGTGGCCGCCGCGATTTCCTATACGGTGAAGTATCCCGAACGCGTGTCGAAGCTCATCCTTTACGGAGGTTACGCGCAGGGCCGCAACAAAAGCGGCAGCGCGCTGGAGCGTGAAAAGGGGCAGGCGATGCTCGCGCTGATGCGGCAGGGCTGGGGCAGCGAAGGCTCGGCGTTCATGCGCGCGTTCAGCTCGATCTATCTGCCGAACGGCACCGCCGAACAGATCCGGTGGTTCTCCGACATGCAGCGCATGGCGACCACGGCGGAAAATGCCGCGCGGTTGCGCTCCGCTTGCGACGACATAGACGTTATCGCATTGCTGCCGCAGGTTCGCGTGCCGACGCTGGTGATTCATGCGCGGCAGGACAACGTGGTGCCCTATGCGCAGGGGCGCACGATCGCAGCGGGAATTCCGGGCGCGAAATTCGTGACGCTCGAGACGGAAAATCACGTGCCGCTGCCGGGCGACCCGGCATGGGAGAAACTGGTCGGCGAGATTTTGAGTTTTGCCGCGGACGCGTGACGCAAATCCGCGAGAAAGAAAATGGTCGGAGCGGCGGGATTTGAACCCACGACCCCTAGTCCCCCAGACTAGTGCGCTAACCGGGCTGCGCCACGCTCCGACAGGGGGCGGACTATAGTGATCCGGTCTGTGCGCTGCAACGAGGGAACCGGCACTTCCGACGCTTCTTTTGTGGCGAAACGGCGCGGGATTTCAACGCGGTAGTGGCTGGCTGCGACTGCGCCGCCCCACAAGACTCCGGCCAGCAGCCAGAAGTGCCGCCAGTGGTCGGTGTCGATGATCGCGCCTTCGCCGACGACGCCGATAAAGGTTGCCCAGGTCGCAAGCAGCACCGGCCGCCACGGGGTCGCGCGCAGCGCGCCTTTAAGTCCCGCCCAGAGCGTCATCAGCACAAGCAACGGATAGGTCAGGCCGCCGAGCCAGCCGCCGGTCATGAAGGAGTTCAGATAGACGTTATGCGGATCTTCCGGAAAGCGCTTCGCGAACTGAAATGGCCCGAGGCCGAAGGGCGTGTCGAGCGCGAGCTGGAAGCCGAGGATGTGACGGCCGAAGCGGCCCAGCTGGCCCATGTCGTAGCTTTGCTCGAGCGTCGCGCGCTCGGTGAACAGCGAGCCGACGCCTTTCATCGACAATAGCGCGACGAGGATCAGCGCAAGCAAGCCCACCCCCGCGATGGTCGCGCCGACGATGCGGGTGCGCTCGCGCGTGTCCGTGCTGACGATGAAAAGGAGGCCGATGAAGATTGCCGCCGACGCCGCGAAGTGCCCCCAGGCGCCGCGCGAGAACGACAGGAGCAGCGCAATCACGATGATCGAAACCTGCGTGCCGCCGATCAGCAAATCTTTCAGGCGGAAGGAGAGCACGCGTTTGATCGCGAGCAGTCCCGGCAGCACCAGAAACGGACCGATCACGTTCGGATCGTTGAAGGTGCCCTTGGCGCGCCCATAGAGCAGGAATGAATCTGCGCCCGGGATCGCGTGGAAATAGGCGAGGATCGCGACCATCGAAGCGACGATGGCAGCGGCCATGTAGCCGCTCATCAGGATGTTAAGCCGCCGCTCGGTGTCGTCCGCGATCACGCAGGCGTAGAACAGCGCGGTGGCGGCGAGGAACCAGGAGATCGTGACCCACATTGCGGTCTTCGGCTCCGAGACCACCGGGATCACCGCGATGGTCGCGCCGAAACAATAGACGATCAGGATCGCAAGCAGCGGCAGGTGCCCGCGCCGGATCGAAAGGCCGGTCGCGAAAAAGAAGAAGATCGCGGCCGCGGCGAAGATTTCGTAGGGCGAAGGCTCGGTAAATACGAAGGCACCGGAGAATCCGGTCATCCACAACAGCAGGCTGCGAAGCTTCTCGACCGTGCGCGCGGGCGAAATCGTGTAGGCGTGCGAAACGGCAGCGGCGCTCGCCATCAGTAGGCGTTTTCCGTTTTCAAAAGCGAAACCGGCGTCTTCAGGAGAATGTAGAGGTCGAGGAAGACCGACCAGTTTTCGATGTAATAGAGATCGTGCTCGACGCGGCGCTGGATTTTCTCCGGCGTATCGGTTTCGCCGCGCCAGCCGTTGACCTGTGCCCAGCCGGTGATGCCTGGCTTCACGCGGTGGCGCGCGAAATAGCCGTCCACCACTTCGTCATAGAGCCGGTTCTGCGCTTTCGCGTGGACCGCATGCGGGCGCGGGCCGACCAGCGACAGGTTGCCCTTGAAAACGACGTTGATGAGCTGCGGCAGTTCGTCGAGCGAAGTCTTACGGATGAAACGGCCGACACGGGTCACGCGCGGGTCGCCCTTGGTGACGAGCTTCGCCGCATTCGCGTCAGTCATGTCGGTGTACATGGAGCGGAACTTGAATACTTCGATCAGTTCGTTGTTGAAGCCGTAGCGCTTCTGTTTGAAGAACACCGGACCCTTGCTGTCGAGCTTCACCGCGAGCGCGGTGAGCAGCATCACCGGCGAGAGTGCGATCAGCATCAGCGTGCCGACGGTTTTGTCGAACAGCCACTTGAGAACGATGTTCCAGTCGGTGATCGGCCGGTCGTAGATGTCGAGCACCGGCACGTTGCCGATGTAGGAATAGGCGCGCGGGCGGAAGCGCAGCTTGCTCATGTGCGCCGCGAGGCGGATGTCCACCGGCAGCACCCAGAGTTTGCGCAGCATCTGCAGCACGCGCTGTTCGGCGGTGATCGGCAGCGATACGAGCAGGAGATCGATGCGGGTGCGGCGCGCGAATTCGACGAGATCGTCGACCGTGCCGAGTTTCGGCTTGCCCGCGATCATGGGAGCGGAGCGCTCGTCGCCGCGGTCGTCGAACACGCCGCGAATGTCGAGATCGGAATCGGTCTGCGCCTGCAGTGCCTCGATCAGCGCTTCACCGGGCGCGGCACCGCCGACGATCACGGTACGGCGGATCAGGCGGCCTTCGCGCGTCCACTGGCGCACTTTCGCGACGATGAAAATGCGAAACGCGAAGAGCGCAGTCAGTCCGGTGAAGTACCAGCTCGCGGTCCAGACGCGCGAGAACTGTCCTTCAAGGCGGAAAAAGAACTGGAATGCGAAGGCGACCAGGAAGATCGCGGTCCAGGCAAGCGTGAGCCGCGCAAAGGTGGAAATCGCGCGGCGAAGCGCGGCGACGTCGTAAGCCTCGGCGAGTTGGAAGGCGAGGATCGCGGCGCCCGAAGTGCCGAAGGTGGCGATCACATAGCGCCACAGGAAGCCTTCGTCCGGATAAACGTAAGTTGCGTAGATAGCAAACCCGATCAGCGAGAGCAGCAAAAATTCGACAATGCGGATGGAGCCGCCGAGTACGACTGCGGACATCGCGGGCGGAACCGGTTCGCTCGCGATCATCTTGGCAAGCGGGCTCAATTCACGCGGCGTCTGATCGGCGCGCACATTTGCGATCGCGCCGGCGGTAGCCTCTACGGAGCGTCCATTTCTGTTGTGCTGTTCGGTCCCGATCATTTCCCGTCCCCGGCAAGGCATTACGGGCGGCCCACGGGCCGCCTAAAGACAGAGGAAAACTAGAGAAAATCCGTCTCGGAAGGCTTAATACTAATGCCGAGAATTAGCGGGACCGGGAACTGATCGCGCGCTCGTAAGCCTCGAGAATGCCGGTGGTCATGGCCGACACGGTAAACAATTCGGAAACGCGGGTGCGAAGGCGTGTCGTTTGCTCATGGTTTCCGTCTTTGCGCGCTGCCCGAATGGCCGCGGCCAACGCTTCCGCGTTACCGGGCGGGATCAGGCACTTTGCATCCGGTCCGAAGATTTCCGGGATGCCGCCGACATTCGTCGCAATCACCGGCAGACCCGCCGCGGCTGCTTCCAGCACGATATAGGGCAAGGACTCGGCGCGCGACGGAACGGCGAGAAGTATCCCTTTCGCGAAAGCGCTGCGCGCCGGCATCGCACCGGCAAATTCGATTTGCGTGTCGAGGCCGCGCGCTTTTGCCAGCGAAATGAAGGCTTCGCGATCGGGACCGTCGCCGACGATAACGGCCCGCAACGTTTCGCCGCGAGTCTTCAGAAGCGCCAGCGCCTCGATCAGCACATCGACGCCTTTCAGCCTGCGCAACTCACCCACGAAAAGAATGTCGGCAGAGTCCTGCGCTTGCGTTATCGGCTCGAATTCTTCCGGCCGCACGCCATTATGAACGACCGCGGTTATGCCCTTGGGGCGGCCGATCTTCTGCTCGAACACGGCACGTGCGTATTCGCTTTCAAACAGCGCGAGATCGGTCTTGCCGAGCAGCATGCGCTCGACGCTAAGGTAAGCAAAGCCGACCGGATTGGTGCGCGAGAAATGCAGACTGCCGCCGTGCGGCGTGTAAACGCGGAGCGCATTCCCCGCGCCGAGGCGGGCGAACGCGCCGCCTTTCGCGCCGTGGCCGTGCACGACCGCGGCTTTCAGTTGCCGCGCGTGAGTTTCGACATAGCGGACGGCGGCGACATCGCTCCAGCCGGCGTGACGGCTCATCGGAATCCGCGAGACGCCGAGCGCGATTTTCGAGGCGAGGGCGGCAAGCGCGCTTTCGGCCTTTTCGCCGCCGGTGGTCCGGTCCGCGATCACGCCGACGGCGTGGCCGCGCGCGCTCTGCTCGATGGCGAGATCGCAGACGTGGCGAAACAGGCCGCCGACCGGAGCCCGAAGCACATGGAGGATACGAAGCGGCTGCACGCGGAGCCCCGCGTCAGAACCAGCGTTCGTGAACGGTGATCGTGTCGCCCGGCCGTACGTTGAAATAGGGCGGCACGCTGGCACTCGACGGCACGCCGTTGACGTTGCGAACGATGGTGAAGTTCGCGCGGTTGGCGCGCGGCGTGAATCCGCCCGCGATCGCGACCGCGGTTTCGACGGTCAGGTTGTTCACATAGGCATACTGACCGGCGGCGGTGACTTCGCCGAGGATGAAGAACGGGCGATAAGTCTCGACCTCGACCGCGACGTGCGGCTCGCGCACATAGCCGGAGCGTAGTTTTGTGGCGATCTGGGCCGCGACCTGTGCGGTGGTCAGCCCGCGCGCATCAACGCGGCCGATCAGCGGCATCGAAATCTTGCCGGCGCCATCGACCGCGTAGGAGTTGGTGAGACCATCCTGACCGAACACGGTGACGCGAAGCTTATCGCCCCCGTCGAGCGTGTAGGGGGCTTCGAAAGAGGCGTCCGGCGCCGGGCGTGGGTTACCCGCGCAGGCGGAAAGCGCGAGCGCCAGAGCGAGGAGGATGGCCGGGCGGAAAGACATGCGCGGACAGGGCTTTCTTGGTTGCCAATTTCTTACCGCGACATGGTTAACGGAATCTGACTCGCGCCCGCGGGGCGGGGTGCCTTAACCCAATGGCAACCCTAATGATTTCTTATGCGGGCAGTAGTTGCGTGGGAGTCGTTTGAAGCCAATGCGCCGTCCGTCCTCCAAAGCCAGCGCGGAATCGATTCCCGCCCCAGCCGCCGAATCGGAGCTCGATCTTGCCGCCCTCGGGCGCGCGCTCTGGGCCCGGAAATTCCGGATTCTTGCGGTCACGCTCGCTGCGGGCGTGCTGAGCTTCCTCGCCGTCAACATGATTACGCCGCGCTACAAGTCCGAAGCGCGCGTGCTGATCGAGAACCGCGAGACGCCCTATAATCAGGCGCAGGGCGAGCGCAACATGGAGCGCGACCGCACGCTGTTAGACGCCGAAGCCGTGCAAAGCCAGGTGCAGCTCGCGCTGTCGCGCGATCTTGCGCGCGGCATCATCCGCGATCTGAAATTCGCAGAGCGGCCGGAATTCAATCCGAACGCGGGCGGCTCGCTGCTCGACGGGCTGCTCGGTCTCGTCGGTATGTCGCGCGCGCGCGCG
Source organism: Xanthobacteraceae bacterium (assembly GCA_019635585.1). Taxonomy (GTDB): domain Bacteria; phylum Pseudomonadota; class Alphaproteobacteria; order Rhizobiales; family Xanthobacteraceae. The sequence goes on along the minus strand of JAHBZE010000002.1, from coordinate 136,483 downwards.
CCGATGAGCGACGAGGACAAGATTCTCGAGCTCTATTTCGAGCGGCTCAACGTCTATCAGGTCGATAAGTCGCGCGTGATCTCGATTGAGTTCCAGTCGCAGGACGCGGAATTCGCCGCGCGCGTCGCGAATGCGGTAGCGGAAGGCTACATAAAGCTTCAGCAGCAGGCGAAACAGGATGCGATCCGCCAAGCAGGGCAGTGGCTTGCCGGCGAAATTGAGCGGTTGCGTACACGCGTCGCGGAAGCGGAATCCAAGGTCGAGGAATTCCGCGTCAAGTCGAACCTCTATGTCGGTCCGAACAATAATAGCTTGAGCGCGCAGTCGCTCGGCGAACTGAATACGCAACTTGCCGCGGCGCGCACCAAGAAGGCCGATGCCGAAACCAAGGCGCGGATCATTCGCGATATTCTGAAAAGCGGCAGACCAGTCGAGACCAGCGAAGTGCTGAACTCCGATCTGATCCGGCGGCTGAACGAGCAGCGCGTGACGCTGCGCGCACAACTTGCGGAACAGTCCTCGACGCTCCTCGACCAGCATCCGCGCATCAAGGAATTGCGCGCGCAGATCGCCGATCTCGAAGCGCAGACGCGGATCGCCGCCGACAAAATGGCACGCGGCTATGAGAACGATGCGCGGATCGCATCCGCACAGGCGGACGCCATTCTGGTCGCGCTAGACCAGCAGAAGAAGATGTCGGGATCGCTCAACTCGCAGGACGTGCAGTTGCGTGCGCTGGAGCGCGACGCGAAATCGCAGCGCGATCTTCTTGAGACCTATCTCTCGCGCTACCGCGATACGGTCGCGCGCGAAACGCCGGATGCGGTGCAGGCAGATGCGCGGATTATTTCGCGTGCGATTCCGTCCACCAAGGTGCATTTCCCGAAGAAATTGCCGATTGTGTTTATCGTCACCATCGGCGTGCTGGTTGCGATGACCGGGTTCCTCGCCGCCTCGCAACTTCTGCGCGGCGAAGTCTATCGCCCGGTCGAAACCGTGCCGGCGCTTGCAGAAGACGAAGCCCCGATTGCGCCTGCCATGCCGAAGAAGGCGGCAGCCGCGAATTTCGAGGAAAGTCCGCGCGCGGGACCGCTTGCGGCCCAGGTGCGCATGATGGGCCGTGGCATCGTCGTTGTGACGCGCACCGCATCCGAGCCTTCGTCCGAACTAGCGCTCGATCTCGCGCGCGAGCTTTCGGAAAGCGCCGCTCACACCGTATTCGTCGATCTCGATGCGGAAACGATGGTCAGCCGTAAGGCGGGCGTGCAGTCCGGCATCGGCGATCTTCTGCTCGGCAAGATTTCTTTCGGCGACGCGATTGGGCGCGATCCGAAATCGCGCGCGCATATTCTCGGCGCAGGGCGGGTCACACCGGATATTGCCGCGATCCTGTCGGCGGACCGCTTTTCCATCGTGCTCGGTGCGCTGGCGCAAAGCTACGATCATATCGTGATCGCGGCGCCAAACCTGCTCGGCTATTCCTGTGCCTCACGGCTCGCGCGCTTCGCACGCGGCACGGTCGTCGTGACACTCGAAGGACATTCGGACGCGGGAATTGCCGCCGCGGATGCGCTACGCGGCATGGGATTTCCGAATATCGCAGTGGTTGCGGTTGCGCCGGAACCGGACGTGAAGGCGCCCGAAGCTACCGCCGCCTAGCGCGGCAAGAGGCCCCGAACGGTTTTTGCGGCTTTCCAGAGCACCGGCGTCGTTTTCACAAAGCGCTTGAGGCTCGCCTGCGCGCGCAGAAGCGGTGCCAGTGCATAGCCCTTCGATGAAAGCGGGATGAAGCTGTCGAACAGCTCTTCCTTCTCGTCGCAATAAACGAATTTGTATTCCGCTTCGCCGACGCCGAGATCCATGATCGCAAGACCGCGGTCGGAGACGTTCGCGACGATGTGCGAGAGCGTGATGATGCCGGGGCTCCAGCGGGAATTTTCGCTCGCGGTATAGGAACTGATCATGGTCGAGAGGCGCTTGCCGTCCGTGACGCCGGCATAGAGCGCAAGCACTTCGCTATCACATTCGAGCGCGTGGATTTCGAGCGCGCCTGCGTCAGCCGCCGCGCGCAGAAAGGCTTCCACTTCCGGCTCGTCGAACGGGTTCGGGATTTTCATCATCGCCATATAGGCGCGCTTCTGCACAAAGAAGGCGTCCATGCAGCGCTGCACTTCCTCCGGCGTCGAGGCAACGAAATAACGGTAGCCCGGCAGCTTCGCGAGCTTCTTTTCCTTGCCGCGGATGCGCCCGCGATAACTGGTGGTGAGCTGGCGCGAAAGCACCGCTTCGCCGTTGTCGCCGAGCTTCAGACGGTAGCCGATGCTCGGTGAAGGCTGATGCGGAAAGGCGAGCAGCGGATTTTCAGCGCCGTGCCAGGAATAAGGCTGGTTGTGTAATTCGAGCGCTGCGAGATCAGGTTCTACTTTCGCGAGCGCGTCGAGCAACTGTTGCGCGAACGCGCGCGGGAAGGATGCGCCGCGCCGCCAGAGTCCGAAATTATAGTTCGCATGTTTTCCGGCGAGAAAGCGTGCGACCGGGAAGGGGCCGTGCGTGAATTTGCCGAGCGGCAGCAGGCAGAGCGGCTCGTCGTGCTCGCCATAGGCGGCGACGAGCAGCGGCTCCACGCCTTCCTTCTTGCCGATGTGTTCCTGCCAGAGATTCAAGAAATCGAATCGCTGGTATGGCGTGAGGTCGGCGTCTGCCTCGAACGCGCGCCAGAGCGGCGCAACTTTCGCGAAGTCGCGGAAAATTTCAAAGCGGGTGAACGCGGGGGCGCTGCCAGCCGCGGCGGTCTCGTCCCACGCAGGAGTGTTTTTTTCGGCGCGCTTAAGCACGTTTCTTAACGCCTTTCCCCGGTGTTCCCCTTGGGAGGCGCAGACTTGCAAAGATTTCTCAATTTTCGGTTGTTAGATTGCTTGAAATCGGGGGCTGTCCAAGCCATTGACTGAATTATGAATTTAAGAACCGCCGGCATTCGTCTTGGCCTGGAGGCGCTCTATTTTTCGGGCGCATTCAAGGTGTTGGGGCCGCTCTCTTCCGGCATTGGCGCGATCTTCACGATGCATCATGTGCGGCCCGCACGGAACGATGCGTTTCAGCCGAACGCGCTGCTCGAGATAGATCCCGCATTTCTCGAAACGCTGATCGAGTACCTGCGCTACCAGAAGGTCGATATCGTTTCGCTCGCCGAAGCGCGGCGGCGGCTGCGCGAGCAGGATTATTCGAACCGCTTCGTCTGCTTTACGCTGGACGACGGCTATCGCGACAATCTCGAATACGCTTATCCCATCTTCAGGAAGCTGGGTGTGCCAGCAGCGCTCTTCATCGCAACCAGCTTCGCGGACAAGATCGGGCTCTTGTGGTGGTCGGCGATCGAGCGCGTTATCGCGAAGACCGAACGCATCGCGATCGAGGTGGACGGCAAAACGCGGTTTTTCGATTGCGCAGACGTGGCCGCCAAGCTGCGCGCCTATACACAGCTATACTGGTGGCTGCGTCGCATGCCTGACGAAAAGGAAATGCGCCGCATCGTAACGGATCTTTGCGAGCGCTATGGCGTCGATCCGCTAGGGCCTTGCAAAGAGTTGTGCATGGACTGGAGCGAACTGGAGACGCTTGCGTCCGATCCGCTGATCACGATGGGCGCGCATAGCGTGAACCATTACATGCTGAAGAAATGGCCGGCCGCGGTCGTAAAGCAGGAACTCGAACAGAGCGCGTCTGTGATCGAGAAGGCGCTCGGCAAACGTCCGGTCGATTTCGCTTATCCGGTCGGCGATTGCACCTCGGCGGACGCGCGCGATTTTACGCTGGCGAAAGACGCGGGCTACGAACTCGCGGTGACGACGCGTCCCGGCGTAATTTTCCCCGAACATCGGGAGCACATGACCGCGCTGCCGCGCGTATCGCTCAACGGAAATTTCCAGGCACTGCGCTACGTCGATGTGCTGCGTTCGGGCGTGCCGTTTTCGCTCAGGGCGAACTTCCGGCGGCTCGACGTCGCGTAAATTTATTTGCGCGTGATCTTGTCCGAAAACCGGTGCCCACTTTTCGGGATCACGCGGTTCAGGCGTCCTTGCGGGCCATCCAGCGGATGAGGAAGCCCGCCGGTAGCACCCAGACCATCCCCAGAAACAGGAATACGAAGATCTGGGCATAGCCCGGCAACTCGACCACGCGGCCCTGCGCGACCAGCATGCCGAACAGCGCCCAGAAAATAACGAGGACAAGGAGCGCGACGGTGCCGATCAGTTTGCGGTTGCGCTGGCGCATGAGGTGCGGCTTTGCGTGCATTGCAGGGAGGGGTGCCGCTCTATAAACGTCGCGCGGCTTCTTGTTAATCCGGATTTCCAGCCCCGATGACGCAGCCAGACGATCCGATGCGTGACGTGCGCCGCTGGCTGTGGGCCATTGCCGCGCTCGTTGCCGGTATGGTCATGCTCGGCGGCGCGACACGGCTCACCGGCTCAGGCCTCTCGATCACCGAATGGAATGTCGTGACCGGCGTTTTCCCGCCGCTGACCGACGCCGCATGGCTCGCGGAATTCGAGAAGTACAAGGCGATCCCGCAATATCAGGCGATCAACAAGGGGATGGCGCTTTCCGACTTCAAGTTCATCTTCTTCTGGGAATGGGCGCACCGGCTTTTGGGCCGCATCGTCGGCTTCGCCTTTGCGATCCCGCTCGCGTTTTTCTGGTGGCGGGGGAAAATCGGCCCGGCGCTGCGCTGGAAGTTGCTCGTGCTTTTGTTTCTCGGCGGCCTGCAAGGCACAATCGGCTGGTGGATGGTCGCGAGCGGGTTGTCGGTGCGGACCGATGTCAGTCAGTACCGGCTGGCGGTTCATCTGACGCTTGCCTGCATCATCTTCATCGCGCTGGTCTGGGTCGCGACTTCGCTGCTACCCAAGGGCGAACTCGGCAAACGCGGGAAGATTTTCGCGGTGGTGCTGATTGGGCTTGCGCTGTTGCAGGTCTTTCTCGGCGCGATCGTCGCGAAGACCAACGCGGGACTGACCTACAATACCTGGCCGCTGATCGACGGCGTGTTTCATCCGAAAGGCGCGCAACTCTTTCTGCTGCAGCCCTGGTGGCGAAATTTCTTCGAGAATGTGCTTGCGGTGCAGTTCAACCACCGCATGACGGCGTATCTCTTGTGGTTCGTTTCGCTCGGTTACGTCATCTACCAGCGAAAGCGGCCCGCGCAGTTGCAGGCGGTGATCCTTTATCTTCTGATTTCGGCGCAAGCAGCGCTCGGCATCGTTACGCTGCTGCTCGCCGTACCGCTCGCGCTCGGGCTTGCGCATCAGGCAGGCGCGGTCGTGGTGCTGGCTTACGCCAGCTATCATGCGGCGCGGCTTGGCTAGAAATAACCTCTCCCCAGCGGGGAGAGGTAGCGAGCAAAGCGAGCGGGTGAGGGGGCTCTGTGCGCAAGTCTGGGCGCAGAACCCCCTCACCCTAACCCTCTCCCCAGTGGGGAGAGGGGACTCTTCGTAAAAATTAAGCGTTCAGGCCCTTTTCCAGATCGGCGATGATGTCCTCGACGTCCTCGATGCCGATGGAAAGCCGCACGACGTCCGGACCGGCGCCCGCTTTTACCTTCTGCTCTTCGCTGAGCTGCTTGTGCGTGGTCGAAGCTGGGTGAATGATCAGCGAGCGCGTGTCGCCGATATTCGCAAGATGCGAGAACAGCTCGACGTTGGAAACGAGCTTCACGCCCGCGTCGAAGCCGCCCTTGAGGCCGAAGGTGAAGACCGCGCCTGCGCCTTTGGGCGAATATTTCTGCTGAAGCGCATGATATTTGTCGGTCTTTAGTCCCGCATAGTTCACCCACGCGACCTTCGGGTGCTTGCTCAAGTATTCCGCGACCTTCAGCGCGTTGTCGGAATGCTTCTGCATGCGCAACGGCAGCGTCTCGATGCCATTGATGATGAGGAAGGCGTTGAACGGCGAGAGCGCCGGACCGAGATCGCGCAGGCCCAGCACGCGCGTTGCGATCGCAAAAGCGAAGTTGCCGAAAGTTTCCGCGAGCACGATGCCGTTATATTCGGGCCGCGGCGCGGAGAGCATCGGATAGCGCTTGTTTCCGATCCAGTTGAACTTGCCGCCGTCGACGATGACGCCGGCAATCGAGTTGCCGTGGCCGCCGAGGAATTTCGTCGCCGAGTGGATGACGATGTCGGCACCATGCTTGAACGGCTGGATCAAGTAGGGGGTCGCGAGCGTGTTATCGACGATCAGCGGCACGCCGGCTTTGTTCGCGATCTTCGCGATGCCTTCGATGTCGACGACAACGCCGCCGGGATTGGCGAGCGACTCGATGAAGATCGCCTTGGTCTTGGGCGTAATCGCCTTCTCGAAGGTCGAGATATCGTCGGTATCGGCCCAGACCACCTTCCAGCCGAAATTCTTGATCGAGTGACCGAGCTGGTTGATCGAGCCGCCGTAGAGGCGGTTTGCGGCGACGATTTCGTCGCCGGATTCCATCAGCGTGTGCAGCACGAGAATCTGCGCGGCGTGCCCCGAGGCGACGCCGAGCGCGCCGGTGCCGCCTTCGAGGGCTGCCACGCGCTCCTCGAGCACGTTGTTCGTGGGGTTGCCGATGCGGGTGTAGATGTTGCCGAAGGTCTGCAGGCCGAACAACGAGGCTGCGTGCTCGACGTCATCGAACACGAACGAGGTGGTCTGGTAGATCGGGGTCGCGCGCGCGCCGGTGGTCGGGTCGGGCTGCGCGCCGGCATGGATCGAGAGGGTCGAAAAGCCGGGTTCGCGGTCGGACATAGCCTGTTTCCTTCTGCAGAAAGATAATACTCACAAATTATGTGAATAATATCGAATATCACAAATCAGTTGTGATTTAGGCAGAAGGCGGATGGGCGGTCAACTGCGGCGCTTTCACTGGCTAACGGCGTATACTTGGGATTGCTTTGTCGATGTCACAGATCGCGGTTCGTGAGAATGGTTCTACGTTTCGAAATAGAATGCCGCTCACCGCGATCTTCGAGTTAGCCGCTAGCTTGGACGAAACGGCGTGTCTGACTTCACCAACTCGTTTCGCGTCTTTGTCGAATAGGTAACAGACAATCTCGAAACTCGTAACGTCGAATTCGTTTGCATTTTCGATGGAGAAGTTTGCTACCGCATCCGGACCGCGGCGCTTCCAGTCGTACTCGATACCCATCGCGCTTTCCGTGCCGGCAATGTTCACGGTTATCAAGGTAGGGGTTTTCACTGTTTCTTCGTTTTGCGTTTCTGCGCTTCGGACGAAGAACCAAGTGGCCAATGTAGCGACCACAATTGCACTCGCGAAAAATGCAACGATCCTCATGTGAGAATTATTGCAGTTTAGCGCATCCGCGAAAACCGGTTAGTTGCGCTTTGATTTGGAGGTATTCAGTTCCATCGCGTCGCGGATTAGGAGCTTGAACGCGCGCTCGTCGATCTTGTCGCCTTCGCTGATGTCGATCGCGCGGCGCGTGCCTGCGTCCATGCTCGCATTGAAAAGCTTTGAAGGATCTTTCAGCGAAGCGCCGCGCGCAAAAGTCAGCTTCACTTTGTCTTTGTAAGACTCAAAGGTGCAGAGGATGCCGTCATGCGACCAGGTCGGCACGCCTTTGGGATTCGACGGCTTCTTCCACTTTCTTTCTTCGACCGCGTCCGGCGCGGCTTCTTCGATCAGCTTGCGGATGCGGGCGAGGGTGGCGGCGCGCCAGTCGGCCACACGCTTTGCAATGGTTTTCTTCTTCGCAGTTTTCTTTTTGGATTTCTTCGCCATGATTATGCCTTCGGCGGAAAGTTCTGCCCAATCGAAAGCCGCTGCACGCCGCCTTCGAGGCGTTTCGGGCGCTTCGAGGAAAGCTTGCGCGTGTTCACGCCGGCCCAGTTGATCTCTCCGGAGAGGCGGCCGTATTCGATTTTCGGGCAGCGATCCATAACGACCTTCATGCCCGCTGCTTCCGCGCGCTTCGCGGATTCGTCGTGCCGCACGCCAAGCTGCATCCAGAACACCTTCGGGCGCGGCGAAAGCGCGAGCGCTTCGTCGAGTACGGCAGGCACCGCGTCCGACGAGCGGAAGACATCGATCATATCGATCGGCTCCGGCACGTCCGAAAGCTTCGCATAAGCCTTGATGCCCGCGATGTTGCTGTCGCCCTGACCGGGATTGATCGGGAAAACTTTATACCCGCGCTCGTTGAGATACTTCACGACAAAATGGCTCGGGCGATTGTCTTTCGGCGACGCGCCGACAATCGCGACCGACTTCACGTCATGCAGGATGCCGCGGATATAGCTGTCGTTGTATTTCTCGTGATTCATTTTTTGCTTCCGGAAGATCAGCGATCTTCCCATTTCGGCGTGCGCTTCTCGACGAAGGCGCCGATGCCCTCCTCGGCGTCGCGCGCAAGCATGTTCTCGGTCATCACTTCGGCTGTGTAGCGGTAGGCGCTTTCGAGATCGAGTTCGCGCTGGCGATAGAACGCTTCCTTGCCGATTTTCAGCGTGTAAGCCGACTTCGACGCAATCCTGTTCGCGAGTTCCATCGCTTCATGGCGCTCGGTCTCGGGTTCAACCACGCGGTTGACGAGGCCGATTTCATAGGCGCGCTGTGCGGGGATCAGGTCGCCTGTCAGCAGCATTTCCATCGCGTGCTTGTTCGCGACATTGCGCGAGAGCGCGACCATCGGCGTCGAGCAGAACAGGCCGATGTCGACGCCCGGTGTCGCGAAGCGGGCTTCCTTTGACGCGACCGCGAGGTCGCAGCTCGCGACAAGCTGGCAGCCGGCCGCACTCGCAGCACCGCCGACCGCGGCGATCACGGGCTTCGGCAGATGCACGATCGACATCATCATCTTCGCGCAGCTCTTGAACATGTGCTGGAAGAACGCGCGGCCTTTATCGCTGTCTGCGCGGCGCGCAGTCATTTCCTTCATGTCGTGGCCGGCGCAGAAACCCGGGCCGTTCGCCGCGATGATGAGGACGCGCACCGCCTTGTCGTCGCGGACCTTCGCGATTTCGTCCGTGAGCGTGTCGATCATCGCTTGCGAGAGCGAATTTCGCGCAGCGGGACGATTGAGAACCAGCATCGCGACGGGCCCATGATCCTCGCGGAGCACGATCGGTTCGTTATCCGTTTTTACGGCGGCTTGCGGCGTCATTTGTCAGCTTCACGGCTTTTCGTTCGTTGCCCGGCATTGTATCGGAAATGCGAAGCCGTGGGCGAGGAGACTAATCGTGGCAGCCATGCCGGTAGTAATGACGGTCGAGGAATTGCGCGATTACCTCGCCAAGGAGTTTCCGCAGGCCTATGCGCCGGGAAAACCGAACAAGATCGTATCGGTGGGGCCGGGGACGGCGGTAGTGCAGTTCGCGGCGGGCGAGCGGCATCTGCGGCCGGGCGGCACCGTATCGGGGCCGACCATGATGGGGCTCGCGGATGGCGCGATCTATGTCGCGATTCTCGGCGCGATCGGGCCGGTGGCGCTCGCGGTAACGACGAGCTTCACCTGCAATTTCCTGTCGAAGCCGGCACCCGGCGACCTCGTCTGCGAGGTCAAGATCCTCAAGCTCGGGAAGCGGCTGGTGGTGGCGGAGGCGACTGTTAGGGGCATCAATGACGAAGACCCGGCGGCCCATATCGTCGCGACCTATTCGATTCCGCCACGATAACAGTACTTAGCTGATGGTACTAAAATACCATATTTATAAGCCGCTGAAATATAACGGCTTTATTTGCCGATAGTGCTTGACGCTATTGCACGGCTTTCATAGAACCCGCGCACGTTTTTCCCCTACCACGGAAGAAAATCATGACCACCTTCGTGGCGAAGCCCGCCGAGGTCGAGAAGAAATGGGTGCTGATCGATGCATCCGGTCTTGTCGTCGGCCGTCTCGCGACCATCATCGCCATGCGCCTCAAGGGCAAGCATAAGGCGATCTACACGCCGCACGTCGATTGCGGCGACAACGTCATCGTCATCAACGCCGAGAAGGTCGTCTTCACGGGCCGCAAGCTCGAGAAGAAGGTCTATCACCATCACACCGGCTACATCGGCGGCATCAAAGAGCGCTCCGCCAAGATGATCATGGAAGGCCGCTTCCCCGAGCGCATTCTCGAGAAGGCCGTCGAGCGCATGCTCAAGCGCGGCCCGCTTCACCGCAAGATCATGGGCAACCTGCGCGTCTATAAGGGCGACAAGCACCCGCACGAAGCGCAGAACCCGGTGAAGCTCGATATCGCAAAACTCAACCGCAAGAATGTGGGGGCCGTCTGATGGCCGAATCCGTTCAGTCTCTCGAAGGTCTCTCGGCGCTCAAGGGCACGCAGCCGGAAGCGCCGGTCCACGTTCAGAAGCTCGACAAGCAGGGCCGCGCCTACGCGACCGGCAAGCGCAAGGACGCGGTCGCCCGCGTCTGGCTGAAGCGCGGTTCGGGCAAGATCCTCGTCAACGAGCGCACGGTCGAAGTGTACTTCGCGCGTCCGGTGCTTCGCATGATCATCCAGCAGCCGTTCATCGCGGCGAACCGCGGCGGCCAGTATGACGTGGTCTGCACCGTTTCCGGCGGCGGTCTTTCCGGCCAGGCCGGCGCGCTGCGCCACGGTGTATCGCGCGCGCTCACGTATTTCGAGCCGGAGTTGCGCGGCGTGCTGAAGAAGGGCGGCTTCCTGACCCGCGACAGCCGCGTGGTCGAGCGCAAGAAGTACGGCAAGAAGAAAGCCCGCCGCAGCTTCCAGTTCTCGAAGCGCTAATCTTCGAGGTTGCCGTGGCGAAAGCCGCAAAAAAGAAGATCGAACACGAGGGCGGAAGCGATTCCGCCCTCGAACGTTTGAAATTGTTCTCGGACGCCGTGATGGCGATCGCGATGACGCTGCTCGTCATCGAAATACGGCTGCCGAACGAGCATCACCTGACCGACGCGCGGCTGCTCGAAATTCTGGGCTCGCTATGGCCGCGCTATCTCGGCTTCTTCGTCAGCTTCGCCGTGATTGCATTCCTGTGGATCGCGCACTGGCGCAAGTACCAGTTGATCGCGCGCGTCACTTCGCGGTTGGTATGGTTGAACTTCCTGTTCCTGCTTGCGATCTGCTGCATTCCGTTCACGACCGCGGTGCTCGGTGAGCACGGCGACCTTCGCGTCGCGGTGATCGTCTATGCGGCGACGATGGTTTTTGCGTTGCTTTGCTCGGCTACGCTTACGCTCTACAGCTACCGGGCGGGGCTCATGAAAGCGTCGGTCAGCGCGGACGAAGTGAAGAAAAGCATTCTCAACTCGCTGTTTACCGCGACGGTCTTTGCGATTTCGATCGGCATTGCCTTTTTCGATCCGCAACTCGCTAAATATTTCTGGTTCGTTTTGTTGGGCTCGATGGTCTTCAGCCTGCGCGCGCCAGTGCGTTAAGCGCGCGTTTACCAAGACGATCCGCACAATTTTATCGATTCCGCGGCCAGTTCCGTAGGGCTTTATCTAGTAGATCGCAGTCAGCGAAATCTGCGAAAGTCATCGCCCCGTGCTCGATCTCGATGTGCGAACACTCTTCATCGTGTCGATTTCCGTCACGATTGTGCTCGGCTTTCTGCTTCTGTTCGCCTGGTATCAGAACCGCGAAACCCGCGCGCTCGGTTGGTGGGCGGTCGGCCATTTCGTGATGTGCGTGGGTTGCGCGCTGCTTGGACTGCGCGGAGCGATCCCAGACGTCGTATCAATCGATATCGCGAATGCCATGATCCTGATTGCAGCCGGTATCGGCTGGGGCGGCGCGCGTCTGTTCGATGACCGTTCAGTTCCTCTTTCGGGAGTGCTGGCAGGCGCCATTCTCTGGCTGCTTGCATGTCAACTTCCCGTGCTCGACCAGTCGATCAACGCGCGGATTATGCTGAGCTCGGTCATCATCGCTGTCTATACGATTGGCGCGGGATGCGAAGTTTGGCGCGGGCGCAATTCCGAGCCGCTGATGTCGCGATGGCCGCTAAGCGCAACGTTGTTCGTGCACGGTTTCGTTTATGCCCTTCGTATTTGGCTTGTGTTTGCGTTTCCTCTCGCGACCGGCGCGTCGTTCTTTTCCGCGGCGTGGTTCAGCATTATCGGCCTGGAGTCGCTGCTCTACCTCATCGTCTCGTCGTTCATGATCCTTGCGATGGCGAAAGAGCGCAGCGAACTGGTGCACAAGACCAACGCGATGCTCGACCCGCTGACGAACATTCCGAATCGCCGCGCGTTCCTCGATGCCGCGATGCGCCGGATGCGCCAGCGTTCGCGCAATCCGGAGCCGGTGACCGCGCTTCTGTTCGATCTCGACTACTTCAAGTCGATCAACGACCGCTTTGGCCATCATATCGGCGACGAGGTGCTTCGCATTTTCACGTCGAAGGCGGCGTCGGAATTCCGCTCGACGGACCTCATGGGCCGCCTCGGCGGCGAGGAGTTTGGTGCGCTTCTGTTCGGCGCGGGCGAAGGCACCGCAGTGTCGACGGCCGAGCGTATCCGCCGGGCGCTGATGGTGGCGACGGCGGAAATCGAGGGTCATCATGTCGATGCCACGGTGAGCGTCGGTGTCGCCGTACTCGCCAGCGATATGGCCGAAGACGTGGTCGAACTGCTCACACGCGCCGACAGCGCGCTGTACCTCGCGAAGGAGCGCGGCCGCAACCGGGTCGAGGTCGCAGGGAAGATTCACGCCCCGGCGCCGCCGCTCGAAGAGGCCAGGGCCGCGGTTGCCGCGATCGCGGCGCTACGTGTCGTGAATCCGGGGGCCGCGCCGAAACTGCAGGCGGCCGCGAACGAAGACGAACTGCAGTGGCTGGACGCCAGGCCCGCGCGCACGGCCGCCAAATAGACCGGCTTTTCGCGTTCCCGCTTTCTCAATTTTTAAGCAGTTCGAGGACGGTTTCCTAAGCCGCCATCGTTAATATCGCGGCCAACAATATAAACTCTCGGGACCTCGCGGCGACTGCATGATTCTGGACGTACCGACGTTGCTCGTCGTTTCGATCTTCGTAACGGCGGTGCTTGGGCTGCTTCTGATCTTCGCCTGGATTCAGGACCGGAGCATTCAGGCGCTCGGCTGGTGGGGTGCTGCCTATCTGGTCGGCGGTCTTTCCGCGGGCATGCTCAGCCTGCAGCAATTCATCGAAAGCCCGGTGCTGATCGATTTCGCGAGCGCGCTTCTGTTCGTCGCGTGCGGAATGTCGTGGAACGGCGCGCGGCTGTTCGACGGAAAGCGGGTACAACCGCTTGCGATGCTTGCCGGTGCGATGATCTGGCTGATGGCGTGCCAGATCCCCGGATTTTCGGACTCCTCCATCGGCCGCATCGTTGTCAGCTCGCTGATTATTTCCAACTACACGCTGTTCACCGCGTTCGAGCTGTGGAGCGGGCGCAGCGAAAAGCTCAATTCGCGCTGGCCGGCGGTGATCGTCATTACGCTGCACGGCGTCGTGTTTCCGAGCCAGGTGCCGCTGACCATGGTGCTGCCTGGCGACCGGATCGCGGCGACACTGACGAATGGCTGGATCGCGACGCTTGCGATCGAGTCGCTGCTCTATTCGATCGCGGCGGCGTTCATTCTTCTGGAAATGGCGAAGGAACGCACCGAACGCGTGCACAAGGAGGCCGCGCTGATCGATCCGCTGACCGGCGTTCATAACCGGCGCGCGATCACGGAATTCGCAAAACAAATTCTTACGCGCGAAGTGCGCCCGACCAAGCCGATGGCGATCTTCATGTTCGACATCGACAAGTTCAAAACGATCAATGACCGCTTCGGCCATCCGGTCGGGGACAAGGTCATCCGGCTGCTTGCCTCCACAGCGAAGAAGACGCTGCGTCAGACCGACGTCTTCGGCCGTCTCGGCGGCGAGGAGTTCGCGGCCTTTCTCGGCAATACCGACGAGAAGGGCGCCGTGATCGTCGCAGAACGCGTGCGGCTCGCTTTTCTGGAGGCGGCCAAGGTCGTCGATGGCACCGAGATCGGCGCGACCGTCAGTATCGGCGTAACCTTCACGACGAACTACCAGGACGATGTGGATGCGCTGCTCTCGCGCGCCGACGAGGCGCTTTATGAAGCGAAGAATACGGGCCGCAACCGCGTGATGATCCGGAGCGAGCAGAACGTGCAGGTCGCGGCGACGAGTATCGTGCCAGACCTGCCCGAGGCCGCCGCCGCGCCGGTTACCGCGCATTAACCTTCCAGGGCTTAGGCTTGGGCCATGGCAAGCGTAGAGTCCCGCAACATCGTCGCCGAAGAAGCCCGCCTCGAGGCGATTGCCCGCGGTGCCGGTGCTGCCCTTGCGTGCGTCCATGAAACAGCCGAAGAGATGCACCGCGCGCTCGTAAGTGAGTATCTCGCGCGCAAACAGAGCCGGGGCATGTTCGCCCGCGCGCTCAGCCTGTTCTCGCTCTAGAACTCCTTCGCCAGCGTAACGCGGATCGCCAGCGGCTCGACCGGATGGACGTGCCGGTCGTCGACGCCTGCCACCGGCTCTCCAGCGAGGCGCGAGGTGTAGTAGTAGGCGATCTGATCCGACTTCGCGTTGAACAGATTGATGGCGTCGAGCCAGAACCGCATCCCGTTTTCGAAACGATAGCCGAGGCGCGCATTCACTAGCGTGGTCGAACTCGAACGCACGCTGTCGTCCTCGATCAGCGGGCGTGGCCCGAAATAACGTAGCTTCACCGCGCCGAACCAGCCCAGCGATTCACCAAAGGTAATGCCGCCGCTGACAACGGTCGTCACGGCACCCGGCACGAAGTTTCCGGCGGCGTCGTAATCGGTGAAGCGCGCACGGGTATGCGCGAGGTTGAGATCGAGGGCGAGCCAGGGATTGAACTGGTAACGGCTGTTCCACTCGAAACCAGTACGGCGGCTCGGGCGCGAAGGCTCTGTGGTGCCTGCGTCGCCGACGAACAGAAGCTCGGAGTCGTAGTCGAGCACGAAAAATGCGACCGAGGATTCAAGATTGGGAACGATTTTGGTGCGGAGTCCAATCTCGCCGCCGTGCGATTTCACGAGCAAGGGCACGCGATCGGCCGGGTTGCCGGTGTTCGGATCGATGGTGATCGTTACGCCGCGCAGGTCGTTCGAGTGAAAGCCTTCGCCCGCGTTCAGGAAGAACTCCGTCTTGTTGAACGGACCGAAGACGATGCTGCCCTTCGGGCTGAAGATGCCCGCGTTTGCGTCGCCGGAATTGAGCGGATTGTCGCTTGCGACGCTGCCGCGATAAAGGTCGTAGCGCAGGCCGCCGATGGTGCGGATCCATTCGGTCCAGCGCACGGTCTGCTGCACATAGAATCCGGCGCTCGCTTCCTGCACATCGTCCGCGCGCACGGTCGATAGCGTCATGCGCTGCGCGGTCTTGTAAAGCCCGAGCCGGATATCGTCGTAGCGTGTCTGAATGCCGAAAGTGGTTTCGACGGGAAGGGTGGCGAAGTTTCCCTTGATCGTGTGCGAGGCGTTGATGCCGCCGAGGACGCGCTTGTCGGTCTGGCTGAACTGGTCGCCGTTCACCGGATCGTCGAGGAAATAAGTAAAGTTGTTGAACAGCCGCATGTCCTGCCGGATCACGTAGCCGTTGATCTGCGTGACGGTGGTATCGGTCGATGCGCTCCAGCGCGACGAAAGGCTGTAGCGCCGCGAGATGCCGCCATCGGTGGGGTCCAACGTCCCGAAGCGATCTATGATGCCCTGATCGATCGCGCGTTGCGCGACCTGATCGGTCGAATTCCATTGGTTGTCGAAGGCCATCGCGGTTACGGAAAAGCCGTCGAGCGCGGTGCCCTGGCTGTAGCGAAACACGCCGTTGAATTTTTGCAGGCGATCCGGATTGTCCCATGGACCGTCGTAGCCGGTCGCCTCGAGTGCCGCGAGCACAGTGCCGTCGCCGGCCTGACCGGAGCCGATGACGAGGCCGCGCTTGTAGCCGAAGCTGCCGAGCGTTATTTGCGCGAGATTTTTCGGCAGCCGGTCGACATAGTCGATATGGACCGCGCCGGCGGAAGCGAAGTCGCCTTCGTCCGCGAAATAAGGTCCCTTGCGGACGCGCATCGACTGAATGAGTTCGGGGATCAGGAAGTTGATATCGGCATAACCCTGACCGTGGCCGTGCGTGCGCATGTTGACCGGCATGCCGTCGACGAAAAGCGCGATGTCGGTGCCGTGATCGAGATTGAAGCCGCGCAGGAAATACTGGTTTGCTTTGCCTTCGCCGGAGTGTTGCGTGACGATCAGGCCCGGCACCTGCTCGAGCACTTCGCCCGGACGCATCACCGGCTGCGCGAGAATGCGCTCAGGTGGAATCGTGAGTTCGCTTGCGGCGTTCGGCGGGTTGTTGCGGTCGCCGGAGCCGGCGAGCACTTCGATGGAAGGCAGAAAAATCGCTTGTGCACAAGCTTCGCCGGACAAAGCGAACGAAAGCGCGGTCATACTTATCAGCGAACCGACCCACCCGGTACGAACAAAAATCATCTCGCCCCCGCGTGAATTGTAAATGTGCAAGCGCCGCGCGCAACGATTATCGCGCGCGTTTGCGAATCTGATTTCGCGGCGAGCGAAAACAAAAAGGGCGCTTCGCGAAGAAGCGCCCTTTAGAGTTGGACCGCGCAATCCCCCAATCGCGCGATCTCGGGAGGAAACTTAGTTCAGCATGATCTTGTCCGAAAACCGGTTCCCACTTTTCGGGATCATGCTGTTAGTACGAGTAGTACATTTCGAACTCGACCGGATGCGGCGTATGCTCGAAGCGGATCACGTCCTGCATCTTGAGTTCGATGTAGCTGTCGATGAAGTCGTCGTCGAATACGCCGCCGGCTTTCAGATACTCGCGATCCTTGTCGAGGTTCATGAGCGCTTCGCGGAGCGAACCGCAGACGGTCGGAATTTTTTTCAGTTCCTTCGGCGGCAGATCGTAGAGATCCTTGTCCATCGCCGAACCCGGATCCATCTTGTTCTTGATGCCGTCGAGACCGGCCATCAGCATCGCGGAGAAGGCCAGATACGGGTTCGCCATCGGATCGGGGAAGCGCACTTCGACGCGCTTCGCCTTCGGGTTCGAGGTGAACGGGATGCGGCACGACGCCGAGCGGTTGCGCGCGGAGTAGGCGAGCAGCACCGGCGCTTCGAAGCCTGGCACGAGACGCTTGTAGGAGTTCGTGGACGGGTTGGTGAAGGCGTTGATCGACTTCGCGTGCTTGATGATGCCTGCGATGTAGGAGAGGCAGGTCTCCGAGAGACCGGCGTATTTGTCGCCGGCGAATACGGGCGTCGAGCCTTTCCAGATCGACTGGTGACAGTGCATGCCCGAGCCGTTGTCGCCGTAGATCGGCTTCGGCATGAACGTCGCGGTCTTGCCGTACATGTTGGCGACCTGGTGGATGCAGTACTTATAGACCTGCAGATGGTCGGCCATGGTCGTGAGCGGGCCGAACTTGAGGCCGAGCTCGTGCTGCGCGCTTGCTACTTCGTGGTGATGCTTTTCGACCTTCGCGCCCATCTTCGCCATGGCGCCTAACATTTCGGAGCGCATGTCCTGCGCCGAGTCCTGCGGCGGCACCGGGAAGTAGCCGCCCTTGGTGCGGATGCGGTGGCCGAGGTTGCCGGATTCGTATTCGGTCGCGGAGTTGATCGGCAGTTCGACCGAGTCGAGACGGAAGCCGGTGTTGTAGGGGTCGGCTGCGTATTTCACGTCGTCGAACACGAAGAACTCGGCTTCGGGACCGAAATAGACCGCGTCGCCGACGCCCGAAGATTTCACGAAAGCTTCCGCCTTCTTCGCGATGCCGCGCGGGTCGCGGTTATAGGGTTCGCCGGTGGTCGGCTCGAGTACGTCGCAAACCATGGACAGCGTCGTCTCGGCGAAGAACGGATCGACGCAGGCGGTGGAAGGGTCCGGCATCAGGCACATGTCGGACTCGTTGATCGCCTTCCAGCCGGCGATCGAGGAGCCGTCGAACATCGTGCCTTCCGAGAAAATCTCTTCGTCGATCATGCCGATGTCGAACGTGACGTGCTGCCACTTGCCGCGCGGATCGGTGAAACGGAGATCGACATATTTTACGTCCTGATCCTTGATCAGTTTCAGGACATCTTTGGCGGTCGTCATTGCGGTAGTTCCCCTCGTGAATGAATTCCCGGGCCCGGGAATTTTTTTATGGTTCGGTTTTGAGCGCGATTTTTAGACGGCGTCGTCGCCCGACTCGCCGGTTCGAATGCGGATCGCTTCCTCGATGTTGGAGACGAAGATCTTGCCGTCGCCGATGCGGCCGGTCTGGGCAGCCTTGCGGATGGCGTCGATCGCCTTCTCGACCATCGGATCCGTGAGCACGATCTCGATTTTCACCTTGGGAAGAAAATCGACCACATACTCGGCGCCCCGGTAAAGCTCAGTATGGCCTTTCTGGCGGCCGAAGCCCTTGGCCTCGGTGACGGTGATGCCCTGCAGACCAACGTCCTGCAGCGCCTCTTTGACCTCATCCAGCTTGAACGGCTTGATGATGGCTTCGACCTTCTTCATTGGCTTTCATTCCTCTCCCGGGGGCATCGTCGCGCGAGAAGCGCGCACTTTCGAGCCGGGCTGGCATTAGCAGGGTCCGTGCCAGCCTCCGGCGGCCGCTGACACTTTGATTTCGCTTGCAAAATTGGCAGATCGCGGCGGATGCGATTTACCGGCTCGACAGGTGAGCCTAAATTATAGGCACGTCGCACAATGAACGAGCAGATCGCTCTTCCACGTTCTTTGTGTAGCGCACGCACTTTAGGCAGCCGCGCAAAAGGCCGCCAGAGGCTTCTTCGAAAATCCGGCGTGCTATGGCTCGGCCATGAACGAGGTTCTTACCCCGCGAGAGATGACTGAAGCCGACCGGCGCACGATCGCCGCCGGTACGCCGGGCATCGAACTCATGGAGCGCGCGGGTGCAGCGGTCGCGCGTATCGCGGCGGACGCGACCGGAGGCGGACGGAGCATCGCGGTCCTCTGCGGACCCGGGAACAATGGCGGCGACGGTTTCGTCGCCGCGCGTATCTTGCGGGAGCAAGGCTTCGATGTGCGGCTTATGCTGCTCGGCTCGCGGGAGAAACTTTCTGGTGACGCGGCGATCGCGGCATCGCGCTGGACGGGAAAAATCGAAGCGTTCGATTCCGCCGCGCCGGTGAATTGCGATCTGATCGTTGACGCACTGTTCGGCGCGGGACTGGCGCGCGATCTTTCCGGTGAGGCGAAGCGCGCGGTCGAGGCTATCAACGCGTCGAACGTGCCAGTGGTCGCCGTCGACCTGCCGAGCGGCATCGACGGCGCGAGTGGCAACGTGCGCGGCGCCGCAGTGCGCGCGACATATACGGTGACATTCTGCCGGATGAAGCCCGGTCATCTGCTGATGCCGGGGCGCGTTCACACGGGCAAAATCACGGTCGCCGACATCGGGATTCCGGATCGCATTGTGGCCGAAGCCGCGGGCCGCATTTTCCTGAACGCGCCCGAAGTCTGGATCGGCGCTTATCCGTGGCCGCGTATCGACGGACATAAATACAAACGCGGCCATGCGGTGGTGGTCAGCGGACCGGCGCATGCGACAGGTGCCGCGCGTCTCGCGGCGCGCGCGGCATTGCGGACAGGCGCGGGGCTGGTGACGGTCGCCGCACAGAAGGCGGCGTTGCCGGTACTCGCCGCGAGTCTCGAGGCCGTCATGGTACGCGAAGCGAATGGCGCGGTTGGACTGAAAAAACTTCTTTCCGACGAGCGTCTCAACGCGCTGCTGCTTGGACCCGGTAACGGCGTGGGCAAAGCGACGAAGGCCGCCGTCGAGACGGCGGCGAAAGCAAAACGCGCGTTGGTGTTGGATGCCGACGCGATTTCTAGTTTCGCAGGCGAGGCCGGAAAACTTGCGAAGCTCCTGAAAGCGAACCGGATCGAGGCGGTATGCACGCCGCATGACGGCGAATTTGCGAAGCTCTTTGCCCGCGATCCGAAGATTCTCCGAATTGAATCGAAGATCGAAAAAGTGCGGGCGGCGGCGAAGCTGCTCGGCGTTTCCATGTTGCTCAAAGGACCGGACACCGTGGTCGCGGCACCCGATGGCCGCGTGACGGTCGCGAACAACGCGCCGCCCTGGCTTGCGACCGCGGGCGCGGGCGACGTGCTTGGCGGGATCGCGCTCGGCTTGATCGCGCAGGGAATGCCTGCCTTCGAGGCGGGATGTGCCGCCGTGTGGCTGCACGGCGAAGCCGCGAAGCAGGCCGGCTTCGGGATGACGGCTGAAGATCTTCAGCCTGCGCTGAAGAAAGTTCTGGAGCGGCTTTACGAGGCCTTTGGGCCGGAAAGCTGAGCAAGCGCGTCCGCGACGATGTCGTTGTGATCGAAGGCGAGCTTCTCATTCCGATAGTTCGCGACGAATTCGGCACTCGCCGCGTCGTCAGCCGCAACGGCCTCGGTGGTATCGGGCGCGATGAGATAGGCGGCTGACACGCAATGGCCGCGCGGGTCGCGATCCGGGCGCGAATAGACACCGACGAGACGAACGATGCTGCCGGTAATTCCGGTCTCTTCCTGGAGTTCGCGCAGCGCCGCTTCTTCCATCCGCTCGCCGTAATCCACGAAGCCACCCGGCAGCGCGTACTGGCCCTGGAACGGCGGGTTCTTGCGGCGGATCAGCAGCAGGCGCCCATCCTTGTCGAAGACCACGCAGTCGGCGGCGAGAGCAGGCTGTTTATGCATGGAACGGGCGCTTTCGCAGAGGGCACGACTGGTGCGGGCGGAGGGACTCGAACCCCCACGACTTGCGTCACTGGAACCTAAATCCAGCGCGTCTACCAATTCCGCCACGCCCGCAGGGGAATGCACGGGAGCTACCCGGCTGTTCGGCGAGCGGGATATAGCACGACATCTTCGCGTTTCAACGCGGCCAAGCAAGGCGCCCGTAACCCAATAATTCGTATATTTATTAGATGGTTATGCAGAATTGCTAATACGAATAGGGGTCAGAAAAATCCGTGCGTTCGAGCGCCGTACGCAACCGGCATGAGACGGCGTTCGGGATCGAATGCAGCCGTCTCTCAGGCCGCAGCCGCCGACGTTGCTGCGCGCCGCAAGGTTCTGTAGTAACGCGCGCATTCCAATTCCATGCAGTTTCTCTGGCCGCCGGGGCACCGGCAGCGCGAAGGTTTGAAATCGATGCAAGTCAAGGAAACCCTCTCGGAGGGTCTGAAGCGCGAATATGAAGTCGTCATCACCGCAGCCGATCTCGATCAGCGCGTGAACACCAAGCTCGAGGAAATCAAGGACCGCGTGAATATCGCCGGCTTCCGCCCGGGCAAGGTGCCGATGAGCCACCTCAAGCGCGTCTACGGCAAGTCCGTGATGAGCGAGGTGATTCAGGACGCGGTCAATAATTCGAACCAGAAGATCGTCGATGACGGCAAGTTCAAGCTCGCCATGGAGCCGAAGGTGACGCTTGCCGCCGAAGACGAAGCTTCCGTGAAGCAACTCATGGAAGGCAAGAGCGACCTTTCCTACAAGGTCGCCATGGAAATTCTGCCGAAGATCGAATTTCCGGATTTCAAGAAGATCAAGGTAACGCGCCCGACCACGCAGACGAGCGACGCCGACGTCGATCAGGCGGTCGGCAAGATTGCCGAAGCCAACCAGCAGTATGAAGAAAAGAACGGCAAGGCGGAGCAGGGCGATCAGGTCACGATCGACTTCAAGGGCTCGATCGACGGCACTCCGTTCGACGGCGGCGCAGCTGAAGACGCGCCGCTCGTGCTCGGTTCGAATACCTTCATTCCGGGTTTCGAAGACCAATTGGTCGGGGTTGCCGCCGGCGACGAGAAGGACATCACCGTCAAGTTTCCCGACGACTACGGCGCGGCGCAGCTCGCCGGCAAGGACGCCGTGTTCGCGATCAAGGTGAAGAAGGTCGAAAAGCCGAAGAAGACCGAGATCGACGAAGAGTTCGCGAAGAACGTCGGCGCGGAATCGCTTGCGAAGCTCAAAGAGCAGGTGCGCGAGCGCATCCAGCGCGACTTCAATTCGGTTTCGCGCGCGAAGGCCAAGCGCGCGGTACTGGACGCACTCGACGCCGAGATGAAATTCGCGGCCCCGCCCTCGCTGGTCGAACAGGAGTTCGACACCGTCTGGAAGGCCGTTACCAACGACATGACCAACCGTAAGGTCACCTGGGCAGACGAAGACACCACCGAGGATGAGGCGAAGGCAGAATACCGCCGCATTGCCGACCGTCGCGTTCGTCTCGGTCTCGCCATTGCGGAACTGGGGGAGAAGAACAATATCGAGGTCTCCCAGGACGAACTGACCCGCGCCATGGTCGAACAGGCGCGCCAGTTCCCCGGGCAGGAACAGCAGATTTGGGACATGTTCCGGAAGAACCCGCAGGCCGTCGCGGGCATCCGGGCGCCGCTGTTCGAGGACAAGGTGATCGACTTCATCCTCGAACTCGCCGACGTGTCCGACAAGCCGGTCAGCCGCGAAGAACTGCTCGCGGACGACGACGAAACGACGTCCCGGCCGAAGTTCGGCAAGGGCAAAAAGGCGAAAAAGTAGGGCTTCGGATTAACCCACTCGATCCGGTGCCGGGCTAGATTTCAGGCAACCGATTCGAGTGGGCTTGCTTAAGGAGAAGACGATGCGCGATCCGGTCGATACCTACATGAACCTCGTGCCGATGGTGGTCGAACAGACCAACCGCGGCGAACGCGCCTACGACATCTTCTCGCGCCTCCTGAAAGAGCGGATCATCTTCATCACCGGTCCGATCGAGGACGGCATGTCGACGCTCGTGGTCGCGCAGTTGCTCTTCCTCGAAGCGGAAAATCCGAAGAAGGAAATCTCGATGTACATCAACTCGCCGGGCGGCGTGGTGACATCGGGTATGGCGATCTACGACACGATGCAGTTCATTCGCCCGCCGGTCTCGACGCTTTGCACCGGGCAGGCTGCCTCGATGGGTTCGCTACTGCTTGCCGCCGGCGAGAAGGGCCAGCGCTTCGCGCTGCCGAACGCGCGGATCATGGTTCACCAGCCCTCCGGCGGTTTCCAGGGCCAGGCGACCGACATCATGCTGCATGCGCAGGAAATCCTGAACCTGAAGAAGCGCCTCAACGAAATCTACGTGAAGCATACCGGCCAGCCGCTGAAGGTCATCGAAGAGGCGCTCGAGCGTGACAAATTCCTGACGGCGGAAGCGGCGGCGGAGTTCGGTCTGGTCGATAAAGTGATCGACAAGCGGCCGACGGACGACATTTCGCTCGCGAAGGCTTCGTAAGCACTTCGATCCTGCACACAATTTCGAGAACCAACGCCGCCATCCCTTGGCGGCGTTTTCGTATCCGACTAGCATCCGCGCCAAAGGCCAAAGAAGGGGCGGGGCGTGCTAACTCAAGTTCTGAGCTTCCACGATTATAAATTTCTGCTTCTGTTGCAGGTGCTTGCCGTAGTCGGCATTCCGCTGATCCTTTGGCACTACTGCAATCTTCGCAAGATTTTTCCGCTTGCCATCATCCAGATCTTCGTCGGCATTCTGCTCGGCGGTTCGATCTTCGGCGTGATCGCGCCGGATGCCTACAAATACCTGTTCGGAGCGGGCGACCCGAAACTCGGGATTACGGTGAGCGCCGGCGTGACCGCGCTCGCGCAAGTCGCCGTGGTGCTGTTCGTGTTTCTGGCGGGCTGCGAAGCCGACCGCAATATCGTGCAAAACGCCGCCGGCATGATTTTGAAGATTGGCGTTACGGGCGTTTTCACGCCCTGGATTCTGGGATCGATCGCGGCATTCGTGATCGCAGGCTATTACGCGAACGTCTCCGGCAGCCATGTGCTTGGAACGAGAGGAGACGCACTTTACGCAATCGCGTTCGGTCTTTGTATGGCCGTGACTGCGCTCCCGGTGCTGGTCATCGTGTTGCGCGAGCTCGGGTTCAACTCGAAGCCGATCGGTTCGGTCGCGCTCGCGGTCGGCGGCGTGGACGATGGTTTGTTGTGGCTTTCGCTCGCGATCATCCTGCCGCTCGCACCCGCCGGGGTCGCGACCACCTCACTTTTCAATATCGTTTCGCTTTACGCCTTTCTGGCCGCGATTTGCGGCGGGCTGCTTGCGATCGCGATCATCATCTACGTCATCAACCCGGTCCTTAACCGGCTGATCGCACAGGAATCGCCGGAACGATTGCTGATGTCGATGGTGGTGATTGCGATTTTCGCGGTCGGCGCGTTGACCGAATTGAGCGGTCTGCACGCCGTCTTCGGCGCGTTTTTCGTCGGCCTCCTGATCCCCGAAAAGCTGCGCCACATGGCGCAAGATCGCTTCGACGTTCCGGTGAGCCTGCTGCTGTTGCCGTTTTTCTTTCTGGCGACCGGCCTGAAGACAAAGTTCGAGTTCGGCAATCCCGAGCTTTGGTACGTCTTCGGTATTGCGATGGTGGTTTGTGTTACCGGAAAATTTTTCGGAGTGACGCTCCCGACCTACTACTCCGGCCAATCCCTTCCGTTTTCGATCACGCTCGGCACCCTCATGCAGTGCAAGGGGTTGATGGAAATCGTTGTCGTCACGCTTCTCTACGAGCGCGGCGTATTCGGGCAGAGCACGTTCACGGCGCTTATCCTTGTAGCGCTTGTCTCGACTGCGATCACGGTGCCGTTATCGAACCTCGCGCGTTGGTATTTCGGCGAAGCCGCAACGCAGACGCGTGAGGAGACGAAGGTCGAAGTCAGCGTGCCGGCGGTGCCGGAATTGCCGCCGAGCGAGCAGGCCGGCGCGGTGGTGGCACAGGGCGCACAGGTGCACGGTGCGACGCTCGAGTTCGACAATTCGATCGGCAAGGTCGTCGTCACCAACCCCGACGTCGTCATCGGGCGGCACAAGGACGACGGCATCCGCGTCAACGACGTGCGCGTTTCGCGCGGTCACGCCCGGCTACAGAAGCTCGGCGACAATGTCTATGAAATTACAAACCTCACCGCGACGCGCTCGGAGCCCAATCCGATCACGATCAATGGCGAGGTGAAAGACAAGGCGATCCTGAAGGACGGGGACGCCGTCTCGCTGAACGGCGTGAACTTTACGTTCCGTAACGCGGCGTGAGTCTTACGCCTGCTCGAGCTTCACCGTGGTCTCGCCGAGCTTGATAAGGTCGCCGAATTTCACGGCCTGATCGGCGGTGACGCGGGTGCCGTTCACCCAGAGGCCGCCGGGCTTGCCGCCGTCATAGACGCGAACCTCGAGGTTCTTGGTGTCGTAGGTGATGACCGCATGCTGCTGGCGCGAGATGGTGTCGTCGCCGAAGTTGACCTGGATCCGCATGTCATTGCCGCGGCCGATCTGATTGGTGCCGGAATAGACGTTGACCGAGTTCCCGGCACCCGGTCCCTCAACCACGGTGAGTTTGCCGATCACCTGGTTCGATTTGTCCCGGATGAGCTGGGTCGAGATATCGTCCAGCGCCTCTCCTCCGCCGCTGGCCTCTCCGCGGCGCGTGATCTTTGTCTCGTTGGACATGGCTGCAGCGTTCCCTCGCTACTTGAACGGCTGAGAAGATACCGCATATAGCCGCCGCAGACCACGCGGGCGCCATCACAAGCTCTGGCGGAACTTTCCGTTACACCAAAGTCGCAGATTGGCCGCGCGGGCGGCTGATCGTCGCAATTCCGGCGTTTCTGGAGCCGCGGCGGCACCCTGTTTGCATCGTCCACAAGGGGCCGGAGTCTGCGGTTCTGGTAGCACTTGGATAGGATTTGGGTCGTAAGATCGTCATATCCGAATCGCGGAGGGCGGCCCCGTTAGAGTTAACGCAACCTTGATCATACGAGCGGTAGCGTGCTTCGCTGTTGCAATGCAGGGTGGGGCGAGATTCTCGAACTACCCCGGGCCAAAATCGGTACCGGGACAACGCCTTGAGGGCAGGATGCGCTCAGGACGAAGGAACGGAGAAGTGGAATGAGCAAGGCCGGCGGCGAATCCAAGAGCACTTTGTATTGCTCGTTCTGCGGCAAGAGCCAGCATGAGGTCCGCAAGCTGATTGCCGGCCCGACCGTCTTCATCTGTGACGAGTGCGTCGAGCTGTGCATGGACATCATCCGCGAGGAGAACAAGTCCTCGCTGGTGAAGTCGCGCGACGGCATCCCGACGCCGAAGGAAATCCGCAAGGTTCTCGACGACTATGTGATCGGCCAGGACCAGGCGAAGAAGGTACTCTCGGTCGCGGTTCACAACCACTACAAGCGGCTGAACCATGCGACCAAGCACAACGACGTCGAACTTGCGAAGTCGAACATCCTTCTGATCGGACCGACCGGGTCGGGCAAGACGCTGCTCGCGCAGACGCTGGCCCGCATCCTCGACGTGCCCTTCACGATGGCGGATGCGACCACGCTGACCGAAGCCGGTTACGTCGGCGAGGACGTCGAAAACATTATTCTGAAGCTGCTGCAGGCCGCCGACTACAACGTCGAGCGGGCGCAACGCGGCATCGTCTATATCGACGAAATCGACAAGATTTCGCGCAAGTCCGACAACCCCTCGATCACCCGCGACGTGTCGGGCGAGGGCGTGCAGCAGGCGCTGCTGAAGATCATGGAAGGCACCGTTGCCTCCGTGCCTCCGCAGGGCGGCCGCAAGCACCCGCAGCAGGAATTCCTGCAGGTCGACACCACGAACATACTCTTCATCTGCGGCGGCGCCTTCGGCGGCCTCGAGCGGATCATTTCCTCGCGCGGCATCGGCACGTCGATCGGCTTCGGCGCGACGGTGCGCTCGCCGGAAGACCGCAAGCCCGGCGAAGTGTTCCGCAATGTCGAGCCGGAAGATCTGTTGAAGTACGGGCTGATCCCCGAATTCATCGGCCGTCTGCCGGTGCTGGCGACGCTCGGCGATCTTGATGAGGAAGCGCTCAAGAAAATCCTCATGGAGCCGAAGAACGCGCTGGTGAAGCAGTATCAGCGGCTGTTCGAGATGGAGAACGTGCACCTCACGATCCACGAGGAAGCGCTCGGCGCGATCGCACGCAAGGCGATCGAACGCAAGACGGGTGCGCGCGGGTTGCGCTCGATCATGGAAGGTATCCTTCTCGAGACCATGTTCGATCTGCCGAGCCTCGAAGGCGTGGAAGAGGTCGTGATCTCCCGCGAGGTGGTCGAGGGCGGGGCGCGTCCGCTCTACACCTACTCGGACCGCAGCGGCGAGCAGTCGGCTCCTGCAAGCGCCTGAACCGGCGCTGTCCAGACGAGTTCCAAAGCGCGGGGCCCGGCGACGGGCCCCGTTCGTTTTCGGCAGGCCGATGTTAGCCAAAACAGCCGAAAAACCGGGGAAAATGGCCCGAAACCTGCATTTTCAGGCACTTGAACCCCTATGGTTCGTAGCTACCTATGATGCCGAACAAGATTCCGGCAGGAATCGCCCGTAACTTCCGCTTCACGACCTCAGGGCGAAAATCCCAATCCCCGGAATAAGGAAAGGGCCGAAATGACCGCCCAGAAACCGCGTCCCCCGCTAGTTCCGGGTCAGAGCCAGAACTATCCCGTTCTCCCGCTGCGCGACATCGTGGTGTTTCCCCACATGATCGTGCCGCTCTTCGTCGGCCGCGAGAAATCCATCCGCGCACTCGAAGAGGTGATGAAGAACGACACCTATATCCTGCTCGCGACGCAGATGAATGCGAGCGACGACGAGCCGAAGGCCGACGCCATCTTCAAGGTCGGCACGCTCGCATCCGTGCTCCAGTTGCTGAAACTGCCCGATGGCACCGTGAAGGTGCTGGTCGAGGGCGTCGAGCGCGCGAACATCGAGAACTACACCGAGCGTGCCGAATATTTTGAAGCCGGTGCGACCACGCTGCCCGCCGACGACGGCGAGCATGTCGAGGTCGAGGCGCTTGCGCGCTCGGTCGTGAACGAGTTCGAAAACTACGTGAAGCTGAACAAGAAAGTGTCGCCGGAAGTCGTGGGCGTCGTCTCGCAGATCGACGACCACGCCAAGCTCGCCGACACGGTCGCTTCGCATCTCGCGGTCAAGATCGCCGACAAGCAGGCGGTGCTTGAACTGACGAGCGTTGCTGCGCGCCTGGAGAAGGTGCTTGCGTTGATGGAAAGCGAAATCTCGGTCTTGCAGGTCGAGAAGCGCATCCGCACGCGCGTCAAGCGCCAGATGGAGAAGACGCAGCGCGAGTACTACCTCAACGAGCAGATGAAGGCGATCCAGAAGGAACTCGGCGACGAGGACGGCAAGGACGAACTTCAGGAACTCGAGGAGAAGATCAAGCGCACCAAGCTGACCAAGGAGGCGCGCGACAAGGCGAACCATGAGCTGAAGAAGCTCCGCCAGATGTCGCCGATGTCCGCGGAAGCGACCGTCGTGCGCAACTATCTCGACTGGCTGTTGTCGATCCCCTGGAACAACAAGAGCAAGATCAAGAAGGATCTGAAATTCGCACAGGACATTCTGGATGCCGATCACTATGGCCTCGAGAAGGTCAAGGAACGCATCGTCGAGTATCTTGCGGTCCAGCAGCGTGCGAACAAGCTCTCCGGCCCGATCCTGTGTCTGGTCGGCGCTCCTGGCGTCGGCAAGACCTCGCTCGGCAAGTCGATCGCGAAGGCGACCGGCCGCGAATTCGTGCGCGTGTCGCTCGGCGGCGTGCGTGACGAAGCCGAAATCCGCGGTCACCGCCGGACCTACATTGGCTCGATGCCCGGCAAGATCATCCAGTCGATGCGCAAGGCGAAGAAGTCGAACCCGCTCTTCCTGCTCGACGAGATCGACAAGATGGGCGCGGACTTCCGCGGCGATCCGTCGTCGGCGTTGCTTGAGGTGCTCGACCCCGAGCAGAACTCGACGTTCGCGGACCACTATCTTGAGGTCGATTATGACCTCTCGAACGTGATGTTCGTGACGACGGCGAATACGCTCAACATCCCGCCGGCGCTGCTCGATCGTATGGAAGTGATCCGGATCGCGGGCTACACCGAAAACGAGAAGGTGGAGATCGCGCGCCGCCACTTGATCCCGACGGTTACGGCCAAGCACGGCCTGAAGCCCGAGGAATGGTCGATCACGGATGATGCGTTGCTGACGGTCATCCGCCGTTACACCCGCGAAGCGGGCGTGCGGTCGCTCGAGCGCGAACTTGCGACGGTTATCCGCAAGGGCGTGAAGGAGCTGATCACCGAGAACAAGGAAAAGGTCTCGGTCACTGCGGAAAATCTCGAAGGCTATCTCGGCGTGCCGAAGTATCGCTACGGCGAAGCCGAACTCGAGGACATGACCGGTGTCGTGACTGGCCTCGCCTGGACGGAAGTCGGCGGCGAGCTGCTCACGATCGAAGGCCTGATGATGCCCGGCAAGGGCAAGATGACGGTCACCGGCAACCTGCGTGACGTGATGAAGGAGTCGATCTCGGCGGCGGCGTCTTATGTCCGCTCGCGCGCTATCGATTTCGGCATCAAGCCGCCGCTATTCGAGAAGCGGGATATCCACGTTCACGTTCCCGAGGGCGCAACCCCGAAGGACGGTCCGTCGGCGGGTGTCGCGATGGTCACGGCTATCGTCTCGGTAATGACCGGCATTCCGGTCCGCCGCGATGTCGCGATGACCGGCGAGATCACGCTGCGCGGCCGGGTGCTGCCGATCGGCGGCCTCAAGGAGAAGCTCCTTGCGGCCCACCGCGGCGGCATCAAGAAGGTGCTGATCCCGGAAGAGAACGCGAAGGATCTGACCGAAATCTCGGACCAGATCAAAGGCGGTCTCGAGATCGTGCCGGTTTCGCGGATGGACGAGGTGCTCGCGCATGCGCTGGTCCGCAAGCCCGAGCCGATCGAGTGGGACGAAGCGGCTGAAGCTGCCGCCGCCAAGTCTTCGGTCAAGGGTGCGGAAGACGACTCTTCGTCCGTCATCGCGCACTGATCTGAACCCGATACAAACGCCCGCGGTAGGGAGACCTGCCGCGGGCGGTGTTTTATTACCGGTGCATATCGTTTCGCGGCTTGCGCGGAGCCCTTGCATTTCAAGGCGAAAGGCGGAACCTCGCTCCGATACCGGATTGGGGAGTCCGGCGAGGCAAGGCGAGAGGGAAGGAAATTCGTATGACCAAGAACGATCTGATCGTACAGGTTTCGGAAGTCTCGAATCTGACCCGCATTCAGGCAACTGCCGCGGTCGAGGCGACCTTCGATCTCATCACCAAGGCGCTGAAAGCGGGCGACGAGGTAAAAATCATCGGCTTCGGCACCTTCACGGTCGCGAACCGCGCGGCGCGCGAGGGACGTAATCCGCGTACCGGCGAGGCGGTCCAGATACCGGCTTCGAAGGCGCCGAAATTCTCCGCCGGCAAGGGCCTGAAAGACGCCGTCAACCGCTGATTTTCGAGCGAGGTTGATAGCCAGGCCGCCGCGTCGTAAGCAGCGGCCCTCGATTTGGCGCGGTTAGCTCAGTTGGTAGAGCATCTCGTTTACACCGAGAGGGTCGGCGGTTCGAGCCCGTCACCGCGCACCATTCTCCTCTAGCGCCGGCGGCTGTATTTCGGGTTCAGGAAGCAGCGCTCGCCAGCAACCCGCGACGCCATGCACTGCTGGTAGGTGTAAGCTTCGCAGACCATCACCGAGCCACGTTCGAGCGCCATATCGCGGCAATACATATCCGAGCGGGCACCCTGTTGGGCGTAGGCGGCAGTTACGAGATAGCCGCCCATCAGAACTCCTGACAAAAGCAATTTCCATTTCATGGAACGTCTCCTTTCGTCGGCAACGTGCGGCGGGGCAGGAAGTTCCGGCGACGAGCGCGAAGCACATCGCCGACCTCGTGTTATTTTCGCATCGGCTTTAGCGCTTCCGCCCAGCGCAGAAGCTCGTCGAGCATTTTCGTCGAACCTTCCTTGACCGGATCGGTCGGCGCGAACACGTCGTCCTTGCCGATCATGCTGTTGAAGTTGGGCACCGGTACGCCCTCGGAGAGCGGCACCATCTTCAACGTCGTGAGAATTAGCTTCAGCGCCTGCGCCGCGCGCAGGCCGCCGGAAATGCCGCCATAGCTGACGAGGCCCGCCGGCTTGTAATTCCATTCCGCGAAAACGTAGTCGAGCGCGTTCACGAGCGCGGGCGGCGCGAAGTAGTTGTATTCGGGGTGTACGAAGACGAAGGCATCGGCGGACTTGATTTTCGCGGACCAGCGCTTGGTATGCTCGTGTTCGTACTGGCCGGTCGCCGGATGCTTCGGCTCGTCATAGACCGGGAACTTGAAGTCGGCGATATCGACCAGTTCGACGTCGAACTTGCCGTGCTGTTTCGCGAAGCCGGCGAACCATTTCGCCACGATCGGGCCGCGGCGGGTAGGCCGCGTGCTGCCAATGATCACCTGAAGTTTGAGTGCCAATTTATTTCTCCGTGCGGAAAACAAGAATGAGCCGTCCTTTGCCAACGGCTTCATTCGGCGATTGTTCAGCAAGGAACGAAAGCGAGCCAGCACCGCTCGCGCAAGGCAACTACGCAAAAAAAACAACGGCGGCGCGCTTGGCAGCGCGCCGCCGCAAACTCTCCAAGCGTTCGCGAAAGAACGAAGAAGCTTAGATCGCTTCTTTCAATTCCTTGGCGGCGCGGAAGGCGACCTTCTTGGACGCCTTGATCTGGATCTGCTCGCCGGTCGCAGGGTTGCGGCCCATGCGGGCTGCACGCTTGCGAACCTGAAGAATGCCGAGGCCGCTCAGGCGAACGCGGTCGCCCTTCTTGAGCAGCTTCGTGATGAGGGTGACGAGATCGTTGAGGATCGCTTCGCCCTGTTTCTTCGAGAGCTGGTGGTCTTCTGCGATCTGCGCCGCGAGATGCTTCAACGTATGCGTCGGTGCAGTCGCCGGCTTCTTGTCAGCCATGAGTGGGCTCCTTTGTCATCAAGCGGCGTAAGAAACATTGCAATTGCTGGCGTTTAGATGATTCTCGCTCCTTGAGCCATGAGAAAAGCCCTATTTTCAGGGGTTTTTTGACTGTCCCGAGCTGCAAAGCGCCTTGACTAAGGGGGGGCCGGTCTTTATCCCGGCCTCTCTCCCTTTGGGGGCGTAGCTCAGTTGGTTAGAGCGCCGGCCTGTCACGCCGGAGGCCGCGGGTTCGAGTCCCGTCGCTCCCGCCATTTCCATCCAATTCATTGAAAATAATGTGAATTCCGGCAGACTTTACCGTCGCCGGGAAGCATGTTCCGTTACTCCGGAAGGTGCCGGGTTCCGGCGAAATGCGGGGTGTGATTCATGCGAACGGGTTGGCGTGCTGCCGGTCTGGCGGCGCTTTTTCTGACGCTGGCGGCGATTCCCGCTACTTCCCAGCCACGCGGCCCATCGGTGGTTTATGCACAGGATGAATTGCCGGACGTGGAGACGCCGGGCGTCGTCCCAGAACAGCAGGAAGCCGCACCCCAGTTCCAAAAGCAGGTGGTTTTTTTTCGGACCAACGAAGAGCCGGGCACCATCATCATCCACACCAGCGAACGCTATCTTTATCTCGTGATGGGGAATAACCGAGCGCTGCGCTA
Source organism: Xanthobacteraceae bacterium (assembly GCA_019635585.1). Taxonomy (GTDB): domain Bacteria; phylum Pseudomonadota; class Alphaproteobacteria; order Rhizobiales; family Xanthobacteraceae. Next base: position 103,987 of record JAHBZE010000002.1, on the reverse strand, counting down.
CGGCGTGGGCGTCGGCCGCGACGGCTTTACCTGGCAGGGACTTCACAAGATCACCCGCAAGGCGGAGTGGCCGGACTGGCGTCCGCCGCCGGAGATGATCGAGCGCCAGCCTTATTTGCCGCGCTTCATGGCCGGCGGACCGGGCAATCCGCTCGGCGCGCGCGCGCTCTACATCGGCACCACGATCTACCGCATCCACGGCACCAACCAGCCGCACACCATCGGTCATGCGGTCTCGTCGGGATGTTTCCGCATGGTCAATAACGACGTGATCGATCTGTTCGATCGCGTGCCGATCGGCACGCGCGTGATCGTCAAGCACGCGCCGACGATGTGAAGCGCGAGGAGAGATAGCGATGTTGAAAATGAAAACGGCACTCTGCGCGACGCTCGCGTTGCTTGGCGCGGTGACGGTGGCGAACGCACAGACGCTCAAGGCTGTGAAAGACCGTGGATCGCTCGTCTGCGGCGTCAGCCAGGGACTGCCGGGATTTTCGCAGGACGACGGCAAGGGCAACTGGTCGGGCTTCGATGTCGATTTTTGCCGCGCGCTCGCGGCGGCAATCTTCGACGATCCGAAGAAAGTGACCTATGTGCCGCTCAACGCCGCCGAGCGTTTCGACGCGTTGAAGGCCGGTAAGATCGACATTCTCTCGCGCAATTCGACCTGGACGCTCGGCCGCGAGGCCGAAGGGATCACCTTCGCCGGCGTCACTTATTATGACGGTCAGGGCTTCATGCTGAAGAAGCGGCAGAACCTGATGACGTCGATGGATCTTTCGAACGTGAAGATCTGCGTGCAGGAAGGCACGACGACCGAACTCAATCTAACCGACTACTTCAACCAGAACGGCATGCGCTTCGAGATCGTGAAGCTGCCGAATGTCGGCGAACTCGTGAAGGCTTACGAGTCCGGGAAGTGCGAAGTCATCTCGGCGGACGTTTCGCAGCTCTATGCGCTGCGGCTCGAGCTTCCGAATGCAATGAGCCACACCATTCTGGCCGACGTGATTTCAAAGGAGCCGCTCGGGCCGGTGGTGCGCCAGGGCGACGAACAGTGGTTCAATATCGTCAAGTGGGTTCACTTCGCGATGCTGAACGCCGACGAACTCGGCGTACATACCGCGAAGCTCGACGACGCACTGAAATCCGAGAAGGCGGATCTAAAGCGGCTCTTGGGCCGCGACGGCGATTACGGCGAAAAGCTTGGGCTAACGCGCGACTGGGTCGTGCGCATCGTGCGCCACGTCGGCAGCTATGGCGACGTGTACGAGCGCAATATCGGCATGAAGTCGAAGGTGATGATCCCGCGCGGGCTCAACCAGCTCTGGAGCACCGGCGGCATCCAGTACGCGCCGCCGATCCGTTAGTTGTTCGGGTCTCTCGGCGGCTCCGTGAACACGGGCGCGTTTTGCGGCGGCGACTCCACCGGCGCCGGCTGAAGCTGCTTCGCGGGCGCCTTCGCTTTCGGCGGGGCTTTCTTTCGTGGCGGCGCCTTTTTCTTCGCCGGCGGGATGCCGTCGCAGCGGACGTAGATGGCGGTCCCATAGCGCGATGCGACTTCGGTATCGACCCAGCGCAGAATTAGAACCTTGCCGTCGAAGGAAACGACTTCACGGTCCTGATCGCCGCCCGCGTCGCCTTCCGGGCCGATGAAGGTTTTGCCGCCGGCTGCTCCCTTCAACTGCAACTCGGTCGGCTGCGACTGGTCGGCGAGATGCATGAGCACACCGCCGTTCGGCCCCTTCACAATTTCATAGGGCTGGCGGCACTGCTGCCGGGCTTCGGCTTCGGTGCGGGTCCGGTCTTCGTCGCGCTGGTAGGCGGCCAGCCCGTATTTTCCGACGATCTGATCGGCCTGATATGCGGGCGGCGTGTTGGCGGGCCCGGTGAGGCTGTTCAAATTGAAGCCGGTACTGGAACAACTCGCGATAAGAATCGCGGCCGCCGGAATCCAGTAGATTCGGGGCGAGGGGTAAGCGCTTGTGAGGGTCCGCATCACATTTCCTTCGCAAAGCAGCGGGAACAGCCTAGCTGGCTTCGCGCATGGCGGGAAGTCGTTGGAATATCCCGTATTCGGACCTTTTGCGCCCTTGCTTCCCCTAGGGGGCTGCGTTAACTCCCTACCGTCTTTCGAATTATTCGCATCTGCGAGATCGAAAGGCCCGCCTTCGCCCGAAGGCGATCTTGCCCCGTGAGGGTTTTCTGATGGCCGTCCTTGTCCACGATTATCTTCCGGTCGTTGTTTTTATTGGCGTTGCGACCGTAATCGGCCTGGCGCTCCTCGTTTCTCCGTTTCTGCTTGCCTATCAGAATCCCGATCCCGAAAAGCTTTCGGCCTACGAATGCGGATTCAACGCCTTCGATGACGCGCGCATGAAGTTCGACGTGCGCTTCTATCTGGTGGCGATCCTCTTCATCATTTTCGATCTCGAAGTCGCATTCCTGTTCCCGTGGGCGATCGTGTTCGGGGAACTGGGCTCGTTCGGCTTCTGGTCGATGATGGTGTTCCTCGGCGTGCTCACCATCGGCTTCATCTACGAGTGGAAGAAGGGGGCGCTGGAATGGGATTAGTCGCGCCCGCGCCCAAAGGCATTCTCGATCCGAACACTGGTAAGCCGGTAGGGTCGGACGATCCGTTCTATCAGGGCCTGTCCAACGAGCTCGCCGACAAGGGCTTCCTCGTCACCGCGACCGACGACCTGATCAACTGGGCGCGTACCGGCTCCCTGATGTGGATGACCTTCGGTCTCGCCTGCTGCGCGGTCGAGATGATGCAGGTCTCGATGCCGCGCTACGACGTCGAGCGCTTCGGCTTTGCGCCGCGCGCGTCCCCGCGCCAGTCCGACGTGATGATCGTCGCCGGCACGCTGACCAATAAAATGGCGCCCGCATTGCGCAAGGTCTATGACCAGATGCCGGAGCCGCGCTACGTGATCTCGATGGGATCCTGCGCGAACGGCGGCGGCTATTATCATTATTCTTATTCCGTCGTGCGCGGATGCGACCGCATCGTGCCGGTGGACATTTACGTGCCGGGCTGCCCGCCGACCGCGGAGGCGCTTTTGTACGGCATTCTGCTGTTGCAGCGGAAAATCCGCCGCACCGGCACCATCGAGCGCTGAGGCTTTGCGATGGCTGACGAAGCGCTGCACGAACTCGGAGAACACATCGCTCGCGCAAAAGGGGTGACAGGGATCAATGTCGCCTACGGCGAACTGAACGTAGATGCCGATGCGGCGCAGATCGCCGCGGTAATGAAGTTTCTTCGCGACGACAAGAAGTGCCAGTTCATCAACATCATCGATGTCTGCGGCGTGGACTATCCGACGCGCGAAAAGCGCTTCGACGTCGTCTATCACCTGCTGTCGCCCAAGAAGAATGTTCGCGTGCGGGTGAAAGTGCAGACGGACGAGCAGACGCCGGTGCCTTCGGTATGCGACATCTTTCCGGGCGCGAACTGGTTCGAGCGCGAAGCCTACGATCTTTACGGCATCCTGTTCACGGGCCATCCCGAGCTTCGCCGGCTCTTGACCGACTATGGCTTCGAGGGTCACCCGTTGCGCAAGGATTTCCCGCTCACCGGTTTTGTCGAAGTGCGCTGGGACGACGAAGTGAAGCGCGTGGTTTACGAGCCGGTGCGGCTCGCGCAGGAATTCCGCAATTTCGATTTCCTCTCGCCGTGGGAAGGCACCGACTATGTGCTGCCCGGCGACGAGAAGGCCAAAGCGGAGGCGAAGAAGTGAAAGCCTCGCTGAAGCCCGGACTGAAACACCGCCTCGTTTTTGAAGTGACGGACAAGCAGACCGTGCCCGCGCTGTTCGCGGACTCGAAAAGCTTTCTCAGCATGCCTTCGGTTTTCGCAACCGGCTTTATGGTCGGCCTGTTCGAGTGGTGCTGCACCGAATTACTCGCGCAGCATCTCGACGAAGGCGAGGGCAGCCTCGGTACGCAAGTGAACTTCTCGCATGATGCGGCCACGCCTCCGGGCATGGTCGTCACGGTGGATTGCGAGATTACCGAAGTCGACGGCAAGCGCGTGAAGTTTACGGTCGCGGGTCATGACGGCGTCGACAAGATCGGCGGCGGCACGCATGAGCGCTTTGTCATCAACCGCGCGAAGTTCGATGAGCGCGTCGCTGCGAAAGCGGCAAAGGCGGCGGCATGAACGAACAGACGCCGACCAGAAATTTCACGATCAACTTCGGTCCGCAGCACCCGGCGGCGCACGGTGTGTTGCGTCTCGTGCTCGAACTCGACGGCGAAATCGTCGAGCGCGTCGACCCGCATATCGGCCTGCTTCATCGCGGCACCGAGAAGCTGATCGAAGCGAAGACCTATCTGCAGGCGATCCCGTATTTCGACCGGCTCGATTACGTCGCGCCGATGAATCAGGAGCATGCCTTTTGCCTTGCGGTAGAGAAGCTCCTCGGCATCGAAGTGCCGATCCGTGGGCAACTGATCCGCGTGCTCTATTCCGAAATCGGCCGCATCCTTTCGCATCTCCTTAATGTCACGACGCAGGCGATGGACGTCGGCGCGCTGACTCCGCCGCTCTGGGGCTTCGAAGAGCGCGAGAAGCTCATGATCTTCTATGAGCGCGCATCCGGCTCGCGCATGCACGCGGCCTATTTCCGCGTCGGCGGCGTGCATCAGGATATTCCGCAGCAACTCGTCAACGACATCCGCGCGTTCTGCGATCCGTTCCTTAAAGTGGTCGATGATCTCGACCGCCTGCTTTCCGAGAACCGCATCTTCAAGCAGCGCAACGCCGACATCGGCATCGTGACGCTGGAAGAAGCGTGGGCCTGGGGTTTCTCGGGCGTGATGGTGCGCGGCTCGGGCGCTGCGTGGGACCTGCGCAAGTCCCAACCCTACGAATGCTACGCCGACATGGAATTCGATATTCCGATCGGCAAGAACGGCGACTGCTACGACCGCTATCACATCCGCATGGAAGAGATGCGCCAGTCGATCCGGATCATGAAGCAGTGCCTCGACCGGCTCGACAAGGAAAAAGGTCCGGTCTCGGCGCGCGACCAGAAGATTGTGCCGCCGAAGCGCGGCGAGATGAAGCGCTCGATGGAAGCGCTCATTCATCACTTCAAGCTCTATACCGAAGGCTTTCACGTACCGGCGGGCGAAGTTTACGCCGCGGTCGAAGCGCCGAAGGGCGAGTTCGGCGTCTATCTCGTCTCGGACGGCACCAACAAACCGTATCGCTGCAAGATCCGCGCGCCCGGCTTCGCGCATCTGCAGGCGATGGATTATCTCTCGCGCGGCTACATGCTCGCGGACGTGTCGGCGATCCTGGGCTCGCTCGACATCGTGTTCGGTGAGGTTGACCGCTAATGTCCGTCCGTCGTCTCGCAGCAGAACAGCCCAAGAGTTTTTCGTTCAACAAGAAGAACGAAGAGTGGGCGAAGAAGCAGATTGCGAAGTATCCTGAAGGCCGGCAGGCCTCCGCGGTGATCCCGCTCTTGTGGCAGGCGCAGAAGCAAGCCGGCGGCTGGCTGCCAGAAGCCGCGATCCGCCACGTCGCCGACATGCTCGGCATGGCGCATATCCGCGTACTCGAAGTCGCGACCTTCTACACGATGTTCAATCTCGAGCCGGTCGGCGAATATTTTATCCAGGTCTGCGGCACCACGCCCTGCGCGCTACGCGGCGCCGAAGACCTGATCAAGGTCTGCAAGAAGCGGATCGGCGAACAGCGTGAAGTCTCGAAAGACGGAAAGTTTTCCTGGCTTGAAGTCGAGTGCCTCGGCGCCTGCGTGAATGCGCCGATGGTGCAGATCAACGACGATTACTACGAGGATCTCACGCCCGAGTTGCTCGAAAAGCTGATGAACGATCTGAAGGCGGGCAAGAAGGTGAAGGTCGGTCCGCAAATCGACCGGCAGTATTCCGCCCCGTCCGGCGGCCTGACGACCCTGAAAGGCGAGGAGAAGTAAGATGCTCGCCGATAAAGACCGCATCTTCCGGAATCTCTACGGTGTCCACGATTGGGGCCTCAAGGGCGCGATGCAGCGTGGCGCGTGGGATGGCACCAAAGCCATCATCACAAAGGGCCGCGACTGGATCATCAACGAGATGAAAGCCTCCGGCCTGCGCGGGCGCGGCGGCGCGGGATTCCCGACCGGGCTCAAGTGGTCGTTCATGCCGAAGGAATCCACCGACGGGCGGCCGAGCTATCTCGTCGTCAACGCCGACGAGTCCGAGCCCGGCACGTGCAAAGACCGCGAGATCATGCGGCACGATCCGCATCTTCTCATCGAAGGCTGCCTGATCGCCGGCTTCGCGATGAACGCACATACTGGCTACATCTATGTGCGCGGCGAGTACATCCACGAGCGCGAGCGCCTGGAGGCCGCGATCGAGCAGGCTTATGAAGCTGGCTTGCTCGGCAAGAAAAACAAATGCGGCTGGGACTTCGACCTCTACGTCCATCATGGCGCGGGCGCCTATATCTGCGGCGAAGAAACCGCGCTGCTCGAAAGCCTCGAAGGCAAGAAGGGCATGCCGCGGCTGAAGCCACCATTCCCGGCGAACGTCGGTCTCTACGGCTGCCCGACCACGGTGAACAACGTGGAGTCGATCGCGGTTGCGCCCGATATTCTGCGCCGGGGTGCGGCATGGTTCTCGGGCTTCGGACGCCCGAACAACGCCGGCACCAAGCTTTTCTGCGTCTCTGGCCACGTCAATCAGCCGTGCAACGTTGAAGAAGCGATGAGCATTCCGTTCCGCGAACTTATCGACAAGCATTGCGGCGGCATTCGCGGAGGCTGGGACAATCTTCTGGCCTGCATCCCGGGCGGTTCGTCAGTGCCGATCGTGCCGGCGGCGCAGATCGTCGATTGCCCGATGGATTTCGACGCGTTGAAGGAATTGAAATCAGGTCTCGGCACCGCGGCCGTCATCGTGATGGATAAATCCACCGATGTCGTGCGCGCAATCGCGCGCATCTCCTATTTCTACAAGCACGAGAGCTGCGGCCAGTGCACACCGTGCCGCGAAGGAACGGGGTGGATGTGGCGCGTGCTGACGCGCATGGCCGAAGGCCGCGCGCAGAAAAAGGAAATCGATCTTCTGCTCGATGTCGCCGGGCAGGTCGAAGGCCACACCATCTGTGCGCTCGGCGACGCGGCGGCGTGGCCGGTGCAGGGCCTTATCCGCCACTTCCGGCATGACATCGAGAAGCGCATCGACGACTACGCGGCGAACCCGCATAGCGACAGTGTGCTCGTGGCAGCGGAATAGGGGGAGTCGATGCGTGGCAGGGTGTTAGCCTACGACAACGATCAAGGCCGCGGCATCATCAGCGGCGATGACGGAAACCGTTACGAGTTCGTGCGCGGTTCGCTCGGCGGCAATGTACGTTCCGTGCGGCCCGGCACCGATGTCGACTTCGACGTCACCGGGCGTCAGGCCACGGATATTTTCGTGCTTGGCGCGGCGGCATCGACCGGTCAGGTCGGCCAGAAATCGAAGATCGCGGCGGGGCTGCTTGCGATCCTGCTCGGCGGTCTCGGCATTCATAAATTTTATCTCGGATACGCAGGCGCGGGCATCATCATGCTGCTCCTGTTTATCTTCGGCTTCATTCTGCTCGGCATTCCGACCATCATCATCAGCGTGATCGCTCTGGTGGAAGGCATCATCTATCTGACGAAGTCGGACGAAGAGTTCTATGAGACCTATGAAGTCGGTCAGAGAAGCTGGTTTTGAAATGCGCATTAGCAACAACGGGGGACGTTCATGAGCACTGATTTCGGAGCGGGCGCTGGCGCGCTGTTTTACATTCTTATTCTTGCGTTCTATTTCGCGATCTTCGGGGTGCCGGTGATGCAGTTGCTCGCGCGCACGGGCCACTCGCGGCTCTGGATTCTGGTCGCCTTCATTCCGCTTGTGAACCTGATTTTCCTCTGGGTCTGGGCATTCAAGCGTTGGCCGATCGACGCGTAAGAAAACCGAACAGGAAGCCGAAGCAGTGACGAAAATCGTCGTCGACGGAAAAGAAATCGAAGTACCGGCCGAGTACACGCTTCTTCAGGCGTGCGAGGCGGCGGGTGCCGAGATCCCGCGCTTCTGTTTCCACGAGCGGCTTTCGATCGCCGGCAACTGCCGCATGTGTCTCGTCGAGCTGAAAGGTTCGCCGAAGCCGGTCGCGTCGTGTGCCTGGGCGGTGCGTGATTGCCGTCCGGGTCCGAACGGCGAGCCGCCGGTCGTCAACACCAAGACGCCGATGGTGAAGAAGGCGCGCGAAGGCGTGATGGAATTCCTGCTGATCAACCATCCGCTCGACTGCCCGATCTGCGATCAGGGCGGCGAGTGCGACTTGCAGGATCAGGCCATGGCCTATGGTGTCGACAAATCGCGCTATCACGAGAACAAGCGCGCGGTCGAAGACAAATATATCGGCCCCTTGGTGAAGACGATCATGACGCGCTGCATCCACTGCACGCGTTGCGTCCGCTTCACTACGGAAGTTGCGGGCGTCGCCGAACTCGGCGCGATCGGCCGCGGCGAGGACATGGAGATCACGACCTATCTCGAGCAGGCGATGTCGTCCGAATTGCAGGGCAACGTCATCGACCTTTGCCCGGTCGGCGCGCTGACTTCGAAGCCTTATGCGTTCCAAGCGCGGCCTTGGGAACTGACCAAGACCGAGAGCGTGGACGCGATGGATGCGGCAGGCTCCAATATCCGCGTCGATGTGCGCGGGCGCGAAGTGCAGCGCATCCTCCCGCGTCTCCATGAAGACGTGAACGAGGAGTGGATCTCCGACAAGTCGCGCTTCATCTGGGACGGGTTGCGCACGCAGCGGCTCGACAAGCCCTATGTCCGCATCAAGGGCAAGCTCGTGCGTGCGAGCTGGTCGGATGCTTTTGCTGCTATCGCGGACAAGATGCGCGGGCTCGACGCGAAGAAAGTCGGCGCGATCGTTGGCGATCTTTCGACGACGGAAGAAGCGTTCGCGATCAAGGCGCTTATGGATGCGATCGGCTCGCCGAACCTCGACTGCCGCCAGGACGGTTCGGTGCTTCACCCGAAATACGGACGCGCGAGCTATCTCTTCAACGCGACCATTGCCGGCATCGAACAGGCCGACGGACTGATGATCATCGGCGCCAATCCGCGCCGCGAAGCGCCAGTCATCAACGCGCGCATCCGCAAGCGCTGGCGTGCCGGCGACTTCAAGATCGGCGTGATCGGCGAAAAGGCCGACCTGACTTATGACTACGCCTATCTCGGCGCTGGACCGGAGACGCTTGCCGATTTCGTGAAGCACAAGAAAGCGCAACTCAAGAAGCAGATCTGGCTGATCGGTCAAGGTGCGCTTGCGCGCCCCGACGGCGAAGCAGTGCTTTCGATGTTCGCGAAGTCCGTCCATTCAGTCGGCGGCATTGCCGACGGCTGGAACGGTTTCTCCGTGCTGCACACGGCGGCCTCGCGCGTCGGTGCGTTAGACGTCGGCGCCGTACCGGGCGAGGGCGGCTTGACTGCGACGCAGATGGCGAAGGCGAAGTCGCTCGGTGTGCTGTTCCTGCTCGGCGCGGACGAGATCGAAGTCGATAGCGACGCTTTCGTGGTTTACATCGGCACGCATGGTGACCGCGGCGCGCATCGTGCGGACGTCATTCTTCCGGCCGCCGCCTACACCGAGAAGTCCGGCATCTTCGTGAATACCGAAGGCCGTCCGCAGCTTGCGAAGCGCGCGGCGTTTGCGCCGGGTGACGCGCGTGAGGATTGGGCGATCCTGCGCGCGCTTTCCGACGTGATCGGCCACAAGCTGCCGTGGGATTCCTTGAGTGCGCTGCGCCAGCGGATGTTCGCGGCGCATCCGCATCTCGCGAAGCTCGACCAGATCGTGCCAGCGGATGCGTCTCAGCTCGCAGCGCTCTCGAAGCTCGGCGGCGAGGCGAAGAAGACCGGCTTCAAGTCGCCGGTGATTGACTTCTATCTCACCAATCCGATCGCGCGGGCGTCGGCCATCATGGCGGAATGTTCGCGGCTGGCCGCGGGCAAGCTCCCGCAAGCGGCGGAGTAACGCGCGATGGTCGATTTCTTCTGGCAGACGCTGTGGCCGATCATCATCATTCTCGCGCAGAGCGTGTTGCTGCTCGTCGCGCTGCTGATCTTCATCGCCTACATCCTTTTGGCCGACCGCAAGATCTGGGCGGCGGTGCAGATGCGCCGCGGTCCGAACGTGGTCGGGCCGTTCGGCCTGCTGCAATCCTTCGCCGATCTTCTGAAGTTCGTGCTGAAAGAGCCGATCATTCCTGCGGGCGCGAACAAGGGCGTGTTCCTGCTGGCACCGCTCGTCACCTGCGTGCTCGCGCTGGCTGCGTGGGCCGTGATCCCGGTGCATCCGGGCTGGTCGATTGCCGAGATCAACGTCGGCATTCTTTATATCTTCGCGATCTCGTCGCTCACGGTGTACGGCGTGATCATGGCCGGCTGGGCGTCGAACTCGAAGTACCCGTTCCTCGCGGCACTCCGCTCGGCGGCGCAGATGGTTTCCTATGAGGTCTCCATCGGCTTCGTCATCATCACCGTCTTGCTCTGCGCGGGCTCGCTCAATCTGACCAAGATCGTCGAAGCGCAGAACGGCCCTTGGGGCATGTTCCAGTGGTACTGGCTGCCGCTCCTGCCGATGTTCGTGGTGTTCTACATCTCGGCGCTTGCGGAAACGAACCGCCCGCCGTTCGATCTCGTGGAAGCTGAGTCCGAACTCGTCGCCGGCTTCATGGTCGAGTATTCCTCGACGCCGTATCTCCTGTTCATGCTCGGCGAATATGTCGCCATCGTCACGATGTGCGCGATGGGCACGATCCTGTTCCTCGGCGGCTGGTTGCCGCCGTTCGATGTCGCGCCGTTTAACTGGCTGCCGGGCATCGTCTGGTTCGTGATCAAAGTCTGCTTCATGTTCTTCCTGTTCGCGATGGCGAAGGCGATCGTGCCGCGCTACCGCTACGACCAGTTGATGCGGCTTGGCTGGAAAGTATTCCTGCCGCTGTCGCTGGTTATGGTCGTCGCCGTCGCCGCCGTTCTTCACTTCACGGGGTGGGCACCGAAATGAAACTCGACCGCGCCGCCCGCCAGATATTCCTGTGGGAGTTCGTCTCGGCGTTCTTCCTCGCGATGCGCTATTTCTTCGCGAAGAAATCGACGTTGAATTATCCCTTCGAGAAAGGCTATCTCTCGCCGCGCTTCCGCGGTGAACACGCGCTGCGCCGCTATCCGAACGGCGAAGAACGCTGCATCGCCTGCAAGCTTTGCGAAGCGATCTGCCCGGCGCAGGCCATCACCATCGAGGCCGGTCCGCGCAGGAACGACGGCACGCGCCGCACCACGCGCTACGACATCGACATGGTGAAGTGTATCTATTGCGGGCTCTGCCAGGAAGCGTGCCCGGTCGACGCCATCGTCGAAGGACCGAACTTCGAATTCGCGACCGAGACGCGCGAAGAACTCTACTACGATAAAGAGCGGCTGCTTGCGAACGGCGACCGCTGGGAGCGCGAGATAGCGAAGAACATTTCGCTCGACGCGCCGTACCGGTGATCGACATGACCGTTCCGGCTTTCTTCTTCTATCTGTTCTCGGCGGTCGCGGTCGCAAGCGCCTTCATGGTGATTGCGGGCCGCAACCCCGTGCACTCCGTGTTGTGGCTGATCCTGACCTTCGTGAACGCGGCGGGACTGTTCCTGCTGATCGGCGCCGAATTTCTCGCGATGATTTTGGTCGTGGTTTATGTCGGCGCGGTCGCGGTGCTGTTCCTGTTTGTCGTGATGATGCTCGACGTCGACTTCGCGGAACTGCGTGAGGGCTTTCTGCAATATCTCCCGATTGGCGCGCTGGTCGGGCTCGTGTTTCTGGTCGAACTCGTGCTGGTGGTCGGCACCTGGGCCGTGGGGCCGGGGATTGCAAGCGCGATCAAAGCGCCGATCCCGAATGCGAGCCAAGTAACCAACACCGAAGCGATCGGCCGCGTGCTCTACACGACCTACGTGCATTACTTCCAGATCGCGGGTCTTGTGCTCCTGGTCGCGATGATCGGCGCAATCGTGCTGACGCTCCATCACCGCGTGAACGTGAAGCGGCAGAACATCTCGTCGCAGAACGCGCGCACGCGCGACACAGCGATCGAGGTCGTGAAAGTCAAGACGGGTGAGGGCATCTGATGATCGGGCTGCCGCATTATCTCACCGTCGCCGCGATCCTGTTCACGCTCGGGATTCTCGGCATCTTCCTGAACCGGAAGAACGTGATCGTCATCCTGATGTCGGTCGAATTGATCCTGCTCGCGGTGAACATCAATCTCGTGTCGTTCTCGGCGTTCCTGAACGACATCGTCGGGCAGATTTTTGCGCTTCTCGTGCTAACCGTCGCCGCCGCAGAAGCCGCGATCGGTCTTGCGATCCTCGTCGTGTTCTTCCGCAACCGCGGCTCGATCGCGGTCGAAGACATCAATGCAATGAAGGGCTGATGCAACAATGACGATGTATCACTTCATTGTTTTCCTGCCGCTCGCCGGCGCGCTGATCGCGGGGTTGTTTGGCCGCGTCTTGGGTGCGCGCCCCTCGGAAATCGTCACAACCGTCTTCCTGATGATCGCAGCCGGCTTGTCGTGGGTCGCGTTCTTCGACGTCGGCTTCTACGGCAAGGATCTGCGCGTTCCGCTATTCACGTGGATTTCGGCGGGCGACCTCAAGGTCGAATGGGCGCTGCGCGTCGATACGCTGACCGCGGTCATGTTGATCGTCGTCAACAGCGTTTCCGCGCTCGTGCATCTCTATTCGATCGGCTATATGCACGAAGACCCGCACCGCCCGCGCTTCTTCGCGTACCTTTCGCTGTTCACCTTCGCGATGCTCGCGCTGGTCACCGCCGACAACCTCGTGCAGCTATTCTTTGGCTGGGAAGGCGTGGGCTTAGCGAGCTATCTCCTGATCGGCTTCTGGTACCAGAAGCCGGAGGCGAACGCGGCGGCGATCAAGGCTTTCGTCGTGAACCGCGTCGGCGACTTCGGCTTCGCGCTCGGCATCTTCGCGGTATTCGCGATGATCGGCTCGGTCGGTTTCGAGACGATCTTCGCGGAAGCAAAATCTCTGACCGGCAAGACCATTCATATCTTCGGCGGCAATTTCGACGCGCTCACCGTGATCTGCCTGCTCTTGTTCGTCGGCGCGATGGGCAAGTCCGCGCAGTTCCTGCTGCACACCTGGCTGCCGGACGCGATGGAAGGCCCGACGCCGGTTTCCGCGCTCATTCACGCGGCGACCATGGTGACCGCCGGTGTGTTCATGGTCGCGCGTCTGTCGCCGCTATTCGAGCTTGCACCGAGCGCGCTCACGGTCGTGACGTTCTTCGGTGCGACCACCGCGTTCTTCGCGGCGACCGTCGGTCTCGTGCAGAACGACATCAAGCGCGTGATTGCGTACTCAACCTGCTCGCAGCTCGGCTACATGTTCGTTGCGATGGGCGTCGGCGCCTATTCGGTCGGCATGTTCCATCTCTTCACGCATGCCGCCTTCAAGGCGCTCCTGTTCCTCGGCGCCGGCTCGGTGATCCACGCGATGCATCACGAGCAGGACATGCGCAACATGGGCGGGCTCTGGAAGAAGATCCCGTTCACCTATGCGATGATGTTCATCGGCACGATCGCGCTCACCGGCTTCCCGTTCACCGCCGGTTACTTCTCCAAGGATGCGATCATCGAGGCCGCCTTCGCGGGCCATAACTCGATGGCGGCCTACGCCTTCTACATGACCGTGATCGCCGCGGCGCTGACCTCGTTCTATTCGTGGCGCCTCGTATTCATGACCTTCCACGGCGAGACGCGCGCCGATCATCACACCTACGATCACGCGCACGAATCGCCGCTGGTGATGCTGATCCCGCTCGCGATCCTTGCAACCGGCGCGCTGGTGCTCGGCTTCGCCTTCAAGGGCGTGTTCATTTACGAAGAAGGCGTCGAGAAGTTCTTCCGCCACTCGCTGTTTTCGCACGACAACTGGCACATCCTGCACGCGATGCATGAAATTCCGGGCTGGGTGCCGTGGCTGCCGACGGTGATGATGGCGGGCGGCTTCCTCGTCTCGTACTGGTTCTACATGGTGAACCCGCGCCTGCCGGTCGCGCTCGCGAAGCAGCAGGACGTGCTGTACCGCTTCCTGTTGAACAAGTGGTACTTCGACGAGATTTACGACTTCCTGTTCGTGCGTCCGGCGAAGGCCGTCGGCCGCTTCCTCTGGAAGAAGGGTGACGGCTGGCTGATTGACGGCTTCGGCCCGAACGGCGTCTCCGCGCGCGTGCTCGATGTCACGCGCGGCGTGGTGCGGCTGCAGACCGGCTATCTCTATCATTATGCATTTGTCATGCTGATCGGCGTCGCCGCGCTCATCACCTGGTTCCTGTTCAAGGGAGCTGCGTGATGGCGACCTGGCCCATTCTTTCGGTCACGACCTTCCTGCCGCTCGTCGGCGCGGTTTTCATCCTGCTTCTGCGGGGCGACGACGAGGCTGCGAAGCGCAACGCGCGCTGGGTCGCGTTGTGGACGACCGTCGTCACCTTCGTCGTTTCGATCTTTCTGATCACCGGCTTCGACAAGAGCAATCCGGGCTTCCAGTTCGTCGAGGATCATCCGTGGTTAGGGGGCACCATCCGCTACAAGATGGGCGTCGATGGAATTTCGCTGCCGTTCGTGATCCTGACGACCTTCCTGATGCCGATCACGATCCTTTCGGCTTGGCATGCGATCGAGAAGCGGGTGAAGGAATTCATGGTCCTTTTCCTGATCCTCGAGACGCTGATGGTGGGCACCTTCTCGGCGCTCGACATCGTGTTGTTCTACGTCTTCTTCGAAGGCGGCTTGATCCCGATGTTCCTGATCATCGGCGTCTGGGGCGGCGCGCGGCGCGTCTATGCGAGCTTCAAGTTCTTCCTCTACACGCTCGCGGGTTCGGTGCTGATGCTGCTCGCGATCATGGCGATGTATTATCAGGCGGGCACGACCGACATCGTGAAGCTCTTAACGTATGGCTTCCCGCGCGGGATGCAGACCTGGTTGTGGCTCGCGTTCTTCGCGTCGTTCGCGGTGAAGCTGCCGATGTGGCCGGTGCATACGTGGCTGCCGGACGCGCACGTCGAGGCGCCGACCGCGGGTTCGGTCATTCTGGCCGCGGTACTTCTGAAGATGGGCGGCTACGGTTTCCTGCGGTTCTCGCTGCCCATGTTCCCGCATGCATCGGAACTGTTCGCGCCGATGATGTTCTTCCTCTCGGTCGTCGCGATCATCTACACCTCGCTGGTCGCGCTGATGCAGGAGGATATCAAGAAGCTGATCGCCTATTCGTCGGTCGCGCATATGGGCTTCGTCACGCTCGGCATGTTCACCTTCTCGAACGAAGGCGTGCAGGCGGCGGTGTTCCAGATGGTGTCGCACGGTATCGTGTCGGGCGCGCTCTTCCTTTGCGTCGGCGTGGTCTATGACCGGATGCACACGCGCGAGATCGCGGCCTATGGCGGCCTTGTGAACCGCATGCCGATTTATGCCGCGGTGTTCATGCTGTTCACGATGGCGAACTGCGGCTTGCCGGGCACCAGCGGGTTCGTCGGCGAATTGCTCGCGCTGATTTCCGCGTTCAAGGCGAATACCTGGGTCGCGGTGTTCGCGACTTCGGGCGTCATCTTATCCGCGGCCTACGCGCTCTGGCTCTATCGCCGAGTGGTGTTCGGGGCGCTCGAGAAAGACAGTCTCAAGAGCATCACCGACCTCGAAACACGCGAAATTGCGATCCTCGCGCCGCTTGTAATCCTGACGCTCTTTTTCGGCTTCTATCCCGCGCCGGTGCTCGACATGAGCGCGGCATCAGTCGCCAATCTCGTCGCGCAGACGAAAGCTGCGCTTGCGCCTGCAAAGGCCGCGCTGCTCGGAGTGCAATAGCCGCCATGACGCTCAATTCCCTCATGCCGGTGCTGCCCGAACTCGTCGTCGTGATCGGCGCGATGCTGCTTTTGATGCTCGGCGTGTTCCGGGGCGAAGGCAGTACGCCCATCGTCGAGGTTGGTGCGCTCGTCGTGATCGCAATCGCGGCCGTGCTGATCTTCATGCAGCCGTCTGCGCCTGCCGAACTCTTCGGCGGCAGCATCGTGATCGACGCGTTCGCGCGCTTCTTTAAAATTCTGATCTTGATCGGCGCGGCGGCAGCACTCGTCATGTCGATGCCGTTCTGGCGCAATCACAAGCTCAACCGCTTCGAGTTCTCGGTTGTGGTGCTCTTGTCCGTCGCCGGCATGATGGTGATGGTTTCGGCGCGCGATCTGATCGCGCTCTATCTCGGCATCGAATTGATGTCGCTCGCGCTCTACGTGATCGCAGCCATCGACCGGGAAAATGTGCGCTCGACCGAAGCGGGCTTGAAGTATTTTGTGCTCGGTGCGCTCTCGTCCGGGATGCTGCTTTACGGCGCGTCGCTGGTGTACGGCTTTACCGGCACGGTTTCCTTCGCGGGGATCGCGGCGGCCGCCAAGTCGCCGTCGACCGGACTCGTGTTCGGCATCGTGTTTCTGTTCGCGGGGCTTGCCTTCAAGGTTTCCGCTGTGCCGTTCCACATGTGGACGCCGGACGTCTACGAGGGCGCGCCGACGCCGGTTACCGCGTTCTTCGCGGCTGCTCCCAAGGTTGCGGCCATCGCGCTGTTCGTGCGCGTCGCGGTCAGCGCCTTCCCGAACATCGCCCTGAGCTGGCAGCAGATTATCGTCTTTATCTCCATCGCTTCGATGGTGCTCGGCGCCTTCGCGGCGATCGGCCAGAAGAACATCAAGCGGCTGTTGGCTTATTCTTCAATCGGCCACGTCGGCTTTGCCCTCGTAGGTCTTGCACCCGGCACTGCGGAAGGCGTCTCGGGCGTCTTGATCTACATGACGATCTATCTTGCGATGACGCTCGGTACGTTTGCGGTCGTGATCGCGATGCGCCGCGACGGCGGCCAGATCGAGGAAATCGACCAGCTCGCGGGCCTCTCGCGCACGCAGCCGGTGATGGCGTTCGTGCTCGCAGCGCTTCTGTTCTCGCTCGCCGGCATTCCGCCGCTCGCGGGATTCTTCGCGAAGTTCTACGTCTTCCTCGCTGCGATCCAGGGCAAGTTCTATGCGCTTGCCGTGATCGGCGTGCTCGCGAGTGTTGTCGGCGCCTACTATTATTTGCGCATCGTCAAGATTATGTACATCGACGAACCTGCGCAGCGCTTTCTGCCGATGCCGAGGGCGGTAGCTTTCGTGCTGGCACTTTCGGGTGCCTTTACGATCCTGTTCTTCGTCTATCCCGGACCGCTGGTCGCGGCAGCGGATGCCGCGGCGAAGTCGCTGTTCTGACGATGGCGGAATTTCCGGCTGTCGCAGGCGGACTTGCCGTAGCTCATTTTTCCGAGATCGGTTCGACCAACGCGGAAGCGTTGACGCGCGCAGCGTCCGGCGCCCCGGAACAATGGATCGTCGCGGACCGGCAGATTTCGGGACGCGGGCGGCGCGGCAGGCAGTGGATCTCGGAGCCCGGCAATCTCTATTCGACGCTGCTGATTTACGACCCGGCAGCGCCCGCGCAGAGCCCCCAAATTTGCTTCGTCGCAGCACTCGCGCTGCATGACGCGATCTGCGATTGCCTGCCATCGCTCGACGCCGAACGGCTTCGCCTGAAATGGCCGAACGACCTGTTACTCGACGGAAAGAAGCTCGCAGGTATTCTCGTCGAGGGCTCGGTAGTTTCCGGCAGGCAGGCGGTCGTAGTGGGCATGGGAACGAATTGCGCGCATCATCCTTTGGACACTCCCTATCCCGTGACGGATTTTGCAGCCGAAGGATTTTCCCTGACACCGCCGCAACTGTTTTCTCGTCTCGCCGAACGGATGATGGATAGGCTCGCCCAATGGCAGCGGGGCCGCGCGTTTTCCGAGACGCGCAATTCCTGGCTCGTGCGCGCGCAAGATCTCGGACGGGAGATCGAAGTGAAACTACCGGAGCGGGCCATCAAAGGACGCTTCGAGGAAATCGATAGCGAAGGCGCGCTTGTCCTGGCGCTTCCCGGCGGTCATCGTGAACTCATTCGAGCCGGTGACGTGTTCCCGGCAGCAAGCCGGTAAGCGTTTTGAACAAGCCGCAACAAGAATTGCTGTTTGCGCCGCTCGGCGGTGTTGGCGAGATCGGCATGAATCTCGCGCTCTATGGCCTTGCGTCGGGCAATCGCCGCGAATGGCTTTGCGTCGATATGGGCGTGTCGTTCGGCGACAACGACACACCGGGCATCGACCTCATCATGGCGGACGTCGCCTTCGCCGAAGAGGAAAGGCGCGATCTGAAGGGTATTGTGCTGACGCACGGGCACGAGGACCACGTCGGCGCGCTGTTCGATCTGTGGCCTAAGCTTCGCGTCCCGGTCTATGCGACGCCGTTCACGGCAACACTGATCGCGTCGAAGAAGATGATGGAGCCGAACGCGCCGGAGATTCCGATTACGGTTGTGCCCGTCGGCGGGCGCGTGACCGTCGGTTCGTTCGACGTCGAGTTCGTCCCCGTCGCCCATTCGATCCCGGAAAGCCATGCGCTCGCGATCCGCACCTCCGCAGGCATGGTGGTGCATACCGGCGACTGGAAGCTCGATCCGACGCCCATTGCGGGGGAAGTTACCGACGAGCGGAAATTCCGCGCGCTCGGCGAAGAAGGAGTGCGCGCCGTCATCTGCGATTCCACCAACGCGGTGCGCGACGGCATTTCGCCATCCGAGGCTGATGTCGCCGAGGGCCTCAAGAAAGTAATCGGACGGGCGAAGGGCCGGGTCGCGGTTACGACGTTCGCGTCCAACGTCGCACGGCTGCGTTCGGCCGCGCTCGCGGCGGAAGCCTGTGGGCGACAGGTGATCGTGGTCGGCCGCGCGATGGAACGTGTCATCGGTGTGGCTCGCGAACTCGGTTATCTTGAAGGCGTGCCGCCGTTCCGCGGCATCGACGCGTATCAGACACTGCCGCCGAACAAGGTCATGGTGCTGCTCACCGGCAGCCAGGGCGAGTCGCGCGCGGCGCTCGCACGCATTGCGAGCGATGATCATCCGGCGATTGAGCTGACGCCGGGTGATACCGTTATTCTTTCGTCCCGCACCATTCCCGGAAACGAAAAACCCGTGAACCGCATCATCAATGCGGTCATCGGCAAGGGCATCGAGGTCGTGACGGATCGCACCGAGCTTGTGCACGTGTCGGGTCATCCGCGGCGGGGCGAACTCAAGAAAATGTACGAGTGGCTGAAGCCCGAACTCGTCGTCCCGGTGCATGGCGAGGCTTTGCACCTACACGAAAACGCGCTCTTGGCAAAAGAAGCCGGGATTCACGAAGTCGTATCCTGCATGAACGGCGATATCGTGCGGCTTGGACCAGGGTCTGCGGGCGTTATCGACCAGTTCCAGTCGGGGCGGCTTTACAAAGACGGTGCGCTTCTGATTTCCGCGAACGACGCGGTCGTCAAAGACCGTAAACGCCTCGCGTTTGCGGGTGTCGTTTCCATTGCCGTTGCGTTGTCGCGCGGCGGCCAGCTTGCCGACGAGCCGGTCGTAGAGTTTGCCGGGATTCCGGAGCAGTCGGGCAAGGACGGTTCCATGTTCGACCTGATCGTGGACGCGGTGCATTCCGGCTTCGAGAGCCTGCCGAAGCCGCGGCGGCGGGACCCGGCCGAGGTGGAGGAGGCGATCCGCAGGAGCGTGCGGGGTGCGGTCAATGCCGCATGGGGCAAGAAGCCCACCTGCCATGTGCTTGTGCTCGAGGTATAAGCGTTTCCGGTAGAGGTGCATCATGATCGGCCGGCTCAATCACGTTGCGATTGCGGTGAAGGACATCAAGGCTGCGTCCGAGGTCTATAAGACCAAGCTCGGCGCGGAAGTCTCCGAGATCGTGCCGCAGCCCGACCACGGCGTTTCGACCGTTTTCATTACGCTTCCGAACACCAAGATCGAGTTGCTGGAGCCGCTCGGCGAAAACTCGCCGATCGCGAAATTTCTGGAGCGAAATCCCGAAGGCGGCGTGCATCACGTCTGTTACGAGGTCGATGACATCCTCGCGGCGCGCGACCAGCTAAAGGCAACTGGTGCCCGCGTACTTGGCGACGGCAATCCGAAGATCGGCGCCCACGGCAAGCCGGTCCTGTTCCTGCACCCCAAGGATTTTCTTGGTACGCTGACGGAGATCGAGCAGGCGTAACCCATGAGCATCGGACTCGCGGTCGCGATCTACTTCATCCTTTGGTGGACGGTGCTGTTCGCCGTGCTGCCGTGGGGCGTGCGCTCGCACAAGGAGGCGGGGCTCGCACTGAGCGAAGGAGTCGATCCCGGTGCACCGGTCTTGCCGCAGATTCTGAGGAAGGCGATCTGGACCACGATCGCTTCGACCGTGCTGTTCTTGCTGGGCTTTGTGGTCTGGAAAACGGGTTGGATTTCACTCGACAGCTTTCCGCTGCCGTTCAAAATCATCGAGTTGTAGGACGCTTGCGGAAAAAGATAACGGGCGAGCTTGAAAAGCTCGCCCGCTTCCGGTGACCGCCTTTTCCGCCGTCGCGTTAGCGCGCCAGACGGGGGCAGTTTCTCTTCCTCCCGAGACCTGGGCCCACGGCTTTCGCCGTCTTCCCAATCGGTCTGGAAACGTAGAACAGCTTGATCGGCCTTGTCATTCTTGCGCTGCAACATACTGTAATGGTTTTAATGCCAACGATCCTCCGCAATTTCCGGGGCTTGTCATTCCGCCGCGATATGCGTTCATGCCCCGTCTTCAGCCGCTTTTATGAGTCGAAAGCCCCTTCCTGATGCGCCTTTCCCGCTATTTCCTGCCCATCCTCCGCGATACTCCGAAGGACGCCGAGATCGTCTCCCACCGGCTGATGCTGCGCGCGGGCATGATCCGGCAGGAGGCGGCCGGAATCTATGCCTGGCTGCCGCTCGGCCACCGGGTGCTCGCCAAGGTCTGCAACATTATCCGCGAGGAGCAGAACCGCTCCGGCGCGATCGAGATGCTGATGCCGACCATCCAGTCGGCAGACCTGTGGCGGGAGTCTGGGCGGTACGACGACTACGGCAAGGAAATGTTGCGGATTTCAGATCGCCATGAGCGCGAAATGCTCTATGGGCCCACTAACGAAGAAATGATCACGGAAATCTTCCGGGCCTATGTGAAGTCATACAAAAACCTTCCGCTCAATCTCTATCATCTGCAGTGGAAATTCCGCGACGAGGTGCGCCCGCGTTTCGGCGTCTATCGTTCGCGAGAATTTTTGATGAAGGATGCGTACAGCTTCGATCTCGATGCGGCGGGGGCGAAACATTCCTACAACAAGATGTTCGTGGCTTACCTGCGGACCTTCGCGCGCATGGGCCTGAAGGCGATCCCGATGGTGGCGGATACCGGTCCGATCGGCGGCAATCTCAGCCACGAATTCATCATCCTCGCTTCGACCGGCGAGAGCGAAGTCTTCTGCCACAAGGACTATCTCGGCTTCGACGTACCCGCGGCGAATGTGAACTTCGACAGCAAGGACGAACTCGAAAGCCTCGTCGGCAAATGGACCTCGCTTTATGCCGCGACTTCCGAGAAGCACGACGCGGCCGCCTTCGGCGCGATTCCTTCGGACAAGCAGATGTCCGCGCGCGGTATCGAAGTCGGCCACATCTTCTATTTCGGCACAAAATATTCCGAGCCGATGAAAGCGTCAGTGCAGACGCCGGACGGCGTGACCGCGCCCGTCCACATGGGCTCTTATGGCATCGGGCCGACGCGGCTCGTTGCGGCGATCATCGAGGCGAGCCACGACGAAAACGGTATCGTCTGGCCGGAAGCGATTGCGCCCTTCAAGGTCGGCATTCTCAATCTGAAGCAGGGCGACGGCACGACCGACGCGGCTTGCGAGAAACTCTATAACGAGTTGACCGCACGCGGCGTGGAAGTGCTTTACGACGACACCGACGACCGCGCGGGTGCGAAATTCGCGACCGCCGATCTGATCGGGTTGCCATATCAGATTCTGGTTGGGCCGAAGGGGCTCGCGGAAGGCAAGATCGAACTGAAGCAACGCGCCGGCGGCGGGCGCGAGATGATAACGCCTGAAGATGCGGTGAGACGTCTCGCGGCCTAAGCACCCAAGGGACGGTCAGGAGGGATCATGGCTGCGAAGAGCGGAACAGCGCCGTTCTCGCGATACGAATGGATGCTTGCCGGCCGCTATCTTCGTTCGCGGCGGCGGGAGGGATTCATTTCCGTCATCGCGGGATTTTCTTTCGTCGGCATCATGCTCGGCGTCGCGACGCTCATCATCGTCATGGCGGTGATGAACGGCTTTCGCTACGAGCTTCTGAACAAGATTCTCGGCCTCAACGGCCACATGCTGATTCAGCCGATCGGCTCGCCGCTGACCGACTTCGACGCGGTCACCGAGCGCATCTTGAAGATCGACGGCGTGAAGGCCGCGATCCCGCTGGTCGAAGGACAGGCGCTGGCGTCGTCGCCGTTTCACGCTGGCGGCGTGCTGGTGCGCGGACTGCGCGAAAAGGACCTGAAATCGCTTCCCGCCATCGGCCCGAATATCAAGTTCGGCTCGCTCGAAAATTTCGACGAGGGGCAGGGTGTGGTGATCGGCAAGCGGCTCGCCGACCAGCTTTCCGTGCGCGCGGGCGATAACGTGACGCTCGTTTCGCCGCGCGGCGCGGTCACGCCGATGGGCACGACGCCGCGGATCAAGACCTACAAGGTCGCGGCGATTTTCGAGATCGGCATGTCGGAATACGATTCCGTATTCGTGTTCATGCCGCTCAAAGAAGCGCAGGCCTATTTCAACCGCAACGGCGACGTGAATGCGATCGAGGTCTACACCGATAACGCCGACAAGATCGTGCAATACCGGCAACTCGTGAACGACAAGGCCGAACGCCAGATTTATATCGTCGACTGGCGGCAGCGGAATTCTTCATTCTTCAGCGCGCTGCAGGTCGAGCGCACGGTCATGTTCATGATTCTGACCCTGATCGTGCTGGTGGCCGCGCTCAACATCATCTCCGGGCTCATCATTCTCGTGAAGGACAAGGGCCATGACATCGCGATCCTGCGCACCATGGGTGCCACGAAGTATGCGGTGATGCGCGTATTCCTCATCACCGGTTCGAGCATCGGCATCGTCGGCACGCTGGTGGGATTTGCGATCGGGCTGCTCGTCTGTCTCAACATCGAGGAAATCCGCCGCTTCGTATCGTGGCTGACTTCGACGCAACTGTTCCCGCCTGAACTTTATTATCTCAGCCGCTTGCCGGCGCGAATCGACAGTGGCGAAACCACCGCCGTCATCCTGATGGCGCTGTTTCTCTCCTTCATCGCGACGCTTTATCCGGCGTGGCGCGCGGCCCGGCTCGATCCCGTCGAGGCGCTACGGTACGAATAAATGGAGAAAGTACCGGCACTTCACCTCGAGAATGTCCGCCGCAGCTATCAGCAAGGCGAGCATGAGCTTGCGATTCTGCGCGGCGTTACGTTCTCGGTCTGGCCCGGCGAGTCCGTCGCATTGATCGCGCCGTCGGGTGCCGGCAAGTCGACCCTTCTGCACATGGCGGGGCTGCTGGAACATCCCGATGGCGGCGAGGTCTATATCAATGGCAGGCCGACAGCGAAGCTTTCGGACGCGGCGCGCACCGCGATCCGGCGCAGTGACATCGGCTTCGTCTATCAGTTTCACCATCTGTTGCCTGAATTTACCGCAACCGAGAACGTGACGCTGCCGCAAATGATCGCCGGTCTCGACAAACGCGAAGCGGCGAAGCGTGCAAACGAGCTTTTGAATTTCCTCGGTCTCGGCGAGCGGCTCGATCACCGCCCGTCGGAGCTTTCCGGCGGCGAACAGCAGCGCGTCGCAATCGCGCGCGCGGTCGCGAATGCGCCGCGGCTCCTGCTCGCGGACGAGCCGACCGGCAATCTCGATCCGACCACGGCCGATCACGTGTTCGGGACACTGTCGAAGCTCGTGGATGCGACCAAACTCGCCGCCGTGATCGCGACCCATAACCTCGAACTCGCCCGGCGCATGACCCGCCGCGTCACGCTGCGCGAGGGCAAGATCGTGGAACTCGAATAGTCCACAAGGCCGGTTTGCGTCCCGCGCTTCAAACCGGAAAATGGCTTTTTAGAGTCGTTGAGGCCGCCCGTGGCGAAATCGCCGTTCGTTCATCTTCATGTCCATTCGTCCTATTCGCTGCTCGAGGGCGCGTTGCCGCTTGCGCGGCTCGCCGAGCTTGCGAGCAAGGACAGGCAGCCTGCGCTTGCGTTGACCGACACCGGCAATCTGTTCGGCGCGCTCGAATTTTCCGAAAAGATGGCGTCGGCGGGTGTGCAGCCCATCGTCGGCTGTTCGCTAGCAGTCGATTTTGCCGACGAGCCGCCGGTACGAGCGGGCGCGTTGCCGCAGCCGTTGCCGCGCATCGTACTGCTTGCGGCAACCGAGAACGGCTATCGCAATCTGATGACGCTTACCTCGCGGAGCTTCATGGAAAGCGAGGATACGGCCGAGCCGCGCGTACCGGTCGAATGGCTGGCGCAGAATGCCGAGGGATTGATCGCGCTGACCGGCGGGCCTGCCGGACCGATCGACCGGCTCTCGATCGAAAAGCCCGAACTTGCCCGCGCGCGCCTCGAAACGCTGAAGAACATTTATGGCGAGCGGCTTTATATCGAACTGCAACGCCACAGCCTCACGCAGGAACGGCGCGCAGAGCCGCAGTTGCTCGCATTCTCCGACAGCCTGCAAATTCCGCTGGTTGCGACGAACGAACCGTTCTTCGCTTCGCGCGACGATTACGAGGCGCAGGATGCGCTGCTTGCGATCGCGGAAGGCCGCCGGATCGCGGAGACGGATCGCCGTCAGCTAAGTCCCGAACATTATCTGAAGTCGCAGAAGGAAATGGCGGAGCTCTTCGCCGATCTTCCCGAAGCGATCGCAGCGACCGCCGAGATCGCACAGCGCTGCTCTTATCGCCCGACCGCGCGCAAACCGATCCTGCCGAATTTCGGCGGCGCGCGTACCGACGAAACCGAAGAACTGCGGCGGCTTGCGGAAGAAGGCCTGCGGCGGCGCATGAACGCGTTCGGTGTCGCGGAAGGCTACACCGAAGCGCAATATCGCGAGCGGCTCGAATTCGAGCTGAATGTAATCGCGAAGATGCAATACGCCGGCTACTTCCTGATCGTCGCGGATTTCATCGTCTGGGCGAAGCAGCAGAATATTCCGGTCGGTCCGGGCCGCGGCTCTGGCGCCGGTTCGCTCGTCGCTTATGCGCTGACAATCACCGATCTCGACCCGATCCGCTTCGGTCTGCTTTTCGAGCGTTTTCTCAACCCCGAGCGCGTATCGATGCCGGACTTCGACATCGACTTCTGTCAGGACCGGCGCGACGAAGTGATCCGCTATGTGCAGGAGCGCTACGGACGCGACCGCGTGGCGCAGATCATCACCTTCGGTTCGTTGCAGGCGCGCGGCGTCTTGCGCGACGTCGGCCGCGTGCTCGAAATGCCTTACGGGCAGGTAGATAAGCTCTGCAAGCTCGTGCCGGTGAACCCGACGAGCCCGGTGACGCTGGAAAAAGCCATTGAAGGTGATCCGCGGCTGCAACAGGCCGCGAAAGAAGAACCGATCGTGCAGCGCGCGTTCGATATCGCGCTGAAACTTGAGGGTCTGCACCGCCACGCGTCGACGCACGCAGCCGGCATCGTGATCGGCGACCGGCCGCTCGGCGAGTTGATCCCGCTCTATCGCGATCCGCGCTCCAACATGCCGGTGACCCAGTTCAATATGAAGTGGGTCGAAGTCGCGGGTCTGGTGAAATTCGACTTCCTCGGCCTGAAAACGCTGACGGTGATCCGCACCGCGACCGAGCTGCTTGCAAAGCGCGGTGTCGAGGTGGACATCGACAAGATTCCGCTCGACGACAAAAAGACGTTCGAGATGCTGGCGCGCGGCGAAACGGTCGGAGTGTTCCAGGTCGAAGGTCAGGGTATGCGGCGCGCGCTCGTCGACATGAAGCCTGACCGCTTCGAGGATATCATCGCGCTGGTCGCGCTCTATCGTCCCGGCCCGATGGCGAACATTCCGACCTATTGCTTCCGGAAACTCGGCAAGGAAAAGCCCGAATACATCCATCCCAAGCTTGAGCCGGTGCTCAAAGAAACGTTCGGCGTCATCGTCTATCAGGAGCAGGTGATGGAGGCCGCGCGGGTGCTCGCGGGCTATTCGCTCGGCGAAGCCGATCTCCTGCGCCGCGCGATGGGCAAGAAGATCAAGAAGGAGATGGCCGCGCAGCAGGACCGCTTCGTGAAGGGCGCGGTCGAGCAGGGCATCGACAAGTCGCAGGCGAACTCGATCTTCGACCTGCTCGCGAAATTCGCGGACTACGGTTTCAACAAGAGCCATGCCGCAGCCTACGCGCTGGTCGCCTACCAGACCGCATATTTGAAGGCGAATTATCCGGTCGAGTTTCTCGCAGCCTCGATGACGCTCGACATGGGCAACACCGACAAGCTCGCGGAATTCCGCCGCGAGGCGCAGCGCATGAAGATCCATGTCGAGCCGCCGTCGATCAACAAGTCGGGCCGCGCATTCGACGTCGAAGGCAACACGATTTTCTATTCGCTCGCAGCACTCAAAGGCGTCGGCGGACACGCGGTCGATGCGATCGTTGGCGCACGCGGCGACAAGCCGTTCAAGGACCTTACCGACTTCGCCTCGCGGATCGATCCGAAGTCGTTGAACAAACGTATGCTGGAAAGTCTCGCAGGCGCCGGAGCGTTCGACGCGCTGGAGAAGAACCGTGCGCGGGTATTCGCGGGATGCGAAGCCATTTTGCGCCATGCGCAGCGCAGCGGCGAGGACCGCGCTTCGGGACAGAGCGAGTTGTTCGGCGGAAGCTCGAATACGGTTGCGCTCAGGCTGCCTGATGCCGAACCGTGGCTGCCGGCCGAACGTCTCTCGAAGGAATTCGATGCGGCGGGTTTCTATCTTTCCGGCCATCCGCTCGACGATTACGCGAATGCGCTCAAACGAATGAGAGTTCAGTCCTGGGCCGAGTTTCAGCAAAGCGCGCGCGCGGGACAGGGGGCGGGCAAGCTGGCTGCGACCATCGTTTCGCGCCAGGAGCGCCGCACCAAGACCGGCTCGCGCATGGCCAATATCCGCATGTCGGATGCGACCGGCTATTTCGAAGCGGTGATCTTTCAGGAAGGGCTCGCGCAATATCAGCGCGATCTGGAGCCGGGAAAGAACGTGCTCGTACAGGTCGGGGCCGACGTGCAGGGAGACGAAGTACGGCTTCGCATCGGCAGCGTCGAACTGCTCGATCAGGTCGCGGCAAAGAACCAGCGCGGTCTCGTCGTCACCGTGCGGCCGGACGCTTCGATCGAGCAGATCGCAAAGCGCCTTCAGAACGGCACGAACGGAAGCGGCAACGGTAATGGCAAGTCCGATCCGAAGCCCGAGACGAAGGGCGAGGTGAATATCGTCGTTTCGCTGGAGGAAGGTCTCTCCGAGGTCGAGGTGAAGCTGCCGGGCAAATACCCGATCTCACCGCTGGTCGCGGGCAATGTGCGGGCCGTCGACGGGGTGTTGGAAGTCCAGGAACTGTAATAAAATCAGCTACTTACGCTGATTTTCTGGTGCTTGGACCTGCCGGTTGCGCGAGTCATTCACTCCGCCTATATAGCCGCCATCTCGCACGCGGGCGTTTCGATCCTGAGAGGGATCATCCGGTGCAGAACCACCCGGTTCTGCTCTGCCCGCGGAGGCAAACCGGAGTTTGGACTATGTCGCTGCCCGACTACAGCATGCGTCAGCTATTGGAAGCTGGCGTTCACTTTGGCCACCAGGCCCATCGTTGGAATCCGAAGATGCAGTCGTTCATCTTCGGCACCCGCAACAACATTCACATCATCGATCTCGCGCAGACCGTGCCCGCGCTTTCGCGCGCGCTGCAGGCGGTTTCCGACGTGGTCGCCAAGGGCGGCCGCGTGCTGTTCGTCGGCACCAAGCGTCAGGCCGCGGAATCGATCGCGGACGCCGCGAAGCGCTCCGCGCAGTATTTCGTGAACTCGCGCTGGCTCGGCGGCACGCTCACGAACTGGAAGACGATTTCGAACTCGATCGCGCGCCTCAAGAAGATCGAGGAGATGCTGAACTCGAACGAGTCCGGCGGCTATACCAAGAAGGAAAAGCTCACGCTTTCGCGCGAAAAAGAAAAGCTCGAACTCGCGCTCGGCGGCATCCGCGACATGGGCGGCGTTCCCGATCTTCTGTTCGTGATCGACACCAACAAGGAAGACATCGCGATCAAGGAAGCGCGCCGTCTGGGTATTCCGATCGCGGCCGTGGTCGATACCAACTGCGATCCGGACGGCATCACCTATCCGATCCCGGGCAACGACGACGCCGCGCGTGCGATCAACCTCTATTGCGATCTGATCGCGAAGGCTGCCATCGACGGCATTTCGCGGGCGCAGGGCGAAGCGGGTGTCGATCTCGGCGCTGCCGAACGTCCGCTGGAAGAAGCGCTGCCCGCCGCGACCGACTGGGAAAAACTCGAGCCGCTGCCGGGTCCGCGCGGTGCGCCGGACGACCTCAAGAAGCTCGGCCACGTCAGCCCGGACGTCGAAAAGCAGCTCAACGATCTCGGCATCTTCCACTATTGGCAGATTGCCGAACTCACCCCGGCCGACGCGCATCGCGTAGGCGAAGAAGTCCGGCTTCCGGCGCGTATCGCCGGCTGGATCGAACAGGCGAAGAAATTCCAAGCCGACGCCGAATAATTTCCGGCGGAACGGAGAAAGCAAATGGCTGAAATCACCGCGAGCGCGGTCAAGGAACTGCGCGAACTCTCGGGCGCAGGCATGATGGACTGCAAGGCCGCGCTCACCGAAACCAAGGGCGACGTGCAGGCCGCCGTCGACTGGCTCCGCAAGAAGGGCCTGTCGAAGGCTGCGAAGAAGGCGGGCCGCGTTGCCGCCGAAGGTCTCGTCGGCATGGCCGTCGATGGCAACAAGGGTGCCGTGGTCGAGGTCAACTCGGAAACGGACTTCGTCGCGCGCAACGATCACTTCCAGGGTCTGGTGAAGCTGATCGCCGAAGCCGCGCTGCATAACGGCAGCGACGTCGAGAAGCTCAAGAAGGTGAAAGTGGGCTCGTCCACGATCGAGGAAGCGATCTCGTCCGCGATCGCGACCATCGGCGAAAACATGACCTTCCGCCGCGCCGCCGAACTCTCGGTCGGTGAGGGTGTCGTCGCGCAGTACATGCACGGCGCGATCTCGGACGGCCTCGGCAAGATCGGCGTGCTGGTCGCGCTCGAATCGAAGGGCGACAAGGTCGAGCTCAACCGGATCGGCCGCATGGTCGCGATGCATGTTGCGGCTGCGAACCCGCTGGCCGTGGAATCCAAGGGCATCGATGCGGCAGCCGTCGAGCGCGAGCGCGGCGTTCTTGCCGAGAAAGCACGCGCCTCTGGAAAACCCGACAACGTGATCGAGAAAATCGTCGATAGCGGCCTCAAGAGCTTCTACAAGGAAGTCAGCCTCGTCGATCAGCCCTTCGTCCACGATCCGTCGAAGACCGTGGCGCAGGCGCTGAAAGAAGCCGAAGGCAAAGCCGGCGGCCCGATCGCGATCAAGGGCTTCCTCCGCTTCGCACTCGGTGAAGGCATCGAGAAACAGGAACAGGACTTCGCCGCGGAAGTCGCAGCCGCCGGCGGTAAAGCCTGAGAGCCGCAAACAGAGCGCAGAAGAAAATGCCGAAACAACGCTTCGCCCGGGTACTCGTAAAGGTCTCGGGCGAAGCTTTGATGGGCAGCCGCGAATTCGGTCTCGACCCGAAGACGCTCGAGCGCATCGGAAAAGACCTCGCGAAGGCGCGGAAAGCAGGAGCGGAAATCGCGGTCGTCGTCGGCGGCGGAAACATCCTGCGCGGCGCCGAACTCGCGACTACCGGAATGCCGCGCGCGACCGCCGACCAGATGGGCATGCTCGCCACCGTCATCAACGCGCTTGCGCTCGAACGTGCTATCGAAGCCGCGGGGGCGCCGGCGCGCGCATTCTCCGCGCTCGACATGCCGACCGTTTGCCAGCCTTACGCGCGGCAGCCAGCGATCAAGGATCTTTCCGAAGGGCGGATCGTCGTGCTCGCGGGCGGTACCGGCAACCCGTATTTCACGACCGATACCGCAGCCGCGTTGCGCGCGGCAGAGCTGAACTGCCAGGCGATCTTCAAGGCGACCGACGTTGACGGCATCTACGACTCCGACCCGCACAAGAACGCCAAGGCCAAACGCTTCAAGACGCTGACCGCGAGCGATGCTTTGTCCAGAAATCTCAAGGTGATGGACGCGGCGGCGTTCGCACTTGCCCGGGACGCGAAGCTGCCGATAATCGTATTTTCGATCAAAGCCGCCGGGGCGATTTCGGCGGCGATTGCCGACCCGTCGCGCGGCACGATCGTCACCGCCTAAGCCCAGTGAATTCCGGCCCCTCGCGGCCTTAAAGAACCGAGAGCAAGATCATGGCAGCGTTCGATATTGCCGACCTCAAGCGCCGTATGCAGGGCGCGCAGGGCGTTCTGAAAAGCGAACTTGCCGGCCTTCGCACCGGCCGCGCGACGCCGTCGCTGGTCGAGCCGATCACGGTCGAAGCCTATGGTTCGAACATGCCGTTGTCGCAGGTTGCGACCGTTGCAATTCCGGAGCCGCGACTGATTTCGATTCAGGTTTGGGACAAGTCGGTCGTTACCGCGGTCGAAAAGGCGATCCGGGATTCCAACCTCGGGCTCAATCCGAATACCGAAGGCCAGGTGATCCGGCTTCGCATTCCCGATCTCAACGAAGAGCGCCGCAAGGAACTGGTGAAGGTCGCGCACAAATACGCAGAGGCCGCCAAGGTCTCGATCCGCCACGTGCGCCGCGACGGCATTGACCTTCTGAAAAAAGCCCAGAAGGACGGGCACGTCTCGGAGGACGAGACCAAGCGCCACGAAGCCGACGTGCAAAAAGCGACCGACGCCGCGATCGCGGAAATCGACCACATGCTGGCGCACAAGGAAAAGGAAATCCTGTCGGTCTGACAGGAAACAGCGATGCCGAACCCCGACGCCGCGCCACAGGAAGATGCCGGCGTTGTTACGCCTCCGGTGCATGTTGCGATCATCATGGACGGCAACGGCCGCTGGGCCGCGTCGCGCGGGTTGCCGCGCCGCGAAGGTCATCGCCGCGGCGTGGACGCGCTACGCAACATCGTCACAGCCGCCGGCGAAATTGGCATCAAGTATCTGACTATCTACAGCTTCAGTTCCGAGAACTGGTCGCGTCCCGCGGAAGAGATCGAAGATCTCATGGGTCTCTTGAAGCGCTTCGTGCGTAACGATCTTGCCGACCTGCACAAGAACGACGTGCGGGTGAAGATCATCGGCGAGCGCGCGAACCTGAAGCCCGACATTCGCGCGCTGCTCAACGAAGCCGAAGAACTTACCAAAGACAATTCAAGCCTTACGCTCGTGGTTGCATTCAACTACGGCGCGCAACAGGAAATCGCGATTGCCGCCCGCACGCTTGCCGAACAGGTGGCGCGCGGCGAACTGGCGCCCTCGGAAATCGATGCGTCGAAGATCGCCGCCAATCTACTGACGAAAGACATTCCCGATCCCGATCTCATCATCCGCACCAGCGGCGAGCAGCGGCTCTCGAATTTTCTGCTCTGGCAGGCGGCCTATGCCGAATTCATTTTCGTGCCGATGCACTGGCCTGATTTCGGCAAGGCCGAACTGGAAGCCGCGATCGACGAGTTTCGCAAACGCGAGCGGCGCTTCGGCGGATTGAGCGCGAAGGCGAGGGCGTAAGGTGAGCGAGGCTGGTTCGTCCTCATCCATGGCGAGCGATCTGAAGCGGCGCGTGCCGTCGGCGATTGCGATGATCCTGCTCGCGCTCGGCGCGACCTGGTACGGCGGCATTCCTTTCCTGTTCTTCTGGACGATTGCGGCGCTCGCGGTCTGGTACGAGTGGGCGACGATCGTCGGCGCGGAGCCGCGCACCAACGTGATCGCATCGGGCGCAATCGTGATCGCCGCCGCCGCGATTCTTCTCGGCATGGGCATGACCGGAGCGGCCGCCGCCACGATATTCCTGAGTGCGCTCGGCTGCGGATTTCTCGCGAGCGGCAACGAGCGCGCACAGATGTGGACCGGAGCCGGAATGCTCTATGCCGCGCTCGTCTTTATTCCGGTGGTGTTGTTGCGTGCGGACGTGAAGTTCGGGTTTTTCGCGGTGATCTGGCTCTATGCGGTGGTCTGGCTCACCGATATCGGCGGTTATTTCTTTGGCCGCTTCATCGGCGGAAAGAAGCTCGCGCCAATACTCAGCCCGAAGAAAACGTGGTCGGGGGCGATCGGCGGCACGTTTTTCGGCGTGCTCGGGGGCGCGATGGTGGCAACGCTTGCGAACGCACGCTTTGCATTCATGTCCATCTTGATCGCGCTCGCCGTGTCGGTCTTTTCGCAGGCCGGTGATATTTTCGAGTCTTTCGTGAAACGAAAATTCGGAAAGAAGGACGCTTCCGGAATCCTTCCCGGTCACGGCGGCGTAATGGATCGCATCGACGGCTTCCTCGCGGCGGCAGCGCTCGCGCTTCTGATCGGACTAATCCATCGCGGCGCTTCGGCTCCGGCAGCGGGATTGCTGCAATGGTGACGAGCGTCAGCATTCTCGGTGCGACCGGCTCGATCGGGACCAGCACGCTCGATCTCGTGCGCGAGGGCGGCTTCCGCATTATCGCGCTGACCGCGAACAGCGACGCGAAGAAACTTGCGGCACTTGCGAAAGAGTTCAACGCAGAGATCGCGGCGGTATCGGACGAAAGCGCTTACGCCGAGTTGAAGTCGCTACTGTCCGGCACGCGCACGAAAGCGCTCGGCGGCGCGAGCGGCATGATCGAGGCGGCGAGTGCGCAATCCGATATTCTGCTTTCTGCGATTGTTGGTGCCGCGGGTCTCGCCCCGACCGTCGCGGGCTTCGCGCGCGGCCGTAAGATCGCGCTCGCGAACAAGGAATGTTTGCTGACCGCGGGTTCGCTGTTCATGCGCGAGGCGCGGAATGCGGGGGCGACCGTGCTGCCGGTCGATTCCGAGCACAACGCCGTGTTTCAGGCGCTCGCCTGCGGAAAGCGCGATGCGGTGAAACGCGTGACGCTGACGGCGTCGGGCGGTCCGTTTCGTACTTTAAGCCGCGAGCGGCTCGCGCTCGTCACGCCGGAAGAAGCCGTGCGTCACCCGAACTGGTCGATGGGCGCAAAAATCTCGATCGATTCCGCAACCCTGATGAACAAGGGCCTGGAACTGATCGAGGCACATTACCTGTTCGATTTGCTTCCCGATCAACTCGAGACGCTCGTGCATCCGCAGTCGGTCGTGCACGCGCTGGTCGAGTTTCACGACGGTTCGGTGGTCGCGCAGATGGCGCATCCGGACATGCGGATACCGATCGGCTTCTGCCTCGCCTGGCCGGAACGGATGCAATGGCAGGCGCCCCGGCTCGACCTTGCGAAAATCGGTTCGTTGCATTTCGAGGCGCCGGATCACGAGCGGTTCCCGGCGCTGTTTCTGGCGCGGGCCGCGCTCGACGCGGGAGGCGCGGCGCCGAACGTGCTGAATGCCGCGAACGAGGTCGCGATTGATGCTTTCCGGGCGCGGCGGCTGTCGTTTCCCGGTATCCCGGCGCTTACCGGCGCGGTGATGGAAAAAGCCCAGAGGGAAGGGCTTTATCGGGAAGTTGCCACGGTTAACGACGCGCTCGGCGTTGACCATGTCGCGAGAAGTTTAGCCGCGACCCTCTTGCCT
Source organism: Xanthobacteraceae bacterium (assembly GCA_019635585.1). Lineage (GTDB taxonomy): Bacteria > Pseudomonadota > Alphaproteobacteria > Rhizobiales > Xanthobacteraceae. Next base: position 70,060 of record JAHBZE010000002.1, on the reverse strand, counting down.
CAATTCGCCGCAAAGGCATCCTAACGCAGTAAGAGATCAGAAAGGGCGGCACGAAATGGAACTGTTGAGTTTGTTGGGCGCCAAGGGCGGCTGGATCCTTGGCTACGTCCTTCCGTTTCTGTTCGTGCTCACCGTCGTCGTCTTTTTCCACGAGCTTGGGCATTTCTGGGTCGCGCGCCGTTGCGGCGTGAAGATCGACGCGTTCTCGGTCGGTTTCGGGCCGGAACTTTTCGGCTTCAACGACAAGCACGGAACGCGCTGGCGTCTCGCCGCGATTCCGCTCGGCGGCTATGTGCGCTTCCACGGAGACGATTCCGCTGCGAGCACGCCGGATTTGCAGAAACTCGAAAAGATGAGCGCGGCGGAGAAAAAGATTTCGTTCTTTCATCAGCCGGTGCGGAACCGCGCTGCGATCGTCGCCGCGGGTCCGATTGCGAATTTCATTCTCGCCGTCGTGATTTTCGGCGGCGTGCTCTACGGCTTTGGCCGCAACTTGACGACTCCGGTGCTGGAGGTCGTGCGGGCGAACAGCCCGGCGCAGAGCGCGGGGTTGCTGCCGGGTGATCGCGTCGTCAGCATCAACGGCACGCGGATCGAAGGCTACGAGGATGTAATTCGTATCGCGAGCCTGTCGACCGGCGAGAAGCTCGCCTTCGTCGTCGAGCGTAACGGCAAGGACGTGGCGCTCACCGTCACGCCGACGCTGCGCGAGATCAAGGACAATATCGGCGCGGTTCATCGGATCGGCGATATCGGCGTGTCGCGCTGGCCGGCGCGCGTGAAATCCGTGCGGGCGAATAGTGCTGCGATGGAAGCCGGAATTCAGCCCGGAGATCTGATCCTTTCGGTCGAGGGTAAGCCGGTCGAGGCATTCGACGATCTGCCGCGTATCATTGCGCCTGCGCTCGGCAAGAAACTCGCGATCGGCGTTCAGCGCGGCAATCAGCGGCTCACGCTTTACGCAACGCCGAAGCCGCATCCGAATAACGCGAAACTCGGCGTCCTCGGTATCGAAAATCCGTCGAAGCCCGAGGACGTAATCCGCAAGCACTACGGCTTCGTCGAGTCGGTCGGGATGGGCTTTTCCGAGACCTGGTTCGTGATCGAGCGGACCATGGCCTATATCGGCGGTATCATCGTGGGCAAGGAATCCATCGATCAGCTCGGCGGCCCGATCCGTATCGGTCAGGTCGCAGGCGAGGTGGCCTCCCAGAGCTTCCATGACCTCCTGCGGCTGACGGCGGTGCTGTCGGTCAGCATCGGCCTGCTGAACCTCTTCCCGGTGCCGCTGCTCGATGGCGGACACCTTCTGTTCTACCTCATCGAGGCCATCCGGGGCCGTCCGCTCAGCGAGCGGGCGCAGGAATACGGCTTCCGCATCGGGCTGGCCTTCGTGATGCTCCTGATGATCGTGGCCACCTGGAACGATATTTTCCAGCTTTTCCTGCGCGCGCAGGCATCCTGATACCGCTAAAGTTCCCGCCGGTAATGGCCCGGTAACGGCCTGGCCGCCATATTTGCGCTGCCGTGATGGGGTCTTTGCGGGTCGCGTAAGGGGACGTTTCGGGGGTGCCGGCGTGTGTGTTTTGGCGGGGCAATGGGTCGCGTGGCCTATCGGCAACGGGGCCCGGGAAACCTCGGCAATAACTGCCCGCTTCGTTTGCAAGCCACTGGAAAGTCTGTAAAACCTGACGCGAGTGAAAGACGATTCCACTTGGGTTCCCAAGTGGATGGGGGAGCGGTCTTGTCCAGATCGCTTTTTGGAATTTGCGGTCAATGAATTTCGGTGGGGTAAGGGTCATTCGTAAGTTCGGCGCAGCCTTGGTGCTGGCCGTGACCCTCGTTTGCGGCATCGCAGCAGGATCAATCGCGACTTCGACAGCCGCGCAGGCACAGACGGTTACGGCCGTCGATGTCGTCGGCAACCAGCGCGTCGATGCAGATACCATCCGCAGCTATGTGAAAATCCGTCCGGGTGAACGCGCCGACGCGCAACGCATCGACGATGCGCTGCGCGCACTGTTCGCAATCGGCCTGTTCGAGGACGTCAACATCCAGATGCGCGGCTCGCGCCTGGTCGTGACCGTGCGCGAAGCGCAGATCATCAATCGCGTCGCGTTCGAGGGAAATCGGCGCGTCAAGGACGAAGTGCTGGTCGCCGAAGTGCAGTCCAAGGCGCGCGGCGCGCTTTCGCGTGCGACGGTGCAGGCCGACGTACAGCGCATCATCGAAGTCTATCGCCGCAGCGGCCGTTATGACGTGACGGTCGAGCCGCAGATCATCGACCGCGCGAGCAATCGCGTCGATCTGATCTTCCAGATCAAGGAAGGCGACAAGACGACGATCAAGTCGATCAACTTCACCGGCAACAATGTATTTTCGAGTTCCCGTCTGCGCGACGTGATCAACACGACGCAGACGAACTGGCTCAGCTGGCTGCGTAACAGCGACGTTTACGATCCGGATCGCGTCAACGCGGATCAGGAGTTGCTGCGCCGTTTCTATCTCAAGAACGGCTATGCCGACTTCCGCATTCTCTCGGCGACGGTCGATCTCGACCGGAAGAACAACGGCTTCGTCCTCAACTTCGTCGTCGACGAAGGCGTGCAGTACCGCTTCGGCAACGTCGATGTGGTCTCGAACGTGCGCGACCTCGATCCGGCGTCGGCCCGCGCGCTGATCCGCGGCCGTTCGGGCGAAGTCTATAACGCAGAGCAGGTCGAGAAGACGGTCGAGCTCATGACCGTCGAACTTGCCAATCGCGGCTACGCTTTCGCGCAGGTGCGCCCGCGCGGCGACCGCGACTTCCGCGGCCGGCTCATCAATGTCACTTACGTGATCGACGAAGGCGCGCGTGTTTACATCGAGCGCATCAATATCCGTTCGAACACGCGCACGCGCGAATACGTCATTCGCCGCGAGTTCGATATTGTCGAAGGCGATCCCTATAACCGCGTTATGGTCGATCGCGCCGAGCGCCGCCTGAAAAACCTCGGCTACTTCAAGACCGTAAAGATCACCAACGAACCGGGCTCCGCGCCGGATCGCGTCATCCTCAACGTGGATGTCGAAGAACAACTGACCGGTGAATTCTCGGTTGCCGCGGGTTATTCGACCGCGGACGGCATCATCGGCGAGTTGACCATCGGCGAGCGCAACTTCCTCGGCCGCGGCCAGTATGTGCGCACGGCGTTGCAATACGGCGAACGCGTGAAGGGCATCGAGTTCTCGTTCACCGAGCCCTATTTCATGGACTATCGGCTCGCCGCGGGCTTCGATCTCTTCTACAAATCGACCCAGCCGTCGGAATTCGTCGCTTACGGCATCGACACGGTCGGCGGCACGTTGCGCGCGGCTGCGCGGCTCAACGAAGAACTCACCTTGCAGGTTCGCTACAGCGCGTTCCAGCGCGAGATCGTCGCCGGCAGCACGACCTATGTCGTGTCGAACGCAATTCTCGCCTCGATCTTTACGCCGTATCTCACCTCGTCGGTGGGCTACACGCTGACCTACAATTCGCTCGACAACAACAAGGAGCCGACCACCGGCTTCTACGCGAGCCTCTCGCAGGATATCGCGGGTCTCGGCGGCGACGTGAAATATGTGAAGACGACGGCTGAGGCGCGCTACTACCGCCCGATCACCGGCGATTTCGTCGGCATGGTGCGCGCAACCGGCGGTCATATCTTCGCGTGGGGCGGCGACACGTTGCGCTTCTCCGACCACTTCAACAATTCGCATACGCTGGTGCGCGGCTTCGCGACCCAGGGCTTCGGCCCGATGGATATTACGAGCGGTCTTTATTCGAATGCGAACACGCTGGGCGGCACGAGTTATTGGGCCGCGACTGCCGAGTTGCAGTTCCCGCTGGCGTTCATGCCGAAGGAGATCGGCGTCAAGAGCGCGCTGTTCGCCGACGTCGGCCAGTTGTGGAATTACGAAGGCAATGTGAATCCGGCCAACCTGAACGGCCTCGGTGGCGCTCCTTGCGCGACGAACGTCTGTCTTTATGACGCCGACAAGATCCGGGCGTCGGTTGGTGTCAGCTTGATCTGGTCGTCGCCATTCGGACCGTTGCGCTTCGATTTCGCGGTGCCGGTTTTGAAGGACGACCGCGACCGGACGCAGTTCTTCCGCTTCGGCGGCGGCGCCAAGTTCTGATTGCCTGATTTCGGTTTTGCCGGACGGGAGTCGACGGTTTTCGTATGGCCGACCCGATATTCTTTCGCTCACGCGGACCGCTCGCGCTTGCCGCCATCGGCGAGCTGACCGGCGCCGACGTGCCGGAAGCGAGCGCCGGTGCTGTCGTGACCGGCGCGAAGCCGCTTGATATCGCGGGCCCGGAAGATCTCACATTCTACGAGGACGCGGCCTATGCAGCGGCGCTTTCGTCGTCCGACGCGGCAGCCTGCTTTGTCTCGGCAAAACTCGCCGAGACCGTTCCGGCGCATATCGTTCGGTTGATCGTCGACAAGCCCTATGCGGCCTTCGTGAAAGCCGCGCGGGCGCTGTTTCCCGAGGACCTCAGGCCGCTTTCCGTCGTCGGCACGCGCGGCGTCGACCCGGAAGCTTCCGTGCATGAGGAAGCGCGGCTTGAAGACGGCGTTGTCGTCGATCCGGGCGCCGTCATCGGTCCGGACGCCGAGATCGGCGCAGGCACGGTCGTATGCGCCAACGTCGTTATCGGATCGAATGTCCGCATCGGCCGCGATTGCAGCATCGGTCCAGGCGCCAGCATCACGCACGCGCTGATCGGCGACCGGGTCATCATCCACGCCGGCGTTCGCATCGGGCAAGACGGCTTCGGTTACATCCCGGGCAAGAAACATCTGAAAGTTCCGCAACTCGGCCGTGTCGTCATTCAGGACGATGTGGAGATCGGCGCCGGCACCACGGTCGATCGCGGCGGCGGACGCGACACCACGATCGGCGAGGGCACGAAGATCGATAACCTCGTGCAGGTCGCGCATAATGTGTCGATCGGCCGTCATTGCATCATCGCAGGCCATGTAGGCCTTTCGGGAAGTGTCACACTTGGCGACGGGGTGATGCTCGGCGGCAAGGTCGGGATCGCGGATCACCGGACGATCGGCGACCGCGCGCAACTGATTGCGCTTTCGGGCGTCATGCACGACGTTCCGGCGGGTGAGCGCTGGGGTGGCGCTCCGGCCAAGCCGTTGCGCGAATTTTTCCGCGAGCAGGTCGCCTTGCAGCGTCTCGCCGGAAAAGGTGGTAAGGACGCCGGCGACAAAAACAACTGAGACAAACCATGAGCGCGGAAAAGAAATCGAACGTCATCGAGCCGGCGGAGCTCCTCAAACTTCTGCCGCACCGCTATCCGTTTCTGCTCGTGGACCGGATCATCGAAGTCAATGCCGACGAGTCCTGCATCGGTATCAAGAACGTCACCTTCAACGAGCCGTTCTTTCCCGGCCATTTTCCCGAGCGGCCGGTGATGCCGGGCGTGCTGCTGATCGAAGGCATGGCGCAGACAGCGGGCGCGATCTGCTCGCGGCACGCAGGCCATGAGGGCAATCCGCCGAACGTGTTTTTTCTCACCGTCGACAAGGCAAAGTTCCGCAAGCCCGTGCTGCCCGGCGACACCGTCGAATATCACATGAAGAAGATCCAGCAGCGTCGCACCATGTGGTGGTTCAAGGGCGAAGTGAAGGTCCGCGGCACGACCGTCTGCGAAGCCGAAGTCGGCGCGATGATCGTAGAAGACTGAGCGGCCGTGGCGAAGATCGATCCTACGGCCAAGGTCGCGGACGGTGCCAAGCTCGGCGCCGATGTATTCGTCGGTCCGTACTGCATCATCGGCCCGGACGTCACTATTGGCGACGGCAGCCATCTCGTCGCGCACATTACGATTCAAGGCGTAACTGAAATCGGCGCCGGCGCGAAAATTCAACCCTTCGCCTCGCTCGGAAGTCCGCCGCAATCAGTTCACTACAAGGGCGAGAAATCGAAGCTGATTGTGGGCAGGAACTGTGACATCCGCGAAGGTGTGACGATGAACACCGGCACCGCGGGTGGGCGGATGGAAACGCGCGTCGGCGATAACTGTATGCTGATGACGGGCGCGCATGTCGGACACGACTGCATTGTCGGCAACAACGTGATTTTTGCGAATTGCGCCACGCTCGGCGGGCATGCGGAAATCGGCGATTTCACGTTTCTCGGCGGCTTCGCGGCGGTTCATCAGAACACGCGGGTCGGCGAACAAGCGATGCTTGGCGGCGTCTGTGCTGTGCGCCATGACGTCATTCCATTCGGCATGACCGACGGCACCGGCCAGCTCGGCGGTCTAAATCTGATCGGGTTGAAGCGGCGCGGGTACAGCCGCGATACGATTCATAAGCTGCGCGCGGCCTATCGCGAAGTCTTTCTCGGCGAAGGTTCGCTTGCGGACCGGGTGGAGTCGGTGGCGAAGCAATTCGCGGACGAGGAAGCGGTCCAGAAAATAGTGACCTTCATCCGTGGCGCGGGCAAACGCCGCATCACCACCGCGCGCAACCAGCACGAGGGCGACTGAAATTGTCTTCCGCCGGCGCATATGAAAGCGCGCCGCGGACGGACGCGGATAAGTCTCCCGTTGCTATCATCTGCGGCGGTGGGGCGTTTCCGGCGGCGGTTGCAGAAGCTGTCAACAAACAAGGCCGCCCGGTTTTTCTCTTTCTGCTTCGGGGGTATGCCGACGCCGCGCTAGAACGCTATCCGCACGAATGGGTCAAGCTCGGATCGCTTGCAAAGTACGTTGCCGCGCGCAAGCGGCACGGTCTGAACGAAATCGTCTTTATTGGAAGCGTGGTGCGGCCGCGCGTGTCGCAAATCGGACTCGACTGGCGCTCGCTGCTGCTCGTGCCGCGGATTACGAAACTCTTCCTCGGTGGCGACGACCGGCTTCTCTCCGGTGCCGCAAAGATTTTCGAGGAGCACGGCTACACGCTGCGCGGCGCGCATGAAGTTGCGCCGGATATTCTGATCCCGGAAGGACTGGTAACCAACCTGAAGCCGAGTCCGCGCGAGCAGACTGATATCGAGACGGGTCTGTCGCTTTTGCGGGCGATCGACAGCTTTGACGTCGGACAGGCGGTCGTGATCGCGGGCGAGCGCGTTATTGCGATCGAAGGTGCCGAAGGCACGGAAGGTCTTCTCGTTCGTGTGGCTGAGATGCGCAGGAGCGGCCGGTTGAAACTCGCGGCTCGCGACGGCGTTCTGGTCAAGGTGCCGAAGCCCTCGCAGGACCGCCGGGTCGATCTTCCCGCGGTCGGGATCGATACGATCCTGCAGGCAAAGGCGGCCGGTCTTTCCGGCATCGCAATCGAGGCGCAAGGCGCGATCGTGGTCGATGCGCAGCAATTCGTCGAAGAAGCCGACAAGCAGGGCCTGTTCGTCGTGGCACTGCCGCCAGCGACGCGGGTTTCGCCGTGAACGAGATTTTTCTCGTTGCGGCGGAAGCCTCCGGCGACCGGCTTGGCGCGAGTCTGATGGCTGCGTTGAAGCGCAAAGACGATACAGTCACGTTTCGCGGAATCGGTGGAGACGCCATGCAGGGACAGGGGCTGACGAGCCTCTTTCCCATGAGCGAGCTTTCGGTGTTCGGCTTCGCCGATGTATTCAAGAGTTTGCGGCGGTTGCGTGCGCGGATTCGCGAGATCGCGGACGCCATCATCGCAACACCGCCGGCGGCGATCATCCTGATCGACAGTTTTGGTCTGAGCTTGCGCGTCGCGCAGCGTGTGCGCCGCGCGCGGCCAGATATTCCGATCATCAAATACGTCGCGCCGCAGGTCTGGGTGTGGCGCTCGGGCCGCGCGAAGGCGATGCGGCCCTATTTCGATCATACCCTTGCACTGTTTCCGTTCGAGCCGGAAGTGCACCGGAAGCTCGGCGGGCCGCCATGCACCTATGTCGGCCATCCGGTGCTGGAAGAAGTGCCGCAGATGCGGCCGAGCGAAGCAGAGCGCAAACGCCGCGAGGAAAAGCCGCCGCTTCTGATTGTAATGCCCGGAAGCCGGCGGTCCGAATTGCGGTCGTTGATGGATACTTTCAGGAATGCGGTTGCGTCGCTTTCCGAGAGGCACGGTCCGGTCGAGCTCGTGCTGCCGACGCTGCCGCATATTGAACGTGAAGTACGTGACGCCGCCGCAAGTTGGCCAGTGCAGCCGCGCATCGTCACCACAGAGGCTGAAAAATTCGCGGCGATGCGCGGTGCGCGCGCGGCAATCGCGGCTTCGGGCACGGCGACGCTAGAGCTTGCGCTCGCGCGCGTACCGCATATCGGCGCCTATCGCGTGCGCTGGTGGGAAGCGGTCATCGGCAGGCTCCTGGTGAAGGTGAAGATGGCGCTTCTACCGAACATTCTCCTCAACGAGCGCGTCGTGCCGGAACTCCTGCAGGAGGATTGTACCGCTGCCAAGATCGTCGCGGCGGTCGTGCCGCTGCTGGAGCCTGGTGAGGCGCGGGCTCGCCAACTCGAGGCCTTCGAGCGCATCGATGCGATTCTTGCAACGCCCGAGCCGCCAAGCGAAAGTGCCGCCGCCATCGTTCTGGAATTGCTGGCGAAATCGGGCGCAAAGCTGCCCTAGCAATTCGGCAATGGCCGGTTAACCTAGCGGCGGCTAGATTCCGGAAAGTTTTCTTCGCTGGCTGACGGGGCCGGCAGATTGGGGACCTTTCGTCCGATGAAGACCGGCCGCGCAGCGATCGCCGGCGTCTGCGGTTATGTTCCGCCGGACGTGCTGACGAACGCCGAACTCGCAAAGATGGTGGATACCACGGACGAGTGGATCACCGAGCGCACCGGCATCAAAGAACGGCACATCCTGAAAGGTGCGGGCCTCGGCACGTCGCACATGGCGGCGAAGGCTGTGTTCGGGCTGCTCGAAAAGACCAATACAAACGCGAAAGATGTCGATCTCCTGATCTGCGCGACCACGACGCCTGACATGGTGTTTCCGTCGACTGCCAATCTCGTCTGCGACATGGTCGGCATCCGCAACATTGCGAGCTTCGACATCCAGGCGGCTTGTTCGGGCTTTATCTATGCTTTGACGATCGCGAAACAGTTCATCGAAAACGGCACGGCGAAGAAGGCGATCGTGGTCGGCGCGGACAAGATGTCGTCGATTATCGACTACAGGGACCGCGCGACCTGCGTGCTGTTCGGCGATGGCGCGGGCGCGGTGCTTATGCAACGCTCGGAAAACGGCACCGGCATCATCGACACCGAACTCGGCTCGGACGGCGCCGGCTGGGTGCATCTGCACCAGAAGGCAGGCGGCAGCCGCATGCCGCCAACCAAAGAGACGGTCGAGAAGCGCCTGCATTACGTTCATCAGGAAGGCGCGCAGGTCTATAAATTCGCGGTCCACAACATGGCGGAAGTCGTCCGCACGCTGATGGACCGCAATTCGCTCACGGCTGCGGACATCGACTGGCTGGTCCCGCATCAAGCGAACCGGCGCATCATCGAAGCGACCGCGGAGCGCATGCAGCTTCCGATGGAACGCGTGATGATGACCATCCACAAGTACGGCAACACGACCGCGGCAACGATTCCGCTTTCGCTCTGGGACTACGAGAGCAAGCTGAAGGAAGGGGATCGCCTCGTGCTCGCAGCCTTCGGCGGAGGCTTCACCTGGGCCGGGGCCTACGTGAAGTGGGCCTATGACGGCGCAACGAAAAAGGCGGCCTGAGCAGGCCGCCTTTCGCATTTTATGGAATTTCGGCTTCTTACTTTCTGCGCGAGATCGGCAGATAGTCCCGGCGCGTCGAACCGGTGTAGAGCTGGCGCGGGCGGCCGATCTTCTGGCCCGGATCCTCGATCATTTCCTTCCATTGCGCGATCCAGCCGACCGTGCGCGCGAGCGCGAACAGGACCGTGAACATCGTGGTCGGGAAGCCCATCGCCTTCAGCGTGATACCCGAATAGAAGTCGATGTTCGGATAGAGCTTCTTTTCGACGAAGTAGTCGTCCTTGAGCGCGATCTTCTCGAGCTCCATCGCGACGTCCAGGAGCGGATCGTCCTTGATGCCGAGTTCGGTCAACACCTCGTGGCAGGTCTTCTGCATGATCTTCGCGCGAGGATCGTAGTTCTTATAGACGCGATGACCGAAGCCCATGAGACGGAACGGATCGTTCTTGTCTTTTGCGCGCTTCACGTATTCCGGAATCTTGTCGACGCTGCCGATCTCGGTGAGCATCTTCAGCGCGGCTTCGTTCGCGCCGCCGTGCGCCGGGCCCCAGAGGCAGGCGATGCCGGCTGCGATGCACGCGAACGGATTTGCGCCCGAGGAGCCGGCGAGACGCACGGTCGAGGTCGATGCGTTCTGCTCGTGGTCGGCGTGCAAAATAAAAATCCGGTCCATCGCGCGCGACAGGACCGGATTGACTTTGTATTCCTCCGCCGGAACCGCGAAGCACATCCGCAGGAAGTTCGACGACAGGTCGAGGTCGTTGCGCGGATATACGAAGGGCTGCCCTACGGAATATTTGTAGGCCATCGCGGCGAGCGTCGGCATTTTCGCGATCATGCGGATCGACGCGATCATGCGCTGCTGCGGGTCAGAAATATCGGTGCTGTCGTGATAGAACGCGGAAAGTGCGCCGACCGAGCCGACCATGACCGCCATCGGATGCGCGTCGCGGCGGAAGCCCTGGAAGAAGCGGTGCATCTGCTCGTGCACCATGGTGTGGCGGTTCACGCGATAATCGAAGTCCGCCTTCTGTGCCGCCGTCGGTAATTCGCCGTAGAGCAGCAGGTAGCAGGTCTCGAGGAAGTCGCCGTGCTCTGCGATCTGTTCGATCGGATAGCCGCGATAGAGCAGCACGCCCTCGTCGCCGTCGATGTAGGTGATCTTGCTTTCGCAGCTCGCGGTCGAGGTGAAGCCGGGGTCGTAGGTGAACATCCCGGTCTGCGCGTAGAGCTTGCCGATATCGACGACCGACGGGCCGATGGTGCCGTCCTTGACCGTCATGTCGAGTTTCTTGTCGCCTACGGCAAGCGCAGCGGATTTGGCCGTGTTCTTGGCGTCCATCCGGATCTCCTGTTTTTATTGCGGACCGGCTCTCCCGCCCTTGGGCCGGAAGCCATGCCGGAAATGTGGGCGCCGGCGCGCGAGGGCCCGGCAGATCGGCCAAAACTAAACCCTTCGCTGCGCCGCGACAAGCGGACCAAAGGCAGGGTTCAACAAGGTTCCGGCGCGTTTACGCGGGCTTTTGGGCCTGATCGCGGAGGCGGGCGAGGCTTTCGTCCTTCCCGAGTACGCTCAGCACATCGAAGATGCCGGGAGAGGTCGATTTTCCTGTCAGCGCGGCGCGGAGCGGCTGCGCGACGGCGCCGAGCTTCATGCCGAGCTTCTCGGCAAGATCCCTGATCGCAGCCTCGGTCGTGTCCGCGGACCATGGGTTGGCGGCTTCGAGCACGGCCACCGCTTTCTTGAGCGTTTCGCGGCCTTCGCCAGAGAGCAGCGCCGCCGCCTTCTCGTCCAGCGGCAAAGGCCGCTCGGCAAACAGGAAGCTCGCGCCTTCGATCAGTTCGATGAGGGTCTTGGCGCGTTCCTTTAAGCCCGGCATGGCGGCGACGAGTTGTTCGCGGCGCGACTTCAGGAGCGCCGCCGTGCGGCCGCCGCCGGGTAGGTCGGGAAGTAGTGCCTCGATCTGCCGTACAATCTCCTCGTCGGGCATTGCACGCAGGTACTGGCCGTTGATGTTTTCGAGTTTCGCGAAATCGAAGCGCGCGGCGGCACGGCCAACCTTGGTGATGTCGAAGAGTTCGATCATCTCCCTGGTCGTGAACAGCTCCTGGTCGCCGTGGCTCCAGCCGAGGCGCACAAGATAGTTGCGGAGCGCGTCCGGAACATAGCCCATGGCGCGATAGGATTCGACGCCGAGCGCACCGTGGCGCTTGGAGAGCTTCGCACCGTCGGAGCCGTGGATCAGCGGAATGTGCCCCATGCGCGGCACCTTCCAGCCCAGTGCCTCGTAGATCTGGGTCTGGCGCGCAGCGTTGGTGAGGTGATCGTCGCCGCGGATGATGTGCGTGACATTCATGTCGTGGTCATCGACGACGACCGAGAGCATGTAAGTCGGCGTGCCATCGGAGCGCAGAAGCACGAGGTCGTCGAGGTCCTTGTTCGGCCAGGTGACTTTGCCCTGCACCAGATCTTCGACCGTGGTCTCGCCTTCCTGTGGCGCTTTCAGCCGGATCACGGGCTTCGCGCCGGCGGGCGCTTCGGACGGATCGCGGTCGCGCCAGCGGCCGTCATAGCGCGGAGGCCGCCCTTCAGCGCGGGCCTTCTCGCGCATCTCCTCGAGTTCCTGCGGAGTCGCGTAGCACTTATAGGCACGGCCCAGGGTCAGGAGCGCTTCTGCGGCTTCGCGATGCCGGGCGGCGCGGGCGAACTGATAGACGATGTCGCCATCCCAATCGAGACCCAGCCACTTCATTCCGGCAATGATCGCGTCGATCGCTTCTTGCGTGGAGCGCTGGCGGTCGGTGTCCTCGATGCGCAAGAGCATCTTGCCGCCGGTGTGGCGTGCGAACAGCCAGTTAAAGAGCGCGGTTCGCGCGCCACCGATGTGGAGGAAGCCGGTAGGCGACGGCGCGAAGCGGGTGATTACAGGTTCGGACATCGGACTCGCATATGGATCAAAGCGGCGGCCCGTGTAGCATAGCGATTGGGCTGCGAGTAGGGCGGGGAACGGATGAACGAGCCGCAGCGAAAGCGGCCGCGCGCCGCCCGCAAGGCGACGGTGCTGGCAGGGACCGGCGCCGCAGACGGCTTCTTGTTGCCGGCAATTCTGGATGCGCTCTCCAAACGGCTCCGCGCAGCCCTCGCGGAGGAATCCGAGCAGGCGAGGCTCGCGCCATGGCTCGCCGCCGGTTTCTGCGGCGGTGTGCTCCTCTATTTCGTGGCACCTCGCGAGCCTTCATGGCTCGCGGCGCTGCTGTTTCTGGCGGCGAGCGCATGCCTGAGCTTTGCCTTGCGCGCGCGGCCAGCGGCTTGGGCATTTGTGACAATGATCGCGGCGATCGCGGCCGGCTTCGCGACCGGCGCAGTCCGGGGCGCGATGGTCGCGCATCCGGTGCTGAACGCGCCGACCGCCACGGTGACGTTATCCGGCTTTGTCGAGAACCGGGATTCCAGCACGCGGTCCGACCGCATCGTGCTTCGCGTCACCAAGACCGACCCGAAGTCGAAGCAGCAGATCCCCGAACGGGTGCGGGTCGCTTTCCGCAAAGGGCTCGCGCCCGCGGTCGGCGAGCATGTCGAGCTTCGGGCGCGGCTGCGGCCGCTGGTCGGGCCGATACGGCCCGGCGGCTACGATTTCGCGATCGGTGCCTATTACGCGGGGCTCGGTGCAACGGGATTTGCGCTCGGCAAGAGCAAGTTGGTGTCTGCGACCGCTGAAATGCCGCTTGGCATCCGCTTCAACGCAGCGGTCGAGGCGCTGCGCCGCTCGCTCGCGGAGCGCATCCGCCTGACTTTGCCGGGTGACGCGGGCGCGATCGCAGCGGCGCTCGTCACCGGTATCCGCGATCACATCTCGAACGAGGCGAACGAGGCCATGCGCATCTCGGGCCTCTATCACGTGATCTCGATTTCCGGACTGCACATGGCACTGGTCGCGGGCGTATTGTTTGCCGTCATTCGCGGCGGGCTCGCGCTCATTCCGGGGTTCGCGCTGCGAAGGCCGATCAAGAAATACGCGGCTCTGCTCGCGCTCGCAGGCGTCACCTTTTATCTCGTCTTGTCGGGCGGCGAGGTTGCGACCCAGCGCTCCTACATCATGATCGCGATCGTGCTTCTGGGCGTGCTGATCGACCGGCCTGCGTTGACCTTGCGAACTTTATCCGGCGCAGTCGTTGTGACGCTGCTGATTTCTCCTGAAGCCATTCTCAATCCGGGATTTCAGATGTCGTTCGCGGCGACGCTCGCGCTGATCGGCTTCTATGAGCGCGCGGTGCCGTTCGTTTCCGCGCCGCCGCCGGAAGGCGCATCGGCGCTCGGTGCGTGGACCGCGCGGGCGGGGCGGTGGGTGCTGCTCGGCGCCGTGACTTCATTCATTGCCGGGCTTGCGACCGCGATCTATGCCGCGTTCCATTTTCACCGGCTCGCGCCTTACGGCGTGCTCGCGAACGTGCTTTCGATGCCGCTGATTGGACTTGTCATCATGCCCGGCGCGCTCGTCGGTGTGCTGCTCCTGCCGTTCGGCTTCGATTTCATCGGCTGGACCGCGATGGGCTACGGCATCGAAGGCATGATGCAGATCGCGAAGTTCGTGAGCGGCATTCGCGGCGCGGAAGGCCGCATCGCGGCGTTCGACGTGACAGCCGTGCTGCTCGGTACGGCAGCACTTCTGATGCTCACGCTGCCCGCGACGAGGTTAAGACTGATCGGGATTCCGTTTATCGCTGCCGCCATGCTCCTGATGTGGAACGGCCCGCGTCACGACGTGCTGATCGACGCCGAAGGCGATGTAGTCGCGCTGCGGATGGCGAACGGCAAGCTCGCGATCCTTACGAAGAAGAGCGACCGCTTCACCACCGAGAACTGGCTCGCGGCTGCCGGGCTGCCGCCTGCCGACCGCAAGGCGCTTGCGGAGGGTTTCGCCTGCGATGCCAAGGGATGCACCGGGCGCCTGCGCGACGGGACACTGATTGCAATTCCGAAAAACGCGGAGGCACTGCTTGAAGATTGCGGCCGCGCCGCACTCGTGATCGCGCAACGGCCGGTGCCCGCGGCCTGCGCGTCAGCCGTCATCGACCGCGATGTGCTTGCGAGTACCGGCGCGCTCGCGCTGCAAAGAACGCCTGACGGCTGGAAGGCATTTCCGTCCCGCGCCCCGAGCGCCGACCGGCCCTGGTTCGGCCGTGCGAAATCCGCGGACGGCAATGCATTCGCGCGGCTCAACCCGCCGCAAACGAAACAGGCGGTGCCGCTTGCACCGCCTGCCGAAATTTCAGGAGAGGTTCCGGCGCCCGAAGCACCGGACGAAGAACCCGACGATCAGTAACGCCGATAAAGGCCGACCAGCTTGCCCTGGATTTGCACGCGGTCGGGACCGAAGATGCGGGTCTCGTAAGCCGGGTTCGCGGCTTCCAACGCAATCGACGCGCCCTTCTTGCGAAGCCGCTTGAGGGTTGCTTCCTCGGAGTCGACCAGCGCGACCACGATGTCCCCGGTATCGGCGACGTCGGCTTTCTTGATGAGGGCGAGATCGCCTTCGAGAATGCCGGCCTCGATCATGGAGTCGCCCTTCACTTCGAGCGCGTAATGCTCGCCGGTGGAGAGCATTTCCGGCGGCACGTGAACGGTGTGGCTGCGGTTCTGGATTGCCTCGATCGGCGTACCGGCGGCGATCCGGCCCATGACGGGAATTGCGATCGGCCGCGTGCCGCCGCCGTCTTCCTTGTCGGAGGGCACCTTCGCGACCTTGCCCAGCGAGCCTTCGATGACGTTCGGGGAGAAGCCGGTTTTGCCGCGCGGGCTGCCCATGGCGGGTGCGACCGTTTCCGGCAGGCGGATGACCTCAAGCGCGCGGGCGCGGTTGGGCAGGCGGCGGATGAAGCCGCGCTCCTCGAGCGCGGTAATGAGCCGGTGGATGCCGGATTTGGAGCGCAGGTCGAGCGCGTCCTTCATCTCGTCGAAGGAGGGCGGCACCCCGCTTTCCTTCAGGCGCTCATGGATGAATCGGAGCAGCTCATACTGTTTTCGGGTCAGCATCGTCGGAAAATCCCTGCTTTTCGGGCCTTTTCAGGCGGTCTTACGAGTCGGTACAAATCAGGAACAATCTGTATCTGTTCTAGTTGTGTTCCGCAAGGATTAAGAGGTCGTGTCCTAACTTAACCCTCGGTGTCCTAATTCCCCCTGATTCGCCTTTCGTTCTCGTTAAAACAAATCTGGAAAGCAGGCCGCTAAGTTCGGTACCGCCCTATCTATCGTCACAGTTGAAGCGCAGGATGACTCATCGGCGCACGGCACGTGACATCTATCGCCGACTGAGAGACACGCAGTAAGCGCTCCCGTCCGGTCCCGACGGAGGAGCGCTATGTCAGCTCATATCGATTTCAAAAAACACACCGAATTAAACCCGATCGTCAGCCGTGAAACGGCCTGCGAAAACTGTGGTTGCACGAATTTTCGTGAAGTGAACCGCATTGCCGGTGAGAACGGAAAGCAGGACTCCGTTATGTACGAATGCGTGGAGTGCGGTGAGTATCGGCTTTAGAGAACGTTGCCGAGTCTAGCCGCCATTAGAGTCGCCGCTCTTTTTCTTTATTTCGATTTCTTCGCTCTGGCCGTAGCTCATTTGAAAAGCCATTGACATGGCATATATCCCCTTGCTGCGCCTTGGGCGGAGGCGCATCACTTGCGCCTCGGGGGACGCAATGAAGCGCATTGGGCTCGGGTTAGTTTTCGTCTTGGCGGCCGCGGGGATTGCGTGCGCGCAGACGGTTGATCGCGTCGAGATTTCGAACGCGGGGATTTACCGGTTGCGGATTGACGGCGTGGAGCCGGCGCCGAATTCCGCGCTCGGCGTGTTCAAGACCGTGAGTAATCCGGTGCTCGTTGAACGCACCGAGCGTGTGGCCGGCGCGAAGGGCACCAACTTCGGATTCAATTTCCAGATTGCCGGCGCGCCTCAAGGCCAACTCGTCACGGTTCGTTTCGTTACCCGTTTTCCGCCGCCGGGTCTGCGCGATCCGCGAACCGGCAAGGTGCTGCTTACGAGCGAAAACGACCGCCAGTACCGGATCGGCGAACTCGCATTCCGCAGCTACGGCTTCGACGAGGAATGGGAAATCGTGCCGGGAACGTGGTCGCTCGAATTCTGGTATGGCGGCAAGCTTGTCGGCGCGCAGAAATTTCAGGTGGTAAAAGCGGAGGCCGCCCCGAAATCCGACCGCGACGACCGTCCTTCGGACAATCCGACGCGCTAATCGAGCGGTATGATCTCGCAGCGCTCGCCTTTTTCTGCAGCGGGTGCGTTCGCTGCGCGTATCAAAAGACAATCGGCCTTCGCGAGTACGGACGTGAAAGACGAGTCCTGCGATTTCTTCGGGAACGGGGTCACGACGCGGTGGCCGTCATCGTCGTAGCGGCTTACCGAGCGAATATAGTCGGCACGCTGGTCATTCTCCCACACGTCCTCGCCGAGGATCGCAGGCACCGGCTTCTGCACCGGCTCGTTCATGCCCTGCAACTTACGTAACAGCGGCATTAGAAAGATCACGCTGCACACGAATGTTGAAACCGGGTTGCCGGGCAGGCCGAGGACGCGCGCGCGGCCCACGCCGCCCGAAAGCGTCGGCTTGCCGGGGCGCAGCGCGATCCGGTGGAAGTCGATCACCGCGCCCGCCTTTTCGAGCGCGGGGCGAATGAGATCGTGTTCGCCGACCGATGCGCCGCCGAGCGTGACGATCACGTCCGCGCTTTCCTTTGCGACTTCGATCGCTTCGGAAATCAGGTCGAGCTTGTCTTTCAGCACGCGCGCATCGACGACTTCTGCACCTTCCTGCTCGCAAAGGGCTGCGACCGAAAAGTGATTGGAAGCGACGATCCGTTCCGGCGGGCCGCCCGCGCCGGGCGCGACCAATTCGTCGCCGGTCGAGAAGATCGCAACACGCGGACGTTTTGTACATTCCACGAATGCGTGATCCATCGCTGCAGCCAGGCCGAGCGCGCGCGCCGAAAGCCGTTCGCCTTTTTTCAGGATCGCGTCGCCTTCGCGGAAATCGATGCCGGCCTGGCGGATGTTCTTGCCGCGCTCATAGGCGGGAAGGGTGACGAGATCGCCGTCGCGCTTCGCGGATTCCTGCTCGACCACGACATCCGCGCCTTTTGGCACCACCGCGCCGGTGAAGATGCGCGCGGCTTCGCCCGTCGCGAGTTCGCGCTTCAGCATGTGGCCAGCGGAGGACTCTCCGATGAGCTTGAGCGGCTTGTTCGCGCCGAGATCGGAAGTGCGCGCGGCATAGCCGTCCATCGCGGAAACGTCGAACGGCGGTTGCGAGCGCAGCGCTTTGACGTCGGCGGCAAGCACGCGGCCAGCGGCCTCATTTAGAGGCACGTTCTCGGACGGAAGCGGTTTCGCGCCGTCTACGACCTTCGCGAGCGCTTCCGTGACGGGGAGGAGGGACGGAGATTTCATTCCGGGCTCATGCTAAGCCATTATAGCGCAAAGGCGAATAGGCACTCCGGAATGTAGCGATGGCGAGAACGAAACCTACCGAGGCGCAGCAGTCCTGGGCCGAGCTCTGGCCGAGCCGGGAGCCGCAGAAGTCTGAGCCGCTGCTAAAGGCGCTGCACATACTCACGCGCGACGGAAAGCTGAATGCGGACTCGCGCCGCAAGCTGAAACAGGTTCTTCATTTGGCGCAGTTCCTTCGCCCGGCTATCGAGGCCGCGCTCGCGCGATCGGAGGACCCGTTGTTTGCCGATGTGGGCGCGGGGAAGTCCTATCTGGGTTTCGTGCTGTACGATCTGATCCTCGCGGAAGCGGGACGCGGGCGTATGGTCGGCGTCGAAACGCGCGAGGATCTGGTCGCGAAATCGCGCGCACTTGCTACTGAATCCGGTTTCGAGCGCATGAAATTCATCTGCGCGCCGATCGCGGAAGCGAAGCTCGATACCGAAGTTGAGATGGTGACGGCGCTGCACGCCTGCGACACCGCGACGGACGACGCCATTCACTTCGCGCTTCGCCACAATGCGAAGACGATTGCGCTGGTGCCTTGCTGTCAGGCGGAAGTGGCGAGATTGCTGGAGGGAAAAAGCGGCGCGATGCATCAGCTTTGGCGGCATCCGATCCAGCGGCGCGAGTTCGGCGCGCATGTGACGAATGTCATCCGTGGACTGTTTCTGGAAGCGCATGGCTACAAGGTGCGCGTCACCGAACTGACCGGCCTCGAGCATTCGTTGAAAAACGAATTGATCCTCGCCGAGCGTCATCAGTTGAGCAATCCGCGGGCGCAGGCGGAACTGGATAAGCTAATTGCAGAGATCGGCGTGCGTCCGGCGCTACTCGATGCGGGCGCGTAACTACGCGCGGTAGTCGCCCGACTTGCCGCCGGATTTTTCGAGCAGCCGGATGCCTTCGATCCGCATGGATTTTTCGGCAGCCTTCACCATGTCGTAGATCGTGAGACACGCGACCGAAACGGCGGTCAGCGCTTCCATCTCGACGCCGGTCTGGCCGGTGATCTTCACCGTCGCGCGCACGACAAGGCCGGGCAACGCTTGGTCCGGCGCAATATCGACTTCGACTTTCGAGAGCAGCAGCGGATGGCAGAGCGGGATCAATTCGCTCGTCTTCTTCGCGGCCATGATGCCGGCGATGCGCGCGGCACCCAGCACGTCGCCCTTCTTGGAGTTGCCGGACAGCACGAGATCGAGGGTCGCCTTCTGCATAACGACGCGGCCTTCGGCGACCGCCATACGCTCGGTGGCGGCCTTGCCGGAGACATCGACCATGCGCGCTTCGCCGTCCGCGCCGATGTGCGTGAGCTTGGTCATGCGCTTGCTCTCGCCGGAGCCTTCGTCAGCAGCGCGCGGGTAGCAAGTTCGACGTTTTCCTGCCGCATCAGGCTTTCGCCAATCAGAAAAGTGTTGACGCCAACGCGCGCCAGCCGCGCGAGATCCGCGGGCGTGAACAGGCCGCTTTCGCCGACGACGATCAGTTCTTTCGGTATCTGCGGCGCGAGCTTTTCGGTGGTTTCGAGCTTGGTCTCGAAGGTGCGCAGGTCGCGGTTATTGATGCCGATCATTTTGCCGTCGAGCCGCAATGCGCGGTCGAGCTCGGCCTCGTCGTGGACTTCGATCAGCGCGTCCATGCCGAAGTCGCGCGCGGCGGAAAGCAGGTCGCGCGCGATGGCGTCACTCACCGCAGCCATGATGATAAGAATGCAGTCGGCCTCGAGCGCGCGGGCTTCGGCGACCTGATAGACGTCGTAGAAGAAATCCTTGCGGATCGCGGGCAGGCGGGTCGCATTGCGCGCGTTGGTGAGAAATTCCGGCGCGCCCTGAAAGCTCGGCTTGTCGGTCAACACGGACAGGCAGGCCGCGCCGCCGGCTTCATAAGCCTTCGCGAGTGCTGGCGGGTCAAAGTCGGCGCGGATCAGCCCCTTCGACGGGCTGGCCTTTTTGATCTCCGCGATCAGCGCGTAGTCGCCGCGCGCAAGTTTCGCTTCGAGCGCCTTGATGAAGCCGCGCGGCGGCGGCGCGCGCAGCGCATCGACCTCGACCTCCCGATAGGAGCGCGCGTGCTTGGCCTGCTCGATTTCATCGCGCTTGTAGGCGCCGATTTTTTCGAGAATGTCGCTCATGCCGCGTTCGACACGGCGACGAGCTTTTCGAGCCGCGCCTTTGCCGCTCCGCTTTCGATGGATTTCTCCGCGAGCGCCGCCGCGTCTTTCAGCGTATCTGCCTTGCCCGCAACGAGAAGTGCGGCCGCCGCATTGAACAGCGCAACGTCGCGGAACGGACCCATCTGGCCGTCGAGCACGGCGCGCAGCGCCTCGGCGTTATAGATCGCTTCGCCACCCTTCAATTCGCCGGGCTGCGACTGTTTCAGGCCAACGTCGGCGGGCGAAATGTCGAACAGCTTCACTTTGCCGCCGGAGAGTTCGGCGACATGGGTCGGGCCGGTCGTGGTGATTTCGTCCAAGCCGTCGGAGCCGTGCACGACCCAGGCTTTCTCCGAGCCGAGCTGTGCCAGCACCTTCGCGAGCGGCTCGATCCAGTGGCGCGCGAACACGCCGACCATCTGCCGCTTTACTCCGGCAGGGTTAGAGAGAGGCCCGAGCAGATTGAAAATCGTGCGCGTGCCGAGTTCGACGCGCGTCGGACCGACATGCTTCATCGCCGGATGATGCGACGGCGCAAACATGAAGCCAATCCCGGCCTCACGGATGCACTTCGAAATTCCTTCCGGCCTGAGTTCGATATTGACGCCGAGCGCCGCGAGTACGTCGGCCGCGCCCGATTTCGAGGAGAGCGCACGGTTGCCGTGCTTCGCCACCGGGACGCCCGCACCCGCGACGATGAAGGCCGCGCAGGTCGAAATGTTGTAGCTGCCGGCGGCATCGCCGCCGGTGCCGACGACATCAACCGCATTCGCAGGCGCGTCGACCGTGGTCATCTTGGAGCGCATGGTCGCAACCGCGCCCGCGATCTCATCCACGGTCTCGCCGCGAATGCGCAGACCCATCAGGAACGCACCCATTTGCGAAGGCGTCGCTTCGCCCGACATCATCTTGTCGAAGGCGTGCGCCGACTCTTCCTGGCTCAGTTGGGCGCCGGTCGCGACCTTGCCGATCAACGCGCGAAATTTTTCCATTGTCTATTCCTCACGCGCGCTTGTCCGCGTTCCACGCGGCGGCAAGATCGAGAAAATTCTTCAAAATTACGCGGCCATGTTCGGACGCGATGCTTTCGGGGTGAAACTGCACGCCGTGAACCGGATGTTCTTTGTGCGAGAGCGACATCACGAGCCCGTCGTCGGTCTGCGCGGTCACTTTCAAGTCTTTCGGCATAGTGTCGCGGTCGACCACGAGCGAATGATAGCGCGTCGCCTGAAACGGCCCGTTGATGCCGCGCATCACGCCTTCGCCGGAATGTTTTACGACCGACAGCTTGCCGTGCACCGGCGAGGGCGCGCGCACGACATTGCCGCCATAAGCCTGCCCGATGGATTGCTGGCCGAGGCAGACGCCGAAGATCGGCGTCTCGGCGCCCAACTTCTCGATCACCTCCAAGCAGATGCCGGCTTCGTTCGGCGTGCAGGGGCCGGGCGAGAGCACGATGGCGTCGGGCTTCTTCGCCTTCAATTCGTCCACCGTGATGGCGTCGTTGCGATAGACGTCGACCGTCGCGCCCAGTTCGCCCAGGTAATGGACGAGATTCCAGGTGAAGCTGTCGTAGTTATCGATCAGAGCGACGTTCATGGTGCCTATCTAAACGGTCCCGGTTTTGGCTGCCAGCGACCTCGAATTTCAGGGTTATTGGCCCCGCTTTGCGGCGGAAGCGAAGCGCCTAGCCTCCTCGGCGGCACGGAACAGGGCCTTCGCCTTGTTCTCGCATTCGAGCTGCTCGGATTTGGGGTTGGAATCCGCGACGATTCCGGCGCCCGCCTGCACATACATCTTGCCGTCTTTCACGAGCGCGGTGCGCAGGACGATGCAGGTATCCATCGAGCCATCGGCGGCGAAATAGCCGACCGAGCCCGCATAGACGCCGCGCTTTTCCTTCTCGAGTTCGTCGATGATCTGCATGGCGCGGACCTTCGGCGCGCCGGAAACGGTGCCAGCGGGGAAGCCCGCGACGAGCGCGGAGAGCGCATCGTGCTTTTCGCTCATCTCGCCTTCGACGTTCGAGACGATGTGCATGACGTGGCTATAGCGCTCAATGAAGAACTGGTCGGTGACTTTCACCGTCCCGATTTTCGAGACGCGGCCGACGTCGTTACGGCCGAGGTCCAGGAGCATCAGATGCTCGGCGCGCTCCTTCGGGTCGGCGAGCAACTCGTTTTCGAGGTCCTTGTCTTCGTGCGGCGTTGCACCGCGCGGGCGCGTGCCTGCGATGGGTCTGATCGTGACCTTGTTGTCGCGCGCCCGCACCAGAATTTCCGGACTTGAGCCTGCAATCGCGTAGCCACCGTAATTCAAAAAATAGAGAAACGGCGCCGGGTTCACGCGGCGCAACGCGCGGTAAAGCGAGAACGGCGGCAGCGAGAAGTTCGATTCAAAACGCTGCGAAAGCACGACCTGAAAGATGTCGCCCGCGAGGATGTATTCCTTCGCGCGTGCGACCATCGCTTCGTACTCTTTTGCGCTCGTATTCGAGATCGCGTTCGTGCCGACCGGCTCGTCGGCGTAGGCCGCGGTTTCCTTGTTCAACGGCATGTCGAGCGCATCAACGACGCCGGTGAGACGCTCGACTGCCTGCGCATAGGCTGCCTTCGCCGCAACGCCACTTTGCGCGCGTACCGGCGTAATCACCGTCATCGTGTCTTTGACGGCATCGAACACGACCACGATCATCGGGCGGATCAGCACGGCATCCGGCGTGCCGATCGGATCGGGGTTCGGCGCGGGCAGCTTCTCCATCAGCCGCACCATGTCGTAGCCGAGATAGCCGAAGATGCCGGCCGCCATTGGCGGCAGGCCGAACGGCACTTCGAGTTTGCTTTCCTCGATCAGCGCGCGCAGCGCCGCGAGCGGCGGTTTTTTTGCCGGCTCGAATGCGTCGGCGTTCGCGCGCGGATTGCGGTTGATGTCGGCCTTGTCGCCGCGCACGCGGAAAATGAGATCGGGGTCGAGCCCGATGATCGAGTAGCGGCCGCGCACCGCGCCGCCTTCGACCGACTCGAACAGGAACGACGGATAGCGCTCGCGCGCGAGCTTCAGGTACGCCGAAACCGGCGTCTCGAGATCGGCGACCAGCGTCGTCCAGACGAGTTGGGGCTTGCCATTGGCGTACTGCGCGCCGAACGCGCCTTCGTCGGGCAAGACCTCCATAGGATCATCTCTGCTCGCCGGCGCCCGTAACTTGACGCATCAGCGCTTCGTTCACGCGCAGGCCGAGATCGGTCTGCAGCCGCGAAACATACTGGACCTGCAGGTCTTCCTGAATCGACTGCGTGATCTGCTGAATGAGCTGCGCTGGCGGCGCGGTCACCGGAAGATCGATCGAGGTGACACGGAACACGATGCGCGAGGTGCCATCAGCGACACCGACGCCGGACTTGCCATTTGCCGTGAGGAATACGCGGGCGACCGTATTCGCATCGACTCCGGGAATGGTCCCGCTCCGGTTCAGCTTCTCGGCCTTTTCGACTTTCGCGTTCGGCGCGGCCACGGCAAAGGCCGCGCCTTCGTCGAGCTTTTTCTGGATCGCGGTTGCGAGTTCGGTGAGCTTCTTGCCGGTCTGCTCGTCCTTCCAGCGCGCTTCGACAGCGGCTTTCGCTTCCTCGAAGGTGCGGTCGCGCGCGGCTTTAATGTCAACGACCTCAAACCAGATCGTGCTGCGCTGTTCGCGCAGTTCGATGGCGTCGGCTTCGACGTTTTTCTGGGCGGCGAAGGCGGCACTCAGGAGTTGCTCGGCCGAAGGCAGGTTCGCGACCTTGGTCCCGTCGGGCTTTGCGCCGCTGCGGTCGACGGCATCGACCGTGATCACCGGGACATTCAGCTTCTTGCCGATCTCCTCGATGGTTGAGCCGGCGCCGCGTTCGTCCTCGATCTTGTCATGCAGATCCTGCACGCGGGTGAGCGCGCGGCGAAGTTGCAAATCTTCGCGCAGCGACTTCGAGACTTCCTCGAATGGCGGGATACGCAGCGGGTCGATCTTCGTTACGCGCAGAATCACGGGACCGAAGCGGCCCGCGACCGGCTGGCTCGGAGTGTTGAGCGCGAGCCCGAAAGCCGCTTCCGCGACCGGAGCGTCGAGAATGTCGGTCTTCGCGAGGCTGCCGAGCGAGACGATCTGTAGCTTGAGATCCTTTGCGACGGCTTCGAGCGTCTCACCCTTGGCGAGACGCTCGGCTGCGGTCTTCGCGGCGTCGATCGAACCAAAGGAAATCTGCTCGATCTGACGGCGCTCTGGAATCGTCAGGCGCTCTTTGACCGTCTCGTAGGTCTTCTTCAGATCATCGTCGCTGATCACGATGTCCTTTGCCACCATCGCCGGCGTCAGGTGAAGGACGCGGAGCGAGCGGTATTCCGGCGCGCGGAAGCCTGCCTTGTTCGCCTCGAAATAGGTTTTCAATTCCGCTTCGGTCGGAGCCGGGATCGTGCCGGCCTGTTCGGGTGTGAGGCGGATGTATTCGATCGTGCGCGTCTCACTCTGCAGCCGCCAGAAGGCGTCGGTCAGCACTTTCGGCGGAACCACTTCGCCACCGATCGCCGAGAGCAACTGCTGGCGAATGGCGAGATTTTTTTCCGCGGCGAGATAGGTTGCTTCGGTGAAATTGTTGTTGCGCAGAAGCACCTGATACTTCAGCGGGTCGAAGTTTCCGTCCGCACCCTTGAAGCTCGGGAAGGACATGACACGGTCCTTCACCGTTTGATCGGTCACGGCGAGGCCGAGGCTGCGCGTCTTCTCGTTCAAGGCCGCTTCCGAGACGAGTTCGGACAGAACCTGCCGGTCGATGCCGAGCGCACGTGCCTGATCTGCGGTGAAGGGGCGATTGATCTGGCGGCCGATTTCCTGGAGGCGCTCGTTGAACGCGCGGCGATAATCCTCAATCCGGATCTCGGTCGAGCCGACCTTGGCGACCGTCTGCGAGCCGAAGCCGCGGAACACGCCGCTGATGCCCCAGAAGCCGAAACTGATGATGAGCAAGCCCATCAGAATCATCAGCACGATCTGGGTCAGTAAACTGCGCGAGCCGGCGCGTAAGCCTTGAAGCATCTTGAATTCCAGGGGGTTAGCGAAAACGGCCGGGATAATAGGGACCGCTTCCCTCAGTCGCAACGGGAGGTATCGCCGCAATTTGCGGTGGTTTCAGCGCTCTGCTACGCGGCTGGACGCCCCAAAACAACAAGGAATTTCCCCAAATGAGCCGCCGCCCGCTTGTCGCCGGAAACTGGAAGATGAACGGCTTGAAGGCGAGCCTTCCAGAGCTGGATGCCATCGCTACCGGCTATACCGCCGCGCTGCAGGCGAAGGCCGATTTCCTGATCTGCCCGCCGGCGACGCTGATCTCGCAAGCGGCGGCGCGGGTTGCCGGTAAGGGCGTTGCGATCGGCGGCGAGGATTGCCACGCCAAGGCATCGGGCGCCCATACCGGCGATATCTCCGCCGAGATGCTGAAAGACGCGGGCGCGACCTATGTCATCGTCGGCCATTCCGAGCGTCGGGCCGATCACGGCGAGACGGATGCGGTGGTGCGCGCCAAGGCCGATGCGGCGCTGCGGGCGGGCCTGATCGCGATTGTCTGCGTCGGCGAACGCAAGGAGCAACGCGAGGCCGGGCAGGCGGTTGCGGTGGTCCAGGAGCAGCTCGCCGGTTCGATCCCCGATGGCGCGACCAGCGCGCGCCTAGTGGTCGCCTATGAACCGGTCTGGGCGATCGGGACGGGGCTGACGCCGACAAAGGCGGACGTTGCCGACATGCACAAGGCGATCCGGGAGACGCTTGCGGGACGCTTCGCGGCGGAAGGGCAGAACACGCGGATTCTCTACGGCGGCTCGGTGAAACCCGAGAATGCGCGTGATCTCATAATTCAGGCTGACGTTGACGGCGCGCTGATCGGTGGGGCGAGCCTGAAAGCCAAGGATTTTCTTGGAATCGCATCTGCTTATCTTTGAATCTTTGAGTCTGGAAACGCTCGCAAGTCATTCATTTGATTCGCTAATTTCTCTGATTAGCGATTCCGCATACTGGATTTTCGGGGCCGTAGCCCCTCGCTTGGCTTTTAGGGACTCCCCATGTATGGCTTCGCGCGAATTTCCGGGCGGCCTTCGAGGCGCCCCTGACGGAATCCGGACATGCATACGACCCTGATTGTGCTCCACCTCCTGATTGTGCTCGCCCTGATCGGCGTGGTGCTCCTGCAGCGCTCGGAAGGCGGCGCACTGGGCATCGGCGGCGGTGGCGGCGGCTTCATGGGCAGCCGGGGCACTGCAAACCTCCTGACCCGGGCGACCGCGCTGCTCGCGACCGGCTTCTTCATTACTAGCCTTCTGCTTTCGGTGCTGGCCGGCTGGCGGCCGCAGGGGCCGACGCTGGTAAATCCGAACTCGGCGCCGACACAGGTAAACCCGCAGGGGCCCTCGATCCTCGAGCAGCTCCAGAAGAAGGGGCCGCAGGGACCGCAGGTTCCGCAATCGAAATAACAAGACAAAGGGCCGGGAAACCGGCCCTTCCTTTTTTGGCGGCCGGGTCGTCCGTTTTTTCAGTGCAGGGGTGACGTTTTAGCCCTCGCAGAATCGAATCGAGGGGTTTAAGGCTTAAATCCCATGGCGCGGTACATTTTCATCACCGGCGGCGTGGTCTCCTCCCTCGGCAAGGGTCTCGCTTCAGCGGCGCTCGGCGCGCTCCTGCAGGCGAGAGGCTATTCGGTCCGCCTTCGCAAGCTCGACCCCTATCTCAACGTCGATCCGGGCACGATGAGCCCCTATCAGCACGGCGAAGTCTTCGTGACGGACGACGGCGCGGAGACCGACCTCGACCTCGGTCACTATGAACGCTTCACCGGCGTGCCGGCGAGCAAGCGCGACAACATCACGACCGGCCGCATCTATCAGGAAATTCTCTCGAAAGAGCGCCGCGGCGACTATCTCGGCGCGACCATCCAGGTGATCCCGCACGTCACCAACGCGATCAAAGATTTCGTGCTGGAAGGCAACGACGGCTTTGACTTCGTGCTGGTCGAGATCGGCGGCACAGTGGGCGACATCGAAGGACTGCCGTTCTTCGAGGCGATCCGGCAACTCAAGAACGAATTGCCGCGCGACAACTGCATCTACATCCACCTGACGCTCCTGCCGTTCATTCCGAGCGCGGGCGAATTGAAGACCAAGCCGACGCAGCACTCGGTGAAGGAACTGCGCTCGATCGGTATTCAGCCCGATATTCTGCTCTGCCGCACCGACCGGGAAATTCCTCGCGAAGAGCGGCGCAAGCTCGGGCTGTTCTGTAACGTGCGCGAAAGTGCGGTGATCGAAGCGCGCGATGTCGATAACATCTACGCGGTGCCGGCCGCTTATCACGCGGCCGGGCTCGACGACGAAGTGCTTGCCGCGTTCCACATCAAGGATGCGCGTAAGCCCGATCTCTCGCGCTGGAATGTGATCGACGACCGCGTCCGCAATCCGGAAGGCGACGTCACGATCGCGATCGTCGGCAAATATACCGGCATGAAGGACGCCTATAAGTCGCTGATCGAGGCGCTCTCGCACGGCGGTATCGCCAACAAGGTCAAGGTCAGGCTCGACTGGATCGAGTCCGAGATTTTCGAGAACGAGGATCCCGCGCCTTATCTCGAACACGTCAACGGCATTCTCGTTCCGGGCGGCTTCGGGCATCGCGGCGCGGAAGGAAAAATCCGCGCGGCGCGGTTCGCGCGCGAACGTAACGTGCCTTACTTCGGCATCTGTTTCGGGATGCAGATGGCGGTGGTGGAAGCCGCGCGCAATCTCGCCGGCATCAACAGTGCGAACTCGACCGAATTCGGCGCGACTCCCGAGCCGGTGGTCGGCCTGCTCACCGAATGGCTGCGTGGCAACGAACGCGAGCGGCGCGAAGCGGGCGGCAATCTCGGCGGCACCATGCGGTTAGGCGCCTATCAAGCGACGCTCGCAAAAGGCAGCCGGGTCGCGGAGATTTATGGCAAGACCGAAATCTCGGAACGGCATCGCCACCGCTACGAAGTGAACACGCAGTATCGCGCGCGTCTCGAAGACAAGGGCATGCGTTTTTCCGGCATGTCGCCGGATGGCGTGTTGCCGGAGATCATCGAATATCCGGATCATCCGTGGTTCATCGGCGTGCAATTCCATCCCGAGCTGAAATCGCGTCCGTTCGAGCCGCATCCGTTGTTTTCGTCGTTCGTGGGGGCGGCGGTCGAACAGAGTCGTCTCGTATAGCCGTCGATGTTGCGCGGGATCGACCACGTCATTCATCTCGTCCGCAACCTCGACGCGGCGGCATCGACCTATGAGAAGCTCGGTTTTCTGGTCGGCAGCCGTAATAAGCATCCGTTCGGCACACATAACCGCATCGTGCAACTCGACGGCTCCTATATCGAGATTCTGGAAGTGGCGGAGCCGGAGAAGATTCAGGGCGAGGGCGGGCCGACTTCGTTTGCGCATTTCCATCGTGAATTCCTGATGCACAACGGCGAGGGCCTCAGCGGCCTCGTGCTTTCGAGCGCGGACGCAAATGCGGATAATGCCGCCTTCGGCAAAGCCGGTTTCGGCGGCTTTCCAGTGTTGAATTTCAGCCGCATGGGAAAACGCCCGGACGGAAGCGAGGCGGAGCTTTCTTTTTCGCTATCGTTTCTCCGCGAGCCCGGTTCGGCCGACGTGCTAACGCTAGTCTGTGAGCACAAGCGGCCGGAGAATTTCTGGTTCAGGGAATTGCAGGCGCACCGGAACGGGGCGTTGCGCGTTTCTGAAGTCGTTTTCACCGCCGACAGCCCGACCGACCAGCAATATTTCTTCCAGGCATGGACCGGGATTCGCGATCCGCGTTCGACTTCGCTCGGCATTACCTTCGAAACGCCGCGCGGCATGTTGCAGGTCACCGAGCCAAAACCGTTCGAAGAGGCGTTCGGTGTCGCACCGCCGGTGTCACAGGGATTGCGTCTTGCGGCGGTCACGTTCGCCGGAGACGCAGCGAGAATTCGCGCGGCTGTTTCAAACAGCGGAATGGCCGCGCAGGAACGCCATGGCCGCCTCGTGATCCATGCGCATGGCGCAGTGCTTGGCTTCGACGCCGGTTGACCGGGCCGCTAGGCCGACGCAAGGTCCGCCGCGATGAACAAACCGATGGCCAATCCCGCTCCGAACGCCGTTGTTGCGGCCGGAAATGCACGCTTCGGCAATGACTTGCCGCTCGCGCTGATCGCGGGCCCGTGCCAGATGGAAAGCCGCGCACATGCGCTGGAAGTGGCACAGGCGTTGAAAGAAATCGCGGGCCGGTTGAAGATCGGGCTCGTCTATAAATCTTCGTTCGACAAGGCGAATCGCACGAGCTCGAAGTCCGCGCGCGGCATGGGTATAGATGCGGCGATTCCCGTATTCGCCGAAATCCGCGAGACGCTCGGATTGCCCACGCTGACCGATGTCCACGAAATCGGACAATGCACGCGCGCGGCCGAAGCCTGCGACGTGCTGCAGATCCCCGCGTTTCTGTGCCGACAGACGGATCTTCTGATCGCGGCCGCGAAGACTGGCCGTGTCGTGAACGTAAAGAAGGGACAGTTTCTGGCGCCTTGGGACATGAAGAATGTCGTCGAGAAGGTCACGGGTGCGGGGAACGCGAACGTGCTCGTGACCGAGCGCGGCGTTTCTTTCGGCTACAACACGCTCGTGTCCGACATGCGCGCGCTTCCGGTGTTGCGCGAGACCGGAGCGCCAGTAATTTTCGACGCCACCCACTCGGTGCAGCAGCCCGGCGGACAGGGATCATCCTCCGGCGGCGAGCGCAAATATGTCGGCGTGCTCGCGCGCGCGGCGGTTGCGGTCGGTGTCGCCGGCGTTTTCATCGAAACGCATCCCGATCCTGACAAGGCGCCTTCGGACGGTCCGAACATGATCGCGCTGAAAGATCTCGAAGCGCTGCTCGCTGATCTCATTTCCTTCGACAATCTCGCGAAGGCGAAGCGCTAGGCGCAACCGGTACCAAGAACAACAACATGAACCGTGTGCTTGTCGTCGTCGGCTTCATCGCGTTTTCAACGAGCCTGTTCATGCGCGCGATCGATCCGGTCGTGCCGCAGATTTCCGGCGAGTTCGGCATACCGGCCGCGGAAGTAGCGCTGCTTGCGACCGTATTCGCTCTGCCGTTCGCGATCATCCAGCCGCTGCTTGGCCCGGTCGGCGATTTCTTCGGGAAGACGAAGCTGATGCTTGTCGGGACGGCGCTGCTCGTCGCCGCGACTTTCGTGGGCGCGCTCGCGCAGAATTTCACCTGGCTGCTGGCGTCGCGGCTGATGGCGGGCATCGCTGCCGGCGGAATTTTCCCGGCGGCCCTTGCCTTCGTTTCCGATTCCGTCGCGGTCGAGCGCCGGCAGATCATGCTCGGGCGTTTCGTGGCGGCAGCGCTAGCGGGAAATCTCACCGGCGCTTGGGCGGGCGGCCTTATCGGCGACTTCACGAACTGGCGCGGCGTTCTGGTTGCGGTCGCAAGCTGCGGAACGCTCGCGCTGGTGCTTGGCCTATGGGGCTTTCGTGGCGTGAAGCACGAGCCGGGTGAGCGTTTCGATCTCGCGTTCGCGCTGAACAGCTACAAGGCGATCTTCTCCAACGCGGGCGCGAAGTTCACCTATCTCGGCGTGCTGCTCGAAGGCATTGCCGTTTTCGGGTTGTTTCCGTTCGTCGCGATCCTGCTGCACCAGAGCGGCGAATATCGCGCGACCATCGCCGGCTTCGTGATCGCGGGTTTCGCGATCGGCGGCGCGATGTTCGGTCTTGTCGTGCCTCAGATGCTGAAAATATTCGGCACGCGCGGACTGATGATCTGGGGTTCGCTCTTGGTCGCGGCGATGCTCTGCGTCTCGACGTTGCGGTTGATGTGGCCGCTCGAGTTCGCGGCCTTCATGGTAATGGGCGTCGGTTTTTACATGATGCATAGCTGCTTTCAGCTTGCCGCGTCCGAGCTAGCGCCAAAAGCGAGAGGTTCGGCGCTCGCGTTGCACTCGTCGTTCTTCTTCACCGGGCACGCGATCGGCCCGCTGTTTTACTATTACGGTCTCGCGCACGCAGGGGTGACGCTGACGCTCATTGGCGCGGCCGCGATCGTGGTCGCGACCGGAGTTATTGGCGCGCAGGGGCTCTATCCCAAGGCCCGGTAGTTCACCGGCGCCAGACGTTTTCGTCGCTGAGATGCACGCCGCCGATCCAGCGGTCGATGCCATTCAGCCTCACGAAGTCGGCACGGCCTTCGAGCACAGCATGGCCGGCGTCGGTCAGTTCGATCAACGTTTCGGTGTATTCGACCGTCATGTTGGTTCGCGCGGCATGCGCGATGCCGCCTTCGGGCAGCCCCCGCAGCAGCGGGGACGGCCCGCGGCCGAGCGCTTCGAGCCGGTGGAAGAATCCGAGATCGCCCAGAAACGGCAACGGTTCCGTCTGTTGATAATGCCGGAATGCCAATCCCGGCGTCAGCGCGCCGTCGCGCAATGCGAGCAATGCGTTTCGCTCGATGCGTCCGAGACCGTCACCTGAGCTGGGAAATTCGTCGAGCATCCGCGCAAACGCGTCTCGCACTTCCGGCAAGGCGCTGTCGCCGCTCGAGGCTTCGATCATCGGACCGGGATCGGGCGCACGGAAAGCCGCCCAGAGTGCAGCGCCTTCCGCTAGTTGTTCTCCGGTGACGGGTACGAGCTTTTCCGCCATCGCATCGATGTGACTGAGAAGCGGCGGAGCGGCGAGCGTAAGCAGCAGCGGGGTGCGCGATGTTTGTTGAGCGTGGAAGCGGTCGAGAATCTGGATCAGTTGTAGCTGATCGTGCAGATCCGTTTCGAACCACAATTCGACGCGATCGGAAGGAGCGATTTTTTCGAAAGCCCTGTCACGTCGCGTGAAGTCGGAGCGCACGCCGCGTACACCGAAAGCGTTCTCGATGTGTTGTGCGCGAACATCGGCGAGCGCTTCGTTGCCGATCCCGCCCGGTACCGGGCCTTCGACCAGCACGTCGCGCCAAATCAGGATTTCGGCATCGGGGAAGTATGCCGCCAGTGCATTCGCTGCGTGATCGCCGTTCGTGATCAGAATTCTTCTGGCCACGTGCTATCCGCGTCCGCGATAGGGAGCGACGCCTTGCTCGGGCAGCCAGACGCTCGCCGGCAGCTTGCCGTGCTGCCAGAACACGTCGATTGGCATGCCGCCGCGCGGATACCAGTAGCCGCCGATCCGGAGATATTTCGGCGCAAGCAATTTTACGAGCTTTTTGCCGATCGCGACCGTGCAGTCCTCATGAAACGCGCCGTGATTGCGAAAGCTTGCGAAATATAATTTGAGCGATTTCGACTCTACGAGCCATTTTCCCGGAACGTAATCGATGACAAGATGAGCGAAATCCGGCTGGCCGGTGATCGGGCACAGAGACGTAAACTCTGGCGTAACGAATCGAGCCGCATAATCAGTATCCGGATGCGGGTTAGGTACGCGGTCAAGCGTGGCCTTCTCCGGGGAGGAAGGAACAGGGGTGGTCAAACCGAGTTGAAGCTTTTTGCGAGGCATTGCGCTATGAAGCTTGAATATCGCGACCTGTCCAGTTCAGGACCCGAGCGCTCGTCGCGCTCCAGAATTCTCTCCCTTGGTTTTCTCGATTTCTTCGCCGGCTCGCTACTGCTTTTCGTCGCTTCCGCCTATTTCGTGATGCCGCGGCAGGTCGATCGGGCGGTCGACTGGGTCGTTTACGAATCTTCGGCCAATACCTTTGCGTCGGTGCGTTGTATCCGCGACAAGACCACGAAATACCTCTTCACCCAGACCCGCGATGTGCTCGAGCTTCGAAGCTCGGTGCGGCTCGTCAATCAGGCTGAACTCGACCGGCTCGGAAAGCCGCAGCCGGACGCCGCCTGCTACGCGGCGGGCGGTTTCGTCGAGAAGGTATCGCGCTGGGAATACTTCTTCGGCTGGCTGACGCGGGCCGTTAGCTAAATCGCCGCAGGGTCTTTGCGCGGACAGGGGAGTTCGGGTAGAAGCCCGCCCCATCATGACCGCAATCACCGACATCCGCGCCCGAGAGATTCTCGACAGCCGCGGCTTTCCCACCGTTGAAGTCGACGTTCTTCTGGAAGACGGCACCAAAGGCCGCGCCGCGGTGCCTTCAGGCGCCTCCACCGGCGCGCATGAGGCGGTCGAGCTTCGTGACGGCGACAAGAAGCGCTACGGCGGCAAGGGCGTGTTGAACGCGGTCGCTGCGGTGAACGGCGAAATTTTTGACGCGATCGGCGGTCTCGACGCCGAGGAGCAGACCAAGATCGATGAAGCGATGATCGCGCTCGACGGCACGCCGAACAAGGGGCGGCTCGGCGCGAACGCGATCCTGGGCGTATCGCTTGCGGTCGCGAAGGCCGCCGCGAAAGCGTCCAGCATGCCGCTTTACCGCTATGTTGGCGGTACCAGTGCGCGAGTCTTGCCGGTGCCGATGATGAACATCGTCAACGGCGGCGCGCATGCCGACAACCCGATCGACTTCCAGGAATTCATGATCATGCCGGTCGGCGCGGAAAGTTTCCGCGAAGCGCTGCGCATGGGTTCGGAAATCTTCCATACGCTGAAGAAGGGCCTGAAGGACGCCGGCCACAACACCAATGTCGGCGACGAAGGCGGCTTCGCCCCGAACCTCAAAGATGCCGATGCAGCACTCGGCTTCGTGATGAAGTCCATCGAGGCCGCGGGCTATAAGCCCGGCTCGGACGTGTTGCTCGCGCTCGACTGCGCTTCCACCGAGTTCTTCAAGAACGGCAAGTACGAATACGAAGGCGAGGGTAAGTCGCGCGATCCCGAGGCGCAGGCTTCCTACCTCGCCGATCTCTGCAAGCGCTATCCGATCATCTCGATCGAAGACGGCATGGCCGAAGACGACTGGGCCGGCTGGAAAATTCTCACCGACAAGATCGGCAAGAACGTGCAGCTCGTCGGCGACGATCTCTTCGTCACGAACGAAAAGCGGCTGCGCGAAGGCATCGAGAAGGGTGTCGCCAACGCCATCCTCGTCAAGGTGAATCAGATCGGTTCGCTGACCGAGACGCTGGCTGCGGTTGATACCGCGCACCGGGCCGCCTACCGGGCGGTGATGTCCCACCGCTCCGGCGAGACCGAGGATTCCACCATCGCGGACCTCGCCGTCGCGACCAATTGCGGGCAGATCAAGACCGGCTCGCTCGCCCGCTCCGACCGCACGGCGAAGTACAACCAGTTGCTCCGGATTGAGGAGGAACTCGGTTCCGAGGCGCGCTACGGCGGCAGGGCGGCGCTGCCGCGTTAACGCCGAAGCAACCGCTCGCCGCTATCCAAGGCGGCATGGTCACGCGCACGCGGCTCGGCCGCTTCTTCCGGGTTCTGGGGCTCTATTGCATTGCCGCGGGCATGATCGGCTATTTCGCGTTCCATGCCCAGCACGGCAACTACGGCATCGAGGCCGGCAAAGCTTTGAAGGAAGAAATCGCGACACTGACCTCCGAGCGCGACGAACTCATTATCGAACGCACCAAGATTGAACATCGCAACCAGCTTCTGCGCGCAACCCAGATCGATCCTGACCTTCTGGAAGAACTCGCGCGCCGCGACCTTTCTTTCGCGATGCCCAACGATCTGATCATGGTGCTGCAGCGCCGCTGAAGCGCATAACAGCAATCCCGTTTCGCAAAGCCTGTCGGCGGCGAAATTTCCTTTAGTTGCAAGCGCATCCGTCTTGTATTCCAGCGGGAACGGTGGCGCGTCTTCCGGATTTGCGCTAAGCAAATCGAGACGGGAGACAACAACAAAAATGCCTGCCGCAGCCAAAGCAGAAAAAACCGGAAAAGCCGTTTCGCACGCAACCAAGGACGCGAAGCAAACCGCGTGGGGCAAGGAGCGCGAACTCACGTCCTATCGCGAGATGTTGCTGATCCGCCGCTTCGAGGAAAAGGCCGGCCAGCTTTACGGCATGGGCCTGATCGGCGGCTTCTGCCATCTCTATATCGGTCAGGAAGCCGTCGTCGTCGGCATGCAGATGGCGCTCAAAGACGGCGACCAGGTGATCACCGCCTACCGCGATCATGGCCACATGCTCGCTTGCGGCATGGACGCGAAAGGCGTCATGGCCGAACTCACCGGACGCCGTGGCGGTTATTCCAAGGGCAAGGGCGGCTCGATGCACATGTTCAGCGTCGAGAAGAATTTTTTCGGCGGCCACGGTATCGTCGGCGCGCAGGTTTCGCTCGGCACCGGCATCGCGTTCGCGAACCGCTACCGCGAGAACGGCAATGTCTGCCTGACCTATTTCGGCGACGGCGCCTCGAACCAGGGACAGGTGTACGAGAGCTTCAACATGGCGGAGCTCTGGCGGCTGCCGGTCGTCTACATCATCGAGAATAACAAGTACGCGATGGGCACTTCGGTCGAGCGCTCGTCGGCGTTGCCGGAATTTTCCAAGCGTGGCGCGTCGTTCAACATTCCGGGCGAGAAGGTCGACGGCATGGACGTGCGCGCGGTGTACGAGGCCGGCGCGCGCGCGGTCGAGCATGCACGCTCCGGCCAAGGGCCGTTCATTCTGGAAATGAGCACCTATCGCTATCGCGGCCACTCGATGTCCGACCCTGCGAAATACCGAGCCAAGGAAGAAGTCGAGAAGATGCGCACCGAACGCGATCCGATTGAGCGCGTCCGCAACCGCATACTCGAAGAGAAACTCGCAAGCGAAGACGAGATCAAAAAAATCGACGGCGAGATCCGCGCGATCGTGAACGAGTCCGCGGAGTTCGCGACCAACGATCAGGAGCCCGACGTGTCGGAGCTCTACACCGACGTATTGCGATAAGGCAGGCAGGATGCGGACGCTCGGCCTTCTCGTTGTCTATGCCTCGCTGATCGCGATGGGCTTGAGCTGGATTGCCGCGCTGTTTTTCTACATGAGGACGTTCAGCGCCGTTACGCCCGAGCAGTCCTATCTGCGCGGTCAGCTTCTATTCAACTGGCTGTTCGCGAACGGCAAGCTGACGGGTGAAGCGCGCGAGCACGCGCGCAAGGTCAACATCGCCATGGCGGTGTTTTTCGTATGTCTGATTATTTCCGGCGCTGCGTTCATCGTAGCGGCAGCGCCGCGCTAAGCAGGACAAGCAATGCCGATCGAAGTTCTCATGCCCGCGCTTTCGCCCACGATGGAAAAGGGCAACCTCGCCAAATGGCTGAAGGCCGAAGGCGACGAGGTGAAGGCGGGAGATGTGATCGCCGAGATCGAAACCGACAAGGCGACGATGGAGGTCGAAGCGGTCGATGAAGGCAAGCTCGGCAAAATTCTTGTTCCCGAAGGTACGCAGGACGTTGCCGTCAATACGCCGATCGCGTTGATCCTGGGCGAAGGCGAGAGCGCTTCCGACGCGCCCGCGAAATCCGCGCCGAAGAAAGCCGAAGCGCCGGCAAAAACGGAGCAGGCGACGCTCGAGAAGCGCGAAGCCGCGGTCGAAAAGCCGGTCGAAGCCGCGCCGGTGGAAATCGACGTTCCGGCGGGCACCGAGATGGTCAACATGACCGTGCGCGAGGCGCTTCGCGACGCGATGGCCGAGGAGATGCGCCGCGACCCGGATGTCTTTGTGATGGGCGAAGAGGTCGCGGAATATCAGGGCGCCTACAAGGTCACGCAAGGATTGTTGCAGGAATTCGGCGCGCGGCGCGTGATCGATACGCCGATTACCGAGCATGGCTTTACGGGCGTCGGCGTCGGTGCAGGCTTTGCGGGGCTCAAGCCCATCGTCGAGTTCATGACCTTCAACTTCTCGATGCAGGCGATTGACCAGATCGTGAACTCGGCGGCAAAGACGCTCTATATGTCGGGCGGTCAGGTCGGCTGCTCGATCGTGTTCCGCGGACCGAACGGTGCCGCGGCGCGCGTCGCAGCACAGCACAGCCAGGATTTCGCGTCGTGGTACGCGCATGTGCCGGGGTTGAAAGTCGTTTCGCCCTATACCGCCGCCGACGCAAAAGGTTTGCTGAAATCCGCGATCCGCGATCCGAACCCGGTCGTATTTCTGGAAAACGAAATTCTTTACGGCAAGACCTTCCCGGTGCCGAAATTAGAGGACTATCTCGTACCCATCGGCAAGGCGAAGGTTGCACGTCCCGGCAAGGACGTAACCATTCTTGCATGGTCCATCGGTATGACCTGGGCGCTGGAAGCGGCCGAGGAACTGGCAAAGAAACATATCTTCGCGGAAGTGATCGACCTGCGCACCATCCGCCCGCTTGACATTGCGACCATCGTGGAGTCGGTGAAGAAAACCGGGCGCTGCGTGACAGTCGAGGAAGGCTGGCCGCAGTTCGGTGTCGGCTCCGAGATCGCCGCGCGCATCATGGACGAGGCGTTCGACTATCTCGATGCGCCTGTGCGCCGCGTGACTGGCGAAGACGTGCCGATGCCTTATGCGGCCAATCTCGAAAAGCTCGCGCTGCCGACGGTTGCGAAAGTCATCGAAGCGGCGCGTGCCGTCACCTATCGCTGAGTATCCGCAATGCCTGTGAACATCCTCATGCCCGCGCTTTCGCCCACGATGGAGAAGGGCAATCTCGCGAAGTGGCTCAAGAAAGAGGGCGACAAGGTCAAAGCGGGCGACGTAATCGCCGAAATCGAAACCGACAAGGCGACGATGGAAGTTGAAGCGGTCGATGAAGGCACGCTCGCGAAAATCATGGTGCCGGAAGGCACAGCCGACGTTCCGGTCAATCAGGTGATCGCGGTGCTTGCCGAGGAAGGCGAAGACGCGAGTGCTGCAGCGAAGGCGGCACCGTCCGCTGCGCCGAAACCGCAGGCTGCCGCATCTGCTCCAAAGGCCGACGCGCCGAAGGCTGCTCCCGCGCAGGCCGTACCCGTTTCGGTATCCGCTCCCGCGCCGGCCGCGAATGGTAGCGGCGGGCGCGTGTTCTCGTCGCCGCTTGCACGCCGCTTGGCGAAAGACGCCGGTATCGATCTGTCGCGCGTCAGCGGCAGCGGTCCGCATGGCCGCGTGATTGCGCGCGACATTGAGGCGGCGCGCTCGGGCGGCGCGCAGATGCGCGCACCTGCCGGCGGCGTCATGCCGGGCGTTTCAGCGCCGGGCGACGATCAAATTCGCGCTATGTACGAAGACGGCAGCTTCGAGTCCGTGCCACATGACTCGATGCGCAAGATTATCGCGCGGCGGCTGCTTGAGTCGAAACTCACCATTCCGCACTTCTATCTGACCACGGATTGCGACATTGGCTCGCTTTTGCGCGCGCGCGAGGAAATCAACGCGTCCGCGCCGCAGGACAAGGACGGCAAGCCTTCGTTCAAGCTCTCGGTGAACGACTTCATCATCAAGGCGATGGCACTCGCGCTCCAAAAAATTCCAGACGCGAATGTCACCTGGACCGAGGGCGCGATGCTGAAGCATAGGCATTCGGATATCGGCGTCGCGGTCGCGATACCGGGCGGCCTGGTGACGCCGGTGATCCGCCATGCCGAAGGCAAGTCGCTCTCCGCGATCTCGAACGAGATGAAGGATTTCGCGGCGCGCGCGAAGACGAAAAAGCTCAAGCCCAACGAGTTTCTGGGCGGAACGACCGCGATTTCCAATCTCGGCATGTATGGCGTCAAGGACTTCGCTGCCGTAATCAACCCGCCGCATGCGACGATCCTCGCGGTCGGCGCGGGCGAGAAACGCCCGATCGTGCGCGATGGCGAAATCGTTGCAGCCGACGTCATGACCGTCACGCTGTCCTGCGATCACCGGGCGGTCGATGGGGCTCTCGGCGCGCAGTTACTTGCCGCATTCAAGGCGATGATCGAGAAGCCGCTTTCGATGATGGCGTGATATAGTCACCGGACCGATTTTTGGGGGTCCGGCATGGCTGAATCCAGAAGCAATACGAATATCTTTGCCTATATTTCGTTTTTCGTCGCCGCGTTGTCGCTGGTCGCGACCATGTATCAGGCCTATCTCAACACACGCTATGTCGAATTGATTCAGACCAGTGTGCAGCGCGCCGAGACTGCGCGCATCTGCAAGGATCTGATCGACGCGTTCTTTCAGATCAAGTTCAGGACCGGGCTGCTCGCTTCCGCTTTCGAGCGCGAAAAGAATCCGAACGCCGCGCCCGTCCTCGCCGCTTCGGGCGAGGCGCTGAATGCAGTCAGCCGTTTCGGGGCCTATGGCACCTATCTCGCAAACTTTCAGGGCGACGCGCGGCGCGCCGAATATTCAGAGCTGACAAGCGAACTCCTTCGCGTGGTGGAACTTGCGCAGAAATCCGCGGTCGGCGACCCGCCGAAGCTGTTCGAAAAGGCGGATGCGCTGTTCGAGCGCATGAACGCCGACTGCGTCAGAAGCGCGACCTCGCGGCTCTAGCTTTTGAGCCGCCTAGCGCCATTCCTCTTTCACGGGCGCGGCTGAAACATTTTTCCGCTCCAGCCACTGCCAAGCGAGGACCAGACCGCAAACCGCGAAGCCCGCGATGTCGGTCCATACGAAAGGCGCCACGAGGAGCAAGCCGCCTCCTGCGAGAAGCAGGCGCTGCGGAATGCTTGCGCGCGACAGGAAGAAGCCGTGCAGGCCACCCGCAAGTAGTGCGATGCCGAGGATCGCAAGCAGGAAGCGCCAGATAATCCAGAGCCAGCTGTCATGGATCATCAGAAGCGCGGGCTCGTAAACGAACATGAACGGCACGATAAAGCCCGCGGCACCCACCTTCACAGCCGCCCAGCCGCTTCGCCAAAGATCGGCTTTGGCAATGCCGGCGGCGGCGAATACCGCGAGCGCGACCGGCGGCGTGATTGCCGAGAGTACCGCGAAGTAGAAGGCGAACATGTGTGCCGCCGGCTCGATCACGCCGAGCTTGATGACGGCAGGGATCAGAAGCGCAGTGAGGATGATGTAGGCCGGCGTGGTCGGCATGCCCATGCCGAGCACGATCGCGGCTGCCATGGTGAAGATCAGCGCGAGCAGCAGTGTATCCTTCGAAAGGTTCGTGACGTACTGCGTGAAGACGATGCCGAGATTGGTCTGGGTAATGACGCCGATCACGACGCCGGCGCAGGCGCACGCCATGGCGACGCCAAGCGCATTCTTCGCGCCGTCGTAAAACGCCTCGATCAAGTTTTCCCAGGTGCAGTTCACGCGCGTCGACTTGCGTAGGGCGGCGACCGGGAAGCAGGCCACGGTGCCTGCAAGCGCTGCAAGCGGTGCGCTGAAGCCGGAATACATCACGACAAGAATGATGATGATCGGAATGA
The DNA here is from genome assembly GCA_019635585.1 of Xanthobacteraceae bacterium. Lineage (GTDB taxonomy): Bacteria > Pseudomonadota > Alphaproteobacteria > Rhizobiales > Xanthobacteraceae. The sequence goes on along the minus strand of JAHBZE010000002.1, from coordinate 29,428 downwards.
AGAGATGACCGCGCTCGCGCATGACGATGCGCAGGTTCGGAAGTTCCGAGCGGGGCACGCCGAGAATGCCGTGGCGTTTCGCCTCGAAATGCACCGCGCAGAAACACGCGACGTAGTAAAGGATCGCGGGGATGATCGCCCAGATCACGACCTGGCCGTAGCTTACCTGCAAGTTCTGCGCGAGCAGGAACGCCGCCGCGCCCATGATCGGCGGCATGATCTGGCCGCCGGTCGATGCGGTCGCTTCGACGCCGGCCGCGAAGTGCGGCGGAAATCCGGAGCGCTTCATCAGCGGAATGGAAATCGGTCCGTCGACCATGACGTTTGCGACGGCGCTGCCCGAGATCGTGCCGAACAGGCTCGAGCTTACGACCGAGACTTTGCCGGGGCCGCCTGCGGTGTGGCCGGTGAGAGCCATCGCGAAATCCATAAACAACTGGCCGGTGCCGGTGCGCTCCATGAAGGAGCCGAACAGCACGAAGATCAGTACGTAGGTCGCCGAGACCGAGATCGGGATGCCGAAGATGCCTTCGGTGCCCATATAAAGCTGCTCGAGAATTCGCGTCGGCTCCTTATGGAAGAGATAGAAGCCGTAGATCAGAAAGATAACCGCAGTGAGCGGCAGCGGCAAACCGATCACGCGCCGCGTCGCCTCGAGCACAACGAGTGTCATCAGGCAGGACATAATGATGTCCCAGTTCGACAGCGGGTCGATGCCGAAAGGAATTCGCTCGTCGATATATTGCTGGTTCCAGAGCAGATAGATGACCGGCGCGATGCTGATCACCAGCAGGAGGTAATCGAACAACGACGGTGCCTGTCCTTCCTTTCGCGCGAAGGTCGGATAGAGCAGCATCGTCAGCGTGACTGCGAATAGAACGTGCGTACCGCGAAACAGAAGCGCTTCCGATGCGCCGAAAACGATGGCCCAGATATGATAAAGCCCCATCGCGACTGCGATAGCGATGGTGGCAATCCGGAACAACGTTGCGTGATTCCAGATGGTGCTCGTCGCGCTGGTAGGATTCATTGGAGGCCGCCGCTCTTAGGAAAAGGAGAAACGGCGCGGAGGTTATCCGCGCCGTTTGCTGGAACGATTAGTTGGTGGCGACGTTCACGCCCGATTCTTTATAGAACCGCGCGGCACCCTTGTGGAAAGGAATGCCGATATCTTCCGCCATCTTCGCAGGCGTTAGTCCGGCCATGCCCTTGTTCACCGAGACGAGGGTCGGGACGTTCTGCGCGATCACCTTGGTCATGGTGTAAACCACGTCTTCCGGCAGGTTGCAGGACGCGACGAGATGCGTCGCATAGCCGATCACCTGCACGTCCTTATCGTTCTTCGGATAGGTTTTTCCGGGAACGGTCACGAGCGTGTAGCCGGGGTTGAGCTTTTTCATGCCGCCAATGCTGCTCGAAAGGTCGAGCAGCTTGATGTCGCGTGCGGTTGCGAGATCGAGCACGGAGCCCGCGGGAATGGCGGTGCCGAGGCCGAAGGCGATGGCGTGGCCGTCCTGCATCTGCGCGACGGAGTCGGTATACGACACGAAGCTCATCTTGACGTCGTTGTAGGTGAGTCCGTGGACCTGGAGGAGCTGCTTCGTAATCAGCTCGCCGGTGTTGCCGCGCTGCTGCGTGGTGATGCCTTTACCCTTCAGGTCGGCGACCGAGTTGATGTTCGAATCGGCGCGGACGACGAGCTGGTAGTACTGCGGGTAGAGCGTCGCGATGTTGCAGACGTTCTTGTGCGGCTTGTTGAAGGGCTCGCGGCCCGCGAGCGCGTCGACGGTCGAAATCGAGTTGCCGAAGCCGATCTCCGCCTTGCCTTCCTCGACGCCGCGAACGTTCGCGATACCTGCGCCCGGAAGCGCCTGAACGTTCAGGCCGGGAATGGCCTTTTCCCAGAGGTCCTTCAGTTGCCCGCCGAGCGGGATCCATACGCCGCCCTGCGGGCCGGTCATCAGGCGTACATCAGCGGAGGACGCAGGCGTAGCGATAGCGACGGCGATGCCCAGCGCGAGCACGGCCGCGGTCGTGTGGCGTTTCATAGTTCTCTCCCAAGATGCGGAAGGCTCGATGGCCCGCCGCTTGTTATTCTTGAAGCGCAGGGTACGCGGGCGTGCGCCGCTGGCACAAGCGTTTTTGGCTGCGAAGAGCCGCATGCGGAACCAGCAGGGCAGCAGTTCCGCTGCGCGGCTGACGGGACGATAATTGCCTGCTAAATGCCCATCTGAATTGGAGTGGGCACTGCAACATGGCTGAAACGAACTTCGACGTCCTGATTATCGGCGGTGGGCCGGGCGGCTACGTCGCGGCGATCCGCGCCGCGCAACTCGGTTTCAAGACTGCGGTCGTCGAACGCGCCCATCTTGGCGGCATCTGTCTCAACTGGGGCTGCATTCCCACCAAGGCGCTGCTGCGCTCGGCCGAAATCTACCACTACATGCAGCATGCGAAGGACTATGGGTTGTCGGCGTCGAATGTCTCGTTCGACGCGGCGGCGGTCGTCGCGCGCTCGCGCGCGGTGTCGAAGCAGCTCAACAGCGGCGTCGGCTTCCTGATGAAGAAAAACAAGATCACGGTGATCGACGGCGAGGCGAAGATCACAAAGCCCGGAACGGTCAGTGTGACGGGCAAGGGCGCTGGCACCTATCAGGCCATGCACATCATTATCGCGACCGGCGCGCGGCCACGCGTGTTGCCTGGTATCGAGCCGGACAAGAAACTGATCTGGACCTATTTCGAGGCGATGGTGCCGGAGCAGATGCCGAAGTCGCTGCTCGTAATTGGCTCGGGCGCGATCGGAATCGAGTTCGCTTCGTTCTACCGCACAATGGGCGTGGACGTGACGGTCGTCGAAGTGCTGCCGCAAATCTTGCCGGTTGAGGACGAGGAAGTTGCTGCGTTCGCGCGCAAGCGTTTCGAGAAGCAGGGCATCAAGGTGATGACCGGGACGAAGGTAACAAAACTCGACAAGAAGTCGAACTCGGTCGCCGCCACCATCGACGACGGCAAGGGCAAGACGCAGACGCTTGAAGTCGATCGGGTCATTTCGGCGGTCGGCGTCGTCGGCAACATCGAAAATCTTGGGCTCGAGGCGCTCGGTATCAAGACCGATCGTGGGACAATTGTTACTGACGCCTATGGCAAGACCAATGTCGCCGGCATCTATGCAATCGGCGACGTCGCCGGCCCGCCGATGCTCGCGCACAAGGCCGAGCATGAAGGCGTGATCTGTGTCGAAGCGATCAAAGGGTTGAAACCGCACCCGATGGAGAAGAACCGGATTCCGGGTTGCACCTATTGCAGTCCGCAGATCGCGTCGGTCGGGCTAACCGAGAAACGCGCGAAAGATGAAAAGCGCGAAGTCCGCATCGGCCGTTTTCCGTTCGCGGGCAACGGCAAGGCGATCGCGCTCGGCGAGCCGGACGGCTTCATCAAGACCATCTTCGATAAAAAGACCGGCGAACTGCTCGGCGCGCATATGATCGGCGCGGAAGTGACAGAGCTCATTCAGGGTTTTGTGATCGCGATGAATTGCGAAACCACGGAGGAAGAACTAATTCATGCGGTATTCCCGCATCCGACGCTTTCCGAGATGATGCACGAGAGCGTGATGGATGCCTATGGCCGCGTGATTCATGTATAATGGACTCGACTGTTATCGTAACAACGGGGTGACACGATGAACGACGCACAAACGCTGCTCGGCAATCCGGCGGCAGGCTTCTTTCTCACGCTGATTATCGGCATCATCGCGGGCTGGATCGCGGAGAAGGTGACCGCGAGCAATCACGGGCTTTTCACGAACCTGATCGTCGGCGTCGCGGGCGCATTCGTCGGCAACAAGCTCGCCGAGATCGCGCAGATTCCGGTTTACGGTTTCTGGCGGGGGCTGATCTCCGCAAGCGTCGGCGCGATCATTCTGATCTTCGTCTGGCGCGCGATCATGAGCCGCCGTTCGGCAATGTAAGCTGGGCCAATGGCCGTCGTCATCGACACACTGAAGAAAACCGCCCGGCCGCGCCATCCCGAGAAGGCGCACCGGGCGGATACGGCGTTTCTGCCGAAACCGGACTGGATTCGCGTGCGCGCGCCGGGTCCCGGCGCGTTCGGCGAGACCGCGCGTCTGGTGCGCGGCAACGGCCTGCATACGGTTTGCGAGGAAGCGTCCTGCCCGAATATCGGGGAGTGCTGGGCGCAGAAACACGCGACCTTCCTCATCATGGGCGACACCTGCACGCGCGCCTGTTCGTTCTGCAACGTGAAGACGGGCTTGCCCGGCGCGCTTGATGCCGACGAGCCGGAGAAGGTCGCCGACGCAACTGCCAATCTCGGTCTGAAGCATGTCGTCGTGACTTCGGTCGACCGCGACGATCTCGCCGATGGCGGGGCGGAGCATTTTGCGCGCACCATCCGCGCGATCCGCGCGCGTAATCCCGGCACGACCATCGAAGTGCTAACCCCGGATTTCCTGCGCAAGGACGGCGCACTCGAAATCGTGGTCGAGGCCGCGCCGGATGTGTTCAACCATAATCTCGAAACCGTGCCTTCGCTCTACCTCCCGGTGCGTCCGGGTGCGCGCTACTTCCATTCGCTGCGGATTCTCCAGCGCGTGAAAGAGCTGAACCCACGCATGTTCACGAAGTCCGGCATCATGGTCGGCCTCGGCGAGGAGCGGAACGAAGTGCTGCAGGTGATGGACGATCTGCGTTCGGCGGAGGTCGATTTCATCACCATCGGCCAATATCTTCAGCCGAGCCGCAAGCATCATCCGGTTGCGCGTTACGTCACGCCGGACGAGTTCACGAATTACGCTTCCATCGCGAAGGCGAAGGGTTTTCTTATGGTGTCGTCGTCGCCGCTGACGCGCTCGTCGCATCACGCGGGCGAGGATTTCGAGCAACTCCGCGCCGCGCGCGAGAACGCGCATAAGCGCGGCTGATTTCTATGCATTCCTATCGCACCACGCGCCGCGTGAAGCACTCGGCGGCGAAGATGTTCGATCTGGTCGCGGACGTGGAGCGCTATCCCGAATTCGTGCCGATGTGCGAGAGCCTGCATGTGCGCAAGCGTAGCGGCGAGGCGGAAGGCGTCGAGATCGTCATCGCCGACATGACCGTTGCCTATAAGGTCATCCGCGAGACGTTTTCGAGCCGCGTCACCATCGACCGGCCGAAACTTTCAATTCTGGTCGAGTATCTGGACGGTCCGTTCTCGCATCTCGAAAATCGCTGGCGTTTCCGGCCAGAAAGCGACAAGGCGTCCGAGGTCGATTTCTTTATTGCCTATGAATTCAAATCGAAGATGCTTGGCCTCGTGATGGGCGCGCTGTTCGACTCTGCGTTTCGCCGGTTCGCAGAAGCATTCGAAAAGCGTGCCGACCAAGTTTACCGGGAAGCGCCTAAGACGGCTTGATCGGCCCGGCCAGCATTTCCTCAAGTAGCGCAAAGGCCGCGATCACCGAGCGGCGGCGCACTTCGCTGCGGCCGAGATCGCCGAAGCGGCATTCGCGGACATGAAACTTTCCTTCGCGGCTGGCGCAGCCGAGAAACACCAGGCCGACCGGCTTTTCCGGCGTGCCGCCGTCCGGGCCGGCAATTCCGGTCACAGACACCGCGAGACTTGTTTCTGCTGCGTTGAGCGCGCCGAGTGCCATGGCCTTCGCCACTTCCGCGCTGACCGCGCCGTATTGGTCGAGCAGATCTTTGCTTACCCCAAGCAGCACTTGCTTAGCCTTGTTTGAGTACGTGACGAAGCCGCGGTCGAAAATTCCAGAAGAGCCCGGAATGTCGGTGATCGTCGCAGCGATTAGTCCGGCGGTGCAGGATTCCGCGGTCGCGAGCGTCAGTCCGCGCGTGCGGCAGATATCGAACACGCGCTGGGCCGCCTCTTTCGCTTCCTTGTCGATCATTCGCTTTTCCAGGGCAGGCGGATCGTTGCGCTTGCCATCGCCGCAATGCCTTCGCCTCGACCGATGAAGCCGAGACCCTCGTTGGTAGTAGCCTGAACGCCGACGCGGGTCATTTCGATCCCGCAGATTTCAGCGATATTCGCTCGCATGGCGTCGCGGTGCGGGCCGATCTTCGGCGCTTCGCAGATCAGCGTGCCGTCGAGATGCGCGATCATGCCTCCCAGCGCGCGCACGCGATCGACCGCGAAACGCAGGAAGACGGAAGAGTCCGCGCCGCGCCATTTTTCGTTGGAAGGCGGGAAGTGATGACCAATGTCGCCGTCTGCGATCGCGCCGAGGATTGCGTCGGTCATTGCGTGCAAGAGCACGTCGGCGTCCGAATGGCCGGAGAGTTTTTTGCCGTGCGGAATGCGAACGCCGCCGAGCGTGACATAATTGCCGTCCGCGAAGGAATGAACGTCATAGCCGGTGCCGGTGCGAATATCGCCGAGCATCTGTGCGGAATAGGCGGCGGCGCGCGAGAAATCATCCGGCGTCGTGAGCTTGAGATTGCCGGTGCTGCCTTCGAAAGCCGTGACCGGCACGCCGGCCCATTCCATCAACGCCGCATCGTCGGTGAAGTCGTTCAGGCCGGCGACGGAAGCGCGACGGTGCGCGATCAGGAGCTTTTCGAAATCGAACACCTGCGGCGTCTGCACAGCGCGCAGTTCGCCGCGCTCGACATTGGCGAGAATCTGGCCTGCGCGGTCAACCCGCTTGATCGTGTCGGAGAGCGGTACGGCCGGGATCGCCGCGCCATATTCATGTGCGGCTTTCAACGTGCGTTCGATGAGCGCGGCATCGGCGAAAGGACGCGCCGCGTCGTGCACGAGCACGAAACGCGGCGCAGTACGCACGAGACCTTCCAAGCCCGCGAGGACGGATGCTTGGCGTGTCTTGCCACCGGGGACGGCCGGCAGACACTTCGGCAGGCCCGTCGAGGCTCGCTTATAGTCGGCGACATCCTCGTGACGGATGACCGCCTGAACGGCACCTATCTCGCGATGATCTGTGAATAACCGCAGCGAACGACGCAGAACCGGTTCGCCGCCGATTAGCCGGTATTGCTTGGGCTTTCCTGCACCGGCCCGGGTGCCGCCGCCGCCGGCGACTACAAGAGCGGCAAATTCCATCGAAAACCCCGGTTGAGAAGATAGATTTCAAACATTTTCTACCCGATTTCGTATGTCCGGTCGCGCCGGTTGCATTGCAACAAAGCCCTTGCCTCCGAAACAGACTTGACTAAGATGTGGGCACGAAATTTCGGGCCTAATTAATAGGCAGGGTCTTTTGAATACGACGCCGACATCGAAACCGTTGCATATCGGGCCATTGGAGATCGTCTCAAAGGCATTTCTAGCCCCGATGGCCGGGATTACCGATCTTCCGTTCCGGCGCATGGCGCATCGTTATGGCGCCGGCGTGGTGGTCTCCGAAATGATTGCCTGCGAGTGGCTCGCGGGCGGTAGCGCCGAGGCGCAGCTCCGCGCCGAGGGTGACGGCGTCGGCTATCATGTCGTGCAGCTTGCCGGTTGCGAGACCCGCTGGATCGCCGAGGGCGCAAAGATCGCGGAAGCCGCGGGCGCCGACATCATCGATCTCAACATGGGCTGCCCCGCGAAATGCGTGACCGCTGGCGCCGCGGGTGCAGCGCTTCTGCGCGACGTCGATAACGCGGTGCGTCTGATTGAAGCCGCTGTCGGCGCGGTGAATATTCCCGTGACGCTGAAGATGCGGCTCGGCTGGGACGACGACTCGATCGTCGCGCCGGAGCTTGCGCGGCGGGCGGAAGCGGCGGGCATCAAGCTCGTCACCGTCCACGGCCGTACGCGGCAACAATTTTACAAGGGCCGTGCGAACTGGCGCGCGATCTCGCGCGTGAAAGCCGCCGTTTCGATTCCGGTCGTGGCGAACGGCGATCTCGGAAGTTACGAAGACGCGGCAGCGATGCTTGCGGAATCCGGCGCTGACGCCGTGATGGTCGGGCGCGCGGCGCGTGGGCGGCCGTGGCTGCCGGGACAGATCGGACGTTTCATCGCGAGCGGCATCCGCGCAAGCGATCCCGCGATCGAAGACCAACGCGACAACCTGATCGAACTCTATGACGCGTGGCTCGGCCAGTATGGCCACGCACGCGGCGCGAAGGAAGCGCGCAAGCACATCGGCTGGGCGCTCGAAGCGGCAGCGAATGCTGTCAACCTCTCAGCCGACTGGGTGAAAGGCTGGCGCGCACAACTGCTCGCTGAAAACGCGCCTTCACGCGTCGTGCTCGGCATTCACGACGCGTTCGATGAACTCGGATGGAAGGCCGCAGCATGAGAAACGCACGCGCGGAAAAGCCGCTTGCTCAAGTGTCCGGCGTCGCCGATGCGGTACTCGACGCGCTGCCGCACCCGGTCGTTACGGTTGCGCCGACCGGCGTCATCACCAACGCGAACGCGGCTGCCGAGGCATTCTTCGAAGCAGGTGCGCCGGTGCTGCGCCGCCATCGCATCCACGAAATCGTGCCGTTCGGCAGCCCGTTGCTTACGCTGATCGAGCAGGTGAGGGCGCGCAACGCGGCGGTCAACGAATATCGCGTCGATCTCGGCACGCCGAGAAACGGCGGAGAGCGTGTGGTCGATATTCACGTCGCGCCGATGCCGGAAAATCCCGAGCATGTCGTCGTCATGCTCCAGGAGCGGACGATGGCGGACAAGATCGACCGCCAACTCACACATCGGGGCGCTGCGCGTTCGGTAACGGCGCTCGCCTCGATGCTCGCGCATGAAATCAAAAATCCGCTCTCGGGTATTCGCGGAGCTGCGCAGTTGCTCGAACAATCCGCCGACGACAGCGACCGCGCGCTGACGCGGCTGATCTGCGATGAGGCGGACCGAATCGTAAAGCTCGTCGACCGTATGGAAGTTTTCTCCGACGAGCGGCCGATCGAGCGCGATGCCGTGAATATCCATGCGGTGCTGGAGCACGTGAAAAAGCTGGCGTCGGCGGGCTTTGCGAGCCGCATCAAGTTCTTCGAGGAATACGATCCGTCGCTGCCGCCGGTGTTCGCCAATCGCGACCAGTTGGTGCAGGTCTTCCTTAATCTCGTGAAGAACGCCGCCGAAGCGATCGGCGACGCGGACGACGGCGAAATCCATCTGACGACCGCATTCCGTCCCGGCGTGCGGCTCACGGTTCCGGGTTCGGCGACGCGCGTGAGCTTACCGATGGAATTCTGCGTGCGCGACAACGGCCCTGGCGTGCCGGAAGACGTTCGGCAGCATCTGTTCGATCCTTTCGTTACGACCAAGGCCAGCGGCAGCGGCCTCGGGCTCGCGCTGGTCGCAAAAATCATCGGCGATCATGGCGGCATCGTAGAATGCGACAGCCAGCCGAGGCGCACGACGTTTCGCGTGTTGCTGCCGACCTATTCGCAAAATGGCGCGCAGGCGCATACGGATCAGTGAGGACGGCGGAAATGCCTTCTGGAAATATTCTCGTTGCCGACGATGACGCTGCGATCAGGACCGTGCTCAGCCAGGCGCTGTCGCGTGCTGGCTATGAGGTCCGTTCCTGCGGAAACGCCGCAACGCTGTGGCGGTGGGTGAGCCAGGGCGACGGCGATCTCGTCATCACCGACGTGATGATGCCGGACGAAGACGCGTTTAGCCTTCTGCCGCGGCTGAAGAAGATGCGCCCGGAATTGCCGGTGATCGTCATGAGCGCGCAGAACACGTTCATGACGGCGATCAAGGCGTCCGAGCACGGCGCTTACGAATATTTGCCGAAGCCGTTCGATCTGAAGGAATTGATCGGCATTGTCGGGCGCGCGCTTTCGGAGCCGAAGAAGAATAACGCCGCGCCGGCGAAGCCCGAAGATATGGAGGCGATACCGCTCGTCGGCCGTTCGCCCGCGATGCAGGAAATCTACCGGCTGCTTGCGCGGCTGATGCAGACCGATCTCACGGTAATGATCACGGGCGAGTCCGGCACCGGCAAGGAACTGGTTGCGCGCGCGCTGCACGATTACGGCAAACGCCGCACCGGCCCGTTCGTGCCGATCAATATGGCTGCGATTCCGCGCGACCTGATCGAGGCCGAGCTGTTCGGCCACGAGAAGGGCGCGTTCACCGGCGCGAACACGAAAAATATCGGCCGCTTTGAACAAGCCGAAGGCGGCACGCTGTTCCTCGACGAAATCGGCGACATGCCGATGGAAGCGCAGACGCGACTACTACGCGTGTTGCAGCAGGGCGAATACACGACCGTCGGCGGACGCACGCCGATCAAAAGCGATGTCCGCATCATCGCCGCCACCAACAAGGATCTCCGGATCCTGATTCAGCAGGGGCTGTTTCGTGAAGATCTGTTCTTCCGTCTCAACGTGGTGCCGCTGCGGCTGCCGCCGTTGCGCGAGCGCTCGGAAGACGTGCCAGACCTCATCCGCCACTTCTTCACGCTCGCCGCGCGCGAAGGTCTGCCGCAGAAGCAGATCGAAAATGCCGCGCTCGACCGGCTGCGCCGCTATCGCTGGCCGGGCAACGTGCGCGAACTGGAAAATCTGGTGCGGCGTCTCGCGGCGCTCTATCCGCAGGAAACGATCAGTCTTGCGATCATCGATTCCGAACTCGCGCAACCCGCGTCCGAGCCTTCGCTCGATGGAAATTCGAAGGATGAGACGCTCAGTTCGTCCACGGAGCGGCACCTCTCGAAATACTTCGGCGGCTTCGGAGATAATCTTCCACCGCCCGGCCTCTATCACCGCATCCTGCGCGAGGTTGAAACGCCCCTGATCTCGGCCGCGCTCGCCGCGACCCGGGGCAACCAGATCAAGGCAGCGGAGCTCTTGGGTGTTAACCGCAACACGCTCCGGAAGAAGATCAGGGATCTCGACATCCAGGTCATCCGGTCGACCCGCTAACCCTATCGTTTTGTAGGGCTTGCCTCGCGGAGCGGCCTGTCACATTTTTGCACCAGTGTTGTTCGTATGCATCAGGCGCCGGGTCGTCCGGCCTTCTGATGGCGGTTTATGGCCGATTCACTGACTTCTCCGGAAAGCCTCGCGGGCCAGTCCCCGCCGTTCCCGAAGCCGCCGCGGCGGCTGTCGTCGTATTTTGCACCGATCGTCGTTGTGTTCGCGCTGGCGTCGGCGCTGGTCACGTTCCTGATCCTCACGGGTCTCACGCCGATCTCGCCGACCCACAATGTCGTTGTCAGCGTGCTGCTCGCGAACGGCGCGGTCGTGCTCGTGCTGCTCGCCGTCGTTTCCTGGGAAGTCATCAACGTCATCCGCGCGCAGCGCCGCGGCCGGGCAGGCGCGCGGCTGCACGGACGCATCGTGCTCCTGTTCGGAATCGTCGCGGTGGTGCCGGCCATTCTGGTCGCCGTGATCGCGAGCATCACGCTCGACCGCGGTCTCGATCGCTGGTTCTCGCAACGAACGCGCGCGATTATCGGCAACGCAATTACGGTCGCCGAAACTTACGTTCGCGAACACGGCCTCGGTATCCGGCAAGACCTCGTTGCGATCGCGAGCGATTTGACGCGCCTCAAGGAAATGTATGACACCGACAAGCCGAAATTCCGGCAGGTGCTGACCGCGCAGGCGCAGATCCGTGGCGTGCCGAGTCTGATCCTGATGCGCGGCGACCTGACGGTGCTGGAAAAAGCCGACATCAATATCGGCCGCGAGTTTCTGGTTCCGCAGAACATCATCGTCAAGGAAGCGACCGCGCAAAATCCGATCGTCTATGTGCCGCCGTCGGCGGATTACGTCGCCGCGATCATTCCGCTGATCGGCTACGAGGACACTTATCTTTATATCGCGCGGCCGATCGATCCGAAAGTGATCCAGTATCTGCGGCAGACGGAAGCGAACCTGCTCGAATATCGCGGGCTGGAACAGCGGCGCTTCGGCGTGCAGATCGCGTTCGCGCTGATGTATGCCGTGATCGCATTGATTTTGCTTTTGTCGTCGGTGTGGTTCGGATTGAATTTCGCGAACCGGCTGGTCGCGCCAATCCGCCGCCTGATCACGGCCGCCGATCTCGTCGCTTCGGGCAACCTCTATGTGCAGGTACCGGTACGGCATTCGGAGGGCGATCTGGCCAATCTCGGCGAAAGCTTCAACAAGATGACGACCGAGTTGCGTAATCAGAACGCGGATCTGATCCGCGCGCGCGACCAGGTCGATGAGCGGCGGCGATTTTCGGAAGCGGTGCTTTCGGGCGTGGGCGCCGGCGTGATCGGTCTGAACGCGGCTGGAGACATTACGATTTTGAACCGCTCCGCCGAGCGTTTGCTCGGCGTGCATGAGGCCGAAATGATCGGCAAATCGGCTCTCGACGCGCTGCCGGAGCTCGGCAATCTCATCCGCGATGCGTTCGCTGACAATCTTCGCGTCAATGGCACCGTCACGATGTCGCGTGGCGGACGCGAACGGACGTTCAATGTTCGTGTGACGACCGAACAGGCCGACGAAACCGAACACGGCTATGTGATTACACTCGACGATATTACCGAACTGGTGACGGCGCAGCGCACGTCCGCTTGGGCCGATATCGCGCGGCGCATTGCGCACGAAATCAAGAATCCGCTGACGCCCATTCAACTTTCCGCGGAGCGGCTAAAGCGCAAATACGGCAAGACGCTCATGCAGGACCGCGAAGTGTTCGAACAATGCACCGAGACGATCATTCGACAGGTCGGAGACATCGGACGAATGGTCGATGAATTTTCTTCCTTTGCGCGGATGCCCAAGCCGGTCGTGGAAACGCAGGACCTCGCCGAAACCATCCGGCAGTCCGTATTCCTGCAACGCGTCGGTCATCAGAATATCAAATTCGAGACCGAACTTCCGCAAGGGCCGATGACCGCGCGCTTCGACCGCCGCCTGATCTCGCAGGCGCTGACCAACATTCTGAAGAACGCGGCTGAAGCAATCGAGGCGTTGCCACAGGAACAACGCGACCACGGCCGCGTACTTGTGCGGGCGGGAGTGCACGGAGCGATGGCAGTGATCGACGTTTACGACAACGGGCCCGGATTGCCGAAAGAAAACCGCGAGCGGCTGCTCGAGCCTTACGTCACTACACGCGAGAAGGGCACCGGCCTCGGCCTCGCGATTGTCGGAAAGATTTTCGAGGAACATGGCGGGCGGATCGAGCTCAACGATGCACCGGCCGATTTCGCGGAGGGGCGCGGCGCGTGGATCAGGCTCACGCTCGCGGCCGGCGGAGCAAATACCGCGGGACAAGCGGACGAAAGCAAGAAACAGGGCGTGAGAGCGATCTGAACATGGCCACGGACATTCTCGTCGTCGACGACGAAGTAGATATTCGCGAACTGGTAGCGGGCATTCTCGAGGACGAGGGCTATGTCGTCCGTACTGCCGGCAATTCCGACGATGCGCTTGCCGCGATCGAAACGCGGCGGCCGCAGCTCGTGTTACTCGACATCTGGCTCGAGGGCAGCCGGCTCGACGGACTTGCGCTGCTCGATGTCATCAAGACAAACCACGCCGATCTGCCGGTCGTCATGATTTCGGGTCACGGCACCATCGAAACGGCGGTCGCGGCGATCAAGCAGGGCGCCTACGATTTTATCGAGAAACCCTTCAACGCCGACCGTCTCGTCGTGGTGGCGAGCCGCGCGATCGAAACGCTGCGTCTTCGACGGGAAGTGAATGCGCTGAAGCAATTCAGCTCGCACGCGCAGAAGCTTGTCGGCCAGTCGGCGGCGATGAACACGCTGCGCCAGACCATCGAACGAATCGCGCCGACCAACAGCCGCATCATGATCGTCGGCGCGTCGGGTTCGGGCAAGGAACTGACCGCGCGCATGATTCATGCGGCGTCGGCACGCGCACAAGGCCCGTTCGTCGTCATTAATGCCGCGGCCATCACGCCCGAGCGGATGGAAATCGAGCTCTTTGGCACCGAGGGCGGAGCCGATGGCCAGCCGCGCAAAGTCGGCGCGCTCGAGGAGGCAGATGGCGGCACGCTGTTCATCGACGAAATCGCCGATATGCCGAAGGAGACGCAGAACCGGATTCTGCGTGTGCTGACCGAGCAGACCTTCCAGCGCGTGAACGGCACGGTGAAAGTGCAGGTCGATGTTCGCATTATTTCCTCGACCGCGCGTGACATCGAGCACGAGATCGCCGAAGGGCGCTTCCGCGAGGACCTGTTTCATCGGCTCAGTGTCGTGCCGATCCGGATTCCGCCGCTGGCGGAACGGCGCGAGGATATTCCGGAACTGGTGCAGCATTTCCTCGACCAGATTTCGCTTACCACCGGTTTGGCCAAGCGCTCGATCGGCGAGGATGCGCTCGCAATCCTGCAATCGCACGATTGGCCCGGAAACGTCCGGCAATTGCGCAATAACGTCGAACGCCTGCTGATCCTCGCCGGCGGCGACGCGCAGAGTGCGATCACGGCAAACCTTTTGCCGCCGGATGTCGGGTCGCTGGTGCCAAGCATGCCGAACGGAAACGGCGGCGAGCAGCTCATGAGCCTGCCGCTGCGTGACGCGCGCGAAGTGTTCGAGCGCGAGTATCTGGTCGCGCAGATCAATCGCTTCAGCGGCAACATTTCGCGTACCGCGGAGTTCGTGGGCATGGAGCGCTCGGCGTTGCATCGCAAGCTCAAGGCGCTCGGCATCGACGAGCGTGCGCGTTAAGCCATGTCCCGCGTCGCTTATGTAAACGGGCGATACGTTCCGTTCGCGGAAGCGCGCGTGCATATCGAGGATCGCGGTTACCAGCTTGGCGATGGCGTTTACGAGGTCTGCGAGATCCGCGACGGCGCCTTTGTGGACGAGCGGCGGCATCTCGACCGGCTCGGGCGTTCGTTATCCGCGCTACGGATTGAGATGCCGATGCCGCTCTCTTCGTTGCGATATGTGCTGCGCGAAACGGTACGCCGTAATCGCGTAACGGACGGTTTGCTCTATTTGCAGGTTACGCGCGGTGTTGCGCGCCGCGATCATGGCTTTCCGGAAACGCCGGTGAAACCCGCACTCGTCGTGACCGTTCGTGCGCTCGACCGGAAGAAGATCGCGGCGAGCGCGAGGGCGGGAATTTCCGTCATTACGCTGCCCGACGACCGTTGGGGCAGGGTCGATATCAAGACCATCGGCCTTCTGCCGAACGTACTTGCGCGTCAGGCCGCAAAAGATGCCGGGGCAAAGGACGCGTGGTTCGCTGACGAAGAGGGGCTCATCACGGAAGGTGCATCCTCCAATGCGTGGATCGTGACGAGAGAGGGCGTGTTGCTGACCCGTCCGAGTTCAAACCGGATTCTCACCGGCATCACCCTGACGGTGATTAAGGAGGTCGCTGCAAGCCTGCAGATCAAGGTCGAGGAGCGTGCGTTCACGGTGGCGGAAGCGAAAGCGGCGGCGGAGGCATTTCTTTCTTCCGCGACTCAAACTGTCATGCCCGTCGTCGCGATCGACGGCATACCGATTGGATCAGGTGAGCCGGGACCGGTGACCTTGCGCTTGCGGGAAGCGTTCCACCGCCAGGCGGAAATTGGCCCGCGGATCGTCTAAGCCTTTGGGTGACTTACTCAAAATACTGCCCCAAATCGCCTGCAGACAATCTTGCGTGCCGAAAGGAACGCGCTTCTAATAGTACCGTCACGGGCGAAAAACGCCCGGACGAGCGGCTGGAAGGGGCCGTTCGACATCGCTCGCCCGAACCAAGAAGGAAAATCCCCATGGCGGCGGATAGAACCCAAAATCTTCAAGACACTTTTCTCAACTACGTCCGGAAGAATAAAACACCGCTCACGATCTTCCTCGTGAACGGCGTGAAACTTCAGGGCGTCGTTACCTGGTTCGATAATTTTTGCGTATTGCTGCGGCGGGACGGCCACGGTCAGCTCGTTTACAAACACGCGATTTCTACCGTGATGCCGGGGGCTCCCATTTCGCTGTTCGAAGGAACCGACGACAGCATTCCGGCCGGAGACAAAGCGTAGTTGGAGCCACGGAAATCAAGACGGAAGCGGTCGCAGCAGCCGGATAAGGCTGCGGGCGAGACGGGTGCGCGCGACGCGGCGAAAGTCGCGGTCGTGGTTCCTGTGCTTGCGCGCGGAAAAGATAGCGGCAATGCCCGCGACCCGCAGGCGCGGCTTGAGGAAGCCGTCGGGCTTGCCGCCGCGATCGAACTGCATGTGGTGAGCGCCGGCATTGTCACGCTCGGCACGATCCGGCCTGCGACCTATATCGGCTCCGGCAAGGTCGAAGAACTCGCGGGTATCATCCGCGCGGAAGACGCAGGCGTCGTGTTCGTCGATTGTGCGCTGTCGCCGGTGCAGCAGCGCAACCTCGAAAAAGCGTGGGGCGCGAAAGTCGTCGACCGCACCGGACTTATTTTGGAAATCTTCGGTGCGCGGGCGCGCACGAAGGAGGGCTCGCTTCAGGTCGAACTCGCGCATCTGAATTATCAGCGTAGCCGTCTCGTGCGTTCATGGACCCATCTCGAGCGGCAGCGCGGCGGCTTCGGCTTCCTCGGCGGTCCCGGCGAAACCCAGATCGAAGCCGACCGGCGGCAGATCGACGAGCGCATCATCCGCATCGAGCGCGAATTGGACTCGGTGAAACGCACGCGCGCACTGCATCGGCAGAACCGGAAGCGCGTGCCGTACCCGGTCGTGGCGCTGGTCGGTTACACCAACGCTGGAAAATCCACGCTGTTCAACCGGATGACCGCCGCGAACGTGCGCGCGGAGGATTTGCTGTTCGCGACGCTCGATCCGACGCTGCGCGGCGTCGAATTGCCGGGCGGCACGAGGGCTATCCTTTCCGACACCGTCGGCTTTCTTTCCGAGTTGCCGACGCTCTTGGTGGCTGCGTTCCGCGCGACGCTCGAAGAAGTCATCGAGGCCGATTTGATCGTACATGTGCGCGACATTTCGCATCCGGATACAGCGGCGCAGGCGACAGACGTTCTCGGCGTGTTGCAGGATCTCGGCATTGACGTCAATGACGAGAAGAAGATCATCGAAGTCTGGAATAAGTGCGATCGTCTTGATGCGGAGTTACGGGCGAACGCGGAAAATCACGCGCAACGCCAGCCTTCGGCGCGAAGACCGATTCTAATTTCGGCGCTTACGGGCGAGGGCATCGACCGTCTGGTTCGAATGATCGCGGATAAAATCGCGACCGGCTGGCCGGTCGTATCGCTCGTGCTCGACCCTGCGGATGGCGCAAACCTGAGTTGGCTGCACCGTCATGGCGAAGTGTTGTCGCAGGAACTCAAGGGCGATGACGAATTGCGCGTCGAGGTGCGTATGGCACCGGAGAAGGCAGAAGAATTCAGTCGCCGCGTGAAGCCGAAATCGTCAGCGGCTTGAAGCCTGCTTAAAGATGCTCGCGAAATAGACCATACTGGCTGCTGTCTGCGGAAAGAAAACAACTGCCTTTGCCAGCACAAGGGTAAAGAGCGCGGGAAGCGAGACGTTGCCGCTCGGCATTTTCTCGAAAGAATCCGACGTGACGCCAAGCAGTGGGCTGAGGGCCGCCTCGATCGTGGCGTCCACGATGGCAAACAAGATTGTGAGACCGAGCAGGCCGCCGAGGATACGAATGCCTGCGCCCTTCGTCACGTTCCAGCCTTCGCGGAGCGTTTGCGGGCTATCGACGGCCGCGGCAATCATCCAGGTGCAGAGCCTGCCCATGAGGCAGAACAAGAGAAGTATCGTAAAGATCAAAAGCACGATCAAGCCGATTGCCGCGAGCACGATTACACCCGCCGACACGTTGGGCGTGCTGCCGGAGAATAAGGCTGTTACGGCAACGCCGATCGCGAACACGGGCGTAAAAACGACGAGACACGCAGCGATGATGATCAGCGAGAGCAGCAGAACGCGTCCGAGAAAACGGAAGTATACGCGCGCAATCCCGGGTGCTTCTTCGCCAAGCAGCCAGTTTCTTGCGATTGCGATATAGTAAGCGTTGGTGATGAGGAAAGCGGCGAACGCGGCGATACCCACCGTTACGTAGATCGCGGTTTCGTTCGTGTTCCGGACGAAAAATGCGATCGATCCGAACGCCAGAATCGCGAGCGCGACGATTGCCGCGAAATATTTCCACGACAGGCGAAGCAGGGACATGAAGCCCGGCAACACATAATTGGCGGCATCGCTTATCGCCTGGATTGCGGACAGTTTCCTTGGTGTGACGTCGTTCATGTTCGCCTCCGAATAAAGAAACTATCAAAATAATCGGCAGGACGCGCGCGTGCACCCGATCAAATTTTCGTTTTCTCCGCCTGCCAGAACGCCTCCAGTTCTGCGAGCGAAGTTTTTTCGAATGTCTTGCCGGAAGTATCGACACTTCGCTCGACACCGCGAAAGCGCTGTTCGAATTTGAGCGTTGCTTTGCGAAGCGCAGTTTCCGGATCGATATTTTTCCGCCGCGCGTAATTCACGAGCGAGAACAAAAGGTCGCCCAGCTCTTCTTCGGACTCGGCTTGCGTATTCGCGGTCTTGAGTTCGCCGATTTCCTCGACAATTTTATCTAATACGCCATCGATCTCCGGCCAGTCGAACCCAACGCGGGCGGCGCGCCTCTGGATCTTCTCGGCGCGCGTCAGTGCAGGCAGAGCAGGCGGCACGCCGTCGAGTACGCTTTCGGGCGCTTGCGCTTTCCCGCGCCGTTCCTCGGCCTTGATTTCCTCCCAGCGATTCTTGACCTCGTCGGACGAAAGACCGGATTCGGACCCGAACACGTGTGGATGCCGCCGCACGAGTTTTTCGGTGATGGCGAGCACCACGTCGCCGAACGCAAAATGTCCGGCTTCTTCCGCCATCCGGGCGTGAAACGCGACCTGTAACAGCAGATCGCCGAGTTCGTCTTTCATACCCGGAATATCGTTGCGCGCGATCGCGTCGGCGACCTCGTAGGCTTCCTCGATGGTGTACGGCGCGATGGTCGCGAAGCTCTGCTTCAGGTCCCACGGGCAGCCGATTTCCGGCGTCCGCAAACGGGCCATGATCTCGATCAGGCTGCGGATATCGGAGGAAGGTTGCATTTCCGGGCACTCCAGAAGGCTTCATGCCGTCCGCGACCCTATGATTCGCAGAAGACATATTATGGAATATCTATCTATAGCCGAGACAGATCGGATCGAATTCGCTCAAATTTGAATCATTCGCGGCGGCTCATTTTAACGCGCATCGGGCATTCTTGCTGCTACGGGAAGTTTCTGGGGCTGGTTTATTTCTATGGGAATGGCGGACTTTCAGCGCGGGCCAGCGCGGCTACGCTGGCTATTGGTCGCGATCGTCGCGCTTGCGGCGTTGCCGGTATTTGCGCTGTATCTTTCGCGCCTGAATGCGAGCAGCGAACGCGCGCTCGAAGAAGCGCGTGAATTCGCGTCGTCGCTCGCCAAATCCGGCGCCATGCAGCAACTGAGCCTGGTCCGCAATGCGCGCGGCTTCGCCGAGGCGCTAAAAAACGTTCCCGTCATCCAGCATCCGACAGCGGCTTGCGACGCCCTGCTCGCGGAAGTTAATTCTAAAGCTGGCTGGGCCGCATCGCTGTTTCTATTGAACGACCAGGGCGTCGGCATCTGTTCGAGCCGCCCGGGTGCGCGCGGCATGAATTTCTCGGATCGGTCCTATTTCAAGGAAGCGATCCGGACGGGCGAATTCGTAGTAAGCGAGGCGATCATCGGTCGCGTCACCAAGCAGCCGGTCGTGGGCGCGGCTTTGCCGATCAAGAATGCGAGCGGTCAGATCACCGGCGTGCTCATTGTCGGCGTCGAACTGAGCTGGATTCCCGCGCTCGCAGACGCGGCTTACGAGCGCTATCAGGGTTCGGTGTTTGCAATCAACCGCGACGGCGGTCTGGCATCGCGACATACGCGCACCGCCAATCGGATCAGCGTTTCCGAGACCGGCGCGAGCGATGCGACGCTGAGAAAACTGGCAAACGCGCAGACCTCCGTAGTCGAACTCGAAGACGAAAACACACAACGTATTTTCGGCGTGGCGCATGTCGGCGACACGCAACTTACCGTGGCCGTCGGCCTCGACCGTGCCGCCGTGCTCGGCCCGATCCGGCAGCGCTTTTTCGTCGACGTGATGTGGCTGCTCCTGGTCGCCGCGGGCTCGATCGGGCTTGCGCTTACGGTCGCAGAATTCAGCGTGTTGCGCGGCGTGCGGACGCTCACCAATACGGCGCTGCGGCTGAAGGCCGGCCGCATGGGCGTCCGTGTCAATCTTTCGCCGCGGGTCGCGACCGAGCTGCACGATCTGGCCGCGAGCTTCAATTCGATGATCGCGGAGTTCGAACGTCTCGCCTATCTCGACCGGCTTACCGGGCTCCCGAACCGCCGCTATCTCGAGCGCCAGATGCTTTCGCGCGGCACCGAGCGCGACAAGCGCGGCAACCTTATTCCTGAGGCGCTGCTTGCGATCGACCTCGACGGCTTCAAGCCGGTCAACGACATTTTCGGTCATGCCATGGGCGATAAGGTGCTGACGGCTGTCGCGCGGCGGATTGCGGCTGTCGCCAGCGACCGCGCGACGATCGCCCGGCTCGGCGGCGACGAATTTGTGGCTCTGATCGCGCTGCCGGGCGCGGTCGATCCGCGCGCGTCGGCGCGTGCCTTCGGCGAGGAAATCCGCCAGTCGCTCGAAGAACCGGTCGAAATCGACGGCAACCGTTTCCCGGTCGGCGCGAGTATCGGTGTTGCGGTGGTGCCCTATGACGCAGAGACGCTTGCCGGCGCGCTCGTGATCGCGGATGCCGCGCTCTATGAGGCCAAGCGCATGGGCCGCAACCGTGTGATCGATCAGGCGCCGTCGCTCGTTTCCGAGGGCGAAGCGGATCAGGACAGCTTGCTGGAAGGCTATTGGACGGGGCTGGATCTGGTTGGTTACGGGAGTCAACGTAATTAGAATCAATAACTTACGCCTACTTCTACGTTTGATGTGCGACTGAACCAGCGCAACATTTTAGTGCTGTATTTTCGTTAGCCAACGCACTGAATTATATAGATATTCTCATTCCATCATAGGCCGGCTCGACATTCGGCGGCAAACGTCCGCGCAGCGTCTCGTAATCCAGATCCGTGTGCAGGTTAGTCAGGACTGCCCGCTTCGGCTTCATCCGCTCGATCCAGGCCAGCGTTTCGTCGACCGAGAAGTGGCTCGGATGCTGCCGGTAGCGCAGAGCGTCCACGATCCATAGATCGAGGCCCTCCAGCGCACCCAAGCTGGCCGGAGGCAGGCCGTTCACGTCGCAGGAATAGGCTGTGTCGCCGATGCGGAAGCCGAGCGCGGTCGTGCTGCCGTGCTGCATCGGAAACGGAAGCGCCGAGATCTCGCCGCCCTTCCCCAAAACCGTGACTTCGCGGCCCTCATGCAACCGGTGCTCGCGCAGAATCGGCGGATAATCGCTGCCGAGCGGTGTCTCGAAGCAGTAGCCGAAGCGCTCGTGAAGGAGCGCGGAGGTGCGTTCGTCGGCGTAAACGTCGAGACGCTTTCGCTGGACCAGCGCGAGCGGCCGCAGATCGTCGATGCCGTGGGTGTGGTCGGCGTGATCGTGCGAATAAAGTACCGCGTCGAGCGCGCCGACATTCGCGCCGAGCAACTGTTCGCGCAGGTCGGGTGATGTGTCGATCAGGACGGTCGTACGGCCTGCCGCGCTTTCGCGCTCGACCAAGAGCGAGCAGCGCCGGCGGCGGTTTTTCGGATTGTTCGGATCGCAGTCGCCCCAGCCTTGGCCTACGCGCGGTACCCCGGCGGAGGAGCCGCAGCCGAGGATCGTGAAGGTATAGGTCATGCCGGCTGCAGCTTACGCTGCATTGGGAACTTTCGAGAAGAGGCGAAAGAAGTTTTCCGTCGTCTGCTTCGCCACGCTCTCGAAATCGGTGCCGCGCGCCGTGGCGAGCGCGCGTGCGGTATTCGTAACGAAAGCCGGTTCGTTGCGCTTGCCGCGATGCGGCTCGGGCGCGAGATAAGGCGCATCGGTTTCGACCAGCATGCGGTCTTGCGGGACACTCGCGGCGATTGCGCGCAGCGCCTCGTTCTTCTTGAACGTGATGACGCCCGAGAACGAGATATAGCCGCCAAGTGCGAGGCCGCGTTTTGCGAGATCGGGCCCGCCGGTGAAACAATGCAGCACGAAGGGGAACGCGCCCTTCGCCGTTTCCTCCTCGAGAATGTGCGCCACGTCGTCGTCGGCTTCGCGCGCGTGGATCACGAGCGGCAGCCTAGTTTCGCGCGCGGCCGCGATATGGCGGCGGAAGCCCTGTTCCTGATTTTCGACTGAGCTATTGTTGCGGAAATAATCGAGCCCAGCTTCGCCGATCGCAACCACTTTCGGATGATCGGTCAGCTTCACGAGATCGGCGGTCGTGATTTCGGGCTCCTTGTCAGCGTAATGTGGGTGTGTGCCGACCGAGCAGAATACGTCGTCATAGTTTTCCGCGATCGCGCGGATGTCCGGAAATTTGTGGACCTTGGTGCTGATCGTCACCAGCCGCTTGACGCCCTGTTCGCGCGCGCGCGCGACGATGGCGTCGCGCTCGGCCGCGAAGTCGGGAAAATCGAGATGGCAATGGCTGTCGACCAGCATCGTCAGCCCTTCTTTTCGTCGTCCGCATCGACATAACGTGGGAAAATGCCGCTCGGCGCGGGCAGCGGCGTACCTGCTTTCAGCCGGCCCTTCTCTCCGAGTGCTGCGAAGTCGCGCGCGTTTTCCGGCACTGCGAGAAGGTCGAGGAGTTTCGCTGCGCCGGCGGGCACGAAAGGCTGCGCCAGAATTGCAACCTGCCGCACGACTTCGGCGGTAGTCCACAACACCGTCGCCATCTTTGCGGGATCGGATTTACGCAATTCCCACGGTGCGCTTGAGGCGAAATACTGGTTCGCGTCGGCGACGACCGACCAGACCGCTTGCAGCACCAGATGAAGCTGCTGAGTTTTCATCGCGTCGCGGGCCTGCGCGAGCAGCGCGTCGGTCGCGGCGAGCATGGTCTTGTCGGCGTGCGAAAGCGCACCGGGTGTCGGCACCTTGGCGTCGCAATTCTTCGCGATCATGGAAAGCGAGCGCTGCGCGAGGTTGCCGAGATTGTTCGCGAGATCGGCATTGGTACGATTGACGATCGCTTCGTGACTATAGCTGCCATCCTGCCCGAATGGCACTTCGCGCAGGAAGAAATAGCGGATCTGATCGACGCCGTAGTGTTCGGCCATGTCGGTAGGATCGACGACGTTGCCAAGCGTCTTCGACATCTTCTCGCCGCGGTTCAGGAGAAAACCGTGGCCGTGAACGTGCTTCGGCAGTTCGATTCCAGCCGACATCAGGAATGCGGGCCAATAGACCGCGTGGAAACGCACGATATCCTTGCCGATGATGTGCATGTCGGCGGGCCAGTATTTCCTGAACGTCTCCGAATTGGTGTCCGGATAGCCGACGCCGGTGATGTAGTTCGTCAGCGCATCGACCCAGACATACATGACGTGGCCTTCCGCGCCCGGAACCGGCACGCCCCAGGTCAACGTGGTGCGCGAGATCGATAAGTCCTGCAGGCCCGCCTTCACGAAACTCTCGACTTCGTTCCGGCGCGTTTCCGGCATGATGAAATCGGGATGCTTCTTGTAGTGCGCAAGCAGCTTGTCGCCGTAAGCGGAGAGCTTGAAGAAGTAGGTCTTCTCCTCTGTCCACTCGACCGGCGTGCCCTGCGGGCCGCGGCGGATCTTATCTTCGCCAACCGTCGTCTCGGACTCGGCATAGAACGCCTCGTCGCGGACGGAGTACCATCCCGCGTAAGTGCCGAGATAAATGTCCCCGGCCTCTTCCATCTTCTTCCAGATCGCCTTGCTCGCTTCGTAATGCGCGGGCTCGCTGGTGCGGATAAACCGGCTGTAGGAAATGTTGAACTTGTCGCACATCGCGCGGAACAACGGCGCATTCCGGTCGGCGAGTTCGTTCGGCTTCATGTTCAGCGCGGCGGCGGTCTGCGTCATCTTCATGCCGTGCTCGTCGACGCCGGTCAGGAAGAAGACGTCGTAGCCGTCGAGCCGCTTGAAGCGCGCAATCGCGTCGGTCGCGATCGCCTCGTAGGCGTGACCGATGTGCGGCGCGCCGTTCGGGTACGAGATCGCCGTGGTGATGTAATAACGCGGCTTTTCAGCCATATTCAGAAATTCCCCAGGCCCGCCTGCGGGTTTAGCCGCGGGCCGCTTCCGAGAGCATCGTAAAAACCTGAAACACCAAAGGCTTGCGGTCGAGATTGTAAATCTCGGCGGTCGCCGTGGCGCGGCGAACCTTGTCCCATGCCTCGGCAAAGCGTGCAAGACGCGCGGGCTCGCCCTCGCCGGTTGCTGCGTCCGCAAGCCAGTCCTCCACGGCCTCCGCGAAGACGCCAAGGTTGTCGCCCCGTAGCTTGTCGCCGAGGGCGGCGACCGAGCCGGACTCGATCGAAGGCAGCTTGCCGAGAATGGCCCTCGTCATCTGCAGGACCTCGAGACCGTCCTCACCGCCGAGGATCAGCGAGAGCGCGCGGCCGACGCTGCCCTGGCTCGCTTCGGCGGCGCGCCCGATCTGCGACTGGTCCAGTTCAGGAATGTCTTTTGCGAGCGAAGAGAGAGCCTGTGCCACCTCTCCTTCCGAAAGCGGCTTCAAATCCATGCGCCGGCAACGGGAGCGGATTGTCGGTAACAGCCTGCCGGGCGTATGCGAAATCAGAATGAACAGCGAGCGTGCGGGCGGTTCCTCGAGCAGTTTTAAGATCGCATTGGCGCTCGACGCGTTCATTTCCTCGATGGCATCGACGATGCAGACGCGCCAGCCGCCGTAAGCCGAGGTCGAGCCGAAGAACGAAGTAATGCGGCGGGTATCTTCGACACGAATGACCTGCGAAAGATTTTTCTGGTCGTCGGCTTTCACGCGGCGAAGCACCAAGAGATCAGGATGCGAAAGCGACGCCACCTGCCGCGACACCGGATGATCGGGGGCTAATGAAAGATCTTTCGCGCCTTTGCCGCCGCCCGCGAGCACGAAGCGAGCGAGACGATACGCGAGCGTCGCCTTGCCGATGCCCTGCGGGCCGCCGAGAAGTATCGCATGCGGCATGCGGTTCGATTGCCACGCGGCCAGCAAGGCCGCTTCGGCGTTGGCGTGGCCGATGAGATCGAAGCGCTCGCGCGGATGCGGCGCACCCGCGAGGCGGTCGCCTTCCGCCGGATCGGTAATCAACTTGCCGCCCTCGGCGCCGTACGCGCGACGCGATCTTTCAACAAACGCTCCGTCACGGCGAGCCAGATGCGCGCGGCTACATTGTCGGCCGGTTGAGAGGCGTCGATCAATACGCAGCGTTCCGGTTCGGCTTGCACGATATCGCGGAACGCTTCGCGCAACCGGATGTGAAACTCGACATTTTCGGACTCGAAGCGGTCAGCGACTTCGCCGCGGCCCTTCACGCGGGCAAGTCCTACCTGGACCGGCACGTCGAGAACGAACGTAAGATCAGGCATCGCATCCGCGATGGTCACGCGCTCGAGCGCACGGATGATCCGGCGGTCGACATTTCCGAGCATGCCCTGGTAGACGCGCGTGGAATCGATGAAGCGATCGCAGATAACCCACGCGCCGCGTGCAAGCGCTGGCTCGATTACCGTATGCACGTGATCGTCGCGAGCGGCCGCGAAGATCATGGTCTCGGCGGTGGGCCCTAGCGGCTTCACGACGCCCTCGAGCAGTAACATCCGCATCGCTTCGGCGCCGGGCGAGCCGCCGGGTTCCCGCGTGGTCACGACCTCGATCCCGCGTACGCGTAACCGCTCGGCAAGGCGCGTGACCTGAGTCGACTTGCCCGCGCCCTCGCCGCCCTCAAAGGTAATGAACTTGCCGCGCATCATGAGTTCCGGGTGAAGACGCGGCGCACCGCCGCGCGCACGAGTCCCGCCGCGAATTCGTATGCCGAATCCATGGCGCGGCCAAGCAGGCTCCCGGTAGCGATGTCTTCTGCGGCGTAAAGCGGAACTTCGAGCGCGATCTGATCGCCGCGGAAGACGCGCAGCTTTGCAACCTCCGCGCCCTTCGTGATCGGTGCGCGCAGCGGCCCGCGATAGACTACTTTCGCGGTGAAGCGCTCGTTGGTGCCTTGTTGTGCAAGAATATGGATGTCGCCCTTGCCTACCAACGGCACGCTGCCCTGCGCGCCGCCATAGACGCTGGCATAGGCGATCTGGCTGCGGCTGGTGAACAGCAAGCGGTCGCCGAACGAACGGAAGCCCCATTCGAGCAGGCGCCTCGCGTCATCGGCGCGATCCTTCTCCGATTTTGCGCCATGCACGACCGCGATCAGTCGCTGCCCGTTCTGCACGGCGGCAACGACGATGCCGTAGCCGCTTTCCTTCGCGTAGCCCGCGCCCAAACCATCGACGCCGAGCGAGGAGCCAAGGAGCGTGTTCTTGTTCGACTGTTTGACCTTGCTCCACGTCATCTCGGGCACGGCGAAATACTTGTAGTAGTCAGGATAATCTCGGATCAGCACGGCAGCGATCGTGGCGAGATCGCGCGCCGAAATTTTATCCTCGGCGGGCGGTAATCCGGTCGGACTGTGGAAACGCGCGCTGACCAGGCCGAGTTCGGCGGCATATGCATTCATGCGCGCCACGAAAGCCTGCTCGCTGCCGGCGAGTCCTTCGGCAAGCACGATGCAGGCGTCGTTGCCGGCGAGCGCCGCCGCACCGATGATAAGATCTTCCACGCGAACACGGCTCTTTACCGCTGCGAACATCGTCGAGGTTCCCGACGGCGCGCCGCCGGTGCGCCAGGCATGTACGCTGACGGGAAATTCGGTATCGAGTGAAATCTTGCCGGATTTGAGTTCGCGAAACACGGTCGCGAGCGTCATCAGCTTCGTGAGACTCGCCGCGAGCAGCGGTTCATCCGCGCCGCGAGAGAACAACACACTTCGCGAATTCAGGTCCATCAACACGATATTCGGCGCGGTGATCGAAACCGGCTGTGCTGTGGCAGGCGCCGTGAGCATAAGCGCAGTTGCGAGCATCAAGCCGGCGCGGAGCGCGGCGCGAAAGCCGGTAGCGTTTCGGGTGGCGGCGAAGTTGGGCATGGCGCGGGCGAAGGCTTACTAGGCGTAGGCCCGCCAATCAACGCCGCTTCCCGCGGATCAGTAAAGCCCGCGGCCGGTAAGCGACGCCGGAGAGTAATTGGCAGGGACGCTCGGCATTGCTGGCTGCCGCTGCGGACGAAGGCTCGCGACTTGAGTCGGCTGGCGTTTCAGCACCTGAGGGGCTTCGGGTTGCGGAATGAATGGCCTCTGCTGCGCGACCCTGATCTGCGCGGGCTGGCCGTCATGCCGCAAGGTCGCGGCCAGTTGCATGTCGTCGGAGCCTTCGAGCGGCGCCTTGCCGACATATTCGACGCGGACGCGCGCGGTGCCCTTCTGCTTGAAGCCGAGGAGATCCGCGGCGCGCACGGAAACGTCGATCACACGGCCCGCATGGAACGGCCCGCGATCGTTCACGCGCACGACCAGCGACTTGCCGTTCGCGAGATTGGTCACGCGCACATAGCTCGGCAGCGGCAAGGTCGGATGCGCGGCGGTGATCGAGCGCATGTCGAAGACTTCGCCGTTCGAGGTCATGCGGCCATGAAAGGCGTCGCCATACCAGGACGCGGTGCCTTCGGCGCGATAGTTCGGATTTTCCTGCGGGTAATAGGTGACACCCGCGATCACATAAGGCTTGCCGACGTGATAGCGCCCGTTGCCCTTCGGGATCGGATCGCCGTCGTTGTACATGCGCGGGCTTGCGGTGACGCCATAGGGGTTCAGCTTGCTGCCGATCGTCGTGTTGCACGCGGCAAGCGACAGCGCCGCGCCAGCAAGAAGTGCCGCGCGCGCACAAAGAACCGTAATCGAGGAAAACTTCCGCCCCATCCGCCGGCCGATACGCTACTTGAACCGGGCTTGACCGCCCTTTCTGCCGTTATCGCCTGAAATGGCTGCCAAATCGGGGCACGTTCCGCGCAATCGGAAAGTTTGGTTAAAATTTTCCGATAGGCTGGCGGGAATGCTTGCCGAAGGCGCGTCAATCCCGCATTTGTCGCGCTACGGAGAGGTGGCCGAGTGGTTTAAGGCAGCGGTCTTGAAAACCGCCGTGCCTGCAAGGGCACCGTGGGTTCGAATCCCACCCTCTCCGCCAATTCAGTCCCTGAGTGGGCACTGCGTTTACGCCACCGCCCGACACCAGCGCCTGAAGCAACCGGGACTTCGATCCCATGATCCTGACTTCGCCGGTATTGACCTCGACGCGCTGAGCCAACGCGCGCAGATGGTCCCGGCGATAACCTCCTCCTTCAAGCCGGATGCTCTGGCGGGCATTCTTGGCGAACGTGCGCAGCATCTGCGGCGTCACGGCCTTCTGGCCTGAGTTCTGGAGCATGGCCTGCGCCCGTTCGGCGTCGGCCTTGGCCTGATCCCGGATCGCCTTGAGACCATCAATGCGGTCTTTCAGCGCCGGGTCGTCCAGATCGGCCACGCCCGCTTCGATGGCGTCGTAAAGGCGCTTGAGCCGCAATTCCGATTCGGTCGCGCGCTTGTTGAGTTCGGCGATATGCTCGCGGCGGCGCTCGGCATGTTCCTCCCGCCGGTCGAGAACGGCGGCAAGGATGGTTTCCAGCCGCTCGGGCCGGAGAAGCTGGTTTTCAAGATGGCTGGCAACCAGATCGTCCAGCTTGTCCATCGGCACGGCCATGCCCTCGCAGGCGGTCGGTCCCTGCCGGGCCTTGATCGAGCAGGTGTAATAGCGGTAGCGCCCGCCCTTGCCGGTGCGGATCGTCATCGCCCCGCCGCACTTGGCGCAATGGATAAGCCCGGTCAGCATGGTCGGGCCGCTGATGACGGCGGCGGGCGTGACCTTGGGATTGCGGGCCTTGAGCAGCTTCTGCACGGTGCCGAACGTGTCACGGTCGATGATCGGCGGGACGGGAACCATCACGATCTCGCTGACCGGCTTCAATTCCTTGGTCTTGGTGCGCTTGTTGAACTCGTGTTCGCCCATATAAGTGCGGCGGGTCAGGATGCGGTGAACCTGGCCGATGCCCCAGCGCCCGCCGTCGCGGGTGAAGATGCGGTTGCGGTTCAGGTAGCTGACGATGTTCTTGACGCCCATCTGGCCGGTGGTGCCGTCGCCATGCAGGGCCAGCCGGTAGATCAGCCGCACCGTGTCGGCGTGCAGCGGATCAATCTCCAGCTTCTTCTTGGTCTTGGCCCCGCGCTGTTCGGCGGCGACAGTGCGATAGCCGATAGGAGGAAGCGAGCCGTTCCAGAAGCCCTGCCGGGCGTTCTCCTTCAAAGCACGGATGACGTGCTTGGCGTTTTCCTTGGACTGGTATTCATCGAACAGCGCCATGATCTGCCGCATCATGACGTGCATGGGGTCATCCCCCATTTCCTGCGTGATCGAAACCAGCTTCACGCCGTTCTTCGCCAGCTTGCGGACA
>JAHBZE010000001.1 GCA_019635585.1 Xanthobacteraceae bacterium | reverse complement strand
TGGATGGCACCGTTTTCAGCGTGGGCGACAGCTTCCAAGGGCTGCGTCAGCCGAGCGAGCCTATCGCCCCGGAAATCACCGCGATCACGGGCATCACGAATGAGATGGTGGCCGGCCAGATTATTGATCCCGCAGCGGTAGCCACATTCGCGGCGCCGGCTTCGCTCGTCATCGCGCACAACGCGGCGTTTGATCGCCGCTTCCTTGAACGATTCAGCGACGTGTTCTCGACGAAGCCGTGGGCTTGCTCGCTCAGCCAGATCGATTGGGCCGCGGAGGGGTTCGAGGGCACGAAACTCGCCTATCTCGCTCAAGCCGCCGGCTTCTTCTACGACCGCCACCGCGCGATGCACGACTGTCTTGCTACGGTCGAGTTGCTGGCAATGCGGCTGCCCCGATCCGGCGTTACGGGTCTTAGCCGCCTCCTGGACGGCGCTCGTGCCGTTTCTTGGCGCATCTGGGCGGAGAACTCGCCCTTCGACCTCAAGGATGTCCTCAAAGCGCGGGGATACCGTTGGAACGGCGATCCCGGCCCGCAGCCGCGCGCATGGTATATCGACGTTCCCGAAGCTCAACGCGAGGCCGAACTGCGGTTCTTGAGAACGGAAATCTATCGGTATGAGGTCGATCCCCCGGTTCGGCGGATCGACGCGTATGATCGGTTTTCAGACCGGATCTGAACGCCGTCAAAGGCCGGGCTATTGCTTGCCCTGGCCGTATCCATTGCCGCCCTCGATGCTCCCGGCGGCCCTCAGCAAGTCCCCGATGGAGCGCCCGCCGATCCGGCAGGTGGCCACCACGCGGTCGTAGGACTGGCGGTTGGCGACGCACTCCGCATTCCGACCCATCGCGATCTTCTCCAGCGCGGCCTTGGCGGCGGGGCCGGTGGGTGAGTGAAGTTCGGGCGCGTAGAAATCCTCCAGCCGGATCTCCACCCAGTTGGCCGGCCCTTGACCGACGGCCACGCACAAGGAGTCGCCGTCACCGACATAGACCACAGGACCGGAGAAGTGCGCGCCGCGATGGAGATAGGACGGCATCGGGCCGCGGTCGGGAATGGCCTTGCAGGGATCGGCCTTGGCCGCCGTCGCTGTGGTCAGTGCCGCCAGCACGGCCAGCCCCATTACGATACGCATAGTCGTTTTTCACTTCCGCCTTTTATGGTGCGCCGGAGGCTTATGCCGCCGCTTTCAGGCGCTTCTTGGCGAGCATGGCGCGGACGAACTTGTCCCATTTCGCCATGCCCGCGCGCTTTTCCACCATGTAGTGCCAGCGGTCATAGTGCTTGGAGCTGACGTCCTGCAACGCATGGTTCTGGAGGCGGTCGCGGATTTCCTTCGAGATCCCCGCCTTGCCGGTCAGCGTCTTGAAGGTCCGGCGCAGGTCGCGGTTCGTCACATAGGGGATCACGCCGCGGTCCCGCTGGCGCCACATGAACGAGTAAAGCGTGCCGTGGCTGACAGGCTTGGACGGGTCTGTGGCCGACGGGAAGAACCAGCCATATTCGTTGACGTTGATGGACGCGAGTAGCTCTGCGGCCAGCTCAGGCACCGGAACGGCATGGGGCTGATTGTTCTTGGTCTTGGACCAGTCGATGATCTTTTCCTTGGCGTCCCACTGGTCGATGTGAAGGCTGGCGATCTCCTGGACGCGCTGGCCGGTCAGCATGATGATCCTGACGGCGCGGGTATAGGGCGGATGAACCGGCGTGTCGGGGCATTCCAGCCAACGATAGAGCTGCACGAACTCGTCCTCGTCGAGCCAGCGGGTGCCTTTGACTTTAGGTTCGGTCGGAATACCAGTCGCCGGATTGAAGGGGATGCGAAAGCGGCGAGACGATTGCTGCCGATAGTCGTTGTCGGACTTCATGCCCCAGCCAAAAGCCGCGTGCATGTAGGAACGCACATGGTCGGCCATCGACTTGGCGCCGCGCTCATAGATCGGTCGGATCAGCTCGACGATTTCCTCGGCCTCGATCTCGCGCGCCAGGCGATTGCGCCCAAGGGTGTTAGCGATCTTGTTCAGGCCCTTCTCCGTCTCCTTCCAGGACGGCTTGCCGGCGGCTTTGAGTGAAGCGACGTAGCCCTCGAAGAGGTCAGCGACGGTGCCGGGGCGAGTGTCGGATGCGATCTTGATGCTCCGGCCCTTTTGGATGACGTCGGCATAGTCGCGCTTGAAAATCTCGCGGGCCTGCGCGAGCGACATCGAGGGGTAGGCGCCGATCTTTTTCTTGGTGCGTTTGCCGTCACGCCATTGCTGCGCCATCCAGTCGGCGGTGACGCGCTTCGGCATTGGCTTGAGGACGAGGACGAGTCGGCCGGTGCCGCGCCCCTCGCCATCGGCCAGATTTTCCTGCTTGCGGCTGATCTCGACGCGCTTCAGCGCATGTCGGATCGTGGTGTCGGTCAGGGCTGGCATGCGTTCCTCCTTGTCCGCAACTGGGATCGGTCGAGGAGAAACGGGGATCGTTTGCTGGGAGCGGAAAGCCGTTTTCTATCCCTTCAACCGCTCCCAATTTGCCAAAACCGTCCCCACTACGCAATGCCAAAAAACGCTAATTTTCTTGGTGCTTCAACGGGATTGAGCGTGATCCTGCGGGATCGAAATCAATGAGTGGGGTGGTTGTGGACGAGCACGATCGCCGTCGCGGATAGCTCGAGCGCGCGTTTCACCACCTCGCGCGGATAGACCGGCGTATGATCGACCGTGCCCTTCTGCTGCACTTCGTCGGCGATCAGCTGGTTCCGTTTGTCGAGAAACAGAATTCGGAACTGTTCCTTGTCGGCGAAGGCCATCGAGGTGCGGCAATAGTCGATCACCGCCGACCACGAAGACAGCACCTTCTTGCTCTTGATCCTGCCTTTGGCGAGATGCTGCGCCGCCGCCTCGACGACTTTCAATTCGGTCACAATCGCTTCGCCGACCCCATCGACTTCTTTCAGTAGCGCTGCCGGCGCCGAAATAACTTCCGCGAAAGAGCCGAATCTTTCAATCAACGCCTTCGCCAGCGGCTTCACGTCCCGCTGCGGCACCGCGCGAAACAGTACGAGTTCGAGAAGTTCGTAATCGGCGAGCGCCGCAGGCCCGGATTCGCGAAAGCGCGAGCGCAGTCTTTCGCGATGGCCGTGATAGTGCGGCGCTTCCTTGAATCCGGAACCGCGCGCCTTGGCCATGCGAAATCAGGCCGCCTGAATATAAGGGGGCTTGTGAAAGCCTTTCGGGGAAAGCGTGAAAATCTCGACGCCGGTTTCGGTTACGCCGACCGAGTGTTCGAACTGCGCAGAGAGCGAGCGGTCGCGCGTCACCGCCGTCCAACCGTCGGAAAGAACTTTCACATGCGGACGGCCGAGATTGATCATCGGCTCGACCGTGAAGAACATGCCGGGACGCAGCACGACGCCCTCGCCCGGCGAGCCGACATGCACAATATTCGGCTCGTCATGAAACAGGCGACCAAGACCGTGACCGCAGAAATCACGCACCACGCTCATGTGGTTCGGCTCGACTACCGCCTGAATTGCGGCACCGATATCGCCGGTAGTGGCGCCCGGGCGGATCACTGAAATTCCGCGCATCATCGCTTCATAAGTGACTTCGACCAGCCGCTCTGCGCGGCGCGGCACCTCGCCGACCAGATACATGCGGCTTGAATCTCCATGCCAGCCGTCAAGGATCACGGTGACGTCGATATTTACGATGTCCCCCTCGCGCAGCGGCTTCTCGTTCGGAATGCCGTGGCAGACGACGTGATTGATCGAGGTGCAAACCGACTTACGGTAGCCGCGATACATCAGCGTCGCGGGCAGCGCGCCGTGATCTTTCGCATATTGGAACACGAGTTCGTCGAGCCGCTCGGTCGTGGCACCCGGCTGGACGTGCTCGACCAGCATGTCGAGGATTTCGGCGACCAGCCGGCCCGCACGCCGCATCCCCGCAAAATCCTCCGCGCCGTGCAGACGAATCTGCCCGGTTTTGCGGAGCGGAGCGGTAGCGGCGTCTATATAGGTCATCTGGAAACTCTCGAACCCGAATGTAGGCAATAAAACGACGGGTGCAAGAAACTAGTCCGTTACCCACCGGGCGGGGTCAACCCTTCGCCATTGCAAAAGTCCACGCCGAGCTATGCGGATACCTCGCCGCCGAGATCGTCCTCGACATGGATGGCGACGATCTCGTCGAAATCCTTGTCCGGGACGAAACCCAGCGCGAGCGCACGCTTCGCCTCGAACCTATGCGGCCAGCCCGCGACGATCCGCTCGACCAGCGCATCGCGCACCCGCGAAATCCGCGCGACCGCCTTGTCGCCGCCGACCCTGCGCAGCGCCTCGATCTGCTCGGCGATCGTGCAGGCGACCGCTGGCATCATCAAATTCGGACGCAGATCAAGCGTGTCTGTGTCGAGCGTCGCCGCGTGGAGGAGATAACCGATGGCCGCACGCGGACTCGCATGCGAATGCAGCGTGTTTTCGTCGACCGGCAGCATCGCATTTTGTCCCGCGAGTGGTTCGCGGATAATGCTCGAGAAAAATCCGGATGCAGCCTTGTTCGGTTTGCCGGGCCGAACGGTAATCGCAGGGAGCCGGATGCCGACGCCGTCGAAAAATCCGCGCCGCGAATAGTCGGCCAGCAGTTGTTCGCCGATCGCCTTCGCAACGCCATACGAACTGTGCGGCGTCAGGTGAAATTCGTCCGTCACGGGACCGTCGAACGGCCCGCCGTAAACCGCCGCCGAACTCGTGAACACGACACGCGGTTTGTATTCGCGCTGACGGATCGCGTCGAACAGGAAACGCGTGCCGTCGATATTGACGCGATAGCCCTTCTCAAAATCGGTTTCCGCTTCGCCGGAAACGACGCCCGCGAGATGAAAGATCATCTGCGGACTGTCCGCGACCGCCGCCATCGCTTCGCCGGGCAGCGAAAGGTCGCCGGTGCGAGTATCCACCTTGAACGGAACGCCTTTTGGCACCGACGGCTCGACGACATCGACCAGCGTGATCCGCTCGATCGGCTTGCCACCGATGCGCGGTTCGCGCGCCAGACGCGCAAGCAATTTCTGGCCGATCATGCCGGCGGCTCCCGTCACCAGCACCTGCAGATTATCGCTCATGGGATTTCGCCGCCCGAAAGGAAAGAGTTATCCTGCACGAGAGCATGGCCGGGGCAAAGCGCACAAGATGAACGAAACGAATAATCCAGAAGCGGAAAGATTGTTCCGCGCGCTTCGGCACGTACCTACGCCTGCCCTTGTCATCGACGAAAAAGCTCTCGCTCGAAATATCGAAGCCATGGCGGCACACGCAAAGCGCGCGGGACGGTCGCTTCGCCCGCATGCGAAGACACACAAATCCATCGTGATCGCACGAAAGCAGATCGCAGCAGGCGCGATCGGCATCTGTTGCGCTACGCTTCCCGAGCTGAAAGCCATGGCAGAGGCCGGCATAGTCGGGCTTCTGCTGACAGCGCCGGTGCAGGATCCGGCCAAGATCGATTCCCTTATCGCCATCGCGAAGAAAGCGCCAATAATTATCGCGGTGGATCATCCCAGCCAGATCGAAGCACTTGCCCCGAAGATCTCCGCGGATGTCACCGTTGATGTGATCGTCGACGTCGATGTCGGGCAGAAGCGGACCGGCGTTTGCAATGTTCGCGACATCATTGCCATCGCCAGATTGGTCTCCAGACACAAGCAAATCAAGTTCAGCGGTCTGCAAGGCTATGCGGGCCATGTGCAGCACATCGTAGATTTTGCCGAGCGCACTCGCGAAGCCGCCCGCGTTTCGACACTGCTTGGCGAATACATCGCCGGGTTGCGCCAGTCGGGTTTCGAACCGGCGATCGTGAGCGGCGGCGGCACCGGGACGCATGAGATCGATCTCGCAGGGCAGCCCTTCACGGAAATTCAGGCCGGCTCCTACGTCTTCATGGATGCGGATTACGGGCGAATCCTCGATGCGAGCGGCGGCGCACTTCCGTTTGAATGCTCGTTGTTCATGCTTACCACGGTGACGTCCGCTAACGTGACGGGACAGGTGACTGTCGACGCCGGCACGAAATCGCTCGCCGTCAACGGCCCCGCACCACACGTCATCATCGGCGCGCCGGAAGGCGCGGCCTACGCATTTGCCGGAGACGAACACGGCATTCTTTCGTTTCCGCAAGGCAGCGAAGCGCCGAAACTTGGAAGCCGGATTTTGATGAGCGTCACGCATTGCGATCCGACGGTGAACCTATTCAGCGTCATGCACGCCGTCTCGCAAACGGGAAATCTGGAAAAGTGGCCGGTCGTGGGAAGGAATTGAGCTAGGCGCGAAGCGCCTTGAGCTTCTTCTTCTGCCTGCCTTCCCCGTCGAAATTCTCCGGCGCGAGCCAGGACTCGAACGCGCGCTTCCTCGACGGCCATTCGCGATCGAGCATGGAAAACCACGCGGTGTCGCGATTGCGTCCCTTGATGATCATGTGCTCGCGGAAGATACCCTCGAAGGTGAAGCCGAAGCGCTCGGCCGCGCGCCGAGACGGCGCGTTCAGGCTGTCGCATTTCCATTCGTAGCGGCGAAAACGCAGTTGCTCGAAGGCGTAGCACATGAGCAAATATTGGGCCTCGGTCGCAAGCGGCGTCTGGCGCAGCGCTTTCGAGTAGAAAATTCCGCCGACCTCAATCACACGGTGAGCCGGGCGAATTTCCATGAGCGTCGCAACGCCCAACACGTTGCTGGAATTGTCCATGATCGCATAGGCGAAGGGGTCTTCGCGGCTTTCGAGAAGCTCGGCGAATTTACCGAAGGCATCGAAATCCACGAACGGCCCGAACCACATATAAGTCCAGAGTGCGTCGTCGCCCTTCACCGCCTCCCAGAGCGGCGCTGCGTGCTTCTTCGCGTCGAATTTTTCGATAACACCATAATGTCCGCGCATGATGACCGCAGCAGGCTTCAGCGCTGGCGTCGCATCCACCGGCTCGCCGACTGATTGTGTCACGCGCCGCTCCGCGATTTCGAAACTTTGTAGAAAAACCTGTTGATCTCCATGCCGGGCGCGGCGTCGGCAAAGGCATCGAAGCGGCCTTCTTCCGCGATCATTTTCGCCGCGCGCAGGAAACCGCCCCATGCGGAACGCGCAAGCGAGCCGCCGACGCTTATGCGCCGCACGCCGAGCGCTTCGGCATCCTTCACCGTCAGACCCATTGGCGTACCGATCAGCAAATTCACCGGCTTTGGCGCGACCGCCTGTACCACTGCCCTGATCTGCTCCGGCTTGCTGATTCCCGGCGCATAAAGACAATCCGCACCCGCCGCCGAATAGGCATTCAGGCGTGCAATCGTGTCGTCGAGATCGGGACGGCCGACCAGGAAATTCTCGGCGCGGCCGACGAGCAGCGTGTCACCGCCGTTCCGGTCGATTGCTTCTCGCGCCGCCTTGACGCGTGCCGCGCCCTCTTCCAGCGAATAGACCGGATTGTCCTTGTCGCGCCTGGAGTCTTCGATGGAGAGGCCCGCGACGCCGGCATCGACCGCGAGGGCCACGCTTTCGGCAACCCCCGACGGCTCGTCCGCGAAACCGCCCTCGAAATCGGCATTGATCGGAATATCGGTATTTTCGACAAGTTCGCGAAGATGCGTCAGCACCATTTCGCGCGTCACCGCATTGTCCGGCAGGCACTGCGACCACGCGAAGCCAGCGCTCGTGCTCGCCAGCGCCTTGAAGCCCATGCCTTGCAGCCAGCGCGCGCTGGCAATATCCCACGGATTGGGAATGACGAAGCAGCCACGCTCATGCAGCGCGCGAAACGCGGCGCGTTTCTCGGCGACGTTCGGCATCAGTGGTTCTCCCGCGGGATCCCGAAGTTCTCCGCGACGTTCTGGAATTTGATCGCAGGCTTCAAGACCATGCCTTCGGACAACTGGTCGACCATCTGCCGCTGGATTTCCTGCCAGGGCGTCTGGCTCGGCGGATATTTATAGCCGCCGTCGGCGGCGAGTTTTGCGCGGCGCGCGACGAGTTCCTGCTCTCCGATCAGGATATTCGCCTCGCCGCGCCGAAGGTCGATGCGAACCCGGTCGCCGGTTTGCAGAATCGCGAGCCCGCCGCCCGCCGCCGCTTCCGGCGACGCGTTCAGAATCGAAGGCGAACCGGACGTTCCGGATTGTCTTCCGTCGCCGATGCAGGGCAGCGATTTCACGCCGCGATTGAGGAGCGATGCCGGCGCCGTCATGTTCACGACCTCCGCGGCCCCCGGATAGCCGATGGCGCCAACGCCGCGCATGAAGAGCATGCAATGCTCGTCGATATTCAACGAAGGATCGTTGATCCGCGCGTGATAGTCTTCCGGCCCGTCGAACACAACGGCGCGGCCCTCGAACGCTTCCGGATCGTTCGGATTGGATAGATAGCGGTCGCGAAATTCCTTCGAGATCACCGACGTCTTCATGATCGCGCTGTCGAACAGGTTACCCTTCATCATGATAAAGCCCGCGTCCTGCCGGAGCGGCTTCTCGTAAGGCCAGATCACGTCGCGATCGACGACCTCACGGCCCCGGCAATTATCGCCGATGCCTTTGCCGTTCACGGTGAGTGCGCTTTCGTGAATCTTCTTTTGTTTCATTAATTCATTCACGACCGCCGGAATGCCACCAGCGCGATGAAATTCCTCGCCGAGATACTTTCCCGCCGGCATCATATTGACAAGCAGCGGAATCCTGTGACCGAGCTTCTGCCAGTCCTCGACCTCGAGTTTCACGCCAATATGCCGTGCGATTGCATTCAAGTGAATCGGCGCGTTGGTCGAGCCGCCGATTGCGGAATTGACCACGATTGCGTTCTCGAACGCTTCACGCGTCAGAATGTCTGATGGGCGAAGATTTTCCTCAACCATCTCGACGATGCGCTTACCGGTCTCATAAGCAATCTGCCCGCGCTCGCGATAGGTCGCGGGGATGGCCGCACAACCGGGCAGCGACATACCGAGCGCCTCGGCAAGTCCGTTCATGGTCGAAGCGGTGCCCATGGTGTTGCAATGGCCGGGCGAGGGCGCGGACGACGCGACCAGTTCCATGAAGCCTTCGTAGTCGATCTCTCCGGTCGCGTAGAGTTCGCGCGCCTTCCACTTGATCGTGCCCGAGCCGGTGCGCTCGCCTTTGTACCAGCCGTTCAGCATCGGCCCACCGGAAAGCACGATCGCCGGAATGTTCACGGTTGCCGCCGCCATGATGCAGGCGGGCGTGGTTTTGTCGCAGCCCGTGGTCAGCACCACGCCGTCGATCGGATAGCCGTAAAGCACCTCGACCAGCCCGAGATAAGCGAGATTGCGGTCGAGCGCGGCGGTCGGGCGCTTGCCGGTTTCCTGAATCGGATGCACCGGAAACTCGAAACAGATGCCGCCCGCCGAGCGAATGCCTTCGCGCACGCGTTTCGCGAGTTCGAGATGATGCCGGTTGCACGGCGAAAGATCGGAGCCCGTCTGCGCGATTCCGATGATCGGCTTGCCCGATTGCAGCTCTTCGCGCGTGAATCCGAAATTGAGATAGCGTTCCAGATAACCCGCTGTAACGTCCGGATTGGTCGGATCGTCGAACCAAGCCTGCGAGCGCAGGCGGCGGGCGGGCTTCGCTCCGTGATGAGTCATCGTTTCCTCGTTTGATTCTTTATTCGGCGGCCTTTGCCGGCTCCAGCGGGACGAACAGAAGTTTGTCGATCCGCTTGCCGTCCATATCGATCACCTCGACACGCCAGTCGCCGATCACGAAACTGTCGCCTTCGACTGGAATCCGCGCGAGCTTTTCGAGCGCAAGCCCTGCGGCGGTGTGATAGTCCGCGGGCGCTTCTTCGATGCCGAGTTCCTCTTTCAGGTTTTCAATCGGCGCACGGCCATCGACCAGCCATGAGCCGTCGGCGCGCTTGGTGATTTCCTGCGCGACGCCTTCATGATCCTGATCGATGTCGCCGGCAATACCCTCGAGGACGTCATGCAGCGTCGCAACGCCGACGAAGTCGCCGTATTCGTCGACCACCAGCGCAATATGGATATTCGCATTACGAAACATCTCAAGCAGCCGCAGAACGGGGAGCGTCTCCGGCACGAACAACGGCTGAATGATATTCTTTTCGACCTGCAGCGGCCGGCCCGCGATCAGGTCGGTGAGCAAGTCCTTCTTCTGCACAATCCCAATCGGGCGGCCGATGTCGCCGCCGCGCGTGACCACCATGCGCGAGTACGGGCAATCCGCGACTTCGCGCGCGATTTGCTCCGGCTCGTCGTCGAGATCGATCCAGTAGACGTCGGTGCGCGGCGTCAGTACTGCTTCGACTGAACGGTCGGCGAGCGCCAGCACGCCGTGGATCATTTCTTCTTCCACTTCATCGATCACGCCGGACTCGGTGCCTTCCGCGATCGCGAGC
Organism: Xanthobacteraceae bacterium; assembly: GCA_019635585.1. Classification (GTDB taxonomy): domain Bacteria; phylum Pseudomonadota; class Alphaproteobacteria; order Rhizobiales; family Xanthobacteraceae. Next base: position 1,964,267 of record JAHBZE010000001.1, on the reverse strand, counting down.
TTCACTTCTTCTTCAGTGACGCCTTCGGGCCTGTCGGTGCTGATACGAAGTAAAGCGAGTGCGCCCGCGGTCGTCTTTTCGAGCAGCCATACCATCGGCCGCGCGATCATGACGACGATCTGCAAGGGCTGCGCGAGTTTCGCCGCGATCGGCTCCGGCGAATTCAGCGCGATGCGTTTCGGCACCAGTTCGCCGATGATCAGCGAGACAAAGGTGATTGCGACCACGACCGCGCCGAATGCAATCTCGTTGGCATAAGAGCCGAACCAGCCAAGGCTTTCGAGATATTCACCGAGGCGCGCGCCAAGCGTCGCGCCGCCGAAGGCGCCGGACAAAATGCCGATCAGCGTGATACCGACCTGCACGCCAGACAAAAACCGGCTCGGGTTATCGGCCAGCGCCAGCGCGCGCGAGGCGCCCCGGCTGCCGTTCTCGGCCATCTGCTGCAGGCGTATGCGGCGCGAGGAGACGATCGACATCTCCGCCATCGCGAATAGCGCGTTGAGGAGCGTCAGGCCCACAACGACCGCCAGTTCCAACCACATGCCCATGATTTACGAAATCTCGCATGGCGGCGGCTTGTCTCGCAATGGCGAAGCCGGCCCGCCGCCCATAGCGGTTTGAAAATACGGGGGAAATGGGCTCAATTAGCGCGCAAGAACCCTGGGGAACGGCCATGTTGCAGACGATCGCGGGCTTTGACCGCATTGGAGAAGAAAACGCCTTCGCGGTGCTCGCGCGCGCGGCCGACCTTGCCGCACAGGGCCGAGACATCGTGAGCCTCGGCATCGGCCAGCCGGATTTTCCAACCCCGCCGCATATCGTCGAAGCCGCGATCAAAGCCTTGCGCGACGGCCATCACGGCTACACGCCCGCAACCGGAATTGCGCCACTGCGCGAGGCGGTCGCCACCGATCTGAACAAGCGTTACGGAGTGGATGTTTCGCCGGGCCTTGTCGCGGTCGTACCCGGCGGCAAGATCACCATGTTCGCCTCGATCCTTATGTTCGGCGAACCGGGCGTGGACATTCTCTATCCGGATCCGGGCTTTCCGATCTATCGCTCGATGATCGAGTTCACCGGCGCAAACCCGATTCCGATTCCGGTGCGCGAAGAGAACGGCTTCGCGTTTTCGGCGGAAGAAACGCTTTCGCTGGTAACGCCGAAGACGCGGCTCATTATCTTGAATTCTCCTGCGAACCCGACCGGTGGCGTCACGCCGAAGTCCGAAGTCGATAAATTCGTTGCCGGCATGGAGAAGCATCCGAACGTCGCGATCATGTCCGACGAAATCTACGACCAGATGGTCTATGACGGCGAGAAGCATGTCTGCCTGCTCACCTATCCCTCGATTCGTGACCGCCTGATTTTGCTTAACGGCTGGTCGAAGACCTATGCCATGACCGGCTGGCGCATGGGTTATTCGATCTGGCCACAATCGCTTTACGAAAATATCCGCAAGCTCGCGGTGAATGCGTGGTCGTGCGTGAACGCGCCGTCCCAATATGCGGCACTCGCGGCGCTCACCGGCCCGCAGGATGCCGTGCATCACATGGTCGCGGAGTTCGACAAGCGCCGCAAAGTCGTCGTCACCGAACTGAACAAGCTGCCCGGCATTTCCTGCGCGACGCCGAAGGGCGCGTTCTATGCGTTCCCGAATATCAAGAACACCGGCTGGAAAGCGAAGAAGCTCGCTTCCTCGCTGCTCGAAGAATCCGGCGTCGCCATCATCGGCGGGCCGGACTTCGGCATCCTCGGCGAAGGCTATGTGCGGCTCTCTTATGCGAACTCGACCGAGAACATCCTGAAGGCGATCGACCGCATGGGTGAATTCCTGTCTTCGCGCAAGGCAGCCTGACGCGGACCATGCGCGCGGCGCTTGCCTTCGCTCTGCTCTGTCTTTCGGCGGCACTCGCCTGCGCCCAGCAAACGCGTCCGTCGCGCGAACTCTGCGATTCGAAAACGCTTTCCGGCCGGCCTTATTTTCTCTGCCTGGAGAAAGCGATGCGGGAAACGCATCAGGCGATGGAGACGCTAATCACGCGCATCAACGACCTGATCGACAGCCGCGCCGATCTCGCGCCCGCGCAGCGCAGCCGCTGGAAGAGTTCGCTCGAAGAGGCGCAGATTCTTTTCGTGCGCTTCCGCAATCAGGAGTGTCAGGCGGTCGCACCGTTCGAAGGTCAGGGCTGGGCGCGCGTCGGTACTTTCGAGGAGCGCCTGCTCTGCCTGATCGACAAGAACGTTACACGCACGCGCGAACTCGAGGCGCGCTACACGAAGTAGTTACCTAATACCTCCAACTCACAACGCTTGAAATAATAGCGCCGAGAGCGCACGTTTTAGTTCTTCTTTGCAACGAGTTCATCCGTGACATTTCGATTACTCAATCGTCGTCAGATTATTGTAGGAGGCGGCGCCGCATTTTTTTCTTTGGTGAAACCGGGCATCGCTCAGGAAAGAAGCAAAGAAGAATTCATGCGCCTGGCGTTGGCCGACGCTTCGATCGAGAAGGTCCTGATAACGCTTCAGAAACAAACCAACTCCCTTACCAAAGAGGCTGCTCCAACTACGGGATATCTTGAGATTCCCAATGTCGTGCCCTTTGTCGACTGGGATTTCTATTATCTGGATGGCCCGATGATTTGGAGACCAGCGGTTGGGCAGAAACTTCCATCGATCTCCGTCCCGAAAGGATTCGTCACTGACTTAGCAAGTGTGCCGAAAATTTTGTGGTCCAAATATCCGCCTTCGGGACGGTACGCCTACGCGGCGATCCTTCATGATTATCTCTATTGGTTCCAACAAGGAACGCGGGAAGAAGCAGACGAAGTAATCCGGATGGCGATGGGCAACGCTGCTGTCGATAACGATACTGTGGCCGACTTCTACAACGCATTACGTTTGTTCGGCGGCACCGCATGGGAGAAAAATAAGGAAGCGAGGAACAAGGGCGAAAAGCGCGTACTGTCGCGATTTCCCAGCGACAGACTTATCAGTTGGGCCACTTGGAAGAATACGCCAGACGTTTTCAAGTAGTGCAAAAATCCGCCCAACAAAAAGCCCGCCGGAACGGCGGGCTATTGTTTGGTTGCGGGGGTAGGATTTGAACCTACGACCTTCAGGTTATGAGCCTGACGAGCTACCGGGCTGCTCCACCCCGCGCCAGAGGCAAAAATGCCGGCAAGTTCCCGCCGGCGACGGGTATGTAGCAATCCAGTGACACGATTGGAAGGCTTTAGGCGCTTTAAAATCGCGGAAAATCCGGACAAATCCGCGCTCCCGGCGGCCGTGGAAGCCGTCGCTTTTCCGCGTAGTCCCCCGGACTTGCCTTAGCCTCCGAACATGCCAAGGTCCGCCTCCGGGGGCACGAAAGAACCCAATTCTCAGGTAGAGGACAAACATGCAGTTCCGTACGTCCGGTCTTCGCAGCTTCGCGGGGGTTGCTGCCGCAGCCGCGATCGCGCTTGGCGGCGCGCTTTATGCCGCGAGCGCGCAGCCCAAGCTCGACATCCATTTCGTTCCGACGCCGCACGAAGTCGTCAAGCGCATGCTTGAGATCGCGAAGGTCGGGCCTAACGACATTCACTACGATCTCGGTTCCGGCGATGGCCGCATCGTGATTGCCGCGGTCAAGGACTTCAAGGCCAAGAAAGGCGTCGGCATCGATCTCGATCCGCAGCGCATCAAGGAAGCCAACGAGAACAAGGCGAAAGCAGGTCTCGGCGACAACGTCATCTTCCGCGAGCAGAACATCTTCGAAACCGACCTCTCCGAAGCGACTACGGTTTCGATGTATCTCCTGACCTCGATCAATATCCGGATGCGCCCGAAGCTCCTGAAGGAACTGAAGCCCGGCACCCGCATCGTCACCCATGCCTTTAACATGGGTGAATGGAAGGCCGAGCATGAAGAGAGCGTAAACGGCTATCAGGTCTATCTCTTCATCGTGCCCGCGAAGCTCGACGGCGCGTGGGAGATGAGCGACGGCGAAAAGAAAATCTCGCTCGACCTGAAGAGCGAATTCACCGATCTATCCGGCAGCGCCACCGTCAACGGCAAGAAGTCCGACATCAAGGGCGGTAAGATCACCGGCACCAAGGTCGAGTTCACGATCGATGTGGACGGCAAGCCGGTAAAATACGAAGGCACCGTGGATGGCAACGCGATCACCGGCAGCGGCGGCGCGAAATGGACCGCGAAGAAGGCGTAACCGCGCCTCTCAATCCGCACATGTGAAAGCGGCCCCTTGGCGAAATGTCGAGGGGCCGCGAACGTGACAAGCCTCAGGAACGTCGCAAGAATATCAAGAGTACAGAATGCAACGCATGAACCGGACCGCCTTCCTCCGCAATTCGCTCGCCGTTATCGCCGCGATTGCCTTGGCCGGCAGCGCCTTTGCCTATTTTGACGAATCCTATGCCCAGGCCTCGAACGAGGCCGACGATCCGCGGCTCGACGTGATTTACGTTCCGACCCCGCATGAAGTCGTCAAGCGCATGCTAGAAATCGCGAAAGTCGGACCTGACGATATCCATTACGATCTCGGTTCTGGCGACGGCCGCATCGTCATTTCCGCGGTCAAGGATTTTAACGCGAAGAAAGGCGTCGGCATCGACCTCGATCCGCAACGCATCAAGGAAGCGAAGGCGAATCTGGAGAAGGCCGGCGTCGGCGATCGCGTCACCTTCCTGAACAGGAATATCTTCGAGACCGATTTCTCCGAAGCGAGCGTAATTTCGCTCTATCTGCTTTCGACCCTGAACCTGAAGCTGCGGCCGACGCTGCTCGACATGAAGCCGGGCACGCGCATCGTGACCCAGAGCTTCGCGATGGACGACTGGCAGCCCGATCATAAGGAAACGGTCGAGTTCGACGCCACCGGCTATAAAGGCACCCGCACGGTCTATCTGTTCGTCGTTCCCGCCAAGGTCGGCGGCAAGTGGACCATGAATGCCGGCGAGAGGGTCATCGCGCTCGACCTCAGCCAGACGTTCCAGCACATCAAGGGCACCGCGACCGTCGACGGCAAGAGCGCCGCCATCAAGGACGGCAAACTGAACGGCGCGAGCATCGAATTCACGATGGAGATCGACGGTAAGCCCGTGAAGTACGAAGGCGCAGTCGAAGACAATAGCATCAAGGGTAACAACTGGACCGCCAAAAAGGCGTCCTGATCCGGGCGAATGGGGACAAGAGGCATGGCAAAAAAAGCGCAAGCGGGAAAATCGTCGGGCACTTTGTCGGTGTTCGACGGCATCATGATGCTGACGGGCATCGTGATCGGCATCGGCATCTTCAAGGCGCCGACATTGGTCGCCGCCAATTCCGGAAGCGGCGCCGCGTTCATCGGGCTTTGGGTACTCGGCGGGTTCGTCGCGCTGGTCGGTGCACTTTGCTACGCCGAACTCGGCAGTTCGCATGCAAGCTCCGGCGGCGAGTATCACTTCCTGAGCAAAGCCTATGGCGAGAAGCTCGGCATGCTGTTCGGCTGGGCCCGCTGCACCATCATCCAGCCCGGCGCCATCGCAGCTGTCGCATTCGTCTATGGCGAATATATTTCCGAGGTCATCAATCTCGGCCGCTACAGCTTTGCGCTGCACGGCGCGCTCGCGGTCGTCATCCTGACCTGGGTCAATCTCGTCGGGTTGCGCGAGGCGAGCTGGACGCAGAACTTCTTCGCGATCATGGCGATCACGGCGTTGATTATCGCGATTCTCGCCGCCTTCTATGTCGGCAAGCAGCCGAACGCCGCGGCGATCGCAGAACCGCCGACCGCGCCGCTTGCCGCCGCCGGTTTTGCCATGGTCTTCATCCTGCTCACCTTCGGCGGCTGGAACGAGTCGGCTTATCTTTCGGGCGAATTGCGCGACGTGAAGCGCTCGATGGCGCCTACCCTGATCTGGTCGATCCTGATCATCACCGCACTCTATGTGCTCGTGAATCTCGGCTACCTCTGGACCTTCGGGCTGCAGGGATTACGCGACTCGAAAGCGATCGGCGCCGACCTGATGCGGCTTGCCGCGGGCAACGCCGGCGCGATCATCCTGAGCCTGATGATCACCGCGACTGCACTCTCGACGGTGAACGCTACAATCTTCACCGGCGCGCGAGGCTATCAGGCACTCGGCAAGGATCTGCCGTGGCTCGGCTTCCTCGCCAAATGGAAGGGCGACAAACCGGCGAACGCGCTGATTACGCAGGCGATCCTGACACTAATCCTGATCGGCTTCGGTGCGCTCGCCCGCGACGGCTTCGAAACCATGACCGGCTACACCGCGCCAGCATTCTGGGGCTTTCTGTTCCTGGTCGGCGTATCGGTCTATGTTTTTCGCAGCCGCGGCGATGTTGCGAAAGACGGCTTCAAAGTCCCACTCTATCCGGTGCTGCCCGCGATCTTCTGCGCGAGCTGCCTCTGGATGTGCTGGTCCGGCATCAACTACGCACTCTTCCTGTGGAGCAAGTCGGGCTACGGTATTGCCGGCATCGGCGCGATGCTCGGCATCTTCCTCATGCTACTCGGCATTCCGCTAGTGCTGCTCACAAAGAAGGAAAGAGCGAAGCGCTGACATCTGGGACCGTCCAGAAAACCGCGGGGAGCGGAAGCCTCGCATGAACCAGCCGGCGCTATCGCACTCGGAAGCGCAAATCGGCAATGCTCTCGCGGCGATCGCACGCAACATTCTGATGGAAGCGCGCGCGCCGATGGATGATCCACGCGGCGAGACTGGCGAGGCCATTCACGATTTCCGGAAATCGATCAAGCGCTGGCGCGCCTTCCTGCGGCTCATCGAGCCGGAATTCGGTGACGGCGCAAGGAATCTTCGCCGCGCGGCGCGCGACAGCGCAAAAGACCTCAACGCAATGCGCGATCTACGCGCCTGCCTCGACGCGCTGGAAGACGCCAGCAAGGCCCGCAACGCACTCGGCGATCGCGTCCTGACCGAGATGCGCGGCGTTATCGAAGCGCTTCTCGCCCGGCACGGCGACGATCCGACCGATGCGCTCGACCGGCAGGGCCTCGTCCGGAAAGTCGGCGAATGGCTCGATACTATTTCACACTGGGATTTCGGCCGTATCGCTTTTGCGCAAGTTCTCGACGCGCTTACGCGCGGCTATCGTCGCGCCCGGCGCGCGATGCCGAACGACTGGAGGCACGCGGACGACGAAGCGCTTCATGAATTTCGCCGCCGCATAATCGATCATCGCTATCAACTCGAGTTTGCGGGCGCACTTTGGCCGGACGCCGCGAAGATCGAATTCGAGAAAGCCCAGCACTTGCGTGAGATTCTGGGCAACCACCGCGATCTCGCTTTGCTCTCGCGTCTCACCGGACCGCATCAACCACTTGCACGCTTTCGTGCCAAGATCGCACCCGCGATTGCGCGGAGGCAAAGGGAGCATCTCGCGCATGCGGCCCGGATCGCGGCGCGAATATTCGATTCAAAGCCCCGCGAATTTCGTGCTGATATGGAAAAGCGCTGGTTGCGTCGCACCGAAAACTGAAGATGGGCGGCCATAAAAACAAAACCGCCGCGTTTCGGAAAGAAACGCGGCGGCTTTTTCTGTAGATTGCACGAAAGATCAGTTTTTCTTCTCTTTTCGCGTAGCAAACAGCAGGTTTGAATCGACAATCCGGTTGCGATAGCCGATGCCAAAATCGAGCTTCGGCGGCTTGTTCTTCTGGTGCCAAAGCTTCACGGCCGCCGATTCCGGGCCCATGCCGAAGATCGGGATCGGTCCGATATAGACGCCGAACGGGTTGAGCTCCCACTCGTCTTCCTTGAAGTAACGGATCGGCACGCCGGTATCGTCCTGCACGATGACGTCGGCATGTTTCAGCACGAAGTCGCGCACCGTCGAGAATTGGCCGCCATGCGGAAGATAGGAAGCGCTCTTGAACAGCGCGTTGCCCTGGCCGAATTTCTCCGCCCACTTCAAGAGGCCGCTCGCGGCGACGCCGCCGTTGGATAGGTCGGTGCTGAAGTAATAAAGCGTGCGCTCGCTGCCGTCCTTGGTGAAGATGATCTTCACGCCTGACGCGAGACGGCGGCCCTTGAATTCCTTTTCCTCGTGCTCTTTTCCGTCCGGATCGAGCTGGAACAGGCTGACCTCTTTGATCTCCGCGCCGGCGCGCGCAAGATAGACATAGAGCAGCGGCAGCGCGCCCTTCACGGTCTGGCCGCGCAGGCGCGAGTTCATGTCCTGCGTGATGAAGAAGCTGAGATTGAGCGAATGCTCGAGCGCCGCGCGCACCGCGGGCAGGAAATGCACGGTGCGGGCATCGACCGTCGGAATCGGGCCTACCGGCTCAAGCCCCACCTGAATGTAGGTTTTGGCATTCGGATAAAACAGATTGGCGTAGAGGAAGTCCGGACCGCCGAAGAAATAATAGAGCGTGTCCTTCGCGCCTTTCACGTTCGCCGCCGTCCAGGCGCGAACCTTCGTGAGCTGCTTGGAGTCGATGCGTTCCCAAGACTGGTCGAACGCTTTCGAATAATTTTGCCACGCCGGATCTTTCGTAAACTTCCCGACAGCGGAATCCGCCGGCACCGACATACCCGCATAAAAGCGCGCGACCTCACCCGGATTCTGGTCCTGCGCGACGGCAACGGAACCGGCCGCCACCAAAATTCCGGCGGCCAAAGCCGCAGCTTTCACAAAGAATCGCATATTTCACCTCGCGCCATTCCCCTGGCGCCTCCAGTCTGAATGAAGCCTGAATTGCCTTGTCGCGCGCGCCCCAAGCCCCCTTCGGTCGCGCGGGGCGGCTTATAGCCCAAGCGTGGCGCGGGGCCTACTGCCCGCGAGCCACATCTTCGCGATCACGATACGGTCGCGATTGGGATTTATCGGCTAAAACCTTTCATGATTCGCCCGACGGCCGGCCCACCCGGCGAGAGGGCTTAAAAATCGGCCCGGAACAGCCCCCGCGTGACGCGCTCAGGAACGACATGCCCGCGATTTTGGTCGGCCGTTGCCGCCTGCGCGCTCCTGCTGGCGCCGGGTACCGCCGGAGCACAGTTACGCGCGGGCAAGACCAGCATTTCCGAATTCGTGACGAGCCCCTTTCCGCTCGACGGCGCATCCAGCGCCGCGACCGAATATTTCAATCTGCAGGAAAACGGAAAACGCGGACGCCAGACCGCAACCGGCAAGGTCTATTGGGAAAACGAGACCTATAACGACCAGCGCGTGCTCCTGCACATTCCGGCGAAGTTCGATCTCCGCAAGCCCGGCCTGATCGTCGTCTATTTCCACGGCCACGGCGCGATTCTGGAACGCGACATTCGCGACCGCCAGCAACTTCCCGAACAGGTTTCTGCCTCCGTCGCGAACGCCGTGCTGGTCGCGCCGCAGTTCGCAGTGAACGCGGCCGATTCGAATCCGGGCCGTTTCGCCGAACCGGGCGGATTCGCGCGCTTCTTGAACGAGGCGGCGACACACCTTGCGATCCTTCACGGCGACCAGCGCACCGTCCGCTACTTCCAGTCGCTCCCCGTTATTCTGGTTTCTTATAGCGGCGGCTATCGCGCAGCCGCTTATGCGATTACTCGCGGCGATACCCAAAATCGCGTCAAGGGCGTCGTACTGCTGGATTCGCTCTACGGTGAAATGGACAAATTCGAGAGCTGGGTTCTCGCCGACCGCAAACGCTTCTTCGTGAGCACCTATCTGGGCTCGACCAAGGCCCGCAATCTCGAACTGATGAAGACGTTAAAAGACCGCGGCGTGCCGGTGAGATCGGCGCTCGATCGCAAGCTTTCACCCGGCACGGTGGTTTTCATTCCGGGCGGCAACGAAGAAAATCACCGCGACATCGTTCAGGACGGCTGGATTCCGAACCCGATCACCGACATCCTGAATCGCCTGCGCGACTTCCGCGTCGGCCGCTGATCAATACAGTTCGGAAGCCTTGATCACGCTCGGGCCTTCGAGCCGCACCATGCGTGCATTGCGCGGGGTGCGCTGTTCGTTCTGTGCGCGGACCATGTTATTCGCGGAAAGCACGACCACCTTGGTGCCGACATTCACGCGGGCATAGAGATCGCTCACGTCGTCGTTGGTCATGCGGATGCAGCCCGACGAAACGCGCTTGCCGATCGTCTGCGGCGCGTTGGTGCCGTGAATGCGATACTGCGTGTGGCCGAGATAAAGCGCACGCGCGCCGAGCGGGTTATGCGTGCCGCCGGCGACGAAGCGCGGCAGATAAGGCTGGCGAGCAATCATCTCGGACGGCGGACGCCAGTCCGGCCATTCTTTCTTCTCGGCGATCTTCTGCGTACCCGACCACGTAAAGCCGTCGCGGCCAACGCCGATGCCGTAGCGCATCGCGCGGCCGTCGCCGAGCACGAGATAAAGATACGTGTTCGCGGTATCGACCACGATCGTGCCGGGCGCTTCCTTGGTCTGATAGTTCACGACCTGGCGCTTCAAATGCGCGGGCACCTCGAACGGCTGCTCTTCCTGGATAACATCGTCGTCAGGCGCATAAGCGAGCGTCTGCTGCTCCTGCGGCTCGAAGAGGTTGGGAAGCAAGGAGTAGTTCTGCGCTTTGGCCGGCGTGATCGCGGCAACGCCTGCGATGAGCGCAAGCAGAGGCAGATGCCGAACAGCGTTCGTCATGGCGTAGCCCTCAACGGTTCGCGGGAATTCGCGTTTCGATGTCGCGAATAAAACCGGAGAGCGCCGGAAGGGGTTCCGAGAAAATTATTTCTCTTTAAAAATCAATGGATTAGGAGAAGTTCCAGGTTCCATTCAGCCCTTTTTCGCCGCAAAACGAAATGCCTCGTCGGCATCGAATAGGGTCGGTGGATGGTCGCCGTGGCGGCGCTCGATCGAGAGCAATTTCATTTTCGTATCGACGCCACCGGGCGCGGAAAACCCACCGGTCTTGCCGCTTGCCGCCACCACGCGATGGCACGGCATGATAATCGGTGTCGGATTCTTGCCCATTGCCTGCCCGACTTCGCGCGAGAGCGAAACGTCGCCTAATCTTTTTGCGATGTCGCCGTAGGTCAGCGTGTGGCCGATCGGGATCGTGCGGACGATCTCGTAGACACGCCTCGAGAATTCCGGAAGCGGCGCGTGATCGAGCATGACATGCGAGAAATCGATCTTCTCGCCGGCCACGAGCGCAATCACTTCATCGATGATCTTTTGGATTTCCGGGGAAGCCACCGCTTCTTCCGCTTCCGGAAAACGCTTCTTCACCCGTGCGCGCGTCTTTTCTTCCGAGCCTTCCGGAAGGTTCACGCCGGCGATCCCGCTGCTCGTCCAGACCAGACCGCAATGGCCCAGCGCCGTATCGAAGATTGCGAAATGCTGCGCGCTCATACTGGAACGCTATCACGGCGGGAAAATACGAAAACCCGAATTCGCCGGACGGATTCGTCCTCGGCTAAATGCCCGAATGACAAAAGAAAAAGCCGCCCGGGATATTTCCCGTGGCGGCTCTTCCGCGTCGAGGCATTCGACATCATGAAGAGAGCAAAACTGTTCTCGGCAGGTCTGGCAGCGACTTACTCTCCCAAGCCTTGAGACTTAGTACCATCAGCGCTGAGAAGATTAACGGCCGAGTTCGGAATGGGATCGGGTTTGCGCTTCTCGCTAAAACCACCAGACCGGCCGAAAACAGTTTTTTGAAGCAAGCGTTTTGTTAGTTAGCAGTCTCGCGGCCGAAGCCACGAGGTTCTCTGTTCATTTAAGAGTGTCGTCTTGTCTTTTCTCTCAAAGAAGTCGTCCGAAATCCGAAGTGGATATGGACGATGAGAGCAATCAAGCCGATCGAGCTATTAGTACCGGTAAGCTGAATACATTGCTGTACTTACACACCCGGCCTATCAACGTAGTAGTCTTCTACGGCTCTCGAGGGAGAACTCGTTTCGAGGTGGGTTTCCCGCTTAGATGCTTTCAGCGGTTATCCCGTCCGTACATAGCTACGCAGCACTGCCGCTGGCGCGACAACTGCTCCACCAGAGGTACGTTCATCCCGGTCCTCTCGTACTAGGGACAAATCCTCTCAATTCTCCGACACCCACGGCAGATAGGGACCGAACTGTCTCACGACGTTCTGAACCCAACTCACGTACCACTTTAATCGGCGAACAGCCGAACCCTTGGGACCTGCTCCAGCCCCAGGATGTGATGAGTCGACATCGAGGTGCCAAACACTGCCGTCGATATGGACTCTTGGGCAGTATCAGCCTGTTATCCCCGGCGTACCTTTTATCCGTTGAGCGATGGCCCATCCACACGGGACCACCGGATCACTATGGCCGTCTTTCGACTCTGCTCGACTTGTCAGTCTCGCAGTCAGGCAGGCTTATGCCATTGCACTCAACGAGCGATTTCCGACCGCTCTGAGCCCACCTTCGCACGCCTCCGTTACTCTTTGGGAGGCGACCGCCCCAGTCAAACTGCCCACCATGCACTGTCCCGGATCCGGATAACGGACCGCGGTTAGACATCCATATTAACAAGGGTGGTATTTCACATTGCGGCTCCCCTCGAGCTGGCGCCCAAGATTCAAAGCCTACCACCTATTCTACACATGCCGATACGAATGCCAGTGCAAAGCTACAGTAAAGGTGCACGGGGTCTTTCCGTCTGACCGCAGGAACCCCGCATCTTCACGGGGAATTCAATTTCACTGAGCAGATGTTGGAGACAGCGGGGAAGTCGTTACGCCATTCGTGCAGGTCGGAACTTACCCGACAAGGAATTTCGCTACCTTAGGACCGTTATAGTTACGGCCGCCGTTTACCGGGGCTTCGGTTCAGGGCTTGCACCCCTCGCCTTAACCTTCCGGCACCGGGCAGGCGTCAGACCCTATACGTCCTCTTCCGAGTTCGCAGAGCCCTGTGTTTTTGATAAACAGTCGCCACCCCCTGGTCTGTGCCCCCCCGACATACTTGCGTACATCGAGGGCCTCCTTATCCCGAAGTTACGGAGGCAAATTGCCGAGTTCCTTCAACATCCTTCTCTCAAGCGCCTTGGTATGCTCTACCAGTCCACCTGTGTCGGTTTCGGGTACGGTCTATGCGGGAGCTATTTCCTGGGACCCCTTCACGGCCATCTCAATCCAATAAGAGATGACAATATACGGAATCCGTCACTACCCGCTGGCTCAGGAATGTTCGCCTGATTCCCATCGACTACGGCTTTCGCCCTCGCCTTAGGGGCCGGCTGACCCTGCGAAGATTAGCTTTACGCAGGAACCCTTGGACTTTCAGCGACAGTGTCTTTCACACTGTTTTTCGTTACTCATGTCAGCATTCGCACTTCTGATACCTCCAGGATCCCTCACGGGTATCCCTTCACAGGCTTACAGAACGCTCCGCTACCGCTTACGCTTGCGCGTAAACCCAAAGCTTCGGCTCGTGGCTTGAGCCCCGGTACATCTTCGGCGCAAGTACCCTTGTTTAGACCAGTGAGCTGTTACGCTTTCTTTAAAGGATGGCTGCTTCTAAGCCAACCTCCTGGTTGTTTTGGGATTCTCACATCCTTTCCCACTTAGCCACGAATTGGGGGCCTTAGCTGTAGGTCAGGGTTGTTTCCCTCTCCACGACGGACGTTAGCACCCGCCGTGTGTCTCCCGCGCAGTACTTCTCGGTATTCGGAGTTTGATTGGGTTTGGTAATCCGGTAAGGACCCCTAGCCCATTCAGTGCTCTACCCCCGAGAGTATTCACACGAGGCACTACCTAAATAGTTTTCGCGGAGAACCAGCTATTTCCGAGTTTGATTGGCCTTTCACCCCTAACCACAAGTCATCCGAGACTTTTTCAACAGGCACCGGTTCGGTCCTCCAGTGCGTGTTACCGCACCTTCAACCTGCTCATGGCTAGATCACTCGGTTTCGGGTCTAAAGCAACGAACTGAACGCCCTGTTCAGACTCGCTTTCGCTGCGCCTACGCCTATCGGCTTAAGCTTGCTCGTTACATTAAGTCGCTGACCCATTATACAAAAGGTACGCCGTCACCCAGGACGAACCTTGGGCTCCGACTGTTTGTAGGCGTCCGGTTTCAGGAACTGTTTCACTCCCCTCGTCGGGGTGCTTTTCACCTTTCCCTCACGGTACTTGTTCGCTATCGGTCGGTAAGGAGTACTTAGGCTTGGAGGGTGGTCCCCCCGTGTTCAGACAGGATTGCACGTGTCCCGCCTTACTCAAGGATAATCGCTCGCATTACGTGTACGGGGCTGTCACCCGCTATGGCCCAACTTTCCAGAAGGTTCCACTTGTCTAACGATTATCACTGGCCTGGTCCGCGTTCGCTCGCCACTACTAGCGGAGTCTCGGTTGATGTCCTTTCCTCCAGGTACTGAGATGTTTCAGTTCTCTGGGTTCGCTTAAAACCTCCTATGTATTCAGAAGTTTTATCCCTTCTTGTGATAACGGAAATCCGAAACCTCGTTTCGCCCGTGCAGGGCTACTGAAGAATCTCGTATCCGAGACCGAAGTCTCGGAATTCCGTTATCGAAGGTGGGTTTCCCCATTCGGAAATCCTCGGATCAAAGCTCATTCGCAGCTCCCCGAAGCTTATCGCAGCGTATCACGTCCTTCATCGCCTCTTACCGCCAAGGCATCCACCAGACGCCCTTTAGGCACTTGATTGCTCTCATCATCGATACCCACCCCTCGGCAGAGGTTAGTTGCTCATCACGCGCTGCTCGCACGCCATGAACTGGGATCGACTCCTTTGGTTTCTCTTTAGAAAAGACCTTATTTAGCTTGCTTCACAAACCATCCAAGCATGATGTGAGTGTCGTCCGCGCATACGCCGGGTAGGCAAATACGCGAATTACGTGTCGCAGAACCCAGGGTATGAATTCTACGTTTGGATGGTTTGCTCTCTTCACGATGTCGAACAGCGTCGTAACTCCGTTTCGATCGCTCGAAACGAAACTTGGAACGGAAGTTTTCCGTAACTAGGATCTTCCTGTTTTCTGGATTTCTCGAGCCGGGCACCATTCGAAAAATGGTGGAGCGTGTCGGGATCGAACCGACGACCTCAAGCTTGCAAAGCTAGCGCTCTCCCAACTGAGCTAACGCCCCGATCCCGTCCCGCGCGCGAAACTCGCGCCTCATGAGAATTGGTGGGCCTGGGAAGATTTGAACTTCCGACCTCACGCTTATCAAGCGCGCGCTCTAACCAACTGAGCTACAAGCCCAATGCCTGCACGCACTCGAGTGCGGTGAACGCATTCCCGAAGCGGGCTTATCCAGAAGAAGAAAGAGAAACGAAGACGGCGCAGTCCCGCAAAATGCCGGTCCATTTGAACCGGCTTATGTTTCCAATGATGTTCGATAACGAAGAAGATCTCCGTTGAAGAACAATCCTTAGAAAGGAGGTGATCCAGCCGCAGGTTCCCCTACGGCTACCTTGTTACGACTTCACCCCAGTCGCTGACCCTACCGTGGTCGCCTGCCTCCCTTGCGGGTTAGCGTAACGCCTTCGGGTAAAACCAACTCCCATGGTGTGACGGGCGGTGTGTACAAGGCCCGGGAACGTATTCACCGCAGCATGCTGATCTGCGATTACTAGCGATTCCACCTTCATGCACTCGAGTTGCAGAGTGCAATCCGAACTGAGACGGCTTTTTGGGATTAGCTCCAGGTCGCCCCTTCGCTGCCCATTGTCACCGCCATTGTAGCACGTGTGTAGCCCAGCCCGTAAGGGCCATGAGGACTTGACGTCATCCCCACCTTCCTCTCGGCTTATCACCGGCAGTCCCCTTAGAGTGCCCAACTGAATGATGGCAACTAAGGGCGAGGGTTGCGCTCGTTGCGGGACTTAACCCAACATCTCACGACACGAGCTGACGACAGCCATGCAGCACCTGTGTCCCAGGCTCCGAAGAGAAGGTCGCGTCTCTGCGACCGGTCCTGGGCATGTCAAGGGCTGGTAAGGTTCTTCGCGTTGCGTCGAATTGAACCACATGCTCCACCGCTTGTGCGGGCCCCCGTCAATTCCTTTGAGTTTTAATCTTGCGACCGTACTCCCCAGGCGGGAAGCTTAATGCGTTAGCTGCGCCACTGATAAGCATGCTTACCAACGGCTAGCTTCCATCGTTTACGGCGTGGACTACCAGGGTATCTAATCCTGTTTGCTCCCCACGCTTTCGCACCTCAGTGTCAGTACCGGGCCAGTGAGCCGCCTTCGCCACTGGTGTTCTTGCGAATATCTACGAATTTCACCTCTACACTCGCAGTTCCACTCACCTCTCCCGAACTCGAAGGTCGCCAGTATCGAAGGCAGTTCCAGAGTTGAGCTCTGGGATTTCACCCCCGACTTAACGACCCACCTACGTGCGCTTTACGCCCAGTGATTCCGAGCAACGCTAGCCCCCTTCGTATTACCGCGGCTGCTGGCACGAAGTTGGCCGGGGCTTTTTCTGCAGGTACCGTCATTATCGTCCCTGCTAAAAGAGCTTTACAACCCTAAGGCCTTCATCACTCACGCGGCATGGCTGGATCAGGCTTGCGCCCATTGTCCAATATTCCCCACTGCTGCCTCCCGTAGGAGTTTGGGCCGTGTCTCAGTCCCAATGTGGCTGATCATCCTCTCAGACCAGCTAAAGATCGTAGCCTTGGTGAGCCATTACCTCACCAACTAGCTAATCTTACGCGGGCCGATCTTCCGGCGATAAATCTTTCCCCCGAAGGGCTTATCCGGTATTAGCTCAAGTTTCCCTGAGTTATTCCGAACCAGAAGGTACGTTCCCACGCGTTACTCACCCGTCTGCCGCTCCGTATTGCTACGGCGCTCGACTTGCATGTGTTAAGCCTGCCGCCAGCGTTCGCTCTGAGCCAGGATCAAACTCTCAAGTTGAATGAGATCTTTGATCGGCTTGCTGTTGGTCACTACTTTTGACGAGTCCCAAGCACAAACAATCGCTTTCGCGATTGGATTGGCTTGATATCGAAACGTAGTTTCCGCCGAAGTCTCTTTATGACGTCCGCACCCATGAGCTTTCGCCCGTGGAAGCGAGCCGTCCGCAAGGACTCCGCCGCCTACGTTTCTCTTTCTTCCGTTCCACAATTTCAAACAGCGCGGGACCGAAATCCCCCCTCGTCCCGGCCGAAAAGCCGAAAAAAGGGCCGTCAAAAGCCTCTCTTCCGGCAAGGCCGGAAGCGACCGAGGTCGAGTTGAAGCTTAACCGGAAACGCAGTCGCACCGAGGCGGCGGCGTTCCGTTAGGCGGGGTTATATGCGCCGCTTTACACCAGTGTCAAGCAAGTTTGGCAGGGGAAAGCGGGAATTTGAGTCGCCGCGCCTTCGCGCTAAGCCCCGTCAATTTAAGGCTAATTCGTTATGGCAGAGACCTATCGTCATCTTGGTGCCATTTTAGTGCGATGCTTTGGCGCCAGCCCGCGATATGGTTCGCGTGGCCGCTCAATGCAAGCCGCCAAGACCGGCACCGGGACCAGGAGAGGGACGCCCGGCCTGCCCGAGGGGAGCAAGACACGATCGTGGACAGCCGGCGACCCGCCAGCGACGGGCATGAGCCCCTCGCCGCGGAAATCGATCTCGGTAACGAGCCTCCTCTTGGCGTCGATGGCCATGACGAGGAGCCGATCGACCGTCGCACCGTGTCCGTGCGCTGGCTCGCTGCGACCGTAATCACCGCAATTTCCGGCGCGGGCCTCATGGGCGGTGCGGTTTATGCCGCACTCGACGGCGATTATCGCACGGCGGCCGCGCCAGAAGTCGTGCGCGTCGCAAACAAGAACAACGATCAGCGCGCGATCAATCCGAACCGCAAGGGTGATCGTCTCACGCTGCTTTCCGAAAACATTCTCGCGCGCCAGGTACTGCGCATTTCGACGACCATGCGCGTCGGCGAGCGCGAAATCGTTCGCGTGCGGCCTTTCGTGCGCGTCGCGACCAACCTCGCGCTCTCGCCTTCCGCCGCTTCCGCGAATATTCCGGCGTTCAATCCCGTGAAGCTTATGGGCGAAGACGATCAGGCCGCGGAAAATCCGGACATCGAGCCGACCGGCGAACTCTCGATCGTGATGCGCGACCTCTCGAATATGCCGGCGAACATCCGTGTCGCCGGCACCGCGCGGCTCGAGGAC
This sequence comes from Xanthobacteraceae bacterium, assembly GCA_019635585.1. GTDB lineage: Bacteria > Pseudomonadota > Alphaproteobacteria > Rhizobiales > Xanthobacteraceae. Next base: position 1,946,183 of record JAHBZE010000001.1, on the reverse strand, counting down.
GTCATGATGCGCGTGCGCGAGCATCTCGAGATGACCTCGAACCCCGCTGCCGGCTCGGTGCCGCCACAGGGCTTCACGCTCGGCAACGCGCTCTCCTACGCGACCGAAGGCAATATCCGGAATATCCTCGAGCCGCTGCAGGCCGTCGCCGAAAACGTGCTGACGGTGCAGAAAACCGCCGCCGAAACCAAAGGCGGCAACGACTGGCAGGAAAAAACCGTCGTCGCCAAGAAAGGCGATACGCTTGCCTCGATCCTGAAGGAGCTCGGCGCACAAACCGAGCCGACCCGCCTGCTGATCGCGGCCTTCAACCGCGGCCGCGACGGCAACCTGAAGGAAGGCTTGCGCATCCGTGTCCTGATGACGCCCGCGCCGACCGGCGGCATCCAGCCCTTGCGGGTTTCGATCTTCAACGACACCGCGCACGAAGGCACGGTCGCTCTCTCCGATACCGGGCGCTACGTCTCGGTCGCCGAGCCGCGCGACATGCAGATCGCAAAAGCGACGCCACAGAACGACGACGACGAAGACGAAGACGGCGCGGGCAAGATGCGCCTCTACAACGCGATCTACGAGACCGCGCTCAAGAACAACGTGCCGACCCACATCATCGAAGCGCTGATCAAGGTTTATTCGTTCGACGTCGACCTGCAGCGCCCGGTCAAAGCCGGCGACTCCTTCGATATTCTCTATGCCGACGACGAGAACGACATGAAGGGCGAAGTGCAGTTCGCCTCTCTCAATCTCGCCGGCGAAACGCCGCGGCGCTATTACCGTTTCCAGACCACCGACGACGGCATCGTTGATTTCTATGACGAGGGCGGAAAGAGCGCGAAGAAGTTCCTCGTTCGTAAGCCCCTTGCCGGCGGCGTATTCCGCTCCGGCTTCGGCCTGCGTCGTCATCCGATTCTCGGCTATTCGCGCATGCACTCCGGCGTCGATTGGGCGACCGACATCGGCTCGCCGGTCTTCGCGGCCGGCAACGGCACCATCATTCACGCCGACTGGAGTTCGGGTTACGGCCGCCGCATCGAGGTGCGCCACCTCAATGGCTACGTCACCACCTACTCACACTTGTCGGGCTTCGCGCGCGGTATTCAGGACGGCGTGAAGGTCCGCCAGGGCCAGGTAATCGGTTATGTCGGCAATACCGGTCTCTCCACCGGTCCGCATCTGCACTACGAAGTCGCGATCAACGGTAACTACGTTGACCCGATGCGCATCAAGCTGCCCCAGGGCCGCGTGCTGGAAAACGAGTTTTTGCGTGCCTTCGAGCGCGAACGCGAGCGCATCAACACCATTCTGGCGCAGGGCAGCCCAAACCGCGTCGCGCAGACGAACCGCTAGTTATTTTACCGAAATCTCGACACGTTTTCCGGCCACCACATTGATCGGGTGCTCGGATTTTTTGTCGGCCTTGGTTGTTACGATCACGAGATAGCTGCCCGTATTCAGTGCGATGCTCTTCTCGGCGTCGTAATGCGTGCCGATCCAGGTCCGCTGTCCGTTGATGTCTTTCTCCGCGGTGAAGATCTCGATCGTGCTACCCTCAGGCGCGGTAATACCGGCGACGCCCGCATCGAGATTGTAGTTCACACGCGTCGTCTCTCCTGATTTCACTTCCGCCGAAAACACGCGCTTCGCATAGCCGACGCTGACAATCACCTGATAGGAACCGGCGGGCAGATCGAACTGCGAGATCTGGTCGTAAAGCGTTGCGATCCATTCGCCCTGCTCAGTGTCGTTCTTAGGCGTCTTACGAATTTCGACTGCGATACCCTGGTTCACCTTCGGCCCGCTTGATGAATAGTCCGCGCTGACCGCAAGCTTGCCAACGTCGATCGTCATCGAGACGTTGATCGAGTCGCCCGCCGCGATCGAGAACGCTTTCTCGGTCTTCGACGCGCCCTTGGTGAGCGTCAGCTTGTAGTTTCCGGCGGGCAGCACGAATTTCGGCACCGCCTCATAGTCGGTCGCGACATAGTCGCCCTTGTCGGTGTGAACTTCCCAGGCAACGCCATCAACTTTGCCCGCGCCCTGCACCGAGCCGTCGCTGGTGACGTAACCGGCGTCGAGCGCGATATCGAGCGTCGAGACTTTTCCCTTGACCACCGTGAACGGAAACTCGCGTTCCACGTAGCCGTACTTGACCGAGACGATGTAATCGCCGGGCTCGATGGTTTCTGCCGCCGGCGAACCATAGGTCGCAGCGATAAAGTCACCCTTCTGTCCGCCGTTCGATTTGTGAAAGCCCCAGGAGACATCCGACTTCGTGTCGTTGATCGGGTCTGCGCCCGCTACCAGCCGCGCGATGCCACGGAAATTCTTGTCAGCGATCGGATCGGGCTCTGCTTTCGCCGGCGCCTGGCTTTGCACCTTGTTGCCCTGCGCCGCTTCGACTGCCTTGCCCAAAGCCTGCTCTAAGCTCGAAGCGTTGCTCGCGTCGAGATATACGCCGCCAGTCGCACGCGCGATGCATTGCAACTGGCGCTTCGCGGTGGGATCGGCGACATCGAAGCCGATCACATGCGCGGTGAAATTCACGCCCGCCTTTTTCAGTTCGGCCGCGACCGCACAGGGGTCGGGCGAGCAGGTTTCGATGCCGTCGGACACGAGAATAACGGTGGCTTTGTTTTCGCTCGAACGCAGCGCCTGTGCGGCGGCGCGAAGCGAATCCGCCATCGGCGTCTTGCCCTTCGGGTTGAGTGCCTTCACCGCCGAGCGGATTTTATCCGGGTCGAACGTGCTGACCGGAACGACGAGCTCGATGTCCTTGCAGTCGCCCTTAGTGCGGTGGCCGTAAGCCATCAGACCGAGGCGATCCGTATTTTTCCACTTCGAGAGGATGGAATCGACCGCCTTTCGCGCCGCGGAAATTTTCGTCTGCCCCTCGACCTGCCCCCACATCGAGCCGGAGGCGTCGAGAATGAGGATCGCGTCGCCGGTCTGCGCGATCGAGGGCGCAGCGCCCACGAACCAGAAAGCCGAAAGCAGAAACGGGATCAGGCGGCGCATGGCGAAGCTCCCTTCGTCAGGTCAATCGTCTTCGGCCGGTTTAAACGATTCTCGCTGGATTACGCGGAGAAAATGTCCGCGCGTCAGCGCCGATAGGCCGCGAGCACGTCGTCGAGGAGCTTGTCGGCCTCTTTAAGCCGCGGACCGCTCGCGATAAAGAAAATCACGCCCTGGTCCGGCATGCAGCGCACCGCCAGCGTGAACTCACCGGCATGAGCAAACACTGTGTACTGCTTGGGATCGACTTCACGGACACCAGCGGCGCGGATTGCGTCGGCCACCCGGCTCTTGCAGGTCTCGAGCGGCACTTTCGCCTCGATCCATTCGGTCGTGACCGCCGGACCGGCAAAAGCGGCCTGGCTGAACATCACCGTGGCACCCAAAACCATTCCGGCAAAAAGCTTTTTCATATCGATCCAAGCCTCCGATGAACTATTGGCCGAAATCATAAAACAGCCCGGCCGGAATACAACTTCCGCCGCTACACATATTCGTTAGGCAAGGGCTGCGGCGCTTCTCGCGGCAGCCAGTTCCGGTTAGGCTTACTGAATTCTCAGGGAGACCCTCATGAACTACAAAACATGTGTCGCCGCCGCGGCGCTACTTTTTGCGATCTCAGGCAGCGCGCTGGCGCAGTCAAAAATTCCGTCGATCTCGAGCCTCTGGGATGAAACCAGACTGTCACAGAGAGAGTGCAATTCGCGCGCCGAAGACGCCATGCGCCGCACCGGCTTTACGCGCATCGAAACCATCGGCCAGACCACCTTCGGCGACCGCACCGATTATCAGGTCGGCTTCCGCTGCGTTGCCGACAAGGGCATCTATTACATCTTCGGCGGCGGTCCGGACGAACCGGTCGTGCGCCGCTACATCGACGAGTTGAAGTCGACCTTCAATCGCTGAGGCAACCGTAGATAAAAAATCGGCCGGGAAATTTCCCGGCCGTTTTCTTTTTTAGCGCTACGCGGCCTTGCCGACCGCGCTTTTTCCGGAAGTCTCGAAGATCAGACGGTCGGCGGCCGCACCTACCTTCACCTTCGAGCCGTCCTTGATCTCACCGCCGAGGAGCTTCTCGGCCAGCGGATCCTGCAGCATCTTCTGGATCGCTCGCTTCAGCGGCCGCGCGCCGAAGGCGGGGTCGTAGCCCTTCTCGGCGAGCAGTGCGCGCGCTTCGGGCTTGAGTTCGATCTCGATCTTGTGCTCGTCCAAGAGCTTCTGGAGCCGCGCGATCTGGATATCGACGATCGCGCCCATCTGCTCCTTCTTGAGCCGATGAAACAGGATGATCTCGTCCACGCGGTTCAGGAATTCCGGACGGAAATGCGAGCGCACGACCGCCATCACCTGCTCGCGCACGGAATCCACATCGTCCTTCTCGCCGAGCGAGACGAGAAACTCCGCGCCGAGGTTCGAGGTCATCACGATCAAGGTATTGCGGAAGTCCACCGTGCGCCCCTGCCCGTCGGTGAGACGGCCTTCGTCGAGCACCTGCAGGAGCACGTTAAAGACATCCGGGTGTGCTTTCTCGATTTCGTCGAACAAAATGACTTGGTATGGCCGGCGGCGCACCGCTTCGGTGAGCGCGCCGCCTTCCTCGTAGCCGACATAGCCCGGAGGCGCGCCGATCAGGCGGGCGACCGAATGCTTCTCCATGTATTCCGACATGTCGATGCGCTGGAGCGCGTTCTCGTCGTCGAACAGGAAACGCGCGAGCGCTTTCGTCAGCTCCGTTTTGCCGACGCCCGTGGGCCCGAGGAACATGAACGAGCCGATCGGCCGGTTCGGGTCCTGTAGCCCCGCACGCGCGCGGCGCACCGCGGTCGACACCGCATGCACGGCTTCGGCCTGACCGACGACGCGTTTTGCGATTTCGTCTTCCATGCGAAGCAATTTCTCGCGCTCGCCTTCCAGCATCCGGTCCACCGGCACCCCGGTCCAGCGCGAGACCACCTGCGCGATGTGGTTCGGCGTTACCGCCTCCTCGACCATCGCGCTGCGGCTCTGCTCCTCGACATCCGAAAGCTTCTTCTCGAGGCCCGGAATGATCGAATAGGTCAGTTCGCCCGCGCGCTGGTACTCGCCCTTGCGCTGGGCGATGGCGAGTTCATTGCGCGCGGCTTCCAGATCGGCCTTGATCTTCTGCGCCGAGCCGAGCTTTTCTTTTTCGCCCTGCCAGCGGGCAGTCATCGCCGCCGACTGCTCTTCAAGCGAGGCGACTTCCTTCTCGAGCTTCTTCAGCCGGTCTTTGGAAGCCGCGTCAGTTTCCTTCTTCAGCGCCTCCTGCTCGATCTTGAGCTGCACCAGGCGGCGATCCACTTCGTCGAGTTCCTCGGGCTTCGAGTCGACCTGCATACGCAGCCGCGCCGCCGCCTCGTCCACAAGGTCGATGGCCTTGTCCGGCAGAAAGCGGTCGGTGATGTAGCGGTTCGAGAGCGAAGCGGCGGATACGAGCGCGCTATCGAGAATGCGAACGCCATGATGGAGCTCGTACTTCTCCTTGATGCCGCGCAGAATCGAGACGGTATCTTCCACCGTGGGTTCGCCAACGAACACAGGCTGGAAGCGCCGCGCCAGAGCCGCATCCTTCTCGACGTGCTTGCGGTACTCGTCGAGCGTGGTCGCGCCGACGCAATGCAGTTCGCCGCGCGCGAGCGCGGGTTTCAGGAGGTTCGCCGCGTCCATCGCGCCGTCCGCCTTGCCCGCACCCATCAGCGTATGCATTTCGTCGATGAACAGGATAATCTCGCCGTTCGCGGCGGTCACTTCCTGCAACACGCCCTTGAGGCGTTCTTCGAACTCGCCGCGGTACTTCGCGCCGGCAACGAGCGCGCCAAGATCGAGGGCGAGTAACTTCTTGTCTTTCAGGCTCTCCGGCACATCGCCGTTGACGATACGCAGCGCCAGACCTTCGACGATTGCAGTCTTGCCGACGCCGGGCTCGCCGATCAGCACGGGGTTGTTCTTGGTGCGGCGGGAAAGCACCTGGATCGTACGGCGGATTTCTTCCTCGCGGCCGATCACCGGATCGAGCTTGCCGGTCCGCGCGGCCTCGGTGAGGTCGCGCGCATAGCGCTTGAGCGCATCGTAAGCGTTCTCGGCCGACGCCGAATCCGCCGTACGGCCCTTGCGAAGCTGTTCGATCGCGGAATTGAGGTTCTGCGCCGTGACACCGGCGCGCGCGAGCAATTTGCCCGCCTCGGTATCTTTCTCGATGACGAGCGCGAGCAAGAGCCGCTCGACGGTCACGAAATTGTCGCCCGCCTTTTCGGCGGCCTTCTCGGCGGTGTCGAACACGCGCGCAAGCTGCGGAGTCAGGTAAATCTGGCCTGCTCCGGCGCCCTCGACTTTCGGCATTTTGCCGAGTGCGATTTCGACCGCGGACAATACGTCGCGCGAACGGCCTCCGGCGCGGTCGATCAGACCCGCGGCGAGACCCTCGGGATCGTCGAGCAGCACCTTCAAAAGATGCTCGGGCGTGAATTGCTGGTGGCCTTCGCGAAGCGCGAGCGACTGGGCGGATTGCACGAAGCCCCGCGCGCGCTCGGTATATTTCTCGAAATTCATGGGCATTCTCCTTCGGCCTGCCGCTTCTCGTCCTTAAAAGGCCCGGACGCGGCACCCGCCGGATAGATGGGAATTATCCGCCATGCGGAAAAGACCCCAAAAGTGAAAAACTGAGCTACCTTAACGCTTGCCGGGGCCGGCCGGTTCGGGGGAAATGCGACCCATGTCCGGCCCCGCTCAGATCGTCTCCCTCTATCGCTATCCCGTCAAAGGCCTCTCCGGCGAGAAGTTGAAACACGTCTCGTTAGGCATCGGCGAAACCTTCCCGGCAGACCGCTCATTTGCGATCGAAAACGGCCCGTCCGGCTTCGACCCGGCGGCGCCAAGCTGGCAGCCAAAGATCAAGTTCCTGTGCCTGATGCGGAACGCAAAACTCGCCGCGCTCGAAACCAACTACGACGACGCGAGCGGCACATTGAGCGTGATCAAGGACGGCGTACCGATGGTGGAAGCGAGCCTGAAATCGGAGGCTGGCCGCGCAGCCATCGAACACTTTTTCCACGACTTCATGGGGCGCGAGGCGCGCGGGCCTTTAAAGGTGCTGGAGTCTCCCGGCCACAGCTTCTCGGACGTTTCGGCCAAGGTCGCCCATGTCGTGAATCTGGCAACGGTCCGCGATCTTGCCGCCTCGGTGGGGCAAGACATCCATCCGCTGCGCTTCCGCGCGAACATCTATCTCGACGGCTGGGCACCGTGGTCGGAGTTCAGCCTGATCGGCAAGACCGTCCGCGCGGGCGGCGTCGATCTGAAAATCACGAAGAAGGTCGTGCGCTGTGCCGCAACCGAGGTGAACCCGGAAAGCGCCGAGCGCGACATCAACGTGCCGGAAGCGATCTTCCGTAAGACCGGCGAGAGCGATCTGGGCGTCTACGCGCGCGTCGTCACCGCAGGAAAAATCGCGGCAGGCGACAGCGTCGAAATGCTGGACTGATTATTCGGCCGGATCGGGCTTGGCTTCGGCCGGCTGCGGCTGGTTCTGGCTGGCCTGCTCGCGGTTCTCGCCGCCTTCGTTACGATTGCGGTTGTTGAAGCGGTTGCGGCCACGATTGCGGTTGAAGCGGTTGCCGCCCTGCTGCGGCTCGCCTTCGCCGCCGCTGAAATTACCCTGCGGCGCGCCGCCGGTGATGAAAGCGGGCAGAGCGTTATCGGGAATGTTCGGCTGCGGCATGTTCTGGGGTTGCGGGCGCGGTGCGTTGTTCTGCTCTCGCGGCTGCTCCTGGAACTGCGCGGGGCTGTTGAAGCGCGTATCGCCGCCCTCACCCTCTTCGCCTTCCTCGTCGTCGCCGCCGTCCTGGTCGCTGCGCTGGATCGGCTGCGCCTGATAGTTCGGATTGTTCTGCGCCATCTGCTGCTGCGCGGCGGCAATCAGGCGGAAGTAATGCTCGGCGTGCTGGAGATAGCTTTCGGCGGAAACCGGATCGCCGCCGGACTGCGCATCACGGGCGAGCTGCAGATACTTTTCCGCAATGTGATGCGCGGTGCCGCGGATCTTCACATCGGGTCCGTTCGACTCATAAACGCGCGTCAGCGGATTATGCCCGCCGCCACGGCGATTGCGGCCGCGCATGCGCTTATGATTGTTGTGATGCTGCTGTCCGTTTCTCATGCAGAAACTTTCTCTTTTCAGGTGACGGTCAATCCGTCTTCGTTCGGCTTGCCACTCCGGACAAACCGCACATGCCGCCCGGCAACAAAAACGCCAGGCCATGTTCGTTGTTGGTCATTCGACCGGAAATCTCGCGTTTAAGACGCGGATGTTTCGCCCTCGGCTTCGCGCGGAAGAACTTCCGTCTCGCGCTTCGTTTGCTGATGCGTAGGACCCGGCTGTAGCGGCCTATTGGCCAGCTTTGCTTTCAGAAGCCTTCGCTCTTGAAGCGGGGCCGGGTCGAATCTGGAAAGACACTAGTGCGTCTTGCGGTGCCTTCCAAGCGCTATTTTGCCTCACCTTTTGGCGTGGATAACGAGTGCACGCGGGATACCCGCAAGGTCTTTCCGGGCTTTGCCCGCCACCGAAAGCTTGGCTGTCTCGCAGACCAGTTGGCTGACCGCTGCTTCCTGACCCCGGCCCAGTTCCAGAACGGCCTTGCCTTCTTCTGCAAGCAGTTCGCAAAGCTGGTTAACGATGATCCGGTATGCCGCGAGACCGTCCGATCCGCCATCGAGCGCGAGCCGCGGATCATGCTCGCGTACTTCAGGCGATAATAAGGCCACTTCGCCGCTTGCAATATAAGGCGGATTGGAGACGACAAGATCAAAAGTTCCGCCGAGCGCATTCGCCCAGTCACCACACAGATAGGAAACGCGGGCTCCAAGCGAAAGGTTGCGCAGGTTTTCGCGCGCGACGCGAAGTGCGGCTTCGCTGCGGTCGACGGCAACGCCGCTTGCGTTCGGCAGTTCGGAAAGAAGTGCGGCGAGGATCGCGCCCGTTCCCGTGCCGAGATCGAGGATGGAAAGTTCGCGCTTTTTGTCGCCGATTTCCGCGAGCGCCGCCTCGACGATGGTCTCCGTTTCGGGCCGCGGCACCAGCGTATCGCCGCCAAGCGCAAAGCGAAGACTCCAGAATTCTTTTTCGCCGACAATGCGCGCGACCGGTTCGCCTGCGCTTCTGCGCTCGATCAAGGAGAAGTATGCGACGGTCTCATCGTGCCGCGCGACCTCGCCTTCACGAAGGATGAGCGCCGCGGCGTCCATCTTCGCTACATGACAAAGTAGAATACGGGCGTCCGCATCTGCGCTTTCGACATTTGCCTTGCGAAGCAAATCGACACCTTCGCGGCGCATCGCGGAGTAGATGTTTAGCGGCAGTCGCTCGGCCGTCATGCCGAAAGTTTGCTCTCTTCGTCGGCCAAGAGCGCCGCCTGATGTTCGGCCACCAGCGCGTCGATGATCTCGCCGAGCGCGGGGCCTTCCATGATCTGCGGCAGCTTGTGCAGCGTGAGGTTGATGCGATGGTCGGTGACGCGCGCCTGCGGAAAGTTATAGGTGCGGATGCGCTCGGAACGATCGCCCGAGCCGACCTTGCTCTTGCGCTCGGAGGCACGCGCCGAATCCAGACGCTGGCGCTCCATGTCGTAGAGCTTGGTCTTCAGAAGCATCATTGCACGCGCCCGATTCTTGTGCTGCGAGCGCTCGTCCTGCACCGCGACCACGATCCCGGTCGGCAAATGTGTGATGCGCACAGCGGATTCGGTTTTATTCACGTGCTGGCCGCCAGCACCCGAGGCACGAAACACGTCGGTCTTCAGGTCGGCTTCGTTGATTTCGATATCGACGTCTTCGGCTTCGGGGAGCACCGCGACTGTCGCCGCCGAAGTATGGATCCGGCCCGAGGCTTCGGTATCCGGCACGCGCTGCACGCGATGCACGCCAGATTCGAACTTCAGCCGTGCGAAGGCGCCCTTGCCCCGTATCGCCGCGATGATTTCTTTATACCCGCCTACCGCGCCCTCGCTCGCCGACAGCACTTCGACCTTCCAGCCTTGTGAGACGGCATAGCGTTCGTACATACGAAACAGATCGCCCGCGAACAGCGATGCCTCGTCGCCGCCGGTGCCCGCGCGCACTTCGAGAATCGCGTCGTGCGAATCCGCTTCGTCTTTCGGAATGAGCGCGAGGCGAAGCTTTTTTTCCAGTTCCTCGATCTTTGCCTGCAACTCGCGCTTTTCGTCGGCGGCAAGCCGCGCCATCTCGGCGTCGTTGCCCGTAAGCAGTTGCTCGGTACCGGCGAGATCGTCTTGTGCCTGCTTCAGCGCTTTCACGTCTTCGATCACCGGCGAAAGCTCGGCATGCTCGCGCGAAAGCTTCACGAAATTGTTGCCGCCCGCGCCTTGCGAAAGCGCGGCCTCCAGTTCGGCATGACGTGCGATAAGCGCCTCGAGGCGCTGCAGCGGCAACATGATCGTCCTTAAACCGGAATCCCGGCTTCAACCGCGAAGGCGCGCAATTTCTCGCGGCCCGAAGCACCCGCCTGAAACAGCGGCTCAACCGCTTTTGCCGCTTCGCCCGCATCGAGCGCAAGGATCATCGCCTTCACCGGGCCGATCATCGCGGGCGACAGGGACAACGAACGGAAACCGAGCGCGATCAGCGCCATGGCCTCCAAGGGCTTGGCGGCAAGCTCGCCGCAGAGCGTGAACGGCTTGCCGTGCTTCTTGCAGGTATCGGCGATCATCTTCAAGACGCGCAAACTCGGCGGCGACAGCGGATCGAATCGGTTCGCGACTTGCGCGTTGCCGCGGTCGGCCGCGAACAGGAATTGCACCAGATCGTTCGAGCCGACCGAAAGAAAATCCGCGCGCTCCAGAATGTCGTCGAGCGCGAACAGCAGCGACGGCACTTCCAGCATCGCACCGACCATCACTTGATTCGGCAGCCGGTGACCGTGACGGCGCAGATAAGTCAGCTCGCGCTCGACCAGCGCCCGCGCATTGTCGAACTCGGACACCACCGCGACCATCGGGAACATGATCCGAAGCTCGCGTCCCGCCGCCGCGCGCAAGAGAGCCCGCACCTGTGCGCGCAACAGCCCCGGCCGGTCGAGCGCAAGCCGGATCGCACGCCAGCCAAGTGCCGGATTTTCTTCTTCCACCGAACGCAGATAAGGCAGCACCTTGTCGCCGCCGATATCGAGCGTGCGGAAAGTAACAGGCTTGTCCTTCGCCGCGTCGAGCACCGAGCGATAAAGCTGATACTGCTCGCTGGTGCGCGGCAGCGCCGCCGCGATCATGAATTGCAGTTCGGTGCGAAACAGACCGATGCCGTCGGCGCCGGCTTCCGCGAGATGCGGCAGATCGACGAGCAGTCCCGCGTTCATCAGGAGGTCGATCTTCACGCCGTCTTTGGTGACCGCCTCGCGGTCGCGGAGTGCTGCGTATTGCGCTTGTCTCCGCGCGCGTAGCTTCACCTTCTCGACGTAAGCGCGCTCGAGATCCGGCGGCGGACGAAGCTGCACTTCGCCGGTTTCGCCGTCGACGATGATCGCGTCGCCCTGATCGGCAAGGCCCGTTGCATTCGCGACCTGCCCCACTGTCGGCACGCCGAGCGCACGCGCGACGATTGCGACATGGCTCGTCGGCGCGCCTTCCTCGAGCACGATGCCGCGCAGCCGCGAGCGGTCGTAGTCGAGGAGCGCTGCCGGGCTCATGTTGCGCGCAACCAGAATGGCGTTATCCGGTAGGCTGCTCGTGCGCGCCGCCGGGTCCGCGCCGGTCAGTTCGCGCATCAAGCGGTTCGCGAGATCGTCGAGGTCGTGCAGCCGTTCGCGGATGTAAGGATCGGTCTGGCGCAGCATGCGCGCGCGCGTGTCGGACTGTACACGCTCGACCGCCGCTTCCGCCGTGATGCCGGTCTGCACCGCTTCCTGGAGTTTCTTCATCCAGCCGCGGTCCTGCGCGAACATGCGGTAGGCTTCCAATACATCGCGATGCTCGCCCGCGCGCGCCATGCCTTCGTCCTCTAACATCACGTCGATCGAGGAACGCAGCGTTTCGACCGCGGCGTCGAGCCGCGAAAGTTCGCGGTTCACGTCGTCCGCGATCACGTTCTGCGCGTGAATGCGCGGCTCGTGCAGCACCACGCGGCCGAGGCCGATGCCTTCGGCGAGCGCTAGGCCGTTCAGTTGCAGCGAGCGGCGCGCGGCGGGTTCGTGACCAGGCGTTGCCAGCGCGGTCAGTTCGCCCGAGGCGATCATTTCCGCGAGCACCATCGCGGTCGTCTGCAGCGCCTCGACTTCTTCTTCCGAGTAGGTGCGCCGCGCGCGGTTCTGCACCACGAGCACGCCGAGCGTATTGCCCGCGCGCAGAATCGGCACACCGAGGAAGGAGTTATAGATTTCTTCGCCCGTCTCCGGCTTGTAGGAGAAGGCCGGATGGTTCTGCGCGTTCGGCAGGTTGAGCGGCTCGGCTTCCTTCGCGACGAGGCCGACCAGACCTTCGCCGGAATCCAATACCGTCATATGAACGGCTTCGGGGTTCAGGCCTTCGGTGGCGTACAGTTCGAGGGTTCCGTCTACGCGCAACACGTAAACGGAGCAGACTTCCGCCACCATGTTGGCGGCGATCAGCACCACGATCTTGTCGAGCCGTTCCTGCGCGCTGATCTGCTCCGCCATCGTTTCGCGGAGACGTCTCAGCAATACGCGCGGACCGCCGAGTGAGCCACGCATAGGCCCTGCCCTTTGTCCAAGCGCCGCGCGCGCTTGGTTTGGAGTAACGCTAAAGAAACGCGAAGGCTATTTCGGACGGCCTGGCTAACCGTCGAGTCCGTATACCGAATGCAAAGTCCGGACCGCAAGTTCGGTATAGGCCGCGTCGATCAGAATCGAAATCTTGATCTCGGAGGTGGAAATCACCCGGATATTGATGCCCTTTTCGGCAAGCGCACGGAAGGCGGTCGCGGCAACGCCGGCGTGCGAGCGCATGCCAACCCCGATCACCGATACCTTCACGACATCGGCATAGCCCTCCATCGAGGCGAAGCCGATTTCGCTTTTCGCCTTTTCGATGGTCGCCTTGGCCTTGTCGAACTCCGCGACCGGGACGGTGAAGGTAATGTCGGTCTTCTTCCCGTCTGCCGAGACGTTCTGCACGATCATGTCGACGTTGATGTGCGCGGAAGCTAACGGGCCGAAGATCGCGGCGGCAACGCCGGGCTTATCCGCGACTTCGCGCAACGCGATCTGCGCCTCGTCCTTCGAGAAGGCGATGCCGGTGACGACCTGATTTTCCACGATCTCCTCCTCGTCGCAGATCAACGTGCCCGGCGGACGACCCATGTTGTCCACCTGCGGCGCGTCGGGCGCATCGAAACTCGAGCGCACGAACAAACGCACTTTCTGTGTCATCGCGAGCTCGACCGAGCGAACCTGCAGAACCTTGGCACCGAGCGACGCCATCTCGAGCATTTCTTCGAACGCGACCGCCTTCAGACGCCTCGCCTTCGGCACGATCCGTGGATCGGTCGTATAGACGCCGTCGACATCGGTATAGATGTCGCAGCGGTCGGCATGGATCGCAGCCGCAATCGCAACCGCGCTCGTATCCGAACCGCCGCGGCCAAGCGTCGAAATGCGGCCGGTTTCCTTATTGATGCCCTGGAAGCCCGCGATCACCGCGACTTCGTTGCGTTCCTTGAAGCGCTTGATCAGTTCCTCGCCATTGACGCCGATGATGCGCGCAGCGCCGTGTGTGCCATCGGTATAAAGCGGCAACTGCCAGCCCTGCCAAGAGCGCGCGGTGACGCCCATGCTTTGCAGCACGATGGCCAAGAGACCCGAAGTCACCTGCTCGCCCGAAGCCACGACCGCATCGTATTCGCGCGCGTCGTGCATCGGCGAGGCCTCGCGGCACCACGCCACCAGTTCGTTGGTCTTGCCCGACATCGCAGACACCACGACCGCGACCTCATGGCCGGCGTCGACCTCGCGCTTCACATGGCGCGCGACGTTCCTGATGCGCTCGATGTCGGCGACGGACGTGCCGCCGAATTTCATGACCAGACGGGCCATTGCTGACTCTTGGCTTACTCTTGCGTAACGAAAGCGCCGGGGCAAAACCTTCGCCCCGGCGGAAAAAGGCGCGTATAGATACAGTCCGGGGCGACACCCCGCAACGGCGGAAATGGCCGCGTTTGTTGGAATTTTTACATGGTCGAGGCACAGCGAAAGCCACGGGAAACCACGATCGACGCAGCCGAAGTCTCGCGCTTCGCGGCGATGAGCCGCGAGTGGTGGGCACCCCGGGGAAAGATGCGCCCGCTGCATGCGCTGAACCCGGTGCGGATCGCCTTCATCAAGGACATCGCCTGCGATCTGTTCGACCGCAGCCCTCGTAAGCTCGACTGCCTCTCCGGTCTTCGCGTTCTCGACATCGGCTGCGGCGGCGGTATTTTGTCGGAACCGCTCGCACGCCTCGGCGCGGAAGTGGTCGGCATCGACCCGGCGGAAGAAAATGTCGAAGTCGCGAAGTTGCACGCAGAACAGTCCGGGCTTGCAATCGACTATCGCGCGGCGACCGCCGAGGAGCTCGCAGATAACGGCGAGCGTTTCGACATCGTGATCGCCTCCGAAGTCGTCGAGCACGTTGCCCATCTTTCGTTGTTCGTGAAGCGGGCAGCCGAGATGGTGAAGCCCGGCGGTTTCATCGCCGTCACCACCATCAACCGCACTATGAAGAGTTTTGCGCTCGCCATCGTCGGCGCGGAATATGTGCTGCGCTGGCTCCCCGTCGGCACGCATACCTGGGACAAATTCGTGACCCCGGAAGAAATGTACGACGAGTTTTCGATCTATGGTCTTGCCGAGATCGACCGCGGCGGCATCATTTTCAATCCGCTCTCGGGCGAATGGCGGCGCGGACTCGACACCGACGTCAATTACATGATCGCGGCGAAGAAACCCGGCTAAACTTCAATGGCAGACTATAGCTGGCTCTGGATCGTCTTCACGATCGCCGCCGCACTTTCGCAAACCGTCCGCAACGCGCTCCAGCGCGGGCTGACCGCGACCGCCGGCACCGCCGGCGCGACCCATGTGCGTTTCCTGTTCGGCTTGCCCTTCTCGGTTCTGTTTCTCGCAGGCATCGCGGTTGCGACCAAATCCGCGCTGCCCTCGCCGGATGCGAAATTCTTCTACTGGTGCACACTCGGCGCGGTCTCGCAGATTTTCGCGACCGCGCTCATGCTAATGGCGATGCAGAACCGCTCCTTCGTGGTCGCGATCGCTTACATCAAAACCGAGCCGGTGCTGGTTGCAATCTTCGGACTCGCCTTTCTCGGTGACGTACTCACGCTTCCGGTCGCCGCCGCCATCGTCATTGCAACCGCCGGCGTGATCGCGATGTCGTGGACACCGGGCGTCGCCGCCGCGAATTCCGCAAAGCCCGCGCTCCTCGGAATCGTCTCGGGCGCATTCTTCGCGCTTGCCGCAGTCGGCTTTCGCGGCGCGGTGCTCTCTTTGCCCGATGCATCTGCGGTGCTTATGCCCGCCGCCTATACGCTGGTGTGGAGCCTAGCGATCCAGACGGCGTTTCTTTCGCTCTGGCTGGCGTTCTTCGACCGGAAAAGTTTCAAAGCGATCCTGCGCGCGTGGAAGCCTTCGATTTCCGCGGGCTTCGTCGGCGCACTCGCCTCGCAGTTTTGGTTCATGGCATTCGCGGTCGCGACCGCCGCAAGCGTGCGCACGCTCGCGCTGATCGAAGTCTTGTTCGCGCAATTCGTGTCACAGGGATTGTTTTCGCAGAAGACTACGCGCCGCGAGGCCGCGGGAATACTTCTCTTGCTCGCCGGAATCGCGCTCCTGCTTTGGACGCATCCGAACTAAACTAGGTTGCAACCAGCGCGGGCAACAAGAATTTTCTGACTAGCTTTTGGCCAAACTTTTTGGATTCATCGATTCATTGAGGAGAATACGATATGGCCGAATTCTATGTTTACGAGAATTGGACTCATCGCAAAGCGATAGTTCATCGCTCTAACTGTACGTTTTGCAATGATGGGCGCGGAATGCATCCTGACGCAACGAATGCCAATGGAAAGTGGCGTGGACCATTTACCGAGCGAGCAAGCGCTTTCGACGAAGCCAGGAGAACTGAGCGAGAAGAAGTTAGAGGCTGCGAAGTCTGCGCACCTTAATTCCGGTCGTCCGGCAGGATCGGCAGCGGATGAATGTCCACCTCGTCGTCGAGCAGCGATTTGACTTCCTCGGGCGAGGCTTCGCCATAGATCGAACGGCGCTCGATCTCTTCGTTATGCATCTTGCGCGCAAGCTCGGGAAATTTCTCGCCGACGTTTTCCGCGTTCTTGGTAACGTGGTCTTTCAACTCGCGCAGCTTCTGTCGGAATTCGGCTTCTTCCGGCGACATCATCGCGACCGGCGCTTTTTCCTCGCCCGTCTTCGTGCGCGGCGCCTTATCGGTGCGCCTGAGCCGCGGCGCCATGATCTGCTTTTCGACCTTGTGCGAGCCGCAGACAGGACACTCGACGAGTTTGCGTTTCCGCTGCGCGTCGTAATCGCCGGACGTGCGGAACCAGCTTTCGAAGCCGTGCCCGGCTTCGCAAGTGAGATCGTAGCGGATCACGATGCTTTACCGACCAGATGCAGATGCCCACGTTCCTGCACGGTGCCCGCGACTTCGAAGCGGCGGCCGTGCTCGAGTGAGGGAATGCGCGCGCGGACCTTCGCGACTTCTTCCGCATCGATCTCGGCAATGACGACCGAAGGATCAACGCCGCCTTCGGCGAGCACCTTGCCCCACGGGTCGATGATGAGGCTGTGACCAAAGGTATCGCGGCCATTTTCATGATGGCCGCCTTGTGCTGCGGCAAGCACGAAGGAGCCGGTCTCGATCGCGCGTGCGCGCTGGAGTACGTGCCAGTGCGCTTCGCCGGTCTGCTTCGTGAATGCAGCCGGCACAGCCAGAAAATGCGCGCCCGCACTTGCGAGCGCGCGATAGAGCGCGGGAAAGCGAAGGTCGTAGCAGATGGTGAGGCCGAGACGGCCCCACGGGAGGTCGGCGGTCACCGCAATCTCGCCGGGACGATAGGTGTTCGACTCGCGATAGCTCTCGCCGCCCGGAAGCTGCACATCGAACAGGTGAATCTTGTCGTAGCGAACGACAACTTCACCATCCGGTCCAATCAGGAAGCTGCGGTTCACCGCCTTGTCTTCGGATGCCTTGATCGCAAGCGAGCCGAGATGGAGATGCACTTTCAGGTCGCGCGCAAGTTGCCGGAACGCGGCGAGCGCGTCGTCGCGCTCTTCTTCCTTGAGTTGCGCGAACAGGCCGTCGCGCCCCTGTTCCATGATGTTCGTCATCTCGGGCGTCTGGATATATTGCGCGCCGAGATCCTTCGCTTCGCGGATCAGCTTGCTCGCGGCGTCGATATTCTTCTCGACCGAGAGCGAGGTGCGCATCTGCACCAGCGCCGCCTTGAATTTGGTGTGCGTTCCGGGCACCGGAACCTCCTGAGCTGTTGGAACCCATAATATCGGGTTTCAGGCCGGATCGACAACCCGCGCCAAAGTCAGCACATCGACCCGCGCTGCACCGGCGCGGCGCAATATGCGCGCACAGGCGTTCGCGGTTGCGCCCGTGGTCAACACATCGTCAACAAGAACGATCCGTTTGCCCTTCACTTTTGCACGCATGGCTTTCTCGACCGCAAAGGCCCCATGCACGTTCTTCGCGCGTTCCTCGCGCGCGAGACCAACCTGAGGCGGGGTCGCGCGCACGCGCGTCAGCGCATCGTCGATCACCGGCACTTTCGTCCGCGCCGAAATTGCGCGCGAAAGCTCCGCGGATTGATTAAAACGGCGCTGGAATAGCCGCGTCCAGTGCAGCGGCACCGGGACGAATGCATCCGCTTCATGTAAAATTTCGCCGCCCGCCCGCATCATCCAGGTCGCGAACGGTTTCACCAGATCGAGCCGGTCGCCATATTTCAGAAGATGCACGAGATCGCGCGCGACATCGGAAAAGCGCATCGCCGAACGCGCGCGGTCGAAGGCCGGCGGATCGGCAAAAGCGGCGGGCGAGATCAGCGGCCCGCCGCTGTCATAGGAAAAAGGCGTGCCCAGCCGTTCGCAGTATGGGCGCTCAATAAAGCCCGCGCTTTGCCAGCATTGCGAACAAAGGCCGCCGCTCGCGCCCGCGGGCTTGCGGCAGGCGAGACAGGTCGGCGGCAGAACCGCGTGCATGAGCGCACGGCCACCCGCTGCAAAAAACTGCGCGGCGGCAAGAACCGGTCGGAACGTCTTTCCGGCGAGCGCCATGACAAAAAGCTAGCGCCAAATTTCCCGCGGTGCCACTTTGCCCGCGAACAAAGGTATTCCGCTCTTGAGCGCGCCCCATATTCTTTTCGACCGGAAGCTGCTTCGCGCGCGTCAGCGCCGTGCCAAACAAGGCGGCGCGGAAACCTTTCTGCTCGAGCGGGCGACGGACGATCTGTTCGAGCGCCTCGGCACGATCGCACGGAAATTTTCGCGGGCCGCCATCATCGAAACGCCGGACGCGGAAAATCTGAAAGCGAAACTCCTCGTCTCGGGCAGAGTTGAGGCCGCCGATGTTCTTGCCATTGACGACGAAACCGAAATCGTCTCCGGCGATCCGGCTGCTTACGATCTCGCGGTCTCGTTGCTCTCGATGCAATGGCTGAACGATCTGCCTGGCGTCTTCGCGCAGATAAAAAGAATTTTGAAGCCCGATGGCCTGCTGCTCGCGGCGATGATCGGCGGCGAGGCGCTCACCGAACTGCGCGACGCGCTCGCGTCCGCCGAGAGCGAAACCGAAGGCGGCGTCTCGCCGCGCGTCTCGCCATTCGTCGAAGTCCGCACGCTCGGCACCTTGTTACAGCGGGCCGGTCTCGCGCTACCCGTCACCGACGTCGACCGCGTCGCCGTGCGTTACGCCAACGCCTTCGAACTGATGCGCGACCTGCGCCGTATGGGCGCCGCAAACGCGGTCGCCGAGCGTAGCCGAAAGCCGCTGAAGCGCGCGACGCTGCTTCGCGCCGCGGAAATCTATCGCGAGCGTTACGCCGACGCGGATGGCCGCATTCGCGCGACCTTCGAGATTCTCTGGTTATCGGGATGGTCGCCGCACGAGAGCCAGCAGCAACCCTTGCGGCCCGGGAGCGCGAAAACGCGGCTTGCCGATGCGCTCCGCGCCGTGGAATTTCCGGCCGGCGATAAAGCCGGCCACAAGAAGAACTAGCGGAGGAACTAGCCGCCGAGCGCGGTCGCGACCTTGCCGAACAGGTCGTCACGTACCGTTCCGCCGAGTGCGCCGACCATGGTCACGATGGCAATGGAAATGCAGCTGGCAATGAGCGCGTATTCGATCGCGGTTGCGCCGTTCTCGTCGCGCGCGAAAATACGAAGGGTCTTGATCAATTCCTTGGTCATTCCTTGCTCCTGCCATTTCAACCGGGTGCCGCGATCAGTTCGATCAGATGCGGGATCAAGGGCTCGTCCGCGGGCGGCATCGGATAGTCGCGAAGCCGGTTCGGTCTGACCCAGGCGAGTTCCTGCCCCTCGAGCGCTTTCGCGGTCCCTTCCCATCGGCGGCAAACCCAGAGCGGCATCAGCAGCTGGAATTGCGGATAGGCGTGGCTTGCGAAAGTCAGCGGCGCGAGACACGCCTCTTTCACGTCGATACCCAGTTCCTCCTTCAACTCCCGAACGAGAGTCTGTTCCGGACGCTCACCCGGATCGACCTTCCCGCCGGGAAATTCCCAAAGCCCTGCCATTTCCTTGCCGGCAGGCCGCTTCGCGATCAGCACCCGGCCGTCTGCGTCGATCAATGCGCAAGCGGCAACTAACAGGAGTTTCACCGGGAGACCTGCAAAATGACGTTAAGAACCACGGTCAACGATCGCTTAAAATAAAGGTTCGCTTCCGCCGAAAGCTAGCTGCGGTAGTCGCCGTTGATCGCGACATATTCCTTGGTGAGGTCGCAGGTCAGCACGCGATCCGTGCCTTTGCCGAGGCCGAGTGCAACTTTTAGCGAAATCTCGGGCTTCTTCATCGCCTCCGACACCGTCTTCTCGTCATAGGACGGATCGCGCGCACCCTTGTGCGCGACCCGGATGCCGTTGAACCAGATCGAAAGCCGATCACGGTCCGCGGGCTCGCCCGCCTTGCCGACCGCCATCACCACACGGCCCCAGTTCGCGTCTTCGCCGGCAATCGCGGTTTTGACGAGCGGGGAGTTTGCGATCGACATCGCAATCTTCCGCGCCGAGGATTTCGACTTCGCGCCTTCGACGGAAATCTCGACGAGCTTGCGCGCGCCCTCGCCGTCGCGTGCGACCTGCTCGGACAAGCTCGAAAGCACTTTCATCAGCGCCTTGCGGAATTCCTTGAGCTTCGGGTCCTGCGCTTTCTTGATTTTCAGCGCGCCACGCTTCGCGGCCGCCCCGGTCGCGAATAAAAGCAGCGTGTCGGAAGTTGAGGTGTCGCCGTCGATGGTAACGGCATTGAAGGTATCCTCGACGCCTTCGCTCAAGAGTTTCTGCAAAGCTTTCGCCGCGATCGGCGCATCGGTGAAAACGAAAGAGAGCATCGTCGCCATGTCGGGCGCGATCATGCCCGCACCCTTGGCAATGCCACAGATCGTGACCGTCGCGTTGCCGAGTTTGGCAGACGCGGTCGCCGTTTTCGGAAACGTGTCTGTGGTCATGATCGCACGCGCGGCTTCGAGAAAATGTCCGGGCTGCGCGCGTCCGACGATGTTTTCGAGCACGCCGTCGAATTTCTTCGCGTCGAGCGGTTCGCCGATCACGCCGGTCGAGGCGATGAACACTTCGCCCGGCTTGCAGCCAATCGCTTTAGCGGCAAGCTCGGTCGTGAAGCGGACCTGATCCTTGCCGTTCTTGCCGGTGAAGGCATTCGCGTTGCCGGAGTTCACGACGAGCCCGAGCGCGGCGCCGCGCTTCACCTGCTTGCGGCACCATTCCACCGGCGCCGACGGGCATTTCGACTTCGTGAACACACCTGCGACCTGTGTGCCTTTCGCGAAGGCGGCTAACAACACGTCAGTTCGTCCCTGATACTTGATGCCGGCCGAGCCGGTCGCGAGACGCACGCCGTCGATCGCGGGCGGGTCGATGAATTCCTTCGGCGCAAGCGGGGAAACGGTCGTGCTCATCTTCGTCCTCTTTCCGAGTCTTTATAGCATTATGGCCGGAGCAAAGCCCCGGCCATAGATAATCTTCGTGCCAGAAATGATTACTTCTTCTTCGGATCGGCCTTGGGATCAGCTTTGGCCGGCGGCGAAGGCGGCGTTTCCTTCTTCACCAGGTTCTCGATCTTCGCTTCGGTCCGCAGCTTCATGATCAGCTCCGCCTGCGCCTTGCGCACGACGAAAGCCTGCACCTGTTCCTTCACCTCTTCGTATTTCGGGACCGGCTTCTTGCGCTTATCCTCGACCTTGATGACGTGATAGCCGAACTGCGACTTCACCGGCGTCTCGGAAACCTGGCCCTTGTTCAGCTTGAACGCGGCGTCGGAAAATTCCGCGACCATCTGACCCTTGGTGAAGTATTCGAGATCACCGCCGTTGGTCTTGGCGGAAGGATCGATCGAGATTTCGCGCGCGAGCTTCTCGAAATCGGCGCCCGCTTTCAGCTTCTTGATAACGTCCTTCGCTTCCTCTTCGGTCTTCACGAGGATATGCCGCGCACGGACTTCGTCCTCGGGCTGCATCTTCGCGACCGACTCGTCATAGAGCTTTTTCATTTCCGCTTCGGTCGCGGCGGTCTTGGTGATGTCCGCGAGCAGCGTTTCCATCAGCACCTTGTTCTTCGCGTAGGCGAGGCGCGCGGCGAAGTCCGGCGACGCATCGAGCTTCTTCGCGGACGCAGCCTGCGCCAGGATCGCAACGTCGATCAGATAGGCGACGATCGCTTCCTTGCGGGCGTCGCCGGGAGGCTGCGGCAGGTTCTGGCCGATGTCGGCGTCGGCGATATCGACGTCGCTCTGGTGGATTTCCACGCCGTTTACTCGCGCGACGACCGGATTGTCCTTCTTCTGCGCGCGGGCGAGATGCGGCGCCGAGAGCGTCAAAGCGACGCTAAGGCAGAGCGCAAGCGCCAGCGTAAAGGGCGAAAGGGTGCGTTTCATTACAAAACCTCAACATCAAAGGCCTTAGCCTTGCCGGCCGGCCCGAACGGGATCGAATTTCAGGTTACTTCGTTAAGGGGCTGTCGGCGGGAGAATGAAAGCGCCCTTTTTCGAGTAAGGCGGCGCGAAAGTGACGGAAGTACGGTGTTCTGGCAAGGCTTTAGCCGTCCTTCCGCGGTCTCCTCCAATTGACAAGGCCGAGAGGCGTTCATATTTCTCCGGCAATCCCTTCGATCATGAAAAAGCCTCGCGGCATCGTGATCCAGCACCCCGGCGGCATGCAATAAACCGCCCGTCCTAGCGGCCTGACGGTCGTCTCGCGCGTCCCAGTTTAAGGAATGCTTTTTCGATGATCGGCTCGCTCGCCAAGAAGTTTTTCGGCTCCGCCAACGACCGGCGCATCAAGGGCTACAGTCCGCGCGTGAACGCGATCAACGCGCTCGAAGACGAAGTTTCCAAGCTCACTGACAAACAGCTCCGCGCCCGCACCGAAGAGTTCAAGAAGCGGCTCGCGGACGGCGCTTCGCTCGACGATCTTCTGGTCGAAGCCTTCGCAACCGTTCGCGAGGCGGCCAAGCGCACGCTCGGCCAGCGTCACTTCGACGTGCAGCTGATCGGCGGGATGGTGCTGCACGAAGGCGCGATCGCGGAAATGAAAACCGGCGAAGGCAAGACGCTGGTCGCGACGTTGCCGGTTTATCTCAACGCGCTCGCCGGCAAGGGCGTGCATGTCGTGACCGTCAACGACTATCTCGCCAAGCGCGACTCCGAATGGATGGGTCAGGTCTACCGCTTCCTCGGCCTTACCGTAGGCGTGATCGTGCACGGCCTCGACGACAACGAACGCAAGGCCGCCTACGAGTGCGACGTCACTTACGGCACCAACAACGAACTCGGCTTCGACTATCTGCGCGACAACATGAAATATGAGTTGCCGCAGATGGTGCAGCGCCCGCACTTCTACGCCATCGTCGACGAAGTCGACTCGATCTTGGTCGATGAAGCGCGCACGCCGCTGATCATTTCCGGTCCGCTCGACGACCGTTCGGAATTCTACAACACTATCGACAGCTACATTCCGAAGCTCGCCGCGGAAGACTACGAACTCGACGAGAAGCAGCGCACGGTGAACCTCACCGAAAGCGGCATGGAGCGCATGGAGCAGATGCTCCGTGACGCGAAGTTGCTCAAGGGCGACTCGCTCTACGATATCGAGAACGTTTCGGTTGTCCACCACGTCAATCAGGGTCTGCGCGCGCATCGCCTGTTCACGCGCGACAAGGACTACATCGTGAAAGACGGCGAAGTCGTCATTATCGACGAGTTTACCGGCCGTATGATGCCGGGCCGGCGCTACTCGGAAGGGCTGCATCAGGCGCTCGAAGCCAAGGAACATGTCCAGATCCAGCCCGAAAACCAGACGCTGGCCTCGATTACCTTCCAGAACTATTTCCGGCTCTATGAAAAGCTCGCTGGCATGACCGGCACCGCGCTGACCGAAGCCGACGAATTCGCCGACATCTACAAGCTGGAAGTCGTCGAAGTGCCGACCAATCTTCCGGTCAACCGCGTCGACGATCACGACGAGGTCTATCGCACAGCTGACGAAAAATATAAGGCGATCATCGACACGATCGACGACTGCAAGACCCGCGGCCAGCCGATCCTGGTCGGCACCACCTCGATCGAGAAGTCCGAGCAGCTTGCTGCTGCGCTGAAAGCCAAGGGCTTCAAGCAGAAAGAATTCACCGACGCAGACGCTTTCCGCCCGCTTTACGACGGCGACCAGAAGACCTCTAAGGAAAAGGTCTTCGCGGTGCTGAACGCGCGCCATCACGAACAGGAGTCGGCGATCATCGCACAGGCCGGCATTCCCGGCGCGGTCACGATTGCGACCAATATGGCCGGCCGCGGCACCGACATTCAGCTCGGTGGCAACGCCGACATGCGCATCAAGCAGGAACTCGGCGACATGGAGCCGGGCGAGCAGCGCAAGCAGGCCGAACAGAAGATCAAGGACGATATCGCGAAGCTGAAGCAGGTCGCGCTCGCCGCCGGCGGCCTTTATGTCATCGGCACCGAGCGCCACGAAAGCCGCCGCATCGACAATCAGCTGCGTGGCCGTTCCGGCCGTCAGGGCGACCCCGGCCGCTCGAAATTCTATCTCTCGCTCGAAGACGATCTGATGCGCATCTTCGGATCGAGCAATCTGGGCGGCATGCTCACCAAGCTCGGCCTGAAAGAGGGCGAGGCCATCGTCCATCCCTGGATCAACAAGGCGCTGGAAAAGGCGCAGCAGAAGGTCGAAGCCCGCAACTTCGACATCCGCAAGAACCTCCTGAAATACGACGACGTCTCCAACGACCAGCGCAAGGTCGTGTTCGAGCAGCGCATCGAACTGATGCGCGAGAACGACGTCTCCGAGACAATCGCCGACATGCGCCACGCCGTGGTCGAGGAGATGGTCACTCGCCACATTCCGCCGAATGCTTACGCGGAACAGTGGGACACCGCGGGCCTTGAGGCCGAGGTCGAAGAGCAACTCGGCGTCAAATTGCCGGTTCAGGAATGGGCCAAGGAAGAAGGCATAGCGGACGACGAAGTGAAGGAGCGCATCACGCGCGCCGCCGACGAGATCATGGCCGGCAAGGTCGCGAAATACGGCGCCGAACTGATGCGCTATGTCGAGAAGTCGGTGCTGATGCAGACGCTCGACTTCCTCTGGCGCGAGCATCTCGTGATGCTCGAGCATCTGCGGCAGGTGGTGGGCCTGCGCGGCTTCGCCCAGCGCGATCCCTTGAACGAATACAAGTCCGAAGCCTTCACGCTGTTCGAAACCATGCTCGCGAACCTCCGCCAGCGCGTCGCACAGCAGTTGCTCCGGATCGAGATCATGGAGCGTCCGCCGGAACAGGAACTTCCGGAAATGCACGCGAGCCACATCGACGCGAGCACTGGCGAAGACGATGCCGCCGAGCCGATGCGCCTTACCACCGGCCAGCAGCCGAAGGGCGACCGCACCTCGAAGAATCCGAACGACTGGGGCAAGGTCGGCCGCAACGAGGCTTGCCCCTGCGGTTCAGGCAAGAAATACAAGAACTGCCACGGCCGCTTCGCGTAACGCGGATCGAGGCTATCAAACAAAAAAAGCGCCGCATCTTGCGGCGCTTTTTCTTTTCGTTTCGAGGCGGCGCTTACTGCCGATTAAACGAGTTCTGCTGCTGGATCTGTACCGAGCTCGGCGGTACATGGCCCGCGAACACCGGGTTGGAGCCGCCGTCGTTGTTGGTGCGTACCGGCGCTGCCGGCATGTTGCGCGTGAGCAGCGTCGAGATGTCGTTCTGGTCTGCGCTGCGTTTGCTCTGGAGCAACTGCGCAATCTCCGGCTGCAGGTGATAGGCCGGGCAGGCCCTTTGCGGATCGAACGGCTTCATCGGATCATCAGGGATCGCGTTGAAGATGTAGCGCTTGGCGCAGACGTCGATCTTGGGCTCCTGCCGCGTCACTTCAAAATGGTCCGAACCTTCTTTCAGCATCCGCCAGAACGGCATGTTCGGATTGGTGCGATGGCGCACCAGATTCGCCTGCGTCATGCGGAACGGGAATGCCTGCACCTGGAACGCAAGCTGGCCACCGTCGAACGCCTCGCGCGCGAGTGCGAAGATGTCTGAGATTTGTTCGTCCGTCATCGCGTAGCAACCCGACGACGAGCAATCGCCATGCACCATCAGGTGTGCGCCGGTGCGATTCCATGCGCGGTCGAAATCGTTCGGGAAGCCGAGATTGAACGCGAGATGATAGCTCGAATGCGGGTTCATCTGCTCGGGGCGGATGAAATAGAAACCCTCCGGCGCCTGGCGGTCGCCCTGCTTCACTTTCGGCCCGAGTTCGCCCGACCATTTGCAGATCGGGAATTTTTTCAGAAGCTCGTAGTTTCCCGCGGTGGTCTTCTTCCAGATCTCGAGCTCGGATTCTTCCTTGTAGATGCGAAGCAGGATGGGCGACTCTTTCGTCATCCCCTTTTCCTGCATCAACGCCATGGTTTGCGACGAAATCGGACGCAGGTGTTTCTTGTTGCCGCCGGGGCTATAGGCAAAGTTCTCCGCGCTGCAGCCCGCGAGCAGGCCAGCGCAGACGGCCGCCGCCGCCGCGAAGCGCAGAGTAGATGACGGGCGCAGGTTCAACCGAAAACTCCCGAAAATGTGCTGAAAACTCTCGGTCCCCATTGCCTAATGCGTTACCCTTGACGGTGCGTTACCGCAACCGCGGTTCCTGCAAGACGCGACTGCGCTCGCGCATAAGTGATTGAAAAATCAGAGATTCCGGCCGATCGCCAGAAATTTTTCAGCCCGCAGGCTGCGCACTTGCTCTCGAGACAGGTCATTGAACCCCGCTAGTGCGGTCTGGATAGCCTTTCCTGTTGCCGAAATCGTGGCATCGGGGTGGCGATGTGCGCCTCCCGCGGGCTCGGCAATAATTTCGTCCACGACCCCGAATTTCAGGAGGTCCTGAGCGGTAATTTTCATGTTGGTCGCGGCTTCCTGCGCCTTGGTAGTGTCGCGCCACAGAATCGAAGCCGCACCCTCGGGCGAAATCACGCTGTAGATCGAGTGCTCAAGCATCAGCACCTTATTCGCGGTCGCGATCGCGATCGCGCCGCCGGAGCCGCCCTCGCCGATGATGACCGAAACGTTGGGGACACCAAGTGCAAGTCCCGCGTCCGTCGAGCGCGCGATCGCTTCGGCCTGCCCGCGCTCCTCGGCGTCGATGCCGGGATAGGCGCCGGCGGTATCGACCAGCGTGACCACCGGCACCTCGAAGCGGTCGGCGAGTTCCATCAACCGCACGGCTTTCCGGTAACCCTCGGGACGGGCCATGCCGAAATTGTGCGTAATCCGCGCTTCGGTGGTCGAACCCTTTTCGTGGCCGATCACGCAGACGCTTTGTCCCGCGAAGCGCGCAAACCCGCCGATGATCGCCTGATCGTCGCCGAACTTGCGGTCGCCCGCGAGCGGCGTGAACTCGTCGAACAGTTTGGCGATATAATCGGAGAAATGCGGGCGCTGCGGATGGCGCGCGACCTGCGTTTTCTGCCACGGCGTCAGGTTCTCGTAGAGCTCGGACAGCGCGAGTTCCGACTTCGCCTCAAGCCGGGCGACATCCTCCGCGATCGCAACCGCTTCGCCGGAAGCAGCCAGCGCACGCAGTTCCTCGATCCTGGCTTCGAGTTCGGCGACCGGCTTTTCGAAATCGAGATACGTGCGCATTGCGGCTCAAGGCTTTCGAGGCCTTCAAAGCCCCTCATGAAATCGGGCGGAAGCTGCATGCCGACCCTGCCCAAGTCAAGTTACGCTACGGCAACGGTGCTATTTCTCGGCCAAAGGATGCAGATCACGCACCATGTTCTTGAGGCGTTCGTCGAGCACATGGGTGTAAATCTGCGTCGTCGAGATGTCGGCATGCCCGAGCAGCGCCTGCACCACGCGCAGGTCCGCGCCGTTCGACAGAAGATGGCTCGCGAAGGCGTGGCGCAATACGTGCGGACTAATCTTCGCCGGCGCAATCCCGGCCGCAGCCGCGAGCGCCTTCAACTCCCGCGCGACATGCTGCCTCGTCACGTGACCGCTCGCGCCGAAGGACGGAAACAGCCAGCGCTGCGTAGCGGGCTTTTCTTCCGTAGCGCGTGCGTCGAAATAGGCTTTCATCGCGCGTTTGGCGGCGTCCCCTATCGGTACAAGGCGCTCCTTGTTGCCCTTGCCGCGCACGATGATCGCGTCCTGTTTCGTATGCGCGGCGGAAGCCGGTAGCGCGATCAATTCGGAGACGCGCAAGCCCGAGGCGTAAAGCAACTCGAGGAGTGCGGCGAGCCGCAACGCGCGCAGCCTGCGCGCGGCCGCGTCTTTCGTGTCACCCGTTTGCGCGGCGGCATCATGCGCGGCGGCAAGAAGTTTCGTGACTTCGTCAACCGACATGACTTTCGGCAACGGCCGCCCGCGCCGCGGGCCTTCGAGCACAGCCGAAGGATCGTCGGCGCGTTTGCCCTCAGTATAGAGAAAGCGATGCAGTTGCCGGATCGCGGAGAGTTTCCGCGCGACCGAAGCCGCCGCGAGTTCGCGCTTGTGAAGTGCGGAGAGATAATTCCGAATCGTCTGCGTATCGGCTTTCGAGAAATCGCTCTTCTTGCTTTCGAGAAATGCCGCGTAGTCGTCGAGATCGCGCGCGTAAGCGTCCAGCGTATTCTTGCTCGCGTTCCGCTCGGTCGCGATCATGTCGAGGAAGAGGCCGCGCAGATTTCCCGAGCCGGATTTCGTGCGCGTACTCATTTTCCGAACCGGTCCTGCGGCACCGTAATCGTGATCGTGCGTGGCTGCGGCTCGACCAAGTTCGCGAGCGCCCACACGGCGGCATAGCCGAGGACGGCGAGGGTCGCGAGCACCATGATCAGGCGGGTCAGCGTGGGCATTAACGAATATCCGAATCGGCGATGCGGCGCAGCGTGCATCGGCATTTTACAGCGCGGAGAGGAACCGCCATATCTGATGCCACAGGAAGAATGAACATGGTCTCACCGCCGCCGATAGCGCTGCATCCAAACGCCGACGCCTTTCGCGCGCGGCTGGGCAGCCGTTCGGTCGTGCTGGTCGGCATGCCGGGCTCGGGCAAAAGCTCGATCGGCCGCAGGCTCGGTCAGCGGCTCGGGCTCGAGTTTTCCGATGCCGACGCCGAAATCGAACGCGCCGCGAACATGACCATCCCTGAACTGTTCCAGACCAAGGGCGAAGCGGAATTCCGCAAGGGCGAGCAGAAGGTAATCGCACGCCTGCTCGAAAGCGGTCCGCAGGTGATCGCGACCGGCGGCGGCGCCTTCATGAACGCCGACACCCGCGCGCGCATTAGGGACAAGGGCCTTTCGATCTGGCTGAAGGCGGACGTCGAAACGCTACTCAAGCGCGTGAAGCGGAAAGCCAACCGTCCGCTCCTGCAGAATCCCGATCCCGAGGGAACGCTGCGCAATCTGCTCGCCGCGCGCGAAGCGACCTATGCCGAGGCCGACCTCTGCATCATGTCCTGCGAAGTGCCGCACGAGGAAGTCGTTGAAGCGATCGTGAATTTGCTCGATACCTCGCTCCCTAAACGCGAGACGTGAACATGCCCGCCCCGAAGAAAATCAGAACCGAAATCGTCAAGGTCAGGCTCGGCAAGCGCAGCTACGATATCGTGATCGGCGAGAACCTGATCGCCGAAGCCGGCAAGCGCATTGCGAAGCTCAAGCCCGGCACCGCGGTCGCGATCGTTACCGACGGCAATGTCGCGCATCATCATCTCGGCACGCTCGAACGCTCGCTGGAGGCGGCGAACATCCGCTACCGCAGCGTGCTGCTCTCGCCCGGCGAAAGCACGAAAAGTTTCGGTGACCTGCAAACCGTCGCCGAAGCAATTCTGGAATCGCGGATCGAGCGCGGCGATCTCGTGGTCGCGCTCGGCGGCGGCGTGATCGGCGATCTTGCGGGCTTTGCGGCTTCCGTCGTACGCCGCGGCGTCGGCTTCGTGCAGATCCCGACGACACTGCTCGCGCAGGTGGACTCCTCCGTCGGCGGCAAGACCGGCATCAATTCCCCGCAGGGCAAGAACCTGATCGGCGCGTTTCATCAGCCGTCGCTCGTGCTCGCCGATCTGCGCGCACTCGACACGCTGCCGCCGCGCGAATTCCGCGCGGGTTACGCGGAAGTCGCGAAATACGGGCTGATCAACGATGCGAAGTTTTTTACGTGGCTCGAGAAACACGCGCCGGAAATTTTCGCGGGCGGCCCCGCGCGCGCCAAAGCGGTGGCAACAAGCTGCAAGGCCAAGGCCACGATCGTCGCCCGCGACGAGCGCGAAACCGGCGACCGCGCGCTCCTGAATCTCGGCCATACCTTCGGCCACGCGCTGGAAGCGGCGACCGGCTATTCGGACCGCCTGCTGCACGGCGAAGGCGTGGCACTCGGCTGCGTGCTCGCGTTCAAGCTCTCGGCGAAGTTGAAACTCTGCAAGGACGCCGACGTGCAGCGCGTGATCAAGCACATCGCGGGCGTCGGCCTGCCGGTGAAGCTCTCGCAGATTCCCGGCGCGTTGCCCGGTGCGGACGCGCTCCTGTCGCTAATGGCGCAGGATAAAAAGGTGAGTCGCGGCAAGCTCGTCTTCATCCTTGCCAAGGGAATCGGCAAGGCATTCATCGCGAAAAACGTCGATACGAAAATCGTGCGCGAAGTTTTGAAGGAAGCACTCGCGGACTAGCTACTCGCCGGGCGCCTTCGGCACGATCGCGAGTGCATGCAGCCCCGCGCTCATTTCGTGATTCAAGAGATCGTTGACCATGCGGTGACGGTCGAGCCGGCTCTTACCCTGAAACGCTTCGGCCGTAATCAGCACCCGCACATGCGTGACCTTGCCGGGGATCGCGCCGGCATGACCGACATGCATTCCGCTCTCATCCACCACTTCGATCGATTCCGGCTTCAAGGCTGCCGTCAAACGGTCGCGAATGCGGTCTAGGGTCTTGTCCGGTTTGGTCATGGCCGCGCCGCATAGAGCGCTATTGTTCTTCCGTCAACGATCACGCAACAACTCACCGTTACCGTGCGCGCCATGTTGCTTGTGCGGTAACGAAGCAATCGCCATATACTCGTCACATGAAATTCGACTCGCCCCTGTTCGATAAAATCCGCATCAAGCCGATCGAGCGGAATAAAAAGCAGAAGCTCAAAGCGGAGAGCCCTGCCTGCGACTGGCATGGCTGCAAGGAGCCCGGCACCCACAAGGCGCCGAAGGGCCGCGACCGCGAAGGCGAGTACTGGAATTACTGCATCAACCACGTCCGCGAATACAACGCGAACTACAACTATTTCTCGGGAATGAAGGACGACGCCGTCCAGCAGTACCAGAAGGATGCGCTGACCGGGCACCGCCCGACCTGGAAGATGGGTCAGAACGGCGGCGAGAAGAAGCGCGGCAAGGCCGGCAACAACCCCGGCTTCACCGGCGAAAGCTGGTCCGACCCCTTCCGCATTTTCGGCGGAGCGGCCGGCGCCTTCGAGCAGAAGGGCGAGGCCCCCGAGGGCCGCATGATCCGCAATGCCGAGCGCAAGGCCTTCGACACCCTCGGCCTCGAGATCGACGCCACCGCCGAAGCGCTGAAAGCCCGCTACAAGGAACTCGTCAAAAGGCACCACCCCGACGCCAACGGGGGCGACCGTTCCAGCGAAGACCGCTTCAGGGCAGTCGTGCAGGCCTATAACTACCTAAAGGCCCAGGGTTTCTGCTAAGGCTTGAGGAGCGACCCCCGGCAGCCGGCCGGAACTCCAAATTCGGCCCTATCTTTGCAAGGCATTAGCCGCCTCTCGGCGAGAAAAAGCATGACTCCGAACGCAGAACTGGCCCCGCTCCCGGATATGAAGGTTTCGGTCCGGCAGGTTTTCGGGATCGACAGCAACCTCGAAGTTCCGGCCTATTCCGAGCCGGAAGCCCATGTCCCGGACACCGATCCGGACTACGTCTTCGATCGCGACACTACCCTCGCGATTCTGGCGGGCTTCGCGCACAACCGCCGCGTGCTGGTCTCCGGCTATCACGGCACCGGCAAATCGACGCATATCGAGCAGGTCGCCGCGCGCCTGAACTGGCCTTGCGTTCGCGTGAACCTGGACAGCCACATCAGCCGTATCGACCTCGTCGGCAAGGACGCGATCGTGCTGCAGGACGGCCGTCAGGTGACGGAATTCCGCGACGGCATTCTGCCCTGGGCGCTCCAGCGCAACATCGCACTTGTGTTCGACGAGTATGACGCGGGCCGCCCGGACGTGATGTTCGTGATCCAGCGCGTGCTCGAAGTCTCGGGCCGCCTCACGCTTCTCGACCAGAACAAGGTGATCCGCCCGCATCCCGCGTTCCGTCTCTTTGCAACGGCGAACACGGTCGGCCTCGGCGACACCACCGGCCTCTATCACGGCACGCAGCAGATCAACCAGGGCCAGATGGACCGCTGGTCGATCGTGACCACGCTGAATTATCTGCCGCACGACAAGGAAGTGGAAATCGTCAGCTCCAAGATTCACGCCTGGCGCACGCCCGAAGGCAAGGACACGATTTCCAAGATGGTCCGCGTCGCCGATCTCACGCGACAGGCTTTCATCAACGGCGATCTTTCGACCGTGATGAGCCCGCGTACCGTGATCACCTGGGCCGAGAACGCGCAGATTTTCGGCGACATCGGCTTCGCGCTGCGTGTCACCTTCATCAACAAGTGCGACGAACTCGAGCGGCCTATCGTCGCCGAATTCTATCAGCGCTCGTTCGGCAAGGACCTGCCCGAATCCACGGTGAACGTCGCGCTCTCGTGACGTAAAGAACCCATGTCGGCTCCCATCAAGGGGAAAAATACCGAAAGCCCGACCGAGCCCTTCAAGCGCGCGGTCGCAACGACGTTGCGCGCGATCGCGGGCAAGCCCGAACTTGAGGTGAACTACGCCGCCGAAAAGCCCGCGCTCAATTCCGAGCGTGCGCGGCTGCCCGAGCCGCCGCGGCGCATGACTAAGGCCGACGCCGCGATCCTGCGCGGGCACGCGGATTCGATGGCGCTGCGGCTTGCGATGCACAACCCGCAGATTCATAAAAAGATGTTGCCGCAGGGCGAGAACGCCCGCTCGGTATTTGAAGCGGTCGAGCAGGCGCGCGTGGAAGCGATCGGCTCGCGCCGGATGTCGGGGGTCGCGCAGAATCTCTCCGCGATGCTCGAGGACCGCTATCACCGCGGCAGTTACGAGGAGATCACCGACCGCGCCGACGCGCCGCTCGAAGACGCGATCGCGATGATTGTGCGCGAGCGTCTCACCGGACAGAAGCCGCCGTCGGGCGCGAAGAAGGTCGTCGAGTTGTGGCGCGATTTCATCGAGAAGCGTGCCGACCGCGATCTCGACCGGCTCGCGGGCGAGATCAACAACCAGCGCGGCTTTGCCGAAGCGATCCACGATCTGCTCACCTCGCTCGACATGGGCGAAGACCGCACCAACGAGCAGGACGAGGACGATCAGGACGAAGAAGACGGCGCAGGCGAAGACAATTCGCAGAACGATCAGGGTCAGGCCGAACAGGACGACGCGAGCGAACAGTCCGCGCAGGAAGACGCGGAACTCTCCGCCGACCAGCAAGAGGAGCAAGCTGCGGAATCCGACGACGCGCCGCCCGCCGACCGTCCCGACGACATGGATCAGGGCGACTCCGAAGAGGCCGGCGAGCCGTGGCGTCCGAAGCATCAACTGCCGAACGAACCGCGCGGTCCGGATTATCGCGCCTATACGATGAAATTCGACGAGACCATCGGCGCGGAAGAGCTCTGCGATGCCGAAGAACTCTCGCGGCTGCGCTCCTATCTCGACAAGCAGATCCAGCATTTGCAGGGTGTGGTCGCCCGCCTCGCGAACCGTTTGCAGCGCCGCCTGATGGCGCAGCAAAACCGCGCCTGGGACTTCGATCTCGAGGAAGGCATCCTCGATCCCGCGCGGCTTTCGCGCGTGGTCACCGATCCCTACCAGCCGCTTTCCTTCAAGCACGAGCGCGACACGGATTTCCGCGACACGGTCGTCACGCTCTTGCTCGACAATTCCGGCTCGATGCGCGGCCGGCCGATCACGGTCGCCGCGACCTGCGCCGACATTCTTGCGCGCACGCTCGAGCGCTGCGGCGTGAAGGTCGAGATTTTGGGCTTCACCACCCGCGCGTGGAAGGGCGGGCAGTCACGCGAAGCGTGGTTGGCAGCGAACAAGCCGCAATCGCCGGGACGGCTCAACGACCTTCGCCACATCATCTACAAGTCGGCGGATGCGCCGTGGCGGCGCGCGCGCAAGAACCTCGGCCTGATGATGCGCGAGGGTTTGCTCAAAGAGAACATCGACGGCGAGGCGCTCGACTGGGCGCATAAGAGACTGTTGGCCCGCCCCGAGCAGCGCAAGATTCTGATGATGATTTCCGACGGCGCGCCGGTCGACGACTCCACGCTTTCGGTAAACCCCGGCAATTATCTCGAACGGCATTTGCGCTGGATCATCGAGGAAATCGAAACCCGCTCGCCGGTCGAACTGATCGCGATCGGCATCGGCCACGACGTCACGCGCTATTACCGCCGGGCGGTCACGATCGTGGACGCCGAAGAACTCGGCGGTGCCATGACGGAAAAGCTCGCTGAGTTGTTCGAAGAAAAAGCGCCGGCGCCTTCGCGCGGCAAACGCCGCCTGCACTGAATGCGCTTCGCGCTCCGTTGCGGAATTTTCGCGCTGATCGCCGCGTCAGCAGTTCATGCATTTCCGGCGGCGGCGCAAAAGACCGACTCTGCCGAAAAAATCGAAATCACCGCGCGCGAAGTCGCAGGCTTCGACAAGCGCGACCCGAAGCCCGCGCGCTTCGGCGAACTCGAATTCGTCGGCGGCCTCGTACTGCAGTCGAAGTTCAAACATTTCGGTGGCATCTCGGGCCTGCATATTCTCTCCGACGGCGCGAGCTTCGTCGCGCATTCCGACCGCGCCTTCTGGCTGCGCGGAAAATTCCGCTTCGACGGCAATCGCATTATCGGCATCGAGCAGGCCGAAATGGCGCCGATGCGCGGACCCGATGGCCGCACGCTCGCTTCGCGCAAATGGTTCGACACCGAGTCGATCGCCGCCGACGGCGATACCCTCTATATCGGCATCGAACGCGCGAACCAGGTTCTGCGCTATCGCCTCTCCGAAGGCATGACCGCGCGCGGCATTCCGATTCCGGCACCAAGCGGCATCCGCAGGCTGCCGTTCAATCAGGGACTGGAAGCGCTCGCCTTCGTGCCGCGCAGCATGCCGCTTGGCGGCGCGTTGCTTGCGATCTCCGAGCGCGGACTCGATGAGAACGGCAACATCATCGCCTTCATCATCGGCGGCGGTACGCCGGGCACATTCGCGGTGAAGCGCACCGATCAGTTCGAAATCAGCGACGCCGCGATCTCGCCGAGCGGACATCTCGTTATTCTCGAGCGCTACTATCGCTTTCTGACCGGCATCCACATGCTCATCCGCGCGATCCCGCTTTCCGAAATCCGCCCCGGCGCGCTGGTGGAAGGCAAGGTGCTGATCGAGGCCGATTCCAATTTCGAGATCGACAACATGGAAGCGCTCGCGATCACCAAGGGCGCGAACGGAGAAATCCTGCTCACGCTGATGTCGGACAACAATTTCAATTTCTTCCAGCGGAGCATGCTGCTCCGCTTCGTCTGGCGGCAATAAAAAACCCGCCGATAAAAGGCGGGTTTTTCAAATCCGTATTTCGCGGCGATCAGCTCGCTTCGGCGAGCTTTTTCTTGATCTTCTTCTTCAGAAGCAGCGCGCGCGACGACAGATTTCCGTCGCGGGCCTTCAGGAGATAGGCGTCGAGGCCGCCGTTATGATCGACCGACTTCAGCGCATTGGTGCTGACGCGCAGGCGCACGTTCTGCTTCAGCGCTTCGCTCTGCATCGTCACGTTGACGAGGTTCGGCAGGAAGCGCCGCTTGGTCTTGATGTTGGAGTGGCTGACCTTGTGGCCGACGAGCACGCCCTTGCCGGTCAGTTCGCAGCGCCGAGACATCGTAAAATCCTTGCAGTCAAAGGCGATCCGCCGGGGTTTTGGCCCGCCGCCGCCTGTAAAGGGGTAAAAGCGAGGCATCTCCATAGTGAGGGGGGCCAAGGGCGTCAAGCCAAGTGGGATTTACCTGACCTGGCCATAGCAGAGGCGGCTGACCGGCGGCCCGCCCGTTGTCCGGGCCACAGTTAAGACTCAAATTTTCTTCACGGGGAGCACGTCGGGGGAACCCCGGAAATCCGGCGCGAACCGCAGGATTTGCTATGATTCCTGCAAGTGAATCGCTTTTGAATCGCGCTCTGCCGGTCTTCGGACCCAAGAACAGGAAAGCCCAATCCGCCATGCGCCGCCTCGCCGTTTCCGCCGCCGCGCTCCTGCTCCTCGCAGCCTCGACGCCTGCCGCATTCGCGCAGACCCGCCTGAACGCGGCCTATTCGGTCTATCTGACCGGTATCCCGATCGGTCAGGGCGCAATCATCGTCGACCTCAACGAGGCGGGCTACGCCGCCGCGGGCAGCGCCAAGTTCACCGGCCTCGTCCGCATGATCTCAAAAGGCGAAGGCACCTCCACGGTGCGCGGCTCGTTCGCGAACAACCGCGTCATTTCCAGCCTCTATTCGATGCAGTCACACTCGGTCGACCGCGACGAGAAGGTCGACATCACCGTCGAGAACGGATTTGCGAAGGAATTTTCGGTTCTGCCGCCGCCGAAGGATCTCGATATCAATCGCGTGCCGATCACGAGCGCCGCACGCACCAATGTCGTCGATCCCTTGAGCGCGGGCCTCGTGCTGGTCGCAGCCCCCGGCGACGCGCTGAGCCCGGAATCCTGCAATCGCACGCTGCCGATCTTCGACGCGCGCTTCCGCTATGACGTCGTACTTTCTTATGCGCGCACCGAAGGCGCGCCGAAGAAGGTCGAGGGCTACACAGGTCCGGTGCTCGTCTGTCAGGCGCGCTATGTGCCGATCGCGGGCCACCGCACCGACCGGCCACAGGTGCGCGAGCTTGCCAATAACCGCAACCTGTTCGTCTGGCTGGCGCCGGTCGCGGGCACCCGTGCACTGGTCCCGATCAAAGTTTCGATCGCTACCCCGATCGGCACGATGGTGGTTGAAGCAACGCGCTTTCAGACCGGCCCGACCCCGCGCTAGAGCGTAAATTCGCCCCGATCCGGCGGAAGGATTTGCTACCCGGCCTTCCTGGCTGGACAGGAAATTCGTCCGAGATGCGCCGCATCGCTGTATTTGCCGCCGCCCTGCTTCTTGCAGCCCACGGCACCTGCGCCGCCGTCGAAACCCGGCTCGAAGTCGCCTATGGCGTCTATCTCACCGGCCTTCCCGTGGGCCGCGCGGTCGTAACCGTCGATTTCGACAAGGAAGGCTTCGTCGCCTCGGGCAGCGCCAAGTCTTCGGGACTGTTCCGGATCATCTCCAAGGGTGAAGGCTCGGCGAACGTGCGCGGCTCTTTCAAGGCCAATCGCGTGATCG
Organism: Xanthobacteraceae bacterium; assembly: GCA_019635585.1. Classification (GTDB taxonomy): domain Bacteria; phylum Pseudomonadota; class Alphaproteobacteria; order Rhizobiales; family Xanthobacteraceae. Next base: position 1,908,878 of record JAHBZE010000001.1, on the reverse strand, counting down.
CGAGCATGTTCTCCGCGCGCCTGCGAACCGGCAAGCACGACGAAAAAATCGAACTGGAGGTCGAAAACGGCTTTGCGAAGAAAATTTCGATCGACCCGCCGCGCAACAATGCCGATCCAAATCGCGTGCCTATCACCAGCAAAACCCGAACCGACGTCGTCGATCCTTTAAGCGCCATGTTAGCGCTCGTGGCGCCCAAGGGTGAGTTGCTCAGTCCGGAATCTTGCAACCGCACGCTTCCGATATTCGACGGGCGCTACCGCTTCGATGTTGTGCTCGCTTATGTGCGCACCGAGAAAGCGCCGAAGAAAATCGAGGGCTATGCCGGCCCGGTATTGGTCTGCCAGGCGCGTTATGTGCCGATCGCAGGCCATCGCGACCGCGACACAGTGCGGCAGATGGCGGAGAACCGCGACATGTTCGTGTGGCTTGCACCGGTACCCGGCACACGCGTGCTCGTACCGGTCCGCGCATCGGTCTCGAGCATGATCGGCACCTTCACTGTCGAGGCGACGCGCTTCAAAACGAGTACGCAATAGCGCCCAAGCGGCCTGTTAAGGATTTCAGGCGCTCGCGCCGCGCGCCGGCAAAACGAAAGCGGTTATCTCGTGTTTGTGCGATCCACAGACACGACATCTGGTGAGAACGAATCTCGAAACCGTCCCGAGTCAGCGATTCGGACGCGATTCGTTCAGGACTCGTTCCGAATCCTACCGCGCGCGCACGATCCGGCTTGAAGTTGTCGCAAAAGAGGACAGGGCAAGTACATGAGACTCATGACTGAATCGTACCGCTCCCTGCGACGAAATTAACGTTTGGCGATGGCCTCGCGCGCGGCAGGATGACCGGAATGCCGAAAAGTTAGTGGCATATCGCGCGCGGAGAACTACATGCGGCGTGAACACAGCGGGAAACCATCGAGAGTCGGTGATTCGGACGCGATTCGTTCAGAGCGCGTTCCAATCCTTAACGGAAATCCGCAAAATCGATTCAACTTGTAACGAAACGATACAGTTCGCGTAAGGAAACAGGCGAAAGCCTTGCTGAAAATTTCACCCCGCAATCTCGCCGATCCATCGCGCCGCGGGCGCGGCGTCACTGCCGTGCTCGGGCCGACCAATACCGGCAAGACGCATCTGGCGATCGACCGGATGCTCGCGCATTCGAGCGGCATGATCGGCCTGCCGCTGCGCCTGCTCGCGCGCGAAGTCTATCAGCGCTGCGTCGCGCGCGTGGGCGCGGAGAACGTCGCGCTGATCACGGGCGAAGAGAAAATCCGCCCCAAAAATCCGCGCTACTGGGTCTCGACCGTGGAAGCGATGCCGAAGGATCTGGACGTTGCGTTCGTGGCAGTCGACGAAGTGCAGCTCGCGGCCGACTTCGAGCGCGGACACCTCTTCACCGACCGCATTCTGAACCTGCGCGGCCGCGAGGAAACCTGGCTCCTGGGTGCGGCCACCGTGCGCACCATTCTGGGCAAGCTCCTGCCCGGCATGGACGTGATCCAGCGGCCGCGGCTTTCGATGCTGACTTTTGCGGGCGAGAAAAAACTCACACGGCTTCCGCGCCGTTCGGCGATTGTCGCCTTCTCCGCCGACGAGGTCTACGCGATCGCGGAACTGATCCGCCGCCAGTCCGGCGGTGCCGCGGTCGTGCTCGGCGCGCTCTCGCCCCGCACCCGCAACGCGCAGGTCGAACTGTTCCAATCCGGCGACGTCGATTACCTGATCGCGACCGACGCGATCGGCATGGGACTCAATCTTGACGTCGATCACATCGCCTTCGCATCCGACCGCAAATTCGACGGCTATCAGTTCCGGCAATTATCGGCAGCGGAAATGGCGCAGATCGCGGGCCGCGCCGGTCGCGCACAACGCGACGGCACCTTCGGCACCACCGGGCGCTGCGCGCCATTCGAAGCCGATCTGGTGGAGCGGCTCGAGACGCACACCTTCGAGCCGGTGCGCGTGCTGCAATGGCGCAACCACGATCTCGATTTCTCGTCGCTGCGCGCGCTCGAGGCGAGCCTTGCGATCATCCCGCGCGAGGAAGGCCTGACCCGCGCGCCGGTTGCAGACGATCTTCAGGTACTGGAACGCGCCTCGCGCGATCCGGAAATCATGGATCTCGCAACCACGCCGGACGCCATCCGCAAGCTCTGGGCCGTGTGTCAGATTCCCGATTACCGAAAGGTCGCACCCGCCGCCCATTCCGAATTGGTGCTGACCCTCTATGGATTTTTGATGCGGGAGGGTAGCATCCCCGCCGATTGGATCGCCGAACAGGTGGCCCTTGCCGACCGGCCTGAAGGCGACATCGACACGCTTTCGAACCGCATCGCGCAGGTGCGTACCTGGACCTTCGCGGCAAACCGCCCCGACTGGTTACGCGATCCGGAACACTGGCAAGGCATCACGCGCGCCGTCGAAGATCGTCTCTCCGATGCATTGCATGAACGCCTTACCCAACGCTTTGTCGACCGCCGTACCAGCGTATTGATGCGGCGCTTAAGAGAGAACACGCGCTTGGAGACTGAAGTAAAAGAAAGCGGCGAAGTGATCGTAGAAGGTCACGCCATCGGACGCCTGCAAGGGTTTGAATTCGTGGCCGACACATCCGGCGCGGGGCAGGACGCGAAAGCGTTGCGGGCTGCGGCACAGAAGGCACTCGCCGGCGAAATCGAAAAGCGCGCAGAAGAACTCGACAAGGCGGGCGACGACAAGATCGTGCTCGCGAACGACGGGCTCGTACGCTGGAACGGCGAGCCGGTCGCAAAACTCGTCGCCGGCGATGTCGCGCTCAAACCCCGCGCGCAACTGATCGCGGATGAGCAACTCACCGGCCCCTCGCGCGACAAGGTCGCAGCGCGCATCGATAAATGGCTCGACGCGCATGTCGAAAAGCTGCTCGGGCCCCTGAACGCCCTCACCGGAGCCGAAGATATTACCGGCATGGCGCGCGGCGTCGCGTTCCAGCTCGTCGAGGCGCTCGGCGTGCTCGACCGCGTGAATGTCGCCGACGAAGTGAAGGGCTTGGATCAGGAAGCGCGCGGCGCGCTCCGCAAATACGGCGTGCGCTTCGGCGCCTATCACATTTACGTCCCGGCGCTGCTCAAGCCCGCGCCGCGTCAGCTTGCGCTGCTTCTCTGGGCGCTGAAGCACGGCGGCCTTTCGCAGAAAGGCATGAGCGAGTTGCCCGCGCTCGCGGCCTCGGGGCGCACCTCGATTCCGAACGACCGCGAAATCCAGAAGTCGCTTTATCGCGCGGCGGGCTATCGCGTCGCCGGCACGCGCGCCGTGCGCGTCGACATTCTCGAGCGGCTCGCCGATCTCATTCGTCCCGCGATTTCCTGGAAGCCGGGCGCGTCCGGCGAAAAACCGCAAGGCGCGATCGATGGCTTCGGCTTCACGGTTTCGGTCGGCATGACTTCGCTGGTCGGCTGCGCCGGCGAGGACTTCGCCTCGATCCTCAAAGCGCTCGGCTACCGCATGGATCGCCGCCCTGCTCCGGTCGAAGCGAAGCCGGGAGAAGCAGCTCCGCAGGAAAGCGCCGGCACTGTGCCGGCCGAAGCGCCGTTGACGGACGTGCCGCTCGCGGAAGCAACCTCCGATGCAGTGCCTGCGCCCGGCCCGCTCGCGGCTCCCCCGATTGCAACCGGCGCGGAGATTCAACCGATTGCCGACGCGACTCCGCCAGCTCCGGATTCCGTCGCCGCCGAACCTGCGGTGATCGAAGTCTGGCGTCCCGGCCGTCCGCGCCCCGAGCGCAGGCCGGAAAGAAAACGCGAGCCGCGCAAGGAAGCAGCGAAAACCGACGGCGCTTCGCCGGAAGCGGCGCCGCAGGAGGAACGCCCGCGTCACGAGCGCCGCGACAAGCGCGGCAAGGACCGGAAAGATCGCGGCAAGGACCACGGCAAACGCGATCAGGCGAACTTCAAGCCGCGTGTCGAGCGAAAAGAGAAGCCGATCGATCCGAACTCGCCTTTCGCCTCGCTGCTGGCGCTGAAGGAAAAAATGCTTTCCGACAAGAAGGACGGGAATTGAGCGGCGCAACCCGCGCTTCCATTGCGTCCCAGCGCCTCGACCGCTGGATCTGGCACGCCCGGATCGTGAAGACCCGGAGCATCGCAGCGGGCCTCGTCAGCGAAGGCTATGTTCGCATCAACGGCACGCGCGCGGAACAGCCCGCGCACGCCGTGAAACCCGGCGACGTGCTGACGATCGCGCTGCCCGCGCGGGTCCGCGTGTTGAAAGTAACGGGCATATTGCCGCGCCGCGCTGACGCAAACGCCGCCCGGGACACATATGAGAGCGTAAGCGCGCAAGGCTGACCTCGCAGCCGCGCGCTTGGCAAAGGTGGGAGCCTGCGCTAGTCCGCTCCCCGCGAAGAACCGGGTTTCCGATGACCTACGTCGTCAACGACAAGTGCATTCGCTGCAAATACATGGACTGCGTGGAGGTCTGTCCGGTGGACTGCTTCTACGAAGGCGAGAACATGCTCGTCATCCATCCGGACGAATGCATCGATTGCGGCGTCTGCGAGCCGGAATGCCCGGCCGAGGCGATCAAGCCCGACACCGTGCCGGGGCTGGAAAAGTGGATCGCACTCAACGCCGAATACGCGAAGCAGTGGCCGAACATCACGATCAAGCGCGACCCGCCGGACGACGCCAAGGAGTGGGACGGGGTCGAGGGCAAGGAGCAGTATTTCTCCGACAAGCCCGGCGAAGGCGACTAGGAGCGGGCTTCCGGCCCGGTAACCATGCCGGTCGCCGTGATCTGGCCGCAGCGCGGCAAACCGTTGATTTTTTGGGAAAATGTGCTATATTTCCCACAGTCGCCCGTTCTGATCGCAAGATGTAGGGCGCTCCGAGGAGCCGCCCGACCTAGAATCCAAGCTGAGAGCCTGTTTCACACGCCTTACCCTACGTGGGGCGCGCGGAAGTAGTATCGCTGCGAGGATTCAACTGGCGTCTGACGGAACTTCAGTCGCGTAAGGCCGGTATGCCGGCACAGGAGCAGAAGCCAGAATGACCACCCCGAAGAAAACCCAGACCCGCCAAGGTTTCAAGACCAACGAGCACATCGTGTATCCGGCTCACGGCGTCGGGCAGATCGTTCGCATCGAGGAACAGGAAGTCGCGGGCTACAAGCTCGAGCTTTTCGTCATCTCCTTCGCAAAGGACAAGATGACGCTGCGCGTCCCCACGTCGAAAGTGGCGTCAGTCGGCATGCGCAAGCTCGCGGGGCCGGACGTCGTCAAGAAGGCGCTGGAAACGCTCAAAGGCCGCGCCCGCATCAAGCGCACCATGTGGTCGCGCCGTGCGCAAGAATACGAAGCGAAGATCAATTCAGGCGATCTCATTCAGATCGCGGAAGTGGTACGCGACCTGTTCCGCTCGGAGAGCCAGCCAGAGCAGTCTTATTCGGAACGCCAGCTTTACGAAGCGGCCCTCGACCGCATGGTCCGCGAACTTTCGGCGGTGGAAGACATCACCGAAACCGAAGCCGCGAAGCTGATCGAGACCCAGCTTATGAAAGCGCCGACCCGCAACAAGGCGAAAACCGAAGGCGACGAGCAGGAAGCCGCCGCCTGAAAGAATTCGGAAGAATGAAATTGAGAAAGGCCCGGATCGCTCCGGGCCTTTTTCTTTTGCCTACTCGGCAATCAGCTTCACGTAATCGCCGGGCGTCAGCTTCGCACCACGCTGCATGCCATTGATGACGAGGAAGCGCTCGAGCGGGCGGTCTTCATAAGCCATCCGGGCCGCGAGCTTCTCCGGCGTATCGCCGTGCACAACGCGATAAATCCGGATCCGGAGCGGCTTGATCGCCTGTGCTTCTTCCGGCGGCACGCGGCGGAAAGTCATCGCCGCCTGCCGGAAAGCCGATTCGAGTTGCGGGGTCAGATCGCGCGCCGCGAACGCAAGCCGATAAACGCTGCCACCGAGACGGATCGCATAAAGCCGGAACGACCACTGCTCTCCGCGTGCGGTCGCGGTGACCGCATCGAAGCCGTTGATCTGAAGCTGCTCGATCGAACCTGTGTCGATGCCTTCGACCCAGCCGTTAGAAATATATTCGGCAAGCGTCTGCGACTCATTCGCCTTGATGGCGTCCAGACGCAGCGCCTCCTTACCGTTCGGCGTCGCGCCCAATACCGCCTGCGGCGTATTTTCGAGCGTGAAGCTTTCCGGCGCAGTGAAGGCGATCCCGAGATTGGGATGCAGGAAATTGCGTCCACGCACGAAGCCTTCCTTGGGGTCGTCGCCGAACACGACGCCATCGAGCGCTTTCAGGAAAATCTCGCGGTCGCGCTCGATCGCCTTCGGGTTGGCGAACTGCTTGGCGTTCGCCACCGCGATCGAAATGCGTTCCGGGGTTGAGGGATGGCTCGAAAGAAAGTCGAGATCCTTCGACTGACCAGCACCGAGTGAAGTCGCGCGCAGCTGTGCGAAACGGCCCATCGAGGTGAGAAAGCGCGACGCGCCGAACGGATCGTAGCCCGCGCGCGCGGCAATCCCGACGCCAACCGCGTCCGCTTCCAGCTCCTGCCCACGCGAGAACTTGGCGATAGAAAGCTGTGAACGCGCAAGCGCCAGCGCGCCGAGCTGCGGGTCGCTGAGCGTGTCGGAGATCGCGCGGCTGTTCAGCACCGCCGCGCGGATCTGCTCCTCGCGGATCGCGGCGTGCCGCGCCACGACATGCGCCATTTCGTGCGATAGCACGGAGGAAAGCTCGGCGGTATCATTGGCGAGAGAAATCAATCCACGCGTGACGTAGAGCGAACCGCCCGGCAACGCGAAGGCGTTGATCGCGGGCGAGTTGAGAATGGTCACGCGGTATTTCAGTTCCGGCTTCTCGGACGCCGCACCCAGACGGGTGATTGTCTCTTCGATCAGCGCCTGCAATTCCGGCGCGCGATAGACGCCACCATAAGTCGAGACCAGCCGCTCATGCTCTTTGCGCTGCGCAGGCGGCAGCGATTCTGCGACCGCGTCCTGCTCCCGCGGCGCGATCGTGCTCCAACCGATCTGGTCGAGATTGAGGGTCGAACAGGATGCAAGCGCAAGCGAAAGCAGAGCGCCGCCGAAAACGGCGCGGAATCGCTTCAACAATCGCGCAAGCCTTTCCATCATTCGCTCTTCGGGATGTCGCGATCCAAGAGTTCGATAGCCTGCGCCTGATTCAATTCGATGGCAGGGCCGCCCCAGGAGAACAAGATACCTCTAACGCGGATACGCTTTCCGCGCCAGCTTTTGGGGTCGGAACCGGCGGCGGCAAGCGTTTTCCGGACGTTATCAGGCAAGATAATGGTAAAATCTTTCGTGAAGCGCCGCCCAAAATCGAGATAGAGCCGCCGTCTCGCCTCGCCCACATGCCGGACCGTCCCTTCGACCACGACGAAGCGGCCCTCGGCGGCGAGCAGGGCATCGACTGCTTCCGCATCGAACACCGCGAATTTCGATTCGGCCCAAAGTCCGGCCTTCGCGATCCGCGCGTTCGCTTCGTGCTGCAGGAGCGCCTTGGCGCATTCGGCGTTTGTGACGAAGTAGACACGTGCAATCCCTTGCTCCACGAGATGCGCTTCCAGCCAGAGCTTGCCTTCGACGCGGATCGCCTGCGCCGACAATCTGCCGTAGCGGTCGGCCGATTCCGATTCGAGAAACAGCATTGCGTCCTTGCCGTTCACGATTTCGCCGAGCGCGGCTCTCGCGCGAGCCAGGGCCTTGCTGTCGCCATCAATTCCCAAAGGCGCGATCAGGTTCGCGATTCGCACGACGCGGCCATCGGCGAGCCGCAGCGAATGGCCGTCGAGCGCCTCTGCGATGCGCACCGGATACGGCTTGCCACCGCACGCGGCCTGTTCCTGCGCGGACGCCGCAAGCACGCCGCCGAAGAACAGAATGCCCACCAACGCAGGCTTGATGCGCGAGACCATGGGCCGATTCTGCGGCATTGTCGCTTAGCCGCAAAGGGTGAAGGCCATGCTGCAAAGCCCCGGACCCTTGTGTTAGACCCTGACCGCAGCCGGTCCCGTAGCTCAGCCGGATAGAGCAGCGGTTTCCTAAACCGAAGGTCGCAGGTTCGATTCCTGCCGGGACCGCCAGTTCCTATTCCGGCCACATCCATTGTTCATGGCTATCGCCCGAACTTCCCCGAAATTGCCCGCGGCAACGTAATGATCCCGAACCTTCGCACGCTCTTCTTCGCACTCCTTGGCGTCATCGCCCTGCTCGCGCAGCCCGCGGCTGCCCAACCGCAGCAGCAGAGCAATGCCGAAATCCGGGTGCGGCTGGAAACGATCGGCTCGGTATTCGAATACATCGAAAGCGGCGTGAAGTCCGACAGCCGCCGCTCGGAACTGACGCAGCTGCGCGACGCGATCGAGCCACTGCGCAACGAATTGCGGGACATCGTCGAGAAGCTCGAGCCCCGGCTCGCGGACATCGAGACCCAGCAGAAAACGATGGGGCCGCCGCCGGCGAAGGACGCCGCGCCCGAAGCGCAAGGCATCGCCGATCAGCGCAAGCAACTCAACGCGCAGCAGAGCGAAATCGACGGCCTCCTGAAACAAGCGCGTGTACTTTCGCTGCGCGGCGACCAGCTTGCGACTCGTATCGAAGACATCCGCCGCACGCGGCTCGCCGGCCGGCTTTTCGAGCGCACCATGAGCATCTTCGATCCGAAGCTCTGGATCGGCGCGGCAAAGGCCGTCCCCGCAGAAATGCAGGCGGCAGCGAAATATTCCACCGAGTGGTTCAACACGGTTTCCCAATTCGCAGGCGGCTTGCAAAGCGCACTCGTGGCGGTGCTGATGTGCCTAGGCGCGGTGCTCGGAATCTTTCTCGCGCAGCGCTGGCTCGCGCGCTACTTCACCTATAACGGCGACTATCCGAAAGACGCACGCTTACCACGGCTGCGCCGCGCGAAGGCGGCGCTCCGCGATTCGATTCTCAGCGCCGTCGCCCTTCCGCTTGCGGTTTACGCAGTCATCGAAATTCTTTCCTCCTTCGATTTCCTGATCGAGAGCGCGCATCAGTCGGCAATCGGCATCCTTGCCGCCGTCACGCTGTATTCCGCAGGCCGTGCGCTTGCCGGCGCGCTGCTGCGTCCCAACGATCTTCCGCACCGCGTTCTGAATCTCAGCGATCAGGCGGCGGCGCGCTTTTACAATTATTCGACCTACGGCCTTTTGATCGCCGCGACCGGCGCGACGCTGAACATCCTGCATCGCGGCCTCGGCGCGCCGCGCGTCATGCTGACCGCGACCAGCGCACTGATGGCGGGCCTGATTGCGATCATCGTCGTCCGCGCGCTTTTGAAGACGCGGGCCGCCGTCGAGGAAGGCAAGGAAGATCCGGCGCCGAACTGGCTCCGCTTCGTGCTTTGGATCGTGGCGGCGGTGATCCTCGGCAGCGTGATCACGGGCTATATCTGGCTCGCCTCATTCCTGACGAGCCGCCTTGTTCACGCCGCGATCGTGATCGCAGCAGCTTATGTCCTGCTTTCGCTGATCAATGCCTATTTCGATGAAGGACTGAAGGCGCACACGCCGCGTGGCCGCAGCTTTGCTTCCACGCTCGGTATCCGGACGCAGAGCCTCGAACTTGCCGCGGCGCTGTTCGCCGGCGTCGCGCGCGTGCTCGTGTTCGTGGTTGCGATCTTCCTCATCGTCGGCAACTGGGGCACCTCGCTCACCGATCTCGCCTCGAGTTTCGATCGTGCCTCGCTCGGCATCGAATTCGGCAAGCTCCGCATTTCGCTCTACGACATCGCCGCGGCAATCGGAGTCTTGCTGGTCGGCGTCTACATCTCGCGCGTGTTGCAGCGCTGGCTCGCGAACACGGTGTTGCCGCGCACTTCACTCGACACGAGCCTCAAGAATTCGATCGCGACGATTGCGGGCTATCTCGGTGTGATCGCCGCGATTTCCCTGGCACTCGCGCGCCTCGGCCTGAACCTCGAAAACATTGCGCTGGTCGCTGGCGCGCTCTCGGTCGGCATCGGCTTCGGCCTGCAAGCGATCGTATCGAATTTCGTCTCGGGGCTGATTCTCTTGACCGAGCGCCCGGTGAAGGTCGGCGACCTCATCAACGTGAAGGGCAACGACGGCTATATCCGCAAGATCAGCGTGCGCTCAACCGAAGTCGAAACCTTCGACCGCGCGACCCTGATCATTCCGAATACCGAGCTGATCACCGGCGCCGTCACCAACTGGACGCACCAGAATACGCCCTCGCGCATCAAGATCCCGGTGAGCGTTCCGGCGACCACCGACGTCGACGTCGTGCAGGACATTCTCCTGCATGTCGCGCAGGAGAATAAGAACGTCGTCAAAAATCCCGAGCCGAAAGTGATGCTGCTCAACATCGACGGCGACAATCTCGGATTCGAGCTGCGCTGCCTGATCCGGAGCGCGACGATCGCGACCCAAACCAAGAGCGAGCTCAACTTCGCAATCCTGCGGGCTTTCCGCCGCGTCGGCATCCGCAAGGCGGCGGCCGAGCCGGTCGCGCCGGAAGACGAAGAAGACAAGGTTCCGGACTCCCGCTCGCCGAACGAGACGCCGGATGGGCCGAAAGCGGCGCCTGAAGTTCCGGCAAGCAAGCGTTAAACTGTTCGGGCTAGCTAATGCGAATCATGCGTCGGGGATTCATGGATATCTGCACCCTACTCGGCATCGTCGCACTCGCCGGTTGCGCCACCACGACTCCGGTGCCGCAACAGCCTGCGTTTTACGACGATCTCGCGCGCGCCGAAGCGCAGGTGAACGTCGCCGCGGCCGCCTCGCTGCTCTCCGACTATCGCCAGAAGAACGGCTTGCCGCGGCTTGAGATCGACGTGCGTCTGGTCGAGATGGCGGAAGCGCAGGCGAAAGCCATGGCCCAGCGCAATCAGGTGACGCACGATCCGGGCGGCAAGAGTTTCACCAAGCGCCTGAAGGCGTCCGGCTTCGATGCGAAGACCGCGGCCGAGAATGTCGGCGCGGGCTATCATACGCTTGCCGAAGCCTTCTCCGGCTGGCGCGACTCGCCCTCGCACAACAAGAACATGCTGCTGTCCGGCGCAACCAAATTCGGTATCGCGACCGCTTATGCGCCGAACTCCAAGTACAAGGTATTCTGGGCGCTCGTGCTCGCGGAACCCGACAAGTAGCGCTACAACGCTCCCCGGCCCTGACGACCGGAGAAGCAGATGCTGCCGCACGCGACGAATTTCGACGAACTTGCGCGGAATTTCCGCTGGCAGATTCCCGCCCGCTACAACATCGGCGTCGATATTTCCGACAAATGGGCCGCCATCAATCCGGGTCAAACCGCGATCATTCATGTTCATCCCGACGGCCGCAGCGAGACCTTTTCGTTCAGGTGGCTTTCCGAAACCTCGAACCGCCTCGCGAATGTTCTGCGCGCCAAAGGTATTGCGCGCGGCGACCGCGTGATCGTCTATATGCCGCAATCGCCCGAAGTCGCGGCGTCGCATGCCGCGATTTACAAGTTGGGTGCGGTTGCGCTTCCCGTCGCTATCGTGTTCGGCCCGGAAGCGGTTTCCTATCGCCTGCAAAATTCCGGCGCGAAGGCCGTGATTACGAACGCGCAAGGTGCGGCGAAGGTCGCGGAAATACGCCATGAGGCGCCGGAACTGAAACTCGTCATCTCCATCGACGGCGCGGAAAAAGATGTCGAGGATTTCAACGCGCTGATCTCGAAGGCGTCTCCCTCCTTCACGCCCGCGGATACGTCGCCCGACGATCCGGGCCTGATGATTTACACCTCCGGCACCACCGGCCAGCCGAAAGGCGCGCTGCACGGGCATCGCGTCGTACTCGGCCACCTGCCGGGCGTGGAGATGCCGCACGATCTGTTCCCGCAAGCCGGCGACCTGTTCTGGACGCCCGCCGACTGGGCCTGGGCCGGCGGGCTGCTCGACGTGCTCCTGCCCTCGCTCCATCACGGCGTGCCGGTCGTCTCGCGCAAGTTCGACAAGTTCGATCCCGAAGAAGCCTATGCGCTGATGGCGAAGCACGATATCCGCAATGTCTTCATTCCGCCGACGGCGCTGCGCATGTTGCGCTCGGCAAAAAGCCCGCGCGGTCGGCACAACCTGAAACTGCGCACGCTCGGTTCGGGCGGCGAGTCGCTCGGTGCCGAAACCTACGAATGGGGCAAGGAAAGTTTCGGTCTCGTCATCAACGAGTTCTACGGCCAGACCGAATGCAACCTCGTACTCGGCTCTTGCCACATGCTGGGCGTCTCGAAGCCCGGCGCCATCGGCAAGGCGATTCCCGGCCATGACGTCGCGGTCATCCGCGAGGACGGCTCGGTGTGCAAGCCGGGCGAACTCGGACAGATCGCGGTGAAACGGCCGAACCCGGTAATGTTCCTCGAATACTGGAAGCGGCCGGAAGCGACGCGCGAGAAATTCGTCGGCGACTGGATGCTCACCGGCGATCAGGGCATCAAGGACGAGGAAGGTTATTTCTTTTTCGTCGGCCGCGACGACGACGTGATCACCTCCGCGGGCTATCGCATCGGGCCGGGCGAGATCGAGGATTGTTTGATCCGCCATCCGGCCGTCGCGCTCGCGGCCGTGGTCGGCAAACCCGACCCGATCCGTACCGAGATCGTCAAAGCCTTCGTTCAGTTGAAGCCGGGGCAAACGCCGTCGGACGCGCTCGCTTCCGAGATTCAGAATTTCGTGAAAACGCAACTTGCCGCACACGAATATCCGCGCGAGGTCGCTTTCGTGGAATCAATGCCGATGACGACGACGGGGAAAGTTATCCGCCGGATGCTACGCGAACAGGCGTGACTTATACCGGTTTGCGCCAAACGAAGACGTGCAAGCCAAGCTTGCGCTTGGTCACGAGATAAAGCATCGCAGACTCGAACATCATCGCTGCCGAAATCGCGATCGCCGCGCCGTAGAGCTTGAAGTACGGGATCAACAGGAAGCAGAGAGAGAGATTGGTGATGAAGGCGAGCGCGTAGATCATCGCGCAGGAACGCTGCTCGCCGACCATGTTGAGCAGCCGCTCGACCGGGCCGACGCCCGCGCGCGCAAGCAGGCCGACGGCGAGCACGAACATCAGTCCGTAACCCGAGGAAAAGCCTTCGCCGAACAGCGAAAGCAGGAATTTCCCGATTACGAGCAGGCCGAGCGTGCCGGCGAGCGACGGCCAGAACGTCCACTTGATCGAGTCGGTGAGAAAGCGCTCAAGCTTCTCGTGCTGGCCGGAGACGTGATACTCGGCGAAACGATGCGCGGTGGCAGCGGACACCGCGAAGTATACGAAGGCGACGAGCGCCAGAATTTTCGTCGCCGCGTAATAGACCGCAACCTGATCCGGGTCGACGAAAAGCTCAAGCACAAGAATGTCGGTATAGGTCAGGAGAAAGTAGAAGCTCTCGACCAGAAAGATCGGAAACGCAGTCGCAAGCCAGAATTTCGTTTCATAGTGGCGCGGGCCTTTGGCTACTTTCTCTTTCAGGCGGCGGCCCAGCATCGCCATCTGCGCGACGGTGACAATCCAGTAGGCGAACACGGTGGACGCCATCGCGCAGAGCGCACTATTCGGCATGCCGGCGTAATGGAAGCCCGCCATGAAAGCGAGAATCACGAGCGGGCGCACGATGTAGCCCGGCGCGAGCGCCATATCGATCCAGTTATAGGAGCGCGAAATGCCGTCCTGCGCCGCGGAGAGCGCGTGCATTGGCAGGCACGCGCACATCAATACCAGGGGCACGACATAGTGATTGTCCAGATAGTTCCGAAACAAAAACAGCGCAGCGATGGTCGTGCCCGCGACTGCAGTTGCAATCGCGACAACCAGCCAGCGGCTCGCGAAGATATAGCCGCGCAGCCGCGGAAGATCGCCGCGCGCCGCATATTCCGGAATGAAGCGTTGCGCCGCCGTGCAAAGCCCGAGCGGAACGAGGCTGCCGAGGAGAAGCAGCCAGGTCCAGACATAAACATAAATGCCGAATTCGTAGCGCCCCATCCAGCGCGCCAACACGATCTGCGAAACGAAGGCGACCGCCGCGCCCGCGACACGAATGATAAAAGCCGAAGCCGCGCCGCGCCGCGCAACCGAATGATCGCTTTCGCCGGCGAACAGGAGGATGACGCGCGCAATCAGCCCGCGCAGCGTAACGCGCAAGCCTTGCTGATCGCTGCGGTCGGGACCGGCAATCGCCAAGCAACTCTCCCTGTCCTTGCGGATTTTAGTCCGCATTTTATGAACAGGTATCAAAGCGCGATTAAGAAACCCTTCAGTGAATCGCCGAGTGGCTTAGCCTTTGAAGCCGCCGGCTTGCAGATACGCAATTTCCTCAGGGGTGGACTTGCGTCCGAGGATCTTGTTCCGGTGCGGAAAGCGCCCGAACCGCGCAATCGCGTCGCGATGGATCTCGGCATACTTAACGTTTTCTTGCGAGCCTTCTTTCGCCATCAGCGCTACGCAGCGGTCCTGATCCGCGAGCTTTTCGCTATGCATGAATGGCATATAGAAGAACGTGTGCACTTCTTTATCGACCGCCTGATCGCGCCCGGCGGCAATCGCGCGGTCCGCGATCTCCTTCGCCTTCTCGTCGGTGGCAAAAGCCTTCGGCGTGCCCCGAAACATGTTCCGCGGAAACTGGTCGAGCAGGATGACGAGCGCGAGCGCACCGTAAGCCGAGCGCTCCCAGCGATCCAGTTCGCCGCGCATCCCGGCTTCGTAGGTTTCCTGAAAGCGCGCGGTAATCTCGCGGTCGAACGCAGGATCGGCCTCGAACCATTTCTTCGGGCCCGCATCCTTCCAGAACAGGAATATCTCTTCCGGGCGCGCGATCGTCATTAAAGCCTGAATGCCCTCGCCTGAATCTTTTCATAAAGCGCCGCCTCGAGCGGTATATAGGCGCCCGTTTGAGAATCGTTGAAGTATAGCTCGTCCTTGATCGTCGAAGGATCGAAGCCTTCCTTCACCAGATCCAGCTTCCTTTGTTTAAACGTGCCGGTGACATCGAGTTCCCGCTTCAAACGAATAAAAATCGGCCGTGCGTATTCGGGGAGCGATTTCGTCACGTGCGCGCGCAGGCTCGCAAGGTCGAGATGCCCATCCGACACGACCGCTATCATCCCGGCCTTGCCGTCATAGCCTTTCACAGGAACACCATAGACCGTAGCTTCCTGCACGCCGGGGAAAACCGTGAAGGCTTCCGCGACCTCGTTGGTCGAGACGTTCTCGCCCTTCCAGCGGAAGGTATCGCCGATACGATCGACGAAATAGAAGTAACCCTTGGCATCCTGCCGCAAGAGATCGCCAGTGCGGAACCAGGCGTCGCCCTTCTCGAATACGTCTTTGAGAATTTTCTTCTTGGTCGCTTCCGGATCGGCATAGCCCTCGAAACGGTTGGTCGGCTTGCTTGGATCATTGAGAATTTGCCCGATCGCCTCGCCCACTTCGCCCTGCTCGCAGACGACACAGAATCCCTGCCGGTCGCGCACCGGCTGCTCAGTCTCTACATCGAACTTTACAATCCGGGTCGGGAAGCGGTGCGCGAGATAGGCCGGCAGCCGCCCGATCGCGCCCGGCGTGCCGTCGAAATTGAAGCTCGCGACGTTGCCTTCGGTCGCGGCGTAGAATTCGAGAATTTTCGGGATACCGAAGCGCTCCTTGAACAATGGCCACACGTCGGGGCGCATGCCATTGCCGCAGCAGACGCGGATCGAATGTTTCTTTTCGTTCTCGTTCGGTGGCGCGGTGACGAGGTAGCGGCAAAGCTCGCCGATATAGATGAAGGCGGTACATTTCCACTTGACGCAATCGTCCCAGAATTCGCGCGCAGAGAATTTCTCTCGGATGATAACGGTACCGCCGCCGATCAAGGTCGCGCCGGTCGCGACCATGCCGCCGTTCGAATGATACATCGGCAGGCAGTCGTACATGCGATCCGATGGCTTGGTGCCGATCGCGCCCGCGAAACCATTCGCGGCGAGCATGAGCCGATAGTGATTGATGTTCGCCGCCTTCGGCAAACCAGTCGTGCCGCTCGTGTAGATGAAAAGCGCGCGGTCGTTGATGTCGAGGTCCGGCCGGTCGGCGGCCGGAATCGGCGCCTTGTCCATCGCCGCCACCGCAGGCTCGATGCAATCATATTCGCTGGATTCGCCATGCACCCAGACTTTCGGCGTGCCGGAAATCTGCGCCTTCGCTCCGTTGAAGGAATTGATGAGCCGCGAATCCACGATCACGTGCTTCGGCGAAACGATGGAGATCGAATGCGCAAGCGGCGTGCCGGTGAGATTTGTGTTGAGCAGCGCGACGACGCCGCCCGCGCGGAGAATACCGAGCCAGATCACAACATATTCCGGCCGGTTCAGCATCAGGAGACAAACTACGTCGCCTTTACCGACACCCTGTGCGCGCGCCCAGCGCGCATACTGGTTCGCGCGGGCGTCGAGCTCACGGTAGGTGAAGCGCTCGCGGTCCGATAGCAGCGCGTCCTTGTCGCCATATTGCTTGGCGAGATCTTCGACCACCCAGGGGAAAACGCGCTTCGGATTTTTCGCGATCGGCGTCGTCATGCGCAACGTCGCAAGCGCGCCGCGCAGATATTTGAATTCCTGAATCAGGCCCATAGTTTCCCCCGGCGGCGGCGCGCTTTATGGCGCCTTTCCGTAACGTCAGCTTCCGACAGGTCTCGGCAAGTGGGCAAGTGCGAAGGGGGTCAGCGGTTAATCGCGAGCGGATTGTCGGTGAGCGCGGTCTTGTCCGGCATATCGACCTGCGGAATGCCCAGAAAAGCGTCGAACATCTTGCGGACGGTCTGCGGCGGCAGGTCTTTGGTGATGCAGACGATGCGGCTGCGCCGGTCGGAATCAGGCCACGCCTCGAGCCGCGCCGGCGGATGCATCAGATGCTGGACGACATGAAATACGACCGGACGTTCCGGATCGTCGGCGAGCTGCACGATTCCCTTCATGCGCAAGATCTTGTCGCCATGCGCCGAGCGCATCAGGTCGAGAAACATCTCAAGTGTATTCAGTGGAATCGGCGTGTCGGTCGCAATACTGAACGCCTTGATCGAGGCGTCGTGCCGCGATGCCTGGTCGTGGTGATGATGGCCGTGATCGTGGCCATGATGATGATCGTGGTGATGCGCGTCTTCTTCCGCGGCGATCACTGCTTCCTCGCGAAGCCAGCGCGCGACATCCGGAATCTTGCTGTCCGGATTATATAGGCCCGCATTGATCAGTTCCGCCACCGGCGGCTGGCCTTCGAGCACGATCGCGGCGGGGTTCAGTTTCTTCAGCCGCTCGCGCAACGCGGGCAACTGCGCAGCACCTTCCGGTAAATCCGTCTTCGTAATCACGATGCGGTCGGCCATTGCCGCCTGCTTCACCGCTTCGATATGCTCGTCCAGCGTCTTCATGCCATTGACGGCGTCGACGAGCGTCACCACGCCGTCGAGCCGGTAGCGCAGCGTGAGGTAAGGCTGCGTCATGATGATGTGGATCACGGACGCGGGGTCCGCGATGCCGGTGGTCTCGATCACGACGCGGTTGAACGGCTTGCAGCGGTTGTTGTCGCGCGCGCGCAGGAGATTTTCGAGCGAGTTCACGAGATCGCCGCGCACCGCGCAGCACAAGCAGCCGCTGGAGAGCAGAATCACGCCCTCTTCGACAATTTCGTAAAGGTTGTGGTCGATGCCGATGTCGCCGACCTCATTCACGAGCACCGCGGCGTCGCTCATCAAAGGGTCTTTCAGCAGGCGATTGAGCAGCGTGGTTTTGCCGGCGCCGAGAAATCCGGTAAAGACGCTAAGCGGTATCGGCTCGATAGGCCCCGCTTTCTTCGCGGGCGTATCGTTCACGATTGGGTGTCCGGGCGCTGTTGCGGCATCGGCACGATACGCGGCAGCCGTAGCGGTCGCTCCTGCTTGGTCTGCGGCCCGAAACCGTCAGGCAACGGCGCAAACGGCGAATTGGCCACGCGGTTCTGCCCATAGGGCAAAACTTCCATCCGGCCGTTGACCTTCGCAACCACGATCGGGCGGCCCTTCTCGTCGCGCTCGGGTCCGGTATGGACCCGGATCGGCTTCATCGACGGCGGCAGATCGGTGAGCAGCTTGGCGCGGTTGACCTTGATCGCGCGCAGCGCGTCTTCCGGCGTTTCGATTTCATCGTCTTCGATCTCGTCGCCCGAGTCCGACGCAGCGACGCGGCGCTTGCGGTGTTTGCCGCACATGTCTTCCCACATGTCGCCGGGGTCCTGCGCGAGATTGGCGATCGCGCTCACGTTCTTGGCACCGCCGAGCAGCACTTCGAGACCGGACCCGGCCTGAAAGCCGCGCTCGAACAGCGACGCCGCCTGTTCGGCACGCGCGACCGCGTTGTGCGAGCCAAGCACCACCGCGATCAGACGCTGCGTGCCGCGATGCGCGCTCGCCACCAGATTGAAACCGGAAGAGCAGATGAAACCCGTCTTCATGCCGTCCGCGCCCGGATAGCGGTCGATCAGGCGGTTGTAATTGCGCAGCAGGCGTTTGCCGATCTGGATCGCGGGAATGCGGAAATACGCCTCGTGCTCCGGGAATTCCTTGACCAGCGCGCGCGCCAGAATTGCCATGTCGCGCGCGGTCGTCACCTGATCGTCGTCGGGCAAGCCATGCGGATTTTTGAAGCGCGTCGCGGTCATGCCGAGCGCCTGCGCGTTCGCATTCATCAGCCCGACGAAATTCTCGACATTGCCGCCGACGCCTTCGGCAAGCACCACCGCCATATCGTTTGCGGATTTCACCATCAGAAGCTTCAGCGCGTTATCGACCGTGATAGTCTGTCCGGCAGGAAAACCCGATTTCGACGGCGGCGTGGACGCCGCGAACTGGGAAATCGGCAGCAGCGAATAGATGTGCAGCTTGCCTTCGCGCAGCGCCTTGAAGGTGACGTAAGTCGTCATCAGCTTGGTGATCGAGGCGGGATGCCAGGGACGGCCTGCGTCCTGCTCGAGAATGACCTTGCCGGTGTCCGCTTCGATCAACACATAAGGACCGGCGGCCGCCGGTACGGCGAACGCGGCGGCGGCAAAAAGGCCCAACAAAAGCGGCCGTAAGCGAAAGCCTGCGAGCATCGAACGTCTTGTTCTCGTTACGGAAAGCCGGGAAGCGGTCCGGAAGTCCCCGTCGCGGTCCTTCCGGGTCTCTTCCTAACGCCGATTGATTTGTCAGGCAAAGTGTTCACGGCGCTTCGCCGCTCGGCCTATAGTCGGAAAAAGCACGAAATGTGGCCAAGGAGTTCCCATGACTGCCTGCATCGTCGGCATTGCCCACACCCCCTTCGGAAAACTGGACGCGGAGAGCGTCGAGAGCCTGATCGTCAAGGTCGCGGGCGAGGCGCTGACCGACGCCGGAATCGAGGCGAAGGATGTCGATGAAGTCGTGCTCGGGCACTACAACGGCGGCTTCACGCCCCAGAATTTCACTGCTTCACTGGTGCTGCAGACCGACCCGGCGCTGCGCTTCAAACAGGCGACCCGCGTCGAGAACGCGTGCGCTACCGGCTCTGCCGCCGTTCACCAGGGTTTGAAGTCGATCAAGGCCGGCACCGCGCGGATCGTGCTCGTGGTCGGCGTCGAGCAGATGACCAAGGTGTCCGGCGCGGAAGTCGGGAAGATTCTTCTCGGAGCGTCATATCTGCCGGAAGATGGCGACACGCCGATGGGGTTTGCCGGCGTGTTCGGCAAGATCGCAGCCAACTACTTCCAGCGTTTCGGTGACCAGTCGGATGCGCTCGCGATGATCGCCGCGAAAAACCACAAGAACGGCGTCGTCAATCCTTACGCGCAGATGCGCAAGGACTTCGGCTTCGAGTTTTGCCGCACCGAAAGCGAGAAAAATCCTTTCGTCGCGGGACCCTTGAAGCGCACTGATTGCTCGCTCGTCTCCGATGGCGCGGCCGCGATCGTGCTGACCGACGTCGAGACCGCGATGAAACTCGGCAAACCTGCGGTCGCCTTCCGCGCCACTGCGCATGTGCAGGACTTCCTGCCGATGTCGAAGCGCGACATCATTCTTTTTGAGGGTTGCGCCGAAGCCTGGAAGCGCGCGCTTTCCGAAGCGGGCCTCAACATCTACGACCTCTCGTTCGTCGAAACGCACGACTGCTTCACGGTTGCGGAACTCATCGAATACGAGGCGATGGGTTTGGCAAAGCCCGGTCAGGGCGCGCGCGTGATCGCCGACGGCATTACGCAGAAAGACGGCAAGCTGCCGGTGAACCCTTCCGGTGGCCTGAAGGCCAAGGGCCATCCGATCGGCGCGACCGGCGTTTCCATGCACGCGATGACGACGATGCAGTTGCGCGGTCAGGCGAACGAAATGCAGATCAAGAACGCCTCGCTCGGCGGCATCTTCAACATGGGCGGCGCCGCGGTCGCAAACTATGTTTCGATTCTGGAGCGGCTGCGCTAGCGCGTGATCCCGAAAAGTGGGAACCGGTTTTCGGATCGGATCACGCGCAAAAAAATTAGCCCTTAATCGGAATCGCGGCCTTCTGCTCTTCCTGCACCATGAACTGCGCCTTCGCGAGCTGCGCGAAGCGCCCGTTCTTCTCGACCAGTTCGTCGAACGTGCCGCGTTCGACGATCTTGCCTTCGTGAAATACGAGAATCTTGTCGGCGTTACGGATGGTCGCAAGCCGGTGCGCGATCACGAACGTCGTGCGCCCCTTCATGACTTCCTCAAGCGCCTTCTGCACCAATACTTCGGTGCCGGCATCCAACGCGCTGGTCGCTTCGTCGAGCACGAGAATCGGCGGGTTTTTCAGAAGCGCGCGCGCAATCGCAAGCCGCTGGCGCTCGCCGCCCGATAGCGAGCGGCCGCGCTCGCCGACATTCGACTTCAGCCCTTCCGGCAGCCGCGCAATGAATTCCTTCGCCTGCGCGCGTTGTAGCGCGTCGTCGATCTCGGCATCGGTCGCTTCCGGCCGTCCGACCTTGAGGTTTTCCTCGATTGAGCGGTCGAACAGGAGCGCTTCCTGGAACACGACGCCGATGTTTTTCCGGAGCGAAACCAGCGTGTAGTCGCGGATATCGACGCCGTCGATCTTGACCACGCCCTTCTGCGGATCGAAGGCACGATGCATGATCGCAAGCGCGGTGGATTTCCCCGCGCCGGTCGCGCCGACGAGCGCAATCGTCTCGCCCGGATCGGCATGCAACGAAATGTCGTCGACCGCCGCGCGCTTGCCGTCGTAGGAAAGCGACACATGCTCGAAATCGACCGCGCCGCGCGGGCGCGGCATTTCGATTGCGTTCGGCTTGTCGCGGACCGAAGGCGCGGAATCCAGCACCTCGAAAAATTCCTGCAGCCGCGGCGCGTCGGTGACGAGCCGGTTCGCGAAACTCGCGGCCTGCTCGAGCTTGCCGATGAAGAGTGCCGCGACGTTCACGAAGGTCACGATCTCGCCGATGGTGGTCAGCCCCTTGGTGTAGAGCCACACACCGAGCAGGAAGATGGAAAGCACCGTGATCGTCGTCGCGGCCTTGGTCGCGACCGCAACCAGCGCCCACCACGACAGCACGGGTAATTGCTTTTCGAGTAGCCGCTCGACCACCGTGCGCATGCTCGAGACTTCGGCTTCGGTGCGCGTGTAACTCTGAATCAGCGCGATATTGCCGAGCGCGTCCGCTGCGCGCGCCGAGAGATCGCTGTGAAAGCCCTCGACCGTCTGCTGCAGCGAGATCGTGCGGTTGATGACGTAACTCGTCAGCACCGCGAAGATCACGACCAGCACCACGAGCAGCATGCCGAGCCGCCAGTTGAGCGTGATCGCGATCGGCAGGAGCACGAACAGCGAAACGATCGCGACGCATTGCTCCCGGAAGAACGAGAGCCACGTGCCCCAGAGCGCGTCTGCGCCCTGCAGCATCACCTTCATCAGGCGCCCGGAATGCGTGCCGCCGTGATAGGCGAGCGGCAGTTGCAGCACATGTTCGAAATAGCCGGTGATGATGCCGAGCCGGCGCTTATGCGCGAGCCGGTCGGCATGCAGCGCGACCAGCACGCCCGAGGCGATAGTGAACAGGCCGAAGGCGACCCATGCGCCGAGCAGCGGCCCGAGCGTCTCGATGCTCGGGGTTACCTTGTTCGACTGACTGGTGATCAAGTTGTCGATGATCCGCCCGAACAGGATCGGCTCCGCGAAGGCGGCGACCGCGAGCAAGATATTTGCGACCGCAAGCACGAGGCCGAGCCTGGCTTGCGGCCCCAGCAGGCCGAGAACACGGGAGTAAAGGCGGATGAATTTCATCATGGCGCGAAGGCGGCGCTCTCTGCGTGAGGCTCAAGGCGCGATTATGACGGGAAGCGATGATTCTGACCAATCCCGTCAGAACGCATGGGAGGCGGCGTCGATCCGCCTATCTCTTCTTTTTCTTTTGCGGCTGAGGCCGCGGCGCTTCCGGCTTTGGCGGCGCAGGAAGAAATTGCGCGTCGAAGTACTCCTCCGGCTTCAATTTGTTCTTGAAGGCGTAGGTCTGCGCGAGCAGTTCGAGGGAAGCCGCGAAGCGAATCGGCTCAACGCCACCGACGGTCGCATCCTTCGGATCGAAATTCTTGATGTTCTGCGAAAGCACGATCTTGAGTCGTTCGAGTTCGAGCGCCTTGTTCACGCCCGGCATGCGCTTCATCACGGCCTCGATCGCATCCTCCGGCTTGCGGATGGTATCGCGCAACGCCTTAACATAGGCGCGCAGGAAGCCCTTGATCGCTTCGGGCTGCTCAGCCTGAAATTTTGCGCTCGCCATGAAGGCGCTGCCATAAAGCGGCTTCATGCCGTAGTCGGCCATGAGCAGCACGACCAGATCGTCGGCTGGCACGCCACGATCCTTGAGATCGACATAGGCCGCGAACGAATGGCCGATCAGCGCGTCCACTTCGCCTGAAACCAGCATCGGCACCCGCACCAGCAGGCCGACATTCATCAGCGTCACTTTGGTGGTGTCGATCGCGTTCAATTTGGCGAATAGCGGCCAGAGCTGGGAGGCCGGATCCGCGGCAGGTGCGGCAAGCCTGCGGTTCTCGATGTCTTTCGGAAACTGCACGCCCCGGCTCTTGCGCCCGATCAGGGCATAGGTCGGCTTGTCATAGGCAATGAACACGGCCTCGATGCCGGTCGCCGGATTCTGGTCGCGATAGCGGATCATCGCGTTGATATCGCCGAAACTCATGTCATGCGTGGTCTCGACCGCGCCGTTCGCGATCGCGAGCCGCGTGATCGCCTCCATCGGCGACTGCGCGGGCTCGATCGCGACGTAGATGCCCTCTTCCTCGAAGTAGCCCTTGTCCATCGCGAGAAACAGCGGACCGGCAGTGCCGTCGAAAGCGCGATCGAGGCTGAAGCGGATCCGTGTTTCGCTCTGCGCGGAAGCGGGCGGCGGGGAAACGAGCGCGCACGCAAGCGCGAGGAAAGCGAATAGCCCGCTTCCCGCGCCCGACCGGCGCGCAATGGCTCCCCAATTTTTCATCCTGTCTCCTTGACGTATTCTCGTTAAGAACACGCCGCGGCGGATATGTGTCGTTCGGGTTGGCTCGCTTGCGCGAACTTCCCGAGTTGTCCTCGCCGCGGCTCGAAGCAAATCCCAAGCCGTTGCCAAGAGCAAGCCCGATTCCTGCGCTTCACCTATTCTGGACGGTGCCCGGAATGTGAACGCGCGGATATCGAACTCGTTTCAACTGCCGGAACGCATCCTTCTCTTTCTTGCCTTTACTTCGTCATGTGCCCTGCCTAGAGAGAGCGCCGAATGCTGCGCCGTCTTTATGACTGGATTCTCGCGCTTTCCGCGCGCCCGTCCGCGCCCTATGCGCTGGCGGGCGTTTCCTTTGCCGAAAGCTCATTCTTCCCGATCCCGCCGGACGCGATGCTGGTGCCGATGTGCCTCGCCCAGCCGAAGCGGGCGTTTTTCTATGCCACCGTTTGCACCATCGCCTCGGTGCTGGGCGGCTTGCTCGGCTACGCGATCGGCGCCCTGCTCTATGAATCGGTCGGCAAATGGCTGATCGAGCTTTATGGCTATGGCCAGCAGGCGGAAACCTTCCGCGCGGCCTATGCCGAATGGGGCCACTGGGTGATCTTGGTCAAAGGCGTGACCCCGATACCTTATAAGTTGGTCACCATCACCGCGGGCTTTGCCGAATACAATCTGTTCTGGTTCGTGGTGCTGTCGCTGATCACGCGGGGCGTGCGCTTCTATCTGGTCGCGGGCCTGCTCTACTGGCTCGGTCCCCCGGCCAAGGACTTCATCGAGAAGCGGCTGGAACTCGTCTTTACCGCCTTCATGATCCTGTTCGTACTGGGCATCGTGGCCGCGATCTACGTCGGACGATGACCGGCTATCTCTTCACGCTGATCGTCGGCGTCCTCGCGGGCACGATCAGCGGCGTGATCGGCACTGGTTCTTCGATCATCCTGCTTCCCGTGCTCGTCTTCACCTTCGGCCCGCTGCAGGCGGTACCGATCATGGCGGTCGCGGCCGTCATGGTGAACTTCTCGCGCGCGCTCGCCTGGTGGCGCGAGATCGAATGGCGAACCTTCTTCGCCTATTCGCTGCCCACCATTCCGGCGGCTGCACTCGGCGCAAGCACGCTCCTGCGCCTTCCGCCCGCACTGATCGACACCCTGCTCGGACTTTTTTTCCTTGCAATGATTCCTGGGCGAAGGCTGCTCGCCAAGCGCGGCTGGCGCGCGAAATGGTGGCAGCTCGCGATCGCGGGCGCCCTGATCGGCTTTCTCACCGGCATCGTACTTTCGACCGGGCCGTTGAGCGTACCGGTCTTCGCGGCTGCCGGGCTCATGAAAGGCGCACTGCTCGCCACCGAAGCCGCGTCGTCGCTCTTTATCTATCTGACGAAGGTCACGACCTTCCAGCGACTCGGTGCGCTGTCGGCGGAAATCTTCTTCAAGGGATTAATCGTCGGCTCGTCACTGATGGCCGGCACCTTCATCGGCAAGGCGATCGTCATGCGCATGAGCGCGGAGACGTTCTCGAGACTGCTGGATCTGCTCCTGCTCTGCTCGGGCACGGCGCTGTTATGGGCGGCGTGGCACGCCTGAGCGAATAGAACCCGGCAATCTGCGCTATCGCAAATAACCGAAGCGCCGCATCGCCCAGGTCCATGCCGCCGCAACCAGAAGGCCGCAGATGGCGAGAATCGCGAAGTTGACGAGCGTGTAATCGCCGCTCCACCAGAACATGCCGAGCGTCCATATCGTGGCGAACACTGCGGCACCGAGTACCAGTCGGCGCGTGCTGATATTTCCCGTCGCTTGTCCAGCTTTCGAAGCATTCATAGCGAATTCCTCCATTGGGAGCGCTCTCGCTCCTTGTCAGTGGAAGTTCGCATCGCGCGCTTCGCGGCGCTGTGACCGCGGTCACATTCGGGCGGATTCGGGATTTGGTGCCCCTAGCCGGAATCGAACCAGCACGGTGTTGCCACCACCTGATTTTGAGTCAGGCGCGTCTACCAGTTCCGCCATAGGGGCACTCGGAACGCCGCTGTTATAGCCGCAACGCGCTTGGCCGCAAGCCGCCTTGGATTCGACAAGGAGCCACCGCTTCGTTACCTGACCTGACCAATCGGGCCGCGCATGATGAATACCCTGACCAAACCCGCCAACGCCGCCTTCTTCGCGGCCCTCGTGATGTTCGCGGCCCTCTGCGGCGCCTGGTACTTCCAGTACCAGCTCGGCTACGCGCCCTGCCCGCTTTGCTACCAGCAGCGCGTTCCCTATTACTTCGCGATCCCGCTCGGGCTCGTCCTCGCAGCACTCGCGCTTTATGGCGGCAACCGCACGCTCATCCGCTACGGACTTTATCTGCTCGCGCTGATCCTCGTGGTCAGCGTCGGCCTCGGCGTGTTTCACGCCGGCGTCGAATGGAAATTCTGGCAGGGCCCCACGACCTGCTCGTCTGGCGCGCCGGTGAATGCGCCGATCGGAAATATTCTCGATGCCCTGAAAAAACCGATCCGCGCGGTGCCCTGCGACGAAGCGGCGTGGCGCCTCTTCGGCATTTCGCTTGCGGGCTATAACGCACTGATTTCGGCGCTTGCGGCGCTGATCGCGTTTCTGGGTGCGCGCCGCGCCTGAACTTACGCTTCGAGTTCGGCGTCCCAATAGAGATAGTCGAGCCAGCTCTGGTGCAGGTAGTTCGGTGGGAACAGCCTGCCGTTCTTGTGCAGGTCGTTCACGCTCGGCTGGAACGGCATCTGGTAGGGCCACATATGCGCCTGCGCCGGCAATTGCCCGCCCTTCTGCAGATTGCAGGTCGAGCACGCGGTGACGACGTTTTCCCACGTCGTCTGTCCACCATGCGAGCGCGGGATCAGGTGATCGAAGGTGAGTTCTTCCCGCGTGCCGCAATACTGGCAGGAGAAGCGGTCGCGCAGGAAAACGTTGAAGCGGGTGAAGGCGGGATGACGCGAGGGCCGGACGAAGGTCTTGAGCGAAACGACGCTGGGCAGTCTGAATTCCGCGGTCGGACTTCGCACTGCTTTGTCATAGAGCGCGACCGTATTCACGCGGTCGAGGAACACGGCCTTGATCGTGTCCTGCCATGACCAGATCGAAAGCGGATAATAACTGAGCGGGCGGAAGTCCGCGTTCAAAACCAGTGCCGGCCACGAACCGGGAGAAGCACCGGCGGAAGCTCCGGACGATACAGTAGCGTGCAATCGCGACTCCCTTCGAAGTCCCAGCGGTCGCACGCCGCGTTCACTGGTGCATATATTACCGGCACCGTGTCGTCTTTGTGAAGCGGGTCGAAATCAGCGTCCCCCGAAGGCTTTTTGCAGAAAGGCCCCGCCCAGCCGCAGCCCGTCGCCGTCGATGCCGTGGCCGATTCCCTGCGACAAATGCCACTCGGCCGCGATCCCCATGCCGCCGAGCCCTTGCGCCGATAGGAACAGCGCCTGCGCCGGGATCACCTCGTCCTGGTCGCCATGCACGAGCAGGACCGGCGGCCGGACTTTAATTTCCTCCGCCGCCTTCGTGGCGGCTTCCTGATTCGAGGGCGTTACCAGCACGCCCGAATAGCCGACGATCGCAGCGAGCGCGGAACGCCGCAGGCCCACGTGGAGCGCCATCATCGTGCCCTGGCTGAAGCCGACCAACGCCAGTGCCGACGGCGGCAGGTCGTGCTTCGCAAGTTCGGCATCGAGAAATTCGTTAAGCACCGGCTGCGCCTTGTTCACGCCGCGCCAGCGCTCGTCCGGATCGCGGAACGTCAGTCCGAACCATTGCCGCCCGGTCGGATAACCCGGCACCGGCTCCGGCGCGTTCGGCGAAACGAATGCGGCATCGGGAAGCAATGCCTGCCATTCGCGGCCGAGCGAAATCAGATCGTTTCCGTCCGCACCGTAGCCGTGCAGGAAAACGACGAGTTGTTTCGCGGCGCCGGAGCGCGGCGCAATACGGGGACCGTCGATCATTGCAATTAGTCTCCTTGCTCGACAGGCACGCCGTCGCGCTTCTTCATCGCGGCATAATAAGCCCACAACAGGCGCGCCGCCACCGAGCGGTAGGGTTTCCAGACGCGCGCGATCTTTTCCAGCTGCTTCGCATCCGGCCGCTTGCGCTTGTTCAACATCATGCGTGCGGCTTCCTGAAGCGCGAGATCGCCGGACGCGAAAGCATCCGCATGGCCCACGCAGAACATCAGGTAAATGTCCGCGGTCCACGGTCCGATGCCTTTGACCTTCACCAACTCCGCATGCGCGGCTTCGGCCGGCATGTGCGCGAGCGCATCGATGTTCAGGTGCTCGTCGCGCACCGCGCGTGCGATATGCCGGAAGGTGCGAATCTTCGGCATCGAGAGGCCGACGCGTTGTAGCTGCGGCGTACGGGCTTTCAGGATCGCGTGATGGTCAAGCGGCGAGAACTTTGCTTCCAGTCGCCCCCAGATCGCGGCGGCGGAAGCCACCGACAACTGCTGCCCGCAGATAATCCTAGCTAACCCCGAGAAGCCGCCTTCGCGCCTGCGCATCGGCGGGTGACCGGCAGCCGCGAGCACCCCGGCAAAGCGCGGGTCGAGGACCAGAAGCTTTTCCAGCGCTTCTTTCAGGTGCTGTTCAGTATCGATACGCGAAGGCATTGCGGCCCGAAACCATCTACAAGACGGGCGACATTGCAACCCGATTCCGCGCAACCCCGATGCCCGCTCCCGTTTTCCGCTTTGCACCCTCGCCCACCGGACACCTGCATCTAGGCCACGCGCTTTCCGCCATTCTCAATTTCGAGGAGGCCGAGCGGGTCGGCGCGCGCTTTTTGCTGCGCATCGAAGACATCGACATGACCCGCTGCAAGCCGGAATTCGAAGAGTCGATCTACGAAGACCTAGAATGGCTGGGGCTGAACTGGGAATCGCCGGTGCGGCGGCAGTCGGAACATTTTGAGGAATACGCAGCCGAGCTAAGCCGGCTCGAAGCGGAGCACCTGCTTTACGCGTCCTATGAAACGCGCGCCGATCTCGCGCGGCTGATCACGGGGCGCGACCCCGAAGGCGGTCCGCGCTATTCGCGCGAAGAGGGATTGTCGGCTGCGGAAGCAGCTGAGCGCGAGGCGGCAGGCGAACCATACGCGCTTCGTCTCGACATGGAGCAGGCACTCGTGCGCGTCGAGACACCGCTGTTCTGGACCGAAGTCGACAAGCAGGTCGAAGCGCATCCGGAACGCTGGGGCGATGTCGTGCTTGGCCGGAAGCAAATGCCGGCGAGCTACCATCTCGCCGCGGTACTCGACGATGCGTTGCAGGGTGTCACGCATGTCGTGCGCGGCAAGGACTTATTCGAAGCGACGGCCGTGCATCGCGTCTTGCAGGAACTGCTCGGCCTGCCCGCGCCGGTCTATCGGCATCATCACTTGCTCGTGGACGAGAACGGCAAGAAACTTTCCAAGCGCGATCAGTCGACCACATTGCGGGATTTACGCGAAAGCGGTGTCAGCGTCGCGCAAATAAGAGAAGCCATCGGTCTCTAGCCGATCTAGTCAAAGTCGGATTTATCCGACTTTGACAACTAAAAAAACGCGCGATGCCGTTCACCCAATCCCGAGCACGTAGAGCCAGAACGAGACCGTGAACAGCGAAAGCATGGTCGAAAGCGTGACTGCGCCCGCGACCGTCGCCACCCCGGTCTTGTAGCGCGCGGCGAGCAAATACGAATTGATGCCGACCGCCATCGACGCGAAGATCACCGCGACGCCATGCCAGACCGGCGAGAGCGCAAAGACGTATTTCGCGAGTAGATAGACCGCGAGCGGCAGGAGCATCAGTTTCGCCGCGACGATGAAAAGCGAGAGCTTGACGTCGCCGAACACGCCGTATTTGCGAAGCGCCATGCCCATCGCGAACAACGCGCAAGGCACCGCCGCGAGCGCGATCATATCGACAAACTGCTTCGGTGCTCCGCCGAGCTGCACACCCGCGATACGGCCGAGGGAACCCGCCGCGAAAGCGATCAGAAGCGGGTTGGTGACGAGGTTTTTCACGAGTTTGAAAATGGCCGCGCGCGTGACGCCCGCTTCTGCGCTTTCGATCATCACGGTCGCAGCCAACATCATGATCGGCAGATGCACTGCGATCAGTAGGAAGAGCGGCACCGCGCCTGCCTCGCCATAGGCGGTCAGCACCAGCGGAATGCCCATCAAGACGATGTTCGACTGCGCCGACGAGAAACCCATGATCACGGCCTCGCGCCCTGGCCTGCCGTAAATCTTCCAGACCACGAGTTGCGCGATGGACCAGACGATCGCGACGCCAAGAAAATAGGAAAGCCAGTAGCCCCAAGGCGAACCTTCGGGCAGTTGCGCGGCGAGCAGCGTCTTCACGATCATGATCGGAATCGCGATTACGAAGACGAAATCGTTCAGTCCTTCGCCGGCTTTTTCGGAGAGCAGTTTCGACCAGACCGAGAAATAGCCGAGCGCGATCACGCCGAAGACCGGCAGCACGATTTCCGCGATGCGGACGAGTTGCGACAAGTTACTTTACTTCGCGGAGCCTGCTGCCGTCGAACACAAACGATTTCGTGCAGGCCCCTGCACTCTTGCAAGCGCTTTCGTGCATGTCGAACTGAAGGCCGGGGCTTCCCCCGATCTTTATCTGCCGCCAAGCGTAAACGGCATCGCCCCACGCGGAGATGTGATCCGCCCCCTGCGCCATGATGATGTAAATCTGGCACCCGGCGAGCCCGCAGAAGTAGCTTGACGCGCCTTCGCAACGAATGTCGCTGAAGTCGAGCACCCAGTCGGCGGCGCCGTCACCGTTGAGATCGATTTCGGCCCCGGCAGCTTCAAATTTTATCGGAACGCCGCCGGCACCGCGGCACTGGGAAGCCGCCGAAGCCATAATGTCGCGCAAGATCTGCGGTTTGTCTGCCGCGGAAGCGGCAAGGAGGCTGAGCATCAGCCAGGAAACGACAAGGAAAACGTAGCGCATGGTCCCTGCTTACGCTGCTTCGGACGCGCTTGCATCCACCACGCGCACGATGTCCGAAAGAATCCGGTTCAACTCGTAATTCTTCGGTGTGTAAATCGCGGCGACGCCGCATTGCTTGAGCACGTTCTCGTCTTCCGGCGGAATGATGCCGCCGACGATCACGGGCACCTCGAGACCTTCCGAGCGCATCCGGCTCATCACATCACGCACCAATGGCACGTGTGAACCGGAAAGAATCGAAAGACCGACGACATGCACGCCTTCCTCGAGCGCCGCGTTGACGATCTCGGCGGGCGTCAACCGGATGCCTTCGTAAACCACTTCCATCCCGGCGTCGCGCGCGCGCACCGCGATCTGTTCCGCGCCGTTCGAGTGGCCGTCGAGGCCGGGCTTGCCCACGAGAAACTTCAGGCGGCGGCCGAGTTTCTTGGAAACCTTCTCGACCTCGCCACGCACTTCCTCGAGACCTTCGGCGCCGTGGCGCGCGGAACGTCCGACACCGGTCGGCGCGCGATACTCGCCGAATACGTCGCGCAAGGTCGCGCCCCATTCGCCGGTGGTAATGCCCGCTTTGGCGGCTTCGATCGACGCCGGCATGATGTTCGCGCCTTCGGACGCGGCGCGGCGCAGCGCTTCCAACGCCGACGCAACTTTCTTCTGGTCGCGCGCGTTGCGCCACGCTCTCAGCCGTTCGACCTGCTCCTTCTCGACATGCTCCGGCACGGTAAGGATCGCGCCTTCGCCGGTCGTCAGCGGCGACGGTTCGGTTTCGGTGAAGCGGTTCACGCCGACCACGGTCTGCTCGCCGCGCTCGATCGCTTCCAGGCGTCTGGTGTTCGATTCCACGAGCTTCTGTTTCATGTAGCTCGATTCTACCGCCGCGACCGCACCGCCCATTTCTTCGATGCGATCAAGCTCTTCGCGAGCTTCGGCTTTCAGTTCGGCGACCTTGCGTTCGATTTCTTTCGAGCCGTCAAAGATGTCGCCGAAATCGAGAAGATCGGTCTCGAAAGCCACGATCTGCTGCATGCGGATCGACCACTGCTGGTCCCACGGCCGCGGCAGGCCGAGCGCTTCGTTCCATGCCGGCAGTTGCACCGCGCGGGCACGCGCGTTTTTCGAAAGCGTGACCGCGAGCATTTCGAGCAGAATGCGATAGACGTTGTTCTCGGGCTGCTGCTCGGTGAGGCCGAGCGAATTTACCTGCACGCCGTAGCGGAAGCGGCGGAGCTTCTCGCTGGTCACGCCATAGCGCACGCGCGTGATTTCTTCCCAGAGTTCGGTGAAGGCGCGCATCTTGCAGATTTCCGTGATGAAGCGGAGCCCCGCATTCACGAAGAACGAAATGCGTCCGACAACTTCCTCGAAGTCCGCGCCCTTCACCTCACCGGAAGCCTTTACGCCATCAAGCACAGCGATCGCCGTCGCGAGCGCATAGGCGAGTTCCTGCACCGGCGTCGCGCCCGCTTCCTGCAAGTGGTAGGAGCAGACGTTCATCGGATTCCACTTCGGCACTTCGCGCGTGGCGTAAAGGATCGTGTCCTTGATCAGCCGCATCGAAGGCGCGGGCGGAAACACATAGGTGCCGCGCGAAAGATATTCCTTGATGATGTCGTTCTGCGTCGTCCCCGAAAGCGAGGTCTTCGGCGCGCCCTGCTCTTCCGCAAGCGCCACATAAAGGGAGAGTAACCACGCCGCGGTCGCGTTGATGGTCATTGAGGTATTCATCGAAGCGAGCGGAATGCCGTCGAACAGCGTCCGCATGTCGCCTAGGTGACTGATCGGAACACCAACCTTCCCGACTTCACCCTTGGCGAGCAGATGATCGGAGTCGTAACCGGTCTGCGTCGGCAGATCGAACGCAACGGAAAGGCCGGTCTGTCCTTTGGCGAGATTTGATCGATAAAGCTTATTGGATTCCGCCGCAGTCGAGTGACCCGCATAGGTGCGGATCAGCCACGGTGCCTCTTTCGGCTTCGTGGAAATTGAACCGTTGCTCTTTTTTTCAGCCATCGGCTCTGCCCCGGCCGCTCCCGACAGAAATAAAAGGTGGGCGGCGGCGTCTCTCCTGCAATGCAGCATAACCCCTAGCACGCTCTCGGTTCACGCAAAATCGACCGGACTGATGCGCCCGCGCACTAGACCTGAACGCTGCGGCGCGGCAATCTAAATGGGTCAAAACAAGCGGGTCTAAGCCACGGGGAGAACCGGGGGCGGCCCACGGGAGCGGAGAGTAAGAAATGTGGTTCAGAGGGGCACTCTTGGCCTTGGGCGTTGCGTTGACGCTGGTTTCGCCGACGACGACCGTTCAGGCGCAGGAAATTTCATTCGAGATTACTAACGATTATGGCCGCGACATTCAGGTTGAGTTCTATTCCCAGAACCGCAACCACGCCTGGCCGGGCGGCAACCGCGCCTACAATCTCAATCGCGGCGACACACAGACCTATAAGCTCGCCTGCCAGAGCGGCGAAAAAATCTGCTACGGCGGCTGGGTCAAGGGCGATGCCCGCACCTATTGGGGCGTCGGCCTGAACGGCAAACAGTCCTGCGATCGCTGTTGCGTTTTCTGCGGCGACGGCATTCTTCGCAGAACGTTGAACTAGTTCAGTTGTAGCAACCAAACAAAAAGCCGGCGGGGAAAATCCTCGCCGGCTTTTTTCGTTTCGGAAAAGCTTTGCGTCAGGCCCGCTTCACGAGTCCGATGATGAAAAGAAGAATGATCGCGCCGATGGTGGCGGCGATAATCGCGCCCACGATGCCGCCGCCGAGCGAGACGCCGAGATAGGGAAACAGCCAGCTCGCAATCGCCGCGCCGACGATACCGACGATAATGTTGCCGATCAGGCCGAATCCGAAGCCCTTCATGATTACGCCGGCAAGCCAGCCAGCGACCGCATGATGATTCCTTGTCCGGTTAACATAGCCCCGTCCTCCTTGGATGATGCGGTCGCCCGCCTGGATTTGCTCGCGGGCGCCCATCGCCCCCGCGAATCCTCTCTTAGACGAAAGGATAATAGGCCGGTTTGAGGCCGGCGCGCGAGGAGGGTCGAACGGTAGTGGAAAACCCTATTCCGCAGCGCGGGAAGACGGCGCAAACAACCGCCGCATGATCAACGCCATCAGCAGAAGCGAGGCGATGAAACCAACCGGTAGTTTCACGAAGGGAAACGCCGCGATGAAAAGCATGATCGCAGCGAGGCCCGCGAATTCGTAACGGCGAAAGCCGAGCGCAAACAGAAACGCGGCCGGAATCGTAATCGTCACCATGTCGTAGAGATAGATGTAGGGTGTCGCGAGCAGCACACCCGCGCCAAGCAGCGCCGCTTTTGTCTCATAGGCGTATCGCGCACTTCGCCACACCTTCCAGACCAAAAGCGCGATCGCCGATGACAGCAAAATCTGCGCGCTCCACGCGATCCATTCCTCGCCGCCGAGCGTGCGGACGACCGCAAACAGGCTCTGCATCTTCTGGATTTCCGCCTGTCCTTCCGAGAGAAAGGTCTGCGACGTCACCGGCAGCCAGTGCGCAAAGGCAAGCCACGGCTCGAAGCCGTAAGCGGCGATCGACGCGAATGCGAGCACGAGCGCGGTAACGCCGGCGGCGATAAACGCGCGCCAATGGCCCGCCGCGATCAATGCCACCGGAAACAGAATCCCGAAATGCGGCTTGTAGGTGAGAAGCCCGAGGCAGATGCCCGCAAGCACCGGCCGCTTCGGCAACAGCACGAGCACAAGGCCGATCAGCGCCGCGGTGAGAAATCCGTTCTGTCCGACGATCGCGTTTGCGACCAGTGCCGGCGCACTCAGCGCAAGCAGAAATCCGGTGTTGCTCGAAGCGCTCGCCCGCACCGCCGCCGCGAACGGCACGAACGTGATCGCAGGCCACACCGCCTGTGCCGCCGCGTAAGGCAGCATTGCGAGCGCCGCCGCGACGAACAGATAGAACGGCGGATAGTGCCAGCCGTAATAGCCATTGAAGTCGTAACCGAGGATCTGAATTTCGAGTTGCTTATGCGTTGGCCAATCGTATGCGCTGACAGGCGCACCCTGGAGCGCGAATTTTCCCGCGGCATAGACATTCAAAAAATCGGTCGAGAGATAACGGCCAGTCTCGTCCCAGAGCCAGCTTCCGGTCAGCACCGCGGTTATCAGCCAGACGAGGTTGGCGACCGCGAAAGCGAACAGCAACAACTCGAACCATTTCGGAAGCGGGCGCGTCTGCGCCGGTGACGTCGCGTCGGAAGGCATCATTTCCGGACGCTAGCGGTTCCGGCTTGCGGAAGGCTTAAGTCGCTGCTTCGCCCTTAGGCACATTGCGCTGCAACATGCTTTGGGCCATGCTCCGCCCGTCATCAAACCGAGACTTTTTCTTTCCGGAGCTGCCATGTCGGCCGTCACGAAGTTGCAGACAGGTCCAAAGGATCTCTACGAGATCGGCGAAATCCCGCCGCTCGGTCACGTTCCGTCGAAAATGTACGCTTGGGCGATCCGCCGCGAACGCCACGGCCCGCCCGAGCAGTCCATGCAGATCGAGGTCGTGCCGACTTGGCCGGTCGGCGACGAGGACGTGCTCGTGCTCGTGATGGCGGCGGGCGTGAATTACAACGGCGTCTGGGCAGGCTTGGGCCAGCCGATCTCTCCGTTCGACGTGCACAAACAGCCGTTCCATGTCGCGGGCTCGGACGCTTCCGGAATCGTCTGGGCAGTCGGCGCAAAGGTAAAGCGCTGGAAGGTCGGCGACGAAGTCATCGTCCACTGCAATCAGGACGACGGCGATGACGAGGAGTGTAATGGCGGCGATCCGATGTTTTCGCCCTCGCAGCGCATCTGGGGTTACGAAACGCCCGACGGATCGTTCGCGCAGTTTTGCCGCGTGCAGTCGCGCCAGTTGATGGCGCGCCCGCAGCATCTCACGTGGGAGGAGTCGGCCTGCTACACGCTGACCCTCGCCACCGCCTACCGCATGCTGTTCGGCCACGCGCCGCACACGATCAAGCCGGGCGATAACGTGTTGATCTGGGGCGCATCGGGCGGCCTCGGCGTGTTCGGCGTGCAGCTCGCCGCTGCCTCGGGTGCGCATCCGATCGGAATCATTTCCGATAACGACAAGCGCGATTATGTGCTCGGCCTCGGCGCCAAGGGCGTTATCAACCGCAAAGATTTCAAGTGCTGGGGCCAGATGCCCACGGTCAACACGCCGGAATATAACGAGTGGGTGAAAGAAGCCCGCAAGTTCGGCAAGGCGATCTGGGATATTACCGGCAAGAAGGACGTCGATATCGTCTTCGAACATCCGGGCGAAAGCACTTTTCCGGTTTCCTGTCTGGTCGTGAAGCGCGGCGGCATGGTCGTGTTCTGCGCCGGTACCACCGGCTTCAATATCACGTTCGACGCCCGTTACGTCTGGATGCGGCAGAAGCGCGTTCAGGGCTCGCACTTCGCGCACCTGAAGCAGGCCGCGGCTGCGAACCAGTTCGTGCTCGACCGCCGGGTCGATCCTTGCATGAGCGAAGTGCTGCCGTGGAAGGAAATTCCGCACGCCCACACCAAGATGTGGAAGAACCAACACAAGCCCGGCAACATGGCGGTGCTCGTCAACGCGCAACGCCCCGGCATGCGTAGCTTTGACGACGTGATTGAAGCTTCCGGAACGAAGGTCTAGCGCTTCCGCCGCTTCGTCTTTCTCGGCGTCTTCTGGATCGCGGGAGCGTAGCGTACGTCCTTGATCGCTGCGTTCAACTCGCCGCCGTAAATGAAGATCGACGCGGTCGTGTAGAGAAACACGAGTGCGATCATCACAGAAGCAAGCCCGGCATAGGTCGTGACGTAATTGTAAGAGAACCGGCCGAGGTAATAGCCGAACGCGGCGCCCGCGATCAGCCATAAAATCAGCGTCACGATGATGCCCGGCGCGACCTCGCTCAAGGTCCGTCGTCCGGCTGGCAGCCACATGTGCACAACGATCAAGGCGACGACCAATACCGCGGACGCCGTCGCGTAGCGTACGAAAGCTGCAATGCCGCGGAATGGCTCGAGTGCCGGGATGAACTTCACCGCGGTCTGCCACATCAGCGGCCACAGCACGACGAGAAAGGAAAGTGCGAGCAGTCCGGCGGCGCCGATCAGCACATAGCCGATGGATTCGAGTCGCAGCCACCAGAAATGGCGCTGCTCGCCGACGTCATAGGCGCGGTTCAGACCGATCCGCAGGCTTTCGATTCCGCTGGACGAGAAATAAACCGCGAGCGCGATGCCGAAGGTGAGCGCGTCGGTGCGGACGCTCGTAAGCACGTCGTGGATTTCGCGCGCGATGGGACCCGCGACTTCTTTCGGCCAGGTATCGAGCAAAATCTGCGCGGTGTTATCGGCGAGTTCCTTCGAGCCGAACACCGCGGCAAGCGACGTGACAAAGATCATAAAAGGAAACAGCGCCATCAGGCCCGAAAGCGCGATGTGACTGGCGATCGCCCAGCCGTCGTCGTCGTTGAAGCGCCAGAAGGCGTCGATGGCGATGCGAACAGGTTTCGGCAAGCGGGATTCCTGCTTGGGAATATCCCTTCAGATCGCGATTTACCGGCGGAAATGCAAGTCTTGGTAAGTATAAGTCTTGCGATTTATGCGGCGCGGACCGCACGAAGGAAATCGCGGATCGCGGCATCGAGCTTCTCGGCTTCACCGCCGAGATGAATGGCCAGCCCAGCAACTTCGCTTGCGGTTGCAGTCGCTCCGGCAGCCGCCGTCTGCACCGATTTCATCGCGCCGGCGCCGGCATCGGCGTCGTTCGACGCGCGCCCGACGTTCTCGGCGATCGAAACCACAGCCGCGTTCTGCTCCTCGATCGCCGACGCGATGGAGGATGCGATCGCCGACATTTCCTCGATCACGGTCGAAACCGTGTCGATTGCTGTAGCGGCATCCCCGGAGGCTTCTTGGATCGAACCGATCTGGTGCGCGATGTCTTCGGTCGCGCGCGCGGTCTGCGCGGCCAGCGATTTCACTTCCTGCGCAACCACCGCGAAACCCTTGCCGGCATCGCCGGCACGCGCGGCTTCGATCGTGGCGTTGAGCGCAAGCAGATTTGTCTGCGCGGCGATGGATTGAATGAGACCGACGACCTCGCCGATCCGCGACGCGGCGTCGCCCAGGTTTCGCATGATCGCGACCGAACGCTGCGCCTCGGCAACGGCGCGGTTCGCGACTTCGGTGGAAGTAGCGGTCTGGTGCGCGACTTCGGACACCGAAACCGAAAGCTGCTCGGTCGCGACCGCGGCCTGCGCGACGTTCGAGGAGGCAGCACCCGCCGCCTGCCCCGCGCGCGATGCCTCGGAATCGACGTTGCCCGCGGTGGTTTCCAGCTTGTCGGCGGCGCTCGTCAGCTTTTGCGAGGCCTTGCGCACGGCATCGAGACCGGAGTTGGCGCTCTCGCCGAAATGGCGGATCAGTTCTTCAACGACACGCACACGCTTTTCGCGTTGGCTGGAAGCATCGGCCTGTTCGCCCTCGAGGCGCTTTCGCTCGCGCGCGTTATCGCGGAACACGACCACGGTGCGCGCCATCGCGCCGATTTCGTCGCGCGCGTTGACCGCCGGAATATCGGTAACGGTTTCGCCGCCCGCAAGGCGGCGCATGACTTCGGACAGTCCGCGCAGCGGCCCCGTCACGCTCAAGCCGATCAGCCAGTTGAGCGCAAGACCAAGGAACGCCACCGCGATCCCAACGCTGATGATGATATTGCGCGTGCGCGACTGCGATACGTCCAGAGAATTGGCCGCGGTAGCCTGCGCCTGCTTCGCATGGATGATGATGTTGTCGGTCGCGGTCTGCATGTCCGCGGTGGAATTCTGGATCACGATCGACTGCGTCGAGACTACGCGCGTCTGCGAAATCCACTCGCCGAATTCGTTGCGGTACTTCTCGACCGCTTCCGTGATTCCGTTCTTCAATGCCTCGGGAAGTCCGGACTTTCCGAGATGGCCGGTGAAAGTCGCGAGTTCGCCGTAAATTCGGTAGGTCGCGGAAAGATCTCCGGAAAGAATGAACTCCATCTCGTAGCGGCGTAACTGCGAAAGCGATGCAATCAGGCGCAGCGCGTCGAGTTCGGACATCTTCGCTACGTCCGACGTGACGAGCGTTTCCACCTTGGCCGCCGCCTCAGCGAAGCGGGCGCGAATGCCCTCCTCTTCCGAGAAGCCGAGCTCGCTTTTCGCCTTGGCGAGATATTCGAAGTTGGAGCGCAGCGTCACCAGCGAACCGCGCAATTTCGCAATCGTGGTGGCGTCGCGCTTCTCCGCGTATTTTTCGATCGTGGTCAGATTTTCGAGGGCGATACTGAGTTGATCGTAGAAGGCCTGCTTCTGCGCGCGGTCCTTGCCCTCGACGTAATCCTTCATCGCCACGCGCATGACCGAAAGCGCGCTGTTAAACTCGCGGCTTGCGTTGGCGAGATCGCTTGAGTTCTGCACCGTCTCGAAGGAAGCGCTGACCGTGCGCTCGCCGTTCGCGAAGAAGATGCCGATGATGGCGAGACCCACGACCGGGATCAGCGCGAGTGTGAAGATGCGCGCGCGAACCGAAAGCGCCGGCAGTCGGCGTAAAATGAAAGTGGCGAGTTGCGGCAACGACATCCCCGAGCCCTTGCGTAGCCGAGCGCACCGCACCGGAGGCTGTGCCATCCGGGGCCGCGCCCTGTAGAAACCCCGCGAGTAAAGCGGCTGGAGGGTTAACAACTGGTTGCCTCTTGCTTTTGTGCAATGCACCAATAAGGATGCGCCGCTTACTCCGCTAAAAGGGCTACCGATGACGCAAGCCGCCTCCCGCGCCGCCGGCGCCGATACCGATCTCCTGCCGCTCCTGATCGAAGCGAGCGATTCGGTACAAGCGCTCCTTGCCGAAGCCGCCGCCTCAGTGCGCCTGAAGGTAACGGAAGGGGGCAAGCTTTCGTCGGCCGCGCTCGAGCGCGAGCAGCACGCCGCGCACGGCTATGCCTGGCTTGCGACCTACGTGGAATCGGTCCGGCAGCTTGCCGCCTATACCGGCCGCATGATCGAGGCGAACCGTTTCGGCGAGATCGAGGAACTGCTGGTGCGGGTCGGCGCCGGCGAGTACCTCGCGCAGATTTTCGGCGGCATCCCGATGAGCCAGGGCGAGATGCTGCGTCTCGCCGATCTCGGCGTGACCGAGCAGAAGGCAACTGCGCGCATGACGCCAGCGGTGAAGGAACTGATCGCCGGCAACAACGCCGTGACGCGCGCCGCGCTCGCGAAGCTGATCGCCAAAGCGCAAGGCTCGCTGACCATCGGCGACGCCGGCCTCGACGAGACGTTAGATGCCATGCGTGCGGAAATGCACCGCTTCGCGGAGAGCGAAGTCGTGCCGCATGCGCACGAATGGCATCTGAAGAACGAATACATTCCGATGGAGATCATTTCGAAGATGGCCGAGCTCGGCGTCTTCGGGCTCACGATCCCGGAAGAATACGGCGGCCTCGGCCTTGGCAAGGAGTCGATGGTGCTCGTCTCCGAAGAGCTTTCGCGCGCCTGGATCGGCGTCGGCTCGCTCGGCACCCGCTCGGAGATCGCGGCGGAGCTGATTCTTGGCGGCGGTACCGACGAACAGAAGCAGCAATGGCTGCCGAAGATCGCGTCTGGCGAAATCCTGCCCACGGCCGTCTTCACCGAGCCGAACACCGGCTCCGATCTTGCGTCGCTCAAGACGCGCGCCGAGAAGAACGGCGACGTCTATAAGGTGTACGGTAACAAGACCTGGATCACGCATCCGGTTCGCGCCGACCTGATGACGCTGCTGTGCCGGACCAAGCCGGAAGAAAAAGGCTATCAGGGCCTTTCCATCCTGCTCGCGGAAAAGCCGCGCGGCGATAACGAAAATCCGTTCCCGGCCGAAGGCATGACCGGCGGCGAGATCGAAGTCATCGGCTATCGCGGCATGAAGGAATTCGAAATCGGCTTCGACGGCTTCGAGGTGAAAGCCGAGAACCTGCTCGGCGGCGTGGAAGGCAACGGCTTCAAGCAACTGATGCAGACCTTCGAGGCGGCGCGCATCCAGACCGCGGCGCGCGCGATCGGGGTCGCGCAATGCGCGATGGAGCTAGGGCTTCGCTACGCGCACGAGCGCATCCAGTTCGGCAAGCCGCTTTATTCGTTTCCGCGCGTCTCCGACAAGATCGTGAGCATGGCCGCCGAAATTCTGATCGCGCGGCAGCTCACGTATCACGCGGCGCGCGAAAAGGATTCCGGGCGCCGCTGCGATCTTGAGGCCGGCATGGCGAAATTGCTTGCTGCCCGCATCGCTTGGGCTTCGGCCGACAATGCGTTGCAGATCCACGGCGGCAACGGGTTTGCGATGGAATATCCGGTGTCGCGCGTGCTCGCGGACGCGCGCATCCTCTCGATCTTCGAGGGGGCGGCAGAAATTCAGGCGCAGGTAATCGCGCGCCGTCTGCTCGACGGCACCAACTGACCGCCTCGGGTTTGACCGCGCGCAAATGCATTCTCTCCGGAACTGATAATGGCTAGGCTGAAAACAGCGCGGAGGTAGCCCGAGGCAACTCCTTGCCACCTGCTGCGTTGACGGCAACGATAGCGGAGGACTCTCTTGGAAAAGCTGAAAATCGGTACTGGCGGCTGGATTCTCGTCTGCGACGGCGGCAAGGCGCTCTTCTTCGAGAACGTCGGCGACCGCGAATATCCCGACCTGCGGATGCGCGAAGTATTCGAACACGAAAACCCATCGACCGCCGAACAGGGCGCCGACAGACCGGGACGCGCGCACTCTTCTGTCGGTCATGGCCGCAGCGCCGTCGGTCAGACCGATTGGCACGACCAGGCGGAAGCGATCTTTCTCAAAAGCCTCGCGGAAAAATTACATGCCGCGGTACATGCGGGCGCGCCGAAAGAAGTCGTTATCGTCGCGCCGCCCCGCGCTCTCGGCATGCTCCGCGAGCATTACACGCCTGCGATCAAACAAGCGCTGCAAAAGGAGATCGACAAGGACCTCGTGAAGATGCCCGCGGACGAGATCGAGAAGCATCTGGTGCACTGATGTTGGCCAGACCGATTGCGAGGCTCGTTATCTGTATTGCGATCTGTTTCGGTGCGGCGGCTCTCGGCGCGGTTGCGACCACGCCGAAAATTCCGACTTGGTACGCGACGCTTAACAAGCCTTCCTTCACGCCGCCAAACTACGTTTTCCCGATCGTATGGAATATTCTGTATGGCCTGATGGCATTCTCGCTCTGGCGGCTTTGGGAAGCGCCGCGCGGTGAGATGCGGAAGCGGGCGATTACACTGTTTATACTTCAGCTCTCGCTGAACGTTGCCTGGTCGTGGATTTTCTTCGGCGCGGAATCGATCGGCGGTGGGCTATTCACGATTTTCGCGCTGGACGCTCTGGTCGCAATGACGATTTACGCCGCCTGGAAGGTGGATCGCTTTGCCGCGAGCCTGCTTCTGCCTTATCTCCTATGGATCAGCTACGCTACGGCACTCAACATCGCGCTTGCATCGCTGAATTAACAAGATCCGAGGAGAAGCCTGATGGGTTCGATCCTGCAAAACATTGTGGTGCCGTTGGCGCTGATCGCGGTCGGCATCGTGCTGATCCTGGGCCTGTGGAATTTGCTCAAAGGCGGCTCCGGCAACACCTCGCAGAAGCTGATGCGGATGCGGGTGCTTTTGCAGGGTATCGCGATCGCGCTGGTGATGTTCACCCTCTGGGTGCTCGGCAAATAGCGAAATTTCGGCGGCACGAAAAATAGGCTACAACCGGGTTCTCGAAGGAGACTTCACGCTTGGTTGTGCTGAACCGCATCTACACAAAGACCGGCGACGACGGCACCACTGCGCTGGGGAGCGGCGAACGGCGCCTGAAATCCGATCTGCGCGTCGATGCCTATGGCACGGTCGACGAAACCAATGCCGCGATCGGCATCGCCCGTCTGCATCTTTCGAACGAGCCGGAAGTGAACGCGATCATGAACCGCGTGCAGAACGACCTGTTCGATCTCGGCGCGGACTTCGCGGTACCCGAAACCGAGAACGCGCCGAAGGAACGGTTGCGCGTGGTCGAAGCGCAGGTCGAGCGGCTGGAAGCGGAGATCGATAAACTCAACGCCTCGCTCAAACCCTTGCGCTCTTTCGTGCTGCCGGGCGGCGAGGCTTCGGCGGCCTATCTGCATCTCGCGCGGACCATCTGCCGCCGCGCCGAGCGGCTCGCGGTCGAACTTTCCCAGCGAAGCGGCGAAAAAGTGAATCCCGCAGCGATCCGCTATCTGAACCGCCTTTCGGATCTCCTGTTCGTGGCGGCGCGTTACGTCAATGGCCGGGGCGAACGCGACGTGTTATGGGTGCCGGGCGCGAACCGCTGAGCCGCTCATGGTTTTTCTCCCGGTCTACGATTACAACCAGCTTCGCTACATCAAGCGTCCCTACGTCACCTGGGGACTGATGGCTGCGAACATTCTCATTTATTTCCTGTTTCAGTCGGGCCTCGTCTGGAATTTCGACGACTACCTGAACCGCAACCTCGGCTTCATGCCGGCGTCGATTCTCGCGAACTCCGGCAGTTCGACCGATGTGCCCGCGATCATCGCGCAGGTGCCGGGCATTAAACTCTTCACTTACATGTTCCTGCACGGCGATCTCGGTCACCTGTTCGGCAACATGATCTTCCTCTGGGTGTTCGGCGACAACGTCGAGGACGCGCTGGGCCGTTTCCGCTATTTTCTGTTCTACATCGCCTGCGGTGTCGCGGCGGGTCTCGTGCATTTTCTTGCGCAAAGCAGTTCGACGACGCCGCTGATCGGCGCATCCGGCGCGATTTCTGGTCTGCTCGCTGCCTATCTCGTGCTGTTCCCGCGCGCGAAAGTCTGGGTGCTGTTCTTCACGCGCATTCCGATCAAGTTGCGTGCCTATTGGGTGCTCGGCATCTACCTGCTTTTCAATCTCGCGCAGGTCCTTTACCGCTCGATGGATAATGTCGCGTGGTGGGCGCATATCGGCGGCTTCGGCGCGGGTCTCATCCTCGTCATTCTAATGCGCCGCCAGGAAGTCGGCCTGTTCAAGGGCGAGCCCGATACGATCGCGGCGGTGGCGGATGCCGCAACGGTTTCGCCGGTCGAGCCGGTCGCGGAGGGAACGACCGAAGCGCCGGTGCCCCAGATCGACGCGCCGACGGTCGTGGTTCGCGTTGACAGGCCCAAGGACCAGCCATAGTTTGCCCGCCGCACCGCAACAAATGGGGCGCGGATGAAAGTTCTGGTCGCAGTAAAGCGTGTTATCGATTTCAACGTAAAGGCGCGCGTGAAGCCCGACGGCTCCGGCATCGATCTCGCAAACGTCAAGATGTCGATGAACCCCTTCGACGAAATCGCCGTCGAAGAGGCAATCCGCATGAAGGAAGCCGGCAAGGCGACCGAAATCGTCGCGGTTTCGGTGGGTCCGCAGCAGGCGTCCGAAACCATCCGCACCGCGCTCGCGATGGGTGCCGACCGCGGCATCCTCGTGAAGAACGACGGACCGGTCGAACCGCTGGCGGTCGCCAAGATTCTCAAGGGTATCGTCGACGCCGAGAAGCCGAACCTCGTGATCCTCGGCAAGCAAGCGATCGACGACGACAGTAACCAGACCGGCCAGATGCTGGCAGCGCTCCTGAACTGGCCGCAGGGCACTTTCGCTTCAAAAGTCGCGATGGAAGCGGACAGCGTGAGTGTGACGCGCGAAATCGACGGCGGCCTGCAGACCGTGAAGCTGAAACTGCCTGCGATCGTCACCACCGATCTGCGCTTGAACGAGCCGCGCTATGCGTCGCTCCCGAACATCATGAAGGCGAAGAAGAAGCCGATCGACGAAAAGACACCCGCCGACTACGGCGTCGATGTCGCGCCGCGCCTGAAGGTCGTGAAGACCGCCGAACCGGCGGGCCGCAAGGCCGGCGTGAAGGTCGATTCGGTCGCCGCGCTCGTCGATAAACTGAAGAACGAAGCGGGAGTGATCTGATCATGGCGACACTCCTGATTGCCGAACACGACAACAAGATGCTGAGTCCTGCGACCGCGAAAGCACTGACCGCAGCAGCCGCACTCGGCGGCGACGTCGATGTGCTGGTCGCGGGCGAAGGTGCGAAGGCCGTCGCAGACGACGCCGCGAAGCTCGCAGGCGTGAAGAAGGTGCTGCTCGCCGACAACGCCACTTACAAGAACAAGCTCGCCGAGCCGATGGCGGCTCTCATCGTAAAGCTCGCCGCGAACTATGACGCGATCGTTTCGCCGGCGACAACGAGCGGCAAGAACTTCATGCCGCGCGTCGCGGCACTCCTCGACGTGATGCAGATCTCCGAAGTCACCAAG
The DNA here is from genome assembly GCA_019635585.1 of Xanthobacteraceae bacterium. Classification (GTDB taxonomy): domain Bacteria; phylum Pseudomonadota; class Alphaproteobacteria; order Rhizobiales; family Xanthobacteraceae. Next base: position 1,864,036 of record JAHBZE010000001.1, on the reverse strand, counting down.
GTCGAGAGCGCCGATACCTTTCAGCGTCCGATCTATGCCGGCAACGCGATCCAGACGGTGCAGTCCACCGACAAGAAAAAAGTCATCACCGTTCGCACCGCTTCCTTCCAGGCGGCGGGCGAAGGCGGCTCGGCTTCCGTCGAGAACGCGGAAGCCGCGGGCGATCCGGGCATTTCCTCCTTCGTCGGCGAAGAGCTCTCCAAGTCGGATCGTCCCGAACTCACCTCGGCGCGCATCATCATTTCCGGCGGCCGCGCCATGGCGAATAAGGAAAACTTCGCGAAGTACATCGAGCCGGTCGCCGACAAACTCGGCGCCGCGATGGGCGCCTCGCGCGCCGCGGTCGATGCGGGTTACGCGCCGAACGACTGGCAGGTCGGCCAGACCGGCAAGGTGGTCGCGCCCGAGCTTTACATTGCCGTCGGCATTTCCGGAGCGATCCAGCATCTCGCCGGCATGAAGGACTCGAAAGTGATCGTCGCGATCAACAAGGACGAAGAAGCGCCGATCTTCCAGGTCGCCGACTACGGTCTTGTCGGCGATCTGTTCCAGGTACTGCCCGAACTCGAAAAAGAACTCAGCAAATAGCGAGCGGCCCGCGCGATGAAAGCCTTGAAAAAAATCGGTGTGATCGGCGCGGGCCAGATGGGCAACGGCATCGCCCATGTCTGCGCGATCGCTGGCTACGACGTAAAGCTCAACGATATCTCCGACGACCGCATCAAGGCGGGCCTTGCCACCATCAACGGCAACATGCAGCGCCAGGTCTCGAAGGCGCAGATTTCCGAAAGCGACCGTCAGACCGCGCTCGCACGCATCGCGCCGGCCGCAAGCTACAAGGATCTCACCGACTGCGATCTCGTGATCGAATCGGCTTCTGAAAAGGAAGAGATCAAGAAGAAGATTTTCGGCGAGCTTTCGGCGATGATGCCGAAGGACGCGCTGCTTGCCTCGAACACTTCCTCCATTTCGATCACACGCCTCGGCGCTTCCACCGACCGCCCGGAGAAATTCATCGGCATTCACTTCATGAATCCGGTGCCGCTGATGGAACTGGTAGAACTCGTGCGCGGCATCGCGACCGACGAGGACACCTTCGAAGCATCGAAGGAATTCGTCTCGCGTTTACAGAAGACCTACGCGGTCGCGGAAGATTTCCCCGCCTTCATCGTGAACCGAATCCTGTTGCCGATGATCAACGAAGCGATCTACACGCTCTACGAAGGCGTCGGTTCGGTGGAAGCGATCGACAAGGCGATGAAGCTGGGCGCGAACCATCCGATGGGCCCGCTGCAACTTGCCGACTTCATCGGCCTGGATACCGTGCTTTCGGTGATGCAGGTGCTGCACGAAGGACTCGCGGATTCCAAGTACCGCCCCTGCCCGCTTCTCGTGAAATACGTTGAAGCCGGCTGGTTGGGGCGCAAGACCAAGCGCGGCTTCTACGATTATCGCGGCGAAAAGCCGGTTCCCACGCGCTGATCGGTAAGCGCTAAGCGTTCCTTAACCCGCGGCCGCCATTTTCACGGCCATGGAAACCGCCCTCGTCTCCGCCGTCATGGCCGGCAAAACCGCGCAGATGCAGATGGCGCTTGCCGCCAAGTTCGCGAAGATGAACGCGGCGAGCGAGAAGTCTATCGCGCAGCTGATCGAGGCCGCCGAGCAGAATCTGCAAAAGCTCGCCGACGCCGCGAACGGTCTCGGACAGAACCTCGACATCCAAGTCTAAACGAGCGTCGTCTCAGTTCTTCGCGAGCGCCGCGCGGATCAGCGCGAGTGCGTCTTCTCCCGACCACTCCGCCGGTCCCGGCATGAAGCCGAGTTCGCACCCGTCGCGGTCGACCAAAATCGTGGAAGGCAGTCCCGGCGCGCGGCCCGCGCCTTTCAGCTTTTGAAAGACGTTCGTCGTCGGGTCCTCGTAATAGACCAGATGCTTCACCTTGATCTCTTCCAGAAATTTCCTCGGCTTGTCGCCGCCGCGCTGGTCGAGATTGATCGCAAGCACTGCGAAATCCTGCCCGCCGAGCTTGCTCTCCAACTCATCCAGCGCCGGCATTTCCTTGCGGCAAGGCACGCACCACGTCGCCCAGAGATTGATGAGCACGACCCGGCCCTTGAAATCCTCGAGGCTGACGGTCCGGCCGCTGCCGTCCTTGAAGGTAATCGGCGTCGCGCGGCGCGGGCTCGCATTCGGCGAGAAAGCCGCGACTTCGCCCTTGGCGAGCGGCATTAACCGTTTGGCGGTGAGGCTCGCGTTAACACAGGATGCGTCCGGAACGACGCCTGCGTTGCGCGGCAAGCCTCCGGTCAGATATACCCCGGCGAACCCCGCAATCGTGCCGAGGAATGCCGCAAGCAATAAATAGCGTACGCGGCGCAGCCAGATTACGCGTGCGGCCGGTTCGGGATTTGGAGCGGTCATGGTTCAGGCCGTCAGGGTTCGAGACAACAGAGTTCGAGCATGAGCAACAAGATGTGGGGCGGCAGGTTCGCGGCGGGCCCCGACGCGATCCTCGAGGAAATCAACGCCTCGATCGACTTCGACCGGCACTTGTTCGCACAGGACATCGCCGGCTCCAAGGCGCATGCCTCGATGCTGGCAGCCCAAGGCATCATTACGGCAGCCGACGCGGACAAAATCGCGCAGGGGCTGGATGCCATTCTGGCCGAGATCGAAAGCGGCAAGTTCGTCTTCTCGAAGCAGCTCGAGGACATTCACATGAATGTCGAGAGCCGCCTCGCCGCGTTGATCGGCCCCGCCGCCGGACGCCTCCACACCGCGCGCTCCAGAAACGATCAGGTCGCGACCGACTTCCGGCTTTACATCCGCGACACCATCGACGGCCTCGACAAGTCGCTTGCCGATCTGCAACTCGCGCTCGCGCAAAAAGCGCTGGAATATGCCGAAGCCGTAATGCCGGGCTTCACGCATTTGCAGACCGCGCAGCCCGTCACCTTCGGGCATCATCTTCTCGCTTACGTCGAGATGCTTTCGCGCGACCGCGGGCGGCTTGCCGATGCAAGAAAGAGAATGAACGAAAATCCGCTGGGCTCGGCCGCGCTCGCCGGCACGTCGTTTCCCATCGACCGCGACATGACGAGCAAAGCGCTCGGCTTCGACCGGCCGACGGCGAACAGCTTGGACGCGGTATCCGACCGCGACTTCGTGCTGGAGACGCTATCGGCCGCTTCGATCTGCGCGATGCATCTGTCGCGCTTCGCCGAAGAAATCGTGATCTGGACCACACCGGCGTTCGGTTTCATCGCGCTCTCCGACAAATTCACCACCGGCTCCTCGATCATGCCGCAGAAGCGTAACCCGGATGCGGCCGAACTCGTGCGCGCGAAAGCCGGCAAGATCATCGGCGCACTCGTGCAGTTGCTGGTCGTCATGAAGGGCCTTCCGCTCGCCTACGCAAAAGACATGCAGGAAGACAAGGACGGCACCATCCGCGCGCTTTCGGATTTCTCGATCGTGATCGCGGCGACCGCCGGCATGACGCGCGACCTCGTTGCCGACGAGAAGCGGATGAAGGCATTGGCTGGCGACGGCTATTCAACTGCGACCGATCTTGCCGACTGGCTGGTGCGGACGCTGAACATCCCGTTCCGCGAAGCGCACCACATCACCGGCTCCATCGTCGCGAAGGCGTCGAACGCGAAGCTGCCGCTTCACCGCCTGCCGCTTGCCGAGATGCAGGCGGTGGAGCCTCGGATCACCGACGACATTTTCAACGTGCTTTCGGTCACGAAATCGGTGGCAAGTCGCGTCAGTTACGGCGGCACCGCGCCGAAAAACGTCCGCGTGCAGGCCAAGCGCTGGCTGAAGAAGCTGGGTCACGACCCGAAATGAAGCCATGAGCCCCGGCCTCGCTTTGGCCGCGGTTTTCAGCTACTAGCACGCCGCATCTGGGGAGATTTCCTTTGGCTGACCGCTCCAACCGCATCGTTCCGATGGCCCTGCTCGCGGGCACGCTTGTGCTTGCCGGTTGCGGCGTAAAGGGCCCGCTGGAGCCGCCGCTCGGCGCGGAAAATACGGCCGCGCCCAGCCCGCTCCAGACCACGGTCACGCCGGATTCGAGCGCGACCTCGGTCACCTCGACCAAGACCGTGACCACGAGCAGCCGGGGCTTCACGGTGCCGTTCAGCACGTCGGCATCGCAGGAGCCCAAGAAGAAGCGCCTGAAACAGGGCAACGTCCCCGTGACCAGCAAACCGCCACGGCCGGATCGCGGCTTCATCCTCGACGACCTGCTCTGATAACGTTCCTCTTCGATGCATCACTTTGCCTACCGTAACGGCGTCATGCACGCCGAAGACGTCGATCTGACCGCGCTCGCGCGCGAAGTCGGCACGCCGTTCTATTGCTACTCGAGCGCGACGCTGACGCGGCACTACCGCGTCTTCGCGGACGCCTTTGCGGATACCCCGTCGCTGGTCTGCTTCGCGCTGAAGGCGAACTCCAATCAGGCGGTGATCGCGACCCTCGCAAAACTCGGCGCCGGCGCCGACATCGTTTCCGGCGGCGAGCTTACGCGCGCGCTCGAGGCGGGCGTACCCGCGAACAAGATCGTATTCTCCGGCATCGGCAAGACGCGCGAGGAAATGGCGGCGGCGCTGCGCGCCGGAATCTATTGCTTCAATGTTGAGAGCGAACCCGAGCTGCTCGCGCTCTCCGAAGTCGCGCAGTCCCTGAACGTAAAGGCGCCGGTTTCGGTGCGCGTGAACCCGGATGTCGATGCGAAGACGCATGCCAAGATCGCAACCGGAAAAAGCGAGAACAAGTTCGGCATTCCGATCTCGCGCGCGCGCGAAGTTTACGCGGAGGCCGCGGCGCTTCCCGGCATTCGCGTCGCCGGTATCGATATGCATATCGGCAGCCAGATCGTCGAACTCTCGCCATTCGATAACGCGAGCGCCTTGATGGCGGAACTCGCGCGCGATCTGCGCGCTGCCGGTCACACGATCGATCATCTCGATCTTGGCGGGGGCCTGGGCATTCCCTATCAGGACAACAACACGCCTCCGCCTTTGCCGACCGAATATGCGGCAGTCGTGAAGAAGCATCTGAAGGGACTGGACGCGAAGCTCGTATTCGAGGTTGGCCGCATGATCGTCGGCAACGCAGGGATTCTTGTCAGCCGCGTGATCTTCTGGAAGCAGGGCGAAGCAAAGAATTTCCTGATCGTGGACGCCGCGATGAACGATCTGATCCGCCCGACGCTTTACGAGGCGTATCACGAGATCAAGCCGGTGCAGGAAGCAGCCCTCGATGCGCCGTGGGTCACGGCGGATGTGGTCGGGCCGGTGTGCGAATCGGGCGATTATCTGGCGCTCGGCCGCCGCCTGCCGGAAATGAAGGAGGGCGATCTCGTGGCTGTCATGACCGCCGGCGCCTATGGCGCGGTGCAGGCATCGACCTACAACACCCGCGCGCTCATTCCCGAAGTGCTTGTCCGCGAAGGCGAATACGCCGTGGTGCGGCCGCGTTTCGACGCCGCCGCCATTATTGCGCTCGACAGGCTCGCGCCTTGGCAGCGCTGAAATATTGCATCGCCGAAAAGTCATTGGCCGCGGGCGGTTTCGCCCGGTAAACTTCTTGCAGGGCATGGGGTGACCCCGCGAGGAACCGGCTAGTTGAGCGGCGCACCTGATACAAAAAACGGCAGCGAAGTTCCCTCCGGGGTCGTGCGCGAAGCGCTTGCAGTGCTCTCGCTTGCTGTCGCTCGTGCCCGCCAGGCACTGCTATGGGAAAGCGTGTGGCCGGTTCTGGTCGCGGTGCTCTCGCTCGCCGGAATTTTTCTAAGCCTTTCCTGGGCGGGCTTATGGATTTCGCTTCCACCTTACGGCCGCATCGCAGGCAGCGTGTTCTTCGCGCTGCTTCTGATCGCGGTCCTTATTCCCACGATCCGCATTCGCATTCCCGGCTTGCGCGAAGGTGTCACGCGGCTCGACCGCAATAACGCGGCAACACACCGCCCCGCGACCGCGCTCACCGACAAGCTCGCGACCAAATCCGAAGACCCGATGGCGGCAGCGCTCTGGCGCGCGCATCTCGCGCGCACCGCGGAGGCTGCGAAGAATCTTCGCGCCGGCATGCCGCGCCCGCGTCTTGCGCTGCGCGATCCGTTCGCGTTTCGCGCACTGATCCTGCTTGCCGTGGTTGCAACCTATTTCATCGCGGATGCGGACGGCACGCGCCGCGTCGCCGCCGCCTTCGACTGGACCGGCGCGCTCACCCCGCGGCTTTATCGCGTGGACGCGTGGATCACGCCGCCGCTTTATACCGCCCGCGCACCGGTGCTGCTTGCCGGTATCCGCCACGACGAAGCCGCGCCCGGCGAAGTTGCGCAGGTTTCCGTTCCGGCGGGAAGCATCCTGATCGTGCGCGGCACCAATCTCGCGGCACTCGATCTCGTCATCGACGGAAAATTGCAGGAAGAGCCGAACGAGAAGCCCGACGCCACCAAAACCGGCGCCGAGAAGACCGGCATCGAACGGCACTTCCGTATTCTCGAAGATGCCTCGATCACGGTGAAGGGCCTTCCCGTCGGCGAGGCGAAGTGGTCGTTCCGCGCGATCGCCGACCAGCCGCCGACAATCCAACTCGCGAAAGACCCCGAAATCGCGGGCCGCGGCGCGCTCCATCTCGCCTATGGCATCAGCGACGATTACGGCGTCACCGCTGCCGAAGCGCAGTTCGAGCGCGTGATGCCGCTCGATCCGAATGCGAGTTCGCTCACGCCGCGCCCGCTCGTCCCCGCGCCGAATTTCGCGCTGGTGTTGCCGCAGGCGCGCACCAAGAGCGGCGTCGGCCAGACCACCAAGGATCTGACCGAGCATCCCTGGGCGGGAGCGACCGTGACGATGACGCTGATTGCCCGCGACGAAGGCGGCAACGAAGGCAAAAGCGAACCGCGCCAACTCACGATTCCGCAGCGCTCGTTCCAGAAGCCGCTCGCCCGCGTGCTGATCGAGCAGCGCCGCGAGCTTGCCTTCGACGCGAATGCACGCGGCCGCGTGCAGGCGGCACTCGACGCCTTGATGATCGCGCCGGAGCGCTTCACGCCGGAAGCGAACGTCTATCTTGGCTTGCGCACCGCAAGCACGCGGCTTCGTATCGCACGCACGGACGACGACCTGCGCGGCGTCATCGACTATCTCTGGGAAGTCGCGGTACTGATCGAGGACGGCACGCTTTCCGACGTCGAGCGAGATCTGCGCGCCGCCGAAAACGCGCTGCGCCAGGCGCTCGAGCGCAACGCATCGGATGAGGAAATCAAGAAGCTGATGGATCAGCTTCGCGCCGCTCTCGACCGCTACATGCAGGCGCTCGCCGAGCAGCTGCGCAATAATAACAATCCGGATTTGCAGCGGCCCGACCCGAATGCGCGCGTGGTGCGCCCGCAAGATTTGAAAAACATGCTCGACCGCATCGAGCGCATGGCCAAGAACGGCAACCGGCAGGAGGCGCAGCGCCTGCTCGATCAGTTGCAGTCGCTAATGGAGAATCTGCAGAAGAACCGCCGCGCCGGTCCGCAACAGAATCAGGAAAATCCGCTCGACCGTCTCGGCCGTATGATTCAGGAGCAGCAGCGTCTGCGCGATCGCACCTTCCGCCAGGGTCAGGACAATCGCCGCCAGCAGCAACAGGGTGAAGGCCAGAAGAAGAATGGCCAGAACCAGATGGGCCAGTTGAAGCAAGGTCAGGGCGACCTTCGCCAGCAGCTCGAAAAAATGCTGGAGCAGCTGCGCAAGCGCCAGCAACAGAACGGGCCCAACCAGGACGGTCCCGGCAACGACTCCGCCGACGCGCTCGACAAGGCCGAACAGGCCATGCGCGACGCGGAGAACCAACTCGGTCAGGGTGATGCCGACGGCGCTGCCGACTCGCAGGGCCGCGCGCTCTCTCAGCTTCGCCGCGGCGCGCAGGCGATGGCCGACGCCATGCAGCAGCGCGGACCCGGCGATGGTCCGGGCGATCCGGAAGGCCCGGAAGCGGAAGAAGCCGACCGCACCGATCCGCTGGGCCGTCCGGTACGAAGCCGTGAATTCGGCGACGATTTTACGGTCAAAGTGCCGGACGAGATCGACGCGCAACGCGCGCGCCGCGTGCTCGAGGAACTGCGCCGCCGTTTGAGCGAGCCGACCCGGCCGCAACTCGAACTCGATTATCTCGATCGGCTGCTCAGGGACTATTGAGAGAGCGCTTCGCGGACTTTCGCGCGCACATCCTCGATCTGGAACGGCTTCACGATCACGCCTTTGATAAGCGCATCAAGACCGCCCGCGCGTTCGCGCTGATCGGCAAAACCGGTCATCAACAGCACCGGCAGTTGCGGCCAGTCGCGCGAGACCGCAAGCGCAAGTGCGATTCCATCCATCACCGGCATAGAGATATCGGTGAGCAGAAGGTCGGCTTCGTTGCCGGCCTGCAGATAGTCGAGCGCGGCAGCGCCGTCATCGACCGCGTGGATAACATGACCGTCGAGTTCGAGCGCGCGCGACAACAAGAGGCGCGCCGCTTCTTCGTCTTCGGCAATTACGATACGGGCCACGGCAATCCCTTCCTCGGGGTTCGCGTAACTTGCCCGCGCCTCAGCGGGCGCTCGCCATCAGATCGCGGCGCGACAGAAACCGCACCATGATTTCCTTGCTCGCCGCCGGTGGCGACGCGAGCCGGCTTTTGAACGGCACGCGCTCGTGAGGATAGAGGATCGATCGCGGCAAAAGCGCGGTCCAGGAATAAAGCTCGACGCCGTTGTCCCCAAGAACCGCCAGCCGCACGCGCGGCAGCTCCACCGCCCCTTGCGCAATGTTCTCGACCTCGCCTTCGATCGCGAGCACCGTCACGCCGTCCTGAATTTCCTGCTTGGTGCGGATGTTCTGGAACTCGAGGCCACGCAGATTTACCGGGAGCCCAATTGCTGCATAGAGACTCGCGAGTTCCGGCGCGATCCGCACGACCGACTGGCGGCTGACCAGACCGAACATGAGCACAGCAGCCAGCAGAATCGCGACCGAGCTGAGCGGCATGCGGCGCGCACGTGTTCGTGCCGCCGGCATTGCCGATATCACCGTCTTACGTTTCGGGCGTAGCGCTTCTGCCTCGACCGGAGAAATCGAAGGTGAATGTGCGATCTGCTCGAGTCCGGCGTCCTCGGAAATCACCGCCGGGTTTTTCTTTGCAACCGCCGCGAGCACGTCGTGATCGGCGCGATCCTCCGCGCTCACCCAGGGCATCGGCGCCGCCGGTTCCGGCACGGCTTCCGCGAACACGAGACTGGGCGCTTGCGCGAACCAAGTCGTCTTGCAGGCCGCGCAACGCACAGTACGGCCATTCGGCTCCAGAGCCGAAGGATTCACTTCGAATCCTGCCGCGCAGGACGGGCAAACCAGACGCATCGCGAGCCTCACACAACAATTACTGCGCGCATGATGCCGCAAGACCCGTTAATGGATCGAAAACCGTAATTCGGGCATTTGCTGCGTGGAAAGCGCCGCTACGGCGGCCTTTTCCGCCGGGCCTTCCCGAAACGGGACGCCCGGCGCGAAAGAGACGCATGGGCCGCCTGCTTGCCGTATTTGGAAATACCATGCTGGATATGAACGGGATGACGAGGGGGAGCGAGCCGGATTCGCCGCCGATGGCGGGAAATGCCGCGCGCACAAAGCGCGGGCGAAGCTTTCTGTCCGTGCTGCTCTGGAGTGTTTCCGGCGCGCTGATCGCCGGGCTGATTGCGGGCTTCGTCGTCTATCTGAAGGAAATTCCCTCGGTCGAGATGCGCACCACGCGCGCCGCCGACGGCATTGTGGTGCTGACCGGCGGCGCCCAGCGCATGGCCGACGCGATCGAACTGCTCGCGCAGAACCGCGGCAAACGGCTCCTGGTTTCCGGCGTCAACCCGATCACCACCACCGACGAACTCAAAAAGCAGATTCCGGATTTCGCGCGGCTTTCCGAATGTTGCATCGATCTCGGCCACGAGGCGCAGAACACCCTCGGCAACGCGGTCGAAACCGCGGGCTGGGCGAAGAAGCACGGCTTCAAGTCGCTCCTGATCGTGACGTCTGCCTGGCACATGCCCCGCGCGCTGGTCGAACTCGAACGGGAGACCGATGGGATCGAGTTGATCCCCTATCCCGTGTTCACCGAGCGCATGCGCGAGCAAAGCTGGTGGTCGACCCCGCAAACCGTGCGGCTTCTCGTTTTCGAATATCTGAAATATCTTGCCGCGCTCGTCCGCGCGGCGTGAGACCTTCGGCGGCGAAGAACAAGGAAAGTCCCGGCCCGTGCAGCTTTTCCGCTCGCTTCTCTTCAACGTCGCGTTCTATCTGAACACTTTTCTGCAGATCATGTTCTATCTGCCGGTGCTGCTCTTGCCGCGCCGTTACGTCTGGATTCCGGTGCGCTCCTGGGCGGCGGGCAACCGCTTTCTCCTGAAATGGATCGCAGGCATCGAACCGGTAATCATCGGCTTCGAGAAAGTGCCGCCCGGCGGCATCATCGTCGCCTCCAAGCACCAGTCGGCGTGGGAGACCTACACCATCGCCGCCATGCTTCCCGATCCGACCTTCGTCCTGAAGCGCGAGTTGCAATGGATTCCATTGTTCGGCTGGTACACGATGAAGGCCCGCCTCATTCCCGTGAACCGCGGTGCGCGGCAAGCGGCACTCGATCAGATCACGGAGGTCGGCCGTGAGCGGATGAAGGAGAGTCGTCAGATCATCATTTATCCGGAAGGCACGCGGCGTCCGGTCGGCGCGCCGCCTTCCTACAAATACGGCGTCGCGCATCTCTATGGCGAACTCAACGTCCCTTGCGTGCCGGTCGCGCTGAACTCCGGGCTTTTCTGGCCGCGCCGTTCGCTCCGCATGACCCCGGGCACCGTGCGGATGGAGTTTCTCGACCCCATCGAGCCCGGCATGCCGAAGCTCGAATTTCTCAAGCATCTTGAGGATGTCATCGAGACCGCGACCGCCCGGCTGGTCGCACAGGGACAGGAGGAAATCGCCCGCACGAGAACTTGATCTCAATTGTTAAGTTGACATTAACCATTGATGTTCTAGTTTTGTTCTCATGACGCGATTCGAACGAGCGAAATACGCGGGAGAGCTCGCCGCGACGAAATTCCCCGGCCTCGCCGGCCGTTTCCAGTTCTGGTGCGGCGGCTCGGGCCGCCGCTACGCCACCAGCCGCTATGCGCCGGGAGAGACGCCGCCTTACGACCTCGCGGTCTCGCTTTACGTGAAACAGACCCGCGAAGGTCCCAAGGTCATTGCAATCTCCGCGGGCCCGGCCGACGAAGCCGCCCCGGTGGAGGCCGACGAAGTGCATGTGCATGTCGTCGAGCGGATCGAGGCGCTGGCTTTCGCGCACCGCGATCTTCGCGCGCTCCTCGACGACGGCACTGCGCCGGGCGACATGCCTTCCGGCAAGTCCGGCAGCAACATCGTTCCATTCAATCCGCGTCGCGCAGCGTAAACGGACGCTCGCTCTGCAGTCTTTCCGCGAGCCATTCGAGCCCACGATCGCGGATGCCGAGCGCGTGCAGTGCCTCGACCGTCGCCAGCACATAGTCCGGATTGTTTCCGGATTTGCCGTGCCCCCGCTTCACATAAGCGAGCTGTTCTTCCGGCGTGAGCACGCCGGAATATTGCGCGTGCCCGCGATCGACCAAATAGCAGACCGCGCTCACCCGCGCGCGATCACCGTCCAGTAGATCGACCAGCCGGAATTTTTCCAGGTAAACGCTCGTCACCTGTTCGCGCTCGCGCAGGTAGTCGATCACGAGGCCGCGGTTCTGCCCCGCCACGCGAAACGCGATTCCCCGACAGGAGCCGCCGCGGTCTAGCCCGAGCACAAGCCCCGGCCGCTCCGGCGAACCGCGATGAAAATGCGAGATCACGCAGAGCGCGCGGTGTGCGCCATTCAACCGCGCGGGGCGTTTTTCGAGAAACTCGAATCCCGGCCGCCACATCAGCGAGCCGTAACCGAACACCCAGAGGTCTTCGCTCATCGCGCTTTAATCGTCGCCGTAAGGCCGCACGATCGGGAACGCATCCTCGTGTTCGCGCTTCGCGGAAGTTACCGAGATATGCTCCTTCTCGATCACCTTGCGCCGCGTGAGGCGGCTTTTCGAAAGCGCATCGATCAGCTTCGCGCCGTCATTTTCCTCGATCGCCTTGGCGAGCGCAGAGAGATCGGCATTGAACTGCTTCAACACGCCGAGCACGGCTTCCTTGTTGTTGAGGAAGATGTCGCGCCACATGGTGGGGTTCGAGGAAGCGATCCGCGTGAAATCGCGAAAGCCGCCGGCCGAATATTTCATCACTTCCGCATGCGAGGTTTCCTCGAGCCGGAGCCCGGTATGGAAAATCGCAAACGCAATCAGATGCGGCAGGTGGCTGGTGATCGCGAGCGCTTCGTCGTGATGCGAAACCGACATGGTCTCGACCTCCGCGCCGAGCGCCTTCCAGAATTGCCGCACGGTTTCGACCGCGTCTTCGTCCGCGCCTTCGAGCGGCGTGACGATGCACCAGCGGTTTTCGAAAAGATCGGCAAGCCCGGCTTCCGGCCCGGAATGTTCGGTGCCCGCGAGCGGATGCGCGGGAACGAGATGCACGGACTTCGGCAGATGCGGGAGCATATCGCGCACCACCGCGCCCTTCACCGAGCCGACATCGGAAAGAATGGCTCCTGCCTTCAAATGCGGGCCGATTTCCTTGGCCAGCGCGCCATATTGCCCGACCGGCACGCAGGCAATGACGAGATCGGCGCCGCGCGCAGCTTCAACACTCGTCTCGACGACTTTCGCAATCCCAAGTCCTAGTTCTGCAACTGTCTTGCGTACCTTCGGCAAGGCGTCGGTCACGACGACTTCACGCGCGACCTTGTTCGCGCTCACCGCGCGCGTGATCGACGAGCCGATCAGCCCCTGCCCGATAACCGCAAGGCGATTTACGACCGGTGCCATGACGACAACAGGGTCACTTCAAAAACTCGGCAAGTGCCGCGATCACGGCCTTGTTCTGCGCTTCGGTGCCGATGGTCATGCGCAGCGCGTTCGGCAGCTTGTAGGCGCCCATCTGGCGCAGCACGATCCCGCGTGCGACGAGAAACGCATCCGCTTCCTTCGCGCCCTTGCCCGGCTTGTTCGGGAAATGCATCAGCACGAAGTTGCCGACGCTCGGCGTGACTTCCAGCCCGAGCTTCTTCAGTTCTTCGCTGACCCAAGGCAACCATTTCGCGTTGTGCTCGACCGCACGCTCGACATGAGCGAGATCGGTGAGCGCGGCCGCACCCGCCGCGATCGACGGCGCGCCGAGATTGAACGGCCCGCGCGTGCGGTTCACCGCGTCGATGATCGCAGCCGGCCCGTACATCCAGCCGATGCGAAGTGCTGCAAGCCCGTGGATTTTCGAGAAGGTGCGCGTCATCACGACGTTCTCGCTCGAACCCGCAAGCTCGATGCCGGCTTCGTAATCGTTCTTCCGCACATATTCCGCGTAAGCCGCGTCGATCAGGAGAATGACGTTGCCGGGAAGTGCTGCATGCAGCCGCCGCACTTCGGCGATTGGTGTATAGGTGCCGGTCGGATTGTTCGGGTTCGCGAGAAACACCATCCGCGTCTTCTTTGTCACGCAGGCGAGAATCGCATCGACATCGGTCGTGTAGTTCTTCTCCGGCGCGATCACGGGCGTTGCGCCCGCAGAGAGCGTGACGTTGCGATACATCAGGAAGCCGTGCGTGGTGTAGATCGCTTCATCGCCGTCTTTTAAGTAGGCGCGTGCGAGCACCGCGAGCAATTCGTCGGAGCCCGCGCCGCAGACGATACGGTTCGGGTCGAGGCCGTAAGTCTTGCCGATCGCTTCGCGCAGGTCGGTCGCGCCACCATCGGGATAAAGCTCGAGCGTATCCGCGCCTTTCTTATATGCGTCCACTGCCTTCGGGCTCGGGCCGAGCGGCGTCTCGTTCGAGGAAAGCTTGATGACCTTCGCAACACCCGGCGCATGGCTGCGGCCCGGAATGTAGGCGTCGATTTCCATGACGCCGGCGCGCGGCTGCGGACGAAGGGCTTCTGATGAGGCGCTCATTGACGTGAACCTTGGAAAGAATTTCAGGCTTTGAGCGGGACGGTATAGCGGGTCGCGTGGCCGCCGACGAGGGCGGAAGCACGCACGGATGCGCCCGCTTCCTTCAGGGAAGCCAGAATCTGGTCGATTTTCCGGCTCTGCGGCACCGAGATCAGCAATGCAGCCGAGTCAAAGCCGCTATCCGGCTGCGCGATGACTTCGGCAAGCGGTGCCAGCGCGCGTGAAACGGAAGTATTCCAGCCCGCGACATGCACGCTCCAGACTTCCACTTCGTTCACCGCCGCGTCCGCGGGCAGCGGCTTCGAGATCACGAACAGCGGCAATGCCGCCGGATGATCGCCGCGCTCGACGAAGGGCAGCCGCGCGATGATCTTCGGCTTGCCCTCGCCTTCGAGTTCGCGCCACCAGGCCTTGCTGCCCGCGACCGCTTCCGCGCGCACGAGTCCGAGATCGCCGCGCGATTTTGCAACCGCCTCGACCACCGCACTCGCGCCGACATGCTGCGTCACCGGCACCGTGTAACCGAAATGGAAACGCACCGAGTCGCGCACCAGCGCGTCGCCAGACGAAACGTCGACATGCACCGCGTAAGCCTGCTGCACATAGGTGAAGGTCGCGATGATGACGCGCCAGATGCTCTCGACCGTATCGAGCGGAAGAATGCCGCGATGCCGCTCGACCAGCGCGCGCATCATGGAGGCTTCGCGCGCGGGCCGGAACGCCGAGCCGGTCTCGTCCGATTTCTTGACCGAAATCAGCGTGTCGATGATGCTCGATCGCTCGATCAAAAGCTCATGCATCGCCCGGTCGATGCGGTCGATCTCCGTGCGCAGGTCGGCAAGCGTGGGCGTCTGCCCCGTGCCGGGCTTCGGATTTGGCGTATTAACCATGCAATCGCGCCGGTGCTGTTAGAATGGCCCGTGATAGCGCGGGGCGGCCTCGAAGCAAAGAATTCATTGCCTGTTCAGGCCCCGGTGCCTACCTCCCTTTCGCCCTGTTATACTGGCAGAAACCGGCTCTAAGGACGTCATGACCATCGTTCGCATCGAGCGCGAGAAGAACAGCCCCGCGGAAATCATCCGCCGCGAGGCCGACGAACCGCACTCGAAAGTAGTCCGTTTCGGTAGCGACAAGCCGCTGAAGCTCGACGCCGGGGTGGAGCTTTCCTCCTATCAGGTCGCGTACCAGACCTACGGCGAACTGAACGCCGAGCGTTCGAACGCGATCCTGATCTGCCACGCACTCACCGGCGACCAGCACGTGCACAACGTGCATCCGGTTACGGGAAAAGACGGCTGGTGGGATTCGATCGTCGGTCCGGGCCTTCCGATCGACACCGACCGTTTCTTCGTCATCTGCTCGAACGTGCTCGGCGGCTGCCTCGGCACCACTGGCCCTGCCTCGAAGAACGAAGCGACCGGCGAGCCTTACGGTCTTTCCTTTCCGGTCGTGACCATCCGCGACATGGTGCGCGCGCAAGCGGCCCTCCTCGATCATCTCGGCATCGATCAGTTGCTTAGCGTCGCCGGCGGCTCGATGGGCGGCATGCAGGTGCTGCAATGGGCGGTGACTTATCCGGAGCGCATCTTCTCGGCGCTACCGATCGCGACCGCCGCACGTCATAGCGCGCAGAATATCGCCTTCCATGAAGTAGGCCGTCAGGCCGTGATGGCCGATCCCGACTGGCGCAACGGAAAATATCTGAGCGAAGGCACGAGCCCGCGCCGGGGCCTCGCGGTCGCGCGCATGGCCGCGCACATCACGTATCTTTCGGACGCGGCACTGCACCGGAAATTTGGCCGCCGTCTGCAGGATCGCGAACTCCCGACTTTTGGCTTCGACGCCGATTTCCAGGTCGAGAATTATCTTCGCTATCAGGGCTCGTCCTTCGTCGAGCGCTTCGATGCGAACAGCTACCTCTACATCACCCGCGCGATGGATTACTTCGATCTCGCGGGCGAACACGGCGACGTGCTCGCCAACGCCTTCCGCAACTTGAAGGCGCGCGTCTGCATGGTGTCGTTCACCTCCGACTGGCTATTCCCGACCGAGGAAGCGCGCGACGTCGTGCATGCGCTGAATGCCGCGGGCGCGCCGGTCTCGTTCGCGGAAATCGAAACCGATAAGGGCCACGACGCCTTCCTGCTCGACGAGCCGGAGCTGTTCGCGATCGTGCGCGGCTTCCTCGATTCGGCTGCGAAGAAGCGCGGCGTGAAAGCGCCGAAGTAATCATGCTCACCAAGACCAGTCCGGGCACCTTCGTCGCCCAAGCAATCCCGAAGACGCCGCGCCTCGACCTCGTCGTAGTCGCGAACATGGTCGAGCCGGGCTCGCGCGTACTGGACGTCGGCTGCGGCGACGGCGAACTGCTCCAGTTGCTGACCGAGACACGCAACGCCGACGGCCGTGGCATCGAAATTTCGCGCGACGGCGTGAACGAATGCGTCGCCAAGGGGCTCGCCGTGATTCAGGGCGACGCCGACACCGACCTTGCCGACTATCCGGACAACACATTCGATTATGTCATTCTCTCGCAGACACTGCAGGCGACCCGCCGCCCGCGCTGGGTGCTCGAGCAGATGCTCCGCATCGGCAAGCGCGTGATCGTATCGTTTCCGAATTTCGGCCATTGGCGCATCCGCGGGCAACTGCTTTGGTACGGCCGCATGCCGATTACACAGAACCTGCCGGTGAGCTGGTACGACACGCCGAACATCCACTTCTGCACCATCCGCGACTTCGTCGATCTGGCGCGCGAACTCGATGTGAAGATCGAGCGCGCGGTCGCCTTCGGGCCGAGCGGCGGACGCGTGCGTTTCGACGCGCCGTGGTGGTTCTGGAATCTGTTCGGCGAGCAGGCCGTGTTCCTGCTCTCGCGCAAGAATTAAGCCGGCGCCGCGCCGGGCGCGAACACGCGCACCTCGCGCGTCTTCTTGACCGGCACCGGCCGCCACACCTGCTTGGTCGCCTCCACGATATGCAGCCCGTAGAACGGCAGCGACAAGGTCGCGCCGACCCGCTCCCATGCGGGCGCGGCCCGCATCAGCCACTTGCGCTGGAATGGCGGCATCCACAGCGCCTCGTGCCAGCCGACCGGCGTGAACAGCGCCTCGCGCAGTAGCGATACAAGTTGCGTGCGCGAAAACGGCTGACCCTGTCCGAACGGCGTCGAGTCCATTCGCGCCCAGGGGCCCGCGCGGTTCGGCACCACGAGCAGAAGTTTTCCGCCTGGCGCAAGCACGCGCCAGACTTCGCGCAGCATGTCGGCGGCATCCGGCGTCATTTCCAGCGCATGCACCGCGAGCACGCGGTCGATCATCGCGTCGCGCAACGGCAACGCGGTTTCCGAAACCAGCGACGATAGTGTCGGCGACGCGCTCGGCCATTTCACGACACCCTGCGCGCCGGGCATGAAGGCGAAGGTGCGCTCGCCGTCTTCGCGAAAGATGCCGAGATAGGGCGTGGCATAGCCGAGCCCCATGATCGACTGCCCTTTCGCATCCGGCCAGCGCGCGCGGATCGCACGCGACAAAAGCCGCCGCGTCACCACACCGAGCGGCTGCGCGTAGAAGGATCGGAGATCGACAACATCGAGGAACATACGGGCTCACGCCTGCGTTGCGATTACATTAGCCTTGCATCGCCGCCACTACAAAGAGCGCCTTGCGGCAACCATATGACCGGACTACGTTCCGGTTAAATCGAAAAAGTGGAGCAGGAAATGGCGGTCGAAGTCCGGCTGATCCCGTGTTTGAGCGACAATTACGCGGTGCTTTTGCACGAGCCGCAGAGCAAGACGACCGCGCTGGTCGATGCGCCCGAGGCTGCACCCATTCTCGCGGCCCTCGACAAAGAAGGCTGGAAGCTCACGCATATCCTGATCACGCATCATCATCCCGATCACGTACAGGGCATCAAGGAAATCCGCGCGAAGTATCCGGTGCCCGTTTTTGGCCCGCGCGCCGAAGCCGACAAGATCCCCGATATCTCGATCAAGCTCGGCCATCTCGACGTCGCCGAGGTTGGCCCGCTCCGCGCCGATGTCATCGACACGCCGGGACACACAGCGGGCCACATCGTCTATCACTTCCCGAAAGAGCAGTTGTTGTTTGCGGGCGACACTTTGTTCGCACTCGGTTGCGGGCGTCCGTTCGAGCGTCCGGCAGAAGTATTGTGGCAATCTCTCCTGAAACTGCGCGAGTTGCCGCCGGAAACACAGATCTATTGCGGCCACGAATATACGCTGTCGAACGCGAAGTTCTCCGTCACGGTCGACCCGAATAACACGCAATTGAAGGAACGCCTTAAGCAGATCGAAGGAATGCGGGCAAAGAATAAGCCCACTGTGCCTTCGACCATGGAAGAAGAAATTCATACCAATCCGTTCCTGCGCGCAGACGTCTCTGCCGTGCAGGAGGCGATCGGCATGAAGGGCGGCAATCCGGCCGCGGTTTTCACCAAACTTCGCGAACTGAAAAACACGTTCAAGGGATGAGCGTCGAGCAGCAGACGGCGGCGGACGTCATTGCGCGCCTCGGTTTGCAGCCGCATCCCGAGGGCGGGCATTTTCGCGAAACCTTCCGCGATATCCGCGAGGTCGACGGCCGCTCCGCTTCGACCCTGATTTATTTCCTGCTCGCGAAAGGCGAGCGCTCGCACTGGCACCGCGTCGATGCCGCCGAAGTCTGGCACTTCTACGCCGGCAGTCCGCTCGCGCTTTATTACGCGGCGAGCGACCACACCCCGCCTGCGTCGATCATGCTCGGCAACGACATCGCGAACGGACAGCAGCCGCAATTCGTGATCCCGCAAGGCAACTGGCAGGCGGCGGAAAGCCTCGGCGAATGGACGTTGGTCGGCTGCACGGTCGCGCCGGGTTTTGAGTTCTCCGGCTTCGAGCTTGCTAAGAAAGATTGGTCGCCCGGACCTTTGAGCGAGTAAACATATCTTTCGCGGCGACAACACCGCCGAGCGAAATCAGGATCGCCGCAAGACCCAACGACCAGCGCGGCTCGGCGTAGCCGGCGGCCACCAGAAAGATCGTCGAAAAAAGTGGCGCCGCGTAAGACGCTGCACCCAGCGCGCGAATGTCGCCGAACTTCACGCCGCGATCCCATGCGTAGAACGCGAGACCGACGGGGAAAACTCCGAGCGTAAGAATAGCCAGCCATTGTATCGCGGTTGAGGGCCACACCGTCGGCTCGAACAGAAGATGACAAAGAAGCGAGAGCGCGGAGGTCGCAAGACAGAAACCCGCCACCGCGTCGCTCGGTACATTCCTGAAAGGCCGCGACAGCACCGAATAGCCGGACCAGGCTAGTGCCGCGCCGAGTGCGCAGGCGTAACCCACGATGTATTCGCGGCTGATCTCGACGCCACGCATGCCCGCGATCAAGACGAGCGTACCCGCAAGCCCGAGCAACACGCCTGCCATGTGATGGAATTTCAACTTCTCGTTCGGCAGGAACGCCGAGAACAGCACGATCAGGAGCGGCCATAGATAGTTGAACAGTTGTGCTTCCGCGGGCGGTGCGAGCCGAAGCGCTGCGAAATAAAGCGCGTGGTAGCCGAACAATCCGCCCGCGCCGAGCAGCCAAACGATAAGAGGCTGCTTCAGCGAGCGCGCGGCACCCGGCCGCCACAGCCAACTCAGCACGCCAATCAGCCCGCCGATCGCAAACGTAACCGCAGCAAGCTGGAACGGCGGCATGGTTCCGCTCGCGACGGTCAGGAGCGACAGGAACGACCACATGAAAACGGCGGCGAGGCCGGTAAGCGTCGCCGCCGTTTGTGCAGAAGATCGATTCATTTCTTACGTAATATACTGCGCGCCGTTCACGGTCATCGTCGAGCCAGTAATAAAGCCGGCGTCGTCGGCCGCGAGAAACACCACGCAGCGCGCGATTTCCTCGGGCTCGCCGAGACGGCCGACCGGAATCGTCGGCAGGATGTTTTTCTCGAGCACGTCCTTCGGCACCGCCTGCACCATCTCGGTGTTGATGTAGCCGGGGCAGATCGCGTTCACGGTAATACCCGCTTTTGCCGATTCCTGCGCGAGTGCCTTGGTGAAGCCGATGTCGCCCGCCTTTGCCGCGGAATAATTAGTCTGGCCCATCTGGCCCTTCTGGCCGTTGATCGACGAGATGTTGATGATACGGCCGAATTTGCGCGCGCGCATGCCTTCGATCACCGGCCGGCACATATTGAAGAGCGAATTGAGGTTCGTCGTAATCACCGCGTTCCACTGCTCGGCAGTCATGCGATGCAACATGGCGTCGCGCGTGATGCCTGCGTTGTTGACGAGAATCTCGACCGGCCCGAGTTCGGCTTCGACTTTTTTGATGCCTTCCGAGCAAGCGTCAAAAGAACTCACGTCCCACTTGTAGACGTTGATGCCCGTCTCGCTTTTGAATTTCGCAGCCGCCTCATCGTTGCCGGCGTAGTTTGCCGCGACCTTGTAACCTGCCGCCTTCAACGCTTTCGCAATGGCCGCACCGATTCCACGGGTGCCGCCCGAAACCAACGCAACGCGTGCCATTTCCTTCCCCTGTTTTCGTCCGGCCTTCCCGCCGGATCTTGTTTCCCGGACGCGATTTCCGCGCGCCCGGGAGTATTCGTCAATGCTGCTTCCGGCTCAATTGCGTTCCACGCTTTCTTTTTTGGCGCGTGTCACTGCCGTTCCACGCACATGGCAATCCCCATGCCGCCACCGATGCAGAGCGTGGAAAGGCCCTTCTTCGCGCCCCGCCGCTCCATTTCGTAAAGCAGCGTAACGAGCACACGGGCGCCGGAAGCGCCGATCGGATGGCCGATCGCGATCGCGCCGCCGTTCACGTTCACCTTGGCTGGGTCCCAGCCCATGTCCTTGTTCACGGCACAGGCCTGCGCCGCGAAGGCTTCGTTGGCCTCCACGAGATCGAGGTCCTGCGCGCTCCAGCCGGCTTTCTTCAGCGCCGCGCGCGAAGCCGGGATCGGGCCGGTGCCCATGACCGCGGGATCGACGCCCGCCTGCGCCCAACTGGCGATGCGCGCGAGAATCTTCTTGTTCTGCTTCTTCGCCTCGCTCTCGCGCATCAGCACGAGTGCGGCCGCGCCGTCGTTGATGCCCGAAGCGTTCGCCGCGGTGACGGTGCCTTCCTTGTCGAAGGCGGGCTTCAGTTTCGCCATGGCATCTAATGTCGCGCCATCGCGAATATATTCGTCGGTATCGAATACGATGTCGCCCTTCTTGGACTTGATCGTCACGGGCACGATCTCGTCCTTGAACTTGCCGGCCTTCTTCGCGGCTTCGGCCTTGTTCTGCGAAGCGACCGCGAACTGGTCCTGCATTTCGCGCGTGATCTGCCACTGCTTCGCGACGTTCTCGGCGGTACCGCCCATGTGGTAGCCGTTGAAGACATCCCACAAGCCGTCCTTGATCATGGTGTCGATGAATTTCACGTCGCCCATGCGATGACCCGCGCGCAGATGCGCGGCATGCACCGAGTTCGACATGGATTCCTGACCGCCGGAGACGACGATGTCGCTGTCCCCGTTCATGATCGACTGATAGCCGAGCGCGACCGAGCGCAGGCCCGAGCCGCAAACCTGATTGACGAGCCAGGCCGGCGTTTCGTTCGGCAGACCCGCGGCCTTCGACGCCTGACGCGCTGGATTCATGCCCTGCGCTGCGGTCAGCACCTGACCGAAAATGAGTTCCGAAATCTGTTTCGGCTCGACGCCCGCGCGCGAGAGCGCGGCTTCGATCGCAACTTTTCCCAGTTCGTGCGCCGGCGTGCCTGCGAGCGTGCCGTTGAAGGCTCCGACCGGGGTACGCGCTGCACCGACAATGACCACTCCGTCCGCCATTTCCTGCTCCTCGTAATTAGCCTTGTTTTCGCTGACTTTTCGCCGGCCGGTCCGCATTGGACCCCGGCCACCGGCCTGTTGCCAATAGCTTATATAGGCCCATTGCTGCTGTGCGTCATTCGTTTACCGGCATTGCACAAAGCGGTAGCCGCAGTGCGGAAAAGGCCCTAAGCTTTTGAACATGCAGCGGGGGAAACGCTCGCGTAGCGTGAGGGAGTAGCGAATGGCCAAGCCGCAAGAGCCCGTAACCATCAAAAAATACGCCAACCGGCGGCTCTATAACACCGGAACCAGCGCCTATGTGACGCTGGAAGATCTCGCCGTCATGGTGAAGTCCGGCGAGGACTTCGTGGTCTATGACGCAAAGACCGGCGAGGACATTACCCGCTCGGTGCTGACCCAGATCATTTTCGAGCAGGAAGGCAAGAGCGGGCAGAACCTGCTTCCGATAAACTTCCTGCGCCAGCTCATCCGCTTCTATGGCGACTCGATGCAGCTTCTCGTCCCGCGCTATCTCGAAACCTCGCTCTCGCATTTCACGCAGGAGCAGGAAAAATTTCGCGAGCAGATGGGCAAGACCTTCAACATTCCGGGCTTCGGCGCTTTCGACGAGCAGGTGAAGCGCAACATGGAGATGTTCCAGCGCGCCTTCACGATGTTCCTGCCGACCGCGAAGGACAACGTCGCGAACCCGCCGCAGGAAGCCTCCGGCGACGACATCGACGCGCTGAAGCGTCAGGTCTCCGAGATGCAGAAGAAGCTCGACAAGATCGGCGAATAAGCGATCTCGAAACGACAAGAGAAAGCCGGCTCTTCAGCCGGCTTTTTTATTTTCAGAGACCTGCGGTGCCGCGCGCGGCGGCTGATAGTCCGCAAAGCTGCCCTTGCCCGCGGTCTTGGCCTGTTCCAGTGCGATATTGGCATACGCGAGAATCTCGCCGGCATCCCGCGCATAACGCGGCGCCACAACGCCGCCCGCCGTGACCGAAAGTGAGAGCGGTCCGGCCGAGGTCTCGAACGGCGCTTCGCGCACGGCGCTCACAAAACGGTTGCCCGCGACGAAAAGATCTTCGAGCGAGCATTCGTGCAGGACAATGCCGAACTTATTGTCGGAGAAGCGGCCGATCAGATCTTTCGTGCGCTTGTGCGTCCGCAACCGCTCCGCGATCGCCGCGATCATCTGATCGCCGACGCCGTAGCCGTAAGTCTGGTTGCAGTAAGCGAGATCGTCGATGGCCGCGACGATGAAGCCGAAGCTCGTCTTGAATTTCGTAGCGCTCTCGAACTCATCCGCGATGGCCTTGGTCAGAACCGCGCGGTTCAGTCCGCCGGTGAGCGGATCGGACTGCGAAAGAATTTTCAGTTCCTGTTCGCGGCGATGCCGCTCGGTGATGTTGCGCACGATGCCGTCGGCGCGCGCGGGCTTGCCGTCCGCGCCCGCGAACCAGCGCCCCGCATCCTCGATCCAGATCACCTGGCCCGGCGCATTCTGCTTCAGCGCATAGCGGACTTCGTACGGCACGCCGACGCCGGGGTCGCGGCGCTGGTCGCCGAAGATCGCGTCATGGCGGTTCTGCGTGCTTTCCGGCGAGAGCAACGCGGCAAAGGCGCGGCCCGAAGAAATCTGTTCGGTCGAAACGACGTTGAGCACCGCCGGAGCGTTACCGCTCCATTCCAGCGCATCGGTTACGCAGTTCCACGAATAAGCGGCCTCGCCGCTCGCAAACAGTACCGATGCAATGCGCTCCGGCGACAGCATCGGCGCGGTGATCGGTTTGTCTTCCCCGTGAATCGGCATCAGGCGCGTTGCGCGCGGCGGCACACTCACTGTCGCTTCCCCGTCTTTCTTATTGGGAGGAGCGATAACGCCGGGCCGCTTAATGCCGGGTCACTCTTGAGGCCGCTTTCGCCGCGATCCTTAACGGGACGTTACTGCTGGTTCGCCACTTGCACTGAACAAAGCGCAGCGAAGCACGTTGTCCCGTTCAGAGACGAGCCATGAAATTCGAGCCGCAATTCACGAACGAAACGACCCGCGAATGCCGGGCGCTCGTGCCGTTAACCCTGACGGTTAACGCGAATAGCCGTGGCTACTCGCTTCCCGATGCGGCCTTCCTGACCCAGCTTGCCGCGAACAAAAACGGCTTCTTGCAGTATCGCGCCAAGCGCCGCGAGCAGCCCGAAGTCGGCGCGGAGCGCTACCGCAATACGATCGCGGATGCGCTCGCCTGTCGGCCGTCTGGAACGAAGTTGAATTACTGCGCCTGAGGATCAATCGAGAAGTCGCGCCGCGCGGTACGCACCGCGACCGACCAGCCGCCGAGCACGTCGACGAGCGCGATGATCAAGAGGATCGCGAAGGTGGAAGTGCTCGCTTCCTTCACCAGCAGAAACTCGATCAGCGCGCCGATGAAGATCAGCGTCGAAAGCACGTGATCGAAAATCGACCGGGCGGTGTTGCGCGCGGCCTTGAGCACCTCGAAGAAAAGCAGAAAGAGGGTAAACGCGATCAGGATATCGCCCGCCGAGATCGCCCACTCGGCGCCCGAGGGCATACGGACCGAAAACATGGTCGCGGTCCAGGAGCTGCCCGCCCACAGGAACGCGATCATGTTGTAGATCGCGAAGGAGATCAGCAGCAGCGGAAAAGCGACCATGAGGTGTCCGTCTCCGCTTGCCGCTGGAGCCTTAGTTGTCGCTCTTAGTTTTCAGCACCCGCCGGCCCTTGTACATGCCGGTCTTCAGGTCGAGGTGATGCGGACGGCGCAGTTCGCCCGAGTCCTTGTCCTCGACATAGGTCGGGGCTTTGAGCGCGTCGGCCGAGCGGCGCATGCCGCGGCGCGAGGGCGAGGTTTTTCGCTTGGGAACGGCCATTTTCGTCTCCGGAAAAACGGCCCGCGGTCGCGGAGACGGGGCCGGAAATCTGTCTGGAAGCCCGGGCTTATAGAGGATTGATTCCGTCCCGGCTAGACGGTTCTAGGGCCTTGGAATCACGCAGGATATAACCGCCGACCCCGCTTTTCCGGCAAGCCGCTGGCGCTGCTGGGCGGCACGCGTCAGCACCGGCCCCGGCCGCCGGGGATCGCGGATCAGCGGATTAGGCAAGGCCCCGGCAAGGAGTGCTGCCTGCTCGCTGGTCAAGCTGCGCGCGCTTTTTCCGAAGGCGCGCTGCGCCGCCGCCTCCACCCCGAATTCGCCGTCGGGCCCCCATTCGGCAATGTTGAGATAGACCTCCATCATCCGCCGCTTCGACCAGACCGCGCTCATGTAATAGGCGAGCGGAACCTCGAGCGCCTTGCGCACGAGCTGGCGCCCCGGCCAGAGAAAAAGATTCTTCGCGGTCTGCATCGGAATCGTGGACGCGCCCCGCGCATCGCCCAGATCCTCGTAGTCGTCGAGCACCGACTGCACCGCGTACCAGTCCACGCCCCAATGCGAGCAATAGCGGCCGTCCTCGCTTGCGACCACCGCCTGAATCAGCCGGGGAGAAATCTCCTCGATCGGCGTCCAGACCCGCTCGACCCGCTGGAACGTGAGATAGCGCCACAGCATCAGCGTCGATACCGGCGGCACCAGCGCATAAAGCGGTACCAGCATCGCGGGAATGAGCGCCAGCACCAGCACGAACCGGAATGCGAACGCGAGAAATGATATTTGCCGCGTCCGCCACAGGCCGTGCCGAAGCGCATATTCATATGTCACGGGAAACGGAAACGGCACTTGTCTCGAGATCGTTTCCTGCTGGCGTTCCTGATCCATGCACAAGCATTAGACCGGGCGCGCGCGGGTGCGGCAAGCAATGTTTGACGGCGGGGCGGCGCTGCGGCACGAAATGCGCGGGATGAATGTAAAAGCAGGCACCAAGCCGCCTATTCCAAGCCAGTTCGAGCAGCGCCTCGCGTACGTGGCGAGTGCTGCCGAACACATGCTTGCGATCTCGCTCGGCCAGGAGCCGCAGGCCGGCGAAATCGCCCGGCCTAAGAGGCTGATCGAAGCGATGCGTCATGCCGTATTGAACGGCGGCAAACGGATCCGGCCCATGCTGGTCTTCGAAACTGCGGCGTTGTTCGGCGTCAGCGAACCGCAGGCGGTCCATGCCGGCGCGGCCTTCGAACTCCTGCATTGCTATTCGCTGGTGCACGACGATCTGCCCGCGATGGACAACGACGAAATTCGCCGCGGCAGGCCGACCGTGCACAAAGCCTACGACGAGGCGACCGCGATCCTCGCAGGCGACGCATTGCAGACTCTCGCTTTCGAAATCCTTTCACGCGAGGCGACCCATCGCGATCCGCTCGTGCGCGTCGCGCTCGTGCAATGTCTCGCGTACGCGAGCGGCATCGGCGGCATGGCTGGCGGCCAGATGCTCGATCTGGAAGCCGAAGGACGCTACGCGGAAGATAACCGCCCGCCGGGACTCGCGCTCGCCGATATCGAGAAGCTGCAGCGCATGAAGACCGGCGCCTTGCTCGCCGCCTGCTGCCAGGCCGGCGGGATTCTCGGCCGCGCACGCGAAATGGAGATGAGCGCGATCTCGCGCTACGGCCGCGCCATCGGATTTGCCTTCCAGCTTGCCGACGATCTCCTGGACGCCGAAGGCGACGCCGAGGAGGTCGGCAAAGCCGTTGGCAAGGACGCCGCGAAAAACAAGGCGACGCTGGTCTCGGCACTTGGCCCGATCGCGGCAAAACGCAGGCTCAGCGACCTGATCGATGAAGCCAAACGCGCGCTCTATCCGTTTGGCGAACGGGCGGAATGGCTTCGATCCTGCGCCGATTTCATCGCAGCGAGAAAATCGTGATGCTTCCGGATAAGCCGAAGACCCTGTTGGGCCGCCAGGTAAAGGCACACGCGCGATTTTTCATCGCAGTACTGTTCGGGCTTTGCGTCTGGGCACTTTCGTTCGCGGCACCGTTCCAGCACGGTGCGGTCACGCATTTCCTGATCGGCTGGAACGCCGGCATCTGGCTCTTCTTGATACTCGCACTCTGGATGATGGCGCATGCGAGCATTAGCGGCCTGAAGAAGCGAGCCGGCATGGAGGACGAAGGCCGCGCGGCAACACTTGGCCTCGTTACGGCGGCTACGATTGCCGCGGTCGTGGCGCTCGGTTTCGAGCTTGCTGATGCGCTGCGCCCCGAAGCGGCTTACGCGACCTTCCGCATCTCGCTCGCGCTCGCGGCGATCTTCGGTTCGTGGCTGTTCGTGAATTTCTCCTTCGCGCTTCACTACGCGCACGAGGTTTATCGCACGAGGCTCAGCGTGAAATCGCTCGGCTTCCCGAACGAGAAGCAGCCGGACTACTGGGACTTTCTTTATTTCGCGATGGTCGTCGGCACGACGTTTCAGACTTCCGACGTCGAGATCCGCTCACGCACTCTACGGCGGACGACAATGGTGCAAGGACTGGTCGCTTTCCTGTTCAACACCGCCATCATTGCGCTGACTGTCAGCGTCGCGTCGCAACTGTTCGGGAAGTAATTATTCCGCAGCAGGCTTCTGCGCGGCGGCGCCGAAGCGCCGCGCGACATAATCTTCCACGATCGCCTTGAACTCCGCGGCAAGCGTTGCTCCGCGCAATGTCATCGCCTTCTTGCCGTCGATGAAGACCGGTGCTGCCGGCGCTTCGCCGGTGCCGGGCAGCGAAATGCCAATATCGGCGTGTTTCGATTCGCCGGGTCCATTCACGATGCAGCCCATCACCGCGACGTTGAGCGTCTCGACACCCGGATATTTTTTCTTCCACTCCGGCATCGAGTCGCGAATGTAGGACTGAATCTCGAAGGCAAGCTCCTGAAACACGGTCGAGGTCGTGCGCCCGCAACCGGGACACGCGGCAACGAGCGGCACGAACGTGCGGAAGCCCATTGTTTGCAGAAGTTCCTGTGCGACCTTTACTTCCAGCGTGCGGTCGCCGTTCGGCTCGGGCGTCAGCGAAATACGGATGGTGTCGCCGATGCCCTGCTGCAGCAAAATCGAAAGCGACGCGGCAGACGCGACAATTCCTTTCGAACCCATGCCGGCTTCGGTGAGACCCAGATGCAGCGCATAGTCCGAGCGCTTCGCCAGATCCCGATAGACTGCGATCAGGTCCTGTACTGCTGAAATTTTCGCCGAGAGAATAATCTGCTCGCGCTTCATACCGAGTTCTTCGGCCCGCGACGCCGAAATCAGCGCCGATTGCACGAGCGCTTCGCGCGTGACCGCGCGCGCTTCCACCGGTTTCGCGGACTTTGCATTTTCGTCCATCAAGTGCGTGAGCAATTCCTGATCCAGCGAGCCCCAGTTCGCACCGATGCGAACCGGCTTGTTGTGCTTCAGCGCGATCTCGATGATCGATGAAAACTGCTTGTCGCGCTTCTCGCGAAAACCGACGTTGCCCGGATTGATGCGGTATTTTGCGAGCGCCTCCGCGCAGGCCGGATGATCGGCCAAGAGCTTATGGCCGATGTAATGAAAATCGCCGACCAGCGGCACGTTGAGATTCATCTTCACGAGCCGGTCGCGGATATGCGGCACCGCCGCCGCAGCCTCGTCGCGATCCACCGTGACGCGCACGATCTCCGAGCCCGCGCGGAATAGATCGGCGACCTGTCGCACTGTCTTCTCGATATCCGCGGTATCGGTGTTCGTCATCGACTGCACGACGACCGGCGCGCCGCCGCCGACGATCACGCCGCCGACATCGACCGGAACGGAGACGCGCCGCGCCGACGCGCCGAACATCGTTTCGTTTTCCTGCATGTTCATCGTCTGGATTTCTTCCGGCATGGCTCGCAGATGCCGCTGACTTCGATGATCGAGGCCCGCGCCTCGAAGCCCGCAGCCTTGGTTGCCTTCGCGACATCGCGCCCGAATGACGCGGCCTGCATCTCGGCGACCGCGCCGCATTTTTCGCAAAGCAGGAACATCACCGGCTCCGCGCGCTCGTGGCCCGCGTTGCAGGCAAGAAACGCATTCCGGCTTTCGATGCGGTGCGCGAGGTTTTCGGCGGTGAGAAAGTCGAGCGCGCGATAAACCGACATCGCCGGCGCCGGCTCTCCGGTCGCGGCGAGCTTCTCGACGATCTCATAAGCGCCGACCGGCGCGTGGCTCTGGGCGAGAATTTCGAGCACCCTGCGGCGCAACGGCGTCAGACGCAAACCCCGCCCCCCGCAAGCCTTTTCGGCACGGGTAAGCGCGTCTTCGACGCACTGGTCGTGGTCGTGACCGGGATCCGGAAATGCCTTGTGCATGGATACAGAATATCAGGCGGGAGGGGCCTAAAACCAGCCCTTGCGCTTTATGCTGCGGCGCACAATATATCCCCGATGCTGCGCGCAGCCAAATCCGTAAACCTCGCGCTTCAGGGCGGCGGGGCGCACGGCGCCTTTACCTGGGGCGTACTCGACCGGCTGCTCGAGGAGCGCCGGATCGAGATCGATTCGATTTCCGGAACCAGCGCCGGCGCGATGAACGCGGTCGTGCTGGCGAGCGGTCTGGAGAAAGGCGGACGCGAGGGCGCACGCACGGCACTCGAAAATTTCTGGCGTGCGGTTTCGCGCGACGGGCGCCTGAGTCCGATCCAGCGCGGCCTGATGGATCGCCTGCTCGGCAACTGGTCGCTCGACAAGAACCCGTTCTTCCTCGCGATGGATGTCGCGACCCGCTTCGTCTCGCCCTACGACTTCAATCCGTTCAACATCAATCCGCTGCGCGATGTACTGGAGCGCGAAGTCGATTTCGACGCGTTGCGCAAAAATCGCGACATCAAGATATTCCTGTCCGCGACCAACGTGCACACCGGCAAGGTGCGCGTGTTCCCCACGAAAGAAATCAACGCCGACGTGGTGATGGCTTCCGCCTGCCTGCCGTTTCTGTTCAAGGCGGTCGAAATCGACGGCACGCCCTATTGGGACGGCGGCTATGTCGGCAATCCGCCGCTGTTTCCGTTTTTCCGGAGCGGCGAAGGCGGCGACATTCTCCTCGTGCAGACCAACCCGGTGGTCCGCGAGGAAACCCCGCAAAGCGCGCGCGACATCTTGAACCGCATCAACGAAATCACCTTCAACGCCTCGCTCGCTTCCGAATTTCGCGCGATCGGCTTCGTGAACCGGATGCTGGGCGCGAAAATCCTGCGCCGTATCACCGGCCGCGAAGTGGCCGAAGTGCGGCTGCACCGCATCGAGGCGGGCGAAAGCCTGCTCGACCTCACTTCGAGTTCCAAGTTCAATGTCGACTGGTCCTTCTTCCAGCACCTGCGCGACATCGGCCGCGAGGCTGCCGACGCGTTTCTGAAGAAAAACTATCGCGCGATCGGAAGGCGCTCCACGCTGGATTTGCGTAAAGAAGCCGCCTGACGTTACGTTTCGTGCATGCGCACGAAATTCGAGATCGTCACCAGCGACATCACGAAGCTCGATGTCGATGCTATCGTAAACGCTGCCAACAACTCGCTCTTGGGCGGCGGTGGCGTCGACGGCGCGATCCACCGCGCTGCTGGTCCCGAACTGCTCGAAGAATGCCGCGCGCTCAACGGCTGCGACACCGGCGACGCAAAGCTCACGCGGGGCTATCGCCTGCCCGCGCGCTTCGTGATCCATACCGTCGGCCCGGTCTGGCATGACGAAGCCGGCGACAAAGATGCGTTGCTCGCTTCCTGCTACGAGAAATCGATCGGTCTCGCGCAAGTGCACCAGCTCGATTCGATTGCGTTTCCTGCGATTTCCACCGGCGTCTATCGCTTTCCGCCGGATCGCGCTGCGAACATCGCAGTCGAAGCCTCGTTGCGCGCGGCTGGGCGTGAGGCGCTTCCCGCGCGCGTGATCTTCTGCTGCTTCTCCGAGGTATCCGCCGGGCATCACCGCGCGGCGTTTCGCGCGCGCCGCATTTCCTTCTGAACGCAACTTCGGCGCAATCGCGAACGAAACTCGCCTTCGCTCCGCACGCGTTAACGGCTAAGGTTGCCGCATGAAAATTCTCACACTCATACTTCCGCTCGCGCTGCTCGCTTCACCTTCGGTCCGCGCGCAGGAACTGCCGAAGCTGCAGACGAACCAGGAATATGTGGAAGAGCTTTACCGCAACGCGCGAGCGCCGGTCGCAGACAAGAAGGAAATGCTGCAATTCGTCCTGAAATCGCTGCCCGACCGCGTAAAAGTCTATCCGACCGAGAATTATTACTACTTCCGTTTCTATTCCGGCGGCGTGCAATACGCAGGCAACATCCGCCTCGACGCGAGCAACCGCGATGAAGGCAAACTGCACTTTGCCTATTACGTCGATAACGTCCCCTATAAGTCCGAAGCACCCGTCACTTACGCCGTGATGGACGAAAAAGACGGGGTGCGCGTCGAGAAGGTCGAGCGCTTCTTATATAAGGTGACCGCGGGCGGCCGCAGCGTGTTGTTCGAGCTGAACGATCTCTCCGCCGTGCACCCGCCGGAAGGCGTACTCGATCCCGACGAGCGCTTCATCGGGCCGGTGTTCGACGAATCCGGCATCCGCTTCTTCCTCGTCTATAATTCGAAGTATCAACTCTTCCATTACATCCTCGACGAGACGGTACCGGTGCCGGACCAGCTCAACCGCATCAAGTCGACCGACCGGATTCTCCTCGGCACCCGCACCGGCTTCGCCTTCTATCGCGACCTGAAGCGCGAACGAAAAATCCTGATCGGCGCCTTCGAGGGCAATGCGCTTGCCAATAATTATTTCGACGGGCCGTTCGACCAGCTTCCCGATAACTTCATCGAGGGCGACGATCTGCAAAAGGCGATCCTCGAAGTCGCGCCTTATCTCAAGAGCAAGATCGACCGCTTCGGCGGCAGCTTCGACGGCTCGGAGCGCTTCCTGATCGCGCCTTATATGCTCTACAGCCGCGAGGAAGACCTCTTCACTGTCCAGCGCTGCGCGGCCGCCGCGCAGAAAGACCCCGCGCGCTATTACGAGTGTTTCCTCGCAAGCGAAGGTCCGCCCTCGCCCGAGAAGAAAAAGGCGGACCCGCGCCGCAAAGCAGCGCCAAAATGACAACACAGCCCCGCGCTTCTGCAAGCGCGGGCAAGGCGCTACAATCCCTCGTAACGAGACACAAACGAGGAAGCCCGCTCATGGCACAGGAAGATCTGCTCGCCACCGCCGCGTCATGGCGCGGCGAGGGCCGCAAGGTGGCACTTGCGACCGTGACCGAAACTTGGGGCTCCGCCCCGCGCCCGGTCGGCTCCAATCTCGTGATCGACGGCGAAGGAAATTTTCTCGGCTCGGTTTCCGGCGGCTGCGTCGAAGGCGCGGTCGTCGCCGAAGCGCTCGATGTGATCGAAAGCGGCAAGCCGAAGCTCGTTTCCTTCGGTGTCGCGGACGAAACCGCGTGGGAGGTCGGCCTTTCCTGCGGCGGCAAGATTTCGGTCTATGTCGAGCGCGTCGAATAGCGCAGAACGATTCCGATGAAGCTCGCGCTCCTGAAAGCCCTGAACGAAGAACGCGCCGCGCGCCGCGCGGCCGTGGTCGTGACCGCGCTCGAAAGCGGCGCGCAGCGGCTGGTAAAGGCGTCAGAAGTCGCAAACGACGAATTGCGCGAAGCGCTGGAAAAGCGGCTTCGCTCGGGCAAGAGCGGCAGCGAGGAAACGCCAAGCGGGAAAGTTTTTCTCACGGTGTTCGCACCTCCGCCGCGGCTGGTCGTGACCGGCGCCGTGCACATCAGTCAGGAGCTCGCACCGATGGCGCAGCGCCTTGGTTATGACGTTGCGATCGTCGATCCGCGCACGGCTTTCGCAACACCCGAACGGTTCAAGGATGTGAAGCTGATCGCCGACTGGCCGGACAAGGTGCTCCCCGATCTGGGCATCGACGCGCATACCGCCTTCTGCGCGCTGACCCACGATCCGAAGATCGACGATCCGGCGTTGCTGCACGCGATGGCGAAGGACTGCTTCTATATCGGTGCGCTGGGCTCGAAGCGCACGCATGCGACCCGGCTCGAGCGCCTGAAATCGAAAGGCGCGAGCGACGCGCAGCTTGCCCGTATCCATGCGCCGATCGGCCTCGACATCGGCGCAGTATCGCCCGCCGAGATCGCGGTTTCGATTCTGGCCGAGATCACCGCGCGGCTGCGGCTCGGCGACGGTGCGTTGAAATGAAATTCGGATCGCTGCCGCTCGATGAGGCAAAAGGCGGCATCGCCGTCCATTCGATCCGCAAGGAAAAGCTCGTGCTGAAGAAGGGCACGAAAATCGGCGACGCCGAGATCGCGGCCCTGCGCGCCGCCGGCATTCATGAAATCGTGGTCGCGCAGGTCGAGCCCGGCAACATCGGCGAAGACGAAGCGGCGCAGGCGCTCGCCGAAGCCGCGAAAGGCGACAATATCCGCGTTGATGAAGCCTTCACCGGCCGCGCGAACCTGTTCGCGGAAAAATCCGGCGTGTTGATCGTCGACAAACCGCTGATCGACCGGCTCAACGGGATCGACGAGGCGATCACCTTTGCGACCCTACCCGCTTTCAGCCCTGTCGTCGAAGGCCAGATGATCGCGACCGCGAAGATCATTCCGTTTTCGGTGAGCGGGCATTCGCACGAGGCGGCGTTGCGGGCGGCCGGCGAAGCACCACTCGTGCGCGTGGCACCTTATCGCATCAGAAAAGTCGGCGTGATCTCGACGCGGCTTCCGGGACTCGCGGAAAAAGTGATCGAGAAGACGCTGCGCGTGACCCGCGAGCGGCTTGCGCCTGCGGGCGCGGAAATCATCGCCGAGAAACGCGTCGCACACGACACCAAAGAGCTCGCGCCGTCGATCCGCGAAATGCTGGCTGCCGGCGCCGAACTCGTCCTCGTCTTCGGCGCCTCGGCGATCGCCGACCGCCGCGACGTAATCCCCACCGCCATCGAAGAGAGTGGCGGCCGCATCGAGCATTTCGGCATGCCGGTCGATCCCGGCAACTTGATGCTGATCGGCGAAGTCGGCGGCACGCCGGTTTTGGGTGCGCCCGGTTGCGCGCGAAGCCCGAAGGAAAACGGATTCGACTGGGTGCTGTCGCGGTTGCTTGCGGGTCTTGCCGTCACGCGCGAAGAAATCGCGGGCATGGGCGTCGGCGGCCTCTTGATGGAAATCGTCACGCGGCCCCAACCGCGCGAAGAAACCGCGCCCGAAACGAAGACGAATGTCGCCGCCATCGTGCTCGCCGCAGGCAAGTCGAGCCGTATGGAAGGCAAGAACAAGCTGCTCGAGGATTTCCGGGGCAGGCCGCTTGTTCGCCGTGCGGTCGAAAACGCGCTCGCTTCCAAGGCATCGCCCGTGATCGTGGTGACCGGTAAGGATGCGTCGGCGGTAAGTGCCGCCCTCGAAGGATTAGATGTCCGCTTGGTACACAATCCCGATTTTGCCGACGGCCTTTCCACTTCGTTGAAAGCAGGTATCCGTGCCGTCCCCGAGACGAGCGTCGGCGTGATCATCTGCCTCGGCGACATGCCGCATGTTTCTGCCGCGCTGATCGATCGGCTGATCGAAAACTTCGCGCCGGAGCGCGGCGCGATGATCGTGGCGCCCTCGCGCGGCGGTCAACGCGGCAACCCGGTGCTATGGGCGCGGCGTTTCTTTCCGGAGTTGCTCAAGCTCGAAGGCGATATGGGCGCGCGCAAGCTTGCCGGATTCTACGACGAAGGCTTGCGCGAGATCGCGGTCGAAGACGACGGCGCCTTCACCGACATCGATACGCCGCAGGCGCTCGATGCCGCGCGCAAGGCAGCCGGATAATTTCTCTAGAACGATTGCGGCACGCTGATCGGCGTATTGAGTCTCGCCTGAATCAACTGCACCGTGCGCTGCACTTCGCGCAACGCCGGCCGCAGCCACGCGCGGATTTTCGAGCGCGCGTCGAGCGAAAGATATGCAAGCGGCAATTGCATTTTGTCGCCCGGCGTGGGCGGCGTGCTGCCAGGCGCGGAGGCCTTCAGAAATTCCGCCATCGAAACGCGCACGTCTTCGAGCAGGTTCATACTCATTCCGTCGAGCAGCGGAATCATCATATGCACCGGATGCGCCTTCAGCGCCCAATAGGAGTTGACGCTATGGAGTTCCTGCGGCGCCGCGCCGAGAAAGGCATTCTCCGCAAGCATGAACTCGCAGCCGAAATGTTCGCGGATCCGGTAGCCGCGCTCGAAATCGCCGGTCTCATAATGCGGAATATAGACCACGACCGGTTCGACATTGTTCGCCCGCGCTTCGGCGACGAATTCGATATCGTTCATCAGCGAGAAAAACGTCTGGAACGCGCGCGATGTGACATCCACGATCTTCGGCTCGTGCGCGCGCAAAGGCAGCGTATCGAACAGCCGCATCTGCCCCTTGGTCTTGGACAGATCGACCAGTTCGGCTTCCGGAAAATAGAGCGAGAATTTCGGCTTGGCCGCGTCGGTGTCGAACAGAACCGGTGCGTCGCCGGAGAGCCGGAAGAATTCCGCGAACAGCCTCGCGATCAGCGTACAGCCGGAGCGTTCGTGCGGAGAGACGACAAGAATGGCAAGGCTCTTTCCGAGCATTGTCGCCCCTAACGTGAACGCGCGCGCGGCGCGGCGCGAGATGGCTTCAGGAAGCCTGTGCGCCCTCGGTCGCCCACTCCATCAGCCCCGCGTCGTCGAACTGTTCGTGCACGGCCTTCTCCCAGGTCCGCACATAACCGCGCAGCACCAGCGAATAATCGGCCTTCTGGTTGCGCGCGTTCTTGTTCTGGCCGAAGGAGACGAAGGGCACGCCTGCGACCTCGACCTGTTCGTAAGCCATTTCGTTCAGCTTCGGGATCGTGATTTCGTTCGCGGAGCGGCGGGTCTTCTTGAAATATTTGTCGTAGGTCGCCTGATCCCACTCGAAGAAGTTGGTGTCGTTGATGTGGTTCTTCACCACGTAATATTCGGCGTTCTCGGTGAAAGGCAGCATGTCCTCGATTTCGCTGAGCGAGGCGACCGACGGCCCGAGCACATGGAACAGCGCGAACTTGAATTCGCCGTTCTCGACCGCGTCGAAGAAGCCGACGTCGGTCATGTCCTTGAGCGTGCGCGACAGCAGTCCTGCGCGCACGTCGATGATCGAAACCTTCACTTCGGAAGAGTGGAGCGTGTCGAGCACCCGCATCTGATCGGCGACCTGCGTAAGATCGACCACCTCGGTGACGCGAGGATGAAAGCGCTTCAGCGTGCCGCGCGGACTTTCGGTATCGAAGGCGCGGGTCAGGACGTTTTTGCCGGCGAAGTAGTCGAGCATGGTGCGCGCGACCGTGGTCTTGCCAACGCCGCCCTTGTCGGCGCCGACGATGATCACCGCCGGCTTCTGCTTGCCGGAACCCGACTTCTTGCCGCTCGCTTCTTTCGGTTCTTTCGCCACGCGCCTTCCCCTCGAATATTAGAAGCGCGAGCTCCGAATCGGAGCGCACGCCGAACAAACCGCTAAAACGGGCGCTACAGTGCTGCTTTTTCTGGGCAATCGCAAGGCTTTGCAGGGCAGCCAGGCCTGCGCGCGCAGGCCCCTTCAGGAGAGGGGCAGGCCGCGAACAGATGCCGGGCGGCGGCGACCGCACCCTTGAGCGGGGATTTCCGGCGCACCGTCCTCGACCCGGACGATGAGCGTTCCGCCGCCTTGCTTCATCTCGAAAACTTAATCCGGACCAAGAAACTCCGTCAAAATCCGGTGCGCGCCGCGCAGTTCTTGGCCGGGATTAACGCAAGTGAAGCGACTTCCCGGTTACCGGTTCCGTCATGGAAATCGCGCTTCCGCTCCGCCGCCGCAGAACCGCGCTCCCGGGTTTCTGGCTGCTCCTGTTCGCTGCTGCGATCGGCACCATCGGCTATTACGGCTACTCGAAGAGCAATACCGCGCTGCCGCTGCCCTCGCTAACGAGCGAGCGCTTCGCCAAGTGCGGCGTGTTCGCGCGCGACAACTGCGTCGTCGATGGCGACACGTTCTATCTTAGCGGCGAGAAAATCCGGATTGCGGACATCGACGCGCCCGAAACCGGCGGCGCGCGATGCGACTATGAAGCGGATCTCGGCGCGCGCGCGACCGTGCGCCTTCGCGAATTGCTCAACGAAGGCCCGTTCGAACTGCGCGGCTACAAGAGCCGTGACAAGGATCGCTATGGAAGAAAGCTGCGCGTCGTCCTGCGCGGCGGAAAATCGCTCGGCGACACGCTTATAGAAGAGGGCCTGGCTCGCCGCTGGAGCGGCAGGCGCAGGCCCTGGTGCGTGTGAGATCGACTTTCGTCAGATCAGGCGCTGGTCACCGTTCACGTTTATTCCCCTTCCCAGTAAAGTTGGCGGCGATATCTCTGGAGAAAATGGCGCAAACATGTTGGATCGCGCCGCGCTTCCCCTCTACTTTGGGATATAACCGGCGGCGGTCCCGCCCGTTCCTGCCGCCGCCCGTGATCTTTCCAAGGCTTAAATGAGTCTCGAATCTGTCCGCCGTTGGTTCGCCGAGCATGCTCCCGACATTGAAGTGCTGGTAACGCCGACGAGTTCGGCAACCGTCGCCGAGGCCGCTGCCACGCATCATGTTTCGCCGGCCCAGATCGGCAAAACCATCTGCGTGCGCGCCGGCGAGGAAGTGTTGCTGATTGTTACGAGCGGCGCTGCCCGCCTCGACAACAAGAAGTTCAAGAATGTGTTCGGGGTGCGTCCGCGCATGTTAGGGGCGGAGGACGTCTTCGCCCTCACCGGCCATCCGGTCGGCGGCGTCTGCCCGTTCGGGCTCGCAACGCCGCTTCCGGTCTATTGCGACATTTCGCTGAAAGCTTTCAACGTCGTGGTGCCTGCGGCGGGCGCGGGTAACGCCGCGGTGAAAATTCCGACCGAACGCATGGTGCAGCTCACGAATGCGCAGTGGGTCGAAGTTTGCTGATCGAATAGCCGCGCACAAAAAAAGCCCGCGCATCGCTGCGCGGGCTTTTCGTTCACCGCTGACGTTTAGTACGGGCGGACGTAGATGCCGACGCCCGGACCCGGGGCGTAATAGCCATAAGGCTGATAGTAGCCATAGTAATGATGGCGATGGTGACGGCGCCAGTGATGATACTGCACGTCCGTCGTGTTCTTCTGAACCTCCGGCTTCGGCGCGACGGGGGCCGCATTCACCGGAGTCGCAATGGTCGCTGCGGCGAGAAGACCGCCGGCAACCGCACTATAAAGCGTAGTCTTCAACATGTGACTTCTCCCATTGTTGTTATACGGGAGAAACGCATGCGCACTTCCAATCGTTCCAACATGCGGCGAGATGCGCGCAAACGCGTGACCCGCAATTTCGTTCCGCGCAGGCAACACTCTGCAACCCGATTTGCGCGCAAGGCGTGGCGCGTTTTTTGACGCAAGTTTTATGCGCGCAAGCGCACGCGACCTCGCTTCGCGAAGTATAATGCGGTGTTTGCGTGCCTGTGAGGAAAACTTATGACCGCATTGTCCAACAGCGAAACCCTGATCCGCCTGCTGACGGCGGCAGCACTCGGCAGCATCATCGGCTTCGAGCGCGAGCGTTTGCTTTGGACTGCCGGAATCCGCACGCACATGCTGGTCTGCGTCGGCGCCTGTCTCATCATGATCGTCTCGGCCTTCGGCTTCAGCGAAGTCGTGAACGCAAACCACGTCGTGCTCGATCCCTCGCGCGTCGCGGCGCAGGTGGTTTCCGGCATCGGCTTTCTGGGTGCGGGCGCCATTCTCGCGCGCAACGAAATCATCCGCGGATTGACGACAGCCGCGAGCGTATGGAGCGTTGCCGCGATCGGGCTCGCGGTCGGCGGCGGGCTCTACTTCGCGGCGGTCGCCTCCACCGCGGTCATCATTATTATTCTGGCCGGCATCAAGCCGCTGGAAGAGGCCTATCGCACGCGCACGCAAAGCTGCCGCCTCAAGATTCAGGCCAAGCACGGGGTCGTAACGCCCGATGTCTTGAAGCGCACGCTTTCGATCCGGAGCGGCCGCATCAAGCGCTTTCTGGTGCGCACGTTGAGCGGCAATGACGAGATTACGCTGGTGATTTCAAAAGTCGCGTCGCGCGACGTGGACACACTGGTGCAGAAAATCCGCAAGCTTCCGAAAGTCGAGCGCGTGAGCGTGCTGGCGCGAAGCGACGGCTAGGACTGCACGCCAGTGCCGCCGCAGCGCTGGCACTTTACTTTCTTGTCGCCGTTCTTGATCAGCCCTTTGCCTTCGCAATTCTTGCAGGGCTTCTTTTTATCCTTCGGCATTTGCGCGCTCCTTTTCGGCGAGGCCGTGGCCGAGCGTTTCGCGTTCGTCGAATACGAAGCAGCGCCCGCGCCATTTGCTCTCGGCTTCCGGCACGTCCTCCAGATACTTAAGAATGCCGCCCTTGAGGTGATAGACTTCTTTGAATCCTTTTGCGACCAGATAGCTCGACGCTTTCTCGCAGCGGATGCCGCCGGTGCAGAACATCGCGATCTTCTTGTGTTTCGCGGCGTCGAGCGACTTCGCGACGAATTCCGGAAACTCCCCGAAGTTTTTCGTGCCGGGATCGACCGCACGCTCGAACGTGCCATGCCCGAACTCGAACGAATTGCGTGTGTCGATCACGAGCACTTCGGGGTCTGCGATCAGTTCGTTCCAGTCTTTCGCGTCCACATAGGTGCCGACGCTTTTTGACGGGTCGATCTCCGGCGTTCGCATGGTGACGATCTCGGATTTCACCTTCACCTTCATGCGGCCGAACGGCTTTTCGGAAGCCGCAGACATTTTCAGCTCTAATTCGTCGAAATGCGCGCGGATCGCGCGCAGAATGCTCTCCATCTGCGCGGCGTGCGCGGCCGCAATCGTTCCATTGATGCCTTCGTTCGCTACGATCAGCGTGCCGCAGATTTCGTTTTCATCGCACGCCACGCGCAACGCGGCTGCGAGCGTTTCAGGCTCGCGTACAGTTTGAAAGCGATAAAGGGCAGCGACGGTCCACATCAGATCGAACTATTATGTATATTTTTCGCGACGGAGGCCCGCCGAAGCGCGAAGCAGGATGGCGGAGAGGGTGGGATTCGAACCCACGGTACGCTTGCACGCACAACGGTTTTCGAGACCGTCCCAATCGACCACTCTGGCACCTCTCCGCGGGCGACCCGGATCAACGGGTCTGGTCGAGGCCGCTGTTTAGCCAAGGCCCCCACGCGGCACAAGATAAAGCGGCGGCGCGGATCGCCGGAAAATCCGCTCGCGAGGCCCTTTGACGCCCGGAAAGGCCCGATTCGGCCCTTTTCCTTGACTCCGCCACACCCCGCCTCTATCACCCCGCAATCCAAAACAGGACGCATGAACGACGTCCCGGCAGGCCCTGAAAGCAGGGCCTGACTGCAAAAAGCCGGGCCCTTTGAGGCCGGAGAAAGAGACTGAACATGTTTGCGGTCATCAAGACCGGCGGCAAGCAACATCGCGTTGTGGCCGACCAGACTTTGAAAGTTTACCTGCACGACGCCAATGTCGGCGACATCGTCACCTTCCCGGTGACGGCGCATGGCGGCGACACCCCGAAGTTCGGGACTCCCTTGGTCGATGGCGCGTCCGTCGCGGCCGAAGTGCTCGCGCAGACGCACGAGCGCACGGTCATCGCTTTCAAGAAGCGCCGCCGCCAGAACTCGAAGCGCAAGCGCGGCTATCGCGACCACTACACGCTGGTCCGCGTGACCGAGATCCTGCTCGACGGCGCCAAGCCCACCAAGGCTGCGCGCGCGAAGCCGGCGAAGAAGGCAAGTGCTGGCGAAGTGGCTGGAGACGCCGCGGAAGCGCCGAAGAAGAAGGCCGCCGCGAAAAAGCCCGCAGCCAAGGCCAAAACGGCTGCGAAAAAGAAGTAAGACATAGTCAGGATTTTGGGGTATAGCCCCGCGAAGAATTCGGAGTTTCTACGATGGCCCATAAGAAAGCAGGCGGCTCCTCGCGCAACGGTCGCGATTCGGCTGGCAAGCGCCTTGGCGTGAAGCGCTTCGGCGGCGAAGCCGTGCTTGCCGGCAACATCATCGTCCGCCAGCGCGGCACGAAGGTCCACGCAGGCGCCAATGTCGGCGTCGGCAAGGACCACACCCTTTTTGCACTCACCGACGGCATCGTTGAGTTCAAGGCCAAGAACAAAGACCGCAACCTCGTAAACATCGTACCGATGCCGAAAGCAGCCGAATAGGCGAGACTTCAAAGGTCCCGCCGGCACTTGTCGCTCCGCGGGACCCAATAAAAAGACGGGTCTGAATTCAGGGGAGACAGGTGTCTCCCCTGAATTGTTTTTGAAAGACGGAGGCCCGTCATGACGTTGCAGATGGAAGCGAGCATCCCCGCCGAGAAGAAGAGCGGTCTCATCATCGAGACCGCCCGCCTCGTCATGCGCGCACCGTGCAAACGCGACCTCGACGGGATCGTAGCACTCGCGAACAACATCAAGGTCGCCGAGATGACGGCGACGATTCCGCATCCTTATACGCGCAACGACGCCGAGAGCTGGCTCGATAAGGTCTCGAGCGGGCGCGGGCATTCAATGGTGCTGTTCTCCAAGGGTGACGGGAAGCGCGTGCTGGTCGGCGTCGCGGGCTTCGGCCACCGCGGCGAGGAGCATAACCCCGAAATCGGCTACTGGATCGGCGAGCCGCACTGGCGGCAGGGCTTCGCCACCGAGGCGTCACGCGCGCTGATCGATCATGCCTTCTCCGAGACGGAAATCGATGCGCTGTCGGCCTCCTGCCGGATTCACAACGAGGCTTCGCGCCGTGTGATCGAGAAGTGCGGCTTCCAGTGGGCCGGCACGGGCCTGAACCAGGTAAAGGCGCTCGGCGCTTCCGTTCCGGTCGACCGCTTCGTGCTGTCGCGCCGGACCTGGGAGAGCTTGCGCGCCTGGGGCGCATCCGCTTTGCCCACATTTACCAAAGCGGGATAAGAAACGAATCCGCGTCTCATGCCTGAGCCATGAGACGCGGTTTTACGATGTGATGTCCGATGAAATTCCTCGACGAAGCCAAGGTTTATGTCCGCTCCGGCAATGGCGGCGGCGGAGCCGTGTCGTTCCGGCGCGAGAAGTTCATCGAGTTCGGCGGTCCTGACGGCGGCGACGGCGGCCGCGGCGGCGATGTCGTGATCGAATGCGTCTCCGGCCTGAACACGCTGATCGATTACCGCTACCAGCAACATTTCAAGGCCGGCACCGGCGTGCACGGCATGGGTAAGAACCGTGCGGGCGGACGCGGCGCCGACGCCGTGTTGAAAGTCCCGGTCGGCACCGAAGTGCTCGAAGAAGACGGCGAGACGGTGCTTGCCGACATGACTGAAGTCGGTCAGCGCGTCGTGCTTCTGGAGGGCGGACAAGGCGGCTTCGGTAACGCGCATTTCAAGTCGTCCACCAACCGCGCGCCGCGCCGCGCCAATCCCGGCATCGAGGGTCAGGAACGCACGATCCGCCTGCGTTTGAAACTGATTGCAGATGCAGGTCTTGTTGGCTTGCCGAACGCCGGCAAGTCGACGTTTCTCGCATCCGTCACCGCCGCGAAGCCGAAAGTCGCGGACTATCCTTTCACCACGCTGCATCCGCAGCTCGGCATCGTCCGCACCGACAACCGAGAACTAGTGCTTGCCGACATTCCCGGTCTGATCGAAGGCGCGCATGAAGGTGCCGGCCTCGGCGACCGTTTCCTCGGTCACGTCGAGCGTTGCAACGCGCTTTTGCATCTCGTCGATGCGACACAGGAAGATGTCGCCGGCGCCTACAAGACCGTGCGCAACGAACTCGAGGCCTATGGCGGCGGCTTGGCCGAAAAGCCCGAGATCGTCGCGCTCTCGAAGATCGACGCCCTGACGCCGAAGAAAATCGAAAGCCAGTTGAAGAAGCTGCAAAAGGTCACGAAGAAAAAGCCGCTCGCGCTTTCCGCGCATTCGCGGAAAGGCGTGGCCGAAGCGCTGCGCGCGGTCTTCAAGCTCGCAGGCTCGCGCGAAACGAAGCTCAAGACGAAAAAATCCGAAAAGAGTGCCGCATGGCGTCCGTGACCCCCGAGATCAGGAACTTCAAGCGGATCGTCGTGAAGGTCGGCTCGTCCTTGCTGGTCAACGCCGAGCGCGGCGAGTTGCACGCGGACTGGCTGAATGCATTGGCCGAAGATCTTTCCGAACGCGCGAAAGCCGGCGCGCAGATCGTGGTCGTCTCCTCGGGCGCGATCGCGCTCGGCCGTACCGTACTGAAATTCGAGAAAGGCGCGCTGAAGCTCGAGGAGAGTCAGGCCGCCGCGGCGGTCGGCCAGATCGCGCTCGCGCGCGCCTGGAGCGAAGCGCTCGGCAAAGTCGGCCTCGTCGCGGGTCAGGTGCTGCTCACGCTC
The DNA here is from genome assembly GCA_019635585.1 of Xanthobacteraceae bacterium. GTDB lineage: Bacteria > Pseudomonadota > Alphaproteobacteria > Rhizobiales > Xanthobacteraceae. The sequence goes on along the minus strand of JAHBZE010000001.1, from coordinate 1,820,795 downwards.
AAAGACACGGAGGAGCGGCGCAACTATCTCAATGCGCGCGCGACCATCGGCAAGCTCCTCGACATCGGCGCGGTGCCGGTCATCAACGAGAACGACACGGTTGCCACATCCGAAATCCGCTACGGCGACAATGATCGCCTGGCCGCGCGCGTGGCCTCCATGATCGGCGCGGATTTACTCATTCTTTTTTCCGACATCGACGGCTTCTACGACGCGCCGCCGAACGTGAAGAAAGACGCGAAGCTCATTCCCGTCATTCCCCGCATCACCGCCGAGATCGAAGGCATGGCCGGTGCGGCCGGCTCCGAGCTTTCGCGCGGCGGCATGGTGACGAAGGTGGAAGCCGCGAAAATCGCAACGCTTGCGGGCGCGCACATGATCATCGCTTCGGGCCGCAAGCAGCATCCGCTTCGCGCGATCGCGAATGGCGAGCCCTGCTCGTGGTTTCTGACGCCCGCGAACCCCGTCACTGCGCGAAAGAAATGGATCGTCGGCAATCTCGAGCCGCGCGGCATCATTCATGTCGATGCCGGTGCGGTCGCGGCCCTCCGGAACGGCAAAAGCCTTCTGCCCGCGGGCGTGGTAAAGGTCTCGGGCGACTTCGCGCGCGGCGACGCGGTGCTGGTGCGCGGGCCCGACGGTGAAGAAATCGCGCGCGGGCTCGTGGCCTACGACTCGGACGACGCGGCAAGGATCGTGAAAAAGTCCACGAACGAGATCATTCTCATTCTGGGCTACGAAGGCCGCGCCGCCATGATCCATCGCGACGATCTCGCGATGGCGGGAGAGTAAAATGAACATGCGCGAAACCGGCGACGTGAAGGCGCTGATGCAGGACATCGGCAAGCGTGCGCGTGCGGCTGCGCGCGTACTCGGGCTTGCCGAATCCGCGCAGAAGACGAACGCGCTCGAAGCCGCCGCGAAAGCCATTCGCGCGAGCAAGGCGAAAATTCTCGACGCCAACGCCAGGGATATTGCCGCGGCAAAGCAGCAGAACATTTCCACGGCCTTCCTCGACCGGCTCACCCTTACCGAAAAATCCATTGACGCGATCGCCGCCGGCGTCGAACAGGTCGCGCTCCTTCCCGATCCGGTCGGCGAAGTGATCGCCGACTGGGAACAGCCAAACGGATTAATTTTCCAACGCGTCCGCACGCCGCTCGGCGTGGTCGCGGTGATTTACGAAAGCCGCCCCAACGTGACAGCGGATGCAGGCTCGCTCTGCCTGAAAGCGGGGAACGCTGTGATTCTTCGCGGCGGCTCCGACAGCTTTCATTCGAGCCGCGCGATCCATGAATGTCTGGTCGCGGGGCTGAAGGAATCGGGCCTGCCGGAAGACGCGATCCAGTTGATCCCGACCACCGACCGTGCGGCGGTCGGCGAACTCCTTTCTGGTCTCGACGGCAACATCGACGTCGTGGTGCCGCGCGGCGGCAAGAGTCTGGTCGCGCGCGTGCAGACAGAAGCGCGCGTTCCCGTCTTCGCGCATCTGGAAGGCGTGTGCCACGTCTATGTCCACGCACCCGCCGATTTGGAGATGGCGAAGCGTATCGTGTTCAACGCAAAGATGCGCCGCACCGGCGTCTGCGGCTCCGCAGAAACGCTGCTCGTGGACAAGAAAGCCGCACCGGCGCACCTGAAGCCGCTCGTGGAAATGCTGCTCGACGCCGGTTGCGAAGTGCGCGGTGACGAGGCGACCCAAGCAGTCGACCCCCGCGTCAAAACGGCTACCGAAGAAGACTGGCCGAAGGAATATCTCGACGCCATCATCGCGGTGAAAGTCGTCGACGGCCTGCGGGCGGCGATGGATCACATCGCGAAGTATGGCTCGCAGCACACCGACGCCATCGTGACCGACGATCCGTCAGACGCGGAGATTTTCCTGCGCGAGGTGGATTCCGCGATTGTGTTGCATAATGCCTCGACGCAGTTCGCGGACGGCGGTGAGTTCGGCTTTGGCGCCGAGATCGGCATCGCGACCGGCCGCATGCATGCGCGTGGGCCGGTCGGCGTCGAACAACTCACCTCGTTCAAGTATCGCGTCCACGGCAACGGTCAGACCCGGCCTTGAACTTCCGCGCGCCCCTCGCTTCGCCCGGCATGCGGATCGGGCTCCTCGGCGGCAGCTTCAATCCCGCGCACGAAGCGCACCGCGCTTTGAGCCTGCTCGCCTGGAAGCGCCTCGGTCTCGACCGCGTCTGGTGGCTGGTTTCGCCGGGCAATCCGCTGAAGGAAAATTCGGCGCTGCCGCCGGTGGAAGCGCGCATCGCCCTGGCGCGCGAGGTCGCATCCTCTCCTCACATCGACGTCTGCGCGCCGGAAGTCGCCTATCGGACGCGCTACACCTACGATACGCTGAAGCGTCTGATTGCCGAGCATCGCGGCGCGCGTTTCGTATGGCTGATGGGCGCCGACAATCTGGCGCAGTTCCACCGCTGGAAACGCTGGCAGGAAATCGCCACGCTCATGCCATTTGCGGTGATCGAGCGGCCGGGCGACGAAGATGCGCCCCTTTCCTCGAAAGCCGCACATACGCTCGGCGGATTCCGGATCGACGAGAGCGACGCGCCGTTGCTTTTGTCGATGCAACCCCCGGCATGGGTTTATCTGCACGGCTTGAAATCGCCGCTCTCCTCCACCAGCTTACGGGTGAAGGGACTGCGGCAAGCATAGTAATTGAACGGTAATGGTGAAGGCGTATGCTCATCCTAGTACCGATTCGCTAACCGAGGCCTGATGGAAGGAATCGATAGCCTGGCAACCAAGGTACGCAGCGTAACGGCAAAAAGAGCCGCGAAGCCCAAAGTTGTGGCGCGCAAGCAAGAGCCCGCCCTACTTTCCCTCATCCTGAAACAACTCGACGACGACAAGGCCGAGGACACGATGCCGATCGATGTCCGCGGACGCACGTCTATTGCCGACCACATGGTGATTACGAGCGGACGCTCAAACCGTCATGTCGCGTCGATCGCCGAGCATCTGATCCAGGCGCTCTCGAAAGCGGGGAACAAGCCGCGCATATCCGGCTTGCCCGCCGCCGACTGGGTCGTGTTAGACGCCGGCGACATCATCGTGCACGTCTTCAGACCCGAGGTTCGCGAGTTCTACAGCCTGGAAAGAATGTGGCAGCCGCGCACGGCAGCGAAAAAGGCCTGACGGTTTCTTTCCATGCGTTTGCTGATCGCAGCCGTCGGCCGTCTCAAGGCCGGACCGGAACGTGAACTTCTCGCGCGCTATGTCGAACGCGCGAACGCTTCGGGAAAGTCGCTTTCGCTGGCGCCGCTCGACATTGTCGAGATTCCCGAGAGCGTTGCACAAGGCGCGCCTAAACGAAAAGCCGACGAAGCGAAAGCGCTGCTCGCAGCGGTTCCCGAGAAAGCGAAAATCATTGCGCTCGACGAGCGCGGCAAAAACATTTCGAGCGAAGACTTCGCGAACAGGCTCGCGCGGCTGCGCGACGACGGCGCGGCCTGCACAGCACTCCTGATCGGCGGCGCCGACGGCCTCGACGAAACTTTGCGTAAAAAAGCGGATATCGTGATCGGCTACGGCGCGGCCACGTTTCCGCATCAGCTGGTGCGCATCCTGCTCGCCGAGCAGATTTATCGCGCGGTCACGATCCTCTCGGGGCACCCCTATCATCGCGGCGGCTGATCCCGGCCCCTTTCTGAAATTTAATCCGCGTGCCCAGCCGCCCTGTTTCGGGCTCACTTTTGCGCGATCACCCGGCCCGCTCGTCATCGGCCCGCCCACTCATTCGCAAAACGGTGCCGGAGCCGGGCGAAATGAAGCGTTTTCAGGCCAGCGGTTTCATCGGCAAGCCCGCCGGAACCCGGTCGATCTCTTGCTACGCAACACGGGCGCCGGGTATTATCCGGCCATTGGCAGGGGTGGGAAATTCACTGCGGAACTTTGGGGCACCGGTCCTCGTGGACAGCCCGCCGCGGTGACGGATAACAGGACGAATGCGGGCCTCCGGCAACGAGGCTTTCAACCCCAAACCGGTTCGCGCCGAGCGATTGCGCAAAGCAGCGAAGCGGTAGACTCCGGCCTTCCCGGCCGGCAACCGACAAGCAGAAGGTTCGCGACAGAATGCGGAAAATCTCGCTATTTTTCATCGGCGCCATCACCGGCGCGCTGATCGCGGCTGTCGCCGCGCAGCCGCAGGTCTTCACCAAGGCGCGTGCGGCATCCGCCGACACCTACCGGCAACTCAACCTCTTCGGCGACATCTTCGAGCACGTACGCGCGCAGTATGTCGAGAAGGTCGATGACGCCAAGCTCATTGAAGCCGCGATCAACGGCATGCTTTCCTCGCTCGATCCGCATTCGCAGTTCCTCGACGCGAAGAACTTCCGCGACATGCAGACCCAGACGCGCGGCGAATTCGGCGGCCTCGGCATCGAGGTCACGATGGAAGACGGCCTCGTCAAGGTGATGTCGCCGATCGACAACACGCCCGCCTCGCGCGGCGGCGTACAGCCGAACGATCTCATCACGCATCTCGACGGCGAGCCGGTGAAGGGCCTGACCCTCGAACAGGCGGTCGAGAAGATGCGCGGGCCGGTAAACACCCCGATCACGCTGCGCATTCAGCGCAAGGGCGTCGAGAAGCCGATCGAGATCAAGCTGGTTCGCGAGATCATCTCGATCCGCAACGTCCGCGCCAAGATCGAAGACGACGTCGGCTATATCCGCCTCGTCAGCTTCCAGGGCGAGCGTACGATCCAGCAGCTCGTCGAAGCCATCAAGGAAATCAAGGAAAAGATCCCGAACGACAAACTCAAGGGATACATCCTCGATCTGCGCAACAACGGCGGCGGCCTGCTCGACCAGGCGATTGCGGTTTCGGATGCGTTCCTCGAGCGCGGCGAGATCGTTTCCACCCGCGGCCGCAACGACGGCAGCCAGCGCTACAACGCGAAGTCCGGCGACCTCACGAACGGCAAGCCGCTGATCGTGCTGATCAACGGCGGTTCGGCGTCGGCCTCCGAAATCGTTGCCGGCGCGTTGCAGGACCACAAGCGTGCAACGCTTCTTGGCTCGCGCTCGTTCGGCAAGGGCTCGGTGCAGACGGTGATGCCGATTGGAAACTTCGGTGCCCTGAAGCTGACCACGGCGCGCTACTACACGCCGTCGGGCAAATCGATCCAGGCCAAGGGCATTACGCCGGACATCGAACTCATTCAGGATCTTCCGGATGAACTCAAGGGCAAGGTCGAGCCGCGCGGCGAAGCTTCGCTCAAGGGTCATCTGAAGACCAATGACGGCGCCGAGGAACAGACCGGTTCGCCGGCCTACATCCCGCCGGATCCGAAGAATGACAAGCAGCTGAATCTCGCGCTCGATCTCCTGCGCGGCATTCAGAAGAACGCAGCCTTCCCGCCGAACCCGAAGGCTAAGCCGAACTAAGCTTCGGAACCACGAACGAATGAAAAGCCCCGCCGGAAGCGGGGCTTTTTCATGGGTAAGGTCTCGTTAACCGGCCGGGAAAGGCCCGCGTGATAAAGTCCCGGTGATTCGTTTTCGCGGATGATCGCGGGCAGTGGACGATCTCGAAACACCCCTGAAAGCGCAGAAGAACGCAGGCGCGCGGCGCCGCCTGCCGGTGAGCCTGCTCGGCCTGTTGACGCTCGCTCTCGCCACTACGCTCGGCATCGCGATCGGCTGGGTCATGCTGTTCGACGATCCGCTCGGCGGCGAGCCGAAGCATGTCGTGAAGATCGAGCAGATCATCGTGCCGCCGTCGCAGCAGACCAAGACCGCGCCAGACGCGAACAATCCGCCCGCGAAGCAGATGCCTCCGCAACAGACCGGCGACCAGCGCACGATCACGATCATCGACGGCAATACCGGCACCAAGCGCGAAATCGTCATCAACGGCGCGAAAGCCGATGACAAGAATACGCCCGCGAACGAACCGACGAACAACGTGCCGCCCGCCGATAGCCGGCTGATCGAACCCTCCAAGCATGGCTCGCTGCCCAAGATCGGACCCGACGGTGTGCGCCCGCTCGACGCTTATGCAAGCCCGATCCCGGTCGCAACCAGCGGCGCGGATTCGATGATAGCAATCGTGATCACCGGACTTGGCGTCAGCGAAAGCAGCACGAACGACGCGATCAGCAAGCTCCCCGCCGCGGTCACGCTCGGCTTCGTGCCCTATGGCAACGAATTGCAGCGCTGGGTCGCGCGGGCCCGCTCCACCGGCCACGAGGTGCTGCTGCAAATCCCGATGGAGCCGTTCGACTATCCCGACAACGATCCCGGCCCGCAGACACTGACCGCGAGCGCGCCCAAAGACCAGAACATCGACCGGCTGCATTATTTCCTGAGCCGGACGCAGGGCTACGTCGGCGTCGCGAATTTCATGGGTGCGCGCTTCACCGCGAACGAAGAAGCGCTCGCAACCGTGTTCGGCGAGACCGGCAAGCGCGGCCTCCTCTTCCTGGACGACGGCACGTCGCCCCGCAGCGTCGCGCCGAAAGCGGCTGCCCGGACGAAGGCGCCGTTTCTCAAAGCCGACGTCGTGATCGACAGCAAGGCCGAATGGGCCGAGATCGACGCCGCCCTCGTCAAGCTCGAAGCGATCGCTGCCGAAAAGGGAATTGCAATCGCAACCGCGAGTTCGCTTCCCGTCACGATCGAGCGGCTCGCCCGCTGGGCAAAGACACTTGAAACCCGCGGTATTCGTCTGGTGCCGGTCAGCGCCGCCTTCCACCGCAAGGCGAAACAAAGCTGACTGTAACGTCCGGGCGTTGTAAAAACGCCCCATGAAAAAATTCGAAGATCTGCCCTATCGTCCCTGCGTCGGCCTCGCCGTATTCAACGCGCAAGGCCGCGTCTTTATCGGCCGCCGCCTCGGCGGACCGGAGCACGTCGACGCGACGCATTCCTGGCAGATGCCACAAGGCGGCATCGACGAGGGCGAAGACCCGTTCGAGGCGGCACTCCGCGAACTCTACGAAGAAACCAGCATCCGTTCGATCCGCCGCCTCGGCGAAGTCGAAGGCTGGCTGAAGTACGATATCCCGCGCGACATCGCGGGACAGGCGTGGAAGGGAAGATACCGTGGGCAAAAGCAGAAATGGTTCGCGCTGCGTTTTACCGGAAACGAGAGCGAGATCGACATCGCGACACCAGGCGGCGGCGGACATAAGCCGGAATTCGTAGAGTGGCGCTGGGAAAAGCTCGAGAACACGCCTGCGTTGATTGTTCCGTTCAAGCGGGGTGTCTATGACGATGTCGTCAGGAATTTCATGGGTTTCACTAACGGCTGATCATGGTGGATGCGGGCACTCTTCGCTGGCGTGCGGCGACCAAGGCCGATCTCTCCGAAATCTTCCGGATCTCGAAAATCATTCATGCCGACATTCCCGAACGCATGGAAACCTATGAAGAGAAGCTCGCGCTCTCGCCCACATCCTGCTTCGTCGTCGACGACGGAAAATCGATACGCGGCTACGCGATAACGTTGCCCTGGGCCGCACGGCAAATTCCGAAACTCGATACGATCCTTGGTGCGTTGCCGCCGGACGCACCCGCGCTCTACATTCACGATGTCGCATTATTACCGAGCGCCCGCAGCCTCGGTCTGGTCAAAGAACTGATGGAACTGCTCGATGCGGCGGGCATCCGGCTTGGGCTTCGCGAAATGTCGCTCGCCGCGGTCTATGGCTCCGAGACGACCTGGTTTCAATACGGCTTCCGCCGCACCGAAATGAGCGACGCGCTCAAAGCCCAGGCGGCGACCTACGGCTCCGCCGTTTTCATGACGCGGCCGATACGCGGCTAAAAAAAGAAAAGCCGCACGAGATGCGCGGCTTTTCGAGTTCTGTCGTAGCCGTCAGGCGCGGCGGCGATCACCAACAACACCCACGCCCAAGCCTACGATCCCACCGATCAAGGCGCACAGCGCAACATAATTAAACTGCCGCTCTGTCAGCTCGCCTTTTTCCTTTGGCTCAGCTTCAACCACTATATTGAAGACCGGAATTACTCTCACCCACTGAGGTGGCTTGGTGACATAGCCAACCAAGCCGCCCGCGACGATACCTAAAAGCAAACAGATCACTTTGAGATTGTTCAACGGCATCCCAGCACCTTTTCTTCATCAAACCGCATCAACGGTTAGCTGCCTGAAACCCCCAAGGATGCCTGCGAGTTCCATGATCGAACCAACCGCCCCATCCGCAATAAAAAAGCCGCGCTACCAGCGCGGCTTCTGAATTTTCTCTCTTCGAGAAACTTAGTGCGCTGCGTGCGACCCGCCGCCAAGCTGCGCCTGCACGGCTTTAAGCTGGAACAGCGTTTCCGCCATCTTGTAGCGCGCTTCTTCCGACGGCGCCGAAGCCAGTTTCGCCTCATATGCCGAAACCGACGCCGCGAACTCGGTCATGTTCACGTCTTCGACCGCGGTCGCGTCTTCCGCGAGAACGGTAAGACCCTTCTCGCTGACTTCGGCGAAACCGCCGCGCACATAAAGCCGCTTCACGTCGCCGCCCGCCTTCACGGTGAGAATGCCCGGACGCAGCGTCGAAACCAGCGGCGCATGATTGGCGAGCACGGTGAACTCGCCTTCCGCGCCGGGTACGATCACTTCGTCCACTTCGCCGGAAAACAGAAGCTTCGCCGGCGCGACGAGTTCGAACTGGAAGCTGGCCATTGTGGTTCCTGCTTACGCGGCTTCCGCCGCGAGCTTCTTGCCCTTCTCGACCGCCTCTTCGATGGTGCCGACCATGTAGAAGGCCGGCTCCGGCAGGTGGTCATACTTGCCTTCGCACAGACCCTTGAAGCCTTTGATGGTGTCGGCGAGTTCGACGAACTTGCCGGGCGAGCCGGTGAAGACTTCGGCGACGTGGAACGGCTGCGAAAGGAAACGCTCGATCTTGCGCGCGCGCGAGACCGCGAGTTTGTCTTCTTCCGAAAGCTCGTCCATGCCGAGAATGGCGATGATGTCCTGCAGCGCCTTGTAGCGCTGCAAGATCTGCTGCACCTGACGCGACACCGCGTAGTGCTCCTCGCCGACGATCAGCGGCGAAAGCATGCGCGAGGTCGAGTCGAGCGGATCGACCGCCGGATAGATGCCCTTTTCCGCGATCGAGCGCGACAGCACGGTCGTCGCGTCAAGATGCGCGAACGAGGTCGCCGGCGCGGGGTCGGTAAGATCGTCGGCCGGCACGTAAATCGCCTGCACCGAAGTGATCGAACCCTTCTGCGTCGTGGTGATGCGCTCCTGTAGCGCGCCCATGTCGGTGGCGAGCGTCGGCTGGTAGCCCACCGCCGAAGGAATGCGGCCGAGAAGTGCGGACACTTCCGAGCCCGCTTGCGTAAAGCGGAAGATGTTGTCGACGAAGAAGAGCACGTCCTGGCCCTGATCGCGGAAGTGCTCGGCGACCGTGAGGCCCGAGAGAGCGACGCGCATGCGCGCTCCCGGCGGCTCGTTCATCTGACCGAACACGAGGGCGCACTTGGAGCCTTCGCCGCCGCCCTTCTTGTTCACGCCCGACTCGATGAACTCGTGATAGAGGTCGTTGCCTTCGCGCGTACGCTCGCCGACGCCGGCGAACACCGAGTAACCGCCATGCGCCTTCGCGACGTTGTTGATGAGTTCCTGAATGAGCACGGTCTTGCCGACGCCCGCGCCGCCGAACAGACCGATCTTGCCGCCCTTCGCGTAAGGCGCGAGCAGGTCGACGACCTTGATGCCGGTGACGAGAATTTCCGCTTCCGTCGACTGGTCGGTGTAGCTCGGCGCAGGCACGTGAATCGGACGCGTGCCCGAAGCCTTCACCGGACCCGCCTCGTCGATCGGCTCACCGACCACGTTCATGATGCGGCCCAGCGTACCGTCGCCGACCGGAACCGCGATCGGCTGGCCGGTGTCGGTTACGCCCTGACCACGCACCAGACCTTCGGTCGAGTCCATCGCGATCGCGCGGACGGTCGATTCACCGAGATGCTGCGCGACTTCGAGGATCAGCGTCTGCTCGCCGTTCTTCGTCGTCATCGCGTTCAAGATTTCCGGCAGGTGGCCGTCAAACTGGACGTCGACGACGGCGCCGATGACCTGCGTGACTTTTCCCGTTGCGTTCGTGGTTGCCATGTTCGTCCTCGTACCTGAAATTTAGAGCGCTTCCGCGCCGGAGATGATTTCGATCAGTTCCTTCGTGATCATCGCCTGACGGGTGCGGTTATAAGTGATGGTTTGCTTGCGGATCATGTCGCCTGCGTTGCGCGTGGCGCTGTCCATCGCCGACATGCGCGCGCCCTGCTCGGACGCCGCGTTTTCGAGCAGCGCACGGAAAATCTGCGTCGCAAGATTGGTCGGCAGGAGTTCGGCGAGAATCTCGTCTTCTTCCGGCTCGTATTCGTAAACCGGAGTGTTGGTGCCGGCCGCGGTTTCGGCTTTCGCCTCGGGAAGCTGCGGCGGAATGATCTGCTGCGCGGTCGGGATCTGCGCGATCACCGACTTGAAGCGCGAATAGAACAGCGTGCAAATGTCGAACTCGCCCGCCTCGTAGCGCGCGACGACCTTCTGCGCGATTTCCTGCGCATTTTCGTAGCCGAGGGTACGCACGGTGCGCAGGTCGATCACGTCGATGATGTTTTTCGCAAAAGTGCGGCGCAGGATGTCATAGCCCTTGCGGCCAACACAGATGATCTTGACGGTCTTGCCCGCCGCCATCAGCGCATTCGCACGGTCGCGCGCAAGACGCGCGATCGAGGAATTGAATGCGCCGCAAAGGCCGCGCTCGGCGGTGCAGACGAGCAGAAGATGCACGTCGTCCTTGCCGGTGCCGCCAAGCAGCGCGGGAGCGCCCGGCTGGCCCGCGACCTTGCCTGCGATGTTCGCAAGAATCGCATCCATGCGCTCGGCATAGGGACGCGCCGCTTCGGCCGCCATCTGCGCGCGGCGCAGCTTCGCCGCGGCGACCATTTGCATCGCCTTCGTAATCTTCTGCGTCGCCTTCACCGAGGCGATGCGATTGCGAAGTTCTTTGAGCGAAGCCATGGGCTAGGTCTTTTCCTTACGAGAACGATTTCGCGAAGGAGTCGACCGCCGCCTTCAGCTTGGCCGCATCCGCATCCGACAGATCCTTCGAGTTGCGGATCGAGTCGAGGAGTGCCGCGTGCTGCGAACGGATGTTCGACAGCAATCCGTCTTCGAACGCCTTCACGCGGTTCAGCGGAAGGTTGTCGAGATAGCCGTTGGTGCCGGCCCAGATCACGACGACCTGCTCTTCCATCTTCAGCGGCGAGAACTGCGCCTGCTTCAGGAGTTCGGTCAGGCGCGAGCCGCGGTTCAAGAGGCGCTGGGTCGCGGCGTCGAGGTCGGAGCCGAACTGCGCAAACGCCGCCATTTCGCGGTACTGCGCGAGCTCGCCCTTGATCTTGCCGGCGACTTTCTTCATCGCCTTGGTCTGTGCCGAAGAGCCGACGCGCGACACCGAAAGTCCCACGTTCACTGCAGGACGAATGCCCTGATAGAACAGATCGGTTTCGAGGAAGATCTGGCCGTCGGTGATCGAAATGACGTTGGTCGGAATGTAGGCCGAAACGTCGTTCGCCTGGGTTTCGATGACCGGAAGCGCGGTCAAGGAACCTGCACCCTGCGTGTCGTTCATCTTCGCCGCGCGCTCGAGCAGGCGCGAGTGGAGATAGAACACGTCGCCCGGATAGGCTTCGCGTCCCGGCGGACGGCGCAGGAGCAGCGACATCTGGCGGTAAGCGACGGCCTGCTTGGAAAGGTCGTCGTAGATGATGACCGCGTGCATGCCGTTGTCGCGGAAGAATTCGCCCATCGCGCAGCCGGAGAACGGCGCAAGGAACTGCATCGGCGCAGCGTCCGACGCGGTCGCGGCGATGACGATCGAATACTCCAGTGCGCCCTGCTCTTCGAGCACCTTCACGAACTGCGCGACCGTCGAGCGCTTCTGGCCGACGGCGACATAGACGCAATAGAGCTTCTGCGCTTCCGGCGAACCGGCGGCGTTCAGGGGCTTCTGGTTCAGGATGGTGTCGAGCGCGACGGCGGTCTTGCCGGTCTGGCGGTCGCCAATGATGAGCTCGCGCTGGCCGCGGCCGATCGGGATCAGCGCATCGATTGCCTTCAGGCCCGTCGCCATCGGCTCATGCACCGACTTTCTCGGGATGATGCCCGGCGCCTTCACGTCCACGCGGGCGCGCTTGGCGGCCTTGATCGGACCTTTGCCGTCGATCGGGTTGCCGAGCGCGTCGACCACGCGGCCGAGCAATTCCTTGCCGACCGGAACGTCCACGATCGCGCGGGTGCGCTTGACGGTCTGACCTTCTTTAATGTCGCGGTCGGAACCGAAAATGACGATACCGACGTTGTCGCTTTCGAGGTTGAGCGCCATGCCGCGCACGCCGTTTTCGAATTCGACCATTTCGCCGGCCTGCACGTTATCGAGGCCGTAGACGCGGGCGATACCGTCACCGACGGAAAGCACCTGTCCTACTTCGGTCACTTCGGCGGCTTCGCCGAAATTCTTGATCTGCTCTTTCAGGATTGCCGAAATTTCGGCGGCGCGGATGTCCATCAGCGGACCTCTTTCATCGCGTTACGAATGGAGTTGAGTTTGGTTTTGAGCGAGGCGTCGATCATGCGGGAGCCGATCTTCACTTTCAGGCCGCCGAGGATCGAGGGATCGATTTTCACGTCGAGTTCGACGTTCTTCTGCTTGGTGGAAGCGATGATCGCTTCCTTCAGCGTCGCAAGATGCTTGTCGTCGAGCTTCTCGGCGACCGTGACTTCGGCGCGGGTTTCGCCGCGCGCCTGCGAAACCAGCGCATTGAAGCCCGCGATCATCTGACCGATCGCGAACAGGCGGCGGTTCGAAGCAACCGTCGAAATGAATTTGCCGGCAAGACCGGAGATTTTCGCTTTCGCGAGTACCGCCTCGATCGCCTTGGTTTGCTCTTCCGCGGTGAACACCGGGCTGCGGACCAGCCGGACAAGATCCTCGCTGCCTTCGAGCAGACCCGAGAAGCGGTCGAGATCGGCCTTCACGGCGTCGATGGATTTCGCGTCCTGCGCCAGCTCGTAAAGAGCGGTCGCATAGCGCCCGGCCATGCCGGAAATGATGGGTTGTTCGGCCGCCATCTGTGACTGTTCTTTTTTGTCCCGTTCCAAGCGCTCAGCACCGCGGCAAGCGGCCCCGTAAACCCTTGGAATTCAAGTGGGAATTCCGATTATGCGAAGGGCCTCGGATTGCCCCCGGAAGCCCCGCAAAATCGGGCGTTTGCTACCACGCGGCCCCGCCGTTACGCAATGTTTTCCCCCGTCCGATTTGCCGCATCTGGGCTGGAAATTCCGCCTTTTTCGCCGCAGCGGATGCGACTTCTCGGTAGCGGTCCCGGGATGCCACGCTGGGTCCGGGAACTGCCGATGATTCCACCCGATTCCAGCACCCGCCCCGGCAACCCCGAGCGGGATTTTCTGTTCAAGCCGGCGCTGATCTCCGTATTGAAACGGGGTTATGGCCCCACGGCCCTGCGCGCCGATGCGATCGCGGGGCTGACGGTGGCGGTGGTGGCGCTGCCCTTGTCCATGGCGCTCGCCATCGCCTCGGGCGTGCCGCCGGAGCGCGGGCTCTACACCGCGATCGTGGGCGGGTTCCTGATTTCGCTCCTCGGCGGCAGCCGCTTTCAGATCGGCGGACCGGCGGGCGCCTTCATCGTGCTGGTTTCCGCGACCGTCGAGCGCCACGGCTATGACGGGCTCGTGCTCGCGACCGCGCTCGCGGGGATGATGATGCTGGCACTCGGCGTGTTCCGGCTCGGCAGCTACATCCGCCATATCCCCTTTCCGGTGACGGTCGGCTTCACCGCGGGGATCGCGGTCATCATTTTCGCGAGCCAGTTGCGGGACCTGCTGGGGCTGGAACTGGCGAAGGAACCGGGGCCACTCGCCGCCAAGCTCGTGGCGCTCTGGGGCGCGCTCGGCACGATCAAGCCCGCAGCGGTCGCAATCGCGCTCGGCAGCATCGCGGTGATCGCACTGATCAGGAAAATCCGCCCGAACTGGCCGAGTTTCCTGATCGTCGTGATTGCGAGTGCGGCAATCACCGCGCTCTTTCATCTCGACATTGCGACCATCGGTTCGCGCTTCGGCGCGGTGCCGAACTCGTTGCCCGCGCCGGCGCTTCCGATGTTCAGTTGGGAGAAAATCCGCGCCGTGTTGCCCGACGCCATCGCGATTGCGTTGCTCGGCTCGATCGAATCGCTGCTGTCCGCCGTGGTCGCCGACCGCATGAGCGGTCAAAAGCACCGCCCGAACGGCGAGCTGGTCGCGCAAGGGTTCGCGAACATCACCTCGGTCTGCTTCGGCGGCATCCCCGTGACCGGCACCATTGCACGCACCGCGACCAATGTGCGGGCCGGCGCGAAAAGCCCGGTCTCGGGCATGCTGCATTCGCTCTATCTTCTTCTCTTCATGCTGATCGCGGCCCCGCTTGCGGTTTACATTCCGCTTGCGGCCCTTGCCGCCGTGCTTACGGTGGTCGCCTGGAACATGGCGGAGCGTCACGAATTCTGGGCGCTGCTCAGGAACAACTGGGCCGACGCGCTGGTGCTGCTTGCGACCTTCCTGCTCACGGCGTTCGAGGATCTGGTAGTCGCGATCGGCGTCGGTGTCGCGCTCTCGTTCCTGCTTCGCATCATCCGCATGAAGCATAGCACCTGACCGGCGTGCGAAGTCTGCTAGTCTCGGCTGATGCGAAAGTTGTTGCGAATCTTTCTTGTCTCGTTCGTCTTGCAAGGCGCTTGCGCCGCAAGCCTGCGCGCGCAGGATGAAATCGCGCAACGCGTTCCGGAAGAAGTAAAGAAGCCGCTCGCTGCTTTTCTCACGGCAAGCGGATGGAAAGACACGGATGCACTCGCCGCTTCCGCGCGATACGCTCCGCTTACCGAGCAGATTTTTCTGCTTCGCGTTCCCGGCAAAACAACGTGCGATGCGGACGAAGATCTTTGCTTAACGATCATCGGCCGCTTGCAGAACGGCGGTTTCGTTGCCGAAACCGTGTTCTATGCCGGCGCAAGGCTGGAAGCGTCTGCCAATTCGTTCGCGCTCGGCGGCAGCGACGGCCCGTCGCTCTTCTTTGTTCGTCTGTACGGAAAGAAGCAGAACGTGACGGCACTCCCCGCGCCGACCGGCTGGATTGTGATCCCGTCTGGCGCGCTCGATGACTTCAAGGGACCGGGAAACTAAAGAAAACTTTGCGGATCGACGTCGATCTGCACGCGCACGCTGCCCTTGGCGGGCGGGGCCGCCGCAAGCCACTCGCGCACATAGTAGGAAAGATCGAAATTGCGGGGCGAGGAAACGAGCAATCGCCAGCGGTGCCGCCCGCGGATCATCGAAAGCGGCGCTTCCGCAGGACCGAGCAGCCGCACGTCTTCCGAAATCGGCGCGTGGGCCGCGAGCCTGCACGCGTGCGCTTCCGCGCTCGGGCCGTCTTTCGCAGACACGATGACCGCCACCATGCGGCCGAACGGCGGCAGGCCCGCTTCCTCGCGCGCCGCGATCTCGCTGTCGTAGAACGCATCGCGGTCGCCCGCCAAGAGCGCCTTCATCACCGGATGCTCGGGCTGATAGGTCTGCAACAGCCCGCGCCCGCCGACGCTTTCGCGGCCCGCACGGCCGACCACCTGATGCAGAAGCTGGAACGTGCGTTCGGCGGCGCGCGGATCGCCGTAGTTCAGTCCGAGATCGGCGTCGACGATGCCGACCAGCGCCAGCCCCGGAAAGTGATGGCCTTTTGCAACCAGCTGCGTGCCGATCACGATGTCTACGTCGCGGTTCGTGACCGCTTCGAGTTCGGCACGTAGCCGCTCGACCCCACCCGCCATATCGCTCGAAAGCACGAGCGTTCGCGCCTCGGGAAACGCCGCCCGCACTTCTTCTTCAAGCCGCTCCACGCCGGGACCGATCGGCACGAAGGAATCCGGCGCTTCACATTTCGGACAATGCGCGGGAGGCGGCATCTCGAAGCCGCAGTGATGGCACACCAGCTTTTTTCGGTAGCGATGCTCCACGAGCCAGCTGTCGCAGTTCACGCAGCGCATGCGGAAGCCGCAGGAGCGGCACAGCGTGAGCGGCGCGTAGCCGCGCCGGTTCAGAAACAGCAGCGCCTGCTCGCCGCGCGTGACGGTCTCCTTGATCGCGTTCTCGAGGCGCGGTGAAATCCATCGGCCCTTGCCGGGATTTTCCTTGCGCAGATCGATCGCTTCTAACTGCGGCACTTCCGTGCCGCTGTAGCGCTCCGAAAGTAAAAGTCGCTTGTAGCGTCCGCGTCGCGCGTTGTTTTCGGTTTCGATACTCGGCGTGGCCGACGTCAGCACGACCGCCGCCTGCGCCATCGACCCGCGCACCACCGCCGTGTCGCGCGCGTGATAATGCACGCCGTCTTCCTGCTTGTAGGCGGGGTCGTGTTCCTCGTCGATCACGATCAGCGCAAGATCGCGGAATGGAAGAAACAGCGCCGAACGCGCACCGGCGACGACGCTGATCTCACCTTTGGCGACACCTTCCCAGGTCCGCGCGCGTTTGCGCGGTGCAATCTCCGAATGCCATTCGGCGGGACGCACGCCGAAGCGTTCGGCGAAGCGGTCGAGAAAGCGGGTGGTGAGCGCGATTTCCGGCAATAAGATCAGCGCCTGCCGCTTTGTTTTAAGAACTTCCGCCACCGCCTCGAAATAGACTTCGGTTTTTCCAGAACCGGTGACGCCGTCGAGCAGGCTCACCGAAAATTTCTTCGCGCGCACCGCTGCGCGCAGTTCATTCGCGGCGGCGGCCTGCGCCGGATTAAGTTCGGGCACGGCGAAATCCGCGTCCGGCGGCAACGCGACCGGCTCGGGCGGCAGCGCGATCGTTTCCAGTGCGCCCTGATCGACCAGCCCGTCGATCACGCCCGGCGAAACGCCAGCCTCTTCCGCGGCTTCCGATTTCGAGCGAAGCAATCCGTTTTCGAGCAGCGACAGGACACGCGCGCGCGCCTCCGTCATGCGCTCGGGCTTCATTCCCGTGACGCGCACGCCGACTTTCTCGCGCGCGGCACCCAGTTCTGCACTTCTCCGAAGCGCCATGCGCAGCACCATGCCGCGCGGTGAAAGCGTATAGTCCGCGATCCAATCGATGAGTTTCACGAGTTCAAGCGGCAACGGCGGTAGATCGCCCTTCGCGATCACGCTTTTCAGCTTCACCTTCGCGGGCTTCTCGCCGCTGCCCGGCCACACCACGCCGGTTTCCTCGCGGTTTCCCAGCGGCACATGCACGATGGTGCCCACGCGCAGCGCTTCGTCAGCCTTATAGGAATAAGGCCGGTCCACCGCGAGCGGCACCAGTACGTCGACAATCCGTTCGGTCGGGCTTTTCGCCGCCATGATTCTCGCGGGTTTCCGGCGCTTAATCGGAAGTTAAGTGGAGCGGGCGACAAACTGGATTCCATGTCAAGCCGCGTGAAGCCCTTAGATAAGGACGCCCGCAACTCCGCGGAAGACCACCTCTTTTCTGTCGCCGCAAAAGACGTACTCGTCGAACTCAAGCGCTGGCTCGAATTCATCGCCGCCGAGCGCCGCCTTTCGCCGAAGACCTGTGAGGCCTATGCGCGCGACGTTTCCTCTTTTCTGGAATTTCTCACTGAACATCTCGGACACGCGCCAAAACTCGCCGATCTTTCGAAGCTAGCGCCCGCCGACATCCGCAGCTTTCTCGCGTTCCGGCGCGGCAACGGCGTGGAGGCGCGCACGCTGCAACGCTCACTCGCCGCCGCGCGCTCGTTTGCGCGTTATCTCGAGCGCGAGGGACGCGGAAAATCCGATGCGCTTTCCGCCGTGCGCGCGCCGAAGGTCGCGAAAACCTTGCCGCGCCCGCTGGATGCACAGTCCGCGCTCGCGCTCGCCGATCCCGCGACGCGGCGCTACGAAGAACGCGAGCCTTGGGTGCTGGCGCGCGACGCTGCGGTGCTTTCGCTTTTATACGGCGCAGGGCTTCGTATCGCGGAGGCGCTGTCGCTGACGCGCAACCAGATTCCCGCAAACGGCACGGCTGACACGATCACGGTGACGGGAAAAGGCAACAAGACGCGCATGGTGCCGCTGCTTCCCCAGATCACGCAGGCGATTAACGATTACATCGCGATCTGTCCGTTCGATCTTCCTGCTGGCGAACCGGTATTTCGGGGAGAAAAAGGCGGGCCGCTTTCGCCGCGTATCGTGCAGCTTGCGATGGAGCGGATGCGCGGAGCGCTTGGTCTGCCGGATTCTGCAACGCCGCATGCATTACGCCATTCCTTTGCCACGCACTTGCTCGCGCGCGGCGGCGATCTTCGTTCGATCCAGGAATTGCTCGGCCACGCGTCGTTAGCCACCACGCAGATCTATACGCAGGTCGACACGACGCATCTTCTTGAGGCGTACCGCGCCGCGCATCCAAGGGCGCGCTGACCGCGAATTCTTCGTCGTCCCCGCGAAAGCGGGGACCCATAACCCCGGCATGCGTAACCGACTAAGACAGGGGCTATGGGTCCCGGCTCGCGCTCGGCTTTGCCTCGCTTGGCCGGGACGACGGCGTCAATCACATATGAATCGGGCGCTTGTCGACCGCAAGTGCGGCTTCCTTCACCGCTTCCGAAAGCGTCGGATGCGGATGGCAGGTGCGCGCGACATCTTCCGCCGAGCCTGAGAATTCCATCGCGACCGTGATCTCGCTGATCATCGTGCCCGCATCCGGGCCGATGATATGCGCGCCGAGAATCCTGTCGGTTTTCTCGTCCGCGAGAATTTTCACGAAGCCGTCGGTGGTCTTGTTCACCTTGGCGCGGCCGTTCGCGGTGAAGGGGAATTTCCCGGCGCGGTAGGCGATGCCCGCCTGCTTCAATTCTTCTTCGGTTTTCCCGACCGAAGCGACTTCCGGATAGGTGTAGATCACGTTCGGGATCGCGTCGTAATTTACGTGACCGGCCTTGCCCGCGATCAGTTCGGCAACCGCAACACCCTCGTCCTCGCCTTTATGCGCGAGCATCGCGCCGCGCACCACGTCGCCGATGGCAAAGATGCCCTTCACATTGGTCTGGAAGTGATCGTCGATCTTCACGCGGCCACGGTCGTCCATTTCGACGCCAGCCTCCTTGAGGCCAAGCCCTTGCGTGTAGGGCACGCGGCCGACCGCGACCAGCACGACATCGGCTTCGATAGTTTCCGCCTTGCCGCCTGCCGCGGGCTCGACGCTCGCTTTCAGCGTCTTGCCTTTGTTGTCGATGGCCGTGACTTTCGAGCCGAGCTTGAAGCTCATGCCCTGCTTTTCGAGGATGCGCTGGAATTGCCGCGCAACTTCGCCGTCCATGCCCGGCAGAATGCGGTCGAGAAATTCGACGACCTGCACTTCCGCGCCAAGACGGCGCCACACGCTGCCGAGTTCGAGGCCGATCACGCCCGCGCCGACGACGAGCAACTTGCCGGGCACCTTGTCGAGCGCGAGCGCGCCGGTGGACGACACCACGCGCTTCTCGTCGATCTCGATACCCTTGAGCCGCGTCACGTCCGAGCCGGTCGCGATCACGATGTGCTTCGCTTCGACGGTCTTGCCGTCCACGTCGATCTTGCCGGGACCGGTGATTTTGCCCGTACCCTTGAACGTGTCGATCTTGTTTTTCTTGAACAGGAAATCGACGCCCTTCACGTTGCCATCGACGCCTTCCTGCTTGAAGGCCTGCATCTGCTTGAGGTCGAGCTTTGGCTTCGAGACGCCGATACCCATGCCCGCGAAATCGTGGCCCGCTTCTTCAAAGAGATGCGACGCGTGCAGGAGCGCTTTCGATGGAATACAGCCGACATTGAGGCAGGTGCCGCCGAAGGTTTTGTCCTTTTCGATCACCGCGGTTTTAAGCCCGAGCTGCGCCGCGCGAATGGCGCAGACGTAGCCCGCCGGGCCGGTGCCGATGACGACGAGATCGTAGGACATGACGAATTCCTTTTAGTCTTGGCGGCCTGCGCCGCGCGATCGGATTTGAAAAACATATGGCCGGGACGATGCCCGGCCACAAGCAAACTTTAGAGATCGAGGACCAGCCTTGCAGGATCCTCAAGACCTTCCTTGATACGCACAAGGCAGGTCACCGCCTCGCGGCCATCGACGATGCGATGATCGTAGGAAAGCGCGAGATACATCATCGGCTTCACCACGACCTGACCCTTGATTGCGACCGGGCGCTCCTCGATGCGATGCATGCCAAGAATGCCAGACTGCGGTGCGTTCAGGATCGGCGTGGAAAGCAGCGAGCCGTAAATACCGCCATTCGAAATCGTGAACGTTCCGCCCTGCATTTCGTCGATCGAAAGCTGGCCGTCGCGTGCACGGCGGCCGAAATCTGCGATGGTCTTTTCAATTTCCGCAATCGACATCATGTCGGCATTGCGCACCACCGGCACGACAAGACCCTTCTCGGTGCCGACCGCCACGCCGATGTGATAATAGTTCTTGTAAACCAGATCGGTGCCGTCGATCTCGGCATTGACCGCAGGCACTTCTTTCAGCGCCTGGATGCAGGCCTTCACGAAGAAGCCCATGAAGCCGAGCTTCACGCCGTGCTTCTTTTCGAACGCATCCTTGTATTCGGCACGCATCTTCATCACGGCACTCATATCCACGTCGTTGAACGTGGTCAGCATCGCCGCGGTGTTCTGCGCGTCTTTCAGGCGGCGCGCGATGGTCTGGCGAAGCCGCGTCATCTTTACGCGCTCTTCGCGCGAGGCGTCGTCGGCGGAAGAAGGCGTGCGCATCTGCGCAACCGGCGCAGGAGATACGGACGGCCCGCGCTCGATCGCGGAGAGCATGTCGCCCTTGGTCACGCGGCCGTCTTTGCCCGAACCGGCAACGCCTGCCGGATCGACGCCACTTTCGGCGCCGAGACGGCGCACCGACGGTGCCTGACCTTCGCCCTTCGGCGCGCTTGCCGGAGCGGGCGCAGCTTTTGGCGCTTCGGCTTTCGCAGGAGCCGGAGCGGCGGCCTTCGGTGCCGCGGCAGCGGGTGCTGCTTTCGCACCAACAGCACCTTCCTTGATCGAGCCAAGCACCGCGCCGATCGTGACGGTCTGGCCGTCCTTCGCGACGATTTCCTCGAGCACACCGGCAGCGGGTGCGGGCACTTCCACCGTGACCTTGTCGGTTTCGAGTTCGACCAGCGGCTCGTCGGCCTTCACCGCGTCGCCGGGTTTCTTGAACCATTTGCCGATGGTGGCTTCGGTGACGGATTCGCCAAGGGTCGGCACGCGGATTTCGGTCGCCATCGTCTTCTCCAGCGCTCTCTAAACTTAGCCCAGCGCTTCTTCGAGGAATTGCTGCAGTTGTTTGGTGTGCATCGACATCAACCCGGTCGCGGTCGAAGCCGAAGCCGCACGGCCGACATAGCGCGCCCGCTTGTTTTTGGCACCCACGTTCTCGAGCAGCCATTCGACGTAAGGCTGAACGAAGGCCCAGGCGCCCTGATTCTTGGGCTCTTCCTGACACCAGATCACTTCCGCGTTCTTGAAGCGCGAAAGCTCGGTGGTCAGCGCCTTCAACGGGAACGGATAAAGCTGCTCGACGCGCAGGATATAGACGTCGTTCAGCCCCCGCTTCTCGCGCTCTTCGTATAGGTCGTAATAGACCTTGCCCGAACACAGCACCACGCGGCGCATCTTCTCGTCGGCAACCAGCTTGACCGGCTGGTCCTTCAGGTACTGCGCGTCGTCCCACAGCACGCGGTGGAACGAGGTCTGCGGACCGAGTTCATCGAGGCGCGAAACCGCGCGCTTGTGACGAAGCAGCGACTTCGGCGTCATCAGAATGAGCGGCTTGCGGATATCGCGCTTCAGCTGACGCCGCAGGATGTGGAAATAGTTCGCCGGCGTCGTGCAGTTCGCGACCTGCATGTTGTCTTCGGCGCAAAGCTGCAAAAAGCGCTCGAGCCGCGCCGACGAATGCTCCGGCCCCTGCCCCTCGTAACCGTGCGGCAGGAGGCACACGAGACCCGACATGCGCAGCCATTTGCGTTCGCCGGAGCAGATGAACTGGTCGAACACGACCTGCGCGCCGTTCGCGAAGTCGCCGAATTGCGCTTCCCACAAGGTCAGCGCATTCGGCTCCGCGAGCGAGTAGCCGTATTCGAAGCCGAGCACGGCTTCTTCCGACAGCATCGAGTTGATGACTTCGTAGCGGCCTTGCTTCTCGCGCACGTGATTGAACGGCGTGTAGCGGTTCTCGTTTTCCTGATCGACCAGCACCGAATGGCGCTGCGAGAAGGTGCCGCGCTCGACGTCCTGGCCCGAGAGCCGCACGCGATGGTTTTCGAGCAGCAGCGAACAGAACGCGAGCGCTTCGCCGGTCGCCCAGTCGATGCCCTGTCCGGTTTCGATCGCCTTCTTGCGATTCTCCAGAAAGCGCTGGATCGTGCGGTGCGCGTGGAAGCCTTCCGGAATCGACGTGATCTGCGTACCAATTTCTTTCAGCACGTCGAGCGAAACGCCGGTGTCGCCGCGGCGCGGATCGTCGATTTCTTTTGCCGCCTTCATGCCGGACCAGCGGCCGTCAAGCCAGTCAGCTTTGTTCGGCTTGTAGCTCTGGCCCGCCTCGAACTCGGCTTCGAGTTTCGCGCGCCACTCGGCCTTCATGCCATCGACTTCGCCGGCGGCAACGACGCCTTCGCTTTCAAGCTTCTTGGCATAGATATCGAGCGTGGAGGTATGCGCCTTGATCCGCTGATACATCAACGGCTGCGTGAACGCCGGTTCGTCGCCTTCGTTATGACCGAAGCGGCGATAGCAGAACATGTCGATCACGACCGGCTTATGGAATTTCATCCGGAACTCGGTCGCGACCTTGGCGCAGAACACCACCGCTTCCGGATCGTCGCCGTTCACGTGGAAGATCGGCGCCTCGATCATCTTCGCGACGTCCGACGGATAAGGCGACGAGCGCGAGAAACGCGGATCGGTGGTGAAGCCGATCTGGTTGTTGATGATGAAGTGGATCGAGCCGCCGGTGCGGTGGCCCTTCAGGCCCGAAAGCCCGAAACATTCCGCGACCACGCCCTGACCCGCGAAAGCCGCGTCGCCGTGGATGAGCAACGGCATCGCGGAGATGCGGTCTTCCGGCTTGTCGCCGAACAGATCCTGCTTCGCCCGCGCCTTGCCGAGCACCACCGGATCGACGATCTCAAGATGCGACGGGTTTGCGGTCAGCGACAGATGAACCTGATTGCCGTCGAACTCGCGGTCCGACGAAGCGCCAAGGTGATACTTCACGTCGCCGGAACCTTCGACTTCCATCGGGGTCGAGGAGCCGCCTTTGAATTCATGGAAGATCGCGCGGTGCGGCTTCGCCATGACTTGGCTGAGTACGTTGAGACGGCCGCGATGAGCCATGCCGAGCACGATCTCCTTGCAGCCGAGCGCACCGCCGCGCTTGATGATCTGCTCCATCGCCGGGATCATGGACTCGCCGCCATCGAGGCCGAAGCGCTTGGTGCCGGTGTATTTCACGTCGATGAACTTCTCGAAGCCTTCGGCTTCGATCAGCTTGTTCAGGATTGCGCGCTTACCTTCGCGCGTGAAAGTGATTTCCTTGTCCGGCCCCTCGATCCGTTCCTGCAACCAGGATTTCTCTTCCGGATCGGAAATGTGCATGAACTCGATGCCGATGGTCTGGCAATAGGTGCGGCGGAGTATCTCGATCATCTCGCGCACGCTCGCGAATTCGAGCCCGAGCACGTGATCGATGAAAATCTTGCGGTCCAGATCGCCCTCGGTGAAGCCGTAGGACGCGGGATCGAGTTCGGGATGCGGAATCTCCGGCTCCATGCCGAGCGGATCGAGCTTCGCTTCGAGATGGCCGCGCATGCGGAACGCGCGGATCATCATCAGCGCCTTCACCGAGTCGCGCGTCGCCTGCTGCACGTCGGCTTCGGAAAGCTCGACGCCTTTGGCTGCCGCTTTACCCTTGATCTTGTTGCCGACCGCGATTTCGGTCGCGGCCCAGTTGCCATCCATCGCGGCGACGAGTTCGCCGTTCGCGATCATGGGCCAGCCCGGCTTTTTCCACGACGGACCTTTCGCGCTCTTTTCGATCGCGGATTTATCGTCGCCCTTCAGTTGCTCGAAGAACGCGCGCCATTCGGCATCCACCGACGCCGGGTTCTTCTCATACCGCGCGTAGAGATCTTCGATATAGGCGGCGTTGCCGCCATAGAGGAAAGACGAATCCAGAAAGCCTTGGTTGCTTGCTTCGCGTGCCATGTTCATCCCGGACGAAAGCGTCCGCCATTTCGCGCGCCTGCCTGACTAGGCCGCGCTGCTTTGTCATTACCTACATAAGACTTCGAAAATATGAGGAAACGAGGTCCGAGCAGGCCCCCGCGCCGCGCAGGGCTCTTTTAATGGGGCAGGCCCCGCTTCTCAATATAAGAAGGCGTCCGTAACCGACGAATTAAACGCGAAACGGGCGCCATCCGATCCCGGAAAGCGCCCGTTTTGTAAGCATTTTTGATGTTGTTGTAGATCAGCCCTTGAGGACTTCGACCAAGGTCTTGGCGAGCCGCGCCGGCGACTGGGACACCTTGATACCGGCGGCTTCCATCGCCTCGATTTTCGACTCGGCGCCGCCCTTGCCGCCCGAGATGATCGCACCGGCATGGCCCATGCGGCGGCCCGGAGGCGCGGTGCGGCCTGCGATGAAGCCTGCCATCGGCTTCTTCCGGCCCTTCTTGGCTTCGTCTTTCAGGAACTGCGCCGCGTCCTCTTCGGCTGAACCGCCGATTTCGCCGATCATGATGATCGCTTCGGTCTTCGGATCGCCAAGGAATTTTTCCAAGACGTCGATGAACTCGGTGCCCTTCACCGGATCGCCGCCGATACCGACGCAGGTGGTCTGGCCGAGACCCTCAGCAGTCGTCTGGAACACCGCTTCATAAGTGAGCGTGCCGGAGCGCGAAACGATGCCGACCTTGCCCGGCTTGTGGATGTGGCCCGGCATGATGCCGATCTTGCATTCGCCCGGCGTGATCACACCCGGGCAGTTCGGGCCTAAGAGCCGCGACTTGGAGCCAGAGAGCGAGCGCTTCACCCGCACCATGTCGAGCACGGGCACGCCTTCGGTGATGGTTACGATCAGCGGGATTTCCGCATCGATCGCTTCACAGATCGCGTCGGCGCAACCCGCCGGCGGCACATAAATGACGGTCGCGTCGGCGCCGGTTGCTTCCTTCGCCTCGCGTACGGTGTTGAATACCGGAAGGTTCAGATGCTTGGTGCCGCCTTTGCCGGGCGCAACGCCGCCGACCATCTTGGTGCCGTAAGCAATCGCCTGTTCGGTGTGGAACGAGCCGGTCTTGCCGGTCATGCCCTGGGTGAGAACTTTGGTGTTCTTATCGACGAGGATCGACATCTCACTTACCTCCCTTCAATGCCTTCACGATTTTCTGTGCGGCATCGTCGAGATCGTCGGCGGAGACGACGTTCAATCCCGATTCATTGATGATTTTCTTACCCTGCTCGACATTCGTGCCTTCGAGACGAACGACCAGCGGCACTTTCAGCCCGACTTCCTTCACGGCGGTCACGACGCCGGTCGCGATCACGTCGCACTTCATGATGCCGCCGAAGATGTTGACCAGAATGCCTTTCACGTTCGGATCGGCGGTGATGATCTTGAATGCCGCAGTGACCTTCTCGGTGGTCGCGCCGCCGCCGACGTCGAGGAAGTTCGCCGGCGCTTCGCCGTAGAGCTTGATGATGTCCATCGTCGCCATGGCGAGGCCCGCGCCGTTCACCATGCAGCCGATGGTGCCGTCGAGCGCGATGTATGAAAGATCGTACTTCGACGCCTCGATCTCCTTCGGATCTTCTTCCGTGAGATCACGCAGCTCCATGATTTCCGGGTGCCGGTAGAGCGCGTTGGAATCGAAGCCGACTTTCGCATCGAGACAGAGCAGCTGGTTTTCCTTGGTCACGACCAGCGGATTGATCTCCAAGAGGCTCATGTCCTTGGCGGTGAAGGCGGCATAGAGCTTCGACACCATCTTCTCGGCCTGCTTGGCGAGATCGCCTTCGAGTTTAAGTGCGTCCGCGACATGACGGCCATGATGCGGCATCACGCCGGTCGCGGGATCGACCGAAAAGGTCGCGATCTTTTCCGGCGTGTCGTGCGCGACTTCCTCGATGTTCATGCCGCCTTCGGTGGAAACCACGAAGGCGATGCGCGAGGTTTCGCGGTCGACCAGCATCGAAAGATAGAATTCTTTCGCGATCGCCGAGCCTTCTTCGACATAGAGGCGATTGACCTCTTTGCCCTGCGGGCCGGTCTGATGCGTGACCAGTGTCGAGTGCAGCAGGCGCTTGGCTTCTTTCTCGACGTCCTCGATGGATTTGACGACCTTGACGCCGCCGGCCTTGCCGCGGCCGCCGGCGTGGATCTGGGCCTTCACGACCCAGACCGGGCCGCCGAGCTTCTTCGCTGCTGCGACCGCTTCCTCGACCGAAAGCGCCGGGATGCCGTTTGCGACGGGAACGCCGAACTCGCGAAGAACCGCCTTGCCTTGATACTCGTGGATGTTCATCGCGAGTCTTTGCCCCTTCGAAGTTTTACTTGCCGAGATCCGGCGCGATCTTGATGCAGGCCTCGACCAGACCCTTCACCGCGTCGACCGACTTGTCGAACATCGCGCGCTCGGTCTTGTCCATTTCGATATCGACCACGCGCTCGACGCCCTTGGCGCCGATCACGACCGGCACGCCGACATAGATGTTCTTGAGTCCGTATTCGCCGTTAAGGTGAGCCGCGACCGGAAGCACGCGCTTCTTGTCCTTGAGATAGCTTTCCGCCATCGCGATCGCGGAAGCGGCGGGCGCGTAGAATGCCGAGCCGGTCTTCAGCAAGTTCACGATCTCCGCGCCGCCGTCTCGCGTGCGCTGGATGATCTTGTCGAGACGCTCCTGCGTGGTCCATCCCATCTTCACGAGATCGGGCAGCGGAATGCCGGCGACCGTCGAGTAGCGCGCGAGCGGCACCATGGTGTCGCCGTGGCCGCCGAGCACGAAGGCCGTCACATCCTCGACCGAGACGTTGAATTCGTCGGCCAAGAAATAACGGAAGCGCGCGGAGTCGAGCACGCCCGCCATGCCGACCACTTTATTCTTCGGCAGGCCGCAATGTTTCTGCAACGCCCACACCATCGCATCGAGCGGGTTGGTGATGCAGATGACGAAAGCGTTCGGCGCGTACTTCTTAATACCCGCGCCGACCTGCTCCATGACCTTGAGATTAATGCCGAGAAGATCGTCGCGGCTCATGCCGGGCTTGCGCGGCACACCGGCGGTGACAATCACCACGTCCGCGCCTTCGATCGCTTCATAGGTGTTGGTGCCGGAAAGCTTCGCGTCAAACATGTCGACCGGCGAAGACTCGGCGAGGTCGAGCGCCTTGCCCTGCGGAATGCCCTCCGCGATGTCGAACAGGACGACATCGCCGAGTTCCTTCAGGCCTACGAGGTGGGCGAGTGTGCCGCCGATCTGACCGGCGCCGATCAAGGCGATTTTGTTGCGAGCCATGGTGGGAAAACTCTTCGCTAGCGTTGGAAAGACTGCGCTGGCTTATCCATTTGACGAGGGCACTGCAACAAGACGTGGAGCTTATTCCGGCATCTGTAATACATAATACCAGCAGCTAACCGTTCGGCCGTCTAGCCGGAAAACGCATAAGCGCCGCAGCAAAAGTCGCTGCGGCGCAAGGCTTTTAAGTGCGATTGAACGCGCCGATTAAACGCTAGCGGCGGTCGCGATAAGGCCGTGGCTGGGGCGGGTAGTTGCGAGGGTCCGGCCGATCGTCGCGCAAGTCTTCGCGATACGCGCGGAGTTCGTCGAGACGGCGGCCGTAAACAGAATGGAGACAGCGTGTGTCGTAGCCACACTGCCGGCGTCTTGCGCGCCACGCCTCCTGTTGCTGTTCAAATTGATAAAGCTCGCCGCCCCGGAGTTCGTCTCGAATCCGGAGGTAACGGCGCGTAAGGCGCTGCTCGAGTTCGAACAACTCCGGATTACGGCATACCGTGAGTTCCGCGATCGTGAGTGGCGGAGACGTTGGATACCGGCAGTCCGTACCCTGCGCCTTTGCCGGCGAAATGACAGAAGCGGACGCGGCCAAAACAAAGGCAAGCACGGCAATCAGTTTGGTGGCGCGCATATTCTCTCCTTCACCCGGCCCAAAGAACCTCGTTCGACGGCTAAGATTTTACCGTCTTCGCGCCGGCCGCGCCATGCGGCAAGGCGAGATACTCCGTCGAGCCCATTTCGATCAGACGTGAAATGGTGCGCCGGAATTCGGTGGCCTCGATCGTGCCTTCGCCCACGTAGATCTCCTCTCGCTCCGCCTCGGCCGAGGCGATCAGCTTCACCGCGTTATCGTAGAGCGCGTCGATCAGCAGAATGAAGCGCTTGGCTTCGTTGCGCTGCGCCGGCGACATCACCGGAATGCCTTCGATCACGACGGTATGGAAATTATGCGCGATCTGCACGAAATCGGCGGCCCCCAGCGGCTGATGGCAGAGATCGGCGAAATCGAAGCGTGCCGCACCGTTGCCGGCAAACGGCACATGAATCTTGCGCCCGCGATAGGAAAGATCGCATGACGCGCCGCGTGATCCGCCCAGGAGCTTGCGCCAGACTTCGTCGATCTGCTGCTGCGCTTCGAGATCGTCCGGCACGTGCCACATGCGCGTACCGGTAAGTTTTTCGAGGCGGTAGTCGGTGCGCGCCGTCAGGTGAACGGTGTCGCACTTTTCCTTCAGGAGCTTCACGAAGGGCAGAAACAAAGGACGGTTCAGCCCTTCTCTATATAGATCGTCGGGCGCGACGTTCGAGGTCGCGACCATGACCACCCCGCGTTCGAACAGCCGCTCGAACAGGCGCGACAGGATCATCGCGTCGGCGATGTCATTGACATGAAATTCGTCGAAGCAAAGAAGCAGCGCCTCGTCGGCAAGGCTGGCCGCGACCGGCGCGATCGGGTCGGCGTCTTTCGTGCCTTTCAGTGCCTGGCGCGCTTCGTTGAGACGATCCTGCACATCGGCCATAAATTCATGGAAATGCGCGCGGCGTTTCTTCTCGACCTTTGCGGATTCGAAGAAGAGGTCCATCAGCATCGTCTTGCCGCGCCCGACGTCGCCCCAGATATAAAGACCGCGCGGCGCTTTTTGCGGCCCGCGCGCCATTAGCCAGCCGAGCGACGAGGATTTCGACGCGCGGCGGTAATTCGCGAGTTCATCCTGAAGTTTTTGCAGGCGCTCGACCGCCCGAGCCTGCGCGGAATCGCGTTCCAGCGCGGCGCTTTCGGCCAGACCCGCATAGCGTTCGGCAATTCCCGGCATCGGACGCGGGCGGCCTTTCGTTTGATTTCGCGCAGGGACCTAACCCCGCGGCGGCATAACGGGCAAGCCGGGCTGAAGAGCTCTTCGCAAGTGCAGCACGGCATTGCACGGGCTGCATTAGGGAATTGTTTACTGTGCCCGAAATGCTGAAATCCATATTATGAAACAATAGTTTAGGTGGATTTCTATTCGGCCCTGCTTTCGCCGCGCCGCCGTCATCTGGCCGCTACAGACAACCGTCAGGGTTGCAAATTGCTGCAGTGCACATACATGCTTTCCGTGAACGGAAAGGCAGTTCGGTTCGACGTTGCCGGCCCGGAGATAGGATGATGACAACGAACGTAGCGAGCGAAGCCCAAATTTCCTTCCGCAAACTGTGGGCGAGTGATACCGCGGCGCTCAAGGCGCATCTCTTGCGCCTTGATCCGGAAAGCCGCCGCATGCGTTTCGGCACGCCGGTCAGCGACTTTTTTATCGATCAATACGCGCAAAACGCGCTCGGCAGCCACTCAATCGCGCACGGCTACTTCGTCGATGGCGTATTACGCGGCGTTGCCGAGCTTCGTGGCTTTCGCGGGGTGGCCGGCGGTGAGGCGGAAGCGGCCTTCAGCGTCGAAAAGGACTTCCAAAACCGCGGGATCGGCACCGAATTGTTCAGCCGCACCGTTCTGGCCGCGCGAAATCGCGGTATTTCGAAGCTTTTCGTCAATTTCCTCTCGCAGAACGCGCGAATGCAGGCGATCGCGCGAAAGTTCGACGCGGTTGTGACCTATGACTCCGATGGCGGCCACGCGCAGATCGAAGCGCCGCGTGCCAACGCACTTTCAATCTGGAAGGAAGCGCTCACCGACGGCCAGGACATCGCCAATTCGGTGATGCAAACGACGACGCGCGCGCTTCGCTCGGCGTAAATCGCGCGTTAGCCCGTTCTGATTCGTTAAAGGGAGGTTTCGAAGCGCGCGCCGCGCATTTTGCGTTCGCGTTACGCGTCCGAAAAACGAATCACTTTGCGCGAATCAGTGCGCGTTTTGCCAAAAAATGACTCGCAGTGACGTTTCCGGCGTGCGTTTTCGCGTGCCTGTGAATAATTTTTTCAAGAGGGTTAAACGAATGCGCGCAGGAATCTTTGTCGAGTCGTGCGAAGCAAAAATAAGAATCGCGCTCCAAAAACACAGCTTAGCTAACGTACTGAAAGTTCGAGCATTTTCTTTTTAAACGAAGTGCTGTCGCAAGTTTTCTTTGTCAATCGAAAACTGATTCTCGCGCGAAGTTTCTGAACGCAACACCTCGTAGTTTGGCACGCAAATACCCGCGAGATGTGCCACCCCTATTGGCAAACGACAAATGCATGCGCGATATGTCGCTGCCGGTTGTTTGATTCGGAAGCGAATGCCCAGGAGCGACTCAACCAGTCCCATGATGGGCATCTTCGGGATCGAACCGAAGGAAACATCTCCTTCAAGACCGCGCCGCACGAAGGAATCGAAAGCTAAATCCGGTTCTGAAGCGCGCAACCCAACATCCGCCAAGAGGCATATCATGGCAAAACGTCGTAAGAAGGCGAAAGCGAAGAAGGCTAAGAAGGCCAAGAAAACGAAGAAGCGTCGCAAGAAGAAGGCGATGTAACTCTTCGCTACTCGCGAATAGTTTTCGATGGCCGTATGCCGCAAGGCATGCGGCCATCAACTTTTTCGGGTTGCCGTTGCGCTTATGGGGAACTCTCCGCATTAACGGATTTTCGGGGATGGCGTTACCCAGTCCTTAACCCGGCGCCCGCTATCGAATGGAACCGGCGGTCTGCTTCGGTCATTCGATGCGTTCTTTCCTTCGCGTATTCTTTGCCTTCTGGGTCGCCGCCGCTGCGCTGGTGGCCTTGGCGCTCATGCTCGCCGCCTTGAAGGCGATCGCGCTGATCGCCTCCGCTTCACTCTATAGCGCGCTGCTGCCACTCATTCCCGGCGGCGGCGCGACGGCCTGGCTGGTCTGGGCGCTGGTACTCGGCATCGTCATGCTGCCTGTTTTCGCCTCCTGCATCGTGATCGTGCTTGGTATTACACGCATGCTGAAGGGTTGGCCGTTCCGCGCTGGCAGCCGGATCGACTGAGCAGACAAGCGCGACGCGCTAGAGTTGGCGCGTCACCATCTTCTTCTTGATTTCCGCGATCGCCTTGGCCGGGTTCAAACCCTTCGGGCAAGTGTTCGCACAATTCATGATGGTATGGCAGCGATAGAGCCGGAACGGATCCTCAAGATTATCGAGCCGCTCGCCGGTCGCCTCGTCGCGGCTGTCGTTGATCCAGCGATAGGCCTGCAACAGCGCGGCGGGTCCTAGATAGCGCTCCGAATTCCACCAGTAGCTAGGGCACGACGCCGAACAGCACGCACAGAGGATGCACTCGTAAAGCCCGTCGAGCTTCTGGCGGTCTTCGTGACTTTGCTTCCATTCGGCGGAGGGCTCCGGCGTCGTGGTTTGCAGCCACGGCTCGATCGAGGCGTGCTGCGCGTAGAAACCGGTGAGATCAGGCACGAGGTCCTTCACCACCGCCATGTGCGGCAGCGGATAGATTTTCACCGTGCCTTTGATTTCGTCCATGCCGCAGGTGCAGGCGAGCGTATTGCCGCCATCGATATTCATGGCGCAGGAGCCGCAGATGCCTTCGCGGCAGGAGCGGCGGAAGGTCAGCGTCGGGTCGATGTTGTTCTTGATCCAGATCAGCGCATCCAGAACCATCGGGCCGCAATCGTCGCGGTCGACGTAATAGGTGTCGATGCGCGGGTTCGCGTCCTGATCGGGGTCGTAGCGATAAACCCGGAGTTCCTCGAGGTTGGTGGCGCCTTCCGGCTTCGGCCAGGTCTTGCCTTCGACCACGCGGGAATTTTTCGGCAGTGTCAGTTCGACCATGGCTATTTCTCGTATCTCTCGAATTCAAAGCCCGCTTCGCGAAGCGCGATCAGGGCGTCGTTGAGCGTCTGGAAGTCGCCGGTCGGCAGTGCCTTCGGGGCATCCGCCGTCGGTTCGATGCTGAAATCCGCCTGGTTACGGTTCAGCATCGCAAACTTCGTCGCCTTCCCCGCCTTCCAGGCGGCATCTTCATAAACGGCGAAATCGTTTCCGTCGGAAACCAGCGCGAGTTTCATCAGTACACGCGCGCCTTCGGTTCGATGTACTGGACCTCGTTGGTCAGCGTGTAGGTGTGGACCGGGCGGTAATCGATCGAAACCTTCTTGGTTTCGAAATCCACCCAGCTCAGCGTGTGCTTCATCCAGTCCTTGTCGTCGCGGTTCGGGAAGTCCTCGCGCGCATGCGCGCCGCGGGACTCGGTGCGGTTCAGCGCCGAGTCCATGGTGACGACAGCCTGCGAAATGAGGTTGTCGAACTCGAGCGTTTCGATGAGATCCGTGTTCCAGATCAGCGAGCGGTCGGTGACCTTCACGTCGCCGGCGCTGCCGAATACGCCGTGAATGAGCTTGTGGCCCTCTTCCAGCACGTCATGGGTGCGGAACACCGCGCAGTTGGTCTGCATGACCTTCTGCATGTTGAGCCGCAGATCCGCGGTCGAAGTCGAGCCGTTGGCGTTGCGCAGCCGGTCGAAGCGCGAGAGCGCCTTATCGGTCGGCTCGGCCGACAGCATCATGTGCTTGTCGTTCGGCGTCAGTTTCTCCGCGCAGCGGTCGGCGGCCGCGCGTCCGAACACCACGAGATCGATCAGCGAGTTCGAGCCGAGCCGGTTCGCGCCGTGCACCGAGACGCAGGCCGCTTCGCCGATCGCCATCAAGCCGTTGACGATCGTATCCGGATCGCCGCCCTTCTTGGTGACCACTTCACCATGCGGGTTCGTGGGAATGCCACCCATGTTGTAGTGCACGGTCGGAATCACCGGGATCGGCTCCTTGGTGACATCGACGCCCGCGAAGATGCGCGCGGATTCCGAAATACCTGGGAGCCGCTCGTGCAGCACCGCCGGATCGAGATGATCGAGGTGCAGATAGATGTGATCCTTGTTTTTGCCGACGCCGCGGCCTTCGCGGATTTCGATGGTCATCGAGCGCGAGACGACGTCGCGCGAGGCGAGGTCCTTCGCGGACGGTGCATAGCGCTCCATAAAGCGCTCACCCTCGGAATTGACGAGATAGCCGCCCTCGCCGCGCGAACCTTCGGTGATGAGACAGCCCGCGCCGTAAATGCCGGTCGGGTGGAACTGCACGAATTCCATGTCCTGCAACGGCAGGCCCGCGCGCAGCACCATGGCGTTACCGTCGCCGGTGCAAGTATGCGCGGAGGTGCAGGAGAAATAGGCGCGGCCATAGCCGCCGGTCGCAAGGATCGTCTCGTGCGAGCGAAAGCGGTGCAGGGTGCCGTCGTCCATTTTCAGCGCGAGCACGCCGCAGCAGTTGCCGTCGTCGTTCATCAGGAGATCGAGCACGAAATATTCGATGAAGAATTCCGCGCGGTGCTTCAGCGCGGCACCATAAAGCGTGTGCAGAATCGCGTGGCCGGTACGGTCGGCGGCGGCACACGTACGCTGCGCGGTGCCTTTGCCGTAGTGGGTGGTCATGCCGCCGAATGGGCGCTGGTAGATCTTTCCGGCCTCGGTGCGCGAAAACGGCACGCCCCAATGCTCGAGCTCATAAACCGCCTGTGGCGCGTTGCGGCAGAGATATTCGATCGCGTCCTGATCGCCGAGCCAGTCCGACCCCTTCACGGTGTCGTACATGTGCCAGCGCCAGTCGTCCTCGCCCATATTGCCGAGCGCTGCCGAAATACCGCCCTGCGCCGCGACCGTATGCGAGCGCGTCGGGAAAACCTTCGAGATGCAGGCGGTCTTTAAACCGGCTTCTGCACAGCCCACGACCGCGCGCAGGCCCGCGCCGCCGGCGCCGACGACGACGACGTCATAGAGATGCTCGGTGATCGGATAGGCGCGTCCGTTGATGGCGGTCATATTTTTAGGGTCCGAAGGAAATTTTGAGAACGGCGAAGATGCAGGCGAGCCCGACGCCCCAGGCGAAGAACGTGTTCAACATCAGAAGCGCGACCTTGCGCAGCGGCGAATGCACATAGTCCTCGATGATGACCTGCATGCCGATCCGCATGTGGATCGCGACCGAGATCATCGCTGCGACCAGCAACACGGAGACCAGCGGTTTCGATAGCGTCGCGATCACGGTCGCGTGGCTGCGGCCGACCAGCGTCACGACGATTCCGATCAGCACGACAAGCAGGAGCACGTTGGCGGCGGCGGTCAAACGCTGCAGCCAGAAGTGCTCGGTGCCGTGATGTGCGGCGCCAAGGCCGCGAATGCGGGAGAGAGGCGTACGCATCATGCGTCAGCTCCTGAGCACGAGGGCCAGCGCCCAGAGAAGAATGGTGATCGAGACCGATCCAATCAGCGTCATGCGCGCGAGCGTTTGCCGCTCCGGACCGTAGCCGCGGCCCGTGTCCCAGATGAAATGGCGGATGCCGCCGAGCATGTGGTGCACGAGCGCCCAAGTGTAGCCGAGCAGGATCAGTTGCCCGAACCAGCTGCCAAAGAAGGCGTTGGCGGTGTCGAAGTATTTCGCGCCGGTCGCGGCAGCGACCAGCCACCAGGCGAGCAACAGCGTGCCGAAGTAAAGCGCCGCCCCGGTGATGCGGTGGACGATGGACATCGCCATGGTCCAGGTCAGGCGGTAAATCGTCAGATGCGGCGAGACCGGCCGCGGGCGGGCTGATGTTTCTGACATCGCTGGCTCTCTATCTTGAATGCGCCGGAGAATTGGCCGTTCCCGCCAGCGCGGCAATGCAAAGCCAGCGCAATCCACATAGTTTGGAACGGCTCTGACTTCGTGTTCCGCGAACCATATGCCCGCCGAACTTCCTAACAAGCCTTATTTGGCGTAGTATTCCTTCGCAAAATACGAAGGATTGGCATACCAGCGAGGAATCGGTGCGTTTTGATCTTTCCGATCTCAGCCTGTTTCGTCACGTGGTCGATGCGGGCTCGATTACCCACGGCGCGGAACGAGCAAATCTGGCACTTGCTGCCGCCTCGACCCGGATCCGGAACATGGAGGAAGCGCTCGGCGCGCCGCTCCTGATCCGGAGCCGTCAAGGCGCCTCCCCGACACAGGCCGGCCGCATCCTGCTCGCGCATGCGCGCTCCATGCTCCAGCAGGCCGAAAAGCTGCGCGAAGAGCTTGGCGTCTTCGCCGGCGGACAGGCCGGCCAGATCAAGGTGCTGTCGAACACGAACGCACTCACCGAATTTCTGCCGGAAGCGCTCGCCTCGTTTCTTGCCGCGAACCCCAACGTCAGCGTCGATCTTGAGGAGCGGCTTTCCGATGAGATCGTGAGTCTCATTGCCGAAGGCGTCGCCGATCTCGGCATCGTCGCGGGCACGGTCGATTCCGGCTCGCTTGAAACCTATCCGTACCGCCGCGACCGCTTTGTGCTCGTGGTCGCGCACGATCATCCGCTCGCGGTGCGCTCGGCGGTTTCGCTCGCGCAGGTGCTCGACCATGACTTCGTCGGGCTGGACCGCGCCTCCGCGCTCCAGCGCTTTCTCGCCGACAAGGCTGCGCGCATCGGACGGCCGCTGCGGTTGCGAATTCAACTCAGGAGCTTCGATGCCGTCTGCCGCATGGTCGAGCGCAATGTCGGCATCGGCGTCGTGCCGGAAACGACGGCAAGGCGCGCCGCACTTTCGATGGCGGTAACTTCGGTGACGCTCTCCGATAGCTGGGCCGAGCGCGATCTGACGATCTGCGTGCGCAGCTTCGAGCAACTGCCCGCGTTTGCGCGCGAGCTCGTCACGCACCTGCGCGCGCAGGACGAATAATCAGCGCGGCATCAGCGCCCAGTAATCGAGATCGAGGATCACGCCCGGCTCGTATTCGTCGCCGTTCTTGTAGGGATGATCGGCACAGGGACGGTCTTTGGCCGCAATCGTACGGAGCCTGAGCGCACCGGCGTCGCTCCGGCCCGGAAGCGGCTGCACGTCCAGCACTTCGGTCCAGGCAAACACGGTGTCTCCCGCAAACAACGGCGCAACATGACGGCCGCCATTGATCGCGGCGACATGAAAGGCGTTCGCCAGCCCGTTAAAGGAAAGCGCGCGCGCGAGCGAAATCACATGGCCGCCGTAGATCAGGCGCTTGCCGAAACGGTCCGACTTCTGCGCGAAGTTGTTGAAATGCACTTTCGCGGTGTTTTGATAGAGCCTCGTTGCGATCTGCTGCTCGGCGTCCTCGACCGTCATGCCGTCGACATGATCGATGCGCTCGCCCGGCGCGTAGTCCTCGAAGCGGTGCTCGCTGCCTGCGAGCCGGAAATTATATTCGCGCACATGGATCGGCGGCAGGCCCTTGCCGAGTTGCTCCGCCGAAATCGCTGAAGGCAGCTTCGGTACCACCGGCTCCGGCGTGCTGCCGTGTTCGTTGCGCTTTCGCACCATGACCCAGCGCACGTAGTCGAGCACTTCGACGCCGTGCTGGTTGAAGCCGGTCGAGCGGACATAAACGACGCCGGAGGTGCGGTTCGCGTTCTCGCGCAAGCCGATCACTTCTGAAACGGCGGTGAGCGTATCGCCGGGGTAAACGGGCGCGAGAAACCGGCACGCCGCATAGCCGAGATTGGCGACCGCGTTCAGCGAAATGTCCGGCACGGTTTTCCCGAACACGACATGAAACACGAGCAGATCGTCGACCGGCGACTGTGGATAGCCGATGGCTTTTGCAAAACTCTCCGCCGACTGCACGGCGAAGCGCGTGCCGTAAAGCGCCGAATAGAGCGAAACGTCGCCCACCGTAATCGTGCGCGGTGTCGCGTGGTGAATGACCCGACCGAGTTTGAAATCCTCGAAGAAATTTCCGGCCGAAGTCTTCGCTTTGGTGACGATCGGGTTCATTGCGCTTCCCGCTCCTTGATGGCGTCGGCAACCGCTACCGTACGCTTCGCGATCTCGGCATGCAGAATTTCGTACATCCGCCCATCGATCTGCAATACGCCCTTGCCCTGCGCTTCCGGCTGCTCGAAGGCGCCGGCCACCTTGCGCGCGGTTGCGACCTCCTCCTCGCTTGGCGAGAAGGCCTCGTTGCATGGCGCGATATGCGTCGGATGGATGATGGTCTTGCCGTCGAAGCCGAGATCGCGCGCCTGCGCCGCTTCTTCCTTCAATCCGTCGAGATTGGAGATGTCGTTGTAAACGCCGTCGATCACGTCGATGCCGTAGGCCCGCGCGGCGGCGACGGAATTGGCGAGAAATGGGATCAGCCCCGCGCGGCCGCGCGTGATTTTCGACCGCGTTTCTTTCGCGTAATCGTTGGTGCCAAGGATAAAGACCGAAAGCCGCGTCTTATCGTCCTTCGCGGTCGCCGCGATCTGCTCGAGACGGAATGCCGAAAGCGCTGTCTCGATCATGACCCAGATGCGCGTTCTTGCGTCCGCGCCCAGTTGTGCGAGCGCACGCGCGATATCGTGCACTTCGTCGGCGGAAGAAACCTTCGGCACCAGGATCGCGTCGGGCTTCGCGTCCGCCGCGGCCTTAAAATCGTCCATGCCCCAGGGCGTCGAGAGCGCGTTCACGCGGATCGCGATTTCGCGTTTGCCATAGCCGCCGGCTTTCACGGCCGCCGTCACCTGTTCCCGCGCGGTTTGTTTCGCATCCGGCGCGACCGCATCCTCGAGATCGAGGATGAGCGCGTCAGCGGCAAGCGTGCGTGCCTTCTCCAGCGCACGGGCGTTCGATCCCGGCATATAGAGAACGCTGCGGCGCGGACGGATGATCGAAGCCATAAACAGAAACCCCCAAGTGACAGCCCAATCTCGTAAGCCGCTGCATCTTACATGCCAAGCCCTTGACGTGAGGGCGCAAGTGCTTTCTTTCGTAGCAAATTGCCGCCAAGGAGCGCGCCCGATGGATTTTCCCGAACGTTTGACCGAAGGTTATCGTAACTTTCTCACACACCATCTGCCGGACGAGCAGGCGCGTTTCAGGGAACTTGCTACCCGCGGCCAGAAGCCGGAAGTCATGGTGATCGGGTGCTGCGACAGCCGCGTATCTCCCGAAGTTATCTTTGACGCGGCGCCCGGCGAGTTGTTCGTCGCGCGCAATGTCGCGAATCTTGTGCCGCCTTATTCACCGGACGGCGCGACCCGCGCAGTCTCGGCCTCGCTCGAATTTGCGGTACAGGCGCTGCGCGTGAAGCACATCGTCGTGCTCGGCCACGCGCAATGCGGCGGCATCGCCGCGCACGCGAACCATATCGAACCGCTTTCCCCAGGCGATTTCATCGGCAACTGGATGAAACTGATCGAGCCCGCGGTCGCGAGCATGCCGCGCCGCGCGCACAATGAGAGCGAGCGCGATTACCTGACGCGCTTGGAAAAGGCTTCCGTCCTTCTTACGATCAGAAATCTGATGACTTTCCCTTGCGTCAACATTCTCGTCGGCAAGGGCAAGCTGAAACTCCATGGAGCCTATTTCGGCGTCGCGGACGGCGACCTTCTTGTTTATGACGAGCAAGCCAAAGACTTCCTGCCGGTTGCAAAGGCCGAACACGCGGCCGCAACGGCGGCACCGAGGTTCTAGAGACAGAAAAATGGCCGGGTCTCCCCGGCCATTTTCATTTCGATTTCCGGCGAAACTTATGCCGCCTTCTTCTTCGGCTGCACCAGCTTGCGGTTGACCAGCACTTCCGCGATCTGGATCGCGTTCAGGGCCGCACCCTTGCGCAGGTTGTCGGACACACACCAGAAGTTCAGGCCGTTCTTGACCGTGTGATCTTCGCGGATTCGCGAAATGTAGGTCGCGTCTTCGCCGGTCGCTTCGAACGGCGTCACGTAGCCGCCATTCTCGCGCTTGTCGATGACGAGAATACCCGGCGCTTCGCGAAGGATGTCGCGCGCCTGATCGGCCGAGAGCGGCTGCTCGAACTCGACGTTCACCGCCTCCGAGTGGCCGACGAACACCGGCACGCGCACGCAGGTCGCAGTCAGCGCAATCTTCGGATCGAGAATCTTCTTCGTCTCGGCATCCATCTTCCACTCTTCCTTCGTGTAGCCGTCCTCGCGGAACACGTCGATGTGCGGAATGACGTTGAAGGCGATGCGCTTGGTGAACTTCTCCGGCTCGACCGAGTCGTTCACATAGATCGCCTTGGTCTGGTTGAAGAGTTCGTCCATCGCGTCCTTGCCCGCGCCCGACACCGATTGATAGGTCGAGACCACGACGCGCTTGATCTTCGCGGCGTCGTGCAAGGGCTTCAGCGCGACCACGAGCTGCGCGGTCGAACAGTTCGGGTTCGCGATGATGTTCTTCTTCGTGTAGCCGGTAACGGCGTCGGCGTTCACTTCCGGCACGATCAGCGGCACCTCGTCGTCGTAGCGCCAGCACGACGAGTTATCGATCACGACGCAGCCCTGCTTGCCGATCTTCGGCGACCATTCCTTCGAAACCGAAGAACCCGCCGACATCAGGCAGAAATCAGTGTCCGAGAAGTCGTAGTTTTCGAGCGCTTTGCATTTGAGCACGCGGTCGCCGTACGAGACCTCGACGCCGAGCGAGCGGCGCGACGCGAGCGCCACCACTTCGTCCGCCGGGAACCCGCGCTCGGCGAGGATATTGAGCATTTCGCGGCCGACGTTCCCCGTCGCGCCAACTACGGCAACCTTGTAACCCATTGTTCACTCTGGCGGCGGAAACCGCCGCTCCGCTCCACGCTTTTAACCGGAATGCGGCGGTTTCTACGCGAGAAGAATGGCAACGCCAAGCCTCGGAAAACATGGGGCAGTTAAGCCTTCAGGGAAGCCTAAAAGTGCAGCCGCAAGAACCGCTTTCCGTATTCCGGAAGCCCGAACCCGCACCGGCGCCGAAGATTCCGGCGATCTCCCCGCGCAAGCGCCTGACGTTCTCGCGCGCGCTCGCGGCCGTCTCTGCTGCCACGCTCCTCGCCATCATCGCGATGGATCTGGTGAGCCCATCTCCCGCAAAATCGTCCGCCTCCGATGAGCCGCAGCCGCGTTCCGCCTGGCTGGAAATTCCGCGCACGAACGGCGCCTTCGACCTTGTCTCACCGCTGCTCGCCGGAATTGAGCAGAACCATCTGACGCGCCGCCACCGCACCGGGCAGGGCCGCAAGGACATCATTACCTTCGGCGCAGCGGCCGACGCCGCCGTGCCTTTCGTGCGGGTTTCGATTTACCGGCCCGGCAGCGAAGGCCCCGTGTCGATCGACCCGATTGAAGCAGTCGCGGCAGAAGCGCTCGACGCCCGCATCGATGCGGAATTGAAAGGCCCGGCCGGCGAAGTCGTGACCAAGTTTGGCGGCCTGACGACCATCGACATGCAGCTCAGGACCGCGAACAGCGCGCGCAATTGTCTCGCAGCCAGCGGCAAGTTCGACGCGCCCGGTCTCGGCCTCGTCATCTGGTACTGCAATCCGGGCGAAGAGATCGTGGCCGTCGGCCAACTCGCCTGCCTACTGGACCGGCTCTCGCTTGTGACTTCGGGCCGCGACGAAAAGCTGATCGACTTCTTCGCGAAAGCCGAACTGAACCGCAGCTTCTGCGACGCGCGCAACACGCTCCTCGGTAACGCGCCGCGCGCCACCGCGCCCGACTGGCTCGACGCGAAAACCGGCCCTGTGCTGCGCGGGAAATTCAGCGCGCGTTGAACGCCGAACCACTAGCTGACCGTCACCTTGATTTTGTGAACCGGATTCGCGCAGTAGCCTTGCGGATTCCACCCCAGCGCTTCTTCCGGCTGCGCGTTGTTTTCACTGTCGGTCGCCCGCGACCAGAGTTCATGCATGCCAGGGCGAAGCGTCACTTGCGCCGTAAAGCGCGTCCAATCGTAACGATTTTTCGGTGCGCTAAGTGCAGCCTTCCGCCAGTTCGCGCCTTTATCCGTTGAGATCTCGACCTGCCGCACGGATCGATCTCCCGCCCAGGCCGCCCCGCGAAGCGTAAAATTCGCGCCCACGCGCGCTCCGTCAGCCGGCGAAGTAATGATCGAGCGCACCGGCATGCTTTCGAGATCGACGAACTTCGTCGGATCGAATTTGTCGCCGTAGCTCATCACGCGCACAGGCACGCGGTAGTGCCACGGGTCCATCAACGTACCGTCGTGACGATCCTTGCGGATCAAAATCCGCGTCAGCCATTTGTGCGAAACCGAGCCGGTCCAGCCGGGCACCACGAGCCGCAGCGGAAGGCCGTGCACGGGAAGTAAATCTTTGCCGTTCATCGCGAAGACGAGCAGCGTGTTCTCGTCCATCGCCTTCGCGATGGGAATGCCGCGCGAAATCGGCGGCGAAGGATGTTGCGCGTCGAGCGCCGGATCGCTTCCGAAATGCCCGGTATAGCGCGCGGTCTCCTTCAATCCGGCCGCGAGCAGCACGTCGCGCAACCGGACGCCGGTCCATTCCGCGCAGCCCGCGCCGCCATGATGCCACTGCACGCCTTCGGTTTCCGGTGAGAAATATGCGCGGCCGTTGCCGCCGCATTCGAGCA
Source organism: Xanthobacteraceae bacterium (assembly GCA_019635585.1). Lineage (GTDB taxonomy): Bacteria > Pseudomonadota > Alphaproteobacteria > Rhizobiales > Xanthobacteraceae. The sequence goes on along the minus strand of JAHBZE010000001.1, from coordinate 1,778,888 downwards.
TCATGCGTTGCGTGACATGCGCGAACTTTTGCCTGATCTCGCCGAGTGTCAGCGCGAGCGCGTTATTCACCTCACCGTCGATCGAAAGCGTCCAGCGCTCCGGATCCTCCGTGGGCGGCGCGATCTTGCCGTTGTTGCGGATAAAAAACTTGTCCGTCGGCGTGGTGTCATCGTCGAGCGCGTCCGGCCGCGTTTCGGCAACCAACGGCTGTTCCCCGATTACGAAGACACGCGGGTCCTTGCCGTTGAGCGCGGGGTCGCGCGCTCTGCCTGATAATACGTCTTTCGCGTTCTGATCCTTCACGGAACCCCGCCGCTGACTGCGAATCCGGCTGCTACTTCGCGTCTTTCCCAGCCTACCTAGAGGCTGGCCAGCTGCCGCTCAATCCGCGAACCTGTGTGGCTTTCGGCCACTAGGCCCGGAAACCTGTTCCGGGCTAAAAGGTTATCTGAAATCAAGGGTTGCTGGAGAAAGCCATGCGTTTCGCGCCGTTTATCGCCCTTCTGGCCGGGTTTTCGATCCTGGCCGCGACCGCCTATGAGGCCGACGCCCAGTCGCGCCGCGATCAGCGTCCGCGCGTTTATATCAAGAAGCACCGGAGCTATCTCGATGCCGGCACCGAAGTCACGCCCGGCTCGAAGAACTATCACTCGCACATCTATACCCGCGAGGCGTTGTTCCCGACCTATGGCGCGGACCAAACCGGCATGTCGCGCTGGCCGCTGCCGATGCAGTTCGAGCTGCCCTACTTCCGCTAAGCATCAGGCGAATCCGAAATTTAAAAAAAACGCCGGGCTTTTTGCCCGGCGTTTTTGTTTTTCATGCTCGCGCGAAATTAAGCGGCAAGCTTGTCGAGCTCGGCGAGGATCGCATCGCCCATGTCCTGCGTGGATACGATCTTGGTGGCATTCCCACGAATGTCGGCGGTGCGATGACCGGCGGCCAACACGTTCGAAATCGCTTCCTCGATCTGGTCCGCGACTTTGCCCATGCCGAAAGAGTAACGCAGCGCCATGCCGAGCGAGCCGATCATCGCGATCGGGTTCGCCATGCCGCGGCCGGCGATGTCGGGTGCGGAGCCGTGCACCGGCTCGTAGAGCGCGCGGCGCTTCTTGGTCTTGGAATCCACTTCGCCGAGAGAAGCCGAAGGCAGCATACCGAGCGAACCCGTGAGCATCGCCGCAACGTCGGAGAGCATGTCACCAAATAGGTTGTCGGTGACGATCACGTCGAACTGCTTCGGGTTGCGCACGAGCTGCATGCCGAGCGCGTCCGCGAGCTGATGCTCGAGTTCGACATCCTTGTATTCGCGATCGTGCACTTGGGTGACGACTTCGTGCCAGAGCACGCCCGATTTCATCACGTTGCGCTTCTCGGACGACGTTACCTTGTTCTTGCGCGCCTTCGCGAGATCGAAGGCGACGCGTGCGATGCGCTCGATTTCGTAGGTGTCGTAAACCTGCGTATCGATCGCGCGCTTCTGCCCGTTGCCGAGATCCGTGATCGTCTTCGGCTCGCCGAAATAGACGCCGCCGGTGAGTTCGCGCACGATCACGATGTCGAGGTTCTCGACCAGTTCGCGTTTCAGCGAGGAAGCATCCGCGAGCGCCGGGTAGCAGATCGCGGGGCGCAGGTTCGCGAACAGCGCGAGGTCTTTACGCAAACGAAGCAGGCCCGCTTCCGGCCGCACGTCGTAGGGCACCTTGTCCCACTTCGGTCCGCCGACCGCGCCGAAGATCACGGCGTCGGCGGCCATCGCTTTCTTCATGTCGTCTTCGGAGATCGCTTTGCCATGCGCGTCATACGCCGCGCCGCCGACAAGACCTTCCTCGATATTGAACGTGGCAAGCCCACGCTTCTGCATCCAGTCGATGACGCGCTTGGCCTGCGCCATGACTTCGGGACCGATGCCGTCGCCCGGCAGCAGGAGAAGATTATATGTCGGCATGATGTACTCGCTTACGAAATCGGAAGTTGAATAGCAGGCGTGACGCCCCGGACTTTACGCCCAGGGCCGCGCTGCGGCGTTTTTCTTCTCGAACGCATCGATGGAGGATTTCTTCTCCATCGTGAGCCCGATGCCGTCGAGGCCGTTCAGCATGCAATGCTTCTTGAACGGATCGAGGTCGAACTTGATCGCACCGCCGTCGGGCCCGCGAATCTCCTGCTTCTCGAGATCGACCGTCAGCGTCGCGTTCGCGCCGCGTGAAGCGTCGTCAAACAATTTCTCCAGATCGCCCTTCGAGACGACGATCGGCAGCAAGCCGTTCTGGAAACAGTTGTTGTAGAAAATGTCGGCGAACGAGGTCGAGATCACGCAGCGGATGCCGTAATCCATCAGCGCCCAAGGCGCATGCTCGCGCGAGGAGCCGCAGCCGAAATTGTCACCGGCGACGAGAATCTTCGCGTTTTTGTAGGCCGGCTTGTTCAGCACGAAATCGGGATTGTCCGAACCGTCGTCCTTGTAGCGCATCTCCGAAAACAGGCCCTTGCCGAGCCCGGTGCGCTGGATCGTCTTCAGGTACTGCTTCGGGATGATCATATCGGTGTCGATATTGATGATCCGGAGGGGCGCGGCGACGCCGGTGAGGGTCGTGAACTTTTCCATGGCTACTACCTGAGGACGGGAAATGCGCCGTTCCTGTCCCACATCGGGCCCATGACGATCAAGAGCCTCCGGCGTCGCCGCCGGAGGCTCTCGAAATCGGCCTTATTTGAAGGGCTTTAGCGCTTCCGCTTCGGCTTGGATTTCGCGGCGGCGCGAAGCGGCGCCCCGGTGAAGTACGGAACGCCCCGAAGTTTCAGCAGGAACATCGGCCACAGAATGGCGAGTACGCCGATCGCAACCGCCCAGACCAGGTCGCTCTGCGACAGGTTCTGCGCCTTGAATACGTGCCAGCCGAGCGGCAGGAACAGCACGATGCCGGAAAGCACGCCCGGCGAAAATCTTCCGCCATTCGCGAGCATCGGCAGAAGATGGAAGAAGATCACGTTGATCAGAAGCAAGGTCGCGAACGCGACCACCAGCATCGGTCCGATCGACGAGGCCGAAAGCATCGCGGCAACGAGCCCGAGGATCAGGATTGCGACCTCGGTAATGACATATTGCTCCCAACCGAGCGAAATATTCATGGTACGGCGTGCCCAGTCGTACCAGCCGAGAATATGTTCTTCGACGATGTGTAACGCATACGCTGCAACTGCAAGCCACGCTAAGGTGGTGAGTGACATGGCGTTCCCCTTTGCGAATCAACTCGTGAATACGAATCAAACGTGCGGAGGGGTACCACTTTGGTCTAAGTGGAACCAGCGAAGCGCTGTTGCAGTGCACTAACGAGCTTCGGCGTCGGCAAGCGCCTCGATCCGTTCCATGTCGTCATCCGACATTCCGAAGTGATGTCCGATCTCGTGCACGAGAACATGCGTGACGATGCTACCGAGCGTCTCGTCATGCTCCGCCCAGTAATCCAGAATCGGGCGGCGATAGAGATAGATGTGGTTCGGAAGCCTTCCGGTTTCGGCGACCGCCGAATCCTGTGGCAAGCCAATGCCGGAAAACAGCCCGAGCAGATCAAATGGGCTTTCCGCCTCTATCTCCTTGAGCACATCCTCGTCGGGAAAATCCGCGACCAGAATCACTACGTCGCGGCATAGTGCACGAAAATTTTCCGGCAGCCGCCCATAGGCCGCTGCCGCCATGCGCTCGAACTCGCCAAGCGAAGGCGCGGCGCGCGAATGCCAGTGGTCGGCGTCGAAAGATTTCTCGGTCATTTGAACGGTCGCCGCGATGCACGCTTATAACGCCGGAACGGTGGCGCAGAAAACGGCCCAGCGAACCGACGCTAGCCTGAACAATCGTTCAGGTTGAAACGTTATCTGCGGTTAAGCAACGCACGACAGGAACGAAATAGGTTGCTGACGATTTCCCTCTTCAACCAATGAACGGAGGAAATCATCGATGAGAAATATCGCCCTTGTGCTCGCAGCTGCCGGCGCCATCGGTCTCGCCGCGACCGCGACACCTGCAAATGCCGGTTTCGTTGCCGGACTAAAAGCACCCTCGGTGGAATCCAACACGATCGACGCGCGCTGCTGGCACCGGCGCTGGTCCTCGCGCTGGGTTTGTCAGCGCGGCTGGCATCGCCGCTGGCGCTCGCGTCACTGGTGGTGATCCGCGGCCTGCAAAATGAAGCGGGCGCTTGAAGCGCCCGCTTTTCGTTTGAGATTCCGCGTCACCGCCATTTTGTTGAACCCGGCGTGAATGACGGTCTCACACGACGTTCAGAAGAAATGCCGCACTTTCTCGAGTGCGATGGGAAAGAAAGAGAGAAACGACAGCATGAAAAATCTCCTGCTCGCGGTAGCGGCGGCTGGCTTCATTGGCCTTGCGGCATCCGCTACTCCTGCAAGCGCCGGCGTCTCCGGCCTCAAGGCGCCTTCCGTCGAGAGCAACACCGTGAGCGCGCGTTGCTATCATCGCCGCTGGTCGTCGCGCTGGCGTTGCTTCCGCCGCCACCATTATGTGCAGCCGTTCTACTACCAGCCGCACCGCTGGCACCGGCATCGCCACTGGCATCATCGCCGCCATCATCACCGGCACTAAATGAAACGGGCGCTCGGAAGGAGCGCCCGTTTTTCGTTGAAGCGGATACGTGCGGCGACTAAAGAAGAAGAGATGAAAAGTCTTTTTCTCGCACCGGCACTGACCGCGTTGATTCTGCCTGCGGTTGCCGGCGCCGTGCCGATTTCCCGTGCCGCGCCTGTCGCCGTATCGGAAAGCGTAAAGGTCAACAGCCGCGTCTGCCATCACTATCGCTGGTCATCGCAGCGACGTTGCACGAACGCGAAGGCGTTGCGTTACGTCGCGCGGCCGCCGCTTTATTATCCGAATCGCTATTTCGGCGGCACGCCGCATTACGCGCAGCGCTTCTACTGGAAGCCAGACGACTATTATTACGGCTGGCCTTATTGGCGTTACCGCTATTTCGCGTCGCCGTGGCGTTGAGCCCCTACAAAGGCGCTACTTTACCATATCAGGTTACCATACCAACGGCTTTCGCTTTCGCGTGCACGCGCCAGACGAAATAATGCGCGCGAGACATGGTTAACAGGGAAAGCCGTTACAATGAAAAAACTCATGCTTGCGATCGCCGCCGCCGGTGCGATTGCAACGCTCGCGACCGCCGCTGACGCGCGCATCGCGGCGAAGGCGCCGTCGGCGCAGACGAATACGATCGAGGCGAATTGCAATCATCCGAACTGCTATCGCCCGCATCGCTATTCGCAGCGGCATCATTATTCGCACCGCCACAACTACGCGCAGCGCTTCAACTACGCGCGCCGCTATCACTATTATGCGAACCAGAACTACTATGGTCCGCGCTATCGCTACGCACAGCGCTTTCACTACGCGCGTCCGTATTACTACGCGCAGCAGCCGCAATACGCATACGCGCCGCAGTACGCCTATGCGCAGCCGCAGCAGTATTACGTGCAACAGCAGACCTACGCGCAGCCATATGCTTATGCGACCACGACCTATTACTACGCGGCGCCGCAGACTTATGTGCAGTACGCGCAGCCTTATACCTACGTCGCTCAGCCGCAGTATCCGGCCCGCGCGCATCAATATTATTACGCGCCGCAGCCGGTGAAGCAGCAATACTGGCAGCCGCAGCAGAACGACGACGACAACACGATCTATTCGCGGTTCTGAGAACCCGAATACCCGAGAACGAAACGGGCGCCTCTTGAGGCGCCCGTTTTGCTTTTCAGCCGGTCGAAGCCGTCAGTGTTTCGGCCACTGGCGCACATCGACGAAGTGACCGGCAATCGCCGCCGCCGCCGCCATCGCCGGCGAAACAAGATGGGTGCGTCCCTTGTAGCCCTGACGGCCTTCGAAGTTGCGGTTCGAGGTCGAAGCGCAGCGCTCCTCGGGCTTCAGCTTGTCCGGGTTCATCGCAAGGCACATCGAGCAGCCCGGCTCGCGCCATTCGAAGCCCGCAGCCTTGAAAATCTTGTCGAGGCCTTCCTGTTCGGCCTGCGCCTTCACAAGACCGGAACCCGGCACGATCATCGCGCTCACTGCGTCATGCACCTTTTTGCCGTCGACGATCTTCGCGACCATGCGCAGGTCCTCGATGCGGCCGTTGGTGCAAGAACCGATGAAGATTTTGTCGAGCTTGATGTCGGTGATTTTCGTTCCGGCCTTCAAGCCCATGTAATCGAGCGCGCGCTGTTTCGCGATGCGCTGATTTTCGTCGGACAACTTCGCCGGATCCGGCACGACGCCCGAGATCGAAACCACATCCTCCGGGCTCGTGCCCCAGGACACGATCGGCGGCAGCGACGCGCCGTCGAGTTTCACTTCGCGGTCGAAATGCGCGCCGTCATCCGAGCGCAGCGTTTCCCAGTAACGCATGGCCGCGTCCCAGTCGCCGTTCTTCGGCGAGCGGGGACGGCCCTTGAGATATTCGAACGCCTTCTCGTCGGGCGCAACCAATCCCGCGCGCGCGCCACCCTCGATCGTCATGTTGCAGACGGTCATGCGGCCTTCCATCGAAAGCGAGCGCATCGCTTCGCCGGCATATTCGATGACGCTGCCCGTGCCGCCCGCGGTGCCGATCTCGCCGATGATCGCAAGAATGATGTCCTTTGCGCCGACGCCTTCGGGAAGCTTCCCGTCCACCGTCACGCGCATGTTCTTCGCTTTTTTCTGGATCAGCGTCTGCGTCGCCAGCACATGCTCGACTTCCGAAGTGCCGATGCCATGCGCAAGTGCGCCGAACGCGCCATGCGTCGAGGTGTGACTGTCGCCGCAGACGATGGTGGTGCCCGGCAGCGTGAAGCCCTGCTCCGGTCCGATAATGTGGACGATGCCCTGACGGCGGTCGTGCTCGTCGAAATACTCGACTCCGAATTCTTTAGCGTTCGCAGCCAACGCCTCGACCTGCGTGCGCGATTCAGGATCGGCAATGCCTTTCGAGCGGTCCGTGGTCTGGATGTTGTGGTCCACCACGGCGAGCGTTTTTTCGGGCGCATGCACCTTGCGGCCCGCCATGCGGAGACCCTCGAACGCCTGCGGGCTCGTCACCTCATGCACGAGGTGACGGTCGATGTAGAGGAGACAGGTACCGTCGGGCTGTTCGTCGACCAGATGGTCGTCCCAGATTTTGTCGTAGAGAGTGCGCGGTTTCATAGTCATTGGCTCTTGGCTAAGTCTGGTGGAAGCGGGTGAGAAATTACGCGCGAAAGCGCGAAAGCCCGCTTAAAGCGCTGCCTGGATCGAGGCGGTCAGCCGCCCGAAGAAGCGGCCCGGCAGCCGCGCGTGATCGCGCAGCACGACAAAGGTCAGCGGGCGCGCAGCGCCTGCATTTCCCAAGCCTTCTAGAGCTAAGAGTTCCGGGGTCCGGGTCTTCGGCATGGGGCTCATATAGACCCGCTCTAATCGGGCCGCAAACTATCCCAATTCGAGCAGGACGATCTCCGGCGGCATGGCCACTCGGACCGGCAGGAAGGTGCAGCCCAAACCGCCTGACACCACGAGATGCCGGCCCTCCTCGACGATATGGCCGTAGGCATAGCGGGTGCCGTAGCGCGACGGCACGATCAGCGGCCCGAGGAAGGGAATCCTCACTTGCCCGCCATGCGTATGTCCGCACAGGGTCAAGGAAATGCGCTCCGGCACCTGCGGGAAAATATCGGGCTCATGCGCGAGCAGAAGTGCTGGCGCGTCATCCGTAATCGCGCGCATCGTGGCCACAAGATCGTCGCGCCGCGCCACCTGATCGCCGAGGCCCGCGAGCCAGAATTCGAACCCGTCGGCGGTCTTGAGTTTCGTCGCATCGTTTTCGAATACAGGAATGCTGTTGCCAATGAGCGTCGCGCGCACGGCTTCCGGCTCGTGATACCAGTCGTGATTGCCGAGCACCGCGAACGTGCCGAGTGGAGCCGAGAGTTTCGCGAGTGCAGCGCCCCATGCCTGCATCGGCACGATGCCGGAGCGCAGCCGGCGCGGAATCGCGGAAACATAGTCGCCGAGCAACACAATCAGATCGGGTTCGAGTGCATTCGTCGCCCGCACGATCTCCTCGATCCGCGAAAGCGGCATCCACGGCTCGACCGCATGCAAGTCTGCGATCGCGGCAATGCGTAGCGGCTTGGCGCGCTTCGGAAAGCCGGGCGGCGTGAAGCGATAGCTCGTGGTGACGAGACGGTAGCGCGGCTCGATGAAGGCGTAAGAGAGAAGCCCCGCACCCGCGGCGAACGCCCCGCCGAACAGGCGCAGGAAAGCGCGTCTCGAAATCATGGATGCGTCAGTCGAGCTTGTCTTCGAGCGTGATCATGGTGCCGCGCGTAAGCTGCGCGGACACTTTCTTACCCTCGTCTTCAGTAAATTTCGTGTTCGCCCGGATGATGCCGCCGGAAATCTTCTCCACCAGACGCGCTTTCAAAAGCACGGTCGAGCCGACGCGAACTTCGATTTGACGGCCCTTGTTGCGCTCGGTGAAATTCTCAAATGCTGTCTTGCCGTCCGCCGAAAGCTCGATCGTGACCACCACTTCATTGGTCTGCTTGTCGCGCTCCACCGAGGACGACTGCACTTCGACGTTGAGGGTTTCCGCCACTGCGGACGACGAAAACGACGCCGCGAGAACAGCGGCGGCGAAGATGCACTGCGCTTTCCGAATACCGAACATCGTCATGGAAAACTCCGGGATCGCGATACGGTTGCTTCCCTGGCGGATAAATAAAAAGGCCGGCGGGAATGCGCCGGCCTTTCTGAATTTTTCGTGAGCCAAGCCTTAATGGCGAAGTCTTACTTCTTGCCGCCACCCTTGGCAGCGCGCGTGGCCGCAACCTGCTTCGGACGCTCCTTCTTGACCTTCTCGGCCTTGGGTGCCGCCGCCTTCAGCGCAGCCGCTTCCGCGTCCATCGCGGCGGCTGCCGCGTCCTGACGCTCGACGATGCGTGCACGCTTGCCTTCGAGATCGCGCAGATAATAGAGCTTCGCGCGGCGGACCTTGCCGCGGCGCACGACGTCGATCGAATCGATGTTCGGCGAATAGAGCGGGAACACGCGCTCGACGCCTTCGCCGTAGGAAATCTTGCGGACGGTGAAGCTCTCCTGGAGGCCGCCGCCGGAACGCGCGATGCACACGCCTTCATAGGCCTGCACGCGCGAGCGCTCGCCTTCCTTGATGCGGACGTTCACGATCAGGGTGTCGCCGGGCTGGAATTTCGGCATTGGCTTGCCGCCGGTGACGCGGGCGATTTCTTCTTTTTCGATGGTCTGAATGAGGTTCATGACAGTTGCTCCGCGCCAGCGATCCGGCGCCGGGAAGTGAAATCCATAACGGGATGGGCGGGGTCTATAGGGGAAGATTCCGGCCTTGTCATGCCTTTTTGCCCCCCTTTTGGCCCGGCAGGTCCGGGCGGCGGGCCGCCGTTAACTTCTCGGCCTCGGCACGGCGCCAGGCGGCCACTTTGGCGTGGTCGCCGGAGGTCAAAACGGCCGGAATTGGCACCCCCTCGAACTCCTGCGGCCGGGTATATTGCGGGTATTCGAGAAGCCCTTCGGAAAAGCTTTCCTCGGTTCCCGAAGCTTCATGGCCCATGACGCCGGGAAGCAGCCGCACACAGGCATCGAGCAGCACGAAAGCCCCGATCTCGCCGCCCGAAAGCACATAGTCCCCGACCGAAACTTCCTCGAGGTTGCGGGCTGCGATGATCCGCTCATCCACCCCCTCGAAACGGCCGCAGACGATCACGACCCCCGGACCGCTGGAGAGTTCACGCACCCGTGCCTGCGTGAGCGGAAGCCCTCGCGGACTCATTAAAAGCCGCGGACGCGGATCGTCTTTCGGGGATGCGGCATCGATGGCTTTCGCGAGAATATCGGCGCGCATCACCATGCCGGGACCGCCCCCCGACGGCGTATCGTCGACAGTGCGGTGTTTGTCGGTAGCCGACGCGCGAATATCGGCGGCGTCGAGCGACCACGTTCCGCCTGCCAGCGCCTTGCCCGCGAGCGAAAGCCCGAGCGGCCCCGGAAACATTTCCGGAAATAACGTGAGCACCGACGCGCGCCAGCTCATTTCGATTCCGCCTTCGGCTCGTCGAACAATCCCGCCACCGGCTCGATCACGACACGGCCGCCTGCAAGATCCACTTCCGGCACGAACTGATCGATGAAGGGAATGAGAGCGCCGGATTTCTTCGGCGGCTCGGCGACCTCAATGAGATCGCTCGCACCGTAATTCCGTACCGCGACTACGACGCCGTAATTTTTGCCGGTCTTGTCTTCCACCCGAAGCCCGATCAGGTCGGCGTGATAAAACTCGCCGTCGTCTTCGATCTTGGGAAGTTTTTCGCGCGGAACGAACAGCTCGATGTTGGTAAGCAGCTCGGAAGCGTTGCGGTCGTTCACACCATCGAGCTTCGCGACGAAATGACCCTTGGCAAGCCGAAGCGAGGCGACACGGAATTTCTTCGTGCCGTCCTCGCTTGTCAGTTCGCCGAATTTGAGAATCGCATCCGGGTCTTCGGTGAAGACCTGCAATCGCACTTCGCCGCGCAAGCCATGCGCGGCGCCGATCTTTGCGACGCAGACGCGATCCATAAAGGTCCGTTAGCTCGCAGCCGGCGCTTCGGCAGCGGGGGCCGCCGGAGCGGCGGCAGGCGCCGCACCTTCCGGAGCCGCAGCCGCTTCCTTCTTCGGCTTCGCCTTCTGCGGGTTGTTGCGCGGCTTGCGCTTCAAGAGACCCGCGGCGTCGAGGAAGCGCGTGATGCGGTCCGACGGCTGCGCGCCCTTGGAGAGCCAGTACTTGATGCGCTCAAGCTCGAGCTTCACGCGCTCCGGCGAATCCTTCGGCTTCTTCGGATCATAGGTGCCGACGCGCTCGATGAAGCGGCCGTCGCGCGGAAAGCGCGAGTCGGCAACCACGAGACGGTAGAACGGGCGCTTCTTCGCGCCCGCGCGGGAAAGACGAATGACGACTGACATTTCAGTTTCCTTTTTTAGAAGTGACTACTTTTTCTTGAGTGGATTCACGCCGCCGAGACCGGGAAGACCCGGAAATTTCGACGGCATGTTGGAGAGGCCGGGAAATTGCGCGGGCAGCTTTCCTGCGTCCGGCATTTTCTCGGCGAGTTTCTGGATTTCTTCCTGGCTCGGCATCTGGCCGCCGGGGGCGCCCATGCCGAGCATGTTGCCCAAGCCCGCAAGCATGCCGCCGCCCTTGCCCTTGCGCATCGACTTCATCACATCGGCCATCTGCCGGTGCATCTTGAGCAAACGATTGATCTCTTCGACCTTCGCACCGCTGCCCGCCGAGATCCGGCGCTTGCGCGAGGCTTTCAGAATATCCGGGTTGCGGCGTTCGCCCGGCGTCATGGAATCGATGATCGCCTTCTGCCGCTTCAGAAGACCGTCATCGATGTTCATGTTCGCCATCTGGTTCTTCATCTTGGCGACGCCCGGCATCATACCCATGAGACCCGAAAGCCCGCCCATCTTGCTCATCTGGTCGAGTTGATCGCGCAGGTCCGAAAGGTCGAACGAGCCTTTGCGCATCTTCTCGGCGGTCGCCTGCATCTTGGCGGCGTCGAGATTTTCGGCGGCCTTTTCGACAAGACCGACGACATCGCCCATGCCCAGAATTCGGCTCGCAATACGCGAAGGATCGAAGTCTTCGAGCGCGTCGAGTTTTTCGCCGGTACCAATGAGCTTGATCGGCTTGCCGGTGACCGCCCGCATGGAAAGCGCGGCACCGCCGCGTCCGTCGCCGTCGACACGCGTCAGCACGATGCCGGTAACTGCAAGCTTCGCGTCGAACGCACGCGCGGTGTTCACCGCGTCCTGGCCGGTGAGCGCGTCCGCGACCAGCAGAATTTCATGGGGCTTGGCGAGGGCTGCGACATCCGCCGCCTCCTGCATCAGTTCTTCGTCGACGGTCACGCGACCCGCCGAGTCGAGCATCACGACGTCGTAGCCGCCGCGCCGCGCTTCGTTTAAAGCGCGTTTCGTAATCGCGACCGCGTTCTCGCCTTCGACGATGGGGAGCGTATCGACGCTCACCTGCTTGCCGAGCACCGCAAGCTGCTCCTGCGCTGCCGGACGGCGCGTATCCAAGGACGCCATCAAAACTTTTTTCTTCGCGCGCTCTTTCAGGCGCTTCGCGATCTTGCCGGTGCTCGTCGTCTTGCCCGAGCCCTGCAGACCGACCATCAGGATCGCGACCGGCGGGGTGGCTTGAAGATCGATCGGCTTCGCATCCGAGCCCAGCACCGCGACCAGTTCGTCATGGACGATCTTCGCGACCATCTGGCCCGGCGTCACCGAACGGATGACTTCCGCGCCCACCGCGCGCGCCGTCACCTTCTCGACGAAGGCACGCGCCACTTCGAGCGAGACGTCGGCTTCGAGAAGCGCCTGCCGAACCTCGCGCATGGCTTCGGTCACGTCGCGCTCGGTAAGCGCGCCGCGGCCACGAAGCCTGTCGAGTACGCCGCCGAGACGGCCGGTCAGGTTCTCAAACATCAACTCAGTCTCAAGTCCTTGTAACCTCTCCCCGTTGGGGAGAGGTCGGCCGAACGAAGTGAGGCCGGGTGAGGGGCGACTGAGTCGCCTTTATTCACCGCAGATCCCCCTCACCCCGACCCTCTCCCCGTCGGGGAGAGGGAGTAATGAAGCCAAACGACAAACGCCCCCGAGGGCGCAACGCGCTGTCGGAGGGTGACCTCCGGGCTCTAGGTCCCGGTGGGCCGCGAGGAAGTCTCGCGAGGTCGCTTAGGTGGCAGGACGACTAGGGGCCGGGACCTCTTAAGTCAAGGAAATCGGGCATTTTCGGCCCGGATTGGCAGGAATAGGCCTAATCGCCATATATGGGCGCATCATGAGCGCGCTTCTGAACCGCCCTTTCGTCAAGATGAACGGCATCGGCAACGAGATCGTCGTCGTCGATCTGCGCGCGGATTCCGCGCCCATAACCGAGGCCGACGCACGGGCCATTGCCCGGAAGGACGCCGTGCCCTTCGACCAGCTCATGGTGCTTTACCCGCCACGCGTGGGCGGCACCGACGCCTTCGTGCGCATTTACAACAACGACGGCTCGGAAGCCGGCGCCTGCGGCAACGGCATGCGCTGCGTGGTCTCGCGCGACGTGAAGAGAACCGGCAAGCACGACTTCGTTTACGAGACGCGCGCTGGACTGATCCCCGCGCATTTCGAAAACGAGAACACGATCACGGTCGACATGGGCAAGCCGCGCTTCGACTGGCGCGACATCCCGCTCGCCGAGGAATTCCGCGACACCCGCATGATCGAATTGCAGATCGGACCGATCGACGCGCCGGTGCTGCACTCGCCCTCCGTCGTCTCGATGGGCAACCCGCACGCGGTGTTCTGGGTCGACGATCCTTACGCCTACGACCTCGAAAAGTTCGGGCCGTTGCTCGAAAACCATCCGATCTTCCCCGAGCGCGCGAATATTTCGCTCGCAAGCGTCAAGGATCGCGAACACATCGTCATGCGCACCTGGGAGCGCGGCGCTGGCTTGACCAGGGCCTGTGGCTCCGCGGCTTGCGCGGTCGCGGTATCGGCGGCACGCACCAAGCGGACGGGCCGCAAGGTGCATCTTTCACTGCCCGGCGGAAATCTTTTCATCGAGTGGCGCGAAAGCGACGATCATGTGCTGATGACCGGCCCGGCCGAATTCGAATTCGAAGGCGTGTTGGATTCGAAAATTCTGAACACGGCTCCGGCTGCGTGATGCCGGTTGAAGTCGTCACTTTCGGCTGCCGGCTCAACATCACCGAGTCGGAAACCATTCGCCGCCACGCGGAAGCGGCACGGCTCGAAAACACGATCATCGTCAACTCCTGTGCCGTCACCGGGGAAGCCGTGCGGCAGGCGCGACAGCAAATTCGCCGCATGAAGCGCGAGCGGCCCGAAGCAAAAATCGTCGTCACCGGCTGCGCGGCGCAGACCGAAAGCGAAACTTTCGCCGCCATGCCGGAAGTAGCCGCCGTCATCGGTAACGCGCGCAAGCTCAAAGCCGAAACGTGGCTGGAGCCTTTCGGCGCACTCGAGAAGGTCCAGATCGACGATCTCGATTCGATCCGTGAAACAGCGCTACATCTCGTCGATGGCTTCGAAGGGCATACGCGCGCTTTCGTGCAGATTCAGAACGGCTGCGATCACCGCTGCACTTTCTGCATTATCCCCTACGGCCGCGGGCCGTCGCGCTCGGTCGGTGCCGGCGAAGTGATTTCGCAAATCCGCGCACTCGTCGAGCGCGGCCATCGCGAGGTCGTGTTGACTGGCGTCGATCTCACCTCATGGGGCAGCGATCTTCCCGGCACGCCGAAGCTCGGCGCGCTCGTTCGCCAGATTCTAAAACACATTCCAGAATTGCCGCGGCTGCGCATTTCCTCGATCGACTCGATCGAAGTCGATGGCGACTTCATGCGTGCGCTCTCCGACGAAGAACGCCTGATGCCGCATCTGCATCTTTCGCTGCAGGCCGGCGACGATCTGATCTTGAAGCGCATGAAACGGCGGCACCTGACGCGCGACACAATCCGCTTCACCGAAGAAGCGCGCCGCCTGCGGCCTGACATCGTGTTCGGCGCGGATTTCATCGCGGGCTTCCCGACCGAAACCGAAACGCATTTCGTGAATACGATGCAACACGCGGAAGATTGCGGGCTGACTTTCCTGCATGTCTTTCCGTTCTCGCCGCGCAAAGGCACACCCGCTGCGCGCATGCCGCAGATTGCACGCGCCGTCGCGAAAGAGCGCGCCGCACGCCTTCGTACGAAAGGCGAAGAACTCCTGCGCCGTCATTTTCAGAATGAGATCGGAAAATCGCGCCGCGTGCTGGTCGAGCAAAGCGGTATCGAAGGCCGCAGCGAACATTTCATGCCGGTGAAGCTCGCGCGCTCGTTTACACGCGGCACCATCGCGGAAGTACGCATTGCAAGCCACGACGAACGCGGGTTACTGGCCGCATGAGTTTCTGGAAGCGTCTCACCGGCGGGCTTTCGCGCTCCGCCTCGAAGCTCGGCGAAGGCTTGGCGAAGATCGGCATGCGCGGTGCCGACCCGAAGACCTTGCAGGAAGTCGAAGACCTTCTGATTTCCTCCGACATCGGCGTCGAAACCGCGACCAGAATCGTCGCCGCGCTGAACGACGGCCGTCTCGGCGAACGCTACGAGGAAAATGATTTCAAAGCGTTGATCGCTTCCGAGGTCGAGAAAGTGCTTTCAAAGGTCGAGCAGCCGCTCGATATTTCGTCGCACAAGCCTTTCGTGGTTCTCGCGGTCGGCGTGAACGGTTCCGGCAAGACCACGACGCTCGGCAAGCTCGCCGCGAAATTCCACGCCGAAGGCAAGAAGGTCACGCTCGGCGCGGCCGACACGTTCCGCGCCGCCGCGATCGAGCAACTCAAACTCTGGGCGAGCCGCACCAATTCTTCGATCATCGCGAAGGCGCAGGGCTCCGATCCCGCGGGCGTCGCTTTCGACGCGATGACGAAAGCGCGCGAAGAAGATGCGGATGTGTTGCTGATCGACACCGCAGGCCGCTTACAGAACAAAGAAGCGTTGATGGGCGAACTCGAGAAGATCGTTCGCGTCATCAAGAAGATCGACGACAGCGCGCCGCACGCGGTGTTGCTCGTGTTAGACGCCACCGTCGGCCAGAACGCGCTCAGCCAGGTCGAAGCCTTCAAGCAGACCGCCGGCGTCACCGGCCTTGTCGTGACCAAGCTCGACGGCACCGCGAAGGGCGGCATTCTGGTCGCGATTTCCGCGCGCCACGGCCTGCCCGTGCATTTCATCGGCGTCGGCGAAAGCGTCGACGATCTGGAAACCTTTTCCGCGAAAGATTTCTCGCGTGCGCTGGTAGGCCTCGACGAGTCCGCTTGAAACCGCCGCATTCCTTGGGCAACAAAAGAAAATGACAGACGCCGCCGCACCGAAAAAACATCTCGCGCCCCTGCCTAAACTCGCGCTCGATCTCGGCCCGCTTTTGCTTTTCTTCTTCGCGAACTCCTATGGCGGCATTTATTTCGCGACCGGCGCCTTCATGGTCGCGACCATCGTCACGCTCGCCATCAGCTATTATTTGATCCGGCGCTTCCCGGTGATGCCGATCTTCACCGCCGTGATCGTGATGGTGTTCGGCGCGCTTACGCTCTGGCTGCACGACGACACCTTCATCAAACTAAAGCCGACGATCATTTACGTGATGTTCGCGGCGATTCTTCTGTTCGGGCTCGCGACCGGCCGCCCGCTGTTTCAGCTCGTGCTCGACGGCGCCTTTCACATGAAAGAGGAAGGCTGGAAAAAACTCACCCTAAACTGGTCGCTGTTCTTTCTTGCGATGGCGGTCGTCAACGAATTCGTCTGGCGTTCCTTCACCACCGACCAGTGGGTGACCTTCAAAACTTTCGGTTTCCTGCCGCTGACGCTCGCTTTCGCGCTTCTTCAAGCGCCGATCATGGCAAAATACGCGATCAAGGATCCGGACGCGAAGAACTAGTTCGCCAACGCCTTTTCAATCTCGGCCTGAAAACGCGCGAGATTTTCGTCGGTGATCGGCCCGACCTGCTTGAACTTGATCTTGCCGTCGCGCCCGACGATGAAATTTTCCGGCACTCCATAGACGCCCCACTCGATTGCCCCGCGGCCGCGCGGGTCGGTGCTGATCGCGGCAAAGGGATTGCCGACTTCGTTCAGGAAGTGCAGCGCATTTGCGGTTTGCGGGTCCTTGTAATTGATGCCGACCACGCGAATCCGCTCATCCTTCGCGAGCAGTTTCAGAAAGCGATGCTCGGCGCGGCACGGAGCACACCACGACGCCCAGATATTCACGACCGTGACATTGCCCTTGAAGTTTGCCGGATCGATCGCGGGCACGTTCGCGCCTTCGAGTGCGGGCAAGACGAGCCGCGGCGCTTCCTTGCCGATCAGCGCCGAAGGCACGATCGAGGGGTCGCCGACATTAATGCGGAAGAAGAACACGCCCGCGAGCGCGAGAAAGATGCAAAGCGGAATGAAGACAGCTGCGCGGCGCATTACTTTTTTTCCGCGCGGCGCGCTTCGAGTTCGGCAAGCATCTTTCGCTGCGCGCGATAATCCAGCACGATCCAGACGACGAGCGCGCACAGGACGATACCCGCGAAGCCGTAAGCCGCCGCGATGAAGGTGGAATGCAGGGCCGCCATTAGTGTGCTTCCCGCGCCGCGAACAGCGTCAGCGTCCGGACGCGGCGGCGCATCAATTCGTTCCGCATCGCCGCCATCAAGAGCGCCGCAAACAGAAACGAAAAGCCGAGCGCGCAAACAAGCAGCGGCGACAGATAGGCCGGATGCATGGTCGGCCCGTCGAGGCGGAACACGGACGCCCGTTGGTGCAACGTGCTCCACCAGTCGACCGAGTATTTCACGATCGGCACATTGATGAAGCCGACCAGCGTAAGAATCGCAACCGCCTTCGCCGCTTGCAACGGCTCCTCGAACGCGCGCCACAAAGCGATGATGCCGAGATAAATGAGGAACAGCACGAGCATCGAAGTCAGCCGCCCGTCCCATTCCCAATAAGTGCCCCAGGTCGGCCGTCCCCAGATCGCGCCGGTGACGAGACAGACCAGCGCGAACGCCGCGCCGATGGGTGCTGCCGCCTTCTGCGCGACATCGGCGAGCGGATGCCGCCAGACCAGCGTGCCGAGTGCGGCCGTCGCCATCAGCGAATAAATGCCGAGCGCGAGCCACGCCGAGGGCACGTGCACGAACATAATCCGGAACACGGTGCCCTGATCGCGCTCCGCCGGCGTATGGAAGCCGCGATAAAATCCATAGGCGAGCAACACGGCGCTCGCTGCCGCGCAAAGCGGAATCGCCACGCGCGCGATCCGCAGGAAGCGGTTGGGGTTGGCGAGGTCGCCGATCTTCATCCCGCGCGTTTTAGGCATCGGCCGATTTTCCGGCAATGCGGCGAAGACGGCTCATGTTCCGCGCCCGATTCTCAACGCCGCGGCCGCCGCCACCGGCCCAATCACCAGCGAGAACAGAAGAAGTGCCGCGAGCAGCTTGAACGCGGTTCCGAACGGCGTACCGGAAATCGCGGCTTCCGTCGCCGCCGTGCCGAAGATCAGGACCGGGATCGTGAACGGCACGATCAGCACCGCGATCAAAAGTCCCGCGCGCGAAAGGCTCGCCGCGAGCGCCGCCCCGATCAGCCCGAGGAACGCGATTGCCGGCGTACCGACGAAGAGCATCGTGGCGAGCGCGAGCGACGCCTTACCTTCGACGCCCAGCATCAAGCCGAACAAGGGTGCGGCGATCACGAGCGGCAGCCCGGTCGCAAGCCAATGCGCGAGCGCCTTCGCAAACGCGATCACTTCGAGTGGCAACGGCGCGAGCAACAGAAGATCGAGACTGCCGTCCTCGGCATCCGCGCCGAACAGGCGATCCAACCCGAGGAGCGAAGCGAGCAGCGCCCCGCTCCAGAGAATTGCCGGGCCGATCTGCGAGAGCAGTTTCTGGTCCGGCCCGATCGCGAACGGCACCACCATCACGACTGCGAGGAAAAAGATCACGCCAATGCCTGCGCCGCCGCCCGCGCGGAAGGAGAGCGCAAGATCGCGCCGGAGGATCGCAAAGAACGCGCGCATCATGCGGCTGCCGTTTCCGCAGCCGCGCCGAGCACGATCTCTTTCGATGGCGCGAGATCGAGCGCCGCATGGCTCGCGACGATCACGATCCCGCCGCGTGCGCGATACCCAGCAATGATCGAAAGCAGAGTTTCGCGCCCTTCCGCGTCGAGCGCGGCGTCCGGCTCGTCGAGGAGCCAGATCGCGCGGCGGATCGCGAGCAGCCGGGACAACGCGAGCCTGCGTTTCTGCCCGGCGGAAAGTACGCGGGCAGGCAGCATCGCGAGTGGCGCGAGTTTCAGCCGCGCGAGCGCATCCTCCGTCGCGGCGTCAGCGCTGCCGTAAAGCGCGCACCAGAAGTGCAGATTCTCGGCGACCGAAAGCGTGTCCTTGATTCCCGAGGCATGGCCGACGAAGTGCGTTTCTTCGGCCAGATCCCCGCCCTCGAAACCGATCTCGCCGCCCGAAAGCGGCAGAAGCCCGGCGACCTGCCGCAGGAGCGAGGTCTTGCCCGCACCGTTTGCCCCCGAAAGCAGCAACAACTCGCCTCCGGTCAGCGAAAATGACAACCCGTCATAGAGTTTCCGCCCGCCGCGGACGCAGGAAATGCCGTTCGCGGTAAGCCTCATCGGGCGCGACTTTCGATCAAGCGCGGCTCCATTGCCCTTGTTCCGAATAGTTCTATAAAGCGCCTTATCAGCCTTGGCACCGGACGAGAAACGCCGCCGGCCGGTACGGGCGTTCACCCTGAACCAGCGGGAATATCGCCGTGACCTCTCTCGACAGCTTCAACTGCCGCCGCACCCTCAAAGCGGGCGGCAAGGAATACGTCTATTACGATCTCAAGGTCGCCGAGAAAAACGGCCTTAAGGGTGCGGCCAAGCTGCCCTTCTCGCTGAAAGTTCTGCTGGAAAACCTCATCCGCTTCGAAGACGGCCGCACCGTCACCAAGGATGACATCAAGGCGCTCGCCTTCTGGGGCAAGAAGCGCAAGTCGAACCGCGAAATCGCCTTCCGCCCGGCGCGCGTGCTGATGCAGGACTTCACCGGCGTTCCTGCGGTGGTCGATCTCGCCGCCATGCGCGACGCGATGAAGTCGCTCGGCGGCGAACCGAAAAAGATCAATCCGCTCGTTCCCGTCGATCTCGTGATCGACCACTCGGTGATCGTGGACTACTTCGGCTCGGCAGCCGCCTTCTCGAAGAACGTCGACCTCGAATACGAGCGCAACGGCGAACGCTACAAGTTCCTGAAATGGGGCCAGCTCGCCTTCGACAATTTCCGCGTGGTGCCGCCGGGCACCGGCATCTGCCATCAGGTCAACCTCGAATATCTCGGCCAGACCGTCTGGACCAAAAAGGAAGAAGCGGTTGATCTGAAGACCGGCAAGCCGAAGACGGTCGAGGTCGCCTATCCCGACACGCTGGTCGGTACCGACTCTCACACCACCATGGTCAACGGTCTTGCGATTCTCGGTTGGGGCGTCGGCGGCATCGAAGCCGAAGCCGCGATGCTCGGCCAGCCGATCTCGATGCTCATTCCCGAAGTCGTCGGCTTCAAGTTGACCGGCAAACTGAAAAGCGGCGTCACCGCGACCGACCTCGTGCTCACCGTCACCGAGATGCTCCGCAAGAAGGGCGTGGTCGGCAAGTTCGTCGAATTCTACGGCGCGGGTCTCGGCTCGCTCTCGCTCGAGGACCGCGCGACCATCGGCAACATGGCGCCGGAATATGGCGCCACCTGCGGCTTCTTCCCGGTCGATGACGAAACCATCCGCTATCTGTCGGAAACGGCGCGCGACAAGAACCGCGTGAAACTGGTCGAAGCCTACGCCAAGGCCCAAGGGATGTGGCGCAAGCCTTCGACGCCGGATCCGGTGTTCACGACCAAACTCGCGCTCGATCTCTCCAAGGTCGAGCCCTCGCTCGCAGGACCCAAGCGCCCGCAGGATCGCGTGGCACTTTCCAAGGCGAAGACCGGCTTCATGGGCGCGCTCGAAACCGAGTTCAAGAAAACCACCGACGTAACCACGCGCTATCCGGTCGGCGGCAAGAAGTTCGACATGGGCCATGGCGATGTCGTGATCGCCGCGATCACCTCCTGCACCAACACCTCGAACCCGAGCGTGATGATCGGCGCGGGCCTCTTGGCGCGCAACGCCGTGAAGAAGGGCCTGAAGACGAAACCCTGGGTGAAGACTTCGTTGGCACCCGGCTCTCAGGTTGTCGGCGAATATCTCGCGAAAGCCGGACTGCAGAAGGATCTCGACGCACTCGGCTTCAATCTCGTCGGCTTCGGCTGCACCACCTGCATCGGCAACTCCGGCCCGCTGCCGGAAGAAATCTCGAAGACCATCAACGACAAGGACCTGGTCGCGGCCGCCGTGCTTTCCGGCAACCGCAACTTCGAAGGCCGCGTGAACCCGGACGTGCGCGCGAACTATCTCGCCTCCCCGCCGCTGGTCGTGGCTTATGCGCTTGCGGGCTCGATGCAGGTCGATCTCGCGAAAGACCCGATCGGCACCGACAAGAAGGGCAAGAAGGTTTATCTGAAAGACATCTGGCCGAGCCCGAAGGAAATCGCGACCTTCATCCGCCGCTCGATCTCGAAGAAGATTTTCGAGAAGAAATACGCGGACGTCTTCAAGGGCGACAAATACTGGCAGGCGATCAAGGTTGCACCAAGCGACACCTACGGCTGGGACAACAACTCGACCTACGTGCAGAACCCGCCGTATTTCGCGCACATGAAGCGCGACCCGGAAGCGATCACCGACATCGACAACGCGCGCGTGATCGGCCTCTTCCTCGACTCGATCACCACCGACCACATCTCGCCGGCGGGTTCGATCAAGGCGGCCTCGCCTGCGGGCAAGTACCTCACCGACCACGGCGTCGCGGTCGTCGACTTCAACCAGTACGGCACGCGCCGCGGCAACCACGAAGTCATGATGCGCGGCACGTTCGCCAACATCCGCATCAAGAACCAGATGGTGCCGGGCGTCGAAGGCGGCGTCACGATCCACTATCCGGGCGGCGAGCGCCTGCCGATCTACGACGCGGCGATGAAGTACAAGCAGGAAAAGGTCCCGCTCGTGGTCTTCGCCGGCAAGGAATACGGCACCGGCTCCTCGCGCGACTGGGCCGCGAAGGGCACCGTACTCCTCGGCATCCGCGCCGTGATTGCGCAGAGCTTCGAGCGCATCCACCGCTCGAACCTGATCGGCATGGGCGTGGTGCCGCTCGTGTTCGAGGAAGGCACCTCGTGGCAGACGCTGGGCCTGAAGGGCGACGAGAAGGTCACGATCAAGGGCCTCGCCGAAGGCTTGAAGCCGCAGCAGGTGATGTCGGCGGAAATCACGATGGGCGACGGCACCAAGAAAACCGTGCCGCTCCTGTGCCGCATCGATACGCTGGACGAACTCGACTACTTCAAGAATGGCGGCATTTTGCAGTATGTCCTGCGCAACCTTGCAGCATAGAAATTAACGCGCGTTATCAATAACGAAGCCGCCGCTCACCCAATAGTGAGTGGCGGCTTTTGCGTTTGTAGGCTTATCGTCTTCCGATCAACCCGACAGGTTCGTGATGCATGTGTTTCGCATTCTCGGCGTGCTCGCCGTACTCGCCGCGATGACCGGATGGTCGTCCTCGCCTGCGCTCGCGGGCGGCAAAACCGTAGTCGAACTCTTCACGAGCCAGGGCTGCAACTCCTGCCCGCCGGCTGACAAGCTGCTCGGACGGCTGACACAAAACCCCAACGTGATCCCGCTCACGCTCGCGGTAGATTACTGGGATTACCTCGGCTGGAAGGATACGCTGGCGCTGCACGGCCACACGCTGCGCCAGCGCAATTACGCTAAAGTGCGCGGCGACATGAACGTTTATACGCCGCAGGCAATCGTGAACGGCGTCAAATACGCTGTCGGCAGCGACGAGCGGGAAATTTCGGCAGCACTACGCAACCACCCGGGGAACGAGCGGGAAATCCCGCTCACCGTAAAGCGCGATGGCGACAACATCACGGTCGATGTCGGCGCGAGCGAAGGCAAGGCGACGGTCTGGCTCGTGACCGTCAAGAACAAGATCGAGGTGCAGATCGCGCGCGGCGAGAACAAGGGCGAGACCATCAGCTACTTCAACGTGGTGCGCTCGTGGCGCAATCTCGGCGCTTATTCCGGCTCGCCGATCAGGACTTCGGTGCCGGTCGGGGAGTTGACGAAAGACGGCGCCGACGCGGTCGTGGTCTTCGTGCAGAACGGTGCGGAAAATTCTCCTGGGGCGATCCGCAACGCCGAAATCGTCGCGCTGCGCTGACGAAAAAATCCATCCGGGAATAAAAGAAGGGCCGCCCGAAAGAGCGGCCCTTAAATTCTGGGGTTTGAACCGTACGCAGTTGCAGCCAGATGGGCCGGCCCGACTGAGCCCGGGGGGCTGGGGGGCTGGGATTGACCGGATCTCCTTCGGAACCGGCCCGGAGGCTACGGGAAGGAATCTCGCTTCGCGCTTTGGCAGCGGGGGGGCCGGAATTGGGCGTCTTTATGATTTTTCGTCTCCGTGTCCCGCGCCGGAAAAGCGAGCAATCTCAAGCGGAAAACAAAGGCTTGCCGGAACTTGAGCTCGGCGCGATCATGACAACGGCGCAACATGCGCGTCAGTGACGGATCAGGAGGGCGCTGGAATTTGAGCGATCTCGAGCCGATAGCGTTTCCGGGGCGGCCTGCGCACCGCACATCCGCCCCCGCACCCAAAGACACCACTTTCGACCGGCGCGAATTGCTGCGCATCCTCGATCTCTATGGCCGCATGGTCGCCGCCGGCGAATGGCGCGACTACGCGATCGCCTTCATGAAGGACCGGGCGGTGTTTTCGATCTTCCGCCGTTCCTCCGAGCAGCCGCTCTACCGCATCGAAAAGAGCCCGGCGCTCGCGCGCAAACAGGGCGAGTACGCCGTGGTGAATTCCACCGGCTTCGTGCTGAAACGCGGGCGCGACCTCGGCCGCGTGCTTTCGGTGATCGACAAGCGCCTCAGCGTCGTGAACTGAAATTATAGCTAAGCCAGAAAGCAAAAGGCCCGGCGTGAGCCGGGCCTTCGCGTTTTTATTCCGTTTTCCGCTTATTCGCGGTTGCCGAGCAACTGCAACAGGAACAGGAAGATATTGAGGAAGTCGAGATAGAGGCGAAGCGCGCCCATCACCGACTTGCGACCGGCGACGGTGCCGTCGTCGTTCACGTCGTACATGTTCTTGATGTCCTGCGTGTCGTAGGCGGTGAAGCCTGCGAACACGAGAAGGCCGACGATCGAAACGATCCACTGGAGCATCGAGGACGCCAGCCAGATGTTGACGATCGAGGCGATGATCACGCCGAACAGGCCCATGACGAGGAATGTCGCCATGCCCGAGAGATCGCGCTTGGTAGTGTAGCCATAGAGGCTGAGCGCTCCGAACGAAGCCGCCGAGATGAAGAATACGCGGGCGATCGAGGTATGCGTATAGACCATCAGAATCGTCGCGAGCGAAACGCCGACGAGTGCGGCATAGATCCAGAAGGTGAGCTGTGCTGCGCCGACGCTCATTTTGTCGATGCGGAAGCTCATGAAGAACACGATCGCGAGCGGCGCGAAGATCACCGCCCACTTCAGCGGGCTGACGAATAGCGCATAGCCGAGCGAGGTCAGATAGACGCCGCCTCGGATCGGATAGGGCGTCGGCGTGCCCGAAACCGAAAGCATGTAAATGCCGAGAGCGAACAGGCCCGTGATCGCAAGGCCGATCGCCATGTAGTTATAGACCCCGAGCATGTATGCGCGGAGGCCCTGATCGACGTCGGCACGCGCAACTGCGCCACCGTAACGAGCAGCAGGATTGTTGTTCAGGTCGGACATCGAGGGTCCCTTTCTCCCTTGTAAGCAGGACATCGCGCGCCGGCTTCCCGGCGCTTGTCCTGAAACCGGCATCGAATATGGGGCTGGCCCAACCCCCCGGCAAGTGAATTTACGTCAAGGTTACGTGACGGATTGAAGCGCTTGAAATCGCTTCTAATTTTAAAGATTGCGCAGCACCGGCGCGGGCTTCTGTCCGAGCGCGCGCCAGGTCCCGACCAGGCCGAGTCCGATCGTTAGAAGTACCGCCGTAAGAGCCGCAATGCCGGCCGCCGCCGGCTCGAATCGGAAGCGGAAATTCATCACGTTCTCGACCACGAACCATGCCGCGACCGCACCGGCTGCGGTCGCGAAGATCGCGGTGGCAAGCCCCAGGATCGCGTATTCGATGCCATAGGCGAACACGAGCCGCGCGCGTGTGGCGCCAAGAGTCTTCAGAATGACGGCATCATAGACGCGGCTGTGATGACCCGCCGCAAGCGCACCGGCGAGCACGAGGATGCTTGCGATCAGCGTGACAGCGCTCGCGCCCCGCACTGCGACCGCGATGTCGGCGACCAGCGAATTGATCGCCTGCAACGCTTCCTTCACGCGCACCGCGGTCACCGCCGGAAACTCGCTTGCCACGGCGCGCTGCAATTCGATCTCGGCTTTCTGATTGCCGCCGCCGGGATAGGCGAGCGTCGCGAGAATCGTATGCGGCGCGCCGCGAAACGTGTTCGGCGAAAACAGCATCACGAAATTGATGCCGAGACTTTCCCACTCGACCGTGCGCAGGTTTGCGATCTGGGCCTCGATCGTGCGGCCGAGCACGTTCACCGAAACCTTGTCGCCGACGCGCAGTCCGAGACCGTCCGCCGCGCGCTTTTCGAAGGAAACCAGCGGCGGCCCGGCGTAATCCTTGGGCCACCATTCGCCCTCGGTCAGCACCGAGCCTTCGGGCAGCGTCTCGGTATAGGTGATGCCGCGATCGGATTGCAGCACCCAGGCCTGTTCGGAATCCGGCTTCACCTGTTCGGCGGGAACGCCCTTCACTTTCAGGATACGTCCGCGCAGCATCGGCACTTCGGTCAGTTCCGCGTTTGGCGCGGTCTGCTTTACGAAAGCGTTGAAGCGCTCGACGTCGGTCGAAGGAATATCGACAAAGAAAAAGCTCGGCGCGCTTTTCGGCAATGCTTGCGTAAGCTGCCGCCGCAGGTTGCCGTCGATCAAGGTCAGCGTGACGAGGAGCGCCAGGCCCAAGCCCAGCGAAAGCACGACCGAAGGCGTCAGCGCGCCCGGGCGATGAATGTTCGCGAGCGCCAGCCGGAGCGCAGTCGAGCGCGGCCGTGGCAACTTTGCCGCGATCGCCATCAATCCCGACGCGAGCAGACGCAGCACCAGAAAGATCGCCGCCGCCGCGACAATGTAGATCAGTGCGATGCGGCGGCTCTCCGCGACCAGAAGTGCCAGCCCCGCAAGCACGACGATCGCCGCAACCACCATCGCGACATAACGCGGGCGCGGAAACCTGCGCGTCTGCTCGACGCTGTCGCGAAACAGCGCCGATACCGGCACGTCGTGTGCGCGGCCCAAGGGCCACAGCGCAAACGCAAGCGCAACCAGCAAACCGAAAGCCGCCGAGAGCGCGATTACGCTCAAATGGATTCCGGGTGCCAGCGGCAGCGGAATCGCCCGCCCAAAAAATTGCGTCACGATGAAGGGAATCGCGGAGCCGAGCACGACGCCGATGCCAATGCCGATCAGCGCGATGATTCCGATCTCGGCAAGATAGATCGAGAACACGGTGCCGCCGGACGCGCCGACCGCCTTGAAGGTCGCAATATCCGCGCGCTTGCGCTCCAGATAATGCATCACCGCGTTCGCGACACCGACGCCGCCGACCAAGAGCGCTGTCAGCCCGACGAGAGTGAGAAACTCCGCAAGCCGCCGCACGTTACGCTCGAGCTGCGGCGAGGCGCTGGAACGCGTGCGGATTTCCCAGCCCGCGTTGGGGAAAAGATCGCGCGCCTGCGTCTGCGTGAAGAGAAGCGACGTGTCGCTCTGGTCCGCGAGCTTCACACGATAGCTCCAGCGCACGAGACTGCCGGGCTGCACCAGTCCGGTCGCCTGCAAGCCTTCCTGCGAAACGATCAGCCGCGGCCCGAAGCCGACGCCGGCTGCGACGCGGTCCGGTTCGCTCACGATCGAGGCGGTAATGACGAAGGTCGCGTCGCCGATTTTGATTTCCGCACCCGGCGTCACACCGAGCCGCAACAGGAGCGTCGGTTCGGCGACCGCGCCGTAACGATTGCCGACCTTCTGCAACGCGCGCGGCAGCGGCACTTTCGGATCGAGTTCGATCTTGCCGTCGAGCGGGTAGTTCGCGTCTACCGCTTTCAGTTCGACCAGCGTCGCCGCGCCATTGGTGACGCGCGTCATCGCGCGCATGCTCGCGATTTCCGAAACCGTGCCGCGGCTTTTGAGAAAGTCCATCTCCGCGGGACTGGTCTGGCGGTGGATCAGCGAGAACGAAATGTCACCGCCGAGAATACGCCCGCCTTCGCGCAGCATGCCGTCGGAAAGCGCGCGGGCGAACGAGCCTACGCCCGCGATCGCGGTGACACCGATTGCAAGACAGGCGAGAAACACGCCGAAGCCACGCACGCCGCCTCGCAATTCGCGCAGCGCAAGTTTCAGCGAAACGAATAGCCGCGACGGAGACGCACCACTCGCGGTGACCGCGCTCATGCGCGTGCCTTCGGCGTTTCCGGCTGCGCTTCGCCCGAGCGCATGCGGATCAGGCGGTCGCAGCGATTCCCGAGCGTGAGATCGTGAGTCACGATGACGAGCGTCGCGCCCTTCTCCGCCTGCTTCGCAAACAGAAGATCCATGATCTCCTTGCCGGTCTTTTCATCCAGATTGCCGGTCGGCTCGTCGGCGAAGATGATCGAAGGCTCGGGCGCGAGTGCGCGGGCAAGCGCCACGCGCTGCTGCTCGCCGCCGGAGAGCTGCGCCGGGTAATGCTGGACGCGCGCGCTCAAGCCCACGCCTTCGAGTTCGCGGCTCGCCCGCTCGAACGCATCCGCGCGGCCCGCAAGCTCCAGCGGCACAGCGACGTTCTCGAGCGCCGTCATGGTCGGAATGAGATGAAACGACTGGAATACGATCCCGACCGTGTTGCCGCGAAAGCGCGCAAGCTGGTCCTCGGAAAGCTTGGTCAAGTCCTGACCCGCGACCTCGACCGTGCCTTTGTCGGCGCGCTCGAGCCCTGCCATCACCATCAAGAGCGTCGACTTGCCGGAGCCGGAGGGACCGACGAGACCCACCGCCTCACCTTGGCCAATTTGGAGCGACACTTTCCTGAGGATATGAACGCGCGCGGCGCCCGACCCGAGTTTCAGGTCGACACCGGTGAGCCGGATTGCAGGCTGTTCGGCTATCGGCGTGGAGATATTCATGTGCACTGATCTCTTCGGGCGCGATTCTCGCGCCGACCGTTCTGCCACGGAATGCCGCGGCAGCCGAAAGCGCAAAGCTCCCCGTTTCTATGGCGTAATCATTGTGGCTTTCTTGGTGGCGCTGTTTACGGCGCCGCTCCAGGCGCAAACCATCAAAATCGTCGCCTTCGGCGACAGCCTGACCGCCGGCTTCGGCCTCACCGCCTCGGAAGCCTTCCCGGCACAGCTCGAGGCCGCGCTGAAAAAACGCGGCCATGACGTCGCGATCGCCAATGCCGGGGTGTCCGGCGACACCTCGACGGGCGGGCTAGCGCGCCTCGACTGGTCGATCCCCGACGGCACCGACGCCGTGATCCTCGCGCTCGGCGCCAACGACATGCTGCGCGGCATCGACCCGGACCTGACCCGCAAAAGCTTGGATGAGGCACTCGGGCGCCTCAAAGCCCGGAAAATCGAAGTCCTTATCGGAGGTATGCGCGCCGCCCCCAACCTCGGCGCCGACTACGCCGCGAAATTCGATTCGATTTATCCGGAACTCGCCAAGAAGTATGACACGCTGATTTATCCCTTCTTCCTCGATGGTGTGGCCGGCAAGCCGGACCTCAACCTCAACGATGGAATTCATCCAACGGCGAAGGGTGTATCTCTCGTGGTTGAGCGTATACTGCCAGTCGTCGAATCGCTGATTGAGCGAGTCAAAAAACGCCGCGGGTAATTTGTCATGCCGCGCCTTTTTACTGCGATCGAAGTGCCGAAAGAGATCGGCACGATGCTGTCCATGCTCCGCGGCGGAATTCACGGCGCGCGCTGGATCGACCCGGAAAACTACCACCTTACGCTCCGCTTCATCGGCGACATCGACGACCGCACCGCGAACGAGGTCGCGGGCATTCTCGATTTCGTCGAACGCCCCGCGTTCAAGGTGACGCTCACGGGCCTCGGCCAGTTCGGCGGCAAGAAGCCGCGCGCAATCATCGCCTCGGTGCAGCCGACCCCGGCCCTGATCGAATTGCAGGCCGAGCACGAACGCATGATGCAGCGGATCGGGCTTCCCGCCGAAGGGCGCCGCTTCACGCCGCATGTCACGCTGGCGCGGCTTCGCGACGCCTCCGTGATCGAAGTCGCGGACTATCTCTCGACCCGCGGCGGCTTCCGGGCGGTGAGCTTTCCGGTGTCGCGTTTCGTACTTTATTCGTCGCGCGCCTCTCAGGGCGGCGGACCCTACATCGTCGAGGCTGATTACCCGCTTCGAGGCCGCGCGGGTCTTGAACAGCGCTACGCAAACGCCATGTAAATGGCTCGCGGCAGTTCCGCCGCGGCCGGGGCGAGACAATGGCAGCGTTTCAGGCGAGCAATTTCTTCTGGAAGTTCCGCGCCCGTAAGGGTGACGCCTCGCGCGTGCGCGAGGAGTTCTGGCCGAAGATGAAGGCCGTCGCCGCGAAAATCCCCTTCGCGGAAGATGCGCTCGCCGCCTACTACTGCGCGATGGACCGCCAGACGCCTTTGCGCGTGCGCGGCATGTTGGTCGCCGCACTCGCCTATTTCGTGATCCCGCTCGATCTGATTCCCGACGTGATGCCCGCACTCGGATTTACCGACGACGCCGCGGTGCTGATGGCGACCTTCCAGTTGATCGCCGCGCACATCAAGCCCGAGCATCGCGACGCTGCGAAAGCAGCGTTGAGCGATATTCAGACGAACCGCTAAAGCGTTACGGCACCAGGACGATCTTGCCCTTTACCTTGCGCTGCGCGATCGCGTGGAAGGCTTCGACTGCGTTATCGAATTTGTAGCGCGCGTCGAGATGCGCCGAGAGCTTGCCTTCGGCGGCGAGCTTCACGATCTCGTCGAGATGCTTCTTGTTTCCTTCCGGATTCCGGCGCGCATAATCGCCCCAGAACACGCCGACGATATCGCAGCCTTTGAGAAGCGCGAGGTTCAGCGGGATTTTCGGAATGTCGCCCGCCGCGAACCCGATCACGAGATAGCGTCCTTCCCAGGCGATCGAACGCAGCGCGGGCTCCGCGTAGGGTCCGCCGACCGGATCGTAGATCACGTCCACGCCCTTGCCGCCGGTCAGCTCTTTCAGCCGCTCTTTCAGATCTTCCTTGGAATAGTCGATGACTTCATCGGCGCCGTGCTTCTTCGCGAATTCGAGTTTCTCTGGTGAAGACGCCGCCGCGATCACTTTCGCGCCGATCACCTTGCCGAGCTCGATCGCGGCAAGACCGACGCCGCCGGATGCACCGAGCACCGCGAGCGTCTCGCCGGCTTTGAGTTTCGCGCGGTCCTTGAGTGCGTGAATCGTGGTGCCGTAGGTGATGATGAGACCGGCGGCCTTTTCGAGTTCCAGTCCTTGCGGCACGTGAATCAGCGCCCGCGCAGGTACCGCGATCTTCTCGCGCGCGGCGCCCGTCGGCAGGTTTCCGCATACGCGGTCGCCAGCCTTGAAGCTGGAAACGCCTTCGCCGACCTCTACCACCGTCCCGGAAAATTCCGCGCAAGGCGAGAACGGCAGTTCCGGCTTGTATTGATATTTGTTCTGGATGATCAGCGTGTCGAAGAAGTTGAGCGAGGCAGCCGCGACCTTCACCACGACTTCGCCCTTGCCGGCCACCGGATCGGGAATGTCCCGGATTTCGAGCGCTTCCGGCCCGCCGTGACGCACGCAAAGTACCGCTTTCATCGCTTTACTCCATCCCTTGAACGGCGCTCGCTTCGCGCCATGTTTTTGTCGGCGTCGCCGCCTAAGGAACCGCCGAAACCGGCAAGACCGCTTTCCTTGGCATCGAGCCCGAAAGGCGGTTATTTCTAGATTGTGTGGCGGGTTTTGTCGCGGGGGCTTTTGACAGCCGCCGGCAAAAAGGAATTCAAATGAAGGCTCGTTTCGTCTTTGCCGCGCTGCTTGGCGCCGCTCTGGTTTCGTCCGGAGCGATGCATTCCGCTGCGCAGGACGCCGACAAGAAAGCCCCGGTAAAAACCGCGCCGAAGAAAGCCGCACCCAAGGCGCCCGAGAAAAAGCAGGAAGCGCCCAAAGCCGAGCAGAAGACCGAGCAGAAGAAAGCGCAGCAGAAAAAGACCACGCCGGGCACGCCCTCGCTCGTCGCGCAGTTCGGTGACTGGGGCGTTTATGTGAACAAGGCCGGCAAGACCTGCTTTGCGCTGACCCAGCCCAAAGAGCGCCAGCCCGCGAACGTAAAACGCGATCCCGCATATTTCTTCGTCACGACGCGCCCCGCCGACAAGCTCGCAAACGAAATCAGCATCATGGCGGGCTTTCCGCTCAAGGAAGACGCCGATGTCGTACTCACCGCCGCGAGCATGAACTTCCCGATGTTCGTCAAAGGCAACGGCCTCTGGATCAAGGAGCCGGCCGACGAGAGTAAGCTGCTCGAGGCACTGAAAAAGGATAACGAGATCACGCTCAAGCTCACGCCTGCGAAAGGTGCAGTCACGACCGACCGCTATTCGCTGGTCGGCCTCACGCAGGCGCTGGAACGCGTAGCGAAGGAATGTCCGTGATGCGCTCGCTCGCAGGACTCGACCGCACGGAGCTCGGCGACGCGCTCGCCGAAATCGGAGTAAGCGAGCGCGAGCGCCGCATGCGCGTTTCGCAGCTCTGGAACTGGATTTACTTTCGCGGCGTGCGCGACTTCGAAGCGATGACCAACGTCTCGAAAGATCTGCGCGCGAAGCTCGCGGGGCATTTCACGCTCGAACGTCCCGAAGTCGTGGTCGAGCAGGCCTCGACCGACGGCACGCGCAAATGGCTTATCCGCCTGCCCGCCGACACGCCCGGCGAAAAGCCGCACGATGTCGAGGCGGTTTATATCCCCGAGTCCGACCGCGGCACGCTCTGCATTTCGTCTCAGGTCGGCTGCACGCTGAACTGCTCCTTCTGCCACACCGGTACGCAGAAGCTGGTGCGTAACCTGCGCGCCTCCGAAATCGTGGCACAGGTGATGATCGCGCGCGATCGTTTGGGAGAATGGCCCGGCGCGACGCGCGCGGAAGGCACCGCCTCCGAAGCCGACGCCCCGCGCCTCGTCACCAATCTCGTCTTCATGGGCATGGGCGAGCCACTTTATAATTACGACGGCGTGAAGAACGCGATCGCGATCATTTCCGACGATCAGGGTATTTCCATCGGCAAGCGCCGCATCACGGTGTCCACCTCCGGCGTGGTGCCGATGATCGAACCTTTGGGCAACGATGTCGGTGCGATGCTCGCGATCTCGCTGCACGCGACCCGCGACGAGCTACGCGACGAGCTCGTGCCGCTCAACAAGAAATACCCGATTAAGGAATTGCTGGATGCCTGCCGCGCCTATCCGGGCGCGTCGAACTCGCGCCGCATCACGTTTGAATATGTGATGCTGAAAGACGTGAACGACAAACCGGCCGACGCGCGCGAACTGGTGCGGTTGCTCAAAGGCATCCCGGCCAAGATCAATCTCATTCCCTTCAATCCATGGCCCGGCACCAAATACGAATGTTCGGACTGGGAAACGATCGAGAAATTCTCCGAGATCGTGTTCAACGCCGGTTATGCGAGCCCGGTGCGAACCCCGCGCGGCCGCGA
This sequence comes from Xanthobacteraceae bacterium, assembly GCA_019635585.1. Lineage (GTDB taxonomy): Bacteria > Pseudomonadota > Alphaproteobacteria > Rhizobiales > Xanthobacteraceae. The sequence continues at coordinate 1,746,323 of JAHBZE010000001.1, read as the reverse complement.
CATTCTCGCCGCCTGCGGCCAGTTGAAATCCGAAACGCAGAAGCTGTCTGCGCGCGAGCGCATGGCGCTCCGCGCCATGGCGATGACGGACTAGGAAAAAGATGGCGCTCTTTCTCCGCTCCATCGTGATCGCCGTCGCCTTCCTCGTTTCCTGTCTCGTTGCCGCTTTCGTCGTCGCTTACGGGCTCGTTGCGCCCGATCTTCCGCAGAACGCCGATGGCGGCGCCGGTTATTTCCTGCTCGTTCTTTTCTTCGCGGGCGCGGCGGGGCTCGTGACACCGTTCTATGTCTTCGCACCTGCCTTCGTCGCGATCCTGATTGCCGAGACATTTTCGTTGCGCTCGGTGATCTATTACGCGCTCGGCGGCGCGGTCATCGGTGCGCTCGCCTATTTCATGACGGACACGACCGCGCACATGCAGGGCAAGGGCGCGGTCATGCCGATCACCGACGAATTGCAATGGCTCGCCGCTGCCGGGATCGTTGCGGGTTTCGTGTTCTGGGCGATCGCGGGCCGCAGCGCGGGGCAATGGAAAGAGTTGCCATGAAATTTTTGAAGCAAATTGCGCGCATCGTTGCAGGCTATATCGCCGCGACTTTCGTCGCGCTGATCGCTGGCCTGCTGCTGCCTTGGTTCGCGCCCGGACCCGGAGCAGGCGAACCGGACTTCACCTCGAACGATTTCTTTGCGCTCGCTTTGATCTACTGGCTTTTGATTGCGATGTTCGCCGCGATCCCAGCACTGATTGCCGTGTTGATCGCAGAGGCAATCAGGCTGCGCTCGCTCTTCGCGCATATTCTGATCGGCGGTTTCATCGGATTTATTTTGACGGGCCAGGCGGCGCGGATTTCTCCATGGCTGAACCCGCTCGACGTTCCCATGCAAAGCGCTGTGGGTAGCGCCGTTATGGTTGCCGCAGGCGCGCTCGGTGCGGTCGTGTATTGGGCGGTCGCCGGACGCTTCGCCGGCCTGTGGCGCGAGCGCTAACGCGCGGCCCACTCCAGCGCCGCTTCCAGCCGGTCGTTGCCCCAGAACAATTCCCCGTCTTCGGTGACAAACGCAGGTGCGCCGAAGATTCGGTTTTTCTGCGCGGCCTCCGTTTCCACGCGCAGCGCATCCTTGATCGCTTGCGTATTCACCTTCTCGAAAATTTTCGCGGGCGTCTCGCCGAGACCTTTGAGGATTTTTTCGATGACCTTGGTGTCGGAAATATCCGCGCCATGCGCGAACTCCGCGTCATAGACCGCGCGCGAGAACGCCGCCCGCATCTCGCCGGAGAAACAAAGCGCGACCCGCGCGGGCAACAGCGAATGCGCCGGAAAGGTCTTCGGCATTTTGAAGGACGGTAACCCCAGCGTATCGCAGACCCGCTCCAGATCGCGGCGCATATAACGGCCCTTCTCCGGATAGATGTTGAAGGGCGAGGTGTCCCAGCCCTGCGCCTTGAAGATCGGTCCGAGCAGAAACGGCCGCCAGTTCACCTCGATGTCGAAGTCGAGCGCGAGGTCGTCGATCCGCATCGCGGCCGGATAGGAATAGGTCGAGGCGAATTCGTAGAAGAAGTCGATTTTGGCCATCGCGGAGCGCCTGATTCCCGCGAAGAATAGCGCGGCTTGCGAACGGCAATAAGCCGCCTATAACTCCCGAAATTCCAAACGGGGCGCGGTTGATGGCCAAAGAAATCAAGAAGGTGGTGCTCGCCTATTCCGGCGGCCTCGACACCTCGATCATCCTGAAGTGGCTGCAGACCACCTATAACTGCGAGGTCGTGACCTTTACCGCCGATCTCGGCCAGGGCGGCGAGCTCGCGCCCGCGCGCGAGAAGGCGCTGCGCGCCGGAATCAAGGAAGAAAACATCTTCATCGAGGACGTGCGCGAAGAATTCGTGCGCGATTACGTCTTCCCGATGTTCCGCGCGAACGCACAGTACGAAGGACTTTATCTTCTCGGCACGTCGATCGCGCGTCCGCTGATCGCGAAGAAGCAGATCGAAATTGCGCGCAAGACCGGCGCGGATGCCGTGTCTCACGGCGCGACCGGCAAAGGCAACGATCAGGTGCGCTTCGAGCTCGGTTATTACGCGCTCGAACCCGGCATCAAGATCATCGCGCCGTGGCGCGAGTGGGAATTCAAGGGCCGCGAGGAATTGCTCACCTTTGCGCGCAATCACCAGATCCAGATCACCAAGGACAAGGAGGGCGAAGCGCCCTTCTCGGTCGACGCTAACCTTTTGCACTCGTCGTCCGAAGGCAAGGTCTTGGAAGACCCGAACGTCGAAGCGCCGAACATCGTCTTTCAGCGCACGATCTCGCCGATGGACGCGCCGGATAAGCCGACCACGGTGAAGATCGGATTCGAGAAAGGCGACGCGGTTTCCATCGACGGCAAGAAGCTCTCGCCCGCTTCGCTGCTCACGAAGCTCAACGAACTCGGTCACGACAACGGCATCGGCCGTCTCGATCTCGTCGAAAACCGCTTCGTCGGCATGAAGTCGCGCGGCGTTTACGAAACGCCGGGCGGCACGATTTTGCTCGCAGCACATCGCGCGATCGAATCGATCACGCTCGACCGGGGTGCCGCGCATCTGAAAGACGAGATCATGCCGCGCTACGCGGAGCTGATCTATAACGGTTTCTGGTTCTCGCCCGAACGCGAGATGTTGCAGGCGCTCATCGACAAGAGCCAGGAGCATGTCGAAGGCGAAGTCACGCTGAAGCTTTATAAGGGTAACGTGTTGATGGCGGGCCGTGCCTCGCCGAAGTCGCTCTATTCCTCGACGCTAGTCACCTTCGAGGACGACAAGGGCGCCTACGACCAGAAGGACGCCGAAGGCTTCATCAAGCTGAACGCGCTTCGCCTGCGCACGCTCGCCAGCCGCAACAAAAAAAATAAATGACCCCGCGCCGGATCATAGGGTTTCTGGTCGCGATCTTCGGGATTCTGCTCGGCCTCGCACTTTCCATTCCGGGCATCATCCTTGCGGGCGCCTATTGGAACGCGCAGGAGACCGGCGGCTGGGAAGGCCGCTCGATCCTGCTGCTGATGATCGCGCTCGGTTTTGCGATCGGCTTCGGCGTCTACAAGCTCGGCCGCAAGATCGCGGGCTGATTGCGCGAAGCGCCGGACGCCCTATCTTAGGCGGAGATCCTCACGAGGAAATCCGCCATGCTCTGGTCGCTGACCGTCGCCCGCGTTGCCGGCACCGCCGTCCGCATCCACGTCACGCTCCTGCTGTTTCTCGTCTGGATTTGGTATTCGTATTACCGGCAGGGCGGCACCGACGCCGCGTGGGAAGGCGTGATCTTCATCTCGCTCCTGCTTCTCTGCGTGCTGCTCCATGAATTCGGTCATGTCTTCGCCGCGCGCTACTTCGGTGTGAAGACGCCGGACATCACACTCTGGCCCTTCGGCGGCATTGCCTCGCTCGAACGCATTCCGGAAAAGCCGTATCAGGAATTCATCGTCGCGATCGCGGGACCGCTCGTGAACGTCGTGATCGCGGGTGTGCTGATCGTTTATCTCGGCGCTCAGAACATGGACGTACAGGCGCTGACCAAAATCGAAGATCCCGCGACTTCGATGATCGTGAAACTCGCCGGCGCGAACATATTTCTGGTGCTGTTCAATCTCATTCCCGCCTTCCCGATGGACGGCGGCCGCGTACTGCGCGCGCTGCTCGCCACGCGTTATTCCTTCGGCCGTGCGACCGAGCTTGCCGCCATGGTCGGACAGGCGTTTGCGGTGTTCTTCGGCATCCTCGGCATCTTCGGCAATCCGATGCTGATCGTGATCGCGATCTTCGTGTTCCTTGCCGCTTCCGCCGAAGCCGGGCACGCGCAGCTTCGCGACGTCTCGCGCGGGGCGCTTGTCTCCGACGCGATGATCACGCAGTTCCGTTCGCTCCACACCCAATCGACCGTGGATGAAGCGGCGAACGCCCTGATCCAGACGACCCAGAAAGAGTTTCCGATCGTCGATGGCGCGGGGAAACTGCGCGGCGTGCTGACCCGCGACGCCATGATCAAGGCGCTGAAAGAAAAAGGCCCGCAATGCCCGGTGCTGGAGGCGACCACCGGTGAGGTTCCCACCGTCTCGGCCCGCACGACGCTCGAAAGCGCAATCAAGCTTTTGCAGGAAAGCCGGGCCCCGGCGATCGGCGCGACCGACAGTTCCGACCGTCTGGTCGGGCTGCTCACCGCCGAAAACCTCGGCGAGATGATGATGGTCCGTGCCGCCCGGCCCAAGGATTATGAAGGACCCTGGCGGCGGCGCCTGGGTTAACGGCCTCGGCCATCGGCCAAGGTTGCCAAGCGGCAGGCCGCCCCTATATACGACGCGCGAATCCGCGGGCCATTTGGGCCCGCGAAGCATTTCCGGACCCGACATTATGCATCTTCGTAACATCGCGATCATCGCGCACGTCGACCATGGCAAAACGACTCTGGTCGACCGCCTGTTGCAACAGGCGGGCACGTTCCGCGCCAACGAGAAAGTCACCGAGCGCGCGATGGACTCAAATGACCTCGAGCGCGAGCGCGGCATTACGATTCTCGCCAAAGCAACCTCGATCCTCTGGAACGACATCCGCATCAACGTCGTCGATACGCCGGGTCACGCCGATTTCGGCGGCGAGGTCGAACGCATTCTGAATATGGTCGATGGCGTGATCGTGCTGGTCGACGCCGCCGAAGGTCCGCTACCCCAGACCAAGTTCGTGGTGTCCAAAGCGCTCAAGATGGGGCTGAAGCCCATCGTCGCCATCAACAAGGTCGATCGCCCGGATGCCCGCGCCAACGTAGTCGCGGGCGAAGTTTTTGATCTGTTCGCGGCGCTCGACGCGACCGAAGAGCAGCTCGACTTCCCGATCCTCTACGGCTCGGCGAAGGAAGGCTGGATGGCGCCTTCGCTCGACGGCCCGAAAGATTCGATGAAGCCGCTGTTCGATCTCGTCGTGAAGCATGTGCCCGCGCCGACCGTCGAGCCCGGCGAATTCAGGATGCTCGCGACGATTCTCGAAGCGAACCCGTATCTCGGCCGCATTCTCACCGGCCGCATCACCTCGGGCTCGGTGAAGCCGAACCAGAGCGTGAAGGTGCTCTCGCGCGACGGCAAGGTGCTCGAAAACGGCCGCATTACGAAAGTGCTCGCCTTCCGCGGCCTCGAGCGTCAGCCGGTCGAGGAAGCAAGTGCAGGCGACATCGTCGCGATCGCGGGCCTCACCGAGGCCAACGTCGCCGACACCATCTGTCATCCCGACATTACGACACCGATCCCGGCGCAGCCGATCGATCCGCCGACGCTCGCGATGACCTTCCGCGTGAACGACTCCCCGCTCGCGGGCACTGAAGGCGACAAGGTGACGAGCCGCATGATCCGCGACCGCCTGTTCCGCGAAGCCGAAGGCAACATCGCGCTGAAGATTTCCGAAAGCGCTGGCAAGGACTCCTACGAAGTCGCGGGCCGCGGCGAATTGCAGCTCGGCATTCTCATCGAGACCATGCGCCGCGAAGGCTTCGAGCTTTCCGTCGCGCGCCCCAAGGTCGTGCTCTCGAAAGACGAAGCGACCGGCGAAATGATGGAGCCGATCGAGGAAGTCGTGATCGACGTCGATGAGGAACACTCCGGCATCGTCGTGCAGAAATTGTCCGAGCGCCGCGGCGAGATGATGGATATGCGTCCGTCGGGCGGCAATCGTTTGCGCCTCGTCTTCCACGTGCCGACGCGTGGCCTGCTCGGCTATCAGAACGAACTACTCACCGACACGCGCGGCACGGCCGTCCTGAACCGCATCTTCCATTCCTACGCGCCCTACAAGGGCGACATTCCGGGCCGCCGGAACGGTGTCTTGATTTCCAACGATCAGGGCGAAGCGGTCGCTTACGCGCTGTGGAATCTCGAAGACCGCGGACCGATGATGATCGAGCCGGGCTGGAAAGTGTATCGCGGCATGATCGTCGGCGAGCACACGCGCGACAACGATCTCGAAGTGAATGTGTTGAAGGGCAAGAAGCTCACCAACATCCGCACGCAGTCGAAGGACGAAGCGGTGCGCCTCACGCCGCCTATTAGAATGACTCTGGAAAAAGCGCTCGCCTATATCGGCGAGGACGAACTGGTCGAGATCACGCCGAAGTCGATCCGGCTCCGCAAGGTCATGCTCGATCCGAACGACCGCAAGCGTGAGGAGCGCAAGCGCGAGGCCGAGAACGCCGCCTGATTCATTTTGGGACAGGCGGCCGGAAAAGTGTGGCCGATCCGCCGCGCTTTACCGGATAAGTTAACCGCTCATTAACGAAACGCTTGAAACGGCGGCCCCACCCTGTTTCGATTAGGCCCATGAGCACGGTCCTGATCGAACTCCGCCGCGCGCGCTCCGAAGATGCGGTAGCGCTGGCGGAAACGCACGACGAAGCCTGGAGTGCCGCCTATCGTGGGATCATTCCGGGCCCGGAACTAGAGAAGCTCGTGCAGCGCCGCGGGCCGACCTGGTGGGATGCGGCGATTCGGCGCGGTTCTCGCGTAATTCTCCTGAATTTCGGCGACGAGGTCGCGGGCTACGCGAACTACGGCCGCAACCGTGCAAAGAGCCTGCCCTACACGGGCGAGGTCTATGAACTGTACCTGAAGCCCGAATATCAGGGCCTCGGTTTCGGCAGCCGCCTCTTCACCACCGCCAAGCGCGATCTGATCCAGTCCGGCCAGTCGAGTCTCGTGGTGTGGGCGCTCTCGGACAACGAACCGGCGATGAATTTCTATCGCTCGCTCGGCGGCAAGCCGATTGCGCGCTCCACCGAACGCTTCGGCTCCAAGGTACTCGACAAAGTCGCCTTCGGCTGGGCGCGGTAACACTCTATCGTCATCCCGGCCGAGCAAAGCGAGAGCCGGGATCCATAACCACCAACTTTAAATTTGAGCACAGGGATTATGGGTTCCCGCTTTCGCGGGAACAACGTCAGAGATTCGGCGCCTCTAACCCCGCCCGCGCCGCCGCCGCGCGCAACGTATTCACCAACAGACACGCGACGGTCATGCGCCCGACACCGCCTGGCACCGGCGTGATCCAGCCCGCAACTTTTACCGCTTCGTCGAACGCGACATCGCCGACGAGTTTGTTCTTTCCATCCGCGCCGGGCACGCGATTGATGCCGACATCGATCACGGTCGCGCCCGGCTTGATCCAGTCGCCTTTGACGAACTCGGGCTTGCCGATCGCGACGCACAACAAATCCGCGCGGCGGCAGACTTCCTGAAGATTTTTCGTTTTCGAATGCGCGACCGTCACCGTCGCACTCTCTGCGATGAGCAACTGCGCGAGCGGCTTGCCGACGATGTTCGAGCGCCCGACGACGACCGCGTCTAATCCGGCGAGCGAAGCATGCGCTTTCTTCGCCATGACGATGCAGCCCATCGGCGTTCCCGGCACGAGCGACGGCAGACCGGTCGCAAGCTTCCCTGCGTTCATCGGATGGAATCCATCGACATCTTTCGCAGGATCCACCGCTTCGATCACGCGCTCGGTATCGATCTGCTTCGGCAAGGGCAACTGCACCAGAATGCCATCCACCGCATCGTCGGCATTCAGTTGCGCGACCAGCGCGAGCAGATCTTTTTCCGAAGTGTTTTCCGGAAGACGATGCTCGAACGAAATCATCCCGGCTTCGTTCGTGGCCTTTGCCTTGCTCTTTACATAAGTCTGGCTCGCCGGATCCTCGCCGACCAGTACCGCGGCGAGCCCCGGCTTGCGCCCGAGCTTGGCGGAGATCTTCGCTGCTTCCTGCGCGACCTTCGCGCGCAGTTCGTCTGCGATTGCCTTGCCGTCGAGAATCTTCGCGCTCACGTTTCCGCCTTCGTTATTTTTTCCAGCGCCGCAGAGATCGCATTCGCATCTCCGGCAAGCCGCAGCGTTTTAACACGCGATGTGCCGCCGCGCTCAAGCGCGATACCCGACTTCGGAAGTTTCAGGATTTTTGCGAGCAGCGCGACGACGGCTGTGTTGGCTTCGCCGTCGGTGGGCAGCGCCCGCACGCGCAGCTTGAGAATCGGCTGCCCACTCGAAAGCAATTCAACGCCCTCGACGGCATCGCGCCCGCTTTTCGGCGTTACGCGCACATCCAGAAGAACGCCGCCTGCAGCCGCGCGCCAAGGCCGCGCGGCCGAAATCACCGCGTGAACAGCCAGAACACCGTCTGGCGGATGAACATCAGAATCAGGATCAGGATGACTGGCGAAATATCGAGGCCGCCGAGATTGGGCAGGATATTTCGAATCGGGCGCAGCAGCGGCTCTGTGAGCTGGTAGAGCGCTCCCGAAATCGCGCGGACCACGTTGTTATAAGGGTTCACCACATTGAAGGCGACGAGCCAGGACAGCACCGCGGATGCGATCAGCACCCAGATGTAAAGCGTGATGACGGTGTCCAGAAGCCAGAGAAACGGGTTCATGCGGGCAGTCCCTCGAAATCCGGCACCTAGATAGCCGCGCCGGAGGCCGAAAGGAAGGCGCAGGAACCCTGTGTGATTAACGCGGTTCTTGACACCCCTTGGAGGCCCGCCCTAGATGCCGCCTCGCCGGACCGGGGCCGTAGCTCAGTTGGGAGAGCGCTGCAATCGCACTGCAGAGGTCAGGGGTTCAACTCCCCTCGGCTCCACCAGCGGTTCCTTATAATCCCCCGACATGACCCGCATCCGCGCCGATCTCCTGCTCTTCGCCTGCGCCGCGATCTGGGGATTCGCTTTCCTGTTTCAGAAGTCGGCGATGGACCACATCGGTCCCTTCACTTTCGTCGGCTCGCGCGCGCTGCTTGCGACCCTCGTGCTCGCGCCGTTCGCTTTTCTAGAGCATCGGCGTTCAACCGTTCCCGTTACCGGCGCTTATCTCAGAACCGGCATCTTCGCCGGGCTCGCTTTCGTCACCGGCGCGGTTTTGCAGCAGGCGGGCCTCGTCACGGCGTCCGTGACGAACACGGCCTTCCTCACCGCGCTTTATGTCGTGGCGACGCCCTTCATCAGTTTTGCGCTGACCGGAAAACCGGTCGCACCGCTGATCTGGTTCGCAGTCGGCCTTTCCTTTGTCGGCACCTGGCTTTTGGGCGGCGGCACGCTCACTACTTTCGGCGTCGGCGATATTCTGGTCGCGCTTTCCGCCTGCTTCTGGGCGCTTCACATGGTGATCGCCGGCGTCGCGGCACCCATGGGACGGTCGGTGCTCTTCTCGGTCGTTCAGTTTTCCGTGGTCTCCGTGACCGCGCTCGCAGGCGCCGCGCTGTTCGAAACCGTGACCACGGACAGCCTGCGGGCAGCCTTGTCGAATATTCTTTATGTCGGCGTGCTTTCGACCGCGATGAGCTTCACGATCCTTACCTTCGCCTTACGCGCGACCTCGCCGTCCGAAGCCGCGATCATCATCATGACGGAAACGCTGTTCGCCGCATTCGGCGCGTGGCTGTTCTTTCATGAGGGATTATCGCTTGTCGGCGCCTGCGGCGCGGCTGCCATTCTGTCGGCGGCAGCGATCGTGCAGCTTCAGCAGGTGCATGCCGCACGCCGGAAATGAGAGAGGGACGGAAGCTGGGGTCTTAGCTTCCGTCCCCTTTAGTAGGTACACGATGACGCCGGCGACGCATTACCTGATGCCGGCCGGCATTCCTTGAGCAACGCCTTTGCCAGTTTTCTCGGCGCCGTTCGCACACAAGATGCAGCGCGCCGCGCACCGCCGATTCAATAGCTTGGGAAATTTGACGCGAGAGAACGTAGTCAGCTTTCGCGTTTTGCGAGGCTTTTCGCATTTTGCGAATTTTCGCCCGGCAGATTCATCAATCCCGTCCAGTGATCGAGGAAACGCTCCAGCCACGCGCGCACTTTCGCATCGTGCATATAGCGTCCGTCGAAATGCTCGGCCCGCGTTTTCGCGCCGGGAAGCTCGAGCCGGTGTGCAGCCATCGTGGTCCAGCGGCACATCATCTGGTGCGTGACCTCCGGGTGGAATTGCACGCCGAACGCCGCGCGCCCGAAGCGGAACGCCTGATTCTCGAAGGTGTCGCCTTCCGCGAGTTTCACCGCCCCCGAAGGCAGCGCGAAACCTTCGCGATGCCACTGATACATGTGATCCGGCCAGTCGAGGATGGCGCTGCCTTCCTCGGTCGCGCGCAACGGGTAGTAGCCGATCTCGGTCAGGCCCTTTTCATGGAAATCCACTTTGGCGCCGAGCTTCTTCGCCAGCATTTGCGCGCCGAGGCAGATGCCGAAGAACGGCTTGTCTTCCTTCAGCGGCACTTCGCACCATTCGATCTCGCGCTTGATGCCGTCGTGGTCGTCGTTCGCCGACATCGGCCCGCCGAATATCATCGCGCCGACGTAATCTTCCATCGTGGCAGGCAGTTCGTCACCAAGACAGGGCTTGCGGATGTCGAGCGTGAAGCCGCGCTCGACGAGCAGGCGCCCGACCCGTCCGGGGCTCGAGCGTTCCTGATGCAGGATGGTGAGAATCTTTTTCGTCATCGAAGTCACGCGCGTTTCAATCGGTCGCACGGAACGCCTTCGCGTTCAACAGGCGCCGCGGCATGGCTGGCCGCCCTAGCGCGAAAGCCTCGAGGCAAACCACAGCACCAGGGCCTTCGGAGACAGCGGCGCAAGCATCGCCGCGATTTCGTTCATGACGCCGGGAACGACGAGCCGCTGGCCGCGCTGGAAGCGCTCCCATCCGCGCGACGCGACGAAGGCCGCCGAGGTCATCGAGAGATTCATCAGCCGCAACTTGCCATCCTTCTTGGCGCGCGCCGAAAACCCGGTGGGCGTCGGGCCGGGAGCGAGACAGGTCACCCGCGCGCGGCCGCGCAACTCGAACCAGATCGCCTCGGAAAACGAAAGCACATAGGCCTTGCTCGCGTAATAGATCGCCATATTCGGGCCGGGCTGGAACGCGGCGGTGGAAGCGACGTTCATCACGCCGCCGTTTAGCTCGATGATCTCGGGCAGGAAACGCAGCGTGAGATCGGTGAGCGCACGCATGTTGAGGTCGACCATGCCGACCTGATCGGCGCGGTCGAGCTGGTCGACCGGGCCCGCAAGACCGTAGCCCGCGTTGTTGATGAGTTCGAAGACTTTCAGGTTTTTCTGCGCGAGCGCTTGCGCCAACGCCTCGCCGGAGTTCGGATCGGAAAGATCGAGTGAGATGATCTCCGGTGCGGGCGCGCCGAGCGCAACGACCTTTTCCGCGACCGCTTTCAGCTTGTCGCCGGAGCGCGCGACCAGCATGAGCTTGCGGCCGGCCTTCGCCGCGCAATAGGCGAGTTCCTCGCCGATCCCGCCGGATGCCCCCGTGATGACCGTGACGCGGTTCAAGCGCGATCTCCGACCGTTGCGCGGATGCGGCGGCGTATTTCAACGCGATCCTGCGAGGAAACATGCAGCAATTCGGAGGCGCGCCACACGATATTGTTCTCGAACTCCGTGAGTTTCCCGTCCGCGTATCCGATCAGGAACAGCACCTCCACGAGTTTCTTCTTGCCCTCGTCGTCGAGCGCGCGATTGATCATGCTCGTGAACTGATAGAGATCGACCGCCTCGCGGTCGGCGGCGACCGCGGCATCAATCATCGCATTGGCGTCGTCTGGACCGACCTCGAAGCGCTGCGTCAACGCGTCATGCAGCACTGCGCGCTCGGCGTGGTCGAAGCTGTCGTCGGAGGCCGCAACATGCACGAGCAACGCCGCTGCCGAAAGGCGGTAGTCGTCGGCATCGAACTCGCTGGATTCTTCTCCGCCGGTGATAGACGAAATGAAATCGGTGAGAGAACGGATCATGCGGGCACAGGCCGATTGTTTTTAATGACTTCTTTATTACCATGGAATCGCGTGTTGCTCGAACCCCGGTCGTTCCTATGATTCTGAATCTTTCCCTCTCGGTTGTCATGACCGCGATTGTCGTCGCCGTGCATCTGGTGGGCATTTTCCTGCTTCTCTTTTTTCTTCGCCGCAACGCCCACCGGGTCGAGGGACAAGGCGCCCCCAGCCTTGTAAGACAGGGCGCACTCATGGTCGGCGTGGTACTCGGAATATTCCTGCTGCACACCGTCGAAGTATGGCTCTACGCCATCGCGTATATGGTGCTGGGTGCCTTCGATCATTTTCCAACCGCGCTATATTTCTCCGCAACAGCGTTCAGCACGCTCGGCTTTGGCGACGTCATACTCAATCACGATTGGCGCTTGTTCGGTTCGGTCGAAGGCGTAACGGGCCTCATCCTGATCGGCTGGTCGAGCGCATTTCTGCTCTCGGTGACGAGCAGGCTTCGGATTCTCGAACACAATTGGGAGGCCTACGCAAAACGCCGGCCGAAGCGAAAGCGAAAATAGCACTACGTGGAAGTGGTGCCGCAAACAGGATTCGAACCTGTGACCCCGTCATTACGAATGACGTGCTCTACCAGCTGAGCTATTGCGGCTTGCCTCGCTTGGATGGCGCCCTGATAGCGGCAGGGCCCCGGCATTTCAAGCGGAACGGTTGAGCCAGCCGAAGATCGAGGATTTCGCGGCTTTCTCGTCGTCGTCCTGTTCCGGCTCCGGCCCGGGATCGTCGGGCAGCGGCGGCTCGGCGATCACCGGCGCGATTGGCGGGCGCTTGGCGGGGATCCGTGGCCGTGCGTCTTCGGGCACGAGCAGAATGTCTTCTGCGGGCCTGGCTGCGACCGAAGGCGGCGCTGCAGGCGCGGACACAGGCGCCGGTGCGGGTTTCTGAAAGCCCTGCTCGACGACATGTTCGAGAATCGGACCAGCGGGTGCCACTGGCGGCTCCTTCCACTCGAAGGCGTCAAGGCGGCCGGTAAGCGGAGATGCAGGCAGCCAGCGCTCGGAAATGTATCCGTCCGCGACCCAGGCGAGATCGCGCTTCGCGCGCACCGCGCGTGCCATCCATTCGCGCGCCTTGCCGTGATCGCCGTGTTCGGTCGCTTCGATCTCCGCCATCATCAGACACATCGCCTGCGTCGGGTTCGCCGCGAAGGGAGCGAGCGCCTCGCGTGCGGCGAAAAAATCCTGCGCATCGATGGCCGCGCGGGCGACTGCGAGCGCCGATTCCGGATGCTCCGGATTTTTCGCGGTGAGCTTGCGGACGCGCTCGAGCCGCTCTTTTGCGTTCGCCTGCAGCCGAAGACCGCCATAGGATTCCGCAAGTTCCGGATGCGGCGCGAGTGCCCACGCTTTCTCGATTACACGGGCGCCGCGCTTGATCGAACCGGCGCGCGCTTCGAGCCGTCCGGCAAGTGCCGCCGCCGGCGCGAGCGAAGGCGCGAGCTTCGCGGCCTCCCGCGCGAGCACGAGCGCCTTTTCCGCGTCGCTATGTTCGATGGTCAAGCCTTGTGCAGCGAGCAGCACCGCGCGGCGGCGTTTCGCCGTCGGCTTGTCGATGGTCTTTGCGCTGGCTTCGCGCGCAACCGTCGCAAGCGCCTCGTCCCATTCGCCGGCGAGACTTTGATACTCGAGCAGCGCTTCGGACGCCCAGAAGATATCGGCGTCGGATTTCGCCGCTTCCTCCGCCGCGTCGCGCGCGGCGTGATGATCGTCGCGCCGCCGCGCTTCCAGATAAAGCCCGCGCAGGCCCAAGAGTCGCGTTTCGGGTTGCGTCAGCATCGCGCGGAATTCCGCTTCCGCACGCCGCGCGTCGCCGTCGAGTTGCGCGGCCTGTGCCGCGAGCAGCATCGCGAGCGGCTCGCTGCCGAGAATTCTCTGCGCTTCGTTCGCGGAGTTGCGCGCGAGTTGCAGATTACCCGCACCGACCGCGATCATGCCGCGCGACAGCGCGCGCCAGCCCCGTGCCTTGCGGCGCTCCGTGAAAAAGATCGAAAGGTTTCCGGGTGCGGCAACAAAGAAGCGAAATAGCGACCAGACGAGAATAGTCGCGACCAGGAGCGCGCCGAGCGCGATCAATGCGACATTGATGCTGGTGGAAATGCGCCAGCCCTGCCAGGTCATGACGATATCGCCCGGGCGGTCGGCAATCCACATCGCACCGAGCGCGAGCGCGATGACCGCAAGCAGGAAGAGAACGATGCGGATCACTGCTTCGGCCGCTCCGCGGAAATCGCGGCCAGCGCCGCGTTGATAAGATTTTTGATCGCAAACTCGGCGTCGCGCCGCTGCTCCGCGAGCGCAAACCAGTCTTTTGCGAGTTCGCGCGTCTGCGCAGGCAACGCCTTCGATTCCTCCAGCGCGCCCGCAAGATCGCCGCGCGATAGTTTCGTCTCCATTCGCGCAACCACCGCACCGGCATCGGATCCCTTTGGCTCGCCCACGGGCCGCACTTCGACAAGCTTGCCGGCGTTGTTGAGTAACCGCTGAAACACGCCGCTGTCCTGCGGCACGGGCGGGCTCGCAAGTTTCGAGGCAAGTGGCTCGAAACGCTTGGCGAGTGCGGCCACCGTCGGCAGGCCGCTGCCCGCGAATTGATCGAGCGGGGCGAGCGGGGCTGCGCGGTCTTTCAAGATCGCACGCACCGCCGCGAGTTCGTTTGCGAACGGGCCGCCGGTTGCGACCGCATCACGCAACGCGCCGAGCGCAACGATGTCGGCGGGTTGCGGCTCGTTCTTGGCTTCCTGCTTCGGCGGACTTGCGAGCGCGACGATCTTTTCCTCGATCGCAGCCAGCCTGCGGTTGACTGCATTCAGTTCTGCGGCAGTCGGAGCGTTGGCCTGCGCTTCGACGAGCTTCTTTACTTCCGCAAGCTCCCCGCGCAATTCGCCGGTGACAGTCTCGAGCTTCGCACTACGCTCGTTGAGCGGCGCGAGATCGGCCGTTGGAATTTGCTTCGTCTCCTGCGCGGCAAGTCGCGACGAGAGTTGTGCAATTGCCTGCTCGGTCGCACTTGCGTTCGCAGGCTGCGATGCGCCTGGCGAGAAAATCCAGGCGCCGAGCAGTCCCGCGCCAACGCCGCAAGCGGCGGCAACAGCAAACGCAGGCAATACCGCGCGCCAGTCGAGCCAGTTCGCGGCGGCAGGCTTCGGCGCGGAAGCCCTCTCCGGCTCCGGCTTATGCTCGTCTTTTGCTTCAGGCTCCGGTGGCGTCACGTCCTTGGCCTCCGCGTCTATCACCGGCGGCTTGCGCTTCGGGCGTGGATTGGGAACTGGCCCGTCCTCGCGATCCGATTCTTCTGTCATTGCGGGAGTTTCCTCGCTGGCCCGCGGCTTGTCCAACGCATGAAGCGCGGACAATCCGGAGCGCGCTGTCCGGTTTCGCCAAACTTCGAGCCCGGATTAGCACTATGGGCGCTCTCACGAAATCCTGCTATTTCCGCGCCATGCTCGTTCTCGGCATAGAAACCACGTGTGACGAAACCGCGGCTGCCGTCATCCATCGCGCGAGCGACGGCACCGGCTATATCCGCTCCAACGTCGTCTATTCGCAGATCGCCGAGCACAAGGAATTCGGCGGCGTGGTACCCGAGATCGCGGCCCGCGCCCACGTCGAGGTACTCGACCAGGTGATCGGCAAGGCGCTGGTGGACGCGCAGGTTCGGCTTTCCGATTGTGACGCGATCGCCGCCGCCGCGGGTCCGGGCCTGATCGGCGGCGTGATCGTGGGGCTCACCGAAGCCAAGGCGATCGCGCTCGCCACGAGGAAAAAATTTGTCGCAATCAATCATCTCGAGGCGCACGCGCTTTCGGTGCGCCTGATCGGCCGCGTCGACTTTCCTTATCTTCTGCTCCTCGCTTCCGGCGGCCATACACAATTCGTGCTGGTCGAGGACATCGGCCGCTACCGGAAAATCGGCGGCACCGTCGATGACGCGCTCGGCGAAGCCTTCGACAAGGCCGGCAAAATGCTGGGTCTCGGCTATCCCGGTGGCCCGGCGGTCGAACAGCGCGCGCTTCTCGGCGACCCTGAGCGTTTCGATCTGCCGCGCCCGATGCTCGGCCGCGCGGAGCCGGATTTTTCTCTCTCGGGCCTCAAGACCGCGCTGCGCGTCGAGGCCGAAGCGATCGCGCCGCTTTCCGAACAGGATGTCAGCGATCTCTGCGCGGGTTTTCAATCCGCGGTGCTCGACGTGATCGCCGACCGCACGCGCGTCGCATTGCGGCTGCTCGACGACAGCGTTTACCGCCCGACCGCTTTCGTGGTCGCAGGCGGTGTCGCCGCCAATCAGGCGATCCGCCGCATGCTGGAAGAAGAAACCGCGCAACTCGGCACACCGCTGATCGTGCCGCCGCAATCGCTCTGCACCGACAACGGCGCGATGATCGCCTGGGCGGCCGCCGAGCGGCTCGCGCGCGGCTTCGAGGACGCGCTCGACGTGGCGCCGCGCGCACGCTGGCCGCTCGCGGAAAGCAAGACGCCTGCATGAAGAAAATTGGCGTGATCGGCGCGGGTGCCTGGGGCACCGCGCTTGCAAATGCCGCCGCGAAAGCCGGCAACGAAGTCGTATTGCATGGGCGCGATCCGGCGTTGATCGATGCGATCCGTAAAACGGGAAGCAACGAGAAGTATCTGCCGGGCATTCGGCTCGAAAAAAACGTAACGCCGACTACCGATCTCTCGCGCGCGGCCGACACGGACGCGATCCTGCTGGTCACCCCGACGCAGTCGCTGCGCGAAACCGCGACACTGCTTGCGCCGCTTCTGCGTGCGAACACACCGGCGATCGCCTGCTCTAAGGGAATCGAGATCGGCTCCAAGAAATTCGTGACTGAAGTGATCGCGGAAGTACTGCCGCAGGCGCGGCCCGCGATTCTTTCCGGCCCGGGCTTTGCAGAGGATGTCGCGGCCGGGTTGCCCACCGCCGTGACGCTGGCCGCCCATGAAGAAGCACTCGCGATCGAACTTGCCGAAGCGCTCAGTTCGCAAACCTTCCGGCTTTATCATTCGACCGACGTGCGCGGCGTCGAGATCGGAGGGGCCGCGAAGAACGTGCTTGCGATCGCAGCCGGCATCGTCGCCGGGAAAAAACTCGGCGCGAGCGCGCAAGCGGCACTCACCACGCGCGGCTTCGCGGAACTTCTTCGTCTCGCCCGCGCCTTTGAGGCAAAGACCGAAACCCTCACCGGCCTCTCGGGTCTGGGGGATTTGATCCTTACTTGCTCGTCGCCGCAGTCGCGCAACTATGCATTCGGCGTTTCGCTTGGCGGTGCTGGTTCCGTTGACGTTCGCGGAAAGAAATTGACCGAAGGCGTCTATACCGCGCCGGTACTGGTCGAAACCGCGCGCGCGAAAGGCGTCGAAATGCCGATAGCAGAAGCGGTTGCCGCGGTGCTTGCTGGCAAGATCGGCGTCGATGCGGCGATCGCGGGCCTTCTGTCCCGCCCCTTGCGTCAGGAAGATTAACCGGCGGATTGCCGTTAACCGTCTGGCGTACTCTTTGTGGTGATGATAGAGGGCTTCGCCTCTTGAGGTCGGCCATGCATTTCGTTGCGATATGTCTCGATAAGCCGAACAGTCTTGATCTGCGTCTCGCCAATCGCGCCGCGCATCTCGACTATCTTCGTGCCCACGCCAAGACCATCAAGACCTGCGGCCCACTACTCGCCGACGACAACGAAACGATGATCGGCTCGATGCTAGTGCTCGATGTGCCGGACCGCGCCGCGGCGGATCAGGTCCTTGCCGAAGACCCGTACAAGAAAGCCAATCTGTTTTCGAAAGTCGAAGTACGCCCGTGGCGTTGGGTGATCGGCACACCGATCTGAGCGTAATGGCGTATTGGCTGATCAAGAGCGAGCCCGGCACCTGGTCGTGGGACGAGCAGGTCAAATCCGGCGCCAAGGGCACGGCCTGGACCGGCGTCCGTAATCACGCCGCCAAATTGAATCTCATGCGCATGAAGAAGGGCGAGCGTTGCTTCTTCTATCATTCCAACGAGGGCAAGGAGATCGTCGGCATCGCCGAGGTTATCAAGGAGCACTACCTGGACCCGACCGACAAGACGGAAAAGTTCGTCGCGGTCGATGTGAAAGCAAAAGAGCCGCTGAAAACGCCGGTTACGCTGGCAGCGGTGAAAACCGAACCGAAGCTGAAGAACATGGCGCTGATAAAACTCTCGCGTCTCTCGGTGCAGCCTGTTACCGACGCGGAATGGACGACGGTCTGCAAACTCGGCGGCGTCACACCCTGACAATTTCCGGCGCGGAGCAATTCATCCGCGAGAACACGCGCCTTCGCCCGGTCCCGCACGTTCCGGAAATTTCGCTCTATGTCGCCGACGAAGCGGTGCCGCTCTGGCAGAAGACCGAGGAAGAGCTCGGGCAAATGGGCTTGCCGCCGCCGTTCTGGGCCTTCGCATGGGCGGGCGGCCAGGCGCTCGCGCGCTACGTGCTCGATCACCCCGAAACCGTGCGCGGCAAAATCGTGCTCGATCTCGCCAGCGGTTCCGGCCTCGTTGCGATCGCCGCAATGAAAGCGGGTGCCGCGCGCGTGATTGCGAACGACATTGATTCGTTCGCGGTGCCTGCGGTTGCGCTGAACATGACAGCCAACGGCGTTTCGCTTGAGATGGAAACCACGGACCGCCTCGCGCCCGTGAAAGCGCTCGAACCTTTCGGCGCGGTGCTGGCCGGCGACATCTTCTATGAGCGCGATACCGCCGCCAGCGCATTCTCCTTTTTGCAGCGCATGAAGGCGCAAGGCGCGCTTATTCTGGTCGGCGATCCGGGCCGCGCCTATCTGCCGAAAGATAAAATGACCATGCTTGCCGAATACGAAGTGCCGGTAATCCGAGATCTCGAAGACGCCGAGATCAAGCGCACCAAGGTATGGGCGCTGGCCGATTGAAGGAGTAGGCTTGCCACCGCGGCAACAAGGATCAAACTCATGATCTTCGGCGGCATCAATTATCTTGCAATCCTCGTGGCAGCGCTCGCCGGCTTCGGCTTCGGCGCGGTCTATTACATGACGCTCTCGAGACCATGGATGAATGCGCTTGGCTGGAGCGCGGAACAACAGGCCGCGAGGGCCAAAGCCGGCATGGGCGCGAGCAAGACGCCTTTCGTCATCGCCATCGTCGCAAACCTGATCATGGCCTGGATTCTCGCGGGACTGATCGGTCACCTCGGCGTCGATCAGGTGACGATCAAGAACGGGCTGATTTCCGGGGCGCTTTGCTGGTTCGGTTTCGTCGCGACCACGCTGTCGGTGAACTATGCTTTCGGCGGACGTGCGACATCGCTGACCATCATCGACGGCGGCCACTGGCTCGGCGTTTTAGTGCTGATGGGTGCGGTTATTGGCGCTTTCGGCAGTTAAACGAAGCCGTCCCTTACCAAAGTCGGAACCGCCGCGCCTTGAAGCGCGAGTTCCGCCGGGCGCATAATGCCGCCCAATAAAAAGGCGGCCGCAAGAGCCGCCGGGGACGCGCAAGGGAGGAATGGAATGTCCGAAGACAAGATTTACGCGGTTTCGCCGGATTGGCAGAAGCGCGCCTGGCTCGATGAAGCCAAATACAAGGAAATGTACGCCGCCTCAATCAACGACCCGGAGAAATTCTGGGGGGACGAAGCGAAGAAGCGCATCCACTGGATGAAGCCCTTCACCAAAGTGAAGAACACTTCCTTCGACGGCAACGTCTCGATCAAGTGGTTCGAGGACGGCAAGACCAACCTTTCCTACAATTGCATCGACCGGCACCTCGAAAAGCGCGGCGATCAGGTCGCGATCATCTGGGAAGGCGACGAACCCACCGACGACAAGAAGATCACTTATAAAGAGCTGCACGCGGAGGTTTGCCGCTGGGCCAACGTCCTGAAAGCACGGGGCGCCAAGAAGGGCGACCGCATCACGATCTATATGCCGATGATTCCCGAGGCGGCCTACGCCATGCTCGCCTGCGCGCGCATCGGCGCGATCCACTCGGTCGTGTTCGGCGGCTTCTCGCCGGATAGCCTCGCGGGCCGCATCGAGGACTGCAAATCGGAAATCGTCGTCACCGCCGACGAAGGTATCCGCGGCGGGCGCAAGATTCCGCTGAAAGCCAACACCGACGCCGCGGCCGATAAAGCCGGAGGCGTAAAATCGGTCATCGTGGTGAAGCGCACCAACGCCGCGGTCGACATGAAAGCGGGCCGTGACGTCTATTATGATGAAGCCGCGAAAAATGTTTCCGCCGACTGCCCCTGCGAGGAGATGAACGCGGAAGATCCGCTGTTCATTCTTTATACGTCGGGCTCGACCGGGAAGCCGAAGGGCGTGTTGCACACCACCGGCGGCTATTCGGTCTTCACTTCGATGACGCATCAATACGTCTTCGATTATCACGACGGCGATATTTACTGGTGCACCGCCGACGTCGGCTGGGTTACGGGCCACAGCTACATCGTGTACGGCCCGCTCCAGAACGGCGCGGTGACCCTGATGTTCGAAGGCGTGCCGAACTATCCGTCGATGTCGCGCTTCTGGGAAGTGATCGACAAGCACAAGGTCAACATCTTCTATACCGCGCCGACCGCGATCCGCGCGCTGATGCAGGCGGGCGACGACCCGGTGAAAAAGACTTCGCGCAAGTCGTTGCGTCTCCTGGGTTCGGTCGGCGAGCCGATCAATCCGGAAGCGTGGGAGTGGTACTATCGCGTAGTCGGCGACAGCCGTTGCCCCATCGTCGATACCTGGTGGCAAACCGAAACCGGCGGCATCATGATCTCGCCGCTGCCGGGCGCGATCGCACAGAAGCCGGGCTCGGCGACGCTGCCGTTCTTTGGCGTGCAGCCGCAGCTCGTCGATGCCGAAGGCAAGGTGCTGCAAGGCGCGACCTCCGGAAATCTCTGCATCACCGACTCTTGGCCGGGCCAGATGCGCACGGTCTACGGCGACCACGAGCGCTTCGTGCAGACTTACTTTTCGACCTACAAAGGCAAGTACTTCACCGGCGACGGCTGCCGGCGCGATGCCGATGGTTATTACTGGATCACCGGCCGCGTCGATGACGTGATCAACGTCTCCGGTCACCGCATGGGCACGGCGGAAGTCGAGAGTGCGCTCGTCGCGCATCCGAAAGTTTCGGAAGCGGCGGTCGTCGGCTATCCGCACAACATCAAAGGTCAGGGCATCTATGCTTACGTCACCTTGATGGCGGGCGAGAAAGGCGACGAGAATCTTCGCAAGGAACTGGTCGGCTGGGTGCGCAAGGAAATCGGACCGATCGCTTCGCCCGATCTCATCCAGTTCGCGCCGGGCCTTCCGAAAACACGCTCCGGAAAAATCATGCGCCGAATCTTGCGCAAGATCGCCGAGGATGAGTACCAGAGCCTGGGCGACACTTCGACGCTCGCGGATCCTGCGGTAGTCGACGATCTGGTGAACAACCGCCAGAACCGCAAAAGCGCGTAAATTAACCGATACGATCATAAAGCGCGGGCAAGAGGCCCGCGCTTTTACTTTGGCGTTCACGATAAAAGGTTAATTTCCACCGCGCCGGGTGGGCCGCCGCTACAACCGCGGCCATGCAGAAGTTCAAGCTCGTTCTCGTTCTGATTTTTCTGTTCGGCCTCGTATTCGCGGCGAAGGCGCGCGAGCTCGTGGAGTTCGAGGATGCGCCGGCGGGCATCATCGTGATCGTCACCAGCGAGCGCGCGCTCTATCTCACGCTGGGGAACGGCCGCGCGCTCCGCTATCCCATCGCGGTCGGCAAACGCGGCAAGCAGTGGCATGGCACGCGCTATGTCGACGGGAAATATGTGAACCCGGCGTGGTCGCCGCCGCCGGAAGTTCGCCGCGATTTTCCCGGCATGCGCCGCGTCTATGAAGGCGGCGCACCCGACAATCCGATGGGCGTTCGCGCGCTCACCTTGACCGGCGGCGAATACGCGATACACGGCACCAACCGGCCGAACTCGGTCGGGCGGTTCGCGTCCTACGGCTGCTTCCGCATGTACAACGAGGACATCGTCGATCTTTACGAACGTGTGCGGGTCGGCACACCGGTGATCGTGACGCGATAGCGCGCAAATAATAGAACTTCGCTATCGGCAAACCTTCCACCAACCCATGTCGAAATGAAAATGGTTCGCATGTGCCGCGTTGTAGTCGGGTGACAGCACGCCGCCGAAGAAGCGGCACGCGCCGTCACGGACCGTGCTGAGAAATTCTCCGAGTTCGCCTTTGCCCCAGTCCTTCAGCACACTCGCGGTTGAACCGTCCTCGAAGGTGAAGCCCGCGATGTCGATCGCGTTCGCAGTCGCGTGCTGGCTCAGACGCGCGTCCTTCTTGTGATAGATGTTGCGGCACGAAAACGTCCCGAGCGTGCGGATCGCGCGCACTTTCTTCTTCAACACGCGCTCGGCCTCCTGCTGCAACACGTGCCGCTCCCACAGCACGAGTGACGCGGCCGCCGCGCAACGCAACAGCACGCCGCCGCCGTAACTTACCGTTTGCTTCGTCAGAAGCACCCCGTCGTCGAAACCGCAGCCGCGCTCGTTCGGCGGATATTGCTGACGGTTGAACGAAACGCCGCTGCGCTGAAGCACCGCGAAACATTTCTCCGGGCTCGTGCGCAGGTAATAAAGCTGCACGTTCGTGAGCCAGTTCGGCTCCTCACGCAGATCGAACGGCGCGTAGCTTTCCAGGAGTTTTTCAAAATTGACCGCAGCGAAAATCGCGGAAGCGGCAAGCGCAACAAAGAACAGCGCGAAAAACCAGCGAAAGAGCCTTCGCATCAGAAATCGCTGGCGATGCCTTTTTTCTCCCAGTCGCCGTAACGCGACGGCTCCTTCTCGCGCTTGGCGCCCTTCTCGGGCGGCAGCGCGGCGGCGGCAGCGTCGATCTCTTTGCGCCGCTTTTCGGCTTCGGCGAGTGCGCGCTTGGCGGCGTCAGTGAGCTGCTTTTTCCCGGTCATGGCATTCAGGAACAATCTTCGGGCTCGGGCGTCAAGGTACCCGCAGAACCACGGGCCTTGCGGAGGGGGTTCCGGCACCCCATTCTTTTTTGCGGGTGAAGGTGGCGCGGGATCGCGCCGGAAAGGGAAATTGCCTCGATGAACTACCTGAAAACCGCGATTTTGCTGGCCGGCATGACCGCGCTCTTCATGGGAATCGGCGCGCTGATCGGCGGACAGCAGGGCATGCTGATCGCGCTCGTGATCGCCGCCGGCATGAACCTCTTCAGCTACTGGAATTCCGACAAGATGGTCTTGTCGATGAACGGCGCGCAGGA
This sequence comes from Xanthobacteraceae bacterium, assembly GCA_019635585.1. Classification (GTDB taxonomy): domain Bacteria; phylum Pseudomonadota; class Alphaproteobacteria; order Rhizobiales; family Xanthobacteraceae. Next base: position 1,723,204 of record JAHBZE010000001.1, on the reverse strand, counting down.
AGTCGACGAGCGCGCGGCACCTGAGTTGTTCCAGATCGTGCGCGAACTCTCGCAACGCGCCGGCCTGCCGATGCCGAAGGTTTATCTGATGGACAATCCGCAGCCGAACGCTTTTGCGACCGGCCGCAATCCTGAGAACGCGGCCGTCGCCGCGACCACTGGCCTCTTGCAGATGCTCAACCGCGATGAGATTGCGGGCGTCATGGCCCATGAGCTGGCGCACGTGAAGAACCACGACACGCTGACCATGACGATCACCGCGACGCTGGCCGGCGCAATTTCGATGCTGACGAACTTCGGCATGATGTTCGGCGGCAACCGCAACAACAACGGCGTCGGCATGATCGGCACGATCGCGATGATGATTCTCGCGCCGCTCGCCGCCATGGTCGTGCAGATGGCGATCTCGCGCACGCGCGAATATGCCGCCGACCGCATGGGCTCCGAAATCTCCGGAAAGCCGCTGGCGCTTGCCTCCGCGCTGAACAAGATCGCGGGCGCGGCCCACGCGATCCCGAACGAGGCGGCGGAAGCGAACCCTGCGACCGCGCATCTCTTCATCATCAACCCGCTCTCGGGCGAGCGGATGGACAACCTGTTCTCGACCCACCCCGCGACCGAGAACCGGATCGCCGAGTTGCAGAAGATCGCCGCCGAAATGGGCGCCATGCCGAGCGCGTCTTCCATGCCGCGCGTTTCCGGCGTAACAGGACCGAAGGCGCGTCCGCGCGGTCCCTGGGGCTGACAGAATCGAGTTGATGGCAAAACGCCAGCACAAAGCGAATAACGACGAAGCGCCGGGCCTCACCGCCCGGCGCTTTGCTGCCGACGCACTGCTCGCGATCCTGCATGGCCGCCGCGCGCTCGAAGATGTATTCGAGCACGGCGAAACCGGACGGCAATTCCGCGCGCTCGACGAACGCGACCGTGCACTCTCGCGCATGATCGTCGCGACCGCGCTCCGCCGCGCCGGCAGCCTGCAGGCCGTGATCGAGCGTTTCCTGCAAAGCGGCTGGCCGGAAGACGTACGCGTCCACGCGATCCTGTTGTCTGGTGCAGCGCAGATTCTCCTGCTTGAGGTCGCCGACCACGCAGCCGTCGATCTCTCGGTCGATCTCGCAAACGAAATCCGCAACAAGCGCTACGCGGGTCTCGTGAACGCGGTGCTGCGGCGCGTTTCTGCCGAAGGTCCGGCGATTCTTGAAACGCTTGCACCCGAGATCGACACGCAGGAATGGATGCGCGCGCGCTGGCTCGCGGCTTACGGCGAGGAAACGCTGCGCGCGATCGTGCTCGCGCATCGCGTCGAGCCCGCGCTCGACATCACGCCGAAAGAAAATCCGGAAGCGCTCGCGGCTGAACTCGGCGGCATCGTGCTTCCGACGGGAAGCGTGCGCGTCACCGGTAAGGGCGCGGTCGCGGAATTACCCGGGTACGACGAAGGTGCATGGTGGGTGCAGGACGCAGCCGCCGCGATCCCCGCGAAGCTGCTCGGCAACATTCGCGGGTTGCGCGTAGCCGATCTTTGCGCCGCGCCCGGCGGCAAGACCTTGCAGCTTGCGACCGCAGGCGCACGCGTCACGGCGATCGACCGCTCCGCGTCCCGGCTGAAGCGGCTCTCTCAGAATCTCGCGCGCACGAAGTTGAACGCCGAAGTCGTCGTTGCCGACGCCGCGGCGTGGGAAGGCGGGCCCTTCGACGCGATTCTATTGGACGCGCCCTGCTCCGCGACCGGCACCATTCGCCGCCATCCCGATATTCTCTGGCAGAAATCGCCCGAAGACCTCGCGCAGGTGACGAAGCTGCAGGCACGCCTGCTCGACAACGCCGCGAAACTCCTGAAACCCGGCGGGCTCCTCGTTTATTCCACCTGCTCGCTCGAGCCGGAAGAAGGCGAGATGCAGATCGCCGACCTGCTTTCGCGAAATCCGGCGCTCGAACGGATCGCGATTCGCGCTGACGAAGCAGGCGACCCGGCCGCGCTGACTGCGCGCGGCGAACTGCGCACCCTGCCGTTTCATTTCCCCAACAAAGATCCGCGGCTTTCCGGCTGCGACGGGTTCTTCGCAAGCCGCCTGCGCCGCAAGACTTGATCGCGGACAAGTAGACACCCCGCCCGTCTTGGCTATGTTGGCCATTGACAATCGTGGAGTCAGGGGCCGGCCACGCGAGCCGGCGATGTGGAAGGCACCGGCATCCAATGACGGAGCGGAAGCGGCCCGCGCTGGGCGGCAGCGGATGGCGAGGTTGGTGGACGCGGATTGCCGCGAATCCGGCCTATCGCTGGCGCATCCGGGTGCCGATTCCCGAGCGCTTGCTGATTGCACCGCAGGATCTGCGGACCGGCGATCCCACCGTCGCAGAGGATATTTATGGCGGTGTGTTCAGTTTCGCAGGCAAGGTCGTCACCACCGAAGGCCGCTCGCCGTTCGAAATCCGTTCCCCGTCCCGCGAATGGTCCGACACGCTGCTCGGCTTCGGCTGGCTCCGGCATCTGCGCTCGGCGGGACTGACGCTTTCGCAAAAAAATGCGCGCGCGCTTATCAGCGATTGGGTCGCGCAGCACGGCGGTTCGCACCCGGATTCGTGGCGCCCCGAGATCGTCGCGCGCCGCATCATCTCATGGCTCACGCATGCGCCGCTGATTTTGCAGCACGCCGACCACGGCTTCTACCGCACTTACATGCGCAGTCTTTCGCGGCAGGTTCGCTTTCTGCGCCGCGTTTACTCCGCGACCGAAGACGGCTATCCGCGCCTGCTGGTGGCAATCGCGCTGACCTTCGCGGGTCTGTGCATGTCGGGCGAACAACGCCTGTTGCGCCAGTCCGCGAAGCGATTGATCGACGAACTGCGCCGCCAGATTCTTCCCGATGGCGGACACATCAGCCGCAATCCGGGCACGCTGATCGAAATCCTGATCGATCTTCTGCCGCTGCGGCAGATTTTCGAATCGAGAAACGTGCCCGCGCCCGCAATTCTTTCCGCGGTGATCGACCGCATGATTCCGATGCTGCGCTTCTTCCGGCATACCGATGGCACGCTGGCGCAATTCAACGGCATGGGCGCGACCCCGACCGACATGCTCGCGGCCGTGCTCGCCTATGACGAAATGCGCGGACCGCCGCTCTTCGACGCGAATTATTCGGGCTACCAGCGCCTCGAGGCTTCGGGCACCGTCGTGATCGCCGATACGGGAACACCGCCGCCCGCCCCTGTCAGCAGCGAAGCGCATGCCGGCTGTCTCTCGTTCGAATTTTCGACCAAGCGCAACCGCATCGTGGTCAACTGCGGCATGCCTGCGCTGAACCGCGACGGCTGGGGCGAAGTGGCGCGCGCGACCGCCGCGCACTCGACCGTAACCTGGCATGACACTTCCTCCTGCCGGTTCAAGACGGGACGCGATGGCGTTCCGTTGATCGCGTCGGGACCACACGACGTGCAGGTGGCCCGCTTGGGCCGCGAGGATGCGATCATCGTCCGCGCTTCGCATGACGGCTACATGCCGGGCTTCGGCATCGTGCATCAGCGCTCGTGGCGGCTCTCGCCCGACGGCGACCGGCTCGACGGCGAGGATGTCTTCACGGCGCCGCATGCTCGCGATTTTCCGCCGGACCTTGAGGACGATTATATCATCCGCTTTCACCTGCATCCTTCGGTGAAGGCGAGCCGGGTGAACGACGGCCGCACGGTACTCCTGATCCTGCCGGGGCGGGAAAGCTGGCTTTTCACCGCACCCAACATGCATGTCGAGCTGGAGGAAAGCGTGTTCCTGTCGGCCAGCGAGGGTCCGCGGCGCACCAACCAGATCGTGATTGCCGACAACGCGCGCACGATCGCGCGGGTGATCTGGACCTTCGCCCGCGCCGACACGCCTGAGCCCGCGCGCCGCGACCCCGGCGATAACCCGCGTTTGCCGATCTAGCCCTAAGGTTCTGCTGGATAAGGCACACGCGCCGTTTTCCTGCCGGTTCGACCGTGCTATCGGCCTGCCATGCCCGATCAGATCCGTGCCGTCCGCCGTGCGCTCCTTTCCGTTTCCGACAAGAACGGCCTTGTCGATTTCGCATCCGCGCTTGCAAAACAAGGCGCCGAACTCGTCTCGACCGGCGGCACCAAACGCACGCTTGCCGACGCCGGCCTGAAAGTTTCCGACGTTTCCGATTTCACGGGCTTTCCGGAAATGATGGACGGCCGCGTGAAGACGCTGCACCCGAAAGTGCATGGCGGCATTCTCGCGATCCGCGACAACGCGGAGCACGCGGCCTCGATGAAGGCACACGCGATCCAGCCGATCGATCTCGTCGTCGTCAATCTCTATCCGTTCGAGGAAACCGTCGCCAAGGGCGCGGGCTACGACGACTGCATCGAGAACATCGACATCGGCGGCCCGGCTATGGTGCGCGCGGCGGCGAAGAATCACGGCGATGTTGCGATCATAGTCGATCCCGCCGATTACGCCGAGTTGCTGAAAGAGATCGCCGAACACGGCGGCACTACGCTTGGATTCAGAAAGCGCCTCGCGGCGAAAGCCTATGCGCGCACCGCAGCCTACGACGCCGCGATCTCGAACTGGTTTGCGAAAGAGCTGAAAGACGACGCGCCGGTGTGGCGCTCCTTCGGCGGTAAGCTCGTCGAGAAGCTGCGTTACGGCGAAAACCCGCACCAGCACGCGGCGTCCTATAAGGGCGGCGAACCGCGCGCAGGCGTGCTCTCTGCCCGCCAGATTCAGGGCAAGGAGCTTTCCTACAACAACCTCAACGACACCGACGCGGCTTACGAGTGTGTCGCCGAGTTCGATCCGAAACGCGGCCCCGCGGTCGTGATCGTGAAGCACGCGAACCCTTGTGGCGTTGCGGAAGGCGAAACGCTGCTCGCCGCTTATCAAAAGGCGCTCGCCTGCGATCCGGTCTCCGCCTTCGGCGGTATCATCGCGACCAACCGCCCTCTTGATGCCGAGTCGGCGAAAGCGATGGTCGAGATCTTCACCGAGGTCATCATTGCGCCCGGCGCGAGCGAAGAAGCGGTCAAGATCGTCGGCGCGAAGAAAAACCTGCGCCTGTTGTTGACCGATGCGCTGCCCGATCCGCGTGCCAAGGGCCTCACGTTCAAGTCCATCGCGGGCGGTCTTCTGGTGCAGTCGCGCGACAATGCGGTTGCGGACGACCTGGAATTGAAGGTCGTGACCAAGCGCGCGCCGACGAAGCAGGAAATGGACGATCTGCGCTTCGCTTTCCGCGTCGCGAAGCACGTGAAGTCGAATACCATTATCTATGCAAAGGATCGCGCCACCGTCGGCATTGGCGCCGGTCAGATGAGCCGGGTCGATTCCGCGCGCATCGCCGCGCGCAAGGCCGAGGACGCAGCGAAAACTGCGGGACTCGATACGCCGCTCACCAAGGGCTCGGTGGTAGCCTCCGACGCTTTCTTCCCGTTTGCCGATGGTTTGTTGTCAGCGATCGAAGCCGGCGCGACCGCGGTGATCCAACCCGGCGGCTCGATCCGCGATGACGAAGTGATCGCGGCTGCGGATAACGCCGGCATCGCCATGGTCTTTACCGGCGTGCGTCACTTCCGGCACTAACGCGTGATCCCCGAAAAGTGGGAACCGGTTTTCGGTAAGGATCACGCGCAAATAAAATAGGGAAACGCGCGTTACGTTTGCCGCGCACCGGAAACTACGCGAAGCAGTAGCAAGCCGCCAACTGCAAGAAACAGCACCAGCACCGATACGCCGGCACGCTGGCTCATCGTGATCGCGGTGACCGTCGCGACGAAGAACGGTCCCATGAACGAAGTCAGCTTGCCGGAAAGCGCGAACAGCCCGAAGAACTGCGCGAGCTTTTCCTTCGGCGCGAGCCGGACCAGAAATGCGCGCGAAGCCGCCTGCAACGGTCCGGCCGCAAGCCCGATGAAAAGGCCGATTGCGATATAGAGTTTCTCCGGCACGCTCGCGAACAATCCCGCATGGGCATCGACCGGCGTTACGGGTATCAAGAAGAAAATCCGGTCCTTGCCAATCGATAGGATCGCGATGCACGACAAGATCAAAATAACCAACGAACTGAGAATCACCGGCTTCGCACCCAGCTTGTCGTCGAGCTTGCCGCCGGCGAGCGCGCCGATGGTGCCGGTGATGGTGAGCAGAATCCCGAAGATGCCGAGCTGGATCGCGCCCCAGCCGAACGTGCCGGCGGCGTAAATTCCGCCGAAGGCGAACAGCGCGATCAGTCCGTCGGTGTAGATCATGTTCGCGAGCAAAAACGTGCCGATGTTCCTATGCTTGCGCGCTTCGCGCAGCGTCGCGATGGTGGAAGCAATCCCGTGTCCGATCGCAGGGCCGAGCTTCAGCGCCTTCTTGTTGTCCGGCGTGAACAGGAACAGCGGCGCGACGAAAATCACGAACCAGATCGCAGTCAGCGGCCCGATGAAGCGGTCGCCTTCGCGCGCGGCGGCATCGAGCCCGAAAATCGGCGGCGTGCCGATCAACGTGAGCCCGGTTTTCGGATTGGTCGAAAGAAACAGAAGCGAGATCGCGAGCGACAACAGTCCGCCGAGATAGCCGGTCGCCCAGCCGAGTCCCGAGAGCCAGCCGATCTTCGAAGGCGGCACCAGCGACGGCATCATCGCATTGTTGAACACGGTCGCGAACTCGACGCCGATGGTCGCGATCGCAAAGGAGACCAGCACGATCATGATCGTGCTCTCGTCGCCCGGCAGGCCGAACCACAGTCCGAGCGAACCGAAAATGAGCAGCAGCCCGAAGCCCGCGATCCACGGCTTGCGCGCGCCGGTCGCATCCGCGATCGCGCCGATGAACGGCGAAGTGAGCGCGATCGTGATTCCGGCGGCTGCCGTTGCAAAACCCCACAGCGCCTGCCCGCGCGCGGGATCGCCCGCGACCGCGGACGCGAAGTACGGCGCGTAAATGAAGGTCGTCACCAGCGTGAAGAACGGCTGGCACGCCCAGTCGAACAATATCCAGCCGAAGATCGCCCGGCGCGGCGCTTGCGTCATGAAAATCTCTTCAAACGAGTTCGCTAATTAAATTTGCCGCCACCGCAAGCTTCGACAAGGTCAGCCCCGACTCCGCGATTTCCTGCACGCCGCGCCGCGCGCGATCGACGTTGCCCTGATGCGCGCCGACCCAGGCTTCGATCGCCTCGCGCCCGCATTGGCCGGTCTGAAGCGCGGCGGCCACGATTCGCCGCTGGCTTGCGGAAATCCGCGCAAGCGCGAGATCGAAGGCGAGCCGGTCGAAATGATCGGTGAGTTTCACGCTGCCGCCGGCGGCGAGCACGCGGTCGAGCCGGAAATAATCTTCCGCCGCGAAATAGGTTTCCGCGACCGCGCGTGTTTTCTGTTGCTTCTCGCCTGCGATCAGCACGATGTCGCTCGCCGCTGCGATTTCGGGAAGGCGCGCGATCTTCGCCGCCAATTCCTGCGGCACGCCTTTCGCAACGAGGTCCGCCGCCCGCGACTGCAGTTGCGCCGCGCGCGCGGCGGGCAACAGCCGCTCAATGTTCTGCTCGACCGTATCGATGCCTTCGCTGTAATGCGCGATCAGCTGCGCAAGCCCGTTGGAGAAGTCCGCGTTGCGCACGAACCACACCACGCGGTCGAGCAGAAGGTTTTTCACCGCGCCATAAAGCGCGAGCTGCGCTTCGCCCGGGATTTTCGCGTCCAGCGTATCGATCGCGTTGTTGATTTCGAGCAGGCAATAGCTGTCGCGCACGGCCGCATAAGCTTTCGCGATCGCCGCCGGCGACGCGCTGGTCTCATCCGAGACTCGCACCACGAACGACGGCCCGCCGCGATTGATGATCGAATTGCCGAGCCGGGTCGCGATGATCTCGCGGCGCAGCCGATGCGTATTGACCGCGTCGGGAAAACGCTCCGGCACCGCGGGCGGAAAATAGCGGACGAGTTCTTCCTCGAAATAGGGCTCGTCCGGCACGTCCGACGCAATCAGATCGTCGAACAAGGTCAGCTTTGCATAAGCCAACGTCACCGCGAGCTCGGGCCGCGTCAGTCCGAAGCCCTTCGTCTGTCGCTCGGAAAGCTCGATATCGGAGGGCAGATATTCGACGCCGCGGTCGAGCAGTCCCCGCCGTTCGAGATTGCGCATGAGCTGCATCTCGAAACCGGTATCGCCCGCGCCTTCGCGCTCGACCAGCGAGATCGCAAGCGTCTGGAGATAGTTATTGCGAAGCACGAGCGAAGCGACATCCGGCGTCATTTCGACAAGCAGCTTGTTGCGGTCTTCGAGCGACAGTTTCCCCGCGCGCACCGGGGTCGAAAGCGCGATCTTCAGATTCACCTCGACGTCGGACGAGTTCACGCCCGCCGAATTGTCGATCGCATCCGTGTTGAGTCGAATGCCGCTTTGCGCGGCCTCGATGCGTCCGCGCTGGGTCATGCCGAGGTTCGCGCCCTCGCCGATCACTTTCGCGTTGACGTCCTTGCCGGTAATGCGAATGGCATCGTTCGCGCGGTCACCCGCCATCGCGTCGCTTTCGGAAGAAGCACGAATGTAAGTCCCGATGCCGCCGAACCACAACAGATCGACTTGCGCTTTCAGGATCGCGTTCATCACTTCGGCGGGCGTCGCTTCGCTTTTATCGAGCGCAAGCAGCGCCTGGGTTTCCGGTGAAAGCGGAATGCTTTTCGCGTTACGCGGAAAAATGCCGCCGCCCTTGGAGAGCAGCGACTTGTCGTAATCCTGCCAGCTCGAACGCGGCAGTTCGAACATACGCTTGCGTTCCGCGAAGCTCGCTTCCGGATTCGGCTCGGGGTCGATGAAGATATCGCGATGATCGAAAGCGGCGACCAGTTTAATAGTTTTCTCGAGCAGCATGCCGTTGCCGAACACGTCGCCCGACATATCGCCGACGCCCGCCACCGTGAACGGCGTTTTCGAAATATCGACATCCATCTCGCGGAAGTGCCGCTTTACCGCTTCCCACGCACCGCGCGCGGTGATGCCCATCTTCTTGTGGTCGTAACCGGCAGAGCCGCCGGACGCGAAAGCATCGCCGAGCCAGAAGCCGTGCTCGATCGCAAGCGCGTTCGCGGTGTCGGAGAATGTCGCCGTGCCCTTGTCGGCGGCAACCACAAGATAGGGATCGTCCGCGTCGTGGCGCACGGTGTTTTCCGGCGGGACGACTTGGCCTTCAGCCGAAAGATTGTCGGTAATTTCGAGGAGCGAGCGGATGAAGATTTTATAGGTCTCCGTCCCCTCCGCCATGAACACGTCGCGCGAAGGACTCGGCGGCATCTGCTTCGGCACGAAGCCGCCTTTCGCGCCGACCGGCACGATCACCGCATTCTTCACCTGCTGCGCCTTCACGAGGCCGAGCACCTCGGTGCGGAAATCCTGCGGCCGGTCGGACCAGCGGATGCCGCCGCGCGCGACCTTGCCGAAGCGAAGATGCACGCCTTCGACCCGCGGTGAATAGACGAAGATTTCGAACAAAGGCCGCGGCAGCGGCAACTCGTCGATCTTACGGCTTTCGAATTTGACCGCGATCGTGGGGCGAGGGTTCCCGTCTTTTGCGATCTGATAGAAATTCGTCCGCACGGCGGAAGCGATCAGATTGGCGAAGCGCCGCATGATGCGGTCTTCATCGAGACTCTGTACGTCGCGAAGTGCTTGCTCGATCCGCGCACGAATTTCTTTTTCCTTTTCCGCGCGTCCGCTCTCGTCTTCGCGCGGATCGAAGCGCGCGTGAAACAGCGCAACGAGATCGCGCGAAATGCCTGCGTGTTTGTTCGCGGTCTGCCAGAGGTAGTCCTGGCTGTAGGGGATCGCCGCCTGCCGCAAATAGCGCGCGAAAGTACGAACAAGCGTCACGTCGCGCCACGGCATGCCGGCGTTCAGAACAAGTGCATTAAAGCCGTCGTTCTCGGCGCGTCCCTGCAGCACCGCCATCAATGCCGCTTCGAGCCGCGCATCGAGCGCGTCGGCGTCGAGTTGCTCGCCGTCGGCACGCATGAGCGTCATGTCGTGCAGCCACACTTCGCCGCCCGTGTCCGCCGTGCGTTCGATCGTGTAGGTGCGTTCGTCGATGACGGAAAAGCCCATATTCTCGAGCAGCGGCACGCGTTCGGAAAGCGGCAGCGGCCGCTCGCAATTCCAGACTTTGAGGTTGACGCTGTTCTTCTCCGCCTCCGCCGCGCGGTAGAAATTGATCGCAAGCGGCTTCTCCTTCGAGAGATTCTCGATCACGCGAAGGTCGGCGACCGCGTCTTTGGCCGAGAACGCTTCGCGATAAGCGGCCGACAGCGCATCCTTGTATTTTTCGTCGAGCGCGCGCGCCTTCACCGGATCGAACGCGCCGAGCAATTCCTGTGAAAATTCGTCGTGCCAGCTCCGTACGATCGCGGCGATGCCGGCTTCGAGCTCTTCCCGCGAGGGATTCGGCGTTTCGCCGGAGTCGCGCCCGATGATGAAATGTACACGCGTTAGCGGCCCGTCGGGGAAGTAGGGATAGAATGCGGAAACGCGGCCCTGATAGATCCGCGCAAGATAGGTGCCGATCTTCTCACGGATCGCGCTGTTGTAGCGCTCGCGCGGCACATAAACGATCGCCGACACGAAACGGTTGAAGCGGTCGCGCCGCGCGAGCACGCGCACCCGCGGCCGCTCTTCGAGTTGCAAGATCGCGAGCGAGGACCGCAGCAGCGTATCGCGGTCTACCTGAAACAGATCGTCGCGCGGATAGGTCTCGAGCACGTTCGCAAGCGCCTTGCCCGAATGGCTTTCCGGCGCGAAGCCCGCGTGATCGAGCACGAAGGCCGCTTTGCGCCGGAGATACGGAATCTTGAAAACCGATTCGCGATAGACCGGCGAGGTGAACAGCCCGACAATCCGCCGCTCGCCGGAAAGCTTGCCGTTCTTGTCGAAGCGCTTGATGCCGACATAGTCCATGTGCGCACGGCGATGCACGCGCGAACGCAGGTTCGCTTTCGTCACGATCAGCGGCAGCGGCAGCTTCATGAATTCGCGCAATTCCGCGCTGGTCGAAACCGGCTCGCCCGCGCGGCTCAAAACGCGAATGTCGCGGCTGCGCAGGATGCCAAGTCCGGATTCGTATTGCGGTTCGAGCGCGAAGTTCTCGCCGCTACCCATCACGATATTGTCGCGGCAGCCTAAAAACGTGAACTGCCCGTCGCGTAGCCATTTCATGAAGGCGACCGCTTCGGCGAGTTCTTCCTCCGGCAGCGGATGCGACTTCTTCTGCAGGCCGTCGATCACCTCGTCGGCATATTCGATCATCTTCGGCCAATCGGCGACACAGACGCGCACGTCGTCGAGTGCCGCGCGCAGCGCGCCCACGATCTTCGCGTGCCGCGGCTCGTCGATGCGGTCGGCATGAATATGGATGAAACTCTCGCGGCGCTTCTTCTTGCCGTCCTTGGCAAGCCCGCGCCATTCCTCGAGCTTGCCGCTGTCGTTGCGCTCGACGGAAAATATTGGATGCACGGCGAGCCGCAGCGAAAGCCCCTGCTCGGAAAGCTCGCCGGTGACCGAATCGAGCAGGAATGGCATGTCGTCATTCGCGATCTCGATCACGGTGATCGCGGCAAGCGCGGTCCCCTCGCCCGCCGGCGCCGGATTATAAATCTGGATATCGGCGTGGCCGGGCGCGCGCTTCGCAAGATGCGCGTAGCTTTTTGCGGCCAGCGCGGAAATTTCCGCCGGCGAATAAGGCGCGAGATCCTCGGGCGAGGCCGCCCCGAACAATGCGGCGACAAAATCCGGCGGCAGCTTGGCCGCGGCTCCGAGCTTGGCCGCCTCGCGTAGCAGGGCTTCGATATCGGGATTGCCGCTGCCCGCGAACTTTTCCGCGATGTTCATTCCGCCGCCTTCCTGCCCCTGGAAGCCCGGCCGTTCTCGCGAGTCGCGGCGCCGGTTTCCAATGAGTTTCCGCCTCCGCGCACCTGCTGTCGAGGGGCCGCGGTTTCAGCCGGGCTTTCCGGCTGATAGTCTCGCTCTAAACGCCAAAAAGGACATCCCCATGAAGGCAGCGACCGAAACCGCGAAAGCCGGAGCAAAACGCGAAAAGGTGATCGCACTCGACCTTTCGCCCGCCGAACTCGACGAGGCGATGCAGGCTTATTTCGCCAAGTGTCAGGAAAAGCTCGGCTTCATCCCCAACGTGCTGCGGGCCTATTCGTTCGATCTGGCGAAACTCAAGGCCTTCGTCGCGATGTCGGACGACCTGATGCTTGCGAAATCGGGACTTTCCAAGATCGAACGCGAAATGATCGCGGTCGTCGTCTCCTCCGCGAACCATTGCCATTATTGCCTCGTCGCGCACGGCGCGGTGCTGCGCAAACTCATCGGCGATCCGATGCTGGCGGAAACCTTTGTCGCGAATTACCGCGCCGCCGAACTCGATGCGCGCACCCGCGCGATGCTGGATTTCTCGTGGAAGCTCACCGAGACGCCGTGGGAAGTCGGCGAGGAAGATCGCGCGGCCCTTCGCAAGGCCGGATTCACGGAGCGCGACATCTGGGATATTTCCGCGGTCGCCGCATTCTTCAACATGTCGAACCGGCTCGCGACCGCGACCGGCAACGAGCCGAACCCGGAATATTATTCGATGGCGCGCTGAGACGGGCGTAACTCTCTTGCGTGCGATCTATCATCCAGCGCTGCGGCTCCTTGGCATCGCGGCCTTTTTCGCCGCGCTCGCCTCGCATTCGCTCGCACAGAACGCTCCCGATCCTGCGACCGACATCACGAGGCTCGCGGGTAAAGTCGCGCCCGTCGTCGCAAAACACGGCATGGTCACGACGCAAGATGCGATCGCGACCCGCGTCGGTCTCGATGTGCTGCAAAGAGGCGGCAACGCGGTCGATGCCGCTGTTGCCGTGGGTTTTACACTCGCGGTGACCCATCCGCGCGCGGGCAATCTCGGCGGCGGCGGTTTCTTCGTGATCTGGCTCGCGGAAAAGAAGCAGGCCGTCGCGCTCGACTTCCGTGAAGTTGCACCCGCCGCTATCAGCGCGAAAAGTTTTCTCGATGAAACAGGCAAGCCGGATATTGCGAAATCGCTTCGCACTGGGCTTGGCGTCGGCGTGCCGGGCAGCGTGTCGGGACTTGCGACCGCGCTCGAAAAATTCGGCTCCGGCAAATTCACGCTTGCTGAGCTAATCGCGCCCGCGATCAAGCTTGCGCGCGGCGGCATTCCGGTCGAAAGCGATCTGGAGCGATCTATTACATTCTTTCAGCGGACTCTGCTCCGCTGGCCTTCGACCGCGAAGATTTTCGCGAAAGACGGCGTACCGCTGAAGCACGGCGACACGCTCGTGCAAAGCGATCTCGCCAATACGCTGGAAGCGATTGCGAAACGCGGGCCGGACGCCTTCTATCGCGGCGAGATCGCGGAAAAAATCGCAGCCGCCGTGCGCGCAGCCGACGGCGTCATGACCGCGAACGATCTCGCACAATACAGGACCGAAGTGCTGGAAGCCGTGCGCGGCAACTATCGCGGCTATGACGTGCTTTCGATGCCGCCGCCTTCCTCCGGCGGCGCGCTGCTGATCGAATTGCTCAACATTCTCGAAGGCTATGATCTATCCAAACACGGGCCGAATGCGCCGGAAACCGTGCATCTCATGGTCGAGGCGATGAAGCGCGCCTATGCCGACCGCGCCGAGTTTTTCGGCGATCCATCTTTCGTGAACGTGCCGCTGACGCGGCTGACGTCAAAAGAGTATGCGGCGAAAGTCCGTGCGACGATCGATCTCGAGCGCACGACGCCTTCCTCCAAAATCCGCGCAGGTGTCACGCCGAAGAAGGAAGGTGACAACACCACGCATTATTCCGTGCTCGATCAGTACGGCAACGCGGTCGCCGCCACCGTTACGCTGAATCTGAATTTCGGGCTCGGCCTAGTTGCGGAAGGCACCGGCGTGCTGCTCAACAACGAGCTTGACGATTTTTCGCTCGCGCCCGGCGTGCCGAACGCGTTCGGCCTGATCGGGGGCGCTGCGAACGCGCCCGGACCGAACAAGAAGCCGCTCTCCTCGATGACGCCTGCGATCTTGCTGAAGGACGGCAAAGTCTTTCTCGTCACCGGATCGCCCGGCGGCTCGACCATCATCACCACCGTCTTGCGCGTCGTCTCCGGCGTGATTGATCACAAGCTCAGCGTCGCCGACGCGGTGTTGCTGCCGCGCTTCCATCATCAGTGGATGCCGGACGAAATCCGCGCCGAGCGCGCGCTCGAGCATTTCATGAAGCCGGAGGGCATGGCAACACTCGCGCGCTACGGCCACAAGGTGAACTTCTTTCCGTTCAGTATCGGCGCGGCGAATTCGATTCTGGTCACACCCGAAGGCATCACCGGCGTTTCCGATCCGCGCTATATCGGCACGCTCGCCGCGGGACATTAGAGCGGGACATCCAACATGCGTCAGGCAACGCACACGCTGATGATCGAAACCAAAGGCCGCGGCCTCGTCGAGTTTACGCATCAGGTGCTGCGCTGGCTTGCTTCCGAAAAATTCTCGACCGGCCTGCTCACCGTCTATTGCCGCCACACCTCGGCATCGCTCTTGATTCAGGAGAACGCTGATCCCGATGTGCAGACTGATATGCAGAATTATTTCGAGCGCATCGCGCCAGAATCGGACCTCTATATCCATGCGGCGGAAGGCCCCGACGACATGCCCGCGCATCTGCGCGCAGCGCTCACCCAGACCAGTCTTTCAATTCCAATCGTGGACGGCCGTCCGGTGCTCGGCACCTGGCAGGGGATTTATCTGTTCGAGCACCGCGCGCGCCCGCATGCGCGCGAAATCGTGCTGCACATAATCGGCGGCTGATTTTGGAGAAATTGGAGCGGGCGAAGGGATTCGAACCCTCGACCCCGACCTTGGCAAGGTCGTGCTCTACCCCTGAGCTACACCCGCATCCGGTTGGCGGGGTCGCCCCCGCCGGGTAGAGCGGGGTTCTAGGCAAAAGACCCGGCCCGCGCAACACCTTCGATATGCCGAGGATTAACGCAGCTTGCCCGGCATTCCGGACATCGCGATTTGCTTTCGAGCGCTTCGGACCCCATTTATGGTCCGGAACCCGCCCATCAGGAGCGAAATATGGAGTTGAATCCGGGAAACGGCGCCGCGGCCCCTGCTGCAGGCGATCTGGTTTCCGACACCACGACCCAGACCTTTATGAAGGACGTGGTCGAGGAATCGAAGAAGCGCCCGGTCCTCGTGGATTTCTGGGCCGAGTGGTGCGGGCCCTGCAAGACGCTGACCCCGATTCTCGAAAAGGCCGTGCGCGCCGCCGGCGGCGCGGTGAAGCTCGTGAAGATGGACATCGACAAGCACCCGCAAATTCCGGGGCAGCTCGGCATCCAGTCGATTCCGGCGGTCTTTGCTTTCGATAAAGGCCAACCGGTGGATGGCTTCGTCGGCGCGCTACCCGAGGGTCAGGTCACCGCTTTTATCGAGCGCCTCACCGGCAAGACCAATCCTTCGACCGAATTGCTCAACGAAGCCGAGGCGAAACTTGCCGCTAATGAATTCGAGGATGCGACCTCGCTCTTCGCTGAAGTGCTCACGGAAGAGCCTACGAATGCCCGCGCGCTTGCGGGTCTCGTGCGCTGCCATATCGCGGCCGGCGATCTCGAACAGGCGCAGGAAACTTTCGCGCTGATTCCGGCGGACGCTTCGAAAGACAAGACCGTGGCGCCTGCGATCACCGCCGCCAAAGCAGCGCTCGATCTCGCCGAGCAGGCCGGCAAAGTGAGCAGCGAAGGCGGTGATCTCGAGGCAAAAGTGAATGCGAACCCGGACGATCATCAGGCTCGTCTCGATCTCGCTATTTCGCTGAGCGCGAAAGGCGAGAAGGCGAAGGCCGCCGAGCATCTACTCGCGATCATCAAGAAAGACCGCAAGTGGAACGACGAAGCCGCGCGCAAGCAGTTGCTGCAATTCTTCGACGCCTGGGGGCCGATGGACGAAGCGACCGTCGACGCGCGCAAGAAACTTTCGACGATTCTATTCTCGTAAGAGCGAAAGCAGCGAATGGCGATCAACAATCCCTATCGTTCGCCGAAGGATATCCCGGACATCATTCCGGTGTTTCCGCTGCCGCGCGCGTTGCTGCTTCCCCGCGTGGAACTGCCGCTTAATATTTTCGAACCGCGCTATCTCCAGATGATCGAGGATGCGATCCAGGGCGAGCGCGTGATCGGCATGATCCAGCCGAACGAGCCCGAAGAAGGCGCGGAGAAAGTGCCGCCGCTTTATCCGGTCGGATGCGTCGGACGGCTCACGAATTTCGGCGAGAGCGGCGACGGGCGCTACTCGGTTATCCTCACCGGCATCGCGCGCTTTCGCGTGGTCGAGGAGCTCACGGTGACGACGCCCTACCGCCAGTGCAAGGTCGATTACGGCCTGTTCGCGGAAGATCTCGTGCAGGGGCTAGGCGAAGACGAAGTCGATCGCGAGTCGCTTCTGAAAACGCTCGCGAATTATCTCGCCGCGAATTCGATCGAGGCCGACTGGTCCGGCATCAAGCAGGCGCCGACCGAGGCGCTGGTCAACGGTCTTTCCCTGATGTCGCCCTTCGGTGTCCGCGAGAAACAAGCGCTGCTCGAGGCACGTGATCTGAAAACGCGTGCGCAGCTTCTTGTCGCAGCCACCGAAATCACGCTCGCCGCAGGCGAAGGTGAAGAAAACGGAACCTTGCAGTAGTATCGGCGTTTATTGCGCTGATCTTCCCCGCGATTGCTGGAGAACCTGATGAACACCGACCGTCACACCGTCGATCCCAAGCTTCTGGAAATTCTCGTATGCCCCGTGACCAAGGGTCCGCTGGAATACGATGCCGAAAAGCAGGTGCTGGTCTCGCGCGCGGCAAAGCTGATCTATCCGATCCGCGACGGCATTCCGATCATGCTGCCGGAGGAAGCCCGCCCGCTCGCGGATTAAATAAACTCTCCGCGCAAGAGCTTTGGTACATCGCCCGTGAGGCCCGCCGCCTCGCGGGCGAAAAACTTTTTGAGCGCGGGCGCGCGGTCGACGATGCCGAGACCCAGGTCGCGCAGATATTTCAGCGGTGTCGAGTCGTTCGAAAAAAGACGATTGAGCCCGTCGGTCGCAAGCCCCATCGCCACCGTATCCGCGCGGCGCCAGCGCTGGTAGCGCGAAAGCAGTTCCGGCGCACCGGGATCAAGCCCCAGCCGCGCATTGTCCGCGATGCACTCGGCGAGTGCCGCAACATCGCGCAGGCCCATGTTCAGTCCCTGCCCGGCGAGCGGATGAATGACATGCGCCGCGTCGCCGACGAGCGCGAGCCGCTCGGCGATGAACGAACGCGCAATCGATATCTGCAACGGGTACGCGCGCGCGGGCGACAGCACTTCGAGTTCGCCGAGTTGCAGCCCGAAACGCAATTCGAGTTCGGCGAGAAACTCCGCCGGCGGCAGCGCGACGATGCGTTTTGCTTCCGCGCTGGCCTCGGTCCAGACGATGGACGAGCGCTTTCCCGTCAGCGGCAGGATCGCAAACGAGCCGCTCGGCAGGAAATGTTGCACGGCCTTGCTGTCGTGTTCGCGCGCATGCCCGATGGTCGCGACGATGCCGGACTGGTCGTAGCCGCGCGCGATCGTCTGAATCTTTGCAAGCGAACGCAGCCGCGATTGCGCACCGTCGGCGGCGGCAAGCAACCGCGCGCGATATTGTTTTTCGCCGGAAGAGAAAGTCGCGAAGCTTTCGTCCGCCAAATACGAATCGATCCCGGAAGCGACAAGTTCGATCCCGGCCTCTTCCGCCGCTTCCCGCAGCGCGACGATCAGCGCGCGGTTCTCCACCATGTGTGCGAAGGGCTCGCCCTCCTCGTCTTCGGAAAACTCGAGGAAGGTCTGGCGCACCGCATCGGATAACTTGGAGTCGGTAATTTCCATGGCGCGGATTGGCTGTGCCTCGACGAGCCGCTCCCACACGCCGAGCGCCTCGAACAACCGCCGCGCACCGCCCGCGATCGCAACCACACGGTCGTCGCGCGCGGGCTCACGCGCGAGCGCCGGATCGAACATCGCCACCGAAAAGCCGCCGCCCAGCGTCTGCTTCAGCGCGACGCCCAGCGCCGCGCCCGCGATACCCGCTCCCGCGATGGCAACGTCCAGCGGCTTATCCGGCATTTGCTTGTTCATGGCGGCAAGATAAGTAGGTTAGACCTTCCGCGGCAACCCGCGGGCTGTAAATGAAGGTTTACCGATGGAAAAGCCGGTCCAGTCGCTGCTCGAAATCCTCGATCTCGAAACGCTCGAGGTGAATTTGTTTCGCGGCTACTCGCCGAAGGACACCTTCACGCGCGTCTTCGGCGGCCAGGTGATCGGCCAGGCGCTGGTCGCGGCCTATCGCACCGTACCCGACCGCCAGTGCCATTCGCTGCACGCGTATTTTCTGCTCGGCGGCGACCCGAAGGCGCCGATCATCTACGAAGTCGATCGCATCCGCGACGGCGGCAGCTTCACCACGCGCTGGGTAAAAGCGATCCAGCACGGCGAAGCGATTTTCTCGATGGGGGTTTCGTTTCACAAAGTCGAAGACGGCTACGAGCATCAGGCCGAGATGCCGAAGGTGCCAATGCCCGAACAGCTCGCGAGCGAAAAAGACATCCGCGAGAAAGTGATGCCGATGCTGCCCGAGGCGGTGCGGAAATATTACGAGCGCCCGCGTCCGATCGAGATGCGCCCGGTCGAATACATGCGCTATCTCTCGAAGGATTACCGCGAGCCGAAATTCAATGTCTGGATGAAGTCGATTGCGCCGCTTCCCGACGACCCGGTGATCCATCGCTGTGTCTTGGCTTACGCCTCCGACATGGGGCTTTTGGATGCTTCGCTCATCCCGCACGGGCGCTCGGTATTCTCGCGCTCGATCCAGCCGGCGAGCCTCGACCATGCACTCTGGTTCCACCGGCCGTTCAGGGCCGACGAATGGATTCTCTATTCACAGGATTCACCGAACGCCAATAACGCCCGCGGCTTCTCACGCGGCCAGTTTTTCACCCGCGACGGTACTTTGGTCGCTTCCGTGGCTCAGGAAGGGCTGATTCGGAAGAAAGATCCGAATTTCGAGAAGAAAAAGCCCTAGGAAGCGGCCGAAATTTCAAAAATCGCGGCGCACCGCGCGCTGCCCAAAAAGCGGCGCCGAGCACTCCCGCCCGCTTAAAATTCTGGCGAAACGCCGATAATCTGTGCAGCGAACGCCGCCTCAATTTTGGGCGGCAGCCTGCCGGCGTCACTTCTTCATAAAAACAACCGGCGGCATCGGGGGAGCGCTTATGAAGCTGATCATCGCCGTCATCAAACCCTTCAAGCTAGAAGAGGTGCGCGACGCGCTCGCCGCCGTCGGCGTGCAGGGCATCACCGTTTCCGAGGTGAAGGGCTACGGCCGCCAGAAGGGCCACACCGAAATCTATCGCGGAGCCGAATACGCGATCCACTTTCTGCCGAAGGTGCGGCTCGAAATCGGCGTGACCTCCGCGAATGCGGACCGGGTCGTCGACGCCATCGTGAAATCCGCAAAGACCGGCCAGATCGGCGACGGCAAGATTTTCGTCACCTCGATCGAACGCGCGATCCGCATCCGCACCGGCGAAACCGACAACAACGCGCTCTAGAAAATAAGCGCGATCTTCAGGGGGCTATTCATGAAACGCTTTCGGATTCTCTTTGCGGCATGCGCGTGCGTCGCCGCGACGCCCGCGGTTGCGCAGGCGAGCACCATCAACGCCGCCGACACCGCATGGATGATCGCGGCGACCGCGCTCGTGCTTCTAATGACGATCCCAGGACTCGCGCTGTTTTATGCAGGCTTGGTACGGAAAAAGAATCTGCTCGCGACCATGGCGCAGAGCTTCGCCGCCGTGATGTTCATTTCCGTTTTGTGGTTCGCGTTCGGCTACTCGCTGACCTTCTCCGGCGACGGCGCCTGGCTCGGCAATCTCGATAAACTCTTTTTCAAGGGCATGGACCTGAGCTCGGTCAATTCGCTCGCGTCTAATCTTCCGGAGTCGCTGTTTGCGACCTATCAGATGACGTTCGCGGTCATCACCTGCGCCCTGATCGCAGGCTCGGTCGCCGACCGTATGCGCTTCTCGGCCTTCATTATTTTCATGATCGCGTGGTTCTTCGTGGTCTATGTGCCGAGCGCGCACTGGATCTGGGGCGGCGGCTTTCTTTCGGCCTGGGGCGTAATGGATTTCGCGGGCGGCATCGTCGTGCATCTCAACGCCGGCGTGGCCGGCGTGGTCGCGGCTTATGTGCTTGGTTCGCGCCGGGGCTACGGCACCGAAAATCTCGCGCCTTACGATCTGACGATGGCTGCGGTCGGCACCGCACTTCTTTGGGTCGGCTGGTTCGGCTTCAACGGCGGCTCTGCACTTACCGCAAGTTCGCGCGCGTCGATGGCGATTCTGGCAACCCATCTCGCGGCCTGCTCCGGCGCGATCGCGTGGATGGCGATGGAATGGTGGCTGCGGAAAAAACCTTCGGTGCTCGGCATCATTTCCGGCGCGATCGCAGGTCTCGGCACGATCACGCCGGCATCGGGATTCATTCTGCCGTGGCATGGCGTGGTGATCGGCCTTGCCGCAGGCATCGTCTGCTTCTGGGCCTGTACCTGGCTGAAAGAGCGGTTGCGCTATGACGATTCGCTCGACGTCTTCGGTATCCACGGCATCGGCGGTATTCTCGGCACGGTGCTTACCGGCGTGTTCGCGGTCGGTGCCTTCACCGTGACGAAAGATCTCCCGCAGGGACAACAGGGACTGCTTGAGGGCAACGCCGCGCAGGTGCTGACGCAGTTGATCGGGGTCGGGATCTGCTTCGTTTGGTGCGCGGTCGGGACCTGGGTGATTCTGAAAATCGTCGATGTACTCGTCGGCTTGCGCGTCTCGCTCGATCACGAGCGCATGGGCCTCGACATCACGCAGCACGGCGAGTCGGTTCACACCTGAAGCCCGCCAATTCTGCTGCTCATGAAAAGCGAAACGCGCGGCCAGAGCCGCGCGTTTTTGCGTTCTGACCACGAAATGGTCAGCACTAGTATCAATGCCTAAAAGTTAGGCGAAACTCCCGAAAATTACGGCTTTCCGTAGACCTCGGGTTCCCCCTGCCCATTTCTGAGTCAGCCAAGCCCTTGCGACTCAAGCGATTCCCAGGCGGCGCCCGAGTCTGGCACGCCGTCTGCTTAGGGAAGTGCTGACTCGCCTCCGGGAGCGATTTCTCGTGGGCGGAGTCCGATCAGCACGTCCGGCGGCAGCTCCTTGTCTCCGGCACCACTGGGGGACAGGAACCAAATGAAGATCGTCATGGCCATCATCAAGCCGTTCAAACTGGAGGAGGTGCGTGATGCCCTCACCGGGATCGGCGTACACGGACTGACCGTTACCGAGGTCAAGGGCTACGGAAGGCAGAAGGGACACACCGAAATTTACCGCGGCGCTGAATACGCGGTGAACTTCCTGCCGAAGCTCAAGATCGAAGTCGCGGTCGCAACTGACCAAGTCAAGAAGGTGATCGACGCGATCACCGGGGCCGCCAAGACCGGCCAGATCGGCGACGGAAAGATTTTCGTCTTCTCGATCGATCAAGCGGTGCGGATCCGCACCGGCGAACAGAACGCCGATGCGCTCTGATCCCCGTAACTCTCATAGACATGTGATGGAGAATTCTCCCATGACGTTTAAGAACATTTTCGGTGCGGTTCTCGCCGCGCTGGCTTTGACGGTGTTTGCCGTCGATCCGGCGCTCGCGCAGGACGCAACCATTAACAAGGGCGACACCACCTGGATGATGACCGCCACGGTCCTCGTTCTCGTGATGACGGTTCCCGGCCTCGCGCTGTTCTACGGCGGACTCGTCCGTTCGAAGAACATGCTCTCGATGCTGATGCAGGTCGGTTACACGGTCGTAATCGTTCTCATCCTCTGGGCGCTCTACGGCTACTCGCTCACCTTCACCGGCGGCTCCGATTTCATCGGCGGCTTCTCGAAGGCATTCCTGACGGGTCTGGCCAACGACTCCAAGGGCGGCACGTTCACGGATCGCGTCGCGATCCCCGAACTCGTGTTCGTAATGTTCCAGGCGACCTTCGCCGCGATCACCGCCTGCCTCTTGCTCGGCTCGATCGCCGAGCGCACGAAGTTCGCAGCCATTGCGGTTTTCATCCCGCTCTGGATCACCTTCGTCTACTTCCCGATCGCGCACATGGTTTGGTATTGGGCCGGTCCGGACGCGGTATCCGACGCTGCGAAAGCGGTGGTTGCAGCCGCGGCTGGCGACGCCAAGACCAAAGCGCAAGCGGCGCTTGAGGCCGTGCAGGCCGACGGCGGCTATCTCTTCAAGCTCGGCGCGCTCGACTTCGCGGGCGGCACGGTTGTGCATATCAACTCCGGTATCGCCGGTTTCGTTGGTTGCTTGATCGTCGGCAAGCGTCTCGGCTTCGGCAAGGAACTGATGCCTCCGCACTCGCTGGTCATGACCTACATCGGCGCCATGCTGCTGTGGTTTGGCTGGTTCGGCTTCAACGCCGGCTCCAACCTCGAAGCGACCGGCTCGGCCGTCACCGCTTTCGTCAACACCTTCCTCGCCACCGCCACCGCTGGCTTCGGATGGATGCTGATCGAATGGCTGGTGAAGGGTAAGCCGAGCCTGCTCGGTCTCGCTTCCGGCATCGTCGCCGGTCTCGTCGCCATCACTCCGGCGTCGGGCTTCGCGGGTCCGATGGGCGGCATGGTGCTCGGCCTCGTCGCCGGCATCGTCTGCTTCTTCTTCTGCACGACGGTGAAGAACATCTTCAAGTACGACGACGCGCTCGACGTGTTCGGCGTTCACGCGATCGGCGGCATCATCGGCGCGATCGGCACCGGCATCGTTGCCGCGCCGTCACTCGGGGGCGTCGGCATCACCGACTACACCGGTCCGATCCTGAAGGTCGATTCGCCGGCGTACGACATCCTCGGCCAGGTCCTCATCCAGGCGCAGGCGGTGGGCGTCACCATCCTGTGGTCGGGCATCGGCTCCGCGATCCTGTTCTACATCGTGAAGATGATCGTCGGTCTCCGTCCGACTCCGGATCAGGAGCGCGAAGGCCTCGACATCAGCGATCACGGCGAACGCGCCTACAACTAAGTCTGGTCGGCCGGAGGCTCGTCTCCGGCCTTCCTTACAAAAGTAAGGAAACCCCGGCTCTCCCGAGCCGGGGTTTTCGTTTGTCCGGATGCGCATGATCCCCGATGGTTAAACGCGCCTTAACCGCCGATTCCTAAAGTCTGGGCCTGAAATTCAAGGGCTTTGAGGCGGGCATGGCAGGAAGCGCACTGGCCGGAAGGCGCGAGCATGGAGGCACCAGATCGCCTTTCGTGCGGCTGACCGAATTGCTCGCAGGGCTCGAGCCCGGCAAGCCGCTCATCAATCTTTCCGTCGGCGAGCCGCGTCATCCGATGCCGGGCTTCGTCGCGCCCGTGATCGCCGCGCACATCAACGGCTTCGCTAAATATCCGATGCTGCGCGGCACCGACCGCTTTCGCATGGCCGCCGCGAACTGGCTCGGCCGCCGCTACAAACTCCCGCGCACAATCGACCCGAATAAAGAAGTCGTGGTGCTGAACGGCAGCCGCGAAGGACTGTTCCTGGCAAGCATCGCCGCGAAGCGTCTGCTCGGCGAGCGCGCTAACAAGCCCGCGATCATCGTGCCCAATCCGTTTTATCCGGCTTACGGCGCGGGCGCGGAAGTGACGGGCTGCGAACTCGTGGCGCTTCCCGCATGGCGCGAAAACAATTTCATCCCCGACTACGACGCGGTTTCCGACGATCTCTTCAAGCGCACCGTTGCGATCTATCTCTGCTCGCCCGCGAACCCGCAGGGCTCGGTGCTGCCGCGCGAGACCTTGGAGAAAGTGATCGCGCGCGCGCGCAAAGCAGGCGCCTATGTTTTTGCCGACGAGTGCTATTCGGAAATCTGGCTCGGCGACAAGAAGCCGGCTGGCGCGCTGGAATCCTGCGGCGTGAGCTTCGACAACGTCGTCGCCTTCAATTCGCTCTCCAAGCGCTCGAACTTACCAGGATTGCGTTGCGGCTTCGCCGCGGGCGACGCGAAATTCATCGCGGCTTACGCTGATCTTCGCAACGTCTGTGCGCCACAGGTGCCCGAGCCGCTGCAGGAAGTCGCTGTCGCGGCTTACTCCGACGAGCATCATGTCGAGGACACTCGCAAGCTCTATCGCGAGAAATTCGATCTCGCGGATAAATTGCTCGGCCAACGCTTCGGGCACAAACGTCCCGAAGGCGGCTTCTTCCTCTGGCTCGATATAACCGCGCTCGGCGACGACGAAACCGCAGCGAAGACTCTGTTCAGCGAAGCCGGGCTTCGCGTCGTGCCGGGAAGTTATCTTGCCCGCGAGGGCGCGGACGGAAAAAATCCGGGCGCCGGGTATATCCGGGTTGCCCTCGTCGATGATTTGAAAACCACCGAAGAAGCGCTCACGCGCCTCGCATCTTTCGGAAAATAGTCGGATCGCAAGAATGCGCCAGTCCTCTGCCAGAAACGCCAGCCTGTTTCCCGAAGAAATCGTCAGCGCGTTCCATCGCCGCCTCGCCGAATTGCGCGGCCTCGCGCTGATTGCGCTCGTGGTCGCGTGCCTCGTCGCGATCGGCACCTGGTCGTCGCAGGATCCGAACTTCGGTTACGCCGCCGACGGCACCGTGAAAAATCTGATGGGCCGTGCGGGTGCCGCCTTCTCCGATTTCGCAATGCAGGTGTTCGGTCTCGGTTCGCTCGTGCTGCTGCTCCCCGTCGCGATCTGGGGCTGGCTCGTGATGACACATCGCGCGCCCAAGCGCTGGAAGGTTCGCATCTTGTTTTGGCTCGGTGCGGCGCTGTTCGCGTGCGGACTTGCCGCCTGCTTCCGCGCGCCTTCGAGTTGGCCGCTGCCGACCGGACTCGGTGGAGCGATCGGCGATTCTTTGATTTTCATTCCCTCGCTGCTGCTCGGCTCAACTGCGAATGCAAGCCGCATCCTGATGGGCCTCCTGTTTGCAATGCCGATGGTGTTCACACTCGCGATCGCGCTCGGTGCGGGCTTCCAACAGGAGCCGCCGGCACGCGAGCTCGACGACTACGGCGATGACGGCGAACTTGGCGAGCCCGCCGAACCCGCGAGCCTGTTCTCGCGCGTCTCTGCAGGCTTCGGCAGCGTATTCCATGTCTTCTACATGTTGCGCGCGCGGCTTTCCGGACGCCGCCCGCCGAAAGTGAAGCGCTCGTTGCGCGAACGTCTCGCCGCGTTCTTCGCAGCCGAACCCGAACTGCCGCTCACCAAGAGCACGCGCCGCGAACCGACGCTGGTACCGGGCAAGGGTGCCAATGCCGAATACGAGGAAGAGGGCGGCTACGAAGACGAAGAATACGAGGACGACGAGGAAGAAGCCGACGAACCGCGCCGGAAGCCTGCGGCAGCCGCATCGCGGAAAAAGCCCCGCCGTCGCGGCGGCTCGTATCATCTTCCGCCCTTCGACATTCTCGCGGCAGCGAGCGGCTCGCGCGCGCCCGCGCTTTCGGTGAAGGCGCTCGAGGAAAATTCCCGCATGCTGGAAAGCGTACTCGACGACTTCGGCGTGAAGGGCCAGGTCGTCAACGCGAGCCCGGGTCCGGTCGTGACGCTCTACGAACTCGAACCCGCGCCCGGCATCAAGTCCTCGCGCGTGATCGGTCTTGCCGACGACATTGCGCGTTCGATGAGCGCAGTCTCCGCGCGCGTCGCCGTGATCCCCGGCAAGAACGCGATCGGCATCGAATTGCCGAACGCGAAGCGCGAGAAGGTCGTGCTGCGCGAGCAGCTTGAATCGCGCGACTTCCGCGACACGCCTTCGAGCCTACCCCTCTGTCTCGGCAAGAACATCGGCGGCGAGCCGGTGATCGCCGATCTCGCGCGCATGCCGCATTTGCTGATCGCCGGCACCACCGGCTCCGGCAAATCGGTCGCGATCAACACCATGATTCTTTCGCTGCTCTACCGGCTCTCGCCCGAGCAGTGCCGCCTGATCCTGATCGACCCGAAGATGCTCGAACTTTCCGTCTATGACGGCATCCCGCATCTCTTGTCGCCGGTCGTGACCGATCCGCGCAAGGCCGTGATCGCGTTGAAATGGGCCGTGCGCGAGATGGAAGAGCGCTACAAGAAGATGTCGAAGCTCGGCGTGCGGAACATTGCGAACTTCAACGAGGCGGTGGTCGAGGCCGCCGCCAAGGGCAAGTCGATCAAGCGCACTGTGCAGACCGGTTTCGACCGCGAGACCGGCGAAGCGATTTACGAATCCGAGGAGATGGATCTCGAGCCCTTGCCGTTCATCGTCGTCGTGGTCGACGAAATGGCGGACCTGATGATGGTCGCAGGCAAAGACATCGAAGGCGCGATCCAGCGCCTCGCACAGATGGCGCGCGCCGCCGGCATCCATCTCTTGATGGCGACGCAGCGCCCGTCGGTCGACGTCATCACCGGCACGATCAAGGCGAACTTCCCGACCCGCATCTCCTTCCAGGTGTCGTCGAAGATCGACAGCCGCACCATCTTGAACGAGCAGGGCGCGGAGCAGCTCCTCGGTCAGGGCGACATGCTTTACATGGCCGGCGGCTCGCGCATCTCGCGCGTCCACGGGCCGTTTGTGTCGGATTCGGAAGTCGAGCGCGTCGTGCGCCATCTGAAAGAGCAGGGCGTTCCGGAATATCTCGAGGAAATCACCGCCGAACCGCCGGAAGGCGAGGACGGTTCGGTATTCGACAAATCCGCGATGGGCGAGGAAGGCGGCGATCTCTACGAGCGCGCGGTCGCAATCGTGCTGCGCGACCGCAAGGCTTCGACCTCCTACGTCCAGCGCCGCCTCCAGATCGGCTACAATCGCGCCGCGACCCTGATCGAGCGCATGGAGATGGAAGGCGTCATTTCCGCCGCAAACCACTCCGGAAAACGCGAGATTCTGGCGGGCGGCGGGGCCGATTGATCCCGGAATCGTCGCCAAATCGCCATAGCCGCTTTCTAGAAACCGCCTGCGGGAGCGCCCTGTTCATGCCGCTTCCGGAACCGCTACTTTCCCGCCGTTACCGGTATTATGTATCGGCCCTGCGCGGGGCCAACCCGATGATTCGGCAATCCTCGAGGAACAGATGAATCGGCTGACCAAGTTCTCGGCAATTCTGATGCTTAGCGCGCTGCCGCTTGCCTCCGCTTCGCTCGCGCAGAATGCGGCGGAAAAGAAACAGCAGCCGAAAGCGCAGCAGCAAGGTCCGGCCATCGCAACCACCAAGTCAGGCGTACAGCTCGACGCCAAACAGCTCGCGGCGCTCGAGCGCGTCACGAAGTTTTTCAATTCGACCGCGACGCTGGTCGGCAAGTTTCACCAGATCGGTCCCGATGGCGGCAAGACCGACGGCGAATTTTTCATGCAGCGCCCGGGCCGCGTGCGTTTTCAGTATGACGATCCGAGCCCGATCGAGCTGATCTCCGACGGCTCATCCGTCGCCGTTCGCAACCGCACGCTCGCAACCCAGGACATCTATCCGCTCGGCCAGACGCCGTTGCGCTTTTTGCTCGCCGAGAAGATCGATCTTCTCAATGACAGCAACGTCACCAATGTCTTTCAGGACGATATCTTCATCACCGTCGTGATCGAAGAGAAGTCGCAGATCGCGGGCACGCATCGCCTGCGGATGCTGTTCGGCGCGAAGGACAGCCAGTTGAAGCAGTGGACCATCACCGATCCGCAAGGCTTCGACACCACGGTTACAATCTACGATCTCGATTCCAAAACGCGGCCCGATCCCGGTCTCTTCAAGATCGACTTCACGCGCTATCAGCAATAGCGCTGGCGCGCGCCTGGCTTATGCGCCTAAATGCACGATGACCTTTTCCGTCGCGACCTGGAACATCAATTCCGTTCGTCTTCGTTTTCCGCAGGTGAAGCGCTTTCTCGCGCGCTTCCAGCCCGACGTATTGTGCCTGCAGGAAACCAAATGTCCCGACGACAAGTTTCCGCTGAACGACTTTAAGAAGCTCGGCTACGAACACATCGCGATCCACGGCCAGAAGGGCTATCACGGCGTCGCCGTCATCGCCCGCCATCCGTTCGAGGATCAGACCAAGAATTTCTTCTGTGGCAAGAACGACGCGCGCCATGTTTCGGTGACCTTCGAACGCAAGGCGAAACTCGATAAGCCGCTCACGATCCATAACTTCTATGTGCCGGCGGGCGGCGATATTCCCGATCCCGCGCTCAACGTGAAGTTCGAGCACAAGCTCCAGTTTCTCGACGAGCTTGCGACCTGCTCGGTCGCGCAGGACGC
This sequence comes from Xanthobacteraceae bacterium, assembly GCA_019635585.1. Taxonomy (GTDB): domain Bacteria; phylum Pseudomonadota; class Alphaproteobacteria; order Rhizobiales; family Xanthobacteraceae. Next base: position 1,694,836 of record JAHBZE010000001.1, on the reverse strand, counting down.
AAAGAACGGCACGCGCTCGATTCTGGTCGGCGACCTCAACGTCGCGCCGCGCGAGCACGATGTCTGGAGCCACAAGCAAATGTTGAAGGTGGTGAGCCACACGCCGGTCGAAGTCGAGAAATTCGAACACGCGCGCAACGCCGGCAAATGGATCGACGTCATGCGCGGCTTCGTGCCGGATGAGCAGAAGCTCTACACCTGGTGGAGTTATCGCGCGGCCGACAACTGGAAAGAAGCTGATCGTGGCCGCCGCCTCGATCACATCTGGGCAAGTTCGGCGCTCGAAGGGACGGCGCAGAGCATGAAGGTGTTCAAGCCTTCGCGCGGCTGGCAGCAGCCTTCCGACCATGTTCCGGTCATTGCGGAGTTTAAACTCTAACGCTCAGACGTTCTGCTCGAAACGCGGCAGCACCGTATCGAGATCGTCGAGTACCGCATCGATCCGCCGGGCGATCATCGCGCGAAGGCCCGCCGCGGCCTCGACGTCGCTTTCCAGCAGACGCATGAAAATGCCGCGCGGGATCTTGTAGAGCGTCGAAGGCTCGGATGCGATCGCAGAAGCTGGCCGGTCGGTATCGACGATCAGCGCACTTTCGCCGATCAGCCCGCCCTCGCCTACCAAAATCGGCTCTTCGAGCGGCTTGGCGGTCGCGCGGCGAAGACGGATTGCGCCGGCCACTACCGCATAGGCGCTGTCGGCAGGCTCGCCTTCCTCAAACAACACGTCGCCGGCGCGCAGATGAATGGTTTCGAGGCTGATCGCGAGCACCCGCAGCGCGTCAGGCCCGAGCACGCGAAAGGTCGCGATCCGGCGCAGAAAAAGAATGTCGTCTTCGAGCGCCATCGCTTCCTTTAAGGAACGAGCTTGTAGCCGCCGCCCTCGGTGACGAGGAGGCTCGCGTTGGAAGGATCTTTCTCGATCTTCTGGCGCAGGCGATAGATGTGCGTCTCAAGCGTATGCGTGGTCACGCCGGAATTGTAACCCCAGACTTCGGTGAGCAACTGGTCGCGCGGCACCGGCGTTTTTCCGGCGCGGTAGAGATAGCGCAGGATCGCGGTTTCCTTTTCGGTAAGCCGCGTCTTCTTGCCTTTTTCGTCGACCAGGAGCTTTGCGCCCGGACGGAACGAGTAGTGGCCGACCGGAAAGATCGCGTCCTCGCTCGCCTCGTGGCTGCGAAGCTGCGCGCGGATACGCGCGAGTAACACCGCGAACTTGAATGGTTTGGTGACGTAATCGTTCGCGCCGGCTTCCAGCCCGAGCACGGTATCGGAATCGGTGTCGTGTCCGGTGAGCATGATCACCGGAGACTTGAAGCCGTTCTTGCGCATCACACGCACCGCCTCGCGGCCGTCCATGTCCGGCAGGCCGACATCCATGATCAGCAGATCGATGTGGCCGAGTTTCGCGCGCTCGATCGCGGCTTGCGCGGAATCGGCGGACTCGGTCGCGAATTCCTGATGCAGCGCGAGCTGTTCGAGCAGCGTTTCGCGCAACTCTGCGTCATCATCGACAACGACAATCGTGCGGGCATTGGCCATGGAGCGCTTTGAACCTGTTGCTGTTTTTCTTGGCCCGGGGGAGTAGCCAACTCCCCCTTGCCAAGCAAGGGTTTGACATTACACGCTTTTGTGTAGGGGCGGAACGAGACGGGACAATCGCGTGCGGAACGGCGGACTGAGCCTCATTCGGGTCACGGCGGCGGCTGGAAGCCCAACCCGTGGGCACCTGATTGCCGGAAACCGGGCATTTCCGGTCGCTATGGGCCGCGGTGGCATCCGCGCAAATAAGCGTGAGGGCGATGGCGCAACGCCTCGCGGGCGCTTCCGGCTCCTGCGAATCTGGTGGCGCGCCGATCGCCTGGCCCGGCCGGACGCGGCAATTCCGATTCGCCGCATCGGCGAGGACGACGGCTGGTGCGAAGACCCGCGCGACCGGAACTACAATCGTCCGGTGAAACTCCCGCCGTCGAGCAGCGCCGACCGGCTGTGGCGCGAGGATCATCTCTACGATCTTGTCATCGAACTCGACCACAACACGCGCCCGCGCGTTCCGTTTCGCGGCAGCGCCGTGTTCATTCACTTCGCGCGAAAAGGTTTCACGCCGACGGCCGGATGCGTCGCGCTGAAGCGCGGCGATTTGCAAAAGTTATTGCCGCTGCTCGCAAAAAATTGCTGGATTGAGATTCGTTAATCTTGTCGTGCCGGATCGCACGACCATGCGGACCGAATGGCAACTAAACGAGCTTCGGCCTGCTGCCGAAGATCGCACTCCCCACGCGCACGTGCGTCGCGCCGAAAGCGATCGCGCTTTCGAAATCCGCGCTCATGCCCATCGACAAGAGCTTCAACCCGTTGCGCTCGGCGATTTTCTTCGTCAGCGCGAAATGCGGTGCGGGCGCTTCGTCCGCCGGCGGAATACACATCAACCCCGCGATCTCGAGTGAATGCGTCTCGCGGCATTCCTTGATGAACGTATCCGCGTCTTCCGGCAGCACGCCCGCCTTCTGCGGCTCGGCGCCGGTATTCACCTGCACGAATAAAAGCGGCGCGCGGCCCGCCTTCTGGATTTCCTTTGCAAGCTCCGCCGCGAGCTTCGGCCGGTCGAGCGAATGAATCGCATCGAACAGCGCAAGCGCTTCCTTGACCTTGTTGGTCTGCAGCGGCCCGACGAGATGTAACTCGATTCCGGAATAGTGCTCGCGCAGGCCCGGCCACTTGGCCTTCGCTTCCTGCACCCGGTTCTCGCCGAACAGCCGCTGCCCCGCTTCGATCACCGGCGCGATTTCATCGGCGCCGAAGGTCTTCGAAATCGCGACCAGTTGGACCGAAGACGGTTCGCGCCCGGTAGCTTTCGCGGCCTTTTCGATCTGGCGAAGGATTTCGCGCAGGTTTTCGGCGCTGGCATCGCTCATTTCGCCTGTCTCGCGCGTCCGGACAGCCCTGACAAGCCCGAAACCATTGCTTGGAATGGCGATTCGTGGTCCAAACCGGCCGTTTTCGGACCCTATAAAGACCCATGAAAAACGAGCGTTACAACGCCCGCGCGGCCGAGCCCCGCTGGCAGAAAATCTGGGACGAGCGCGAAATCTTCAAGACGAAGAACGACGACCCGCGCCCCAAATATTACGTGCTCGAGATGTTTCCCTATCCGTCGGGACGCATCCACATGGGTCACGTCCGTAACTACACCATGGGCGACGTGGTCGCGCGCTACATGCGCGCCAAGGGCAAGAACGTCTTGCACCCGATGGGCTGGGACGCCTTCGGCATGCCGGCGGAAAACGCGGCGATGCAGAACAAGGTTCACCCGAAGAAGTGGACCTACGAAAACATCGCAACCATGAAGAAGCAGCTCAAGTCGATGGGCTTGTCCCTCGACTGGAGCCGCGAGATCGCGACCTGCGATCCGAGCTACTACCGCCACCAGCAGAAAATGTTTCTGGATTTCTGGAAGGCCGGGCTCGTCGAGCGCAAGGTCTCGAAGGTGAACTGGGACCCGGTCGACATGACCGTGCTCGCCAACGAACAAGTGATCGACGGCAAGGGATGGCGCTCCGGCGCGGAAGTCGAGCAGCGCGAACTGACGCAATGGTTCTTCAAGATCACGGACTATTCGCAGGAATTGCTCGACGCGTTGGACACGCTCGACCGCTGGCCAGAAAAAGTCCGGCTGATGCAGAAGAACTGGATCGGCCGCTCGGAAGGTTTGCTCTGCCGCTTCATGCTGGCGAAGCCCGAAGGCGAGTTTGGCGAGGTTGAAGTCTTCACCACGCGCCCCGACACGCTGTTCGGCGCGAGCTTCATTGCGATCTCGCCCGATCATCCGATTGCGAAGGCGGTCGCCGCGCGCGATCCGAAGGCGGTCGCCTTTATCGAAGAGTGCAAGAAGATCGGCACCGCGCAGGAAGCGATCGACAAGGCGGAGAAGCTGGGCTTCGACACGAGCCTGCGCGCCAAACATCCGTTCGACGATTCCTGGGAGCTTCCGGTCTACATCGCGAACTTCGTGCTGATGGAATACGGCACCGGCGCGATCTTCGGCTGTCCCGCGCACGACCAGCGCGATCTCGACTTCGCGCGGAAATATAATCTGCCCGTGCGCCCTGTGGTCATTCCCGAAGGCGCGGATCCGAAGACGTTCGAAGTCGGCGACGAGGCTTATGTCGAAGACGGCAGGCTCGCGAATTCGCGCTTCCTCGACGGCATGACGGTCGATGCCGCGAAGGAAGAAGTCGCAAAAAGGCTTGAAAAACAAAGCATCGGCAACCGTCCGGTGGCGCAGCGGCAGGTGCAATTCCGCCTGCGCGACTGGGGCATTTCGCGCCAGCGCTATTGGGGCTGCCCGATCCCTGTAATCCATTGCGAGAAGTGCGGCGTGGTGCCGGAGAAGGACGAGAACCTTCCCGTCGTCCTTCCCGAAGACATCAATTTCGATCGCCCGGGAAATCCGCTCGACCGCCATCCGACCTGGCGCGATGTGTCATGCCCGCAATGCGGCGGCTCCGCGCGGCGCGAAACCGACACCATGGATACCTTTGTCGATTCGTCGTGGTATTTCCTGCGCTTCACCGCGCCCGACGCGCAGACGCCGACTGACTTGAAGGCTGCGCAATACTGGATGCCGGTCGATCAATATATCGGCGGCGTCGAGCACGCGATCTTGCATCTCCTGTATTCCCGCTTCTTCACCCGCGCGATGAAGCAGACCGGCCACGCGAACATCGACGAGCCATTCAAGGGCCTCTTCACGCAGGGCATGGTCGTACACGAAACCTACCAGAAGAAAGACGGCACCTTCGTTTCGCCGGCCGAAGTGAAAATCGAACTCGACGGCGACAAACGAAAAGCCTTTCTCCTCTCGAACAACGAGCCGGTCGCGATCGGCCCGATCGAGAAGATGTCGAAGAGCAAGCGTAACACCGTCGATCCCGACGACATCATGGAAACCTACGGCGCGGATGTCGCGCGCTGGTTCATGTTGTCGGACTCGCCGCCCGAGCGCGACGTCGAATGGACCGAAGACCGCGTGCAGGGCGCCTCGCGCTTCGTGCAGCGGCTTTATCGTCTTGCAAACGAACTTTCGGAAATCGGCGCGAAAGCCGGCACGGCGAAACCGGCGCAGTTCTCAGACGCCGCAACCGCCGTGCGCAAGGCAGCACACACCGCACTTGCCCGCGTCGGCGAGGACATCGAGAAGCTTCGCTTCAACCGTTGCGTCGCGCACATCTACGAAGCCGCGAACGCGATCGGCGCCGCGCTCGAAGCGAACAAGACACCCTCGCCCGATCTTGCATGGGCCTTCCGCGAAGCCGCGGAAATCCTCGTCCGCATCGCGGCACCGATGATGCCGCACCTCGCCGAGGAATGCTGGGCCGCGCTCGGCCACGAAAAGTTAATTGCCGAAGAGCCCTGGCCCGAGGTCGAGGCGGCCCTCCTTGTGGAAGACACAATTACCCTGCCTGTTCAGGTCAACGGGAAGAAGCGGGCGGATGTGACGGTCTCGCGCGACGCCCCTGCGGGCGAAGTCGAAAAGGCCGTGTTAGCATTGGATGCGGTACAACAGGCGCTGGGCGGCAAAGCCCCGAAGCGGATCGTGGTGGTCCCGCAGAGAATCGTGAATGTGGTCGCGTAACTCAACGATTTCAAAGGCTTGGAGGGGCGCCGCGGTATTACTGCTGGCTGCTTCCCTCGGCGGCTGCTTCCAGCCCATGTACGGCCAGTCCACCCTGTTCGGCGCCGGCGCGAAGCTGCGCGACGATCTTCGCCAAGTCGAAATTCTCGAAATCGACGGACGCCTCGGTCAGGAAATCCGCAACGACCTGATCTTCGAACTCACCGGCGGCAAGGGCAATCCGGTCGGCGCGCCCTACCAGCTTGCCATGACGATTACTTCCGCCTCGCAGACGCCCCTCGTCGATGTGGCCTCGGGCCGTGCGACTTCCGAAACCGTGGTGCTCGACGTCACGTATCGCGTGCTCGAAGTCGGCACGAACAGGGTCGTGCTGACCGAAAAAGCACTCGCGCGCATTTCCATTGATCGTACCCAGCAGCGTTTCGCCGGCATGCGCGCGGTGCGCGATGCGCAGAACCGCGCGGCGAAACTGGTCGCCGAGCAAATCCGCTCGCGCCTCGCGTCCTATTTCCTGACCCGCACCTAGTTTTCCCGAAAATGGTCGCACTGAACCGCAGCGACTACGACAGCTTCGTCGAAGACCCCGATCCGCGCTTTTCCGTCGTCCTGATCTACGGTCCGAACCGCGGTCTGGTCAGCGAGCGGATCGAAACGCTTCTGAAGAACCTGCGCGGCAAGAACTCGGACGACTTCACCGTGGTCTTGCTCGACGGCGATACGCTGGCGAGCGATCCGGGCAAGCTTTCCGACGAAGCCCGCACGATCGGCCTCTTTGGCGGCAAGCGCATTCTGCATGTGCGCGCGGGCGGCCGCTCCTTCGTCGAAGCTCTGAAGCCGCTTCTGGAAGATCCGGTACGCGAAACCGTGATCGCGATCGAGGCCGGCGACATCGCGAAGAACTCACCGCTGCGCGCCGCATGCGAGGCCGCAAAATCAGCAGCGGTCATTCCCTGTTACGACGACGACGCCCGCACCATCGGTGCGCTGATCGACAGCTCGCTCCTGCACGCCGGGATGACGATCGATCGTGACGCGAAGGAAGCGCTCGTCGGCCTCGTTGGTGCGGACCGGCTTTCTACCCGCGCCGAAATCGAGAAACTTATTTTCTACGCAGGCGATACGAAGAAAATCGCGCTTGCCGACATCCGCGCGGTGGTCGCAGACGCGTCTGGCCTCGCCATCGACGATGTGCTGGACGCGGCCACCGCAGGCGATTCGAAAGCGGCACTGCGTGCGCTATCCGTTGCGCGCGCCGAGGGCACTTCGTCTGCAAGCATCATCAACGCCGCTATTCGCCATCTCGCGGCGCTTCATAAGATGAGCCTGCAGGTCGAAGCGGGAGAAGACACCGAAAGCGTGTTGAAACGCAGCCGCGTATTCTGGCGGCGCATGGACGATCACAAGCGCGCGCTGCGCCGCCTCGGTTCGCGCAGTATCGAAAGCGCGCTGATGTCGCTCGGCGAAGCCGAGCTGGAGTCGCGGCGTTCTTCCGATCTCGCCGATGTCATTGCCGAGCGCGCAATTCTTTCGCTCGCCGAACGCGGCAAGCGAAAAGGCGCGTGAAATAAGGGCTTTTAGTACCTGACGCCGAGCTTGCGGCAAAGCGCGTCGAGCTGCTCGAGCGATTTGTACTTAATCTTCATCTCGCCCTTTGAGCCGCGGTTATTGATCGAAACCGCCATCCCAAGCTGATCGACCAGCTTCTTCTCGAGCGAACGCACGTCGGCGGATTTCGAGGGCTTCGCCTTCGCGCCAGCCTTCGCTTTCGACGGCTTTCGCTCGTTCGGCGTAAGCGCCTCGACGTCGCGCACGTTCATACCGCCATCGACGATGGCTTTCGCGAGTTTCTCCGGATCGTCGTGCGCGAGCAGCGCGCGAGCATGACCGGCGGTAAGTTTGCCTTCGGAAAGATATTTCTTCACCGAGTTCGGCAGCTTCAGGAGCCGCAGCGTATTGGCGATATGGCTTCGGCTTTTGCCGACGACCTTGGCGAGGTCGTTCTGACTGTAATGAAACTGCTCGATCAGGTTCTCGTAGCCCGCCGCCTCTTCCAGCGGATTGAGGTCAGACCGCTGCACGTTCTCGACGATCGCGATCTCGAGCGCTTCCTTGTCGCCGATTTCGAGCAGCGTGATCGGAACGTCATGCACTCCCGCGCGTTGCGCCGCGCGCCAACGCCGCTCGCCAGCGATAATCTCGTACTGATCTTTCTTGCCGCTGACTGGCCGCACGAGAATCGGCTGCAGAATGCCCTTCTCGCGGATCGACGCGGAGAGATTGTCGAGCTCTTCGGAATCGAAGACTTTGCGCGGGTTCTTCGGGTTGGCTTTTAGATACTCGATCGGCACGCGCTTCTGTCCGCGCGCCCGCTCAATCGCGGCCGTCTCGTCGCCGACGTCGCCGATCAGCGCCGCCAGTCCCCGTCCCAGTCGTGAGCGTTCTTCCGCCATCGCCACTATCGCTCTCCCCGCACCGGTTTACTTACGCAGCCGCGAGCGCGCGTTCGCGCTGCACGATCTCGGACGCGAGTTTCAGATAGGCCTGGCTGCCGACGCATTTGAGATCGTAGAGCAGCACCGGCTTGCCGTAGGACGGCGCCTCGGAGACGCGCACGTTGCGCGGGATGATGGTGTCGAAAACTTTCTTACCCATGAACTGGCGAACGTCGGCGACCACCTGGTCGGAGAGATTGTTGCGCGCGTCATACATGGTGAGCACGATGCCGTGGATGGTGAGCGCCGGGTTCAAGCTCATCTTCACCTGCTCGACCGTCTTCAGGAGTTGCGAAAGACCTTCGAGCGCAAAGAATTCACATTGCAGCGGCACGAGCACCGCGTCGGATGCCGCCATCGCGTTCACCGTGAGCAGGTTCAAGGACGGCGGGCAGTCGACCAATACATAAGTGTAGCCGTCGCCGGCGAGCGTGCCGTCGGCGCCTTTACTTGGACGGGAAAGTTTTCCTATTGCGTCCCGGAGCCGGTACGCGCGGTCCTTGCGGGTCGCGAGCGAAAGCTCAAGGCCGGAGAGGTCGAGCGTCGAAGGTGCGATGTGAAGTCCGGGCACCGCCGTCTCGCGAATGACCGCCTCCATGTCCGATTCGCCGACCAGCACGTCGAAGGTGGAACGATCGCGATCCTTGCGATCAATGCCGAGACCGGTCGAAGCGTTGCCCTGTGGATCGAGGTCTACGATCAGGACCCGTTCGCCGATGGCGGCGAGTGCCGTGCCCAGATTGATGGCGGTTGTGGTCTTGCCGACCCCGCCCTTCTGGTTGGCAAGCGATAGTACCCGGGGACGAAGAGAGTTGCTCATGGCCGCATCCAATAAGCGTTAGCGCCGCGACGCCTTGTCGATCAGGAGGATTCTACCACGCGGATCGGTCAGGCTGTTCCTTAATTGATAGTTAACGTTCCAAGATTTAGCGGCTGTAGTCAATTCGTCATCTATATCTTGGGACTTGAGGAAGACTCCTTTCGCGCCAGCGCGCAAGAAGTCTTCGGTCAGCTCCAACAGTTTTGGCAACGGCGCGAAGGCACGGGCAGTCACGACACCTACCCCTGTGCCAATCCGTTTCGCTGCCGACTCGACCCTTTCTGCATAAACCGTCACCGGCGCATTCGCGATGCGCGCGGCCTCGCGAAGAAACGATGCCTTGCGCGTGTCGCTCTCAACCAGGTGAAATTTTTTCGAGGGTGCGGCGATCGCAAGCACGAGTCCGGGAAAGCCGCCGCCGCTGCCGACATCCACAATTTCTTTCGCGTCTTTGATGTCGGGAAGCAGTTGAAGGCTGTCCGCAACGTGGCGCGTCCAGAGCGCATTCAGCGTCGAAGGCGCGACGAGCTGCACGACGGGCTGCCATTTCAAAAAATGCTCGGCGAAGCGATCGAGCCGTTCTGCTGTTTCACGTGAAACGGGCGTGATTCGGAGAGCGTTCTCGCGATCCTGTGCGAAAAGTTTTTCGTCGATCATCCGGCTTTACGGCGCGCATGCAGCGCGAGCAGCCCGAGCGCCGCCGGCGTCATGCCTTCGATACGATTGGCATGACCCAGTGTCTTCGGCCGCACGATGACGAGCTTCGCGCGAAGCTCGTTCGAGAGCCCGGGGATCGTGTCGAAATCCATCGAATCCGGAAGGTTCATGGCCTCGTCGCGGCGGAAGCGCTCTGCATCCTCGCGCTGGCGATCGAGATAGACCGAATACTTCGCATCGATCTCGAGCTGCTCCGCGATCTTCGGATCGAGCGCGGAAAGACCCGGCCAGATCTTCGCGACCTGTTCGGTTTCGACATGCGAATAGGACAGAAGATCGAAGGCCGTGCGCCGTTGTCCATCGCGGTTCAGCACGATGCCGAAACGCTCGGCCTCGTTCGGTGTGACCGAAACCGACTTGGCTTCCGCGCGCGCCGCATCGAGCGCCACGATTTTCTCGCCGAACGCGGCCGCCCGCAATGATCCGACGCAACCGAGCGTAACGCCTTTTGCGGTCAACCGCTGGTCGGCGTTATCGGCACGCAGCGCGAGCCGGTATTCGGCGCGCGACGTGAACATTCGATACGGCTCCGTGACTCCCCGCGTGATCAGGTCGTCGATCATCACGCCGAGATAGGCTTCGGTGCGGTCGAAAGTGATCGCCTCTCCGCCGCCAGCACGGCGCGCGGCGTTCAAACCCGCGACCAGGCCCTGCGCCGCCGCTTCTTCATAGCCCGTCGTGCCGTTGATCTGGCCCGCGAGAAACAGTCCTGAAATTTTCTTGGTCTCGAGCGAGGCGGTGAGCTCTCGTGGATCGACGTGATCGTATTCGATCGCGTAACCGCAGCGCTTCATCACCACGCGCTCCAAGCCGGGAATCGTCGCAAGCAGGGCCGCCTGGACGTCCTCCGGCAGCGAAGTCGAAATGCCGTTCGGATAAACGGTGTCGTCATCGAGGCCTTCGGGCTCGAGGAAAATCTGATGCCCGTCGCGCTCGCCGAAGCGCACGATCTTGTCTTCGATCGAGGGGCAATAGCGCGGGCCGCGGCTTTCGATGCGGCCCGAATACATCGCCGAGCGATGGATGTTGTCGCGAATGACCTGGTGCGTGGCTTCGGTCGTGCGCGTGATTCCGCATTCGACCTGACGGTTTTCGATGCGTGCCGTCAGCATCGAAAACGGCTCCGGCGGATTGTCGCCGGGCTGCATTTCGAGCGAGGCCCAGTCGACGGTCTTGCCGTCGAGCCGCGGCGGCGTGCCGGTCTTCAGCCGCGCAAGCGAGATATTGAAAGCGGCCAGCGTTTTCGAAAGCCCCATCGCCGGCGCTTCGCCGGCGCGACCGGCCGGAATCTGCCGTTCGCCGATATGGATCAGACCGCGCAGGAACGTACCGGTCGTGAGCACCACCGCGCCGCAGGCGAATTCGCGGCCGTCACCGAGCCGCACGCCTGCGATCATTCCGTTCGAAAGCATGAGATCGTCGGCCTCGCCTTCGATGATGGTGAGATTCTTTTGCGCGGAAAGTTCTCGCTGCATCGCCGCTGCGTAGAGCTTGCGGTCGGCCTGCGCGCGCGGACCGCGCACCGCCGGACCTTTGCGTTTGTTGAGCACGCGAAACTGGATGCCGGCGGCATCGGCAACGCGTCCCATCAGACCATCGAGCGCATCGACCTCGCGTACGAGATGGCCTTTGCCGAGGCCCCCGATTGCCGGATTGCAGGACATCGCACCGATGGTCGCGAACTGATGCGTGACGAGCGCGGTCTTCGCGCCCATACGCGCGGAAGCGCTGGCTGCTTCAGAGCCGGCGTGCCCGCCACCAACAACAATGACGTCGAATGTCTGCATGTGGTGTCCCTGTAACTCGAAACGGGGACTCGTCAAAGGCGTGTTTCACGTGAAACACCCGCGATCCGCGCTTCGCGGCCGCGTTAACCTTTCATTTACCAATACAGAAAGAACTGAAAATTTTATCGAGCACGTCTTCGACATCGACCCGACCGGTAATGCGACCGAGCGAGCGCGCTGCAAGCCGCAGTTCTTCGGCGAAGAGTTCTTCCTGCCCCGGCTTTGCGAGCGAAAGTCCGGACGAAATTCGCGCGGAAGCTTCCCGCAGCGCGACGCGCTGACGCTCGCGCGTGACCAGCGCAGGCTCGCCTGCGAAACGCTCCGCTTCCTTCGCGAGGCGGCGTAAAAGCTCGTCGATGCCCGCGCCCGTTTTTGCGGAAATCGCGAGAGTCCCGTTTCGAGTCAACGATTGTTTCGAGTCTGAATCGATCAGGTCGGATTTGGTTTGGATCCGCCAAAGCGTTTGATGCGGCTGGGTCGGCAGGCAAATCGAAGCGCCGCCCGCAGGCTCCAGCAACAGCACAAGATCAGCGGCCTTCGCACGCGCCATCGCGCGCCGCACGCCTTCCTGTTCGACCGGATCGGAGGTCTCGCGAATGCCTGCCGTATCGATCAGCACCACCGGCACGCCGGAAAGATCGAGCGCGACTTCAATTGCGTCGCGCGTGGTGCCGGGAATGTCGGAAACAATCGCGACATCGCGCTGCGCCAGCGCATTCAGCAGCGTCGATTTTCCAGCATTCGGCGCGCCGGCAATCGCGACCACGAAACCTTCGCGCAGCCGCTCGCCGCGCCGCGCATCGGAAAGCGCCGCATCGATCTCCGACAACATTTCGGATGCGACTCGAGCGGCGGGTGACAAGAGATTCTCCGGCACATCGGCTTCGTCGGCGAAATCGAGATTGGCTTCGACCAGCGCCATGGCTTTGACCAGCCGCTCGCGCCAGGCTTCAACCTGCTTGGAGAGCGCCCCTTGATACTGATGCATCGCCTGACGGCGCTGTGCTTCCGTCTCGGCAACGACCAGATCGCCAAGCCCTTCGGCATGCGCAAGATCCATCTTGCCGTTCAAGACCGCGCGCTTCGTGAATTCGCCGGCTTCCGCGGGCCGAAAGCCGGGCAGCGCGCCGAGTACCGCAAACACGCGCGCTAAAATCGAGCGGCCGCCGTGCAGATGCAGCTCGACCATGTCCTCGCCGGTCTCGCTTTTCGGTCCCTGAAACCAGAGCGCCAACGCGTCGTCGATTGTTTCACGTGAATCAGGGTCGAGGAGTATCGCGCGCGCGGCACGGCGCGGCTCGGGCAGTTTCACGCCGAATGTTTCGAGTCCGACTCGAGCCTTGCTGCCGCTGATTCTTACGACCGCAATCGCGGCGGGCAGGCGCCCGGAAGAGAGCGCGAAGATCGTGTCGTCGCTCATGCGAACGCACTCCGGATCGTCGTGTTAGACAAACGCATGTCTGAAAACCGCCTCGCGCAAAATCGTCTGGCTAACGAGACCAGCCCTTACCTCATCCAGCACAAGGATAACCCGGTTCACTGGTGGCCTTGGTCTCCGGAAGCCTTCGCAGAGGCCAGGCGCGCGAACAAGCCCGTGCTGCTCTCCATCGGCTATGCCGCCTGCCACTGGTGCCATGTCATGGCCCACGAGAGCTTCGAGGACGCCGCCACGGCAGCGGTAATGAACGATCTCTTCGTGAACATCAAAGTCGACCGCGAGGAGCGCCCCGAAGTCGACGAGATCTACATGACCGCGCTCCAGCATCTGGGCGAGCAGGGCGGCTGGCCGCTGACGATGTTTCTGGACGCCGACGGCAAGCCGTTCTGGGGCGGGACCTACTTTCCGAAGACCGCGCAATATGGCCGTCCCGGCTTCACCGATGTACTGCGCGAACTTTCGCGCATCTATCGCGAGGAGCCGGAGAAGGTCGGCAAGAACCGCGATGCGCTGGTCGCTGCTCTCCGCCAGAAGGCGCGGCCGGCCGGAAAGGTAACGATCGGCGTCGAAGAGCTGAACCAGCTCGCGAACCAGTTTCTGAATCTGTTCGACATGGAGAAGGGCGGCATCCGCGGCGCACCGAAATTTCCACAAAGCGCGATCCTCGAAATGCTGTGGCGCGCTGGCGAACGGACCGGATCCGAATCGTTTTTCGACGCCGTGATCATTTCGCTCCGGAATATGTGCGAGGGCGGAATCTACGATCATCTCGGCGGCGGCTTCGCACGCTACTCTATCGATGACCGCTGGCTGGTGCCGCACTTCGAGAAGATGCTCTACGACAACGCGCAGCTCCTTGAGCTGCTGCCCTTGGCTGAGGGCCATACCGCCGCCGCGAAAAAATACGAGCCGCTTCGCCGCTACTACACCACCACGTTTCGCCGGCGGCTTGCGGAGACCTTCGAATGGCTCCGGCGCGAAATGGTGGTCACGGATACCGGCGCCTTTGCCTCAAGTCTTGATGCCGACTCGGAGGGTGAGGAGGGAAAGTATTACGTCTGGTCGGAACGGGAAGTGGACGCGCTCCTCGGCGAAGACTCGAAGTCCTTCAAGGCCATCTATGATGTGACGCCGGAAGGCAACTTCGAAGGCCATAACATTCTCAATCGCCTTAAAACCGAACCTGAAGAAGCGAAGCTGGTCGGCGAACGCGAAGTGAAGATCGGGCGCGCACGAAAGATACTGCTAGCCGCGCGCAAGAAAAGAATCCGCCCAAGTCTAGACGACAAAATACTCGCCGACTGGAACGGCCTGATGATCGCGGGTCTCACCATCAATTCTGTCCGGCTCGATCCACGGCAGGGTAACGACTGGATCGCCAGCGCCGACCGCGCGTTCGATTTCGTCGCAACGAAGATGACGCGTGACGGACGCCTCGGTCATTCCTGGCGAGACGGAAAACTGCTCTTTCCCGGATTGTCATCTGACTACGCTTCAATGATCCGCGCAGCGCTCGCACTTCATCGCGTGACCGGGAAAGCGCACTATCTCGATCGCGCTGTCGAATGGGAACAGCTCTTGGAGCGCCATCACGCAAACCCCGAGACCGGCGGTTACTTCCTCACCCCCGATGACGGCGATCCGTTGATCGTGCGGCCGTCATCGACCCGCGACGACGCAATTCCCAATCCGCACGGGATGATGGCGCAGAACCTGATCCGGCTCGCGGCACTTACAGGACAATATTCCTATATGGGAAAAGCCGACAGATTATTCGAGGGCGTGTTGCCGCTCGCCGCGGGAAATCTCTTCGGTCATGCCTCACTGCTATCGGCACTCGATACGCGGCTGCGTCACACTGAGATTGTGATTGCCGGAGGAGGTGCAAGCGAATTCGTCGGGCGCGCGATTCCGGCCGCGCCGCTTACAAGCACACTCGTCCGCGCGCCTACTGAGAACGCGCTTCCCGCAAACCACCCGGCGAGAGAGAAGGTCGCTGCAGCGAAGGGGCAGGCGGTCGCTTTCGTCTGCCGCGGCCAAACTTGCTCGTTGCCTATTACCGATCCTACGAAACTTCTGGACGCGCTGTCGACCTAGCCATGCCGCACCGCGGATTGCACGCCGAGTGCGCTTTCCATAGCTTGCTCGCATAAAACAAATTCGCGGGGGCGAACGTCATGCAAGCATCCATCCTCACCGATCTCCTGTTGCCGGTCTCGATCGGCATCATCATGTTCGGCCTCGGCTTGAGCCTCACAATCGAGGACTTCAAGCGCGTCGCGCGCTACCCGCTTGCGGTCGGCGGCGGGCTTTTCCTCCAGATCGTGCTCCTGCCGTTCGCGGCCCTTCTGATAGCGGTCGCACTGAAGCTCTCGCCCAATCATGCGCTCGGCCTGATGCTGGTCGCAGCCGCCCCGGGTGGCGCGACCGCCAATATCTACAGCCATCTCGCCAAGGGCGACGTCGCCCTGAACATCACGCTGACCGCCGTGAACAGCGTGCTCGCGCTCCTGACGCTTCCGATCATCGTCAATCTTGCGCTCGAATATTTCTTCGGTGCCGGGCAGTACGTGCCGCCGCCGCACCGCAAGATCATCGAGGTCGCAGCGATCATCCTGATCCCCGTCCTGATCGGCATGTTCGTCCGCGCCCGTGCGCCGGGCTTTGCGAAACGCATGGAAAAGCCGATCAAGCTCTTTTCCATCCTGATCCTGACGATTCTTATTCTGGCGGCGATTTATATCGAGCGGGCGAAATTGCTCGACAGCATCGTCGCGGTCGGCCTCGCCTGCCTGCTCTTCAACGTCGTGAGCATGCTGACCGGCTATCTCGCGCCGCTCGCGCTCAGGCTTCCCGAGCGGCAGGCGATCGCGATCACCATGGAAATCGGGATTCACAACACCGCGCTTGCGATCTACGTCGCGTTGAACGTCTTGAACAATCCAACCGCTTCGCTGGTACCCGGCATTTACACGCTCTGCATGTATCTGACCGCGACCCTGTTCGCGCTTTACGTTTCCAAGCGAAACGTAGCGCCCGCATAAGACGCGCATCTCCGCAATAAAAAAGCCCGGTGTCGCCACCGGGCTTTTTCGTTCCAGGCGAAACACCTAGGTATTCATGCTGTCGAAGAACTCGCCGTTGTTCTTGGTCTGCTTCAACTTGTCGATCAGGAATTCGATCGCATCGACCGTGCCCATCGGGTTGAGGATGCGGCGCAGCACGTACATTTTCTTGAGCTGATCCGGCGGAACGAGCAGTTCTTCCTTGCGCGTACCCGAGCGGGTGATGTCCATCGCCGGGAACACCCGCTTGTCCGAGACCTTGCGGTCGAGGATGATTTCCGAGTTACCGGTGCCCTTGAACTCTTCGAAGATGACTTCGTCCATGCGCGAGCCGGTGTCGATCAGCGCGGTCGCGATGATGGTCAGCGACCCGCCTTCCTCAATGTTACGCGCGGCACCGAAGAAGCGCTTCGGCCGCTGGAGCGCGTTCGCATCGACACCGCCCGTCAGCACCTTGCCGGAGCTCGGGACAACCGTGTTGTAGGCGCGGCCCAGACGCGTAATCGAGTCCAGGAGAATCACGACGTCGCGGCCGTGTTCCACGAGCCGCTTCGCCTTTTCGATCACCATTTCCGCGACCGCGACGTGGCGCGACGCCGGCTCGTCGAAGGTCGAGGACACGACCTCGCCCTTCACCGAGCGCTGCATGTCGGTGACTTCCTCCGGCCGCTCGTCGATGAGCAACACGATCAGATAGCATTCCGGATGATTGGCCGTGATCGAGTGGGCGATGTTCTGGAGAAGAACCGTCTTACCCGTACGCGGCGGCGCGACGATCAGACCACGCTGGCCTTTGCCGAGCGGCGCCACGATGTCGATGATACGCGCGGAATTGTCCTTGCGTGTCGGGTCTTCGATTTCCATCTTGAGCCGCTCGTCGGGATAGAGCGGCGTCAGGTTATCGAAGTGGACCTTGTGCTTGATCTTCTCCGGGTCTTCGAAATTGATCGTGTTGACTTTGAGAAGCGCGAAGTAGCGCTCACCGTCCTTCGGCGAGCGGATGTGACCCTCGACGGTGTCGCCCGAGCGCAGCGAGAAGCGGCGGATCTGGGACGGCGAGATGTAGATGTCGTCGGGGCCGGCCAGATAATTCGCATCCGGCGAGCGCAGGAAGCCGAAGCCGTCCGGCAGCACTTCCACGACGCCTTCGCCGACGATGTCGACTTCCTTGGCGGCGTATTGCTTGAGGATCGCGAACATCAGCTCCTGCTTGCGCAGCGTGCTCGCGTTCTCGACCTG
Source organism: Xanthobacteraceae bacterium (assembly GCA_019635585.1). Lineage (GTDB taxonomy): Bacteria > Pseudomonadota > Alphaproteobacteria > Rhizobiales > Xanthobacteraceae. Next base: position 1,677,646 of record JAHBZE010000001.1, on the reverse strand, counting down.
GAGTTCCTCAGCCAATGCAATCAGCTCGACCGGGGATTTCGCTTTGAGTTCTTGAAGTTTGATTTCCCGCATTGGGGATAGTCCTTGTCTTGGCGGAATCCGCCGCCACGGTCTTTGCAGAGGGGAGGTGCAGGTCTTTCGGGCTGAACGAGGAAGGCTGAAAGCCCGGAGCCGCTGCCGATACGAAAACGCTCTCGGCGAACCGCGGTCGATGCCTGCATTGGAAGGAAGGCAGGCGGAAAATAGGAAAAACGGGGCAGGGAGGCAAGTCTGGCCGGATTAATTCCGCTTCACCTGCTCGTTTCGGCGATTCCGGCCGCTATTTCTGGCCCCATCAGCGGATTTGGCCACTTATCCAAAGGCTTGTCCACTAACCGCCGCATTCGAAGCACTGGCAATCCCTTGCTTATTCCGGTTTTCCCCACTTCTCACATTCTTTAAGGACGAGACTTCGCCGGACATGGCATCGATTCAATGATCGCCGCTTCACCCCTGATGCGAACCAATCGATGATCGCGAGCACAACTCCCCAATCCAAAAAGGTGATTACATTCCTGACCACGAGTTCGTAACGACCAATCTCACACACGAACTGAATACGAGGAACCGATCGCTCCCCTCTCGACTTATTCCTTCCTTACTAGAATCCTTTCTAGAATCTTATTTAGAGTCTGTTTGACCCCTCGAGTCCGTGGACAAGTTTTCTCCTCACTGCGCACTCCACGTTCGGCCTCGTCCACGACATTCACAGCCACCGGAAAGCTCGCCTTTAAAGCGATCTCCAACTTCTTCCCATAAGTCACAGACTACGTGCTGGACGTGCAGTGCCGGCGACGACTCTGGATGATTCCAGCCGTTATCCCGCCCGACCCTTGCGCGGTCTCATTTTGCATGGCCTTCTCCCCAGCAGTTCACAGTTCCATGGATGTTCCGCCGGTGCCCAAGACGGAAAGCTATTTCCATCTGCATCTCGTCTCGGATGCGACCGGCGAAACCCTGCTGGCGGTCGGGCGCGCGGCCTGCGCGCAATATTCGACCGTTTCTCCGATCGAGCACGTGTACCCGCTGATCCGCAACGTGAAGCAGCTCGACCCGGTGCTTGCCGATATCGAAGCCAACCCCGGTATCGTTCTTTATACGCTGGTCGATCCGGTGCTAACCGGACGGCTCGAGGACCATTGCAAGGAAAAAGGCATTCCGTGCCTTTCGATCCTGAATCCGGTGCTGAGCCTTTTTGCTTCCTATCTCGGCACCGAAACGACACCGCGCGTCGGCGGCCAGCACATGCTTAATGCCGAGTACTTCCGGCGGATTGATGCGCTGAACTACACGCTGATGCATGACGACGGGCAGCACACCGAAAATCTCGACGAAGCCGATGTTGTGTTGGTCGGCATTTCCCGCACCTCAAAAACGCCGACCAGCATCTATCTCGCAAACCGCGGCATCAAGGCCGCGAACGTGCCGCTGGTGCCGGGCATCGATCCGCCCGGTGAACTTGAACATATACGCAAGCCGCTGGTGGTCGGGCTGATCGCAAGCCCGGAGCGCATCGTGCAGATTCGACAGAACCGCCTGCTCGGACTTAACGCCAATCAGTCCGACTCGAATTACGTCGACCGTCATTCCGTGAGCGACGAAATTGCCCACTCGAAAAAACTCTGCGCGCGCCATAACTGGCCGATCATCGATGTCACCCGCCGCTCGATCGAGGAAACCGCTGCCGCGGTGATCGCGCTATTACAGGAGCGCCGTCGCGACACGGCGCCGGCGCAATGACGCTGTGGCAAGGAGAACCGTTGGTGCTCGCATCCAAAAGCGCGCCGCGCCGCGCGCTCCTGGAAGCCGCTGGAATTCCGCTCATCATTGATCCCGCTGACATCGATGAACGTGCGGCGGAAGCCGCATCGCCGAAAGACGCCGCGACGCCCGAAGGCGCGGCACTATTATTGGCGCGCGCGAAAGCGTTAGAGACCGCGAAACGCAATTCCGGCAAGATCGTGCTCGGCGCCGATCAGACGCTCGCGCTCGGAGCCGAGCGCTTCTCGAAGCCGAAATCGATGGACGCCGCCCGGACACAACTGAAAAAATTTTCCGGCAAGACCCATGCACTACATTCGGGCATCGCACTCGTGCGCGATAATAAAGTGTTGTTCGAGACGGTGTCGTCGGCGCATCTCACGATGCATGCGCTAAGCGACACTTTTCTCGACGCTTATCTTGGCGAGGCCGGCGACCGCGTGATGCAGAGCGTCGGCGGCTATCAGCTCGAAAACGTCGGCGTGAACCTGTTCGAAAAGATCGAAGGCGATCATTTCACGATCCTCGGCATGCCGCTGATGCCATTGCTCGCCTACTTCCGAAAAGCAGGGATGATCGTGTCGTGACGAAGCGCGCCTGCGTCATCGGTTATCCGGTCGCCCATTCGCGCTCGCCGCTGATCCACGGCTACTGGCTGCGCGAATACAAGATCGACGGCGAGTATGTTCGTCATGAAGTGAAACCGGAAGATATCGATACGTTTCTGAAGAATTTCGCACGCGGCCCCTTCATCGGTTGCAACGTAACGCTTCCGCATAAAGAAGCGGCCGCGCGAAATGTTGCGAAGTCGACCGACGTCGTGCGTGCGCTGGGTGTCGCGAATACGCTTTGGCTCGAGAACGACGCGCTTCACGGCGACAACACCGATGTCGAAGGCTATCTCGCGCATCTCGACGATACGATATCCGGTTGGGATGCAAAGACGCGCCACGCGGTGGTGCTCGGCGCCGGTGGTGCTGCGCGCGCGATCGTCTACGGACTTAAGATGCGCGGCGTTAAAACCCTCACCATCGTCAATCGATCGCGCGATCGCGCCGAGCAGCTTGTCAAAGAGCTAAAAATCGCAGCGAACATCGCGGGCTTCGACAGTCTCGAAGCGCTGCTTCCTTCCACCGATCTTCTGGTCAACACCACATCGCTCGGCATGAGCGGACAGCCGTCACTCGAAATTGACTTGAAGAATCTGAAAGCCGGTGCCGCCGTCAGCGACATTGTATATGTGCCGCTCGAAACTGCTTTGCTGGGTCAGGCGCGCGAGCGCGGCCATCCGGTGGTGGACGGCCTCGGCATGCTCCTGCATCAGGCCGTACCGGGCTTTGAGCGCTGGTTCGGCTTGCGGCCGAAGGTGACGAAGGAACTCCGCGATCTGATCGTCGCCGATCTTTTGAAAGGGGCCGCGAAATGATCGTGCTCGGCCTCACCGGATCCGTCGGCATGGGCAAAAGCACGACGGCGCAAATGTTCGTCGAGGAAGGCGTGCCAATGTTCGACGCCGACGCCGCTGTGCATCATCTCTATGCCGGCGAGGCGGTGCCGTTGATCGAGCGCGAATTTCCTGGAACCACGAAAAACGGAACGGTCGACCGCGAAAAACTATCCGCCGCAGTGGTCGGCAAGCCCGAAGCGCTCTCGAAACTCGAAAAGCTCATTCACCCGCTGGTAGGCCAACTCCGCGCGCAATTCATGGCCGACGCCGAAAAATCCGGCGCCAAGGCAGTGCTGCTCGACATTCCGCTTCTGTTCGAAACCGGCGATCCGGCAAAGTTCCATGCCGTAATTGTGGTCAGCGCGCCGCACGATATTCAGCGCGCGCGCGTTCATGCACGCCCTGGGATGACGCCGGAGAAATTCGGGGCCATCCTGAAACGGCAGCTGCCTGATTCGGAAAAACGCGCCCGCGCGGATTTCGTAATCGATACGGGGCAAGGACTCGAATTTGCCCGGAAGCAGGTGAAAGAAGTTTTGGCCGAAGTGCTCTCGCCCGGCTGGACCAGGAAAAAGTGAAATGCGCGAAATCGTATTCGACACCGAAACCACCGGCTTCGATCCCGCGACCGGCGATCGCATTGTCGAGATCGGCTGCGTCGAACTTCTAAATCGCATTCCGACCGGCGCGACCTTCCACGCCTATATCAATCCAGAACGTGACATGCCTGCGCAGGCCGAAGCCGTGCACGGGTTGAGCGAAGCGTTTTTGAAAGACAAACCGAAATTCGCGGAGGTCGCGGAAGAGTTCCTCGAATTCATCGGCAACGACTCTAAGCTCGTCGCGCATAACGCGGGCTTCGATATGACGTTCATCGATTTCGAACTGAAGAAGTGCGGGCTCGTGCCGCCGACGCGCGACCGCGTGGTCGATACGCTGACGCTCGCGCGCCGCAAACATCCGGGCGGCGGTAACAAGCTTGACGATCTCTGCGCGCGCTACGGCATCGATAATTCCCGCCGCACCAAGCATGGTGCGCTGCTCGACGCCGAACTGCTTGCCGAAGTCTATGCGGAACTGGCTGGTGGCCGGCAGGCCAAGCTCGGGCTCGTTACCGAAATTCGCGAGGAACTGACGGTGACGGTCGTGACGAGTGCCTCGCGCAAATCGCGGCAGATCTCGCTTGTAAGTGAAAGCGAGCGTAGCGAGCACCGCAAATTCGTCGCGACGCTTGGCGACAAAGCAATCTGGCTCGACTATTTCGCCGAGGACAAACTACCGGCAGCTGAGTGATTTAGGACTTCGTCGCGTTCTGGCTTTCGGCGCGGGCGCGGAACAGCGCCGCGAAATCCACCGGTTGCAGCATGATCGGTGGAAAACCGCCTTCGCTGATCGAATCGGCGACGATCCGGCGCACGAAGGGAAACAGGAGGCGTGGGCATTCGATTAATGCGAGCGGCTGCACGCTTTCCTTTGGCACGTTGGTCAGCCGGAATACGCCGGCATAGGTCAGTTCGAGATTGAAGAGCACGCGCTTCGCTTTCTTGTCCTCGGCCTTCACCTCGACCTTGAGCTCCACCTCATAATCGGTTTCCGCCATCGGCTTCGCATTCACGTTGATTTGAACGTCGACCGCCGGCGGCTGCTCGGGCTGCATCATCAGCGACTGCGGCGCATGCGGGTTCTCGAACGAGAGATCCTTGACGTACTGGCCGAGAATTCCGAGGCCCGGCGCTTGTGCGTCGGTCGTGCCGCCGTTCTGTGTCGTCATGGTTCTGCTCCAGCCTCGAATTTCAGATGCGGCCGGCGCCCTTCCGCCGGAAAGCGGGGTCGCTAGCATGGGGCCCGAAGGGGCACAAGAAAGCCCCCTTTGGCGGCTATTTGCGCCATTGGCGCGGGTAAAGCGGATCGTTTAACCTGCCGGCGAGTTATTGGAGTGCCTAAATCGACGCAGCGGCTTGGAAGAGGTCGCAAAATTCCCATATGAGCGGGAAATACAGTTCAAATCCGCTCTTCGCAGCTTCCGGGCCGGAACGACACAGACGATGAACGCCGTGTTCGACATTTACACGATCATATTTCTCGCCCTCGCGGTATTTATTTTCGCGAAGCTTCGGAGCGTGCTCGGGACCCGCACCGGCCACGAGCGGCCGCCGTTCGATCCCTATTCAGGCGAGACGCCGAAACCGGCGACGCTTCCCGATAAGCCCGCCAGTATCCCGAACCGTAACGAAGAGACATCCCCCGTTGCGCGGGACGCGGAGCGCGAAGCCCCGGCGGCGGATCGTTGGGCCGGGATCGCCGCCCCTGGAAGCGCGGTCGCAGCCGGTCTCGACACGATCGCGAATGCCGACCGCAGCTTCGATGCGCGCAATTTTCTCGAGGGTGCGAAGGCAGCCTACGAAATGATCGTGATGGCGTTCGCCGAAGGCGACCGCAAAACCTTGCGCAACATGCTCGGCAAGGAACTCTTTGAGGAATTCGCCTCCGCGTTGAACGCGCGCGAAGCGAAGGGCCACAAGATGGAGTCGCGTTTCGTCTCGCTCGACAAGGCCGAGATCAAGAACGCGACGCTGGCCGGGAACGAGGCGCGGATCACCATAGATTTCCTTGCGCAGCTCGTGTCAGCCACGCGTGACAAGGACGGCAACGTCGTCGAAGGCAGCGCCGATGCGCTGACCGATGTGGAAGACCTCTGGATGTTCGCCCGCGACGTGAAGTCGTCGGATCCGAACTGGAAGCTCGTCGAGAATAACGAAACGGCCTGACGCCGATGCCGCATCTACATCACGCGAAATTATTTATCGCGTGCTGCGCGATGCTTTTTCCAAACAGCATCTCCGCCGCAAGCATAACGTCGCTCGATTTTCCCGACGCGCAATATGATTTCGTATCCTTCGCCGATCTTGACGGCTGGAGCGCCGACAAGCAGGCGCAGGTATTCGCCGGATTTCGTAAAAGCTGCGAAGTCATCCTGAAACGGAAGGATGCGCTCGATGCGCGCCCGATGGAAAAGGCGCTGCGCGAAGTCTGCCCACGTGGGCTGGCACTTCCCGAAAACGCGGACGATGCCGCGGCGAGAAAATTCTTCGAGGAAAATTTTAGGCCAGTTCGCGTTTCCAAACTTGGCGAAACCACCGGTCTGCTCACCGGCTATTACGAACCGGAAGTGGAAGGCAGCCTCGAACTTACCAAAGGCTTCACCGTTCCGCTCTATCGTCGCCCGCCCGAATTGATCTCGAAGGCAAGGCTAGGCAAGCGCGTACTGCGCGCGGGATTTCCGAGCACGGGAGGCGCCGGCTATCGCGTGAAGGGCAAATTCGTCGAGTATCACGATCGCGCAGCGATCGAGGACGGCGCGCTCGCTGGACGCGGTCTCGAAATCGTCTGGCTGCGCGATGCCGCCGACGCATTTTTCATTCAGATCCAGGGCTCGGCGCGCATCAGGCTTCCTGACGGAAAGCTCGTGCGGGTGAACTATGCCGCGCATAATGGCCACACCTTTACGCCTATCGGCCGCAATCTGATTGCGACCGGCATCGTGCCGCGCGATGAAATCTCGATGGAAACAATCCGCATGTTCATCGCGGAAATGCCGGAGGAAGGCCGCGAGCTGATGCGGCAGAACAAGGCGTTCACCTTCTTCCGCATCGTCGACAACCTGCCGCCCGACTCCGAAGCGGTCGGCGCGCAGGGCATCTCGCTCGTCAAAGAGCGCTCGATTGCGGTCGACAACAAGCTGCATGTTTACGGTACGCCGTTCTGGATCGAAGCGAAGCTGCAATTACAGAACACAAAAGAAGGCCAACCGTTCAACCGGCTGATGATTGCGCAGGACACCGGCTCCGCGATCGTCGGTATTGCCCGCGCCGACATTTACTTCGGCGGTGGCGCGGACGCGGGTACGATCGCGGGTCGTATCCGCAATCCCGGCGCGTTCTTCATGCTCGTGCCGAACGAGATCGATCCGGTGCGGCTCGCGGCCGCCGCCAGTATTCCCAATCCGGACTACCGGCCTGAGTTTGAAAAGAAAGAGCCGCCCAAAGCCGAAGCGCAAAAGAAAGACGCGCTGAAGAAAGAAGAACCGAAAGCCGCCGCGCCAAAGAAAGACGAGCCGAAAAAATGAGCGGCAGCGGCGGGGGAAAAAAGCGCGGGCTGACCGGCGAAGACCAGACGCTGTGGGAGGAGATCGCGAAATCGATCAAGCCGCTTCCCGGCCGCCGTACCAAAACCGGGCGCGAGCCGGAAGCGCTTTCGGTCGAAGATCAGCTTTCACGCGGTGTTGAGAAAAGAAACCGTCCGGTCGTCGCACAGCAGGCGAAGCATCGCGATCCGCCGGCGCCGCCGCTGGCAAAGATCGACCGGCGGCTAAAATCCAAACTCTCGCGCGGCAGCGCAGACTTCGACGCGAAGCTAGACCTGCATGGCCATACACAGGCGGAAGCGAAATCCCGTCTCATGCGTTTTCTCGAAACCGCGCAGGTGCGCGAGCATGCGCTGGTGCTGGTAATTACCGGCAAGGGCAAGCGCAGCGAGGATAGCTGGTCGAACGAAGGCGGCGTCTTGAAGCGGCAGGTACCGCTCTGGCTTTCGCTGCCCGAATTTCGCGCGTTGGTAATCGGCTTTGAGGAGGCCGCGCTCCGTCACGGCGGTGCCGGCGCGTTGTATATCCGCGTTCGCCGCCGCCGCTGAGTTGTCGCCTTACAGAATATAACGCGAGAGATCCGCGTCCTTGGCGAGATCCGCAACGCGCTTCTTCACGTAGTCGCCATCGATCGTGAGCGTCTCGCCGGACTTGTCCGGTGCTGCGAAGCTGATCTCGTCCAGCACCCGCTCGATCACTGTCTGCAGGCGCCGCGCGCCGATATTTTCGAGCCGCGCATTCACCTCAACCGCGACATCGGCAAGCGCGTCGATCGCGTCGTCGGTGAAGACGAGATTCACGTCCTCGGTCTTCATCAGCGCGACGGACTGCTTAATGAGCGAGGCTTCGGTCTCGGTCAGAATTCGCTTGAAATCATCGCGGGTAAGCGCGTTCAATTCGACCCGGATCGGAAGGCGTCCCTGCAATTCGGGCAGCAAATCCGAGGGTTTTGCGACATGAAACGCGCCGGACGCGATGAAGAGAATGTGGTCCGATTTCACCGGGCCGTATTTGGTGTTGACGGTGGTGCCTTCGATCAGGGGCAGGAGATCGCGCTGCACGCCTTCGCGCGAAACGTCGCCGCGCATACCTTCGCGCGCACAAATCTTGTCGATCTCGTCCAGAAACACGATACCGTTGTTCTCGACAATACGGATCGCTTCCTGAGTGACTGATTCCTGATCGAGCAACTTGTCCGACTCTTCCGCGAGCAGCAACGGATGCGCCTCCTTCACGCTGACGCGCCGCGTCTTCGGCTTGCCGCCGAATGCCTTGCCAAAAATGTCGCCGATATTGATCGCGCCCATCTGCGCGCCCGGCATGCCCGGAATATCGATCATCGGCATCTGCGGATTGCCGCCGCCGGAGACCTCGATCTCGATCTCCTTCTCGTCGAGTTCGCCCGCGCGCAGTTTCTTCCGAAAGCTGTCGCGGGTCGCGGGGCTTGCCGCCGGACCGACAAGCGCGTCGAGCACGCGTTCCTCCGCGCCGACATGCGCGCGCGCCTGTACGTCGCGGCGCTTGGTTTCGCGAGTCAGCGCGATGCCGATTTCGACGAGATCGCGCACGATCTGCTCGACGTCGCGGCCGACATAGCCGACCTCGGTGAATTTGGTCGCTTCGACTTTCAGAAACGGCGCGTTCGCGAGTTTCGCGAGCCGCCGCGAAATCTCGGTCTTGCCGACGCCGGTCGGCCCGATCATCAGGATATTTTTTGGCAGCACTTCCTCGCGCAGCTTGTCGTCGAGCTGCAGCCGCCGCCAGCGATTGCGAAGCGCAATCGCGACCGCGCGCTTCGCGTCGTGCTGGCCGACGATGAAGCGATCAAGTTCGGAAACGATCTCGCGGGGTGAGAAGTCGGACATCGAATACTCTGCTACTGACCGATGGCGGTCTGCCACGCCTTGATGGATTCAAAGGGATAGATAAACATCACAACATTCAGCGTGAGGTTGTCGCGGATTACATAGGCAGCGATCGCCTCCAGCGCCAGTGCCAGGAATACGGTGACAAGAATTGGCACACGCCACGCGACCACAAAACCGAGCGCCATCCAGAGCGTGTCGAACACCGAATTGATGATGCTGTCGCCGTAATAGTTCAGCGAGACGGTATTGCCCCGGTAGTATTCGATGATCCAGGAGGTGTTCTCGATCACCTCCCACGCCGCTTCGATGAAAACCGCAAAGGCGAAACGCCACGCGATCGGGGCGCGGCGGAATAGCGCCCAAGCGAGCAGATAAAACAAAAAGCCGTGAACGATATGCGAGGGCGTATACCAGTCCGATAGATGCTGCGAATTGCCCGAACCGAAGGCGTTACTTTCCCAGAGCTTCACGTAGCCGCAGGTACAGATCGGCGTCCGGCCAAGCGCGTACAGGCCAAGAGCCTGTGCTGCCACGATGGCAAGCGGGACGAGCAGAATGAGCAGCGTATTACGCTTCGCGGTTTCATAATCGGCCTGCGGCGTCGATGCGGTCATGCGCGGATTTCCGTTAGAGGCAGCCGGTTCACAAAAGCCGCGGGCAGCACGGAAAGCAGCGCGGCCCGCGCCTGTTTCCACCAGATGCCGAGCAGCATCACGCCGCTGCCGAGAATGAAGAGCGCGAGCGCGGTCTGCAGCGAAGGCGAGATCGCAAGCGCCCGCGCGCTCCAGACGATGATGATGCCGAGATAGATCAGCGAGGCAACGATCGGCGAGCGCCGGTCGAGGATCAATCCGAACAGGCAGGACGCCGCCGCGATCCCGAGCACCAGCGCGACCGCGACCAGCGACTGTCCGGGCGAGGTCACCGAAGAATAGATCGGATGCAGGAACAACGGTGCGCCTGCGACATAGAGCCAGAATGCGAAGGCGCTCTTTCGCGTGATGCGGTCGCGGTCCGAAAGATCGAGCACGACCGCGAGCAGAAGCGAAATCGCACCCGCCGTGACGAGGCTTAGCTCGCGCGGCCAGGGCAAAAGCGCTCCCGCGAGTCCGGCGAGCGAACAGGCGAGCGGCAGTGCCAGAAACGGCAGCCTGTAGCGCCAGATCGAGAGCCCGATGCTGACGAGCGCCGCGAGATAAGGCAGCAACAGTTTGGTCTGCCACTCGCCGCGGTCGAAGCCGCCGGTCGCGATGAAGACGAGCCATGCCGCGCACAAGGCGGCAGCGATGCTCGCGACCACCGCGGGCCAGCGCATGTTGCGGTGGCGCGCGAAGAATTCCGCCATCGCCCATCCGGCAATGATACCGAAGCCCGCGCCGACGCTGCCGCCCGCGATCAGCAGTGCCGCGAAGAACAGCACCTGCCCGATGGAAACGAACAACTCCGCGAGATTGTTGACGACGACGAAACGCTCGTTGGTCTCGTGCGGCTTGCGGATGCGCGCTTCCGCAAGCGCGCGTAATTTCGCCGCCTGCTCCGCGCTGATGATGTTCTGCGAAACCGCCTGTTCGAGGTCGCTTTCGCGGATCATCCGATAGTCTCGACGGTGACGTTGCGGTTGGTGTAGATGCAGATGTCGGCGGCGATATCGAGCGCGCGGCGCGCAATTTCTTCCGCATCGTGCTGCGAATCGGCGAGCGCCCGCGCGGCCGCGAGCGCGTAAGACCCGCCGGAGCCGATCGCCGCGATGCCGTTTTCCGGCTCGAGCACGTCGCCGGTGCCTGCCAAGAGCAACGTGATGTCTTTATCGGCCACCAGCATCATCGCCTCGAGCCGTCGCAGATAACGGTCGGTGCGCCAGTCTTTCGCGAGCTCGACGCATGCCCGCGCGAGCTGGCCCTTGTGCTGCTCGAGCTTGGCTTCCAGCCGGTCGAACAGGGTCAGCGCGTCCGCGGTGGCACCGGCGAAGCCGCCGATTACGTTCCCGCCGGTCAGCCGCCGGACCTTCTTCGCGTTCGACTTCATCACGGTGTTGCCGAACGAGACCTGGCCATCGCCGGCGATCGCGACCTTCGAGCCCTTGCGGACAGCGACGATCGTGGTGCCGTAAAAAGTGTCTGGTTTATGGGGGGTGTTCATGGGGGAAAATGGCCTCCGGCCCCTTATCTAGGGCGTCGGGAGGCATCCGCAAACCATCCGGAAAGGTGATCGCTGCATTGTGTGGCGGCAGCCGGGGCAGGCTGCTATGGACCCGCCTTCCGAGGAGCTTTTCTGATGCGTACCGGCGAAATCGCCCGCAAAACCAAGGAAACCGAGATTTCGGTGAAGGTTAATCTCGACGGCAAGGGCCAGAACGAGATTGCGACCGGCATCGGCTTTTTCGACCACATGCTCGATCTTCTTGCGCGGCATTCGCGGATCGACATGACGGTGAAAGCCAAAGGCGATCTGCACATCGACCATCACCACACCACCGAAGACGTCGGCATCGTGCTCGGCCAGGCGGTGAAGCAGGCGCTCGGCGACATGCGCGGCATCACGCGCTACGCGAGCCTCTATATGCCGATGGATGAAACGCTGACCCGCGTCGCGATCGACGTTTCCGGCCGTCCGGTGCTCGTCTTTAAGGTCGATTTCCCGCGCGACAAGATCGGCGATTTCGACAGCGACCTCGTACGCGAATTCTTCCAGGCGTTTGCGATGAACGCAGGGGTGACCTTGCATGTCCAGACGCTATACGGTGACAACGCGCATCACGTCGCGGAAAGCTGCTTCAAGGGCTTAGCGCGCGCGCTCAGGATCGCGTTTTCGATCGATCCGACGGCCGCCACGGAAATTCCATCGACCAAGGGTAGTCTTGGTGCGTGATCCCGAAAAGGCGAGAATCGCTTTTTGGATAAGATCACGCGCCAGAAAATAAACTACGCGGGACATTAGCTGTGCCGACTTATCTCGTTCTCGAACCAGCAGACGGCGCGCGCACGCAGGCGAATGCGGAACGCGTCGTATTCCTGCGCGAAAAATTTTCCGGATGGGCCTTCGTCTTCACGCCGTTCTGGCTGTTGCGTTACCGGCTGTGGCTCGCCTTTCTTATGTGGCTGGTTGCTTTCGCCGCGATCAGCGTGACTGGCGCATGGCTCGGCTTCGGGCCTTACGCGGCACTCGCTGCATCTTTCTTTCCTTCGCTCGTGCTCGGTTTCGAGGCGATCAACCTGCGTGCACGCAAGCTCGTGAAGAAAGGCTATCGCGAGGCCGGCGTCGTGATCGCTGAAGATCTCGAGACCGCCGAACGCCGCTTCTTCGAAAGCTGGAAGAATGCGCCCACGTCTGACACGCCAGTGAAAGGCGATTTTCCCTACGCGCCGGAAGCGACCCCGCCTGCATATCCCGAAACGAAGTTCGCCGCCGCGTCCGCCGAGCAGAATATCATCGGCATGTTTCCGGCCCCGGGGCAGCGATGACGGTCGCAGTAATCGACTACGGCTCCGGCAATCTGCATTCGGCGGCCAAGGCGCTCGAGCGCGCGGCGCGGGAAGACGGCAGTAACGAAAAGATTCTGGTGACGAACGATCCCGACGACGTGCGCCGGGCCGACCGCATCGTGCTTCCCGGCGTCGGCGCGTTCGCCGACTGCAAACGTGGCCTCGATGACATTTCCGGCATGGTCGCGGCGTTGAACGAAGCGACGCTGAAAAAAGGAAAGCCGTTCTTCGGCATCTGCGTCGGCATGCAACTGCTTGCCGAGCGCGGTCTCGAACACGGCGTCTATAACGGGCTCGGCTGGCTGAAGGGCGAGGTCGACCGCATCACGCCGTCCGATCCATCGCTGAAAATTCCGCACATGGGTTGGAATACGCTGCGCGTAAAGCGCAAACATGCGCTGTTGGACGGCATCGATCTTGGCGATCGCGGCCAGCACGCTTATTTTGTCCACTCCTATCACCTGAAGCCCGCGGACGACTCCGATCTCGTCGCGCAAGCCGAATATGGCGGGCCCATCACCGCCTTCGTCGCGCGCGACAACATCGCGGGCTCACAGTTTCATCCCGAGAAAAGCCAGAAGCTCGGTCTGGCGCTTCTTGCCAATTTTCTGCGGTGGAAGCCATGATTTTGTTTCCCGCGATCGATCTCAAGAATGGCGAAGCTGTGCGCCTGCAACAGGGCGACATGGCGCGCGCCACCGTGTTCAATTCGAATCCGGCGAAACAGGCGAAGCAGTTCGAGGACCAGGGCTTCGAATGGCTGCACCTCGTCGATCTCGACGGCGCTTTCGCGGGGAAGCCTGTGAATGCGCTCGCGGTCGCACAAATCTTGAAGGCTGTAAAAATTCCGGTGCAGCTCGGCGGCGGCATCCGCAACATGAAAACGGTTGAAGCCTGGCTCGGCGAAGGCATTTCACGCGTCATCATTGGCACGGCTGCCGTACGCGAACCCGCTTTCGTGAAGGAAGCCGCGCGGAAATTTCCGGGCAAGATCGCGATCGGCATCGACGCCCGCGGCGGCAAGGTTGCGATCTCCGGCTGGGCCGAAGAAACGCAGCTGGAGGCGGCCGAAGTCGCGAAGCTCTTCGAGGGCGCAGGCGTCGCCGCGCTCATTTACACCGACGTCGAGCGCGACGGCATGTTGCAGGGACTGAATCTGGATTCGACGATTGCACTCTCGGAAGCGGTTTCGATTCCGGTGATCGCGTCGGGCGGCTTTGCGTCGATCAAGGACGTGAAGGCGCTGCTCGAACCGCGCGCCAAAAAGCTCGAAGGCGCAATCGCAGGCCGCGCGCTCTATGACGGGCGCATCGATCCGGCAGAAGCGCTGGCACTTCTGAAAGGCGCATAATGTTCAAGGTCCGCGTGATCCCTTGTCTCGACGTGAAAGACGGCCGCGTCGTCAAAGGCGTGAAGTTCGTGGACCTGCGCGACGCCGGCGATCCGGTGGAGGCCGCGAAAGCCTATGATGCCGCCGGTGCGGACGAGCTTTGTTTTCTCGACATCACCGCGAGCCATGAAGGCCGTGGCACGCTCCTCGACATCGTGCAGCGCACGGCGGAAGCCTGCTTTATGCCGCTGACCGTAGGCGGTGGCGTGCGCACGGTCGAAGATGTGCGCGCGCTGCTTGCGTCTGGCGCGGACAAGGTTTCGATCAATACGGCAGCCGTGAACCGCCGCGTCTTCGTGAAGGAAGCCGCGGAAAAATTCGGAGAGCAGTGCATCGTGGTCGCAATCGACGCGAAGAAAGTTTCGAACGAAGGCGAGCCGCCGCGCTGGGAAATCTTCACGCATGGCGGCCGCAACCCGACGGGGCTGGATGCGGTCGATTATGCCCGCGAAGTGGTTTCGCTGGGTGCCGGCGAAATTCTGCTCACCTCGATGGACCGCGATGGCACCAAGAGCGGCTACGACGTGCCGCTCACGCGTGCGGTTGCGGATGCGGTGCAGGTGCCGGTGATCGCCTCGGGCGGCGTCGGTACGCTCGATCATCTCGTGGAAGGCATCCGCGACGGCCACGCGACCGCAGCACTTGCCGCCTCGATCTTTCACTTCGGCGAATTCACCATACGCCAGGCCAAAGAGCATATGGCCAAGGCCGGACTTCCCGTGCGGCTGGACGCCTGATAAAGCCGCGCCATGGCAAACTTCACGCTTGAGGACTTGGCGAAGATCATCGCGGCCCGCGCCGGCGAAAGCGCGGACAAGTCCTATACGCGTAAGCTCCTGGATGCCGGCATCGAGAAATGCGCGAAGAAGCTCGGCGAAGAAGCGACCGAAACCATCATCGCTGCGACCGCCGGAACGAAAGAGCAGACCGTCGCCGAAAGCGCGGATTTGCTCTATCATCTGTTGGTGGTTCTGAGAGCGCGCGGCGTCGATCTTTCCGACGTCTATGCGGAGCTCGAACGCCGCACCGCGCAGTCGGGCCTCGAAGAAAAAGCCTCACGCAGTAAGTCGTCATAACGAGTAAAGCTGAGCCGTCATGGAACAGCGCGTCGAGTCAGACATCTCCCCCTATCGCGTGTTCTCGCGCGAAGAATGGGCCGCGCGGCGTGAAAACACGCCGATGACGCTGACCCAGAGCGAAATCGTTCACCTGCAGGCCCTCAACGACAAGCTCTCGATGATCGAGGTCGAGGAGATCTATCTTCCAATCTCACGTCTGCTCGCGTTCTATGTCGAGGCCGCGCAAAAACTGTTCGACGGCGTGCAGGAATTTCTGAGTGCACGCGACGGCAAGATGCCCTACATCATCGGGGTTGCGGGCTCGGTCGCGGTCGGCAAATCGACCACCGCGCGTGTCTTGCAGGCGCTGCTCGCACGCTGGCCGAACACACCGACAGTCGAGCTCGTCACCACTGATGGTTTTCTTTTTCCGAACGCGGTACTGGAAAAAGAAAAGCTGATGGAGAAGAAAGGCTTTCCGGAAAGCTACGATCTTCCGGCGCTCTTGCGTTTTCTCCATGATGTGAAGGCCGGCCAGCGCAACGTAAAAGCGCCGCTCTATAGCCACGTCTCCTATGACGTCATCCCAGGCGAAACGATCGAAGTGCATCGCCCGGACATCCTGATCGTCGAAGGACTGAACGTGTTGCAGACCGGCCGTCCGCCGAAGGACGGCAAGGCGATTCCCTATGTTTCGGATTTCTTCGATTTCTCGGTCTATATCGATGCGGACGAAAGCGTGCTCGAGAAATGGTATGTCGAGCGCTTCCGCGCGCTGCGCTCGACCGCGTTTCGCGATCCGCTTTCCTACTTCCACCGCTATTCGCAGGTGACCGACGAGGAAGCGCAGGAAATCGCGCGCGGAATCTGGTCGCGCATCAATCTCGCGAACTTGCGCGAAAACATTCTGCCGACGCGGCAGCGCGCGAGCCTGATCCTCCGCAAAGGCGAGGATCACCGCATCGAGTCGGTAGCGCTGAGAAAGCTCTAAGCCGCGATCTTCTGTTCGTCGCCGCCGACGAACTTGTCGCGGTAGCGGCCGGTGATGTTCTGCATCGGCAGCACGATCAAGACGTCGGTAGTGCCGAACTGATGATCGACCACCGCGCCGTCACCAATATAGGCACCTAACCGCAGATAGCCTTTGATAAGCGGCGGCAGCTCGCGAAGTGCTGCCTTGGCGTCGATCGCTTCCTTCGGCATCCGGTTCATCTCGACGCGGCGCGAGGGAAGCGCGGAAGCGCGCCATTGCTCCGGCGCGCGCGCGAAATGGTGCAGGAAGGAAAGCTGGGTCGCGAGCTTGTCGGGGTTAGTGCCCTCGAGCGAAGCGCAACCGATCAATACGTCGAGCCGATGCTGCGCGACGTAGTTGGAAATGCCGTGCCACAAAAGCTCGACAGTGCGCTTGTTGCGGTATTGCGGCAGCACGCAGGAGCGGCCGAGTTCGAGGAATCGCAAACTGCGGTGACGCGCCATCAGCGCGCTGACATCGAATTCGTTCTGGGTATAGAATCCGCCGTGCCGCTGCGCGACTTCCTGGCGGAGCAGGCGATAGGTGCCGACCACGCGCGGGCGCTTGAGACCGAACACGAGCCTCGGCCACTCGTGATCGACCACGTTCATGTGGTCACAGATCGTGTCGAAGGCATCGACGTCGCGCCGCGCTAGCAAAGTCGTCGCGGCCGGGATCGCCGACATTTCCTTGTAGAACACGTTGTAGCGGAGCCGCTGCGCGCTGCGGACTTCGTGCGCCTTGCCCGCAAGCTTCACTTCGAGCGAGCCGGCGCGGCCGAGTGTGCGCGTGAAATCGCTCTTCGCCTCCGGCAGCCGCAGCCCGCTATAGGCGCGCAGCTTCGGCAGAAGGTTCGCAACCTTTCCGCGCGGAACGACGTGGGTCATGGCGTAGCGTTTCCCCAAGGGATGCAGGCTGCGATTGATTCGGCAGCCCGTCTTGCTTGATAGAACATAGGTATTGAACGCGATCGTGACAACGATGCGGCAATCCGGTCTCGTGCTAAGTAGTTGTACCGGCTCGGAAAAGCGCCGTCAGGCGGCGGTTTCGACGGGTTTTGCGGAACTCTCAGGCAGGGCTTCGGCGAGCGCCGCCTCGAGCCGCTTGCGGTCCACGGGCTTCACCACGAAGCCGTTCATACCGGCCGCAAGGCAGGCCGCCCGGTCTTCTTCGAAGGCGTTCGCGGTGAGCGCAATCACCGGGATCGTGCCCGCCGCACCGCCGAGCGCACGAATGCGCCGCGTCGCCTCGAGTCCGTCCATGCCGGGCAAATGCAGGTCCATGAGGACGGCGTCGTAAGGCGCCCCCATCGTATGCGCGCTTGCCACCGCGTTCACCGCAACCGCGCCGTCGCCGACGATGGTGACGCGGTGGCCCATCCGCGCGAGTAAGGCCTGCACGAGCAGCGCGTTGATGTCGTTGTCCTCGGCAACCAGAATCGAAAGGCCGCCTTTGCCGGTGGCAAATTCGAACGCGGCCTGCTGCGCAACATCCTCTTCGATTGCGCTCGCGGCGGGATCGAACAGCCGCGCGGCGAGCGAAGCGGCGCGTACCGGCTTGATGAGATAGCTCGCAAGCCCTTTTGCCTGCAGCGTCGGCAATTCGCGGCGCTCAGCGGGCGTGAGCAGCACATGACAATGCGCGGCGTTGCGGCGCGCGATTTCGTATAGCGCGAGCGTCTCGTCATGTCCGAAAGCGCGGTCGATGATGCAATGGCTCCAGTGTCGCTCCGGCAGAAGCGTGAGCGCAAGCTCGCGGGTGTCGGCGATCGCGGCGCGTGCGCCCCATTGCTCGATCTGGTTTGCGAGCAAGGGGCCGACGATCGCGGACGGTGAGAGCACGATCACATCCGCGTTCATGAAGTCCGGCACGTCTTCCGTGGCGCCGTCCGTGATGGGCGGAAGCGCGATTGCGAAACGGAACACTGTGCCGCCGTCCGTGCCGCTCGAGAGCGCGATCTCGCCGCCCATGCGCTCGACGATGCGGGACGCGATCGCAAGTCCGAGCCCGGTGCCGCCGTGCCTGCGCGCAAGCGTGCCGTCGCCCTGCTCGAATTCTTCGAAGATGCGTGCTTGCGCGTCGGCTTCGATGCCGGGCCCGGTATCGCGCACTGAGAAGCGAATGCGGTTGCCCGCGGTCTCGACCGCGACGGCAACGCCGCCTTCGTCGGTGAACTTCACCGCATTGCCCGCGAGATTGAGCAACACCTGCCGCAGCCGCGCGGCATCGCCGGAAACCCTTTGTGGAAGGCTGCGGTCGAACTGTGCCGCGATCTCGATGCCTTTTGCCTGTGCGCGGGGGCTGAGTAATTCGACCACGTCGGTGACGAGTTCCGTGAGATCGAACGGCGCGGTTTCAAGTTCGATGCGCCCGGCTTCGATCTTCGAGAAATCGAGAATTTCCTCGATCAGACCGAGCAGCGCTTCGCCTGAGGATTTCACGGCGCGCACATAGGTCTGCTGCTCCTGGCTCATCGTCGTCTCGGAAAGGAGATGTGCCATTCCGAGGATGCCGTTGAGCGGCGTGCGTACTTCGTGACTGACGACCGCGAGGAAGCGCGACTTCGCGCGGCTCGCGGCTTCCGCCTGTTCCCGCGCATCTTCCAGCGCATGTTCGGTGGCGACGCGCCCAGTAATATCGCGGCCCGTGCGTTGGATTTCGACGATCTCGCCGCGCGTGCCGCGTACCGGCGCTTCTTTCCACGAAATCCAGCGCGAACCTTCTGGCGTTTCGATTTCCTGATCGACCGCGAAGTTGCCGTCCGCGCTTTGCGTGCGCGCGCCGGAGCGCAGCACCTTGAACTTCAGCGGACGGCCGATCACCTCGGCCGGGTTCTTTCCGGCGAGTGCGCAGGTCGCGGCACTCGCGTAGGTGACGCGGCCATGCTCGTCTTCGCGCAAGACGAGATCATCCTGACTGTCCACGAGCGCAGTAAGATGCGCGAGCCGTTCCTCCAGCGTCCAGATCTTGTCGTCGCGCGTTTCGACCTCGTTTTCGAGCCGCGAAACTTTCTCCCGCAGCGAAATCGCGCGGCGATTGATGACACCGAACACGATGCCGATTGCGCAGGCGATCATGCCGCCGAGACCGATCCAGCCGAGCTCAGGACCGTCGCCGATCATCTCCTGCGCAGACGCAAGCGTAGGCATCAGCGAAACGCCTGCGGCAAGCGACAGAAGAAGAATGCGACGATCGGCTTTCGTCATGGCGGTCCTTTGAAAACGCGGAATATTTCCGGCCCCAAAGATGACACTCCGGCGCTTAACACGCGCAAATCGGGACGCGTCGAAGGGCCGAAAATGCGCCGGTGGTTAAGGGAAGGTTAAGATCAGGCGGCGAGCGCCACGCGATCCTGCGCGGCACGATAAGCAAGCGCCTCGGCGAGATGCGCGCGGCCGACGGAGGAGGCGCCGTCGAGGTCGGCGATGGTGCGGGCGACTTTCAGCACGCGATGATAGCCGCGCGCGGAAAGCCGCATGGCTTCCGCCGCATCGCGCAGAAGCGCAAGGCCCGGCGCGTCGGGCGCGGCCAATTGCTCGATCAGTTTTGCATCGGCTTCGGCGTTGGTACGCAGGTTCTCGCGGCCCATCGCCTTGAAACGGGCGAGCGCGATTTCCCGCGCGGCGGCGATACGTGCGGCTACTTCGCGGCTGCCCTCGGCGGGTGCCGGCAACACGAGATCGGCGGCGGAGACCGCGGGAACTTCGATATGCAGGTCGATGCGGTCCATCAGCGGACCCGAAACGCGCGATTGATAATCGGCCGCGCAACGCGCGTTTGGCGCACGCTTGCAGGCGAAGCCAAGTTCGGTCGCGCGACCGCAACGGCAGGGGTTCATCGCGGCGACCAACTGGAAGCGCGCGGGATAGGTCACGCGATGGTTTGCGCGTGCGATCACCGCTTCGCCGGACTCCAGTGGCTGGCGAAGCGAGTCGAGCACTTGCGGCGAAAATTCCGGAAACTCATCGAGGAAAAGCACGCCGAGATGCGCAAGCGAAACTTCGCCGGGCCTTGCGCGCAAGCCCCCGCCGACCATCGCCGCCATGCTCGCGGAGTGATGCGGGTTGCGGAACGGACGCTTGTTCGTAAGCGCCCCGCCTTCGATCGCGCCTGCGACCGACTGGATCATCGAGACTTCGAGCAACTCCGAAGGCGAGAGCGGCGGCAGAATTGTAGGCAGCCGTGCCGCAAGCATCGATTTGCCGGACCCCGGAGGCCCCGCCATCAGGAGGTTATGCCCGCCAGCGGCGGCGATCTCGAGCGCGCGCTTCGCGCTCTCTTGTCCCTTGATGTCCTTGAGGTCGAGCGGGTTCTCGGAGAACTCGCGAATCTTCGGCGAAGGCCGCGCAAGCACCTGCGTGCCGCGCAAGTGGTTCACAAGTTGCAGGAGCGAACGCGGCGCAACGAGATTCATCTCTGGCGAGGCCCAGGCCGCTTCCGCGCCGCAAGGTGCGGGACAGATCAATCCTTGTTCGCGCGCATTCGCGGCGACCGCCGCCGGCAGCACGCCCGACACCGGCGCGAGCGAGCCGTCGAGCCCGAGTTCGCCGACCACCATGAAGCCTTCCGCGGCGTCGGAAGGAATTGCGCCGATCGCGCTCATCAGACCGAGCGCGATCGGCAGATCGTAGTGGCTGCCTTCCTTCGGCAGATCGGCGGGCGCGAGATTGATGGTGATGCGTTTGGCGGGAAGCGCGAGGCCCGATGCGATCAGTGCCGCGCGCACGCGCTCGCGCGCTTCGGAAACCGCCTTGTCGGGAAGACCGACGATGTTGAACGCCGGAAGTCCGGGCGCGACCTGCACCTGTACGTCGATGGGCCGCGCCTCGACGCCCTCGAATGCAACGGTCGAAACATGCTGCACCATCGCGCGCGGCTCTCCCCGGTATCGGAGGAGGCTAACGGAACTTCGTTCGTATCGTCAAGAACAATACGTGAACAAAATAGCGACGTTATTTCAAGAGCGTACGCAGATTCGGCAGCCCTTTGATGGGTATCGGCGCACCGCCGAGTTTCATGATTCCGCTCGCACGCATGGCGGGCGCGCCGTTCGACGAGACGATGCATTGGCAAAACAGGAAATTGCGCGTCGAGCGCAGAAGGTCGGTACGGCCTTCGACCCAGGTACCGAGCGGCGCGGGTGCGAGGAAATCGGCAGTCATCGAAACCGTCGGCATGAAGCCGAAATCTTCTTCCGCGTCGAAACGCGCGCCCAAACCGAGCTGCATGTCGGCGAACGTCATCAGCATGCCGCCGTGGCAGATGCCCGCGATATTGCAGTGGCGCTTCTCGACGCGCAGCCCGAGCACGAGCTTGCTGCCGTCGCGCTTTGCGTAAAGCGGGCCGGTGAGCGAGAGAAAATGCTCGCCGCCCGAAAACGGCAGTTCGATGAACCCCGCGGGGATCGCGTCGGCCTGCACGTTCATTTCCGCTTCTTCTCGATTGCGTCCCAGATCATCGCCGCGACGTCGGGCCCGCCGAGATTCTTGATCGCGCGAATTCCCGTGGGCGAGGTCACGTTGATTTCGGTGAGCCAGCCGCCGATCACGTCGATGCCGGTGAAGAGGAGCCCGCGCTTCTTCAACTCCGGCCCGAGCCGGTCGCAGATTTCGCGCTCACGCGGCGACAGGTCGGTTTTCTTCGGCGAGCCGCCGCGCACCATGTTGGAGCGAAGATCACCCTCCGCCGGCACGCGGTTCACAGCGCCCGCGAATTCTCCGTCGACCAGAATTATGCGCTTGTCGCCATCTTTCACTTCGGGAAGAAACTTCTGCACAACCCAGGCTTCGCGGAAAGTGACGGAGAAAAGGTCGAACAGCGAACCGAAATTCAGATCGTTCGGCGCAATGCGGAAAACGCTCTCGCCGCCCTTGCCGTACAAAGGCTTCATCACGATGTCTTTGTGCTTGGCGCGGAACGCCTTGATCTCGTCGAGGTCGCGCGTGATCAAAGTCGGCGGCATCAGGTCGCCGAATTCCATCACGAACATTTTTTCCGGCGCGTTGCGCACCGAGCGCGCGTTGTTGACGACGAGTGTATCGGTCAATTTCTCGAGCAGATGCGTGGTCGTGATGTAATGCATGTCGAACGGTGGATCCTGCCGCAGCAGGATGACGTCGAACGAGGAAAGATCGGCGCGTTTCGCTTCGCCGAGCGTGAAGTGATCGCCCGCCTTGTCGCGCACCGAAAGCGCATTCACGCTTGCATAGAGCTTGCCTTCGGACAGCGAGAGCTTGTCCGGCGTGTAATAGGAAAGGCTGTGGTCGCGGCTTTGCGCCTCGAGCAGGAGCGCGAAGGTAGAATCGCCCGCGATCTTGATCCGCTCGATCGGGTCCATCTGGACGGCGACTTTCAGTGCCAAGCGCGTGCTCCTCAATATTCGGCGTCGAACGCCGCCTCGATATGACGCGGAAGACGCTTGGGCGCAATCAGCACCGCGTCGAAACGCAGATCATGGCTCATATGCTCGGGATGCGTTGCCAGCCACGCTTCGGCGGCGGCGGTGATCCGCTTGCGCTGGCGCGGCAGCACGGCAAAGGCGGCGGCATCGAGATCGCCGCGCGCCTTGACCTCGACGAAGACGATCAGCCTGCCGCGCTTCACGACAAGATCGATTTCTCCGGAGGGGCTTTTCCAGCGCCGCGCGAGCGTGCGGTAGCCCTTGGCGGCGAGATAAAGCGAAGCGCGGCCTTCCGCCGAAACGCCACGCAGGAATGCGTCCTTGCGTTTCGGATCGGCGTTCCGCTTCGCGGTCGTCATTTCTTCTTCCCGGCAAGCGCAAGCGCGCGTGCGTAAATTTCCTTGCGCGGCAATCCGGTCTCGGCCGCGATTGCTGCGGACGCGTCTTTCAGCGAAAGTTTTTTCAGCGCTGCTTTGATTTTCCTTTCAATGTCTTCGTTGTCGAGCGGAGCCGCTTCGCCCGGCGGCGCAACCACGACGACGATTTCGCCTTTCGGCGCACCGGCCTCTTCATAATGTGCGGCGAGCGCCGCGAGCGTGCCGCGCCGGATTTCCTCGAAGGCTTTTGTAAGTTCACGGCAGACGGCGCCGTCGCGCGCGCCAAGCGTGGCGGCCATGTCGGCAAGTGATTCCGCGAGTCGCGGCCCGCTCTCGTAAAAGATCAGCGTCGCCGGAATGCCGCGCAGTTCCGAAAGCCGCGTTCTCCGCGCGGCACTTTTCGGCGGCAGAAATCCCTCGAAGAAAAAACGGTCCGACGGCAATCCGGCGGCGACGAGAGCTGCGAGTGCCGCCGACGCGCCCGGAATTGGATAGACGCGGTGGCCTGCTTCGATTGCGGCTTCGACGAGCTTGAACCCCGGATCGGAGACAAGCGGTGTGCCCGCATCCGAAACCAGCGCGACCGCGGCACCCTTGGCAAGTTCCGCGAGCACGCGCGGCCGCACGCTCGCGGCATTGTGATCGTGATAGGCGGCAAGCTTCGGCGAAAGCTGATGCCGCTCGAGTAGTTTGTGCGTAACGCGCGTGTCTTCACAGAGCACGAGATCGGCTGCGCGCAAGACTTCGAGCGCACGCAGCGTGATGTCACGCAAGTTTCCGATCGGAGTTGCGACGACATAGAGGCCCGGTGCGAGCCGCGTCGGCTGTTCTGCCTGTCCGGGTCTCACTTCCGCCGCTTTGGAGCCGCGTCTGTCATCCATTGCGCTATGGTGCATGATTTCTTAATGGGCTTCGCGGACAATTCCCGAGGCTCGGGACAGAAAAGGCGGAAAATCCAGGGTTTTCAAGGAGAAAGCCTGATTTTGACGGCGCTTGAAGGCCCCTCGGATTGGCCACGGCCGCGTCGCGAACGTAAGAAGTAAGCGTAAAGGTAGTGAGTGTGCGGAAACGATCGACCCGAAGCGGAGAAACCGGCGAGGCGCTCCTGTGGACGCGCCGCAGCGTTTTGATTCTGCCGGCTGGCCTGACCCTCGCGGCCTGCTCGACTTCCATGCCGAGCTTCCTGAACGACTCGCCGCAATCCGCGCAGGGACCGAACCT
This sequence comes from Xanthobacteraceae bacterium, assembly GCA_019635585.1. Lineage (GTDB taxonomy): Bacteria > Pseudomonadota > Alphaproteobacteria > Rhizobiales > Xanthobacteraceae. The sequence continues at coordinate 1,653,447 of JAHBZE010000001.1, read as the reverse complement.
CGACAAGCAGATCGAAACGCAGCCGTTGCAGAATCTCGGCGCGGGCAATGTTCGTGTCGGCCTCATTCTTTCCTTAAGCGGTGCCGGCAACGCCGGCGTTGCCGCGCAGTCGATGCGCAACGCCGCCGAGCTCGCGCTTTCCGAATTCAACAATCCGAACATCCAGCTCATCATCAAGGACGACGGCGGCACCGCGCAAGGCGCGCAGGCCGCGGCGCAGGCCACCATTTCCGAAGGCGCGGAGATCGTGCTCGGCCCCCTGTTCAGTCACGCGGTGGCAGCCGCGGGTCAGGTGACGCGCACCCGCTCGGTACCGATGATCGCGTTCTCGACCGATTCGAATGTCGCCGCGCGCGGCATTTATCTTCTGAGCTTCCAGCCGGAAAACGATATCGACCGCGTCATCACGTTCGGCGTGTCGCGCGGCAAAAAAGGCATCACCGGTTTCGTGCCCGACAACGCCTATGGAAATGTCTGCGAAGCGGCGATCAAGCAATTCGCTTCCGCGCGCAAGGCGAATGTGAACGCCGTCGAGCGCTACAATCAGAATCCGACCGACGCGCTTTCGGCCGTGCGCCGCGCACAGCCGGGCTTCCGCATGACCGACTTCATCATCATCGCCGACGGCGCGGAAGGCACCTCCTACGTGCTGAAGGCACTCGGCTCCGTCGGCATCAATCCGAAGCGCGTGCAGTTCGCGGGCGCCGGATTGTGGGACGACCAGAATGTATTTTCGGTTCCCGAACTTGAGGGCGCATGGTTCGCGGCACCCGACGACGCCGGTTTCCGTGGCTTCTCGCAGCGCTATCGCGCACGCTTCGGCTCCGATCCTGCGCGCACCGCTTCGCTTGCCTATGACGCGGTTTCGCTGGTCTGCCAACTTGTGAAAACCCAAGGCCCGAGCCGCTTCACCGAAGAGGTGCTGACGAACCGCGCGGGTTTCGCCGGCGTCGATGGCGTGTTCCGCTTCCGTAACGACGGCACTTGCGAGCGCGCGCTTTCGGTCATGGAAATCCGCGGCCGGGCGTCGCGCGTGCTGCAACCCGCGCCGAATAATTTCAACAACGCGGCGCTCTAAACGCGAAATAATTAAGCCGCGAGATCGGCGACGATCGCGTCCAGCAACGGAAAGCCGGATGCAGTCACGCGCAGCCGCGCATCGTTGGAACGCTCGACCAGCCCTTCGCTTTCCAGAAAAGAAACACGCTCCGGGTTCAACGAAACGCCGGTCAGCCGCTCAAAGCGCGCGACGTCGATGCCTTCCGCGAGCCGCAGGCCCATCACCAGCATCTCGTCGGCTTGCTCGAGCTTCGAAAGCTTCTCTTCCTCGATGAGACCGTGGCCGCTGGTCTCGGCCCTCGAGAGCCAGCGCTCGGGATTCTTTTCGGTCGAAGTGGCGATCCGCGCGCCATCGGCGCCGATCCGCCCGTGCGCGCCGGGACCCACGCCTACGTATTCCTGATAGCGCCAGTAAACGAGGTTATGCCGCGATTCCGCGCCCGCCTTCGCGTGGTTGGAAATCTCGTAGGCCGGCATGCCGCGCGCTTCGCAAAGTTCCTGTGTCACGTCCCACAGCGCGCGCGAGGTATCGGCATCGGGCGTTTTCAGTTTGCCCGCTCGATGCAGCATTTCGAACGTGGTGCCGGGTTCGATCGTGAGTTGGTAAAGCGACAGGTGTTCCGGCGCGAAAGCGAGCGCTTTCGTGAGCTCCTCGCGCCATGCCTGCGGCGATTGATCGGGCCGCGCGTAAATAAGATCGAAGGAAATGCGCGGAAAATTTTCGCGTGCGACTTCGACTGCGGCCAGCGCTTCCTGCGCGCTATGCATGCGGCCGAGATTTTTCAGCGAAACATCGTCGAGCGCCTGCACGCCGAGCGAAACCCGATTTACCCCGGCCGCGCGATAGCCGCGGAAGCGTTCCGCTTCGACGCTCGTGGGGTTGGCTTCCAGCGTGATTTCGGCGCTTGAAGAAATCGTCCAGCGCTTCGCGATTTCGTCGAGTACGCTTTGCACGGTCGAGGCTTGCATCAAGGACGGCGTGCCGCCGCCGAAGAAGATGCTCGTGACCTCGCGCGCGTCCGTGCGCGGCTTCAGATAAGCGAGCTCGGAAGCGATCGCGCGCGCGTAACGCGCTTCATCCGGCTTTTCGTGGCGGACATGCGAATTGAAATCGCAATAGGGACACTTCGCGAGGCAAAACGGCCAATGCACGTAAACGCCGAAGGCGTCAGCCAAGGCACGCCTCCGCGAGTTTCAGAAAAGCGCGCGCGCGATGCGAGAGGCCTTCGCCATGCGGCGGCAGGCCGTGTTTTTCCTCCGCCGTCATCTCGCCGAAGGTTTTGGTCTTTCCGTCAGGCAGAAACATCGGATCGTATCCGAATCCGGAAGTACCGCGCGGCGGCCATACCAGCGTGCCGTCGACGCGGCCCTCGAAAGTGATCGTCTCGCCGTCGGGCCATGCGACACAGAGCGCGGAAATAAAGGCGGCTTTGCGTTGCGCGGCCGTCGCCTTTGCCTCGTGCAATTTCTCTTCGACCAGCCGCATGGCCTGCGCAAAATTCTTTGAACTGCCCGCCCAGCGCGCGGAATAAATCCCCGGCGCACCGTTCAGCACTTCGACCGCCAATCCGGAATCGTCCGCGAAGGCGGGAAGGTTCGATGCTTGCGCCGCGGCTTCTGCCTTGATCTTCGCGTTGGCTTCGAACGTAGTGCCGTTTTCTTCCGGCTCGGGCAGTCCGAGCTCGCCGGCGGAAACGACTTCGACACCGTAAGGCGCGAGCAACTCGCGCATTTCTTTCAGCTTCCCGGAATTATGGGTCGCAAGCACGACTTTCCCGGAAAGCTTGCGGGCCATCAGGCGACCGTCATCTTCTGCATGTCGACGAGCTTGTTGATGCCGTTGCGCGCGAGATCGATCAGCGCGGTCATCTCGTCGTTGGTGAAGGGCTTCTTCTCGGCGGTGCCCTGAATTTCGATGATGCCGCCGCTTCCCGTCATCACGAGATTCATGTCGGTCTCGGCGGTGGAATCTTCGTCGTAGTTCAGATCGAGCACCGGCGTGCCCTCGACGATGCCGCAGGAGATCGCCGCGACCTGATCGGTGAGTACGGGTTTTGTCACCATGCCGCGCTTCTTCATCCATGCGATGCAATCGTGAAGCGCGATCCATGCGCCGGTGATCGAAGCGGTGCGCGTGCCGCCATCGGCCTGGATCACGTCGCAATCGAGCGTGATCTGCCGCTCGCCGAGCGCAACGAGATCGGTGACGGTGCGAAGCGAGCGCCCGATCAGACGCTGGATTTCGAGCGTGCGGCCCGATTGCTTGCCGCCCGCGGCTTCGCGGCGCGTGCGGTCGTGCGTCGAGCGCGGCAGCATGCCGTATTCGGCGGTGACCCAGCCGCGGCCCTGACCCTTGAGCCACGGCGGCAGCCGCTCCTCGAGCGAAGCGGTGACGAGCACATGCGTGTCGCCGAAACGCACGAGGCAGGAACCCTCGGCATGGCGCGAGAAGCCGCGCTCGAAAGAAACCGCCCGCATCTGGTCGTTCGCTCGTCCGCCCGGCCGCGCCATCGTCGCTCCTTATTGTTATCGCGGTCCTTGTAGGGGCAGCAGGCGCCGTGCCGCAACCCGCTCTTGCTCGAACGGCGCGAAAACCCGAGATATAGTGGCCGGATACGAGTTTCCGGGCAGACAGGAGCAGGCCGCGTTGTCCGCAGAGATTCCGCTAAGACCGCCGGGTCAGGCGTTACGCGAACTGGATGAGCGTTCGCGCGAGATTTTCCGCCAGATCGTCGAATCCTATCTCGCGACCGGCGAGCCGGTCGGCTCGCGCAATCTTTCGCGCATCATTCCGATGACGCTTTCGCCGGCTTCCGTCCGCAATGTGATGGCGGACCTGGAGGCCGCGGGCCTGATTTTTTCGCCGCACACCAGCGCGGGGCGGCTCCCGACCCAGCAGGGTCTTCGCTTCTTCGTCGATGCTCTTTTGGAAATTGGCGATCTGCCGGAGAGCGAGCGGCGCAACATCGACGCGCAGGTAAGCGCGACCCGCGGCGGCAATATCGAATCCGTGCTGGGCGAAGCTTCCGCGCTTCTCTCCGGACTTTCGCGCGGTGCGGGCGTGGTGACGGCGACCAAGACCAATCCGCGTCTGAAGCAGATCGAATTCGTGCGGCTCGATGCCGCCCGCGCGCTCGCGGTGCTGGTCTCCGAGGACGGGCAGGTCGAAAACCGGCTCCTGAATATTCCGAAAGACGTGCCGAACTCTTCGCTGGTCGAAGCCACCAACTTCCTGAACGCGCGCATTCGCGGCCGCACGCTGGGCGAAGCGCGCAACGATCTAGAAAAGTCGCTTGTCGCCGCGCGCGCCGAACTCGATGAACTGACCCAGCGCATCGTCAGCGAAGGTCTCGCGAGTTGGTCCGGCGGCGACGCGAGCTCGCGCCGCTTGATCGTGCGCGGCCACGCGAAGCTTCTCGAGGACGTGAATGCCGCCGAGGATCTCGAGCGCGTGCGGCTTCTGTTCGACGACCTGGAACAGAAGGGCGAAGTCGCGGAACTGCTCGGCAAGGCGGAAGAAGCCGAAGGGCTTCGCATCTTCATCGGTTCCGAGAACAAGCTGTTCTCGCTTTCCGGCTCCTCCACCATCGTCGCGCCCTACCGCGACGGCGAGGGCAGGGTCGTCGGCGTGCTCGGCGTGATCGGCCCGACCCGGCTCAATTATGCCCGGGTGATCCCGATGGTGGATTACACGGCACTCGTCGTGAGCAAGATTCTCGGCGGCAAATAAGCAAATAAGAGACCCGAACTTGATTTTTGCGCCCATCGCCCTGATATGCGGGGCGAACGGAACCCGAAGACATGACCGCCGACGACAACACCAACGATAAAGCACCGCTCGACCCGCAGGCCGCGAACGAAAATCAGGCCCGCGAAGGAAAAGAGCATGCCGCCTATGTGGACGAACGAACCGTCCTCGAGGCGCAGGTCGCGGAGCTCAAAGACAAGTATCTGCGCGCGCATGCGGAGATGGAAAACACCCGCCGCCGCGCCGAGAAGGACGTTGCCGACGCGCGCAATTTCTCGATCGCAGGTTTCGCGCGCGACATGTTGTCGGTCGCCGACAACCTCGGCCGTGCGCTGGCAGCGGTCGATCCGGCGATCCGCGAAGCCGCCGATAACACGCTGAAGACGCTGCTCGAAGGCGTGGAACTCACCAATCGCGAGCTTGCCAAGACGCTCGAAAAACATGGCGTCCGGCTGCTCGATCCGGTCGGCCAGAAGTTCGACCCGAACTTCCATCAGGCCATGTTCGAAATCCCGGACGATACGGTCCCGGCCGGGACCGTGAAGCAGGTGGTCCAGCCGGGCTATGCCATCGGCGAGCGCGTACTGCGTCCGGCCATGGTGGGCGTCGCCAAGGCCGCGCCGAAAGCAGGCCCGGTTAGCGGCGGCGACGTCGATAAGACGGCTTAAACCATTTTCCGAAAGGCGATCTTAAGGGCGTTTTCCTAGGGTTCCGCGGGCTTCCCGCCCGGACCGTTTTGGAACCATGATCGCGCGCGCGCCCGAAGGCATCCGCTACAGCTTCGTCCTGCCCGTCTTCAATGAAGAGGCGGTGTTGCCGCTTTTGTTGCACCGGCTCGACAAGCTCGTCGCTTCGCTCGACGCGCCGGCGGAAGTCATCTTCGTCGATGACGGCTCGCGCGACACCTCCGCGATTTTGCTCGAAGCGATGGCGAAAGAAAAACCGCATATCCGCTTTCTGAAGCTCTCGCGCAATTTCGGCCATCAGATCGCGATCACCGCCGGCATGGATGCCGCCTGCGGCGAGGCGATCATCGTGATGGATGCCGACCTGCAGGACCCGCCCGAAGTCGTCGGCGAAATGATCGCGCGCTGGAAGGAAGGCTATGACGTCGTACAGGCGCGCCGCCTGTCCCGCGACGGCGAGAGCGCCTTCAAGAAGAAGACCGCGTCGATCTTCTATCGTCTGCTCGGGAACCTTTCCTCGATCGAAATTCCGCGCGATGTCGGCGATTTCCGCCTGATCGACCGCAAGGTACTCGAGGCGTTTCGGGAGATGCCGGAGCGCGACCGCTTCGTGCGCGGCATGTTCGCCTGGCTCGGCTTCAGGCAATGCGAGGTCGCGTTTCATCGTCCCGCGCGTGCCGCCGGCGAAACCAAATATCCGTTCTGGAAGATGGTGCGGCTCGCGGTGAACGGCGTCGTGAGTTTCTCGGACGCGCCGTTGAAGGCCGCGATTTGGGCGGGCGCGACCGTCTCCACGCTCGCGGTGCTCTACGGCGTCTATTCGATTCTCGCCGGCCTTTTCAGCGATAGCGTCGTGCGTGGCTGGACCTCGACCGTCGTCATCGTTTCCTTTCTCTGCGGTTTGAACATGTTGCTTACCGGCATGGTCGGACTTTACGTCGGCCGCATCTATGCCGAAGTGAAGCGCCGCCCGCTCTATGTGGTCGCGAAGAAAGTCGGCTTCGCTGCCGCGGCAAAATCCGAAACGCAGGAACACGCGAGGGTCGCATGAGCCAGCAGCTCTTTGATCAATACGACCGCTCTTACGGCGATGTCGTGCAGGGCTCGATCGACTTCTCCGGGCTGAAGCACGATTTCTTCCTGCAGGCCAAAGCCGACCTGATGCGCGAGAAGATCGCCGCGCATTTCGGCATGAAAAAGCCGGACGGTCTCGATCTCGGCTGCGGCGTCGGCGCATTCCATCCTTATGTACGGAATTATTTCGCCCGCTATTGCGGCGTCGATATCTCCGAGAAATCCATCGAGCAGGCCAAGGCCGCGCGCAGCGACGTCGAATATGCAGCCCACGACGGCGCGCAGATTCCGCATGCGGACAGCTCTTTCGACTTCGTCAGCGCGATCTGCGTCATGCATCACGTGCCGCCCGCGCAATGGTCTTCCTTCATGCGCGAGATGCGCCGCGTCATCCGCCCCGGCGGCATCGTCTGCGTGATCGAGCACAATCCGTGGAATCCGCTGACGCGGCTCGCCGTGAACCGCTGCGAGTTCGACGCCGACGCGGTGCTTCTGCGCGCGGGCAAGACCGAAGCGCTGATGCAGGAAACCGGTCTTCGCAATATCGAGAGCGATTTCTTTCTGATGCTGCCGTGGCAGCACAAGGCTGCGCGCGCGGTCGAGCGCGCCTTCAGCTTCGCGCCGCTCGGCGCGCAATACATGACCTGCGGCGAAGTAAAATGAGCGATGCGAGCGCGCTTGGCGCTTACCGCGCGCTGCCGCGCGCCGTGCCTTATGCGGAGCGCTGGGTCTTCGCCGCGATTGTGCTCGTGGCGCTGGCCGAGCGCGCGATCATCGAAACCGCGCCCGATGTGAGCTGGCTTCTGACCTTGGGCGAACGGCTGCTCGCAGGCGAGCGTCCCTATATCGATTTCATCGAGGTCAATCCGCCCGCTTCGATTTTTCTTTATCTACCCGCGCTTGTGCTCGCGCGCGTGAGCGGCCTTTCGCCGGAGTTCATGGTCGGCCTGCTTGTATTCGCCGGCACTGGCGCGAGCCTCGGGTTCTCGGCGCGCGTTCTCGTCAAAGGGGGCGTCATCGAAAGCCGCAGCGCGTGGCCGCTTGCGTCTGCGTTTGCCGTCGTGCTGCTCGTGCTTCCGGCGGCGACGTTTGCACAGCGCGAACACATCGCGCTGATTTCGTTTCTGCCGTTCATCGCCTGCGCGGCGCTACGCGCGCAAAACAAACCGGTTGCGTGGAGTGCCGCGATCGTCGCCGGGCTCGGCGCGGCACTGACTGCGATCATCAAGCCGCATTTCATTTTCCCCGTGTTGTTCGTGGCGGCGACCGCCGCGTTTTACGCACGCTCGTGGCGGCCGCTGTTCGCGCTAGAGAACTGGATTTCCGCGACGCTTGCGCTGCTCTATGGCGCGGCGGTGATCATGTTTTATCCCGAGTTCATCCACGACTGGGTGCCGATCATCACTGCGGTCTATGTTGCGCAGAAAGCTTCGCTGATCGATCTCTTTACGCTCGGTGCGATTCCGTTCTGGCTGGGCGGATTGCTCGTGATCGTCGCGATGAAACGGCGCGCCGCTTTTGCGCCGCCGTTTGTGCTGCTGCTCGCGGCCTCCACCGGTTTCTTCGCGTCCTTCTTCGCGCAGCAAAAGGGCTTGCCCTATCATTCCTATCCGATGCTCGCGCTGATCTTCGCGAACGCGATCGTGGCTGCGTTCGATCGCGCGCCGCAAGCGCGGCAGAGCCCTGCAATGTTCATTGGCGCGCTGATCGCGATCGCGGGGCTGCATTTTGCGACCTTCTCCTGGTACGCCGTGACGGTCGATACCCGCGCGATCGCGGCACCCATCCGCGCCGCCGTAGTACGCCCGAAGATTTTGAATATCTCCGGCGGCGGCCTTGTCGGTATGGGCTTCCCGCTCACGCGCCAACTCGAAGGCACCTGGGTCGGCCGCACCTGCGGACAATGGATTTCCGCAGGCGTACTTGCCGCGAAAATGCGCGGCGTGGATGCAGAGACGAAAGCCAAGCTCGACCGGTATATGGCGCTCGACCTCAAAATCCTGGTCGAGGATATCCGCAACGGAAAACCGGACATCATTCTCGCCGACCGCAATCATTACGATTGGTACAAGTGGGCGCAACGCGATGCGGCACTCGCGCACGAACTCGAAAATTATCGCCCGCTCGCCGAAGTCGAGAGCGTTCTGATCCTGCGCCGCAAGTGACGCGCGATTGACTTCGCCGCCGCGCCGTCGTCTCGTCGCGCGGCCATGGATCAGGTCTCGGTTCTTCTGCAGACGCTCGACTATGTCGGCATCGCGGTGTTCGCCGCGACCGGCGCGCTTGCTGCGTCGCGGAAGCAACTCGACGTGGTAGCTTTCGTGTTCTTTGCAGCGGTGACCGCGACCGGCGGCGGCACGCTTCGCGACCTCCTGCTCGACGTGCCGGTATTCTGGGTCCGGCATCCGGCTTATCTCGCGATTCCACTTTGCGTCGCGGTACTGGTCTTTTTCACCGCGCATCTTTTTGAATCGCGCTATCGCGTGCTCTTGTGGGCGGATGCAGTCGGTCTCGCCGCCTATACGGTGGTGGGCGCAGCGAAGACCTTGGCTGCGGGCGCGTCGGCGGCCGATGCACTGGCGCTCGGCATCCTCACCGCGACCTTCGGCGGCGTGATTCGCGACGTGCTCGCGGGCGAGCCTTCGGTGATCCTGCGGCGTGAGCTTTACATCACGTGTGCCTTCGCGGGCGCTTTGGTTTTCGTGGTTCTCTCGGCGGCCGGAACACCGTTCTGGGGCGGCGCAACCCTCGGTTTTCTCGTGGCTTTCGGCATCCGCGCCGGTGCGCTGCTCTGGGGCTGGTCGCTTCCCGTTTACCGTGCTCGCCCGGGGCGTAATTCTTCGGAGCTTTAAGGGCTTGGCCGCCTTGCGGCTGAAAAAGCCCCTGCCTATATCCCTCGCAACTGCCGCGCTCGCGGCAAATCCCCAACGCGGGGGCCGAGGGGAACGGCGAGGAAGCCGTTTCCAAGGGTGCCGAACGGACCCACCCGGCCTGCCGGAAACGAGAGGTAAGCCATGTCCAAGGTCATCGGAATCGACCTCGGTACCACCAATTCCTGCGTCGCCGTCATGGACGGCACGACGCCGAAAGTTCTCGAGAACGCCGAAGGCGCGCGTACCACGCCCTCGATCGTCGCCTTTACCAACGAAGGCGAACGCCTCGTCGGCCAGCCTGCGAAGCGCCAGGCCGTTACCAATCCCGAGAAAACCTTCTTCGCAGTGAAGCGCCTGATCGGCCGCCGCTACGACGACCCGATGGTCGAGAAGGACAAGAAGCTCGTCCCTTATGGCATCGTAAAGGGCGACAACGGCGACGCCTGGCTCTCCGACGGCGACAAGAAATATTCTCCCTCGCAGGTCTCTGCTTTCATTCTTCAGAAGATGAAAGAGACTGCCGAGTCCTATCTCGGCTCCAAGGTCGAGAAGGCCGTCATCACCGTTCCCGCTTACTTCAACGACGCGCAGCGTCAGGCGACCAAGGACGCCGGCAAGATCGCGGGCCTCGAGGTGCTGCGCATCATCAACGAGCCGACCGCGGCTGCGCTCGCTTACGGCCTCGATAAAGGCAAGCAGGGCATGATCGCCGTCTACGATCTCGGCGGCGGCACCTTCGATATTTCCGTGCTCGAAATCGGCGACGGCGTGTTCGAGGTGAAGTCGACCAACGGCGACACCTTCCTCGGCGGCGAAGACTTCGACATGCGTCTGGTCAGCTATCTCGCCGACGAGTTCAAGAAAGAGCAGGGCATCGACCTGCGCAAAGACAAGCTCGCGCTCCAGCGTCTCAAAGAGGCGGCGGAAAAAGCGAAGATCGAGCTTTCGTCTGCGACGCAGACCGAAATCAATCTGCCCTTCATCACTGCCGACGCTTCCGGTCCGAAGCATCTGACCATGAAGCTCACCCGCGCGAAATTCGAAGCGCTGGTCGACGACCTCATCCAGAAGACCGTCGAACCGTGCCGTCAGGCGTTGAAGGACGCCGGGCTTTCGGCCGGTGAAATTCAGGAAGTCGTTCTCGTCGGCGGCATGACCCGCATGCCTAAGGTGCAGGAAGTCGTGAAGCAGTTCTTCGGGAAAGAGCCCCACAAGGGCGTGAACCCGGACGAAGTGGTTGCGATCGGCGCCGCGGTGCAGGCCGGCGTGTTGCAGGGCGACGTGAAAGACGTGCTCCTGCTCGACGTGACCCCGCTTTCGCTCGGCATCGAAACGCTTGGCGGCGTGTTCACGCGGCTCATCGAGCGCAACACCACGATCCCGACCAAGAAGTCTCAGGTGTTCTCGACTGCCGAGGACAACCAGGGTGCCGTCACCATCCGCGTCTCGCAGGGCGAGCGCGAAATGGCGGCCGACAACAAGTTGCTTGGCCAGTTCGACCTCGTCGGCTTGCCGCCCGCACCGCGCGGCGTGCCGCAGATCGAAGTCACCTTCGACATCGACGCGAACGGCATCGTCAACGTGTCGGCGAAAGACAAGGGCACCGGCAAGGAGCAGCAGATCCGCATTCAGGCTTCCGGCGGTTTGTCGGACGCCGACATCGAAAAGATGGTCAAGGATGCCGAACTGCACGCCTCCGAAGACAAGGCGCGCCGTGCCACCGTCGAAGCCAAGAATCAGGGCGAGGCGCTGGTGCACGCAACCGAGAAGTCGCTCTCCGAATTCGGCGACAAGGTCGATGCCGACACCAAGTCTTCGATCGAATCCGCGTTGAACGACCTGAAGGAATCGCTGAAGGGCGACAACGCCGAAGAAATCAAGGCCAAGACGAATGCGCTCGCGCAGTCGTCGATGAAGCTCGGCGAGGCGATGTATGCCGCGAAATCCGCGGACAACAACGCCGGCGAAGGCAGCGCCGACGCCAAGAAGGACGATGTTGTCGATGCCGAATTCACGGAAGTGAAGGACGACAAGGACAACAAGAAGTCCGCGTAAGGCGCGGTCTTCTTAACGAGTGAATGCGAATGGCCTTCGTTCAGCGTAGTCGATATACGCAGCGGACGGAGGCCATTTTCTTGACCGGTATTCGATGATGGCCAAGCGCGATTACTACGAAGTCCTGAGCGTCTCGCGCACGGTAAGCGACGGCGAACTGAAATCGTCCTATCGCAAGCTCGCGATGCAATGGCATCCGGACAAAAATCCGGGCAACGCCGAGTGCGAAGCGAAGTTCAAGGAAATCAACGAAGCCTATGATTGCCTGAAGGACCCGCAGAAGCGCGCGGCTTATGATCGCTATGGTCACGCCGCGTTTGAAAACGGCGGCGGAGGCGCGGGCGGTTTCGGAGGCTTCAGCGGCGATTTCACTTCCACCTTCTCCGACATTTTCGACGATCTCTTCGGCGGCATGGGCGGAAGGCGCGGGAACACGCGTGGCGGCCGCGAGCGTGGCGCTGACCTTCGCTACAATCTCGAAATCTCTCTGGAAGAAGCCTTCAACGGCAAAACCGCGCAAATCGAATTGCCGACCAACGTGGTTTGCGAAACCTGTTCGGGCACCGGCGCGAAGGCCGGCACCCAGCCGGTGCAGTGCAAAACCTGCTCCGGCACCGGGCGCATCCGTCATGCGCAAGGCTTCTTCACGCTCGAGCGCACCTGCGCCTCCTGTCAGGGACGAGGTTCGGTGATCACCGACCCGTGCAAGAACTGTAAGGGTGCGGGCCGCGTCGTGAAGGAGCGCGCACTCGAAGTGAATATTCCGGCGGGCGTCGAGGACGGCACGCGCATTCGTCTCGGCGGCGAAGGCGAAGCCGGCATGCGCGGCGGCGGCAACGGCGATCTCTATATTTTTCTCTCGGTAAGCCAGCATCCGATCTTCCAGCGCGAGGGTGCGGACCTTTACTGCCGCGTGCCGATCTCGATGGTGACGGCGGCGATCGGCGGCGAGTTCGAAGTGCCGACCATCGACGGTGCGCGCTCCAAGGTGAAAGTGCCCGAAGGGACGCAAACCGGAAAGCGATTCCGGCTTTCGGGCAAGGGCATGCCGGTGCTGCGTTCGCGCGACCGTGGCGACATGTATGTGCAGGTCGCGGTCGAGACGCCGCAGAAACTGACCAAGCGCCAGAAGGAATTGCTGAAGGAATTCGAGAGCGAAAGCTCGAAGGATACGCAGCCGGAATCCGCGGGCTTTTTCGCAAAAGTGCGCGAATTGTTCGGTTAGCTTGACCGGCGCGGGCGCGAAGCGCTACGCGTACGTCGTTCCGTCAGAAGTAAAAGGCGTAGCCGACAATGCAGACAGCGCCCGGCGAAAAACCTGCGGCCCCGCGCTTCGACGGCATAAAATTTCTGTCTTCCTGGCTCAAGAATCCGAAAAACGTCGGCGCGGTGGCGCCCTCCGGTCCTGCGCTTTCGCGCACCATGGCGGCGATCGTCGATCCCACGCTCGACGGCCCGATCGTCGAACTCGGGCCAGGAACCGGACCAGTGACGGCAGCACTCCTTGCGCGCGGCATCGAGCCGTCGCGGCTGACGCTTGTCGAATATGACGAAGCGTTCTGCGCGACGCTTCGCAAAAAATATCCGCAGGTGAATGTCGTGCAGGGCGACGCTTTCGCGCTCGACCAGACGCTTGCAACGCACGCCGCGGCGCCTTTTGCTGCCATCGTCTCGAGCCTGCCTTTGCTCAATTTCTCGCCAGAGCAGCGCCAGCAACTGGTCGAGATTTCGATGCGGATGCTGCGGCCGCGCGCGCCGTTTATCCAGTTTACCTACGGCGCGAACTCGCCGCTGCCGGTGATGTCGCATCTTTACGAAACGAGCGCCTCGAAGCGCATCTGGTGGAATTTGCCGCCGGCGCGCGTCTGGACCTATCGTGCGCGATAAGGAGAGATGATGAAGAAGCTTCTGGTCTTCGCAGGCTCGATCCGCTCCGGTGCCTTAAGCGCAAGACTGGCGGCGCATGTCGCGCGCGAACTCGCGCTGATGGATACCGAAACCACGCTGATCTCGCTCGCCGACTACGAACTGCCGATCTACAACGGCGATCTCGAAAAGGACGAGGGCGTGCCGGAGAATGCGAAGAAATTGAAGGCAATGATGCTCGCCCACGAAGGCATCTACATCGCCTCGCCCGAATACAACGCCTCGATGCCGCCGCTTCTGAAAAATGCGATCGACTGGGTCTCCCGCGCAAAAGAACCGGCGGGGAATCCTTACAAGCAATGCACCTTTGCGCTGGGCGCGACCTCCGACGGCCGCTTCGGCGGCTATCGCGGTCTCTATCATCTGCGCCAGTCGCTGGAGTTGGGCCTCGGCGCACTCGTGATCCCCGAGCAGGTCGCGATTGCGGGCGCGAGCAATGCCTTCGATGATCGCGGGGCGCTCAAAGACGAAGGCAACCAGAAAATTCTCAAAGCCCAGCTTGAAAAATTCGTCATACTCGCGGGAGTGCTGGCATGAGCGTGGATATCGCCGCCCGCGACCGCGTCATCGTCGCGCTCGACTTCTCCGATGTCGAAGCCGCGGAAAAAGCGATCTGGACGCTCGGCGACAGCGTCAATTTCTACAAGATCGGTTTTGAGCTCGTGATGGCAGGCGGCCTTTCGCTCGCCGAAGACCTCGTGCACAGCGGCAAGAAGGTCTTTCTCGACATGAAGCTGCATGACATCGGCAACACCGTCATGCACGCGACCCGCCGCGCGGCGAAACTCGGCGCCACGTTCCTGACGGTGCATGCCTTTCCGCAGACCATGCGTGCCGCGGTCGAAGGCCGCGAGGATAGCGATCTCGATCTGCTCGCCGTCACGGTGCTGACTTCGTGGGACGACAACGACCTGAAAGACGCGGGCTACTCGACGACCGTGCCGGAATTGATTGCGCGCCGCGCCGCGCAAGCGGAAGCCATCGGCATCGACGGCATCGTAAGCTCGGCGGCGGAAGCGAAAGACCTGCGTCAGCGGCTCGGCGCGAAGATGATCTTGGTCACGCCCGGCATTCGTCCTGCCGGGAGCGAGAAGGGCGACCAGAAGCGCGTCATGGCGCCGGGTGACGCGATCAAGGCCGGTGTCGATTACATGGTGATCGGCAGGCCAATTCTCGCAGCGGAAGATCCGAAAGCGGCGGCAGAAGCCATTGTCGGGGAAATCGAACAGGCAAAAAAATAAGGGGAGCGAAATGGCAAAGGGCTACTGGATTGCGCGCGTCGATGTCCGCGACGACGCAGTGTACGGCAAATATCGCGATGCGAATGCGATCGCCTTCAAGAAATACGGCGCGAAGTTCATCGTGCGCGGCGGCAAGTTCGAGAATCCGGAAGGCTCCTCGCGCTCGCGCAACGTGGTGATCGAATTTCCGAGCTATCAGGCGGCGGTCGATTGCTACCACTCGCCCGAATACAAGCACGCGATCTCGATCCGCGCGCCGATCTCAGAGGGCGACATCGTCATCATCGAGGGCTACGACGGCCCGCAGCCGTCCTGAACCCGCCCGCGCTTTCTTGAACGGCCGACCCGCGCTATACCCGCGCTCGACTTTGGAGCGCGAGAAATGGCCGAACTTCGTCTTGTCATTGCCGGTGCCGGTGGCCGCATGGGCCGCACGCTTTTGCGCGCGATCCATGAAGTGCCGGGTTTCGCACTGGCCGGCGCGGTGGACCGCGAAGGTGCGGCCGAAATCGGCGCCGATACCGGAACGCTCGCGGGCCTCTCGCCTTCGGGCAAGAAGGTGACGACCGATGCGCTGCCTTTGGTCGCGCAGGCCGACGCCATCATCGATTTCACGACGCCCGCATCGACCGTGGCGCTTGCCGGGCTCGCCGCGCAGGCGCGGATCGTGCACGTGATCGGCACGACCGGACTTTCCTCTGCAGATGATGCGAAGCTGGAAGCCGCGGCGCGGCATGCTGCGCTCGTGCGCTCTGGCAACATGAGCCTCGGCGTGAACCTGCTCGCAGCACTCGTGAAGCGCGCGGCGGCCGCGCTTGGGCCGGAGTTCGATATCGAGGTGCTGGAAATGCACCACAACAAGAAGGTGGATGCGCCGTCCGGCACCGCGTTGTTGCTCGGCAATGCCGCCGCCGAAGGACGCAAGATCGCGCTCGAAGAAAATTCCGTGCGCTCGCGCGACGGCCATACCGGTGCGCGCAAGAGCGGCGCCATCGGTTTTGCTACGCTGCGCGGCGGTACCGTGGTCGGCGAGCATAGCGTGATTTTCGCAGGCCCCTCCGAGCGCATCGAACTGACACACAAGGCCGAAGATCGCATGATCTTTGCGCGCGGGGCGCTCGCCGCCGCGAAGTGGGGCAAGGGCAAGAAGCCCGGCATCTATTCGATGGCGGATGTACTCGGACTTTCGTGACGCCGTGAAGCGCTACGTCTACGCCAGTCTGATTCTGCTCCTCGCCGCACTCTACGTTTATTTTCTCGGCACACCCTGGCTCGCGCGGCTCACAGGCATTGCGCCGCGCACGATCTCGCTCGGCGCGGGCTTTTGCGTGGTGCTGTTCGGGATCGCGGCCATGATGCTGGGCAGGCTTGCCGCGCAACGCGGCCGGTAGTCATATCGACAGCGAAGGCTTATCTCGCTATGCGCTTCGCCGAAAACTTCTTCGTCCGCGTGCATATATAGGAATAAGGGAATGGAACGCTTGCTGGTTCTCGTCCGTCACGGCCAGAGTGAGTGGAATCTGAAAAATCTTTTCACCGGCTGGCGCGACGTCGATCTGACCGAGCAGGGCGTCGGCGAGGCCAAGACCGCGGGCAAGCGCCTGAAAGAGCGCGGCATTACTTTCGATGTCGCCTACACTTCGGCGCTCAAGCGCGCGCAACGCACGCTTGGCCTCGTGCTCGACGAGATGGGCCAAAGCGGGATTACGGTTCACAAGGATCAGGCACTGAACGAGCGCGACTACGGCGATCTGAACGGCCTGAACAAGGACGACGCCCGCAAGAAGTGGGGCGAGGAGCAGGTGCATATCTGGCGCCGCTCCTATGACACGCCGCCGCCGGGCGGGGAGAGTTTGAAAGACACCGTCGCCCGTGCGCTGCCTTATTATGTGCAGAACATTTTACCGGGCGTCTTGCGCGGCGAACGCACGCTGGTCGCGGCTCACGGCAATTCGCTGCGCGCGCTGATCATGGTGCTGGAGAAGCATACGCCCGAGAGCATCATCAAACGCGAGCTCTCGACCGGCGTGCCGATCATCTACAAGCTGAACGCCGACTCTACGGTCGCCGAAAAGCTCGATCTCGCCTCGTAAGTGTTACGCGATCAGCTTCGCCTGTTCCCAGCCGAGCATCGCGCGCTTGCGCGTCAATCCCCAGTGATAGCCGGTGAGCGCGCCGTTCGAGCCGACGATGCGGTGACACGGCACTACGAAAGAAATCGGATTCTTGCCGACCGCGGCACCGACCGCGCGCGGCGCGTTCGCCTTTCCGATCTGCCGCGCGACTTCGCTGTAGGTCGCAGCGCGTCCGAGCGGCACTTTCAGAAGCGTTTCCCAGACCCGCACTTCGAAATCGGTGCCGATGAGGACGACGCGAAGCGGCGTGTCGGGCTTCCAGCGATCCGACTGGAAGATGCGCGCGGCGATGTCGGCGGTCGATGCCGAATCCTCGACGTAGCGCGCGTTTTTCCAGCGCGCGCGCATGTCCTTGAGCGCGGCTGCTTCCTTGCCAGGATCGGCGAAAGCGAGCCCGCAAAGTCCGCGCTTGGTTATCATCACGAGCGCGGTCCCGAACGGCGAGGGATGAAAGCCGTAACGGATTTCCATGCCCTCGCCGCCGGTCTTCCATTCGCCCGGCGACATGGCTTCATGCACGACGAAAAGGTCGTGCAGCCGTCCCGGCCCGGAAAGGCCGAGTTCGTAGCTCGCCTCCAGAATATTGGGCGCGTCCGCTAGCAGCTTCTTCGCGTTGTCGAGCGTGACCGCCTGCAAAAACGCTTTCGGTGTTAGCCCGCACCAGCGGCGGAAGAGTTCGTTCAAGTGGCGCGGATCGGTGCCGGTGGCGGCGGCGACCGCTTCCACTTCCGGCTGCTCGCGGAATTTCTTCGTCAGAAACTCGATCGCGCGCCGGACGGTCTCATAGTCCTGACGATCGCTGGCATCCGAGATTTTCATAGGTCTTGCGAGCATGAGAAAGTCCTCCGTCATCTTGGGAGGACATAGGCGTGAGAATAGCGCGAAACCACCCGATTTCGCGGGCGAAAAGGCTCTAGCGTTTCGCGTTCGCGAGTGCTGCCGCGAGATTTTTTGCGAGTTTTTCCTTGCCGATCGGCGGCAGGAACGAGCCGATGACGCGGGTGATCCGCCGCTCGGTCAGCGCAATTCGCGTGACGCCGGAAAGTTCGTCCGAAGTCGTCTCGAGCCGAACCCAGCGCGGGTTCATGGTGTCCTCGCGCGCTTCGCCACGCGGCGAGACGCGCCGCCAGACGAGCCGCACCGGGGTCACAAGAATTTCCTCGAACGCTCGTGCCGCACGGAAATTGGCGCGGAACGCGATATAGACCAGCAGCACATCGAGGCCGAGAAAACCGAAAATCGGCCATGCGCCGAGCGACAGGAAAGCGACGCCGAGGATGAAGCTGGCGACACCCAGCACGCCCATCACGATTGCAAAACCGCGCGAGTCCAATGAGCGGTGCGGGGATAAGCGCTCGAACAGGAGCGTCGTTTCCGGAATCGGGTTGCTCGCCTGCATCCGGGAATTATAGAGGACGGATGGGCAAAAAAGCGACCGTCAAAAAGCGCGCAGCAAAGCCGTCCCCGCGCGAAAAAGCGGCGGCAAAGCGCTGGAGCGAGGCCGTAGTCACGGAAGCCTTTACTCGATTCCACAAGGCCAACCCACACCCCAAGGGCGAACTGGAATCGGTCAATCATTTCACGCTCCTGGTCGCGGTCGTACTTTCGGCGCAGGCGACCGACGCTGGCGTGAACAAGGCGACGCGCGCGCTGTTTCAGGTCGCCGACACGCCCGAGAAGATGGTTGCGCTCGGCGAGGAGAGGCTGCGCGACTACATCAAGACTATCGGCCTCTACAAAGGCAAAGCGAAGAACGTGATCGCGCTCTCGAAAATGCTGATCGAGAAGCACAATAGCCATGTGCCGAAAACGCGCGAGGAATTGCAGGCGCTCCCCGGCGCAGGACGGAAAACGGCGAATGTCGTGCTCAACATCGCCTTCGGCGAACCGACCATGGCGGTCGATACGCATGTCTTTCGCGTGAGCAATCGCACGGGGCTTGCGCCCGGAAAAAATCCGCTGGAAGTCGAGTTGGAGCTGATGCGCGTGATTCCGGACCGCTTCATGACGCACGCGCATCACTGGCTGATCCTGCACGGGCGCTACACGTGTCTTGCGCGCAATCCCAAATGCCCGGCCTGCATTATCAACGATCTTTGCCTCTGGCCGGAGAAGACGCTCTAGATTCCGGCACCGCGCTCCGGCGGCAACAGTTCGCGCTTCGGCATGAAGCGTTTGTGCCGCCGCACCATGAAGGCAGTGGCGAAGACCGGCGTGATCAGGTTCAGCACCGGCACCAGCACCACCGCGGCGATCACCATGCCGGAAATGAAGATCGGCACCGCGTTCTGCTGCCGCAGACGCCGCGCTTCTTCGGGCGTGCGGTAGCGCATGGCCGCAAGCTCGAAATATTCCCGGCTCAAGAGATAGGCGTTGGCGATGAAGAACACGCCGACGTTCAGCCCCGGAATCACGAACCACAGAAGCAGCGCAACGAGATTGACGAGCAGCACCACGCCGAAGAATTTCACCGAGAGGATGATCGCCCGCGTCATCGGCAAAGGTTTGCCGACCGGGTCCGCGGGAAACTTCGTCCGCTCCACTTCGTCCGCGACATCGTCCACGAACAGTGCGCCGATCGCGGAAGTGACCGGCGCCATGGTGAAGAAAGCGACGGTCAGCGTCAGCACGCCGAGCAGGATTTCGGCGATATAGTCGTAAGGGTGCGCGAGCGGCATTAACAGGCGCAAAAGCCATTGCAGCGCGCCGCCGAGTGCGATCAGCAGGAGCAGGGCAAGCCCGACCGACTTCAGAAGAATCTTCCTAAGCGCGGGCGAGAAGGTTTGCGCGAAAGCGCCGAGGGCGTCGGAAATCATGCCACGCGCTTGTAGCAGGCATTACGCCTTGATTGAGGCGGCCGCTGCGACAGGCTCAGGAAGATCGGGGACGAGGGGCGGATTCCCGCCCTCCGCTAAAGGGCGGGGCATATCGTCCCGCTCCTCTTCCGGCGGCATGGGCCGGTTCGCCCAGCGCAAGCTGTGATAGTCGAAGCCGAGTTCGATCGTGGGCTTCACGATACGGAAATAGGGCGAGATGTCGAAGTCGCGCGGCATGTAGAGCGAGTGATGCCGGATGTGCAAAATCTCGCGGCGCTTCTCCTTGCTCTCGACCAGCTCGATGCGCGGCAGGATCGGATATCGCACCGACTCGAAGGCCTGCGCGATCAAGCCGGAGCAGATCACTTTGGTTGGCACGCCCGAGCCGAAGGAAAGCATGCGGCGGCGGAAGCGCGCCGGCACCGGCACCGGCACGAGATAGCGCATCAGGTCGATGATGTTCTTCACGTCGTATTCGATGCCGAGGCGCTTGATCATGTATTCGACCACGCGCTCGCGGTCTTCTTCCGAAAGTCCGACTGGGCGACAGACGCGGGTATGGAACGAGGTATATTTCGAAAGCGACGCGGTGATCACGCCCTGACCGAGATTGGCCTCGATCAGGACATGCGGCTTGCCGTCCATCGCACGCTTGTTGAAGCGCGGACCGACATAAAGCGCGGAGTGCGACCAGGTAGACTGCGTTAGGTACTTGATGATTCCTGAGACGCGCGTGTTGCCCTCTACCAGGAGCACGTCGCCGGGCTGCAGCACGGATTCCAACGCCGAAGGATCGCTCGGCGTGAAAGGCTCGAGCCCCGGCGAAGTCTGCTCGAGGTACTTGATCAGCCGGCGGCTCAGCCAGCTCTGCGCAATATCCGACATCACGTAGTCCCCACCCGGGTATACCGGGCCGAAAGCGTTTCCCCGAAGCGAAGCCTAGCCGAATTTTGTTTCATTGCGGTTCACAAGGCTGCGCGCGGCGCCTTTCCCGCCCCGGTAACTTGGGTGTTAGACTCTTGCTATTAAAGCAGTTTTTACCATGCCGACACGTTTTCAAAGGCATTTCTGTCGCGGCGTTCACGCATGAAACCGAAGGCGCTGATCTCCTGGTCCTCGGGCAAGGACGCAGCCTGGGCGCTCCATCGTGCGCGAGAGGAAGGCGAATACGAGATCGTGGGCGCGCTCACGACGATCACCGGAGATTTCGGCCGCGTCTCGATGCACGGCGTGCGGCGGGAGATACTCGATGCGCAGTTGCAGGCCGCGAACCTGCCGCTCTTCCCCGTGATGATTCCCTCGCCCTGCCCGAATGAAATCTATGAAGCGCGCATGGGCGAGGCGATAGCGAGCGCCCGCGCAAACGGCATCACGAAAATCATCTTCGGCGATCTGTTTCTCGAGGACATCCGCGCCTATCGCGAGGAGAAGTTGCACGGCACGGGTATCGCGCCGGTGTTTCCGCTCTGGAAAATTACGACCGGGCAACTCGCGCGCGAAATGATTTCGGGCGGCGTGCAGGCGCGCGTCGTCTGCCTCAACCCGAGAAAGATGCCGCGCGAGCTTGCGGGAAAAGCATTTGGCGAAGCGTTGCTCGCGGCCTTGCCGCCGGGTGTCGATCCCTGCGCCGAAAACGGCGAGTTTCATACCTGCGTCACCGGCGGGCCGATGTTCTCAAAAAATCTGGAAGTGAAGACCGGCGAAGTCGTCGAACGCGACGGCTTCGTATTCGCGGATTTGCTGCTTGCCTAGCGAAGTTGGGCGCCGGTCTTCTTCGAGACTTCGTCCACGATCTTCTTCGCGACCGCGTCGATCTCGGCATCCGTCAGCGTCTTCTCGCGCGGCTGCAAGGTGACGGCGATCGCAAGCGACTTCTTGCCTTCCGGCACGCCCTTGCCCTCGTAAAGATCGAACACGTCGATATTCGCGATCAGCCCCTTGTCCGCACCTTGCGCGGCGCGGATGATCTCGGCCGCCGTGACTTTACGGTCGACCAGGAACGCGAAATCACGCGTGACCGGTTGGAATGCAGACAATTCCAGCTTTGGCTTCACCTTGGTCGGCTTCGCCTTCTGTTCGGGAAGACGGTCGAGGAAAACTTCCGCGACCGTGACCGGGCCTTCGATGTCGAGCGCATCTAACGTCAGCGGATGCAATTCGCCGAAGTAACCGAGGATGAGCTTCGGCCCGAGCTGGATCGTGCCGGAGCGGCCCGGATGCAGATAGTTCGGGCCGCCGGCGACGATCTGCACTTTGTCCGTCGGTGCACCGCAGGCCGCGAGAATCGTCAGCGCATCGGCTTTCGCGTCGTAAACATCGACGTTGCCTGCCGAGCCTTGCCAGTGGCGTCCGTTGCCGGAAATTTTCGCGGCACCCCGGCGCAGGCTCGTTGCCGCGATCAATTGGTCTTCCGGCTTGTCGCCGAGGAAAATCTGCCCGACCTCGAACAGCGCGACGTCGGCATAGCCGCGGTCGGCGTTCTTCTGCGCGGCGAGCGCAAGGCCCGGGATCAAACTCGGCCGCATGTCGGAAAGGTCCGACGCGATCGGATTGGAAAGCGCCACTTCCGGTTTGCCACCGCCGAAACGCTCGGCATGTTCCTTCGAGATGAAGGACCACGTCACGCCCTCGACCGAACCGCGCGCGGCGAGCGCGCGCTTCGCAGCGCGGGTACGCTTCTGCAGCATGGTCAGAACGGGCTTCCGCGCATTTTCATCGCGCTCGAACGGGGTCATCGGTACGCGCTCGAGGCCCGCGATCCGCACGACTTCCTCGACGAGATCGGCTTTGCCTTCGATGTCGCCGCGCCAGCTCGGCGGCGAGACCTTAAGTATGTCGCCCGCGCCCGCGGTGGTGAAGCCGAGTGCGGAAAGGATGCGTTTGATCTCGTCCGGCTTGATTTCGATGCCGGTAAGCCGCTTCGGCTCGCTCAACGGAAAATCGATCACGCGGCTCGTGTCGGGCACATCGCCCGCGACGAAAACCTCCGACGGCTCGCCGCCGCAGATCTCCAAGATCAACTGCGTCGCAAGTTCCAGCCCCGGCAGCATGAAAGCCGGATCGACCGCGCGCTCGAAACGGAAGCGTGCATCCGAATGCAGGCCGAGCTTGCGGCCGGTCTGCGCGATGTTGAGCGGATTCCAGAGCGCGGATTCGACCACGACGTCCGTCGTCGTTTCCGAAACGCCGCTTTCCTCGCCGCCCATGACGCCCGCGAGCGATTCTACGGCAACGTCGTCGGAAATCACGCAGATCGTATCGTCGAGTTCGTAAGTCTTGCCGTCGAGCGCCAAGAGTTTCTCGCCCTGCTTCGCGCGGCGAATGACGAGATCGCCCTTCACTTTCGCCGCGTCGAACACATGCAGCGGCCGCGAGCGGTCATGCGTGAGGAGGTTAGTGATATCAACGAGCGCGCTGATCGGGCGCAATCCGATCGCGCGCAGCCGCTTCTGCAGCCATTCCGGCGACGGCCCGTTCTTCACGCCGCGAATGAGCCGCATGCCGAAGGCCGGGCAAAGCTCGGGCGCCTCGATCTTCGCCCTGATCGGGCAGGGAAACTTGCCCGCGACCGGCTTCGGCGGCTTGTCGTTGAACGTGCCGAGGCCGGCGGCCGCCAGATCGCGCGCGATCCCATGTACGCCGAGCGCGTCGGGGCGGTTGGTCGTGACTGCCACGTCGAACACAGGATCGTTGAAGCCGAGCACTTCGGCGAACGGTTTCCCGAGCGGCGCATCCGCCGGCATTTCGATGATGCCGGCGTGTTCGTCGGAGAGACCCATCTCGCGCTCGGAGACCAGCATGCCGCGCGATTCCACGCCGCGGATCGCGCCGATCTTCAGAACATCGCCGCTCGCCGGAATTGTGGTGCCGGGACGCGCAAATACGGCCTTCATCCCGCCGCGCGCATTCGGCGCGCCGCAGACGACCTGAATCGGATTGCCGTCTCCGGTATCGACCATGCAGACGCGAAGCTTGTCCGCGTTCGGATGTTTCTCGGCGGAAATCACATTCGCGACCACGAACGCGCTGAGCTGGGCAGCCTTGTCCTCGATCGACTCGACCTCAAGTCCGACTTCGGTGAGCTTGTCGGCAATCTGCGCGACGGTGGCGTCGGTCGAGAGATAATCCTTCAGCCAGGAGAGAGTGAATTTCACGTACTCAACCCTCCCGCAAGCGTCGGGAAGTCGAGCGGCCGGAAGCCGTAGTGTTCGATCCAGCGCACGTCCGCCTCGAAGAACGGACGCAGATCCGGCATGCCGTATTTCAGCATCGCGATGCGGTCGATGCCCATGCCCCAGGCGAAGCCTTGGTACTCGTCGGGGTCTAACCCGCAGTTACGCAGCACGTTCGGATGCACCATGCCGCAGCCGAGAATCTCAAGCCAATCCGTGCCCTGACCGAAACGGATGTCGCCACCGGAGCGGTCGCACTGGATGTCGACTTCCATCGACGGCTCGGTGAAGGGGAAGAACGACGGGCGGAAGCGCATCTTCACGTCGTCGACTTCGAAGAACGCCTTGCAGAACTCGGCAAGAATCCACTTCAGATTTCCGAGATGCGACTTGCGGTCGATCACGAGCCCTTCGACCTGATGGAACATCGGCGTGTGGGTCTGGTCCGAGTCCGAACGATAAGTGCGGCCCGGAATGATAATCTTGATCGGCGGCCTCTCGCGCTGCATCGAGCGGATCTGCACCGGCGAGGTATGCGTGCGAAGCAACTTCCGTTCGCCGTTCGCGTCGGGCGGGAAGAAGAACGTGTCGTGCATTTCCCGCGCCGGATGGCCGAGCGGGAAGTTCAGCGCCGTGAAGTTATAGAAATCGGTTTCGATATCCGGGCCTTCGGCGACCGAGAAGCCCATGTCCGCGAAGATCGCGGTCAGCTCGTCGATCACCTGCGAGATCGGATGGATGCGGCCGACTTCGGCGGGCGCGGGCCGCACCGGCAGCGTGACGTCGGCGGCTTCCGCCGCAAGCTTTCCGGCGATCGCTTTTTCTTTCAGCGCGGATTTTTTCGCATCCAGCGCGGAGGAAACGCGGTCGCGCAGCGCGTTGATCTTCGCGCCTTCCGTCTTGCGCTCCTCCGGCGACATCGCGCCGAGGCCCTTGAGCAACTCCGAGACCGAACCCTTTTTGCCGAGCGCCGAAACGCGAACGGCTTCGAGCGCGGCTTCGTCGGCCGCGCCCGCGATCTGCGTGGTGAGATCGTTCTCTAGCTTCGAAAGGTCGGCCATCGCGCGGCTCAGTTAAGAGCGGCGCGAGCCTGTGCGCAGAGCGCCTTGAACGCCGCCGGTTCGTGAACGGCGAGGTCCGCGAGCACCTTGCGGTCGACTTCGACGCCGGCCTTGTTCAGACCGTTGATGAACTTGCCGTAGACAAGCCCTTCCTCGCGCACCGCCGCGTTGATCCGCTGAATCCAGAGCGCGCGGAACGTGCGCTTCTTGTTCTTGCGGTCGCGGTAGGCGTATTGCATCGAGCGATCGACTGCCGCTTTCGCGGTGCGGATCGTGTTCTTGCGGCGGCCACGGAAGCCCTTGGCGGCCTTGTAGGTTTTCTTATGCTTGGCGTGTGCGGTTACGCCGCGTTTGACGCGAGCCATCGTGAATCTCCTTCAGAAACGGTTTTGAAAACGAACGGCGTTTAGCCGTTCGGCAAAAAGATCTTGCGGACGCGCTCTGCGTCGGATTCGGAAATGACGCGCGTGCCGCGCAGCTTCCGGATCTGGCTGTTGGTCCGCTTGATCATGCCGTGGCGTTTTCCCGCCTGACCGGAGATCACCTTGCCGGTCGAAGAAATTTTGAAGCGTTTCTTCGCGCCGGACTTGGTCTTCAGCTTGGGCATTTTGCTCTCCATGGACGAAGCGCGGGCGGGCCCGCCTAAGTCACTGATATTGCTCGGAATTGAGCGCTCGAAAGCCGCCACGGCAGCCCTGATGAATGGCCGGTCGGCTCGAAGGCCGTTTCGATAGACGAGACGGCGAGGGTTTTCAAGTATTTGAGGCTTGTACCGAGGGCGAGACTACCGGGCGGCACAGCTCCGCGCGGTCTGAAGCGCCTTGTCAGCCGGATAGGGACCCGCCGATAGCGAGCCGCTGATGGCAACATTCGTTGCGGTCGCGCCGGCCGGCGTGAAGGTCATTTCCCAATGTTGCGTGGAGCCGCTCTCGAGCGTCACCAGTATTTTTTGCTCGTTCGGAACCACGCTCTGCTTTAGCCCGGCAGCCTGCGCCATTCTGATCTTCCCGAACGTGCAATCAGCGATGCCGCGATAGTTGCCATTCAGGACAAACTGGTCGCTGGCGCCGCCCAAGAATCCGCTCCCGCCCGCGCAGGCCGAAACGAGGGCGGCCAGCGCGAGAGCGGACAGCGTATAGACGCGTTTGGTGTTTAGCGGCGTCACCTGGGCGCGAGGATCATCACGATCTGCCGGCCTTCGGACATCGGCTCCATCTCGACTTTCGCGATGGTGGTCGTATCCTCTTTCAGCTTCTGGAGAAGCTTGTAGCCGAGTTCCTGGTGCGCCATTTCGCGGCCACGGAAGCGAAGCGTGACCTTCACCTTGTCGCCTTCCTCGAAGAAGCGGGCGATCGAGCGCATCTTCACATCATAGTCGTGCTTGTCGATGCCGGGGCGCAGTTTGATTTCTTTGACCTCGACGGTCTTCTGCTTCTTGCGCGCTTCGGCGGCCTTTTTTTGGGCCTGAAACTTGAACTTGCCGTGGTCCAGAATCTTCACGACGGGCGGGTTGTTGTTCGGCGAGATCTCGACGAGGTCGAGGCCCGCATCGCGCGCCATCTGGAGGGCTTCTTGGGTCGGAACGGTCCCGCGGTTCTCGCCATCGGCATCGATCAGCTGAACTTCGCGGACGCGGATTTCTTCGTTGATGCGCGGACCGTCTTTCTGCACGGGCGCCGCGGCTCTCATGGGACGACGAATGGGGGCAGTCTCCTCTAGCTGTTGAAACGAACGCTGTTACGCCGGAACCAGAGTCTTCAGGGGAAGACCGGCCCAAAACGGCGAAGCATCGGGAAGATCGGTAGAAACGGGCGGCAAGTCAACTTGCCGCATCATGAGTGCCCAGGCCGGCTATAGCCGGCTTGGGATGCGGCGGAATTGGCCACTACATCGCGATAGACCGCGAGCAGCCGCTCCGCGAAGCCCTCTTTCGAGAAGTGCGAGGCGATCCATTCACGGCCGCGCACGCCCATGGCGCGGCGGGAGGCGGCGCCCATTGCGAGCAATTTGAAAAGCGTCTGCGCAAGCTCCGCGCTATCGCCCGCGCGGTAGAGCACGCCGGTCGCACGTGCATCCGAAATATAGGGAGCCGCGCGCACGATTTCATCCCCGTTCTCGGAATCCGAAACCGCGACCGGCACTCCCATCGCCTGTGCTTCCAGTACCGCGCGGCGGTGGCCGCCCTGGCTCACCGAAGTGCAGACCACGATGTCGGCGAGCGAATAGGCCGAGATCATATCCTCTGTATGCCCGACAAAGCGCACATGACCGGAAAGACCGAGTTGATGCATGCGGTCCCATACGTCGCCGGCGTAGCCCGAGCGTTCCGGATGCTCACCGGCGAAAATGCAGATGAAATCTTTCAGGCCAGCTTCCCGCAGGCGCGCCGCCGCTTCGACCAGAAGATGCGGCGCTTTCGGGCGCGACAGGCGTCCGGGCAAGAGGATCACGCGATCCTTCGGACCGACACCCCATTGATTCGCAAGCAACGCGCGCTGCACCGGATCGACATGCGAAGGGTTGAACGCCTCGAAATCGATTGCGTGCGGGACGACGGAAATCTTTTCCCGCGCGGTGCCATAGCGCTCCTCTATCATCTTCGCGAGCCGCTCGCCCGGCGCGATCACGCGTGCGCCCCGGACCATCACGCTGTTGTAAAGCCGCTTGAGCGGATTGCGCTCCGAGAAACTGCCGTCATAGGTCGCGATGAACGGTACCTTGGAAATCTTGTTCGCGACCAGACAACTCCAGGCCGGCGCGCGGCCCTGCGCATGCAACACGTCCGCAGAAAGATCACGCGATAGCTCCGCGAGCTTCCGCGCATTCGCAACCATCTGGGTCGGATTCTTGCTCGCGACCGGAAGTTTGATGACGGTGGCGCCGAGACGCTCCGCCGTGGCTTCCAAGCGGCCGCCCTCGGAAACGATGACCGGGCGGTGTTTGGCGCGCGAAAGCGCTTCAGCGATTTCAAGCGCGTGGTTCACAGTGCCGCTCGGCTGCAGGTCGGGAACGACCTGTACGACCGTCAGCGGTCTTTCGTGCAGTTGGTTCGCGGGAATCGCCACGGCCGGAGTCTTAAAATCGGGATGCGGCAATCGCAAGGCGGCTTGCCTTCACTTCGTAGTCATATTACGCGGCGCGGATGGAAAACGGCGAACCCGAATATCTATCGGTAGGCGATCCTGCGCGGCGGATCGCTATTCGTGCGCGCGCCGGAACATCTCCGGGATTGTTCTGGCTCGGTGGCTTCAAGTCCGACATGAAGGGCACCAAGGCTGTCGCATTGGACGAGCATGCGGCGAAGACTGGCCGCGCCTTCGTGCGCTTTGATTATTCGGGCCACGGGGAGTCCGGCGGCAAATTCGAAGACGGCACCATCTCGCAATGGCTCGAGGAATCGCTCGCGGTGTTCAAGGCGCGCGCCCGCGGACCGCAGATCGTGATCGGCTCCTCGATGGGCGGCTGGATGGCGCTTTTGCTCGCGCGCGCGCTTGCAAACGATCCCGCGCTCGCGCCGGAGGCGAAGCTCGCAGGGCTGGTGCTGATCGCGCCCGCGCCGGATTTTACCGAAGAACTGATGTGGAAGAGTTTTCCGGACGAGGTGCGGAACGAGATCGAAACGAAAGGCCAGTGGCAACGCCCTTCGGTGTACGGCGACCCGCCTTATGCGATCACGAAGGGGCTGATCGAAGACGGCCGCAAGCATCTTCTGCTCGGCGCGCCGATCCATCTGAAATGCCCGGTGCGTATCTTGCAGGGCGTGCTCGATCCGGACGTGCCCTGGCAACACGTGATGAAACTGGTTTCCTGTCTCGCGCAGGACGACGCGACGATGACGCTCGTGAAAGACGGCGATCATCGCCTGTCGCGGCCCGAAGACATTGAAAGACTGTTGAAGACGGTGGACGAGCTTGCGAGCGAAGTCAGCGCTTAAGTCCGGCTTCCCACTCGGCGGAAACGGTGTCGTCTTTCTCGTTGAGGCTTCTTTCTTTCTCCAGCACCGCGAACTCATCGGCGTTCAATAATTGCGATGCGGCCCAAATCGCGGCGCCCCGCACCAGCGGCGATTCGTCATCGAGCCGCGCGACCACGTCCGGCATGAGCGATCGCGATTCCGCGTTTCCCATCGCAATCAGGACGTTCCGCACGAAACGGTCACGGCCCGTGCGCTTGATTGGCGATTTCGAAAAGCGGACGCGAAACGATTCCTGATCGAGCGACGCAAGTTCCGACAAGGAAGGTGCGCGGTTCTCTTCGCGCGCCGCCAGTTTCTGCTCGCGGCCAGCGCTCGCAAACTTGTTCCAGGGGCAGACCGCGAGACAGTCGTCGCAACCGTAAATGCGATTTCCCATCGCTTTCCGGAATTCGCGCGGGATCGGACCCTTGTGCTCGATCGTGAGATAGGAAATGCAGCGCCGCGCGTCCAATTGATACGGCGCAGGAAAAGCGTTCGTGGGACAAACGTCGAGACAGGCGCGGCACGATCCGCAGCGGTCGATTTCCCGCTCGTCGAACGGAAGCTGAAACGGCAAGAGCATCGCGCCGAGAAACAACCACGAGCCGCGTTCGCGCGAAACGAGATTGGTGTGCTTGCCCTGCCAGCCGAGACCGGCGGCCTGCGCCAGCGGCTTTTCCATCAGGGGCGCCGTATCGACAAATACTTTCAGGTCGCTGCCGCTCTTGTGCGCGAACCACTGGCCGAGACGCTTGAGCTTACCTTTGATGAGTTCGTGATAGTCGTCGCCCTGCGCGTAAACGGAAATCGCGCCGCGCAGCTTTTCTTTCAGAATCTCGCGTGGGTCGCGATCGGGTCCGTAATTCAGGCCAAACATCACGACCGCGCCGGCCATTTCCCAAAGCGCCTTCGGATGCGCGCGGCGAAGCGCATGGGTTTCCATCCACGCCATGTCGCCATGACGTTGCTCGGCAATCCATTTGTGAAGCTCGGGTCCGGCTTCGCGAATTGAGTCAGGATGAGCAACCCCGACGGCATCGAAGCCTTCATCGCGCGCGCGCGCGATCAACTCGGCCTTGAGTTGCCTGTGGCGCTCTAAAAGTCGAGGTTCGTATAGCTGGCTGATGGGGGCAGACCCGGGATCGTCTCGGCGAGCAACGCGCGGAACGTCGGGCGCGATTTGATTTTCGCGTACCAGTTCTTCGCGTTCTCGTCCTCTTGCCACGGTACGTCACCCAGATAGTCGCAAGTCGACAAATGTGCAGCCGCCGCGAGATCGGCATAGGTCAGCTTCTCGCCGGCGAGCCATTTGCGGGTTTTCGCAAGCCAGCCGAGATAGCGCAAATGCTCGCCGATATTGGCGCGCGCAGTGCGGATCACGAAGCTGTCCGGCGGGCCGCCGCCTTCGTCCGGGCGCATATAGCGCTTCCAGATTTTCTCGCGCGCAATCAGTTCGCTGACTTCGCTGAAAAACTTCGAGTTGAACCAGGTCATCAGCCTGCGCACTTCCACGCGATCGGCGCTCGGCGACGGCATCAGCCGCCGCTCCGCGACCTGGCTGCCGTGGCTTTCGTCGAGATATTCCGCGATCACGCCGGCGCCGGGAATAATGAGCTTGTCGTCGGTCAAGACCGGCACCGTGCCGGCCGGATTGAGCGCAAGAAATTCCGGCCGCCGCTTCCATTCGTGTTCTTCGGTCAAAACCGCATCGATCCCGTACTCGGCGAGCGCGAGGCGGACGAAGCGCGAATGGGGGCAGAAGAACTGATGATAAAGCTGCATTGCAAGGGCATTCCTGCCCGAACTTCCTTAATATTCTTAATCATTGCGGGCGGCGCCCGCATCGGCCCACGTAAAAACCGTGTGAAGCGGGCAAAGATTTGACGACCGTTCGCTTTGCTGCCGCCCCCGAAGCAGATTAAGAGCGACGCCCAATCGAAGCCTTCCGGAACGGAAAATCATGACCCTCGGCAAAATGCTCGAAGCGCTGCTTCTGGGAATCCTCGAAGGCGGCACCGAATTTATTCCGGTCTCTTCGACCGGGCATCTCCTGCTCGCCACGCACTTTTTGAAGTTTGACACCTCCGGCAAGACCTTCGAGGTACTGGTGCAACTCGGCGCCATCCTTGGCATCGTCGTCGTTTATTTCACGCGGCTTGCAAGGGTCGCCTTCGCGCTTCCCTTCGATCCGGCGGCGAGACGTTTTGCACTCGGCGTTATTCTCGCTTTCATTCCGGCGGCGATCATCGGCGCGCTTTTGCATAACTTTATCAAGACCGTGTTGTTCGCAAGCCCGATGTTGATTGCAGTGGCGCTCATCGTTGGCGGCGTGATTCTGCTCGTTGTCGACAAGGTCGCCTTCAAACCGCGATATGACGACGCAATGGCGCTCCCGCTCATGACCGCGCTCGGCATCGGACTGTTTCAGTGCCTCGCGCTGATTCCGGGCGTGTCGCGTTCGGGCTCGACTATTGTCGGCGCGCTACTCTTGGGATTGGATCGCCGCGCCGCGGCCGAGTTTTCGTTCTTTCTCGCGATGCCGACGATGCTCGGCGCGTTCGTGTTCGATCTTGCAAAGAACTACAAGAACCTGACCATGGACGACGGGGTGCTGGTCGTCATCGGCTTTGTCGCCGCGTTTTGTTCGGCGCTCGTCGTCGTGCGCGCGCTGCTCGACTTCGTGTCGCGAAACGGGTTCGCGATTTTCGGCTGGTGGCGAATCGTCGTCGGCTCTGCCGCGCTGATCGGGCTTTATCTCACGCGATAAAGTTCAGGTCGCGGCCTTGGTGAACTGGCCCGCCTTGCGATAGCGCCAGAGATAGCTCGGCAAAATCGCGCGCATGGCGGTCGGATTGATGCCGAGACCTTCGAGCGTGCGGTTTGCGCGCAACGCTTCCGCTGACACGACGTTGTCGGTTTCCAGCATCGTCACCTGATCGCGCGTCAACATCGGCTTCGGCAGCAATTCCATGAAGAACGCCTGCACGCGCGCGAGTGCGAACGGCAGCGGGATCAACAAGCGCTTGCGCCCGATCTCCTGCAACGTCAGTTCCATCAATTCGCGAAAGTTCTTCACTTCCGGCCCGCCGAGTTCGTAGATCTCGCCGCCTTTGGCTTCGCCTTCGACGGCTTTTGCGAGCGCTTCGGCGACATCGCCGACAAATACCGGCTGGAATTTCGTTTCCCCGCCGCCGATCAGCGGCAGGAATGGTGAGATGCGCGCGAGCGACGCGAAGCGATTGAAGAAATCGTCTTCCGGCCCGAACACGATAGACGGACGCATCACCACGGCATCGCGCTTGGCCGAAAATACAGCCTCCTCGCCGAGGGCTTTGGTTCGGCCGTAAGCGGAGTCCGAATCTTTATCGGCGCCGATCGCGGATATCTGCACCAGCCGCGCGCCTTCCTTCTTCGCCGCTCTGGCAACCGAAGCCGCGCCTTCGGCTTGGACCGCGTCGAAAGTCTGCGCGCCGCTTTCATAAAGAATGCCGACGAGGTTCACGATCGCGGAAGCACCTTCCGCCGCGCGCGTGATCGAATCTGGATAACGGAGATTCGCCTGCACCGGCTGAATCTGGCCCACCACGCCGAGCGGCTGGAGGTGTCCGGCCAGATCGGGACGGCGCACGGCAACGCGGATGCGCCAGCCGCGTTTGGCGAGTGCGCGCACGAGGTGCCGGCCGACAAAGCCGGAACCGCCGTAAATTGTGACCAGACGGTCGGACGGGATTTGCGCCATGGATGAAACTCGCTGGGAAAGCCTGCTTTCGACGAGCGTTACAAGATCGGTTTTTCGCCGTCAAAGTGCGGATCGCCGCTGCGCCTTCCTTCGATTGACAAGGCTCAAGGCCTAGCCCTACCTAGCGCCGCTTAAGGCCACGCGACCTGCCCAGGTGGCGGAATTGGTAGACGCACTAGTTTCAGGTACTAGCGGGTAACACCGTGGAGGTTCGAGTCCTCTCCTGGGCACCATCGGCTTGTTTCCGGCGCTGTCAGGCGCCGAACCGCACAGATCGCGCCCGTTAATCTTTTTGCGTATCGTAAAATGGTATGTTCCGCGGCTCTTTAAAGCGGGACGCGGGACTTTCAGAATGACGGTCAGACTTCACCGGGGCGATCTGCCGGACCTTTCGCGCTACACCGGCGCGGTGGCGATCGACACCGAAACGCTGGGTCTCAATCCGGGCCGCGACCGCCTTTGCGTCGTGCAGCTTTCGCCGGGCGACGGCACCGCCGACGTTGTGCAGATTCCCGCGGGCAAGCACAGCGCGCCGAATATCGCGAAGCTCTTGGCCGACACCGCGAAGACGAAAATCTTCCACTTCGCGCGCTTCGATCTCGCGGTGCTCTACAAGAATCTCGGCGTCATGCCGCAGCCGGTCTATTGCACCAAGATCGCGTCGCGGCTGACCCGCACCTACACCGACCGCCATGGCCTCAAGGATCTCGCGCGCGAGTTGCTCAACATCGACATGTCGAAGCAACAGCAGAGCTCGGATTGGGGCGCGGACCAGCTTTCCGAAGCGCAGATCGCCTATGCCGCCTCCGACGTGCTTTATCTCCATGAGATTCGGACGCGGCTCGACCAGATGCTCGCCCGCGAAGGCCGCATGGCGCTGGCGGAAGCCTGCTTTTCGTTCCTGCCGACCCGGGTCGCGCTCGACCTCGGCGGCTGGGCGGAAGAAGACATTTTCGCCCATTCCTGAGCCGCCACGGCATGGGCCGTTCGAATGCCGCAATTGCAGGGAATAGACCTGCGGAAACCCATGAGTGACCACGCTTATTCGCGCCGGCCGGAACATGTCCGCGCAGCCGGCAGAAACCCGCGGCGGCAAGCGCCCGATCCGCGGATGCACGGTTATGGCGCGGCTGTGCGCCATTCCTCGCGCGTACGCTTCCTGCGCCGCGTGCTGCCGGTCATCGTGCTCGTCATTCTCTTGCTCGCGGGCGTGATCGCCTGGCTCGATCCGTTCCGGATCGTGCGCGATTTTCCGCTCGACGTGCTGAAGCTCTCGATCAAGGACAACAAACTCGTGATGGACGCGCCGAAGCTCTCCGGCTTCACCAAGGATGGCCGCGGCTACCACATCACCGCCGACGCTGCTGCGCAGGATCTAACGAAAATGAACGTGATCGAACTGCAGGGCATCAAGGCAAACTTCGCGCTGACCAACAATGGCATGACCGAGCTGATCGCGACCAAGGGCGTCTATGACGCGAAAGCCGACTTCGTGCAGCTTACCGAAGGCGTCGTAATCCGCTCGACCGCCGGTTACGAAGGCAAGCTGCAGGACGCCACCATTGAAGTGAAGCGCGGCCATGT
This sequence comes from Xanthobacteraceae bacterium, assembly GCA_019635585.1. Classification (GTDB taxonomy): domain Bacteria; phylum Pseudomonadota; class Alphaproteobacteria; order Rhizobiales; family Xanthobacteraceae. The sequence goes on along the minus strand of JAHBZE010000001.1, from coordinate 1,619,323 downwards.
CATCACGACGAATCCGGTGGACATTACGTTTAACAACGGCTCGCTGCGCGCGGACAAGATGGAAATCTTCGACAACGGCGCGCGCGCGGTCTTCGAAGGCGGCATCACGATGTTCATGAAACTGCCGCCGGCGAAAAACGAGGCGCAGGAATGAAATATCTCGGCGAAAATACCGGCTCGCGGCTGCTCGCCGCTTTGCTCTCGGCAGCTCTCCTCGGCGGCGTCGGGACTTCGTTCTCGCTCGCGCAGCAGCAACCGGCGGCGAACAGCACGACCATGCCGAGCGCGTTTCAGGGCTTCACGCGCAACCGGAAGGACCCGGTTAAGATCGAGGCGAACTATCTCGAAGTGAAGGACAAGGAGAAGGTCGCGGTTTTCACCGGCAACGTCGTGGTGGTGCAGGGCGATACCACGATGCGCTGCAAGGAACTGCACGTGTTCTACGAAGGCAACGCGCTTGGGGTCGATCCGCGCCAGAACGTGCCTGCGACCAAGACCCAGCAGAAAAACGAGTCCGCACAGAAGATCAAACGGCTGGTTGCCATCGGCGGCGTGATCGTTACTGCGAAAGACCAGAAGGCGGTCGGCGACAAGGGCGTGTTCGAGATGGCGACGAACATGGTCACGCTCGATGGCAACGTCGTCATTACGCAGGGGCAGAACGTAATGCACGGCGAAAAGCTGGTCGTGAATCTGACCGACGGCACCTCGCGGCTCGACGGCCCCAAACAGCAGGGTGTCTCGCGCGTCAAAGGCGTCTTCGTCCCGAGTTCAATGGATAAGAAGGAAGGCCCGGATGGGAAAACCCGGCCTTCGCGTAAAAAACAACCACCCGCCAACTGAGAATTGGCCCCGGTTTTGCTTGGTTAATTTGCTTCAAGCCTGCGAACGGGCTACCTAACCCTCATTCCGTACGAATTCGGCCTTTGGCGGGGCCTGAATACCCGCGAAATCCGATTCGATTTTCCCGCGAGGCGGATTTCCGCCGTCGACTTCGCGCGGGTGTCGGGAATGGAGTGAGGACGCTGAAAGTCCCCTGGTTCCGGTCTGGCAACAAGGACAAGCGCGATAAGCCCGCGCTCGCCGATCAATGGCGTCTTGATGCTCCCGAGCGCCAGCGTGCCGCACCGGCACGCCAGGCGCCCGAGCGCCCGCCGCAGCAGCAACCCGCACCGCGCGAACAACGTCAGCAAGCGCCGCAGCCGCGCCCCGCCGCCGAGGCGCGTCCACATCCCTTGCAGCAGGAATTGCCGCGCGGCGCGCGCCCGGCCCAGACCTGGCGGCCGCCGGCGGAGGACCTCCGCGAGCCGCCACGCGCGCCCTCGCCGCAGCCGCGGTCGAACGGATTTAATCTCGAAGGACGGCTGCGCTCCGCAGCAGAGGACGAACGCCCTTCGCGTCCGCGTGCCCACCCGCCGCATATTCCGGTTCCGCGGGAAGGCGTTCTTGCCGCCGACGGCCTGCAGAAAAGCTATGGCGGCCGCCGCGTCGTCAACGACGTTTCGATCGACGTAATGCGCGGCGAGGCGGTCGGCATTCTCGGGCCGAACGGCGCGGGCAAGACGACCTGCTTCTACATGGTAACGGGTCTGGTCGAGCCCGATGCAGGACACATCTCGCTCGACGGTCACGATGTCACGAAGCTGCCGATGTATCGCCGCGCGCGCCTCGGTATCGGTTATCTGCCGCAGGAAGCCTCGATCTTTCGCGGCCTGAACGTCGAGAACAATCTTTTGGCGGTGCTTGAGGTGGTCGAACCCGACAAGCGCCGCCGCATGCAGCGGCTCGAAGAACTGCTCGACGAATTCTCGATCCAGCACATTCGCAAGTCGCCTTCGATCGCACTGTCGGGCGGCGAACGCCGCCGCGTGGAAATCGCGCGCGCGCTGGCCACCAACCCGCATTACATGCTGCTCGACGAGCCTTTTGCCGGCATCGACCCGATCGCGGTCGGCGACATCCGCGCGCTGGTGCGGCATCTGACCGGCCGCGGCATCGGCGTCTTGATCACCGATCACAACGTGCGCGAAACGCTCGGTCTCGTCGACCGCGCCTACATCATCCATTCCGGCTCGGTGCTGATGGAAGGCACGCCCGAGGAAATCGTCGAGAGCGACGAAGTGCGCCGGCTCTATCTCGGCGAGGAGTTCCGGCTCTAATGGCGATCTCGCAGAAGCTCGAGATGCGCACGAGCCAGGGGCTCGTGATGACGCCGCAATTGATGCAGGCGATCAAGTTGCTTCAGCTTTCCAATCTCGATCTGATCGCCTTCGTCGAGGCCGAGCTCGAGCGCAATCCGCTCTTAGAGCGCGAGGAAGGATCCGAGCCCGAGCGCGGTGACGGCCCGCAGGAAATCCAGATGCAGCCGGAAGAGCTTACCGAAAGCGGTGAGCCATCTTCCTCGAGCGAAGACTGGATGGAAGACCGCTACGAGAGCCGTGCTGCGATGGAAGAGCAGCTCGGCACCAATCTCGAAAACGTATTTCCGGATGACGCGCCGTCCGCGCCCTCCGAAGCGACGACCGCCGCGCAGGAGCCTGCGGCTTATTCGGAATGGGCGAGCGTCGGTTCAGGGGGACGGCCGGACGACGACTACAACCTCGAAGCTTTCGTCTCGGCGGAGGTCACGCTGCCCGATCATTTGTCGCGGCAGCTTTCGCTCGCGATCACCGATCCTGTGCGCCGCATGATCGGCCAGCATCTGATCGATTCGGTCGACGAAGCAGGCTATCTGCGGAGCGATCTGGAGGGCATTGCCGAAAAACTTGGCGCGCCGAGAAGCGAAATCGAATCCGTGCTTGCGGAAATCCAGACTTTCGATCCGCCTGGCGTCGGCGCGCGCGATCTTGCCGAGTGTCTAGGCATCCAGCTTCGCGAGCGCGACCGGCTCGACCCGGCGATGAAGACGCTAATCGACAACCTCGATCTGCTCGCCAAGCGCGACTTCGTAGGCTTGCGCCGCCTCTGCAACGTCGACGAGGAAGACCTTGCCGACATGGTTGCCGAACTGCGGCGACTCAATCCGAAACCGGGTCTCGCTTTCGGTGGCGGCGTGGTGCAGCCAATCGTGCCGGATGTTTTCGTGCGGCCCGCGAGCGACGGCGCATGGAACGTCGAGCTCAATTCCGACACGCTACCGCGTGTGCTGGTGAATCAGGTTTATTATTCGCGCGTCAGCAAAGGTCCGATCTCCGACAAGGAGAAGGCGTTTCTTACCGAATGCATGCAGACCGCGACCTGGCTCACGCGCTCGCTCGACCAGCGCGCGCGCACGATCCTGAAAGTCGCGACCGAGATCGTGCGCCAGCAGGACGCGTTTCTGGTGCATGGTGTGCAGCATCTGCGGCCGCTCAATCTGCGCATGGTTGCCGATGCGATCGAGATGCACGAATCGACTGTTTCGCGCGTCACCGCGAATAAATACATGGCGACCCCGCGCGGCATCTTCGAGTTGAAATATTTCTTCTCGTCTTCGATCGCCTCCTCCGAAGGCGGCGAGGCGCATTCGTCCGAAGCGGTTCGCGACCGCATCAAGCGGCTGATCGACGAGGAAAGCCCCGACGACATTCTCTCCGACGACACCATTGTGACGAAGCTGAAAGAAGCCGGCATCGACATTGCGCGCCGCACGGTCGCGAAATATCGCGAAGCGCTCCGCATTCCTTCTTCGGTGCAGCGCCGCCGTGAGAAGCGCGCGGGCCCTATTGCGGGCTGATACTTGGTGCGGCTCTAAATTAACTTCTGTTGCGTCCGCGCCTTCTTCCGGTATCGCGATCCGTAATTTTTCGCGCAATCCACGGAAAATGGGCGTTGACCGGGCGGCGAGGCGCCCCTATACCCCCGCCTTCGGTACCCCCGGGCCGCGCCGCAACGAGATCGCAGCGCGACTTTGGAACCGGAATAACGGATCAGAGGCCATGCCGCTCAGCGATTTGCTCGCACCGAATGCGGTCTTCCCCTCGCTCGCAGTCACCAGCAAGAAACAGGCGATACAGGAATTGTCTGCGCAGGCAGCAAGCCTGACTGGTCACGACGAGCGGGAGATTTTCGAGACGCTACTTCGCCGCGAGCGGCTTGGCTCGACTGGCGTCGGCGGCGGCGTCGCGATTCCGCACGGCAAGTTGCCGAAGCTCGACAAGATCGTCGGACTATTCGCGCGGCTCGATACGCCGGTCGATTTCGAATCGCTCGACGGCGAGCCGGTCGATCTGATTTTTCTGCTGCTGGCGCCGGAAGCGGCGGGCGCGGACCATTTGAAAGCGCTCGCACGCATCGCGCGCCTGCTTCGCGACCCAGAGGTCGCAAAAAAGCTGCGCGGCGCGCGTGACGCCGGCGCAGCTTACAAGTTGCTTACGGCTACCGCCGCAAGCGACGCCGCCTGATCTTTGCAGGCTGATTCGCTTTAGTGGACGCTGACCATATCGAGTTCGTGCTCGCGCGCATTCGCGATCGCGGCTTCGCGGCTGTCGGTCACGATGATCGGCGTGCCGTCGGCGGCGTGCAACGAGAACAGCTTCATGCCCGGCGCCATCTGCGGCGCCTGCGGGAACAGCGTCTTCACTTCTTCCGGCTTGATCTCGCGCACATAGGCGACCTGACCGCCGCCAAGCACGGCGAAGGCCTCGGGAGTGAGCGTCAGTTCGGTGTTATTCGTCATTTTTCGATACTCCTTCCTTACTTCGCGCCACCGCTCGAGATTTCGACCCGGCGTACCTGGCTCACCCTTTCGGGCTGCTCCAGATCGACGGACAGAAGCCCGTCGCGCAGATCCGCACCGACCACTTCGATACCGTCGGCGAGGACGAAAGTGCGCTGGAACTGCCGCGCTGCGATTCCGCGGTGGAGATATTCCCGTTCCGCCGAATCGTCCCGCTGCCTGCCGCGGATCGTCAGTTCCTTCTGCTCGACGGTGATGTCGAGATCCTCAGACGAGAATCCCGCAACCGCGAGCGTGATCCGAAGCCGTTCGGGCTTATCTTCTGCCGCGCGCAGCCTTTCGATGTTGTAGGGCGGATAACCGTCCGCCGCCTTCGAGACCCGGTCGAGCGCACGCTCGATCTGGTCGAAGCCGAGCAGAAACGGCGACGAAAGGGATTGAATACGCGACATCGGTGCAAAGCCCTCGTTCAAGCGACTTTGTGGTTGGGCCCAAATTTGGCGCCCGAAGCCGGAAACGGTCACCGCCTCCGGCTCCCTCCATATGGGAACCCGAGAAGGGGCGTTCAAGCGCGAAAAAAGCCGCGCGGTTTCAGGCGGCTAGGGGGAAATGGTGGAGCCAGGGGGAGTCGAACCCCCGACCTCTTGCATGCCATGCAAGCGCTCTCCCAACTGAGCTATGGCCCCACTGGCCGTCGCCGGCTCGAAGCCGGCTAGGGAACGCGAAATCTCTACTGCCAAAAGGCAGCCAAGCCAACGCGCCTAGTTCTCTTCTTCCTTTTCGATGCCGTCGCCGATGATATCGGATACGTCACCGCCTTCTTCTTCCTCGTCGGTCACCAGGAAGGTGTTGTCTTCTTCGTCGTCGCCGCCCTCGACCTCGACGTCATCGTCGGCTTCGAGTTCGGGATCGACCGCGCCCTTCTTGGAACCGGTGGCTTCCGCGTCGGCATCCTCGAGCGAAATCACCTCAGCGCCCTCGGTGCGCGCCTCGACTTCGTCAGCGCCGGCGGTCGCAGCAGCGCCAGCCGCCGCTGCGGCCGGACGGCCGCCGCGCGTGACCGGCACTATGACCTCGTAAACCGCACCGCATTTCGGGCAGGTGATCGGGTCCTTCGAAAGATCATAGAATTTGGCGCCGCAGCTCTGGCAGACGCGTTTGGTGCCGAGTTCGGGTTTCGCCACGCCGCTCGCTCCTTCAAAGTCGCTCGTTCGAAAAGGCGGCTTCCCTTGGACCGCACTCCTAAACCTGTCAAGGGCCGGGAACGCGCGCTTTTCTTCGGCGAGACGGCCCGGAACGCCATGTGCTAGGGGAGCGCGCAATGTCGAACGCATCACGCCATGGCACGAACACGATTCCGATGGCTGCGGGCAAGGCCCGGGCGCTTTCGGGCCGCCTGCGCGTGCCGGGCGACAAGTCGATCTCACACCGCGCGCTTCTGATCGGCGCGCTGACTGTAGGCCGCACCGAAATCGAGGGCATGCTGGAAGGCGAGGACGTGATCGCCACGGCGAAGGCTGTGCGCGCGATGGGGGCTTCCGTCGCCCGCGAGGACGAAGGCCGCTGGCGGGTGAACGGGCTCGGCGTCGGCACACTGCTTCCGCCTCGCGACGTGCTCGACTTCGGCAATGCCGGAACCGGCAGCCGGCTCACCATGGGCGTGGTCGCGGGCCATCCCTTCGAGGCGGTATTCGACGGCGACGCCTCGCTCCGCAAGCGCCCCATGCGGCGCATCCTCGATCCCTTGATGCAGATGGGCGCGGAAACGGTCGAGCAGGCCGAAGGCGGCAGGCTGCCGCTTCGCCTGCGCGGCGCACGCGAAGTGATTCCGATCGTTTATGAAACGCCGGTCGCCTCCGCGCAGATCAAATCGGCCGTGCTTCTCTGCGGCCTTTGCGCCGACGGTGAGACCACGGTGATCGAAAAGGAAGCGACCCGCGATCACACCGAAAGAATGCTCTCGCATTTCGGTGCGAAGATTTCGAGCGAGCCGCACGGCGCGCACGGCCGCAAGATCGTGTTGCGTGGGCGGCCCGAACTGCAGCCGCAAAAAATCGTCGTGCCGTCGGATATTTCCTCCGCCGCTTTCCCGATGGTCGCGGCACTTGTCGTTCCCGGCTCCGACATCGTGCTCGAAAACGTGCTGCTTAACCCGCTGCGCGCGGGGCTGATCGAAACCTTGCGCGAAATGGGTGCGAACATCGAAGAGGTGAACCGCCGCGACGACGCCGGCGAGGCGATCGCCGACTTGCGCGTACGCTACTCGGAACTGAAAGGCGTCGATGTCCCGGCGCACCGCGCACCTTCGATGATCGACGAATATATCGTGCTCGCGGTAGCAAGCTCCTTTGCCAAAGGCGACACGCGCATGCGCGGGCTTTCGGAGTTGCGCGTCAAAGAATCCGACCGGCTCGCCGCGACTGCGGATGGACTCCGCGTCAACGGTGTCGATTGCGAAACGCTCGGCGACGATCTTCTGGTCGGCGGCCGGGGCCATGTCACGGGCGGCGGCACGGTAAAGACCCACATGGATCATCGCCTCGCGATGGCGTTTCTCGTGATGGGCCTTGCGAGCGAGAAGCCGGTCGCGGTCGATGACGGCGCTTTCATCGCAACGAGCTTTCCGGCTTTCGTCGAAAATATGAAAATGCTCGGCGCGGAGATTTCCGCGTGATCATTACGGTCGATGGTCCCGCCGCCTCCGGCAAAGGCACGCTCGCGAAGAAGCTTGCGGCGCATTATGTCCTCCCGCATCTCGATACCGGGATGCTCTATCGCGGCGTCGGCTACCTGATGATGAAGTCCGGTCACGCCCTCGATGATGCCGCGATGGCCGCCCGCGTCGCGCAGGAACTCGATCTCTTCAGGATCGACCCGGAACACCTGCGTTCCGACGAAGTCGGCGAAGCGGCGTCAAAGGTTGCCGCGATCCCGGGTGTGCGTGCGGCGCTTTTGAAGTTGCAGCAGGACTTCGCCCGCCAGCCCGGCGGCGCCGTGCTCGACGGCCGGGACACCGGAACCGTGATCGCGCCCGAGGCTGACGTGAAGCTTTTTGTCACCGCCTCGCCGGAAGTGCGGGCCAAGCGCCGCCATATCGAACTCGCGGCGCGCCGGACCCCGGTCGAATATTGCGAAGTCATTTCCGACATAAAAAAGCGCGACGAACGGGACTCGGAGCGCTCGATTGCGCCTTTGAAACCAGCCCTGGACGCCGTCTTGCTGGATACCACCGACTTGGATATAGAGGCCGCGTTCCGGGCGGCCATAAAAATCGTGGAAGCACCCCGGGCGGGCCGAACGCGATCCTGAAAGTCGCGTTCCATATCTGGAGGATGCCCGTCCTGCTTTCTCGTTGCGGCCAGAAGTTCCCGGTCCTGAAATTCAAACACCGTCTCTGATCGCACGGCGAAACCGCGCCGGCTTTGGCTTTTGGCTGAAGTTGCTTCTCGGGCAACCGCCCGGAAAGCCCGCGTGATTTGAGGCGCAACCCACGAGAACCCCCGGCGCACGGACGTTTAGGAAAAAGTATGGCTAGAGCCGCAACTGTTACTGCTGAGAAGAATCCGAGCCGCGAAGATTTCGCCGCGATGCTCGAAGAGTCGTTCACCCGGAACGACGTCATGGAAGGTTCCGTCGTCAAAGGCAAAGTCGTCGGAATCGAAAAGGATATCGCCGTCATCGACATCGGTCTGAAGACCGAAGGCCGCGTGCCGCTCCGCGAATTCGCGGGCCATGGCCGCACCGCCGACATCAAGGTCGGCGACGAAGTCGAAGTCTTCCTCGATCGCGTCGAGAACGCGCTCGGCGAAGCCGTGCTGTCGCGCGACAAGGCGCGCCGCGAGGAGAGCTGGGGCAAGCTCGAGAAGGCCTTCACCAACAACGAGAAGGTGCAGGGCGTCATCTTCAATTCGGTCAAGGGTGGCTACACCGTCGATCTCGACGGCGCCGTGGCCTTCCTGCCGCGCAGCCAAGTCGACATCCGTCCGATCCGCGACGTCGGCCCGCTGATGCACAATTCGCAACCGTTCCAGATTCTGAAAATGGATCGCCGCCGGGGCAACATCGTCGTCTCGCGCCGCACGGTGCTCGAAGAAACCCGCGCCGGCCAGCGTCAGGAACTCGTGTCGAGCCTTGAAGAAGGTCAGGTGATCGACGGCGTCGTGAAGAACATCACCGACTACGGTGCGTTCGTCGATCTCGGCGGCATCGACGGCCTGTTGCACGTTACCGACATCGCCTGGCGCCGCGTGAACCATCCGACGGATGTGCTCACCATCGGCCAGCAGGTGAAGGTCAAGATCATCAAGATCAACCACGAAACCCACCGCATCTCGCTCGGCATGAAGCAGTTGCAGGGCGATCCGTGGGAGAACATCTCCGACAAGTTCGCGGTCGGCGCGCGCATGAAGGGCCGCGTCACCAACATCACCGACTACGGTGCGTTCGTCGAACTGGAGCCGGGCATCGAGGGTCTCGTGCACGTCTCCGAAATGTCCTGGACCAAGAAGAACGTGCATCCGGGCAAGATCGTCTCGACCTCGCAGGAAGTCGAAGTGCAGATCCTCGAAGTCGATCCGGTCAAGCGCCGTATCTCGCTCGGCCTCAAGCAGACCATGGCGAATCCGTGGGAAGCTTTCTCCGAGAAGCACCCGCAGGGCTCGACCGTCGAAGGCGAAGTCAAGAACAAGACCGAGTTCGGTCTGTTCATCGGCCTCGACGGCGATGTGGACGGCATGGTCCATCTCTCCGACCTCGACTGGAACCGTCCGGGCGAGCAGGTGATCGAGGAGTTCAAGAAGGGCGACATGGTGAAAGCGGTCGTTCTCGACGTCGACGTCGAGAAGGAGCGCATCTCGCTCGGCATCAAGCAGCTCGGCGGCGATCCGTTCGCGGAAGCCGGCGATCTCAAGAAGGGCGCGGTCGTGACCTGCGAAGTCACCGCGGTGAACGACGGCGGTATCGAAGTGAAGATCGTCGATACCGACATGACCGCCTTCATCAAGCGCTCCGACCTTGCACGCGATCGTAACGATCAGCGCCCCGAGCGCTTTGCGGTCGGCGAGAAGGTCGATGCCCGCGTGACCCTGTTCGACAAGAAGGCCCATAAGGTCGGCGTGTCGATCAAGGCGCTCGAGATCGCCGAAGAGAAGGAAGCCGTGGCACAGTACGGGTCTTCGGACTCGGGCGCGACGCTCGGCGACATTCTCGGCACCGCGTTGAAGCAGCGGGACGGCAAGTAAGCCTCTCTCGCGTAAAACTAGGCAAACGGCTTGTTAACGGCGGACCAAAATCCGCCGTTAACTGCTTTTTGAGTGGCTTCGAACTGAATCGCGGGGCATAGATCCCGCACCGGCTTGGAACGGAGAACGCGAAATGTCGCTCGATGTGGATCAGGCAATCGACCGCCGCCGCCTGCGGCGCAGGGTAACCTTCTGGCGTGTCTTCGCCGTGGTGGCGGTGCTGGTTGCGCTCGCCGGATTGATCGCAGGCGCGGGTGGCGCGCGCTACATCGAGAAATCGACCGCGCATGTCGCGCGCGTGACGATCGGCGGCTTGATCCGCAACGACAAGCAGCGCGTCGAGATGCTCGAGGAAATCGCGAAATCCGGTGCGAAGGCCGTGCTTATTATCATCGACAGTCCCGGCGGGACCGTCACCGGCTCCGAGCAACTCTATAATGCGCTCCGCAAGCTCAACGAGAAGAAGCCGGTGATCGCGGTGGTCGAAGGTTCGGCGGCATCCGGCGCCTATATCGCGGCGATCGGCACCGAGCGCATCTTCGCGCCCAGAAGTGCCATCGTCGGCTCGATCGGCGTCATCTTCCAGTATCCGAATTTCCACCAGCTTCTGCAGAAGATCGGTGTCGATGTGGAGAGCATCAAGTCGTCGCCGCTGAAGGCTTCGCCGAACGGGTTAGAACCGACCTCGCCGGAAGCGAAGGCCGCGGTCGCGTCGCTGGTCGCCGACAGCTACGGCTGGTTCAAGGATCTCGTGAAAGAGCGCCGCGCGATGGATGCGGCAACGCTTGCGAAAGTTTCCGACGGCCGCGTGTTCACCGCGGCGCAAGGATTGCCGCTAAGACTGATTGACGAGATCGGTGACGAGAAAGCCGCGCGCGCGTGGCTCGCGAAAAACAAGAACGTGCCGGCCGATCTGACGACGCGCGACTGGAAGGGCAAGAGCATTGGCTCCGAGTTCCGCTGGCTCAGCGCACTCGCGCCGTTCTTCGATTATGCCGGATTCTCGAACCTCGCCGCCGCGCTCTCGAACGACTCGCTATTGCGCGCCGCAGCGAGTTCGCAGCTTGACGGGCTTTTGGCGCTCTGGCACCCTCAACTGCGTAATTGATAGCTGCGCAACCTATTTTGATCGCTCGGCTTTTCGCTTTTTCGTCGAGCGATTTTTTGAACCCTTAAAGTTCTTCAGCGGCGGACCCAAACCTTGTCGATGATCAAATCTGAACTCGTGCAACGGATCGCAACGGCGAACCCGCATCTTTATCAGCGCGACGTCGAAAACATCGTCGATGCCATTTTGGACGAGATCACGCTGGCGCTCGCGCGCGGCGACCGGGTGGAATTGCGCGGCTTCGGCGCCTTCTCGGTGAAGAACCGTCCGGCACGGCTCGGCCGCAATCCGCGCACCGGCGCGCAGGTGAAAGTGCAGGAAAAGGTCGTGCCTTACTTCAAGACCGGCAAGGAAATGCGCGACCGCCTGAACAAGCCGCACGCGGCGCCGACGAAGTAGAATTGTATTTTCCGCTGCAAAGTTCCGGAGCCGCCTGAATGCGAAAGCTTCTGCGCTGGCTGATCCTCGTTCCACTCGCGATCCTTCTCGTGCTGCTCGCGGTCGCAAACCGCGCGCCGGTGACCCTCTCGCTCGATCCATTCTCGCGCGAGGCGCCTGCGTTCTCCGTGACCGTTCCTTTGTTCGTTGCGCTGCTCTTGGCGGTCGTGCTCGGTGTCGTGATTGGCGGCGTCGCCGCCGGCATCGGCCGGATGCGCTGGCGCTATCGCGCGAGACGCGCCGAGCGCGCGGCGGAGAAACTCTCGGCGGAAAACGAAGCCTTCTTCCGCTCGGTTCCAGCGCGGGAGCGGGAGGCGGAAACGCCTTCGCGCGAGATCGCGCTCCGCCAGTAATGCCGCGAGGCCCGCTTCCATTCATTTCTGTCGATGAAATCGATGCGACCCTCGACTTTCCGTCGCTGATCGAGGCGCTGCGCGCGGCCTTTAAGGCGGATATCGAAACGCCGCTCCGGCATCACCATGCGATCGCGCGCGACGACGGCGAAGCCGCGCTTTTGCTGATGCCAGCCTGGACCAAAGAGAAGGAAGGCAGCTTTCTTGGCGCCAAAGTCGTGACCGTTTATCCGGGCAATCTCGCCAGGGGTATTGGCTCGGTCGCCGGGACTTATCTCCTGATGTCGGGCGACACCGGCGAACCGCTTGCCGCCCTCGACGGACATCGCCTGACTTTGTGGCGCACGGCGGCAGCGTCCGCGCTCGCGGCGGAATATCTTGTGCGCGAGGACGCCTCACATCTTCTTCTGATTGGCGCAGGTGCGCTTGCGCCGTATCTTGCCCGTGCGCATGCGGCGGTACGCCCGATCCGGAAGGTTTCGATCTGGAATCGGACTCCGAAACGCGCCGAGGCGCTTGCAGAGAAACTCGCTGGCGAGGCGCTCGATGTCGAAGTTGTGCGCGATCTGGAGCAGGCGGCACGCGAGGCCGACATCGTCACCTGCATCACGCTCTCGAAAACCCCGGTCTTTTCCGGCGGCTGGCTGAAGGCGGGCGCGCACGCCGATCTGGTCGGCGCCTTCCGCCCCAACGCGCGCGAGGCCGACGACGCCGCGATCTTGCGCTCCCGCATCTATGTCGACACCCGCCGCGGTGCGCTAAAGGAGGCGGGCGATCTCGTGATCCCGATGACCGCCGGAATTATCAAAGAAAGCGACGTCGTCGCCGACCTCTTCGACCTCTGCCGGGGCCGGGCCAAGGGCCGGGGAACGCGGGATGAAATCACGCTCTTCAAGTCGGTTGGCGCGGCGCTTGAAGACCTCGCTGCGGCCATGCTGGTCTGGAAAAAGCGCGCATAAGGCGCCCGGCCCGGCCAAGTGGACAGGACCGGCGGGTCATGCCATCGGAAGCGGCATGATCGTCAAAATCTGCGGGATCAAGGACTTGGCAGCGATGGAGGCCGCGCTGGAAGCGGGCGCGGACATGGTCGGGCTCGTCTTTTTCCCGCCAAGCCCGCGCAATGTGACGCCCGGCGACGCCGAAAAACTCGCGGCCCGCGCCCGGGGCCGCGCCAAGGTCGTGGCACTTTCGGTCGATGCCGATGACGCGCTGATCGAAGCGATCGAGACGAGTATCGCCCCCGATCTTCACCAGTTGCACGGGAGCGAGTCGACGGCCCGCGTCGCCGAGTTGCGCGCCCGCACCAAGAAGCCGGTGATGAAGGCGATTCCTGTGGCTAATGCTTCCGATCTCGCGCCGCTCTCCTCCTATGAAGCAGTTGCCGACTGGATCTTGTTCGACGCCAAGGCGCCGAAGGATGCGACCCGCCCTGGCGGGCACGGCCGGACGTTCGACTGGTCGCTGCTCGCGAACGTGAAGCGCGGCAAGCCGGTGATGCTTTCGGGCGGCATAAATCCGGAGAATGTAGCAGCCGCGATCGAAACCGTGCGGCCCGATGCGGTCGATGTTTCCTCTGGCGTCGAAAGCGCCCCGGGCGTGAAAGACCGCGAAAAGATTTTTGCTTTCGTCCGCAATGCGCGGAATGCAGTTATGGAGCGCGCGTCGTGAGTGATCGCGTTAATTCTCTACGAACGGGCCCGGATGAGAGTGGGCATTTCGGCATTTTCGGCGGCCGCTTCGTCGCCGAAACCTTGATGCCGCTCGTGCTCGATCTTGAGAAAGCCTACGAGGAAGCGAAGAAGGACCCGGCGTTCAAGAAAGAGATGGACTACCATCTCAAGCATTTCGTCGGCCGCCCGAGCCCGCTTTATTTCGCCGAGCGTCTCACGCAGCACTTCGGCGGCGCGAAAATCTATTTCAAGCGCGAAGACCTGAACCACACTGGCGCGCACAAGGTGAACAACGTGCTCGGCCAGATCATGCTGGCGAAACGCATGAAGAAGCCGCGCGTGATCGCCGAAACCGGCGCCGGCATGCACGGCGTTGCCACCGCGACGCTCTGCGCGAAATTCGGCCTGCAATGCGTGGTCTTCATGGGCGCGGTCGATGTAGCGCGCCAGGAACCGAACGTGCTTCGCATGCGCGCGTTAGGCGCCGAAGTGCGGCCCGTGGAAAGCGGCTCGAAGACGCTCAAAGACGCGATGAACGAGGCGCTGCGCGACTGGGTCACGAATGTGCACGATACTTTCTATTGCATCGGCACAGTCGCGGGCCCGCATCCTTATCCCGCGATGGTGCGCGATTTCCAGTGCGTAATCGGCGACGAAACGAAGTCGCAGATCATGGAAATGGAAGGCCGCTTGCCGAACGCGCTCGTCGCCTGCATCGGCGGCGGTTCGAACGCGATGGGCCTGTTTCATCCGTTTCTCGATGATCGCGACGTCGAAATCTACGGGGTAGAGGCAGCCGGACACGGCCTGAACAAGCAGCATGCGGCGTCGCTCGCCGGCGGCCGCCCTGGCGTCTTGCATGGCAACCGCACCTATCTCCTGATGAACGAGGACGGCCAGATCGAGGAAGCCCATTCGATTTCCGCCGGTCTCGATTATCCCGGCATCGGGCCGGAGCATTCCTGGCTGCATGAAATCGGCCGCGTGAAATATCTTTCCGCGACCGACGACGAGGCGCTGGACGCGTTCCAGCTTTGCGCGCGCATGGAAGGCATCATCCCCGCGCTCGAGCCGTCGCACGCACTCGCGAAGCTCGAGCAGCTCGCGCGCGGGAAATCGAAGGATCACCTTATCGTCGTGAATATGTCGGGCCGCGGCGACAAGGATCTCGCGTCCGTCGCAAGCTACCTCAACAAGAAGATGTCGGCATGATTGCGCGCAACTTCGCAAAATTCCTGCTCGTGCCTGCGCTCGTCGCGGGTAGTGCGCTTGCGGGCTACGCGCAGGAGCGCTTCTCCGAGAACCCGATCAAGGAAGGCGCATGGGTCTATCCGACCGAGAAGATCGCGCCTGCGATCATCGAGGCCTTCTGCCAGTCCGGCTTCTCGGTGCATTTCGCCGACGGCGGCTTCTTCACCGTACTGAATCAGCCGATCGCGCGCATGAAGAAGAAGCTCTCGGTCGATACCAGCGGTGCCTGCACGTTCAACGCCGAAAAGCAGACCTCGACCTGTACCGGCACCGAAACCGACGGCCGCCGCAAATTTGCGCTGAACGAAGAGAATATTTTCGAGCGCGACGGCACTTATCTTAAAGTTACGACGAGTTTCATCGACCGCGACACCAAGGAAAAAGTGACGCTGGTGACGTATCCGATGCGCTGTCCCGACAAGGTCGTGCGCGAAATCCTGATCAAGGCCATTCCGCCCAAATGAGCGCTCTCACCCGCATCGACGCCCGTTATAAAGAGCTCGGCCGCGAAGGCCGCGCGGGCCTCGTCACCTTCATCACTGGCGGCGACCCGGACTACGACACTTCGCTTGCGATTTTGAAGGCGCTCCCCAAAGCCGGCGCCGACATCATCGAAGTGGGCGTGCCCTTCACTGACGCGATGGCTGATGGTCCGCCGATTCAGGCGTCTTCCTTGCGCGCGCTGGCGGCGGGACAGTCGCTGAAAAAAACGCTCGCCATGGTTCGAGAGTTTCGCAAAGGCGACAACACGACGCCGATCGTGCTCATGGGCTACTACAACCCGATCTATATCTACGGCGTCGACAAGTTTCTGAAAGACGCTAAGGAAGCCGGCGTCGATGGCTTGATCGTGGTCGATCTGCCGCCGGAAGAAGACGAAGAACTCTGCCTTCCCGCGATGAAGGCGGGCATCAACTTCATTCGTCTTGCGACGCCGACCACCGACGACAAACGCCTGCCCGCGGTGCTGAAGAATACTTCGGGCTTCGTCTATTATGTTTCCATCGCCGGCGTATCGGGCGCGGCGACGCCGCAGACTTCAAACGTGATCGACGCGGTCGCGCGTATCAAGAAGCATACGAATTTGCCAATCGCGGTTGGCTTCGGCCTCAAGACGCCCGAGCACGCGCGCTCGATCGCGATGGGTGCCGATGCCGCCGTCGTCGGTTCCGCGCTGGTCGAAGCCGTGCGCACGAGCCTCGACGAAAAAGGCCGCGCGACCGGCAAAACAGTGAAAGCCGTGACCGATCTCGTCGCGGCACTCGCCGAAGGCGTGCGTTCCGCGCGCCGCAAGGCCGCCGAATAGGCGGTTTCGCGGGCGCCTTCCGCACCCTATATAATGTCAGTTGAAATTCGCCCGGAGCACCGGCCATGAACTGGATCTCGAACGTAGGCCCGAAAATCCGCTCGTTCCTCGGCCGCCGCGAGGTGCCGGAGAATCTCTGGATCAAATGTCCGGAGACCGGCCAGCTCGTCTTTCATAAGGATGTGGAGGCGAACCAGTGGGTCATTCCCGGCTCGAATTATCACATGCGCATGGGCGCTTCCGCGCGCATGAAATCGACCTTCGACAACGAAACCTGGCTCGACATTGCGGTGCCAGGCGTCGCCGCCGATCCGCTGAAATTCCGCGACGAGAAAAAATACGCAGATCGCATTAGAGATGCGCGCGCGAAGACCGGCGCGCAGGATGCCGTGAAACTCGGCTATGGCAAGCTGGAAGGCGTGCCGGTCGTGGTCGCGGTGCAGGACTTCGATTTCATGGGCGGCTCGCTCGGCATGGCCGCGGGCGAGGCGGTGATCAAGGGTCTGGAGACCGCGGTCGAAAAGAAATCGCCGTTCATTCTCTTTGTCGCCTCCGGCGGCGCGCGCATGCAGGAAGGTATTCTCTCGCTGATGCAGATGCCGCGCACCACGGTCGCGGTGCAGCGCCTGCGCATGGCGAAGAAGCCTTATATCGTCGTGCTGACCAATCCGACCACGGGCGGCGTTACCGCGTCTTATGCCATGCTCGGCGACGTGCAGATTGCGGAGCCCGGTGCGCTGATTGGCTTCGCCGGCCCGCGCGTGATCGAACAGACCATCCGCGAAAAATTGCCGGCCGGTTTCCAGCGCGCGGAATATCTGCGCGATCACGGCATGGTCGACATCGTCGTGCATCGCCACGAGATGCGCAAAACCTTGGCGCGCCTCTGTCGCCTGATGACGAAGGTGCCCGCCGCCGAGCCTCCGGCGCTCGTCGCGCCTGCGAGGGCATGAATTGAGCGGCACGTCGCCGCCGGAGTCTTCCGCCGACAAGGTACTTGCAAGGCTCGGCGCGCTTCACCCGAAACGGATTGACCTTTCGCTTGGACGCCTGAACCGGCTGCTTGCCGCGCTCGGCAATCCGGAACAGAAACTGCCGCCGGTCATCCATGTCGGCGGTACCAACGGCAAGGGTTCTACCGTCGCCTTCCTGCGCGCGATGATCGAGGCCGCGGGCAAAACCACGCATGTCTATACCTCGCCCCATCTCGTGCGTTTCAACGAGCGCATAAGGCTCGGCGGAAAGATTGTGAGCGATGACGCGCTTGCAGCGAGCCTCGAGGAAACCGAGCGCGCCAACGCAGGCGGCGAGATCACTTTTTTCGAGATCACGACCGCGGCGGCGCTGCTTCTGTTTTCGCGCCATGTGGCCGATGTGCTGCTGCTCGAGGTAGGTCTTGGCGGCCGGCTGGATGCAACGAACGTGGTCGAGCATCCGCTTGCGACCGTAATCACGCCGGTCTCGATCGATCACGTTGAATATCTCGGCCCCTCGATCGAAAAAATCGCGGCTGAGAAGGCGGGCATCTTCAAGCGCGGCTCGCCCGCGGTGATCGCACAACAAAGCGGCGAGGCGCTTCTCGTGCTGGAGCGCGCCGCGCGAAAGGCCGGAGCGCCGCTCTTTATCTCCGGCGAGCAATGGCACGCGCATGAAGAAGGCGGGCGGCTCGTCTATTCCGACGAGAACGGGCTCTTGGACCTTCCGCGCCCGCGCCTCTTTGGCCGTCACCAGATCGAAAACGCGGGTACCGCGGTCGCGACGCTGCGCGCGATTCCGTCGCTCGCTATTCCGGTGAGCGCAATCGAAGCGGGCCTGCAGAAGGCCGACTGGCCTGCGCGCATGCAGAACCTTTCCGGCGGCAAGCTCGCGGCAAGACTGCCTGCGGGCTCCGAGCTTTGGCTCGATGGCGGGCACAACGCGGCCGGCGCGGACGCTGTTGCGGCCGCGGTCGGCGAGATGGAAGAGCGTGTACCGCGCCCGCTGGTGTTGATTACCGGCATGCTGAACACGAAAAGCGCCGACGATTTTCTTTCGCGCTTTTCCGGCATCGCACGCCATGTTTTCGGCGTGTCGCCGCCGGGCGAGGCGTCGCGCCCGTCTTCCGAGATCGTTGCCGCGGCCCATGCCGCCGGAATCGAGGCGGAAGCGGCGAGTGGATTTCTCGACGCGCTCGACCGCGTGAACGAGTTGAACTTGTCCGCGCCGCCGCGCGTCCTGATTACCGGCTCGCTTTATCTCGCGGGTGAAGTGCTTGCCGCAAACGAAACGCCGCCCGGTTAGGGGCGGCGTCTGCATTTTTCCATTCGAGAGAACTTAAACGGTGGTGTCGATCCACTGTTCGATCTTCGCCTTGGGATAGGCGCCGATCAGGCGCGAGGCCATCTCGCCGTTCTTGAAGATCATCAGCGTCGGGATCGACATGATGCCATACTTCGACGCGACGTTCGGGTTCTCGTCGACGTTGAGCTTCACGATCTTGACCTTGCCGCCGTTGGCGCCTGCGATTTCCTCGAGCGCCGGCGCGATCTGCCGGCAGGGTCCGCACCATTCTGCCCAGAAGTCGACCAGCACGGGCTCCTTGGACTTGAGCACGTCGTTATCGAAGGAAGCGTCGGAAACTTTGTCGACCATGACGGACCTCTTGGAAGGATGGAATCGGAGAAAGGCGTTTCTCGCGCATAGGTAGGTTTGCCATGCGGCAGGGTCAAGACACGATTAGGCGAACGCCGGGCTGCCTTGCGTTTTGCGCCCGCGCCAGGCGGATTCGAGCGATTCCTCAGGGATTTCAAAGATGCGAGGGCCAAAGGTAAAAACGAGCAGCGCACGGATACGCTTGCCTGGATAGGTTTTCAGAAGTGCCGCGCGATAGGCCGCAAGCTGCGTCACATAATGAGACGGGATCGCGGCCTCCGAAGCTGGCACCGCGGCGTCGGACTTGAAGTCGGCGAATATCACTTCGTCGCCCTCGACCACGATCCGGTCGAGGCGCGCGGAAATTTCCACGTCTTCGATCAGCGCGATCAGCTCCGGCTCGGCGCGGCTGCCGGGACCGAACAACTTCGAGCAGGCGGGATCCGCGATCACGCGCAGCGCCTCCGCCGCGAGTGCGGCTTGCGATGCTTCCGCGAGTTCGGGCGCGGCCTGTTTCAAATAACGAAATGCAGCCGTCTCGCGTTCGCTCGCGGGTAGTTCGGGCAGCGATTGCAGAAGCCGGTGCAGGAGAATGCCACGCGTCCGACCGCCCTTGCCTTCCGTCGCCTCACTCGCGTGCGCGCGTCGCGTCGTGAGCGAAGGCCGTAGTCGCTTACGTTCGTCGCCGATGCGGACCCATGCCGCGCGAAGCCAGTCCGGTAGTTCGGGCGCGGTTTGCGGCGGTGTCGCGTCAGAAGCGGCGACCGTGTCGAAAGCGGGCGTGCCCCAGCGGAGGATTTTTTCGGCGCTATAGTCCACTTCGTGTTCGGTGATCTGCGCGGTGTCTTTTGCGAGCGCCGAATCCACGAGGTTGTACCATGAGCCTTCCTCTGGCTCGTTCTGCTTTTTGTTGAGATAGCCGCAGACCACGAGCGCGTCAGCCGCGCGCGTCAGCGCGACATAAAGGAGTCTGCGATATTCCTGGAGGCGAAGATCGCGCGCTTTATCGCGCGCCCCGTTCAGCTTCGCCGAACTGTCTTCTTTTCGCATGGCCCAGATCAGCGCGGGTAAGGAGCCTTCGGGTGCATTGTCACGCGCGACCGGCACAACTTTCGGATCCTTGCTCGCATGCGGCAGCGAGGTCGTATCGGCGAGGATTACGACCGGCGCCTCCAGGCCCTTGACGCCATGAACCGTCATGACGCGCACCGCGTTGCCCTCCGCCTCGAGGTCGCGCTTGATCTCGGCGTCCGCTCGCCGCAGGAAGCTCAAAAAGCCATGCAGCGAAGGCGTCTCGTAAGATTCGTAGGAGAGGGCGGCTGCGAGAAACTCGTCGAGCGCGTCGGCAGCTTCCGCGCCCAGCCGCGCGATCACTTTCTTCCTGCCGCCGTCCCGCCCGAGCACGCGCGAATAGAAATCGAACGGCCGCAGATGTGCGGCAAGTTCCTGCCAGCGCGAAAGCACGTGCGCTGCATCCGCGTAGCGCGGCTCGCTTGAGGCCGCGAGACTTTGCCAGAGCGTGTCGCTGCGCCCGTGACAGAGCGCGAACAGATCGTCGTCGGAGAAATGAAATAACGGCGACTTCAGCACGCAGGCAAGTGCGAGATCGTCTTCCGAGAGCAACAGTGCGTCGCCGAGCGCGATCAGGTCCATCACCGCGATGTTCTCGGTGAGCCGCAGCCGGTCCGCGCCCGCGACCGGGATGTTTTCCTTCTTGAGCGTACGCAGAATCGCATCGAACAGCGCGCCCCGGCTCTGCACCAGAATAATGATGTCGCCGGGCGTCACCGCGCGCGGCATCTCGCCGTTCTTGCGGTCTCCGATCGAAAGGCCGCCGCCCGTCCAGTGGCGAATGGCTTTCGCGATCTGCTGCGCGAGCTGCACCGGTGCGGACGCCTCGCGCGCGGTATCGAACGGCTTGTCCCAGCCTTCGTCTTCGCCCGCTTCGTTCCTGGCTTTCACCGGCTTCCAGATTTCGACCATGCCGGGAGCGTTCCGGCGCACCGCTTCGTGCAGCGGTCCTTGCGTATCCTGCGCGGACAAGCCCTTGCGCGCATCTTCCTTCTCGAAAACTTTATCGACCGCGCCGAGCACGATCGTGGTCGAGCGGTAGGAAAGCCTTAGCCGGGGCTGCTCGAGCGTGGCGCCGGTCGCGCCGATCAAGCCTGCGAAGTGATTGCGCATTTCGGCAAAACGCTGCGGGTCGGCACCCTGAAAACTGAAGATCGACTGCTTCTCGTCGCCGACCGCGAAGATCGTGCGGTTGCGCTCCGACGCGCCTTTGCCCGCGAAAAATTCTTCCGCAAGCTTGGCAACGATCCGCCACTGCGCCGGGCTCGTGTCCTGCGCTTCATCGACCAGAATATGATCGATGCCGCCATCGAGCTTGTAGTGTACCCAGGCCGAGCTTTCGCGCTCCAGGAGTTCGACAGTGCGACTTACGAGATCGGCAAAGTCGAGCACGCCACGCTGGCGCTTGAGCGTCTCGTAGCGCCTAAACACGGAAGCCGCGAGGGTGAGCAGCGCGCAGGAGCGGTCGCATTCGGTCGCGGCGCGAAGCTTTTGCAGGAGCGGCACGAGACGCTCGCGCTCCTCAAAAAGCCAGTCACGCACGGCGGCGATCTTTTCGAGATCGCCCTTTGCGCCGAAGCTGCCGTCCGCTTTTGGCTCGCCTTTCGCGGTGAAGAAAACACTGAGATAGGCGTCGAGCCGCTCGGCGTCTTGCGCGCTCGCGACTTGCAGCAGCGCCGCGCCGGTTTTCGCGGCGTTGCCGCCGAAGGCTTGCAGCGACAGTGCAGTTGCCTGCCACTCGGCGGCGGGCAGCGTGCCGCCGGACAAAATGGCGCTCGATATTGTCTCGTGGGTGTCGTCCGCTTCGAGCCCGAGCGCGGAGAGCATTGCGGTTCTTGCCGTATCGTAGTCGAAGGCATGCAGATGCCCTCGCTCGCGCACCGCTTCCGCGATCACTTTCTCGATCGTGTCGTCGCCGGAGATTTCGATGCAATGCGCGAGCGCGCGGCCCAATGCGGAGGCCGGCTCGCGTCCCGCTTCCAGCAGCACGTCTAACCTTGCGGCCTCCAAGAGATCGCTCTCGCCCAATTCGTCGAGTACGTCGAAGCCCGCGGGCGCGTCCGCCTCGACCGGAAACATGTGCAACACGCGGTCGCAGAAGGCGTGGATCGTCTGCACTTTCAGGCCGCCAGGCGTTTCGAGCGCGGCCGCAAACAATCTCCGTGCAGCCGCGCGCCGCGCGGCGTCTGGCTTGCCGGGTTCGATTTCGGAGATCGCCTGGTCGAGCGCGTCGTCGTCGAGCCGCACCCATGCCGAAAGCGTCTCCAGCACCTTGTTCGCCATGTGCGCGGCCGCCGCCTTCGTATAGGTGAGGCACAAGATCCGTCCCGGCGGCACGCCGTCGAGCAAAAGCCGGATCACCCGGCGCACGAGCACTGTGGTCTTGCCCGAACCTGCATTTGCCGAAACCCAGGCCGAACTGCGCGGGTCGGAAGCCTGCGCTTGGGGGGACGATTGCGTGCGCTCGTTCATTCGCCCTCCGACCATTCCTTGAAGCGGGCGAGATGTTCGTAGTCGTTATATTCCTTCTGCCATTGCACGCGCGGCGCGAACGGATAGGCGGTTTCCGGCTTGGTGTATTCCGTGAGCAGCCGGGTCGCGCCCGCAAGCGCGTAACCGGCGGCCTTGTCGAGATGATCGTCGCCGACAATGCCGCGCGGCTCTGCGACGGATTTGAAGTCCTTGTGGTTCGTAGGTTCAAACAGCGCGAATTCGCCCGGCGGCTGCCCGCCCGAAATCTTGATCGGGCCGACTTCGGCCAGATCGCCGGGTACGATGTCCTTGAAGCCGCCATTGCGTGCGATCGCGGCCTCTAAAAGCAGTTGCGGCTCGAAACCGAGGATCGCCGCTTTGTAGGTCGGGAGACTTCCGGTCTTGAAATCGAGTACCGAGAGCTTGCCGTCTTTCCTCTTCTCAATCCGGTCGGCGCGCGCGGTCAGCGTGAAACGCGTTCCACCTGCATCGAGATCGAGCTTTCCGCTCACTTCCGCATGAATGCGCGCAATCTCTCCACGCCGCTTGCGTTCTTCTTGGACGAACCACTTTGCTGCACGCATGAAACGCGGCCACCAGATGGCGAAAGCTGCCGGGTGGCTTTGCATCGAAGCAAAAGCTTCACGCCCGATTGCGAGCATATCTTCGAGCGCGGATGCAGGAAGCGCGGCGGGATGGCGCTCTGCGAACTTCGAGAGAATCTCATGCAAGAGCGTGCCGCGGTCCGCAACCCCCGGCTCTTCGTCAATGGCTTCGAGTTTCTGAAGCCGCAGAATCTTCCGCGCATAGATGGAGTAGGGGTCTCGCGCGAGATCGCGCATATCGCTCATGCTGAAGCTGCGCGGCCGCGAAGCAAGCGGCGGCTTTGGCGCGGGCGGCCTTGCCGCGCCTTCCGGTGCCGCCGCTTCCAGCCCGCGCGCGAAACCAAGATACTGTTCGCCGTTCTTCTTCGCCTCGTCCCAGTCGTCTTGGTCGGCGACTGCAGATAGCCGCTGCACGAAACGAGACGCGATGGTTTCGACGCCGTTCTGCTTGCGCGCCCGCGTGAGCAAAAGTTCGCGCGCGCCAGCGGCTTGCACGAAATCGTGCGCGGAGAGGCCAATCCTTCGCTCTGGCAGATCGAGACCTAGGTGTTTCCGCATAGGCCGGTTGAGCCAGGAATCGGTATGCGTTTCCGGTGGCCAGATGCCTTCGCAAAGACCGCCGAGCACGATCCGGTCCGCCGAAATCATGCGCGCTTCGAGCGGACCGAGAATACGAAGCCGCGTGTTTTCGGCGCGTGCGGGGCGCAACACCGATTCGCGGATGGTTGAAGGAAACGCCTCGGCGTAATCGGAGAGTGAAATTTCCGGCGCGGCATCACCTGCTTCCGAAAGCGCTTCGATTGCATCGAGGATCTCCAGGCAGCCCTCGCTTTCGAGTTCGCCGAGAACGGGCAGCAGCGCCGCGAGATGAGCCGCCGCAAGTTTCGAAAATGGATGCTCGCCCTTCGAAAGCGCCGAGAGCGGCGCGAGCTGTTTCGCAAGCCGCGTGGCGACGCCGGACGCGCGGCCCCATTCTTTTTCCGTGAAAAGACTGCGGCGGTCGCTGGGATGAAAAAGTTCCTTGCGCTTGGCGCCAAGTACTGCGGGGATACCGGCCGCTCCGCCTTCGGGCCGCAGCCCGCGCAGACAGGCGATCTCGAGAAGTGCGACGTCTTCGGCTGCAAACAGCAGTCGCATGAAGGGATGGGTGAGAAAAGCGAGGAGCGCCGACGGTGCTGCGTCATTCGTCGCGGCTTTCGCGGCAAGCTGCGCGAGCCGGCCCGCCTCGCTGTCGGCAAGTGGCAGGCCCGCGGAATCGTCGATCTCGATGTTCCAGCGCGTCAGCTCCGCGCAGACGCGGCGCGCAAGCGCGCGGTCCGGTGTTACCAGCGCCGCGGTCTTTTCCTGCTGCAGGGCCTCGCGTAGCGAGATTGCAATGGCAAGCGCTTCCTCGCGTGCGTCGGCGGCCTCAACAAGAGTAACGCCGCGCAGCGAATGTCTCGGTGCGACCCGACGCGCGCTGTCGCCGGCCTTCGGCTGTGGACGGAAGGCGAGCGAAAGGATTTCCTCGCGTGCTGGATTTTCGGCCGCGGCGAGCGGCTCCACCGCATCGCGCTCAATCTCGATCCGCTGCAACAGACGCTTCAGGCCGAACTGCGGATGTCCCGGCATCGGCTCGGCTTCCTCGCCGATCAGCGCGAAGGCGTCGCGTTCGAGTAACTGGTCGAGGCCCGGCAGCACCACCGCGCCTTGTGCGTGGCGGGCGATCACGCGCATCAGTGCGGCCACCTTCGGCAGCGTACCGGTCGAGCCCGCCGCGATCACGGGACCGGCATTCGATTTCGAAAGCCGCTCGGTTTCGCGCGCGAGCAATTGGTCGCGTCGCGCTGCGGCGTCGATCTTGCCGCGTTCTTCCAGAAAGCCGCTCCAGCCTTGGTCGACGATTTTCAAAAATTCCCGCGAGCGCTCCCAGTATTCGTCATATTCGCCCTCGACCGCGTTCTGCGCTTCGGAAAAATCCTTGTCCGCCGTGATGAAGTCGTCGATCAGATGTGCGAGTTCGTCGGCAAGCGCGATCGCAATCGCGGGCGATTCGGGAAGTGGCCGGTCGGCGCTATGCGCAAATCCCGAGATAAGCTTCGCAAGCGCGAGCCTGCGCTCGCCGACGCTGATCGCGGGCGCGAGCGGATCGAGATCGCCCGCCTCGAAGGCGAATGCCCCTTCATCGACATCGCCGAGCGGCACGATGCGGGGCAAGAGCAGCGCATCGGTTTTCGAGTCTTGCAAGAACGCCTCGGCAAGCGCGCGCGCCGCACGCCGCGTCGGCAAATAGATCGTGGCCGATGCCAGGAGTTCCGGTTTTCCGCGTGGGGCGAAGCCCGGCACGATCTTGCCGTCGAGAATGCCGCGCGCGAGCGTCGGCAAGAACGGCGCAGTCGGCGGAATCGTGAAAACGCGGGGGAGAGGACTCATCGAGCGCGAGATTACTCGGCTCGCCTGCGAATGGCATCCTCCGCGTCGCGGATCGCGTCCGGGGTGCCGACATGCATCCAAATACCGTCCAGCCGGAGTCCGAACAGGCGGCCGTTACTTTCGGCCTTCTCGAAAGAGCGCAGCAGCGAAAACGCGCCGCGCGGCGCATCGCGGAACAGCCACGGATGCAGGATCGCGGCTCCCGCATAGACGAAGGGCGCGACCTCGCGCTCGCCGCGCTTGGCCAGCAGCCCTTCCGGGTTCATCGAGAAATCGCCGGGTCCCCCATAGCCGACCGCGCCTGCCGCGGGCGCGAGGAGAAGCAGCGCATCCATTTTCGCGTCATCGAAGGCTGCCGCAAGCCGCGGCAGGTTGGGCGTGGCGCCCTCGATCCAGATCGTGTCGGAATTGACGAGAAAGAAAGGCGCGTCTCCGAGCAAAGGCAGCGCGCGGACGACGCCACCGCCGGTGTCGAGAATTGCGTCGCGCTCATCGGAGATCTCGATTGTCGGCGACATGCGGCTCGCAAGATGCCGCACCAACACGTCGCCCAGATAGTGCACGTTCACGACCGCGCGTTTCACGCCTGCATCGCGAAGCCGGTCGAGCACACGGTCGATCAACGAGATACCATCGACCTTCACCATCGGTTTTGGCACCTTCTCGGTAAGCGGCAACATGCGCTTGCCGAAACCGGCGGCAAGCACCATTGCGGTATCGATCGGCCGCGCGCTCAATGGGAATCCGTCTTGCCGCTTTCGGTGGAAGGGTCGGCGGCGGGCGTTTCTGCGCTTCTATCTTTCGCAAGTTCGTTCGCGAGCCGGTCGAGCTGTGCGACCTCCTCGGGAGAAACCGGCTGCGACTCCGAGCTACTCCCGAACGGCAGTTCGGGTTCGTCCGGACTGACTCTCCTTTCGCTGGGCGGCGGCACGTTCGCCGCGTACCAGCCCTTGATCGCGGAAAGCGCAGGATGCTCGAGCGTGCGCATGAGATAGGTCCATACGCGCGGGATGTGGCGGATATATTGCGGCTTGCTGTCGCGCCGCTCGAGCCGCGCGAAGATGCCGAGGATTTTTGTGGCGCGCTGTGCGCCCATGATGACGTATTGCGCAGCGAAGCGCGTCGGATCGAACGAAGGATCGGTCTTGAGTCTGCCGACTGCGTAGCGCGACAAGAGCCGCACTTCCATATCGTCGCTCACGGTCACCCGCGCATCCATCAGGAGTGAGGCGACGTCATAGGCGGCAGGCCCGATCAGCGCGTCCTGGAAGTCGAGCAGCCCGATTTTTTGCACGCCTTCGCGTTCCTCTAGCCACAGAAGGTTCGGCGAATGATAGTCGCGCAGCACCCAGGTCAGCGAATGGCTTAGCGGTTCAAGCAGGGCCTCGCGCCAAAGCGCACGGAAGATTTCGCGCGCGGTAGCGTCCACCGGCCCGGCCTTGCGGTAGGGCAGGTACCAGTCGATGAGCAATTCCGCTTCGATCAGGAAGGTGTCGAGATCGTAGCGTGGGATCTGATATTCGACGCGCGGTGCAATCGGCAACGCAGGCGGCAGTTCCTGCGTATGCAGCGCGATCAGCACGTCGATCGCCGCCGCGTACCGTTCCTCGATCGGCTCCGGCGGATTGCCGGCGACGATACCGTCGGTGCCGAGGTCTTCGATCAGAAGCAAGCCGTTGTGGAGATCAGCCGCGAAAATCTCCGGCGCGGAAAATCCACGCGCGCGCAAGCCCCGCGACAGCGCGACGAAAGGCTCAATGCTCTGCGCGAGTTTCGCGATCTCGCCGTAGGTGCGGCCCTGCCGGATCGCCGGCCCGTCCTTGCTTGCGGGCGCCTTCATCAGGATCGCGGTGCCGTCCGCGAAATGCAACCGCTCGTAGCTGCGGGTCGAAGCGTCACCCTGAATATGTTCACGGCGCGCGGTTCCGTAACGGGAAGCGTCGAGCAGCGCGCGTTCTGCGCGAAGCCGTGAGAGCCGCTCCGACCACGTTCCGATGCCGGTGAGCTGCACGCGGCGATATTCAGGACCAGCCTCGGGCATGAGCTCGATGTGGATTTCGAGCCGTTCGGTCTGCAGCAATGGCCCGGCGCGTTCCGGCCATTCGACCAGGACTGCCGCGCCCGCGGAGGCTTCCTCCCAGCCGAGTTCGGCGAGTTCGGCGAGCGTGTTCACGCGAAACAGGTCGGCATGCACGACCGGGAAGCGCGGCAACTCGTAAACCTGCATCAAGGTGAAGGTCGGGCTCGGCACTTCGAGATTTTCGTCCGCCGCGAGCGCCCGGATGATCCCCCGCGCGAGCGCGGTCTTGCCCGCGCCGAGCTCGCCGCCGATCGCGACCACGTCGCCCGGAGAAATCGCAAAGGCAAGATCGCGAGCCAGCTCGCGCGTCGCGATCTCGCTGGGAATGACGATCTCCCAGGTTTTGTGCGGCACATTCATCTCGGGCGGTGTCGCGCTATTTCTTTGTTTCCGGCGGCGTCAACGGGAAGATACAGGTCACGACTGTACCCCGGTTCGGCTCGGAGTCGATCATCACGTCGCCGCCCTGCAGCTTCATCGCCGAGCGTACCAGCGAAAGCCCGAGCCCCGCGCCGCGGTGGGTGGAATCGATCGGTAGGGTTTCCAGATTCTGAAACAGCCGCTCCTGCACATCGCGCGGGATGCCGGGACCGTGGTCCGAGACATGGAACAGGATCGCCTCCTGCCGGCGCTCGACCGAAAGACCGATGGTTTCGCCGCGCGGCGAGTGCGTCGCGGCATTGGCGACGAGATTTTGCAGCACCTGCCGCACGCGCTCTTCGTCGGCGGCGAAGGAGCCGATGCCCGCGGGCACATCGACCACGAGCGAAAGCTGCTTTTCGGCAAGGCGGCTTTTCGCGTCCTCGGAGATCGCGTCGAGCAGCTTCCGGATTTCGACCTGTGATGTCGGCGCGTTGTTGCCGCCAGCATCGAGAATCGCGAGTTGCAACCCGTCGATGATCGCGAGCAATTCCGCGCTCGACGACGAGATGTGGCCGAGATATTCGCGCTGCTTGCCGTTGAGCGGCCCGGCTTCGGGCGTTTCCAGAAACTGCGTGTAGCCGCTGATGTTGTTTAGGGGCGAGCGCAGGTCGTGCGAAATGTAGCGGATCACGGTATCTCGGATCGCGTCGGCGGCGATCAGCGCGGCGTTGCGCTCGCGCAGGATGCGCTCGGCGCGGACGGTGTCGGTCACGTCGCGGAAAGTAACGAGATGTCCGCCATCGGGCAGCGGTACGATCGCGGCGTCGAGCGTCGTGCCGCTCGAAAGCTCGAGCGGCTTCGAGAAGCCGCGCCGCTCGCTCGTGGTAGTAATCGCCCGCTCGATTTCGCTCCAGACGTCATTGCTGCCGGGTTCGATCGCGCGGCACATGCGCCGAATTTCGCCGACCGGCGGCTTGTCGGCGAGATCGATGTCGGAAAAGCGCCAGAGTTTTTGGAACGCGCTGTTATGCAGCTGCAGCCGCCCGTCGCCCGCGAACACCGCGACCGCCTCAGTGAGCGCGTCCAGCGTTTCGCCTTGCGTGGTTTCGAGCGAACTGAAACGGCTTGCAAGCGCATAGCCTTCCGAAACGTCGTCGAACAGATAGGTGACGCCGCCTTGCGCGTTCGGACTCGCGGTCACGCGCAGCGAACGGCCATCGGCGAGATGCCACATCATGTGCTTCGGATCGACCGACGAATAGGCTTCGTGCAGCTTGGTCTTGAAGTGCTTGAAGTCGGCGGCCCTGCGCGGATCGACTTCCTGCTCCGGAAAATCGAATGCTTCCGGCAGGCAGCGCTGCGCGCGCAGACGGTCGAGCACCATCGAGTCGTCGGGCTGCTGATCGAGGAACGCGGCATCGAGCCGGAATAGCGAGAGGTAGGCCGTGTTGTAAAAAATCAGGCGCCGCTCCGCGTTGAAGATCGCGACCGCGGTCGGCATCTGGTCGAGCGTGCGGCGATGCGCTTCGTTGACCCGTGCGATTTCGTTATGCGCGATCTCCGCTTCGGTCATGTCGAGCGCGATTCCGGCAGCTCCCCGCTTCGATCCGGCCTCGAATACTTCGAGCGTGCGCCGCTTGCCGGCGACGACGGCGGGGACACGGCGATGGAAGACGCCGCTTTGTTCGCGGCCGCGCGCGACCTCGGCGCGTACCGGCTGATCGAGCAGTTCGAGATCGCGCGAAGTCGCCTCGTCGGGGTCGGAAACGTCCACCGCCGCGGCGAAAGCGCGGTTTGCGAATACGAGTTTGCCTTCGGCGTTCCGGATCCAGACCGGCGCCGGCATCAGTTCCAGCAGATTGCGGACGAGTTCGATCTCGTCTTCCAACTGCCTGTGCTTCGCCGCGATCGCCGCGTGGTCGCGTTTGGCGCCGGTGACGTCGCGCAACCGCAGTACCGCAACGCCGCCGACCGGACGTCCTTCGGCTTCGATATGTTTCCCGCGCGGCGTCAGGATCGAAAAGCCGAATGCCTTGCCGCGGGTACGCAGCGCATCGACCGCGGATTCTATCGCCGCTGCCGCTTCCGCGCCGAGCCAGGAGCCGAAGGCGAGAATACGGCGCGAGGACTCGAGCCCGCTGATCGTCGCGACATCGCCGAGCACCGCGGGTTCGGCGTTCAGGCTCCGCCAGATCACGACGACCTGCGGCTCGGAAAGGAGCAGCGCGGTCATCCGGTCGGCTTCCGCGCGCAGCCGCGCGATTTCGCGCTTGGCCTCGGTGCGCTCGGCGGCCACCATCGTGCGCGCGCGCAGGAGTGCGATCGCGGTCACGACCGCGAACAGGAGCACGCCGAGCGTGATCGTGAGCGAGGTTACTTCCTGCCGCGTCAATGCGCGCCCGAAGGCGAGCAGCCGTTCAACAAGTGTCGGCTCGGCTTGCGCGGGCGTTGCGCCAAAAAGAATTACGAGCGCCGGGCCGGTCATGGCTGCGCTTCGATAGATTCGTCTCGCCCGGGTGAGCGATGCGCCGGTTCTCGCCGCTTCCGGCATGCCGCTTACGCTGCCCTCGTTGGTGCGGACCGAAGTCCGCATTTCGCGACCGCCGCGGCCGCGAATCGAGCCACTCTACCCCCCGGAGGAGTCGGGGTTGAAGAGATTTCGCCCCTAAAGACCCTCGAATAACGCCGTCGACAGATAGCGCTCGGCGAAGCTCGGGATGATCACCACGATATTCTTGCCGGTGTAGTCCGGCCGCCCGCCGATTTCGAGCGCAGCTGCGACTGCGGCGCCCGAGGAGATGCCGCCCGGAATACCGTCGAGCTTCGCAAGCGCCCGGGCGGTTTCGAATGCGGTCTGGTTTCCCACGGTCACGACCTCGTCGATCACGGAGCGGTCGAGCACTTCGGGAATGAACCCGGCGCCGATACCCTGAATTTTATGCGGTCCGGCCTGGCCGCCGGAGAGCACCGGGCTGTCCTCGGGTTCCACGGCGAATACTTTCAGCGATTTCTTGCGGGGTTTGAGTACCTGCCCAACGCCGGTGATCGTGCCGCCGGTGCCGACACCCGCGACGAAAGCGTCGATCTCGCCGTTCGTGTCGTTCCAGATCTCCTCTGCCGTGGTCTCGCGATGAATTTTCGGATTGGCCAGATTCCGGAATTGCTGCGGCATCACCGCGTTCTTCAGTTGCGAGATGATCTCCTCTGCCTTTCCGACTGCGCCGCGCATGCCTTGCCCGGCTTCCGTGAGCACCAGTTCGGCGCCGAGAAGCGAAAGCATTTTGCGGCGTTCGAGCGACATCGATTCCGGCATGACCAGAATGAGACGATAGCCGCGCGCCGCGGCGACGAAGGCGAGCGCGATGCCGGTGTTGCCCGAAGTCGGCTCGACCAGCACGGTGTCTTTCTTCAGGACGCCCGCCTTCTCCATCGCATCGATCATCGAAACGCCGATGCGGTCCTTCACCGAGGCGATCGGGTTGAAGAATTCGAGCTTGGCGAGAATGTTTGCTTTCACGCCGCGCGATTCCGGCAGGCGCTTGAGCCGCACGAGCGGCGTATTGCCGATTGTCTCTGTGATCGAGTTGAAAATTTTTCCGCGGCCGGGCTTCGACATACTTCGCTCCACGCACGTTTCTTCTAATGCGTGCCGACTACCATATTCACGTTTTCAAGTCGACGAAGCGAAATAATAACGAAGATTAAATGTTAAAATCAGCCGTGGCCGCTCCTTCACTCATGCCGACCCGCTCGGCGTCGCGGCATAGCGCGTCGATGGTGATTTCCGAAAGTGCCGCCTCGAATGCGCGTTCGGCTTTGGCCAGCGCCGGTGCGATTACGCTCGCAACAACCTGCGGCTTCTTGCCTTTGCTCGCATTGTCTGAGCTTTCTGCGACCTGAGAAATTTCCGCGACCGAGATGCGGCGGCGTTCGCGCGCAAGCTCGTAGCCGCCGCGCGGGCCGCGCACGCCTTTCAGGATTCCGGCATGGACGAGCGCCTGCAACACCGGCTCGAGATGCCGGGGCGGCAGGTTGTGCCGTTCGGCAAGCGCCTTCGCCGCGACCGGCGCGCCGCGCGAGTGGATTGCAACATCGACGACGGCCGCGACCGCAAGCAGACTTTTTTCGGATAAACGCGCCATGACTCTAAGCACTCTTTCGCGATGACTGGACGCCGGTCGAACCGAAGCCGCCGCTGCCGCGGGCGGTTTCGTCGAGCGAGCTTACTTCCTGCAACTTCATTTGTTCGACGCGCGCGAATACGATCTGCGCGATCCGCATGCCGCGCGTGATTTCGAACGTCTCGCTGCTCATATTGACGAGAATGACTTTCACTTCGCCGCGATAGTCGGAATCGATCGTGCCCGGTGCGTTCAGCACAGTCACGCCGTTCTTCAAAGCGAGTCCCGAGCGCGGACGCACCTGACCTTCGAAGCCAAGCGGAATGGCGAAGGCGAGTCCCGTCGGCACCGCTGCGCGTGCGCCTGGAAGAATCTTCATCGGCTCGCTTTCGGAAACGGCGGCGACGAGATCCATGCCAGCCGAACCCGGGGTCGCATATTCCGGCGCGGGCAGGTCCTTCGCATGATCGAGTCGCGTAAACGAAATCGTGGTCATTGCGCGCCGCCGAGGGTTGCCGCGATTTTTTTCACGAGTCCGGCCGCGACCGCGTCCTTCGATTGCATCGGCCAGGATTCGACGCCGTTAGCGGTAACGATGTGGACTTCGTTCGAGGTGCCGCCGAAGGTGGAGGTGCCGGTGGAAACGTCGTTGGCAACGATCCAGTCGCAGCCTTTCTTTAGGAGTTTCGCGCGCGCGTTGTCGATCAGCTTTTCGGTTTCTGCGGCAAAGCCGATCACGAGCCGGGGCCGCAGGTTCGAGTGGCGCGAGATGGTCGCCAGAATGTCCGGGTTCTCCGCGAAGGAAAGGACGGGGAGTTTTCCGTCCTGTTTCTTCATTTTCTGTGCTGCCTCCTGCGTCACCCGCCAGTCGGCGACGGCGGCGGCGAAGATCGCGGCGTCAGCAGGCAGCGCATTCTCGGAAGCGTTCAGCATCTCCTGCGCAGTCTCAACGTGTATTGTTTTCACGCCCGACGGATCGGGAAGATTGACCGGACCGGAAACCAGTACGACTTCCGCGCCGGCTTGTGCGGCCATGCGCGCGAGCGCGTGGCCCTGTTTCCCGGAAGAATGATTGGAGATGTAACGCACCGGGTCGATCGGCTCGCGCGTTGGGCCGGAGGTGACGAGAATTTTTTTTCCGATAAGCGCATCGCGCGCCGGAAGATCGAATAAATTTTTCTCGACCGCAGCAGTGATCGCAAGCGGCTCGCTCATGCGCCCGACGCCGCGCTCGCCGCTTTCGGCCATTTCGCCGGCTTCCGGGCCGATGAAGGCGACGCCGTCGGCTTGCAGGCGCTCGGCGTTTCTGCGCGTCGCGGGATTATTCCACATCGCCGGATTCATGGCGGGTGCGAGCAGAATGCGCCGCTCGGTAGCTAACAGCACGGTGGAGGCGAGATCATCGGCGCGGCCTTGCACCATCTTTGCCATAAGGTCCGCAGTCGCGGGCGCGACCACGATCAGATCCGGCTCGCGCGCGAGCCGGATGTGGCCGATGTCGAATTCGGCGGAGAGATCGAAAAGCTCGGTGAAGGGACGTTCGCCTGCGACCGCACCGACCGCGAGCGGAGTGACAAACTCCTGCGCCGCGCGCGTCATGATTACGCGCACCTTCGCGCCGCGTTCGCGCAGGCGCCGGATCAGGTCGAGGCTTTTATAGGCCGCGATCCCGCCTGCGATGACGAGCAGAATTTTTTTGCCTTCGAGCGGCATCCCTACAAAGGACATGGCTTACGCAAAACTCCGGCCCTGGTCTGGATTTCGAGGCCAATTATCAGAAACTCTCTGTATAATTGCATGCCAAGCCGCGGCTGCCAATCGCCGCGTGAAACACTGTTAATAAGAGAGTGGCCTAGCGAAAGAGCCAGAGCGCGAAGAGACCGGCGATGACCCAGAGCGCGAGCGTCGCCCAGCGCCAGTGCTTTGCTTCCGCGCGGCCGATGGCATCGACCGTTTCCGGCGCGAGTACGAGGCCCTCGCGGGTCTGCTCGTCGAAGCGCTCAAACGCAGCGGACGCCCGCGTCATCAGTTGCGGTGCATCGCCGACGAGCCGCGCGATCCCGCCGAGTTCGCTTGCCGCGTTCTCGATGCGGCCGATAGGGCCGAGATGCCGTTCGATCCATTCGCGCACCACCGGCTCTGCGGTGGTCCACATATCGAGTTTCGGGTCGAGCGTGCGCGCGACGCCTTCGACCACGACCATCGTCTTCTGGAGCAGAAGAAGTTCGGGCCGGGTGCGCATGTCGAACAGCGACGTCACTTCGAAGAGAAGCGTGAGCAGTTTTGCCATCGAGATTTCCTGCGCGGGCCGGTCGTGGATCGGCTCGCCGATCGCGCGAATGGCTTGCGCGAAATCCTCGATCGAGTGATGCGCGGGAACGTAACCCGCCTCGAAGTGAATTTCGGCGGTGTGGTACCAGTTCTTGGTGATGAAGCCGTATAGAATCTCGGCGAGAAAGCGCCGCTCCTTCAGTCCGAGCCGCCCCATGATCCCGCAATCGACCGCGACAAGGTTGCCGTCTGCATCGACGAACAGATTTCCGGGGTGAAGATCCGCGTGAAAAAAGCCGTCCCGGATCGCCTGGCGCAGAAAACTCTGGATGATGACCTTGGAGAGCCGCACGAAATCGTGGCCGGCAGCGCGCAGCCGCTCGCGGTCGTTGAGCGGAATCCCGTCGATCCATTGTGTGGTCAGTACCGTGCGTGCGGTGCGGTCCCATTCGACCTTCGGCACACGAAAATCAGGATCGTCTTTCGTGTTTTCGGCAAGTTCGGAAAGCGCGGCGGCTTCGAGCCGCAAATCCATTTCCATCGTCACCGAGCGTGCGAGTGTCTCGACGGTAGCGACGAGACGGAGCCTGCGCGCTTCCGGGTCGCGCGCTTCGGCCTTGCGCGCGGCGAAGAAGAAGGTCTCAAGATCGCGCCTGAAGCGCGCTTCGATCCCCGGGCGCAGCACTTTCACCGCGACCGCAATCTTTTCGCCGTCCTTCACGTACTCCGCGCGATGCACCTGCGCGATCGAGGCCGCCGCAACCGGCGCGCCGAAGGAAAGGAAAAGCTCAGAAACGGGCGCACCCAGCGCGTCCGCGATGATTTTCTCCGCCGTCTTCTGCTCGAAGGGCGGCATCTTGTCTTGCAGCGTTTCCAGATCGCGCGAGATCTGCGCACCGACGACGTCTGGCCGCGTCGCGAGAAACTGGCCGAGCTTCACATAAGACGGCCCGAGCTTGGTCAGCGCTTTGGCGAGCCGGACCGCGTTCGAGCCTGCGTTTCGGCGTTCAAGGAGCCGCGCAATCCGCACGAAGGGTGCCGCTCCCGGCGGCAGCATCGCGGGATCGATCAGCGAAAGCACACCTTCGCGCGCGAACACAAAACCTGCGCGCGCCAGCCGGAAGAAATGAACGAGCGAGGAAAGCAATTTCAGAGCTTCCAGCCGGAATGCAGCGCGACGATGCCGCCGCTCATCGGTGTCGCGAAAACGCGCGAGAAACCGGCGTCGCGCATAAGTTTCGAGAACGCGTCGCGGTCCGGAAACTTGCGGATCGATTCCACGAGATACTGATAGGCCTCGCGGTCGCCGGTGACGAGGCGGCCGATTTCCGGAATCGCGCGGAACGAATAGGCGTCGTAGATCGCGTCCAGCCCCGGCAGATCGACATTGGAAAATTCAAGGCAGAAGAACTGTCCGCCGGTCTTCAGCACGCGGAACATTTCCTTCAATCCCACCGGAATGCGCGGCACGTTACGGATGCCGAATGCAATGGTGACTGCATCGAAATATTTGTCGGGGAAGGCGAGCGCTTCCGCATTCACTTCGGCAAAGCGCACCGCGTGTCCGATGCCGCGCTTCTCGGCGCGTTCGCGGCCGACTTTCAGCATTTCGCCGTTGATGTCGGCGACCGTGACTTCCACGCCGCTGCCGCCGGCTTCCACGATCCGGAACGCGATGTCCCCGGTGCCGCCCGCGACGTCCAGCACCGAATATTTCTGCGCCGAAAGCGGCGGCCGGAGCTTCGAGACGAGTGCGTCTTTCCAGGCACGATGCATGCCCGCCGACATCAGGTCGTTCATCAGGTCGTAGCGGCCCGCGACCGAATGGAACACGTCGTCGACCATGCGCTGCTTCTCGGAAAGCGGCACGTCGCGAAAGCCAAAATGGGTCGAGTTCTCGGAGGTCGTCATCGGGGTTCCATGGAAGGCGCGGGGACCATAGCGCGGGCGTTCTGCTTTCGCTATCACCAGAGAAATCCACGCGAAAACAGCGTTACCGGATGCCCGAATTACCCGAAGTCGAAACCGTGCGCCGGGGGCTTGCGCCCGTCATGGAAGGCGCCACGATCGAGCGGCTGGAAGCGCGCCGCGCGAACCTGCGCTGGCCGCTACCCGAACATTTCGCCGAGCGCATGCAAGGCCGCAGGATCGAACGGCTGGGCCGCCGCGCGAAATATCTGCTGGCCGATCTCGACAAGGATGAGACGCTGATCATGCATCTCGGCATGTCGGGCTCGTTCCGGGTGCTCTTGGGCAACGAAGAGACCTCGCCCGGCGAATTTATGTATCCCCGCTCGGTCGCGTCCGTTCACGATCATGTCGTCTTTTACATGGAGCCGCGTGCGACCGTGACCTTCAACGATCCGCGCCGTTTCGGCGCAATGCTGTTGAGCGATACCGCGAGGCTCGCCGATCACCCGCTGTTCAAAAATATGGGACCCGAGCCCTTGGGTGAGGAATTGACGCCCGACTATCTCGCGCAGAAATGCGCGGGACGGAAAACGAGCCTCAAGGCGGCCCTTCTCGACCAGCGCATCGTCGCGGGTCTCGGCAATATATATGTCTCGGAAGCGCTTCATCTGGCGCGCCTTTCGCCGAAGCGCCCGGCACGCGTGCTCGCCGACAAAAACGGCGCGCCTGCCGATGCCGCCAAACGCCTCGTGCCCGCGATCAAGAAGGTGCTGACCGCCGCGATCGAGGCCGGCGGCTCGAGCCTGCGCGACCACCGCAAGACCGATGGCGAGCTCGGCATGTTTCAGCACCGTTTCCGGGTTTACGACCGCGCGGGCGTGAAGTGCCCGACCCGCGGCTGCAAGGGCACGATCAAGGCCATCGTCCAGAATGCGCGCTCGACCTATTATTGTCCGGTCTGTCAGCGCTGAGATTGCCGGGCGTTGAAGCCTTGGCTAGCTAGAGCACAAGACGGAGGAGCGTCATGTCTTACGAAACCATTCTTGTCGAAACCAAGGGCAATGTCGGCATCATCACGCTGAATCGGCCGAAAGCGCTGAATGCGCTGAACTCCCAGCTTTTCAAGGAACTGAACGCCGTGCTCGACGGCTGGGAGACCGACGAGAATATCCGTTGCGTGCTGCTCACCGGATCGGAAAAGGCCTTCGCTGCGGGTGCCGACATCAAGGAGATGGAGCCGCTGCAGTATCCCGGCACGTATGTCGATGACTTCATCACGCCCTGGGACCGCATGAGCCGGTTCCGCAAACCGATGGTCGCCGCGGTTGCGGGTTACGCGCTCGGGGGCGGTTGCGAGGTCGCGATGATGTGCGACATCGTTCTCGCCGCCGACAATGCGCAGTTCGGCCAGCCCGAGATCAAGCTCGGCGTTATTCCCGGCGCGGGCGGCACGCAGCGTCTGACCCGCATCGTCGGCAAGGCGAAAGCCATGGAGCTGGTGCTGACCGGCCGCATGATGGGTGCGGAGGAAGCCGAGCGTTCCGGTCTGGTTGCGCGCGTGGTGCCGCTTGCCGACCTGAAGAGCGAGGCGATGAAGGTCGCCGAAGGCATTGCCGCGCTTTCCTTGCCTGCGGTCATGGCGGCGAAGGAAAGCGTCAACCGCGCTTACGAGAGCACGCTTGCCGAAGGCATCCGTTTCGAGCGCCGCGTGTTCCAGTCCCTGTTCGGTACGAACGACCAGAAGGAAGGCATGAACGCCTTCGTTTCCAAGCGCGCGCCGGCTTTCAAGCACCGGTAAAATATAGCGATTTTTGCCCCTATTCTTCGATTGACGGGGGTGGAATGCCCGCCTATAGGAACGCCCTCCGCGAGCGGCGGGCTTAGCCGCGCTCGCGACTGTCGAAAAACTGAACCTACGGTACAGGCTTCATGGCCAATACGACTTCTGCGAAAAAAGCGTCGCGCAAAATCGCCCGCCGCACCACGATCAACGTCAATCGCCGCTCCCGCATGCGCACGCTGGTGCGCAAGGTCGAGGAAGCGATTACCGGCGGCGACGCCAAGCAGGCGCGTGAAGCGCTGAAAGCCGCCGAGCCCGCGATCGTCCGCGCCGCGCAGACCGGCGTGATCCATCGCAATACCGCGTCGCGCACCGTTTCGCGTCTCGCCGCGCGCGTAAAGAAGCTCGGCTGACGCGTCACGCTGGAATAATTTGAGAATTTCGGGAAAGCCCGGCCTTGCGCCGGGCTTTTCGTTTTTGTGTTTCGGTTTCGGACGCGCGAAAGAATTTCGCCGGCGAATTTCGCGACCGGTTACATGAGTCTCTTTGAACGAAAAATGCAAAGAGTCACAAAACCTTGCTGGATAAGCAGACGCACGGGGTTGGAAATTGTGTTCTCGCGCGCAAGGCGTCCGAGAAAAATCGTTTCATGGTTCCGTTGCGCAATCGTCATACGTGGAACAGCGCCCCGAACGGAATCTGCGTGCAGAGTCAGCGCGTTAAAAAGCGTAAGCTGTAGCCGCGCCGCCGCGCGGCGCGCGCATGTGTCGAGCGGCGTGCAAAATCTTATGAAAAGTCGATTGCGGACTCTGAAAGCGCTGCTATCGTCAAATTGTCTTCCGGGTTTCCCGGCGGACATCAGCTTCAGGGTTCTGGCGTGACGCACTCAATTTTTTGAGGCGGGGACGTTTTTGCCTCAAAAGAGCGCAAGCGGTCGCGTAGCTACGGAATTCGGGAAGCAAAACGGGCGTGACGAAGACGGTGATGGCATTCTTCGGCGGAAAAGCCGGAGGAAAATGAAAAATCAATCGCGCGGGTTCACCGCGTGCCGAGCGGGGCGGCAATGAAAATGTCTTTCGAGCTTGTTCGATTTGAAAATATCTCCATTCGCGCCAAGGCGCCGTCCTGGACGAACCGCCGGCAGCGATGTTCGCAGCGAAGCTGACGCCGCTTAAGCCGACCGATCCCTTTTTTGAAATTTGGCAATGCAGTCCTGGGCGCGTCTTTCGCGCCGGAAGCGGCGCCGTCACCGCCTTGGTGGAGCGAAAGATGAACGTTCCGAAGAAAAATCCCGACAACGACGCAGCCATCGACGCCGCTGCCGACGCAAATTCCGCGCGATGGGAGCGCATCCGCAAGAAGCTCCGCGCCGAGGTCGGCGAGGAAACCTATACGAGCTGGTTTGCGAGCCTTCAGCTCGTCAGCTGCGACGGCAAGCGGGTGCTTTTGTCGGTGCCGACGCGCTTCCTGAAATCGTGGATCGAAAAAGAACACCACATGCGCCGCCTGACGGAGCATTGGCAGACCGAACTTCCCGGCGTCGAGAAAATCGACGTTGTGGTGCGCACCGCGATCGTGCGCTCGCAGGTTGCGGGCGAAAAGCAGGACGCGGCAAAGCTCGTGAAGCCCGAGACCGACCGCTTCGGGAAAGTCGGCGCCGCACGCGGCGTCGGCGGCATCCGCGCCGACGGACCGGTCGGTTCGCCGCTCGACCCGCGCATGACGTTCTCGGCCTTTATCGTCGGCAAGCAGAACGGCCTCGCGCACGCCGCGGCAAAGCAGATCGTCGAAGCCGGCACGAACGCGAGCGGTTCGCCGCGCTTCAACCCGCTTTACATCCACGCCTCCGTGGGTCTCGGCAAGACTCATCTTCTGCAGGCGATTGCCTGGGCCTATGAGGCGCAGGGCAAGCGCGCGGTTTATCTCACCGCCGAGAAGTTCATGTACGGCTTCGTCGCTGCGCTGAAGAACCAGTCGGCGATCGCGTTTAAGGAAGCGCTGCGCGGCATCGACGCGCTGATCATCGACGACTTGCAATTCCTGCAGGGCCGCGCGGTGCAGCAGGAATTCTGCCACACGCTGAACGCCCTTACCGACGCCGGCCGTCAGGTCGTGGTTGCAGCGGACCGCCCGCCAGTGGAACTGGAAAATCTCGAAGATCGCGTGCGCTCGCGTCTCGGCGGCGGGCTGACCGTCGAAGTCGGCCCAATGGACGAAGAACTGCGTCTCAGCATTCTAATCGCGCGCGCAACCCTGCTTCGCGCCGAGGACGCCCGCTTCGATGTGCCTATGCCGGTGCTCGCGCATATCGCCGGACAGGTGACGC
Source organism: Xanthobacteraceae bacterium (assembly GCA_019635585.1). Taxonomy (GTDB): domain Bacteria; phylum Pseudomonadota; class Alphaproteobacteria; order Rhizobiales; family Xanthobacteraceae. The sequence goes on along the minus strand of JAHBZE010000001.1, from coordinate 1,579,257 downwards.
AATCCGGCCGCGATCTGGAAGCCGCGGTGACTCGCCTCCTGCATCACAGCCAGTTCTACAAGAAAGCGGTCACCACCGAGCTTGCCGACGAAGTGATCCGCGATCTGGTGAAGCCAACCGATCCGCGCCGCATCCGCGTCGAAGACATCCTGCGGGTCGTTTCGAAGCACTACAATGTGACCCGCGCGGATCTTCTCTCGTCGCGCCGCACCGCCAATGTGGTTCGCCCGCGCCAGATCGCGATGTATCTCGCCAAAGTGCTGACCTTACGTTCGCTCCCCGAAATCGGGCGGCGCTTCGGTGGCCGCGATCACACCACGGTTTTGCACGCGGTCCGCAAGATTGAGGGCTTGGTGCATGGCGATAAAGCGCTGGCCGAGGAAATCGAAGTTCTCAAGAGAATGCTTATGGAATAAGGGCCTCTTGCGCCGCTGGCGCAGACCCTTAATGTGACGTTCCCGGCGGCGTCCGGCAGCCTTTTCTCGAGGCTGGCCCGCCGCCGGAATAGTCTCAAAAAGGCGTATTCCCGGGTTTCTTCCATGAAGGTCACGATCGAACGCGCGCAGCTTGCGAAATCTCTCGCCCACGTTCACCGCGTGGTCGAGCGCAGGAACACGATCCCGATTCTCGCGAACGTGCTTTTGCGCGCCGGCAAGTCGAGCGTCGAATTGAAAGCGACCGACCTCGATCTCGAAATCGTCGAGACCGCGCCCGGCGAGGGCAAGACCACCGGCTCGACCACCGTGCCCGCGCACATGATCTACGACATCGTGCGCAAGTTGCCCGAAGGCGCGCAGGTCGAATTGCAGAGCGCCTCCGACGGCGCGCAGTTGCAGGTGCGCGCGGGCCGCTCGAAATTTACGCTGCAGGCGCTGCCCGAAACCGATTTTCCGGATCTCGCCGCCGGCGAGATGACGCATTCCTTCAATATCGCGAGCGCCGATTTGAAACGTCTTATCGACCGCACGCAGTTTGCGATCTCGACCGAAGAGACGCGCTATTACCTGAACGGCATTTATCTGCATGCGATCGACGACAAGCTGCGCGCGGTCGCGACCGACGGCCATCGCCTGGCGCAGGCCGAGATCAAGGCGCCGAAGGGCGCGAAGGGCATGCCGGGCGTGATCGTGCCGCGCAAGACCGTCGCCGAAGTGCAGCGGCTGATCGACGACGCCGGCGAGGAAGTGAAGGTCGAATTGTCCGCGACCAAGATCCGTTTCTCGCTCGGCAATGCGGTGCTCACCTCGAAGCTGATCGACGGCACCTTCCCGGATTACGGCCGCGTCATTCCCGCGGGCAACGACAAGACGCTCGTAGTCGACAAGAGCGAGTTCATGTCGGCGGTCGACCGTGTCTCGACGGTCTCGAGCGAGCGCGGCCGCGCGGTGAAGCTCGCGCTCACCGACGGCAAGCTCACGCTCTCCGTTATCAACCCGGATTCGGGCTCGGCGACCGAGGAACTCGAAGTCGAATACGGCGCGGAAGCGCTCGATATAGGCTTCAACGGCCGTTATCTCCTCGACATTCTCCAGCAGATCGAGGGCGAGAAGGCGCGGCTGAAGCTTGCCGATCCCGGTTCGCCGACCTTGATCGAAGACATGGAAGCGGCAGGTGCGCTTTACGTGCTGATGCCGATGCGGGTGTGAACGGGTCTATCTCGCGAAACGACGTGATCCCGCACGCGCGTATCCTCACGCTCAAGCTTTCCAACTTTCGTTCATACCGGCAGGCCTCGCTTGGTCTTGCGGGCAAAAGCGCGCTATTTCTGGGGCCCAACGGTGCGGGCAAAACCAACATTCTCGAAGCGGTTTCGTTTCTGACGCCGGGACGCGGGCTTCGCCGCGCGACGCTCGACGATGTCGCCGCGACCGAAGGCGACGGCTCCTGGGCGGTCGCGGCCGAGATCGATGGCGCGCTCGGCAACGCGATGCTTGGCACCGGCATTGAGGCGCCGTCGGGCGACGAAAACAGTTTGCGCAAATCGCGCATCGACCGCGAGCCGGTTTCTTCCGCAAGTGCCTTTGCCGAACATCTGCGCGTGATCTGGCTGACGCCCGAGATGGATGGGCTCTTTCTCGGCCCCGGCAGCGAACGCAGGCGCTTCCTCGACCGTCTCGTGCTTGCGATCGACGCCGAACATGCGGCGCGCGTGAATGCGCTCGACCGTGCGCTGCGCTCGCGCAACCGGCTTTTGGAGGAGCAGAACTTCGACGCGAAATGGATGGACGCGATCGAGCACGAGGTCGCCGAGCTTGCGATTGCGGTGGCAGCCGCACGCGCCGAAACCGTAAAGCGGCTCGCGACCGAAATCGAAAGCAATCGCGACGTAGAGAGCGGCTTTCCGACCGCGCAGATCGCGCTCGACGGCGAGATCGAGCGCGCGCTCGAAATCGAAAGTGCGACCGAAGTCGAGGAGCGCTACCGCGAGAAGCTCCGTGACAACCGCCCGCGCGACCGCGCCGCCGGCCGCACGCTCGAAGGCCCGCACCGCTCGGACCTGATCGTGCTGCATCAGGAAAAAGCGATCGAGGCCGCGCGTGCTTCCACCGGCGAGCGCAAGGCGCTGCTCGTGGGCCTCATCCTCTCGCATGCGCGGCTAGTGACTTCGATGCACGGCTTCGCGCCGGTCGTGCTCTTGGACGATGTCGCCGCCTTTCTGGATACGGAACGCCGCGCGGCACTCTTTGGCGCGCTCGAAATGCTCGGCGCGCAGGTGCTGGTCACGGGCGTCGACGAAAGTGCGTTTTCCGCGCTCGACCCTTCCGCGATCCGCTTCCGCGTGAGCCCGGGCGAGGCGGTCAGAAGCGGCTAATCTGTCAAAAAATCGCGCGGAAAATGGTGCGATTTTCCCGCTTCTATCACCCGCGCGTAACCGCCTCGATTCGCGCCGAATATCGTAAAGATTTCAAAGGCTTATCGCGCATAAAATCGGCTCTCGCGGACCATTTTTTCGCAGCCTTCGCGACCCTATATGAGGTAAAATCGGGCTCGAAATTCGAGCCCCGAATCGCGACGGAAAATCTGAAAAATGGCGAAGGCTGCCGGCAGCACTACTCCCGCCGAATACGGCGCGGATTCGATCCAGGTTCTCAAAGGGCTGGACGCGGTTCGCAAGCGTCCTGGCATGTATATCGGCGACACCGACGACGGTTCGGGCCTGCACCACATGGTCTACGAGGTCGTCGATAACGCGATTGACGAAGCGCTCGCGGGTCATGCGACCGAAGTGACCTGCACTTTAAATGCCGACGGCTCCTGCACGGTCACCGACAACGGCCGCGGCATCCCGACTGATATCCATAAAGACGAAGGCGTCTCCGCAGCCGAGGTCATCATGACCCAGCTGCACGCCGGCGGAAAATTCAATCAGGACTCTTATAAAGTTTCCGGCGGTCTGCACGGCGTCGGCGTCTCGGTCGTGAACGCGCTTTCCGAGTATCTGGATCTGACGATCTGGCGCGACGGCAAAGAACATTTCATGCGTTTCAAGCATGGTGACGCGGAAGCGCCGCTGAAGGTCGTGGGCGACTCCGGCGGCAAGAAGGGCACCAAAGTTACGTTCCTGCCGAGCAAGGAAACCTTCTCCAAGATCGAGTTCGATTTCGCGACGCTCGAACATCGCCTGCGCGAGCTGGCCTTTCTGAATTCCGGTGTGCGCATCATTCTGTCCGACCTGCGCGGCCCCGAGCCGAAGATCGAAGAGATGCTCTACGAAGGCGGCGTCGAAGCCTTCGTGAAATTCATCGACCGCAACAAGCAGTCGCTGGTCGAGAAGCCCGTGATGATCAAGGGCGAGCAGAACGGCGTCGGCGTCGAATGCGCGATCTCGTGGAACGACAGCTACCATGAGGCGGTGCTTTGCTTCACCAACAACATACCCCAGCGCGACCGCGGCACGCATTTTACGGGCTTCGCCGCCGCGTTGACGCGGCAAGTCATCAGCTATGCCGAAAGCTCCGGCATCGCGAAGAAGGAGAAGGTCACGCTTTCCGGCGAAGATTGCCGCGAAGGGCTGACCGCCGTGCTTTCGGTGAAGGTGCCGGACCCGAAATTCTCCTCGCAGACCAAGGACAAACTCGTTTCTTCGGAAGTGCGCCCGATTGTTGAAACGATCGTCTCCGACGCGCTTTCCGAATGGCTCGAGAAGCGACCCCAGGAGGCGAAAGCCGTCGTCGGCAAGGTGGTGGAAGCCGCGTCCGCGCGTGAAGCCGCACGCAAGGCGCGCGAACTGACGCGCCGCAAGGGCGCGCTCGACATCGCTTCGCTCCCCGGCAAGCTCGCCGACTGTCAGGAGCGCGATCCCGCGAAATCAGAACTCTTCATCGTCGAGGGTGATTCCGCCGGCGGTTCCGCGAAGCAGGGCCGCGACCGCTCGTTCCAGGCAGTCTTGCCTTTGCGTGGCAAGATCCTGAACGTCGAGCGCGCGCGTCTCGACAAGATGCTGACTTCCGAGCAGATCGGGACGCTGATTACCGCGCTCGGCACCGGCATCGGCCGCGAAGACTTCGACGTCTCGAAGCTGCGCTACCACAAGATCATCATCATGACCGACGCCGACGTCGACGGCGCGCATATCCGTACGCTTTTGCTCACGTTCTTCTTCCGTCAGATGCCTGAACTGATCGAGAACGGCCATCTCTTCATCGCGCAGCCGCCGCTCTACAAGGTGATGAAAGGCAAATCCGAGCAATACCTGAAAGACGAGCGCGCGCTCGACGATTACCTGATTCAGGGCGGACTCGACGAAAGCGTGCTGAAACTTGCGAACGGCCAGACCCGCGCGGGCGCCGATCTCGCGGAAATCGTCGAACAGGCAAGGCAGGCGCGGAGCGTGCTGCGCGGGCTGCACCCGCGCTACGACCGCCGCGTGGTCGAACAGATAGCCATTGCCGGCGCGCTTTCGACCGAAGTGCTCGCGGATTCGAAAAGCGCGAGCCAGGCTGCGGTCTATGTCGCGAAGCGTCTCGATTCGCTCTCCGACGAAACCGAGCGCGGCTGGGAAGGTGCCTCCGACGAATCCGGCTTCAAGTTCAACCGCACCTTGCGCGGCGTGAAGGAAGTCGTGAACGTCGATCAGGCGTTCCTGAATTCGCTGGATGCCCGCAAGCTCGATCAGATGGCGCCGCACTTGCAGGAAATCTACGCCAAGCCCGCAAAGCTCGTCCGCAAGGAAGAGGAAACGACAGTGTTCGGCCCGATCGGGCTTTACGACGCCGCGGTCTCGACCGGCCGCAAGGGTCTTTCGCTCCAGCGCTACAAAGGCCTCGGCGAAATGAACCCGGACCAGCTCTGGGAAACGACGCTCGACATCAACGCCCGCTCGCTTTTGCAGGTGAAGGTGAAGGAAGTCGACGAGGCGGGCGAACTCTTCAACAAGCTGATGGGCGACGAAGTCGAACCGCGTCGCGACTTCATCCAGTCGAACGCGCTCGCCGCTAACGTGGATATTTAAGCTACCGCCCGGGCAGCACGATCATCGTGCGCTTCTGCGGCAGCGTTGCGCGCGAAAGCGAGATGCTTGCCTCCGTCTCGCGCCGGATTTCGTAAAGCGAGCGCATCTTGTCGAGAAAGCGTTCGAGCGTCTGCTCGCCGAAAATATGCATCGGGATCGCGACCGGCGCGTCGATCTGCTTTAGCACCTCCGCCATGCCGTCGGTGTTGAGCGTATAGGAGCCGTCGACCGGCACCAGCACGACGTCGATCCTGCCGAGTGCGTCGAGATGCGCGGGCGTCAGCGTGTGATGCAGGTGCCCAAGATGCGCGATGCAAAGCCCGCTGATCTCGAACACGAAAATCGAATTCTGGTTGTAATTCGTGCCGCCGTCCCAGTCGCGGATGTTGGTCGGTACGTTACGGATGAATACGTCGCCGATTTCCACTTCATGGCGCGCGGGCTGCTCGCCTTCGCCCCATCCGCGCAGAACATGCTTGATCGCGGGATCGGGCGAGAGCGTGTAATGCGTCGAGTGCGCGCGGTTCATGGTCGCGACATCGGGGATCGCGTCGGGCCGCACATAGTCGTTGTAGTCGGTCGCGATCTTGATGCCGCCGGAGCTTTCGATCAGGAAGGTCGAATGGCCGATGAAAGTGATCTTGACCGCGCCCGCCGCATTCTGCGCGAGCCGTAGCGAAACCGGCTTCGCGTGCGCGGGGAGTGCCGAGACAAGGCGCGGGCAGCGCTCGTTTACTTGTGCCGATACCGGGATTGCCGAAACGAGAAGCGCCGCCGCCGTCAGCATGGCGAGGCTGGCATTCCTTGGCGAAATGCGCTCGTTCAGGCCCATCGGGGCATGATAGGCTTGGCCCGAGCGAAATGACGAGGCTGAATTTATGGCGTTGTCGCCGGAAGAACTCGAGCGCTACGCGCGCCACATCGTGCTCCGCGAAGTCGGCGGGCAGGGACAGGCGAAGCTGAAAGCCGCGCGCGTGCTTGCGATCGGCGCCGGCGGCATCGGCTCGCCCGCGCTTTTGTATCTTGCGGCGGCCGGCGTTGGCACGCTCGGCGTGGTCGACGACGACAAGGTTTCCCTCTCGAATTTGCAGCGGCAGGTGCTGCACGGAACTTCGCATGTCGGGCGCCCGAAAACCGAAAGCGCGTCGCTCGCGATCTCCCGGCTCAATCCGCATGTCACCGTCGAAGTGCATCCGCTGCGGCTGGATGCGGGTAATGCCTCGCGCGTCATCAAGAACTACGACGTGGTGCTGGATGGCTCGGACAATTTCGCGACCCGCTATCTCGTTTCCGACACCTGCTACCACCACAAGAAGCCGTTGGTGACGGCGGCACTCGGCACATTCGACGCGACGCTGACCACGATCCGCGCGCATGAAACGGATAAAGACGGCAAGCCGAACCCGACCTATCGCTGTCTCTTTCCCGAACCGCCGCCTGCGGGCACCGTGCCGGCGTGCGAAGAGGCGGGAATTCTCGGCGCAATCGCAGGGGTTGCGGGTACGTTGGCAGCGGTCGAGGTCTTGCGCGCGATCATCGGCTTTGGCGAGAGCCTCGTCGGCAAACTTCTGATGATGGATCTGCGCAACATGCGTTTCGAGACGCTGCGCTACGAATGGTCGCCGGAAAATCCGCTGTCGGGAACGGACGCGCCTGCGCCAGCGACGCGGCTTTCGGCTTTCAAGTAAACGCTACGCCTATCCCGCCTTGTGACAAACCGCTTCCAGCCGGTTGCCGTCGGGATCGATCACGAACGCCGCGTAATAATGTGCGTGGTAGTCGCGCAAGCCCGGCGCGCCGTCGTCTTGCCCGCCGTTCGCCAGTCCCTCGCGATGAAATGCGTTCACCGCGTCGCGCGACGGCGCGCGGAACGCCCAGTGCCGGCGCGATTCCGAGCGCTTTGGCAATCCGCCACGAATGGAAATGTAACAGCGCTCCGGATACTCGGCCGACGAGCGCAGGCCGTAGCCGATCCGGTTCTCGTCCCGCACGACCTTGGGATAGCCAAGCGCATCCATGATCGCGTCGTAGAATTTTTCGGCGCGGGAAAGATCGCCGACAATGAGGGAGACGTGGTCGATCAAGGGGCGGGTCGGCCTAGAGCATCGACGGCAATACGCGGTCCGGCGGACGGTGGCCGTCCATGAAGGTCTTTATGTTGACGATGACCTTCTCACCCATGTCGACGCGGCCCTCGATGGTGGAAGAGGCCATGTGCGGCAGGAGGACGACCTTGTGGTTGCGCGCGAGCTTGAGCAATTTCGGATTGATCGCGGGTTCTTCCTCGAACACGTCGAGGCCGGCGCCCGCCAGTTCGTTGTTCTCGATCATGCGTGCGAGCGCGCCTTCGTCGATAACATGGCCGCGTGCGGTGTTGACGATATAGGCGTCGGGCTTCAAGAGCTTCAGCCGCCGCGCCGACAACAGATGATAGGTCGCGGGCGTGTGCGGGCAGTTCACCGACACGATGTTCATGCGAGCCAGCATCTGGTCGAGGCTTTCCCAATAGGTTGCCTCTAACTCTTCCTCGAGATCGGCCGCGACCTTGCGGCGGTTGTGATAGTGGATTTGCAGTCCGAAGGCTTTCGCGCGCTTGGCGACCGCCGAGCCGATGCGGCCCATGCCGATGATGCCGAGGCGTTTGCCCGCCATGCGCTTGCCGAGCATCCAGGTTGGCGACCAGCCGCCCCACTCGGCGTCGTTGGTCAGCAGGGTCGAGCCCTCGGCGATACGGCGCGGCACCGAAAGGATCAGTGCCATGGTGAGATCCGCGACATCTTCGGTAAGCACGCCCGGCGTATTCGTGACTGTAATGCCGCGCGCGAGCGCGCTGGCGACGTCGATGTGATCGACGCCGTTACCGAAATTCGCGATGAGTTTGAGATTGGGACCAGCCTGCGCTAGCACACCGTTGTCGATCCGGTCGGTGATCGTCGGCACGAGCACGTCGGCCATTTTCACCGCCTCGGCGAGCTCGGTCTGGCTCATGGCCCGATCTTCGACGTTCAGGCGCGCATCGAACAACTCGCGCATCCGCGTCTCGACGATGTCGGGAAGGCGTCGTGTCACGACGACGAGCGGCTTTTTCTTCGGCATCGCTCTATTTCCCGGAAAGCCTTTCGCGAGCAAGAAGATGGCTGGATTGCGCCAGCCGGTTCGCGATTTGTCTAGCAGACGGGTTTTGGAAACTCAAAGCGGGATAAGCCCCGCTGCGTCCGCTATTGACATCGCGGGCTCACGACGATTTTTTGACCCTCGGGGCGAAGAACTTTTTTGGTACGGGGAATGATCAAGGCAATTTGCGTCCTCTTCGCCGCCGCACTGTCCTGGGCCCTAATTGTGCCCGCGCCCGCCACCGCGGAGCAGCAGAAACTTCAGGTGCCGCGCTTTGTCAGCCTGCGCGCGGACAAGGTGCATGTCAGAAACGGACCGAGCCAAAATCAGGACATCCGCTGGACTTTCGCCCGCGCCGGTCTGCCGGTCGAGATCATCGCGGAGTTTGAGAACTGGCGCAGGATCCGCGATTCAGACGGCGCTGACGGCTGGGTGCATCAGGCCATGCTCTCTGGCAAGCGCACCGTGATTGTCGCGCCGCATGCCAAAGCAAAAACGATCCCGGTCTATGAGCGCGCAGGCGGAGAAGGCAGGCTGATCGCGGAACTGCAGCCGGGCGTGGTCGCGAACGTGAAAAGCTGCGGCAAGGGCTGGTGCCGGATTTACGGCGATCGCTTCGATGGATTCATACTGCAGACGCTCCTGTGGGGCGTCTATCCGGACGAAGTAATCGAGTAAGGCTTAAGCCTGCTGCTTGCGGCGCAGGCGGACCACGACATCGACGCGCGCGACTTCGAAACCTACCGGCGGCGTCGGCATGCGATCGACCATCACTTCGGCGCCCGGAATGTCGAGCAACTCGTTCTGGCCTTCGACATAGAAATGGTGGTGATCCGAAGCGTTGGTATCGAAATAGGTCTTCGACCCGTCGACCGCGACTTCACGAAGCAGGCTCACTTCGGTGAACTGATGGAGCGTGTTGTAAACGGTCGCGAGCGAAACCGGGAAGCGCGCACGCAGCGCTTCTTCATGCAACGATTCCGCCGTGATGTGGCGGTCACCCTTGGCAAACAGGAGCCAGCCGAGCGCGAGGCGCTGGCGGGTCGGACGCAAGCCGACTTCACGGAGCATTTCGCGCACGTCATGGAACGGACAACCGGTGCGGCGGCCGGCTGGCTGCTCGACGCGCAAGCGCTCAACCGGAAGCACCATCTCTTCCTGTTCGAAGACCACGCGAGGGGTCGACTGGTTCGGGGACTCGGCCATCTAGCACTACCGTTACAAAGTCATCTTAGGGTCTAAACCAAGATGGCTCGCGCGGGAAAGCGGTTCTTTCCGCGCTGGCGACTGGGTCATGCATTATAGTACCTGTTCGCCCAGTCTCGCGCAATAAAGATCGAAATCTATAGTTATTTTAAGGCCTTGGCAGGGGCGTCTCGCCGCCTTTCACGGACCGATTGCCTTTGCTACGCAGGGCGGGGGATAAGGGGACGACAAGGAACCGAGGGAATATGACCGAGCGGCGCTCCAGTTTTGCCTATGAAGATCTCTTGGCCTGTGGCCGGGGCGAAATGTTCGGCCCCGGCAACGCGCAGCTGCCGCTGCCGCCGATGCTGATGTTCGACCGCATCACCGACATTTCCGAAACCGGGGGCGAGAACGGCAAGGGCTACGTCCGCGCCGAACTCGATGTGAAGCCGGACCTCTGGTTCTTCCAGTGCCACTTCAAGGGCGATCCAGTGATGCCGGGCTGCCTCGGTCTCGACGGCTTGTGGCAGTTGGTCGGCTTCTTTCTTGGCTGGTCGGGCGCGGAAGGCCGCGGCCGTGCGCTCGGCGTCGGCGAAGTGAAGCTCACCGGCCAGATCGTGCCGACGGTGAAGAAGCTTTTGTACGGCGTCGAGTTCAAGCGCGTGATGCGCTCCAAGCTCGTGCTCGGTATCGCCGATGGCTGGCTGAAGGCCGACGACGAAGTCGTCTATCGCGTCAGCGATATGAAGGTCGGCTTGTTCAAGGACGCGGCGCCGGCCGCCGCATAAATTTTTCACGCGTATCGAAAAGCGCGGGCAGGAAACGAAGAGGCAAGAAATGCGTCGGGTCGTCGTCACCGGAATGGGCATCGTTTCGTCCATCGGCAACAACACCCAGGAGGTGCTCGCGTCGCTGCGCGAAGCGAAGAGCGGCATTTCCTTTTCGGAAGATCAGTCGAAACTCGGTTTCCGCAGCCAAGTCGCGGGTGCGCCGACGCTCGATCCGTCCGCGATCGTCGATCGCCGCGCCATGCGCTTCCACGGCGGCGGCACCGCCTGGAATCACGTCGCAATGGATCAGGCGATCCGCGATGCGAATCTGGAAGAAGGCGACATCTCCAATCCGAAGACCGGCATCATCATGGGTTCGGGCGGTCCTTCGACCCGGACCATCGTCGAATCGGCGCAGATCGCGAAAGAAAAAGGCCCGAAGCGCGTAGGACCTTTCGCGGTTCCCAAAGCCATGTCTTCGACTGCGTCGGCGACGCTTGCGACCTGGTTCAAGATCAAGGGCTTCAATTATTCGATCTCGTCGGCGTGCGCGACCTCGAACCATTGCATCGGCAACGCCTACGAACTGATCCAGAGCGGCAAGCAGGACACGATGTTCGCCGGCGGCTGCGAGGAACTCGACTGGACGCTTTCGGTGCTGTTCGACGCCATGGGCGCGATGTCGTCGGGATATAACGACACGCCGGCGAAAGCCTCGCGCGCCTACGACAAGAACCGCGACGGATTCGTAATCGCGGGCGGCGCAGGCGTGCTCGTGCTCGAGGAATTAAGCAAGGCCAAAGCGCGCGGCGCGAAAATTTACGGCGAGATCGCGGGCTACGGCGCGACCTCCGACGGCCACGACATGGTGCAGCCCTCCGGCGAAGGCGCCATGCGCTGTATGAAGATGGCGATGGAAGGCGTGAAACTGCCGATCGATTACATCAACCCGCACGCGACCTCGACGCCGATCGGCGACCAGAAAGAGATCGAGGCGATTCGCGAAGTCTTCGGCAAGAATATTCCGCCGATTTCCGCGACCAAGTCGCTCACCGGCCATTCGCTGGGTGCCACCGGCGTGCAGGAAGCGATCTATTCGCTTTTGATGATGAACAACGGCTTCATCTGCGAAAGCGCGCATATCGACGAGATCGATCCGGAATTCGCGGATCTGCCGATCGTGCGCAAGCGCCAGGATAACGTGAACCTGAACTGCGTGCTTTCGAATTCATTCGGCTTCGGCGGCACCAATGCGACACTTCTTTTCAAGAAACTGGATGCGTAGAGTTTTAGAATGCAGGGACTGATGCAAGGCAAGCGCGGCGTCATCATGGGCGTCGCCAACGACCACTCGATCGCCTGGGGAATTGCGCAGGCGATCGCGAAGCAGGGCGCCGAGATCGCTTTCACCTATCAGGGCGAAGCGCTGGAGCGCCGGGTAAAGCCGCTCGCGGAAACGCTCGGCTCGAAGATCGTGCTGCCTTGCGATGTCGAGGACGTAAAAACTGTCGATGCGGTTTTTGCCGAACTGAAGAAGCAATGGGGCACGATCGACTTCTATGTCCACGCGATCGGTTTCTCGGACAAGAACGAACTGAAGGGCCGCTTTGCCGACACCACGCGCGAGAACTTCCAGCGCACCATGGTGATTTCGGCGTTCTCTTTCGCCGAAGGCGCGAAGCGTGCCGCCGAACTGATGCCGAACGGCGGCTCGATGTTGACGCTGACCTATAACGGCGGCGACCGCGCTATGCCGAACTATAACGTCATGGGCCTTGCGAAGGCAGCGCTCGAATCCTCGGTACGCTATCTCGCGGTCGATTTCGGCCACCAGAAAATCCGCGTGAACGCGATTTCAGCCGGACCGATCCGCACGCTTGCAGGTGCGGGCATCGGCGACGCGCGCGCGATGTTCGCGTTCCAGCAGCGTCATTCGCCGCTCGGCCGCGGCGTCACGCTCGAAGAACTTGGTGGCGCCGGGCTTTATCTTCTGTCGGATCTCTCCGGTGGCGTTACCGGCGAAATCCATTTTGTGGACTCGGGCTACAACGTGATCGCGATGCCGAACCCGGAAGCGCTCCGTCAGGAAGCCGCCGGCAACGGTAACGCGAAAGCCGCCGAGTAAAAGCCATGCGCGGCGTGAGATTTCTCGCCGCGCTTGCAGCAATCGCCTTCTTCTCTCTTTCCTCGCACGCGCAGGAAGCCGCGGTCTCGCGTTTCGGATTCGATTTTCCGTTGCGCATCGGTGCGCTGACGCGCGGCGATGTCACCGACTTCGAGAAAACGAGCGCCGGTCTCGGCTACGGCGTTCGCTATCTCGCTCCCGGCGCGAGGGTCGATCTGTTCGTCTATGACCTCGGCAAGCGCTCGCTCAGTCCGGAAATCTTTTCGTCAGACCAGAAAGAAGAGTTCGCGAATGCCGTGCGCGACGTGCATCGTGCGCGCGAGAACGGCTACTATCGTTCCGTGAAGGACGGACGCGAATTTGAGTATCCGGCGAAGAACCCGTTCTTTCGCTGCAAGATGTTTGTGATCGATCGCGGAAAGGGCCGCATCGAGAACAGCGCGCTCTGTCTCGGCGCGCAGAATAACAAGTTCTTCAAGGTTCGGATTGCGCTCGTGCCGGCGCCGGACTTCCCGGATCGCACCGCCAAGCTCTTGCTCGAAATCGCGCGCGCGGTGAAATTCCAGTAGCTATTTCCCTGCGAAATTCTCGATCGTTTCCTGCGCCTCGATGCAGTAATAGCCGGCGTGGCGGCTGATCAGCTTCTCGCGGATCCAGCGATTCAGAATCCGGCTGACGTTCTCGCGTGCAATCCCGGCCATGGCCGCGATGTCGCTTTGCTCGATCTTCTGCCGGATCATTATGCGGCCACCGTCGATCTCTTCGCCACAGGCTTCGGCGAGCTCGAGCAACGCATAGGCAACCCGGCCCTCGAGTGACAGGAAGCTCCACGCCACCGCGATATCGTTCATTTCCCGTACGCGCGCCGCGAGTAGCGTCGTCACCTGCCGGTATAGATCGGGGTTCTTTTCGGCATAATCGAGGAAGGCCGCGCGGCTGATGAAGGAAAGCGTGCTGTCGCGTAGCGCATAAACTGCGGTCGAGCGGGGTGCGGCATCGATCATCGAAAGTTCGCCTAGAATCGCGCCGGGACCGAGAATGTCGAGAATACGTTCGTCGCCTTCCGCGGAAAGGACGCTGAGCTTCACGAGGCCACTCTCCACACGGTAGCAACCGTTGCCATCGTCCCCGGTATTGAACAGCAGCGCGTCCGCCGGGAGCTTCACCGGTACTGCCTTCGCAAACAACCGGGACGAAATCTCCTCGGGCAGCGATGCAAGAAAATGGTTGTTGCGCCTGAAATGGCCCCGCTTGTTCTCCATGGCACGAACTAAGCCGTGCACAGGCACAAAAAGCAATCCGCCCGGCTTTTGAGCCGGGCGGCGCTTTGGAGGATGAGGAATATCCGCTTAGTAGCAGACGTAAACCTGCTTGCCCCACTTGGTCCACGTCCAGCCGCAGTTGTTGTAGTAGCCGTAGTAGGCGAGCGGCGCGACGGTGTAGATGCCGTAGAAGTGCTTGTAGTGATGCTTGTGCTTCCAGCCCGCTTCCGCGGCGGTCGTGCCGGCAGACAAGCTCACGACGGCAAGGGCAACAGCAGCAGCGGCACCAGCCAGGATTTTCTTCGTCTTGGTCATTTCTCTCTCCTCGTTTCTCGAAGCGACAACCGCTTCGTCATGGGAAGGAACGTAGAGGAGGCGAGGGCTGCCGCGTGTGATGGGGGTCACAGAAGCGCGCTGCTTACGATCACGGCTGCGTGAATGAACGCCTATTCAAGCTATTGAAATATAAGAGAAAATAGCGATCACCACGGATCGCCTTTGGTGATTTCCGCGCTGTCTGAACGCCTGTTCAGCGGCCCTCGTCAACTTCACTGGCGAAAGCGGCTTTGTGAAAACTCTTGATGACCTCAATGCAAGGCACGCGCCGACATTGCTCCTGAATCTTTGCGATGCCACTTTCTGCGGCGTCCAATCACTGATTCCGGAAACATCAGATGTCACGAGAACTTGGCGCGGAATTCATCGGTACATTCACGCTTGTCACGGCCGTCTGCGGGGCGGCACTCTTTTCCGCACCAAGCGCGGGGTTGATTGCGGTCGCTTTCGCGGTCGGCTTGTCGGTACTCGCGATGGCCTACGCGGTGGGCTCCATTTCGGGCGGCCACTTCAATCCAGCGGTGACCCTTGGCCTCGTTGCTGCCGGACGCTTCGAGATGAACCGGGCACTCCCCTATATTATTGCGCAGGTGTTGGGGGGCGTTGCCGCCGCAGCAGTGTTCTACGCTATTCTCTCGGGCGCTCCCGCCGCAGGAAAATGGAATAACTTTGTCGCCGTATCCAATCTTTACGGCGGCACGGGCTTTTCACTCCCCGCGGTGGCCCTGATCGAAGTCGTCATCACCGCGCTGTTCGTGCTGGTCATCGTGAGCGTGACCTCGCCGCGCGCACCGGCGGGCTTTGCGCCGATCGCAATCGGCCTTGCGCTGGTTCTGTTTCATCTTGTCGCGATCCCGGTGAGCAATGCCTCGCTCAATCCCGCGCGCTCGACGGCGACCGCCGTGTTCGGCGGTGCCGTCGCCCTGCAATCGCTGTGGCTGTTCTGGGTTGCGCCGATTGTCGGCGGCGTCATCGGAGGATTGATCGGGAAATGGCTGCACGCCGAATATGTGCGCGGGCCGATCAATTCGAAGCTCCGCCGCAAGAAGAAATAGACGGGAAAAATTAAAAAGGGCGGCTCGAAAGCCGCCCTTTTCAATTTCAATCGAAAGCAGATTATTCCGCCGCAGGCTCCTGCGCGGGCTGCTTCTTGTGCTCGATGTCTTCGCCGGTCTGCTGGTCTACCGCCTTCATCGAGAGGCGGACCTTGCCGCGCTCGTCGACGCCGAGCAGTTTCACCTTGACCATGTCGCCTTCCTTCACGACGTCGGACGGCTTGTTCACGCGGCTCTGCGCCATCTGGCTGACATGCACGAGACCGTCCTTCGCGCCGAAGAAGTTCACGAAGGCGCCGAAGTCGACGACCTTTACGACCTTGCCGTCATAGATCGCGCCGACTTCCGGCTCCGAGGTGAGCGACTTGATCCACTTGATCGCGGCTTCGATCGCCTCGCCTTTGGCGGAAGCGACTTTCACCGTGCCGTCGTCCTCGACGTTGATCTTGGCGCCGGTCTTTTCGACGATCTCGCGGATCACCTTGCCGCCGGTGCCGATCACGTCGCGGATCTTGTCGGTCGGGATCTTGATGACCTCGATGCGCGGCGCATGTTCGCCGAGCTGCGGACGGGCTGCGGTCAGCGACTTCGCCATCTCTCCAAGGATATGCAGACGGCCGTCCTTCGCCTGGCGAAGTGCGACCTGCATGATCTCTTCGGTGATGCCCGCGATCTTGATGTCCATCTGGAGTGCGGTCACGCCGTTCTCGGTGCCGGCGACCTTGAAGTCCATGTCGCCGAGGTGATCTTCGTCACCGAGAATGTCGGAAAGCACCGCGTACTTCTTGCCTTCCAGAATGAGGCCCATCGCGATGCCCGCGACCGGCGCGCGTAGCGGCACGCCCGCGTCCATCAAGCAGAGCGAAGTGCCGCAAACGGTCGCCATCGAAGACGAGCCGTTCGATTCGAGAATCTCCGACACGACGCGGATCGTGTAGGGGAATTCGTCCTTCGGCGGCAGGATCGGATGCACCGCGCGCCAGGCGAGCTTGCCGTGGCCGACTTCGCGGCGGCCGGGCGAACCCATGCGGCCTGCTTCGCCGACCGAGAACGGCGGGAAGTTATAGTGCAGCAGGAAGTTCTCTTTGTAGGTGCCGGGCAGCGCGTCGATCCACTGCTCGTCTTCCCCGGTGCCGAGCGTCGCGATGCAAAGCGCCTGCGTTTCGCCGCGCGTGAACAGCGCGGAGCCGTGCGTACGCGGAAGCACGCCGACGAGGGCCTCGATCGGGCGGACGGTTTTCACGTCGCGGCCGTCGATGCGGATGCCGGTGTCGAGGATGGAGTTACGGACGATGTCGGCTTCGAGTTCTTTCAGAACTTCGCCGACCAGCGACGGAGACGGCGCATCCGGATTGGTGCCGTCGCCGAGGATCGCTTCCTTCGCCTTCTTTTTCGCGGCACCGACCGCGTTATAGCGGTCCTGCTTGACCTTGTTGCCGTAGGCGGCACGAAGATCGGCTTCGGCGAGGCTCTTGAGCTTCGCTTTCAGCGCGGAGTTGTCGGGAGCGTTGAGTTCGCGCGGTTCCTTCGCGGCCTTTTCGGCGAGGCGAATGATAGCGTCGATCACCGGCTGGAAGTGCTTGTGGCCGAACATAACCGAGCCGAGCATCACTTCTTCGGTAAGCTCCTGCGCTTCGGATTCGACCATCAAGACGGCATCCTGGGTGCCGGCGACGACGAGATCGAGCTTCGACTCTTTCATCTCCTCGAGCGTCGGGTTCAGCACGTATTCGCCGTTGATGAAGCCGACACGCGCGCCGCCGATCGGACCCATGAAGGGCGCGCCGGAGATCGTGAGTGCCGCGGAAGACGCGACCATCGCGAGGATGTCCGGATCGTTTTCCATGTCGTGCGACAGCACGTGGATCACGACCTGCGTTTCGCAACGCCAGCCGTCCGCGAACAGCGGACGGATCGGGCGGTCGATCAGGCGCGAGATCAGCGTTTCGCGCTCGGTCGGGCGGCCTTCGCGCTTGAAGTAGCCGCCGGGAATCCGGCCGGCCGCGTAAAACTTCTCGATAAAATGAACCGAGAGCGGCAGGAAATCGATGCCGGCTTTGGGTTCTTTCGCCGCGACCACGGTCGCGAGCAGTTGCGTATCGCCGTAGGTGGCGAGGATCGCGCCGTCGGCTTGGCGCGCCATGTGACCGGTTTCGAGGACGAGCTTGCGTCCACCCCAGTCGAGTTCTTCACGATGTATTTCGAACATTTCTCTTTCCCATCATCGGACGAGGATCAGGAAAGCCATGGGCAAGATAACGAGGCGCTCTCCCGCGCTAATGCAGCGCGAAAGTGGAAAGAGCGTCTGGCAATCCTGCCATGACTTGTCCTGTTCCGTCGGTTTCGTGCGGCGGCGAATTCCGCCGCTTCATACTCGGCCGTCCGCGCGGGACCATTCCCGCGCGCGGCCGTCACACATCTGCCTTAGCGGCGGATGTTCAGCTTCTCGATGAGCGCCTTGTAGCGCGCTTCATCTTTCTTCTTCAGGAAGTCCAAAAGCGAACGGCGGTGCGAGACGAGCTTCAGAAGACCGCGGCGCGAATGGTTGTCCTTCACGTGCGTCTTGAAATGCTCGGTCAGGTTCGCGATGCGCTCCGAGAGGATCGCAACCTGCACTTCCGGCGAACCGGTGTCGCCCTTTTTGGTGGCATTGTCTTTAATGAGCGCTTGTTTGCGCTCGGCAGTTACCGACATCGGATGCTCCTTATCTGTTGGAGTTGGAAAGCGGCCGAGCCGGGATGTCGTCCAGCGGGGTCGCGTTGAGCTTCAGGGCCGGGCCCCGAATGCGCGCTGTTATAGCCAAAAGCCCCTCGAAAGCGAGGAAAAACCTCGTATCAGGCGATTTGAGCTAAGTCCTTATCGGGGAAGGTTAAAAATGCGCCGCGGGTGGAGCGCACCGGCTTCCATTTCGGCCAGCGCCACCAAAGCGCCATGGCTGGAGACCGCGACCGGCCCTTCGAATAAGGGCGCGTCCCGGCCGCGCAGGAACACGGCCTGGCCCTGCACCAGCCGCTGGGCGTCGGGCTCGGAAACCTTCACCGCCGGGAGCGATTGCAGGCCCGCCGCGACCGGCTGGAGAAGCGCATGGAGCGCGGCGTCGTCGGCTCCGGCCTGCTCGAGTTGTATGAGATTGACGCTGTTCGTTTCCGAAAAGTCGCCGACCAGCGTGCGGCGAAGCCGGCTTACATGCCCGAGGCATCCGAGCTTGCGCCCGATGTCGCGCGCGAGCGAACGCACATAAGTGCCCTTGCCGCATTCGACCTCGAATTCGGCGTGATCTTTGTCGGGCATCGAGACGAGCGCGAAGGAATCGATTTCGATTTCGCGGGGCGCAAGCTGCACGGTCTCGCCGTCGCGCGCGAGATCGTAAGCGCGCTCGCCGCCGACTTTCAGCGCCGAGAACTGTGGCGGCGTCTGCAGGATGGTTCCGGTGAAGGCAGGCAAGAGCGCGAGGATCTCCTCGCGCGACGGGCGCTTTTCGGATTGCGCCGTTTCTTTTCCTTCCGCGTCGTCGGTATCGGTCTCGATCCCGAAGCGCACCGTGAAGCGATAAATCTTGCGCCCGTCCTGCACGAAAGGCACGGTTTTCGTCGCTTCCCCAAGCGCGATCGGCAGCACGCCGGACGCGAGCGGGTCGAGCGTCCCGGCGTGTCCAGCTTTCTTCGCCTTGAAAATACGGCGCACGGCGGCAACCGCCGTGGTCGAAGTCATGCCCAAGGGCTTGTCGAGCACAACCCAGCCGTTGACGTCGCGCTTCTCGCGCCTGTGCTGGCCTTTGGGCTGGCTCATTCGTCTTCGTCCTTGTGCAGGTCGCGCTGCACTTCGGGGCGCTTCAAGAGCTTGTCGATCTCGTCAGCGCGGTCGAAGCGCTCGTCGAGACGGAAATGCAGGTCGGGAGCGAACTTCGCCTGAATCTTCTTCGCGATCACGCCACGCATGTATTTCTTGTTGCGGTTCAGCGCATCGATCACCGCGCGCTCGTCCTTGCCGCCGAGCGGCATCACATAGGCGGTGGCGTGGCGCAGGTCCGGCGTCATCGCGACTTCGGGAATCGTGATGACGTGCGTTTCCAGCACGGGGTCATGCACCTCGCCGCGCGAGAACATTTCCGCGAGCGCATGGCGCACGAGCTCGCCCATGCGGAGCATGCGTTGCGAGGGAGCTTTTTCGTTGTTCTTTGTCATCAAATAAAAACGCCCGCCCGGAATCGAACCGGAGCGGGCGCCTTAGCTGGAAGTTAAAGCGCGCGGGCGATCGATTCGACGCGATAGCACTCGATCACGTCGCCCTTGCGCATGTCCTGATAGTTCTCGAACGACATGCCGCATTCCTGGCCGGCGACCACCGAGTTAGCGTCGTCCTTGAAACGCTTGAGCGTCGAGAGCTTGCCTTCGTGGATCACGACCTTGTCGCGGATGAGCCGCACGTTCGCGCCGCGTTCGACGCGGCCGTCGGTGACGCGGCAGCCTGCGATCTTGCCGACCTTCGAGACGTTGAAGACCTCGAGGATTTCGGCGTTGCCGAGCATGGTCTCGCGCAATTCCGGCGCGAGCAGGCCAGACATCGCGGCTTTCACGTCGTCCACGAGATCGTAGATGATGTTGTAGTAGCGAATTTCGACGCCGGCCTTTTCGGCTGCCGCCGCCGCTTCTTTATGCGCGCGGACGTTGAAGCCGATGATCGCGGCGTTTGACGAGGCTGCGAGCGTCACGTCGGATTCGGTGATGCCGCCGACGCCGGTGAGTAGCACGCGCGCTTTCACTTCGTCGGTGCCGAGCTTTTCGAGCGCGCCAGAAATCGCTTCGACGGAGCCCTGTGCGTCGCCCTTGATCACGAGCGGGAATTCCGCCGCGCCCGCCGCCTTGAGCTGGCTCATCATCTGCTCGAGCGAGCCGCGCACGGTGGAGCTCTTCGCCGCCTGCCTGTCGCGGCGTTCGTTGCGGCGGTAGTCCGCGATTTCGCGCGCACGCGCTTCGGATTCGACCGCCGCGAGCCGGTCGCCCGCTTCCGGCGCGCCGTTGAAGCCGAGAATTTCCACGGGCGTCGAAGGACCTGCGGATTTAAGCTGCTCGCCCTTGTCGGAGACGAGCGCACGCACGCGGCCCCATTCCGCACCGGCAAGCACAATGTCGCCGACGTTGAGCGTGCCGCGCTGCACGAGCACAGTCGCGACCGTGCCGCGGCCCTTGTCGAGCTTCGCTTCGATCACGGTGCCCTCAGCCGGGCGGTCCGGATTGGCTTTCAGTTCGAGAATCTCGGCCTGCAACCCGATCTGCTCGAGCAGCTTGTCGAGATTCATTTTCTTCGTGGCCGAGACTTCGACCTCGAGCACGTCGCCGCCCATGGTTTCGACCTGCACTTCGTGCTGGAGAAGTTCGGTGCGGACGCGCTCGGGCTTGGCGTCGGGTTTGTCGATCTTGTTGATCGCGACGATCATCGGGACCTTCGCCGCTTTCGCGTGCTGGATCGCCTCGACCGTCTGCGGCTTCACGCCGTCGTCGGCGGCAACGACCAGCACGACGATGTCGGTGACTTTTGCGCCGCGCGCGCGCATCGCGGTGAAGGCCGCGTGGCCGGGCGTATCGATGAAGGTGATCTTCGCACCGGAGGGTGCGGTCACCTGATAGGCGCCGATATGTTGTGTGATGCCGCCGGCTTCGCCCGCGACCACGTTGGCCGAACGAATCGCGTCGAGTAGCGAGGTCTTGCCGTGATCGACATGGCCCATGATGGTCACGACCGGCGGACGCGGTTTCAGCGAGCCTTCCGGATCGGGCGCGTCGAACAGGCCTTCGACGACGTCGGACGCGGCGACGCGCTTGACGGTGTGGCCCAATTCTTCGGCGATCAGTTGCGCGGTGTCGGCATCGATGAGATCCGTGACCAGTTTCATCTGGCCCTGTTTCATCAGGAGCTTCACGACATCGACCGAACGCTCGGCCATGCGGCTTGCAAGCTCCTGAATCGTGATCGTTTCCGGCACGACGATTTCGCGCGCGACCTTCTCTTTCGGCTCGTCGCGGTGGCCGGTGATGCGTTGCGTGCGGCGGCGGAACGATGCCGTGGAGCGCTGGCGCTCTTCGCCGCTCGAAAGCGCGTTGGTGAGAGTCAGGCGGCCGCGCTGTTTGGCTTCGCCGATGCGTTGCGGGCGCGCCGGGGCAGGAGCCTTCGCGCCGGGGCGGCGCGGGCGGCTCTCTTCTTCCTCGTCGGCAACGATGACGCGCGGCGCACCCGGGCGGGCCGCCGTCGGATCCTCGCCGAAGCGCTTGCGCGCTTCTTGCTCGGCCTTTTTCTTGCGCTCTTCGTCGTGCTGACGGCGCGAATCTTCCTCTTTCTTGCGCGCTTCCGACGCTTCGCGCTCGGCCTTTTCGACCGCGTCGCGTTCGGCGCGGCGCTTGGCTTCCTCAACCGCTTCGCGGCGCTCTTCCTCTTCGCGCACGCGCGCGTCGATCAGCGCCTTGCCGCGCGCATCGCGCTCTTCGTCGGTAAGCGTGCGCAACACCATCCCGCCCGCCTTGGGGGCGGTGGCGGGCTTAAGCGGCGCAGCCGGTTTCTTTTCCGGAACCGCAGGTGTCGCCGCAGGCGCGGCTGCCTTCGGCGCAGCGGCTTTTCCCGTCGCGGCGCCTGCGCCGGCTTTCGGCGCGGAGCGCGGACCGCGCTTCACTTCGACGACAACCTGCTTCGAGCGCCCGTGGCTGAAGCTCTGGCGCACGACTCCGGGTTCGGAGCGCTTCAGAGAAAGCGTCTTTCCGGATGCACGCGTTTTGTCGCCAGAGTCCTTGGTATCGCTCATTCGTCTTCCAATTCTTGTTCGCCCAGGCCCGGCTCGCCTTCGCCAATGGCGATGTCGCCGTCACGCCAGCGCTTCAGTCTCAGGCTGCGTTCGAGAAAACCGCCGCTCGCCGGGCTCGCGAGCAGGGCAGCATGTACCACATTTGGCCGTCCGAGGGCCAAATCCATTTGGCTTCCGGTAAATAGGGTCAAAGAGGGGGCTTTCCCACCCCCTTCGGCCTCGATTCGCCGCAAAAGCCCGTCCAGTTTCCGCTTCCCGTCGGCCGATCCGTCGCTGGAATGGAAAATCGCGATCGCCTTTCCGGAAAGGATTGCGCTTTCGACTTTCGCGTTCCCAGTGACGATCAGCCCGGCTTTGTTCGCAAGCGAAAGCGCTTCCAGCGCCGAGCGCTCGATCAGCCGGTCCACGAGTTCGGCGAGATTTGCGTCGTCTTTCGCCTTGCCGCGGAACGCGCGGGCGAATGCCTTCTGCTTGACCGCCTGTCCGATCGCGCCGCGCGACGCCGTAACCCAGGCCCCGCGCCCCGGAAGGTTACGCGAAAGATCCGGCACCACCGCGCCGTCCGGCGCGACCACGAAGCGGATCATCCGCGCGATCGGAACATTCTCGCGGGTGGCAAGACAGGTCCGCGCGGGAGCCCGCCGCGCCGCGGCGAGCCCCTCGTCGGTTTCGGTCTTGTCCATGTCCGCGAGCATTCATGCTCCTTAGTTCTGTGCTTCGGCTTCTGCCTCGGCCTCTTCTTCGGCCGGGGCAGCAAGCGCGGTTTCGTCGATCCAGCCCGCTTTCACGCGCGCCTGCATGATGAGCGCTTCGGCCGCATCGCGGTCGAGATCGAAGCCGTCGAGGTAGCCCGCGTGACGCTGTGCTTCGCCGTCCTTGCGCTCGGTCCAGCCGATCAGGTCATCGGTCGCGCAACCCGCAAGATCTTCGACCGTCTTCACCTCGTTTTCGCCGAGCGCGACCATCATCTTGGTGGTGACGCCGGGGACTTCGGCCAACTCATCTTTGACGCCGAGCGCCTTGCGCTTGTCGTCGAGCTCCTGCTCGATGCGGTCGAGATATTCCTTGGCGCGGCTCTGGAGTTCGGCCGCGGTATCCTCGTCGAAGCCTTCGATGCTCGCGAGTTCGTCCGCCGGCACGAAAGCCAGATCCTCGACCGAGGTGAAGCCTTCCGAGGACAGGAGCTGCGCGACCGTCTCGTCGACGTCGAGGCTTTCCATGAACATGTTCGAGCGTTCCGCGAATTCCTTCTGGCGGCGCTCGCTCTCCTCGGCTTCGGTGAGGATGTCGATGTCCCAGCCGGTGAGCTGGGAGGCGAGCCGCACGTTCTGGCCGCGGCGGCCGATCGCGAGCGAAAGCTGCGCGTCCGGCACCACGACTTCGATACGCTCGCGCACTTCGTCGAGCACGACCTTCACGACTTCCGCCGGCGCTAGCGCGTTCACGACGAAGGTCGCAACATCCGGCGACCACGGAATGATGTCGATCTTTTCGCCGGCAAGCTCGTTCACCACAGCCTGCACGCGCGAGCCGCGCATGCCGACGCAGGCGCCGACCGGATCGACCGAGGAATCCCGCGAGACGACCGCGATCTTCGCGCGTGAGCCCGGATCGCGGGCAACCGCTTTGATCTCGATGATGCCGTCATAGATTTCCGGCACTTCCTGCGTGAACAGCTTCGCCATGAACTGCGGATGCGTGCGGGAGAGGAAAATCTGCGGTCCGCGCGGCTCACGGCGCACGTCGTAGATATAGGCGCGCACGCGGTCGCCGTTGCGGAAAGTTTCGCGCGGCAGGAGTTCGTCGCGGCGGATCACCGCTTCGCCCTTGCCGAGATCGAGCACGGCATTGCCGTATTCGACGCGTTTCACGACGCCGTTCACGATCTCCCCGATGCGGTCCTTGTATTCCGCATACTGGCGGTCGCGTTCGGCCTCGCGCACCTTCTGCACGATTACCTGCTTCGCGGACTGCGCGGCGATGCGGCCATATTCGAGCGGCGGCAGCGTGTCGGCAATGGTGTCGCCGACCTGGGCTGCCGGGTTGTGGCGGCGCGCGTCTTCCAGCGTCATTTCGATCGCGGAGTTTTCTACGTTCTCGACCACCATCATGTGGCGCGAAAGACGAAGCTCGCCGGTCTTCGCGTTGATTTCGGCATGCACGTCGGTTTCCGCGCCGTAGCGCGATCGCGCGGCTTTCGCGATCGCGTCTTCCATCGCGGCAATCACGATGCTGCGGTCGATGGATTTTTCGCGCGCGACTGCATCGGCGATCTGGAGAAGTTCGAGTTTATTTGCGGCGACGGCCATGGTGGCGCTCTCCGGTTAGCGTGACGCCCGGCGCTTCGCCGGGTGCTTCTGGTTTTTCGGAGCGGGCGCTTCGCCCGCGGTTTCTTGCGAGATTTCTTGCGCTTCGCTCGCCCGCTTGTCGCGGCGAAGCGCTTCTTCGATCAATGCGTCGGTCAGCATCAGCTTCGCGTCCGCGATTTCGCTCATCGGCAGGAGCGCGTCGGATTTGCCCTCTGTGCTTTTCACGTTCACCGCGTCGTTTTCGATGCTTTCGAGGATGCCGCGAAAGCGCTTGCGGCCGTCGATCATCAAATTCATTTCGATCTTGGCTTCGTGGCCGATGGCGCGCTCGATATCGGAGCGGCGTACGAGCGGCCGGTCGATGCCGGGGGAGGAGACCTCCAGCCGGTAGGCCGCCTGGATCGGATCTTCCACATCGAGGATCGGCGAAAGCGCGCGGCTCACCGCTTCGCAATCGTCGATGGTAAAGGTGCCATCGGGGCGCTCCGCCATGACCTGCAGCGTGCCGCCGTCGCGGCCCGTGACCTTCACGCGTACCAGCCGGAAGCCGAGCGTGCCGAGCGCAGGCTCGATCGCCGCGGCAATACGCGCGGCAAGGCCCTGTTCGACGACAAGGCGCGGCTCGTTCTGGTCGGCGTCTGGCTGCATTCGCGTTTCAGTTGACCGGCGAAGAAACGGGAAAAAGAGCGGGGCCCGGTCCGGTCCCCACTCTCATCATCGATCCGTAGATCGTTCTGAGATGTTGTTGATTGGCCGGGAATATAGCGCCGATCCCCGGAATCGCAACCCTAGATTAGAGCCGCCGGAACTCGAGATAAGCCGGCTTTCGGCCTTCCCGGAGCGCCTTTTGCTCGTACCGGGTGCCCGGCCATCCGGCCCAGGCCAGCCGCCAGTCGTCGGCCTTTTCGGCGAGCCAATGGAAGTGCGGGTTTCGCAAGAGCCGCACCAGCGTCCATTCCACATAAGTGTCGATGTCGCTGGCGAAACGTAAGATCCCGCCAGGTTTCAGGACCCGCGCAAAGCGCGCGACGTTTTCATCCGAGATGAAGCGCCGCTTCCAGTGCCGCTTCTTCGGCCATGGGTCGGCATAGAGGATGTCGATCCGGTCGAGGGAAGCAGCCGGTAACCATTCGAGCAAATAGAGTGCGTCGCTCGCATGCAGACGGATGTTCTGGATTTTTTCGTTCGAGATGACGGCGAGCATTTTCGCCATGCCGTTGATGAAGGGCTCGCAGCCGATGAAGCCGGTATTCGGATTTGCGCGCGCTTCATGCAGCAGATGTTCGCCGCCGCCGAAGCCGATTTCGAGTTGCAACTTCTCGGGCTGAAAAGGAAACAGCGCCGCGAGTTCGCGCGGTGCTCGTTCGCCGAGATCGAGCGAAAGTTTCGGGAGGAGTTGTTCGTAAAGTTCGGCCTGCTGCTTGCGCAGCGGATGGCCTTTGCGGCGGCCGAAAAAAGCGCCGCGCTGATGCGCGGCGCTTGTCTCTTTGTCGATCAGAACGCTTTGCGGAGCTGTTCCGCGAGATCGGTCTTCTCCCACGAGAAGCCACCGTCCTTGTCGGGCTGACGGCCGAAGTGGCCGTAAGCTGCGGTGCGCGCATAGATCGGCTTGTTCAGCTTCAGGTGCGTGCGGATGCCGCGCGGCGTCAGGCTCATGAGCTCCTGCAAGATCTTCGCGATCTTCTGCTCGTCGGCTTTGCCGGTACCGTCGGTGTTCACATAGACCGAAAGCGGATGCGCAACGCCGATCGCGTAGGAAAGCTGGATCGTGCAGCGGTCGGCGAGGCCGGCCGCAACGACGTTCTTCGCGAGATAGCGCGCGGCATAAGCCGCCGAGCGGTCGACCTTCGACGGGTCTTTACCGGAGAACGCGCCGCCGCCATGCGGGGCCGCGCCGCCGTAGGTGTCGACGATGATCTTGCGTCCGGTGAGGCCGGTGTCGCCGTCCGGGCCTCCGATGACGAAGCGGCCGGTCGGGTTGACGTAAACCTGATCGAGCGGCGGCATCCATCCTTCGGGCAGGACCTTCTTGATATAAGGCAGCACGAGCTGCTTGATGTCGCCGGATTCCAGCGTCTTCTTGCCGTCTTTTTCCTTATGCTGCGTCGAGACCACGACCGCGGTGCACTTCACCGGCTTGCCGTTTTCGTATTGCAGCGTGAACTGGCTCTTCGCGTCCGGCTCGAACAGCTTCTGCTTGCCCGAGTGGCGGGCCTCGGCCATCAGCTTCAGCACGTTGTGCGAATACTGCAGCGGCGCCGGCATCAGTTCCGGCGTTTCGTTGGTGGCGTAGCCGAACATGATGCCTTGGTCGCCGGCACCTTCGTCCTTGTTGCCGGCGGCTTCGACGCCCTGCGCGATGTCGGCGGACTGGCCGTGCAGGTGAACCTGCACCTTCGCGTTCTTCCAGTGGAAGCCCTTCTGCGCGTAGCCGATGTCTTTCACGGCCATGCGCGCGAGCTTCTCGGCGAGCGCTTTGTTGACCTTGCCGGTCTTGCTCATGATCTGGTTCGGGCCGGCTGCCTTCTTCGACATGCGGACTTCGCCGGCGAGCATGATAAGGTTCGTGGTGACGAGCGTTTCGCACGCAACCTTCGCCATCGGATCGGCTTTGAAAAACTGATCGACGATTTCGTCGGAGATACGATCGCAAACTTTGTCGGGATGGCCTTCGGAAACCGACTCACTCGTGAAGATGTAGTTCTTGAGGGACACCGATAAACTCCTGCGCGGCGGCGTGAAATCTCTTGAAAATACAGACACGGCTGTATTTCGCGGCAAGGGTTCTCGCAGCGATGCAAAGCATGGTCAAGATGTGGGCTGATTGGGCGAAAGCCCGCGCGGAAGTGTCGGCAGAAACGCTAGTTCTTGGCGCTTTCACCCGCCGCCACCATGGCTTCCACCAGATCTACGATCCGGCGGCGCAGCTTTGGGTCCGTCACTTTCATGAAAGCCTTGGCGAGCGAAAGCCCTTCGGGGCTCGCCATGAACTCGGAAATATAAAGTGGGTTGCCCGCCTCGCCGAAGCCAGCCGCGGCCTCGCCGCCGGGCATGTCTTCGTAGAAGAACGCAACCGGCACACCGAGAATCTTCGCAATCTGATGAAGGCGGCTCGCGCCGATCCGGTTCGTGCCCTTCTCGTATTTCTGGACCTGCTGAAACGTGATGCCGAGACGTTCGCCGAGCTTTTCCTGACTCATCGAAATCATCATCCGGCGCATGCGGACGCGGCTGCCGACATGGCGGTCGATCGGGTTCGGCTCCTTCTTCGTCATCCGGCTTCCGTTGTGTTGGCGGGCGCTCGTCGTGCGGGACGCTACTACCTGTGCCGTAGCGAAGGAAGCGAAAGTCGATCCGAGGATCGGGCGGCTTATGCCGGAAGCGTTCTAAGAAATTTATGAATGACGCTTCGCTTTGCGCCGTCGCGCGGCGAAGGCGGCGATAGCGAAGGCGGCTGCCAATAGCAAGGCAGGGCCGTTCCGATGGCGTGAATACACGGTTTCGTCGAGCGGCTCAGGAAGCGCTCCGTCGATCAAACCGTCGCCGCCAAGCGGCAGCGAACGAACGATGCGGCCTAACGGATCGACTATAGCTGATATGCCGTTATTGGCGACCCGCACCAAAGGCAGTCCTTCCTCGATCGCGCGCAGCCGCGCTTGCGCGAAATGCTGGTACGGTCCGGGCGTGATTCCGAACCATGCGTCGTTCGTGAGATTGAGAATCCAGCGCGGCCGCGGTCCTTCCGGCAGCACATAGCCCGGATAGATCGCCTCATAACAAATGAGAGGTGCTGCCGGAGGCAGGCCGGGAATGTTGAGCGCACGTCTGCGCGCGCCCGCCGTGAAGCCGCCGCGCACCCGCGTCAGCTGTTGTAGCCCGATGCTTTCCAGCAGCGACTGAAACGGCAGGAATTCACCGAACGGCACGAGATAGAGTTTATCGTAAGTTGCGACGATCGCGCCGTCATCGCGCAAGACGCGGATCGAATTGAACACGCGCGGCGTCTGCGATCCCGGCAGCGGCGCGTCGAGCCGGATCGCGCCGGTGATCAGCGTGACGCCGTTCGGCAAAAGCTCCGCGATTTGCGCAAGCGCCTGCGGTTCGCGGTCCAGAAAAAACGGAAACGCCGATTCCGGCCATATCAGATGCGTGATGTCTTTGACGCCCTGCCGCTCCGGCGAGGTCGCCTGATCGGACAGCGAAAGATAGCGCCGCATGACCGCGGGGCGCTGCTCCGGCTGCCATTTCAGGTTCTGCGAAATGTTCGGCTGCATCAGCCGCAGCTTCACGCCTTCGACGTTCGCGACCGTGTTGTTCGCGAGCCGGTGCCAGCCGTAAGCGCCGAGAAGAAAAAGTGCGAGCGCGGACAGGATCAGGGGCAGGAAGCGGTGTTGCGTGCGGTCGCGCGCATCCGCGGTCGTCGCGGGCGAGGCGAAGATCGCAAGCGCGAGTAATGTGAGCCCCCACAATCCGACGAGCGACGCCCCTTGCGCGAATTGCGGCACGCTGGTCAGCGCATAACCGAAGCTGTTCCAGGGAAAGCCGGTGAGGATCGTGCCGCGCAGCCATTCGGAAATGCCGAGACCGGCTGCGAAGGCGAGAATGCGCGTCGCACCTGTCGCCCACATCACGCGCGCGAGCAGCGCTCCGAACCCGGTGAAGAATGCGAGTCCTGCGGGAATGCCCAGCACGGCGAAGGGCAGGAGCCAGGCGAATTTGTCGGCCTCGACGAACAGCGCCATGCCGATCCAGTAGAGACCGGCGACAAAATAGCCGAAGCCGAACCACCAGCCCGCGCTGAACGCGGCGAGCAGTCCGCGTTTGCCCGCGCCCGCGCCGTCGAGCAGCCAGACGAAAACCGGAAATGTAAGCAAGAGGACGGGCCAGAGGTCGAACGGCGCCATCGAAAGCGCAGATACTGCGCCGGCGACGAACGCGATTCCGCGCCGTTTCCAGCCCCAGGATAGCACCACGCGATTCGCCACTGCCGCGAGCGTCATGCTCGCCGGTTACCCGCTGGCGTTGCGGTTGTCCATGTCTGCCGGCGTTACCGATTCGGATTCCGTATTCGGGGCCGGTGCGGAATCCGGCTGCGCCTTCGGCTTGCGCTTGCGCTCGCGCTTCGGCGGATCGGGCGGGCGGCGGAAGATGCGCACGCGCTTCACCCGGCGCGGATCGGCGTCGATGATCTCGAAATCGAATTCGCCGGGACCGCGCAGGATTTCGTTTCGCGCCGGAACCCGCGCGGCCAGCGTAACCATCAGGCCGCCGAGCGTATCGACTTCGTCGGCGAGCGCGCCGACATCGAACCCGCTACCGACCGCTTCCAGCGTTTCGGCAAGCGAGGCGCGTGCGTCGGCCAGGAAGCTGCCGTCCCCGAGCGCCACGATGCGGTTTTCCTCGACGTCGTGTTCGTCTTCGATGTCACCGACAATCTCTTCGACGATGTCCTCGATCGAAACGAGTCCGTCGGTGCCGCCGTATTCGTCGATCACAAGCGCGAGATGGATGCGCGTCGCCTGCATCTTCACCAGAAGATCGACCACCGGCATCGAAGGCGGGGCGAACAGAATTCGGCGCACGATCTTAGTCTGCGAAAGCGGCTGCGTGAGATCGATCGATTTCGGATCGAACTTCTTGCGTGCGCGCTTGCCTTTCTGCGCCGCCGCGGCCTGGGTCGTGAGATAGGAGACCAGATCGCGGATGTGAACCATGCCGGTCGGCTCATCGAGCGTCTCGCCATAAACGACGAGCCGCGAATGTCCCGCTTTCGCAAAGGTCTGCAATAGCTGGCCGATCGGGATGTCCTGCTTCACCGCGACCATTTCCGCGCGCGGCACCATGACGTCGCCGATGCGCCGCTCGCGCAGCGCCAGCACGTTCTGCAGCATCGATTGTTCGGCCAGCGTGAATTCGGAATCGGTTTGCGCCTGCGGGCTGGCCGGCGTTTCGGCGAGCACTTCCGCGAGATCGTCGCGGATCGATTTCTTGCGTGCGAAGCCGATTCTTGCGAGCAAGCGCTCGAGCCACGGAAGCCGGTGGTCGCCGTTTTCCTGCCCGTTACTTCTGTCGCCGTCGCTCATGCGCGTCCCGCGGCCGCGCCGCGCTCCGCATAGGGGTCCGGAATCCCGAGCTTCGCGAGAATCTGCCGCTCGCGTGCTTCCATGGTTTCCGCCTCGTCTTCGTCTTCGTGGTCGTAGCCGAGTAGATGCAGGACACCGTGAACCACGAGATGGCTGACGTGATTTTCGATCGGCTTGGCTTCTTCCGCCGCTTCCCGCTCGCAGGTCCCGAACGCGAGTACCACGTCGCCAAGCAGACGCGGCCTGCCGGCAGGCGCCTTCATGCGCGCAGCCGGAAACGACAGCACATTCGTCGGCTTGTCCATGCCGCGATGATGCTTGTTCAGTTCGCGGATATGTTCGTCGTCGGAAAGAACGATCGAGATTTCCGAAGGCGGCGCGTCGTTGTCGAGCAGTGCCGCCTCCGCCGCGCGCTTCACCAGCGCCTCGACGCCGGGAATCCTGGCCCAACCTTCCGACTCCACCGAAATGTCGATCGCGAAACTCATTTGTTTTTCTTCTTGTTATCCGCGCTGTCATAGGCGGCGACGATGCGGCCGACGAGCTCGTGCCGCACTACGTCGGCGCCGGTGAATTGAATCTGCGCAATGTCCTCGACGCCGGAAAGCAGCGCAGTGGCCTCGACCAAGCCCGAGCTTTGGCCGGGCGGCAGGTCGATTTGCGACGGGTCGCCGGTCACGATCATGCGCGAATGTTCGCCGAGGCGGGTGAGGAACATCTTCATTTGCATCGGCGTCGTGTTCTGCGCCTCGTCCAGAATGATCGCGGCGTGCGCGAGCGTCCGGCCACGCATGAATGCAAGCGGCGCGATTTCGATTTCGCCCGTTTGCAGCGCGCGTTCCACCAGCGCGCGGTCCATCAGATCGTAGAGCGCGTCGTACATCGGCCTGAGATAAGGGTCGACTTTCTCGCGCATGTCGCCTGGAAGAAAGCCGAGGCGTTCACCGGCTTCCACGGCGGGACGCGACAGCACGATGCGGTCGACTTCCCGCCGCTCGTAAAGATGCACGGCGTGCGCGACGGCGAGCCAGGTCTTACCGGTCCCGGCCGGGCCGATGCCGAACACGAGCGTATTTCGCTGCATCGCCTTTATATATGCGTCCTGCATCGGCGTGCGCGCACGCACTGCGCGCTTGCGCAGACGGATGTCGCCGAATGCCGCTTTCTCGGTGCTGGGATCGCCGTCGAAAAACGAAGTCTGCGTTTGCGCAGCACGAAGCGCCCCCTCCACGTCGCCGGAAGCCACGTCGCGTCCTGCGCGCAATTCGTCGTAAAGGCCCTCGAGCGTCTTGCGCGCCTTCTCGCAGGCGTCGCGCGGGCCTTCGATCGAGACGTGATTGCCCCGCTGGTCGATCGTGACGCCGAGGCGGCGTTCGATCAGTGCGAGGTTTTCGCCGTAACGTCCGAACAGCACGCTTGCGAGCCGGTTGTCGTCGAACGCGACCATGAGGCTTGCCCCATTGTCGTTGCCGCGTTCCCACGGCGCCTTCTTGCCGGCTTCAGGACCAGGACTACGCAAACGCGTTCACCTCCGGAGCGGGATTGTTGGCAGGCGAGATTTGCTGGCGTGTCACCAGTTCGCCGATCAGGCTGTAGGTTCTGAGTTCTTTGACGCGCACGCGCGCGACCGTTCCGATAATTGACGCGGGTGCGATTACCGGCACGGGTTGAAGATAAGGCGAGCGTCCGACGATCTGGCCTTCGTGACGGCCGGGCTTCTCGAACAGCACATCGATTTCTGTCCCGACACAGGACAGATTGAATGCATGCTGTTGCGCCTCGATCAATTCCTGCAGGCGGTAGAGTCGTTCGTTCTTGACGTCTTCCGGAATCTGCGCGGCGACGTCGGCGGCCGGCGTGCCGGGACGCGGGCTGTATTTAAAGGTGAAGCACTGCGCGTAGCCGACCTCGCGTGCGAGCGAAAGCGTATCCTCGAAGTCTTCATCCGTTTCGCCGGGAAAGCCGACGATGAAGTCCGACGAGAACGCCATGTCGGGCCGTGCTTTACGCACGCGCTCGATGATTTTCAGATAATCCGCGCGCGTGTGCTTGCGGTTCATCTCGTCGAGAATCCGGTCGGAGCCCGATTGCACCGGCAGATGCAGGAACGGCATGAGCTTTTCGATGTCGCGATGCGCCTCGATCAGCTCGTCGTCCATGTCGCGCGGATGGCTGGTGGTGTAGCGGATGCGCCGGATCTCCGGCATTTCCGCAAGCCGTGCGATCAGCTTCGATAGCGTCCAGTCGCGTCCATCCGGACCGATGCCGTGATAGGCGTTCACGTTCTGGCCGATCAGCGTGATTTCCTTCACGCCCTGCGAAAGCAATGTCTGTGTTTCGTTCAAGATTCGCTCGACCGAACGCGAGGCTTCGTTGCCGCGCGTATAAGGCACGACGCAGAAGGTGCAGAACTTGTCGCAACCTTCCTGCACGGTGACGAATGCCGAGATGCCGCGCGCGCGCGTCGCTTCCGGTTTGGGTGCTGCGAGCTGCTCGAATTTATCCTCAACCGCGAACTCGGTATCGACCACGGCCTCGCCCTTGTTCGCGCGCGCGACCAACTCGGAAATGCGGTGGATGTTCTGCGGACCGATCACGAGCCGAACCGACGGCGCGCGGCGGATGATCTCTTTTCCTTCGGCCTGCGCGACGCAACCCGCGACCGCGATCGTCTGCGAGCGGCCCATCGCCTCGGCCCCGGCGCGCATCTCGCGCAAGCGGCCGAGTTCCGAATAGACCTTCTCCACCGCCTTCTCGCGGATATGGCAGGTGTTGAGGATAATGAGGTCGGCCTCTTCGGCGCTCGCCGTTTCGGCGTAACCGTCGCGCGCCAGCATGTCCGCCATACGACGCGCGTCGTAGACGTTCATCTGGCAGCCGAACGACTTGATATGAACCTTACGAGCGTCGCTCATTAAGCCGAAATGCGCAGGCACCCGCCTAGGTTGCGGGAGCAAGGCAATTCACCCTGAATTGGCATGTGGAAAGTCTTAGCGCCTTTCCCCGGCCAAGGAAACGGATTCCGCAAGCATCTCGGGCCTCCCGGCGAGCGATAGCGTCGCAAGCTCGCGAACCGCTGATTCCACCTTTCGGGACAAGACCTTACGGTCGTCCTCATGGGCCACTTCCATGACCTTGCCGAAGGCAACGGTGACGTCGATCGCGCCTTCGCGGATCACGCGCAACAGATGGGGAATGAGGTCCATGTCGCCGTACCAGGCTGCGATTTCCCGGTATTGGCGGCCCATCGGAATGCCGTGAAACTTCCGGTAGGCGATTGAGACCGGCTGCACGAAGCCGCGGCCGTTCTCCTCCATCGCGTCGCGCAGACCCCCGAGCAGTGCGGAGCGGAACGGCAGAACGCGGTTGCCATCGCTGGAGGTTCCTTCGCCGAACAGCACCACCGGATCGCCGCCGGAAAGAATCTTCGCGATCGACTGGTTCACTTGTCCGGTGCCGTGACGCTTGGAGCGGTCGACAAAGATCGACCGCTGCATGCGCGCGAAGGTACCGAACAGCGGCCACTTTGCGATTTCCGCCTTGGCGATGAAGACGAGCGGCACGGTCGAGCCGAGCACGAGGATGTCGAGCCATGAATTATGATTGGCGACGAACAGAAGCGGCCGATCCTGCGGCGACGGCTTGCCGATAATTTCGACCTTGATGCTGAGCGCCTTCAGCGCCGTGCGGTGAAACCAGACCGGCAGCGTGCGGAAATAGGGCAGCTTGAATTTCAGGCCGACCCACTGCGTCGGTACCACGAACAACAGCAGCAGCACGAACATCGTTGCGCGATACGCGAAACCCATGGCGGTCAGGACGATTTGCTCTTCAGACGCACCGCGTAGAGTTCGAGCCGGTGGCCGACGAGCTTGTAGCCGTGGCGGCGCGCGATCTCTTCCTGCAAGCGCTCGATTTCCTCCGAGCGGAATTCAATCACGCTGCCGCTGTTCACGTCGATCAGGTGATCATGGTGTTCGTCGGGAACCTGCTCGTAGCGGGAGCGGCCTTCCCGGAAATCGTGCCGCTCAATGATGCCGGAGTCCTCGAACAGCTTCACGGTGCGATAGACCGTCGAAATGGAGATCTTGTCGTCGATCGCCGAGGCGCGGCGATAGAGCTCCTCGACGTCTGGATGATCCTGCGATGCGCCGAGCACCCGCGCGATCACGCGCCGCTGCTCGGTCATGCGCATGCCCCTGGCAGCGCACGCCTGCTCGATCGCGGAAAGCTCTCGTTCGTTCGGCAATTCAAACCTCGTTGCGGCCGTTTCGGCGGATTCTAGGGGCGGCTAGTCCGCGCGTCCACCTGGCAACATTACGCCTGGAGATCGCGCCCGAGCACGAGCGCCGCGGCGTTTCCTTCGGGCTTACGATAATACCCCGCACGGCGGCCGACTTCCTCGAAGCCCGCGCGCGCGTAGAGCTTGCGTGCCGCCGCGTTGCCTTCGTCGACCTCGAGAAACACGCGCGTGACGCCCGCCGCCGCGAGCCTTGCCATGTGTTTTGCCAGCAGTCGTGAAGCGGTGCCGCGTCCGCGCTCGCCCGGCGCGAGTGCAACCAGCAGGATTTCGGCTTCACGATCCACGCGATGCGAAAGCACGAAGCCGAGCACCGGCCCCCGGCCTCCATCCGCGCGCGCGACATGCGCGATCGCACCGCGATCGGCGAGCAGCCGCTCGAATTCGGCTTCGCTCCAGCCGTGCCGGAAGGAGATCCGATGCAATGCCGCGAGCGCGGATGCGTCGCTCGGCCGCGCATCGAGAATCGCAGGCTCGGAGCGCTTGAAGAGCTGCGCGAGTTTGCCGATCATCGCCGCGGAACGTGATGGATCTGCTGCGGCGTGACATCGGGCGCACGCAGATAAAGCGGTTTCGCCGGCGAGCGGATCGGCTCGGTGATCGCCGCAAGCCGTGCGACCCATTCAATTGCAGGCTTGGCGCGCGGATCGACCGCCACCGGCACGGCGCCCGATTGGCGCGGCCATTTCGCTGCAAGCAGCGGCGCGGCCGGGCCCACCAGCCGGACCGGTCCGGTCGAGATCGAGAGCACCGCTTCCTCGATCGAAGTGTGGCGGGGACTTAAGAGCACGCGATGTCCTGCGCCTGCCATGTGAAAGAAAACATTTCCGTGCCGCGCATCGATCGCGGCGACAACGGGCACTGCCGGATCGTCGTCGATCAGGGGCGCGCTGAAAGCCGCGAGCGTCGTGATGCCGACCGCGGGTTTCCCGGACGCGAGCGCAAGTCCCTTCGCGGTCGAGATGCCGACGCGCAACCCGGTATAACTGCCGGGTCCGACGGTTGTCGCGATTCGGTCGAGATCGCCGTAATCGAGTCCCGCCGCCTTCATCGCGTCAGCGATCGTCGGGATCAATGCCTCCGCGTGACCGCGCCGCATATCGTGGGAGAGAAACGCGATCGTCTTCGCTTCGGCGGAATCGAAGATCGCGGCCTGACAGGCGTCGAGCGCGGTATCGATCGCTAAAATTTTCATGGACGGGCGCGCAATCCGGAAGCGGTGCGTTGCGTCTTAAAGGAAACGGGCCGCCCGGTGAAGGCGGCCCGCATCATCACATCGGCCTGACTTCCTGCACGTCCGGCACGAAATGCCGGAGCAGGTTTTCGATGCCGTTTTTCAGCGTCGCGGTGGACGAGGGGCAGCCGGCGCAGGCGCCCTTCATGTTCAGGAATACGACGCCGTCCTTGTAGCCGCGGAAGGTAATGTCGCCGCCGTCGTTCGCGACCGCGGGGCGCACACGCGTCTCGATCAGTTCCTTGATGGTCGCGACGGTGGAAGCGTCGTCGGCATCGAAGAATTCTTCGTCCGCGGAGGTCTGCGCCGAAGCCCCGGATTTCAGGATCGGCTCTCCGGAGAGATAGTGCTCCATGATCGCGCCGAGGATCGCGGGCTTCAGATGCTGCCATTCGCCGCCCGTCTTGCTGACGGTGATGAAATCCTGGCCGAAGAACACGCCCGAGACTTCCGGAATCTCGAAGAGCGTTGCCGCGAGCGGGGAGCGCGCGGCATCCTCCTTGGTACGCAGATCAAGCGTGCCCTGCGGCAATACTGGTTTGCCAGGCAGGAACTTCAAGGTCGCCGGATTCGGCGTAGTTTCGGTCTGGATGAACATCGTTCCGGCCTCCTTCAGGCCCGTTCGGCGTATTTCATCCCTAATGTAGGGGTTCCGGTCCCTTTCCGGAAGGGAGCGCGGCGCAACGCTTTTATGCTTGGTTCCTACGCCAAAGCGTCGAGTTCTTCGTCGGTAAGCTGGCCCGGCACGATGGTGATCGGAATGGTCATGGTCACCGAGCGGTTGCTGGCGAGCGAGGAGACGAGCGGGCCGGGACCTTTGTTGTCGGTTCCCGCAGCGAGCACCAGCACGCCGATGTCGGGATCCTCGTCGATGAGCTTTTGAATCTCTTCGGCCTTGCTGCCTTCGCGGATTACCCGCTCCGCATCGATGCCGGCAAGATGCCGCGCGCGCGCGGCGAAATGATCGAGCCGCTTTTCGACTTCGTCGCGCGCTTCAGCAAGCATGAGTTCGCCAACGCCGAGCCATTGCTGATTCGCTTCGCCGGTCGGGATCACCGAAAGCATGACGAGTTTGCCGCCGGTGCGTACAGCGCGGCGGCTCGCGTAATAGACGGCACGGTCGCACTCCGGCGTTTCGTCGATGACGACCATGAATTTGCGGTGGTGGCCGGATTCGAAACTTTGGCGCGTGCGGGGCATGGATCGATTCCGTTGACGCGGGACTCTGCCACGCGCGGACGCCGTGGCCAAGCCGGAGCGCGACAGTGCGATATTATGCGGCGATTACGACCCGACGAAACCGACGATCTTGCCGACGTCCTTCATGACGCCGCTTGCGATAACGCGCGCACGCGCCGCACCATCGGCCAGCACTCTGTCGATATGCGCGGGGTCCGCGGTGAGCCGCTTCATCTCCGCGCCGATCGGCCCGAGCTTCGTCACCGCTAGTTCGGTGAGTGCCTCCTTGAATTTGGAGAACTGCGCGCCGCCGAATTCTTTCAGCACGTCTTCCGCGGTCTTGTCGGCGAGTGCTGCGTAAATGCCGATCAGGTTGTCGGCTTCGGGCCGCGCTTCCATTTCCGCGATCGTCGAAGGCAGCGGATGCGGATCGGTTTTCGCGCGGCGGAATTTCTGCGCGATCGTGTCGGCGTCGTCGGTGAGGTTGATGCGCGAATTATCGGACGTGTCGGATTTCGACATTTTCTTGGTGCCGTCGCGCAGCGACATCACGCGCGTCGCCGGACCCGAGATCAACGGCTCAGTCAGCGGAAAGTAGACGTCGCCAAAGCCGAGATCGGCGATGCGTTTGCCGTAATCGTTGTTGAACTTCTGCGCGATGTCGCGGCAAAGCTCGAGATGCTGTTTCTGGTCTTCGCCGACCGGCACATGCGTCGCGCGATAGACCAGAATGTCGGCCGCCATCAGGTCGGGATAGGCATAAAGACCGACCGAGACGTTCTCGCGATCCTTGCCGGCTTTCTCCTTGAATTGCGTCATGCGGTTCAGCCAGCCGAGCCGCGCGACACAGTTGAAGATCCAGGCGAGCTCGGCATGGCCGGAAACCTGGCTCTGGTTGAAGACGATGTGCTTCTTCGGATCGATGCCGCAGGCGATGAAAGCGGCAGTGACTTCGCGCGTGTGGCGCAAGAGTTCTTCCGGCTCCTGCCAGACCGTGATCGCATGCAAATCGACGACGCAGTAAATGCATTCGTGTTCTGCCTGCAATTCGACGAAACGTTTGATCGCGCCGAGATAATTGCCGAGGTGGAGGTTTCCGGTGGGCTGAACGCCGGAGAAGACCCGCTGGTGGAAGGCGGCCATCTGTCTGATCCTTTGATATCGCGGCGCGTCATGCCACGGCAGCGCGCGGCCTCGCAAGGGCAGGCTTCCGGTCATGGTTTCGGGGCGCAAATAGCGCTACAGCAGGCAGCCCCATGAAAAAGGACCCCGGAAGATGGCGACCATCCGCAAGGAATTCCTGATCGATGCCAGCCCCGAGACGGTATGGGCGGCGATGCGCGACGTCGGCGCGTTGCACACGAAGCTGGTGCCGGGCTTCGTCACCGACTGCAAACTGGAGGGTGACGCGCGGATCGTGACCTTCGGCAACGGAATTACCGCGCGCGAAGTCATTATCGACGTCGATGACGCCGCGCGCCGGATTGCCTGGTCTGCGACGGGCCCGCGGCTTTCCCATCACAACGCGTCCTCGCAGGTATTCGCCGAAGGCGGAAAAACCAAAGTTGTGTGGATCGCGGATCTCCTGCCCAACGAAATGAAGCCTGCGATTGCCGGAATGATCGACGCCGGTGCGTCGGCCATGCAGAAGGCGTTGGGCGGGAAATAGCCGCCCCGGCGTTGCGGGAAGCAACCGGCTTTGCTACCCGGTGCCCCAACTGGGGAGATCTGCAATGTCATCCACGCGCTACGACGTCATCGGCATCGGCAATGCGATCGTCGATGTGCTCTCGCACTCCGACGACGACTTTCTCGCACGCCAGAAAATGCCGAAAGGCTCGATGTCGCTGATCGACGAGCCGCGTGCGGAAGCGATCTATAATGCGATGGGCCCGGTGATCGAGTGTTCCGGGGGCTCGGCGGCGAATACAATCGTCGGCGTTGCAATGTTGGGCGGCAGCGCCGCCTTCATCGGGAAGGTGAAGGACGACGAACTCGGCGCGACCTTCGCGCGCGACATCCGCGCCTCGGGGGTTGCTTTCTCGACGCCGCTTGCGACCGATGGCCCCGCGACCGCGCGCAGCTTCATTCTGGTGACTCCGGACGGCCAACGCACCATGAACACTTATCTCGGCGCCGCGCAGGATCTTTCCTCGGACGATATTTCCGTCGACGAAATCCGCTCCGCGAAAGTGCTTTATCTCGAAGGCTATCTCTGGGATCCGAAGCAGGCGAAGGCCGCCTTCGTCAAGGCGGCGGAAATCGCGCACGACAGCGACCGCACGGTCGCGTTGACGCTTTCGGATGCGTTCTGCGTCGACCGCTATCGCAAGGAATTTCTACAACTCATTCGCAACCGGACGGTCGATCTCGTTTTCGCAAACGAGACCGAATTGAAAAGCCTTTACGAAACCGGCGATTTCGACGCCGCGGTCGAGGCATTGCGCAAGGACGCGAGCATTGCCGTCGTCACCCGCAGCGAGGAGGGCGCGATGGTAGTTACCGGCGACACCATCGACGCGGTGCCCGCGTTTCCGGTCGAGCGCGTGGTCGATACGACGGGCGCGGGCGATCTGTTCGCGGCCGGCTTTCTCTATGGCTTCGCGAAAGGAATGCCGCATACCAATTCACTGCGGCTGGGAGCGCTGTGCGCGGCGGAAATCATTTCGCATATCGGTGCGCGGCCGGAGCGGAACCTGCGCGATCTCGCAAACGAAAACGGATTACTGCGCTAACAAAGAAGTCGTCCCCGCGAAGGCGGGGGCCCATAACCACGACTGGTAATTATTTTCGCTAACGTTCGCGAAACGTCTAAAGCGCAGGGAATATGGATCCCCGCTTTCGCGGGGATGACCGTGGTTTTATCTTCGCCTTAGTGACGGAAAATTACCCGCTCACATTATAGGCGGCGATCGCAGCCATGTTCACGAGATCGGAGTCTTTGGCGGAGAGCGAGACGATCTGCACCGAGCGGTCGAGGCCGACGAGCAGCGGGCCGATCACGGTCGCGCCGCCCATTTCCTGCAACAGCTTGGTAGAGATCGACGCCGAGTGGAACGCCGGCATTACGAGTACGTTCGCAGGGCCAGTGAGGCGGCTGAAGGGATAGGCCGCCGCAAGCTCGCGATTCAGTGCGACATCGGCAGCCATTTCGCCATCGACTTCGAAATCGACGCGCCGATCGTGCAGGAGCTTCACCGCGTCCTTTACGTGTTGTGTGCGTTCTCCAGGCGGGTGCCCGAAGCTCGAGAATGCGAGCATGGCGACGCGCGGCTCATAGCCGAGACGCCGCGCGACCCCTGCCGCTTCGACTGCGATTTCCGCGAGTTCTTCGGCGTCCGGCAATTCGGTGACGGCGGTATCGGCAACGAGCACCGTGCGCCCGCGCGATACGACGATTGAAACGCCCATTACGCGATGGCCCGGCTTCGGGTCGATCACGCGCTGCACGTCTTCCAGCACGACCGAGTAATTGCGGGTGACACCGGAAATCATCGCGTCGCCGTCGCCGAGCGCGACCATGCAGGCCGCGAAATGGTTGCGGTCGTTGTTCACGAGCCGCAGGCAGTCGCGATAGAGGTAGCCTTCGCGCTGCAGCCGCTCGTAGAGATAATTCGCGTAATCGGTGGTGCGCTTGGAGAGCGCGGCGTTATGAATCTCGACGCCTTCGGGCAGTTCGACGCCCGCGTGCTTCGCCGTCTCCTTCACGCGCGGCTCGCGGCCGACAAGCACGGCGGTGCCGAGCCCGCGCGAAACGAAGCTCACGGCGGCGCGGATCACCTGCTCTTCTTCGCCCTCCGCGAACACGACCTTCTTCGGCTGGCGGCGCAGGCGCTCGTACACCCGCTGCAAGACGCCCGCGATCGGGTCGCGGCGATTGCGAAGCTGCTGCGCATAGGCCTCCATGTCGATGATCGGCCGGCGCGCGACGCCGGTATCCATCGCCGCTTTCGCGACCGCCGGCGGCACATAGGAAATGAGCCGCGGATCGAACGGCACCGGAATGATGTAGTCCGGGCCGAATTTCGGCCGCTGGCCGTAAGCCGCCGCGACTTCGTCCGGCACGTCCTCGCGCGCGAGTTGCGCGAGCGCTTCCGCCGCCGCGATCTTCATTTCCATGTTGATCGTGGTCGCGCGCACGTCGAGTGCGCCGCGGAAGATGTAGGGGAAGCCGAGCACGTTGTTGATCTGGTTCGGATAGTCCGAGCGGCCGGTCGCCATGATCGCGTCTTCGCGGATCTGCGCGACTTCCTCGGCCGAAATTTCCGGATCGGGATTGGCGAGCGCGAAGATGATCGGCTGCTCCGCCATCGATTTCACCATGTCGGCGGTGAAGGCGCCCTTCGCGGAAAGGCCGAGGCAGATGTCCGCGCCCTTGAACGCGTCGGCAAGCGAACGCGCCTTGGTGTCGGCGGCATGCGCCGACTTCCACTGGTTCATGCCTTCGGTGCGGCCTTTGTAAACCACGCCCTTGGTGTCGCAGAGCAGAATGTTGTTCGGCTGCATGCCGAGCGCTTTGAGGAGTTCAACGGTAGCGATGCCGGAGGCGCCCGCGCCGTTCACGACGAGCTTCGCGGTCTTGATGTCGCGTCCGGTGAGATGCAGCGCGTTGATCATGCCGGCCGCGGTGATGATCGCGGTGCCGTGCTGGTCGTCGTGGAATACGGGAATATCGAGTAATTCGCGCAGGCGCTGCTCGATGATGAAACACTCCGGCGCCTTGATGTCTTCGAGGTTGATGCCGCCAAACGTCAAGCCAAGAGGCTTCACCGCGTTGATGAACTCGTCCGGGTCCTCGGTGCCCATTTCGATGTCGAAGGCGTCGATGTCGGCGAAGCGCTTGAACAGCACCGCCTTGCCTTCCATCACCGGCTTGGACGCGAGCGCACCGAGGTTGCCGAGGCCGAGAATCGCGGTGCCGTTCGAGATCACGCCAACGAGGTTGCCCTTCGCGGTGTAGTCGAAGGCGCGGCTCGGGTCTTCGGCGATGGCGAGCACGGGTACGGCGACGCCGGGGGAGTAGGCGAGCGAAAGATCGCGCTGCGTCGCCATCGGCTTGGTGGCGACGACTTCGAGCTTTCCGGGACGCCCGGACGAATGGAATTGCAGCGCTTCCTGATCGGTGAAGGTCGGCCGCGCGTTGCGGCTCTTCTTGTCAGCCATTACTCACTCCCCATACCCCGGTCTTTTCGCCGGGGCGGGGACCATAGCGCCGCGACTGCTACGGGCTCAAGTCATTGGCGGAGAAGAAAAAACGCGAAAACCTGCCCGTTCTAGCCGCGTTTTGCGAAGAGCAGCACTGCCGCAAGCCCGATGATAGCGCCACCAGCCATGACCATCGGAAGTGCCTGCAACAATGGAAACGGCAGCAGGCTCAAAAGGATGGTGCCGAGCGCGCCGCCCGCCATCTGGCAAAAGCCGATCAATGCGGATGCGGCGCCCGCCTTTTCCGGGAAAGGCCGCATCGCCACGACAGTCGAAAGCGGGCTCACGATTCCCATGCCGAACAGAAAAATCATCAGCGTCGCGAGCACCTGCGGCATGCCGGCGTATTTCAGATATGACGCGGCGAACATCGCGCTTGCGCCGATCAGCATGATCGTGAGCCCGAACAAAATGGGCTTCATGCCGCTCCAGCGCTTTGCAAGCCGCGGCGCGCTGAAGCCGCCCGCGAATACCGCGAATACGGTGAAACACGGGATCATGCCGAACACGATGGGCGCGACGCCGAAGTGTTCGATGAAGATGATCGGCGCGGACGCGAAGAACGCGAACAGTCCAGCCATCGCGCAGGCGATCGAAATGCCCGGAACGAGAAACGCGCGCGTTCCCAGCAATTCGAAATAGCTCGCGAACGCTTCGCCGAGTTTCGGTGCGGCTTCGCGTGCGTGGTGCGTCTCCGGAATGCGCAGCCAGACGACGACGGCCGCAAAGCAGCCGACCAGCGCGAGAAACGCGAACGTGCCGCGCCAGCCGACCAGCGTTTCGATGATGCCGCCGAGGAGCGGCGAGAATCCGGGTGCGACCGCAACCAGCGTCGTGATCATGCCGAGCGAGCGCGTCAGCGCGTCGCCATGGAAGAGATCGCGCGCGACCGCACGTGCAACCACTGAGCCCGTGCAGGCGCCGACGGCTTGCGCGATGCGAATGCCGATCATCCAGTCGATGTGGGTGGCGATCGCGCAAAGCATGCCGGTGATCGCGTAAACGACAAGCCCTGCGAGCAGCAGCGGTCTGCGCCCGAACATGTCGGAGAGCGGGCCGATCACGAGTTGCCCGAAGGCAAAGCCGAGCAGGAAGACGGTCAGCGTAAGTTTCACCTGCGCGGGCGAGGCGGCGAGATCGCGCCCGATCGAAGGAAATGACGCGAGATACATGTTCGTCGCGAGCATTCCGAGTGCCGCGAGCAGCGTCAGAAAGAAGATCAGCGGCTTGCCGGTAAGGCGCGCGGGTTTCCCGTCGATGGCGGCGGCTTCAACGCTCATGCGGTCGATTTCCTGCTTCTGCGCTCCGGCCAATCCCATGGCCCGCTTGCCCTGTCAATGATTAGATGATACTCATAATCTATTCACGAAACGCATGGATCGCTTTCAGAAAATGCGAAATTCCAGGGAAGTCGCCGCTGAAAATCGCGAGCGGATCGTGGCTATCGCCGCTGAGCTTTTCCGCAAACGCGGCACCACGGCGGTCGGCGTCGCCGAACTGATGGAAGCGGCGGGCATGA
This sequence comes from Xanthobacteraceae bacterium, assembly GCA_019635585.1. Classification (GTDB taxonomy): domain Bacteria; phylum Pseudomonadota; class Alphaproteobacteria; order Rhizobiales; family Xanthobacteraceae. Next base: position 1,535,333 of record JAHBZE010000001.1, on the reverse strand, counting down.
CGCATGGCGGCTTCTACAAGCATTTCAGATCTAAGGACGCGCTGGTGAACGAAGCCTGCGCCCTGTCATTCCGGGATCCGGGCGGGGGGTTGCGCGCGGCTGCCGAAGCCGCAAAACCCGGCGAGGAACTGAAAATAATCGTCGATCGCTATCTCTCGCGGAAACATCGCGACAATCCGGGCAAGGGCTGTGCGCTCGCAGCCCTCGGCAGCGAGGCCGCGAACCGCGACAGTCCCGCACGCGAAGCGCTCGCGGCGGGACGCGAGCGGCTCGTGTCGCTGGTCGCGCAATATATGAAAGGTGCGGACGCGAAGGAGCGTGCCAATGCCTTCGTTGCGACCATGGTCGGCGCGCTCATCACCGCGCGCGTGGCCGATGGCGCGGGTTCCGATGCCGTGCTGCGCGCCGCGAAACGCGAGCTATATCAACGCATTGAACAGCAGGGATAACTGCGAGGCCGCGCGTGCAAGCGCGTTTCATGCTCTGCTAGTCTGCCGTCGCGATGCAAAACGCGGCCCCCATGCTCCCAGAGATCGAACCGGCGCAAGAGGCGGCGCAGGACGCGCCCCAGCGCGTCACGCCGATGATGGAGCAGTTCATCGAGATCAAGGCCGCCAATCCGGATTGTCTTCTGTTCTACCGGATGGGCGACTTTTACGAACTTTTTTTCGATGACGCGGAGAAGGCCTCGCGTGCGCTCGGCATTGTGCTCACCAAGCGCGGCAAGCATCAGGGCCACGACATTCCGATGTGCGGCGTTCCGGTCGAGCGCTCCGAGGAATACTTGCATCGCCTGATCGCGAAAGGATTCCGCGTCGCGGTCTGCGAGCAGACCGAGGATCCGGCGGAAGCGAAAAAACGCGGCGCGAAGTCGGTGGTCAGGCGCGGCGTGGTGCGGCTCGTCACGCCGGGCACGCTTACCGAAGACACGCTGCTCGACGCGAAGCGCAACAACTGGCTGATGGCGATTGCCCGCGCGAAATCCTCCGACGAGGAAACGGCGTTCGGGCTTGCGTGGCTCGACATTTCCACCGGCGAGTTCCGGGTTGCCGAATCCGATCAGCTTCGTCTCTCGGCCGAGATCGCGCGTATCGAGCCTGGGGAAATCCTGCTCTCCGATACGCTCTATGACGATCCCGAGTTGAAGGCTTATTGGCGCTCGCTTGCGAACGTGACGCCGATGCCGAAGGAATTGTTCGAAAGCGCGACCGCCGAACGGCGGTTGGCGAGCTTCTTCAACGTCGCGACATCGGATTCCTTCGGCACCTTCACCCGGCTCGAGCTTTCCGCCGCCGCTGCGGCTGCGACTTATATCGAAAGGACGCAGCTTAACTCGCGGCCCGCGCTCTCTCCGCCTGCGCGCGAACACGCGAGCGGCGTCATGCAGATCGACGCCGCGACCCGTAACAATCTCGAGTTGCTCCGCACGATGGGCGGGGACACGCGCGGTAGCCTGCTCTCGGTGATCGACCGCACCGTGACGGCCGCTGGCGCGCGGCTGCTCGCGCGGCGGCTGGGAAGTCCGCTACGCAGCGCCGCCGAGATCGGCAGGCGGCTCGACGGCGTCGAATATTTCTTCGAGCACTGGACGCTCCGCGCGGAAATCAGAAAGGCGCTCGCCGAAGCGCCCGATCTTTCGCGCTCGCTCGCCCGGATCGCGCTCGCTCGCGGCGGCCCGCGCGATCTCGCCGCCATCGGGCAGGCGCTGAGCGCGGCGTTTGCACTTTCGACGGTTCTAAAGAATTCGAGCGAGGTGCCGGATGAAGTCGCACTCGCCGCACAGGCCATGGGCGCGCCGGATCGCGGACTTCGTGATGCGATCGCTAAAACGCTCGCGGACGAACTGCCCCTTTCCAGGCGCGATGGGGGCTTCGTCCGCCAGGGCTATCACCCGGACCTCGATGCTGCGCGAAATCTTCGCGATGAAGCGCGCGGCGTGATCGCGGGCCTGCAGCAAAGCTATGCCGACCAGACCCAGATCAAGTCGTTGAAGGTGAAATATAACAACGTGCTCGGCTTCTTCATCGAAGTGCCGAGTCAGTACGGCGAGAGAATTCTCAACTCCAGGGCGCGCGAACACTTCATTCACCGCCAGTCGATGGCTGGCGCGATGCGCTTCTCTACCGCCGAGCTTGGCGAACTGGAATCGAAGATCGCGTCAGCCGGCGAGCGCGCGCTCCAGATCGAACTCGGTATTTTCGACGAGCTTGCCGCGCGCGGGATGGAGTCGGCAGCGCTTCTCGAAATGGTGGCGAATGCGCTGGCCGAGATCGACGTCGCGGCAGCGCTTGCCGAGCGTGCGGCGGAATCGAACTGGGTACGCCCGGAGATCGACGAGTCGCTTGCGTTCGAGATCGAAGGCGGCAGGCATCCTGTAGTCGAAGCAGCGATCCTGGTCGATGGCGGCCCTTTCGTTCCGAACGACTGCTCCCTCTCGCCGCCGGCGGGTGCGGACGCCGGTGCGATCTGGTTAGTGACCGGCCCGAACATGGCTGGCAAATCGACGTTTCTCCGCCAGAACGCGATTCTCGCGATTCTTGCGCAAGCGGGTTCTTATGTTCCCGCGAAGCGCGCGAAGATCGGCATCGTCGACCGGCTGTTCTCGCGCGTCGGTGCCGCCGACGATCTTGCGCGCGGCCGCTCGACCTTCATGGTGGAGATGGTCGAGACCGCTGCGATTTTGCATCAGGCAACCGAGCGCTCGCTCGTGATCCTCGACGAGATCGGACGGGGTACCGCGACCTTCGACGGTCTTTCGATTGCCTGGGCGACGCTCGAGCATCTTCACGAAGTCAACAAATGCCGGGGATTGTTCGCAACGCATTTCCACGAACTGACCGCGCTGGCCTCGCGTCTGCCAAGACAGGTGAACGCGACCGTGCGCGTGAAGGAGTGGGAGAACGAAGTCATCTTCCTGCACGAGGTCGCTCGCGGCACGGCCGACCGCTCCTACGGCATTCAGGTCGCGAAGCTTGCGGGACTGCCGCACAGCGTGATCGAGCGCGCGCGTGTGGTGCTGGCCGAGCTCGAATCGGAGCAGCGCTCGAAACCGCTCTCGGGCTTCGAGGATCTGCCGCTGTTCCAGCAGCTGAAGGCGCCGCGCTCGTCCGCACCGGATCCGGAAATGAAATCCGATCCACTCGGCGAAGCGCTGGATGCGATGCATCCGGACGAAATGTCGCCGAAAGAGGCGATGGAAGCGCTCTATAAGCTCAAGAATATCCTGCGCGAGCGCTGAGCGCGCGGCGCGGTCTCTGCTAACATTCTGTTTTGCGGGTGCCCGCGAATTCATGACGGAGCTTTTGATGGATCGTTCTCTTGAAGGCCGCACGGCATTCGTGACGGGCTCGGTGCAGGGCATCGGACTTGCAATCGCCAAAGCGCTCGCTTCCGCGGGCGCGCGTGTCGGCGTGCACGGGCTTGCAACGCCGCAGCAGGCGGCGGACGCGCTCGCCGAGGTGAAGAAAGGCGGCGCGGCGGAAGCGCGTTTCTTCGAAGGCGACCTGCGCAATCCCGCTGCGATCGAAGCCATGATGAAGGAAGTGACCGCCTGGGGCGGTCCCGACATTCTCGTCAACAACGCCGGCACGCAGCACACCGTCAGTCTCGCCGAAGCGACGCGGCAGGTCTGGGACAACATCCTCGCGATCAATCTGTCCGCGGCTTTCGATACGATGCGCCTTGTGCTTCCCGGCATGAAGCAGCGCGGCTATGGCCGCGTCATCAACATCGCGTCCGTGCACGGCCTCGTCGCCTCGGTGCAGAAGGCTCCTTATGTCACCTCGAAATTCGGCCTCGTCGGGCTGACGCGTGTGGCCGCGCTCGAATATGCGGCGGCCGGTTCGCGCGAAAGCGGCGGCGTGACCGTGAACTGCATTTGCCCGGGCTTCATCGAGACGTCGCTGATCGAGCCGCAGATTCAAGAGCGCGTCGCGAAGCACGGCGGCGACCGAATCGCGGGGATCGCCGATCTGCTCGGCGAGAAGCAGCCGAGCCTGCGCATGTCGCAGCCCGACGACATCGGCGCGCTCGCGCTCTGGCTGACGCATCCGGCGGCTCATAATCTCACGGGCGCGGCGATCCCGGTCGATGGCGGCTGGACCGCGCAATAGCGCGGCTATGCGCGCTTCGCGCCGCGTAACGCGAACACGCCGAGGTTCCACGCAACCGTAATACAAAGTGCGAGCGTGAGCGCCGCGGGCAAGCCGAGCGGGATTGCGGAGATATGCAGTGCGTAAGCCGCGATCCCGAAACCGATCAGGCCGGTGATGCCGTTTGCCATGACGGCGGCACAGGCCGGACCGCCATAGCGCTGATGCAGGATGAGCATCATGCTGGTGAACACGATCGGAAACGCCGCGAGCGCACCGGTTGCAAGCGGCCCCATCAACTTGTTCAGCCCGAGAATGACGCCGACCAGCAGGCTGACGAGCCCTGCGCGAAACGCGAAATCATACCAGCGCAGCCGGATTTTCGGCATGCGCACGTCGCGATAGCGGCGCACCAGAAAGAAGCAGGCCGCGAAGACCGCGACGTTCAGGAGTGCCGCGGCATTCGCGCTCGCAGCAAAACGCGAGAACAGATAGAGCGAGCCAAGCCACGCAATCATCGCCGCCGGAACGCAGACGATGAAGGGATGCCGCTGCGAGAGCAGCACATAAGTCGTGGCATAGATCGCGGTCGCCGCGTTCAGAAGCAGGCTGCCGAGCGCGCTTTGCGAAATGAAGGCCGCGTCCTGTTCGAATGCGAGAAAGAAGTAAGACGGTCCGGCCGAGACCGGCAACGTTGCGATCAGCGCGCCGATCAGGGGACCCGCGCGTTCGGCGGCGACCGTCGCGCCGATCACGACGGAAGCCGCGATCGCCATCTTCAGTGCGATCATCAGCCAGTAGAAAATTTCGGGAGACATTCGGGCGGCTTGAATTGTGGCTTACGCCAATGGCGTAAGCGCCGGTTGCTGCATTTCTATTTGCGCGAACGACGCAAGCGTCAAGCGCGCTGCAACGATACGTCGACTTTCGGCCCCGCCTTGATGGTCTGATAGACCACGCAATAACGCTCGGTGAGTTTGAGTAACTGGTCGAGCTTTTCCTGCGGCGCGTCGGTTTCGACATCGAAACGCAGGCGGATTTCGCGAAAGCCGACCGGCGCGTCTTTGGCAACGCCGAGTGTACCGCGGAAGTCCAGATCGCCTTCCGCCGAGACCTTGCCGGATTTCAGCGGAATTTCGATCGCGGTCGCGACCGCTTTCAAGGTCACGCCCGCGCACGCGACGAGCGCTTCGAGCAGCATGTCGCCCGAGCAAAGCTCGCGTCCCGAACCGCCGCTTGCCGGATGCAGCCCCGCGATCTGGAGCGCGCGGCCGGTTTCGACCTTGCAGGCGATCCCGTCGTCGAGCGAACCGTTGGCTTTGAGCGTAATCACCGCGGCGTCCGGATCGGTCTTGTACTTGTCCTTGATCGGCGCCTGCAGCGCGCGGAGTTCGGTCGCATCCATAACTGGTCTCCGTAATATTTCGGCGGTTATGTCAGATCGCGGCGGCCGGCACCAGTTCGTCGCCGGCCGAGCGTTCGCGCAGCGACTGGTCGAGCGCGTTCAGAATCCGGCGCTTCGCAGCTTCGAGATCGGCGCCGTAGCGGTCGCGCGGACGCTTGAGATCGAGATCGAACACGGAAGAAATCCGTCCCGGCCGCGGCCGCATGACGACCACGCGGTCGGCGAGATAGGCCGCTTCTTCCACGTCATGTGTGACGAGCACAAGCGTGGGTTTCAGCGCGCGCCACAGGTCGAGCACATGCTCATGCAGGCTCGCGCGGGTGAAGGCGTCGAGCGCTGAGAACGGCTCGTCCAGGAGCAGCACCTTGGGACGCGGCGCGAGCGCACGAGCAATCGCGACGCGCTGCGCCTGTCCGCCGGAAAGTTCGCGCGGCCAGCGCTCCGCGTAATCAGCAAGCCCAACGCGCGAAAGCACGTCGCCGATGATCTTCTCGCGCTTGACGCGCGGCAGATGCGAAAGACCGAAGCCGACATTGCCTGCCACCGTGAGCCACGGCAAAAGCCGCGGCTCCTGAAAAATCAGGCCGACGCATTCGTGCGGCGCCGAAATCGTCTCGCCGTCAAGCATAATGCATCCGCGCGTCGCCTGATCGAGTCCGGCCGCGAGGCGCAGTAGCGTACTCTTGCCGCAGCCGGAGCCGCCGACCACCGCGACGATCTCGCCTTGCTGGACTTCCAGCCGCACGCGATCAAGCGCGCGCGTGCCGTTCGGATAGACTTTGTCGACCGCTTCGATGTTGAGCATGGATTAATTCTTCGGCGCGAAGGCGTCCTGCCAGGTGAGAAACGGGGTGCTAGCCGCCGCAAGCAGCCCGTCGGTGATTTTTCCCAAGATCGCGAAGGTGAGGATCGACGCGAGAATCTGGTCGGGCTTGCCAAGCTGTTGTCCGTCCACGAGCAGATAGCCGAGGCCCTCGGAGGCACCCATGAATTCAGCCGCGACCACGAACATCCAGCCAAGCCCCAGACCCTGTCGCAGGGCGAGGATATAGGCGGGCAGAATTGCAGGCAGCAGAATCCGCCGCACCAGTTGAAACTGAGAAAGCCGGAACATGCGGCCTACTTCGACCGTCTTGCGGTCGACCGAGGAGATTGCGCCGAGCACGCCGAGATAAACCGGAAAGAAGCAGCCGACCGCGATCAACGCGATCTTCGATTCCTCGAATATGCCGAGCCACAGAATAAAGAGCGGTACCCAGGCGATCGACGGCACCGAGCGCAGGCCCTGCAGCGATGGATCGAGAATTTCTTTCGTGATGCGCGATGCGCCCGCGATTGCGCCGACGATGGTGCCCGCGATGGTCCCGAGCAAAAAGCCCGCGAGCACGCGCGCGAGCGTCGCCCCGATATGGCGCCAGAGTTCGCCGGTGGCGGCGAGATCATAAAGCGTTTTGAAGATGCGGCTCGGCGGCGGCATCAGCCGGCCTACCGCGTAGCCATTGGCAACCGCGAATTCCCAGCCGATTGCGAGTAAAATCGGAAGCAAAATACCCAGCACGAAGCGCACGCCGAAACGCGAACTGCGCACCTGACTGGTAACGGGAGACGCCGCCTCGGCGGCGGCGTCTCGTTGTTGAATGGCGTCCATGACGCTCATGATAGCAGCGTCAGGCGATCAGTTCGACAGCGACGCGTTGAAGCGCTCGTCGATGAGGTCGTTCAGTACCTGTTCGACATTGACTTTCGCATCGATCACGCCTGCCTTCTGGAGCGCGATGCCAGCAGCAAGGATCGAGTCGCGCTGCGGCTTGCCGATCGCGCTATGCGTGAGTTCGGTGCGTTCTTTCAGCTGCTTCGCGGCGACGTTCTCTGGAATCTTCGCAGCAGCGGCCAGCAGCTTCGTCAGTTGGTCCGGATTTGCGAGCGACCAGCGGCGGCCCTGCTCGTAAACCTTGAGCACGCGCTGCACGAGTTCGGGATGCGCCTTGGCGAATTCCTCGCGAACGTTGAGGATGCCCCAGGTGTTTGCTTCGGGCTTGCGGTAGAAGAGCTTCGCGCCTTCGTCGAGTTCGGCTGCCGCCATCATCGGGTCGAGGCCCGCCCAGGCATCGACGTCGCCGCGCGAAAGCGCGAGACGACCATCAGCGTGCTGCAACAATACGAAGCGGACGTCCTTGTCGGTCAGGCCGGCTTCGGCGAGTGCGCGCACAAGAAAGATGTGCGGATCGGTGCCGCGCGTGACCGCCACCGACTTGCCCTTGAGATCGGAGACCTTGGTGATACTCGATTTCGCGCCGGTGACGAGCGCGGTCCACTCGGGGCGCGAATAGACATAAATCGACTTGATCGGGTTGCCGTTGATCTTGGCGACGAGCGCGGCGGAGCCGGCTGTCGAGCCGAAGTCGATCGAACCGGCGTTCAGGAATTCGAGCGCCTTGTTCGAGCCGAGCGTCTGCACCCAGCGGATCTTGATGCCGTCCTTCTCGAATTCCTTTTCGAGCAGGCCCTGCTGCTTCAGCACGATCGAGACAGGATTGTAGGTTGCCCAGTCGATGCGGATTTCCGTGACCTGCGCTTTTGCGGCGGCGGTGAACGCGAGAACGGCAACTGCGGTGAGCGCTATGCGGCCCAGTCGAGAAAGAATTTGCATTGGATACCCCTGAGAAATTCCGTGAATTTCATGGAATACACTGGTTCATACGTAGATTAACTGTCAATAGGAAATAAGCACAAATTTTCAATGTTATATTGCTACGGAAACGATGACGGAATTCGTGCAATCAGATATTCGGAATGCAACGATTTCCCGCTATTTCCCCGACATGTCGCGCGAACCCAAACGCCGCCGCCGGGCCAAGCCCGGTCAGGCGGATCTCATCAATGTTGCCAAGCTCCGCGCCGAGCTTGCGGGTCTTTCCGCTGCGCATGAGGGCCGCGTCCCGGACATTCGCGCAGCGCTTACGCAGCGGCTGAAAGCGGCGATGAACGAAGGCCGCGAAAACGCCGAGAAGCGTTTGCTCGGCGGGCTGCATGGGCGCGGCTGCGCCGAAGCGCTCTCGCGCCTGATGGATTCGATCATCACGCTCGCCTACGAAGTCGCGGCCGAGCAACTTTATCGTTCCGACAATCCGTCGTCGGCCGAGCGTATGAGCGTGGTCGCCGTTGGCGGTTACGGACGCGGGCTGCTCGCGCCCGGCTCCGACATCGATCTCCTGTTCTTGCTCCCCTACAAGCAGACCGCATGGGGCGAGAGCGTTGCCGAAGCGATTCTCTATGCGCTGTGGGATATGGGCCTCAAAGTCGGCCACGCGACGCGCTCCGTAGATGAGTGCATCCGTCAGGGCCGCGCCGACATGACAATCCGCACCGCGCTCCTGGAGGCGCGGCTGCTGGTCGGCGACGAAGCACTGTTCGACGAATTCCAGAAGCGGTTCGACAAGGAAGTCGTGCAGGGCACGGCGGCCGAGTTCGTCGCCGCGAAACTTGCCGAGCGTGACGAACGCCACAAGCGTGTCGGCCAATCGCGTTACCTCGTCGAGCCGAATGTGAAGGACGGCAAGGGCGGCTTGCGCGACCTACACACACTAAACTGGATCGGAAAATATGTTTATCGCGTGCGCGACGTGGAAGAACTCGTCGGCAAGGGTCTATTCACGAAGGCCGAGCGCGCGCTGTTCCGACGCTGTGCGGATTTTCTCTGGGCCGTGCGCTGCCATCTGCATTTCCTTACCGGCCGCGCGGAGGAGCGCCTTTCCTTCGAGGTGCAGGAGGAGATGGCGCATCGCTTGGGCTACACCGATCATCCGGGTCAGCGCGACGTCGAGCGCTTCATGAAGCACTATTTTCTGGTCGCAAAGGATGTTGGCGATCTGACCGGCATCGTCTGCGCCGAACTGGAAGAAATTCACGTCAAAAGCGCACCCGCGCTGACGCGCGTGATTACGCGCTTCGCGCGGCGCAAGAAACGCCCGGTGAAGGACTATCCGGATTTCGTGATCGACAACGAGCGCGTGAACGTAGCAAACGACAAGGTCTTCCAGAAAAATCCGATCAACCTGCTGCGGCTCTTTCATATCGCCGACCAGCAGGATCTGGAGTTTCATCCTGACGCGCTCCGGCTCGCGCGCAATTCACTGAAACTGATCGACGGCGATCTGCGGACTGACGAGGACGCAAACAAGTTGTTTCGCGAAATCGTTTCCTCGAAGCACGCCCCCGAGATCGTGCTTCGCAAGATGAACGAGGCGGGCGTGCTTGGCCGCTTCGTGCCGGAATTCGGCCACGTCGTGGCTATGATGCAGTTCAACCTCTATCACCACTATACGGTCGACGAGCATCTGATCCGCTGCATCGGCGTGCTGTCCGAAATCGAGCGCGGCACCAATCCGGAATATGGCGTCGCGAACGAACTGATGAAAGGCATCAAGAATCGCGAGTTGCTTTACGTTGCGCTGTTTCTGCACGACATCGCGAAGGGCAGGCCGGAAGATCATTCGATTGCCGGCGCGAAGGTCGCGCGTAAGTTCTGCCCGCGCATCGGGCTGTCACCGGCCGACACCGAAACCATCGCTTGGTTGATCGAGCAGCATCTGACCATGTCCACGATCGCGCAGTCGCGCGATCTCTCCGACCGCAAGACAATCGAGGACTTCGCCGCCGTCGTGCAGAATCTTGAGCGGCTGAAGATGCTCACGATTCTCACGACCGCCGACATTCGCGCGGTCGGCCCAGGCGTGTGGAACGGCTGGAAGGCGCAGCTTCTGCGCACGCTTTATTACGAGACCGAGCCGGTGCTCACCGGTGGCTTCTCGGAAGTGAATCGCTCGCGCCGGGTCGAGATGGCGCAGGCGGAATTCCGCGCGGCCTTCGGCAACGGCAACGTGCAGGAATTAGACCGTTACATCCTGCGCCACTATCCGCCCTACTGGCTGAAGGTCGATCTTGCGCGCAAGCTCGAGCACGCGAAATTCATCCGCGAAGCCGAAGCGGGCGGGCAGATTGTTGCGTCGTCGGTGCGCGCCGATTTCGCGCGCGGCGTCACCGAGCTCACGCTGTTCACGCCGGACCACCCGCGGCTGCTCTCGGCCATTGCCGGCGCTTGCGCTGCGGCCGGTGCCAATATCGTGGACGCGCAGATCAACACCACGACCGACGGTTACGCGCTCGACACCGTTTCGATCTCACGCGAATTCGACATGGACGAGGACGAAATCCGCCGTGCCCAGCGGATCGCAAACAGCATTGAAGCCGCACTACGCGGCGAAATGCGGCTGCCCGAAATCGTCGCCAAGCGTCCGCCGCGCCCGCGCATCAAGCCGTTCCGCCTGCAGCCGGAAGTGAACGTGAACAACGCCTGGTCCGACCGTCACACCGTGATCGAGGTGACCGGCCTCGACCGCCCCGGTCTGCTCTACGATCTGACGAACACGATCTCGCGGCTGAGCCTCAATATCGCGTCGGCTCATGTCGCAACCTTCGGTGAGCGCGCGGTCGATGTCTTCTACGTTACCGACCTGATGGGTGCGAAGATCGCCTCCGCGCAACGGCAGGCTTCGATCAAACGCGCGTTACTGGCGGTTTTCGAACGCGAGGAACTGGAAGAAAAACCGCGCAAGGCCGTCGCCGCGCGATAAGCGCGGCTTAACTTCGCCTTAAAGCAGGCCCTTTAAGACTCCTTAACGCGCGTGGACGGCCGCGCGCGGGCAGCGAGGCTCTTTATATATGGGCTGGCTCGGCGGACGCACGAAGCGCCGCGAACCCAGAATGGCGAATCGGGAGACGCGGCTCGATCTGCGCTTAAGCGCGCGCGACCGCGCGGCCGGTCCGCATTCCGGGCGCCCGCGCAAAGGCAAGCCGCCGCGTCGCCGCTTGTCGGGTGGCGGCAAGGGCCGCGGCCCGATCCGCCGCTTCTTCTACTGGATGTTCGTGCTGGCGCTCTGGGGCGGCTTCGCGCTTTCGGGCCTGATCGCGTGGCAATTCACCAAGCTGCCGCCGATCCAGACGCTTGTCATTCCGAAGCGTCCCCCGACGATCACCATCGTCGGCCTCGACAACAAAGTGATCGCCGTGCGCGGCGAGATGGCCGGCAAGGAATTGCCGCTCGCGGCGTTGCCGAAATATCTGCCGCAGGCTTTCGTCGCGATCGAGGATCGCCGCTTCTATTATCACTTTGGCATCGACCCGATCGGCATCGTGCGCGCGATCGGCGTAAATATTCTACGCGGGCGTTTGCGCGAAGGCGGCTCGACGCTGACGCAGCAACTCGCAAAGAATCTGTTTCTGACGCAGGAGCGCACGCTCGAGCGCAAATTACAGGAAGTCATTCTCGCAGTCTGGCTGGAGGTGAAATTCTCCAAGGCACAGATCATCGAGATGTATCTGAATCGCGTCTATTTCGGCTCCGGCGCTTACGGCGTCGAGGCTGCGGCGCAGCGCTATTTCGGAAAGTCTGCGCGCGCGGTCACGCTTTCGGAGGCCGCGATGCTCGCAGGCCTCGTCAAATCGCCGTCGCGGCTTGCGCCGACCCGCAATCCAGAAGCCGCGCAGGAGCGCGCGCTCCTCGTACTCGCGGCGATGGAGGAAGCTGGTTTCATCACACCCGAGATGAAGAAGATCGCGCAGACCCGTCCGCCGAAGATCGCGAACAACCGCACCGGTTCTTCGGGCTATGTCGCCGACTGGGTGATGGATGCGCTCAACGATTATGTCGGGCAGTTCGACGTCGACATCACCGTGCAGACCACGATCGACGCGAATTTGCAGGCGGCGGCCGAGCGTGCGCTCGCCGAAGAGATCGCGCAGAAGGGCGAGAAATATGGCGTGAGCCAAGGCGCGATCGTCGCGATGGACCCGAACGGCGCGGTGCGCGCGCTCGTCGGCGGTGTCAATTATAACGAGAGCCAGTTCAATCGCGCGGTCTCCGCGAAGCGCCAGCCCGGCTCGGCGTTCAAGCCTTTCGTTTATCTGACCGCGCTCGAGCGCGGCATGACGCCCGATACCGTGCGCGACGATGCGCCGATTCAAGTGCGCGGCTGGCGTCCGGAAAATTCGACAGGCCAATATTACGGTCCGGTGTCGCTCCAGACCGCGCTGGCACTTTCTCTGAACACGGTCGCAGTTCGTCTTGCGCTCGAGGTCGGTCCAGCGGCAGTCGCAAAAACCGCGCATCGCCTCGGCATCGTGTCCGATCTCAACGCAAACGCGACGCTCGCGCTCGGCACCTCGGAAGTCTCGGTGCTCGAGCTTGTCGGCGCCTACGTGCCGTTCGCAAACGGCGGCATCGGCGTAATTCCGCATGTGATCGCGCAGGTGCGCGACGCCAAGGGAAAAATTCTCTACGCGAGAACGCAACCCGGACACGGCCGCGTAATCGCGCCGCCGCATGTCGCGCAGATGAACCAGATGTTGCAGGAGACGTTGCTCACCGGCACCGCGAAGCGCGCCTCGATCCCGAACTGGCCCGCCGCCGGCAAGACCGGCACCAGCCAGGATTATCGCGACGCCTGGTTCGTGGGGTACACCGGCGCGCTCGTCACCGGCGTCTGGATCGGCAACGACGATTCCTCGCCGACGCGGAAAGCCTCCGGCGCCAATCTCCCGGTCGATGTCTGGAACAAGTTCATGCGCACGGCGCACCAGAATTTGCCGGTAGTCGAATTGCCCGGCGGCGATCAACGTTATCAGGACGGTCCGCTGGTGCCGCCGGCCGATGTCCGCACCGACCAGCCGCAGAACGACCAACAGGCCGACCGCGGCATCGACGGCTGGTTCCTCGATCGTCTTTTCGGAATCAGGCGCAACTAACGCGGCTTGCCGTAGCGATGCAGGCCGTTGCCGTGCGCGTCCAGCCACGCTTCCGCGCGCACGCGTTCCCGCGTCATCGAATCCAGCAGCTTCCAGAACCGCGGCGAGTGATTGAGTTCGATCCGGTGCGCGATCTCGTGCGCCGCGAGATAATCGAGTACGAAGTCAGGCGCGAGAATCAAGCGCCATGAATAAGAGAGCGATCCGCTCTCCGAACACGAGCCCCAGCGCGAGGCCGAGTCGCGAAGCGTGATTTTCCCGACCGTGACGCCGAGCCTAAAAGCATAGGCGCGGCTCGCTTCCGAAAGCGCGCGCATTGCCTCGCGTTTCAGAAAGTCAGTCACGCGGCGCGATACATGCGCGGCATTTCCCGCAACGCAGATTTTCGCGTTTCCGCTTTCGTCGTGCTCGATCCATGCGGTGCCGCGCGCATTCGGCTTATGCTCAATCCGGTGCGCCTCGCCACGAAACGGAATCGTTGCGCCGTCGGCAAAGGGTACGATGTCCGGCAGCTTCTCGAGCTTCGCCGCGATCCAGCCGACGTTCTTCTGCGCGAATTGGTGCGCTTCCGCGAGGCTGCCGCGCCGGGGCATGGTCAGCACCACGTCGCGGTTCGCGGCGCGCACGCGGATCGTGTAGCGCCGCGCGCGCGGATGGCGCACGATGGCAAGCTCGAAGCGCCGCTCGCCCGAGATCACGGTCATCGTCTCGGGAACCGGTGCCGCCTGCCGATTGAGAAAATTGAGTACGCGCATCGCCAAAGTGATTCGCCTCTGACCACAGTCAGGCAAGCGCCGATGGCAAAATTACGCAAGCCTTCGCTTCAAGCCGTGGTTCTGGGCCTCGCGCGCGGAGACGCGCTGGTGCCGTCGGCGTAACTATTGTTGTTGGAAAGCACGAAATCGGAAATCCGCGGCGCGATTTCGGCCCGGAAACGCGAGCCGTTGAAGACGCCGTAATGGCCGACCTTCGGCTGCACGTAATGCACCTTCTTTCCTTCCGGAATGTTCGGACACAGCGCATGAGTCGCTTCCGTCTGGCCGAGCCCGGAAATGTCGTCATTCTCGCCTTCGATGGTAAGCAGCGCGGTGCGGCGGATCAGCGAAGGATCGACCGGCTTGTCGCGATGCTTGAAGGTGCCGTTCGGCAGATCGTGGCGGACGAACACCTTCTCCACCGTCTGCAAATAGAACTCGGCGGTGAGATCCATCACCGCGAGATACTCGTCATAGAATTCCTGGTGCTTCTTCGCGGAATCGCCGTCGCCCTCGACCAGATTGTTGAACAGCGCGCGATGCGCTTCGACATGGCGGTCGAGATTCATGCCGATGAAACCGCCGAGCTGGAGAAAGCCCGGATAGACCTCGCGCATGAAGCCCGGATGCGGAAACGGAACTTTCGAAATTACGTGGGTGCGGAACCAGCTCATGCCGCGCTCTTCGGCGAGCTTGTTCACCGCGGTCGGGCTTTTGCGCGTGTCGATCGGCCCGCCCATCAGCGTCATCGAGAACGGAACGTAGGGATCGTTCTCCGCTTCCATGCGCGCGACCGCGGCCAGCACCGGCACAGACGGCTGGCACACCGCGACCGCGTGCGCGCCGATACCGAGCCAGTGAAACATGCTGATGACGTAGTCGATGTAATCGTCGAGATCGAACGGGCCTTCGGCCAGCGGCACCATGCGCGCGTCGGCCCAGTCGGTGATGTAAACTTCATGGTTCGGCAGGAACGCTTCGACCGTGCCGCGCAAGAGCGTCGCGTAATGGCCCGACATCGGCGCCACGATCAGGAGCCGCGGTTGCGGCCGCTTCGGCGTGTGTTCGAAGTGGCGCTCGAAATGCAAAAGCTTGCAGAACGGACGCTCCCACACCGGGCGGATCGTCACCGGCACGCGCTCGCCGCCGACCAGCGTGGAATCGATATGCCATTCGGGCTTCGAGTAGCGGCGCGTGGTGCGCTCGAAGAGCTCGGCCGCCGCCGCCATGTTCTTTCCGAATTCGGTTTGCGAAAACGGATTAAGCGGGTTTTTGAAATAGAGTTTGGTCGCGTCGGCGAGCGCGCGTGAAGGATTGAGCGCCGCCTGACCCCATTCGTAAAACCAGTAAAGCGGCGTCGAAAGAACCGGCCCGCCGGTCTGTTCCGGCATGTCCGGGGCGCGGCCAAATTCGCCAATCGGCATGAAATTACAGCGCTTTTCAGCGTCCCGTGTTGCAGCGCGGGACCCTGTGACGTTTTTTTGATCAGGTCAAATCAAGGCAGCTATTCGCCTACACTCATCAAGGAGCCGATCTGTTTCGACGAGTGCATGAGCTTGAGAAAGCCCCAGCCCGCGAGCGAAATCCAGATCACGTTCAGCCCGAACGCCCACAGCATCAGGTCGGCGCGGAACGTGTGTTCGAGCACGAGCGCACGCATGCCTTCGAACACGCTGGTCGGCGGCAGCGCCCAGGAGATCGGCTGCAGCCATGCCGGCAAGATCGCGACCGGATAGTAGACGCAAGTCAGCGGCAGAAACAGAAACATGATCGACCAGGTGAGGCCCTCCGCGCCGAGCCCGTTGCGCAACACGAGCCCCGCGCACAACAACCCGATCGCCCAGCTTGTCAGCAGGAGATTGGCGAAGAACGCCGCGAGCGCGATGCCGAGTCCCCAGAAATTGAAGCCGAAGAAAAACATCGCCAGGAACGTTACCGGCACCACGCCGATGATCAGCCGAATGAGCGACATCGTAATCATCGAGAGCACGAATTCTATGGGTCGCAGCGGCGAGATCATCAGGTTCGCGAGATTGCGCGACCACATCTCTTCGAGAAACGAAAACGAAAAGCCGAGTTGCCCGCGAAACAGAATGTCCCACAGGAGTACGGCGGCGAGAAATGTGCCTGCCGCCACGGCGAGCGCGCCGGTCTGTTTCGCCATGAAGCTTTGCAGGAAGCCCCACATGATCATCTGCACCAGCGGCCAGTAAATCAGTTCCAAAAGCCGTGGCCACGACGAGCGCAACAAATACCAGTGGCGCATCACCATCGCGAAAATGCGCGAGAACGAAAATGCGGGCGAGGAGGCTGCACTCATTCAGCGGCCTCCTTCTTTGCGGCGCCCGTGCCGCGCGCGATGTCGAGGAAAACTTCCTCGAGATTCTGGCGGCCGTAGCGCGCAATCAGCTTTTCCGGCGCATCGTCGTCCACGATCTTGCCGCGCTTCATCATCAAGACGCGGTCGCAGAGCCGCTCAACCTCGCCCATGTTGTGCGATGCGAGCAGGATCGTCGCGTTGTTGGTGGCGCGATAGCGTTCGAGATGGCTCCGGATCCAATCCGCGGTGTCCGGGTCGAGCGAGGCGGTCGGTTCGTCGAGGATCAGAATATCCGGCTCATTGATCAGCGCTTTCGCGAGCGCGACGCGCGTTTTCTGGCCTGCCGAAAGTTTCCCGGATTGCCGGTCGATGAAGGATTTCAGGTCCAGATCGGCGGCGAGCCGCTCGATCCGCTCCGGAACATTTGCAACGCTATAGAGCCTGCCGAACACGGAAAGGTTTTGCCGCACAGTTAGCCGGTGCGGGAGATCGACATAAGGGCTCTCGAAATTCATCCGGTGCAATACGCGATAGGCGTCGCGCGCCATGTCGTATCCGAGCACGCTCACCCGGCCTGAAGTCGGCGCCACCAGCGACATGATCATGCCGATGGTCGTGGTCTTGCCCGCACCGTTGCCGCCGAGCAGTCCTGTCACGCTGCCCGCCTGGATGCTGAACGAAATCGCGTCCACCGCGACGGCGTCGCCGTAGCGCTTGGTCAGGCGATCCGCTTCGATCGCAGGCGGGGAAACGTTCACGTTCATGGGGAATAGCGAAACTAGCCCGGCCTTCTAGCCGAATTGCGGCAGAACCGCCCGTAAATTCTCGTCGGGCGGCTGCGAAATGCCTAAGATGGCAGGATGAGCAACCCCGGCGAGCGGATGAGCGGCCAGCATCATTTTGGCCTCAGCCTGAATGCGCTGATCAACCTGCGCTGGCTCGCGGTGGCGGGCCAGACTATCGCGCTTGCGATCGTAGAATGGGGTCTCGACTATTCGCTGCCGGCGATCCCCGCCTTCGCGATCGTGGGCGTGACAGCCGCCGTCAACGTCGCGCTCCGTCTCGGCTACACCACGACCTACCGCCTTTCGGACAAGGAGGCGGGTGCTCTGCTCGGCTTCGATACCGTGCAGCTTGCGATGCTGCTTTATCTGACCGGCGGACTCGTCAATCCGTTCAGCGTGCTGTTTCTGGCGCCGGTCCTGATTTCGGCGATGGCGCTGAAGCCCCGCACGACGCTCCTGCTCGGCGCGCTGGTGGTGACCGTATCGACCGTGCTCGCCGTACATTCGCTGCCCTTGCCCTGGAGTGGCGAGCCGATCGTGCTGCCACCTCCTTATGTCGCCGGGATCTGGTTCTCGATTGTGATCTCGGTCGTGTTCATCGGTGCCTATGCCTGGCGCGTCGCCGACGAAACAAGAAAACTCTCCGACGCGCTGGCTGCGACCGAACTTGTGCTTGCGCGCGAGCAGCAGATTTCCGCGATCGACGGCCTTGCCGCCGCGGCAGCCCACGAACTCGGCACGCCGCTTGCGACGATTGCGCTCGTCACGCGCGAACTGGAACGGGCGATTCCCGAAGGCTCACAACATGGCGCCGACATCCGGCTCCTCCGTCAGCAGACCGAACGCTGCCGCACGATCCTGCGCACGCTGACTTCGCTGGAATCCGGGCTTGCCCCATTCGACAAGATGCCACTTTCGCATTTGATCGAGGAAGTGGTGGCACCCTTGCGCGATTTCGATATCGAATTCGAGATCCGGCTGCCTGAAGATCGCAGCAACGAGCCGGTAGTCGTGCGCAATCCCGCGATTCTCTACGGGCTCGAAAGCATCGTCGAGAACGCCGCGGACTTCGCGAAGGATAAAGTCGTCATCGCCGCGGAATGGAACACGGTCGTCGTCAATATTGCGGTCTCCGATGACGGTCCGGGCTTTGCGCCGGAGATCATCGGCCGCATCGGCGAGCCTTATCTGCGTGCGCGCGGGCAAAGTCCGTTCCGGCGGAACAAGGGCGACGAAGAACAAGGCGGTCTCGGACTCGGCTTCTTCATCGCAAAGACGCTGTTGGAACGCGGCGGTGGCAGTTTGCGCGTGGAGAATCGCGCGCTGCCACAGACCGGCGCCGTGGTTCGCGTGAGCTGGCGGCGCGAAGCGCTTGAAGTCGCGAACGGTACAACCCCAGCGCGCACGGAACGCCCGCCTGAACCTTCCCTTGCCAGCGACCCCGGGGCGCACTAAATGTCGCAGGGGCGGCGAAGGTCCGCTTTTCAGGCACTTCCGAGCGGGCAAGTAGGCGGCAAGCAGCGCCGCAGAGTGAGATATGGAGCAATTTGCAATGGCCGGCGCATCCGCTAACGGCCTTGGAACCGACAAGCACCTTTTAATCGTCGATGATGACAAGCCCTTTCTGGAGCGGCTGGCCCGCGCCATGGAAGGCCGCGGCTTCGAGGTTTCGACCGCCGATTCGATCGCGGATGGCCTCGCAAAGGTCAAAGACAATCCGCCGGCTTATGCGGTCGTGGATATGCGTCTCGGCGACGGCAACGGCCTCGACGTGATTTCCGCGCTCAAGGAAAAGCGCCCCGAAGCGCGCGGCATCGTGCTCACCGGCTACGGCAACATCGCGACCGCCGTTACCGCGATCAAACTCGGCGCGGTCGATTATCTCGCCAAACCCGTCGATGCCGACGACATCTATGCCGCGCTGACCGCTGTCGGCGGCGAAAAGGCGCCGCCGCCGGAGAAGCCGATGTCGGCCGATCGCGTGCGCTGGGAACACATCCAGCGCGTTTACGAACTTTGCGAACGCAATGTTTCCGAAACCGCGCGGCGGCTGAACATGCATCGCCGCACGTTGCAGCGCATTCTCGCCAAGCGCGCGCCGCGCTGACGCTAAAGAAGTTCCGCCTGGATTTTCGGGTCGTTGATCGCGGAAAGCCGCGACGACGAGATGCGCGCGATCCGCAGCATCACCGCTTTGCGCGTCGCCGCCACCAGCGGATGCGCGGAAGCCTCGCGCAGAATCGCACCGCCATAGCCGTCGACCACCATGAGTCCCGCTTCCTGCGGGATCACTTCCTGCGGAAATTCGCAATCGACCGCGAAGAACAGCCGGTCGCAATGCGCACGGTATTCTTCCCATTTCTGGTCGGTGCGGAAATCGTTGAGGCACGACTTCACTTCGACGATCCAGATTTCGCCGGAGGTGCCGATCGCGGCGATGTCCGCGCGGCGGCCGGACGGCAGCGGCAGTTCGGTGATCGCGGCATAGCCCATCGCATGAAGAAGCCGAATCGCGCCGCGGCAGATCGTGCGCGCGGGTTCAAAATTGTTTTGGCCGAAAGGCGGCGGGATGGGGACCGGATTCGTCATGGCGTGATGCTTTAGAATACTAGCAGAAGCGTTTTTCGTGAAACCGAGAAGAAACGCGGCAGAAGCGCTGACCTGAAGCGCAACGAATTTCGCCATACAGCCGCCCGCCCTTCGCCCCGGTTCCATCCCCGTTCGGCCCGCATGCCGCGAAATCATCTTCGTGCATCTTAGAACCATTGGGAGAGGGTTTCATGCGATTGACACTTGTATATCTGGCTCTGGTCACCGCGCTGATGGTGCCGCTTTCGGTTTACCCGGCACGCGCCGCCAAACCCATTGTCGAAGTCGCCTTCGTGCTCGACACCACCGGCTCGATGAGTGGGCTGATCGAAAATGCGAAGCGCAAGATCTGGTCGATTGCGACCGCGATTGTGGACGCAAATCCAGACGCCGAGGTCCGCATGGCGCTCGTCGCCTATCGCGACATCGGCGACGAATACGTGACGAAGAAGTTCGATCTCACGGTCGACATTCAAGGACTCTACGCGGAGCTTCTGAAATTCCGCGCGCAGGGCGGTGGTGACTGGCCGGAAAGCGTGAATGAAGCACTCGACGTCGCGGTCACCAAGCTGAACTGGACGCAGGATAGCAACGTCCGCAAGATCGTGTTTCTGGTCGGCGATGCGCCGCCGCACATGGATTACAAGCAGGACCGGAAATATTCGGAAGTAATCAAGGACGCGCGTGCTCGCGGCATCATCGTGAACGCGGTGCAGGCGGGGCCGGCGCGCGACACCGAGCGCTTCTGGCGCGAGATCGCGCAACTCGGCGACGGTAAATATATCCAGATCCCACAGGACGGCGGCGTCGCAGTCATCATCAAGACGCCTTATGATCGCGAGATTCTGGAACTGCAAATTCGCCTGAACCGAACCGTGTTGCCTTACGGCAAGCGCGCACAGCAACAGAACGTGCAGGAGCGGTTAAATAATTTTGCCGCAGCACCGCAGTCCACCGCAACCGACATCGCGGTCTATCGTAACAAGAGCAAGAATTCGGGCGTGGTTTCGGCCGATGGCGATCTGGTCGCCGACGTTGAATCGGGCCGCGTAAAGCTCGAATCGGTGCCAGATGCCGAATTGCCGGAAAATCTGCAAAAGCTGCCTCCGGCCGCTCGCAAGGCGGAAATCGAAAAGCAGAACGCCGAACGCAAGGCCATCGACGAGAAGCTCGCGCAACTCGTGAAGGAGCGCGACGCCTACGTCGCCGCCGAGCGCAAGAAGAACGTGCCGAACGCGAAGAAGGACTCCTTCGATCAGGTAGTCGAGGAAACTTTGCGCATGCAGATCCGGCCCGCGCCGGTGAATTAAGCGCGCAGAGATACGCGTAAAGAAAGGGCGGCTGTCATGGCCGCCCTTGTTTGCATTCCGGCTTTCGCGCAATGTCGCGGCCGTCATGACCGCCACCGATCTTGAAGCCGAATACAACAACCGCGCTCGCGTGCCGGAGCATCCGGCCATTTTCGCGAAGTGGAAAAGCGACGCGAAGATATTCCGCGCGGCGCATAAGTACGTCGAGCAGGACGCTTATGGCCCCCAACCGAGACTCAAGACCGATATCTTCTGGCCGGATGCTTCGCGCAATGCGCCGCTCGCGCTCTTTATTCACGGCGGCTATTGGCAGTCGTTCGAACCGGAGACCTTCAGCCATCTGGCAAAAGGTGCAAACGCGAACGGCGTTGCACTGGCGCTCTGCGGATACAATCTCTGCCCACAGGTTTCGGTCGGATTGATTATCGAAGAAGTGCGGGTCGCGGCGTTCAGTCTCTGGCGCCGCTATCGGCGGCGGATTCTGGCGTGCGGACATTCCGCGGGCGGACATCTTACGGCGTGTCTGCTCGCAACCGACTGGCGCGAATGGAGCACAGAACATGATTTACCCGAGAATCTCGTTCCCTCCGGTCTGTCCATTTCGGGCCTGTTCGATCTGACGCCGCTGGTGCCGACTACGATCAACAACGCGCTTCAACTGGACACAGCGGAAGCGTCGCGGCTTTCGCCGCTGTATTGGCCGCTTTCCGGAAAGCGGACCCTGGACGCGTGGGCCGGCGGCGCGGAAAGCGCCGAATATCTGCGCCAAAGCAGAACGGTCGCCGAGGCGTGGGCGAAACAGGGCGCCGAGACTGCATATTGCGAGATTGCGGGCGCAAATCACTTCACGGCGCTCGATCCCCTGAACGACCCGGAAAGCCAAATCTCGCAGCGATTGGCGGCACTTGCCCATGCGTTGCGATAGGCCGCCCAATCGGATATTTGAAAAGCCAAGCACCCGTAGCTCAGCTGGATAGAGCGTTGCCCTCCGAAGGCAAAGGTCACACGTTCGAATCGTGTCGGGTGCGCCATTTTCTCCAGATGCTTCCGTAAAAGACATCGATGCGTTTTCTGATCACGGGCACCGCCGGCTTCGTCGGCTTCAATCTCGCGAAGCGGCTGCTCGCCGACGGCCACGAAGTGCAGGGCATTGACGCACTGACACCTTATTATGACGTCGAGTTGAAGAAGAAACGCCACGGGATCCTCGCAGGCTCGAACCGCTTCACCGCGCATATCGCCAACATCGAGGACGCAAAGAAGTTCGAGGCGATTCACGCAGGAGCAAATCCGGACGTGATCGTGCATCTCGCAGCCCAGGCAGGCGTGCGCTACAGCCTCGAAAATCCGGAAGCCTATGTGCGCTCGAACGTCGATGGCACGTTCAATCTATTGGAGATTATGCGCCGCAAGCCGCCGAAGCACTACATTTTCGCATCCACGAGTTCGGTCTATGGCGCGAATAAGAAGATGCCCTTCGTCGAGACCGAGCGCGCCGACCATCCGTTGACGCTCTACGCCGCCACGAAAAAGGCCGGCGAACTCATGGCGCACTCCTATTCGCACCTTTTCGCAATCCCCACTACCGCGGTACGCTTCTTCACGGTCTATGGACCGTGGGGCCGCCCGGACATGGCGCTGTTCAAGTTTACGGACGCGATCTTGAAAGACAAGCCGATCGACGTTTATGGCGAAGGCCGCATGTCACGCGACTTCACCTTCATCGACGATCTGGTCGAGGCGATTGCGCGGCTCGTGCCGCTGCCGCCCGAACTGGGCGCCGCGAGCGACCCGATTGATTCACTAAGTCCTGCCGCGGCGTTTCGCGTCGTCAATATCGGCGGCGGTTCGCCGATCGAGCTTACGCGCTTCGTCGAGGCGATCGAGGCGAAGCTCGGTAAGAAAGCAATCAGGAATATGATGCCGATGCAGCCGGGCGACGTGCGCGATACTTTCGCAAGCGCCGACCTCTTGGAGAAATTGACGGGATATCGCCCCTCGACGCCGGTAGAGGAGGGAGTTGCGAAATTCGTCGACTGGTACCGGGACTATTTTCGCGTCTGACGCGCGCCCGCGCTCAGTGGCCCTTGGCGTGTTTTGCATCGCCGATCTTGTCGGTCCATGCGAGTGCTAGACCCGAAAGCACGAACACGATGTGAATGCCGACCAGCCAGAACAGATAGCGGTCGGTGCTGGCGCCGGTCGAGCCGTCCGGCATGTTGCCGAGCTTCATGAAGGCTTTGAGCACCTGCACGGCCGAGATCGCGACGATCGAAGCAAACAGTTTCTGCTTGAGGCCCGTGAAGTCGATCTGCGTCATCCATTCCGGCCAGTCCGGATGACCCTCGGGGTCGATCTTGGAAACGAAGTTTTCGTAGCCCGAGAACACGACAATCAGCACTAGGTTCGCGGTCAGCGAAAGGTCGATCAGCGAAAGCACGCCGAGGATGATGTCGGCTTCGGTCGATGCTGCCGAGATTGCGATGAAGTGGATCAGCTCCTGCACGAACTTCATCAGCAGGACGAGGAGCGAAATGATGAGGCCGAAATAGAACGGCGCCATCACCCAGCGGCTCTGGAAAATCAGCCGCTCGAGCCATAGCTCGAAAAACGGTACCGGCCGCGGATCGGTTTGCTTCGCCATGAAGCAATCGATGCCACGGCCGGCCGGGATTTTGCAACGGGATTTTTACAAGCGGGCACCTTAGTGGGCGGAGGCGGCAACCCCGGTCCCGATCTGGCAGGCGACCCCCGTGCCGCCAAGGCCGCAATAGCCATGCGGGTTCTTCGCCAGATACTGCTGGTGATATTCCTCGGCGAAATAAAACTCCGGCGCGTCCAGAATTTCGGTCGTGACCCCGCCATAGCCTTTAGCTTTTAGCGCCTTCTCGTATTCGGCCTTCGAGGCGAGCGCGGCTTTCTTCTGATCGGCGTCGGAAACATAGATGCCGGAGCGGTATTGCGTGCCGACGTCATTACCCTGTCGCATGCCCTGCGTTGGGTCATGGCTTTCCCAGAAGGTCTTGAGTAGTTTCTCGAAAGAAATCTTCGCGGGGTCATAGATCACGAGCACGACTTCGTTGTGCCCGGTACGGCCCGAGCAGACTTCTTCATAGGTCGCGTTCGGCGTGAGGCCCGCGGCATAGCCGACGGCGGTAGTATAGACGCCGGGCAATTCCCAGAATTTGCGCTCGGCGCCCCAGAAGCAGCCGAGCCCGAAGATCGCCTGCTTGAAGCCGGCGGGATAGGGGCCTTTGATCGGGGTCTTCAGCACGAAATGGTTCTGGGCGGTCGGCATCGCTTGCGTGCGGCCAGGCAGCGCGTCTTTCGCGGCGGGCATTTCGAGGTTCTTGCGGAAGAAGAGCATCGTCTGTCTCCTTGGGTTCTGCCGCCAATATAAGGTCCTGCGCCGGGTCCCGCGAGCGGCCCGCCGATCAAAGCCTCGCGAGCGGCACTAGTCGCGCGACGAATAGCCGATGACTTTTTCCCGCTTCCGCCGTCCGATGAGCAGAAACAAAAGCCCCAAGACTGCAAGAAACGCGAAGAAGGGAGCCGAAAGCAGGTACTCGAAAAGCTGGCCAAGGGTACCGCTCGCGAACCGCGCTTGCGCAGCGGCGAGACTTGCCGGGTCGATGAGCGCCCAGATCGACCGCAGGGGTGCCGCCACGAATTGCGATGCGCTGACGCTGCGGGTTCCGTCGATCACGAGCGCGACGAACGCGCCTGCCAGCAGCCAAAGGCCGATGAAGCGGAACAAAAAGCGGATCATGCGGGCTCCAGCAAGGGGCTTGCTCGCGACCATAGGGTCGAATTCCAGCAAGGCAATACCGCAATTTTCGCCGCGTTCTTGTCCTTGGCGCGAACCCGTACTATGCCCCTTGCCGCCGAAGCGCTCCCGCGGAGAGGTGGCCGAGTGGTTGAAGGCGCACGCTTGGAAAGCGTGTATACGGGAAACCGTATCGAGGGTTCGAATCCCTCTCTCTCCGCCACTTCCCCGCTACGCAAATTTTCCAAAAATCAGAACGGTCCTCGCAAATTTGCGAGCGCGAAAAAGTTGGGCGCGCCGCCTCCGGACCGGAGAACGGCGCGCCCTTGGGGGTTAGCCAACCTTAGAAGATGCGCGCGGCACTCTTCAACGTGATCCAGACGCCCCAAACCAGTGGGATGCCGACGAAGGCCCAGAATAGAAGAGCCTTTGCGTCGAACCCGCCTTTACCGATGCCGAAGGAGCCAGTGGTTGTGGCCGCAGCACTACGCTCGGCAGCCTGCAACTTTTCCACTTCGGCAGCGCTCATGTGCCACTTCTTGTCGACCGGTTTGATCAGGAAGTTACAGATCACGCCGATCACCAGAAGACCGCACAGCACGTAACAAGTAGTGTTGTAGAGTTGATCCCTCGGCACGCCGGCGGCGAGCTGGAATTCACGCATGTAGTTTACGACCACAGGTCCGATGATGCCGGCCGTCGACCATGCCGTGAGCAGCCGTCCGTGGATTGCCCCCACGAATTGCGTGCCGAACATGTCTGCGAGATAGGCCGGCACTGTCGAGAAGCCGCCGCCATACATCGAAAGAATGATGCAGAAGCAGAACACGAACAAGAGCTTCGAACCGATACCGGCGGCAATCGGTGCCAGCGCATAGAGCGCAATACCGAGCAGCAGGAACGTGTAATAGGTGTTCTTGCGTCCGATATAGTCGGAGAGCGAAGCCCAGGCGAAGCGGCCGCCAATGTTGAACAGCGACAAGAGGCCCGTGAAGCCTGCCGCGATTCCCGCAACTGCGACGCGTTGTTCAGCCGACAGTGCGTTGAACTTGATGTCCGGCAGGCCGATCAGGGAGCCCGCAAAGACTTCCTGCAACATCGGCGAAGCGAGGCCAATGATGCCGATACCTGCGGACACGTTCAGCGTCAGCACCCACCAGATCAACCAGAACTGCGGCGTCTTGTGGGCGTCCCTCAGGTGAACGTTATTCTGTGAGATCATTGCCTTCGCGGTCGACGGCGCAGTCCAGCCATCCGGTTTCCAGCCCGCAGGCGGCACGCGATAGCGGAACGCGCCGATCAGCATGAAGACGAAGTAGATCGCCGCCATCGTGAGGAAGGTTTCCCACACGCCCTGCGTGTTCGGCGTTTTGAAGTAATTCATCAGAAGGTTCGCGAGCGGGGCGCCGATCATCGCGCCGCCGCCGAAGCCCATGATGGCCATGCCGGTCGCCATGCCGCGCCGGTCGGGAAACCATTTCACCAGCGTCGAAACCGGCGAGATGTAGCCAAGACCGAGGCCAATGCCGCCGACGACGCCTGATCCGAGCCACATCAGCCACAGCTGATGATAATAAATGCCGATGGCGCCGAGGATCAGGCCCCCGCACCAGCAGATCGCCGCCACCACGCCAGCCTTGCGCGGGCCCGCGCGCTCGAGCCAGCCGCCCCACAGTGCGGCTGCGATGCCGAGCACGAGGAAAAACAGCACGAACATCCAGCCGAGACTCGCCACGCGCCAGTTACAGCTGGTGGAAGTCAGTTCCTGCAGGAGATCGGTGCAGAGGGGTGCGTTCGGAACGGTGCGCGACAGCGGCAGCCAGAACACAGAGAAGCCGTAAGCCATACCGATGCACAGATGGATGCAAAGCGCGGCCGGTGGCACCAGCCAGCGATTGAAGCCGGCTTTGGCAATCGTTCGCTCCTTGTCGAGAATTCCCACGCCGCCGAATCCCTCGGCGGTTTGTCCGATTGCGCTCATTCTTGGTTCTCCCCAATTCGCGTTGTTAAGGCGCGAGACGCATCGTACGCGTCAGCCCCGTTTCGAAATTGAGGAATGAGAGAATCCAAATCAACGCCGCAGTGTCATGCTGCAATCGAAAACGTCGATTAAGGAAAATCGATTGGTCTGCAAAACTGGTAACGAGCAATCGATAATCGTGAACGCGCGATACAAAAACGCGGAAGAAAACGGTTACACCGCGCCTAAACGAAACGAAAATTAGTTGAGCGTTTTCGACAGACGGCGGATCTCGGCCACCAGCGCGTTATTGAGTGGCGTCATCGGTTCGCGCTCGGGGATGACTACGCCGATGGTGTGCGTGACCTCCGGCTCGACGATCGGAATCGCGCGCATGGTATCCGTCAGTCCGACCGTCTGTGCGAACTTGGCTGACA
The DNA here is from genome assembly GCA_019635585.1 of Xanthobacteraceae bacterium. GTDB lineage: Bacteria > Pseudomonadota > Alphaproteobacteria > Rhizobiales > Xanthobacteraceae. The sequence continues at coordinate 1,508,112 of JAHBZE010000001.1, read as the reverse complement.
GAACGCTCGCCCATTTTCCCGTACGCACGTGATCGAACAGAACCATTACCGCGTCCGATTCGAGCGTCGCATCCAGGGTACCGCCGGCCTTGCGCAGCATATCGTCGATGATCTGGCGGGTCTGCGTGTCAGGGGTCAGCAGGCAAAGCGGCATCTGCGCGACCTCGCCCCACGTGACCTTGTCGCGGTCGCCGAGCGGCGAATCCGCCTCGGCGATGTAGCGATATTCATCATGATAGAGCGGCAGCGCCAGAAGCCTCGAAAAAGCGGGGTCGTCGAGATAGGTGATGCCGGCATCGACCTCGAGATTCTCGATCATTTTCGCGATCTCGCCCGAGGTTCGCGAATAGACCGCGAAATGGACGTCCGGATATTTCTCGCGGAATGGTGTCGTGATCGTGGACACGGTGGGAAGCGCCATCGGAATCGCCGCGAGGCGGATTTGGCCCCTCACACTTTTCCGCATTGTGTGGATTTCCTGCCGCAACGAGCGGCTGGCGCCGACAATGCGGCGCGCCCAGCCGAGCGCGCGCTCTCCTTCCGGTGTAAGGCCAACGTAGCGCGAGCCGCGCTGCACCAGCATCACGCCAAGCGTCGCTTCGAGTTGTTTGATGCCGGAAGAGAACGTGGATTGCGTAACGCGGCATATTTCGGCCGCGCGGCCGAAATGTTCTTCGCTTGCTAAGGCAAGAAGGAACTCGAGCTTATCAATCATCTCTCGCATCCGACCGGACAACGGAATGATTCTGTCCCGACTGGAGTTTTTTACAAAGCCCTAATCGTCGATGTGCCTACAACTTTAGGACGGAATATCCTGAAATTCAAATCGCCCATTCAGATATTTGAATTATTGGGCGGGCAGAAACACTCGGAAGGCCTTGCCTTTTGGGCGTGCCTTGAGTGCGCGCAACTTTCCTGTATCAGCGCAGCCGCGAGATCGCTTTCTGCAAATCCCGTTTGTATTGCAGAAAGTCGACGAAGATACCGTGTTCGCCACGATCCTCCTTCTCGCGCGCCGCGTAATAACGCTCGATCTCTGCGCGAAATTCGGCAGCCGCCCCCGGCTTCTCTTTTTTTGCCTTCAAGTAGGCCGCAATCAGATCGGTCTGCAGCGCGCGCCCCGGCCAGCCGACACCCGCGCCTTCGAGCAGCCCCGCAACAAAGAGTCCATTATCCTGAGCTGGAAACACATTCATATAAAGACGCGGTGCGCCGAAGCGCGCTTGCCAGTTGAGCGGGGTCAGATCATCGAGAAAGGGAAAGGTGATGCGATAGCCGGTCGCAAACACCACTACGTCCACCTCCTCGTGCTTGCCGTCTTCGAAGATCACATTGTTGCCGTCGAAAGATTTCACGGGCTTGCGTAGCGCGACGTCGCCTTGCCCGAGATGCAGGAGCACGAGCGAATTCACGATCGGCGTGCGATCATAAAGTCGATGCGTAGGACGCGGCAGGCCGAACCGCTCCGGCGGGCCGGCGAGCAGACGTGCGAACGGCTCATGCAGGCGCGAGCGCAGCCATTTTGGCAGTACGATCCTCGCTTTGTGGTTGGCCACGTCCGCCGGCTTGCCCCCGACGAACTTCGGCACGAAATGATTGCCGCCACGCACGCTCCAAAACACCGATTTCGCCCGATGGATCGCATCCACCACGATATCGCAGCCGGTGTTGCCCATGCCGCAGATGAGCACGCGCTTGCCGTCGAAAATCTCCGGCGACTTGTAATCCTTCGCGTGAATCATGGTGCCGGAAAACTTGCCGGCAGCCTTCGGCATCAAGGGATCGCTCAGATGTCCGTTTGCGATCACCACGCCGTCATAGTCGCGCGTTTCGCCTTTATCGAAGGTCGCACGCCAGCGCTTGCCGTTCCGCTCGAGCTTCGCGACGCCGTCGTTGAAACGGATCATCGGATAGAGTTCGAAATGTTTTGCGAAATCCTTGAAGTATTGCTCGATCTGCTTCCGGCTCGGATAGGCGGGCCACTCTTCCGGCATCGGAAAATCGGAAAACGCCGTCGTGTACTTGGATGAGATCAGATGTGTCGACGCATAGACCGCGCTCGATTGCGCGCCGTAAAGCCATTGTCCGCCGACATCGGCGTTTCGCTCCGCTGCTTCGACGGCAAGTCCTGCATCCTTAAAGCTGCGGATCGCGGCGAGTCCCGCGGGGCCTGCGCCGATAACGAGATAGTTCATTGCCGGTTGCTTTCGAGATAGCGCTTGAACACGGCGAGCGCGTCATACTGCGGTGCATAGCCTAATTCGGACTTCAGTTTTTCGTTGGCGAGCACCGGCCGGTACTGAATGAATTTCACATGCTCCGGGCCAAGATTGGTGAAGCGGAGCTTGTTGAAAATCCAGAGCGCGGCTTTCAGCAGCGCTGGCGGGAGTGGCAGGAACGTCTTGCCGAGCAATGTTGCGATCTCCCGCAGGCTCAGCGTGCCGTCGCCTGCGAGATTGAAGACGCCATCGCGGGATTCGTTCACCGCCTTTGCGAGCGCCGCGACGACATCGCTCTCCGAAATCAGCGAGAACGGTGTCGATGTTCCGCTCAAGCCAACGACGATGGGACGCGCGAAGATCGCGGTGATCTGGTTCTTGGTGCCGGGGCCGAGCACGGTGCAGGGGCGGAATACTGTCTGCTTGAGTTGAGGAAACTTCTCTCGCCATTCGGCGAGCATCTCCTCGACCAGCCGCTTGTGCCTGGAATAAGGGAAGTCCTCGTTGCCGCGCAGCGGATCGCTCTCCCGCAAAGGCACCGGATTATCGGCATGATAGCCGTAGGCCGCGCCGCTCGACGTCACGACGATCTGCTTGGCGCCGGCGGCGAGCGAGGCTTCGAGCACGTTCTTCGTGCCGAGCACGTCGATCGCGTAATCCCGCGCGGGATCGCCACCCGCCGCGACCACGGAAGCGAGATGGACCACGGTTTGCGGCTGGTAGGTCCGGAACAGTTCACCGAGCTTCGGATCGCCGATGTCGGCGGCGACATAGGTCACGCCGGTAATCCGCTGTGCCTCAGGCACTTCGCGCAGATCCAGCGCGACCACGTAATGCGGGCCGTTCAGCGCCGTGGTTAACGCGCGGCCGATAAAGCCCGCCGCGCCGGTGATAAGTACGGTTGCCATCAGGATTTCGCCGGATTCATTGGGCTACGTTGCTCGGGTGATTCCGGCAGCTCGTTCGTTCTTCGCCGTAAAAATGGACGAGCCCCGGCGCAGGCGCAAGCCGCGGTCTTGCGGCCAATCGGACCGCAAGCTACAGGCTTAAAGGCCGACACGGCGCGGCAGGATGAAGGGGTATCTTATGTGGTTTCGCGTATTGACGGCCGCACTTCTCGCCGCCGGTCTTTTCGTTCTTTCGCCCAGCGTGAAGACTTTCGCGCAGGACAAGAAGGGCACCTGCGAATTCGGCGCCGACGATCAAAAGCTTAAAGGCGCCGAGCGCAAGAAATTCATCGCCCGCTGCATGGCGAAGGAAGACGCGCCCGCGAAGAAAAAGCCCAAGCCCAAGAAGAAAAAAGAAGAGCAGAAGCAGGACGAGCCCAAGAAGAACGGCTAGTCCCTGCGGAGTGTCGCGATGCGATCGACGCCGGCTTCCTACGGCGAAGTCCGTCAATCGGTTCGTGCGCTTTGCGCGGAGTTTCCGGGAAGCTATTGGCGCGAGCTGGATCGCCAGCGCACCTATCCCAAGGCTTTCGTCGAAGCGCTGACCGAAGCCGGATTTCTTTCCGCGCTGATACCCGAAGAATATGGCGGCAGCGGCCTGCCGCTCTCCGCGGCGGCCGCGATTCTCGAGGAAGTGCAGGCGGCGGGCTGCAATGGCGCGGCCTGTCACGCGCAGATGTACATGATGGGTACGCTGCTTCGTCATGGCAGCGACGCGCAGAAACAAAAGTATCTTCCCTCGATTGCCGCCGGAAAATTGCGGTTGCAAGCCTTCGGCGTCACCGAACCCGGCAGCGGTACGGACACGCTCAGTATCGCAACCTCGGCAAAGCGCGATGGCGATCACTACGTCGTCAACGGCCAGAAGATCTGGACCTCGCGCGCCGAACATTCCGACCTGATGCTGCTGCTCGCGCGCACCACGCCGAAGGAAAGCGTCGCGAAGCGCAGCGAAGGCCTCTCGGTGTTCCTCGTGGAAATGCGCCAGGCGCTCGGCAACGGGCTGACAATCCGGCCTGTCCGCACCATGATGAATCATGCGACGACGGAAATCTTCATCGAGAACCTGCGCGTGCCGGCCGAAAATCTGATCGGCGAAGAGGGCAAGGGCTTTCGCTACATTCTTTCCGGCATGAACGCGGAGCGCATCCTGATCGCCGCCGAATGCGTCGGCGACGCGAAGTGGTTCATCGAAAGGGCGAGTAATTACGCGCGCGAGCGCAATGTATTCGGTCGTTCGATTGGGCAGAACCAGGGCGTACAATTTCCGATCGCACGGAGCTACGCGCAGATGCGCGCCGCGGAGTTGATGGTTGCGGAAGCGGCAAGGCTTTATGAAAACGGCGAAGACTGCGGCGAGGAAGCGAACCTTGCGAAGCTCTTGGCCGCTGACGCTTCATGGGCGGCAGCCGATATGTGCGTCCAAACACATGGCGGCTTCGGCTTCGCCGAGGAATACGACATCGAGCGCAAGTTCCGCGAGACGCGGCTCTATCAGGTCGCGCCGGTTTCGACGAACCTGATTCTATCCTATCTCGCGGAACACGTGTTGGGCCTGCCGCGCTCGTATTAGCTACTTCTGCCGCACGACCTTGTTGCGCAACACGCCGATCTTGTCGACGTGAAGCTCGATCGTGTCGCCGTCCTTCAGGAAGCGGTCCTGCTCCAGCCCGCAGCAGTTGCCGACCGTGCCCGAGCCGATGAACTCGCCGGGATACAGCGTTTCGTCCTTTGAGATGTGTTCGATCATCTTCTCGAAAGTGTGCAGCATGTCGGCGGTGGTGTTCTTTGCCCAGGTTTCGCCGTTCACGCGTACCTCGACGTTCATCTTCTCGGGATCGCCGAGTTCGTCGGGCGTCACGATCCACGGGCCCATCGAATTGCCCATGTCGAAGCTCTTGCCCTTGGTCGGTCCGAGCCGTCCCTGCATCTCGATCACCTGCTGATCGCGCGCCGAGAAGTCGTTGAAGATCGTGTAGCCGAAGATGTATTCCTTTGCGTTCGCGGCTGTCACGTTCTTCGCGGGCTTGCCGATAAAGACGCCGAATTCGAGCTCGAAATCCATCAACTCGCTATAGCGCGGCCAGGTCACGGTCGTGTCCGGGCCGACCACGCTGAAGCGGTTGGTGATGTAATAGACCGGAAGCTGGCGATAGACCGGCGGTACGTCGGGCTCCGCCTGGATCTTAGCCGCCGCTTCTTCGCCTTGCGTCTTGCGCGCAAGATAGCGCTGCATGCCGCGCGGCGCGTTTTTCACGTGCGTTGCATAGACCGAGGCGTCGCGCATCTGCGGCGGCACCGGAATCGGCGCCAAGAGCTTCGTTCCTTCGAGCGGTATGGTCGCATCTTTCTTCCATTCGCCGGCAAGCTTCCTGGCTTCCGCAAGGCCGGATGCGCCCGCTTCGATCAGCGCAAGCATTGAGGCAAACGCGGTCTTGCCGCCGCTTGCCGCCGAGAGATCGAGAATTTCCTTCTTCGCGGTATCGACCACGCCGATGAGTTGCTTGCCGTTCTTTTCAAAAGTCGCGAGTTTCATCTTAGTTCTCCATGATCGCGACAGCGCGCGTCCAGCCGGCGGAGGCGGCTTTGATTTTTACGGGGAAGCAGGCGATCCGGAATCCGTGCGCCGGCAGATGCTCGAGATTGTGCAGTTTCTCGATGTGGCAGTAGCCGATCTTGCGGCCGGACTTGTGCCCTTCCCAGATCAGCGAAGCGTCTTTCGTCTCGGAATATTTTTTGGCGGTATGTACGAAGGGAGCGTCCCAAGACCAGCCGTCGGTGCCGGTCACGCGCACGCCGCGCGAGGTGAGATAGAGTGTCGCTTCCGCGCCCATGCCGCAGCCGCTCGCGAGATAATCCGGCTTGCCGAAGCGTGCTGCGGCGGAAGTGTTCACAACGACGATGTCGAGCGGCTGGAGGTTATGTCCGATGCGCTTCAACTCCGCTTCGACATCGGCTGCGGTTGCGACATAGCCGTGATCGAAGTGACGGAAGTCGAGCTTCACGCCGGGCCGGAAGCACCAATCTAACGGCACTTCGTCGATGGTCCAGGCCCGCTCGCCGTTGTTCATCGTGGACGCGAAGTGATAAGGCGCATCGAGATGCGTGCCGTTATGCGTCGTGAGATTGACCTGTTCGACCGCCCAGCCTTCGCCGTCGGGGAGATCGGCAGGCTTCAACCCCGGAAAGAACGCGCAGACGCCTTCGGCGGACTGTTTGTGGTTCGTATATTCGATTTTCGGGCCGCGGCCCGGCGGATCGGCCGGTACGTCGTTTTCCAAAGCTACCGATAGGTCGATGATTTTCATGGCGATTTCCTCCGCCGGCGGTTCTGCCGCCTTGTTGCGTACCGGCAAAAATATCGATATTTTTGATTTTGTCGACCATTTTGGATTTTACCGGATGTCGCCCGTGAGCCTGATCAAGGAATCCACCACCGCGACTGCAGCCGCGGTGAAGAAGCTGAAGCAGGACATCATGTCCGGCGCGCTCGCGCCGGATTCGCAGTTGAAGATGCGTGAGTTGAAATCACGCTACGGCATCGGCGCGAGCCCGATGCGCGAGGCGCTGGCCCAGCTTGCCGCCGAAGGCTTCGTGCATCAGCGCGCGCAGAAGGGCTTTCGCGTTCCGCCGGTCAGCATCGAGGAACTGCACGACATCACCATGACGCGCCAGTTTGTCGAGGGCGAAGCCATCCGGCTCGCGATCCAGAACGCCACCGTCGAGTGGGAAGAAGAAATCGTCGCGAGCTATCATGTGCTGGAGCGCGCGATCATTCTGATGAAAAACGGCGAGAAGGAGCGCGACTATTTCGAGGAGCGCCATCACCGCTTCCACCGCGCGCTGATCGCGACCTGTCCACTCGAATCCATGCGGAATTTTTGCGACGAACTTTATATCCGCAAGACGCGTTACCGCCGGCTGCTTGGCGGTTATGGCTTTACCGCCAAGGAAGTGATCGCGGAGCATCGCGAGTTGATGGACGCCGTGCTGTCCCGCAAAATCGCACGCGCGCAGGAGACGATCCGGGAGCATATCGCGATCACGAACGACGTGATCGCCGAAGTGTTGCATGCCAAGGAACAGGGCAGGCTCGCGCATCGGCCAGAACGGAACAAAAAGAAAAAGACGGGCCGCAAAGCGGCATAAACAAAAGAACGAACGAAAAAATCCGACCAAGGGAGGAATGAAATGAAACGGAAACTATTTGCAGCGCTCGCAATCGTCGCAGCCGGTGTCGTGACGCTCGCCGCGCAGAACACGCTCGTTGCGCAAACGCCGACTAAGATCAAGGTCGCCTATACCGCGACCTCGGACTTCGCGAGCGGCTTCATCGCGCAGGAGGCGGGCTACTTCAAAAAGCGCGGGCTGGATGTCGAATTCCAGCTCATCCCGCTGAACTCGACGATGCCCGCGGCTTTGCAGTCGGGCTCGATCGATCTCGCCGGCACTACCTTGCCGGTATTCCTGCAGGCGGTAGATAGCGGTCTCGACCTCGTCGCGATTGCGGGCTCCGGCATCACGTTGCCGACCGACCAGAACTTCGGCATCGTTGTTAAAAGCGATGTCACGATCTCGAAGCCGGAAGATTACGTCGGCAAGCGCATCGGCGTCCCCGGCCTCGGCGCCTTCCTGCACGTCTTGTTCCAGAACTGGCTTCTGGAGAAGGGCGTGGACATCAAGAAGGTTACCTTCGTCGAAGTCTCGTTCCCGCAGATGGCCGACGTGCTGCGTGCCGGCAACGTCGATGGCGTCATCACCGGCGAGCCGATCATGAGCCGCATCGTGCAGGCCAACATCGGCAAGGTCGCGACCTATTTCAACGAGGTGCTGAAAGGCGAAATGCCGATCATCGTCTATTCCTCGACCCGCAAGTGGTATGAAGCGAACAAGGCCGCGGCCAAGGCGTTCCGTGATGCGGTTGCCGACGGCGTGAAGGACGTCCGCAAGGACGACGTCTTCCTGCGCACCTCGATCGGCAAATACATCAAGCTGCCGCCGGAAGTGCTGAAGACCATGCCGATCAACGGTCAGTGGCGCGCGGAAATTCCGCAGGAAAACATGGCGCGCTGGATCGAGATCATGCAGAAGCAGGGCATGCTCCGCACCAAGCTCGACCTGAAAAAGCTCGTCGCCGAGTAATGGCGGCTGCGAGTAACGCGATTGAGCTGAAGGGCGTCAGCCTCTCGTTCGGCTCCAATCAAATCCTCACCGGGATCGACATGCGTGTCGAACCCGGTGAGTTCATCTGCGTCATCGGCGCATCCGGCTCCGGCAAGACCACGCTTCTGCGCATGATCGCGGGTCTGCTGACGCCGACCAGCGGGCAGGTGCTGCTTCACGGCAAGCCGGTGCGCTCGCCGACCCGGCGTGTCGCCGTGGTGTTTCAGGATTACGGACGCGCGCTGCTGCCGTGGCGCCGCGCCTATGCGAACGTGAGCCTGCCGCTCGAAGCGGGCGGCATGCCGGCGGCCCAACGGCCCGCGCGCATCCGCGAACTACTCGCGAAAGTCGGACTTGCCAATCACGAGGACAAGTTCCCGGGCCAACTTTCGGGCGGCATGCAGCAACGCCTGCAGATTGCGCGTGCGCTTGCACAGGAACCCGACACGCTCTTGATGGACGAGCCGTTTGGCGCGCTCGACGCGATGACCCGGCAGACCTTGCAGGACGAAGTGCTCAGGCTGGTTTCGGAGCGCAAGACCACCGTGTTCTTCGTGACCCACGACATCGAGGAAGCGCTTTATCTCGGCGATCGCGTCGTGGCGCTCGACTCCAATCCCGGCCGCGTCGCCTATGACATCAAGGTGCCGCTGCCGCGGCCGCGCGATCAACTGACCACGCGCGAGCATCCCGAGTTCCTGCGGCTGCGCCGCGAGATGTTCGAGATCATGAACAAGATCCACGCATGACGGCGGCGCTCGCAAAAAGCTGGCGCGGCTGGCTGTTTCCGGTGGCGGTGCTTGCCGCCGCCGAATTGTGGTTCGCCTTCAATCCGATCCTGAGCGACACGCTTGCGCCGCCCTCGAAGATCGCGCGCGATGGCATCGCGATGCTGTTCGATGGCTCGCTCCTGAAAGCGACCGGGCAGACGCTCGTTTCCGCCGCGGCGGGACTGCTGATCGGCATGGTGAGCGGCACCGCCGCGGGCTTCGCCATTGGTCTGATCCGCACCGCCGAGCGCACCGCTGCATGGGTCGTCGAACTCCTGCGTCCGATCCCGTCGGTCGCGCTGATTCCGCTGGCGCTGCTCACCTTCGGCTACGGCTACCGCATGGAATACAGCGTCGTGAGCTGGGCGACCTTTTGGCCATTTTTGATTCTCACCCACAACGCGCTCAGGCAGATCGATGTCCGGCTGATCGAAGTGTCGCGCCTGATGGGCTTTGGTCCGCTCAAGCGCATCTGGAAGATCATGCTGCCGGCCGCGGCACCGCGCCTCTTCACCGCGCTCCGGCTCTCGGTCGGGCTTGCGCTTGTGGTTGCCGTTACGGTCGAGATCGCCGCGAACCCGCAAGGCCTCGGCCTCGGGCTCATGCGTTCGCAGGAAGAATTGCAGCCCGGCCGCATGCTCGCTTATCTGATCTGGCTCGGCGTGCTCGGCTGGGCGATCAATTATTTTCTGCTGTTGTTCGAAACGCGGCTGTTCGCGCACCGCACGCCGCATGGCGGGAGTACCACGCCATGATCCGTTCGCGCACACTCGACATCCTGCTCGGCATTGCCGGCATTCTGATCCTGCTCGGGCTCTGGCAGCTCGTCACCAGCTACGAGTTGATTTCCCGCGCCTTCCTGCCCGGACCGGCTGCGACCTTCCGCTCGCTCGAGCGCGGTATCGTCGAAGGCGCGCTTCTGCCGCAGACCTGGGCGACCATCGAGCGCATGTTGCAGGGCTGGTTGCTCGCAAGCGTCGTTGCGATTGCCATCGGCAGCCTGATCGGCGTTTCCTCGACCGCGCGCGCTTATTTGCAGCCGACGCTCGAATTTCTCCGCCCGCTACCCGCTTCCGCGATCATTCCGGTCGCGATCGCGGTCGTGGGCTTGAGCTGGAAGATGGTGCTGTTCGTGGTGGTGTTCGGCTCGGTTTGGCCGACGCTGCTTGCGACCGTGCACGGCTTCGCGCATGTCGAGCCGAGGCTTGTCGAGGTTTCGCGGCTTTTGCAGATGTCGCGGCTCGCGTTCATCTTCAAGATCGGACTGCCCAATGCGGTGCCGGATATTCTCGCGGGCATGCGGCTCTCGCTCACCGTCGCGCTGATCCTCGCGGTGGTCGGCGAATTGCTCACCGGCGAACTCGGCCTTGGCACCGCGGTGCTGCATGCTTCGCGGCAATATCGCGCCGACGATCTCTATGCCGGCATCATCCTGCTCGGCGTGATTGGACTTGTCAGCAACTACGGTCTCGCGCTCGCCGACAAGCGGATTCTGGCCTGGAAGAGTTAGGCCAAAGAAAAACGGCCGGAGCACGCTCCGGCCGCTTCGCAAGTTCGATCAGACGATCTCAGACCTCGAGCCACTCGCGCCGCACCGCGTCGTTCTTCTCGAGTTCGGCGGGCGTTCCTTCGAATACGATATGACCGTGGCCCATCACGTAGACGCGGTGCGAGATGCGCATCGCGATCGTGAGTTTCTGCTCGACCAGGAGAATAGAAATCTTCCGTTCGGCGATGTTCTGCAAGAGATTGCCGACGCGCTCGGTCATTTGCGGCGACAAGCCTTCGGTCGGCTCGTCGACCATGATCAGGTCGGGATCGCCCATCAGCGTGCGGCACACGGTGAGCATCTGCTGCTCGCCGCCGGAGAGCACGCTCGCGTCCGTATCTTTGCGCTCGCGCAGGATCGGAAACAGGTTGTAGACGTCCTCGATCGACCAGCGTGGATTCTTGCGGCCCGACTTCTCGCCGAGAATGAGATTTTGCTCCACCGTGAGCGAGGGGAAAATCGAGCGGTCTTCCGGCACATAGCCGAGACCGCAATAGGCGACCTGGTAGGATTTCAGGCCGGCGATTTCCTTGCCCTTGAATCTGATCGAACCCTGCGGGGGCACGTCGCCCATGATCGCCTTCAGCGTGGTCGAGCGGCCGACGCCGTTGCGGCCGAGGATCGAAACGATCTCGCCGTTTTTCACGTTCAGGTTCACGCCCTGCAAAATATGGCTCTTGCCGTAATAGGCGTGCAGGTCCTTTACCTCGAGCATCACGTCAGTCATGGCCGGCGGCTCCGAGATAGGCTTCCTGTACCTTCTGGTTCGACTTGATCTTCGCGGGTTCGTCGGTCGCGATGATCTGGCCGTAGACCAGCACCGAGATGCGGTCGGCGAGATCGAACACGACGCCCATGTCGTGCTCGATGATGATGAGCGTGCGCCCTTCGCTGACCTTGCGGATCAGCGCGACCGCGTGCTCGGTCTCCGAGCGGCTCATGCCGGCGGTGGGCTCGTCGAGCAGGATGATGTCGGCGCCGCCCGCGATCGTGATGCCGATTTCGAGTGCGCGCTGTTCCGCGTAGGAAAGTACGCCTGCAGGAATCTCCGCGCGGTTTGCCATGTTGATCAGTTCGAGAATTTCCTGCGTGCGTGCGCGCACGTCCTCGAGCTTGTCGATGTTGCGCCAGAAGGAATACTTGTAGCCCTTCGACCACAACACCGCGCAGCGGATATTCTCCCACACCGAGAGGCGGGGGAAGATATTCGTGACCTGAAAGCTGCGTGACAGCCCGCGGCGATTGATCTCGAATGGACGCATGCCGGTGATGTTCTCGCCATGCAGGTGGATCGAGCCGGAGGTCGGCAGAAATCGCCCGCTGACGAGATTGAACAACGTGGACTTTCCGGCGCCGTTCGGCCCGATCACCGCGTGCCGTTCGCCTGATTTTACATCGAGACTGACGCCGCGAATGATCTCGGTTTTGCCGAAACGCTTTTGCAGTTCTTTGAGTTCGACTGCGGAGTTCATGAGCCGCTCCGTTGTGCGTCGGCGAGCGCCTTATGCCAGACGCTGGCAACCGTCGGCCAGGTGAAGCGGAACGCAAAGAAGCCCGCGAACAGCGCGATCAGCGCGCCGATCCACGGTATCGCCGAGGCGGTGTTTACCGTCAGATAGGGCCGGCGAAGGAAATGCATCATCGGCCCTTCGGCTGCTTTCTGCGAAACGTGATGGATCATCTCGATCAGGAGCACGGCGCCAGCGATCATGATGATCGCGGGAATGGCCGCAACCACATAGGCGCCGAGCAGCTTCAGCAGCCGTGAGATCCGCCCACCTATCGGACCGCGCCAAAATTGCGCGTGCATCATCAGAAGTCCTGAGAGGCCATAAGGCGCAAACAGGATAATGGTGATGAACAGAATGCCGAAATAAAGCAGCCAGATTTCCGAGAAGTCCGACAGCTTGATCGAGAGTAGCGTGACCAGGATCGCGCCGAGGATAGGGCCGACGAAAAAGGCCACCCCGCCGATATAGGCCGCAAGCAGCACCGCGCCGGATTGGGCGGCACCGACGAAGCTCGCCTGCGCGAGTTCGATATTGATCGCGGCAAGCGAACCCGCGATGCCGGCAAACAGCCCGGCGAGCGAAAAAGCGATGAAGCGCACGAATTGCGGGTTATAACCGACGAATTCGACCCGCTCGGGATTCTCGCGCACGGCATTGCACATGCGGCCGAAAGGCGTACGTGTCAGCGCATACATGAGCACGACGCAGAGCAGCGTCCATGCCGCGATCAGGTAATAGACCTGAATCTGCGGGCCGAAATTGTAGCCGAACACGCGCAGAAGCTTGGTGCGGTCGGTACTGATGCCTTCTTCGCCCCCGAAGAAGCTGCGCAGGATCAGCGAACTGGAATAGACGAGTTCGGCAAGACCCAGCGAAATCATCGCAAACGCGGTGCCGCCGCGCCTGGTCGAAACCGAGCCGAACAAAATTCCGAAGAAGAGTCCGGCGACCCCGCCGACGACGGGAACCAGCAGGAGCGGAATCGGGACGCCGTTCTTCGCCAACCAGTTCATCGAATGCGCGGTTACGAAAGCCGCCAATCCGTAATACACGGCGTGACCGAACGAGAGCATGCCGGTCTGTCCGAGCAGCATATTATAAGAGAGCGCGAAGATGATCATGATGCCGGCAAGGCACATGGTCGTATGCGACGCGCCGGACGAGAAAATGAACGGCAAGATCAGGAGCAGCAGCGCTGCGGCGATCCAGATGCCGTAGCTCTTGAGACGAGCGGACATTGTGTTGTTGCTCATGTGTCACGCGTCCCGAACAGACCGGTCGGCCGGAACACCAGCACGAGCACGAGCAACAAATAAGGCAGGATCGGTCCGATCTGTGCGATCGTCACCGTCCATACGTCATAGAGAATGGTGCCGCTCGCGGGCGTGTAAGAACTGCCTAAAAACTTCGACAACGACCAGTCCGAAGCGATCGCGAAGGTCTGCAGAAGCCCGATCAAGAGCGAAGCGACGAACGCGCCCCAGAGTGAGCCGAGGCCCCCGACCACAACCACCACGAACAGGATCGGCCCAAGAAGTGCCGCCATGTTGGACTGAGTCACAAAAGCAGCGCCTGCGATCGCGCCGGCGATGGCCGCGAGCGACGTGCCTAGACCGAACACCATCATGAAAACGCGCGGCACGTTGTGGCCGAGCATGCCGACCATGTTCGGGTGCGTAAGCGACGCCTGGATGATGAGACCCGCGCGCGTTCTCGTGAGCAAGAAGATCAGCCCGACGAAAATCGCGATCGAGAACAGAAGCATGAAGGCTTTGTAGGCTGGATAGTTGGTCGCATAGACCGTGAACGCCGAGAAATCGAGAAAGCTCGGCACGCGATAATCGACCGCGAGCTTGCCCCAGATCATCTGGATCGTTTCCTCGATGATGAACGCAAGCCCGAAGGTGAAGAGCAGTTCCGCGACGTGACCGTGCTTATGGACGGTTCTCAGTCCGTAACGCTCGATCAGCGCGCCAAGGCCGCCCGCTATGATGGGCGCCAGGATGATTGCCGGGATGAAGCCGGCCCACTGGCTGATCTGAAATCCAAGAAACGCGCCGAGCATGTAGAAGCTCGCATGCGCGAAATTGAGCACGCCCATCATGCTGAAGATGAGCGTGAGACCGCTCGCCATCAGAAACAGAAGCATGCCGTAAAGAACGCCGTTCAGCGTCGAGATGATGATGAGTTCAGCCACGGTTCCCTGCCAGCCCGAGGTTGATACTTATAAGAAGAAAGAGCGTCCGGCCGAATTTCGGCCGGACGCCTGATTCGAGCCGCTTAGGACGGCCGATTCATTTTGCAGGTGGTCGGGACGTCGGTGTCCTTCGGATCGACCTTGCCTGCGATGCTCCAGCCCCAGCCGGTGTTCTCTTCGTCGAACGGCTGGCCGGCCTTCAGCGGGCCGAAGCTCGCCATATAGAGCGGCTGCATGAACTGATGGTCAGAGGCGCGCATTTCGCCCTGACCGCCATTGAACACCTCGAACTTCATGCCTTCGAGCGCAGCGGCGATCTTCTTCGGATCTTCCGACTTCGTCTTGTTGATCGCCTCCGCGAGCATCCGCATCTGGTTCACGCCACGCGGATAGAACAGGCCGACCTTATACTTGGCGCGCAGACCCTTTTCGAAGTCCTGCGAAGCCTTGTGTTCGATGTTCGCGAAGCCTTCGCCGACCGCAAATACGCGGTTAGCGAGATTGGCCTGCTTGATCGCGGTCGGACCGCCGGTGCCGCCGGCATAGAAGGTAAAGAAGTTCACCTGGAGACCGGCATCAGCCGCGGCCTTGATCAGGAGCGCGATGTCCGAACCCCAGTTGCCGGTGATGACGCTGTCCGCGCCCGATGCCTTGATCTTCGCGATGTAAGGCGCGAAATCGGTGATCTTGGCGAGCGGATGCAGTTCGTTGCCGACGATTTCGATGTCGGGACGGCGCTCTTTAAGCATCTTGAGCGCCAGATCACGCACACCCTGACCGAAGGCGTAGTCCTGATTGATCAGGTACATCTTCTTCACGTCTTTACGGTCTTTCAGGAAGGCGGTGATCGCCGCCATCTTCTGCTCGGTGTTTGCGTCCCAGCGGAAGTGCCAGTAGCTGCACTTCGCGTTGGTCAGGATCGGATCGACCGCGGCGTAGTTCAGATAGATGACTTCCTTGCCGGGGTTACGTTCGTTGTACTTGGTCACGAACTCCGAGATCGCGATCGCGAACGCGGTGCCGTTGCCCTGCGTGATGATGCGGATGCCGTCGTCGATAGCCTTCTGCACCTGCACGATGGTTTCCTGGGCGTTCAGCTTGTTGTCGAACGGAACGATTTCGAGCTTCTTGCCGTTCGCGCCGCCCTTGGCGTTGATCTCTTCCAGAATGTACTGGAAGTTCTTGAGGCCAGCGTCGCCGATGCCGGCCATCGGGCCCGATAGCGGATCGACGTAAGCGATACGGATGGTGCCGCTCTGCGCTTCCGACTTCTGCGGCAGCGCGAGGTAGCCGGCACCGGCAACGAGACCGGCGGCGGCAAGCCCGAACAGCTTTTTAGGCATTTGCCATTTCATCTTGGTTTTCCTCCCTACGGAATTTTGCGACCGATTTGATGCGCCGCGTTCTTGTTTTCTTGTTCTTTTGATCGTTCGACGCCAACTCGCCAGCACATCAAAAAAGATCGGTTCGCACTCTGGCTTCAAAGAGCCATCGCGTAAGACTTTCAGGCACTTGCGAAGCATTCGTCAATAGCTTTGCGGCAGCTGCGAAGGCATCCGTATGCATGAAATCTTCGCAGCGTGAATCGGTCGCATGATGCAGCGCAGCAAGACGTCCGCTGTGCGGAAGAATTATAAACGTGCGAGCCGCGCGCTACTCGGCCGCTTCTTTTCTCGCCTGCCGCTGACGGCTGCGCGGCTTCACGCGCCTGCGCAGTTCCGCAAGGTCGGCGCGATCACGCGCGGCGGTGCGAAATGCCTGATCCTTGCCGGACAGGTATTGCGGCGGACATGAGATAATTTCCACGCCGTACCAAGCCGCCGCGCGCATCGTGAAAAACGGATCGACTAGATGCGGCCGCGCCAACGCGACGAGATCGGCGCGGCCTGCCGCGAGGATCGTATTCACCTGATCCGCGCTCGTAATATTGCCGACGCACATCGTCGCGATCATTGCTTCGTTGCGGATCTGATCCGAATAAGGCGTCTGGAACATGCGGCCGAATACCGGCTCGGCGTCGCAAACCGTTTGTCCGGTCGAGACGTCGATCAGGTCGCAGCCTTCGCGGGCGAAGGCGCGCGAGATTTCGACCGAGTCTTCGCCGGTGACGCCGCCGTCCTTCCAGTCGGTCGCGGAGATACGCACCGACATCGGTTTATGGATCGGCCACGCCTCGCGCACGGCGCGGAAAACTTCGAGCGGAAAGCGGAGACGATTTTCGAGCGAGCCGCCGTATTCGTCGGTGCGGTGGTTGGTGAGCGGCGAGATGAAACTCGCTAGCAGATAACCGTGCGCGCAGTGCACCTCGAGCATGTCAAAACCCGCGCGCTCCGCGCGCTTCGCCGCCACGACATAATCCGCCTTCACCTTCTCCATGTCGGCGCGCGTCATTTCGCGCGGCACGACGCTGTGCGGGAAATAAGGAAGCGGCGAAGGCGCGATGATCGGCCAGGCGCCGCTCTCCAGCGGCTCGTCGATGCCTTCCCACATCAGCTTGGTTGCGCCCTTGCGGCCTGCGTGACCGAGTTGGAGGCAAAGCTTGGAAGCCGAGTTCGCATGGATGAAATCGACGACCCGCTTCCACGCCGCTTCCTGCTCGTCGGTGTAGATGCCGGCGCAGCCGGGCGAGATGCGGGCTTCTGCCGAAACGTCGGTCATTTCTGTAAAGACGAGTCCGGCTCCGCCGATCGCGCGTCCGCCGAGATGCACGAGATGCCAGTCGTTCGGCACGCCGCCTTTGGCCGAATACTGGCACATCGGCGAGACCACGACGCGATTGGGGATTTCCATTTCCCGCAGCCGGAGCGGCTGGAACATCGGCGGCAGCGGATGCTTTTTATCTGCGCCCGGCGTCTGTTCCGCGAACATTTCGGCGGTTTGCGCGACGAATTCAGGCGCACGCAGCTCGAGATTGTCCCAGGTGATCGCTTTCGACCGCGTCATCAGCCCGAACGCGAACTGACGCGGATCCATGTTCCAGAAGCGGTCGACGTGCTCAAACCACACCAGCGAAACGTCCGCCGCATGCTGCGTTTTCTCTACATCCTCGCGGCGCGAAGTCTCAAAATGTTTGAGTGCCGCGCTCACGTCGAGTCGCGACTTTTCGAGCGACTGAAACAGCGCGATCGCATCTTCCATCGCGAGCTTCGTGCCCGAGCCGATCGAGAAATGCGCCGTCGCCTTGGCGTCGCCGAGCAACACGACATTGTTCATGACCCATCGTTCGTTGGCGATCCTGGGAAAATTCCGCCACATCGAGCGGTTGGTCATGAGCTTGTGGCCCGCGAGTTCATCCGCGAAAATTTTTTCCAGAAACCGGGCGGATTCTTCTTCCGAAAGTTTTGCAAGACCCGCTCGCTCGAAGGTTTCCGGCTGCACTTCCATGACCCAGGTCGAGCGGCCGGGCTCGTATTGATAGCAATGCGCGATGAAGATGCCGTACTCGGTTTCCTTAAAGAAAAACGTGAAGGCGTCGAACGAACGGGTCGAGCCCATCCAGGCGAACTTATTCGGCCGGTAATCGATCTCGGTGCCGAAGTGCTCGCGGTGCGCCTCGCGGATCCGGCTGTTTGCGCCATCGGCGGCGACAATCAAATCGTAGCCCTTGAGTCCTGCGAGCGAGGGATCTATTTCCGATTCAAAATGCAGCTTCACGCCGAGAGCGCGTGCGCGGTCGTGTAGGAGCTTCAAAAGTGTCGTGCGCGCGCAGCCACAGAAGCCGTTGCCGCCGATACGGTGCAGGCTCTCTTTGAAATGAATCTCGATGTCGTCCCAATAGGCAAAGTTGTCGGCGATTGCCTGATAACTTTCGCGGTCGGCCTTCTCGAAGGTATCGAGCGTTTCATCGGAAAAAACCACGCCGAAGCCGAAAGTGTCGTCGGCACGGTTGCGCTCGAACACGTCGATTTCGACTTTGGGCCAGGCCTTTGCGGCGAGAATCGAAAAATAGACCCCGGCCGGTCCGCCGCCCACGACTGCGATGCGCATGGCAAGAAACCTCGCGTTTTCGCCCCTTGCAGGAAAATTAGTTTAGGCTTAAAGTAATTTTCCTGCAAGCCGGACCGAGGCCCGGAATGGAGCTCGAACAATCCGCGGCGCTGGACGCCGAAACCAAAATTGCCGAAGCGCCCGGCGATCACAAAGCCGAGTTGAGGCTTTGGTTGCGCTTGCTCGCCACCAACACGCTGATCGAAACCGAAATCCGCCGCCGCCTGCGCGAGCGCTTCGAAGTGACCTTGCCGCGCTTCGACTTGATGGCGCAGCTCGAGCGCAAGCCGCACGGCATGACGCTCGGCGAGCTTTCGCAGCGCATGATGGTGACGAACGGCAACGTCACGGGCCTTGTCGACCGGCTCCTCGCGGAAGAGATCGTCACCCGGCGTCAGCACAAGAGCGATCGCCGCTCGCATATCGTGAGCCTTACCGAAAAAGGCCGCCGCCAGTTTGCGCGCATGGCAAAAGAACATGAAGATTGGATCGCCGGGATGTTCGGCGATCTTTCGCAGAACGAATTTTCCACGCTGACGAAACTGCTCGGCAAGCTCAAGACCAGCGTTCGCAGCGCGATCGCGCAAAGCTGACCTAGGCAGGGAGGTTCGAATGATCGCAAGCGCCCATGTCGACACCTTCGCAAGAGACAACCTGCCGCCCGAAGAAATGCAGCCGCAATTCGTGTTCGATCTTCCGGATCTCCAGTATCCGGAGCGGCTCAACGCCTGCGTCGAGTTGCTCGACCGCAGGGTAGAGCAGGGCGGGGGCGAGCGGCCCTGCATCATCACGCCGGCGGAATCGCTCACCTACGCGCAGTTTCGGGAGCGCGTGAACCGCATCGCGAACGTGCTCGTGAACGATCTCGGCCTGGTGCCAGGAAATCGCGTGCTATTACGTTCCGCGAACAACGCCATGATGGCGGCGAGCTACTTCGCCGTGTTGAAGGCGGGCGGCGTCGTGGTCGCCACCATGCCGCTTCTGCGCGCCAAGGAAATTTCCTACGTAATCCAGAAAGCGAAGATCAAATTCGCGCTTTGCGACGCGCGGCTTTCCGAAGAAATGGAAAAGACAAAGCCGCTCGCGCCTGATTTGAAGAAGCTCGCTTATTGGGGGAAGGGCGGCCTCGAAACATTGATGGCGCAGGACGGCTACGAGAACTTTGCCGCCTGCAATACCGCGGCCGACGACGTCTGCCTGATCGCTTTCACCTCCGGCACCACCGGCCAGCCGAAAGGCACCATGCATTTCCACCGCGATCTGCTCGCGGTTTGCGACAGCTACGCGAAGCACGTGTTGCGCGCGAACGCGGACGACCGCTTCATCGGCTCGCCGCCGCTCGCCTTTACTTTCGGCACGGGCGGGCTCGTATTCTTTCCGCTGCGCGCGGGCGCATCCACTGTACTCCTCGAAAAGGCGGCGCCGGACGATCTCCTCACTGCGATCGAGGAACATCGCGCGACGGTCTGCTTCACAGCGCCGACCGCTTATCGCGCGATTTTAAGCAAGTTGGAAAACCGCGATATTTCCTCGCTTCGCAAATGCGTTTCCGCGGGCGAAGCGCTTCCCAAGGCGACCTGGGATGCGTGGTTCGACGCGACTGGCATCAAAATTCTCGACGGCATCGGCTCCACCGAAATGCTGCACATCTTCATTGGTTCGCCGGAGGAAGACATTCGCCCCGGCGCGACCGGCAAGCCGGTTCCGGGCTATCAGGCGAAGGTCGTCGACGAGCACGGCAATGCGCTGCCTCCGAATACGCCGGGGCGACTCGCGGTGCGCGGGCCGACCGGCTGCCGCTATCTCGCGGATGAGCGCCAGAAGAAATATGTCGAGGACGGCTGGAACATCACCGGCGACACTTACCTTTGCGACAAGGACGGCTACTTCTGGTATCAGGCGCGCTCCGACGACATGATTATTTCGGCGGGCTACAACATTGCGGGACCGGAAGTGGAGCAGGTGCTGCTCGCGCATCCTGCCGTTGCCGAATGTGGTGTAGTCGGCTGCCCGGATGCCGAGCGCGGCCAGATCGTGAAAGCCTATGTTGTGCTGCGGTCGGGCGTTGCGGGCGACGCCGCGCTTACAAAGGCCTTGCAGGAATTCGTCAAAGCGGAGGTTGCGCCTTACAAGTACCCGCGCGCGATCGAATTCGTAACCGGCCTGCCGAAGACCGACACCGGCAAGCTCCAGCGTTTCCGGTTGCGCGAAATGGCCTCGCAATCGGCGGGCGCCAAACTCGCATCGTGAGCGAAAAAGATGCTCGACAAGAATAAATCCGGACCCGTTGTCTTGCGCCCGAAAGGCTGGCCGCAGCCGAAAGGCTATTCAGACGGCATGAGTGCTTCTGGCCGCGTGATTGTCACCGGTGGCGTTGTTGGCTGGGACCAGAACGGCAAGTTCGCGAACGGCCTTGCCGCGCAGACGAAGCAAACGCTCGAAAACATCGTTGCGATCATCGCCGAAGCGGGAGCTGAGCCGCAACACATCCTGCGGCTCACCTGGTATGTCACCGACGTCGATAATTACCTGAGCCTGCAAAGTGAAATCGGCAGCGCCTATCGCGAGATCATGGGCAAGCACTTCCCCGCGATGGCGGTGGTGCAGGTCGTGCGTCTCGTGGAGAAGGAAGCACTGGTCGAGATCGAAGCGACTGCGGTGCTGCCCGAGTAATCAATCGCCCTTGAAGACCGGTTTCTGCTTCGCGACGAAGGCCTCATAGGCGCGTTCGAAATCCATCGTCTCCATGCAGATCGCCTGTTCGCGCGCTTCATGATCGACCGCCTCATCGACTTCCATCACCCATTCGATATGAATGCAGCGTTTGGTCATGGCATGCGCATAAGAAGGCCCGCTTGCGAGCGATGCGGCGAGCGTAGTTGCCTCTTTCAGAACATCCGCAGGCGCGCAGAGCTTGTTGTAAAAGCCCCAGCGCTCGGCTTCGTCGCCGCCCATCGAGCGCCCCGTATAAAGCAATTCCGCCGCGCGTCCCGCGCCGACGATGCGCGGCAGCAGATTGCACGCGCCCATGTCGGCACCGGACAAGCCCACGCGCACGAACAGGAAGGCGACCTTGCTCTGCGCGGTTCCGTAGCGAAGGTCGGACGCCATCGCGAGAATCGCGCCCGCGCCCGCGCAGACGCCGTCAATCGCGGCGATGATCGGCTGCGGACAGCCACGCATCGCCTTGACGAGATCGCCGGTCATCTGCGTGAATTTCAGAAGACCGGCGCTGTCTTTCTTCCGGCGCATCTCGACGAGCGGCCCGATGATTTCATGCACGTCGCCACCCGAGCAGAAGTTGCCGCCGGCACCCGTGATGACGACCGACTTCACTTCCTTCGCATCGTTCAGCGCACGAAACGTGTCGCGCAACTCGGCATAGGAATCGAACGTCAGCGGATTCTTCCGTTCCGGCCGATTCAGCGTGACGGTGGCGACCCCGTTCGAAAGGCTCCAGAGGAAATGCTGCGGCTTGAAGGTGGAGAAATTCACGGGCGTTCCTCTTCGCGCGGTCATGCATTACCGCGTCATGTCTTCTCGAAGTGTAGTCGCGATCACGTGCAGGGGAAATGGCGGCGGCGAGAGGGCCGTGCGATTAGTAAGTCTCGACGTGAAAGCGGCCTTCGTCGCGCATCTTTGCGCGGATTGAGGCCCAATCGAGCTTGTGCTCGCGGCAGATCGAGGCGAAGGACTCTTCCACCCCGTTTTCCATGCCCTTCAGCCCGCACATATAAATATGTGTCGTCGGCTTCTGCAGGAGTGCGGCGAGATCGGAGCTGCGCTTGTGCATCCGGTCCTGCACATACTCCTTCGGTTTGTCCGCGAGCCGCGAGAATACGAGTTCCTGGTCGAGCAGCGTTTTTGGCACTTTTTGCAAAGGCCCAAAATACGGAAGTTCTTCCGGCGTGCGCGAACCGAAAAAGAGATAGAGTTTGCCTTTTGCGTTCGGCATCGAACGGCGGCGGCGCTCGGTGAAGCCGCGAAATGGTGCCGAGCCGGTGCCGGTGCAGATCATCACGATGTCGGCTTCGGAATCGTCAGGCATCAGGAAGGTCGAGCCGAAGGGGCCCGCGACCCGCACCTTGTCGCCGCGCTTCAGGTCGCAGACATAGTTCGAAGCGATGCCCTTGTGTTCGCTGCCGTCGGTGTTCTTCGCGATCACGCGCTTCACGGTGAGCGAAAGATTGTTCGTATTCGGCCGCTCGCCGTCGCGGGGCGAGGCGATCGAATAGAGCCGCATCTTGTGCGGCCGGCCGTTCTCGTCATTGCCTGGCAGCACGATGCCGATGCTCTGCCCCTCGATCACGGGAAACGAGGTCGTGCCGAAGTCCAAGATAATGTGATGGATATCGGCGGAGGCACCTTCGCCGGTCAGTTTCAGGTTTCCGCTGACCGTCGCTTCCGCCGGTGCCTTGCGGCCAAAGAGGTTGATGCGTGGCTTGCTCGCGGAGAGCGGCGCCTTCATCTGCCCGCCCGCGCCCCTATGCGCGTCGTCTAGAAGTGCGGCCGCTTCGTCGTCGATCGCTTCCGCGACCGAAATCGCGGGGCCATCGCTGTCCGGAATTTCCTCGATCTCCGGCAGGTCGCTCCACGAAAACTGGTCGTCGAGCGAGAACGGCTCCTTCACCTTCACGAAGTGATTGATTGAGCCGGTCGGGCAGGGCGAAACGCAATCCATGCAGAAATTGCACTTGGTGACGTCGACCACATAGTTGTTCGCGTCATGTGTGACCGCGCCGACCGGGCACGTCGCCTCGCACGTGTTGCAGCGGATGCACACGGCGGGGTCGATCAAATGCTGCTTGATGGGCGCGGACATTGTCTAGCCGGATAAAGTTATGGCCGGGCCGCCGTCAAGCGAACCCGGCCATAAGCGAGAGGATCAGGCGATCTTCACGTATTCGAAGTCGCCGGGCTTGTTGTCGATGCCGACCTTCGGCGGCACGATCCAGCTCGAGAACTTGCCGGGCTCGAACTGCGGATTCATCAGGCTCTCGATGTAATCCTTGTCGCTCGAAGAAGGCAGCACTTCTTCCTTCTTCTTCTCCCACGCCGCGTCGTCAACGACGTTGCCGTCGACGTCGGCCTTTACTGCGGAGAACTCACCGATGTGGCGGTGGAAGGCGACATGCGGCAATTTCAGCTGGAAGCCGATATTGTACTTCTCAATCACCTTGTTCCAGCGCGATACGCCGCCCTGGCAGTCGGCAACGTAATCGTCACGGAGCCGCATGTTGAGCGCGGAGAGCGCGGGCACTTCCTCGGTGACGATCTTGCCGTCCTTGAAGCGCGTGACCGGATAAGTCGACGAATCGAGCTTGTGGTCATCGTCGAGTTTGTCCTCGCGGTAGCGCCCCTTGATGCCGGCGTGGAACGCGTTCGCCGCGTTGGTCGAGATTTCGTTGCCGAATAGATCGAGGGTGAGGGAGAAGTGCAGGTTCGCCTTCTTCTGGATCGTCGGCAGGTCGATCACCCCGAGCTTGCGCACGGCATTGATGTCGAACGGATCCTCGATTCCCGCCTTCTGCATTTCCTGGCAGGTGCGTTCGATGGTGCGGCCCACGCCGGTTTCGCCGACGAACATGTGATGCGCTTCTTCCGTCAGCATAAAGCGCGTGGTGCGCGACAGCGGATCGAAGCCGGATTGCGCGAGCGCCTCGAGCTGCATCTTACCGTCGCGGTCGGTGAAGAACGTGAACATGAAGAACGAGAGCCAGTCCGGCGTTTCCTCGTTGAAGGCGCCCAGCATGCGCGGGGTATCTTCGTCGCCCGAGCGGCGCTGCAGCAGCGCTTCGGCTTCTTCGCGGCCGTCGGCCCCGAAATATTTTTGCAAAAGATAGACCATCGCCCAGAGATGGCGGCCTTCTTCCACGTTCACCTGGAAGAGGTTGCGCATGTCATAGAGCGACGGCGCGGTCTTGCCCAGGAAGCGCTGCTGCTCGACCGACGCAGGCTCCGTGTCGCCCTGAATCACGATCAGGCGGCGGAGCATCGCGCGGTATTCGCCCGGCACTTCCTGCCACGCCTTTTCGCCCGCATGCGCACCGAACGGAATCTTGCGGTCTTCGCCCTGCGGCGCGAGCAGGATGCCCCACTTATAGTCGGGCATTTTCACGTAATCGAATTTCGCCCAGCCTTTCGGATCGACGCTAACCGCGGTGCGCAGATACACGAGCGACTCCTGAAAGCCGTCCGGACCCATGTCTTTCCACCAGTCGAGATAGCCGGGATGCCATTTCTCGAGTGCGGCTTTGACGCGCGGGTCGCCGCTCAAGTTTACGTTGTTCGGGATGAGGCCGTCGTAATCGACGTTCATGATGTTCATCGTTTCACACCCTTTCGCGATCGAAGGTCGGTTGAATGCCGGTGCCGTAAAGTTTGAGAGCGCCTTGTTCGCCCACCGAGTTCGGGCGCTGGAAGATCCAGTTCTGCCAGGCGGTGAGGCGCCCGAAGATCTTGGTTTCCATCGTCTCAGGCCCCGCGAAGCGGATATTCGCTTCCATGCCGGTGAGCGCGTCGGGCGAATAGCTCGCGCGTTCCTCGAGCATCACGCGGATCTCGTCGTCCCAGTCGAAGTTTTCGTAGGCGAAAGTGACGAGGCCGAGTTCGACCGCTTCGTCGCCTTCGATCTTATCGCCTTGCTTGGCTTTCGCCTTCTCAACGCTTTCGGGTTCGCCGAGAAAGCGCGTTTCGAGGCGTGTCAGCCCGTTGCCCATCGGATAGAGGCCGAAGTTCGCTTCCGAGAGCATGATCGCGGCCGGCGGCTGGTTGTCGCCCTCGCGCTGGCCGATCAGCATCAGCGCGCGGTCGGACGCGAACACGAGTTCGGCGAGCATGCCCGCGAAACAGGTGCCGGGTTCGATCAAAGAGACGAAGCTGCGCGACGTGACATCGACGCGCTTCAGCGTGCGCTTGATGTAATGGCGCACCTCGCGCAGGAACCAGTCGTTCTGGTGGCTCGCCAGGAATTTGTCGAAGTCGAGCACGCTTTGCGCGTCGCCTTGGGTCTTGAACAGCAAAAGCCCGATTGCCGGTTCATTGAAGCGCAGATGCAGGATCACGTCTTCGAGTTCGCGCGCGACTGCGAGCGGCCAGAACGTCGCGCCTTGCGCCAGCGCGTCGGCGGCAGACGCAGGCACTTTCTCTTTCGACGCGCGCACGGTGATGGTGGCCAACTTCCGCTCGCGTTCGATCTCGACCGAGACGTGCGGATAGGTGATCTGGTCGCCGTTGATCTTGCGATCCAGCGTGGTGAGCGCGACGCCCTTGGCATTCTTCGGACGGTCGGATTTCGCGGCGAGCTCTTTCGCGCGCGCTGCGACCGCGTCGTTCCACTTCGACTTCGCCACCGTCTCGTCGACGAGGCGCCATTGCACGGCCTTCTGGCCGCGGATGCCTTCCTCGGTCGAGCAGAAGAAATCCGCATAGTCGCGCCGGACTTTACGCTTGTCGGTGACGCGGGTGATGCCGCCGGTGCCCGGCAGCACCGCCAAGAGCGGCGTCTCGGGGAGCGACACCGCCGAGCGGCGGTCGTCGATCAGCATGATGTGGTCGGCGGTCAACGCGAGTTCGTAGCCGCCACCCGCGGCGGTGCCGTTCACCGCGCAAAGGTAATGCTGCTTTGAATTTTCGCTGGCGTCCTCGATCGAAAGCCGCGTCTCGTTGGTGAACTTGCAGAAATTGACCTTATGGCCGTGCGTGGCCTTGCCGAGCATGCGGATATTCGCGCCTGAGCAGAACACGTTTTCCTTGCCGGACTTGATGACGACCGCGCGCACTTCGGGATGTTCGAAGCGCAGCCGCTGGATCGCGTCGTTCAGCTCGATATCGACCGAGAGATCGTAGGAGTTGAGCTTCAACTCATACTCGGTCGAGAGCCCGCCCGCCGGATCGACATCCATGATGAGGCTTGCGATCTCGCCGTCGAATTCGAGCTTCCAGTGCCGGTATTTCGATGGCTCGGTCTGGCAATCGATGGTCTTCATGAGGGACGTCTCCATCCGCGCTTTTCGCGACATGCATTATTTTGCATGGTTCTAAATGCCGTCTTCCAAGGGCGCAAGCGCCCCAATGCATTAAAATTCAGGAACCCAATTCGTCCCTGAATCTCAAAGGTTTAGGCGCTCGTGCCGGCGTCTTCCTCGCGCAGCTTGAAGCGCTGGATCTTGCCGGTCGCGGTTTTCGGCAGCTCCGCTTTGACATCGATCCAGCGCGGATATTTCCAGGCGCCGGCCTTGTCCTTCACATGGGCTTTGAGGCTTTCGAACAGCGCGTCTCCCGAACTGAAACCTTGCTTCAGCACGATATAGGCCTTCGGCTTCAACAGGCCGTCGGAGTCTTCGTGGCCGATGACGGCGGCTTCCAGCACCGCCTCGTGCGAAATGAGCGCGGCTTCCACTTCGACCGGCGAAACCCAGATGCCGCTCACTTTGAACATATCGTCGGTGCGCCCGCAGCAGCGCAGGAAGCCGTCGGCGTCACGCACATACTTGTCGCCGGTATAGGTCCATTCGCCCGCGAAGGTGCGCCGGCTCTTCTCGCGTTGATTCCAGTAGCCTTCCGCCGCGGATGCGCCGCGCACCACGAGTTCGCCGATCTCGTCGACCCCGCACTCTTTGCCGTTCTCGTCGAGGATTTTCGCGTCATAGCCCGGCACCGGCTTGCCGGAAGTGCCGTAGCGGATTTCGTCGGGACGGTTGGAAAGAAAGATGTGCAGCATCTCGGTTGAGCCGATGCCGTCGAGAATGTCGACGCCGACCTGTTTCTTCCAGTTCTCGCCGACATGCTGCGGCAAGGCTTCGCCCGCCGAAACGCACATGCGCAGTTTCGCGGAGCCCGCGCCCTTGGTCGCACGCTTGTCGGCGATCAGCGCTGCGTAAAGCGTCGGCACGCCACAGAAGATCGAAGGCTGTTCGTTCTTGATAATTTCGAATACCGAGTCCGGCGTCGGCCGGCCGGATAGCAGTACTGTGGTTGCCCCCACCGACATCGGGAAGGTCATGGCGTTGCCGAGGCCATAGGCGAAGAAAAGTTTTGCCGCCGAATAGACCACGTCGTCTTCGCGGATACCGAGTACTTGGCTCGCATAGCTTTTCGCCGTGTAGAGCAGCGAAGAGTGAACGTGCTTGGTGCCTTTCGGCGCGCCGGTCGAGCCCGACGAATAGAGCCAGAAGGCGACTTCGTCGGAAAGCGTCGGCGCCGTGAAGAGGTCGTTCTTTCCCTTCGCGACGACCTCCTCGAACGAATAGACGGGGATGCCGCCGGTCGAGATGATCTTCTTGTCACCGATGACGATCACGGCCTTGAGCCACGACATTTTCGGCAAGGCTGGCTCGACGGTCTTTGCGAGCGCCTCGGACACGAGCAGTAGCGGCGCGCGGCTGTCCTCGATCATGTAGGCGTACTGCTCGGTCGAGAGCAGCGTGTTCAGCGGGATCGGAATGACGCCGCCGCGGATCGCACCCCAGAATGCGATCGGAAATTCGATGGTGTCGAGCGCGAGCACGACTATGCGCGTCTCGTGGCGGAAGCCGAGTGCGGCAAGTCCGCTCGCGAAGCGACAACTTTCCTTCTGCAACGCGCCGTAGGTGAGCGTGTTGTTGCCTTCCTTGAAGGCGACCTTGTTGCCGCGTCCCGCCACGACATTCGCGTCGACGAAATCGCTCGCCGCGTTATAGCCACGGCGCTCCGTGACCGTCGCCAGATTGACCATCCTCCCGCTCCCTTTTTCGTGCCGCCGGCAATGGCGGGCTCATCGCGGCGGGCTCGTTTAGCGGCCCGGCATTCGATGAATAATAATTCCAAAACTCGAGAAAGCCGTGTTTCCCTTGTCCTTCCGCTGTTCCAATCCTAGGGCTTGATGAATTATACTGCAATCTGGGAATAGAGGTTCCGATGGCGAAATACCGCGGCGAGACCGTAAAAAAAGAAGCGAACGGCGACGCCTTTCTGCCGCAGCTCGGCGAGCGGGTGCGCGTACTTCGTGCCCGCCGCGGCATGTCGCGCAAAGCCCTCGCCAAGCAGTCGAAGGTTTCCGAGCGCTATCTCGCGCAACTCGAACTCGGCAAAGGCAACTGCTCGATCGTGCTCTTGCGCCGGATCGCAAAAGCCATGAGCGTTCCGGTCGCTGAACTCGTCGATGACCGGCCTGAGCGCGAAGTCGAACATCTTCTGCTCGAGCAGTTTCTCGATCGTCTTTCACCCGCCGAACGCGCGGAAGCGCGCGACGTGCTGCTTTCGCATTTCGGTGGGCCGTCGAGCGAGGACCGGCGCGGCCGTATCGCGCTCGTCGGCCTGCGCGGCGGCGGTAAGTCCACGCTCGGCAAGTTGCTCGCGGACACGCTCAACGTGCCCTTCATCGAACTTGACCGCGAGATCGAGACGAGAAGCGGCATGGAGCTTTCGGAATTGTTCGAGATGTTCGGCCAGCAGACCTTCCGCCGTTTCGAGCGCGAGGCGCTCGAGAAAGCGCTCGCCGATCATCCGCGCTTCGTGCTCGCGACCGGCGGCAGCCTCGTCACCGAGCCCGCGACCTACGAGCTGCTGTTGACGTCTTGCCTGACGGTCTGGGTCCGCACCGGACCCGACCAGCACATGAACCGCGTGATCGAGCAGGGCGACTTCCGTCCGATGGCCGAGAACGCGAAAGCGATGGACGATCTCGTATCGATCCTGAAAAGCCGCGAGCCTCTTTATGCAAAGGCCGACCGCGTGCTCGATACCGAGGGCAAGAAGCCGGAACAGTCGCTCCGCGATCTCGTGGCGATGATCGACTATCCGAAACCCGCGACCGAGCGGCGGATCGCTTAAACACCGAGATGCCGGTGGATCAGCGCTTCGTCGGCGCGCAGCGCGTCTGAAGTACCGTCGAACACGATCTCACCCTTGGCCATGATCGTGTTGCGGTCGGCGAGCGCCAAAAGATCGTTCAAATTTTTATCGACGATGATCGCAGCGATGCCGGAATCAGTGATCTGCTTCACCGTTGCCCAGATTTCGTCGCGCAGTTTCGGCGCCAGTCCCTCGGTTGCCTCGTCGAGGAGGACGATCGACGGGCTCGTCATCAACGCGCGTCCGATCGAAAGCATTTGCTGTTCGCCGCCGGAGAGTTCGTTGCCCCAGTGATGCCTGCGCTCGGCAAGGCGCGGAAACAGTGCGTAGATACGCTCGAGCGGCCAGGGCCGCTCGCCTTTGGCGTTCGCACGCGATGCGAAGGTGAGATTCTCCGCAACCGTAAGATTCGGGAAAATGCCGCGTCCTTCCGGCACGATCGCGAGACCCGCACGCGAGCGAGCGGAAGCGCGCGCGGCAGTAACATCCGCGCCGTTCAGTTGCACGCGGCCTGACGCCGGCCGCAACAGGCCGGCGAGCGTACGGAGCAGCGTCGTCTTGCCCATGCCGTTACGCCCGAGAAGGCTTACCGTTTCGCCCGGAGCGACCGTGAAGGAAACGCCGCGCAGGATATGGCTGCGGCCGTAATAGGTGTTGATGTTCTCGGCGAGGATCGCGGGCGTGCTCATGGTTTCGCCTCCTGTCCCCATTCGCCGAGATAGGCTTCGCGCACTGCGCCGTTCATGCGGATTTCTTCCGGCGTGCCGTGCGCGAGCAACCTGCCTTCGACCAGTACGGTCAGCGTGTCGGCGGCGGCGAAGATCGCATCCATGTCGTGCTCAATCAGCACGATGGTGTGGTCGGCAGAAAGCTCGCGCAAGAGCGCGGTAACGCGGCCGGTTTCCTCCGGCCCCATGCCGGCGAGCGGTTCGTCGAGGAGCAGCAGTTTCGCGCCCGATGCGATCAGCATCGCGATTTCCAGTTGACGCTGTTCGCCGTGGCTGAGATTCGAGGCGCGGATGTCGGCGCGCTCCGGCGCAATGCCTGCGGCGGCAAGCGCGCGCTCGACCGCTTCATCTTCCTCGCGCCGGTGCCAGGAATTGCTGAAACGAAGCGGACTCGGAAACCGCGCCTGTGCCGCAAGCGCGCAGTTCTCTCGCGCGGTGAAGGGAAGAATGACGTTGGTGCGCTGATACGAGCGGCCGAGCCCGCGCCGCGCGACGTTATGTGGCCTCTGCCCGCCGATTTCCTCGTTTTCGAGCCGGATGTTGCCGCCGGTCGGCCGCAGCGCGCCGGAGAGCACGTTGATGAAGGTGGTCTTGCCAGCACCGTTCGGCCCGATGATGCCGTGCACTTTGTTGGACGAGAACTTTACGCTCACTCCGTTGACCGCGATCAGACCGCCGAATGCGCGCACGAGATTCTCGACTTCGAGCTGCATCGCTTTCGCCTGCTCGCGCTGCTCAACTTCTGGTTTGATCTCCGGCGGCTTACTGCGCTTCGGCTGACCCGCGAATTTCTCGATAAAGCCCGCGATGCCTTTGGGAGCGGCGAGCACCCCCGCGATCAGGAACAACCCGAGCGGT
Source organism: Xanthobacteraceae bacterium (assembly GCA_019635585.1). Taxonomy (GTDB): domain Bacteria; phylum Pseudomonadota; class Alphaproteobacteria; order Rhizobiales; family Xanthobacteraceae. Next base: position 1,477,350 of record JAHBZE010000001.1, on the reverse strand, counting down.
ATAGACCAGCTATTGGCGAAAATGCCGCCGAGCCATTTTGCGTTCGCTGCGTTGGTAAAAAGTGAGAAGAATGCCGAGAGTTCGCTCGCGCTTTTGAGCGTTTCCTCGACCAGCGAGTAGACGATCGCGCCGAGCAGCGGGCCGTAGAGCGTGCCCGCGCCACCGAGCACAACCATCATGATGGCGAGGCCGGATTCGCGCCAGCCCAAGAGTTCCGGTGCCACATAGCCGTCGATTGCCGCGAACAGCATGCCCGCGAAGCCCGCGAGCGCGCCCGCGATTACGTAGCTCGCAAGTTTATACGCATAGGTGTTGAAGCCGAGCGCGCTCATACGCGCTTCATTGTGATGGATGCCCTGCAGCACGCGGCCGAACGGCGTGCGGACGAGCCACAACAAAAAAAGATACGAAAGCACCAGCGCGGCAAGACAGAAATAGAGAAACGCCGCGCGGTTCTGAAAATTGAGCAACTGCCACGAGCCGAGCGAAAACACCGGCCGCACATTGATATAGGCACCATCGGTGCCGCCCGCGATCTTGGTGTCGAAGAACAGCGAGAAACCCATCTGCCCGAAGGCGAGCGTCACCATGATGAAATAGAAGCCGCGCGTCAGCACCGCGACTGAGCCGACGACCAAGGCGACTGTGCCTGCAAGCAGCATGGCAAACGGAATGGCGAGAAACGCATTCGCGGGCGCAGAAGTCGGCGAGATGAAATAGAGCGAATAGGCGCCTAACCCGAAATAAAGCGCATGTCCGAAGCTCACGAGCCCGGTGACGCCGATCAGAAGATCGAGGCTGATGACAAAAATGCCGGTGATCATGACGCGCGTTGCAAATTTCAGCGCGAAGGCGCCGCCGAAGAACGGCAGCGCGATCGCATAAGCCGCAAGCGCAAGCAGAACGACGATGACGAGCGGGCGAGGGCGCGCGAGCATTTCAGGCCGCCCGCCCGAACAGCCCGCCGGGGCGCGCGATCAATACCGCCGCCATCAGCGCGTAGACAACGCTCGACGAAAACGCCGGGAAATAAACTTTGCCGAGCGCGTCGGCGATGCCGATCAGCAGAGCGCCGAGAAACGCACCCTTGATCGAGCCGATGCCGCCGATCACGACTACGACGAAGGAAATAATCAACACGGGCTCGCCGATGCCGGGATATACGCTCTCGAGCGGCGACGCGACGATGCCCGCGGTCGCCGCGAGCGCGACACCGGCCGCGAACACGAAGCGGAACAACAGGCGCGAGTCGATCCCGAGCGCCTCGACCATTTCGCGGTTGGATTCGCCGGCACGGATGATGCGTCCGACGCGCGTCTTCTGGATCACGAACATCATCGCGAGCGCGAGCGCAACGCAGAACGCCGCGACCGCGATCCGGTAATAGGGATAGCTCAGGAGTTCGGAAATTTTCACTCCGCCCTGCAGATAGCCTGGCACCGGAACGCTGTGCGGATAGCTGCCCCAGAGAATTTTCTGCACCTCGTTGAAGATCAGGATCAGCGCGAAGGTCAGCAGCACCTGTTGCAGGTGATCGCGGTCATAGAGATGGCGGATGAAAAGCCACTCGATGATGACGCCGAACAGGAAGGCGAGCGGCACGCCGAGGGCGAGCGAAAAGAAGATGTCGCCGGTGAACTGCGTCAGCGTCAGCGCGCAATAGGCGCCGAGCATATAGAACGAGCCGTGGGAGAGATTGATCACACCCATGATGCCGAACACGAGCGTCAGGCCGGATGCCGCGAGAAAAATCAGCAATCCGTACTGAATGCCGTTCAGTAACTGGATGAGTACGAGATCCATCTTCGGCGTCCCCCGGCGCCTAGCACGCAACGCTACTTTAGAAGCGGCTAGCGGGGGCTTTCGCCCCCGCTAGACGTTTTTATCGGTAACCGATCAGGCGAGGCTGCAACCGGTTGTCGGATCGGAAACGTCGGTCGCGGCGACTTTCACGAAGACGTTTTCGCCGTTCTTCAACTCGCGCAGATAGAAGTTGTGGATCGGGTTCTGCGAAGCCGAAAGACGGAACGGTCCGCGCGGCGAATTGAATTTCGCGTTGCGCATCGCCTTGAACAGATCGTCCTTCTTCGACACGTCGCCGCCGACTGCCTTGAGGCCGATGTCGAGGAGATGTGTCGTGTCCCAGCCTTGCACCGCATATACATCCGGGAACACCTTGAAGGCCGCGTTGTAGTCGGCGCGGAATTTTTTGTTCTCGGCGTTGTCGAGCGTATCGACATAATGCGAGGCGGTCTTGACGCCGTTGCCGGCTTCGCCCGCGGCCTTTTCGACGCCGTCGGTGAGGAAGCCCGGGCCCCAAAGCTGCACCGACTTGTTCAGTCCCGCGGCCGCGTAGTCCTTCATATATTTCAGCGCGCCGCCGCCGGCATAGAACGAATAGACCGCCTGCGGCTTGAGCGAGGCGATTTCGGCAAGGCCCGCCTGGAATTCGACGTTCGGGAACGGAAGGCGGATTTCCTTCACGATCTTGCCGCCGCCTGCGAGAAAGCTCTGCTTGAAACCTTCGACGGATTCTTCGCCCGCCGCGTAGCCCCAGGTGTAGGTGACGGCGGTCTTGATGCCGGCGTCGATCATCGCCTTTCCGGCTGCGACGCCGGGCTGGCTGTTGCCGAACGAGGTCCGAAAGATGTTCTTCGCGCACTGTGAACGGGTGAGCGCGTTCGCGCCCGCGTTCGGAATCAGTGTCGGCAGGCCTGCTTCGCGAGCGATCTTCGCCATCGCCATCGCAACACCGGAGTGAACGGTGCCGATCAGCACATCGACCTTTTCGCCTTCGACGAGCTTCGAGGTGTTTTCGACCGCGCGCTCGGGCTTGGATTCATCGTCGACTTTGACCCATTGGATGGTGCGGCCGCCGAGCTTGCCGCCCTGCTGCTTCACGTAAAGATCCATCGCGTTGGTGATGGCATCGCCCAGCGCGGCGAAGGTGCCGCTATAGGGCAACAGCAGGCCGACTTTCAGCGGCGCGCCCTGCGCGATTGCGGGGCGGGCAAAAGGGAACGCCGCGACGGCGGCGCCCGCACCGGCGAGCTTCAAGGCGTCGCGGCGCGTAATACGTGACTTATTGTGCATGTTATCTCCTCCCTGTCTGGCAATCGCCGCGAGTTTCGCGCCGCCGCGCCGCTCTTCGGCACCGGCAGCCTTTCTCGTTTATTCGATCCCAGCTGGCTTCAAGTATGGAGGCGTGCGGCGGCAGCGGCAAGCAGGTTTCTGGAAGCGCTTCAAAAATCGGCGCTGCGCGGCCCGGCCTGCATCCCGGAAATTCTACTGTGCAGCGCGAGATTGCGGAGGGCATAACCAAATGTATTATAATTCATAACGACCTAACGGGCGCTTTACGCCACCGCCCGCGATTGTAATGTGATATAATGATCGACAATCGCCTCGTGTCAGGGGCAGACTACAAAAAACAAAGCCAAGGGGAGGAAATTCAAATGGCTTCCAAGACTCGGGTTACGCGCCGCACATTCACCGCGGGCCTCGGCGCAGCTGGCATCGTTGCCGGTACCGCGCCCTTCAACATCATTTCGGCGCAAGGCGCGCCGCTCAAGGTCGGCGTGTTGCTGCCGCGCTCCGGCGCACAGGCCGGTATCGGCCAGGACTGCCAGCGTGGCGTCGACGTCACCGCTGGTCTGCTCAAGGATCTGAAGCTGCCCGCGCTCCAGATCATGAACGGCGACACCGAAACCAACGTCGAAGTTGCCCGCGCCCGCGCGGAGCGCCTCATCAACGAAGGCGCGCAGTTGCTTGTTGGCGCGTTCGATTCCGGCCAGTCGACCGCGATCGCGCAGGTGGCGGAGCAGAAAGGCATTCCCTACGTCATCAACATCGCCGCGGCTCCACCGATCACGGAGCAGGGCTACAAATTCGTGTTCCGCAACTTCCCGGTTGCCGGCCGCATTTTGTCCGACGCTTTCGAGAACCAGATCGAGATCTTCAAGGCGACCGGCAACGCGCCGAAGACCGCGGTATTCATGCATGTGAACGATACCTTCGGCACGGCGATGCAGAAGGGCTTCACCGCGGTAATGGGTAAGTTCCCCGAAACGCCGTACAAGGTCGTTGAAACCATCGCCTATGACGGCACCGCGCGCGATCTTTCGGTCGAAGTCGCGAAGGCCAAAGCTACCGGCGCGGAAGCGTTGGTCATGGTCAGTCGCCTCAACGACGCCATCCTGATCACCCGCGAACTGATCAAGCAGCGCTGGTCGCCGAAAGCGGTGCTGTCGATGGGCCCGGGATGGTACGAAGACCAGTATCTGAAGACCCTCGGCAAATTCGCCGACGGTCCGATGAGCTTCGTGCCCTGGTACGACCCGAACAAAAAGCTCACGAAGGCGCTGGAAGCGGCGCTCGCCAAGGCGCATCCGGGCGTGAACCTGAACACCAACCACGTCTACACCTTCGAAGCACTTCTGGTGGCGGCCGACGCCTACAAGCGTGCCGGCTCCGCCGATCCGAAGGCGCTCGCCGATGCGATCCGCGCGACGAACATCAAGGACAACGTCTCGCCCGGACCGGGTATCCAGTTCGACGCCAAGGGTCAGAACGCGGCGCTGAAAAACTCGGCGATCCAGAATCGCGGCGGCAAGCTCGTCACGATCGCGCCGGCCTCCGCCTCGAACGCCAAGCCCGAACATCCGATGAAGCCTTACGACAAGCGCTAAATCGGCGCTTGCCATTCTCCGGAAAACAGCTCCGGCCGCCACCCGCGGCCGGAGCAATGTTGCTAAGGGTTAGTTCGTGACGACCGACGTCATTCTGAAAATTGCAATCAGCGGCGTGTTGACGGGCCTGGTTTACGGCCTGATGGCGCTCGGCCTCTCGGTGATTTTCGGCGTCGTGCGCGTCGTCAATTTCGCGCACGGCGAGATGATGACGATCGCGATGTATCTTGTGATCGTTGCCTTCAATGCGCTCGGGCTCGATCCGTTCGTCATGCTGGTGCCGATCTCGGCAGTGCTGTTCGCGCTCGGCTATCTGATGCAGCGCGCGATCATCAATCCCTTCATCAATCGGCCCGAACATAGCCAGTTCATGTTGCTGGTTGCGGTCGCACTGGTGATCGTCAACGCACTGCTTCTGATTTTCGGTCCGGACTCGCAGGGCGTCACGACTTCTTATTCTTTCGACAGTTTTGATCTTGGCGGCATCATCATCGATGCAGGCAAGGTTTACGCCGCGATCGCGGCACTGATCGTCGCGGTGCTTCTGTTCGCTTTCTTCCGGCTCACGCTGACCGGCAAGGCGATCCGCGCCTGCGCCGACAACTATAACGGGGCGCTTGTCGTGGGCCTGAACGTGAAGCGGCTTTACGCGCTCACCTTCGGCATTGGTGCTGCTTGCGTCGGTGCCGCCGGCACCATGCTAATGATTGTCACCGACGTAACGCCGGCGATCGGGCCGGCCTACACGTTGCTTGCCTTCGTCATCGTGATTACCGGCGGTCTCGGCTCGATGCCCGGCGCGATCATCGGCGGCGTTCTGATCGGGCTCACCGAAGCGCTTGGAGGTTTCTTCTTCACGCCCTCGGCGAAGTCGATGTTCTCCTTTGCCATTCTCGTGCTCATTCTCCTGTTCCGTCCGCAGGGCATCATGGGACGGAGAACGGCATGAAACTTCTGTTCGACGGTGTTTCCGGCCGCGCGCTGGTGCTGCTTGCGCTGTTCTTTGTCGTGCTCGCCGCGGCGCCTTTCCTCGTCAACGACTATCTGCTCGTCGTCCTGATCACGATTCTCTATTTCGCTTATGCCGGCCAGTGCTGGAATATCATGATGGGTTTCGCGGGCCAGCTTTCGCTCGGCCACGCGCTCTATATCGGTCTCGGCGCCTATGTGACCGCGGCGCTTTATGTGAAGTTCGGCGTCAGCCCCTGGATTGGTCTCGTACCTGCGATGATCATCGCGGGCGCGGTGGGCGCCGTGATCGGCTTTCTTGCCTTCCGCTTCGGCGTTTCCGGCGTTTACTTCGCGATTCTGACGATCGCCTTCGCGGAATTCGCGCGCATCGGTTTTGATCACTTCAGCTGGGTCGGCGGCGCTGCCGGCTACTTCCTGCCGGTCGCCAATTACACGCAGAACGACATCTTAAATCTGCGCGGCAGCCAGCACATGTTCTATTACATCGTCTTTGCAATGACGGTGATTGCGTTCGTCATCTGTCATCTGCTGCTGAGAAGCCGCGCTGGCTACTACTGGCTTGCGATCCGCGAAAGCCCGGAAGCAGCCGAAGCGCTCGGCATAAATATCTTCCGCTATAAAATGTACGCAGTGGTGCTTTCGGCGGCGATGACCTCGCTCGGGGGCGTGATCTTCGCGTTCTTCTACAACAACCTGTTTCCCGAACAGGTCTTCCATATTTCGCGCTCGATCGAAATTATTCTCGGACCGATCATTGGCGGTATCGGCACGCTGTTCGGTCCGATCGTCGGCGCGTTTCTCCTTACCGGGCTTGCGGAAGGCTTGCGCGAAGTCATGCTGCGCCTCGGCATCGACCTGCCCGGTGTGAAGCAGGTGTTCTACGGCCTGTGCCTGCTCGGCGTCGTGATGTTCCTGCCCGAAGGCGTATGGCCGACGCTGAAGAAAAAGCTCGGCCTCGACCGCGGCAACGAGGGGAGCTGACCGTGGCGCTCCTCGAAGTCTCCGGCATCTCGAAAAGTTTCAGCGGCCTCAAGGCCGTGCAGAACGTCACCTTCGATGTGCCGGAAGGAAAGATCGTCGCGCTGATCGGGCCGAACGGGGCGGGAAAAACCACCTGCTTCAACCTGATCGCCGGCGTCTATAAGCCCGACACCGGCTCGATCACGCTGAACGGCGCGCGCATCGACGGCCGCCGCCCGGACGAAATCTGCAAGGCCGGAATTGGCCGCACCTTCCAGATCGTGAAGCCCTTCGCGGGCTTGAGCGTGCTCGATAACGTGGTTGTCGGTGCGCTGAACGCGGCGTCCTCGATCGTCGACGCGCGCCGCAAGGCCGACGAAGTGCTCGAAACCCTCGGGCTTGCCCCGAAGCGCCTGCAACCGGCGTCCACGCTGACCTTGCCCGACCGCAAGCGGCTGGAAGTGGCGCGCGCGCTCGCGACCCAGCCGAAGCTCTTGCTGCTCGACGAAGTTATGGCGGGCCTGCGCCCGACCGAAGTCGACCAGATCGTGAGCGTGCTTCTCGACCTGAACAAACGCGGGCTGACGATTCTCCTGATCGAACACGTCATGCGCGCGGTGATGGCGCTTTCCGGCAACGTGATCGTGCTTCACCACGGCGAACTCATTTCGCGCGGCACGCCCGACGAAATTGCGAAGGATCCGAAAGTACTCGAATGCTATCTCGGGGAGGAAGCGCTTTGATCCTTGAGATCGAAAACCTCGACCTTTACTACGGCGACGCGCAGGCGCTCGACCGCGTTTCGCTTGAGGTCGAAAAGGGCGAACTGGTCGCGATCGTCGGCGCGAACGGTGCGGGCAAATCGTCGCTTATTCGCACCATTGCCGGCATCGAACGCCCTCGCGGCGGCAAGATCCGCTTCAAGGGCGAAGACATCACCGGCAAGCCCAGCTACGTCGTCTGCGATCTCGGCGTCGGTCAGGTTGCCGAAGGCCGCCAGATTTTTCCCTCGCTCTCGGTGCAGGAGAATCTCGAAATGGGCGCGCTGCTTCCCCGCGCCCGCGCCAAGATGCAAGCCGAACTCGGTCACGTCTATTCGCTCTTTCCGCGTCTCGCCGAGCGCAAGGATCAGTTTGCCGGCACCATGTCGGGCGGCGAGCAGCAGATGCTCGCGATCGGCCGCTGTCTGATGGGTCAACCGGAACTCATCATGTTCGACGAGCCTTCCCTCGGCCTCGCGCCTGCGCTGGTGCAGGAGTTGTTTCAGACCATCCGCAAATTGCGCGAAGGCGGGCTGACAGTGCTTCTGGTGGAGCAGAATGTCGCGATGTCGCTGAAACTCGCCGACCGCGGCTATGTGATCGAAAACGGCCGCATCGTGCTCTCGGGTACCGGCGAGAAGCTGCTGCATGACGACGCAGTCCGCCAAGCTTATCTTGGCATCGCACATTAAATATTGACCCGCGCACGCCGCGGGTGGAACTTCCGAACTCGCAAAGCGGTTGAAGGCTCAACGAGAGGGCCGTCTCATGTCTTTACGCAGCGTTCGTCGCGATTTCCTGACCAGACCCATTCACCGCTGGGCCAAGCGAGCACTTCCGAGAATGTCGGAGACGGAGCGCGCGGCTATCGAGGCGGGCGACGTCTGGTGGGACGCCGAACTGTTCTCCGGCAATCCAGACTGGCGCGTGCTGATGCAGGCACCGCCTGCGAAACTCTCTGCCGAAGAACAGGCGTTCCTCGACGGTCCGGTGCGTGAGCTTTGCGGGATGCTCGACGAGTGGAAAATCTCGTGGGAAGAGGGCGATCTGCCGCCGGAAGTCTGGGGCTTCATGCGCGAGAAAAAATTCTTCGGCATGATCATTCCAAAGAAATACGGCGGCCTCGGCTTTTCCGCCTTCGCGCATTCGGAAGTGATCCGCACGCTCTCGTCGCGCTCGAACACCGGCGCGGTGACGGTGATGGTGCCGAATTCGCTTGGCCCCGGCGAATTGCTGATGCAGTTCGGTACCGACGCGCAGCGCGACCATTGGCTGCCGCGGCTGGCTTCCGGCGAGGAAATTCCCTGCTTCGGTCTGACGAGCGCGCAGGCAGGCTCCGATGCCGCCGCCATGACCGACACCGGCGTCGTCTGCCGCGGTAAATTCGACGGCAAGGAAGTGCTCGGCATCCGGCTTAACTGGAGAAAGCGCTACATCACGCTTTGTCCCGTCGCGACCGTGCTCGGCCTCGCTTTCAAGCTCTACGATCCGGATGGCTTGCTCGGCGATAAAAAAGACATCGGCATCACCGTCGCGTTGATCCCGACCGATCTGCCCGGCGTCACCACCGGCCGCCGCCATCTGCCAGCGTTCCAGTTTTTCCAGAACGGCCCGACCGAAGGCAAGGACGTTTTCATTCCGCTCGACTTCATCATCGGCGGGCAGCAGCAGGCAGGTCACGGCTGGCGCATGCTGATGGCGGCACTCGCGGCAGGGCGCGGGATTTCGCTCCCCTCTCTTTCTGCCGCCGGTGCCGCGATGGCCGCACGCACGACCGGCGCCTATGCACGCGTGCGCGTGCAGTTCGGCTTGCCGGTCGGAAAGTTCGAAGGCGTGCAGCAGATGCTGGGCCGCATCGCGGCGACCGCCTATTTGCTGGACGCTGCAAGGCGCTTCACATGCGCGGCACTCGATCAGGGCCGCAAGCTCGCGGTTTCCTCTGCGATCCTGAAATACCATGCGACCGACCGCATGCGCATGGCGATCATCGACGCGATGGACGTGCATGGCGGCAAGGCGATCATGGACGGCCCGCTGAATTATCTCGGCAACGCCTATCGCGCGGCGCCGGTCGGGATCACCGTCGAAGGCGCGAATGCGCTGACGCGTAATCTGATTATTTTCGGGCAGGGCTCGATCCGTTGCCATCCGCATCTCCTTTCCGAGATGGAGGCGTTGCAGATCGAGGATGAAAAAGAGTCGCTCGACGCCTTCGACCGCGCCTTCTGGAAACATGTCGGCCACACTTTCGCGACCGCCTTCCGCGCCAAATGGCGAAGCTGGACTGGCGGCATTTTTGCGCCGGCGCCGGACGCCGGAGCCGTTACACGTCATTATCGTCAGCTTTCGCGCTACGCCGCGGCCTTTGCGTTGACCTCCGACATGGCGCTCTTGACGATGGGGGGCGCGTTAAAACGCAAGGAGAATATCTCCGCGCGGCTCGGCGACGTTCTTTCCGAGCTTTATCTGTTGTCCGCAGTGCTGAAGCGCTGGGAAGAAGAGGGCAGGCAGAACGGCGATCTGCCGCTTGTCGACTGGTGCATGGCGGACGGCATCGCGCGCATCAATCGCGCCTTCGATGGTGTGTTCGCGAATATGCCGAGCCGTTTCACGGCAACACTTCTCTGGCTGATGTTGCCGCTCGGCTCGCGCCGTGAGCCGCCGGACCGCCTTACGCAAGCCTGCGCCGAACTGATCTCGTCGCCGTCCGCCGCGCGCGACCGGCTGACTTCCGGTCTTTATGGCGGCCGGGAAGGCGACGGCGTCTGGCTGCTGGAGGACGCATTCAGGAAAGTGGTCGCTGTTGAAGATGTGTTGCGCAGGCTCAAGGACCAACGCGTCGAACTGAAAGCCGCGAAAGAAAGCGGGTTGGTCAGCGCCGCCGAGGCCAAACGCGTGGAAGAAGCCGAGGCAGCCGTTGCGAAGGTGGTCGAGGTCGATGACTTCGAAGCGCGCGAGCTTGCCGGCCTGTCGAAGGAAAAATCGCGGCACCAATTCGAGCCGCGCCGCGCGGCAAGTTAGCGCCTCTTCCCGCCCTGCGGAATGAACGAATCCGTCGGCGCGAGCTTGCGAAGCGTGGGTATTTTCCTTTCCTGATGCGGATGAGTAATCTCGCGCGGCATTTCTGCTGCCGATGGGTATTCGCATGAGCTGGGAAAAAGAACTCGAAGAACTGCGCCGCCGCGAAGAACTCGCAAGGAAAATGGGCGGTGAGGAGAAGGTGAAGCGCCATCGCGACGCCGGCAAGCTCACGGTGCGCGAACGCATCGAGCGGCTGCTCGATAAGGATTCGTTTCACGAAGTCGGCGCGATCGCGGGCAAGGGGAAATACGGCGCGAATGGTGAGTTGATCGATTTCCAGCCTGCGAACTTCGTGCTCGGCCGCGGCAGGATCGACGCGCGTTCGGTCGTCGTCGGCGGTGACGATTTTACAGTGCGCGGTGGTGCGGGCGACGCCGCGATCATGCAGAAGCAGGTCTATGCCGAGCAGATGGCGAACGAATTACGCCTGCCGATCGTGCGTCTCGTCGACGGCACAGGCGGCGGCGGCTCGGTGAAGACCATCGAAGTTCTCGGCTATACGTACCTCGCGCACAATCCTGGCTGGGACTGGGTCGTGAAAAATCTCGGCACCGTCCCGGTCGTCTCATTGGGCTTGGGCTCGGTCGCGGGGCTTGGCGCCGCGCGGCTCGTCTCCAGCCACTACTCGGTGATGGTGAAGGGTATTTCGCAGATGTTCATTGCGGGTCCGCCGGTGGTCGCGCGCACCGGGATCACGATGACCAAGGAAGAGCTTGGCGGTGCGGATATTCACGCCAAGGCCGGTGCGGTCGACGATGTGGTCGCGAGCGAAGATGAAGCCTTCGCGCGGGCTCGAAAGTTTTTGTCCTATCTGCCGCCGTCGGTCGATGAACTCGCGGAACGCCGCGCGCCTTCGGACAATCCGAACCGCCGCGAAGAAGCGCTGCTTTCCGCCGTGCCTCGCGACCGCCGGAAGGTTTATGACATGCGGAAAATCCTGAACGCGGTCGTGGACCAAGATTCACTTTTCGAAATGGGCCGCAAATTCGGTGGTCCCGCGATCACCGCACTGGCGCGGCTCGATGGCTGGCCGGTCGCGGTACTCGCGAGCGATCCGTTCTTCTATGGCGGTGCCTGGACCGCCGCCGCGGCGCAGAAAGCCGAGCGCTTCATCGATCTTGCGAACACTTTCCATCTGCCGATTGTCAATTTCGTCGATGTGCCGGGCTTCATCATCGGTCCCGATGCAGAGAAGGCGGGCACGATCCGTTTCGGCGCCAAGGCGCTCGCCGCGATGTATCAAAGTGAAGTGCCGCAATGCTCGATCATGGTGCGAAAGAGCTTTGGCGTCGCGGGTGCAGGCCACATGAACCATACGCGGCTGCATTACCGCTACGCCTGGCCGTCGGGCGACTGGGGCTCGCTGCCGATTGAAGGCGGCATCGAGGCAGCCTATCGCGCGGAACTCGAAGCCTCGTCCGATCCGAAGCAACTGTTGTCCGAAATCGAAGAGCGGCTGAACCGCTACCGTTCCCCGTTTCGCACCGCCGAGACCTTTATGGCAGAAGAGATCATCGATCCGCGCGATACGCGGCCCTTGCTTTGCGAGTTCGCCAATCTCGCGGCAAAACTGCGCAAGCCCGGTCCGCGCGCATCGCCAATGCGTCCCTGATCAAAGGAAGAACAGGAAGGTCGCGACAATAAAGAGCGGCACGAGAACGCAGACCGACCAGAGCATGTAACCGAAGAAGCTCGGCATCTTCACGCCGCCGTTACGCGCGATCGCATAGACCATGAAGTTCGGCGCGTTCCCGATATAAGAGTTCGCGCCCATGAACACCGCGCCCGCCGAGATTGCTGCGAGCGTCAGTGCGCCACTCGCCATCAACTGCTTCGGGTCGCCGCCCGCTAGCTCGAAGAACACGAGATAGGTCGGTGCGTTGTCGAGGAAGGACGAAAGACCTCCCGTCAGCCAGAAGTAGGCGGCGTTGTTGGCGCTGCCGTCCGCATTCGTGACGAGCGCTACGAGCGGGGCGAACGCGCCGTTCTTGCCAGCCTGCAGCATCGCGAGCACCGGGATGATGGTCACGAAAATCCCGGCAAAAAGCTTCGCCACTTCCTTGATAGGCCCCCAGGAAAAGCCGTTCGCATCGTGGCTCGCCTTGGGCGTGAGCCACAAGGATACGAGCGTGACCACGATCATGGTGACGTCGCGCAGAAGATTCTGGATCTGGATTTCGGTGCCGAGCAGCGTGAACGAGCCGAGCTTGAGCTTCGCGCTGAGTAAGATTGCCGCGATGATCATGACGATCAGGATAAAATTGATGCCGCCGCGCACGCGCACCGGCTTGTCCGGCGTCGGGTCCTTCGGCAGATGTCCCTCGCGCCTGTAGATGATCGAATCGAGCAGGAAAAATCCCGCGAGCAACACCCCCGCGCAGAACAACGTTTCAGGGAGTAGATGCGTCGTCGTCCAAAAGAAATCTACGCCGCGCAGGAAACCGAGGAACAGCGGCGGATCGCCGAGCGGCGTCAGTGAGCCTCCGATATTCGATACGAGAAAGATGAAGAACACGAACACATGTACGTTGTGCTTGCGGTCGTCGTTCGCGCGGATCATCGGGCGGATCATGACCATCGAAGCGCCAGTGGTGCCGATGATGCTCGCAAGCACGGTGCCAATGGCGAGCAGAAGAGTATTCATCGCGGGCGAGCCGTGCAGGTTGCCTGAAACGACGACGCCGCCCGCGACCGTGAAGAGCGCGAGCAACAGAAGAATAAAGGGTATGTATTCGAGGAAGGCAGTATGCGCGAGCACATGCACCGCCGGCATCACGCCGAACACGAGAGCGACCGGAACGATTACCAGTGCCGCCCACAGCGCCGAAATCTTTCCGAAATGATGTTCCCAGAAATGCGGTGCGAGCAGCGGAAACAGCGCGATCGAAAGCAGGATGCCTGCAAACGGCAGCGCCCAGGCGAGGCCCAGCGTCGCGCCGTTCATATCCGCAGCGGAAGCCTGCGGCGCGCTGGCCGTGAGAAACAGAAGCACGAGCGCAGCCGTGCCGGCTTTCCGAAGCGTAACGCGCATCCCGATTTCTCCCCCTGAAGGCGCTTTTATTTTGCATTAGACTAGCTGCCGCGAAACGGCATCACAACCTGCCGCCTTGCGGCACGCTGTCATTTGGCTTGGACAACCGCGAGAAAACTTGTTGAATCGCATGCCAGCGGAGGGATGAAGATGAAGTCGCCGTTTGATATTTCGGGAAAGGTCGCATTGATCACCGGTTCGAGCCGCGGCATCGGCCGCTCGATTGCCGAAACCATGGCGGGTCTCGGCGCGAAAGTCGTCGTCTCGTCCCGCAAGGCCGACGCCTGCGAGGAGGTCGCGAAAGCGATCCGTGCGGACGGCGGCGAGGCGAGCGTCATTCCTTGCAACATCTCGCGGAAGAACGAGGTCGAGGCGCTCGTCAAAGGCACCAAGGATAAATACGGCCGCATCGATATCCTTGTTTGTAATGCCGCGGTAAATCCCGCTTACGGTCCGATGAGCGAAATTTCCGACGAGGCCTTCGACAAGATCATGGGCTCGAACGTCAAAAGCAATGTCTGGCTCTGTAATCTCGTGATTCCGGATATGGCAAGGCAGGGCGGCGGCTCGATTACTATCGTCTCTTCGATCGGGGGATTGCGCGCGTCCCCAATGATCGGCACCTACGGCATCTCGAAAGCGGCTGACTTCGCGCTCGCGCGCAACTACGCGCAGGAATGGGGCCACAAGAACATCCGCGTGAACTGCATCGCGCCGGGCCTGATCAAGACCGATTTCGCCAAGGCACTCTGGGAAAACGAGCAGCTTCGCAAAGACCGCGAGAACAAGACGCCGTTGCGCCGTCTTGGCGAACCGCATGAAATCGGTGGCGTTGCGGCGTTCCTCGCGTCGCCCGCCGCGAGTTACATCACCGGCGAAGTAATCGTGGTCGATGGCGGCGTGACGATCGCGCCATAAACTCCACAAGTTCGGCAACAAAAAACCCGGCCGCAAGGCCGGGCTTTTTTCGAAGTTGTTGCGATCAGCGCGCGTTGCCGCTGCTTGCGGTGTACTTCTTGAGTTCCATCTTGGCGATGGTTTCGCGATGCACCTCGTCCGGGCCGTCGGCCAGCCGCAGCGTGCGGTTGCCAGCCCAGGCTTTCGCGAGCGGGAAATCCGGCGAGACGCCGGCGCCGCCGTGCATCTGGATCGCGCGATCGATCACGCGTTGGGTCATATTCGGCGCAACTACCTTGATCATCGCGATCTCGGCTCGTGCTTCCTTGTTGCCGAGTTCGTCCATCTTGTGCGCGGCGTAAAGCGTGAGCAGCCGCGCTTGATCGATGTCCATGCGCGATTCCGCGATCCAATGCTTGTTCACGCTGTGCTCGGCAAGCTTCTTGCCGAAAGCGGTGCGCGAAACCGAACGCTGGCACATCAGTTCCAGCGCGCGCTCAGCCGAACCGATTGCGCGCATGCAGTGATGGATGCGGCCCGGTCCAAGCCGGCCCTGCGCGATTTCGAAGCCGCGGCCCTCGCCGAGCAGAATGTTCGACGCCGGCACCCGAACGTTCTCGAACACGACTTCCGCGTGGCCGTGCGGCGCGTCGTCATAGCCGAAAACATTGAGGTGACGCAGCACCTTCACACCCGGCGTTTCCATCGGCACCAGGATCATCGACTGTCGCTTGTGTGCGTCCGCGTTCGGGTCGGTCTGGCCCATGAAGATCGAAATCTTGCAGCGGTGATCGTTCGCACCGGAAGTCCACCATTTCCGGCCGTTGATGACGTAGTGATCGCCGTCGCGTTTGATCTCGGCGCGGATATTCGTCGCGTCCGAGGAAGCGACCGCGGGCTCGGTCATTGCGAAGCAGGAGCGGATCTTCCCGTCCATCAAGGGCTCGAGCCACTCTTTCTGATGCTCCTTGGTGCCGTATTTCAGGATCACTTCCATGTTGCCGGTGTCCGGCGCGGAGCAATTGAAGCTTTCCGGGCCGATGGGCGAGCGGCCCATGATTTCGCAGATCTGGCCGTATTCGTAGTTGGTCAGCCCCTCGTCATGATGCGCCTTCGGCAGAAACAGATTCCACAGGCCCTGCGCGCGCGCCTTCTTCTTCAGCTCTTCCATGATCGGCGGGCTTTTCCAGCGGTCGCCGCCTTCGTTAAGCTGACGCGCATAGACCGGCTCTGCCGCATAGACGTGCTCGTCCATGAAGGCGGCTACTTTTTTCTTCAGCTCGGCCGCGCGCGGCGACAGCGGAATGAACATTTTCTCTCTCCCTTAATTTTTATCTTTGCGCGGCGGCCTCAAACCCGCCCATGTTTCCAAATTGCTCGAGGTGATAGTCGGCGTCGCCGAACTGGATGTCGATCGCGGTAGCGCGCTTGAACCAGTGGCCGGCCTTCAATTCCATCGTCATGCCGATGCCGCCATGAAGTTGGATTGCCTGCTCGCCGACGAATTGTGCCGAGCGGCCGATCTGCGTTTTTGCGGCCGACATCGTCTTGCGGCGTTGCACGGCGTCAGGTTCGTTGACCATCATGGTGGCGAGCATCGCCATGCTCTTTGCCTGCTCGGAAGCGATCAGCATTTCGACATTGCGATGTTGCAGCACCTGAAACGAACCGATGTTGACACCGAACTGTTTGCGCGTGCGCAGATAATCCGTGGTCGCCTCGGTCAGCGCCGAAAGCACACCGACCGCTTCGCCGCAAAGCGCGGCAATGCCGTCGTCCGCGATCTGCTCGATAAGTGGGTATGCCGCGCCGGGTTTGCCGATCACTTGATCTGCGTCAACGTTTACGCCTGAAAGCTCGACTTCCGCGGCGGCTAGGCCATCGATCGTGCGATAGCCGCGCCGCGAAATGCCGTTGGCTTTTGCATCAACGATGAACAGGCCGAGGCCGTCCTTGTCGCGCTGGCCGCCTGAGACGCGCGCGGTAACGATAATGAAGTCGGCCTGATCGCCGTTCAGCACCACGCTCTTCTGGCCGTCGAGCGTGAAACCGCTGCCGGAAGCCTTCGCAGCGGTCTTCACGTCGAACAAGTCGTAGCGCGACTGCCGCTCGGTATACGCGAAGGCGCCGGTGATCTTTCCTTCGGCGATCTGTGGCAGATACTTGTTCTTCTGCACTTCCGTGCCGAAGCGGCGGATCAAGCCGCCCGCAAGCACCACGGTCGGCAGATAGGGCTCGAGCGCGAGCGCGTTGCCGATCGCGCTCATGACGATCATGGTCTCGACCGGACCACCATCGATGCCGCCGTGTTCTTCCGAAAACGGCAACCCGAGCAGCCCCAGTTCGGCATATTGCTTCCAGATTTCGCGGCTCCAGCCGCCGCTGCTTACGAGAAATTTTTTACGAGACTCGAAGTCGTATTTGTCGCCAAGCAGTCCTTCGATGCTGTCTTTCAGCAACTGCTGCTCTTCCGAAAACTCGAAATCCATAACGCTTGTCTTTCTTCCCCCGCCTCGGCCTTAAAGACCGAGGATCGCCTTCGCGATGATGTTCTTCTGAATCTCGTTCGATCCGCCGTAGATCGAAACCTTGCGGTAATTGAAATAGATCGGCGCGAGCGGTCCGGCGTAATCCGGCGCGATCGGCAATTCGTTCGAGCCAGCGGTTTCGTCTTCGTCCGTGAACGGCAGCGCGAACGGGCCGACGACCTCCATCAGGAGATCGGTGATGTTCTGCTGGATTTCCGAGCCCTTGATCTTGAGGATCGAGGACGCCGGATCCGGCTTGTTGTCGCGCCGCGTGCCTTCCGCCGCGACCACGCGCATTTGCGTCATCTCGAGCGCTTTCAGTTCGATCTCGACCTGCGAAATCTTCGCGCGGAAGCGCGGGTCTTCCATCATCGGCTTGCCGCCGGAGACTTCGAGCGAGGCGAGCTCTTTCAGGCGGCGGATACGCTCCTTGGAAATGCCGACGCGGGCAATGCCTGTGCGCTCGTTGCCGAGCAGGAATTTCGCGTAGTCCCAGCCGCGATTTTCCTGCCCCACGAGGTTTTCGTAAGGCACCTTCACGTTATCGAAGAAGACCTCGTTCACTTCCTTGCCGCCGTCGATCAGCTGAATCGGCCGCACGGTAATGCCCGGCGTCTTCATGTCGCAAAGAATGAAGGAGATGCCTTCCTGCTTCTTCGCCTTTGGGTCGGTGCGCGCAAGCACGAAAATCCAGTCGGCGTATTGCGCGAGCGTGGTCCAGGTCTTCTGGCCGTTGATGACCCAGTGATCGCCTTCGCGCACCGCCTTGGTCGAAAGGCCGGCGAGGTCGGAGCCGGCTCCCGGCTCCGAGAAGCCCTGGCACCACCAGTCGTCGAGATTGGCGATGCGCGGCAGGAAGTGCTTCTTCTGCTCTTCGTTGCCGAAAGTGTAGATTACCGGCCCGACCATGCTGACCGCGAAAGGCAGCGGATCGGGCGCGGGCGCGCGCTGCAGTTCTTCAAGAAAGATGTACTTCTGCACCGGCGTCCAGCCGGTGCCGCCATATTGCTTTGGCCACTGGTAAACCGCCCAGCCTTTCTTGTTCAGAATCCGCTGCCAATTGACGATGTCGTCCTTTTCGAGCTTGCGGCCTTCCGTCAGTTTTCTCTTGGTTTCCGCAGGCACGTTCTTCGCGAAGAAGTCGCGTACCTCGTCGCGGAAGCTAAGTTCTTCCTTGGTGAAATTCAGATCCATCGCGTTCTCCCGCGTTACTGGATTTCAAAGAGGCCGGCGGCACCCATGCCGCCGCCGACGCACATCGTGACCACGCCGTACTTCGCTTTGCGGCGCGCGCCTTCGATCAGCACGTGGCCCGTGAGACGCGCGCCGGTCATGCCGTAGGGATGGCCGACCGCGATCGAGCCGCCCGAGACGTTGAGCTTTTCCGGATCGATACCGAGCTTGTCGCGGCAATAAATCACCTGCACTGCGAAGGCCTCGTTCAATTCCCAGATGCCGATGTCGTCGATCTTCAGCCCGTGCCGCTTGAGAAGACGCGGGATTGCATAAACCGGACCGATGCCCATTTCGTCAGGTTCGCAACCGGCGGCGACGAAACCGCGGAAAATGCCGAGCGGCTTCAAGCCTTTCTTTGCAGCCGTTTCCGCGCTCATGATGACGGTAGCAGCCGCGCCGTCGGAGAGTTGGCTCGCGTTGCCCGCAGTGACCGAGCCGCCTTCGCGCACCGGCTTCAATGCCGCCAGCCCTTCCGCGGTCGTTTCCGGGCGCGGGCCTTCGTCCTGCGAAAGCGTGATGTCTTTATAAGAGACTTCCTTGGTTGCTTTATCGACGACCGCCATCTTGGTCGAGATCGGCGCAATTTCTTCCTTGAATCGGCCGCCCTGTTGGGCGCTCGCGGTGCGGCGCTGGCTTTCGAGCGAATATTCGTCTTGCTGCTCGCGCGAAATGTTGTAGCGCTTTGCGACGACTTCCGCCGTGTCGAGCATCGGCATGTAAACGTCGCCCTTGATCTTCTTCAATTCGGGATCGACCGCATGGAACATGTTCATGTGCTCGTTCTGCACGAGACTGATCGATTCGCCGCCGCCGCCGACCGCGATCTCGACACCGTCGAAAATCACCGAGCGTGCGGCGAGCGCGATCGCCTGCAGGCCCGACGCACATTGCCGGTCGATGGTGGTGCCCGCCACCTGCACCGGAAGACCCGCGCGCAGAAGCGCCTTGCGTGCGATGTTACCGCCGGTCGCGCCCTGCTGGAGCGCGGTGCCCATCACCACGTCTTCGACTTCCGCGCCATCGATACCGGCGCGTTTCACCGCGTGTTCGATCGCATGGCCGTAAAGGGTCGCACCTTCGGTGTTGTTGAAGGCGCCGCGATAAGCCTTGCCGATCGGTGTACGGGCGGTTGAGACGATAACGGCCTCACGCATTTTCATTTCCTCACTGTCTGGATGCGCCTGCGGAAGCAGGCGTGTTCTGTTGTTTCGAAGTCTGATATTTGCGGCGCTCCTCCTCGACCAGCTCTTTCTTGGAGAGCTTGCCGACCGAAGTCATCGGAAGCGCGCCGCGAATTTCGATTGCCGCCGGCATTTCGTGCTTGCCGACCTTGTCGGCGAGAAATTCCCGGACAGCTTCAAGGCTGAGGGGTGCCGCGCCCGCCCGCATCTTGATGAAGGCTTTCGCGGCTTCGCCGCGATAATCGTCCGGCACGCCGATCACGATCACGCCTTCGATATCGGGGTGCTCGAACAGCGCGTGCTCGATCACGCTAGGATAGACGTTGAAGCCGCCCGAGATGATCATGTCTTTCTTGCGGTCGACCAGGAACAGCCAGCCGTTTTCGTCCATATAGCCGATGTCGCCGGTGAGAAAGTATCCGTCCTCCACGAATACGGCTTTCGTCTCCTCCGGCTTGTTCCAGTAGCCGGCGAATACGTTCGGACCCTTGATCCGCATTTCGCCGGTTTCGCCGAAAGGCAGCACGCGCGTCGGATCGTCGAGCGCGACGATATCGATATACAGCCCCGGCAGCGGCAGGCCGATGGTGCCCGCCGGCGGTTCGCCGTCATATGGCTGATTGGTGCCGGCCGGCGCGGTTTCAGTCATGCCCCAGCCACCGCCCAATGAAATCCCGGTGAGCTTCTTGAAGCGGTCGAATACTTCTACCGGAAGCGGTGCGCCGCCTGACGCGCACATCGAAAGCGAAGAAAGGTCGCGCTTTTCGAGGTCCGGCACGGAGGTGAGCGCAATCCAGATCGTCGGAACGGCAGGAAAATAGTTTGCTTTCTTCTCCTCGATGTCGCGAAACGTGGTTTCGACATCGAAGCGTGGGCGCAACATGCACTCGTTGCCTTGGTCGATCGCGCGCAGGAAAACCGAACTCAGCGCATAGATGTGAAACAGCGGCAGGACGATGATGACCTTCTCGCCGGATTTCAGTTCGCGCTGCGCGGAAGCCCAGTTCTTGTAGATCGAATTGGTCGAAGTGAGATTGCGGTGGAGCAGCATCGCGCCCTTGGGCAATCCCGTCGTGCCGCCGGTATACTGCAGGAGGGCAATGTCATTCTCGCTCACCTCAGGCCACGTCGCGGGCGGCGGCGCGAGCGAAAGCAAATTCTTCAGCGTGATCGAACGGCCGTTCGCGGGTATTGCGTCATACTGGATCGGCGCAGGCCCGAACTCTGCGTCGTCGCCGATAATGACATGATCGAGCAAACCTTCGGCGTCCAGCTTCAGCGCACGCTGCACCATGCCCGGGAAGTTCGTCGTCACCATGATGCGTGCGCCGGAGTCTTTGAGCTTGTGTGCAAGTTCACGCTCCGCGTCGAGCGGGGACATGTGAACGACACGACCGCCGCATTTGAGCACCGCGAAGAACAGGATTGGATGCACCGGCGTATTCGGCAGATAAAGCCCGACGGCGGTGCCCGGTTTCACGCCGAGCGACAGCAGTCCCGCCGCCGCGCGCGAAACCAGATCGTGCAGCTCGAGATAGGTGGTACGCTTGTCGCGGTATTCGATCGCGTAATTGTCCGGGTAAGTCGCGACGGCACGATCGAACAGTTCGTTGATCGTGCCGGCGCGGATCGGAGCCGCCCAATCGACACCGGCGGGATAGGATTTTTCCCAAGGGAAGGGGCGGCTATAGGTCATGACGCTTTCTTCATTTCGGTGGCGAGCGAAGCGAAAGTCCTGCCTTCGTTCGCCAGCCGGTCGAGAAGCTTCGCGGGTTCGAGTGACTTGTCGCCGCTCTCTTTCGCATAATGCGCAAGCCGGTCGCGTACGTGTTTGAGTCCGACAGTGTCAGCGTAATGCATCGGCCCGCCGCGCCACACCGGCCAGCCGTAGCCGTAAAGCCAGATCACGTCGATGTCGCCGGGACGCGATGCGATGCCTTCTTCGAGGATGCGCGCACCCTCGTTGATCATCGGATAGATCGTACGTTCGATGATTTCCTGCTTGGAAATCGGGCGGCGGGTAATGCCTTTTTTCGCCGAAGCGTCGAGGATGATCTTTTCGACTTCCGGGTCCGGGATCGGCGTCCGCGAACCCTTCTCATATATATAGAAGCCCTTGCCGGTCTTCTGGCCGAAGCGTCCGGCTTCCGCGAGCGTGTCGGCAACTTCGTTCCGCTCGCCGCGCGCACGGCGGATACGCCAGCCGACGTCGATGCCGGCAAGGTCGCCCATCGCAAACGGCCCCATCGGGAAGCCGAACTCCAAAGTTGCCGCGTCGACGTCCTGCGGCAGCGCGCCTTCGAGGATCAGCCGGTCGGCTTGCACGCCGCGCTTGTGCAGCATGCGATTGCCGACGAAGCCGTAGCAGACGCCGACGACTACGGGCACTTTCGCGATCTTGCGGCCGACGGCGATCGCGGTCTGCAGCACGTCGAACGCGGTCTTCTCGCCGCGCACGATCTCGAGCAACTTCATGATGTTGGCGGGACTGAAGAAGTGCATCCCGACCACGTCCTGCGGTCGGGAAGTCGAGTTCGCGATTTCGTTCACGTCGAGCGTCGAAGTATTCGTCGCGAGAATCGCTCCCTTCTTCGTGATCGTGTCGAGCTTTCCGAAGATTTCCTTCTTCAGGCCCATCTCCTCGAACACGGCTTCGATCACCATGTCGGCGTCTTTTGCGCCTTCGAGGCCGACAGCGCCGGTAATCAGGCTCATGCGCTTTTCGACGTCGGCTTCGGTAAGGCCGCCGCGCTTCGCGGTGTTTTCGTAATTGGTGCGGATTTTGGCGAGGCCGTTTTTCAGGAATTCGTCGGTGGTTTCGATCAGCGTCACCGGAATTCCGGCATTGGCGAAGCACATCGCAATGCCGCCGCCCATGGTACCGCCGCCGATCACCGCCGCGCGCTTTACTTCGCGCCCCTTGGTGTCTTTCGGCATGTCGAGCACCTTGCTCGCTTCGCGCTCGGCGAAGAAGGCATGCCGCTGCGACTTCGATTCCTCGGTGGTGAGAAGTTCGATGAACATATTGCGCTCGCGCTTCACCGCTTCGTCGAACGGCACGGAGAGCGTCATCTTTACGGCTTCGACCGCGGCCATTGGGGCCTTGAGGCCCTTGTTGCGGCCCAGTGCTTTCGCCGCGATCTCGTTGAAGGAGTCCGGATTGGCGCGGGTCGCGGTGAGCTTGTCTTCCATCCGGCTCGCGCGCTTCAGCGACAGGGTTTCGCTTGCAAGCCGTTTCGCGAATGCAATCGCACCCGCGGTCAGGTCGCCTTCGATAATTTCATCGACAAGCCCGTCTTTCAGCGCCTGAGTCGCTGAAACCGGATTGCCGCTCAAAATAATGGGAAGCGCCTTCTCGATTCCGATCAAACGGGGGAGGCGCTGCGTGCCGCCCGCACCCGGAATGAGTCCGAGCTTGATTTCGGGCAGGCCCAGCTTCGCGTCCTTGCTTGCGACGCGATAATTGCAGCCGAGCGCGACTTCGAGGCCGCCGCCGAGCGCGGTGCCGTGGATTGCGGCAACCGTCGGCTTCGAGACGTTGTCGATATCGGTGATCGCTTCGATCAGGCTCGGCGCCATCGGCGGCTTGCCGAACTCGGTGATGTCGGCGCCCGCGATAAAGGTGCGGCCAGCGCAGGTGAGCACGATCGCCTGCACGTTTGCATCGGCGTCCGCCTCCTTGAACAGTTTCTGCAAGCCCGCGCGTACCGCGTGCTTCAGCGCATTAACGGGCGGATTGTCGACGGTGATAACGGCGATT
This sequence comes from Xanthobacteraceae bacterium, assembly GCA_019635585.1. Taxonomy (GTDB): domain Bacteria; phylum Pseudomonadota; class Alphaproteobacteria; order Rhizobiales; family Xanthobacteraceae. The sequence goes on along the minus strand of JAHBZE010000001.1, from coordinate 1,454,255 downwards.
GCGCCCTCGCGGCGCAGCGTGACTGGTTCACTCACTTCTATTTTCCTTGGCGTTTTCCTCGAGCCCGAGCGTAGCGGATTTTTGCCGCGCGGCGAGCCATTCCCACTCAAGACACGATTGCAGTGCCCAAAGGACAATTCCGCTAAGCGGAACTTTGTTCTGCATTCTTGACGCGAAAGCTAGAAAGTGGTGCGATCCAAGTCAACAAAAGTTCGCGCATGAGTAGGGGCTGAGGAAGTGCATAGTCCGAGTGCTGCGGCGAAGCGTACCGACAGTCAGTTCACCGAACTTGACGAAGGCAATGACCGGAAATTCGTGGTGGCTTTGGCGCGCGGACTCGACGTGTTGCGCGCCTTCACGCCCGGCGAATGGCTGCTCGGCAATAACGAAATCGCCGAGCGCACTGGTCTGCCGAAGACTACGATCTCGCGGCTGACCTATACGCTGACCAAGCTCGGCTATCTCACGCATGTCGAGCGGCTCGGCAAATATTCGCTCGCACCCGCGGCTCTTTCGATCGGCTATTCGACGCTTGCGAACCTGCGCATCCGCCAGGTCGCGCGCAAGCAGATGCAGGATTTTGCAAATTACGCGGGCGCCTCGGTTGCTCTCGGCAGTCGCGACCGCATGCACGTCATTTATATCGAGCATTGCCGTTCCAAATCCGACGGCCTGCTGCGTCTCAATCTCGGTTCGCGTATTCCGATCGGGACGACGGCGATGGGCCGCGCGCTGGTCGCGGCATTGCCCGAGGACGAACGCGACTGGCTCATGGGACATATCAAGCGTCACGCCGGCAACGATTGGCCACAGGTGAAAACCGGCATCGAACAGGCGATCCGCGATCTCGCCGAGCGCGGTTTCACGACTTCGTTCGGCGATTGGGAAAGAGATGTCTTCGCCGTCGGCGTGCCGCTGATTCCGCCGGACGATTCCGGCGTGTTCGCGTTCAACTGCGGCGCCAATGTTTATCAGACATCGCGAGAGAAGCTCGAAGGGGAAGTCGGGCCACGTCTCGTCAATCTCGCTAAAAACGTAGAAGCCGCGCTAAGCGGCGGTTGAGGGAAGCAACGTGAAGCAGGGGAAGGCACGTGAGCAGCAAGGAGACACTGCATCATCGCTTTGAGATGCGATGATGGATATGCGCGTGGCCGGACCTTCAGCGCCGGTCACAAAACAAAAATCGGGTTCGGCTCACACCGTTCTTTCGGTCCAAAAAGTCGGCGTCCGCTTCGGCGGCATCGTCGCGCTCGACGGCATTTCCTTCGAGCAGGATGAAGGCACGATTCTCGGTCTGATCGGCCCGAACGGCGCCGGCAAGACCACGATGTTCAACTGCCTGAGCCGGCTCTACACGCCGAATACGGGCGACATCACCTTCGGCGGCAAATCCATTTTGAAGCTCGCGCCGCACCGCATCGCGGGGTTGGGCATCGCCCGCACGTTCCAGAATCTCGCGCTCTTCAAGAACATGACCGTGCTCGACAACATCAAGGTCGGGTTTCATCCGGTTACGAAAAGCGATTACTTGAGCGATTCTTTCCGCCTTCCGTGGGTGCGCGCACAGGAGCACGAAATCGACCGCGAAGCGCGCGCGATCGTCGACTATCTGGAATTGCGCAAAGTTGCGAATACGCTGGTCTCGGGGCTTTCCATCGGCACGCAGAAGCGCGTCGAACTCGGCCGCGCGCTCGCCGCGAAGCCGAAACTTCTTTTGCTCGACGAGCCCGCGGCCGGGCTTACGCACCACGAAGTCGGCGAACTCGGCGAACTGATCAAGCAGATCAGAAACGACCGTGGCGTAACGGTGCTGCTCGTCGAGCATCACATGAGCCTCGTCATGTCGATCTCCGACAAGGTAGTGGCGCTCGATTTCGGCAAGAAAATCGCCGAGGGCACGCCCGCCGAAGTGCAGAACGATCCGGAAGTGATCCGCGCTTATCTCGGGAGCGGCAAGAAATGACCACTCCGCTGCTTTCAGCCAAGAATCTCCGCGCTTTTTATGGCCCGACGCAGATCCTGTTCGATCTCAACTTCGACATGCACGAAGGCGGCATCACTACGTTGCTCGGCGCGAACGGCGCCGGCAAGACGACCACGCTGCGTGCGCTTTCCGGCATGGTGAAAACCGGTGGCGAAATCCGCTTTGAAGGAAAAGTGATCTCGAACAAAGACACCGCCGACATTGTGCGCCTCGGCGTAGCGCACGTACCCGAAGGCCGCGGCACTTTCGTGCGCCAGACGGTCGAGGAAAATCTTCAACTCGGCGGCATCACGCAGCCCGCCGGTCAGATTTCCGCCGATATGGAACGGGTCTTCGCCTATTTCCCGCGCCTCAAGGAGCGCTTCCGCCAGCAGGCCGGCACGCTTTCCGGCGGCGAACAGCAGATGCTCGCAATCGGCCGCGCGTTGATGCTGCGGCCGAAGATCATGTTGCTCGACGAGCCTTCCTTCGGCCTCGCGCCGCTGATCGTGCAGGAGATGTTTTCGATCCTGCGCGCGCTGAACGAAAAGGAAAAAGTGAGCATGTTCCTGGTCGAACAGAACGCCTCGCTCGCGCTCGAGCTCGCCGACCACGCCTATCTCTTGGAAACCGGACGCGTCGTGATGTCGGGGCCTGCGAAAGAACTCAGCCAGGATGAAAGTATCCGGCGCGCTTATCTCGGATACTAAAGGAAGAACAATGGAACAGGTCGTACAGCAGGTAATCGGCGGTCTGGCGACGGGTGCGATCTATGCCTGCATCGCACTCGCGATCGTCATGATCTACCAGGCGATCGATCACCTGAATTTCGCGCAGGGCGAAATGGCGATGTTCTCGACCTACATCGCCTGGCAACTGATGGAATGGGGAATGCCTTATTGGGGCGCGTTCTTCCTCACCATCGCGATTTCCTTTGTGCTGGGCTACGCGATCGAGCGCATCGTATTCAAGCCGGTGCACAACGCCTCGGTGTTGAGCCACGTCGTGATCTTCATTGCGTTGTTCGCGATCATCAACTCGATGGCGGGCTTTATCTGGGAATTCACGATCAAGCCGTTCCCGACGCCGTTCGGCACCAAGTCCGTACTCGGCGACGGTCTGCTGAGCGCGCACGGCGCTGGTATGATCGCGGTCACCGGCATCATGCTGGCGTTGCTTTATCTCTTTTTCCGCTTCACGCGAGTCGGTCTCGCCATGCGCGCGGCCGCTGCAAATCCGGACTCGGCCCGTCTCGTCGGAATTCGCGTCGGCTTCATGAATGCCGTCGGCTGGGGCATGGCCGCCGCGATCGGTGCGGTTGCGGGCATCATGATCGCGCCGGTCGTGTTCCTTGAGCCGAACATGATGGTGACGATCCTGCTCTACGGTTTCGCCGGCGCGGTGGTCGGCGGGCTGACCAGTCCCGGCGGCGCGGTCTTCGGCGGCTTCGCTGTCGGCGTCGTGGAAAATCTCGCCTCTTTCGTCCCGCATTTCGGCGCGGAAATGAAACTCTCGATCGCGCTCGCGCTCATTATTCTCGTGCTGACACTCAAGCCCAACGGTCTGTTTGGCCGCAGAATCGTGAACCGGGTGTAGCGCCATGAAAACGACCTCGCCCGTCACTTCTATCATTGCTGCGATCGGCGCGACGCTGATCACGCTGGGCAACAACTGGAAGCTCGCAGGCTTCATTCTGGTCCTGATCGCGGGTGCGATTTTTCCGCTTGTCGCAACGGGCGTGTTCACGTTCCAGATCACGCAACTTCTCATCTATGCGATCGCGATTGCGGGCCTGAACCTGCTCACCGGCTTCAACGGTCAGTTCTCGCTGGGCCACAGCGCTTTCTATGCCATCGGCGCCTATGTCTCCGCGGTGCTGATGACGCAATTCGAGATGCCGTTCTATCTGACGATTCCGGTGGCGGCGGCGGTCTGCTTCGTGTTCGGCTTCTTGTTCGGCCTGCCGGCATTGCGGCTAGAAGGTATCTATCTCGCGCTCGCGACCTTCGCGCTCGCGATCGCGACGCCACAGATCCTGAAATTCAAGCCGATCGAACATCTCACCGGCGGCGTGCAGGGCCTTGCCTTGTTCAGCCTGAAGCCGGAGGCGCCGTTCGAACTGCCGTTCGATCAGGATCAATGGACCTTCTACGTCACCTTCGCGGTCACGATCCTGATGTTCTTCATCGCTTTCAGTCTCGTGAACAGCCGCTCGGGCCGCGCCATGAAAGCGATCCGCGACAACCAGATCGCGGCCAAGGTGACCGGAATCAATCTTTCGCTGTTCAAGACGCTTACTTTCGGCATGAGCGCGCTTTTCACCGGCGTCGCCGGGTCCTTGAGCGCGCTCCTGATTGCTTTCGTCGCGCCGGACAGCTTTCAGATCACGCTCGCGATCGCGATTTTCGTCGGCATGGTGGTCGGCGGAGTAGGCTGGATTCCGGGCGCTTTTCTCGGCGGCCTTTTCATTCTGTTCGTGCCGAATATCGCCGAACACATTGCCCACGGCCTCGGGTGGTTTTTCGATCTTATCCGCTCGGTCGTTCCGTTCTTTCCAACTGTCAGCGAGCAGAGCGCCAAGGGCCTCACGGGCACGGTCTATGGCGTGTTTCTCATTCTGCTCATTTACGTAATGCCGTCCGGCCTTGCCGGATTGCTTCGACTGGCCGCAGAGCGCCTCGCGCGAGCGAGGAGCTAGGCGGTCTTTTTCCAAGGGAGGAAACAATGAAGACGAAGAAATACGGAATGATCCCGGCGCTCGCGCTGGGCTTCGCCGTGGCAATGGCCGGCTCCGCCTTCGCCCAATCGCCGGGCGTGACGGATAAGGAAATCAAGATTGGTCACCTTAATCCCTACAGCGGACCTGCTTCCGCTTACGGCACAATCGGCAAGGCGATTGCCGCTTACTTCAAGATGGTCAACGCCGAGGGCGGTATCAACGGCCGCCTGATCAACTTCATTTCCTACGACGACAGCTACTCGCCGCCGAAGTCGCTCGAGCAGGTGCGTAAGCTCGTGGAATCCGACAACGTGCTGCTCGTGTTCCAGCCGCTCGGCACGCCGTCGAACACCGCGATCCAGGGCTACCTGAATGGCAAGAAAGTGCCGCAGCTCTTCGTCGCGACCGGCGCCACCAAGTGGGGCGACCCGAAGAAGTTTCCCTGGACCATGGGCTGGCAGCCGAACTACCAGAGCGAAGGCCGGATCTATGCCGCCTACATCCTGAAGAACTATCCGAACGGCAAGATCGGCGTGCTCTACCAGAACGACGACTACGGCAAGGATTATGTCAAAGGTCTGAAAGACGGTCTCGGCCCGAAGGCGAAAACCATGATCGTCTCCGAGCAGCCTTATGAGGTTGCCGATCCGACCGTCGACAGCCAGATCATCGCGCTGAAGGCTTCCGGCGCCGACATCCTCTTCAATGCGACCACGCCGAAATTCGCAGCGCAGTCGATCAAGAAGATGGCGGAGATCGGCTGGAAGCCGGTTCACTTCCTCAACCAGGTGTCGAACTCGGTGGGCGGCGTTATCAAGCCCGCCGGCCCTGAAAATGCCGACGGCATCTTCTCCACCGGTTATCTGAAGGATCAGAACGATCCGCAGTGGAAGGACGATGCCGGCATGAAGAAGTGGTTCGCCTTCATGGATAAATATTATCCGGACGGCGACAAGACCTCGAGCTTCAACACCTATGGCTACACGGTCGCGCAGAATCTTCATAAGATTCTGCTGAGCCTCGGCAAGAACGTCACCCGCGATGCCGTCATGAAGGCCGCCGCCAACATGAAGGACCTCGACCTCGATCTCCTGCTTCCGGGCATCAAGATCAACACCAGCGCCACGGACTTCTATCCGATCGAGCAGCAGCAGATGATGAAGTTCAACGCCAAGGAGAATAAGTGGGAGTTCTTCGGTCCGATCCTGTCGGGCGAAGTGCGCGGCAGCTAAGCGCGGGCCCGCACCCACATACGCATATATAAGGACTCCCCGCCGCGAGGCGGGGAGTCTTTGCTTTTTGAAACGGTTCGTTAGCCTTAACGAATCCGGAATCGTTACCGAAGTTCCCTTCACACGGCGGAACAACGCTAACAATTCGTAGCTCCGCGATTAGCAGGTTCTTCAACAATCCTTGCTAGAAAAAGCACGGGCGGATTGCGTTCCGTGCGTGAAAACACATGCGAACGAAGTGCGGCCCAAATAAAAACGAAGCCGCAAAAATCGCGGCGAGCCAGGGGACTGCGTTCGCGGAATGTCGTTGATCGTCATCGTCGATGACCGGATTACGAACCGGAACATTTTTGCGAAGCTCGCCACTTCGATCGAAGAGGGCGTGGCCGTTCGCGCGTTCGGAGATCCCGCGGAAGCGCTCGACTGGCTGAAGGACAATACGCCCGATCTCGTCGTCACCGACTACAAGATGCCGAACATGGATGGCGCGGAATTCGTGCGCCGCTTCCGGCAGCTTCCCGAATGCATCGATGTTCCCGCCGTCGTCATCACGGTTTACGAGGAGCGCTCGCACCGGATAAAGGCGCTCGAAGCGGGCGCGACCGACTTCCTGCAAAGCCCGGTCGATCACCACGAGTTTCTGACCCGCGCGCGCAATCTTTTGAAGCTTCGCAAGCAGTCGCTCGTCATCAAGAGCCGCGCGACCGAACTCGAGCGCGAATTGATGGACAGCGAGCGCTTCCGCAAGGAAGTGCTGCGCGACAGCCGCGAGCGTCTCGCGCAGGTCATCGATACCGTGCCGGCGCTGATTTCCGCGACCGACCGCGACGGCCGTTGCGTCTTCCTCAACGCCTTCACCGCCAATTTCTACGGCGTCGATGCTACGCAGGCGAGCGGCAAGACGGCCGCCGAGATCTTCGGCTCCAACTTCGGCCCGCAAAGTGCGGGCCTCGACCGCGTCGTGTTCGAGAACGGCAAGGGCTTGCCGAGCTACGAAGAAGAAATCGTCGACCGCGCCGGCAATCGCCACGTTTTCCTCACCACGAAATCGCCGCTGCGCGACCGCGCCGGCAAGGTCGTGAACGTGCTCACGACCTCGCTGAACATCACCGAGCGCAAGCAGGCCGAGGAACATCTCCATCACCTCGCGCATCACGATCCGCTTACCGGTCTGCCGAACCGCACGTACTTCCACGACAGCGTCCGCAAGCAGATCGCGCGCACCCGCCGCGGCGACAAGCAGTTCGCGCTGCTCCTGCTCGACCTCGACCGTTTCAAGGGCGTCAACGACGTGCTCGGCCATCATCAGGGCGACCAACTGCTCAAAGCCGTGTCGCAGCGCCTCTGCAACACGGTTCGCGAGACCGATATCGTCGCGCGCCTCGGCGGCGACGAATTCGCAATTCTCCAGACCGAGATCGGCCGCACCGACGACGCGGTCACGCTCGCGAAGAAGATCATCGAAGCGCTCGAACAGCCCTTCGAACTGGAAGGCCAGGAAATCAATACCACGGCGAGCATCGGCATCACCGTGCATCCGACCGACGGTGTCGACGTCGATGCATTGATCAAAAATGCCGATCTCGCGATGTATCAGGCCAAGGCCGAGGGCCGGAACGCCTGGCGTGTGTTCGCGTCCGACATGCATGCGACCGCGCGCGAAGCGATCGTGCTCGAGGGCGACCTGCGTCAGGCGCTCGCCAAGAAGCAGTTCCTGCTCAACTACCAGCCGCAGATCGATCTGCGCTCGGGCCGCATCGTTGGTGCCGAAGCGCTGCTGCGCTGGCGCCGTCCGGGTAGCGGTCTCGTGCGCCCGGCCGAATTCCTGCCGCTCGCGGAAGAGAACGGCCTCATCGTTCCGATCAACGAATGGGTCATGCTCGAAGCCTGCACCCAGGCGAAAATCTGGGCCAAGGAACATCCCGGCTTCCGCATGGCGGTGAACCTCTCGCCGGTGCAGTTCCGCAAGCAGGACATCCGCCAGCACGTGATCGATGTGCTCGAGAAGACCGGCCTCGATCCAAAGTCGCTCGAGCTGGAACTGACCGAAAGCATCCTGATGCAGAATCCGGAATCGGCCGCGAACGACGTCCGCTTCCTGCAGGGGCTTGGCGTCACCTTCTCGATCGACGATTTCGGCGTCGGCTATTCGTCGCTCTCATACGTGAAAAACCTTCCGGTCGACCGTCTTAAGGTGGACCAAGGCTTCATCCGCAACGTCAACACCGATCCAAACGATGCCGCGATCGTGCGCGCGATCATCAATCTCGGCCATAGCCTCAACCTGAAGATTATGGCCGAGGGCGTCGAGACCGCCGAGCAGCTCGCCTTCGTCCGCAACGAAGGTTGCGACGAGGTGCAGGGTTTCTATTTCAGCCCGCCGGTGCCGGCGGAAGACTTCGGCTTCCTTTTCAACCAGCAGAATCTGCTGGCGCGAACCGCGTGAGGATGACGCGATGATGGGGGAAAAATTCAGCTTCTTGCCGCTCGGATTTCTGAAGTCGCGTCTTCAGAACCGTCCCGACGGCGAGCATGAGATGGTGATCAATCGTGTCGTCATCAGCGCGCTGATCCTCCTTTATCTCTGCGGTGCCGCGCTGTTCGGCGACACTGGCGTGCACGACGCGCTGGTGCTTACCGCGTCCTTCTTCGGTATCTCCTTCGCCTTCCTCGCCCATATGCTGTGGAAGCCGGGTGTCTCGGTCCCCCGCCGCACCATCGCGATCATCTCCGATCTCGGCTTTTTGTCGTGGGGTATCCACGCCGGCGACGAAACGCTTTCGCTGCTCTATCCAATCTATCTTTGGATCATTTTCGGAAACGGCTTTCGCTTCGGCCTGACTTATTTGTTCGGCTCGATGCTGGTCGCCGTCACCGGGTTCTCGGCGGTAGTAGCGACCACCGGGTACTGGGCCGCGCACTACAAGCTCGCTTACGGTCTGATCGGCGGCCTCGTGATCCTGCCGCTCTATGCCGCGACGCTGATCCGCAAGTTGCAGGCTGCGAAGAACGAAGCCGAACAGGCGAACAAGGCAAAAAGCCTGTTCCTCGCGAGTGTCAGCCACGAATTCCGCACGCCTCTGAATGCCGTGATCGGCATGAGCGACCTGCTGCGCGACACCAAGCTCAATGCCGAGCAGCTCGACATGACGCAAACGATCCGCGGATCCGCGCGTGCGCTGCTCGCCCAGATCAACGACATTCTGAATTACTCCCGTATCGAGGCCGGCCAGATGCCGGACCAGTCCACGGACTTCGATCTTCACGCCACCATGGGGCAGGTCCGCTCGATGCTGGTCGCGCAGGCGAAGGAGAAAGGCGTCCGGCTTTCGCTGCATGTCGCGCCGCAGACCCCTTATTCCCTGCACGGCAATGCGCGTGCATTGCATGACGTTCTGACCAATCTTACCGCGAACGCAGTCAAATTCACCGAGCGCGGGCATATCGCGATCGCGGCCGGCGCGGTCGAAAAGCAGGACGGGACGGTTCGTATTCGCTTCGAGGTCACGGATACCGGCATCGGCATTGCAGAAGCCGCGCGCGAGAAAATCTTCCAGAGCTTCACGCAGGCGGACGAAACCATCGTCGATCGCTTCGGTGGCACCGGTCTCGGTCTTGCGATCGTCAAGCAGCTCGTCGATCGCCAGGGCGGCGTCATCGGTGTCGACAGCAAGCCGGGCGAGGGCAGCACGTTCTGGTTCGAATTGTCCTACGGCGTTTGCGGGCACGAGGGAGCGGACGCAATTCCGGATCTTTCCGACGCGCGGGTCTTGCTGCTCTCCAAAAACAACGACAACACCGCGGCTATCGAACACATGCTCGAACCGCTTGGCACCATGGTCGAGGTCGTTCGCACGCCGGGCCAGGCTTGCGATCAGCTGGCGCTCCCCGAAGCGGCGGGTATTCGCCGTACGATCGTGCTGTTCGACGGCGATCAGTGGGATACCGAGCTGGAGACGGTCGCTGCTACCCTGAACAAGATGCATCACGGCACCAACGTTTCGCTGATTCTCCTGTCCGATAACGTCGGCAATGCGATGCTGCCACTGCCGCTCCGCTTCGAGTTTGTGTCGATGGCCGAAAAGCCGGTCACGCCCCCCGCTCTGGGTGCGGCGCTGCGTGTGGCGAAAGCGCTTGATGCCATCGGCATCGACGACGAGGGCAATACCGAACATCGCGCGCCGAGCCGCAAGCTTTCGATCCTCGTCGCCGACGACAATCGCACCAACCAGAAGGTGATCGGGAAAATTCTGGAACGCGCGGGCCACGATGTCAGCATTGTCGACAACGGCGAGCAGGCGCTCGACGCCATGCAGGCCAAGGTATTCGACATCGCCCTGATGGATGTGAACATGCCGGTGCTAAACGGCATCGAAGCGACCAAGCTCCACCGCTTCGCTTCGCTCGGCAAGCCGCGGTTGCCGATCGTGGCGCTCACCGCCGACGCGACGCCGGAAACGAAGCAGCGCTGCGAAGAAGCGGGCATGGACGCTTGCGTGATCAAGCCGATCGAACCCGCTCGCCTATTGAACATTATCGATTCGATTGTCGGCGATAAACAAGTGAGCGATGAGCAGGCCTTCACCGAAAGCGAGACCGTGAAGCGCATTACCTCGCATCCGAAGTTCCGCTCTTCCGACGCAGCCGCGATTGACATTCGCGCGCTCACCGATCTTGAGGCGCTCGGCGGATCGAAATTCGTGGACGAACTGATCGCCGATTTCAACCGCGATACCGAGGCGCTCTTGCTTGAACTCAAGCAGTCGGCGAAGGCGGGCGACGTTACTGCCTTCCGCGAGCAACTGCATGCTATGCGCAGCGGTGCTGCCAATATCGGCGCACGGCGGATCTACAAGATGTGCCTGTCATGGCGTCACATCGGAGAGCGCGAGCTCGAAATGCGCGGCGTCGACTATCTCGCGAAGCTCGGGTCGGAATTCGACCGTGTGCGCGACGCCTTGATGTCTTATTCGTCGAGTCGAACCGTCGAAGTTACGCAGCAGGCTTAAGCGGCGGCTTTAGTCTTTCGTGACTGGCCGCAGGCTGCCGCCGCTGTTTCGGCGCTTGTCCTGGGCGGCAACCAGCCGCTCCATCTTGCGCAGGTCTATTTCCTGAAGCTTGAGCGCGGTATCGACCCAGATTTCCACGATGTCGCGAAGCTCCTCGAACGGCAGCGGCTGCGCCTTGCGGCGCGCTTCGTAAACCGCGCATTGCGAGGTGAAGCGGCGACCACGGCTTCCGAGATAGTCGCGCAGCGCTCCTTCGCCCTGTCCGGAATCGACGAGCATATTGATGATGCCCATCTCGTAGAGTTCTTCCGCGTCATAGACTTTACCGGAAAGAATCATGCGCTCGGCGCGCGCAGCATCGAGCTTCCGGCTGAGCAGGCTATAGGCGCCCATGCCGGGAAACAGGTTGAAAAGGATTTCGGGAAAGCCGAATTTTGAATGCCGCTCCGCGACAATGAAGTCGCAGGCGAGTGCGGATTCGAACCCGCCACCGAGCGCGTCACCCTGCACGAGGGCGACCGTCATCAACGGCACGTCGAGACCCACCGCGTTCGAGTGCAGGACGTCGATGCAGGCGCGAGCATAGGACATCAGCCCGTGGCGGTCCTGTGCGCGGATATGGCGCGCGAGCAGCGTGAGATCGCCGCCGAGATTGAAAATTCCGGGAATCTTGGAAGCCAGCACGAAATACTGCACCGGCAGCTCGCTGTTCGCGCGCGCTTCTGTACTTTCCTTCTTGATCGCTTGCTGCAACGTATCGAGATCGCGCAGGAGGCCCGGCGTATAGCTCGGGCGGCCGTGCGGCTTCATGAAGCACCAGCACGCGCGCGTCTTCTCGTCGAACTCAACCTGAAGCTCGGCGAAGCGCTGATTGGTGAACTTCGCCTGTGCGGGCGGCAGGTGATAGGCGTCGCCGTAATTTTCCGGCGGCACGAACCACGGGTTCGAGATCAAGGTGTATTTCGGCTGGCTCATTGTTACGCATCCCCAACGCAACGCATACGCGCCCGGCGAAAGCAAAAAGGCCCGTAGTTCAGGCCGTTTTGAACAGGAACGCCGAAGTTTGCCGCATCGGGTCCGCCGCCGAACTCAAGCATATTAACGCATCCTTCACCATAAAAGCGGGCTTTTACTTCAAATGGTTAATATGCATTAACCATACCAGTGTGACGAAAAAATAGGGCTCAGGCCGCGGTTGCCGGGCCTCTGGCCGCTCGCGGAAGCGCGTTCCGTGCGCGCAATCCCGCGAACAGGATGCGGCTTCGCTCGCGTATCGTGAATCAATTACAAAGAAATCGCGCGGCTTTCGTCCGTGCGTTGCGACGCGCGCGTAAGTAACGAAGCGACAACGATAGGGCTTCAGTTGCCTTTCATTATAAATCAAATGCGCTGAATTCTTTCACTGAATCCACACTGCGGACGATGTTCCATTAGGCAACAAGAACACGTTCTCGTTCGCGGAGTGCATCCTTTTGCGTATCAGCGCAGTTCTCATGATCGTTGTCGCGCTCGTTTTCGGCGCGCTCGCGGTTTTCGTCGCGCAGTCCTGGCTTAACAGTCAGAACGACGCGCGCCTGAAAAACGTTCCCGTGCCGGTCGCGGTGAAGACGCGCAAGATCGTGGTGGCGACTGCGCCGCTGCGCTTCGGTGTCGAGCTGAATGCTGGCAATCTGCGCGAAGTGCCCTGGCCCGAGAACGCGGTGCCGGATGGCTCCTTCGCTTCGATTGAAGCGCTGCTTTCCGCCGGCAAGCGCATGGTGCTGACGGCGATCGCCGAAAACGAACCGGTACTTGCTGCGAAGATTACCGGACCTGGCCAGCGCGCCACGCTTTCGGCGGTGCTCACGCCAGGCATGAAAGCGGTCACGGTTCGCGTGAACGACATCGAAGGCGTTGCCGGTTTCGTTCTGCCGGGCGACCGCGTCGATATCTTGCTTACCCGCAACACGTCGTCCGAGCGCGGCGCCAATACGTCGAGCAGCTCCGACGTCGTGCTGCAGAACGTACGAGTGCTTGCGATCGACCAGATTGCGGACGACCGCATCGACAAGCCTGCGGTAGTTAAGGCCGTGACGCTCGAAGTCGAAATGTCTGAAGGCCAGAAGCTCGCACTTGCCGCTTCTCTCGGTACGTTGACACTCGCGTTGCGCAAGGCAGGCGACCTCGCCGCCCAGCCGTCGCGCCAGATCACGTCGGAAGATCTCGGCAAGCCGCAGAAGAAGAACGGACCGAACGGCAACTATTCGACAATCACGGTTACGCGCGGAACGAAGAAGGAAAATTACAGCGTTCCCGCCGAAGCGACACAGAAGACGCTGACCAACAGCGCACTCAATCAAGAGGCGACCCGCTAGGGCTGGCGGGCAAACGGGGCACAGACGTGAACACGAAGCACTCCAACTTGGTCGGCTGGGCGCTTTTCAAGCGCGCCACGATCTCCTGGCTCGTCGCGCTGCTTGCGCTGTCGAGCCCGCTCGCATCCATTGCGTCCAGCGAAGCGCAGGCGCAGGCAAACAAGCGCCTGGTCAAGCTCTCTCCGGACGAGCGCACCTCGCAGGTGCTGGTCGCGCTCGGCAAGTCGGAGAACGTCCGTACCAGTGCGGGTTTCGTCGATGTCGTGGTCGGCGATCCGGAAATCGCCGACGTCATGCCGCTCACCGACCGCACGCTCTCCGTACTCGGCCGCAAGGTCGGCCTGACCCGCATCTCGGTATATGGCGAAGGCAAGCAGCTCGTCGGCGTGTTCGATGTCGAGGTTTCGCACGACACTAACGCGATTGCTGGCGCGATCCGCGCACAGTTTCCGGAAGCCAAGGTTCGTGTCTCGACTGTCAATGGCCGTATCATGCTCTCGGGCGTGGTCCCGGACGCCGTGACGCTCGACAAGGCGCTGCAGTTCGCCAAGCAGTTCAGCCCGGACGTCATCAACTCGATGAGCGTCGCGCAGCCTCAGCAGGTTCTGCTCGAAGTCCGCTTCATTGAAGCCTCGCGCAATGCGGGCCGCGAACTCGGTATCCGCTGGGATGTCGCCGGTAATAACTTGCTTGCGACCGCTGGCACCGCGGGCGTTATCTCGGGCACGCCGTTCGGTTCCGTGCTTGGCCGCCTGATCGATCGCGGCGTCAAGGTGGACGCCATGATCAACGCGCTTGAAGAGAAGGGCGTCGCGCGCCGTCTCGCCGAGCCGAATCTGGTTGCGCTCTCGGGCGATACTGCGAGCTTCCTTGCGGGTGGCGAGTTTCCGTTCCCGGTCGCCTCGCAGTTCAACCAGGTCACGATTCAGTTCAAGAAATTCGGCGTCGGCCTCGCCTTCACGCCGACCGTGCTTTCGCACGGCCTGATCAATTTGAAGATCGAACCTGAAGTCAGTCAGCTCGATCCGACCAATGTCGTGCAGGTGGGCAATATCGCGGTGCCGAGTCTGATCGTTCGCCGAGCGAGCACCACGATCGAATTGCGCGACGGTCAGAGCTTCGCGATCGCGGGTCTTTTGCAGGCAACGAACAGCACCACCGCCGACCAGCTTCCCTGGATCGCCGAGGTGCCGGTGATCGGCTCGCTGTTCCGCTCCGCTTCGTTCCAGAAGCGCGAGACCGATCTCGTAATCATCGTGACGCCGCGTCTCGTGCGGCCGACGCGGCCCGGCGACGTCCTGCGCACGCCGCTCGACGCAACCGTGCCGCCGAACGACAACGATCTGTTCCTCTACGGCAAGATGGAAATGACCGCCGCCGATGTTCGCAAACTCTATGGCCCCATCACCCAGCGCTCGCAGGTCGGCCATCAACTCGATCTTCCGGAGATCACCAATGGCCACTGATCGCTTGAACAAAATCGCCGCGGGATTTGTGCTGGCTTCGACAGTTGCTGCTTGCTCGGCAGGCCCCGACATTTATTACGACCGCCGCGATGCGATCCATCTGTCGGCGGGCGATGCCAACGCCTCTAACATCGCCTCCCAGACCATCGACCCGTGGCCGCGCCACGCCGCCTATCGCGACATTCAGACCAACGGCGAGAAGATCCAGCCCGCGATCCAGCGTTACAAGGAAGGCAAGGTGACGCCGCCGCGCGGGCTTGGCACCAGCTCGGTTGAAATTGCGCCGAGCTCGGCTGCGCCGAACGAACAGAAGTAACCGCGGTTTAGAAAATCGATTCCGCCCGCGTTTTGTGCGGGCGGGAAATTCGTTTCTGCGCCATCTACGAAATCCATAAAGTTCTATTCAATTCAATTCCTCAATTTCATCGGGAAGAAAGGCGCCCTGCGCTAGAACTTTGGGCAACAAAGCCGCGAAGGAACGCGGCCGATGCCGGGGACTTCTGGGCGCGATGAACGAGCAAAGCAAGAAAAGGGGCGCGACGCATGTCGTGACGATCTCGTCGGATGCCGAATTCCGGCGGATGGTCGAGAACACTTTTTCTTCCCAACTTCAGATTTCGCTGGAAATGCTCGAGGCGGATCTGACCCGCATCGAAGATGCGCCGCTCGACGATGCCGCGGTGATCGTTGTGGATCTTGATGCCTCCAACGAGGCGCAGGTCGCGGCACTTTCCCGTATCACGGCGAGGCCGGGCGGCGCGCCCACCGTCGTCGTCACGCAGTTCTTCGACGAGAATGTCGCGCGGCGCCTGCTGCAAATTCGCGTCGCCGATTTTCTGGTGAAGCCGGTTGCACCGATCGAGCTGGTGCGCGCCTGCGCGCGCGCGGCCAAGACGCCGGCGGCGGGCGAATCCGCGGCTGAAGCCGAGATCTTCACGTTTCTGCCTTCCGCCGGCGGCGTCGGCGTGACCTCGATCGCGATCCAGTCGGCGCTCTTGTTGCAGGCATCGACGCGCGGCGGCTCGTCGACCTGTCTCGTCGATCTCGACTTTCAGCATGGCGCGGTCGCCGACTATCTCGACATCGAGCCGCGCCTCGACCTGAGCGAGATCGAACCGCGTCCCGAACGGCTCGACCGGCATCTGCTCGAGGTCATGCTCACGCATCATTCTTCGGGGCTCTCCGTGATCGCGGCCCCGAACCGGCCCGCCGAAATGCGTTCCTTCGACCCGGTTATGGTGACGCGGCTGCTCGATCTCGTGTCTTCGCATTTCCGCTATGTCGTGATCGACATGCCCCGCACCTGGTTCCCCTGGACTGACAGCGTGCTCCTAGGTTCGAACAAGCTTTTCATCGTCAGCGAAATGACGATCCCCGGTTTGCGTCATGCGAAGAAACTCGTCTCCGCGATCGACGAGCGTCTCGGCGAAAGCGCGAACCCGCAGGTGATCGTGAATCGTTTCGAGAGCCGCATGTTCGCGCCGGGTCTCCGGCTCGCCGACATCGAAAGCGCGCTTGGCAAGGCCTACGCGGGATCGGTGCCGAACAATTTCCGCATCGTGCGCGAGGCGATCGACCGCGGCATTCCGCTCGAGGAAGTGAAGCCCGGCAACAACGTCGTGATGGCGCTGAAAAAACTTATCCTTCCCGCGAGCAAGGAAACGAAACAGCAAAAGGGAATTTCGCGCATGTTCAGTAAGGCAGGATAACGCATGGCTGTACTCGGACGTTTCAGCGCGCGAACCGCGGCTTCGCAGCCGTCGACGCTTCCCGTCGTCGACGCGCCGAAGCTCGAGCCGTCGCTGCTCGATCATCTTGCGAGCAAGCCTGAGCCCGAGCCCGAGGGATCGCAGAATCTCCTGCTCACCGGCAAGATGCTGGACGCAAAAGTACGCCTCCACCGCAAGGTGATCGAGGAGTTCAATCTGTCCGCAATGGACAAGATGCCGGAAGAAGAGGTGCGCCGGCAGGTTTACAACATGGTCTCGCAGTTCACGAAGGCGGAACGCATTGCGCTCAATGCCAATGAACTCGACGAGTTCGTCAGCGAAATCATCGACGAAATGACCGGCTTGGGGCCGATCGAGCCGCTGCTGAAGGACCCGACCATCAACGATATTCTGATCAATGGCCCGGAATGCGTCTTCGTCGAGCGCCTCGGGATGCTCGAAGCAACCCCGGTACGTTTCAAGGACGAGCCGCATCTTCTGCGTATCGTGAACAAGATCGTCGCCGCGGTCGGCCGCCGCGTGGACGAGTCGCATCCGCTTTGCGACGCGCGGTTGCTCGACGGCTCTCGTGTCAACGTCGCGATCCGCCCGATCGCGGTCGATGGCCCGCTGGTCTCGATCCGTAAATTTTCCAAGAAGCCGTTCAACCTGAACAAGCTGATCGACATCGGCGCGATCCGACCGCAGATGGCCGAGGTGCTGGCCGCGGCCGTGAAGGCGCGCGTGACGCTGCTGATCTCCGGCGGCACCGGCTCCGGCAAGACCACGATGTTGAACGCGCTTTCCGCTTTCATTTCGGAGAAGGAGCGTCTCGTCACGATCGAGGACGCCGCCGAATTGCAGCTCCAGCAGCCGCATGTCGGCCGCATGGAAACGCGCCCGCCGAACATCGAAGGCAAGGGCGAAATCCGCCAGCGCGAACTCGTCAAAAACGCGCTGCGTATGCGTCCCGACCGCATCATTCTCGGCGAGTGTCGCGGCGAGGAAGCCTTCGACATGTTGCAGGCGATGAACACCGGCCACGAAGGCTCGATGGCGACGATTCACGCCAACGCCCCGCGCGAAGCGATTTCGCGTCTCGAGCAGATGATCGGCATGGCGGGTATGCCGATGACAATTGCGTCGATCCGCGGCCAGATTGCGTCCGCCGTGCGCATGATCGTGCAGTTGCAGCGCCTCTCCGACGGCAAGCGCAAGGTCACGAGCATCGCCGAGATTACCGGCATGGAAGGCGACATCCTGCAGATGCAGGAGATCTATAAGTATCACCGCACCGGCACCGCTGCCGACGGCACGGTCGAAGGCGAGTTTCGCGCGACCGGCGTGCGCCCGCGCTTCCTCGTGGATCTGGTGGCGCGCGGCATCAATATTCCCGGTGCCTATTTCGACCCAGCGCAGCCGCTTTAGGGAAGCCGATGCCGTTCGAAATCAACGAACTGACACTCTTCTATTTTCTGGCGGCGGTTTCCGCGATTCTGGTTGCCGAGGCGGGCTATCTCTTTTTCTACAACAAGGCGTCCTACCGCAGTCATCTGAACCGAAGGCTGCGGCTGATGAAGCACCAGCCGAACCGAGAACAGATCCTTGTGCAGTTGCGCCGCGAGCGTTCGCTGACCGCCGCCGGCACTTATGCCAGCGCCTTCACTTCGTTCAATCGTCTGGTGCTGCAATCCGGCATCAAGATGGGCGTCGGAAAACTATTGACCGTCTGCGCCGTGCTGTTCGTCGTGATCCTTGCGCTGACCTGGGTGATGCGCGGTTCGGTCATTCAGGCGGTGATTGCCGCGTTCTTCTGCGCGATTCTCGTGCCGGTCATGGTGCTCCGCGCGAAACGTGCGCGCCGCCACAAAATGTTCGGCACGCAGTTTCCGGACGCGATCGACATCATCGTGCGAAGCCTGAAGGCGGGTCACCCTGTACCGGTTGCGATCTCGATGGTCGCGCGCGAAATGCCGGATCCCGTCGGCTCAGAGTTCGGCATGGTCTCCGACGAGGTGACCTATGGCGCCGACCTCGAAACCGCAATGCGAAGCCTCTACTTCCGCGTCGGGCAGGACGACCTGCCGCTATTCGTGACAGCGGTCGCGATCCAGGGCTCGACCGGCGGTAATTTGAGCGAGATTTTGCAGAATCTTTCCGCGATCATTCGGCTCCGCTTCAAGATGCGGCGCAAGGTCAAGGCGCTCGCGGCGGAAGGCAAATATTCCGCCTTCATTCTCTCCGGTCTTCCCGTCGCGATGTTCGCGATCCTGCAGGGCATGACGCCGGATTTCTACGGCAAGGTATGGCACATCGATCTGACCAAGATCGTGCTCGGCTGCGCCGCCGCATGGATGCTGACCGGGAACTATATCATGTGGCGTCTCGTGAATTTCAGGATCTAGCGCGATGGATACGATCCTCTCCGCGCTCGCGCCGGTCTTCGGCAACAATCCGGTGACGCTTGTCAGCGCACTGATCTTCTTCGCGGCCGCCGCGCTCTCGCTCGGCATTATGTCGGTGATGAGGAATCGCGCGGAACTGAAGCGCCGCGCCGCCGCGATCACCGTCGATATTCCCGGGCGCGTGAACGACGCAGCCGATAAACGCTCGCTGCGCTTTTCGAGCATCGCGGCGGCGCAGAAACTGATCGAATATACCACCAAGCATTACGCCTCGGCCGACGATGCGAACATGAAAGTGTTGCGCAAGCGATTGATCGAGGCCGGCATCCTCGATCCGCGCGCGCCAGGCTTTTTCTTCATCGCCCGCACCGCGCTAGCGATTCTTTTTGCCGGCGCGGCTTTGCCGCTGGTGCCGATGGTACTGCCCGGCCTGACGCCGAGCTGGTTCTGGATGTGCGTCATCAGTGCCGGCATGGTCGGCTATATGGCGCCGAGCCTTTATCTCGATCGCCGCATCAAGGCGCGGCAGATCGAACATCGCGCGGGCTTTCCAGATTTCATGGATCTGCTCGTGGTCTGCGCCGACGCGGGTCTTTCGATCGAGGCGGCGCTCGACCGGGTTGGCCGCGAGCTTTCCGATTCCTACCCGTCGCTAAGCGCGAATATTCATATGGCGACGCTAGAAATTCGCGCAGGCCGGACATTAAGCGAAGCGCTCGAACATCTCGCGGATCGTCTAGGGCTGGAGGAAGCGCGCGCCTTTGCGACGCTCCTGCAGCAGTCGGCGGAGCTCGGCTCCAGTCTCACTGATGCGCTTCGCGTCTATTCCGACGACATGCGCCACAAGCGGCTCTCGACCGCGGAGGAGAAAGCCTACAGCTTGCCGGCGAAGCTCTCCGTACCGCTGGTGCTCTGCATCTTCCCGGTGCTGGTCATCGTCACCATGCTTCCAGCCTATATTCGCGTGAAATACGGGCCATTCTGATGATCCATCGGCTGCAAGGTTTCCTTTACCGCCTGCTTCTAGTCTCGTTCCCGGGGTGGGCTGTCCGGCGCTGTGCGCTTTCGCGCGTCCGGGCGGAGCGTTTTCCGCTTCGAAAGCCCCCGAGTGAGCCGCCCTATGTGTGATCCGATGCGTCTGGTACCCGTGCGTTCGCTGATCTTCGCTTCCGTCACGGCGCTGGCGCTTGCCGGTTGTCAGACCGACGGTTCGTTTGATTTCTTCGGTATGAATGAGCAGCCGGCACCGAACGCCAATGCCGCGCTCGATCAGCCGCCCGCGCCGCAGACAACCAGTTACGGCGAGCAGGATGCGCCGCCACCCGCGCAGGAGCAGCAACCGGTCTACAACAACCCGCTGAACAACACGCCGCGCGGCGAAGCGCTGACCGGAAACAATCCGGCCGACGACATCAAGCTCGGCAAGAAACACTATCGCGAACAGAATTTCGGTCTTGCCGAACGCCACTTCCGCCGCGCCGTCGAAGCGTCGCCGCGCAACGCCGAAGCTTGGATGGGGCTCGCTGCATCGTATGACAAGCTGCGCCGGTTCGATCTCGCGGATCGCGCTTACAAGCAGGCGTTCTCGATCGTCGGCCCGACGCCGGAACTCCTGAACAATCACGGCTATTCGTACATCCTGCGCGGCGACTACAAGAACGCGCGCGTCACGCTTGCGCAGGCCAAAGCCAAAGACCCGAACAACAAGTACATCCAGAACAACATCGACCTTCTGGATGATTCAGTCCGCAACGCGCGATAAATTCCGCGCCTAGCGCGCGACGATCGGTTGCGCTTTCAGGACTGGCTCTATCACCGGCACGCCCGGAAACTCCGAACCTTCCTCGAACCAGGACTGCGGGGCAGGATGCCCCCACAGCGTCTGCCGCTGCGGATCGCGCAAGGTCCAACGGATCGGCGCGTGATCGGGGTCGGCGGTCAGATAGTCGCTCGTAAACAATTCGACGCGATGACCGTCCGGGTCGCGCACATATAAAAAGAACGCGTTCGAGATGCCGTGGCGGCCTGGGCCGCGCTCCAAGTTCTTCAGAAAACCCGTCGTCGCCATCACGTCGCAGATATTGAGAATGTCCATCGGCGTCGCGGTCCAGACGCCGATGTGATGCAGCTTCGGCCCATATCCATTCGTAAAGGCGAGGTCGTGCACGTTGCCCTTGCGGTGCATCCACACCGCCCAAAGCTTCGGGTCGGCGTCCTCGGTCTCGGTATATTCGGTCGCACGAAAGCCCAGCTCGGTATAGAAATCGACACTCTTCTGCACGTCCGGCGTGAAGCAGTTCACGTGGTCGATGCGCTGAATACGCGCGCCGCGATGCTCGCCGTATTTTTGCAGAAGCGAATTCGCCTGATCCATCGAGAAATAAAACTCGAGCGGCATGCCGAGTGGATCGCTCGCATGCAGTGTGCGGCCCTGATGCGGAATCTCCACGAACTTCGCGGGCAGGCCTTTCTTCTCGAACCAGTGCTTGGCACGATCGAGGTCTTCTTCGCTCCCGACCTTGAAGCCGAGTGCGCGCGCTTTTGCGTCGGCTTTCTTCAGGATGATCGAGTGATGATTGCGCTCCTCGATCGCGCGCAGATGCAGCGCGTCCTTGTAGGTCGCGGTCACCGTATAGCCGAGGCAATCGACATAGAAAGCGCGCGAGCGCTCGAGATCGGAGACGCCGAATTCGACGTGCGAAACGCGCACGACGTTGAACGGCGGATTGAATACGGGATTGCGGATTGGCATTTGGCTAGTTCCTCAGACGCCGAGACGCGAAATCTTGTGATCGCCGAGCGCGATCGCGATGTTTTTTGTTTCCATGTAGAACTCGAAGCTGTAGTCGCCGCCGTCGCGGCCGATGCCGGAATTCTTCACGCCGCCGAATGGCGTCGGCAGATGGCGCACGTTTTCGGAATTGACCCAGACCATGCCCGCCTCGACGCTCTGCGCGACGCGATGCGCGCGGCCGACATCGCGGGTCCAGATATAGGCGGTGAGGCCGTAGCGCACATCGTTCGCGATCGCGAGCGCTTCCTGTTCGTCGGCGAACGGGATCATGGTCAGCGCAGGCCCGAAGATTTCCTCCTGCGCGATCTTCATGCCGTTATGTGCGCCGGTATAGAGCGTGGGCTCGACGTAGTTGTCGCCGAGCGAGGAGCGGATGCCGCCGGCCGCTACCGTGGCGCCCGCGCTGCGCGCAGCATCGACGTAAGAAAGCACCTTCTCGACATGCCGCGGATGGATCAGCGGACCGATTTCGGTGCCGGGATCGAGCGGGTGGCCGACGCGGATTTTCTTCACCCGCTCGGCGGCCTTGGCCGAGAATTCTTTATATATGGAAGCGTGCACCAGCGCGCGACTCGAAGAAGTGCAGCGCTCGCCGTTCAGGCTGTAGATCATGAACAGCACCGCATCGAGTGCGCGCTCCAGATCCGCGTCGTCGAATACGATCACCGGATTCTTGCCGCCGAGCTCGAAATGCACGCGCTTCAAGGTTTGCGAGCCCTGCGCCATGATCGCGCTGCCGGTCGTGGTTTCCCCGACGAAGCCGATCGCCTTGATGTCGGGATGCTCGGTGAGCGCGCGGCCGGCGTCTTCGCCGAAACCGTTCACGACGTTGAGCACGCCAGCAGGCAATCCTGCGTCGAGCGCGATTTCCGCGAGCAGCGACGCCGTGAGCGGGCTCCATTCTGCGGGTTTGTGCACGACCGTGCAGCCTGCGGCGATTGCGGGCGCGATCTTCCACGTGGAAAGCATGAACGGCGTATTCCACGGCGTAATCACACCGACCGGTCCGATCGGCTCGCGGATCGTGTAGTTCAGATGCGTGGCGGTCGGCAGCGAGAGACCGTCGGCGGCTTCCGGCGCGCGGTCGGCATAGAAGCGGAAGTTTTCCGCGCCACGAAGTGCGGCCTTGCTCATGTAGCGGATCGGCTGGCCGGTATCCATGCATTCGACGAGCGCAATCTCTTCGGCGCGCGCCTCGATCGCATCCGCGATCTTGTGCATAATCTCGCGGCGCTTCTCGCCGCTGACCTTGCGCCAGGATACGAACGCACGCCTCGCGGCTTCCGCCGCCTTGTCGATATCGGCTGCCGTGCCGCGCGCGACTTTCGCCAACACCGAATTGTCGACCGGTGACAGCGTTTCGAAAGTTGCGCCGTTGCCGCTTTCATGTTTGCCGCCGATAAGATGCGACACGGCCTTGCCGCGGAAGCGCTTCAGATATTCCTGGGCCCGCACGACATTGCGGTCGAATTCGCTCATGCAGCACCTCCTTTATTGGCAAGCTGCGCGTGCAGCGAATTTTTCTTGAAGCTCATGTTGTGGTCGATTTCCCCGATCTCGACCGAAAGCGCGATCCCGCGCTTTGCGTACGCTTGCCCAAGTAGCGCGTCGACCGCGGCAAGCGTCGTGTTGCCGAGCCGCTCGCGATCCTCGGCCGAACGCCCCTCCAGGATATTCGCGCGCACATGCAGGAAGGCGTGCTCCGGATTACCGTCCGCGATCTTGTAGATTTCGTGCCGCAAGGTGCGCACGCGGATGCCGCCAATCTTGAACAGGCCCGAATCCACCGCGGATTTGTGCACGGCATCGACTACCGCACGCAGATCGACGTCGGGTTCGAGATTGGCGGAATATTCGATCACGAAATGGGGCATGGCGTGTTTCGGGCGGTTGACCCGCCTCGTCCATAAACTTAACATGTTAAGTATCTGGCGGAAGCGTCCTTCCGTCAAGCGGGAAGGTGATCCTTGAAAATCGCTAGCTTTCGCAAAGGGAACGAGGAAAGTTTCGGGGTGGTTTCGGGCGGCCGCGTCGCCGATTGCGGCGGGCAGGGTGCCTCGCTGCTCGATGTATTGCAGCGCGGCGCGCTGGCCTCGCTCAAAGCAGGCGGCGAAGAATATGCGCTCGGCGAAGTTATGCTGCTGCCGCCGGTGACGCAGCCCGAAAAGATTCTTTGCGTCGGCGTCAATTACGCGAACCGCAACGAAGAATACAAAGATGGCACCGAGCGCCCGAAATATCCGAGCCTGTTCATGCGCGTGCCCGGCTCCTTCGTCGGCAACAACGTGCCGCTCGTGAAGCCGCGCGAGTCGGACCAGTTCGACTACGAAGGCGAGATCGTGCTCGTGATCGGGAGAGGCGGCCGCCGCATCGCGCGTGAGCGGGCGCTCGATCACATCGCCGGCATGACGCTCTGCAACGAAGGTTCGGTGCGCGACTGGCTGCGTCATGGCAAGTTCAACGTGACGCAGGGCAAGAACTTCGACGCTTCGGGCAGCATCGGTCCATGGATGGTGACGGCGGACGAACTCGACCCGGCAAAGCCGCTCGAGCTCACGACCCGCGTCAACGGCGAAGTCCGTCAGCACGACACCACGGAGAACCTGATCTTTCCCTTCGCGGACCTCCTTTCTTACATCACGACTTTTACGACACTGAAGCCCGGTGACCTGATTGTCACCGGCACGCCGACCGGTGCCGGCGCGCGTTTCGATCCGCCGAAATGGCTGAAGCCGGGCGATATCGTCGAAGTCGAAGTGCCCGGCATCGGTGTGCTCTCGAATAAAGTCATCGCCGAAACATGAGCGTCAAAAAATCCACGAATGGCCTCGCCATGCGCCCGTTTGCGCGCTCGCTGCCCATGCAACTCCTGCGCGCGCGCGAGGCGCTGATGCAGCAGTTCCGCCCGCATCTACGCGCGCGGGGTTTGAGCGAACAGCAATGGCGCGTGGTGCGCGCACTCGTCGAAACCGGCTCTATGGAAATCAACACGCTCGGAGAGGCCTGCCAGATTCATCCGGCAAGCCTTTCGCGCATGCTGCCCAATCTCGAAAAAGAAGGCCGCATCGAACGACGCGCCGATCCGGACGACCAGCGCTACACGATCGTGTCGATCACCGCGAAGGGACGAGCGCTGTTCGAGCGCGTCGCGAAAGAATCCGAGGAAATTTACCGCGCGATCGAACGGCGCATCGGCTCGCATGACGTGAAACTGCTTTACGATCTGCTGGACAAAACCATTCGCGCGGCACCCGCCGCATCATCGCGCGAGTAAGCTTCGCTGCCGTGTAACTTCGTTGCATCTTTCACGCGTCACAAAGTGTTGCCGCGGCTTTCTGAACCTCACGAAACCGTCACGCTCTTGCCATGGTTCCGGCAATGTCGCGCCCCGTGCATTTGTTAGGAACACTGTTGGAAACACAGCGTTTTTCTATTCGGCGGAGGGCGATCAAACGTGAGGATATTTGATATGCGTAAGACACTCATTGCGCTTACTGCTGCGGCCGCGCTCGCGGGTTCTGCGGTTTCGCCTGCGCTCGCCAACCAGTGGCAGCATCGTCATCACCAGAACAATGCTTGGGTCGCACCCGCGGCTGGCGTCGCGACTGGCACCGTTGTCGGCGTCGGCCTTTCGCAGGGTTGGTGGGGCGGCTCTACGCTCGCAACGACCTTCGGTTCGACGACCGGCGGCGCGTTTGCTGGCGGCATCCTTGCCGGGGCCGGCACCATTGCGCTCATTCATGCGGTGACGACTCCGTGCACCGGCTTCCACGCTCTCTTCGGCGGTTCGGGCTGCGTGAACGGTCAATACGTCGGCGGCTAACGCCCCTCAAGTTGACGTTACGTCAATTCGATCTTCGAGCCCCGCGAAGCCTCTTCGCGGGGCTCCTTTTCATTTTTAGATGAACGCGAAATGAACAGAGAGCCGCCAATTAGCCGAAGTGCGGTTCTGCAATCGAATGTCACTCATCCGTGACAGCAAAACTGCCTTTTCCTTTTGCATTTGACCCAAGAATCAGCTTTCTGCGCCTCCGCGGCAATAACCTGCCATCGGATTTGCCGATGGCTTTCTCTGTCGCGCGTCCTCCCGGCTGGGTGGATGACGCAACATTTTAGGAGTGCAGAAATGCGCAAGATTATTCTCACGCTGGTAGCTGCTGTGGCTGTCGCGTTCGCTTCGTCGCCGGCCAGCGCCGGCTACAAGTACAACCACAACAAGAAGGCCGTTGTTGCCGGTGCGATCGTCGGCACGGTGGTCGGCATCAGCCTGTACAACGGTTCGAGCTGGCTCGGTAACTCGTCGCTCGCCGGTCTCGGCGTGAACAGCACCGGCGGCGCGATTGCCGGCGGCCTGATCGCGGGCATCGCGACCACCGCGCTGATCCATGCCGCGACCACGCCTTGCACGGGCTTCCACGCTATTCTGGGCGGCTCGGGCTGCAAGAACGGCCAGTACGTTTACGCGAAGCGCTATCACCACCATCGCCACGGCCTGCTGTGGTGGCTCGACTAAGCAACGAGCGATCGTTGCCGGAAAGCCCCGCGCGGAAGCGCGGGGCTTTTTCTTTGTCCGTCGCCCTTAAGCATGCCGTCCAGTGACGATTGAAAAAATCTATTGATGCGCTACGCTCCCTGAAAGGGAAGGTAACGCCTTGATAGACAAGCTCGAATATCTGATGGCGCTGGCGCGCGAGCGCCATTTTGGCCGTGCGGCGGAAGCCTGTGGCGTAACGCAACCGACGCTGTCGGCAGGCATCAAGCAGCTCGAAGCCCAGCTCGGCGTGCTTCTCGTGCAGCGCGGTTCGCGCTTTATCGGCTTCACGCCGGAGGGCGAGCGCACGCTCGATTGGGCGCGCCGCATTCTCGCCGACAGCCGCACGCTGCATGAGGAAATGCGCGCACTGAAATCCGGTCTCGCAGGGCAGCTGCGTATCGCCGCGATCCCGACCGCGCTCGCCATGGTCGCCGAACTGACGACGCCCTATCGCCTGCGCCATCCGGAAGTCCGATTCACTATCTTCTCGATGACCTCGATTCAGATTCTCACCGCGCTGGAAAATCTCGAAATCGACGCCGGCATTACCTATCTCGACAACGAACCTTTGGGCCGCGTCAGCATGGTGCCGCTTTATCGCGAGCGCTATTGCCTGCTGACCTCTTCCGAAGCCACGCTCGGCAATCGCGATAGCGTCACCTGGGCGGAGGTTGCCCGCGTGCCGCTTTGCCTGCTGACCCCCGACATGCAGAACCGGCGCATCATCGAAGGACTGTTGCGCGCGGCCGGCGGCGAGCCGCGGCCAATGCTGGAATCCAATTCCATGATCGTCCTGTTCGCCCATGTCCGCACCGGGAAATGGGCGAGCGTGATGCCGGAAAAACTCGCGGAAACGCTCGGTCTCACGGAAACAATTCGCGCGATCCCGATTATAGAGCCGGAGGCTGTCCATACCGTCGGTCTCGTGGTGCCGCAGCGTGAGCCGATGACCCCGCTTACCGCAGCGCTCGTTGCGGAAGCCAAGCGAATCGGCTCCGATCTGAGCGCCGAGGTGCGCGAGCACATAGAGAGCGGCTCCTAGTCTGTCCCGCCTCCTGCTGCATCGCACGCGTCGAGAGCAGAAGAGGTGGATCATGCAGTTTCCCCCCAACCGCCGAAGCGTTCTGCAATTTGCCGCTGCCTGTAGCCTGGCGGCCGTATCTCCCGCATTTGCGTCGATTCAGTCGCGTCCGTTCAACATCTTTTTCGATTTCGAGAGCGTGGAGCTTTCGCCCTCCGCCTCTCAGATCGTCGAAGCGCTTGCACGGGAAATTTTGCCGAGTGCGCGCGTGACCCTTGCCGGCAACGCCGACACCGCCGAAACCTCGCCCGAGCGGATTTCCTATGCCCGCGGCAACGAAGTGCTCAAATATTTTCTGCGTAAGCCCTCGCTTGCGAAGGTGCGCTTCAATGTCGTTACCAACGGCATCTCGATGCCGCTGGTAAGAACCGGGCCGAATATAAAAGAGCCGCAAAATCGGCGTGTGGAAGTGACGATCGTATAAAAAAGAAGCCGCCCCTCGGGGCGGCTTCAAGTTTAAAGGGGACGGGAAGTCCCTTCGTTATTCCGTTAAAACAGACCGACGATCCGGCCTTCGGCATTGACGTCGATGCTGTCTGCCGACGGCACCTTCGGCAGGCCCGGCATGGTCATGATCTCACCGCAGATTGCGACGATGAACTCGGCACCCGCGGAGAGACGGACCTCGCGGACCGGAATGTTGAAGCCGGTCGGCGCGCCCTTCGCGTCCGGGTTGGTCGAGAACGAATACTGCGTCTTCGCGATACAGACGGGGAGCTTGCCGAAGCCCATTTCTTCCCACGCCTTGAGTTGATCCTTCACCGACTTGTCGGCGGTGGCATCGTCCGCGCGGTAGATTTCCTTGGCGATCGTGCGGATCTTGTCGAACAGGGGCATCTCGTCGGGATAGAGGAGTTTCAGGTTCGCCTTGCCTTCGTCGCAAACCTTGACGACGGCTTTCGCGACATCGGCAGCACCCGCGCCGCCTTCGGCCCAGTGATCGGCCATCAGCGCTTCGACGCCGAGCGCCTTGCACTTCTCTTTCACCATCGCAATTTCCGCATCGGTATCGGCCGAGAAACGGTTGATCGAGACGACGGCGGGAAGTCCGAACTTCTTGATGTTCTCGATATGACGCTGAAGATTCGACATGCCGGCTTCCAGCGCGGCGAGGTTTTCCTTCTTCAGGTCGTCCTTCTTCACGCCGCCATGCATCTTGAGCGCGCGGATGGTTGCGACAATCACGACGCAATCGGGCTTCAAGCCCGCTTTGCGGCACTTGATGTCGAGGAATTTTTCTGCCCCGAGATCGGCGCCGAAGCCGGCTTCGGTCACGACATAGTCGGCGAGCTTGAGCGCCGAGGTCGTCGCCGAAACCGAGTTGCAGCCGTGCGCGATATTCGCGAACGGGCCGCCGTGGATGAAGGCGGGCGTGCCTTCGAGCGTCTGGACTAAGTTTGGCGCGATCGCATCCTTCAAAAGCGCGGTCATCGCGCCGTGGGCTTTCATCTCGCTGGCGCGGATCGGTTTGCGCTCGCGGGTGTAGCCCACGATGATGTTGCCGAGCCGCGTCTTCAGGTCGTTGAGGTCCTTTGCGAGGCAGAAGATCGCCATAACTTCGGACGCGACCGTGATGTCGAAGCCGGCTTCGCGCGGGTAACCGTTCGCAACTCCGCCGAGCGAGCAGACGATTTCGCGCAGCGCGCGGTCGTTCATGTCGAGGACGCGGCGCCAGGCGACGCGGCGCGAGTCCATCCCGGTCGGGTTACCCCAATAGATGTGGTTGTCGATCAGCGCGGAGAGCAGGTTATGCGCGGACGTGATCGCATGGAAGTCGCCGGTAAAGTGCAGGTTGATGTCTTCCATCGGCACGACCTGCGCGTAACCGCCGCCGGCGGCACCGCCCTTCACGCCGAAGCAGGGGCCGAGCGAAGGCTCGCGCAGCGCACACATCGCCTTCTTACCGATGTGGTTGAGTGCATCGGTGAGGCCCACGGTCGTCGTTGTCTTGCCTTCGCCCGCCGGCGTCGGCGAAATCGCGGTAACGAGAATGAGCTTCCCGTCCTTCTTGCTCGCAAGCGACTTGATGTAGTCCATCGAGACCTTGGCCTTGTAGTGGCCGTAGGGTTCGAGATTCTTCGGGTCGATGCCGAGACGCTCTTTCGCGATGTCCATGATCGGCCGCATTTTCGCGGCCTGTGCGATTTCGATATCCGATTTCGGATTCTGGTGTTGTGAAGCAGGCATGTGACTTGATCCGTGACTGGATGAGTTTCGGGAAGCTAGTGAAAATCGTTAGGAAAAGCGCGCGCCTTTTTCGATCTTGGCGCTCGCGGCCCACTCGCCCGCGCCCACCTTCGGCCCATCGGCCTGCACGCGCGTGAGTTTGAAACGGCCGTCGGCGCAAACGACGGTGACGCCGTCGCTTTCGACCAGCACGACTTCACCGAGCTTGCCGCCGATGCCTTTCGGATCGCGCGCGGGCAACGGCGTGGCTTCGAGGATTTTCAGTTTCGTGCCGTTGATCGTAGCCCAGGCGGCGGGCGCGGGATTGCAGCCGCGGATCAGCCGATCGATCTGCTCCCACGGTTTGCCGAAATCGATATGCGCGTTGTCCGCGCGGCAGAGGCCCTCGTAGGTCGCCTTTGAGTGATCCTGTTTCACGCGCGGCGCTTTGCCGGCTTTGACGAGATCAACCGATTCCATCATCGCATCGACGCCCATCGGAAACAGGCGGTCGAAATAGACGGTGCCGAGCGTGTCCTTGCCGGAGATCGGCGTTTTCTTCTGGATCAGAATGTCGCCGGTATCCAAGCCGTTATCCGGCCAGAAAATCGAAAGTCCGGTTTCCTTTTCGCCCTTGATGATCGGCCAGTTGATCGCCGATGCGCCACGATACAGAGGGAGAAGCGACGGGTGATACTGGATCGAGCCGTGCGTCGGGATGTTGAGGAACTCTTTCGGCACGAACAACGTCACGAAAGCCATGACCTGAAGATCGGGCTTCAGGGATTTAAAATGTTCCCAGACTTCCGGCTTTTTATATGAGTCCGGCTGAAACACCGGCAGCTTGGCAGCGAGCGCGGCTTCCTTCAGCGGATCGGCCTTCTGGCCTTCTTTTTCCGGCGCGACGTAAACGCCGACAACATTTTCACCGCGCTTCAAGAGCGCTTCGAGAACGGCTTTGCCGAAGGCCTGCTGGCCATGCACGACGATACGCATCGTCTGATCTCCCCTCGAATTTTCTATTTAAAAACCCCGCCCCGTTCGGGGGCGGGGTGATTTCGTCTTTAGGCCGCTTTCTCTTTTTTCTCCGGCGCGGTGATGGCGCCCGACACCTTGATGTCGCCGATTTCCTTGGCGGAGTAACCGAGCACATCTTTCAGGATTTCATCGGTGTGTTCGCCGAGGAGCGGCGAGCGCTTCACCTTGGAGATCGAGTCGGAGAGCTTGATCGGATTGCCGACCGACAAGTACTTGCCGCGCTTCGGATGATCGACCTCGACCACCGTGCCGGTCTTGCGCAGCGATTGGTCTTCGGCGAGTTCCTTCATCGAAAGGATCGGGCCGCACGGAATGTCGTATTTGTTGAGGATGTCCATGGCCTCGAACTTGGTCTTGGTCATGGTCCAGCGCTCGATACGCTCGAAGATCGCGTTCAGCTTCGGTAGCCGCGCCTTCGGCGTCGAGAACTCCGGATCGGTCTTCCAGGTCGGCTCGCCGATCACGTCGCAGATCGATTCCCAGACCGGCGCCTGGGTGATGAAGTAGATGTAGGCGTTCGGATCCTGCGGCGCGCCCTTACACTTCAGAATACGGCCAGGCTGGCCGCCGCCCGAGTCATTGCCCGCGCGCGGCGTCGCGTCGCCGAACGGAATGCCTTCGCCATACTGCGAATATTCGGTGAGCGGTCCGTGTTTCAGGCGCTGCTGGTCGCGCAGTTTCACGCGAGCGAGATTCAAAACGCCGTCCTGCATCGCGCAGAGCACCTTCTGGCCGCGGCCGGTGCGTTGACGCTGATAGAGCGCGGTCACGATGCCGAGCGCGAGATGCAGGCCGGTGCCGCTATCGCCGATCTGCGCGCCGGTCACGAGCGGCGGGCCGTCACGGAAGCCGGTGGTCGAAGCCGAGCCGCCGGTGCACTGCGCGACGTTCTCGTAAACCTTGCAGTCTTCGTAGGGGCCGGGGCCGAAGCCCTTCACGGACGCCACGATCATGCGCGGGTTCAGCTTGTGGATGTGCTCCCAGGTGAGGCCCATGCGGTCGAGTGCGCCGGGCGCGAAATTCTCGACGAGGATGTCGCACTCTTTAATGAGGCGATCGAGGATCTCCTTGCCCTTCTTGTGCTTCGAGTCGATCGTGATCGAGCGCTTGTTGTGGTTGAGCATCGTGAAGTAGAGCGAGTCCGCGCCCTTCACGTCGACCAACTGACCGCGCGTGATGTCGCCGACGCCCGGACGCTCGACCTTGATCACGTCCGCGCCGAACCATG
This sequence comes from Xanthobacteraceae bacterium, assembly GCA_019635585.1. Lineage (GTDB taxonomy): Bacteria > Pseudomonadota > Alphaproteobacteria > Rhizobiales > Xanthobacteraceae. Next base: position 1,422,557 of record JAHBZE010000001.1, on the reverse strand, counting down.
CGAGCAGCTGCGTGCAGGTCGGGCCGGACTGAACGTGGGTGAAGTCGAGAATACGCACTCCGTCGAGCGCGAGTCCCGCCTGACCGAACGGCTTCTTCGAAGGCGAGGGGAGACCGTTCGACTTCTTCGCCGCCGCTTTCTTCGCGGCCGGCTTCTTCGCCTTGACGGCTTTAAGTTTCGATTTCTTCTTCGCTTTTGCCATGACTGTTCTCGCTCGAATTACTTTTTCTTGAGTGCGCTTTGCGGGTTGAGATTGCCGATGCGGCCGGACTCGGAGCCCGCTGCCGGATCGATCACCGCGTTGATAAGTGTCGGCTTGCCGCTATCGAGTGCCGCGTTGATCGCCTGGCGCAGTTCGTCGGGCGAAGTGGCGTTCACCCCGACGCCGCCGAAGCCCTCCATCATCTTGTCGTAGCGCGCGCCCTTCACGAACACGGTGGTTGCGGGGTCGTTGCTGGCAGCGTTCGTGTCGGTGCCGCGATAGATGCCGTCATTGTTGAAGATGACGATGCAGACCGGGAGCTTGTAGCGGGCGATGGTTTCGGTCTCCATGCCGGAGAAGCCGAACGCCGAGTCGCCTTCGACCGCGAGCACCTTGTGGCCGGTTTCGACCGCGGCAGCGACCGAATAGCCCATGCCGATACCCATGATGCCCCAGGTACCGACGTCGATGCGCTTGCGCGGCTTGTAGATGTCGATGATGCCGCGTGCGAGATCGAGCGTGTTCGCGCCCTCGTTCACCAAGATCGTGTCCGGGCGTTCCTTGATCACCTGCTTAATGACGCCGAGCGCGCCGTGGTAATCCATCGGCACGTTGTTGTTCATGAGCTTCGGCGCCATTTTGGCGACGTTCTCGTCGCGCTTCTTGGCAACGGTCGCCATCCAGTCGGCATTTCCCTTCGGGAAGTTGTTGCCCATGGCGGAAAGCATCGCATTGACGCAGGAGCCCATATCGCCGACGACCGGCGCCACGATCTCGACGTTCGAGTCCATTTCCTTCGGCTCGATATCGAGCTGCACGAATTTCTTCGGCGCGTCGCCCCAGTTCTTGCCCTTGCCGTGCGAAAGCAGCCAGTTGAGACGCGCACCCATCATGATGACGACGTCGGAATCCTTCAGCACCAGCGAACGCGCGGCACCCGCGCATTGTGGATGCGTGTCGGGCAGGAGACCTTTGGCCATCGACATCGGCAGGAAGGGGATGCCGGACTTCTCGACGAAGTCCTTGATCGCTTCGTCGGCCTGCGCGTAGGCAGCGCCCTTGCCGAGAATGATGAGCGGCTTCTTTGCGCCCTTGATCACGTCGAGCGCGCGTTTGATCGCATCCGCGCCGGGAATCTGCGCGGGCGCGGCGTCGATCACTTTCACCAGCGACTTCTTGCCGGCCTCCGCGCCCATGACCTGGCCGAAGAGTTTCGCGGGCAGATCGAGATAAACGCCGCCGGGGCGGCCCGAGACCGCCGAGCGGATCGCGCGGGCGATGCCGATGCCGATGTCCTGCGCGTGCAGCACGCGATAGGCCGCCTTGCACATGGTCTTCGCGACCGCGAGTTGATCCATTTCTTCGTAGTCGCCCTGTTGCAGGTCGACGACTTCGCGTTCCGACGAACCCGAAATCATGATCATCGGGAAGCAGTTGGTGGTCGCGTGCGCGAGTGCGGTCAGGCCGTTCAGGAAGCCCGGGGCGGAGACGGTTACGCAAACGCCGGGCTGCTTGGTCAACCAGCCCGCGATCGAGGCGGCATAGCCCGCGTTCTGCTCGTGGCGGAAGGAGAGGACGCGAAGACCTGCTGCCTGCGACATGCGCAGGAAGTCGGTGATCGGGATGCCCGGAACGGCATAGATGTTCTTGATGCCGTTCAGTTTCAGCGCGTCGATGATCAGATTGAAGCCGTCGGTCAGTTCTTCTTCCGGCCCGGCCGCTTTCAATGCCGCTTCTGCCATTTGGTCCTCCAGAAATTCTTGATCTTGGTCAGTCGAGATAATCGGCGTTCTTGGCTACGTGATCGGCGAGGCCGAGCGCGTGCTGGCGCACGAGCGACTCGGCGCGGTTGGTGTCGCGCGACTCGATCGCTTCGATGATGTTCAGGTGATCGTGGATCGAACGGTCGGCGCGGTTTTTCTCCACGATGGTCTTGCGGCGGATCATCCGCATATGCGTGAAGAGATTTTCCGCGAGCCGGATTAGTGTCGCGTTCTTGCTCATCGAGATGATGGTCTGGTGAAACTGGATGTTCACCTCGGAATATTCATCCAACTTCACGTGAAGCTTGCCGTTCTCGAACTTCGCGAACATTTCGCGCAGGTGCGAGATTTCCTCGTCCGAGCAGTTCTCCGTGATCAGCCGCGCCGCCATGCTTTCGAGCGCGGCCCAGGCTTCGATCAGCTCGACCACTTCGCGCTTGGTCTTGCGCACGATGTAGATGCCGCGGCGGGGAACGGAGCGCACGAAACCTTCGCGCTCGAGCTGTGCCATCGCTTCGCGCACCGGCGTGCGGCTGATGCCGAATTGCAGCGCCAGCGCGCGCTCGTCGAGACGGATTTCTCCGCGCCGCCCGTAAATATCGAGCGACAAAAGAACATCTTTCAGCGCGTTATAGGCGCGGTCCTTGAAGGTCGCGGTGCCTTCAAGCGGCTCGGCGGTGATCCGCTCGGCTTCTTCCTGCGCGACGCTCGCGCCGGTGAATGGTGTGCTCATACTCTAACCCACATGCTAACTGCATGATATTTTTACTGTAATACATAATTACGGGGAAGGCGACTGCTTTGTCGCCTTCCCCGCCCTTAAATTCTCAGGCAGCCGTGGCCGGCGCCGAGCCGCGGATGCGGCTGATGCCTGCCGAAATGACCGACCAGAACAGCGCGATCAGGCCGAGCGTCATGATGGTGCTGACGAGACCGTTTTCGAAGAAGACGCCAAAGCTTCCCTCGGAGGTGATCAGCGCCTGACGGAAGGCTTCTTCCGCGCGGTCGCCGAGCACCATCGCGAGCACCAGCGGCGCCATCGGGTACTGGCACTTCTTCAGCACGTAACCGAGGATGCCGAACACATACATCATGATGACATCGAAGAAGTTGTTGTGGACCGTGTAGGCGCCGATCGCGCAGAACACGAGAATGACCGGCGCGATGATGCCGAACGGAATGCGCAGGATCGACGCGAGCAGCGGCACGCAAGTGAGCACGATGATCAGGCCCACGACGTTGCCGAGATACATCGAGGCGATCAGGCCCCAGACGAATTCCTTGTTCTCGACGAACAGCATCGGACCGGGCTGAAGATTCCAGATCAGCAGGCCGCCGAGCAACACGGCCGCCGTCGGCGAACCGGGCACACCGAGCGCGAGCATCGGGAGAAGCGCCGAGGTGCCGGCCGCGTGCGCGGCGGTTTCGGGCGCGACGACGCCTTCGATCTCGCCGTTGCCGAAGTTCTTGCCGTTCTTCGAAATGCGCTTGGCGATGCCATAGCTCATGAAGGACGCCGGCGTGGCGCCCGCAGGCGTGATGCCCATCCAGCAGCCGATGATGCAGGAGCGCAGCGATAGCCACCAGTATTTAACGAGCTTGCCCCAGGTCTGCACCACGACCTTCATGTTCATCTTGGCGTCGCGGCCCTTGAAGCTGAGACCTTCTTCCATGGTCAGGAGGATTTCGCCGATGCCGAAGAGTCCGATCACGGCGATCAGGAAGTCGAAGCCCGCGATCAACTCGGTGAAACCGAAAGTGAGGCGGAGCTGACCGGTGATCTGGTCGGTGCCGATGGTCGCAAGCGCGAAGCCGATCATCATCGCGGCCAGCGTCTTGAACGGCGGCTCTTTCGACAGGCCGACGAAGGAACAGAAGGCGAGGAAATAGACCGCGAATTTCTCCGCCGCGCCGAAACGCAGCGCAAAGCCCGCGACCAGCGGTGCCAAGAGCGTAATCAGGATGATCGCGAACAGCGCCCCCACGAAGGAAGAGGTGAAAGCGGCGGTGAGCGCTTCGCCGGCGCGGCCCTGCTGCGCCATCGGATAGCCGTCGAAGGTTGTTGCGACGGACCACGGTTCGCCGGGAATATTGAAGAGAATGGATGTGATTGCGCCGCCGAACAGCGCGCCCCAGTAGATGCAGGACAACAGAATAATCGCCGAGGTCGGCTGCATCGAGAAAGTGAGGGGCAGCAGGATCGCAACGCCGTTCGCGCCGCCGAGGCCCGGCAGGATGCCGATGATGATACCGAGCACGATGCCGATCACCATCAGGATCACGTTGAACGGAATAGCCATCGTGACGCCGAAAATATTCATGTCACGGAAGGCCAAAACCGTCGCGAAGCCGTGAAACAGGTTACCGATCTCTTCCATGACGAACTCTCTAATTCTTCTGCGAAGCGCTGTTGTTGTTCGAGGTTGGGTTTAGTAGCCGAGGAAGGTTTCGAGCGGCCCCTTCGGGAGCGCGACCAGGAACCACTTCTCGAATACAAAGAAAGTGATGAGCGGGACGAGGATTGCGACCAGCGCGGTGCGAACCACGCTGAAGCTCGAAATCACCGTCATGAAATAAGCGATCAGTATCGCGGACGAGACGTAGATGCCGAGAAACGCGATCGCGATGACATAAACCAGTGTCGGTGCTGCGACCGAGAGAACCTGCTTGAGCTGGTCCCACTCCGCGAAGATTTTCTTGGTCTCTTTGTTGGACCACTCGTTGAACAGCGTGATCAGGGCGGCGGCGATCACGAGAAGACCGACATAGAACGGGAAGAAGCCCGCCTTCGGCCCGTCGAAGCTCCAGCCGATACCGGCCTTGAGCGCGCCGCCGATGATGATCAGTCCGAACACCAAAATCAGCAGCGCGAGACCGATTTCTACCGACCGCTGCGAGGGTCCTTTGGCCGCACTGTTCCTATCGCCACTCATGACGCCATTCCCGTTGTTGCGAATTTTGAAAATTGAAGAAGAAAACCGCCGGCGGATCGAAAGACCCGCCGGCGTTAGGCACTCAGCTCTTCTTGGCGAGGAAGCCTGCGTCTTTCATCAGCTCGTAGTGGCGCTTTTCTTCTTTCGCCACCCAGGCCTTGTATTCGTCGCCGATCATGAACGTGGTGTTGAAGGCGCCGTTCGACATCAGGTCCTTCCATTCCTGGGTTTCACGGACCTTGCGGAACAGGTCGACATAGAACTTGACCTGATCCGGGGTAACGCCGGCGGGCATGAAGAAGCCGCGCAGCATCACGTATTCGACGTCCAGACCCTGCGACTTGCAGGTCGGGATCGAGCTCCACGGCTTGTCGCCCGCGATCTTGTCGTTATACGGTAATGGCTTGCCGTCGAACACGCAGAGTGGCTTCAGCTTGCCGCCACGCCAGTGCGCGACCGCCTCGATCGGGTTGTTCACGGTCGAATCGACGTGATTGCCCACGAGCTGCACAGCGACTTCGCCGCCGCCGCGATAAGGCACATATGTGAACTTGACGCCCGCGGCCTTTTCGATCGCGACCGTGATGATCTGGTCTTCCTGTCGCGAACCGGTGCCGGCCATCTTGAAGCCGCCCTTCTTCGCCGCGTCGAGGAAATCTTTCACGTTCTTGTAGGGCTTTTCAGCGTTGACCCAGAGCACGAATTCGTCGAGCGCGAGCATCGCGACCGGCGTCAGGTCTTTCCAATTGAACGGAATGTCGGTCGCAAGCGGCGTAGTGAACAGGTTCGAAAGCGTGATGACGAGCTTGTGCGGATTGCCCTTCGAGTCCTTCACGTCGAGGAAGCCTTCGCCGCCGGCGCCGCCCGCCTTGTTGATGACGACGAGGGGCTGCTTCATCAGATTATGCTTGGCGACGATGCCCTGAATCGCGCGAGCCATCTGGTCCGCGCCGCCGCCGGTGCCGGCGGGTACGATGATTTCAACGGGGCGCTGCGGCTCCCATTGTGCAAGTGCCGGAGTGCCACTAAGCGCAACGCCGAGCGCCGCGGCTGCTACGTAGAAAGAAGTCGATTTCGATTGAATCATCCCGTCCTCCCTAGACAGTCCCACGCGATCTAACGTCGGGTTGGGATGGGCGAAGGCTAATCCGAACTTCCACGGAGTCCAGTGAATTGTGCATACATTATTCCACGGAAGTCGCTGAAATCGTTGATGCACTGCGCGAATGATCGTGCCGCACGTGCGAATTTTTGAATCGATTCGACGGAAACAATAGAGTGCGCCTATTGAAAAGTTTCATTCGCGATTGAGTCGCAAGTGCGACTGGTGAGTACGCGAGTAATCCGGTCACGATCGAAATGATGAGAACGAATTTGGAGAATGCCGATGCTGTCGAAAGATCCGATCATGCAGATCGAAGCCGATCTCGAGGCGCCGCAACTCTTCGGCAATACGCCCTACGGCGAGCGGCGCGTCATTAATATCATCGGTGGCAAGGTTTCCGGCCCGCGCATGAGCGGAAAAATCCTCCCCGGCGGTGCCGACTGGCAGATCATTCGCGCCGATGGCGCGGCCGACATCTTCGCGAAGTACACGGTTCAGATCGACGGCGGCGGCTTCGTGCTGGTGACCAGCGCCGGCTTGCGTCATGGCCCGCCTGATGTGATCGCGCGGCTCGCGAAGGGCGAAGCCGTCCCGCGCGACCAGTATTATTTCCGGACCTGCGTGCGCTTCGAGACCGGCGATCCCAAGGCGGACTGGCTCAACCGCGTGCTCTGTATTGCCGTCGGTAGCCGCGAGAAAATGAAAGTGAAGCTCGACTTGTTCGAGGTGCTTTAGGCGACGGAAGCGTAAGCTACTGTGATTGTTTGAGAAAAGCGACCGCTTGCGGCAGGTCAAGAAAGTTATATTATATAACAATAATCTCCTGGGAGCCGAAATGCCCGCCACTTCCGCCAAAAGCCGGCTCGCGCAAAGCCTGCCGTCGTCGCTCACCGCCGAATTCGACGGCGATATCGCGATCCTGAAACTCGCGCGCCCTGACAAGCGCAATGCGCTGAACAACGAAATCGTGCGCGGGCTCGAAAACTTCTTCATCGACCTGCCTTCGGACGTGAAAGCGGTCGTGCTGCACGGCGAAGGCGAGCACTTCTCGGCTGGCCTCGATCTATCGTCTCTGACCGAAACTGATTTCACCGAGGGCTATCATCACTCGCGCGGCTGGCATTACGCTTTCGAACGCATCGAGTTCGGCCGCGCGCCGGTGGTGTCCGTGTTGCATGGCGCGGTGGTTGGCGGCGGTCTTGAGTTGGCTTGCGCGACGCATATCCGCGTCGCGGAGAAATCCGCTTATTACGCGCTGCCCGAAGGCAGCCGCGGCATTTATGTCGGCGGTGGCGGTTCGGTTCGCATCCCGCGCCTGATCGGCACGGCGAAGATGATGGACATGATGTTGACCGGCCGCATCTTCGGCGCCGACGACGGCCAGCAGATGGGCATTTCGAATTATCTGGTCGAGAACGGCGAGGGCCTTGCGAAAGGCATCGCGCTCGCAAAACGCATCGCCGAGAACGCGCCGCTTACTAATTTTGCGATCACCAACGTGCTGCCGCGCATCGCCGAGTTCGATACCGCGGGGGGCTATGTGGTCGAGTCGATCATTTCCTCGGTCGCGTCTTCGGACGATGAAGCGAAGAAGCGGCTGCGGGATTTTCTCGAGAAGCGCGGACCGAAAGTCGTTCGCTGAAATCGAAATCGAGAACGAAGAAGCCGGAAAGCGGTTCGAAGTTCGGGAGAGCGGGATGTCCAATACGGCGCGGCGGGAAAATTCCGCCGCTGAAATTCCGGTTCGCAAGGTTCGCCTGAGCCGGCTCGAGCCGAACATCGAGCGGCGCGCGGACGGCACGATCCTGATGACGTGCCGGGACGAGCTCGATGCTTTTCCCGAAAAGATCACCGAGCGCCTCGAACATTGGGCGAAGGAAACGCCTGATCGCGTCTTCATGGCCGAGCGCGACGAGCGCGGAGGCTGGCGCAAGGTCACTTACGCCGAGGCGCTTTCGCTTGCGCGCAGTTACGGCGAAGCGCTGTTGTCGCGCAATCTCTCGGCGGAGCGGCCGCTGGTCATTCTTTCCGGCAACGGCGTCGATCACCAGATGCTTTCGCTCGGCGCGCTTTATGCGGGCATCGCTTACGCGCCGATTTCGCCGGCCTATTCGCTGATTTCCACCGACTACGGAAAGCTGCGCGACATCTTCAAGCTGCTGACGCCGGGCCTCGTATTCGTCGCGGACGGCGCGCCGTTCGAAAAAGCGATCGAAACGGTAGTGCCCGCCGATATCGAAGTGGTGGTCGCGAAAAATCCGCTTAAACACCGCAAGACGACCTTGCTTTCCGATCTCGCACGCACCGCACCGACTTCGGCAATCGACGACGCGCACCGGAACATTGGCCCGGATACCATCGCGAAATTCCTGTTCACATCCGGCTCGACCGGCGTGCCGAAGGGCGTCATCAATACCCAGCGCATGCTCTGTTCGAACCAGGTCATGCTGCGCTCCTCGCTACAATTCGTGCAGGACGAGCCTCCGGTCGTGCTCGACTGGGCGCCGTGGCATCACACCGCCGGCGGCAATCACGACGTCTATCTCGTGCTCTATAACGGAGGCACGTTCTATGTAGACGAAGGCAAGCCCGCGCCGGGCGCAATCGAACTGACGGTGCGTAATCTCCGTGATGTTGCGCCTACTTGGTACTTCACCGTTCCCAAGGGGTACGAAGCGCTGATTCCGTTCCTGCGCGCGGACCGCGAACTGCGCGAAAACTTTTTCAGTAAACTGAAAGTGCTCTGGTTCGCGGGTGCCGCGCTCTCGCAGCCGGTATTTGATGCGATGAAGGAGCTCGCTGTCGAAACCTGCGGCGAGCGCATCCCGTTTCTGACTGGCCTCGGTTCGACCGAAACCGCGCCTATGGCGCTCGGCCGTATGTGGGACAGCGATTATTCGACCAACATGGGGCTGCCCGCGCCGGGCATCGTATTGAAACTCGTTCCCACGCAGGGAAAACTCGAAGCGCGGCTGAAAGGCCCGAACATCACGCCGGGCTACTGGCGCCAGCCTGAACTGACCGCGAAAGCCTTCGACGAGGAAGGCTTCTATCGGCTCGGCGATGCGCTGAAATTCGAAGATCCGAACGAGCCGCGAAAGGGGCTTCTGTTCGACGGCCGCCTGACCGAGGATTTCAAGCTTTCGACCGGCACCTGGGTCAGCGTCGGGCCTTTGCGCACGCAGATCATCAACCGCTTCCAGCCTTACATGCGCGACGTGGTGCTTGCCGGCGAAAACGAAAATGACGTCACGGCGCTCGGCATTCCCGACATGCCAGCGATCCGTGCGTTGCATCCCGAGCTCGAAAAAAATCTTTCCGACGCGGAAGTACTCGCGTCCGAAGCTGTGCGCGCAAAGGTGCGCGGGCGGCTCGCCGCGTTTCAGCGAGAGAGCACCGGCAGCTCGAACCGGCTTGCGCGTATTCTATTGATGGACGAACCGCCCTCGATGGACGCCGGCGAAATGACCGACAAAGGCTCGATCAACCAGCGCGCGGTGCTTGGCCGCCGTGCCGATCTTGTTAAAGAACTCTATGCAAACCCGCCTTCGGCGCGGGTCATCGTTGCGGAAGGAAAGTGAAGATGGCGAACCCGAAACCGCTCGCGGCAAGCTGGAACGATGTCTGGATCGTCGATGGTATCCGCACGCCGTTTGCCGATTACACCGGCGCGCTCTCGCAAGTTTCGCCGATTGATCTCGGCATCAAGGCCGCGCGTGAGGCATTTGTGAAAACGCAGCTCTCGCCGGAAGACGTCGGCATCGTCGTCACCGGAAACATGGCGCAGGCGAGCTTCGACGCCTACATGCTGCCGCGCCATGTCGGGCTTTATTCCGGCGTGCCGATCGAGGTGCCCGCGCACATGGTCCAGCGCGTCTGTGGCACCGGCATCGAAGTCATCATGCAGGCGGCGGACGCGATCACGCATCGCGGCGTCGATCTCGCGCTTTGCGTCGGCGCGGAATCGATGAGCCGCAATCCGGTGGCGAGCTACACTTCGCGGAACGGCTTCCGTATGGGCCAGGTCGAGTTCAAGGATTTTCTCTGGGAAGCGCTGCTCGATCCCGCCGCGAGCGTGACCATGGGCGACACCGCCGAAAATCTCGCGCAGAAATATCAGATCACGCGACCCGAAGTGGATGCTTACGCCGCGCGTTCTTTCGAGCGCGCGGTCGCAGCACAAAAGAGCGGCTTCCTCGCCGGAGAGATTACGCCGGTGAAGACCGAGAAGTTTGAGCGCGAAGGCTATAACGCGCGTGGCATCAAGCTGCCCAGCAAGATCGAGGAACTGAAGGACGACACGCATATTCGTCCGTCGCCGCTCGAGACGCTTGCGAAAATCCGTCCGGCTTTCGGCGGCGTGCAGACTGGCGGGAATTCGTCCGCCGTTGTCGATGGCGCGGCGGCAGCACTCGTGGCTTCCGGCGATTACGCAAAGAAGAAGGGAAAGACGCCGCTCTCTCGCGTCGTCGCGGGTGCCGCGGTGGGCTGCCCGCCGGAAATCATGGGCATCGGCCCCGTGCCCGCGATCAAGGCGGTGCTCGAAAAGGCGGGGCTGAAGCTCTCCGACATCGATCGCTTCGAGATCAATGAGGCCTTCGGCGCGCAGGTCATGGCTTGCGCGCGCGAACTCGGCCTCGACGAGAACAAGCTGAACGTGAATGGCGGTGCGATCGCGATCGGTCACCCGCTGGGCGCGACCGGCGTGCGTCTCGCGGTCACGGTCTCGCGCGAGCTGTCGCGCGCGGGCTTGCGTTATGGCATTGCATCCGCTTGCATTGGCGGCGGGCAGGGCATCGCGTTGCTCGTCGAAAACATGAACGCACGGAAACATTGATATGGACGTAAAAGGTCATGCCGCACTGGTCACGGGCGGCGGTTCGGGATTGGGTGCTGCGACCGCGTCTGCGCTCGCGGCGGCCGGCGCGAAGGTCGCGCTGCTCGACGTGAATATCGACGCTGCGAAAGCGCATGCCGCGAAGATCGGCGGCATTGCGATCAAGTGCGATGTTTCGGATTCCGATAGCGCGATCGCGGCGGTGAAGGAAGCGCGCGAGAAGCACGGCGTCGCCCGCGTGCTCATCAATTGCGCCGGCATCGGCACGCCGAAGAAAATCCTCGGCAAGGACGGCCCGCAGCCGCTCGCCGATTTCGACCGTATCATCCGAGTCAACCTGATCGGCTCCTTCAACGTGCTGCGCCTGTTCGCGGCCGACTTGCAGAACGCCGAAGCGCTTGCCGACGGTGAACGCGGCGTCTGCATTTCGACCGCCTCGGTCGCGGCCTATGAAGGCCAGATCGGGCAAGCGGCTTATGCGGCGTCGAAAGGCGGCATCGTCGGCCTTACGCTTCCGGCAGCGCGCGAGCTCGCGCAGTTCGGCATTCGCGTACTCGCGATCGCGCCCGGTATCTTCCTCACTCCGATGCTGCTCGGTCTCTCCGAAGAAGTGCAGCGCAGTCTTGCGGCTTCGGTGCCGTTCCCGAAGCTGCTCGGCAAGCCCGAGCAATATGCGTCGCTGGCGATGGAAATGGTCCGCAATACGTATCTCAACGGCGAAGTGGTCCGCATCGATGGTTCGCTCCGTATGGCGCCCAAATAATGTTCGTCAATCGCCGCACGGTCCGCATCGAATGGGGTGACTGCGACCCCGCAGGCATCGTCTATTACCCGCGCTATTTCGCGATGTTCGATCACTCAACTGCGATGTTGCTCGAGGCAGCGACCGGCTACACCAAATACCAGATGACGAAGAAATACGATTTCGTCGGCTTCCCGATGATCGACACCGGCGCAAAGTTCTTCATCCCGTCGAAGTTCGGCGACGACATCGTGATCGAGTCGACGATCTCCGAACTCGGCACGTCGAGCTTCGAGATTTCGCACAAGGTCTGGAAAGGCGACAAGCTCGCGATCGAGGCGCATGAAAAGCGCGTCTGGGTCGGCACCCATCCCGACGATCCGGCGCGGATCAAGTCGAAGCCGATTCCGGACGAGGTCGCGAACAAGCTGCGTGGCAAGAAGACGGTCGAAGTTTAGTCTTCTTCGTCTTCGCTGCCCGGGCCGACCGCCTCGATCACGCCGTGCAGGAGCTTCAGCAGTTGCTGCCTACCGTCTTCGCCGATCACGGCGGCGAGGCGCTTTTCATGTGCTTCCGAGCGCGCACGCAATTCCCGCATCAGGGCGCTGCCCTTGTCGGTAAGCCGTAACGCGTAAGAGCGCCGGTCGGTTGCGACCGCTTCGCGTTTCGCAAGCTGGCGGCGCTCCAGCGCGTCGAGAATGGCGACGAGGTTCGCGCGCTTGATGCCGAGAGCCTCGGACACTTGGCTTTGCTTCAGCCCCGGATTGCGGTCGATTACGTTGAGCACCGCATATTGCACCGGCCGCACGCCGAGGTCGTCGAAGAAGCGCAGGAAATCGTTGAAGGCCGCGAACTGCGCGCGGCGCAGCATGTAGCCCGAAAGCGAAGGCAACTCGCCGAGATCGAGATGATCGGCGAGCCGCGCGTCGTCGCGCTCCTTCGGTTTCGTTGCCTTGCCGTTCGCCATGACGATTCCCCGGAATGAAGAGGGCGGCGTTTACGCCGCCCTTTCCGTTATTTCCAGACGTCCTTGGACACGCCCACGATCATTTTGAGCTTGGCCCACTGTTCGTCCTCGGAAAGCACGTTGCCTTCCTCGGTCGAAGCGAAGCCGCATTGCGGAGAGAGGCAAAGCTGGTCGAGCGCGACATACTTGGTCGCTTCGTCGATCCGCTTCTTGATGGTGTCGGTATTTTCCAGTTCGCCCGACTTCGAGGTGACGAGGCCGAGCACGATCTGCTTCTTCCCCTTCGGCACGAAGCGCAGCGGCTCGAAACCGCCCGAGCGGTCGTTGTCGTATTCGAGGAAGTAGCCGTCGTAGTTTACTTCCTGGAACAGACGCTCCGCGACCGGCTCATAGCCGCCCTCGGAAACCCAGGTCGAACGGAAGTTGCCGCGGCAGACATGGGTTGTGATCGTCATGTCGGCAGGCTTGTTCGCGAGCGCCTGGTTGATCGTGCGCGCGTACCACATGGGCAATTTCTCGGGCTCGTCGCCGCGGTCTTTCGCACCCTGCAATTCCTTCGCCGAGCAGAGATAGGCCCACACGGTGTCGTCGAGCTGCAGATAGCGGCAGCCGGCGTCATAGAACGCCTTCACCGCCTTGTTATAGGCCGCACCCAGATCGTGGAAGAACTGGTCGAGATCCGGATAGATCTTTTCGTTGATGCCCTTGCGGCCGCCGCGGAAGTGCAGCACCGACGGCGCGGGAATCGTCATCTTCGCTGTTTCTTTGGTGTTTGCTTTCAGAAACTTGAAGTGTTCGATCATCGGGTGCGTCGAGAAGCCGATCTTGCCGACGATACGCACGCTTTCCGCACGCGTCTGCACGCCCGCGAACTGAATACCCTGCGACGCCTGATAGCCTTCGACGCCGTCGAGCTTCTTCAAAAAGTCAAAGTGCCACCACGAGCGGCGAAATTCGCCGTCGGTGATGCTCTTTAATCCCACCTCTTCCTGCTTCTTGATGATCTTGACGATCTCGGCGTCTTCGACCGCTTTCAGCGCGGCGTCGTCGATCTCGCCTTTTTCGCGCTTGGCGCGCGCTTCCTTGAGCGGCGCGGTGCGCAGGATGCTGCCGACCTGATCGGCGCGGAACGGGGGCGTTGTCCTCTGCATGGTAGTTATGTCCTATTACAATCTTCTCTCACGGCGGTTCTAGCTCAAGTTTAGCCTCGCGCAAATATGCGCCGCGGCAGGGCCGAATCGCGCAGACATTGGTTCGCCCACGCCGCCGCCCACCCGTCCGCCGCGGTTTAAAGTGCGGCCAGCTTGTTGCGCAATTCTGATGCCTGCCGTTCGGTGAGCGCCGTCAACGGCGGACGCAGCCGGTGCCAGCCCTTATGCTTGTGCTGATCGGCAAGCGTCGCCTTCACGGCGGCGATCAGCGGATAGGAGGCGATCAGCGCGCGGACTGCGCTCGCGCGTTTATTCATCGCGTCGGCTTTGGAGGACTGCCAGCCATCGAACAGCGCGCGGATTTCCTTCACATGCGTATTCGCCGTCGCCGAGATGCAGCCCGCGGCGCCCTTGCCGAGCGCATCGACCATCAGCGACTCGGATGAAGGGAAAATCGCGAAGCCCGGAAATTTCTCGAGCAGCGTGTCGAGGTACTTTGCGTCGCCTGAGGAGTCCTTGATACCGACGACGGTTTCCGGAAACGCGCCGCGCAGTTTCGCGATCAGTTCCGACGACCATACGAGGCCGGTCTGCTGCGGGAAATTGTAGAGATAAAGCCGCAGGCGCTTGTTGTTCACACGAGCAATGACTTCCGAAACGAATTCGAACAGCCCTTCGTCGGAAACACCTTTGTAATAGAATGGGGGAAGAAGCAGCGATCCTTTCACGCCGAGTTCCGCCGCGTGTTTCGTGAGCTTCACCGCGTCGCCGAAGGAGGCCGCGCCGGTGCCGGGCAGCAACTGCGCCGGATTAATTCCAGACGCCGCAAGCTTCTCGAGAACGCTTTTGCGCTCCTCGAAATCGAGGGAGTTCGCTTCGCTGGTCGTGCCGAGCACCGCAAGCCCGTGCGCGCCGTCGCGCAAGAGTTCGTGGCAGAAAGCGACATAACGCTCCGTGTCGATCGAAAGGTCTTCGCGAAACGGCGTCGCCGCCGGCGGCCAGATACCGGTTGCTGCAGTCATTCTGGGGTCTTTCTTCTATTTCTTTTCGGAGCGAAACAGACGTTCCGCGTTTCCGAAAGCGATACGCCGCGCGTGCTCTTTCGGCAACTGGCCGAGCCATGCGCGGTAATTCGTCATCAACGCATCATATTGCAGCCAGCGCGGCGTGATCCAGGTATCGGAGCCGAGCAGGAAGCGGTCCGAATGCTGGACGAAAAGCTCGCGCCAGTCGTCCGTCAGCTTGCCATCGCTTTCGGTGATACCGCCGCGAAACGAAAGCTCTCCCATCAGCGACGGATATTTCGCAAGCAGCGCCTTCACCTCGACTGCGGGCGTCGAAAAGCCGGTATGCGCCCAGATGATCCGTGCGCGCTTGTCGTGTGAGTAAAGCAGCTCGAGCGCTTCGACATCGCAATGCGCGTGAATAAAGAGATCGTTCTCGACCGCGAAGCGCACGAGTTTCGCAGCACCCTCGGTCGCCGCCGCCTTGCCGTAGATGTGAAACTCGCCGACGCCGCGATAATAGCCGCGCTTGAATTCCTCCTGCGTCATCTCGAAGATCGTATCGTCTTTGAACCAAGTCGGGATGTCCGCGCGCGTTTTGTATTGGCGGATGAAAGGGACGACCCAGATCTCGTTCTGCTTCGCTTCCATCAGCGCGACCGTGCCGGTATTCGGGCGGCTGGTGGCGAGGATGCCTTTGACGTTGTTGCGCTTCAAAAGCGCGAACACTTCTTCGAGATTGTAGTGCGGCTTCGGCTCCCAGTTGTAATGCAGATGCGCGTCGAAGATCGGCCCGTCGTAAGGCGCTTCGGCCATGACCGGGGCGGAGAACGCGAACAGTGCACAGAAAAGGGAAGCACAAAACCGGCGACGCATGAGGCAAACCCTGAAAGGATGAATTGCCGGAGACACTGACGCACTATATGGCGGCGTCAAGAGGCCCTTTACCCGATGTTCGTGCCACCTGCTATAGATTGCGGATGCGCATTATCGGCCTTGCAGGATGGAGCGGAGCGGGAAAGACCACGCTGGTCACCCAGCTCATCCCGGTTTTCCGCTCGCGGGGCTTGAGGGTCTCCACCGTCAAGCACGCGCATAAGGGCTTCGACATCGACCTGCCGGGCAAGGATTCGCATCGCCATCGCGAGGCAGGGGCGACCGAGGTATTCGTCGCGTCGGGCGTCCGTTGGGCATTGGTGCACGAACTGCGCGACGAGGCCGAACCCGATCTTGCCGACATCATTCCGATGCTGACACCGGTCGATCTTTTGATCGTCGAAGGCTTCAAGCGGCATCGCCATCCCAAGCTCGAGATTTACCGGCCCGAAGTCGGCAAGCCGCTTCTTCATCCCGACGACGACTACATCGTCGCGATTACCTCGAACGCCGAGGTGCCGGCAGCGAAAGTGCCGGTGATTCCGATTAGCGATATCGAAAAGATCGCGGACGTGATGACAGTGGAAGCGATGCCCGCCGAGCGCCTGAAGCCGATGCGCGAGCGCGCCTAGAACTCCGGGTCGGCGTCGGCGATTTCTTCGGCCGCGAGCAAATCTTCCGGGCTGTTCACGTTCAGGAACGGGTCGACCGGTTCGGCCGGCCACTCCGCATAGACTGCGCCATGACGTTCGGCCCAAAGCTCGACTTTGCGCTCGCCGGTGTCGAGCGCGCGGCGTAAATCGTCGCGCAGCGAAACACGCCACACCGCGGCGAGCGGATGCCGCTGTCCACCAGACATCGCGCAAGCAACCGGTTTCGTTGCGGCGAGCGCTGCGTCATGCAAGCGCGGCACAAGATCGTGCGGGAGAAAGGGACAATCGCCTGGCACGCTTGCGATCCATTCGATTTCGGGATGATGTGCCTGCGCCCAGTCCATGCCTGCGAGAATGCCCGCGAGCGGCCCCGCGAAATCCGGCACGCTATCGGCCACGACCGGTAAGCCGAATGCGGCGAAGCGCGCCGCGTCGCCGTTCGCATTCAATACGATTTCGGAGCAAAAAGGCGCGATGCGTTCGAGCACGCGGTCGAGAATGGTTTCGCCGCCGATTTCGAGCAGCGCCTTGTCGCCGCCGCCCAACCGCGAAGCGAGACCGCCCGCGAGCACGACACCGCAGATCGGCGCAGCGCTCATTCCGCCGCGATCTGCTGCTGTCGCGGCAACGCGCGCAAGGATTCGATGAGCGCGCCGAGCGGCTTGCCGTCGGCATCCTTCAGCGCTGCGATCCGGCCTTGCGTCACCGCATCGGCGAACTGTTCGCGCGGCAGCTTGCCTTCCAGAAACGGTTCGATCACGAAATCGGCGAGCAGATTCCAGTTCTTCAATCCGCGCTTCATGGTCTCGCCATAGCCTTTGACGAGCGAGGCGGTCGCAACCACGGCTTTCGCCGCTTCCGGGTCGCGCACAAGCGTGCGCTCGGCAAGATCGAGCCAACGCTCGGCCCAGGCATTTTCCTCTGCAAAGCGCAGCGTGCGCGGGCGCCACCAGCGCAGGCCCGAAAGCAGCCGCAACCGGAGAAAGCCGAACACGTTCGTCGTCGAGACTTTCATCTTGATAGAACGCTCGCTCCAGCCGCGCTTCTCGATCCAAGCCAGGATGCGCCGCGCGAGCGAGGGCGGCAGCATCGAGAAAATCTCTTCTGGTCCTGGTTTCATGAATTCGGAGACGCGGATGAGCGCGCCTTCGCTAGTGCCGGATTCGCGGCGCAGCCGCTCGATCCGCCCTTCGCGGATTTTTAGCTGCGCGACGCGGATCGTGTCTTCGAACGACATGCGGACGGCGAGCAATCGTGCAAGTTCGCGCAGGAAATTCGAGTCCGCTTCCGGCTTTCTCGCGAAGCGCTCGAGCCGGTCGAGATAAAGTGCGGCGTAGGACTTGTTTTGGTAGTCCGTGAGCCGCCGCACGCCCTCGAGCGCGATTTCCGCGGCTTCGCGGGGAAGAGTGCGAACCGCGCGTGCCTCGATCTGGTTCTCGGCGCGCGGTGCGCGAAGCACTGGCATGGACCTTTCCTCCGCCGCGTTCCCCTGCGCGGCCAGCGCGTACCCCGCCTCGAAGCCGCGAAGATTGGCGTCGATCGCCTTGCCTTCGGTGCGAATCGCCGCCCGGAAATAGTCGTCGGCAATCGGCAGGGCTTTCGTGCCGGCAAGCGCGCCGAGCATCACCGCATTGAGCTGGCTGTTCGCGCCGCGCGCGGTCGCAGCGAGATCGGCAAGTAGCGCGCTCTTGGAGAATTGCCGCAGGACACTCTGCATCCGCTGCGGATCGATACGGCCGTCGGCCATCGCCGACTTTTCCTCGACCGTAAAGACGCGATGCGTGGAGGCGATCAGATGCGTGCGCGAAGGCGTGATGGACCCTGCCTGCACCGCGCGCGTCGTCTCCAGCAACTCGCTGGCCAGCATCACATCGACTTCGCCCGGCGCCGGGTTCAGCGCGAGCACGGGCATTTCGCCGTTGCCCGAGTCCGGCACGATCTCGAGATAATACGTGGTGGCGCCGGTACGCTGCGCGACGCCCGGAATGGACGTGCGTTGCGCAACATGACCCGCAGCAACTGCCGCATTTGTAATCCACGAGGCGAGCACGCCGCCACCTTCGCCGCCGAGGGCCGCAATTAAAAGACGAACCGGGCGAGCATCCTGCATTGCGCTATTCCGCAGGCACCGGCATCGGCGCCTTGCCGCTGCCGCCCGAATTGCCGCCCATGAGCCGGATCAGCGCGGATGAGATGCGATGCTTGAGCCGGTCGAGGATGTTCGGATTTTCGATCACCTTGATTTCGGCAAACGATGGGCAAAGCTGCGCGGCATGCGCGACTTCGCCGCAAAGCCCGCAGCCGACGCAGTCGTTATTGACGTGCGCGATCGGGTCAGGACGCAACGGGTCTTCGTTCGGCTTGATTGTCAGTGATGGACAACCGGAAAGGCGGATGCAGGAATGGTCGCCGGTACAGACGTCCGGATCGACCCAGAAGCGCGTGCGCTCGACGCGCTTGCCTTCGTTCTTCAGCCGCGCAAACGCCGGCTTCACGCGGCGTTGCCGCGCAAGCTGGCATTCGCCGTCGGCGATCACGACCTTCAAACCTTTTTTGTCCGAAGTCAGCGCATCGCGCAGCGTATTCATCATGCCTTCGACGCCGTAAGTGCGCTGCCGCTTCACCCACGGCACCCCGAGACTTTTCAGCGTGCTTTCGATCTCTAAGCCGTTGCCGCGGCCGTCCTTTTCCGGCGCGCTCGAGGGAATGTCCTGCAAGCCGGTCGCGCTGGAATAGCCGTTGTTCATGATGACGAGCACGGAGTCGTCTTTATTGAAGACCGCGCCCGCGACACCCGAAAGCAAGCCGTTATGCCAGAAGCCGCCGTCGCCCATGATCGAAACCGGTCGCTGCTTTTGCGTGCCGGAAACGGCCGCGGCGGATGCGAGCGACATACCGTAGCCGAGAATGGAGTTGCCTTGGCTGAAAGGCGCGAAGGTACCGAACGCATGGCAACCGATGTCGGCGGCGACATGCACCGGACCCATTTCCTGCTTTAATAGCTTCATCGCCGAGAACACTGGGCGCTCCGGGCAGCCGGTACAGAAGGTCGGTGGGCGCGGCGGCAGCGGACTGCCGAGTGCGCCGTCGATTTCCTTTTGATGCGCGTCCGTCTGCGCGATCCAGTCCGTCAGCGCGGGAGCTTTGCTGCCGTTTGCCTCAAGAAATTTCGTGAGCCCGCGTGCAATCACAAGCGGAGTATATTCGCCCGCCGAAGGCAGCACGTCTTTGCCGAAGATTTTCGTGTTCAGAACGGCTTTGCGGAGAATCTGGCCGACCGCCTGCTCGATGAACTCGGGATTGCCTTCCTCGACGATCAGCACCGACTTCTTGCCTGCGCAGAATTTCACGATCTGTTCGGGCACGAGCGGGTGGGTGACGTTCAGTACCAGCGTCGGCACTTTCATATTGCCGAAAGAATCAGAAAGTCCTGCGAGCGCGAGCCGCCCGTTCAGCACGTTGAAGAGCCCGCCCTGCACGATGATGCCGGTATCGCCGTTCTCGGGGCCGAAAACCTCGTTGAGCTTGTGCTCGAGGATGAATTTCTGCGCCTTGGGCAGGCGCTGTTCCATCTTGTGCTTTTCCTGCACGAAAGTCGCAGGCGGATGGCTCAGCCGGTCGTATTCGAACACGGCGGGCGAAGGGATTTTGTGCTTCGCGGAGAATTTCGCGGCAACGTTATCTTTGGCATCGAACGAGCCATAGACATGGCAGGCGCGGATGCGCAGTTCGAGCATCACCGGCGTATTGCTCGCCTCCGAAAGCTCGAAGCCTTTTTCCACCATACGCACGATGGTCGGAAGGTTGGGGCGGGGATCGAGCAGCCACAGCGACGACTTCAGCGCGAAAGCATGCGTGCGTTCCTGAATGACGCTCGCGCCCTCGCCATAGTCTTCGCCGATCACGATCAGCGCGCCGCCAATCACACCGGCGGATGCGAGATTGGAAAGCGCATCGGCCGCGACATTGGTGCCGACGATGGATTTCCACGTCACTGCGCCGCGCAGCGGATAATTGATCGAAGCGCCGAGCATTGCCGCCGCAGCCGCCTCGTTGGTGCAGGTTTCCAGATGTACGCCGAGTTCGGAAAGCAAGTCTTCGGATTGCACCAGCACGTCGAGCAGATGACTGACCGGTGCGCCCTGATAGCCGCCGACATAAGCGACGCCCGATTGCAGCAGCGCCTTCGTGACCGCGAGAATGCCTTCGCCGCGAAAGGTGTCGCCGCTACTGAGCGTGAGACTCTTGATCTCGCTATGGAACGAGACTTCGGCCATGGTCAGCTTTCATCCGTTCAGTCGTCGTGGCCGATTTCGGCGGTGATCTTCTGCAAAATCTTGATGAACTTCGCGCGGTCTTTTACGCCGATGATGCGATCGAGATTGTCGTCGTGCCGCTTCGCGCAGGCGGTGAGTTGCTCCAGCATCTTCTTGCCTGTGTCGGTCAGCGTGAGTTGATAACTCCGCCGGTCGGTCTTCAGTTTCTCGCGCAGGATGAATCCGCGCCGCTCGAGATCTTCGAGGATCGGCGTCAACGTCGACTTGTCCCGGCCGTTGGCGACCGCGAGCGCGGTCTGACTGATGCCGGGATTGCGCCCGATCAGCATCAACGTCGCGAAGCGTCCGGGGCTGAGATCGATCTCCCGCGCTTCCGCGACGAAGGCCTGAAAGCTCGCGGTCTGCGCGAGGCGCAAATGAAAGCCGACCCAGTTTGCGAGCGGCCCGAAATCCACGTTTTCGTTTGCGGCACCTTTGCGTTGCGAAGCGCTGTCGGTTTCCGCGCTGCGGGAGAGTGCGTCTTGTTTCATGTCCAGAACTTCCCGATTGGCCGTTGGCGCGGGTGAAATTCAATAAGTCCTTGAAAGGTACTAGCCTAAATTGGTTTTGTACCCAACTAATTTACTTTACAAGCCCTTGGCGCTTTGGCTCAATCGCAAAGTCAGCCGCGCGGCGATGGTCTGTGGCCGTGGGGTAACAGTTTGTATCGCAACTGGGAACGAGAAAAGCGAATAGTTCTGTGGCATAACTAGCTGCGGCCGGAAAAACCGGCCTGACAATTCCGGTAACGCCAGAAAATAACCGGAGCATAAAAGGGAGGACTACAATGAAGTTGCGCGCGTGTGCGCTCGGGGCCTTGCTTGCCTTCGGCATTGCTGGCTCCGCGGTCGCACAAGAGAAGAGCTTTCACCTGAAATTGTCCCACTGGGTTCCGCCTTCGCATCCGTTGCAGAAGGCGATGGAGGAGTGGGGTGCGTCGATTCAGAAAGCGTCGAACGGCACCATCACCTTCTCGGTATTTCCCGCTCAGCAGCTCGGCAAGGCGTTCGACCACTATGATATGGCGCGCGACGGCATTGCCGATGTCACCTATATCAATCCCGGTTATCAGCCCGGCCGCTTTCCCGTCATCGCCGCTGGCGAACTGCCGTTCCTGATTGCGAACGGCAAAGGCGGCTCGCAGGCGCTCGACGCCTGGTATCGCAAGTACGCAGCGAAGGAGATGAAGGACGTCAAGTTCTGTCTCGCCTTCGTGCACGATCCCGGCGCAATCCACTCCGTGAACAAGAAGGTCATGGTGCCGGGCGACATCAAGGGCATGAAGATCCGTCCTGCGCACGCGACCATGGGCCAGTTCGTGACTCTGCTCGGCGGCACCAACGTGCAGTCCTCGGCGCCGGAAGTGCGTGACATCCTCGAGAAGGGCGTCGCGGACGCGGTGACGTTCCCCTGGGGTTCGATCCTTCTGTTCAAAATCGACAGCGTCACGAAGTACCATATGGATGTTCCGCTTTACGCCACGACCTTTGCGTGGGTCATGAACAAGGCGGTCTATGAGCAGATGTCGGCGAATCAGAAGAAGATCATCGACGATCACTGCTCGACCGAATGGGCGCTGAAAGTTGCCGGCCCCTGGGCCGACTATGAGTTCGGCGGCCGCGCCAAGCTGAAAGCTGCCGCCGGCCATGAGGTCTATTCGATCTCCGCCGACCAGCTTGCGCAGTGGCGCAAGGCCGCCGAGCCGCTCGAAAAGGCCTGGGCCGAAGGCGTTACCAAGGCTGGCGTCGATCCGGCAACCGCGATGAAAGAGCTGAAGGAATCGCTCGCGAAGTATAAGGCGGCGTACTGAAACGCCGTCATCTGATCGAACGGCGGCGGATTTTTCCGCCGCCGTTTTTCCAAAGTTCGCCCGGGGGATTTCTTGAAACGCAACGCGATGGACCGTTTCATCGACGGGATCGAGTGGGTCGCTGCGATCTTCATCGGCGTCGTGGCGCTGCTCGTCTTCGCCTCGGTGATGCTGCGAAATCTGTTCTCGATAGATCTTCCCGACGGTTACGAATTCGGCCAGTTGCTGCTTGGCATTCTGATTTTCTGGGGGATCGCCGCGACCTCCTATCGCGGCACGCACATCACCGTCGATCTGATCTGGGCCAACGTGAGCAAGAACTGGCAGCGCGTGATCGACGTCTTCGCGACACTGGTGCTCCTGTTCGTCGTTGCCGTGCAGACCTACACTCTGTTCGATAAGGTGACGACGACCTATGCTGCGAACGTGCAGACCTTCGGCCTGCGTATCCCGCATTGGCCGTTCTTTCTACTCGCCTGGCTCGGCGATGCGGCGGCGGTACTGCTGATCGCGGTACGAACCTATCGCCTCATCTTCCATCCGAATCTGATCGCGCCGCCGCCCGACGCCATGAATACTGCGGAGTAAGAGATGCCTGTGCTTGGGCCCGATGGCGTCGCCATCGCCGGCTTTGTCATCCTGTTTGCACTGATGCTGCTTCGTGTGCCGATCGGCATGGCGATGGGCTTGGTCGGCGTTGCGGGCTTCGGCTACCTCACTGCCGCCGGCCCCGCGCTCAAGATCGTCGGCCACACCACGATGCGCACGGTGACCGACTGGAACTTCGCGGTGGTGCCGTTATTCCTTCTCATGGGAGCCTTCGCAACCACCTCCGGCATGAGCCGCGAACTCTTTCGCGCGGCGAATTCCTTTCTAGGCCACCTGCGTGGGGGCTTAGGGATTGCGACGATCGCGGCCTGCGGCGGCTTCGCCGCGATCTGCGGCTCCTCGGTTGCGACCGCCGCGACCTTCTCCAAGGTCGCCTATCCGGAGATGAAACGCTTCGGCTATCCGGATTCGTTTTCGACGGGCGTGATCGCGGCAGGCGGCACGCTCGGCATCATGATCCCGCCGTCCACGGTGCTCGCGGTCTATGGTCTAATCACCGAACAGGACATCGCCAAGCTGTTCATCGCGGGCATCGTTCCCGGCATTCTCGCCGTCTCCATGTACATGCTGACGATCACGATCATCAGCTATGTGCGCCCGGATTTTCTGCCCGCCGGTCCGCGCGCGTCCTGGAGCGAGCGTTTCGCAGCACTGAAACACATCTGGGCTACGCTGTTGCTGTTCGCCTTCGTGCTCGGCGGGCTTTACGGCCTGCCGTTCCTTCCGAAATTCACCGCGACCGAAGCAGCCGGTATGGGTGCGGCCGGCGCCTTCATCATCGGCGTTGCGCGCGGCCGGCTTTCGCGCGCCGACATTT
Organism: Xanthobacteraceae bacterium; assembly: GCA_019635585.1. Lineage (GTDB taxonomy): Bacteria > Pseudomonadota > Alphaproteobacteria > Rhizobiales > Xanthobacteraceae. Next base: position 1,398,772 of record JAHBZE010000001.1, on the reverse strand, counting down.
TGCGTTCGCTGCTCGAGGCGACGCGCACCACCGCCGCCGTGTTCACGATTCTGATCGGCGCGATGCTGTTCGGCTATTTCCTGACGATCACGCAGACGCCGCAGAAGGTGACGGCTTTCCTCACCGGGCTTGGCGTCGGTCCCTACGGCGTGCTGTTCCTGATTCTCTTGATGTATCTCGTGCTTGGCTGCCTGATGGATGCACTCGCGATGATCATCCTGACGGTGCCGATCATCTTCCCGGTAATCCAGTCGCTCGGCTTCGATCCGATCTGGTTCGGCGTCATCATCGTGATGACGGTCGAACTCGGACTGATTCACCCGCCGGTCGGCATGAATATCTTCGTGATAAAAAGCGTGATCGAGCGCGTCAGTATATCGACGATCTTCTACGGCGTGCTGCCGTTCATCATCACCGACATTATCCGGCTTCTGATTATCGTCGCGTTCCCGGCGCTTGCGACCTGGCTGCCGTCGCACATGTAGCGGCGGCTTGTCTGCCGCTACGCAACGTTTTTCGAATAGGTCTTGGCGTAGGTGTCGCGGAGCACGTTTTTCTGCACCTTGCCCATAGCGTTGCGCGGCAGGTCGTCGACGAAAAACACGCGCTTCGGCTGCTTGAAACGGGCGAGCCGCCCTTCGAGCGCGCCTAGAATGTCGGCTTCCGACACGGAAGCGTCTTTTGCCCGCACGACGACCGCTGTGACGCCTTCGCCGAGATCGGGATGCGCGACGCCGATCACTGCGGATTCCACGACGCCGGGTATCGCATCGATCTCGCTCTCGACTTCCTTCGGATAGACGTTGAAGCCGCCGGAAATCACGAGGTCCTTGCCGCGCCCGACTATGTGGACATAGCCGCGCTCGTCGATCTTGCCGAGGTCGCCGGTGATGAAGAAGCCGTCCGTGCGGAATTCGGCGGCGGTTTTCTCCGGCATCCGCCAGTAGCCCTGAAATACGTTCGGCCCTTTCACTTCGATCACGCCGATTTCGCCCTGCGCGAGCACCTTGCCGCTTTCAGGGTCTGCGACACGCAATTCGACGCCCGGCAGCGGAAGGCCGACCGTGCCGGGAATCCGGTCGCCGTCATAGGGGTTCGACGTATTCATGTTGGTTTCGGTCATGCCGTAGCGCTCGAGGATTGCGTATCCCGTCTTCTCGGAAAACGCGCGATGCGTTTCGGCAAGCAATGGTGCCGAACCTGAGATGAAGAGACGCATATGTTTCGTCGCATCTTTCGTAACCTTCGGATGATCGGCGAAGCGTACATAGAAGGTCGGTACGCCCATCATCGAGGTCGCCTTCGGCATCAGGCGGATCATTTCCTCGGCGTCGAACTTGGCGAAGAAGATCATCGACGCGCCGGAAAGCAGCACCACGTTCATCGCCACGAACAGGCCGTGGGTGTGATAGATCGGCAACGCGTGCAGAAGCACGTCATCCGCGGTGAAGCGCCAATAATCCTTCAGCGTCTTTGCGTTCGAAAGCAGATTGTCGTGCGAAAGCATCGCACCCTTCGAGCGGCCGGTGGTGCCGGACGTATAAAGAATGGCAGCAAGGTCCTTGGCTCCGCGCGCGACCGGTGCGGCAGCAGGCGCATCCTTGGCATTCGCGAGCAGCGAGCCGTCGCCGCTCGTGCCGAGCGTTTCGACCGCGGAAATCTTCAGTTTTTGCGCTAGCGGCCGGATGCCGCTTTCGGTTTCCGGCTTGCAGACGACGACGCGCGGCTCGGCATCACCCAGAAAATATTCGAGTTCGGCGAGCGGGTAGGCCGTGTTCAGCGGCAGATAGACGCCACCCGCGCGCACCACGCCGAGATAGAGCGCGAGATTCTGCCAGGACTTCTCGACCTGCACCGCGACGCGGTCGCCCGGCACCACGCCAAGCCGGATCAGGTGCGAGGAGATTTTCGCGGCAAGATCGAACACCTCGCCATAGGAAAAAGTCTTGCCGTCCGGCAATTCGATTAAAGTCTTTTCGCGCGAGGGGATCGCGGCTTCGAGCGCGGAGAAGAGGTAATTGGCGTTATTCATTGCAGGCAGTCTCTGGATTACGGGTCGCGGCGTCTGCGAGGGCCGCAGGAGTTTGCGGACCTCCTTGCCGGCGACGACTTCACCGGCTTCGGCATAGGCTTCGTGGTTCTTCTCGATCTCGGAGAGATCGTAGCGGTAGTTCACCATGACGCCGTGCGATTGTGCGATGCCGCGTGGCGACAGGTCTGCATTGGCATGGATATGCGCGAGCATCGCGCCGTTGCCAAGGTGGAACCGTGCGACTGGGTCGAGCGGCCGCCCGTAGCTCGTCTTGGCCTGCAGAAAATAATGCGCGGCAAGCGCGGAGAGCGGACCCGCGAGCATGTTGCGGTTGTTTTCGTCCTGCTCCCAGCCGGGCTGGTCGAGCAGTGCGAGCGCGGCGCGATCGGAATCGTGGATCGCGGTGGACGCCTCGTTCTTGCGCTCGCGCGCGAGCCATTTCGCGAAGCCCGGCACGGGCGAAAGCGTCACGAAGGTTTCGAGCTTCGGAAACTCACGCGAAATTTCTTCCGCTACCTGCTTGATCAGAAAGCTGCCGAACGAAACCCCGGCAAGTCCGCGTTGCGTATTCGAAATGGAATAGAATACGGCAGTCATCGCTTCACGCGGATCGAGCGGCTTTCGTCCGCGCGCAAGGATCGGCTCGATCGCGCGCGGAATTTCCTTGGTCAGCGCGACCTCGACGAAAATCAACGGCTCGTCGACGAGAGCGGGATGGAAGAAGGCGTAGCAGCGCCGGTCGGGCGGGTCGATGCGGGCGCGCAGATCGTCCCAGCCGCGAATCTCGTGCACCGCCTCGTAGCGGATGATTTTTTCGAGCACGATCGCGGGCGAAGACCAGTCGATCCGCCGCAACACCAGGAAGCCGCGATTGAACCACGAGCCGAACAGATGCACGAAGTCGCGATCCACCGCCGCGAGATCGGAGCGGCGCTGTAGCGCATCGATCAGATGCGCGCGCATGGCAACCAGCGTCTCGGTGCCGTCGGGCGCGAGATTGAGCCGGCGCACGATTTCCTGCCGCCGTGGCTCGCTCGCTTCGTGAAGCGCGGCCTCTGCCTCTTCGTTGTCGGCTTTCAGATATTGCGCCGCCGCCTGCTTGAGCTTTTCGCGGTCCGGGCCGAAGCGATGCGCGAGTGCCTCGAAGAAGGCCACGCGCTCGCCGGTTTTCAGTTCGCGATAGGCGTCGAGAATTTCGGCGGCGAGCGCCACGCCAGACGCCTCGCCGCGTCCGGACAGAAGATGTTCGCAAAGTTCGACCAGATTTTCGGTGCGGGTTTCTCCCGCAGGACGCGCGCGTCCGCGCGCACGCGCGAGCAGTTCCCGTCCGCGGTCGGAGATGGTCTGAAAAAGTTCGCCTAAGAAATTCTTGTTGGTTGCCACGGGGCACGGTTCTTTCTGTGAGGGCTTACTAAAACAAATGCGGCGGGGAATCGCAAAAACGCTCAGGTCGAAGCGGCAAGCGCTTGTTTACCCTCCGCCCATGCCTTCCATTCGGCGATGATGGCTTCGATTGCTGCGAGCCCGTCGGTGAGCGCCGTCGGCCCGGGCTGAAGAATGAGGGTCGATTTGATCTCGCGCAGGAAGTTGTCGCGTACCGCCGGAATCGCAGCGAAGCCGGGCCGCGACGAAACCCGCGATGGTACGAACTTCTTTCCGCACCACGAGCCGATGATGATGTCGGGACGCGCGGCGATCACCTGCTCGGAGGTCACGATGCGCTCGGGCGCGGATTTCTTCGCTGCCAGTTCGGGAAAGGCTTCGATGCCGCCTGCGATCTCGATCAGCTCCGACACCCAGCCGATGCCGGAGATCATCGGCTCGTCCCACTCCTCGAAATAGACGCGGGGCTTTCGCGTAAGCCGCGCGCTTCTTTCCTGCGCTTCGCCGAGCCGCCTGCGAAGGCTCGCGCAAAGCGACCTCGCCTTTTCGGGTGCGCCGGTGAGCGCACCCAAAGTCTCGATCATTGCGAAGATGCCTTCGACGTCGCGCTGATTGAAAGCGTGCACCGCAACGCCGGCCTTGACGAGATCGGCGACGATCCCGGCCTGCAGATCGGAGAAGGTGAGAACGAGGTCGGGCTTAAGCGCGAGGATTTTCGGCACGTCGGCGGAGAGGAAGGCCGCGACCCGCGGCTTCTCCCGGCGCACCTGTGGCGGCCGCACGGCGTAGCCCGAAACGCCTACAATCCGGGCATCCTCGCCGAGGAGGTAAAGCGTTTCGACGGTCTCTTCCGTCAGGCAGACAATGCGGCGGGGCGGGAAGCTTCGCATGGCTCTAAAATAAAGAGGATTTCACGAAAATTTCAGCCGTTATCGGCCGGTGGGACGCCACGAAATCCGTTGATCTGCGGCCCGTTCCGCGTGACTTTATATGTGCCCGGCGGGAATATCCGCCGCGAAGTCGAATCGCCTCGGGGGTCGAGGCATCGGGGCAGGAGGTTCAAAATGGCCGGCATTGTCGATCGCGTAAAAAATATTTTGCTCAAACCGAAAGCCGAATGGCCGGTGATCGACGGCGAGGCCGGCGACACCAAGGAAGTCTTTACTTATGTCGCAATTCTCGCACTGCTGCCGCTGATCGGGACCATCCTCGGCGGAGTAGTCACCGGCATCCTGCCGCTCGCCTACATCATTCCGCTGGCGATCGTTCAGTTCGTGCTGGCGCTCGTCGTGGTTTATATCGTCGCCTTCATCATCAACGCGCTTGCGCCGACCTTCAGCAGCGAGAAGCACATGCCGAGCGCGCTGAAGCTGACCGCTTATTCCTACACGGCGTCGTGGGTTGCGGGCATCCTCGGATTCATTCCGGTGCTCGGCGGCATCATTGCGCTGCTCGGCGGCATCTACAGCCTATACACGATGTATATTGGCCTGCCGGTCATGATGCGCACGCCGTCGGATAAGGTGACGGGCTATTTCATCGTCGCCTTGATCTGCGCGATCGTGGTTTCGCTCGTGATCGTTTCGGTGATCGGCGGCTTGTTGCTGCTGCCCTTCGCCGGCCTGCTCTTGCGCTAGGCGCTACTTCGCAAGCAATACGTCCCGGCACGATGGCGGCAACTCCGCCATCGTGATCGGGCGTTTCGGCTTCGGTTTTTCCTTCGGCGGCGGCGGATTGATGATCGCGTCGCGGAACCACCAGTCCAGTTCTTTGCCGCAGCCGTCGTCGTGACCGGGCGGGGTTTGCGGCTTGCAGTCCGGACTATCCTTCGGACAGTGCAGCCGGACATGCATGTGGTAGTCGTGCCCCCAATAGGGCCGCACCTTCGACATCCACGCGGCATGCGGCGCTTCACGGCAGAGCGCTTTTTTGATCGCGGCGTTCACGAAAATCCGCTCGACTTCCGGATCTTCCGCCGCGGCGCGGATTACCTGCACATGTCCCGGCGTCCATGTCTTCGGATCGATATCGCGCCGGTCGGCGCGGACCATGAGTTGCGGCGGGAAGGTTTCGCGCTCGTCGTTGCCGAGCGTGCGCTCCGGCATCGGCGTCAGCCAGATGTCGGCGTCCAACCCCACCTGATGCGAGGCGTGCCCGGTAAGCATCGGCCCGCCGCGCGGTTGCGCGAGATCGCCGACCAGGATTCCCTTCCAGCCCGCGACCTTCGGCACCTTGGTTGCGAAGCGCTCGAGGAATGAAATGAGATCGGGGTGGCCCCAGTTGCGGTTCCGCGAGAGCCGCATGACCTGCCAGGTCTGGCCGTTCACGGGTAGGGCGACCGCGCCCGCAAGACAGCCCTTCGAATAGAAGCCGATCGAGCGCGCCTTCAGCGGCGCGGCATCGACCTTCTTGCCGAACAGTTCCTTGGCCGGCGCATTGGGGGCGGGGGCCTGTGCCTGTGCGGCGCCGGCGCAGACGAGGGCCAGAACGGAGAAGGTTGAAGCAGCGAGGGCGAAGCGGCGCATCACGGTCATTTGCGAATCCTACCTCAACCGCTGTTTAGCCGCCAAAAATAAGCATTTGAAAGGCTGATCCGCGTAACAATACCGCGACATCCTTCCGGTGTGGCCCCGCCGCACTTGCGCGACCGCGCGCCCGCCTCGATAAATATACCGGGCTGAATCGAATATTTACGGGGCTTTCCATGAAACGGATTTTTGCCGCTGCGGCATTCCTGACCGCGCTCTTCGTCTCGCCTGCGGGCGCGCAGCAGCACAACCAGCAGGCTGTGGTACCTGCCGAAGCACCGACCATCGAGGTCACGATCTATGTGCCGAAGCAGGAAATGCGCGTCGTGGTCGATGGCGTCGAGAAGTATGTCTGGCCGGTTTCGACCGGCCGCGACGGCGTCGCCATCACGCCGGCCGGCACCTTCAAGGTGCAGTCGATGAACCAGCACGCGGTTTCGCGGCTGTTCAACAACGCGCCGATGCCCTGGGCAATCTTCTATGACGGCCACTACGCGATCCACGGCACGATGGCGATTCATCTGCTCGGGCGCACCGCCTCGATGGGCTGCACCCGGCTGCATCCCGACAACGCGAAGATCCTGTTCGAGATGGTGAAGGCGCGCGGACCGCAAAGCCTCAAGGTCGTGGTCGTGCGGAACGACCAGCGGGTTTCGAGCACCTCGCTGGTGCGCTGAGTTTACGGAAGAACGCAAGTAACGCCCCGCCAAAGCGGGGCGTTTTTTTTACGCGCGTTTGCGCTTCTTCGCCGATTTACGGCGTGCTCTGGTCTTCGCCGCCTTTTTCGCCGAGCGCGATTTCGCGGCCTTCGAGCGCGAAGCCGCCGCGCGTCCGCCGAGGCGCCCGCCTTTGCGCGAAGAGGAATGGCTTTCCTTCTTGCCGCGGCCGGAACCGGATTTCTTGCCGCCGCCGCTCTCCTTGTTCACGGTGGCCCAGGCGCGCCGCTCGGCTTCGCCGTGCGAGACGCCGCGGTCTTCGTAGCCTTCCTCGATGTGCTCGGCCTTGCGCTTCTGCTTGTCGGTGTAGGACGACTTGTCTCCGCGAGGCATGTTCGACTCCCAAAAAGATTGTGTCCGCCGTCTGGCGCGAACGCTGGCTTATGCCCTTTGTTCCTCGATTTACGGAACAATGATTTCGTTCCTTCGTTATTTCCGCAAGCGGAGGGCAAACCGCCTTGAGGAGGATCAAATGGCAACCGCAGCACCACGCGCGATGGCCGATACCGCGCACACGAAACTCACCCACGACCTGATCGAGAGCGACCGGGTCGAAGGCACCAATGTCTATCGCTCGGACGGAACCAAGATCGGCTCGATCGAGCGCGTCATGATCGACAAATATTCGGGGCAGGTGGCCTATGCGGTCATGAGCTTCGGCGGCTTCCTCGGCCTCGGCCACGATCATTATCCGGTGCCCTGGGCCAAGCTCGACTACAACCCGAAACTCGGCGGCTATGAGGTGAACATTACCGAAGCCGAATTGAAGGCCGCGCCGCACTTCGACCCGGGCAAGGAATATTCCTGGGACACCGTGCAGGGCCAGAAGATCTACAGCCACTACGGCGTGCCGACCTATTGGGCTTGAAGAAAGCAACCTCTCCCCATTGGGGAGAGGTCGGCGCGTAGCGCCGGGTGAGGGGGTACTGAGATTCCAGTTTCGTTCAGAAGCCCCTCACCCCAACCCTCTCCCCAAAGGGGAGAGGGAGTTTTGTGTTTCACAGGATACGCATGAAACAAAACGCACCGCGAAAGCGGGGCGTTTTCACGCATGCCGCCCGAGTGCAGCGACCCATGCAGCTTGACGCAAGTCAAAGCCAGGCGAGGTATTCGCAGCAACAAAGCAACGCATATTGCACTGATTTCGCCGCGCCGGTGGAGAAGCTGCTTCCTGCTTGGTCGGGTCAGAACGGGTTGAGCCATGTCAAATGTGAAATCCAAATTTAAGGTGGTCTTGCTTGCCGCCATATTTTGCGCAGGCACGAACGCGGCGGCGGCATGTGGAACGGGGCAGATCCTTTTCGAGGACAAATTCGAAAAGATGCAGCCGTCTTGGGACTTCGACAGCAATGAGCCCGGGCGCACGTTCGGTCCGACCGGGCTCGTATACAAGCTGATGCCCGGCAAGGCCGTCGGCCAACTCAATCAGGCCGATCTTCTCACTGATTATGAAGTCTGTGCCACATTTCAGATCGATGTCTCGTCCGATAAGGGGGAGACATATTTCGGCGTGGCGTTTTGGTTCTCCGATTTCGACAACGGCTACTGGACCTATGTCTATCCGACGCCGGGTTGGGGCACCTACGGTGTGAACCGCGTGCAGAACGGGAAGACCATCCGGCCGGTTGCCGAAAGAAAGTCGGATGCGATCCGTATCGGCAAGAACGTGACTAATGAGGTGAGCGTCGTCGTGAAGGGCAATCAGGCGACGATGTTCATCAACGGAAGGAAGATCGTCGAGTTCGCTGGGCACCCACCTTCGGGCGGCACCATGTTCGGCTTCAACATCGGTCGCGATAAGAGCGACACGGGCACTTCGGTGCTCATCATCAAGAGCATGGAGGTGCGGGCGATCAACGGCGAGAAGCTGAGCGAAGCACAACTGAAGACGCTGAAGGTCAATTCCATGAGCGGAAACCTGCGGCTGCGCGTCCCCGCGGGCAGAGTTCTAACGCTGCCAGGCCGCTGAGATTCCGACGGTTCAGTAGGCAACAGATTCTGAAAGACAAAACGCCCCGCGACTGCGGGGCGTGTGTGTTGGCGCGGTTTGATATTTGCTCAGATGAAGCGACCGCGTCGATGGACATCTATCCCCTCAAGAGCGTCAAGCATTGATAAAATCAAGGTGTCCAAAAGCAAAACTACCGCTCAATGTCGAATTTCACCCATCCACCTTCAACGCCGCGATGAAGGCTTCCTGCGGAATGTCGACCTTACCGTATTGGCGCATTTTCTTTTTGCCCTCTTTCTGCTTCTCGAGGAGCTTGCGCTTGCGGGTGGCGTCGCCGCCGTAGCACTTCGCCGTCACGTCCTTGCGCAACGCGCGCACGGTTTCGCGCGCGATTACCTTGCCGCCGATCGCGGCCTGAATCGGCACCTGGAACATGTGCGGCGGGATCAGCTCTTTGAGCTTCTCGCACATCGCCCGCCCGCGGCTTTCCGCGCGCGTGCGGTGGACGAGCATCGCCAGCGCGTCCACCGGCTCGTTGTTGACGAGAATCGATAGCCGCACGAGATCGCCGGGGCGGCGGTCGTCCATCTTGTAGTCGAACGAAGCATAGCCCTTCGAGATCGATTTCAGCCGGTCGTAGAAGTCGAACACCACTTCGTTGAGCGGCAGTTCGTATTCGACCATCGCGCGCGCGCCGACATAAGAAAGGTTCTTCTGGTTTCCGCGCCGGTCCTGGCAGAGCTTGATGACCGAGCCGAGATATTCGTCGGGCGTCAGAATCGTCGCCCTGATCCACGGCTCGTAGATTTCAGCGATCTTCACGACATCCGGCATGTCGACCGGATTGTGCAACTCCATCACCGTGCCGTCGGTCTGACGGATTTCGTAGATCACCGAAGGTGCGGTTGCGATCAGTTCGAGATCGAATTCGCGCGACAAACGTTCCTGAATGATTTCGAGATGCAGAAGCCCGAGGAAGCCGCAGCGGAAGCCGAAACCGAGCGCGGCACTCGTTTCCATTTCAAATGAAAAGCTCGCGTCGTTGAGTCTGAGCTTCGACATCGCCGCGCGCAACGCTTCGAAGTCGGCGGCGTCCACCGGGAACAGTCCGCAGAACACGACCGGCTGTGCCGGGCGGAAACCCGCGAGCGGCGTATCGACGGGTTTTCTGTCGTCGGTAATGGTGTCGCCGACGCGCGTGTCCGCGACTTCCTTGATGGATGCCGTGAAGAATCCGATTTCGCCGGGGCCGAGTTCGTCGACTTCCGTCTTCTTCGGATTGATGACGCCGACGCGGTCCAGATCGTAAGCGGCGTGCGCGCCCATCATGCGGATGCGCTGATTCTTGCGCATGGTGCCGTCGATAATGCGCACGAGCACCACGACACCGAGATAGGCATCGTACCAGCTATCGACGAGGAGCGCCTTCAGCGGCGCGTTGCGGTCGCCCTTCGGCGCCGGCAATTTCTCGACGATCGCTTCCAGAACATCCGGCACGCCTTCGCCGGTCTTGGCCGAAATGCCGATCGCGCCCGACGCGTCGATGCCGATCACTTCTTCGATCTGCGCCTTCACCTTTTCCGGTTCGGCCGCGGGCAGGTCGATCTTGTTCAGGACCGGCACGATCTCGTGATTGTTGTCGATCGCCTGATAGACGTTGGCGAGCGTCTGCGCTTCGACGCCTTGGCTCGCATCGACCACGAGCAGCGAGCCCTCGCAGGCCGCGAGCGAACGGTTCACCTCGTAAGCGAAGTCGACATGCCCCGGCGTGTCGATCAGGTTCAGAACGTAATTCTGGCCGTTCTTTGCCTTGTAGTTGAGGCGTACGGTCTGCGCCTTGATCGTGATGCCGCGCTCGCGCTCGATATCCATGTTGTCGAGCACCTGCTCCTTGCCCGCCATCTCGCGCGCGTCCATGGCGCCGGTCAGCTGGATCAGGCGGTCGGCGAGCGTGGATTTCCCGTGGTCGATATGCGCGACGATCGAGAAATTGCGGATGTTTTCGATGGGTGTGGGCATGGCGCGCGGGTGTTAGCACCTGCTCATGGCGGCGCAAAGGGGCTTAAATGGCCTCATCCCATAAGGATCTGGGCTAGACTGGCGCCATGATGATGAAAGCGACCATCGAAGTGCGCCCGGCGACCGAAGCCGACCTCCGGGCGATTTTTTTGATCTATGCCGATGCGGTTCAGAACACGACCGCGATCTGGAACGAAACGGCCGGTTCGCTGGAGGACCGCAAGGCGTGGCTTCTGGAGCGGACCGGGAAGGGCTTTCCGGTGCTGGTCGCAGAAGCCGACGGCGTGCTCGGCTACGGCACCTTCGGCGATTTTCGTCCGCACGACGGCTACCGCGTCACCGTCGAGCATTCGATCTATGTCGAACGCGGTTCGCGCGGCAACGGTGCGGGCCGGATGCTGATGGAAGCGCTGATCGCGGAAGCGAGAAAGATGGGCAAGCGCAATATGGTCGGCGCGATCGACGCCGCGAACGCGCCCTCGATCAAGCTGCATGAGAAGTTCGGGTTTACGGAAGTCGGCCGCATGCCCGGCATCGGCGAGAAGTTCGGACGTCCGCTCGATCTCGTGCTGATGCAGAAGGTGCTTTAGCCGACAGCCCGAAGCTGCGGGGGCTCGACCGCGAACGGCTGCACGGCGAGTTTCTTGCCTTGGCTCGCGATAATCAGCGAATTGGCCGGCACCGGATTCCAGAAGGTGCGGTCCATGTCCAAGGGCTCCGACACGATCAGCGCCGCGTCGCCGATGTCGCGATAATAAAGCGAGGTCGCGGTGTCGTCGGAGGCATAGCGAAACGCGAACAGGTTCTGCCCGTCGGAGAGTGCCGCGGTGAAGCGCACCGGGCGCTCGGTGCCGCTCTTCTTCACGAGATCGGTGACGATCGTCATGGTACGCGCGGTTGCGCCGATCGGATCGTTCTCGAGCCCGGCGGACAGGATCGCGAGGAATACCGCTTCGGAATCGGTGGTGCCGATGCGGCAGGGATAGAATTTATCGTCGATCAACGCTTCGACTTGGCGGCGGATCAGCGGCCATTCGCCGATCTGGCCGTTATGCATGAACATCCACGGGCCGTAGGAAAACGGGTGGCAGTTCGGCCGCGTGGTCGCGGTGCCGGTGCTTGCCCGGATATGCGCGAAGAACAGTTTCGAGCGAATGTGGCGGCAGAGATTGCGCACGTTGTCGTCGGACCAGGCCGGACGTATCTCGCGATAAATGCCGGGCTCTGTGGCGCGCGGCGAATACCAGCCGAGGCCGAAGCCGTCGCCGTTGGTGGAGCCTTCCGACTCCAGCGCATGCAGGCTTTGATGGATGAGGGAGTGGTCAGGAGCGGTGACGTAGCGCTCGAGCGCGGTCTCTTCGCCCCGATAGGCAATCCAGCGGCACATTCTTCAGCCCAACGCGCAAGTGCGCGATTCAGTTCGATGCCAGCCCCTTATCGACTCATATCTTACGCCAAACCGGCGAAGTTGTGACGGAAATTGCCGCGAAAAACGAAATCGCCGGACGGTTTCCCGTCCGGCGATCACGAAAGTTAACGATTGGAGTCGGAAAGCCGACCCGTTGGCGGAGAACTCAGTAGCGGTAGTGATCCGCCTTGAACGGGCCTTCCTGCGGCACGCCGATATAGTCGGCCTGATCCGAGCGCAGCTTGGTCAGCTTCACGCCGATCTTGTCGAGATGCAGCCGTGCCACCGCCTCGTCGAGACGCTTCGGGAGCGTATAGACCTTCTTCTCGTACTTGCCGGAGTTCGCCCAGAGTTCGATCTGCGCGAGCGTCTGGTTCGAGAACGACGCCGACATCACGAAGCTCGGGTGGCCCATGGCGTTGCCGAGGTTCACGAGGCGGCCTTCGGATAAGAGAATGATGCGGTGGCCGTCGGGGAAGGTGATCTCGTCGACTTGCGGCTTGATGTTGTCCCACTTCAGGTTCTTCAGGCCAGCGACCTGAATTTCGTTGTCGAAGTGGCCGATGTTGCAGACGATGGCGCGGTCCTTCATCGCGCGCATGTGCTCGATCGTAATCACGTCCTTGTTGCCGGTGGCGGTGCAGAAGATGTCGGCGCGCGGTGCCGCGTCTTCCATCGTGGTGACTTCGTAACCTTCCATCGCCGCCTGCAGCGCGCAGATCGGATCGATTTCGGAGACGAGTACACGGCAGCCAGCCTGACGGAGCGAAGCCGCCGAACCCTTGCCGACATCGCCGAAGCCCGCGACCATCGCGACCTTGCCCGACATCATGACGTCGGTACCGCGGCGGATGCCGTCGACCAGCGATTCGCGGCAGCCATAGAGATTGTCGAACTTCGATTTTGTGACCGAGTCGTTGACGTTGATCGCGGGCCACAACAGCGTGCCCGCCTTCTGCATTTCATAGAGACGATGCACGCCGGTGGTGGTCTCTTCCGAAACGCCCTTCACCGACTTCGCGATCTCGCCGAACCAGCCCTTCGGCTTTTCTTTCAGGAGGCGCTTGATGAGCGCGAACAGGATCGTTTCTTCTTCGGAGTTCGCTTTTTCGAGGAACGAGGTTTCGCCGCCCTCGGCCTTCACGCCGAGATGTACGAACAGCGTCGCGTCGCCGCCGTCGTCGAGAATCATGTTCGGCACGCCGCCGTCATGCCACTCGAACAGCTTTGCGGTGTAGTCCCAGTAGTCTTTCAGCGACTCGCCCTTGATGGCGAACACCGGGATTCCGGCGGCTGCGATCGCGGCGGCGGCGTGGTCCTGCGTCGAATAGATGTTGCACGAAACCCAGCGCACGTCGGCGCCGAGTGCTTTTAGCGTTTCGATCAGCACCGCGGTCTGGATCGTCATGTGAAGCGAGCCGGCGATCTTCGCGCCCTTGAGCGGCTGCTGCTTTGCGTATTCCTCGCGGATCGCCATCAGGCCCGGCATTTCGGTTTCGGCGAGGGAGATTTCCTTGCGGCCGAAATCGGCAAGGCCGATGTCCTTTACGATGTAATCCTTGGCGACGGCTTTCAACGCAGCGGTCATGACGATCCTTCGATGTTGCTTGTGAAACGGGATTGGCGCAGGGGCTCGCCTGCGCAATTTCGGGCGTGGCTATAGCAGCCGCGGCGGGGAGGGGCAACCGCGACATAAAGATTTCTTTATGTCGTTTATGGGGGTCAATAGCGGCTATAAGCGCGGCCGAACTGCGTAGAAAGGCCCTTCCTTGAACAGCCCCCATGCGACCGCCAGCCGCTTTCTGCTGGTGGCGGTGATCTTCCTGATTTCCCTCAACCTGCGTCCGGCGATCACCGGCGTTGGGCCGCTGCTCGAATTCATCCGTACCGACACCGGTCTTTCAGCGGTGCTCGCGGGTGTACTCACCTCGATCCCGCTTGCGGCATTCGCTTTCATGTCGCCCTGGGCTGCTGCGATCGGCGGCAAGCTCGGCATGGAACGCGCGATCTTCGTCGCGCTCATCGTGCTTGCGGCCGGCACACTGCTTCGCTCGGTGCCTTCGCTGTTCATGCTATATGCGGGCTCGATACTGCTCGCCGCCGCGATTGCGGTCGGCAACGTGCTGGTGCCTGCGCTGATCAAGCGCGACTTTCCGGACAAGGTCGGACTGATGACGAGCGTCTACGCGACGACGCTTGCGAGCTTCGCTTCGCTTTCATCCGGCGTCGCGGTGCCGTTCGCGCAGATACTCCCGGGCGGCTGGCGCGGCTCGCTCGCGGTCTGGTTTGTCCCCGCGGTTATCACCGCGCTCATCTTGTTGCCGGAGCTCAGGAAGGCAACCAAGCCGCTGGCTTCGCCCGGTGCGAAAGCGGAGCAGAGTGTGTGGCGCTCGAAGCTTGGTTGGAACGTGACCCTGTTCATGGGCCTGCAGTCGATGAGCTTCTATACTGTGCTGAGCTGGCTCTCTTCGATCCTGCAGGATCAAGGCTACGCGCCGGTGGCGGCCGGCTGGATCACCGCGCTATTTCCGGCGCTCGGCATTCCGGTTGGACTCGTTTTTCCGGCAATCGTCGCCCGCTTCAGGGATCAGCGCGCATTAAGTGTATTCTGGAGCACTGCGATGCTCGCGGGCTATATCGGCATGATCCTGTGGCCGCAGTTTATCGTCGTCTGGGTCATCATCTCCGGCATCGCCCTCGGCTTCTGCTTTCCGCTTGCGCTCGCGTTCTTTGCGATGCGCGCTGCGGATGCGCGTCAGGCGGCGGCACTATCCGGCATGGCACAGTCGGTGGGTTATGGCATCGCGGCCGCGGGGCCGGTGCTGTTCGGCGCGCTGCACGATTGGGCGCACGGCTGGATCGCGGCGCTCTGGATGCTCGTGATCTGCGCGGGCGCGCAGGCCTTCGTCGGCTGGCACGCCGGACGCAAAGGGCACGTCGGAGACGCCGCCGACGCGCGCGTCTAGCGTTATTCTTCTTCGCCGAATTTCGTCGCGAGTAATTGTTCGAGCGC
Source organism: Xanthobacteraceae bacterium (assembly GCA_019635585.1). Taxonomy (GTDB): domain Bacteria; phylum Pseudomonadota; class Alphaproteobacteria; order Rhizobiales; family Xanthobacteraceae. The sequence continues at coordinate 1,383,722 of JAHBZE010000001.1, read as the reverse complement.
GTCGAGCGCTTCGCGCGCCTGCGCGCCCTCGCAGGTCACCTGAATGGTGGTGCCGGGACCGGCGGCAAGCATCAGAAGCCCCATGATCGAGTCGCCGTTCACGGTCTCGCCGCAGCGGGTGACCTTGATCTTCGCGTCGTATTTTTCCGCCATCTGCACGAACTTGGCGGATGCGCGCGCATGCAGCCCGCGCTTGTTGATGATCGGTAATTCCTTCGAGAGTGCGCCAACTGCTACCGGCGCATTCGGCTTACAGTCCTCTTCCGGCGGCAGTTCGGAATTCGCCACGTTATTTGCCCGTACCGGCAAGCACGCGGCTTGCGATGTTGATGTATTTGCGGCCGGCGTCCTGCGCATGCGCGACGGCCTGCGTGAGCGGCGTGTCGCCCCGGACCTTCGCGAGCTTCACCAGCATCGGCAGGTTGATGCCTGCGACCACCTCGACGTTCGGCGTGTTCATTACCGAGATTGCGAGATTGGAGGGGGTGCCGCCGAACATGTCGGTCAGAATCGCGACTCCCTGGCCGCTATCGACCTTCTTCACCGCGTCGATGATCTGCTTGCGGCAACGCTCGATGTCGTCGTCCGGCCCGATCGTGACCGTCTCGATCTGCTTTTGCGGGCCGACAACGTGCTCGAGCGCCGAGCGGAACTCGACGGCAAGCCGGCCATGGGTGACGAGAACGAGACCGATCATCAGGCTCCGCCGGGGTAGGTTACACGGAAAAACCCGGCTCCTCCGCGACGCACGCGGGAGGCCGGATATTGGTTACGTGCATTGCGGAATGCAAGCGCTCAACGCGGTCCTGGCGATTCCGCTAGTATCCGCAGGACCAAAGGCAATGCTTCACTGCCTTCTGCGACCGGAACGCGCGGCAATGTGACGCCCAGGAGCGCGGTTTGGAGTGCGGTTTCCGCCGGAACCCGCTCGGCGTCCCTCGCCGCGAGATCGACCACGAGCCCGACGACGGCAAATGGCTCGAATGGAACGCGCCGGATGCCGGCGCCCCGCAATTCGATCAGGCCTTCGATCTGCTTCGGCGCCGACGCGATCAGCCGGCCGTTCACCACCGAAAGTGCAACGCGGTCGTCGGCGACCAGCCGGGCGAAGGGGATTTCGCCGCGTTCCGCGGCCTTGAGCAGCGACCAGGCAAGCTGTGATTTTCCCGAGCCGGCAGGTCCGCGGATCAGAACCGCGCGCGGACCCGCGAGGACCGCGGTCGCGTGTTCGCTGCCGCTTCCTTGCATCAGGCTTTCGCGGCCGGAAGCCGCATGACGAAACGGGCGCCCGCGATCTTCGGCGCGTCACCCGGACTTGATGCCGCAGCGAGACGGTTTTCCGCCCAGATGCGACCGCCATGGGCTTCCACGATCTGCTTCGAGATCGAAAGGCCGAGACCGGAATTCTGCCCGAAGCGATGCGCGGGACGATCCGTATAGAAGCGCTCGAAGATGCGCGTCAGCGCTTCCGGCCTGACGCCCGGACCTTCGTCTTCGACCGCGATTTCGATTTCGTTGCCGATGCGCTTGCAGAGCACGCGCACTTTTCCGTTCTGCGGCGAGAACGAGCGCGCATTCTCGACCAGGTTGTCGATCACCTGTCCAAGCCGCGAGTCGTTGCCGAGAATTGCGAACTGCCCGTTCTTCGGTTCGAAGAGGACTTCGACGGAGACGCCGTCCTCGCGCGGCACGTCGTTCGCAATGTCGGACACCGCGGTGAGCAGCTTTCGCAAGTCCACCGGCTCCGCCTCGTGACGCAGAAGATCGGCGTCGAGCCGGCTCGCATCGGAGATGTCGGAGATCAGGCGGTCGAGACGCTTGATGTCGTGCTGGATGACAGCGAGCAGCCGTTCGCGCGATTCCTCGTTTTTTGCGAGCGGCAGCGTTTCGACCGCCGAGCGCAGCGAGGTCAACGGATTCTTGAGCTCATGCGCGACGTCGGCGGCGAAGCTCTCGATCGCCTCGATGCGCGAATAGAGCGAATTGGTCATGTCGCGGAACGCACCAGAAAGGTGCCCGATCTCGTCGGCGCGTGCGGTCATGTCGGGAATTTCGACGCGCGAGCGCGTGCGTCGGCGCACATGTTCGGCGGCTTCAGCTAACCGCCGCATCGGGCCTGCAATGGTGCCGGCAAGCAGGAACGAAAGCACGATCATGACCGCGGCTGCGATCAGGAACACGCGCACGATGACAAGGCGCTCGGCTTCGACCGCGTTGTCGATTTCGCCGCCTTGCGTTTGCAGCATCAACACGCCGAGCACGCCGCGAAAGCGCTGTACGGGAATTGCGACCGAGATGATGACTTCGCCGCGCTCGTTGACGCGCACTTCCGAGTCGCTTTGCCCGGTGAGCGCGGTGTCCACTTCGCTGTAGCCCTTGCCGTTCGCGGTGCCGATTTCCTTGTAGATTGGCAGGCCGCCGGAGCGGAAATAGAGCCGCACGCTGCGCCACCACGCGCGGATTGGGTTGATCTGGGGCTGCTGTTCGTTCAGCGAGGGCAGGTCGAAGCGGAGAATTTCTCCGGTCACGCTGAGCGTGCGTGAATCGAGCAGCAGGCCGCCGTCGCGGTCGTAGATGCGCGCGCGCGTATTGATCGGCGTGATCAGCCGGCGCAGGAGCGGTGCCACGGTCTCGGGGTTGATCGGAAATTCCAGCGCCGAAAGGTCGTCGCTCGGCAGATAACTTTCGCCGGCCTGCAACTCCAGAAGCTTCTCGGGATCGATCGGAATGTTGCTTGCGTCTGCGCGGGTCGTGCTTGCGATCGCGGCGGCGATGATCTCACCCTGTGTCAGAAGCGACTGCACGCGCGCCTCGATCAGCCCGGCACGGTATTCGGAGAGATAAAGAATGCCGCTGACCAGCGTGACGAGGCCGAGGAGATTGAGCAGAACGATGCGGCGGCGGAGCGACGAGAACGCCTGGAACGCGAGAAAACTTCCAATGCGGCGGAAGAAGCCCGCGTTTTCCGGCAGCAGCGATTCAGGCCGGGCCTGATTTTCCGGACGCTGCGCGAGGCCGAGCCAGTAGCGCAGGCCAAGCGGATCGACGATGCGCGCGAGGATAGAGCGCAAACGCCGGCGGCCCGAAACTTCGGAGCGGTTCTGCGCGGGCTTTTCGACGTCTGCCTTCATAGGCGAGCGGATCGCAGGTCAATGCCCGCGCTTTCGTTCAGGCTTCCTTGAAACGGTAGCCGACACCGTACAACGTTTCGATCATTTCGAAATCGTCGTCGACCGCCTTGAACTTCTTGCGCAGCCGCTTGATGTGGCTGTCGATCGTGCGGTCATCGACATAGACCTGATCGTCGTAAGCCGCGTCCATTAGCGCGTTGCGGCTTTTGACGACGCCCGGGCGCTGGGCGAGCGCCTGCAGGATCAGGAATTCGGTGACGGTGAGCGTGACCGGATCGCCCTTCCAGGTGCAGGTGTGGCGCTCCGGATCCATCTTGAGCTGGCCCCGCTCGAGCACTTTCGCGGAGTCGGTTTCCTTTTGCGGCATCTGGTCTTTCGGGATGAAGCGGCGAAGCACCGCCTTCACGCGTTCGACCAGGAGCCGCTGCGAGAACGGTTTGCGGATGAAATCGTCGGCGCCCATCTTGAGGCCGAACAACTCGTCGATTTCCTCATCCTTGGAGGTGAGGAAGATCACCGGCAGGTCGGATTTCTGCCGGATGCGGCGGAGCAACTCCATGCCGTCCATGCGCGGCATCTTGATATCGAGAATGGCGAGGTCCGGGGGGCTCGACTTGAATCCTTCGATTGCCGATGCACCATCGGTGAAGGTGAGGATGCGATAGCCTTCGGCCTCGAGCGCGATCGAAACGGAGGTCAGAATGTTGCGGTCGTCATCCACAAGCGCGATGGTCGGCATGCAATCTCCTGTCCGGACCGTAAGGCCCCGGAATCGGTGGAACTGAAACGAATGGGGCCGTTCAAACAATTATGGCAGGCCGAAATGTGACGGCGCGACCCGGTAGCCCGCTACAACCTAAACTATGGCAGACGAAACGTAACCCCCTAGAAATATTACAATTTCTCCAGAAATCCGCATGCCACAGGACGACTTCCAGTCTCCCAAAGCCTTGAGCCGGTTCATTTTGCGCGAGGCGCTCTTCGGCTCCCTCGCGACCAAGGGCGAGAAGGGCTACCCCTATGTGTCGCTGGCGGGCGTTAGCGCCATGTCCGACGGCGCGCCGGTGATGCTCCTTTCCAACCTCGCGCGGCACACCATCAACATCCGGAAGGATCCTCGGGTTTCCCTGCTGTTGGCCGAAAAGCCCAACGCGCTCGACCCGATGACCGCGGCCCGGCTGACGGTTACCGGCACGGTGGTCGAGGTGGAGAAGGCCGCGGCGAAAACGCGCTATCTGGCCCGGCACCCGGAGGCCGCGAAATACGCCGATTTCGCCGACTTCGGGTTCTGGCGGCTCCAGATCGAGCACGGTCATCTGGTTGCGACCTTCGGCAAGATCTCCGATCTGACCGCGGAGGAACTTCTTGGTAGCGGCACCATGAGCTGGCCGCAGGGTTAGCGTGCTTGAATTGCCGCGCGCGCGGATAGGGTGACTCGTCGGTGCCGGTAATCCCGGCTTCCAGTGTTTCGCGCTGCAATGAAACTTCATCGGGATTGAAGAGAACTTCAGCTCTTTGCAATGACATAAAGGCTTCACAACGCGGGAACCGCTCACTATGGTCCCGCGCTTTCCGGGGGCCGGTGGCTGGGTAGCGGGCATTTTCGCCCATTTGCCGCCCTCTTGTTCGACAAAAGCAAAGTGATCGAAGCCCTGCCGAACGGCGGGGTGAACGGGAGGAAGTTTCGTGATCGAGACCGGCATCAAGAGCGCGGAAGGCGCGGACAAATTCGGCTTTTCAGGCGTGAAGGCCGTGCACTGGAATCTCCAGACACCGGCGCTTTACGAGCACGCGCTTCAGCGCAACGAGGGTAACATCGTTGCAGGCGGCGCGCTCTGCGCCGAGACCGGACATCACACCGGCCGCTCGCCGAAAGACAAACATACGGTCGTCGACGAACTCACCGAGAAAAAAGTCTGGTGGGACAACAACAAGAAAGTCTCGAAAGAGCATTTCAACAATCTGCTTACCGACTTCCTCGCCCACGCCAAGAATAAAGAACTCTTCGCCCAGGATCTCTACGGCGGCGCCGATCCGAAATACCGCATCCGCACTCGCGTCTATACCGAACTCGCCTGGCACTCGCTTTTCATCCGCACGCTCCTGATCCGCCCCGAGGCGGCCGAGCTTGCGGGCTTCACCCCCGAACTCACCATTCTCGATTTCCCGTCGTTCAAGCCGGACCCGAAGCGGCACGGCAGCCGCGAAGGCTCCGACACGATGGTCGCGATCGACTTTACCCGGAAGATCGTCCTGATCTGCGGCTCGTCCTATGCGGGCGAAATGAAGAAGTCCGTCTTCACGACGCTGAACTTCTACCTGCCGCAGCAGGGCGTGATGCCGATGCACTGCTCGGCGAACGTCTCCAACGACGGCAAGGAAAGCGCGCTGTTCTTCGGCCTTTCCGGCACCGGCAAGACCACGCTCTCGGCTGATCCGAACCGCACGCTCATCGGCGACGACGAGACCGGCTGGGGTCCGGAAGGTATCTTCAATTTCGAAGGCGGCTGCTACGCAAAATGCGTAAACCTCAGCCAGGAAAACGAGCCCATGATCTGGGACGCGACCAATCGTTTCGGCGCGATCCTCGAGAACGTCGGTTTCGATCCGCTGACGCGCAAGCCTGACTACACCGACATCTCCAAGACCGAGAACACGCGCTCGGCCTATCCGCTCGACTTCATTCCGAACGGTTCGCGCACCGGCCGCGCGGCGCATCCGAAGAACATCATCATGCTGACGGCGGACGCCTTCGGCGTGATGCCGCCGATTGCGAAGCTCTCCTCCGAGCAGGCGATGTATCACTTCCTCTCGGGCTATACCGCGAAGGTCGCGGGCACGGAGAAGGGTCTCACCGGCGTCGAGCCGGAGTTTTCGACCTGCTTCGGCTCGCCGTTCCTGCCGCTGCACCCGTCGGAATATGCGAAGCTCCTGAAAGAATACATCGCCAAGCACAAGGTCGATTGCTGGCTCGTGAACTCGGGCTGGACCGGCGGCAAATACGGCGTCGGCCGCCGCATGCCTATCAAGGCGACGCGCGCGCTGGTCACCGCCGCGCTGAACGGCTCGCTCAAGAACGCCGACTTCCACACCGATCCCTATTTCGGCTTCTCGGTGCCGAACTCCGTGCCGGGCGTCGAGCCGCATCTGCTCTATCCGTCGAAGACCTGGGCCAACAAGGCCGAGTTCGGCGAAACCGCGAAGAACCTCGTCGGCATGTTCCAGAAGAATTTCCAGAAGTTCGAAAGCCACGTCGATGCCGCAGTGAAGCAGGCGGCCCCGCAAATCAGGCTTGCCGCGGAATAATACCGCTCGAAATTTTCGCTAGTTCGCTTGCGCCGGTGGCTGGTTGGCCGCCGGCGCATTTGCGTTCGGGTTCGGAATTTCCGATGCCGGGTTGCTCAGAAACTCCGGCATGTCCGAAGGCGTCTGGCGCACGGTGACGGTCATCGCCTGTCGCGCGTAGGGATTGTTCGGCAGAATTTTAATGGCTTGTAACTGCTTCACGAAAGCAGGGCTCATGCCGGCTTTTTCGATCGCGACGAAATCCTTAGGGCCCCGATAAACTTTGAACCCGGATTCCTGCACGACGATATCGCCGCCTTGCAGCGTGACGTCGTTGTCGAGATCGACATTGACCACGCCGTAAGGATCCTTGCCGGTGCAGCTGCAATTCTCGACGATCTTGGTGCGGTAGGCGAAGGCGTTCGGCAGCGCCGTATAGCGCTGGCCGTCATTCGCGACCGATTGATCGATGCCGAGGCCGCTGAACACCTTGGTTTCGGCGGAGGGGCACATTGCGTGGCAGATTTTATCGAGTGAGAGATCCTTGCGGCCGCCGCGGTTCACCGGAAAGAATTTTCCGTCGCAGGTGCGCACGCAATGATTGGCGAAGGCGTCGGGCTTTCTTTCGTCGTCCTCGTCGCCATGCCGGTTGCCGAAGATCGCGCCAAAGAAATCGGAAAACGGGTTGCCGCTCGAGCGCGGGCGGTCGTCTCGATAGGGTGCGGGCGGCGTGTTCCGGTAGCCGCCATAGATGCTGTAGTAAACCTGCGCCTCCGCGGGCGTGCCGGAAATCGGGCTGGAGAGAATTGCAAGCGTACCGGCGCCAAGCGCCGCAACGACCAAACGGACTACCGAACGAGCCGTCACCGTACCCAAGCCTCCCAGCATTGCACGCGAGGGGGCTTTTACCGCGCCCGCATGACCGCCGGACTAAACGCCTGATCCGGTGGAAAGTTGCAGACCTATTCCACCCGAAGGGCCGACTTTTGGCTAGGCCTGCTGCTTCAAGAATTCGTCAGCGGTAAACAGCGCGCGGAAGCGAAGTCCGGCCTTCGAGAAGGTCTCGGTCGCACCTTCCTGCCGGTCGACGATGGTCAAGACCAGCCCGACCTTGGCGCCGGATTCTTGCGCGGCGTTCGCCGCCTTCAGCGCCGATTCGCCGGTGGTGGTGACGTCCTCGACGATGGCGACGTTCTTGCCGGCAAGGCTCTCGCCCTTAATCAGCCCTTCGACCAAGAGCTTCGCGCCGTGCTCCTTCGGCTTCTTGCGCACGAAGAAGTTGGGGAGCGGCTTTCCAGTGATCCAGCTCAAGGCCGCGACTGCGCCCGAGATCGGCACTGCGCCCATCTCTAGCCCGCCGAGCGCGTCGAGCTTCTCGTCCGCGAGCGCTTGAAGCGCGAGCTGGGCGAGAAGCGCCGCGCCCTCGGGGTCAAGCATCGTCGGCTTCAGGTTGAAGTAGAAATCGCTCTTCCTGCCGGAGGCGAGTGTGATCTCGCCGCGCCCGAAGGAGCGCGCCGCGATGATCTCTTTCAGCCGCGCGCGGGCGGCTTTCGAATCCGGTAGCGAAAGGGTCTGGGTCACGGGGTTCTGTCCGGGGCGCGGAATGCGTCCCGACTTGCTATCATTGGTGACCGGCATCGCCAATCTTGGTGGCAGTTTTCAACAGCGGATCGGAACATGAGCGCGCCTCTTTATCATCCCCTCGATTTTACGCCGCGAAGCGAGGCCGAAATGCTCGCGCGTGCCGGCGACTTTCGCGCGCTAATGAAGCGCCGCCGCACGGTACGGGATTTCTCGGACAAGCCGGTGCCACGGCAGATCATCGAGGAAGCGGTAATGACGGCCGCAACCGCGCCGTCGGGCGCGAACCAGCAGCCCTGGACGTTCGTCTGCATCTCGGACGCCGCCACGAAATCGAAAATCCGCGTGGCAGCCGAAGAGGAGGAGCGGGAATTCTACAAGGGCGGCAAAACGCCGGACGAATGGCTCGACGCGCTTAGCATTCTCGGCACCGACGAGCACAAGCCGTTTCTCGAAGTGGCGCCCTGGCTGATCGTGATTTTCGGCCAGCGCTATGCGGTCGCGCCCGACGGCTCGCATGTGAAGCACTATTACGTGCCGGAGTCGGTCGGCATTGCGATGGGTTTTCTGATCGCCTCGCTTCATAATGCGGGGCTGGCTACGCTCACGCATACGCCGTCGCCGATGGGATTTCTGAACGAGATTTGCCGCCGTCCGGCGAACGAGAAACCGTATGTGCTGCTCGTTGCCGGTTATCCGGCGGAAGCGTGCCGCGTGCCGGTGATCTCCAAGAAGAAACTCGAACAGGTCAGCGTCTTCATCGAGCGGTGTTGAGCAAGAACCACGCCGCGACAATCACGAGCGCGATCGCAATTCCCCGCCGCACCGGCACGCGGTAGCGCGCGTCGGACAGATAGACGTAAAGGCGCCCGGCGAGCAGCACGACCGCCACATGCGTTGCCGTCGCGATGGAAACGTAAAGGGCCGACATCAGCGCGGTCTGCGCGAAAACCGGCATCGCGCCGGGAACAATGAATGCCGGCAGCACGCTGACATAAAAGATCGCGGCCTTCGGATTGAGAAGGTTCGTCACGAGCCCACGACGGAAGGACTCCCATTCGTAGTCGACGCGCGCCGCGGAGACCTCTCCGTCTGGCTCGTCCTTCCAGGTGTCCCACGCGAGCCAGAGAAAGTAGACCGCCCCGGCCCAGCGCAGCAGATGATAGAGAAACGGCGATTCATTGATCACGGTTGCGACGCCGAGGGAGGCGGCAACGCCGTAGGCCCCAAGCCCGAGCGCAATCCCGATCACTGCGGCGAAGCCGGCGCGTGTACCGCGGTTGAGCGTCAGCGCCGCGAGATAAGTCTGGTTCGGGCCCGGCACCAGCTCAACAATCAGGGAAGCAAGGGCGAATGCCCATAGCGACGAAAACAACGCGTCGTTCATAGCCGTGAGGATAGACGCTTAATGCGCCTCTTCCCAGTTGCTCGCCGCGCGCGCATCGACCGACAAAGGAATGGATAACGCGACCGCCGGGAGCGGTGCTTCTTCCATGATCTTGGTCACGACCGGCAGCGTCTTCTTCACGTCCTTGTCCGCAACCTCGAAGATCAGTTCGTCGTGGACTTGCAGCAGCATCTTCGCATTCACTTTCGCCTTCGCCAGCGCGTCGTCCATGCGGATCATGGCGCGGCGGATGATATCGGCGGCGGTGCCTTGCAGCCGCGCGTTGATGGCCGCGCGCTCGTTGAAGCCGCGCACCGACGGATTCTGGTCCTTGATGCCCGGATAATGAACCTTGCGGCCGAACAGCGTCGTCACGTAGCCGTTCATGCGCGCAAACTTCTTGGTTTCTTCCATGTAGTCCTGAATGCCGGGGAAGCGCTCGAAATATTTCTTGATATAGGCGCCCGCTTCCTCGCGGCCGATACCGAGCTGGTTCGCAAGCCCGAAAGCCGAGATGCCGTAGATGATGCCGAAGTTGATCGCTTTGGCGCGGCGGCGGATTTCACCGGGCATGTCTTTCACCGGCACGCCGAACATTTCGGAAGCCGTCATCGCGTGAATGTCGAGTCCCTCGCGGAACGCTTTCTTCAGTTGCGGCACATTGCCGATTTCCGCGAGCAGGCGCAGTTCGATCTGAGAATAATCGGCGGAGACGAGCTGGTTGCCTTTCTCCGCGATGAAGGCCTTGCGGATCTTGCGGCCTTCCTCGGTGCGGACCGGGATGTTCTGCAAGTTAGGATCGGAAGAGGCGAGGCGGCCGGTTGGTGTCGCCGCTAAAGCATAAGAAGTGTGAACCCGGTTGGTTTCCTTGTTCACATATTCCGGCAACGCGTCGGTATAGGTCGATTTTAGCTTCGATAGCTGACGCCATTCGAGAATTTTCTTTGGCAGTTCGTGGCCTTCCTCGGCGAGGTCTTCCAGCACCTTCGCGCTCGTGGACCATGCGCCGGTCGCGGTCTTGGTGCCGCCGGGCAGGCCCATCTTGCCGAACAGGATGTCGCCGAGTTGCTTCGGACTGCCGGGATTGAATTCCTCGCCAGCGATTTTCGAAATTTCGTGCTCGAGCCGCGCGGTCGATTGCGCGAAGTCGCCGGAAAGCCGCGAGAGCATCTGCCGGTCGATGGCGATCCCGCGCCTTTCCATGTCGGCGAGCACCTGCACCAAAGGCCGTTCCAGCGTTTCATAGACGTTGTTCATGCTTTCGGCGGTGAGCCGCGCTTTCAGATAGAGCCAGAGCCGCAACGTGACGTCGGCGTCTTCGGCGGCATATTCGGTCGCGCGGTCGATCGCGACACGATTGAAGTTCACCGCGCTTTTTCCTTTGCCGGCGACTTCCTCGAAGGCGATCGGCTTATGGCCGAGGAATTTCAGCGCGAGATTGTCCATGCCGTGCCCGCCGCCGGAGCGGCCGGCGTCCAGTGCATAGGACATCAGCATGGTGTCGTCATAGGGCGAGACGTGAATGTTCTGCCGCGACAGCACCAGCGAGTCGTACTTCATGTTCTGGCCGATCTTGAGGATGCTCTCGTCCTCGAGGATCGTTTTCAGCTTCGCGCAGGTCTCCGCGAGCGGAAGCTGACCGGGAAGAATGCCGTCGTCGAACAGGCCTTCGCCAGCGCCGCAATGGCCGAGCGGGATGTAACAGGCCTCGCCCGGCACGACCGAAAGCGACACACCGCAAAGATCGGCCTGCATAGCATCGAGCGAAGTCGTCTCGGTATCGACCGCGACATAGCCCTGCGCGCGCGCCTTTTCGATCCAGCTATCGAGTTGTTTTGCAGTCGTGACGGTCTCGTATTTCTTGTGGTCGAACGGGATTTTCTTCAGCCGTGCTTCGCGCTGGGCGAACAGAGCGTGCGGCGTGAGTTCGCTGGCAAGCGGACCCTTCTGGCCGTCGGCGACATGCGAGCCTTTGGTCGCTTCCTCGCTCTTCGCGATCGATGCGCCCGCGGATAATAGCGGGTCGGGTTCGACGCTTGAGGGATCGATGCCTGCAGCCTTCGCGACGCTTTCCGTGAGCCGCGTGAATTCCATCGCCTTCAGGAACGCAACCACTTTCGCCGGATCGCCGCCGTCAAAGCCGAGCTGGTCGAGCGGCACCCTTAAGGGCGCGCGATCGTCCAAAAGCACGAGCTTCTTCGAGACGCGCGCAAGCTCGGCGTTATCGATCAGGGTTTGGCGGCGCTTGTCCTGCTTGATCTTTCCGGCGTTCTTCAGGAGCGTTTCGAGATCGCCGTATTCCTGAATAAGTAGCGCCGCGGTCTTGATGCCGATTCCGGGAACACCCGGCACGTTGTCGGTCGAGTCGCCGCAGAGCGCCTGCACGTCCGGCACCCGCTCGGGCTCGACGCCGAATTTTTCCTCGACTTCCTTCTCGCCGATCTTGCGCTCGTTGCCCGGCATCGGGTCGTACATGGTCACGCCCTTGCGGACGAGCTGCATCAAGTCCTTGTCGCCGGCGATGATGAGAACTTCCGCGCCTTTCTCGCGCGCCTCGCGCGAATAGGCCGCGATCAGGTCGTCGGCCTCATACCCTTTTTCTTCGATCGGCTTCAGGCCGAAGGCTTTGACCGCATCGCGCATCAGCGGAAATTGCGGGATCAGGTCTTCCGGCGGATCCTCACGATTCGCTTTATATTCGGAATAGATTTCGTTGCGGAAGCCGTCGCCGGCCGCATCGAACACGCAGCCGACATGCGTCGGCTTCTTGCCGTCAATGCCTTCGCGCATCAGTTTCCACATCATCGACGAGAACGTCATGATCGCGCCAACCGGCAGGCCGTCCGAACGCGTGAACGCCTTGCCGCGCGACTGCGCCGCTTTGAACATCGCGAAATAGGCGCGGAAGATGAAAGACGAACCGTCGATCAGGAAGACGCGGTCGCCCTTCTTGAGAGGACGGATTTCGGACATGGAACCTCGCGGAAGCGGCCACGATGCCGAAGCGAGGCGGACCCGGCAAGCGCAACCGCCCCCTTAGATGGGGACAGTTTGCTCGCCTGAAAAGGCCTTATTCGGCGGGCTGCAGCGGCGCCTTGCGCGGCGCGCCGAGGTGGAATGCCGCGGGCCGCGAGAAAAGGAAGTTGAATCGCGTGCCGCGGATCGCTGCATGAAACAGGAGTGGCGTTACGACGCCCATTGCCGTCACGAGCAGCGCGACCGTGCCGAGATCGGGGACGATGCCGGTCTTGAGCAGCACCGCGCGCGTCGCCGCCATCGGCAGGAAGAAGGCGAGATAGACCACGATCGAGTTCTCGCCAGCGTAGCGCAGGAGCGAAAGCCAGTTCACCTTGGCGAGCAGGGCCGCAAGTGTCACCACCGCGCCAGCACCGACGAAGCCGAGGCCGAGCGAAACGAAGGGCAGTTCGCTGTAGCCCTTGATGACCAGCAGGTCGTTGCCGACCGCCCAGGCACCGAGACCTGCGAGCGCAAGCCATGGATCTCTCTGCACACCGGCTGCGAACGCGAAGATATAATTTGCGAGCCAGTAGCCCAGGAAGAAATAGACGAAGCGCGCGGCGAACTCGTCGATCATAATCCAGCCGGTATGGATCGGCGCGATTTCGAGCGCGGCGGCGACCACAAAAATCGCAAGCGGCGGAACGCGCCGGGTCAGCTTCGTCACTACGAAGAACACCGGCAGCATGTAGATGAACCAGAGCGTGCCGAACGGCTCGATGAAGGCGAGCGCATATTGCTGCACGACACCGGCGACGCCGCCGCTCGCAAGAAACGCGGGCGCCTTGAACACAAACTGGATCGTGACCCAGAGCACGTAGAAATAGAAGAAGTGCACGACCTTCTTGTCGAGATAGTCGCGCCAGTTGCGATCGATCACGCGCGCGAGAAACAGGCCGGAGATCAGGAAGAAATCAGGCATGCGAAACGGCTTCGCGAAGGCGACGAAATAATGCATCCAGCTTTCGTGGCCGGCTGCCGCTTCGACGCCGAGCGTCGAATGCATCATCACCACCATGACGATGCAGAAGCCTTTGGCGTAATCGACCCAGTCGACCCGCGGCTTTTCGTATGTCGCCATCGTTTTCATCACCGTCTCCGCATCTAAGGCGGCGGTGTCCTCGTTCGGGACACTAGCCGCCGCGTGTTAAATTCAGGTGCAAGCGATGGGCCGTTTTTCACGCTATTTGCCCTTGCCGGGGAGAGCGGCTATTTCGCGAGAGTTTTAGCGAACGCATTAAGAATGAATTCACCACGAGAACCGAGCAACGGCGCCTTTCCGGTCGACGAAGTGTTGCCCGCTTTGAAAGACGCCTTGCGTGTGCGCAACGCCGCCGTGCTCGTGGCGCAGCCGGGTGCGGGCAAGACCACCCGCGTCCCGCTTGCACTTCTTAACGAGCCTTGGGTCAAAGGCGGAAAAATTCTCGTTCTGGAACCGCGTCGGATCGCGGCGCGCGCGGCCGCACAGTTCATGGCGCAGTCCATCGGCGAGCGGCTTGGTGACACGGTGGGATTACGCGTACGCTTTGGCTCGAAAGTGAGCGGCCGGACGCGGATCGAAATGATTACGGAAGGCATCTTCACGCGGCTCGTGCTCGACGACCCGGAGTTGAAGGGCATCGCCGCCGTCGTCTTCGACGAATTTCACGAGCGCTCGCTCGACGCGGATCTCGGCCTTGCACTCGCGCTCGATGCGCAACGCGGGCTTCGCGAAGATATGCGGATACTTGTGATGTCCGCGACGCTCGACGGCGCACGGGTGGCGAGACTGCTCCGCGAAGCAACGGTGATAGAAAGCGAAGGCCGCGCTTATCCGGTCGAAACCAAGTATCTCGGCCGCGATGCGCGCGTACCGGTTCATCAAGAGATGGCGGATGCGCTGGTGCGCGTCGCCGCGAGCGAAGCCGGCTCGATCCTCGCGTTTCTTCCGGGCGTCGGCGAAATCCGCCGCACCGCGGATTTTCTTGCCGAGCGTATCCGCGACAGGAATACCGACATCGTGCCGCTCTACGGCGCGCTCGATAGTGACGTGCAGGACAAGGCGATCGAACCTTCACATGCGGGACGCCGCAAGATCGTGCTCGCGACCTCGATCGCGGAAACCTCGATCACGATCAAAGGCGTGCGCGTCGTGGTCGACTCCGGCCTTGCGCGCGTGCCGCGTTTTGAGCCTGACCTCGGTTTGACGCGGCTTGAGACCGTGCGCGTTTCGCGCGCGTCCGCCGACCAGCGCCGTGGCCGCGCAGGCCGCACCGAGCCAGGTGTTTGCTATCGCTTGTGGGACGAGGAGCAGACGCGAAGCCTTCTGCCTTTCGCGACGCCAGAAATCCTCGCAGCCGATCTGACCGGCTTGGTTCTCGATCTCGCGCAATGGGGCGTGCACGATCCGGCGACGCTTGCATGGCTTGACGCTCCTCCTCCCGCAGCGATCAACGAAGCGAAATCATTGCTTGCGTCACTCGGTGCGATCGACGAGGGCGGCGCGATCACGGCGCTCGGCAAAAAGCTCGCAAAGCTCCCGCTGCATCCGCGCCTCGCCGCGATGATCGTCGCGGCGAGCGAGGAAGACAACGCGCTGCTCGCTGCCGAAATCGCGGCGGTCGTTTCCGAGCGCGGCCTTGGCGGCAACGACGCCGATCTTTCGCACCGTATTACCGAATTTCGCCGCGACAAATCCCGGCGCGGCGAGGAAGCGCGTAACCTTACGCGCCGCTGGGCGGAATCCGCCGGCGGAAAAATCCGCGAAACGCCGCCCGTGCAGGCGGGCAGGCTGCTCGCGCTCGCCTATCCGGATCGCATCGCAAAGGCACGCAGCGAACGCAGCGGTGCGTTCCTACTCGCGAACGGACGCGGCGCGAAGCTCGAGCAGACCAGCGCACTCGCACGCGAGGACTATCTGGCAGTAGCCGAAATCGCGGGCGCGGCGCAGGAAGGCCGCATCCTTCTTGCCGCGAAAATTTCCGAAGCCGAAATCGTCTCGCGTTTCACAGACAAGATCGTGCAGACCGAAGAAGCGGTGTTCGATCCGAAGGTGCGCGCGGTTCGCGGACGCGCGGCAAGAAAGTATATGTCTCTGGTTTTGAGCGAACGTCCGCTGAAGGTTGAAGCGAGCGACGAAACCACCCGCGCGCTCGCGGCAGGCGTTGCCGCGCTCGGCATCGAGACGCTGCCATTCTCTCCCGCCGCCACGCGCTGGCTGGAGCGCGTGCGCTTCCTGCGCGTGGCCGAAGGTGAAGAATGGCCCGACGTCTCGCCGCAGGCGCTTGCAAAAAATATCGAGAGCTGGCTCGCGCCGTTCCTCGCGGGTAAAATCTCGCTCAACGAAATCTCCGCGGGCGATGTTTCGAACGCCTTGTATGCGCTGCTTCCGCATGAGCTGTCGCGACGTCTCGACACAGAAGCGCCCGACCGTTTCACCGCGCCGACGGGGTCCGAACTCGCAATTGATTATGCCGCCGAAGCCGGCCCGACGATTTCGGTCAAGGTGCAGGAGCTGTTCGGTCTCTCGAAGCATCCTTCCGTGGCGGGAGGAAAAATCCCGCTGGTGCTTTCGCTCTTGTCGCCCGCCGCCCGCCCGATTCAGGTGACGCGCGACCTGCCCGCGTTCTGGCGCGGCTCGTGGGTAGATGTAAAAAAGGAAATGCGCGGCCGCTATCCGAAGCACGTTTGGCCGGATGACCCGGCCGCTGCCGCACCGACCCGGCGCGCGAAGCCGCGCGGCACTTGATCGGCTTTACTGAAAAAGCCGCAATCGTAACCATTTAATTCCCGCGTTAACGAGCCTCACACCGCTCCCGCGCGAAAATCGCGCGAAACGGGTCTCTTCATGTTTCGCTTTCTTTTTCTCGTCGTCGCGGGATTTATCGCGCTTTCGATCTATGCGCCGGAGGTCGCGCAGGATTTGCTGCGCCGTGGCCGCGATGCCTTCGTCGCGTTTCAGCAGGGCTCCTCCGAGCCGGTCTCCGTCGAGCCGACGGCGAAGGACAACAACGCCGGCGGTTACGTGCGCATCCGCGCCGACTATTCGGGTCACTATGTTTCGGACGTCGATTTCAACGGCCGCCGCCTGCGCGCCATCGTCGATACCGGCGCGACGC
Organism: Xanthobacteraceae bacterium; assembly: GCA_019635585.1. Taxonomy (GTDB): domain Bacteria; phylum Pseudomonadota; class Alphaproteobacteria; order Rhizobiales; family Xanthobacteraceae. Next base: position 1,367,223 of record JAHBZE010000001.1, on the reverse strand, counting down.
TGGTTGCGCTCCGCTATGAAGACGCCCGCTCGCTCGGCCTGATCACCCCGAGCGATCGCTTCGACATTCAGGTCAGCACCGCGAACGGCTCGGCGCGCGCCAAGCGTGTCCGGCTGCGCTCGATCCGCGTCGGCTCCATCGAAATCCACGACGTCGACGCTATGGTGCTGGATCAGGGGGCGCTTGCGCAAAACCTGCTCGGCATGAGCTTTTTGCGGCGGCTCGCCCGCTTCGAGTTCAAAAAGAACGTGCTTGAACTCGAGCGTTGATACTCAATTCCGCCCGCTTTCGTGCTAGATCGCTTTTCGCCCGGCGCCCGCCGGTTTTTGTCAGCACGGAATTTCCATGTTTCTGAAGCCGAAAGCGTCGATCAAGCCCAATACCTATGAGTACGAGACGACCCCGCTCGTGAAGCCGACCGGCTTTCGCGAATACGACGCGCGCTGGCTCCTCGAAAAAGAGATCAACCTGATCGGCGTGCAGGCGCTGGGCCTCGGCATGGCGACGCTGTTTCATGAGCTCGGTGTCAGGCCCGATATCGTGGTCGGCCACGATTTCCGCGGCTACTCGATGTCGGTGAAGGCGGCGCTGACTTCAGGTTTGATGGCAGGGGGCATGCGCGTCCATGACGTCGGTCTCGCGCTTTCGCCGATGGCCTATTTCGCGCAATTCGAACTCGACTGCCCTTGTGTTGCGATGGTGACGGCGTCGCATAACGATAATGGCTGGACCGGCGTGAAGATGGGTGCCGCCCGACCGCTCACTTTCGGCCCCGACGAAATGAGCCGGCTGAAGGAAATCGTGCTCGAAGGAAAATCGAAAACGAAAGACGGCGGCTCCTTCAAGTTCATCCCCGGCTTCGCGGAACGCTACATGGCCGATCTCGCGAACCGCCCGACGCTGAAGCGAAAGCTGAAAGTGATTGCAGCCTGCGGCAACGGCACCGCGGGTGCGTTTGCGCCGAAAGTGCTGGAAGCCATCGGCTGCGAAGTGGTGCCGCTCGACGCCGAACTCGACCACACCTTCCCGAAATACAATCCGAATCCCGAAGACCTGAAGATGTTGCATGCGGTGCGTGATGCCGTGCTCGCGCATAAAGCCGATGTTGGTCTCGCTTTCGATGGCGACGGCGACCGTTGCGGCGTGGTCGACGATCTCGGCGAGGAAATCTTCGCCGACAAGGTTGGCGTCATGCTCGCGCGCGATATCTCGGCGGGCGGCAAGGGCGGCCAGTTCATCGTCGATGTGAAATCGACCGGCCTCTGGCTCACCGATCCGGTGCTGAAGCAAAACGGCGTGAAGGTCGATTTCTGGAAGACCGGCCACTCCTATATCAAGCGCCGCTCGGCGGAACTGAAAGCGGTCGCAGGCTTCGAGAAGTCGGGCCACTTCTTCTTCGGGCCTCCGTTCGGCCGCGGCTATGACGACGGCCTCCTGTCGGCGATTGCGGTTTGCGAAATGCTCGACCGCAATCCGGGGAAGAAGATGTCGGATCTGCGGCTCGCGCTGCCACGCACCTGGCAGTCGCCGACCATGTCGCCGCATTGCGACGACGAAAAGAAGTACGGCATCGTCGACCAGATCGTGAAGCATTTTGAGGCGGCAAAGGCGAAGGGCGAGAAAGTCGCCGGGCAGCCGATCCGCGATCTCGTGACCGTGAACGGCGTTCGCGTCACCGTCGAAGACGGCACCTGGGGTCTGGTGCGGGCGTCCTCGAATAAGCCCGAGCTGGTGGTCGTGGTCGAAAGTCCGGTCTCGGAAGTGCGGATGAAGGAAATGTTCGCAGCCGTGGACGCGGCGATCCGCGCACACCCGGAAGTCGGCGAATACAATCAGAAGATTTGAGAAGCGTCAGTTCGCCGAGCGCGTAACAGTTGTGACCAGACGCGGCCGGATGTAGAGCTGGTCCGTCAAGGTCAGCGTGCCGCCGGTGAAGGCAGTGCCGATCGGCGGCGTGAAGTTGTAGCTGACTTCCGCCCAGATGATCGACGTATTCGCGGTATTGAGCCCGGCCGGAAGCGTGATCGTGGAATTCACCGGGCGCGCGGTATCCTGAAAGGCATCGCTCCAGCCGACCTTGGCGTTGCCGGCAGCATCGATGTTGATGCTCGATACCTTGATCTTCAGAAGGTTGCTGTTCCAGGCATAAGGTGCGAACACCGCCTTCGCCGCGTCGAAGATCGATGTGATTTCGGCGTTAGTGATGTTGTTGTCGCGCGCGACGAGATCGCCCACGGTATGCGCGACCAGCACGACCTTGCGCTTGACGATGATTCCTTGCGTGAGCGCGGTGCCACCGAGATAGAGCATCGCCATGAAAGGGAGGATGATCGCGAACTCGACCGCCGAGACGCCGCGCTTGTCGCGCGAGAAGCGCGCGATCCTGGCGCGCAGGGCGCCGGCTATTTCTGAAATCGCGAGCATGCTCATTGGTAGGGCTCGTTGCGGAAGGCGACCGCCGACATCAGCAACCGCTTGCCGGCTGGCGTATCGGCGAGGTCGAGGCCGAAGGTGCGCAGGATCAGCGGCCATTCGTACATCACGCGTACCACCACGATGTCGCCCGGACCGCCGGTTTGATAGGTGAAGCCGCTGTCGTCGATCTGGCCGTTCGGCTTGTAGGTGGGCTTACCGAGGTTGGCGCTGGCGAATGCGCCATAGGTTCGCACGTCGATCTTGAACGAGTTGCAACTGAACAACCCGAGCACGCGCGCGCAGAGTTCCTGTTTGAAGCGCGTCTGATCGAAGCTCTGGGTCTGCGCCTGGCCGGTCATGATGAGACGGCTGGTATCGTGCGCCGCGGTCTCGAGCACCTGGCCCGCCCAGAACACCAACGCGAGTTCGATGATCGCAAACAGGAGTGCGAAGAACGGCACCACTACGATCGCGAACTCGACCGCCGCGGCACCGTCGTTCTTCCGGCCGAACCGGACGACGAGTTTGCGCAAACCCCGGCTCACGCCGCTGGCTTTCTCTCTATGAAATGCGATGCCGAACATGAGTGCGCTCGCGCGGAAAACGTTCCGTATTACTAGCGGTCATGGCTTGAAAATTGGTTGAACACCCCTTTGCCAAGACGGAGGGGAGAATTCACCAGTCGTTAACGATCAGGCCGGGTGCTTCAGCGCGCAGGCGGGGCCGCCGCGGGAGTACCGGTCGATAGTCCGTTCCGGGTACCGTTTTGCGCGACGACCGCGTCGAAGACCGCGGAAGCATCGCCCGGCACCAGCGTGCGCTGGCAATTCGGCGCGCAGCTTAAGGTTTCGCGGTCCGCGCCGCGGTACACCGTGAGCGCCGTGGTCGGCGCCGAAACGGTAATGGTATGCTCGGCGAGCACGTTGCCCTTGGAATCCAGCGCCATGAGGTTGGTTGTGCCGTAACCCTTGCCGGTCACGACCAGGAAGCCGCCGGCCTGCAGCGTGCCGTCGGCGATAGACGGATTGCCGATGATGATGGTCGATACGCGGTCCGGAAGGCGCAGCAACTTGGCTTGATCGAGAATGACAGCGACCGAATCCGCCAAAGCGAGGTTCGGCGCGATAACGAGACCGGCCAGCACGAGCAGGGTCCTGAACGACAGACGCGACAAGGGACGCCTCCAGAAAAACGCGAAACTACCCGGCCAATGTCGTCGAAATTGGTGAATGAAATACCAACGATTCCCGCGCTTGAGTCGGCGACACGACGCGCGATCCGGAAGCGAATCCTTTAGCCGAAAGGATTCTCCGAGGGCGGCAGCGGAGTATTAACTCTGTTCTATTTCCCCCTGATACTGCGGGCTTTCTGCGGTCGAATTAACCGTGGCGAAATTCGTCCGCGCTATTTTTGCGTCAGTTCGATCGGACAAAAAAGTTCGGCGGACAAGCAGAGAGCCAACTAGGTTCAAGGAGCCTTGAAACATGACGAATATCGCTCGTTTTCTGAAGGACGAGTCGGGCGCGACGGCCATCGAATACGGCCTGATCGCTGCCTGTATCTCGGTCGCGATCATCGCGGTCGTGCAGGGTGTCGGCACCAAGCTGAAAGACACCTTCACGTCGGTGAAGACCGGCCTCGGCGGCTAATCGCCGAACTACCAAGGTAATCGCGAGGCCCCGGTTCGTCCGGGGCCTTTCGCGTTTAGGAAACCTGAATTGCTTTGGCGGAAATACGGGGATTTTATATTCAACTTTAGCGGACGAGCTTCACGCGGGCGAAGGAACTTATTCCCTAGAACGCATTCATCCGGACAGAAGATCCGGTTGAATCATCTCTCTGAGGAGCCGTCATGAATTTTGTTCGCTTTCTGAAAGACGAGTCGGGTGCAACCGCAATCGAATACGGACTGATTGCCGCGTGCATTTCGGTCGCGATCATCGCCATCGTGCAGGGCATCGGTACCAAGCTGACGAATACTTTTACGTCGGTGAAGACCGGCCTCGGCGGCTAAAGAATCGTCATTCGTCTTGAAGGGGTTCCGGCGATTCGCCGGGACCCCTTTGTTTATGCGAACGGATTCACGGTTCGCTTAGGCTTCCCCGCTAAGTTCCAGGCTCGTTCCGCGAGAGCAGAAGAGCCATCATGGTCCTCGAATTGTTCGTGCTTGGTCTTTTTCCCGCCGCCATGGCCTTCGCCGCGGCGAGCGATCTTGTGAGCATGACGATCTCGAATCGCGTGTCGCTTGCGTTAATAATCGGTTTCTTTTTTGTCGCCTGGCTCACCGGTATGGGCTGGGCCGACCTCGGCCGGCATCTTCTTGCCGGAGCCGTCGTACTGGTTGTCGCGTTCGGTTTCTTTTCGCGGGGCTGGATCGGCGGCGGCGACGCCAAACTCGCAGCTGCGACCGCGCTTTGGCTCGGCTTTTCGCATCTGATGGAATATCTACTGATCGCGTCTGTTGCCGGCGGCATTCTTACGCTTGGCCTCTTGCAGCTTCGCACGCTGCCAATGCCCGCGATGCTTGCGCGTCAAAAATGGATCGCGCGGCTGCATAACTTCGAGACCGGAATTCCCTACGGCATCGCGCTCGCGCTTGCGGGTCTGCTCGTCTATCCGGAAACGTCCTTCATGAAGGCACTTGCGCTCTGACACTAGCGACAAGGCTAAGTGCAAGTCTCTGTTAATTAAAATCCTCTACTGCTCATTAACCATAAGTTGACCCTTAGCTGGTGAAATCCGGCGAGTGGCAGTTCCGCGACCCATATCCGGGTCCCGGCTTTCGAGTGGAAGAGTGAGCGTATGAAACCCGCGCGTCTAATCGTTCTCGGCATCGCCGTATTGGCTGGCGCCGCCGCCTTCATGTTGTCGGGAGGCGAACGCGCACCTGCGCCCGTGCAGCAGATCGTAAGACCTGCGAACGACACGGTCGAAATTCTCGTCGCGAAAACCGACATCGCTGTCGGCCGCGCGGTTTCACCCGAAGACCTGACCTGGCAGCCCTGGCCGGTTTCCGCAGCCGGCCCGCTTTTCATTCGCAGAACGGATCGCCCGAAAGCGCTCGAAGAATTTAAAGGCGCGGTTGCCCGCGCACCGTTCGTTGCGGGTGAACCGATCCGCGAGCAGAAGCTCGTTCGCGCCGATGGCGCGGGTTTCCTTTCCGCAATCTTGCCGGCCGGCATGCGCGCGATCTCGGTTGAGATCTCCGCCGAAACCGGGGCTGGCGGGTTTATTCTCCCGAATGATCGTGTCGACGTTCTTTTGACTCGGCGCGAGCAGGGCCCGAACAGCGGCGAGTCGGTCACGACCGATACCATTCTGCGCAATGTGCGCGTGCTCGCGATTGACCAGACCGTCGAAGAGAAGAACGGCCAGAAGGTTGTCGTCGGCAAGACCGCGACGCTAGAGCTCGGCCCGCAACAGACCGAGACGCTCGCGATGTCGCGCCAGCGCGGCACGATTTCGCTGGCGCTCCGCTCGCTCGCGGATGCCAAACCCAATCTCGTCACCGAAACCGAAGAGCCGCAGCAGACGTCGAGCCGCGTGAACTTCGTCCGTTTCGGCGTCAATTCAACGCAGACCGCGAAGTAAGCGAAGGATCGAGGCTGACGATGCAAAAGCCGCTAGCCGCAAAAGCAGGGTTAACAATTGCTTTCCTGGCGTCGCTCGCCGCGGTCACCCTGATGATGCCCGCCGGCCTTCGCGCAGCCGAGCCGCAGCTGGTGGCGCCTCCGCCCGCGGCAACGCAGCAGCGCCCGCAACCGAACACGCCGGTCGTGCATACGCGCGCCGGATTTCTTCCGCTTGGCGTCGGCAAGTCGATCGTCATCGATCTGCCGCGCGACGCGAAGGACGTATTGATCGCCAATCCAGGCATCGCGAACGCGGTGATCCGCTCCGCGCGCCGCGCCTATCTCATTGGCGTCAAGGCAGGCCAGACGAATATCGTTTTCTTCGATGGCGAAGGCCAGCAGATCGCGGCCTACGACATCGAGGTCGCGCTCGACGCGACCGGCGTGCGCGCGGCCGTGCAGCGGCTTGCGCCGAGTGCCCAGATCAAGGTCGATGCGATCGGCGACAGCATCGTGCTTTCGGGCTCGGTCGCATCCGCGGCGGAAGCGCAGCATATTTTCGATACCGCCGCGCGTCTCGTCGGCGATCCGAACAAAGTCGTGAATGGCCTCACGATCCGCGACCGAGAGCAGATTCTTCTGAAAGTCACGGTCGCCGAAGTGCAGCGGAACATCCTGAAGCAACTCGGTGTCGATCTGAACGGTGCGAACGTCAATATCGGCAGCGCTGTCGTCAACTTCACCAACAACAACCCGTTTTCCGCGCAGAACCAGACGCTTTCGAACAGCGTGATTACGCCGACCCTGAACCTGCCGAACGGCGGCACGGTCAGCGCGACGCTTCGCGCGATGGAGCAGGCGGGCATCATGCGCACGCTCGCCGAGCCTAACCTGACCGCGATCAGCGGCGAGTCCGCGAAGTTCCTGGCCGGCGGCGAATTCCCGATCCCGTCTGGACAGAGCTGCGATCCCACCACGGGCTGTCAGATTCAGATTCAGTTCAAGCAATTCGGTGTCGCGCTAGAGTTCACGCCGGTCGTGCTCTCGGAAGGCAAGATCAGTCTCCGCATTGCGACCGAAGTCAGCGAACTTTCCTCCGAAGGCGCGATCCGCCTTTCGACCGTGACCATTCCGGCACTGCGCGTGCGCCGCGCGAATTCGACCGTCGAGCTTCCTTCGGGCGGCTCGCTGGTGATGGCCGGTCTTCTGCAGGAACAGACCAAGCAGAACATCAACGGTCTGCCGGGGCTGATGAACCTTCCGGTACTCGGCGCGCTCTTCAAGAGCCGCGACTATCTCACCGGCCAGACCGAATTGATGATCATGGTGACCCCTTATGTCGTGAAGCCGAACGCGCCGCAGGCGCTGGTCCGGCCCGACGACGGCTTCGCCAATCCGTCCGATCAGTCGACCGTGCTGCTCGGCCGCTTGAACCGCATCTACGGCGTGCCTGGTACGAACGAGCCGAAACGCCTCAAAGGCGACTACGGCTTCATCCTGGATTGAGTTGTTGGAGCGTATGATGTCAGTAACCAGTAATTCCCGCCGCCTTCGCGCAGCGCTCCTGCTCGGAATCGTTTCGCTCGCCGTCGCCGGGTGCCAGACCGACCGCATCGTGACCGGAACGGTGCCGCTCGATTACCGCGACCGGCATCCGATCCAGATCAACGAAGGTACGCGCACGGTACAGATGTTCATCGGCTCCGGCCGCACCGGGCTGACGCCCGAACAGCGTGCGCTCGCCGGCGGCTTCGCTTCGCAGTGGCGCCGCTACGCTTCCGGCGCGATGACGATCGAATTGCCGTCGCATGTCGCGAACGAAGTTTCGTCGAGCCGCACGCTGCGCGAATTGCGGAGCCTGCTCACGGCCTCCGGCGTACCGCCGCGTGCGATCCGGATCGTCGCCTATCAGATGGAATCGCCTTCGAACGTCGCCCCCATCCGCCTTGCATTTCCCGCGATCAGCGCGCAGGTGGCGAACCGCTGCCACGCCGGTCAGGAAGACCTCGGCGTGACGCCGAGTTTCGAAGGCTGGCAGAATTATCCGATGCGCAACTTCGGCTGCGCGACTCAGCACAATCTCGCCGCCTCCGTCGCCAATCCGGAAGATCTCGTCCAGCCGCGCGCCGAGCAGCCGTCTTATGCCGCGCGCCGCCGCACGGTCATGGAGAAATACCGCGCCGGGCAGGATCCTTCGACGACCTATCCGACCGCCACCAAAGCAAGCTCTGTGGGACAGTGATGAGAGCCGCACCCGTACTCGATCATAGTCAGGTTGCCGCCGAACCGGAGCATCACATTGCTCCGGTGCCGCGCATTACGATCCAGGCCTTCTGCGAAACGCCGGAGCTTGCGCATTCGGTGCAGGCGGCTGGCGCCGACCGGCGCATGGCGCGTGCGCATGTGAAGGTTTCGATGGGCGGGCTGCCCGCCGCGGAAGAAGCCTATCGCGGTGCCGCGACACCGAACGTGATTCTGGTCGAATACAACGGGCACGGCAACGCGCTGCTCGAAGGGCTCGACCGGCTCGCCGAAAGCTGCGACGCCGGTACGCGTGTCGTCATCGTCGGCCGTGTCAACGATATCATTCTCTATCGCGAGCTCGTCCGCCGCGGCGTCAGCGATTATCTGGTCGCGCCGCTCGCACCGCTCGACATCGTCGCCTCGATTTCCGGTCTTTACGGCGCGGCCGATGCGAAGCCGGTCGGCCGGATCATCGGTGTGATGGGCGCCAAAGGCGGCGTCGGCGCTTCGACCGCGGCGCATAACATCGGCTTTGCCATTTCGCGCGATCTCGCGATCGACACCGTCGTCGCAGATCTCGATCTCGCTTTCGGCACCGCCGGGCTCGATTTCAATCAGGATCCGCCGCAAGGTATCGCCGACGCGGTATTCTCGCCGGATCGCGTCGATAACGCCTTCATCGATCGCCTGCTTTCGAAATGCACCGATCATCTGAGCCTGCTCGCGGCTCCCGCAACGCTGGACCGCGAATACGACATTTCGCCGGAGGGCTTCGAGCCGATTTTTGACACGCTGCGCGCTTCCGTCCCGGTGATCGTGCTCGATCTGCCGCATACGTGGAGCGGCTGGGCCAAGCGCGCATTGCTCGGCGCGGATGACATTCTGGTCGTCGCGGCTCCCGATCTTGCGAATCTGCGTAACGCCAAGAATATGTTCGATCTCGCCAAGGCCGCGCGTCCGAACGACCGCGCGCCGATGTACCTCTTGAATCAGGTCGGCATGCCGAAGCGCCCCGAGGTGAAGACCGCGGATTTCGCAAAGGCCTTGGGCGCCGAGCCGGTCGCGGCGATCCCGTTCGAGCCGCAGATTTTCGGCACGGCATCGAACAACGGGCAGATGATCGCCGAGGTGTCGGCCAAGCATAAGACCGCCGATACCTTCCTTCAGATCGCCAAGACCATCACGGGCCGTTCGGAAGCGAAGAAAGAAAAGGCCAGCGCGCTCTCGCCGCTGCTTTCGAAGCTCAGAGGTCTGAAGAAGTAATTCGCAGGTTCGGGGTCCGGAATGTTCGGGAAAAGAGGCAATAGCGGCGGCGATACCGGTTTGCGGGAAACGCCGCGCGCGCCTGCGCAATCCGCGCCGCCGCCGGCACCGGCGCAGATGCTGCCGCCTGCGACCGTTTCCGATTTTGCGCCCCAGCAGCAGCCGAAGGCGCCGTCCGTATCCGCGCCGCCGCTCGCGCCCGCGGCACCCGCGCCGCCGATCATGAGCAATCAGCGCTCGGAGAGCTTCTACGAGGTCAAGGGCCAGATCTTCGGCGCACTGATCGAGGCGATCGACCTGACGCAACTCGCCAAGCTCGAGCCGATCGCCGCACGCGAAGAAATCCGCGACATCGTGATCGAAATCATCACGATCAAGAACGTGGTGATGTCGATTGCCGAGCAGGAGGAACTGCTCGACGACATCTGCAACGACGTGCTGGGCTACGGGCCGCTGGAGCCGCTGCTCGCGCGCGACGACATCGCCGATATCATGGTGAACGGTGCGAACACCGTTTACATCGAAGTCAAAGGCAAGATTCAGCAGACCGGAATCCGCTTCCGCGACAACCAGCAGCTTCACAACATCTGCCAGCGCATCGTGAGCCAGATCGGCCGCCGCGTCGACGAATCCTCGCCGATCTGCGATGCCCGCCTGCCGGACGGCTCGCGCGTCAACGTGATCGTGCCGCCGCTTTCGATCGACGGCCCCGCGCTCACCATTCGTAAGTTCAAGAAAGACAAGCTCAAGCTTTCCGATCTGGTCAAGTTCGGTTCGGTGTCGGATCAGGGTGCGGAATTGCTTCGCATCATCGGCCGCTGCCGCGTGAACACGCTGATCTCCGGCGGCACCGGCTCGGGCAAGACGACGCTCTTGAACTGCCTCACCGCTTATATCGACAACGACGAACGTATCATCACCTGCGAAGACGCCGCCGAATTGCAGCTCCAGCAGCCGCATGTCGTGCGCCTGGAAACGCGCCCGCCGAACCTCGAAGGCGAGGGTCAGGTGACGATGCGCGATCTCGTGCGCAACTGCCTGCGTATGCGTCCCGAGCGCATCATCGTCGGCGAAGTCCGCGGCCCCGAGGCGTTCGACCTGTTGCAGGCCATGAATACCGGCCACGACGGCTCGATGGGCACGCTGCACGCGAATAGCCCTCGCGAAGCGCTTTCCCGTCTCGAATCCATGATCACCATGGGCGGCTTCTCGCTGCCGCCGCGCACCATTCGCGAAATGGTCGTGTCCTCGATCGACGTCATCATTCAGGCGTCGCGTATGCGCGATGGCTCGCGCCGCATCACGCATGTCACCGAAGTGGTCGGCATGGAAGGCGAGGTCGTCACCACGCAGGATCTCTTCGTGTTCGACTATCTGGGCGAGGACCAGAATGGAAATCTGCTCGGCCGCCACCGCTCGACCGGAATCGGCCAGCCGCGATTCTGGGATCGCGCCAAGTATTACGGCGAGCAGACGCGGCTTGCCGCGGCGCTCGATGCCTCCGAGATCGACGACGTGCTGGGCCGCAAATGAGTTCAATGGCTTTCGCATTCCTGATCACGGTCGCCGTTGGCGGCGTGCTCTACGTTTTCATCTATCCGATGATCTCGGGAGAAAAACGCGCCGAGCAGCGGCTCAAGGAAATCTCGGTCGATGAAATCCAGGCCAAGCGCGGACGAGCGAAAGGCGCGGACGCGGCGACCTCGCGCAGGCAGCAGGTCGAAGAGTCGCTCAAGCAACTCGAAGCGCGCAGGAAGAACGTCAAAAATCCGCCGATCGAAATTCGCCTGCAACAGGCGGGTCTCTCGATTACCAAGCGGCAGTTCTACATGTTCAGCATAGCCGCGGGGCTCGTGTGTTTCGCGCTGATGTATCTGTCGGGCATGGGACTTCTGCTGGCGGCACCGGCGTTTCTTGCCGGCGGCTTCGGCATCCCGCGCTGGTTCATCGGTTACCTGAAAAAGAAGCGCGAAAACAAATTTATTCTCGAATTGCCGAACGCGATCGACGTCATCGTGCGCGGCGTCAAAGCAGGTCTTCCGATCGGCGATTGTATCCGCATTATCGCGAGCGAAACCGTCGAGCCGGTAAAAGGTGAATTCCGCCAGATTGCCGAAGGTCAGGCAGTCGGTATGTCACTTTCGGATTCAGCCGCGAAAATGTACGAGCGTGTGCCGCTGCCGGAAGCAAACTTCTTCGGCATCGTGCTCGCGATTCAGCAGCAGGCCGGCGGAAACCTTTCCGAGGCGCTCGGCAATCTTTCGCGCGTACTGCGCGAGCGCAAGAAAATGGCGGAAAAGATCAAGGCGATGTCGATGGAAGCCAAGGCTTCCGCGAGCATCATCGCCTCGCTTCCATTCGCCGTCATGACGCTCGTCTATCTCACGAGCCCCGGTTACATCGAGCTTCTGTGGACGACATCCACGGGCCGCGTACTGATGGCGGGTTCCGTTGTCTGGATGTTGATCGGCGTGTTCGTGATGAAGCGTATGATCAATTTCGATTTCTAAGGGCGAACCGATGGTCGATCTGATTTATGACAGGCTGAGCGACGCCCGCTTTATGACGACGCTGTTCACCGCGATCGCGGTGATCGCGACGATCTATACGATCGCGATGCCTTTTATCTCCGGCGACGGTCTGGATCGCCGCATGAAGACGCTCGCCATCGAGCGCGGCCAGATTCGAGCGCGTGAGCGCGAGAAGCTCGCCCGTGGCGAGAAGGTCAACCTGCGGCCGACGCCGAAGGCCTTCATGCAGAACATCGTCGAGAAGCTCGACCTGAAGAAGTGGCTCGGCGAAGAAGAAGCAAAGTTGATGCTGGTGCGGGCCGGTTATCGCGGGCAGGGGCCGCAGGTCTCGTTCCTGTTCTTCCGCATGGTCGCCCCGATCGGAATGTTCTTCTTCGCGATATTCTATCTTTTCCTTCTGGTCCCGATCGATCAGCCGCCGATGGTCAAGTTCGGCATCTGTATCGGCGCGGCCTATCTCGGCATCAAGGCGCCGCAGCTTTTCCTGAAGAACGTGATCACGCGCCGCCAGCAGTCCATCCGCCGCGCGTTTCCCGACGCGCTCGATCTTTTGTTGATTTGCGTGGAATCCGGCATGTCGATCGACGCGGCTTTCAAGCGCGTCAGCCAGGAAGTAGGCTCGCAGTCGGTGCCGCTCGCGGAAGAACTGACGCTGACGACAGCCGAGCTGTCTTATCTGCAGGACCGGCGGCAGGCTTTCGAAAATCTTGCCGTCCGCACTGGCATTGACGGCGTGAAAGCGGTCTGTACCGCGCTCATTCAAGCCGAGCGCTATGGCACGCCGCTCGCACAGGCGCTGCGCGTGCTGGCGCAGGAAATCCGCGACCAGCGCATGTCGGAAGCGGAGAAGAAGGCGGCAGCGCTGCCGCCGAAGCTCACCGTGCCGATGATCCTGTTCTTCCTGCCGGTGCTGTTCATCGTCATCATGGGGCCGGCCGCGATCCGGGTCATGGAAATCAAGTAACGAAAACGCCCGCGCGAGAGCGGGCGTTTCTTTTTGATCCGAACCTCGAACTTCAGGACTGCGTGCGCGGGATGTTGCGCGGCTGCTGTTGCTGGCGGATCATGTCGCGCAGCGCCGCGATATTGGCGCTGGCTTCTTCCGGCGGCAGGTCTCCGGCGGCGATCTTTTCCGCTTCGTCGAACTTGCCCTGCAGCGCGAGCGAGAGCGCAAGGTTTTGGCGCACGCGCTTCTCCGCGCGTGGATTGGCGGCGGCCCGCCGCAGCGTCGTTTCGGCCTGCTTCAGATCTTTCGAGAGAATGTAGGAAAGCCCGAGGTTTGAGAGGATAGCAGGCTCTTCGGGCGCCATCTTGAGCGCGGTCTGGTAGTAGCGGCGCGCTTCCTTGTAGTTGCCGAGTTGGTCCTGGATCGCGCCCTGCGCGTTCAGGATACGCCAGTCGGGCCGGTCAGGCGTATGCGCGCGCGAAAGCACGTCGAGCGCCTGCTGGAGTCGTCCGACTTCGGCGAGTGCGCGGCCATACTCGCCGAGCAGGCCCTTGTGTTTCGGGTTCTTCAGCGCGGCCTGTTCCAGCACGGCGACGGCCTGCGCCTGCTGTTCGGAGCGGCGCAGCGCCTGCGCATAGGCGATCGCGGTTTCGGGATCGGCGGGCCGCGCCTGATAGGCCTGTCCCAGCCGTTCGGTCTCCGCGCGCGGATCGCTTTCGGGAGCGCGGAACGGGTTCTGGATCGACCCGGTGATGTCGTTGCTGTTGGGCTTGGTGGCGCAGGCGCCGAGGGAGGCGGCCAGCACGGCAAGAATGGCGAGCTTGGAAACGCTGCCGTGGAAGCGCTGCTTCCGGATTGCGGGATTACACTGCATACAATTACTCCGCGCGCCTGCCGGCGCGAGACGCCGGAAGGCTCCGAAAAGCAATAGAGAGTTAACCCTAACGCTGCGTTAAGCCCGCTTTCTCGGGCTATTCCGGCGTGTTAGACGGCAAAAAACACGGAAAAGTCCCTTTGATCCAAGCTCATCATCCCGCTCTTGTGACCGCCGCCGCCAATGCAAAGCCGATCTGGTGCGTCGATGACGCCACCTGGAAAGCGGTCCGCGAAGGCCTGGCCGCTGCCGCGCGCGCGTTTGCCGACGCGTCCGGCTTCGCGCCCGACGCGGGGCGGCATCTCGTTCTGCCGGACGGCAAAGGCGGCATCGCGGGTTGCCTCTTTGGGTTAGGCAAGCGCAACGCGAAGTTTTTCGATCCGCTGCTCGCAGGGAAACTCGCGACCGTGTTGCCGGAGGGCGACTGGAAATTTGCCGAGGCGCCGAAGGATGCGCGCATGGCGTCGCTTGCCTTCGCGCTGGGTTCCTACCGCTTCACGCGTTATCGCGAGAACAAGAAGAAGGCGCCGCGGCTCGTGGTGCCTGCCGGCGTCGATGCGAGAGAAGTTTTGCGTATCGCCGAAGGCGTCGCGCTCGCACGCGATCTTGTCAACACACCCGCGAACGATCTCGGTCCCGCCGAACTCGAAGCCGCGATCCGTAAGCTTGCGAAGAAGCATGGCGCGAAAGTTTCAAGCGTCATCGGCAAGGATTTGCTGAAGAAAAATTTTCCGCTGGTCTACGCGGTCGGGCAGGGCAGCGAACGCGAACCCAGGCTCGTCGAATTCACCTGGGGCAAGCCTTCGCACCCGAAAGTGACGCTGGTCGGTAAAGGCGTTTGCTTTGACACCGGCGGCCTCGACATCAAGCCAAGCTCGGCGATGCTTCTGATGAAGAAGGACATGGGCGGTGCCGCGGCTTCGCTCGCGCTCGCGCATATGATCATGGACGCGAAGCTGAAAGTGCGGCTGCGCGTGATCGTTCCCGCCGTCGAAAATTCGATTTCGGGAATCGCGTTCCGTCCCAGCGACATCTTCAAGAGCCGCAAGGGCATCACGGTCGAGATCGGAAACACCGACGCCGAAGGCCGTCTCGTGCTTGCAGACGCGCTCACGCTTGCGGACGAAGAAAAGCCCGAACTCGTGATCGACTTTGCGACGCTCACGGGTGCCGCGCGTGTGGCGCTTGGGCCAGAAATTCCGCCCGCGTTCACGAATGACGACGCGCTCTGGAATGCGCTCGCGATACACTCCATGAAAGAAGCCGACCCGCTGTGGCGTCTTCCTTTGTGGCAGCCTTACATGGAGATGTTGAACTCGCGCACCGCCGATACGAACAACGTCGGCGGCGGGCACGCGGGCGCGATCACCGCCGCACTCTTTCTTTCTAAATTCGTTGAGCGAGCCAAAAGCTGGCTGCATCTCGACATCTTCGCGTGGAATCCGAAAGAGAAGCCCGGCCGCCCCGAGGGCGGCGAAGCGCATTCGGTGCGCGCACTCTATGCGTTGTTAACCGAACGCTACGGCTAAGGCTTGCGCGGCTGCGCGCCGCCTGAAATGATACGGCTCCGAAACGATTTATCGAGCAAGCCGTGGCTGTCGAAATCCGCCCGTCGCAGGCGCTGAAACTCCTGCACGATCTGAATTACGAGATGGTGCGCGACGACGATCGCGACCTCTCGGCGCGGCAGATCACGATCCTGCTCACGGTCTATCTCGAGCCGCCGCCGCACACTGTGCGCGGGCTCGCCGCCAAGCTGAGCGTGACCAAGCCCGTGATCACCCGCGCGCTCGACACCCTGGGACGCATGGAGTTGTTGCAGCGCCGCCGCGATCCTTCCGATCGCCGCAACGTGCTCGTCCAGCGCACGGTGAAGGGCGCGCTCTATGTCGAACGGCTCGCCGATCTGATGGTCGCAAAAGCGAAAGAACTTCCGCTATGAGCGGGTTCGACAAGCGGCTCACGCCCGCGCGTCCCGATCTCGCCGCGTCTTATTTGCGCGGCAAGGTGGAGGCGGCGCGCTTTGTTGACGGCGTCACGATGCAGGTGATCGACGTTTCCGCACCGCTCCGAAGCGCGCCGACTTCCGAAGCCATGTTGGATACCGAAGCGCTGCATGGCGAGCGCGTCGTCGTGTACGAGGAAACCGACGAAGGCTGGTCTTGGGGTCAGCTTGCGCGTGACGGCTATGTCGGCTGGCTGCCGTCGAATGCGCTTGCGAAAGAAAGCGGCAAGCCGACGCATCGCATCCGCGCGCTGCGCACCTTCGTGTTTCCGAAACCCGACATCAAGTCGCCACCGATGGCGTCGCTCTCTTTCGGCAGCGAGATCGAGGTCG
Source organism: Xanthobacteraceae bacterium (assembly GCA_019635585.1). Classification (GTDB taxonomy): domain Bacteria; phylum Pseudomonadota; class Alphaproteobacteria; order Rhizobiales; family Xanthobacteraceae. The sequence goes on along the minus strand of JAHBZE010000001.1, from coordinate 1,351,040 downwards.
TTCGCGAAGACGACACATTCGCGGCCGCGGCGAGCGGTGGATTTATTCCAAAACGGCATGTCGCGCCGCTGGATTTCCGCGAGAAGGATCCGGTCGAAGTGGCGATGCGCTTTCTCGGCACGCCTTATCTCTGGGGCGGCAAGACTTCCGCGGGCCTTGATTGTTCGGGGCTCGTGCAGCTCGCGCTCCAGAGCACCGGCCGCGAATGCCCGCGCGACAGCGACATGCAGCAGAAGGTCGGAAGGCCGGTTTCGTTCTCCGGAGACGAGAAGGCGCTTGTTCGTGGCGATCTGATCTACTGGAAGGGGCACGTGGGCTTCTTCGCCGGCGAGGGGAAACTCCTGCACGCCAACGCCTTTCATATGGCGGTTGCAATAGAGCAGCTGTCGGGCGCGATCGCGCGGATTCGCGAAAGCGGCTCGGAAGTCGTCGCTGTGCGGCGGCCATAAGGCAATTGCGGAAGATCAATTACGAATCGTCGCGTCTCTCCTAGACGATCACCATGAAAAAGATCGTCGTCATCGACGGGCATCCCGATCCCGATCCGGCACGCTTCGGGCACGCGCTCGCCGCGGCCTACGCTGCCGCCGCAAAAGATGAAGGCCACGAAGTCCGCACGATCGAAGTTGCGAACGCGGGCATCGACGTGCTGCGCTCGGGCAAGGACTGGGAGAGCGGCGAAGTGCCCGCGCCGGTCAAGGATGCGCAGGCAACGATTGCTTGGGCCGATCATTTGGTCATTCTGTTTCCGCTCTGGCTCGGTGCAATGCCCGGGCTGCTCAAAGGATTCTTCGAGCAGGTATTTCGTCCCGGCTTCGCGATCGGGAAGGGCAAGCGAACGCTTTCGCCCGGTCTCCTCACCGGAAAATCCGCGCGCGTGGTTGTCACGATGGGAATGCCGGGATTCTTCTATCGCCTGTTCTTCTTATCGCACAGCGTAAGCAGCCTCCGGCGAAATATTCTCCATTTCGTCGGTATCAAGCCGGTCCGGGAAACGCTGATAGGTACCGTGGAGAATCCCGCATCCCGTACGCGTGGGCTCGAAACCATGCGCCGGCTCGGCCGCGAAGCGAAATAGAATTATGCTTTGGCGGCGTGCTCCGCCTCAAGCGAGAAGGCGGCGGCGAACAGCGCGCGCGTATAGTCGCTCTCCGGACTCTTGAAGAGTTTTTCCGCCGGGCCCTGCTCGACGATCTTGCCGTCCTTCATCACCATGACGTGGCTTGCGAGTGCTGCGACCACGCGCAGGTCGTGGCTGATGAAGAGGTAGGTCAGTTCGCGCTTCTTCTGCAGATCCCGCAATAGATCGACGATCTGCGACTGAACCAGCATGTCGAGCGCGCTGGTGGGCTCGTCCAGCACCACGAACGACGGCTCGAGCACCATCGCGCGCGCGACCGCGATGCGCTGGCGCTGCCCGCCTGAAAATTCGTGCGGATAGCGGTGCCGCGTTGCCGGATCGAGGCCGACATCTTTCAGCGCTTCGGCGGCACGCCGGTCGCGTTCTTCCGCCGAAAGCTGCGGCTGGTGGACCCGCAGGCCCTCCGAAACGATGTCGGTGATCGACATGCGCGGCGAGAGCGAACCGTAAGGATCCTGAAACACGATCTGCATGTCGCGGCGGAACGGCCGCATTGCCTTAAATTTCAGGCCCTGCAGCGGCTTGCCGAGAAATACGATCGGTCCTTCGCTGGAAATGAGCCGGAGTAGCGCGAGGCCCAGCGTGGTCTTGCCGGAGCCGGATTCGCCGACCACGCCGAGCGTCTCGCCGCGGCGGATTTTCAACGTAATGCCGTCGACGGCCTTGATGTGGCCGATCGTGCGTTTGAAAAGACCGCGCTTGATCGGATACCAGACCTTCAGTTCTTCGGTCGAAATCATAGTCGGCGCGTCGGGCTGCGAGGGCGCGGGCTGCATCCGCGGCTCGGCTGCGAGCAGCGCCTTGGTATAGGGGTGCTGCGGGTTCTTGAAGATTTCCTCGACCGAACCCTGCTCGACGATCTTGCCCTGCTTCATCACGCAGACGCGGTCCGCGATCTTGCGCACGATGTTCAGGTCGTGCGTGATGAACAGCATCGCCATGCCGAGGCGGCCTTGCAGCTCTTTCAGCAATTTCAGGATTTGCGCCTGCACGGTGACGTCGAGCGCGGTAGTCGGCTCGTCGGCTATGAAGAGATCCGGTTCGTTCGCAAGCGCGAGCGCTATCATCACGCGCTGGCGTTGTCCCCCGGAAAGCTGATGCGGGTAGGAGCCAAGCCGTTCGGCGGGCTCGGGGATACCGACTTCGGTGAGCAATTCGATCACGCGTTCGCGTGCCGCATTGCCGCTCATGCCGCGATGGACCTCGAGCACCTCGACGATCTGCTGGCCGATGGTGTGCAGCGGGTTCAGCGAAGTCATCGGCTCCTGAAAAACCATCGTGATGTCGTTGCCGCGCACGCCGCGCATTTCCCGCTCGGTCAATTTCAGTAGATCGCGTCCCTGAAACAGAATCTCGCCGCTCGGATGATGCGCGGAGGGGGGCAAGAGCCGCAACACCGAAAGCCCGGTGACGGATTTACCGGAGCCGGATTCGCCGACCACGGCGAGCGTCTCGCCTTTCTTTACGTCGAACGAAATGCGGTCGACCGCGAGCGTTTCGCGCTCGCTCTGCCGGAAGGCGACCGAGAAGTCCTTGATCTGGAGAAGCGCGTCGCCGCTCATGAGAAGGTCTTTCGCGGATCGAAGGCGTCGCGGATCGCTTCGCCGATGAAGATAAGGAGGGTGAGCAGGACCGCGACCGTGAAGAAGCCGGTGATGCCGAGCCACGGCGCCTGCAGGTTATTGCGGCCCTGATTGAGTAACTCGCCAAGCGAGGGGGAGCCGGGCGGCAGGCCATAGCCGAGATAATCGAGCGCGGTCAGCGTCATCACCGAGCCGGAGAGAATGAACGGCATGAAGGTCAGCGTCGCGACCATCGCGTTCGGCAGGATGTGGCGATACATCAAGACCGTGTTGGAAACGCCGAGTGCGCGCGCCGCCTGCACATATTCGAAATTGCGTGTGCGGAGAAACTCCGCGCGCACCACGCCGACCAGCGACGTCCACGAGAATAAAAGCAAGATGCCAAGCAGCACGAAGAATCCCTGCGGCAGCACCGCCGCCACAATCAGAAGCACGTAAAGTGTCGGGATCGAGGTCCATATCTCGATGAAGCGCTGGAAGGCGAGATCGACCCAGCCGCCGAAATAGCCCTGCACTGCACCGGCCGCGATGCCGATGATCGAGGAGAAAATCGTGAGCGTCAGGCCGAAGATCACGGAGATACGGAAGCCGTAGATCATACGCGCAGTCACGTCGCGCGCCGCGGTGTCGGTGCCGAGCCAGTTCTGGTCGAGATCGGCGCAGCTTGTCGCGCCTCTTTTCTTCTCGACCGCCGGCTTGCATTCGGCTTCCGAATACATCCAGGTCGGTTTGGAGGGAGCGGGCGTCGGCACGTCGTAATTGATCGTCGAATAATGGAAGCGGATCAGCGGCCAGAGCATGTAGCCGCCTTTTTCCTTGATCAGCCGCTGCACTTCCGGGTCGCGGTAATTGGTTTCGGTCTCGAAGTCGCCGCCGAACGTCGTTTCCGGATAGAACTCGACGATGGGATAATACCACTTGCCCTCGTAGGAAACGAGGAACGGCTTGTTGTTCGCGACCAGTTCCGCGCAGAGCGAGATCGCGAACAGGATCGCGAAGATCCAGAGCGACCAGTATCCGCGCCGGTGGCGCTTGAAATTCTCCCAGCGGCGGCGATTGATCGGCGACAGCCGTTCGCGCTTCGTCTCTACGTTTTCCTTGTGCTGTTCGAGCACCGGGGTCTGTGTGATCTCGTTCATGCGCTCAGACCTCGCGCGATTCGAAGTCGATGCGCGGATCGACCCAGGTATAGGTGAGATCGGAAATCAGATTCACGATCAGGCCCATCAGCGAGAAAATATAAAGTGTCGCGAACACGACCGGATAATTGCGTTTCTCCACCGCCTCGAAGCCGAGCAGCCCGAGCCCGTCGAGCGAGAAAATCTGTTCGATCAGGAGCGAACCGGAAAAGAACGCGCTGATGAACGCGCCGGGAAAACCCGCGATGATGATGAGCATGGCGTTGCGGAACACATGGCCGTAGAGCACGCGCCGTTCCGAAAGCCCCTTCATGCGCGCCGTGGTTACATATTGCTTGCGGATTTCGTCGAGGAACGAGTTCTTCGTCAGCAGCGTCATGGTTGCGAACGAGCCGAGCAGCATCGACAGGATCGGCAAGGTCAGATGCCAGAAGTAGTCGGTGATCTTTCCGAACAGAGATAGCTCGCTCCAGTTCGGCGAGGTCAGCCCGCGTAACGGGAAGGCGGAGCTCAAGCCCCACGGCAAATTGAGTGAGCCGCCCGCGAACACGATGATCAGGAAGATCGCGAACATGAAAGCGGGAATCGCATAACCGATAATTACGATGGCTGATGTCCATGCGTCGAAGCGCGAGCCGTCGCGCACGGCTTTCGCGATGCCGAGCGGAATCGAAATCAGGTAGGTGAGCAAGGTCAGCCATAGCCCGAGCGAGATCGACACCGGCATTTTCTGGATGATCAGGTCGAGCACGCGCGCGTCGTGGAAATAACTCCTGCCGAAGTCGAAGCGCGCGTAATTCCAGATCAAGAGCAGAAAGCGCTCATGCGCGGGCTTGTCGAAGCCGAACTGCTTCTCCAGGTCCTTGATGATCTGCGGGTCGAGGCCCTGCGCGCCGCGGTAACGCGAAGTCGAGGCATCTAAGCCGGAGCTGCTCGGATTGTTCTGCCGGTAGATTTCGCTGCCGCCCCGGTTGAGCCGGTCGGAGGTGGAAACGTCGGCGCCGGTCAGTTGTGCGATCGCCTGTTCGACCGGCCCGCCCGGCGCGAACTGGATCACCAGGAATGAGACCAGCATGATCCCGAGAATGGTGGGAATGATGAGAAGCAGCCGGCGAACGATATAGGCGAGCATTCAGGCCTCTGCGGCAATTGGTTTCCGTGAAACTGCGCGGCTTCTTACGCTTGGTCAATCCGCCCGCGCGCGCCACCACGTCTCGGGGATTGCACGGCCGTAACGCGGCTTTTCCTTGGGATGCGCGAACACGTCCCAATAGGCGATCCAGTGCGAGGCTTTATTCCACTGCGGAATCCAGTAATGCCCGGCGCGCAGCACGCGGTCGAGCGCGCGGCAGGCGAAAGTGAGTTCGGCACGCGATTGCGCGCCCACGATCTTTTCGATCAGTGCATCCACCACCGGGTCCGAGATTCCGGAAAGGTTGCGCGAGCCGGTGAGCTTCGCTGCAGCCGAGGAAAAAAAAGTCCGAAGCGATTCGCCCGGCGTCGAACTGGTCGAGAAGCGCTGCACGGTGACGTCGAAATCGAAGGTCTGGAGCCTAAGCTGAAATTGCGCGGGATCGACCACGCGCATGTTCGCTTCGATGCCAAGGCGGCGCAGGTTGGAAATGACCGCGCTGTGATGCGGCTCGAAGGTAACCGTGTTGATCAGAAATTCGATCGAGATCGGCTCGCCCTTGGGCGTCACGCGCTTGCCGTCCTTGACCTCGCAGCCTGCCTCGCGAAGCAACGCCGCCGCGCGGCGCAGGAGCGTGCGGTCTTGGCCCGAACCGTCGGCTTGCGGCGGCACATAGGCATCGCCAAAGACCGCGTCGTCGACCTTGCCGCGAAACGGCTCCAGGAGCGCCACTTCCTCCGGCGAAGGCTTGCCGTTCGCTGCCATGTCCGAGTTCTGGAAGTAGGACGTGGTGCGGTCGTAGGAACCGTACATCAGGTTCTTGTTCATCCATGGAAAATCCATGGTGAGCCCGAGCGCCTCGCGCACGCGCTTGTCGGAAAATTTTTCGCGCCGCGTATTGATGAACCAGCCCTGCGCGCCGGAAGGCGTCTGGTCCGGCAGGACTTCCTTCTTTACGCGGCCGTCGCGCACGGCCGGGAAGTCGTAATTCGTCGCCCAGATGCGGGACGTGAATTCCTCGCGGAAGAGGTAGTTGCGTGCCGTAAAGCCCTGAAAGCCGACGTCGCGGTCGCGATAGAATTCGTAACGCAGGTTGTCGAAATTATTCTGCCCGCGGCTGACGTTGAGTTTCTCGCCCCACCAGTTCGCGACCCGCTCGTACTCGATGAAGCGCCCCGGCTCGAGCTTGCCGACACGGTAAGGGCCGGAGCCGAGCGGAGCATTCAACGTCGCTTCCTCGAAATTCCTGCCGTCGTAATATTTTTTCGAAAGCACCGGTAGCCCGGCGACGATCAGTGGAATTTCGCGGCCGCGGCCTTTCACGAAGCGCACGACAAGAATGTCGTCATTCTCCGCCTGCACGCTTTCGACATCGGCGAGCAATTGACGAAGAATATTGTGTCCGATCGTCTTCAGCGTCGTAATCGTCCAGGCCGAGTCATGCGCGGTCAATTTCGTGCCGTCGTGGAAGCGGGCTTCCGGCCGGATGCGGAAGCGGCAAACGAAGCCATCGTCGGAGAACGAAACCGCGCTTGCAGCAAGCCCATACATCGCATCGGGCTCGTCCAGCGCGCGCACCATCAGGGAGGCAAACGTCAGCTCCATGCCAAGCGCGCCGTCGTTTTTCTGCGAATAGATATTGAGCGTGTTGAAGGTCTCGAGGTTCTGGTTTACCTGTCCGGAAGAACCGAGTTGCGAGAACGCGCCTCCCTTCGGCGCATTCGGATTGACATAATCGAAGTGCGGGAAATTTGCCGGATACTTCAGGTCGCTGAACGACGACATGCCGTGACGCTCGGTGGCGGCGTTCTGCGCGCGCAGCGGTAGCGCCGCGGAAACGCTGGCCGCGGCGCCGAGCGCAAGGACAGAGCGGCGCGACAGCGGCGGCGCGTACGTCACTTCTGCGGTCCTGCTTTCGCCGCGCGATCCTTGTCGAACCACCAGATGTCTGGGAATCCGATCGAATAGGCGGGCAGCTTGTCCGGCTTGCCGAAACGGTCCCAGCGCGCAACGCGCGTCACATTGATCGTCCACATCGGCACGACGTAGTGGTTCCACATCAGCACACGATCCATCGCGTGCGTGGCCGCGACCAGCTCCTCGCGGTCCTTCGCGAAGATGATCCGCTTGATCAGCGCATCGACCGCTTCGTTCTTGATGCCGGCATAATTGCGCGAGCCCTGACGGTCGGCGGCTTCCGAACCGAAATAGTCGAGCTGCTCGTTGCCAGGCGAAAGCGACTGGCCCCAGCCCGCGACAATCGCGTCGAAGTCCCGGGTGCGGACGCGGTTCTGATACTGCGAAGCGTCGATCTGGCGGATTGTGAACTGCACGCCGAGCCGCTTCAGGTCCTCTACATAAAACAGAATTACCCGTTCGAACGTTGGATTCGCGATCAAAAATTCAATCGAAAGCGGTTCGCCGGTCTTGGTGTTGATCAAGCGGCCTTCCTTGACCGCGTAGCCCGCCTCGCGAAACAGCTTCGCCGCCATCAAGAGGTTCGTGCGGCGCGATTCGACGGTGTCGAAAACCGGGTTCTTGTATTCGGTCGTAAAGACTTCCGGTGGGACTTTGTCCCGCACGGTTTCTAGAATCTCGAGTTCCTTGCCCTGCGGCAGACCTTTGAAGGCGAGCTCGGTGCCGCTGAAATAAGACGCGATCCGCACATACTGTCCGAAAAACAGCGTCTTGTTCATGTCCTCGAAATTGAGCGCATAGTTCAGCGCCTGCCGCACTTTCGGGTCTTTGAACTTGTCGCGGCGCAGGTTGAGGATGAGGCCTTGCATCACTCCTGTCGCGCGCTCGGCAAAGGTTTCGAGCAACAGGCGTTTTTCCTGAACCGCCGGCACGTCGTAGGCGGTGGCCCAGTTCTTCGCGACGTTCTCGACATGGAAGTCGAATTCGTCTGCCTTGAAACCGATCAACTCGGCGTTGTCGTCACGGTAATATTCGTAGCGAATTTCGTCGAAGTTGTTCTTGCCGACGTTCACGGGCAGCGATGCGGCCCAATAGTCCTTCACGCGCTCGTAAACGATGGTCCGGCCCGGGATGAAACTCTTGATCTTGTAGGCGGCCGAGCCGAGCGGCGGCTCAAGCGTGCCGTTCGCGATGTTGCGCTCGTTGCCTTGCGCGTCCTTGCCGGTCCACCAGTGCTTCGGCAGCGGCGCGATCTGCCCGACGATCTGCGGAAGTTCGCGATTGCCCGGCTGGTCGAAGGTGAACGTCACGTCGCGATCGCCGGTCTTCTCGGCCTTGACGACGTGCCGGTAATAGAAGCGTTGCGTGGGGCTGTGCTCTTTCAGCACCTGAAACGTCCAGATCACATCCTCCGGCGTGATCGGCTTGCCGTCATGCCAGCGCGCGTTCGCGCGCAGCCGATAAGTCACCGAAGAATAATCCGCCGGATAGCGGACGGATTCCGCGATCAAGCCGTACTCGGTCGCGACCTCGTCGAGCGAACCGATCATTAGTGTGTCGTAGAGCCCGCCGACTCCGGCCGCGGCGCTGCCGCGCGGAATGATGTGATTGAAGCTATCGAAGGTTCCGTTTTCGCCGAGCCGCAACAGGCCGCCTTTCGGCGCATTCGGATTGGCGTAATCGAAACGCTTAAAGTCCGCGGGATATTTGATGTCGCCGAGCAGCGACAGCGCGTGGCGCCATTGGGGCTCTTGCTGGGCAGGGGCCGGCGAAGCGGAAGAAAAAACCAGCAGCGCGAGAAACAGCGTTCGCAAAAGATTCGGCGTCACAAATTACCTCCGTCGAACCCCCGTCGATGCGGGGTCAATTTCGGGGGTGATTATGACCGTTTTGCGCGGGCGCGCCAAAGCGCCCACGCAATCTCGCGATGATTTGAGGAAAACCGGCCTTATTGCTTGGCCGGCGCGTCTTTCTTCTCAGCCGGAGCAGGCGCGTCCTTTTTCTCCGCCGGCATTTCCTTTTTCTCGGCGGCGGGAGCGTCCTTCTTCTCGGCGTCCTTCTGCTTGGGCGCGTCTTTCTTTTCCGCGTCCTTCTTGTCGCCGTCCTTTTTCTGCGCGTCGGGAGTGGCGTTCACGGCGACGGGTTTTGGCAGCGGTGCCGGCGCATCGGCCTGCTTGTTCAGATAGGCGATGACGGCGGCGCGGTCGGTCGCCTTGCGCAGACCGAGGAAGGTCATCGAAGTACCCGGCACGACCTTGCCCGGGTTTTCGAGGAATTTGTCGATCGCTTCGAAGGTCCACTTGGCTTTCTTGGCCTTCATCGCGTTGGAATAGTTGAAGCCTTCGTGGCTCGCGGAGTCGCGGTTCACGACGCCATAAAGATTCGGGCCGACCTTGTTTGGGCCGCCCTTGGTGAAGTCGTGGCAGGCAACGCACTGGCGCGCGATCGACGCGCCCTTTTCCGGGTTCGCTTCGTTGAGCAGGTTCTCGAGCGGAATCTGCGGCTCGACGGCGGCCTGCTTCTGGCCGCCCTTGTCGTCCTTAGCCTCGATCTCGTAGCCCGCCTTGTGCGGCGAATGGGATGCGAAGATCCCGCCGGAGACAATGTTCAGTGCGAGGGTGAAGAGAAGGGTGCCGAGGATGGCACCCATGACTTTATTGAGTTCAAAGCTGTCCATCGGCCAGCGATTCCGAATGTTTTGCCGCCGGCGTCCCGGCGTCCAGGCCCCATTAATCAGGGCCAGACGTATCGCTTTGCCTCAATAGAGGCAACCCGTATAACCCGGCCGCCGCTGCTACCTTCTGCCGCCGTGAAAGCTGCAGAAAACAGCAGCTTTTCCGGGTGTTTCATGGCTCCACAAGGCGCGCTCCGTACCGACCTGATCGTGCTGATTCCGGCGCGGATGCAGGCGACCCGCCTGCCGGGCAAGCCGCTCGCTGACATTCACGGCAAGCCGATGATTCTCCATGTGTTGGATCGCGCGCGGGAGGCAGGAATCGGGATTTCCGCGGTCGCGACCGACGATGACGGCATCCGCGCTACGGTTGAGCGCGCGGGCGGCCGCGCGATCATGACCCGCGCCGATCACCAGACCGGTTCCGACCGCATCTTCGAGGCGCTCGGCAAAGCCGATGCCGCTGGTGAGGTCTCGATCGTGGTCAATCTGCAAGGGGATCTGCCGACTATCGAACCGGAATCGATCCGCCGCGTGGTGACGCCGCTCGAAGATCCCGCCGTCGATATCGCGACGCTCGGCGTCCAAATCACCGAAGCCGAAGAAAAGACTAATCCGAATGTCGTGAAAGTCGTCGGCACGCCCGTAGGGCCGGGCCGGTTACGGGCGCTTTATTTCACGCGGGCGACGGCTCCTTTCGGCGACGGCCCGCTCTATCATCACATCGGTATCTACGCGTATCGCCGCACAGCACTTGAGCGTTTCGTGAAGCTGCCGCAGGCGACACTCGAAAAACGCGAGAAGCTCGAGCAGCTTCGCGCGCTCGAAGCCGGCATGCGCATCGATGTCGCGATCGTTGACGCGGTCCCGCTCGGTGTCGATACTCCCGCCGATCTCGAAAAGGCCCGCGCATTGCTTGCGGGGAAGCAGAGAATATCCTGACATGGCAACGAAACGAACCATCGTCTTTCAGGGCGAGCCCGGCGCGAATTCTCATATCGCTTGCCGCGAGCGCTTTCCGGATTATGAGCCGGTGCCGTGTCCGACCTTCGAAGATGCCTTCGCCGCCGTGTCGAACGGCGAGGCCGATCTGGCGATGATTCCGATCGAGAATTCGGTCGCGGGACGTGTGGCCGACATTCATCATCTGATGCCGACTTCCGGGCTCGAGATCGTCGGCGAGTTCTTCCTGCCGCTGTCACATCAGTTGATGGCGCCGCGCGGCGCCACGCTCGATACCGTGAAGACGGTGCAGAGCCACGTCATGGCGCTCGGCCAATGCCGCAATGTGATCCGCGAACTGGGCCTCACCGCCGTGATTGGCGCCGACACCGCGGGCTCCGCACGGCAGATAGCCGAGGCGAACGATTTCTCGCAGGCCGCGATCGCCTCGCGCCTTGCCGCTGAAATCTACGGCCTCGATATTCTTCGCGAGAACGTCGAGGACGAAGACCACAACACTACGCGCTTCATCATCCTCCAGAACGAGCCCGCCTGGGCGAAGCAGGGCGACGGTCTCGTCGTGACGACCTTCGTCTTCAAGGTCCGCAACGTACCGGCCGCGCTCTACAAGGCGCTTGGCGGTTTCGCGACCAACGGCGTCAACATGACGAAGCTCGAATCCTACCAGATCGGCGGCAATTTCGTTGCGACGCAGTTTTACGCCGACGTCGAAGGTCATCCCGACGACCGCGGCTTGCGTTTTGCACTCGAGGAGCTGGAATTCTTTTCGGAGGAATTGCGGATTCTCGGCGTCTATCCGGCGCACCCCTACCGCATGAAGGCGCGCGAAGACGCGCTCTAACGCGACGCGAATACGCCTTCGCCGCGCTCGACAAAGGTCTTGATCAGGTGATGCGCGATCGCGATCGGCGGCGGCGCGAAGAAGCGCGCCGGATGCTTGCCAGTGAGTAGCAGGCGGCATTCGTCTTTCGAGACCCAGCGCGCGGCCTCCAACTCTACTTCGTCGATCTTGAGTTTGTCGGTTGTCGCTTCGACGAAGCAGCCGATCATCATCGACATCGGAAACGGCCAGGGTTGGGACGCGAAATAGCTGACGCGGCCGCCGGGGATGCCCGCTTCCTCGAGCGTCTCGCGGCGTACCGCTTCCTCGATGCTTTCGCCCGGTTCGACGAAGCCCGCGAGCGCCGACCACATACCGGGCGGAAAACGCGTTTGCCGTGCGAGCAGGCATTGCTCGCCGTGGATCGCGAGCATGATCACGCAAGGATCGGTGCGTGGAAAATGCTGCGCGGAACAGGCCGCGCAATCGCGCCGCCAGCCGGCCTGCGCGGGCTCGGTCGGCTTCCCGCAATTCGAGCAGAAGCGGTGGCGCTCGTGCCAGAACAGGAGCGCCTTGGCGGTTGCAAGTGACGACAGGTCCGCATGCGGCACGAGTCCCTGCAAGGCAATCGAGCGCAGATCGACCACGATGAAATCGCCCTGCGCCTTGATCGCGTCGATCCGCGCGGGAGAAATCGCGCGCGCAAAATGCCCGCGGCCGCTGGTGTCTTTTCCGATCAGCGCGGCTTCCAGCGGCTCGCCGGTGCGCGCGGCTTCCTCGTCGCTGAGACCCGCATCGAAGCTGTCCCCGCGTTTTACGAGCACGAAGGATTCGCCTGCGATGACGAAATTGCGCGCGTTCGTTCGCAGTAATTGAATGAGCGCTGCGTCGCCGCGCTGCTCGCTCAGGCGGTCGAGCGTGGAGCCCGCATAGGTCAGGCTGATTTCGGGAAGAGGGGACATGCGTGGTTTTCTTTCCGTGGAACGCTGACACGCCGCTATAGCGGCCGCAATCCGTCACCCGCGCATGGCTAGCGCGCTTTGCAACCTTTCGATCAGATCGGTTTTCTCCGTTTCGCCATACGGTACGCGCGCACCCGCCCCCCAGACTGGGCCCGGCCAGGCCGCATCACCCTCGTTTCGCGCGACGACATGGATATGAAGCTGGCGCACGATATTGCCGAGCGCAGCTACATTGATCTTGAGGCATTGTGTGATCGCGCGCAGCGCCGCCGAAACGCGTACGATCTCTTCCATTGCGGCTCCCTGATCGGCAGCCGTAAGTTCGAACAGCTCCGAGACGTTCTCCCGCTGCGGCACCAGCACGAGCCACGGAAAACGCGCATCGTCCTGTAACCGCACTTCGCAGAGCGTGAGCTTGCCGATCGCGATGGAATCGGCGGCAAGCCGCGGATCGAGCGAAATTTCCTTTGTCATTTGCCTGAATCTGTCCCCGTGGCCGGGGAACAATAATGCGAATTTCCGGCCCGCGCTTGCCTTCCGTGGCAGAGCGCCCGATATAGAGAGCGGGAGGTTGGCGGTGGACGAGCCACTCGCCAACCGGGTCAGGTCCGGAAGGAAGCAGCCCTAACGAGACCGGTTTGGGTCATCGTTCCAGCCTCCCACCTTATTCCAAGGAATGCGGCCGGATGGACGATACGCCTCACAAGAACGCGGCAGAAGGCGCCTCCTTGTTCGGCGAGGAGACGGGCGCCTACCGCGTGCTTGCGCGCAAATACCGCCCGCGCAGTTTCGACGATCTCATCGGCCAGGAAGCGATGGTCCGCACGCTCTCGAATGCGTTCGCGAGCGGCCGCATCGCGCAGGCTTATCTCCTGACCGGCGTACGCGGCGTCGGCAAGACCACGACCGCGCGCATTCTCGCACGCGCGCTGAATTACGAGCCGAAGGCGGGTAAGGATACCGGGCCGACATTGGACATGCCCGAACTCGGCAAGCACTGTCAGGAAATTCTGGAAAGCCGCCATGTCGATGTGATCGAGATGGACGCAGCCTCGCACAATAGCGTTGAGGACATCCGCCAGATCAATGACGCCGTGCGCTACACGCCGGTGAGCGCGCGCTACAAGGTTTACATTCTCGACGAAGTCCACATGCTTTCGGGTGCGGCCTTCAACGCGCTTTTGAAAACGCTCGAGGAGCCACCGGCGCACGCGAAATTCATTTTCGCAACGACCGAAGTGCGGAAAGTCCCGGTCACGATCCTCTCGCGCTGCCAGCGCTTCGACCTGCGCCGTGTCGATGCCGATACACTCACCAAGCATCTGGGCCGCATCGCGGAAGCGGAAAAGATCGATGCCGAGCCGGAAGGGCTCGCGCTGATAGCGCGCGCCGCCGAAGGGTCGGTGCGCGATTCGCTCTCGCTGCTCGACCAGGCGATCGCGCATGGCGGCGCAAGCGTGAAGGCCGCTGAAGTGCGCGAGATGCTGGGGCTTGCCGACCGCACCCGCATAATCGACCTCTTTGAATCGTTGATGAGCGGCAACATTCAGGAAGCGCTGAAGCTGTTCCGCGAGCAATACGATCTCGGCGCCGATCCGGTTTCGGTGCTGACCGATCTTGCCGAATTCAGCCATCTGCTGACACGCTTCAAGGTGGTGCCGTCCTCGCTCGACGACACGAGTCTGGTTGAGGCCGAGCGCAAGCGCGGCAAGGAATTGTCGGAGCGGCTTTCGATTCGCGTGCTCTCGCGGGCGTGGCAGATGCTCTCGAAAGGAATTTCGGAATCCGCTACGTCCGGCAAGCCCGTGCAGGCGGCCGAAATGGTGTTGGTGCGGCTCGCTTATGCCGCCGACCTGCCGACGCCTGATGAGGCGCTGAAGATGCTCGGCGATGGCGGCGGCAACGGTGCGGGCACTTCTTCCGGCAGCGCGGCGAACGTACCTTCCAGTGCACCGCGCATGCAGATGGCGCAAGGCGCTGGCAACGCGATCGGGCGTCCTGCTTCGCGCCCCGCTGCGGCACCCGACAACGCGCCGCAACTGCAATCGCTCGAAGATGTCTATGCGCTCGCGGAAAAGAACCGCGACCTGCAGATCAAACTTGCACTGAAAAATTTCGCGCGCCTCGTGAAGATCGAGGAAGGCAGGCTTGAGATTTCGCTCGATACCGGCGCGCCGCTGAATTTCGCGGGCACGCTCGGCGCGAAACTTTCGCAATGGGCCGGCCGCCGCTGGGTCGTGATCGTCTCGCGCGAGCGCGGCGCCGAAACCTTGGCGGAAAAGGAAGAAAAATCACAGGCGCAACTCAAGGCCGACGTGCGACAGCATCCGGCAGTGCAGGCGGTGTTGAATGCTTTCCCGGGCGCGGAGATCACCGCGGTGCGCCGCAAGGCCGCTTCGCAAGAATCAGAAAATCCCGCCGAAGGTCTCGATGCGCCGATCGAGAACGACGAAGAATAAGGAGCGAACGAGATGCGCGACATGCTCGGCATGATGGGCAAGATCAAGGAACTGCAGGCGAACATGGAGCGCATGCAGGCCGAACTCGAAACGCTTGAAGTGACCGGTGCCGCCGGCGGTGGGCTCGTCTCCGTCACCGTGAATGGCAAGGGCGCGCTGAAGAAAGTTTCCATCGATCCAAGCCTGATGAAGGGCGACGAAAAGGAAATCGTCGAAGATCTGATCGTCGCCGCTGCCGCCGATGCGCGCGCGAAATCCGAAAAGCTGGTCGAGGAAAAAGCGAAAGCGCTGACCGGCGGGATGCCGCTGCCGCCGGGCATGAAACTCTTTTGAGCGTGCACTAGATGCGCCGCGTCGTTGCCGGGCCGGAAATCGAACGGCTCATTCAACTCCTGTCAAAACTTCCCGGCCTCGGCCCGCGCTCTGCGCGCCGCGCAGCACTTCATCTCGTGAAGAAGCGCGAGGAACTGATGCAGCCGCTGACCGCAGCACTCGGCGACGCGCTCGAGAAAATCGTGGTCTGCGATACCTGCGGCAACATCGATACACGAAATCCCTGCATGGTCTGCGCCGACGAGACCCGCGACCATTCATTGCTGGTCGCAGTCGAAAACGTCGCCGACCTCTGGGCGCTGGAGCGTGCGGGCGCAGTCAACGGGCGCTATCACGTGCTCGGCGGTACGTTGTCTGCGCTCGACGGTATAGGGCCGGATGATCTCAATATCGCTTCGCTCATTTCGCGCGCGCACGAGCCGGAAGTGAAGGAAGTGGTGCTCGCGTTGAGTGCGACCGTCGACGGCCAGACCACGGCGCACTACATCACCGATCTCTTGCGTGATGCGGACGTGAAGATCACGCGGCTCGCGCACGGCGTGCCGGTCGGCGGCGAACTCGACTATCTTGACGAGGGCACGCTTTCGGCGGCGATCCGGCAGCGCACGCTGTTTTAGCGTTTCGCTGCTACTTCTTTTCCGCGTCCAGCGCCGCGAAATGCCCGCGCCGTTGCAGCCAAAGCAGGAGCAGGATGCTCGGGATCGCCGAGAGCGCGGTCACGATGAAGAACCAGAACCAGCCGGTCGCATCCGCGACATAGCCGCCGCCTGCCGCGAGCACGGTGCGGCCGACCGCTGCGATTGC
The DNA here is from genome assembly GCA_019635585.1 of Xanthobacteraceae bacterium. GTDB lineage: Bacteria > Pseudomonadota > Alphaproteobacteria > Rhizobiales > Xanthobacteraceae. Next base: position 1,335,113 of record JAHBZE010000001.1, on the reverse strand, counting down.
GGAGAGTAGCGCGAACTGCGTCGCAGTATGCGCCCGCACGCCGCACAGCGCCGAAAGATAAGCGACAAAGATCACGTTCGCGGCGTTCGAGGTGAAGTTCTCGACGATGATCGTTGCCGTCAGCACCGAAAGATCGGGCCCGGTCCAGGCAAGCCACGAGAACATCAGGTTCGAGAGCATCTGCACGACGGCCGCGATCCAGAGACAGGTGGTGAGCGAATAGCTCCGCGCCAGCGCTCCGCCCGCAAGCCCGCCGATCACGGCCGCCGCGAAACCGACGCCTTTGACGATCGCGGCATAAGTCGCGAGGCTGAAGCCGATCTTCAGCACGAAGGATACGGTCAAGACGCCCGCGAAGGCATCGCAGAATTTGAACAACAGCACGAAGACGAGAATGATGATCGCATATTTGCGCGACAGAAATTCGCTGAACGCGCTATAGGCCGTCGCATAGACCCGCGCGATCGGCGATTCTTCCGCGCTCGCATTTTTCGTGTCGCTCTCCGGCTCTTTCGCCAGAAAAGCGGCGATCAATCCGACCACGATGCAAACGGCCGCCGCGATATAGGAAATCTTCCATGCGGTGAGCTGCGCCGTCCCATTCGCTTCTAGATAAGAGACGAGCAGGAGCGCACCCGCGCCGGATAAAAGCAGCGCCACGCGATAGGCGAGGATATAGCTTGCAATTCCCGCCGCCTGTTCTTCTTGCTTGAGGCTCTCTACCCGAAAGGCATCGATCACAATGTCCTGCGTCGCGGACGCCGCCGCGACTAACAGAGCCGCAACCGAAACGAAATAGATCGAAGTTTTCGGGTCGGCAAAGCCGAGTAGCGCAATCGCCGCGATCAGGAGAAGCTGCGTCAGCACGAGCCATCCGCGCCTGCGCCCGAGCCAGCCTGTGAGAAATGGCACATGCAGCGCATCGACAAGCGGCGCCCAGAAAAACTTGAAGGTGTAGGGCAGGCCCACGAGCGACAGGAGCCCGATGGTCTTGATGTCGATACCGCTTTGCGTGAGCCACGCTTGCAGCGTGCTCGTCGTCAGCGCAAGCGGCAGCCCGGCGGAAAAGCCGAGCAGCATCACGACCAGCACGCGCGGGCGCGTATAGACCGAAATCGCTTTCAGCCATTTTCCGCTAGTGGAGGTCGCTCGCGCGGATTCGCTCATGCGCTTCGCTTGTCGCACAAGGTCCGCACTTTGTGAATCGTGCTAGTCGCGGCCGCCGAGTTTCAGTTGCAGCGCGGGCGCGCCTTTGCCGGCGTCCTTCACCGAGGGTGCGTCCTCTTCGAGCTCGAGCGACTGGATTCGTCCGCCGCGTTTGGAAACCTTCTCGGCGGAAATCAGCACCTGGCCTACGTCCTCCGAGGCCTGCGCGAAATGCGTCTGCAGCTTCACTGCGCGGTCGCGCAGCCGCCCGACATCCTCGACAAGCTTGCCGACTTCGACCTGAATCTTTTCCGCGGCGTCGCGCATCTGCGCGTCGCGCACGATCGCCTGCACCACCTGAATCGCGAGCATCAAAAGCGACGGCGAAACCAGAATCACGCGCTCGCGAAACGCCTTTTGCAGCACGTCGTCGCAGACTTCGTGCAGGTCGGCGTAAACGGATTCCGACGGTACGAACATCAGCGCGATGTCCTGCGTCTCGCCCGGCACGAGGTAGCGCTCGGAAATATCGTTGACGTGTTTGTTGATGTCTAGCTTGAGCCGCGCGAGCGCCGGTCGACGCGCTTCGTCTGTCTGCGCCTCGCGGTAAGCGGTGATCGCTTCCAGCGGAAACTTGGCGTCGACCGCGAGCGGCCGTTCGTCGCCGGGCAAAAAGATCGCGCAGTCCGGGCGTTTGCCGTTCGAGAGCGTGTACTGAAATTCGTAGGCCTTCTTGTGCAGCCCGTCGGCGACGATCGCTTCCATCCGGCCCTGACCGAAGGCGCCGCGCGCCTGCTTGTTCGCGAGCACGTCTTTCAGCGTCACCATGTGACTGGTGAGCTCCGTCATACGGCTTTGCGCGGCATCGACCACGGCGAGCCGTTCGTGCAGTTTGGAAAGGCCCTCCGACGTGGCCTGCGCGGCCTTGGTCATGTTCTCGCCGAGCCGGTGCGTAACGGCATCGAGCCGCTCGTTCACGGTCCGCGAAAGCTCTTCCTGCTTGGTGCCGAAGCCCTGCGCCAGAAATTGCACCTGGCCGGTAGTGGCCGACTGCGCCTTGAGCAACTCGAAAATCTGCTGCTGCAATTCCTCGACGCGGAGCGATTGCTCCTGCGCTTCGAGCGTGCGCGTGCGGCTATGACGGCCTTGCGCCACAAGCAGACCGACCAGAAGCAGCACCGCAAGGCCGCTAAGAAGCGCGACGAGCGTCCCCAAAGTCACCGCCAATCCATTGATGGAAAAGATAATTTCGCTCATACCGCCGCCGATTCCTTTCAGAACGAAGAGGGAACATGTCACCTGTTACCCGCCGCGGCAAGTGCGGGCGGACGCGTTGACCCGGTGCGGGCGATCACTTATTTCGCGCGCATGATCCGTCCGATTTTGCAGTTGCCCGACCCCGTTCTGCGCAAGGTCTCGACCCCGGTCCAGAAGATCGACGCCGAAATTAAGAAGCTGATCGAGGACATGTTCGAGACCATGTACGATGCGCCGGGTGTGGGCCTGGCCGCGGTGCAGATCGGTGTGACCAAGCGCGTCGTCACGATCGACGCGACCCGCGGCGACGACGAAAAGAAGCCGATGGTATTCATCAACCCGGAGATCATTTCTGCCTCCGATGAAAAGGACTCGAAGGAAGAAGGCTGTCTTTCCATCGCGGAGTTCTATGAGGAAGTGGAGCGGCCTTCGGAAGTGAAAGTCCGCTACATGGACGAGAAGGGCAAGACGCACGAGATCGAGGCCGACGGCCTGCTTGCGCGTGCGCTCCAGCATGAGATCGATCACCTGAACGGCGTCTTGTTCATCGATCATATTTCCAAGCTGAAGCGCGACCGCGTCACCAAGAAATTCACGAAAGTGGCGAAAGCCAACAAGCGCGCCGCCATCGTGGGCTGACGCGCGAAAGGAAAGCCCTTGCGCGTCGTTTTTCTGGGCACGCCCGAATTCGCGGTGCCGACGCTTTCCGAACTGGTTGCGCGCGGGCACGAAGTCGTCGCGGTCTATACCCGCGCGCCGGCGGCGGCAGGCCGCGGCATGGCCGAGCGCAAGTCGCCGGTGCACGAGACCGCGGACAAATTCGGCATCGCCGTGCATCATCCGAAATCGTTGCGCGGCGACGAAGCGGCGGAGTTGTTCCGCTCGCACGCTGCCGATGTCGCGGTGGTGGTGGCTTACGGGTTGATTTTGCCGAAAGCGATTCTCGACGCGCCCGCTTATGGTTGCCTCAACCTGCACGCGTCGCTCCTGCCGCGCTGGCGGGGGGCCGCGCCGATCCATCGTGCAATCATGGCGGGCGACAAGGAAACCGGCGTGATGGTGATGAAGATGGAGGAGGGGCTTGATACCGGCCCCGTCGGTCTCGCCGAACGCGTTGCGATTTCAGATGACGTCACGACCGGCGAGTTGCACGACCGGTTGATGCTGCTCGGTGGCGACCTGATGGTGCGCGCGCTGGCAGCACTTGAGCGCGGTTCGCTGTCGTTCACGCCGCAAGTGGCGGAAGGCGTCACCTACGCGAATAAGATCGACAAGTCGGAATCGAAGATCGAATGGTCGAAGCCCGCGCGCGATGTGCATAACCACATTCGCGGGCTCTCGCCGTTTCCGGGTGCGTGGTTCAAAGCCCAGATCGAAGGCAAACCTGTGCGGGTGAAAGCGCTCCGTTCCGAGCTTGCGAGCGGCAGCGGCGCGGCGGGCACATTGCTAGACGATCATTTCACGATCACAACTGGAAATGGCGCGGTGAGGCTGATCGAGGTCCAGCGCGCCGGCGCGAAAGCCATGGGCGCGGAAGAATTCCTGCGCGGCGCGAAGCTCGCGAAAGGTGCGCGATTCGCATGAACGCGGACGAGATCGTCCTGCGTCCGGCGCGAAACGGGGACGCCGATGCGATTGCTGCCGTGCACCGGGCTGCGTTCGGCGCATCCGGCGAAGCGGATCTCGTCGCGGCGCTCGCGCGTGACGGCGACATCGTGCTTTCCCTAGTCGCGGCAAGCGGAGACACGATCGTCGGCAGCGCGGTCTATTCGCGGCTTCTGATTGATGGTGCGAATAAGGGCGCGACCGCGCTTGCGCCGGTTGGTGTTTTGCCAGAGCGGCAGCGGCAGGGCATCGGCGGCGCGCTCATCCGGGAGTCGCACCGCGTTCTCGCGGCAGCGGGAGAAAGCATGGTCTTCGTTCTTGGCGATCCGGCCTACTATGGCCGCTTCGGTTTTTCGCAGGACGCTGCGAAGGCGTATCATACGCCTTATGACGGCCCGCACATGATGGCGCTCAAGCTCGGTGGAAATGCTCCGGAGCGCGGCGCTATTACTTACGCCAAAGCCTTCGCGGATCTCGGCTGATGCCACGCTACAAGCTCACCATCGAATATGACGGCTCGCCGTTTCTCGGCTGGCAGGTGCAGGAAAGCGGCCTGACCGTCGCATGCGTGCTGGAAGACGCGGTGGAAAAATTGTCCGGTACACGCGCCAGGGTTTCCGGCGCGGGTCGCACCGATACGGGCGTGCACGCGCTTGGGCAGGTCGCCCATATCGATCTCTCGAAGGATTGGGAAACCGACACGGTCCGCGATGGGCTGAACGCGCATCTGCGTCCGCATCCGGTGGCGATTCTTTCGGCAGAGAAAGTAGCGGACGATTTCGACGCGCGTTTTTCGGCGATCAAGCGGCACTATCTCTATCGCATTCTCAATCGCCGCGCCGATCTCGCGCTTGAGAAAAATCGCGTCTGGCGCGTTGTGCGTCCGCTCGATGAGAACAGGATGCACGAGGCCGCACAGCATCTCATCGGTAATCACGACTTCACGACCTTTCGCGCCGCCGAATGTCAGGCGAAGTCACCGGTAAAGACGCTCGATGTACTGAAGGTCGCACGCGAAGGGCAGGAAATCAGGGTCGAGGCGAGCGCGCGCTCCTTCCTGCATCATCAGGTACGCTCCATTGTTGGTTCGCTCGCGCAAGTCGGCGAGGGCAAGTGGACACCCGCCGATATGAAGCGCGCGTTAAAGGCGCGCGACCGCGCGGCCTGCGGTCCGGTCGCGCCGCCCGACGGGCTTTATCTGCTGCAGGTGGATTACGCGAAGTAGCGCTCGAGCACGCGCAGATAAACTTGCGTCAGCTTCTCGACGTCAGACACCGGCACGCGCTCGTCGATCTTGTGCATGGTCTGGCCGACAAGGCCGAACTCCACCACCGGGCAATAATCCTTGATGAAGCGCGCGTCCGAGGTGCCGCCGGAAGTCGAGAGCTTCGGCGCAACGCCGGTCGTTTCCTCGATCGCGCCCGCGACAAGGTCGGTGAAAGCGCCGCGCCGCGTGAGGAAACAGTCGCTCGAGGGTTCCCAGTCGATCTGGAAGTGTGCGTCGTCACCGGCCGCCGCGATCACGCGTCCTAAGACGAGTTCGCGCAACGAATCGGCGGTGTGCAGGTCATTGAAGCGGATGTTGAACTGCGCGCGCGCTTCGGCCGGGATGACATTAAAGGCGCGATTGCCCGTTTCGAGCGCAGTGATTTCGAGGTTCGACGGGTCGAAATTCTCCGTGCCTTTGTCCAAGGGCTCCGCGATGAGTGCCGAGAGTGCGCGTAACAGCTTCGGCACCGGATTGTCGGAGAGATGCGGATAGGCGACATGCCCCTGAAGGCCGCGAAAAATTAATGTGCCGGAGAGCGAGCCGCGGCGGCCGATCTTCGCCATGTCGCCGAGCGCATTCACGTTCGTCGGTTCGCCGACGATGCAGTGGTCGAACTTCTCGCCACGCTCGCGCGCCCAGCGCAAGAGCTTGCGCGTGCCATTGACGGCGGGGCCTTCCTCGTCGCCGGTGATGAGAAAAGAGATCGTGCCGCGTTTAGGCTTGCCGAACTGGATGGCGGCGGAAGCGAAAGCCGCGATCGCACCTTTCATGTCGCAGGCCCCGCGCCCGAACAGTTCGCCGTTTGCGATATCGCCGGAGAAGGGCGAATGGCTCCAGCTTGCCGCATCTCCGGGCGGCACCACGTCGGTATGGCCCGCGAACACGAAATGTGGTGCACCGCCGCCTAGCTTCGCAAACAGGTTGTCGATGTCCGGCGTGTTCGCGTCGGTGAACGGCACGCGATGCACGTCGTAGCCGGCGTTGCGAAGAATCCTGCCGAGCGTTTCCAGCGCACCGCCTTCGGCGGGCGTCACCGAAGGGCAGCGGATCAGCGCCTGTGCGATTTCGACCGCGTCAGATCGAGGCATAATTGAACTTCTGCTTCTCGCGGTAGTCTTCGTAGGATTCGAGAATCGCGATCTTCTGCCAGATTTTCAGGCTCAGCCCGCCCGCCACGTTTTGCAGGTCGCTTGCGGCATCGATCACGATTTCGTCGGGCAGTTTCTGCGCGTAAAGCGCGGCAAGCTTCGCGCCAAGCGAGAGCATGATGCTGCAATAGCCGAGATAGCGCGTAAGATCGGTGCGCGTCATGCCTTCGGTGCTGTCGGAGCTCAGGAGTTCGCTCGGATCCTTGCTGAACTGATGCATGTCGATCACATGTACGATCGAGCGCAACTCGTTCAGGTCGTTCAGCGCGCGCGTGCGGGAGATACGCGATTCCAGGGAGAACAGGAAATAGACCGCGACGCTGAGGAAGATGACGAGGTTGGTCCCGGCTTCCAACCCCTGCAGAAGGTTGACCAGTTCGACTTCACCGGTTTTTACCTGAATTGCATGGATCAGGAACAAGATCACGCCGCCGGCGGCTGCGATCAGCAGAACGATGATCGCCCGCAGCGGAAAGTTCGGCGCATTGACGGCCTGGGATTTCGCTTCGGTTTCCTTCGCCACGACCAGCAGTTCTTCGCAGACCGCGGCGAGATCGGAGCGCGGAAAGCGGCTAGAGATCCGCATATAAAGTTCGTCGATCGTGCGGATAATTTCGTTCGATTCGAGCGAGCGATACTTCATGACTGCACCCGGCTATTCAGCTCGAAGGCTGGAGCGGATCGGGACCGTAGCGGTTCGGCCCCGTGGTGCCACGCAGGCAGCCCCAGACCACGAAGCCGTAGATCGCAAAAGCGAGAAAGGCCACCGACACCGTTCCGAATACGAGAGAGGGTTTGCCGTAGGCGTCTTCGTGAAGGCCGGCGAGCTGCATGTAATTAACCGCCACTACGAGCGCGAAAAAAATCGCCGGCATCCACGTGGTACGGTTCCGGTCGTGCGCGCGTTTCGCGGCGAGGGCGAAGCTGGGCCATATGAAGATCAGGCCGGCGATCATAGCTCCGTTCATTCCCGCCGCCAGATAGCCGATCACCTGCACGCCAAGCGATACGACAAGCAGGATTACGATCCCGATCCAGTAGCGCTTGCGGTTGATGCGTCCGTCGAGGCTCGTAAAGAGGTCGCCGAAATTCATTTCTTATTCCACTTCAGGCGTTCGAGGGTTGCGCCGGCATCTGCAGCGGATCGGGGCCGTATTTGTTCGGCCCGATGGTGCCGCGGCGCAGGCCGAGGTCGATAAAGAGAAAAATCACGTAGGCGAGGAAAATAAGCGATACGATGATTGCGAGCGGCCGTTGTTCGGTCGCCATCGTTCCCATCATTTTGGATTGGCTCGCCGTGAGGTTCGTCACGATCGCGACCAGCGCGAAGTAGGCGGCGACGAAAAGATAATGCCGGTTGCGGTCCTGCGCGCGCTTCACCGAAAGCGCGAAGCCGCACCACAGGAAAAACAAGTTCGCGATTGCGCCCGCCGTTCCGCCGCCGAGATAGGTCGCAGCTGCGATCACCGGCAGGCCGACCACGGTGATGATGATAATGCCGAGCCAGTAGGTCTGGCGCGAAATACGGCCTTCGACGCTCGTAAACAGATAAAGCGGATTCATGTGCGACGCCCCGGAAAAACCGGCGCTAGGCTATCAGGATTGCGGCCCTTCGGAAGCCTGCATTTGGAACGGGTCTGAACCTTAAAACGATAGCGCCTGCGGTTCGCTCAATCCCGTAACAACTCGTTGATCGAGGTCTTGGAGCGGGTTTTCTCGTCGACCCGCTTCACGATCACCGCGCAATAGAGACCCGGTCCCGGCTCATTACTTCCCGATACGCTCTTCCCCGGCAGCGTGCCCGGCACGACGACCGAGTAGGGCGGCACCTCGCCCATGTAGATCTTCCCGGTCTCGCGATCGACGATCTTGGTCGATGCGCCCAGAAACACGCCCATCGAAAGCACCGAGCCTTCGCGCACGATCACGCCCTCGGCGACTTCCGCGCGCGCGCCGACAAAACAGTTGTCTTCGATCACGACCGGCCCGGCCTGCAACGGCTCGAGCACACCGCCGATACCCGCACCGCCGGAGATGTGCACCTTCCTGCCGATCTGCGCGCAGGAGCCGACCGTTGCCCAGGTGTCGATCATGGTGTTCTCGCCGACATGTGCGCCGAGATTGACGAAGCTCGGCATCAAGACCGCGCCCGGGGCGATGAAGGCCGAGCGGCGCACGATCGCGCCCGGTACCGCCCGGAAGCCCGCTTTTTTAAATTGCGCCGGTTTCCAGCCGTCGAACTTCGACGGCACCTTGTCCCACCATACGGCGCGGCCGGGCCCGCCCTTGATCGTCGCCATGTCGTTTAGGCGGAAGGACAAGAGCACCGCTTTCTTGAGCCATTGATTGACGCGCCAATCACCGTTTGCCTGTTTCTCCGCGACGCGCGCCTTGCCTGCGTCAAGCAAATCGAGCGCTTCATCGACCGCCTTGCGGACCTTGCCCTTGGTCTTCGGGCCGATCTTTCCGGCATCGGCAAAGGCTTCGTCGATTGTCTTTTCGAGTTCGGCGGGCTTCACGGGCTTGGCTCCGGTTCATGAAAATCGCGCGCGGTTTTCCCGTGCGGGACATAGCGTTGTCAACCGCAGATGCTCACGGCTCGCGAAAGCGCAGCATCGCGCCGCTTTGCCGCGAAAGCTCGACCGGTACAAAGGCTTTGGTGTCCAGCCCGCGCGCCTCGCAATTCACGTGATCGCGGATTTCAAAGCGGATGCTTTTCACGCAGAATCTGTTGTTTCCACCCCAGAATAGCGGACGACCTTTTTGCTCGACGACCGCACCTGACACATCGACCGCTTCGGCGAAGCTGTAGAGGCGGGCCGATGCGCGGCGCGGCACTTCTGGACGTATGCAGGCGCCCGGTTCGATCCGCCACCAGCCGCGCGTGACCACCGCGCCGTCTTCTTCGCTGCCGAGTGCAGCCATCACCGCGTGCTTGGTATCGTTGCACCAAAGAAGTCCGGGCGCCTGTCCGTCGCGTGCTGCAGCGAGCAGCAGGTCAATGAAATCTGCGCGCAGCGCTGCTTCCGCGGTGATATTTCTGCTTTTCAGGAATGCGGCGAGCGCAAGCTCGCTCTTCGCGCCGGGCATCCCGTCGACCGGCTCGGCGTCGAACCCGGCGAGCGTCAACAATCGCTGGATCGCGGCGAAGCGCGCCTGCTCGGCGTCATAGCCCGCACTCTCCGCGACGAAGAGCGCGGAGTTGTCGCCCGACTTGCTCGGTCTCACTTCCGCAAACGGCAACAGACGGTCTTCGGCTTTCGCGCATTGTTTCGCGCCCGCCAGCAAGAAGTCGCCGCTGCCGGTGCAGAGATCGATATGCGCGGCGCTCAGGGGCCGCAGCGCACCGTAAAGCGCAAGCGCACGGGCATGAAGATAGAGATGGTCGGCGATCGGCTCCCCGCGCAACACGACGCGGCAAGCGCCCGGATCGACGCGAAACCAGCCGCGCGTCGCGGCGGCCCCCTTACTTTCGATGCCGATCGCCGCCTCAATCACGAAACTCGTGCGATTGCAGATCTCTAGATCGGCGCGCGCGGGCTGCATCGCAGCGAGCAGGAAGACCGCTGCGAGAAGAAAACGCATCAGCGTTTGATCAGCGTTCCTGCGCCGTGATCGGTCAAGAGTTCGAGCAGAACCGCGTGCTGCACCTTGCCGTCGAGAATGACGACGCCTTCGACGCCGCGCTCGAGCGCGTCGATGCAGGTCTCGACTTTCGGGATCATGCCGCCCGAGATCGTACCGTCCGCGATCAGCTTGCGCGCGTCTTTGAGCGACAGTTCCGGAATGAGCTTTTTCGATTTGTCGAGCACGCCGGGAACATCGGTGAGAAGCAAAAGCCGCTTGGCATTCAGCGCACCAGCGATCGCGCCCGCGAAGGTGTCGGCGTTTACGTTGAAGGTGCCGCCATTGACGCCGGCTGCGACCGGCGCGAGCACCGGGATCAGTTCGCGCCCCAAGATTTGTTCGAGCACGGTGGTGTCGACATCGGCCGGTTCGCCGACGAAGCCGAGGTCGATCGCCTTCTCGATGTTGGAATCCTTGTCGCGTGTGGTGCGCGTGACCTTCTTCGCCTTGACCATGTTGCCGTCTTTGCCGCAAAGGCCGACGGCGCGGCCGCCAGCTTCGTTGATGAAGCCGACGATCTGCTTGTTGATCGAACCCGCGAGCACCATCTCGACCACTTCGACCGTCTTCTGGTCGGTGACGCGCAAGCCGTCCTTGAACTCGGATTTGATGCCGAGCTTGTCCAGCATCTGGCCAATCTGCGGCCCCCCGCCATGGACCACGACCGGATTGATCGCGGTCTGTTCGAGCAGCACGATGTCGCGGGCGAACTCCCGCGCCAGATGCTCGTCGCCCATGGCATGGCCACCGTATTTCACCACGACGATCTCGTCGTCATAGCGCTGCATGTGCGGCAGCGCCTGCGCGAGGATGCGCGCCTGTTCGTGGGCGTCGGCGGGAATGGCGTCTTTGCTCATGAAACTCGTTTCCGGATTGGCGGAACTTTCTAGCCGATTTGGTGGCGGGAACCAAAGGGCGGCCGCCCCCGTTCATGCCGCCTTCATCGCGCCGGGATTATTCGCGAATCGGAGAATCGATCAACTTCAAGATGCGGCCGGCCATGGGAATACCGAGACGGAAACGGGGTGCATTGCGCCCCGGCGACTTTTCACCGCGCGCGATCGCGGCGCTCTTCGTTCTGCTCAGCATCGTCGCCGCGGTGCCGGTCCTGACCCATCCGCTGGTGCCGCTCGGCGACTATGCGAACCATCTGGCGCGCATGCACGTGATCGCGACCATCGGCTCCGATCCGCTGCTCGCCAAGTTCTACGAGATCCAATGGGCTGTGATCCCGAACCTGATCATGGATCTGGTGGTGCCCTTCCTCGACCGCTTCATGAACATCTATGCCGCCGGGCAGATTTTCGTGATCTCGATCTTCGTGCTGACACTCTCCGGCACGCTTGCGCTGAACCGCGCGCTCTACGGCTACTGGTCGGCGATGCCGCTGATCTCGTTTCCGCTACTTTATAACGGCGTGCTCTTGGTCGGCGTCATGAACTATCTGTTTGGTGTTGGCGTCGCGCTGTGGGCGCTGGCGAGCTGGATTGGCCTGCGCGAGCGCGCCTGGCGGCTGCGCTACTTTATATCGCTCCTGTTCGTGCTTTTGCTATTCTTCTGCCACCTCTTCGCGGTCGGCGTTTACGGCGTCGGCCTGCTCGCGTTCGAGCTTTATCGTTTGTGGCGGAACCCCGGAAAGCTCACGTCTCGCGACTATCTCGAATTCATGTCGGCGGGCCTGCCGTTCTTGATCGTCCTGCCGCTGCTCTATCTCAGCCCGACGCTGCAACTTGCGAGCACGTTTTCGTGGGAGGCCGACGGCAAGATCGACGGTATCAAGTTCGTCTTTGAAACCTATTACGATCTGATCGCGATCATCCTTGCCGCGATCGTGGTCGCGGCTGGGCTATGGGCGATGCGCTATCGCGTGCTGCATTTCCACCGCTTCGGCTGGTTTCTGCTTGCGGTCGGCGGCGTGGTCTATCTCGCGATGCCCCGTGTAATTTTTGCGACCTATCTTGCCGACCAGCGGCTGCCGATCGGGCTCGCGTTTATGATCGTGGCCTGTCTGCATCTCGAACTCAAGCGCAAGACCGTGCGGCAGGCTTTCGCCGCCGTGCTTTTCGTGCTGCTTGCGATCCGTGTCGCGGAAGTGGAAATCGTTTGGCGGCAGCTTTCCGGCGGCACGCTCGAATTCCGGAACTCCGTCAACGAAATCACGCGCGGCTCGCGCGTGCTCGTGGTCTATGCTGATGCGAGCGCGGGCGAGGCAGGCCGCGACCTTCCTTATATTCACGCCGCTTGCCTCGCGATGATCGAAAAATCCTCGCTCGTCACCACCGCCTTCACGGTGGAGGGCAAGCAAATTCTCCAGACCCGCAATAAATATTCCAGGATCGTCGACACTGACGACGGTACGCCGCCGAGTCTCGGGCAGTTCATTCTCGCCACCGAGGTCGAGGCCGACGAGGCCGACAATTACTGGGACAACTGGCCGACGAATTTCGATTACGTCTATCTGCTCTTTACCGAGCCCGGTGCGGTGAACCCTGACACCGAACATCTCGAACTCGTGAAGGAAGGGCCGCGCTTCCAGCTCTACAAGGTAATCCGTCCCGCGCCTGACAAGACACCGGAAGCAAAGCCGGATGCCGACAAGCAGAAAACGGATCAGCCGAAGAAAGATCAGGAAGAAAACGACGAGGAATAGCCGCGCTCGTTCATCAGCCGGATGATCGCGGCGCGCACTTCGGCGATGCCTTTGCCTTTGTGCGAGGAGGTTGCGAACACTTCCGGGAACGCCGCGGGGCGTTTGGCGATCGCGGCTTTTGTTTCCTCGATACGCTTCGGCAGATCGGCGGCTTTCACTTCGTCGCACTTCGTCAGCACGACCATGTAGCTCACGGCAGTCTTGTCGAATTCATCTAACATCTCGGCGTCGTTTGCCTTCACGCCATGACGCGCATCTATCAGGACGATCACGCGGCCGAGATTTGCGCGCTTCTGCAGATAGACGCGCACGAAGCCGCTCCAGGCTTTCACTTTTTCTTTTGCCGCTTTCGCATAGCCGTAGCCGGGCAAATCCACGAGCACTAGGTCGCTCTGCGACTTGAAGAAGTTGATCTGTTGTGTGCGGCCTGGCGTGATCGAAACCCGCGCCAGCGCCTTGCGGTTCGTGAGCGCGTTGATCAGGCTCGATTTGCCGACATTCGAGCGCCCGGCGAAGGCGACCTCGATGCCTTTGGGCTTCGGCAAGGCATCGGGTTTGTCGGCGCCTGCGAAAAATTCGAACTCGCCTGCGAATAGTTTCCGGCCTGCTTCGATCTCGCGTGAGGTGAAATCCATGCTCACGCTCCCATCGCCTCGCGTTCGGAGGAAAGCTCAAGCCATTCCGCTTCGGCTTTCGCGAGGGCATCCGACGCTTTGGCGCGCTGCTCGCCGAGCGTGCTTGCTCTCTTCGGGTCGCGCTGGTGCAGCGAAACGTCGGCGAGTTGTGCGTCGATCTTCGCGATTTCTTCTTCCAGCCTCTGCACCTGCGCTTCGAGCGCCGTGATCTTCTTGTTGATACTGCCGAGCGAAGGCTTTTTCGCGCCGTTGTTGTTCGCCGCGCGCCGCTCCTTGCCGCTCATGCGGTCCGCACCCGCGCCGCCAAGCACGTCGCGGCGGTACTGGTCGAGGTCGCCTTCGTAAGGTTTCACGGTGCCGTTCGCGACCAGCCACAGCCGGTCGGCGCAGGCTTCGAGCAGATGCCGGTCGTGTGAAACGAGGATGACCGCGCCGGGATAGTCGTTCACCGCCTCGATCAGCGCCGCACGCGCCTCAATGTCGAGGTGGTTGGTCGGCTCGTCGAGAATGAGCAAGTGCGGCCCGTGAAACGCGGCAAGCCCGAGCAACAGCCGCGCCTTCTCGCCGCCCGATAGCTGCGAGACTTTCGTGTCAGCGGCAGCAGCGGAAAACCCCATTTCCGCCGCGCGCGCGCGGATTTTCGATTCATGCGCGCCCGGCATCAGTTCGCGCACATGCTCGGCGGGCGAATGTTCGGGGTTCAACTCGTCGAGCTGGTGCTGCGCGAGATAGGCGACCTCCATTTTCGAGGCGCGTACCACCTTGCCGCCTTCGGGCTCGAGACGTTGCGCCAGCAATTTTGCGAACGTCGATTTGCCGTTGCCGTTTGGACCCAAGAGCGCGATGCGGTCGTCTTCGTCGATCCGCAGTTCGAGATTTTTCAGGATCGGCTTGCCCGGCTCGTAGCCTACATTGACGCCGTCATAGACGATGATCGGCGGCGACAACGTCTTCTCCGGATGGCGAATGGAAATTGCCGCCGGCGCGTCCTCGATGTGGGCAGCCAACGGCTCCATCTTCGCAAGCGCCTTCACGCGCGACTGCGCCTGGCGCGCCTTCGAGGCTTTCGCCTTGAAGCGGTCGACGAAGGCCTGCATGTGCGCGCGAGCGGCTTCCTGCTTCTTCCGCGCCTTTTCGTCGAGCACGAGCTTTTCGCGCCGCTGGCGGTCGAACGAAGAGAACCCGCCGCGGTAAAGCTTCAGCTTCTTCTGATCGAAGTGAAGGATGTGCGTGACGGAAGTGTCGAGTAAATCGCGATCATGCGAAATCAGAATGATCGTGTGCGGATATTTCGCGAGATAATCCTGCAGCCACAACGTGCCTTCGAGGTCGAGATAGTTGGTAGGCTCGTCGAGCAGCAACAAATCAGGTTCGACGAACAGGAGTGCCGCGAGCGCGACCCGCATCCGCCAGCCGCCCGAGAACGAAGAGCAAGGCCGCGCTTGCGCTTCCTCGTTGAAGCCTAACCCCGCGAGAATCTTCGCCGCCTTCGACGGCGCGGAATAGGCGTCGATGTCGACAAGCCGCACTTCGATTTCCGCGATCCGCATCGGGTCGGTTGCGGTTTCGCGCTCGGCGAGCAACGAAGCACGCTCGACATCCGCCGCGAGCACGCGCTCCAGCAAACTGTCCGGTCCCGACGGCGCTTCCTGCGCGACGCGCCCGATACGCGCCCGCGCGGGCTTGTGGATCGACCCGGTCTCGATGTCGATTTCGTTCTCGATCGCGCGAAATAGCGTGGTCTTGCCGCAGCCGTTGCGGCCGACCACGCCGACATGCGCGCCTTCCGGAATCGACACGGAGGCGTGGTCGATCAGCAGGCGCCCCGCGACGCGGAGCGATATGTCGTCGAGAACGATCATGATGGGCGCCTCTAAAGCACATGACCCGTTTCAAGGGAAACGGGTCATGCAATTTCGTCTGGATTTTTGCCGCCGCTAGTTGTCGTTCGCGGCTTTTTTCTTGGGTACGAGTGCCCGGAGGTTGTCCCAAAGTTCGATCTTCGCGCCATTGCGCTTCATGATCACGCCCTGCTGCACCACCGAGAGGAAGTTGTTCCAGGTCCAGTAGATCACCAGACCGGCCGGAAACGAGGCGAGCAGGAAGGTGAAGATCAGCGGCATCCAGTCGAAGATCATCTTCTGCGTCGGATCCGGCGGCGAGGGGTTCATCTTCATCTGCGCCCACATGGTGAAGCCCATGAGGATCGGCCACACACCGAGATGCAGGAACTGGCCGAATACCGGGATCATCGTTGGATCGAATGGCAGGAGCCCGAACAGGTTGAACAGATTGGTCGGGTCCGGCGCCGAAAGATCGCGGATCCAGCCGACGAACGGCGCGTGGCGCATTTCGATCGTGATGAACAGCACCTTGTAGAGAGCGAAGAACACCGGAATCTGAATCAGGATCGGCCAGCAGCCCGCGAGCGGATTGATCTTCTCCTTCTTGTAGAGCTCCATCAGTGCCTGCTGCTGCGCAACCTTGTCGTCGGCGTAGCGCTTGCGAATTTCCTCCATCATCGGCTGCACCTTCTTCATCTTCGCCATAGAGGCGTAAGACTTGTTGGCGAACCAGAAGAAGGCGAGCTTGATCAGCACGGTCACGATCAGGATCGAATAACCGAAGTTGCCGAACAGCTTGTAGAAGTAGTCGATTAGCTTAAAGAGTGGTTTGGTGATGAAGTAAAACCAGCCCCAGTCGATCAGAAGTTCGAAGCTCTTGATGTTCTCGTTCTTCTCGTAGGCATCCACCACCGCGACTTCCTTCGCGCCGGCGAACAGCCGCGATTGCGTCTGTGCCTTGTTGCCCGGCGTTACCGAAACGGCGTCGAGCAGATAGTCGGACTGGTATGTCTTGGCCGCGCCAAGATTGCCGGAGGAGAAGCGCGCGGTGAGAGTCGCATCCTGCGGCGGCACGAGCGCGGCTGCCCAATATTTATCGGTGATGCCGAACCAACCGCCGGTGGTCTTGAAGATTTCCGCCGGCTTGTCGACGATTTTCGAATACTGGAGTTCATGCAGCTTGCTGTCGCCGGTCACGCCGACGAGGCCTTCATGCAGGATGTAATAGCCGAGCACTTTCGGGGTGCCGTGGCGCGAAACCAGCGCATAAGGAAAGAGCTGCAGCGTTTCCTGCGTGCCGTTCTCGACCTCATCGACGACCTTGAACATGTAGTTCCTGTCGATCGAGATCGTGCGGCGGAAGGTGACGCCCGCGCCGTTGTTCCAAACGAGCTTGACCGGACTATCCGGCGTCAGCGCGCCGCTGCCGCCGTCGCGCGTCCAAACGGTTTCCGCATCCGGCACTTTGATCTTCTGATCGGCCGCGACCCAGCCAAACTCGGCATAGAACGGCAGCGGGCTGCCGGAAGGTGCAAGCAGGATGATGTTCGGGCTCTTCGGGTCGACTGTCTCGTGATAGTCGCTTAGCGAAACGTCGTCGATGCGCGCGCCTTTGAGCGCGATCGAGCCGCGGATACGCGGCGTTTCGATCTGGATGCGCGGGCCGGAAGCGGCGAGTACCTGATCGCGTGTGAGCGAAGCCGGCTGCTGCGTGGCGGTGGGCGTCTGCGGCTGCGACGCGTTCGGCGTTTGCGGCGCCGACGGCGACTGCGGATTGGTGGAAGGCGTCTGCGGACCCTGCGGCTGCGGCGCCTTGGTCAGCGCTTCCTGCTGCTTCTGAATCTGCTTCTGCTTTTCGATCTGCGGGCTCGCGACGAAGTACTGCCAGCCGATAAGCACGATCACCGAAAGGACGATCGCGAGAATCGTATTTTTTTGGTCGGGCATTCTGTTCTCCGTCGGAGCTTCTTCAGCGCCGGGTCTTATGGACTTGTTTGAGCGTATTTTCGAGGCCGCCGGTCAGTTCGGTGAAATCGGCGGTTAACGCGGCCCTGCGCGCCACGACTACATAGTCAAAGCCGTCCTTGCCCGCTTGCGGCAGAACGGCGCGCGCGGCGGCCCGCAAGCGGCGGCGGATACGGTTCCGTTCCACCGCGTTGCCGACTTTTTTTGTCACGGTAAGGCCGAGCCGCAGCCCGGCGTCATCCTCGCGATCGCGCGCCTGTAAAGAGAAAGGCGCAGCGGAAGCCCGAGCGGCCTTGGCCGCCGCGAGAAAATCCGCGCGTTTCAAAATCCGGTTCATGAGGACAAGCCCGAACCGGCGCGCCGGATCAGGCCGAAAGACGCTTGCGTCCACGCCGGCGGCGGGCAGCGAGAACTTTGGCGCCGCCCAGGGTCGCCTTGCGCGCGCGGAAACCATGCCGCCGCTTGCGGACAATTTTGCTCGGTTGATACGTCCGTTTCACGGTCGTTACTCCGCTAGAAATCGCAGCCGAAGGGCTACCTGAATTTGCGCGGGGCTCGGGGAGAGCGCGGGAAACCCGCATATACCGGGATTTTGGAAGATCCACGGGCTCAGATCGGCCCAAGCTTGCGCGCGGGGCTTATAGGGGGCTGGAGCCGTTAAAGTCAATGGAAACGGGGCGGTGGACGGCTGCCGGGACCTTTGATTTTTGGCGTGAATGGCGCATTTTTGGGGTCATTCCCCGGTCATGGCACCCGCCGCACATTGTATAAGCGCAAAGCGCGCGCGAGGCCGCTCGCGAGGGAACCGGCGAGCCGAGTGATGCAGAATTCCGACGAAGCGATCCGGCCGCGCCGCCTCGTGCTCGCGCTGCGCTACCTGCCGCTCGTGGCGCTCCTCGCAGCGGCGACTGTCGTCTTCAGCCTCGGCCTGCACCGCCATATCTCGCTGGAGGCCGCCGTCCGGAATAGCGAATTCCTCGACCGGATTGTCGACGAAAATCCGCTCAAGGCTTTTGCGATTTACGTCGCGGTCTATAGCGCGGCGATTGCCTGCGCGACGCCGGGCGCGGTCGTCTTTACGATGTTCGGCGGCCTTCTGTTCGGATGGTTCTTCGGCGCGCTCGGAGGAATTCTTGGCTCGACCATCGGCGGCGTCATCACCGTGCTGATCGGCAGCGCGTCGCTTGGCGAAAGTCTGCGCCGCGCGGAGCTACCGCGGTTCCGGCGGCTCGCCGAGGGATTCCGGAACGGCGCTTTCGGTTACATCGCGCTGCTTCGTCTGATCCCGGCAGTGCCCTATATCGTGATCAATGTCGCGTCGGGCCTGTTTCGCGTGCCGCTGAAAACGTTCATTGCCGCAACCATGATCGGGATCGCGCCGATCGCATTCTGCTTCGGTTTCATCGGCAGCGGGCTCGACCAGGGCCTGGAAAAACAGTTGCAGGCATTCCGCGCCTGCGAAGCCGCGAACCTTTCCGAATGCAAGATCGAGTTTGATTTTACGCATTTCCTTTCGCGCGAATTGATCGTCGGGCTCTTGCTATTCGCCGTGCTCGTGGCGCTGCCGATCGTTTTTCGTAAACGGATTGCAAAATTCCGGCGTTCTGCGCGCGCCGCGCAGGCGAAACCGCGATCCTCGGCGAATTGACGCTTTTCCGACCGGGGAGCATGCTTTCTCAATGAGCGAAAATCAGCCGGAGACGCGCGCAAGCGAGCAGGCGAGTCCGCCGTTCCAGGTCGGGCTGTCGGGCAAGCTCCTCTTGCTCACGATCCTGTTCGTGATGCTCGCGGAAGTGCTTATCTACGTCCCCTCAATCGCGAACGTCCGCACCATGTGGCTGAAAGACCGCGCCGCGACTGCGCGGCTCGCCGTGCTCGCGCTCGATGCCACCCCCGACAACATGGTGCCGCAGGAACTCGCCAAGCGCCTGCTCGACGGCGCGGGTGCGACCGCCGTCGCCGTGAAATTCGGCAATACACGCCGGCTGCTTTCGGTCTCCGACATGCCGCCCGCGGTGCAGGACAGCATCGATCTTCGCACTTATTCTTACGTGGCCTCGATCATGGACGCCTTCGTGACGCTTGCCACCGGCGGCAACCGCACGATCCGCGTGCTCGACAATGCGCCGATGGGCGGCGAGTTCATCGAGATTATTCTTTCCGAGAGCCCACTTTACCGCGCGATGCTCTCGGCCTCGCAGAACATTCTCTGGGTTTCGCTCATCATCTCGATCATCACCGCGATGCTGGTCTATGCGACGCTGGTGTGGCTGTTCGTGCGGCCCTTGCGGCACATGACCGTGCAGATGATGCGCTTCGCGCAGAACCCTGAGGACGCGAGCCGCATTCTCTCACCGTCGCGCCGCGCGGATGAGATTGGCCTTGCCGAACGGGAACTCGCGCGCATGCAATATGAGCTCTCGCAGACGCTCTACCAGAAAAGCCGTCTCGCTTCGCTCGGGCTTGCCGTCTCCAAAATCAATCACGATCTGCGCAACCTGCTTTCTTCCGCGCAGTTGATGTCGGACCGCATCGCCAATCTGCATGAGCCGCTGGTGCGCCAGCTTGCGCCAAAGCTGATGCGCGCGCTCGACCGTGCGATTTCCTATTGCCAACAGACGCTCGCTTACGGCCGCGCGCAGGAGCCGCTCCCCGAACGCAAGACCGTCAGTGTCGAACATCTAGTGGAAGAAGTGCGTGATACGCTGAACCTGAACGAGGCGAGCCGGATCGGCTGGGTGCCTTCGATCGAGCGCGGGCTGATGATCGACGCCGATCCGGAGCAGATGTTCCGCGTGCTCCTCAATCTCTGCCGCAACAGCATCGAAGCATTGCAGACGCGCGTGCCGAACGAGCCCGCGCGCGATCAGGTCCGCGTGGTCGGCCGCCGCGAGGGCGCGGTCGTCGTGCTCGAAGTCGCCGATACCGGTCCCGGCCTGCCGCCGCGCTCGCGCGAGCATTTGTTCGAGCCATTCCACGGCTCCATGCGCTCCGGCGGGACAGGGCTTGGGCTCGCGATCGCTGCCGAGATCGTGCGGCTGCATGGCGGCGAGATCGGTTTGCTTGATGGCACTATCGGCGCGGCGTTCCGCATTTCGATTCCGGACCGGCCCGCGCAACTCGACACCTATCGCGAAAGCAGATTGCGCGCATAAACGGCTCCCGGAGATTGCGCGAAGGGGAATAGCGGAATGGCTGCCGTTTCAATTCTCTCGCTTGCGACCGTGGCGCCGTCTCATGTGATCGAGCAGCGCGACGTTGCCGCTGTCGCACCAAGGGTGCTGCCGGGATTCTTCGAGCGTTTTCCCGGCATGATCGAAGTCTTCAATAACGCGGGCATCGAACGCCGCCGTGCAGTGCGCCCGCTCGAATGGTATCTGCAACCGCACGACTGGCGCGAGCGCTCGGAAGTTTATCTCGAAGAGGCATTGAAACTTTACGAGCAGGCCGCACGTGAAGCGATGGACCGCGCCGGCATTCGGCCGGAAGAAATCGATCTCGTCGTTACAATCTCGACCAGCGGTGTCGCAACGCCGAGTTTAGAAGCGCATATGCTCGAGAAGCTCGGCATGCGCCCCGAGACGCGGCGCGTGCCGGTGTTCGGCTTGGGTTGCGCGGGCGGCGTCACCGGACTTTCGATTGCGTCGAAACTCGCTTCCGCGATGCCGGGAACCACGGCGCTTATCGTAGTGATCGAGCTTTGCACGCTCGCGCTGCGTACCGACCGGGATATCAAGGAAGATGTCGTATCAGCGGCTCTCTTCGCGGATGGCGCGGCGGCAATCGTGTTGCGCGCGAGCGAGGAGCAAGGTCTTGCGCGCGTGAACGGCTCCGCCGAATATACTTGGCCGAAGACGCTCGACGTTATGGGCTGGACCTTCGATCCAGTCGGCTTCGGTGTGGTGCTCGCCCGCTCCGTGCCTTCTTTCGTTGAGCGGCGCATGCCGGAGATGACGAAGGCGCTGCTCGCCCGCTGCAACGTCGATGAACGCGAAGTCGCGCGCTATGTTTGTCATCCCGGCGGCGGCAAGGTGGTCGATGCGCTCGAGAACGCGCTCAAGTTGCAGCGCGGCTCGCTCAATCACGAGCGCGCCGTGTTGCGCGAATACGGAAATATGTCCGCGCCGACGGTTTTGTTTGCGCTCGAGCGCGTTCTTGCCGAAAATCCGCGCGGTGTACTCGCCTTGAGCGCGCTCGGCCCCGGCTTCACTGCGACGATGGTAACGGTCGATACGAGATATGCGTGACGCGATCCTGCTCCTTGCCTTTGTAACGCTGCAGCGTCTGTTTGAGCTTTTGCTCTCGCGCCGGAACGAAGCGCGGCTGAAGCTGCGCGGCGCGGTCGAAGCCGGCGCCAACCACTATCCGCTGATGGTGGCGTTGCACGTCGCCTGGCTCGGCGTGCTCTGGCTGCTTGCGTGGAATCTCGAGCCAAACATCCTGCTGGTCGCGGCCTTCCTCGCGCTCCAGCCGTTGCGCTATTGGGTGATGGCGACCTTGGGCAATCGCTGGACCACGCGGGTCTTCGTGATTCCGGGTGCCTCGATGGTCCGCCACGGCCCGTACCGCTTTTTCAGCCATCCGAACTATCTGATCGTGGTGCTGGAAATCGCGCTCCTGCCGCTCGCCTTCGGTCTGATCTGGATTGCGGTCCTGTTTTCCGTGCTGAACGCGGGGCTTCTGGCGTGGCGGATCCGCATCGAGCAGCGGGCGCTGGTGGAAGCCTCAGCCGCGGCGGCTCCGGCGCTTGCAAATGGCGGGCAGGGCGGGTAGTTCGCTGGCCTCGATTAGCGCTCGTAGCTCAGCTGGATAGAGCACCAGACTACGAATCTGGGGGTCGGGAGTTCGAATCTCTCCGAGCGCGCCATTTATCTATTTGATTTCAATAAAGCTTTTCTGCTCGATTTTTTGTCCTATTGACGCATTGGGCAAATCGGGCAGCACCAGGGAAACACCGCGTAGGAATCGGGCTGGCTTTCGCACACAATAGGCGAATGCCGATTTTCCTTCAGCCCGTAAGTCTCCCGAAGAGATGCTTTCTCCAAGAGGTACTCTATTGGGTCGCATTTAAACGACTGCCGGTAGCGCAATTTACTCTCGACGGTAAAGAAATCCGAGAGACAGAAGAAATAGGCGACTACGCTACCAGTTTTCTCGATGGATCCGTCGATGACGAGGAAACACAGGCCGCTAAAATTCCGCCAGACCCATCATGGCTTGCTTCCCTTGAAGAGAGATCAACACTCCCTTCGGTGAAATATGAAGAACAGCTCAGAGAGAGCAAT
The DNA here is from genome assembly GCA_019635585.1 of Xanthobacteraceae bacterium. Taxonomy (GTDB): domain Bacteria; phylum Pseudomonadota; class Alphaproteobacteria; order Rhizobiales; family Xanthobacteraceae. The sequence goes on along the minus strand of JAHBZE010000001.1, from coordinate 1,312,681 downwards.
CTAGCTCCCGACTTCAGAGCTTGGTTAGAGCAAGAACGAGAAAAGGCATTAGAATTTGAAAGAGAGCTCGACGCATGGACACCCCTCTATCAAGGAGTGTTGGAATATCCTTCTTCGAGGATTTTCGTAGCTCTAAAGGAAGGTCGTTTAAGGGCCCGAGGTCGAAAATTACCATCGAAAGATGTAGACGAGGCTCTTAGTGGACTTGCGGAAAACGGGTACAGTACTTTCGACCTCGCTTTTTCGGATATTCCTTCATCATTTTGGACTCTGCAGGGCATCAACTTCGATGCAAGCACTGCAAAGAGTGAGACCGATCACTACTGCCATATCAATTTTGATACGGAGGAGGTTCTTGCAGTTTTTCCTGGCGAGCGAAGGCTAGCCGGTACCGTCGAACAAGTAGGGGTTTCTTTTGTGCTCAGTGGGAATGCAAAAACTGCCCAGTTAAGGACGAAACGCGGGAGACCTTCATACCCTTGGGAACCTTTTTACATCGAAGTCGCTGATTTAATCAGGCGAGGGGAACTCCCAAAAAAGAAGGAAGCAGCCATTGAATATTTTAAAGAATGGTTCGCTAAGAACTTCGCTATCCGCCCTAGTAGAGCGGCGATAGGTGAGAAGCTCACTCCCTACTACGACAAGTTCGTGCGCAGCGACGGACAGAAAATCTAATCTGAATTTCTGTCTTTCTTCCCTTATTTCCTGACCAGCATTTCCTTTCCTCTTGGATCTAGACCGCTCAGATACGAGCGTCGGTCACCGGTGGTGACAGCAATTCCGGGAAAGGAAAGAAATGGCCGAGACCAGTAAAGTTTTGATGTGCCGGGATGCCGCACGAATAGTCGGGCTTTCGGAAAGTACACTCGCAAAGATGCGGCTGAACGGGAACGGCCCAGTTTACTGCAAGCTGGGTCGCCGCGTTGTTTATAGGGCGGCCGATCTTGAGCAATGGTTGCAATCCAGGGCCGTAACGAACACCTTGGATGCGAACGAACGCTTCCTGAAGGCCTTAACCGCCGCGCATGCCCGATAAATGGGGCGCCGGCATCCGAACCACCGCCTCGCTAAAATCCATCGGACCTATTCGGTGGAAGACGTATCGCGGCTATTCCGGATTCATAAAAACACGGTACGCATTTGGCTGCGGCAAGGGCTAAACCCGATTGACGATCAGCGGCCGACTTTGGTGTTGGGCGGCGAGTTGCGCCGCTTTCTGACGGAACGCCGGCTTGGCGCCAAGCAAGCATGCGGGCCAGGCCGGATTTATTGCCTCCCATGCCGGGCGCCAAAGGTGCCAGCCGGAAGGATGGCCGAGTGCATCGTAACGGGCGACACCACCGGCACCCTTCAAGGTATCTGCCCCGATTGCGATCGTATGATCTACCGAAAGGTAAATCCGCTGAGGATTGAAGAAATTCGGGACGACCTGGACGTCACGCTTACGCGGCCACGACCACGCATAAAGGAGACTGAGAGGCTCTACGTGAATTGTAACTTAACCGACGGCGCTCACCGATGATGAGTTACAACCCCGCAAACGAGCGGATGAAGCGTCAGTACTTCGCCTATCTTACGGACGCATTAGGTCACAGCGAGCAATCGATCGATGCAGTTGCGAAGGCAATCGCCCGGTTTGAGGCTTACACCCGATACAAAGACTTCAAGGCGTTCCACGTCGAGCAGGCCAAGGCATTTAAGCGTGAACTTGCCGAACAGAACGGCCGTCGGAGTGGTGCGCCACTGAGCAAGGCCACTCTTTACGCCACCCTAACCGCCCTCAAGCGCTTTTTTTGGTGGCTTGCTGGACAGCCCGGTTTCAAATCTCGCATCAGCTATGCCGACGCCGAGTATTTCAATCTTTCCGTCAAGGACACGCGCGTTGCCAAAGCGAGCCGTCCGGCGCGCGTTCCGACGCTAGAACAAATTCGCCACGTCATCCACACCATGCCAGCGACCACCGAGATTGAGCATCGCAATCGGGCCCTGATCGCATTCACTATCCTGACTGGAGCGCGGGACGGCGCGATCGCCTCATTCAAGCTCCGGCATATTGATATTGCGCAAGGTTGTGTCGACCAGGACGCGCGCGACGTGCGGACTAAGTTCTCCAAGTCGTTCGTGACCACATTCTTTCCTGTAGGCGACGACATTCGTAGAGTCGTGGAGGATTGGGTCGAATATTTGCGACGCGACAAGCTCTGGGGACTCGATGATCCGCTGTTCCCAGCTACCAAAATCGCGGTGGGAAGTGGATTTCGATTTGAGGTAGTTGGCCTGGACCGCGAACATTGGAGCAATGCGGGGCCGATCCGGAAGGTATTCAAGGAGGGGTTCGCGCTGGTGGGCTTGCCCTATTTCAACCCTCACAGCTTCCGGAAGACTTTAGCCCTTCTCGGTGGCGAGCTTTGCCAGAACCCCGAGCAGTACAAGGCCTGGTCCCAGAACTTGGGCCACGAGCATGTGCTGACGACATTTACCAGCTACGGTAATCTCGACAGCCGCCGCCAAGCTGACATCATCCGCTCGATGGCCTGAATTTTCGTTGAGCCGCGAGGCTGAACTGGGTGTAATCGTCCGAATCGCACGCGGGCGGGCGCGAATGAACGCTGTAGAAATCGAAGAAGCCATATCGGCACTCGCGAAACAGCCGTTGGACGGCGGCGAGTTCCCCTTTGCGTTCCTGCAAGCGTTCGGCAACAAGGAAACGACGATCAAGCGGCTGCGCGCGGGCGCATCGAACAAGTCGGATTTGGGCGGCGTTCTGCAAACCAACAATATTCATATCGCCGTTTGCTCGCCGGGGGAGGTCACGAAGACCCTAGCCGCACTGAAAGCTAGTCCGGCCACAGCTAAGGCCAAGGCGCGCTTCATTCTCGCGACCGACGGCGCGGACTTCGAGGCTGAGGATTTCGATACCGGCGAAACAGTCGCCTGTGCTTTTGCCGACTTCCCCGACCATTTCGGCTTCTTCCTGCCGCTGGCCGGCATTACTACCGTCAAGCAAATTCGAGAAAGCTCGTTCGACATCCGCGCCACAAGCCGGATGAACCGGCTCTATATCGAACTTCTGAAAGACAATCCCGATTGGGACGTCGCCGCGCGACGGCACGAAATGAACCACTTCATAGCACGGTTAATTTTCTGCTTTTTTGCCGAGGATACGGACATCTTCAGCGGCAAAAATCTGTTCACCGATACTGTCGAGAAGATGAGTGCGAAGGATTCGTCCAACACGCATGAGGTGATTGGCGAATTATTCCGCGCCATGAACACCAAGCGCGAGGACCGAGCGAACGCCAGCATTTCCCGATGGGCTGACGCTTTTCCATATGTGAACGGCGAACTGTTCTCCGGAAGCGTGGATACGCCGCGTTTCAGTAAGATCGCCCGGTCCTATCTCCTACACATCGGCGGTCTCGACTGGACCAAGATCAACCCCGATATCTTCGGGTCGATGATTCAGGCCGTCGCCGACGAGGACGAACGCGACGCGCTCGGCATGCACTACACGTCGGTGCCGAACATACTGAGGGTCCTCAATCCGCTGTTTCTTGAGGACTTGCGCGTTCGGCTTGAGGAAGCCGGTGACAATTCCCGTAAGCTTTTCAATCTGCGCAACCGCATGGCCAAGATTAGGATTTTCGATCCGGCCTGCGGCTCCGGTAACTTTCTTGTCATCGCGTACAAGGAAATGCGAGCGATTGAGGCCGAGATCAACAAACGGCGCAAGGAAGACGGACGAAAAACAGAACTCACACTGACCAATTTTCGCGGTATTGAAATCCGCGACTTTCCAGCCGAGATCGCACGACTCGCGCTCATCATCGCGGAATATCAATGCAATGTTCTCTATCGTGGCCAGAAAGAAGCGTTGCAGGATTTTTTGCCGCTCGATGCGCGGAACTGGATTACCTGCGGTAACGCCCTGCGACTTGACTGGCTGAGCATTTGTCCGCCGACGGGAACGGGCGTGAAGCTGCACGGCGACGATTTGTTCAACACGCCATTAAATCAGCCTCAGATCGACTTCGATAACGAGGGCGGGGAGACTTATATCTGCGGAAACCCACCGTACTTGGGCACGACTTACCAATCAAAAGCCCAGAAAGCTGAGATCAAAGATCTCGTTCGTGGAAGGATGAACTCGCCGGGTTTTCTCGACTACGTGTCTGGGTGGCTTTTGAAAGCGGCCGATTGGCTTCAAACAAATACCGGGGAGGCCGCTTTCGTCGCCACCAACTCAATCTGTCAAGGCCAAATGGTTTCCTATTTGTGGCCTTTGATATTTAACGCCGGATGCGAATTGAAGTTCGCTCATACTTCATTCAAATGGTCGAACTTAGCGAGTTACAACGCTGGTGTAACTGTAGTAATCGTTTCAATCGGACTCGTGGACAATGAAGCCAAGTTGCTTTTCGAAGAAGATGCGGCGGGAAAGTCGTCTGTTCGGGTAGGAACTGAGATTTCGCCTTACTTGGTTCTTTCTCCGTCGAGCGTTATTGAAAAGCACCGAAAGCCGATTTCGTCGTTATCGGAAATGACGCGTGGAAATATGCCGTACGAAAACGGCAACTATCTTTTTGATTACTCCGATTTCGCCGCGCTCGAACTTGCTGAAGACGTCAAGTCGCGTTTCTTTCGAAAGATCGTCGGCTCGGCTGACTTCATCAATGGACAACACCGTTTGTGTCTGTGGATCGAGAATAGTGATCTTGCGGACGCCCGCAAGGTTCCGCTCTTCGATCGTCTCATCGAAAAAACGAAACAATTTAGGCTCGCCAGCACAGACAAGGGAGCGAATGCCCTCGCCAGACGTGCGCATCAGCTGAAGACAATGATGATCGGGAAGCGCCACACCATAGTTGTCCCGGCGGTTTCTTCTGAAAGGCGTAACTACTTGCCAGTCGGGCTAGTCGACGGCCGTACTGCACTGACTAACCTCGCATTTGGCCTCTACGATGCTCCTCTCTGGAACATGGCGCTGATCGCATCGCGCCTGCATCTGGTGTGGATCGGCACAGTTTGCGGCAAGCTGGAAACCCGCTATCGCTATTCCAATACCCTGGGCTGGAACACCTTCCCAGTTCCACCGCTTACTGAGAAAATGAAAGCCGATCTTACCCGCTGCGCCGAAGACATTGTACTGGCGCGCGAGGCGCATTTTCCGGCGACCATCGCCGAACTTTACGATCCGAAGAATATGCCGGGCGATCTGCGCGAAGCGCACGAGCGCAATGATGAGGTGCTGGAACGTATCTACATTGGCCGACGGTTCCGCAATGATACTGAGCGGCTGGAGAAGCTCTTCGAATTTTATACTAAGATGACAGCAACGTAGTCAGTACGAAGAGCAAATCGAAGACGAGAAATTAGATCGCGCGGTATTGAGGAACGAGGGTAATTATGGAGGCTCGAAGTAAGCCGATTGAGGTGTGGTTCTCCATGATCGAAGAGGGACAAATTAAGCTGCCGAGGTTTCAGCGTCACGAAGCTTGGCGCCCTGCTCAGATCGCCGGCCTATTTGAGAACATCTTGCAAGTCCCATCACTTCCGTTAGGGGTTCTGCTTGTTCTGGAAGTCGGCGATAGGGAGATTTTTCTTTCGCGATCAATAGTGGGAGCGCCGCAACTGAATGTAAAGCCAAGCATGCAGCTCCTTGATGGTCAGCAGCGAATGACAGCCCTATGGCGCTCTCTGACTGACAACTACGAAGACCTAAAGGTCTTTGTACGACTGCGCATGCCAATCGCCGATACAGTCACAGACGATGAACGGGACGACAACGAACCGCAATCTATGATCGAGATAGAGAAGCGTTGGGAGCGGAAAGGTATCCGCCAACCAATTTGGGCCGATGACTACGTGGCGTGTATCGAGCGCGGACTAGCTCCCATATCTATTTTTCGCCCGGGTAGTGCGGGGGAAATTTCTTTTAAGAGTTGGCGCGATGAATTGCGGGCAGGTGGAGCATATAGCGACGACATAGGCGATCTTGCTGGTGAATTGCGGAAGCGGGTCCTTACCTACACGCTTCCATTCTTATCCCTACCGGTTGGCACAACGCGGGAAACGGCTTTGGACGTGTTCATCAATATGAACACTTCTGCGTCCCCGCTTAAGGACTACGACATCGTCGTAGCACAAGTAGAAGAGGGAGTAGGAGAATCCCTTCATGATATGGTCCAGAATCTTCTTCAATCCGCGCCGGCGGCAAAAGACTACGGGCGTATCGAGGACATTATTCTCTCTGTCGGAGCACTACTCCTGGACAAGGCTCCGCTTAAAAAGACATATCTGGAGGACGATTTCGGCGCAGGGCTCGCGAGTGTCTGGTCCAAAGTCGTCGCTGGAATGGAGCGTGGTATACAGTTTTTGAGTGACGAGGCGCTCTTTAACGAGAAAACGCTTCCTAGCGACGTCGCAGTGTACCTTACTTGCGCGCTGTGGGCGATCGCTGCCGATCTTACGCTAGATCAAGAAGGCAACGCTCGCAGCTTGATTCGCAAGGTGCTTTGGCGCGCATGTTTTACGGATCGGTATGGCAAGACGTCTGCAACGCGGGCGTATGCCGACTTCCGTTTGTTACGGGCGACGATCGAAGGTGCTGGTGACGGCTCCCCCTGTGAATTATTCAATGAGGCGCTTTTTCCTCTCCCAAATATCGACGAAATGAAAATTGCCGGGTGGCCGGGTAGAAAGGACCGCCTGCCACGGGCAATTCTCGCGACATCACTTAGACGGAAGGCTCAAGACTTTGCTGATGGGTCGCCAATTAGCCGAAGTAACGTGTCTGCCCGTGAACTTGATCATCTGTATTCGTGCGGCTTTCTGAATGTCGATCGCGACGACCCGCTAGCTAATCGCGCCATAAACTGCGCCCTCATCACGTCGTTGACAAATAGAAACAAAAGCGCCGCTCCCCCTAGCAGTTACGTATCCGATAGAGCTAGGGCGGCGAATCTAGGTGAGGACACCGTACGCTGGCGGTTGGCAACCCATCTTATCCCATACGCGGAGCTGGTCGGAGACAACTATCAAGCCTTCTTAGATGCGCGAGCAAGACTTGTTGAGCGCGATATGAAGGCGCTTTGCGAGGGCACGGAGCCCACTACATGATTGAAAGGCCCCGTGTTCCTTCCGTTTCAGTTTCGTATGCCCGCAACGGCTCCTCGACCAAGTCCAATGCGCTCGGCATGCGGCCGATGCAGGAACGTGCTTATGAACGGCGCGGCGAGCAATACCTTCTTATTAAGTCGCCACCGGCATCCGGCAAAAGCCGGGCGCTGGCGTTCATCGCTCTCGACAAACTTACCAATCAGGGACTCAAGCAGGCGATCATCGTTGTTCCGGAGAAGGCGATCGGGGCGAGTTTTCATGATGAGCCGCTCACCAAGTATGGCTTTTGGGCAGACTGGAAAGTCGAGCCGAAGTGGAATCTTTGCGACGCGCCCGGCGCGGACAACGGCGGCAAGGTCAATTCGGTCGGTGCCTTCTTAAACAGCGACGAGAAGGTGCTGGTCTGCACCCACGCAACCTTCCGTTTCGCAGTGGAGAGGTTTGGCGTCGAAAAATTCGACAACCGGCTGATCGCGGTTGATGAGTTCCACCACGTTTCCGCCGATCCTGACAATAAGCTTGGTCAGCATCTCGGTGCGTTCATTGCCCGCGACAAGGTGCACATCGTCGCTATGACCGGCTCCTATTTCCGTGGTGACGCAATGCCCGTGCTGGCTCCACAGGACGAGGCCAAGTTCGATACCGTCACCTACACGTACTATGAGCAGCTGAATGGATACGATTATCTGAAGCGGCTGGACATCGGCTACTTCTTCTATTCCGGCTCCTACGCCGATGACATCCTCGCCGTCCTGGGCCCGGCAGAGAAGACAATTATTCACATCCCGAGCGTCAATTCGCGTGAAAGCACGAAGGACAAGATCAGGGAAGTCGAGCACATCATCGAGGCCTTGGGCGACTGGCAGGGAGCCGACCCCGCCACCGGTTTCCAGCTGGTCAAGCGGTCTGACGGCCGGGTGTTGCGCATCGCCGATCTTGTCGATGACGATCCTGCCAAGCGGGACAAGGTTTCTGCCGCGCTAAAAGACCCTGCGCAGAAGAACAATCGCGACCATGTAGACATCATCATCGCGCTGGGCATGGCCAAGGAGGGCTTCGACTGGATTTGGTGCGAACACGCGTTAACGGTCGGCTATCGGTCGAGCCTGACCGAGATCGTGCAAATCATCGGCCGTGCGACCCGCGATGCTCCGGGCAAGACCCGCGCGCGTTTCACCAATTTGATCGCCGAGCCGGATGCGTCGGCCGAGGCCGTCACTGAGGCCGTCAACGATACCCTGAAAGCCATTGCTGCTAGCCTGTTGATGGAACAGGTGCTTGCGCCGCGCTTCAACTTCACGCCGAAGAATCCGCAAAGCGGGCCAGTCGAAGGTTTCGACTACGGCGAAGGCGGCTACGATCTTAGCAAGGGCAATGTCGGCTTCAATGCAGCAACAGGCCAATTTCACATCGAGATCAAGGGCCTCGCCGAGCCGAAGAGCAAGGAAGCCGCGCGCATCTGCACCGAGGATCTGAATGAAGTCATTGCGGCCTTCGTGCAGGACAAGACAACCATTGAGCGCGGGCTTTTTGACGAGGAACTGATCCCCGAAGAGCTGACCCAAGTGCGGATGGGGAAAATCATCAAGGACAAGTATCCCGAACTCGGCGAGGAAGATCAGGAGGCCGTGCGCCAACACGCAATCGCTGCACTTACCATAACGCAGCAGGCCAAGCAGATCGCACTCGGTGGACACGGGACGGGCGGTGGAGCCGATGACGACAATGCACCGAGCGCCAACACCGCTCTTATTGACGGCGTGCGCAGATTCGCGATGGACGTGCGCGAACTCGACATCGATCTGATCGACCGGATCAATCCGTTCGGCGAGGCTTACGCCATCCTTGCGAAGACCATGAGCGAGGACAGCCTTAAACAGGTCGCTGCGGCGATTTCCGCTAAACGCACCAGCCTGTCGCCCGAGGAGGCGCGAGAACTGGCCGTTCGGGCGGCGAGGTTCAAGAAAGAGCGCGGCCGGCTTCCGTCTATCGACTCGCAGGACGCATGGGAGCGGCGCATGGCTGAAGGCGCCACCGCCTTTATGCGGTACAAGAAAGAGGGACGCTATGACTGACCTCGATCTTGACGAACTCGCAACGGAACTCGCCGACTTCGCCGCGCCAGAGAAAAAAGGCGGACGCTCTGCGCGCGCGGAACGCATCATCGCGGGATTTGAGGAGATTCAGCGGTTTGTTGAGAAGCACGGCCGCGCTCCTCAGCATGGGGAAGATCGTGAAATATTTGAACGGCTTTATGCGGTGCGCCTCGACCGTCTGCGCGCACTGGAGGAGTGCCGTTCGCTTCTCGCGCCGCTGGACAAACAAGGCCTCTTTGCCGGCGCGGCGACGGTTCCCGCCGCGGTGGTCGAAACAATGGACGACGAGGAATTGCTGGCCGAGTTGGAGGGCGCAGAAGGCGCAACTGATATCACGGAATTACGCCATGTGCGCACGGCTGCCGACAAACGCGCCGCCGAGGAAATCGCCAACCGCGAGAAGTGCGAGGACTTCGATCGGTTCAAACCGTTGTTTGAGCAGGTGCAGCGAGAACTTGCGAACGGCATGCGCGAAACTCGTCCGTTCCGTGACGACGCAACGATCGAGAAAGGCCACTGGTTCATTCTCGGTGGGCAGAAAGCGTACATCGCTGAGGAAGGTGAGGAGTTCGTTGCCGATTATGGACGAAAAGACCGCCGCCTTCGCGTCATTTTCGACAACGGCACCGAGAGCACCATGCTCAAGCGTTCTGTGGAGCGTGCACTCCAAAAGGATGACGCCGGCCGGCGCATTATCGATCCCGTTGCTGGGCCTCTGTTTGCTGGGGAAGTGGAGCCCGATGACCTGCCGAGCGGCACGATCTATGTGCTGCGCAGCAAGTCCGACGATCCTGCTGTCGCGCGGCATCGCGACGTGCTGCACAAGATCGGTGTGACGGGCGGCGACGTGAAAACGCGAGTCGCGAATGCGAAGCTCGATCCAACCTTCCTGCTGGCCGACGTAGAAATAATCGCCACCTACAAGCTTGCCAACATCAATCGAACGAAGCTTGAAAACCTCATCCATCGTATCTTCGATCCGGCACGGCTGGATATTGAGATCAAGGACCGTTTCGGAAATCCTGTAGTCCCGCGCGAATGGTTTCTTGTTCCTCTATTCGTAATCGATGATGTAGTGCAGAAAATCCAGGATGGGACGATCACTAGGTTCAGATACGATCCGAAGTCGGCTGCTTTGATAGAATCCTCGAGGTCCTAAGATCATCGACTTATTCTTGAGCAAGGGCGATCCACCAACATAATCAAAGCTACTTCGCAGTTATGTGCAGAGGCTTTCTATGTACAGTAAACTATTTTTGGTCGCTGTTGCTTATGGTGACAAAGCGCTCTTTTACAACCGCGATGCGGTCTTCAGAGCCTCGGATGTTACCAACTAAAAAGTGATCAAAATCCCTATGTTTGAGCAGTGCGCGAAATTGTTCTGCAACGTAACTTTGAATATCTTCGTCTGCTTCTTGTATTTCATCGACTAGTTCTTGCCGGCCGTCGACTACAAGAAGAATGTCTTCAGCATCACGACTTCCTAAAAGGTCATTTTTGCCTCGGCCAAGGTATGCTTCCAGCTTAGTTGCTAAGAACAGTACGGGCGAAAGAAGTTTTATGTGCAGCTTATCGGTTAAAGGATAATTTTGAGCTGACTCAATGCCTCTGGCATACCAACGGTTTGTGAAGCCGAGAATGCGTTCGTCATCGGGCATAAAATCGACCTTGAGACCTTGGAGGCGCATTCGGCAAATCACCTCGTCGCTCGGATCTTCTGCGAACCCTTTTTGACGTAGTTCTTCCTGAAGTTGTGCCCATTGGGCGGAACCTACAAGGTCGACTATCAGGTCTACGTCATCTGTTGCGCGCACCTCTTCAAGCGCGATCGGGTCAGTAACAAAGAGGGCAGTTGTGCATCCACCGACAAAAACCAGTCGCTTACGAAGCTCATTGCCAAGAGCTTCTGCGACTGCTTGCAGCATAAAGTTAAGTTGGTGCTTCGCAGAGATCACTTAGTCAAAAGCCTCTTCGAAATAAGTTCGGAGGCTAGCCCCCTTTCTCTCTGATTCCCGAGTCTGAGAGCATCAACGAGTGCGAGATACTCGTATAGCCTCTCATCTTTCAACGCTGCCCCAGGGACACTCTTGAATAGCGGCTCTACCGATTGTCCTATGTCTTTGCCTTTAGCGTACGGCCACACGTAAATGTATTCACCTGCGCTAATGAGCATTCGTTTTAGAGGTGGAGCGTTAAAGGCGGTGGGCAGGCCTCGCGTCATGCGACCGGGTTTGCCCGGAAATGCGAACCTTATTCCATAGATGATAAAGTTGCAGAGGTCGCGGCGGTTGGGCTTTATACGTTCGGAGTCGAAATCTTTGAGTGCCAGCCCAGAAGCGATGCTCCTATTGATAGAAGCATTGACCTCCGTTTTGCTAATTCCGAGTGACGCCTCTAGTCCACGAGCTGAAAACGGGTCCTCGCCGGGAGCGAACTCTTGAGTTCGCCGCTGGTTCTCCCATTCCAAACTTACTAATTTAAGCAAGATAACGATATCTTGGCTTTTCATTTGGCTGTCCTCGGGTCTAGGACAGCGCGCCGTTGTCTGTCCGCTGTCCTAGGACAAAGGACAGTCAACGCAAATCGCTATGACGTCAAGCCAGATTTTCTTAGCACCGGCCCGCCCTTAACTCAGTTCGAATATGAGGACCATTTTTCAAGCACACCCGCCGCTGCAACTTTTTGCCCGTCAAGTGCAGCAGCGATCCTCTTAGCGATCGCTTCCGAAGCAAGCTTGAGGGGATCGCTATCTAAGTGAGCATATCGCGCTGTCGTGGAGGGGTGCGAGTGCCCAAGCAATCGACCAATGATGGGCAGTCCTAGGCCTCCACCAGCTCCAAAACTGGCGTAGGTGTGACGCAGATCGTGCAGTCGAACGCCATCTAGTCTGGCGCGCCTCGTTATTATTTCCCAGGGACGTTTCAAGTCGTGGCGCGGTTGCTGCGGGTCGTTGCCCGGCACCACATACGGACCAACCCTCTCCAACTGACTGAGTACTGCAAGAGCTGGAGCGTTGAGGATAACAGTCTTTCGACCGGTCTTACTGTCAGGAAGGAACAGGCAACCACGTTCGAAATCAACGTATTTCCAATGCAGATGCAAGATTTCTCGAAGCCGGCATCCGGTGAAGAGCAGCAAACGAAGTGCTGCAGCTGCAGAGGGCTCGATTTTGGTGGAACGTCTTATTTTCGGCACGTGCTTGGCGTTAGGCTTGGATTCATCCACCACCCAAGGGATGCCAACAGACTCCGCCTCGCGGATAGCGCTGCCCAGTCGCTCCAGTTCGTGGCCGGTCAAAAATCTTTCGCGTCTTCCTTCCTTGAACTTGTCGATTCCACGCGCCGGATTAGCGCTCTCCGGTGCAAGCCCCGCTCGGCTTCCAAAGGCATACATACTTCCTATCACGGCAAGCACACGGTTGGCCTGAAAGGGGGTATCAGCGAGCGACGAATGCAGCTTGCCGACCTGAAGCCGCGTGAGCTTGTCGGCCTTCGTGGTGCCGATGGCGGGCTTAACGATGCGGTCTAGAATGTCCCGATAGAACTCTGCCGTCGCGGGTTTTCGTTTGGGGCGCACGTGGTCCGCCATGAAACGATCCGCCAGTTCCGCCACGGTCGGCGTTCCGCGCTCAGTGGTCTTTTGGCCAGCCGGATCATTTCCGTGGGCCACAGCGCCGAGGATGATCTTGGCGCGAGCCCTCGCGCGCTCTGGCGTGATTTTTCCCACCGCCGCGATGGTGAAGCGCCGCACAGGCGCCCCGCGCCCCGCACCGGCCCTGTAGACGACGACAAACGATTTTGCGCCTGAAGGTCGAACCCGGATCCCAAAGCAGCGCAGCGCTTCATCCCAGACCGTGAACTCCGAACTTCTAGCCTCAATGGCTTCGATCGTTCGCTTGCTAATGCGGGCTGTAGTCATCTTGGCTGGTCCCTGGGGCAGCACCGGGGAAACACCGGCGCTGCAAATGCAGAAATTTCGGTATCAGCCTAGGAATCGGAATGCGCGTGACAACGTCGAAAATATCGCTCAAGGAATGACAAAGAATGTCAGTGACATAGCGACAAAGTGACTACGAATCTGGGGGTCGGGAGTTCGAATCTCTCCGAGCGCGCCATTCTCTTCCGCATATAATGAGACGTTGCGTCCGGCCGGGTTCCGCCCCCGGAAGTCGGCGCTGCTTTTGAATTTGGAGAAACCACATGGCCGCCGAAGCGCACGAAGCCGGATCCCAGCTCGTTCAGGTCGTGGCCCTCCTGGCGGCCGGCGTCGTTGCGGTGCCGATCTTCCGGCGAATAGGGCTCGGCTCGGTGCTCGGTTATCTCGCGGCGGGTCTCGCCATCGGTCCCTTCGGTTTCGGTCTCTTCTCCGATCCGCAGGCGATCCTGCACATCGCCGAACTTGGCGTCGTGATGTTCCTGTTCGTGATCGGGCTCGAGATGCAGCCTTCGCGGCTCTGGAGCCTGCGCAAGGAAATTTTCGGCCTCGGCGTCGCGCAGGTTCTGGTCTGCGGCCTGCTTCTCACGCTTACCGGCATGGCCTGGGGGCTGTCGCCGCTCGTTTCCTTCTTCGCTTCGATGGGCTTCGTGCTGACCTCGACCGCGATCGTCATGCAGTTGCTCGAAGAACGGAGGGAAATTTCCTCGCCGCGCGGACAGCGTATCGTTTCGATTCTTTTGCTCGAGGATCTTGCGATCGTCCCGCTGCTTATTCTGGTGACGCTTCTGACGCCGGGCGCTGCGAAACTTGCGCCCAGCGAATACTGGCAGGCGATCGCGATTGCAGGCGGCGCGGTTGCGCTACTGGTTGCGGCCGGCGTCTGGTTGCTCAGCCCGTTCTTCCGGCTGCTCGCGGAATCGCATGCGCGTGAAGTGATGACGGCGGCAGCACTCCTTGTCGTGCTGGGTGCGGCGTTGATCATGGAGGTCAGCGGCCTTTCGATGGCGATGGGTGCGTTCCTCGCCGGCGTACTACTCTCCGAATCGACCTTCCGCCATCAGCTTGAAGCCGACATCGAGCCGTTTCGTGGCATTCTGCTGGGACTGTTCTTCATGGGCGTCGGCATGTCGATCGACGTCGCGCTGATGGCGAAGCAATGGCCGCTGATTCTCGCAGGCACACTCTCGTTCATGCTGGTCAAAGCCATCGGCATCTATGCCGTCGCGCGTTTACGCAGCAAGCATAGCGAAGGGCTCTATCGCGCGGCGATGATGGCGCAGGGCGGCGAATTCGCCTTCGTTCTGTATGCGGCGGCCACACAGGCCGGAATTTTCACGACACAAGTGAATGCGCTGATGACGGCCGCGATCATCGTGTCGATGATCTTGACGCCGCTTCTGGTTTTCGCGCTGCGCTGGGTGCTGCCGAAAGAGAAGCAATCGATGGACGGCGTCGAAGCGGTGGAAGATCTATCGGGTAGCGTGCTCATCATCGGCTTCGGCCGTTTCGGTCAGGTCGTGAGCCAGCCCTTGCTCGCGCGCGGCATCGACATTTCGATCATCGACAACCAGACCCAGATCATTCGCGACGCGGGCGATTTCGGCTTCAAAGTTTATTACGGCGACGGCACGCATCTGCACGTGCTGCAGGCGGCGGGCGCTAGGAGAGCGCAGGCGATCTTGGTCTGCATCAACGACTGGGCCGCGGCGAACAAGATTGTGGAACTGGTGAAGGCCGAGTTTCCGCTCGTCAAGGTCATGGTGCGCGCCTTCGACCGCGAACATGCGCTCGAGCTTGTGCGCATGGGCGTCGATTATCAGATACGCGAGGTCCTCAATTCCGCGGTCGCCTTCGGCAGAGAAGCGTTGAAAGAACTCGGCGTTCCGGATGACGAAGTGCAGGAAGTGATGGAAGACGTAATCCGCAACGACCGCGAGCGCTTCGAGATGCAGATTGTTGGCGGCATCTACGCCGGGCGCCAGCTCATTCGCGGCAATCTTGCCTTGGTCACCGGCAAGCAGGCGCCGATCGATCCGGAAGGCGAACCCGCGCCTGCCGCGAAGCCATAAAAAAACTCCGGGCCGCAGCCCGGAGTTTTTTCTTATCTAGCTTAGTCGTGAATGATTTCGACGACCTCGCTGGTTTCCGGGTCAACCAGCACGAGCTGGTTGTTCACGTGAACATAGCGATAGCGGCGAAGCGCGGGCGCTTCGACGTAGACGTCGTCGTCGAAGGCTCGCAATTCGACCTCGCGCGGCACCCTCGTGCCGACCTGATATTCGACCACCGGACCGCGCGGCACGGCGCGCTCCTCGCGAATCACGCGGCGATAAACGGTCGTGCGCTGATCCGGCGTCAGCACCACCGGCCCGCGTTCGGTGCGGGTGGTCGTGGTGATCGTCGTCGTCTGCGCGAGCGCGGCTGCCGGCAACGACAGGATCGCGGCGCCGAGCAGGGCAGCTTTGAGTGAATGGGTCATGGTTCTTTCTCCCGTCTGCGTGAAAATCGTGACAGACGAAAACGCGGGCCTCTCTCGCATCGTTCCGGAAATCGCGTCACGCTAGGTTGCGGTTCCACATGGCGGTGTGAGCCGCATTCCGGTCACGGCGTCGCCAAAAAGCAGAAAGAAAAAACGGCCGCTCTTTCGAGCGGCCGCAATCCATTTTGGGAAGAACTGAATTAGCGAACCGGACGAAGCTTCAGTTCCGTGACGCCGGCGGCGACATTCAGGCCCGTCTGGCCCTGGATCGAAACTGGCTGCAAGGCGACCGTCCGGTTATTGCCGCCAACGAGCACATTCGCGCCGAGACCGACAGCGACGGTCGCTTCCGCGCCCGCGCCGATATAGTCGCCGCTGAGTGCTGCGACCGGACGGCTCGTCGGCGCAAACACGTTCCAGACCATCTGGCCCTGCGCGGTCGCTCCAATATCGAGGCCAAACTTGTTGATGACGCCGACATAAACCTCACGCGAGCTGTTGTTGTCCGCCGGAATGAACTGGCAGGTCACTTCTTTCTGCGAACCGATGATGAGACCGAGGCCCGCGGAAATATCGCAGTTCAGCGTGCCGGCCTGCACGCGATCCTGCGGCTGCGCAGTGGCGATGGCCGTGGTGGCCGCAAGCGCCGTTACCGCGACTGCGCTCAAAGCGCGCATACGAATGCTCATGATGATCTCCTTTGAAATGGAATGAAGAATGGCAAACGGAGCCCCCGCGATGCCGTGCATCACGGGGGAGAAGTTTTGACGTCGGATTTACGGTACGTCCGGCGAACGCCCGCGAAACAGGCCGACGACTGCGGAAATCGCAAACAGCACGATCGCTACGAAAAACACGATCTTCGCAAATTCGAACGCGGTGCCGGCGATCACGCCGAAGCCGAGTGTGCCAGCGATCAACGCGATAAGGAGGAAAGTAATTGCCCAGCCAATCATGGTTTCGTCTCCCATTGATGAGCGGCGCGATATATTGCGCCTTCGCGGAGACAACCGGCTTCGTGGGAACTTGGTTCCGAAATTAGCGGCGTTCGTTGGCGGCGATCACCGCACGCGTGTTGCGGTCGGGACCGAAATCTTCCGCCGACTTTACGTCGAGTTCGGTCGCGAGCCGGTTGCGCGCACGATTGACGCGGCTCTTAATCGTGCCGACGGCGCAGCCGCAGATGGCGGCGGCCTCTTCGTAGGAGAAGCCCGAGGCGCCGACGAGGATCAGCGCTTCGCGCTGGTCGGAGGGAAGCTTGTCGAGCGCCACACGCAATTCCTTGTATTCGAGCTTGGCGCTCTGCTCGGGCTGCGCGACTAGGCTTTCGGTGTAATGACCATCCGCATCTTCCACCTCGCGTCGGCGCTTGCGGTATTCCGAGCGGAAGCGGTTGCGCAGGATCGTGAACAGCCACGCCTGCATATTAGTGCCCGGCTCGAACGAGTCGATGTTGGCGATCGCGCGCATTAGCGTTTCCTGCACGAGATCGTCGGCGCGATCGACGTTGCCGCTGAGCGAAATCGCGAACGCGCGCAGCTTTGGCACGATTGCCATGATGATTTGCATGGTCGCCGGATCGGTTTTCATTATCGCGGCTCCTCTTCCGTTTTCGGAGCGCCTTGCGCGCTATCCAGCTTCTTCAGAAGCTCGGCGAAACGGTCGGGAACGCCCTGATCGACGACTTCGTCGTACATGGCGCGCAACTGCTGCCCGATCTTGGCTTGTACCTGGCGGTCCAGCCCCCCGGATTTGGGCTTGGCTCCCGCGATTGCTTGGCTGCTCATATTAGGGTCCGGTCCTTTAGGTTTTTCAGACATTCGCGTTTTCCCACCCCTGGCGCTGCCCCAGCGTCGAACCCTTATAACCCCCTTGTTTGCGGGGGGTTCCATGCGATGGAACTTTTATTCGCTGGCCGGGTTAGGATGGCGACAGCTGGGAACAAAGGGAGGGCCACAGTGTCCCTATCGCAAACGATTGCGCCACATCTGCCGTTTTTGCGCCGTTACGCTCGTGCGTTGACGGGAAGCCAGCAGTCGGGTGACGCCTATGTCGCCGCTGTGCTCGAGGTCCTGATCGAAGACCCGAGCGCGGTGGAAACCGAGAATGATCCGCGTGTCGGCCTCTATCGCACCTTTACGAAACTGTGGAATTCCATGGCCGTAAACGGCGCTACCGAGCCTGGCTCGAAAAAACTACCCGCCGAGCACCGCATCACGCAGATCACGCCGCGGCCGCGGCAGGCATTTCTCCTGATCGCGCTCGAAGGTTTCAGCGAAACTGACGCAGCGCGGGTTCTCGATGTCGATGTCCCCACGGTACGCAATCTTATGGAAGGCGCGGGCCGCGAGCTCGCATCCGAGATTGCGACCGACGTGCTCATCATCGAGGACGAGCCGCTTATCGCGATGGATATCGAAAGTCTGGTCGAGAGCCTCGGTCACGGTGTCATCGGGATCGCGCGCACACATGCCGAAGCAATCCAGATTGCGAAGAAGCAGCAACCGGGTCTCATCCTCGCAGACATTCAGCTTGCGGACGGCAGTTCCGGCCTCGACGCGGTGAACGAATTGCTGAAGTCGTTTACGACGCCGGTGATTTTCATCACCGCTTATCCGGAGCGCTTCCTGACAGGCGAGCGGCCCGAGCCCGCGTTCCTGATTCCGAAGCCTTATCAGCCCGCGACGGTTTCCGCGGTCATCAGTCAGGCGCTGTTCTTCCAGAACAAGGCGCAGCGCAAGGATCAGCAGCAGGCCGTCGGCTAGCAAAAAAGCCCCGGAGAATTTCTCCGGGGCTCTTTGCTTAGCTTACGTCGGTCAGTTGATCTTGTTCAGCCAGGTGTCGATATCTTTCTCGGCCTGCTCTTTCGCAATGCCATAGCGTTCCTGGATGCGGCCGGAGAGCTGTTTGCGATTGCCTTCGATCTTATCGAGATCGTCATTCGTGAGGTTGCCCCACTGCTCCTGCACTTTGCCCTTGAACTGCGTCCAGTTACCTTCAACGCGATCCCAATTCATCGGCGGACTCCTCTTCGAGTTTGTGTTTTCGGGGATGGCGGATTGCCGTGGAGCAAACGTTTGATGCGCGGCTCCGTTCCTGTGTCGGCGGTCGCACAAAAAAATTCGGACGCAGAAGGCATTTCGCCGACTGCGTCCGATACAACCGGCCATGTTACGGGGGAGGGCTGGTGGGGTGGCCGGTCGCATCAAGGAAACGCGGCGCGAGCATCCCGGTTCCCATGTGTTGCAAAAAGGATTTTGCGGTGTCGGAATTGAACATTCCGGAACCGGTCAGGTTAAGTTCATGACCTTTATTCATGTGCGCGAAAGCGCGGGGCAGGCAGGGAAGAAGTAATGGAAGGCGTGTTTGCCTGGCTGTCGCAGCTTGGCGATACAATTCCCGCGGATTTTGCGTTCTGGAGGCAGCCGCCGTCGGACGCCATGCTGGCGGCTGCGGGCTGGGTTGCGGCGCTCACGTATTTCTTGATTCCCGCAGGCATCGTGTGGATGTCATGGCGTCGGCCCGACCTGTCGGCGGTAGCCCGCCTCGCTGCGGCGGTTCTTTTTCTCGCGAGTTTTGCCTTCGCTGTCTGGCAACTCTCGACGCCCCTAAGCCGCGCATTCGAATTTCCGACGCCGGATGCGCTCGCCGCCACCAGCATGGTCGCGGGCCTCGTCTGGCTCATCATGCTTTGGCTTCTTTTCCGGCGGCTTACGAGCGTGCCGTCTCCCGCGCGGTTGATTGCCGAACGCGAACGCGCGGAAGGCGATCTTCAGGTCGAGGTACAACGCGCAAACGAAGCCGACGCGCTGCGCGCGCAGCTGGAAAATACGCTGATCGAAAAGACCGGCGAACTCGCGACCGTATCGAGTCGCCTCGACACCTGCCTGCGTGGCGCCAAGGTCTATCTGTTCTCGCAGGATAAAGACCTCCGCTACGACGGCGTCTTCGGTCCGCGCGGCGAGGACGCCGGCACGCAGATGCTGGGGCGGACCGACGACGAAATTCTGGTCGCGCCCGAGCGCGAAGCGATCACCGCGATCAAGCGAAAGGTGCTTGAAAGCGGCGAGCCCGCCGAGATCGAAGCCTGGTACGAGATGCCGGAAGGCAAGGTGCTGTTTGCGCTCTATATCGAGGCGCTCAAGAATCTCGACGGCGAAATTGCGGGCGTGCGCTGCGCCGCAGCCGACATCACCCGGATCCGTTCGCTCGAGGGCGAGCAGCGCCGGCTAGCGGAAGAACTGCGCAACGCGCTGCACCGCTACGAAATCGCCTTGCGGGGCTCGAACGTGACCGTGTTCACGCAGGACCGCGATTTGCGTTACACCTCGATCAGCAACGCTTTTCTCGGGCGCCGTGTCGATCAGATCATCGGTCTGACCGACGATGACGTGGTGCCCGTGTCCGATCGGGCGACGATTGTCGAACTGAAAAAGAAAGCGCTTTCCTCCGGCGAGCCGGTGGACGCCGAATTGCGGCTCAAAGGCCCCGCCGCGAGCCGCTGGTACGATTTTCATTTCGAGCCGCTTCGCGACGCCGAAGGCCGCGTTGTTGGCCTCACCTGTGCCGCCGTTGACATCACCGAGCGCAAGGCCGGCGAGGAGCATCTGCGTCTTTTGATGCGCGAGCTGACGCACCGCTCGAAAAACCTGCTCGCGGTCATTCAGGCGCTCGCGCGCCAGACCTCGCGTCACGCCGGTTCGCTCGACAGCTTTCTCGAGGAATTCAGCGCGCGCCTGCAGGCGCTGTCGCGCTCGCATGATCTACTTGTGCAGGAGGAGTGGCACTCCGCGGGCCTGCGCGATCTCGTCCGCTCGCAACTAGGCCACTACATCGATCGCGACCAATCGCAGATCAGCATTGAAGGGCCTGCCGTGCACCTGAAACCGGAAGCCGCGCAGAGCCTTGGCCTTGCGCTGCATGAACTCGCAGTGAACGCCGCCAAATATGGTGCGCTTTCCACGCCAAAAGGTCACGTCGATGTCGTATGGGAGCAGACGACAGGCAACGGCATCGTAATCCGCTGGCTCGAGCGTGACGGACCGAAAGTCGCGCAGCCGAAAAAATTCGGTTTCGGCACCATGGCAATCCAGCGCAACCTGTCCCGTTCGCTCGAAGCCGATGTCGATCTGAGTTTTGCCGAAGACGGGCTTGCTTGCGTCGTAACGATCCCCGAGCATCATCTCTTCGCAACTGCGTAATGCCCCTCCGGGGGCCGCAGGAACCTTTCCCGCATAGTCGCGTTTTATGGGGCAGAAACGCCCCCACATTGGGGCACTCCTCGGAATAAGTGATCCGTGATGCTGGAGAGGTTCCATGTTGCGCAAAGCTGCCGCCGTTGCCGGCGCAATTGCTGCCGGTGCCGTTCTCACAACCGCACTAATCGGCGCGGATAACCTTCTTGCGACGCAGTCCGCTTCGACTGCGCCGACTCAAAATGCGCAGATCAATCGTTCGAATAAAGGCGACGCGCTGCCCGCAGTCGCAAATACCCAGCCGCCCAAACGCATTACCACGGTGGAAGTCGTCGGCGTTGAAGACGCGGCGATTATTTATCGCGATCGCAATGGCAATGTCCTGTTCAAGACCGATCCGGTTTCAAACGTGACCGTGGTGACGAAGGGTGTCGTTCTTCCCGAAGTCACGGTCCGTGAGTTGGCGGACTCCGCGGTGCAGATGATGCCGGTTGAAGGCATCCGCCCGGTGTTGAGCCCGACCGCGCCCGGTGATGGCTGCGAGTCCGCGGTGACAGCCCATACGGCTGGCGAAGCGCTGGCGCGGGTGCCGAGCCGCTGCATTACCGCACTTCCGCAATCCTACGACTTTGCGGCGGTTAACTGACGGAATCGAAACGATAAACGAATTCGAAGGCGTCGCACCCGCGGCGCCTTCGCGCTGCCCGAATGGGGCCTGTATAGTGCTCATTCGATAACGTCTCGGGGGAGACAGCTTGAACGCGGGAATGGCCTTTCTGCACTGGATCGGACAGCCGCGCTCTTTCCTGCGCGCTTTCGGTATTCTGTTATTGGCGCTGGCGGTTGCGACCGGCATCCGCTTCCTGCTCGGCTTTTTCGTGCCGACCGCGACGCTCGTTCCCTTCGGCTTTTATTTCCCCGCCGTTTTGTTCGCCGCTGCGGCGGGCGGATTTTTCTTCGGTATTCTCGCGACCATCCTTTCGATTTTTATCGCGTCGTATCTCTTCATCGGTATGCGAACCATGCCGTCGCAAGCCGACCTGCCTCAGCTTTTCACGATTGCAGTCTTCTTCGTGAACTGCGCGTTGATGGCGCTCGCCGCGGCGGCACTTCGTAACGCCATGATCCGCCGCCGCCGCGCAGAAGATGCGCAGCAACTCCTCTCCGGCGAACGGCAGGAATTTTTCCGCACGCTCGATGCCGTGCTCGCACACGCACCGATTGGCTACGGTTTCATCGACCGCGAGTACAATTACGCGCAGGTGAATGCCGAGCTCGCACATGTATTCGGCGTGCGCCATGAATATATCGTCGGCCGCCCGCTCGAAGAATTTCCGCCGTTGAACGCGAAGAAGGCGCAGGCCGCGATCCGCGAGGTATTCGAAACCGGCGATTCGATCTCGAGCGTCGAACTGGTGCGCGAAACGCCCGGCGACCGCGACGCGTTGCGCGCCTGGCTCGCGGGTTTCTTCCCGGTTCACAATGAGCGCGGCGAAGTCGAAGTCGTCGGCGTCGCGCTGCTCGACATCGCGGAAGCGAAAAAGTCGGAGCAGGCGCTTGCCGCGAGCGAACGCAAATTCCGCGTGGTCACGAATGCGATGCCGCAACTCGTCTGGTCGAACCGGCCGGACGGCACGTTCGATTTTTATAACGAGCAATGCATCGAGTTCGCCGGCACGCCGCCGGGCAACGACTGGAAGGATTTGCTCCATCCCGACGATTACGAGCGCACGCGGCAGGCTTGGGAACATTCGCTGAAGACCGGCGAGCCCTACGAAATCGAATATCGCTTCCGCGGCAAATCCGGCGAATATCACTGGTTTCTCGCCCGCGCCTTGCCGCTGCATAACGCCGAAGGGGAAATCGAGCGTTGGTTCGGTACAGCGACGGATATCACAGAGATCGTTGCCGTTCGCACCGCGCAGATGGAAGAAGCGAACGAAAAGCTCCGCGATGAAATTTTCGAGCGGTCAATCGCGGAAGAGCGCCTGCGCTCGGAGATTCAGGAACGCGCCCGCGCCGAGGAGCAATTGCGGCAGGCGTCCAAGATGGAAGCGGTCGGCCGGTTGACCGGCGGACTCGCGCACGACTTCAACAATCTGCTCACCGTCGTCATGGGCAATATCGAAGCCATGCAGCGGCGCATGAAGGATGGCGGCGACGAGAAGGTACGCAACTACGCCGAGTTCGCGATGCAGGGCGCGCGCCGCGCCGCTGCTCTGACCAAGCGGTTGCTCGCCTTCTCGCGCGGACAGCCGCTCGATCCCGAGCCCGTGAATGCGAACGAACTTGTCTCCAGCATGACGGAGTTGTTTGCCCGCACGCTCGGTGAGAAGGTTTCGCTTAAAACCGCGATCGTCGAAAATCTCTGGACCGTGGAGGCAGATCCCAACCAGTTCGAGGCTTCGCTCCTTAATCTTGTCGTTAATGCGCGCGACGCAATGCCGAAGGGCGGTTCGCTCACCATCGAAACCGCGAATCGCAAGCTCGATGCGGCGTTCGCTGCAAAACATGAAGGCGTGATTCCCGGCGAGTATGTTGCGATCACGGTGAGCGATACCGGTATCGGCATGACGCCGGAAACGCTCGCGCGCGTATTCGAGCCGTTCTTCACCACGAAGCCGGCGGGCGAGGGCACCGGCCTCGGCTTGAGCCAACTCTACGGCTTCGTGAAGCAGTCCGGCGGCCACGTAACCATGGACAGTATCGTCGGCTCGGGCACGAAGGTGACGATCTATCTTCCGCGGCGTCTTGGCGAAATTGCCGGCAAGAAGAACGGCAAGAAAGACGAAGAGAACGATCGCAACACCGTACTGGTCGTCGAGGACGATGACGATGTGCGCCTTTATGCGACCAGTCTTTTCCGCGAGCTGGGCTACGGCGTATTGGAGGCGGCCGATGGCACCGCGGCGCTGCGCATTCTCGAGACGCGCCCGGAAATCCGGTTCATGTTTACCGATGTCGGCTTGCCGGGTGACTACAATGGCAAGGAGCTTGCCGACGAAGCCCGGCGTCGGCGACCGTACTTAAGAGTATTGTACACTACCGGTTACGCGCGAACGGACATTCTCCGCCAAGGCCGTCTGGACGCAAACGCACAGGTAGTCACCAAGCCGTTCACGTTCGACGAGCTTTCAGCAAAGGTACGCGCCGTGTTCGATGGCAAAGATAAAAGTGTAATTCTTCTGGTTGAGGACGAGGTTCTGGTCGCGGCGATCGCCGCCGAAAACCTGCGCGACATCGGTTTTGAGGTCGTGGAAGTGACGAGCGCAAAAGCGGCGCTCGACCATGCGGCGAAGGACGCGGCCGGCATCAAGGTCGCGATCGTCGACATCGGCCTGCCGGACAAGAAGGGCGACGTACTCGCCGCCGAACTGCGCAAGCTGCGCGGCGACCTGCCGATCATTGTCGCGACCGGCCATAGCGGCGATTCGCTGCCCAAGGAATTGCGCGAGGCTGAAAAGGTTGCGGTGCTCGGCAAGCCCTACGACTTGAAAGATCTCAAGGCCGCGCTGAATTCCGTCGGCGTGCCTTCCTAAGGCGTTTCGCGGCGCCTGCGTTGCCCCGGATCGAACGCAATGCCAAAATGACGGCATGACCGTTCAAGAACGCACCTCCGCTATTTCCGCCAAGGCCCAATCCAACGCCCGCACCGGCGGGCGTATTCTCG
The DNA here is from genome assembly GCA_019635585.1 of Xanthobacteraceae bacterium. GTDB lineage: Bacteria > Pseudomonadota > Alphaproteobacteria > Rhizobiales > Xanthobacteraceae. Next base: position 1,288,186 of record JAHBZE010000001.1, on the reverse strand, counting down.
TCGATCAATTGCTGATCCACGGCGCGGATCTCGCGTTCTGCGTGCCGGGCGAAAGCTATCTCGAAGTGCTCGATGCGCTCTATGATGTGCGCGACCGCTTCAAGCTCGTGAACGCGCGGCATGAATCCGGTGCCGCCAACATGGCGGAAGCCTACGGCAAGCTGACCGGCAAGCCCGGCATCTGCATGGTCACGCGCGGTCCCGGCGCCTGTCACGCTTCGATCGGGGTGCATACCGCCTATCAAGACTCGACGCCGATGATCTTGCTGGTCGGCCAGATTGCCCGCGGCACGCGCGACCGCGAGGCGTTTCAGGAAATCGACTATCGCCAGATGTTCGGGCCGGTCGCGAAATGGGCGGCCGAAATCGAAACCACCTCGCGCATTCCCGAATACATGGCGCGCGCGTTCCAGATTGCGACTTCGGGCCGGCCGGGTCCCGTAGTGCTCGCATTGCCGGAAGACATGCTTTCGGAAACCGCGGATGTCGAAGACGCGAAGCCTTATGTGACCGCGCAGGCCGCACCCGACGCCGCACAGATGAACGCGATGCGCGAGCTGCTCGCGAAAGCCGAGCGACCTCTGATGATCGTCGGCGGTAGCGGCTGGAGCGATCAGGCTTGCCGCGACATCGTCGTCTTTGCCGAGGCGAACGGAATTCCAGCCGCCTGTTCGTTCCGCCGTCAGGATGTATTCGACAACGGTTCCGAAAATTATGGAGGCGACCTTTCTACTTCCGTTGCCGCATCGCTGACAAAGCGCGTGAAGGAAGCCGATCTGCTTCTTGTCGTTGGCGCGCGGCTCGGAGAGATCACGACGCAGGCTTATCGTGTGATCGAATCGCCGACACCGAAGCCGAAATTGATTCACGTTTACGCGGACGCTGATGAAATCGGCCGTGTCTACGTCCCCGATCTCGCCATCGTTTCTTCGTCTTCCGCTTTTGCGAGCTCCGCTGCCGGCTTGTCTCCGCTCGATGGATCGAAATGGAAAAGTTGGCGCGAAGGCGCGCACAAGGATTATGTCGAGGCTTCGACCGTGCCCGCGGTGAGTTTTCCGCTCGACATGGGCAAGGCTATGGGCGAGCTTGCGAAAGCATTGCCGGAAGATTTCGTTGTCACCATCGACGCAGGGAATTTTTCCGGCTGGCCCCAGCGCTTCCTTCGTTATGCACGGCCTTGCCGTCAACTCGGGCCGACCTCCGGTGCAATGGGTTACAGCGTTCCCGCGGCTGTGGCAGCTTCGATCGCAAATCCCGAGCGCGTCGTCGTGAGCTTCGTCGGCGACGGCGGATTTTTGATGAGCGGCCAGGAGATCGGCACCGCCGTGCAACATGGCGGCAAACCGATCGTGCTGCTCTTCAATAACCGCATGTACGGTACGATCCGCATGCATCAGGAGCGCGAGTACCCCGCGCGCGTCTCCGGCACCGATCTGGTCAATCCGGATTTCGTCGCTTTCGCCAAAGCCTTCGGCTGTCACGCCGAGCGCGTTGAAAAGACTGCCGACTTCATGCCCGCGTTCGAGCGGGCTGTGAAATCGGGCAAGGCCGCCGTGATCGAACTGATGACCGATCCCGAGCAGGTTTCCAGCCGCACCACGATTGCGGCGCTGCGCGCGTCAAAACGCCACTAATACGCGGCGTAATCGAAATTGATTTAGGACCGGTTGAACCGGCGCGCCGCCAGCCTACTTCTGGAGTCGCGCCGTTTACGCGCCTCTGCTAGAGGCTGGATCGCCGGATGGGGATTCGGCCAAAAAATACCCAGGGAAGGGAATGCCCAAGTTTCTCAAGAACCTGTCGGACTGGTTCGAAAAACATATCGGCCTGCACCGCGTCGGAATTGCCGTCGGCGTCACCGTTTTCGCGATCGCGGCCTTCGTGCTCTATCGCATCCTGCGCAAGATCAGCATTGCCGAAGTCGGACACGCGATTTCGAACGTGACCTGGACGCAGCTGGCGCTCGCCGCGTTCTTCGTGGCGCTCGCTTATCTCACGCTGACCTTTTATGACTACTTCGCGCTGAAAACGATCGGCCGCGACGAGGTGCCGTATCACATCGCGGCGGTCGGCGGCTTTACCAGTTACTCCATCGGCCACAATGTCGGCTTCACCGCGTTCTCCGGTGGCGCGGTGCGCTACCGGATTTATTCCGCTTCGAGCGGCTTAAGCGCAGTCGAGGTCGCAAAACTCTGCTTCATCGCAGGGCTCACCTTCTGGCTCGGCAACATCGCAGTACTCGGCCTCGGCATGACGATCCATCCCGAAGCCGCGTCGATGGTCGATCAGCTGCCGCCGCCCATCAATCGCGCGATCGGAATCGGTCTTCTGACCGCTCTCGCGGTTTACACTTATTATGTGAGCGTGAAGCCGCGCGTCATCGGCCGTTCGAATTGGAGCGTCACGCTGCCGGCGGGCCGCCTGACGATCCTGCAGATTCTGATCGGTATTGTCGATCTGACCTGCTGTTCGCTTGCGATGTACGTACTGATGCCGGTGTCGCCCAAGCTCGATTTTATCTCGCTTGCGGTCATCTTCGTTTCCTCGACGCTGCTCGGCTTCGCGAGCCATTCGCCCGGCGGACTCGGCGTATTCGATGCGGCGATGCTGATCGCCCTGCCGCAATTCGCGCCGGAGCAACTTCTGGCTTCCCTGCTGTTGTTCCGGTTGTTCTATTTCATTGCGCCGTTTGCGATTTCGCTCATTATCATCGTGATCCGTGAATTCGTGCTCGACATCAAGCCGCCGGCGCAGGAAATGCCGCCGCCGCGCGAGGTCAATGCTTCGCATGTGGTTGCGAAGATCGCGGAGGCACGGATGGTCTCGGGAAAAACCTCGTTACGCAAGGCAGCGAAGCCGAAGGGTACGAAGAGGAAAAGCAAGTGATCGTGCGGTTTGTGATCGCGCTGGGTGTGCTTGCTGTGTTCTCGATCGGCGCCACCGCGCAGAATCCGTCCGAGGACGACCGGCGCGAATTGATGACGCTCTATTTCGCGTCGATTGCTGCGGATCGCTGCGACTTCCATCTGGACGAGGCTGAAGCCGATCGGCTGATTCAGGCCGCGACCGTGTTGCAGAAGAAACTCGGCCTGAAGGATGACGCCGCCGACGTACTCTACGAACAGGTCGAAACCAATTTCGAAAAGACGCTGCCCGATGCCTGCAAGAAGGATGGCGAGGCCTTCAAGGCTTATCAGCAGGTAATAGAGCGTATCCGCAAGAATTAACGTCAAACGAAGCTAGAGCGGTGGGAAGCCGGGGATTCCTTTGAAACCTTTGGGCAGCTTCATCGTCCGCACATTTGCCGGCACTTCCAGGTCTGCCGGGTTTTGAGGTTGCCGTTTCAACTCCGTGACTTCAAATACCGTGCGCGTTTTCCCATCAACCGTCGCCTGTGTACGCAATGCTATGTTGTCGCCCGTGATACAGGCCGCGGCGCGATTTTCACCGTCGTGCGCCACGATTTTCCAGATCGTACAGCGTTCGCCTGCGACAAGGTCGTCACCGCGCCTCTGACCTTCACCAAGAACCTGACCGAAGATCGCTTCACCGCCGAAATCGACTTCCATAGCTGTATTCTGGGCGCCGGGAATCGGAAGCATCAGCACCATTCGCTTGCGGTTCAGATCGACGAAGCCGACTACCGTATCGGCGATATGCGGCAACTGCATTTCGATCCGCATCTTGCCGTTGGAATGACGTACGAAAAGCGTACCCTCATTGAGAAGCTTCGCTTTGGCTTCGTAGTCGACAGTCGGCAAAGGGACAGGCTCGGCAACAGCGAAACCCGCGAGGGGCGAAAGCGAAACCCACACCGCGGTAAGAATGTGCGAGACCCGAAGCCGCAAGCTGGTCATGTCCTTGATTTCCTTTTCCGCTGCAGCGGCAGATACCACGGGGTGATTGGTGCGGCTATGGAGGCCAGCCTAGTTTGCCGAATTCGAGGCCGCCGCGTTATGAGGACGGAGCAGGCGATCAACAGAAATGAGTGACATTTCTCCATACGCGGCGCCCGGCCGGGGCAGGGAGCAGGATCTCGATCCGCAGCTTGCGGCATTGGTGCGCGCCTATCCCGAGCCGACGCTGCTTCTGACGCCGGCGGGGGTGGTGCTTGCGGGCAACGCTGCCGCGGAAGCCATGCTCGGTCCCGCGCGCATTGGTGCGCCGGTCTCGCTGACGCTGCGTGCGCCCGAAGTGGTCGAGGCGGCCCGGGATGCCGGTCTTGGCGGCGCTTCCCATCTCGTGACCTTCAATCTGCGTGTCCCGGTCGAGCGCTCCTTTGAGGCGCATGTGCTTCCGATCCGTTTCGATCTCGCGGCGCAAGGCGGCAGTGCGCCCGATCTCGTGATGCTCGTTTTCCGTGATCTGACGCAGGCGATGCGTGTCGATCAGATGCGCGCCGATTTCGTCGCTAATGCGAGCCATGAATTGCGCACGCCGCTCGCGTCGCTTGCCGGCTTCATAGACACTCTGCGCGGGCCTGCGCGTGACGATCCGGCGATGCGCGAAAAATTTCTGAACATCATGGGCGAGCAGGCACGGCGCATGTCTCGTCTGATCGACGATCTCCTGTCGCTTTCGCGCGTGGAAATGAACGTTCATCGTCCACCGGAAGCGGCCGTCGATCTCGTTCCGCTGATCGCGCATGTAAGGGATTCGCTCTCGCCGCTTGCGCGCGACCGTGGCATCGAGATTTCGCTCGCAGCACCTCCATCACCGGTGATCGTGCGCGGAGAGCGCGACGACCTGATCCGGTTGCTCGAAAATCTGGTCGAAAACGCGCTGAAATACGGTGCAAGCGGCAAGCGCGTCGAAATCTCGCTCAAAACCGAAGGTACGGAGGCGGTACTCTCGGTGCGCGATTTCGGTCCTGGCATCGCCCCCGAACATTTGCCACGTCTCACCGAGCGCTTTTACCGGGTCGATGTCGCGCAAAGCCGCGAGCAGGGCGGCACTGGTCTCGGCCTTGCGATCGTCAAGCACATTGCCGCGCGCCACCGCGGGCGGCTCGTGATCGAGAGCGAGCCCGGCAAGGGCGCGGTTTTCAGCGTTCGCATTCCCTTATCCACCGGCTAACGCCCTCAATTTCGTAGCGATTAGAGTAGCTTGCGCTGTCATGTACCTGTCATGGCTGCGTCATAGAAGCGAAATGCACGGCTTCTAGGAGTCAGCCGGCGTCCGGTCATGGAAAGGCAGCGGGGCTGCCGCCCGGATGGGTTTTTCACAGGAAGGAGTGCATCTCCGTGAAACACAAATCACTCACTCTGATCGCGGCCTCCGCAATTCTCGGCGGCGCAATGATTTTCGGAACCGTTCTCGCTGCCGACATTTCCGGTGCGGGCGCGACGTTTCCTTATCCGATCTACGCAAAGTGGGCCGACAGCTATAAGAAGCAGACCAACATCGGCTTGAACTACCAGTCGATCGGCTCCGGCGGCGGCATCAAGCAGATCGTCGCCAAGACCGTGATTTTCGGCGCGACCGACTCGCCGCTGAAGGCGGAAGACCTCGAGAAGAACGGCCTCGTGCAGTTTCCGACCGTAATCGGCGGCGTCGTTCCGGTGGTCAACCTCGATGGCATCAAGGCTGGTCAGCTAAAGCTTGACGGCCCAACGCTAGCGAAGATCTTCCTCGGCGACATCAAGACTTGGGATGACGCGGCGATCAAGAAGTTGAACCCTGGCGTAAATCTCCCGAGCACGGCGATTGCGATCGTCCATCGCTCTGACGGTTCTGGCACGACCTTCATCTTTACCAACTACCTCGGCAAGGTCAGCAAGGACTGGGACGACAAGGTCGGCGTATCGACGGCCGTGAAGTGGCCGGCCGGCATCGGTGCCAAGGGCAACGAAGGTGTCGCCAATAACGTGCTCCAGACCAAGGGCGCGATTGGCTACGTCGAATACGCTTACGCCAAGCAAAACAAGATGACGCATCTCAATATGCTCAATAAGGACGGCAAGGTTGCCGAGCCGAGCATCACTGCGTTCCAGGCGGCTGCCGCGGGCGCCGACTGGGCCAAAGCAAAAGGCTTCAATTTGATCCTCACCGATCAGCCCGGTGAAAAATCCTGGCCGATCGCCGGCGCAACCTTCATCCTGATCCACAAGCAGCCGGCGGATGCCGCCGCCGCTGCGGATGCGCTCAAGTTCTTCGACTGGGCTTACAAGAACGGCGCGAAGGAAGCCGAAGCGCTCGATTACGTCCCGCTTCCCGAATCCACGATCGCGCTTATCCGTAAGGCTTGGGGCGACATCAAGGGTCCCGACGGAAAGCCGCTCTACAATCACGGCTCGTAAGCGGACGAAGCGTTACGCACGATATCGGCCTGCGGAGCCATTACCGGTCCCGCAGGCCCAATTTAAACGAATGACAACAAGAATGTTCCGGGTTCTCGTACGCGGCCAGAGGGGGCGCAGATGGTTGAGTTGACGTTCGATCCGGCGGAAGCGCGTGCTGAAGAAAAGCAACGCGATTCACGCCGCGCATCGCTCGGCCGTCTGATTCTGACCGACCGCTTCTTCAAGAATTTTACGAGGGCGGCAGCACTTCTGGTGCTGGCGCTTTTATTCGGCGTCATCCTCACGCTGGTCGAGGGTTCGATACCCGCGCTCAAGCAGTTCGGCATCAGCTTCTTCTGGACCGAGGAATGGAATCCGGTGAAGGAGCGCTTTGGCGCACTGGCGCCGATTTACGGCACCGTCGTCACATCGATCATTGCGATGCTGGTTGCAGTTCCCGTCGGGCTCGGTATTGCGATCTTTCTCACCGAACTCTGCCCGCAAGCTTTAAGGCGGCCGGTTGGCATTGCGATCGAACTGCTCGCCGGCATTCCTTCGATCATTTACGGCATCTGGGGTCTTTTCGTCTTCGCCCCGTTTCTGCAGCGCTATGTTCAGCCGGCAATCATCGACACGCTCGGCAATATCCCCGGCATTGGCGCGTTGTTTGCCGGTCCGCCTTACGGGATCGGCGTTCTGACCGCGGGTCTCATTCTCGGAATTATGGTGCTGCCGTTTATCGCCTCGATCACGCGTGACGTCTTCGAGACTGTGCCGCCGGTCCTGAAGGAATCCGCTTACGGTCTTGGCGCCACCACGTGGGAAGTGGTCTGGAAAGTCGTACTCCCCTATACGCGCGCAGGCGTCATCGGCGGCGTCATGCTTGCGCTTGGCCGTGCGCTTGGCGAGACGATGGCCGTTACTTTCGTGATCGGCAACGCGCACCGCATCAGCGCTTCGGTGTTGCAGCCCGGGACGACGATTTCGGCGGCTATCGCCAACGAGTTCGTCGAAGCCTTGCAGGCACTGCACACTTCATCGCTGACGGCGCTCGGCCTGGTTCTTTTTATCATCACCTTCTTCGTTCTGGCATGTGCGCGGCTTCTGCTCGCCAGCCTGAACAAGCGCGCGGGAGGCTAGAAATGGACAACAGCCTTTATCAGCGCCGCAGGCTCCGGAACCGCTTTCACCTGACGATGTCGGTGCTGACCGCAGCGTTCGGTCTTTGCTGGCTCGTCTTTATTCTCGCGATGCTGCTGATCAAGGGTCTCGGTGGTCTGAACCTCGCGGTTTTCACGCAGATGACGCCGCCACCGGGCAGCGATGGCGGGCTTCTCAACGCAATCGTCGGCAGCCTGATCCTGACTTTTCTTGGAGTTGCGATCGGAACGCCGCTGGCGATTTTGGCCGGCACTTACATGGCTGAATACGGCCGCTATTCGAAGCTCACCAATGTCGTGCGCTTCATCAACGACATCCTGCTCTCCGCGCCTTCGATCGTGATCGGCCTCTTCGTATACGGCATCATGGTGCGCCCGATGGGGTATTTCTCCGGGCTTGCAGGTTCGGTCGCGCTTGCGATTCTCGTCGTGCCGGTCGTGGTCCGCACTACAGAAGACATGCTGCTCCTGGTGCCGAACCAGATGCGCGAGGCGGCAGCCGCCCTCGGCGCGCCGCGCTGGACCGTGATCCGCTATGTCAGTTATCGCGCGGCGAAGACCGGCATTATCACCGGCATCCTCCTTGCAATCGCGCGCATCTCCGGTGAAACCGCGCCGCTTCTGTTCACCGCGCTCAACAATCAGTTCTGGAGCACCAACATTCTCGCCCCCATGCCGAGCCTGCCGGTGGTCATCTTCCAGTTCGCGCTCTCGCCTTATGAAGACTGGCAGCGTCTGGCCTGGACCGGCGCGCTGCTGATTACCGTCGCGGTGCTGACGCTCAGCATTCTCGCGCGTGTCCTCGTATCGAAAAAGGAAAGCTGATGGCAAATTTCGCAGTAAACGCCGCGGCGGATTCGCTTTCCAATGCGAAGCCGAAAATGGACATCAAGGATGTCTCGTTCTTCTATAACGACAATAAGGCGCTGAAGAACATCACGTTGCCGCTCTACGAGCAGCGCGTCACCGCGCTGATCGGACCTTCCGGTTGCGGCAAGTCGACCTTGCTACGCATCCTTAACCGCATCTACGAACTCTATCCGGGTCAGCGCGCCGAAGGCGTGATCACGCTCGACGGCGAGAACATCCTCGACCCGAAGCTCGATGCGAACCTGCTTCGCTCGAAAGTCGGCATGGTGTTTCAGAAACCGACTCCGTTCCCGATGACGATCTACGACAACATCGCCTTCGGCGTGAGGCTCTACATGAAGCCGTCGCGCGGCGAGATGGACGAGATCGTGGAGTCCAGCCTCACGCGTACCGCACTCTGGAACGAAGTGAAGGATCGCCTGCATACCTCCGCGCTCGGTCTTTCCGGCGGCCAGCAGCAACGCCTTTGCATCGCGCGCACGGTCGCGATCAAACCCGAGGTCGTTTTGTTCGACGAGCCGACCTCCGCGCTCGATCCGATCTCGACCGCCAAGATCGAGGAGCTGATCGACGAATTGAAGCGCGACTTCACGATCGTGATCGTGACGCACAACATGCAGCAGGCGGCCCGCGTGGCCGATCAGACCGCCTTCATGTATCTCGGCGATCTGATCGAAGCCGGGCCGACGACGTCGATGTTCTCCAACCCGAAGGACAATCGCACCCTCGACTATATTACGGGACGCTTCGGCTAAGGCCGGCGAGATTCATCATGGCACATATCGTTACCGCCTTCGAAAACGAACTCCGGGACATCAACCGCAAGGTCGCCGAAATGGGCGGGCTCGCTGAAAAGTCGGTGGTCGATTCCATCGACGCCCTGATCAAGCGCGACACCATTCTCGCCCAGCGCGTGATCGCCGCCGACACGCGGCTCGACCAGTTGCAGCGGGAAATCGAGAGCGACTCGATCACGCTGATCGCCAAGCGCCAGCCGCTCGCGGTGGACTTGCGTGAAGTGGTTTCCGCAATCCGCATCTGCAACGACCTCGAGCGGATCGGCGATCTTTCCAAGAATACGGCCAAGCGCGTGCTGGCGCTCAAGGGCGAATATCAGGCGGCCGCACTTTTGCGCGGCGTCGAGCACATGAGCGAAATCGTGCTCGAACAGTTGAAGGAAGTGCTGGATGCCTTTGGCGCTCGCGACGCGGACCGGGCCATGGCGGTCTGGAAACGCGACGGCGCGGTTGACGATCTTTACACCTCGCTGTTCCGCGAACTCTTGACCTACATGATGGAAGATCCGCGCCAGATCACGATGTGCACGCATCTGCTGTTTGCGGCGAAGAACGTCGAACGGATCGGCGACCACGCGACGAATATTGCCGAAACCGTGCATTATCTCGTGGTCGGCGAACAGCTTGTCGACGAGCGTCCGAAGTCGGATGCTTCCAGCATGACCAGCGTCGCCTATCCCAAGGCATAACCGGAAGCGATCCGCATGAAGCCGAAAGTTCTGGTGGTAGAGGACGAAGAAGCGCTCGCGGTGCTGCTTCGCTACAATCTGGAAAGTGAGGGCTACGACGTCGAAACCGTCAATCGCGGCGACGAGGCGGAAATCCGGTTGAAGGAGAACCTGCCCGACATCGTGGTGCTCGACTGGATGCTGCCGGGCCTTTCCGGCATCGAGCTGTGCCGCCGCCTGCGCGCCCGCGCGGAAACCGAGCGCCTGCCGATCCTGATGCTTACCGCGCGCAGCGAAGAGTCCGAGCGCGTGCGCGGGCTTTCGACTGGCGCCGACGACTACATGGTGAAGCCGTTTTCGGTGCCGGAGTTCGTCGCCCGCGTGCGTGCGCTTCTGCGCCGCGCCAGCCCCGAGCAGGTTTCGCAGCAGCTCAAATCCGGCGATATCGAACTCGACCGCGAGAAGAAGCGCGTCCACCGGAAAGAACGCGAAGTGCATCTCGGTCCGACCGAGTTTCGTCTGCTCGAGTTCCTGATGATGTCTCCGGGTCGCGTGTTCACGCGCGAGCAGTTGCTCAATGCTGTTTGGGGGAGAGACGTTTACATCGACGAGCGCACGGTCGACGTGCACATCGGCCGGCTACGGAAGACGCTCACGCGCGGCAAGGAGGCGGACCCGATCCGCACAGTGCGCGGCTCGGGCTATTCGTTCAACGAGCGTTTCGCTGAAAACGCAGCCTGAAAAAAGTATAACCCCGGAAAATCTTCCGGGGTTTTTGTTTTGGTGGTCTTAGCGGCCTTGCGCGGCCCGGCGCTCACGCCGCCGGTCGGCGAGCGGCTGATAGGCGACGCGCGCGTGATACGGGCAATAGACGACGCCCGCTTTCGGTTTCGCGCCGCAATAGCCGAAGTCGTCCGCGCCCGGGTCGCCTACCGGCCAGCGGCAGGTGTTTTCGTTGAGTTCCGTAATCGAGACGCGCGGCCCGATCGGCACCACGTTCGCGATCGGATCGAGATCGGGCTCTGCTTCGCGCACGTAGTCGGGTGCCAGCGCGTTGTTGCCCGAGTAGCGCATGCGCGGGCGCATGACTCCGGTCGAGGCGCGCGGCTTGCGGATGCGCGGCACGGAAGATGAAGGCTTGGCTCGGCCCGAAAGCTGCAGCCGGTGCACCTTGCCGATCACCGCATTGCGGGTGATGCCGCCGAGTTCCGCGGCAATTTGACTCGCCGATAAGCCATCGGCCCAGAGCTTGCGGAGCAGTTCAACGCGTTCGTCGGTCCAGCTCATTTTTTGTCCCCTGTTCCTTGGGCGTTGCAGGGGCCACGAGGCAGAATCCTTCCGCGCTCGCCGGAATCGGGTTTTCCCGTCTGTCCGGATTTGGCCTTCTACGTTTCGCCTAGGGTCGTCCGCCGCACGATATGTCGTATTTGACGGATAAAACGCTACAATAGGCAGACTCGACGCTTCAAGAGTCCGCTGCCTGTAAGCGTGTTTTCCCCACAAGTTGTGACGTTTTCGAGTCGGATAGGGCCGGTTGAACGAGCCGGGACAGCGTTGTAAATAAGGCCAGCCAGCCCCAAGACCGTCCGTCGCGCCGCTCGTAATGGGCGGCAGATTTCGTTTTAGGGGTCAAAACCGAGGGAAATGGAGGCGCATGCCATGATCGCGCCCATACTGCCGACCTACGCACGCGCCGACATCAGTTTCGAGCGCGGCGAAGGCGCGTGGCTGACCTCGACCGACGGCAAGAAATATCTCGACTTCGGTTCCGGCGTCGCGGTGAACGCGCTTGGCCATGCGCACCCGGCGCTGGTGAAGGCGATCTCCGAGCAGGCGCAGAAGCTCTGGCACGTTTCGAACCTCTACAAGATTCCCGAAGGCGAACGGCTCGCCAAGCGCCTGATCGAACACACTTTCGCCGACACCGCCTTCTTCCAGAACTCCGGCGCGGAAGCGATGGAGTGTTCGATCAAGATGGCGCGGAAGTATCAGTCGGTGTCGGGCAAGCCGGAGCGGAACCAGATCATCACCTTCGATGGCGCGTTTCACGGCCGCACCCTCGCGACGATTGCCGCAACCGGCAACGAGAAATATCTCGAAGGCTTCGGGCCCCGCATGCCCGGCTTCGTGCAGGTAAAATTCGGCGACCTCGAAGCGGTTAAGAAGGCGATCACGAACGAGACCGCTGCGATCCTCATCGAACCGATTCAGGGCGAGGGCGGCATCCGCGTGCCGCCGCCGGGTTTCCTTAAAAGCCTGCGCGAGCTCTGCGACCAACACGGCTTACTGCTGATCTTCGACGAAGTGCAGACCGGCGTCGGGCGCACCGGAAAACTCTTTGCCTATGAGTGGTCGGGCGTAACACCCGACATCATGGCGGTCGCGAAAGGCATTGGCGGCGGCTTTCCGCTCGGCATCTGTCTTGCGACTGCGGAAGCGGGCAAAGGCATGACGCCCGGCACGCACGGCTCGACCTTCGGCGGCAATCCGCTCGCAATGGCCGTCGCCAACGCCGTGCTCGATCAGGTGCTGGCGCCCGGTTTTCTCGATCACGTGCGGCAGATGAGCCTGTTTGCGAAACAGCGGCTCGCCGAACTGAAAGACACGCATAAAGGCGTCATCGCCGAAGTGCGCGGCGAGGGGCTGCTGCTCGGCCTGAAAACCGTGGTGTCGAACGGCGAGTTCGTGAACGCCGCGATGGGCGAGGGCCTGCTCACGGTCGCGGCCGGCGAAAACGTAGTGCGGCTCTTGCCGCCGCTGATCGTAACCGAAACCGAAATCAACGAAGCCATCTCCAAGATGTCGGCGGCGTGCCGGAAGCTCGAAGCGGCGACGACCAAGGGAGCCGCGTAATGAGTATGAACGGCGTACAGCACTTTCTCGACCTGTCGGAATTTTCCGGCAAGGAACTGCGCGAAATTCTTTCGCTCGCGGCGCAACTGAAGAAGAAGCGCGACAGCGATCCGAAGCGCCCGCTCGCCGGGCGCACGCTCGCGATGATTTTCGAAAAGCCCTCGACCCGCACGCGCGTTTCCTTCGACGTCGCGATGCACGAGCTCGGCGGCCATTCGATCATGCTCACCGGTGCCGAGATGCAGCTTGGCCGCGGTGAGACCATCGGCGATACCGCGCGCGTGCTCTCGCGCTATGTCGACGGCATCATGATCCGTATTCTCAACCACAAGTCGCTGCAGGAACTCGCTGCCCACGCAACCGTGCCAGTCATCAACGGGCTCACGAAATTCTCGCATCCCTGTCAGGTGATGGCGGATGTGATGACCTTCGAGGAGCACAAGGGCTCGATCCGGGGCCGCAAGGTCGCCTGGACTGGCGATGCGAATAACGTGCTCACCTCCTGGGTGCATGCTGCCGCTCGTTTTGAGTTCGAACTGAATGTCGCGACCCCCCGCGACTTCGCGGCGAAGCCGCCGGTCGTGAAATGGGCGAAGGAATCCGGCGCTGCGATCCGCTTCATGCGCGATCCCGAGGAAGCGGTGGATAGCGCCGATTGCATCGTCACCGACACCTGGGTTTCGATGGGCGACAAGGAAGCCAAGCGCCGCCACAACATTCTGAAGCCCTATCAGGTCAACCGCACGCTGATGAAGCACGCGAAATCCGACGCGATCTTCATGCATTGCCTGCCCGCGCATCGCGGCGAGGAAGTCACGGACGAAATTATTGATGGTCCGCAGTCGGTGGTGTTCGACGAAGCTGAGAACCGGCTGCACGCGCAGAAGGGCATTCTCGCCTGGTGCATGGGAGCGCAGGCGGGATGAGCGCGCAGGAAGCCGCGCGCCTGCCGACCCAGCACGCCGACGACGACAAGGTACTGCCGTTCCAGGTCGATCCGCTCGACGTGCGCGGCCGCGTAGTGCGGCTAGGCACTGCGCTCGACAAGGCCATCGAAAATCACAACTACCCCGCACCCGTTGCCCGCGCGCTCTCCGAGGCGATCACGCTCGCGGTACTGCTCGGCTCGACGCTGAAAGACGCCGGACGCCTGATTTTGCAGACGCAGACTGATGGCCCGATCGACTTCATGGTGGTCGATGTCGTGGCGCCCGAAAAAGTCCGCGCTTATGCGCGCTTCAATAGAAAGCGGCTCACGGCGGCCGGAAAGGCGACGACCGGCGAATTGCTCGGCAACGGCCATCTTGCGATGACGGTCGAAACGGGTGCCGCGAACCAGCGCTATCAGGGCATCGTCGCGCTTTCCGGCGCCTCGCTCGAGGAAGCCGCCCACACGTATTTTCAGAACTCCGAGCAGATACCGACCCGCGCGCGCATCGCGGTCGGCGAGGAAATGCTCGCCGGCGAAAAGATGCGCTGGCGCGCGGGCGGCATCCTCGTGCAATTTTTGCCGAAGGAGTCTGCGCGTGCACAGCAGAGCGACATCGATCCGGGCGACGCGCCGGAAGGCACGCCGAAGCACGAAGTGAAGGAAGACGACGCCTGGATCGAGGCGAAGTCGCTCGTCGAAACGGTCGAGGACCACGAACTCCTCGATTCTTCGCTTTCGAGCGAGCGGCTGTTGTGGCGGCTCTTCAACGAACGCGGCGTGCGCGTATTCGACGCGCTCCCCGTGGAGGCACATTGCTCCTGCACGCGCGACCGCGTCTTCGACATGTTGAAAAGCTTTACGCCGGAAGACCGCGCCAGCATGGTCAAGGACGGCAAGATTACCGTGACCTGCGAATTCTGCGGGCGCGTTTATCCGTTCGAGCCCGATGAGATTGAGACGGAAGTGAAGTAGTCGCGTCGTCCTGTTCAAGTGCATGGGAAGCGGAGACAAGCCATGAAAGCCTTGTTGAAAATCGCGCTTACGATCGCTCTTGTGAATTCTGTTTCGGTCTTCGCGCAAACGCCCAAGACGGAAGTTGCATCTCCTGCTCTGCAAAAAGAGTTCGAGGCTTTCATCGGGAAGTTCCGGGCGGCGCTCAAGGCGAACGATTCGGCGGCAGTCGCGGGAATGACGAAATTTCCCTTTGGCGCTGACCCTAGCGTTGACGCTGCGCAATTTCGCGCGAAGACTTATCCCGGTATCTTCACCGCGAAAATTCGCGCCTGTATCCAGCGCGGCAAGGGCGTCTATAACCGCGACGGGCTGAATGAGGACAATTTTTTCATTTTCTGCGGAAATAACATCTTCGTCTTTACGAAGACTCCGGCAGGCTTCGTGTTCACCGAAGTCGGCGAGAATGACTGAAAATGTCATTCCGGATCGTGGGTGAAGGGTGGGGCTAATGCACCACGCGCTTCATCGATGGTGCGTCTAGCGAAAACGCCGGCACCTCGGCGTCGAAATCCTCGCCGTCTTCCGTCACCATCTGATACGTCCCGCGCATCAGGCCTGACGGCGTCTTGAGCGGCACGCCGCTCGTATATTCAAAGCGCTCGCCCTGCCGCAACAACGGCTGCTTGCCGACTACGCCCGCGCCTTTGACTTCCTCGGTGCGGCCGTTCGCGTCGGTGATGATCCAGTGCCGCGAGATGAGTTGCACGGCTTCTTCGCCGAGATTGAGAATCTCGATCGTATAAGCCCAGAAATATTCGTATTCGTCCGGCTCCGAGCGGCCGGACGAATATTCCGGTGTTACCGTGATCTGAACCTTGCGGGTGGTCGCGCGATACATGCCGCCGATTATATCAGACCGCCGCAAGCCCGCGCGACAAATCCTCGATCAGGTCGTCGGGGTGCTCGAGGCCGACCGAAAGCCGCAACAGGCCATCGCCGATGCCCATTTCCGCGCGCGCTTCCGGCGTGAAGCGCTGGTGCGTCGTGGTGCCCGGGTGGGTGATAAGACTCTTCGCATCGCCAAGGTTGTTGGAAATACGGATCAGCCGCAACGCATTCGCGAAGCGGAACGCCCCGGCCTGACCGCCTTCGACTTCGAACGAGAGCAACGTCGAGCCGCCCTTCATCTGTTTCTTCGCAAGCTCGTATTGCGGATGATCTTTCCGGAACGGATAGAGCACCTTTTTCAGCTTCGGCTTGCCGGCGAGAAAATCCGCGATCTTCAACGCGTTGTCCTGCGCCTTCTCGATTCTGATCTGCATCGTCTCGATGCCCTTCAGAAGCACCCATGCGTTGAACGGTGACATGGAAGGTCCGGTCTGCCGCAGGAACGTATGCAGATGTTCGTTGATGAATTGTTGCGAGGCGAGAATGGCACCGCCGAGACATCGTCCCTGGCCGTCGATGTGCTTGGTCGCGGAATAGCACACCACATCGGCACCGAGTGCGAGCGGGCTCTGCAGGAGCGGGGTAGCAAACACGTTATCGACGATGAACGTCGCTTTCGCCTTCTTCGCGAGTTTCGCGATTTCCGCGATGTCGAGAATTTCGAGCGTCGGATTGGTTGGACTTTCAAGAAAGAAAGCGCGCGTCTCGGGACGGATCGCATTCTCCCATGCTTTCAGGTCGGTGCCTTCCACCAGCGTCGAGGTGATCCCGAAGCGCGGCAGCAGTTCCTCGATCACGTAACGGCAGGACCCGAACAGCGCGCGTCCGGCAACGACGTGATCGCCTGCTTTCAGGAAACAAAGCAGCGCGGAGGTGACTGCCGCCATGCCCGTCGCGGTGGCACGGCATGCCTCCGCGCCCTCGACCGCGCGGATGCGCTCCTCGAACATTGCGACCGTCGGATTTGAGAAACGCGAATAGATGAAGCCGTCGTCTTCGCCCCGGAAGCGCGCCGCACTCTGCTCGGCGGTGTCATAGACGAAGCTCTGCGTCAGATAGAGCGCCTCGGCGTTTTCGCCGAATTGCGAGCGCAGAATGCCCGAATGGATCAGGCGGGTTTCCGGCCTCAGCGAGGCGGCATCGGGAGCGGGGCGGGGAATCTTCACGGTCATGACGCGGTCCTTCCAAACAAAAACCCGGCCGGGGGTTAGCCCATGAGCCGGGTACACGCGTCCCCGGCCTTTTAGCGATTTATTTTACGTGGCTGCAAGCCGGCCGGCTCAAATGACCACGAAGTGCGGGGATTATGCTCGCCGCGCGCTTGGCGTCAAGTTCTGCCTATTCTAGGTGAAGGGGATGGAATCCGCCGCCGCGCATCGCCTTCCGCAGACCGCCCAAGGAGCTTCACAAGGCATCCTGCCTGCGCGCGCGATCCGCGAGCTTGCGGACAAAAAGGCGATCGTCGCCGAGCGCGATTTCGACGCCGACCAGATTCAGCCGGCTTCGCTCGATCTTCGGCTCGGCGCGCGCGCGTGGCGCATCCGCGCGAGCTTCCTGCCGTCGAGCAAGACGCCGATTTCCGAGCGCCTCGACGATCTCGCGCTGCATTCGATTTCGTTGAACGCCGACGGCACGGTACTTGAAACCGGTTGCGTCTATATCGTCGAGGTCGAAGAGCGGCTCGCGCTGCCCAAAGACATCGCCGCCGCGACCAATCCGAAAAGTTCGACCGGCCGTCTCGACGTATTCACGCGCGTAATCGGCGACCGCGTAGCCGCCTTCGACACGATCCCGGCGGGCTATGGCGGCACGCTCTACCTCGAAATTTCTCCGCGCACGTTTCCGATCCTCGTGCGGCGCGGCTCGCGGCTTTCGCAGATCCGTTTCCGGCGCGGCGAGGCGAAGCTCGACGCAAAAGAACTCGCCGCCCTGCAAGCACGCGAAACGCTGGTGAGCGCCGCCGAGCCGGATTTGCGTGGTGGCGGGGTCGCGGTTTCGGTCGACCTCTCCGACTTTGGCAAGGGTTTCGCCGGCTTCCGCGCCAAGCGCCACACCGGCCTGATCGATGTCGACAAGCGCGCGGGCTACGATGTGATGGATTTCTGGGAACCGCTTCCCGCACATCCCTCGAAGCGCCTCGTACTCGACCCGGACGCGTTTTACATTCTCGCGTCCAAGGAAGCCGTACACGTTCCGCCGGAATACGCCGCTGAAATGGTGCCGTTCGATCCGCTGGTCGGCGAATTTCGCGTACATTATGCGGGCTTCTTCGATCCGGGTTTCGGCCACGCGCAGGCCGGCGGACATGGCGCGCGTGCGGTGCTGGAAGTCCGCTCGCGCGAAGTACCGTTCATTCTCGAAGACGGGCAGATCGTTGGGCGACTCGTTTACGAGCGGCTGACCGAGCGGCCGGAAAAACTCTATGGCGAAGTCGGCTCGAACTATCAGGCCCAAGGCTTGAAGCTCTCCAAGCACTTCAAGCCGATCTAAGCAGCACTTACGCTTTCTTTTTCTTTTTCGAGATTGCGCGAACTTCCGCGCGCAGCGCCTTCAATTCCTCCAGAATGATCGACTCTTTCGATTTGAGCGATTGCAACGCCTGTTGCTCTTCACGATGCTCGCGCTCTTCCGCCTCCCGGATCTTGTCAGCTTCGTTCTGCATCGCCGTCACGATGATCGCGATGAACAGGTTCAGCACCGTGAACGTCGTTGTCAGAATATAGGGGATGAAGAAAAGCCAAGCGTAAGGATGCTTCTCCATTACGCGGTTCGCGAGATCGTTCCATCCCTCCAGGGTCATGACCGTGAATAGCGTGTACGCCGACCAGCCGATGCTCCGGAATTCGGTGAAGTCGTCGCCGAACAGGTTCGTCGCCATCACCGCGAAGCAATAATAGACGAGCGTGAGCAGGAACGCGATCGCACCGATGCCCGGCATCGAGCCGATCAAACCGCCGACCACGCGCCGCAACGTCGGCACCGCCGAGACGAGCCGCAACACACGCAGGATGCGGAGTGCACGCAGCACCGAGAGCGGGCCGGTCTGCGGCATCAGTGAAAGCGTGATCACGATGAAATCGAACACGTTCCAAGCGTCGCGGAAGAAACCGCGGCCGGTGACAAGCAGGCGCACCAGCACTTCGACCACGAAAATACCAAGCAGGATGTGATCGAGCGGCTCCAGGAACCAACCGTACTGCGTCATGATTTTGTGGCTGGTCTCGAGTCCGAGCACCAGCGCGTTCAGCATGATCAGCCCGGCGAGCACATGCTCGGTCGTGCGATGCTCCAGAAAATGCCGCATCCTTTCGAGCGGTGCGCCGCCCCAGGTCGCATGGATCTCGCGTCTCTGATTCGCGCGTCTCGCCACTTCGATTTTCCCGCCAGCTATTACGAGCGCATTAAATCAGGGCGCGGTCACGAGGCAAGGGGCGTTCGCAAGTTCAGAACAGCCAGCGCGGCGTGCGGGAGGCATAGGCATTCCACGTTTCGCCGAAACGCAAGGCCAGGTGGATTTCCTCCCGACGGATCGCCAGACGGTCGACCAGGAATGCCATCGCGAAGGCGGCGGCCGCATACCACAAGTTCGAAAACGCGAGCGCCATCGCAAACAGCGTGATGGTATTGCCGACATAGATGGGATTGCGCGAAAACCGGAACGGGCCGTTCGTTACGAGCGTTCCCGCCGCCTTATGGGGAAGAATGTTCGTGCGTGCCCGCCACATCGTCCAGATCGCGGAAAAGTCGAACGCGATTCCGATGGCGATAAGAAAATATCCAGCGATTTGAAGAGCCGCCATCAGGGGGAAAGGGATCGGCAACAATGCGCCGAGCGCGGCACCCGTCGCGATGCCGGCGAGCAGCAGAAGCGGGGGCCATGGAACCGCGTTCGGACGCTCGGCGATCGCTTTTTCGTCCATCGCGGCGATCTATGTTTTCCGGCTCTTCGCCGGTTCGCAGAAGACGCTGTAGAGCGTCTTGATGACTTTTTCCGCGCCGGGGTGCGAGATCGAATAGAACACCGTGGTGCCTTCGCGGCGCGCCGCCACGATCCTGTGCTCGCGCAGGAGCGCAAGCTGCTGCGAGACGGCCGCCTGTCGCAGCTTCGTCGCCTCGCCGATTTCGCCGACCGACATCTCGCCTTCGGCAAGAAGGCAGAGAATCCGCAGCCGATGGGGCGAACTGAGCAGCCCGACAAATTCGGCGGCCTCGTCGGCCTTGTGTTCAAGGCTTTTTATATTCATAAAAATGAATATAAGTCACTCCGCGGGGTAATGCAAATCTCACGGTGAACCCGCCTTTTCTATGTTGCCCCGCTCTTGTACGCTTTGCGCCATCGCGGGCGTAGTTCAGTGGTAGAACGACAGCTTCCCAAGCTGTATGTCGTGGGTTCGATTCCCATCGCCCGCTCCAATCTTCGCGGGAGAGCCGCATGAACCGGCGGGAATTCTTGGCGGGCGTCCTCAGTACGCCGCTAGCCTTGCCTGGAAACGCCTTCGCGCAGGCGCCGGTTTTCGTCGGCGACATGCACGTCCATTCGTTTTTCGCGAACAGCAAATATCATCTTCGGCCCTTCGCGCAATCGCTCGCGGCGGGCAACGCGACGCTGGTCGCCTGGTCGCTGGTCGGCGATCTCCTCTGGTTCGACGTAAAAACCTACAAGCAGAAATCAGTTCCCGGCGGTGGCGAAGCGTTCGGCTGGTTTCAGCGCGAACTTGGGCGGATTCGCGCGCACCTCGCGGAGCAGAGACTGAAAACAATCAGAACCGCCGCCGACGTCGATCTCGCGCTGCGCGGCACGCCGCATATCGTGCTGTCGGTCGAGGGCGCGAACTTCGTCGAGAACGATCCCGGCCGCGTGAAGCTCGCTTACGACGCCGGCATCCGCCAGTTGCAGCTCGTGCACTACACCGGCAATTCGATCGGCGACATCCAGACCGAGGCGCCGCAGCATCGGGGCCTGAGCGAAACCGGCAAGCGTGTCGTTGCCGAGTGCAATCGTCTCGGCATGCTGATCGATCTGGCACATTCCTCGGAAGCGACGACGCGGGCGGCGCTCGAAGTTTCCCGCGTTCCCCTCGTCTGGTCGCATGGCTCGGTCGCGAAGCAACTCGTTTCCTCCGCCGCCGTCTGGCGGCGGCGGCAGCTTTCGCTCGATCTCGCAAATGAAATTGCGAAGAAGGGGGGCGTCGTCGGCTTATGGGCGCTGGCGCCCGATGTCGGCAAGAGCGTCGAAAACTACGCTGACCGCGTACTCGAGCTTGCCGAGTGGCTTGGCGAGGATCATGTCGCCTTCGGCACCGACATCAATGGGCTCGGCCCTTACGCGTCGCTCTCGAATTACGGCAACCTGAAAGGCGTCATCGCGCACTGGCAGCGGCAAGGCGTACCTGAAGCGAAAATCCAAAAACTTGCGATCGGAAATTTTGCCCGCGTGCTGAAGACGGCGCTCGCCGCGCGCGCCTAGCGCGCGAGCGAACGGCCCGTCGTCCGGTCGAACAGATGAACGGCGGCCGGATCGACGGTAAGCCGTACTTCCTTGCTCTCGTATTGGGTGCCGGAGGCGGGGATCGCGACAATGATCGGCGTCGTGCCGAAGTTTCCATGCAGCAATCTGGTCGCGCCTAGTTCCTCGACGAGTTCAGCCTTGAACGGGACGCCGTTCGCGCCGTCCGCGGTCCGGATATCCTCGGGGCGGATGCCAACTTCGACCTCGCCTGACGCGGAAAAGCGCTTCGCGTCGAACGGGAGCTTACCGCCCGGCGTTTCGACGCTGCCTGCTTCCGCGATTCTCCCCGGCATCAGGTTCATCGCCGGCGCGCCGATGAAGGAGGCGACGAAGCGGCTAGCGGGGTGCTTATAGACTTCGCCCGGTGCGCCGATTTGCTCGATCTTGCCGGCGTTCATCACCACGACCTGATCGGCGAGCGTCATTGCTTCCACCTGATCATGGGTCACGAAGATCGAAGTGGCGTTGAGGCGATTGTGCAGCCGCTTGATTTCCAGCCGCATGGTTACGCGCAGTTTCGCGTCGAGGTTAGAGAGCGGCTCGTCGAACAAAAACACCTGCGGTTCGCGCACGATGGCGCGGCCCATGGCGACGCGCTGGCGCTGGCCGCCGGAGAGTGCGCGCGGCTTGCGCGTCAGATAATCCTCGATCGCAAGCAGTGCCGCCGCCTCGCGCACGCGCTTTTCGATCTCGGACTTGGGCGTGCCGCGGTTCTTCAGGCCATAGGCCATGTTGTCGTAAACGCTCATGTGCGGATAGAGCGCGTAGTTTTGGAACACCATGGCGATGTCGCGCTCGGCCGGCTCGATCTCGTTCACGACGCGCTCGCCGATCTTGCAGGTCCCGGACGTGATCGTTTCCAGCCCCGCGATCATGCGGAGCAGCGTCGACTTTCCGCAGCCCGAAGGCCCGAGCAGCACGGTGAAGGATCCATTCGGCACGGTGAGCGAAACGTCGCGCACTGCTTCGACGTTGCCTGGATAAACCTTCTTGATGTTGGTCAGTTCTACGCTCGCCATTACTTTTCCGTTTCCACAAGACCTTTTACGAACCAGCGCTGCATCAGGATCACCACCATCACCGGCGGCAGCATGGCGAGCATCGCGGTCGCCAGCACCACGTTCCATTCGGTCAGCGCATCGGCGGTAACGATCATCTTCTTGATGCCGATCACGATGGTCTGCATGTCGTCGCGGGTCGTGATCAGGATCGGCCAGAGATACTGGTTCCAGCCATAGATAAAGAGAATGACGAAAAGGGCCGCGATATTGGTGCGCGAAAGCGGCAGCACCGTATCCCAGAAGAAGCGCAGCGGTCCCGCGCCGTCGAGCTTCGAGGCTTCCACGAGTTCGTCGGGAATCGTCAGGAAGAACTGGCGGAAGAACAGGGTCGCGGTGGCCGATGCGATCAGTGGGATCGTGAGACCGGCGTAACTGTCCAGAAGATGCAGATCGGAGGCAATCTTGTAGGTCGGGTAGATACGGACTTCGACCGGCAGCATCAGAGTCACGAAGATCAGCCAGAACGCCGCCATCCGGAACGGAAACTTGAAGTAAACCACCGAATAGGCCGAGATGATCGAGATTGCGATTTTCCCGATCGCGATCATGCTCGCCATGATGAAGCTGTTCAGCAGCATCGTCGAAACCGGCTCGCGCGTGCTGCCCGAGGAGCCGACGAACAGCGTCTTGTAATAGGTCTCGAAGAACAGCGGCCCCGGCGTGATCGGCATGTTGCCGTTCGCGATCACGTCCTGCGGATGCGTCGAGCCGACGAAGCACAGATAAACCGGGAAGGCGACGATCGCGACGCCGAGCGAAAGCACGAGATAGGGAATATAGCGGCTCCATCCGCGGTGCTCGACCATCAGTACGCCACCTTGCGTTCGATGAAGCGGAACTGCACCGCGGTCAGCGCGACCACCATGACCATCAGGATCACGGACTGCGCGGCGGACGAGCCGAGATTGCCGCCGAGGCGGCCGTCGAAGAACACTTTATAGACGAGCGTTTCAGTCGCCTTCGAAGGTCCACCCTGCGTCATCGCGTCGATGATGCCGAAGGTATCGAAGAACACGTAAACGATATTCACGACCACGAGGAAGAATACGGTGGGCGAGAGCAACGGCAGGATGATGGTCCAGAAGCGCCGCGTGCGCGAGGCACCGTCGATCGCGGCCGCTTCGATCACCGCGCGCGGGATCGATTGCAGGCCCGCTAGGAAGAACAGGAAATTGTAGCTGATCTGTTTCCAGGTCGAAGCCATAACCACGAGCAGCAGCGCGTCGTTGCCGTTGAGCAACGGATTCCAATCGATTCCGAAATTGCGCATCGCGTGCGCGATCACGCCGAGCGAGGGCTGGAACATGAAGATCCAGAGTACGCCGGCGACAGCGGGCGCGACTGCGTAAGGCCAGATCAGAAGCGTCTTATAGACGCCCGCGCCGTGGATGCTTTTGTCCGCCTGCACCGCAAGCAGAAGCGCGAGCGAAAGCGAAAGCCCGGCGACCATGATCGCGAACACGCCGGTCGTGAGCATAGTCCGGTAATAGCCCGCGTCCGCGAACAGCTCTTTATAGTTTTCGAACCAGACGAAGCTCGTGTTCAGGCCGAAAGCATCTTCGAGCAGGAACGACTGCCAGACCGCCTGGCTCGCAGGCCAGTAGAAGAAAACGCCGACGACGAAAAGCTGCGGCAAAAGCAGGAGATAGGGGAGCGTCTTGCCCCCGAATATCGCCCGCTTTTGCATTCGCTTGCTTTCTTATTCGTTACTTACGGATTTCAGCGCGAGACGGTCTTCTCGAACTGCCGCAACAGCGCGTTGCCGCGGCTGACCGCGTCATCGAGCGCCTGCTTCGCCGTCTTCTTGCCGGCGAGCGCGGACTCGATCTCCTCGCACCAGATGTCGCGGAGCTGCACCATGTTGCCGAAGCGAAGCCCGCGCGAATTGTCGGTCGGCGCCTTGTTGGTGAGTTCCAGGAGCGGCGTTTCGAGATAGGGCTTTTCTTTATAGAAGCCGGAAGCCTTGGTCTGCTCGTAGGCCGCCTTGGTGATCGGCAGGTAGCCCGACTTCTGGTGCAGTTCGATCTGCTTGTCGGTGCGCGAGAGGAAAGTGAAGAACTTGGCGACGCCCTTGTATTCCGCCGCCGTCTTTCCGCCCATGACCCAGAGCGAAGCGCCGCCGATGATGGAGTTCTGCGGCGCGCCGTTCACGTCCGGATAATAAGGCATCGGCGCGTTGCCCCAGTCGAACTTCGCGTTCGCTGCGACGTTGCCGAAGAAGCCGGACGAGGTGAGAAAGATCGGGCATTCGCCGCTGGTGAAGCGGCCTTCGCCTGTGTTGGTGCGTCCCGAATAGTCGTAGGTCTTGTCCTTCTGGAGTTCGACCAGCGTTTCGAGATGACGGAGCACCGTCGGGTTGTTGAAGGTCAGGACAGTATCGAAGCCGTCCATGCCGTTGCCCTTGGTGCCGATCGGAAGATTATGCCACGAGGAGAACTGCTCGATGTTGACCCAGGTCGCCCAGGCGTTCGAGAAGCCGCATTTGTCGTAGCCTGCGGCTTTCAGTTTCTTCGCAGCGGCGAATACTTCCGGCCAGGTTTTTGGCGGCGCGTTCGGGTCGAGCCCCGCTTTCTTGAACGCGTCCTTGTTGTACCACATCACCGTGGACGACGAGTTGAAGGGGAAGGAGAGCATCTCGCCCTTCAGCGTCGAGTAGTAGCCGGTGATCGTGGGCAGATAGGCGTTCGGATCGAACTTCTCGCCGGCTTCGGCCATCATCTGGTAAACCGGTTTGATCGCGCCTTTGGCCGCCATCATGGTCGCGGTGCCGACTTCGAATACCTGCAGGATGTGCGGTGCGTTGCCGGCGCGGAACGCAGCGATGCCGGCGTTCATGGTGTCGGCATAGCCACCCTTGTAGCTCGGCACGACCTTGTATTCGTTCTGCGATTTGTTGAACTCGTCGGCGAGCCGGACGACCACGTCGTTGTTCGCGCCGGTGAGCGCATGCCACCACTGGATTTCGATCTGCGCGGATGCGGGCGTGGCAAGAAAGGTCGCGGCGGCAAAAGCTAAGCCGGGCAGCAGTTTTGTCGGTTTCATAGGGAACACTCGCCTTGGTGGGTTTCTTCCAAATCCTAGCGAGGCAGGTTCTCTCTATTGCGACAATCGCGCGACGGGCCTGCCTTCTCCCCAAAGGCTAGCCACTTTTGTGACAGCCTGCCACAGCGACACTGTGCAGTGCGGTGGGGGAAGCGCTGATTGTTGACGCCGCGGCCCCCGGACCCTAGCTAAGACTTATGGCCGAGCCCGTACATACCGCGTTTACGCCGTCTTCACGCCCGCTTTTGATCGGCGCCGCCGCCTTTTTCGGCGCGCTGGCGGCAGTGGCGGGTTTCATGTGGTCCTGGTTCGGAACCAAGATTTTCTTCGACATGGTCGCGGCCGGCATCGCCGCCTGCTTCTGAAGATTTTCGATGAACCGTTCGGTACGCACGCTCGTCGTTCTTGCCGCTTTCGCGGCCGGTGCGCTGGCGCTGACGGCCGGAATTTTCGTATTCGGGCCTTCCGAGCAGACGCGGCCTTCCTCGGTCGGCGGTCCGTTCCAGCTCGTCGATCAGAACGGCAAGACGGTCACCGATGCCGACTTTCGCGGCAAGCCGTTTCTGGTCTTTTTCGGTTTCACGCATTGTCCGGACATCTGCCCGACCACGCTGTTCGAGGTGTCCGAAGTCTTCAACCGCCTCGGCGCGGATGCGGAGAAGGTGAGCGCGATCTTCATCACCGTAGATCCCGAACGCGACACGCCGGAAAAGCTGAAGCTTTATCTTTCCAGCTTTCATCCGCGTATCTTCGGCCTGAGCGGCACGAACGAGCAGATCGAAGCGGTGAAGAAGGCTTATTATGTGTATGCCAAGCGCGTGCCGCTCGAAGGCGGCGGCTACACCATGGATCACACCGCGATCGTCTATCTGATGGATAAGAACGGAAAATTCATCGCGCCGTTCAATCTCAAGCGCGACGCGGATGCGGCCGCCGCGGATTTGAAGCGGCGGCTGTGAGCCAGAACTAAAACTCAATTTCGACTTCTCAAGCGAAGCGAGATAACGCGCCGCAGAGGCAATGCATTACCTCAGCGCACGGTCATGCGCGGTCGCTTTCGATTTCTCCGAGTATTTGCTTACATCTGAAAAGCATTTCTTGGGGGAACTTAATATGACTGCAGCAGAGTGGCTCTATTACATTCTTCTTGGCGGCGTGATGGGAGTTCTTGGTCAGGGAATTCGCGCGACCGTCGGCTTGAAAAAAGTCAACGAGCAAGCGGATCTCGAAAAGCTAAATTTTTCGAATGTTTTCGAACTTCCTCTATTTCTAACTTCGATTGCACTCGGCTTCACCGCGGGCGCCGCCGCAGCACTTGCGTCCTACGCGCCGGGCATGACGATCGATATTAAATTTCTTATGGCTCTCGCCGTCGCCGGATACACCGGTTCGGATTTCATCGAGTCGTTTGTAAAAAGCCATCTTCCGGCGCGCTTTAAGTCTGCGCCGGTTGCAAATTCGCTCCAGCAGCGTATCGGCCCGGACGTTGTTTTCAGGCCGGTATCGTACACCGCGGCGAGGAGAAGCGTTGACGCCGATATAATTGCTGCTCTTGCCGCGTGCGGTGACGAAAGTGATCCGAACAAGATCAAGCTGAACGACAAGCTATCGAAGTTGGGGTTCGACGCCAGCGAATGTTCCGCGCTTCCGAACGACATCGTGACATATCTTGCGACGGAGGGCTGGACGCTAACCCAACCGGAAAAGCTGGATTCCGAAAGCATGAAACCGAGTACCACGGTGGCGCGAGTGATTTCGCTCGTTAAGGCCGCGAAGCCGGTTCAATTGCAAGCACAACCTCGAAATTTGTTTGTTTGAGCCTGTACTCTTGAGGGGGCAGTGATGTTTAAAAAGTATTTTTGTGCGCTTGTATTCTTTGTGGTGATTTCATCGCCCTCAA
Organism: Xanthobacteraceae bacterium; assembly: GCA_019635585.1. GTDB lineage: Bacteria > Pseudomonadota > Alphaproteobacteria > Rhizobiales > Xanthobacteraceae. Next base: position 1,261,212 of record JAHBZE010000001.1, on the reverse strand, counting down.
ACGCGCAGGTAAATCTCGATCTCAATGCGGTGTTGAAGAATTATTTGGATAAGAATGGGAATATCACCGAAGCGGGGCGACGGAAGTTAAACGCTGCGCTTCAGAAAGAACGAAAGGCGCAAGTGGAAACGTCGCCTTCTCAGACAACGAATTCCGCTGCGCTCACTAGCAATCCGCAGAGGACGAAGGCTGTAGTGCCGCCGCGGCCGCGGTCAACTCCGGAAAATGTTAACCCGCCGGGCAATGACTTCCAGGGCGTATTGTTGCTGCGCGATGCATATTCCTATGCCGCGTTTTTGCGCGGCGATAATAAGCTCAGCGATAACGGAGCAAGTTTGAGCTTCGCACAGGACAATATCGATCGGACACGTATTGTCGCCGGAAAGGGAGCCCTTCTTTACGCATTTCACAATACGCGCGATCTGCCGTACGCGGGCGCTTACGACGATGTGCGTCTGCAGCGTTTCGCCTTCGTGCCGGGCGTCGAATGGGACGTCCGCTCGAAAAATGCGAAAGAGAGCGGGCTGCTTTCCGCGCGTGCCGGTCTCGAATTGAAATATCGGGGGTGGCTTGTCCCGACCGAGTATCTGACGACCAAATTTATCTATACGACCGACGTCGAAAAGTCCGAGACGAAACTCTACAACGGCGAAATCGTTTGGGAGCCGGTTTCGAACCTGTACCACGTCGGAGTAAGAAAACGGCTAAGGGGCACGGACATTCTGCTTGGATTCTATCCGAGCGTAACCGCCAATTATGTCTACGTAGGGAATGCCGGCTCGCTGGCCAGTCTGACGAAAGACGAAGACTATTTGTGGATAGGGCCTGCGGTGGATGTGGACATTTCCTTTGCGAAGACTTCGATATTCCACAACCTCAGCTTCTACACCAAATACCGTTATATGTACGAAACCTTGGGGTCTTCCTTTTTCCGCACGAATATTGATTGGTTCGAAGCCGGCACCAAGATGAAACTGATCGAATACAACCCGGACAATTCGACCGACCTCGTCGATTTATCGCTTCAGCTTTCCTATACGCGGGGCACGAAATATCAGACGCTTGAATCCGCGGACGACTTTTTTGTCGGCCTGAAGCTGAAGCTCAATAAGCTGGCAGCCAAGGAAGGAAAGGAAGAAGAGTAGCGCAACATAAGGCTGCGTGCATTTTGTTCATGTATTGCCGGCGTTGGAATTTCGCCGGACAACGCCGTGCGCGGTCTTTTCCCACTGATAAGGGGCTACGACGAGTTTCCACACCGCGCGCCACGCGGCCGCCGAAAGCAGCAGCCAGTAAACGGGGATCGTCAGCAATACCCAAGCCGAGGTAATCGCGCCGCGCCGGCGCATGCCGACAAAAGCAAGCACCGCGGAAGCGATATAGCCGCTCGCCAATGTCGCGAAAGCGAGTCCCTTCTGCGACCACTGCAACGCCGAGGCTGCGGGCGAAAGCAGCGAGCCGAATGTCGAATCCAGCACCAGCCACGCTGCGAACAACGGATGCACGAGTGCCGCGAGTACCGAGCCGCCGATCAGAAGCTGGAAAGCGAGAAAGCCGCGCCACTTGAGTTGTTTCAGGAGCAAAAGCGGATCGCGCATGTGGACGAGATAGGTCTGCAACCAAAACTTATCTTGGTGTTCGTCAAAGTTCGTAGAAGTTTGTCAGCACACTGATATCACTCGACTAATCGTGCTATTCTTGTTCGCAGTTGATCGTGAAAATTCGCTCGGAAACGACGATTTTGTTGCGACAGTGTTGCGACGGAAAGCGATGAAAAGCATGTCGGGTGGATCGGGAAGTACACGTCCAGCAAAAGCACTAACGCATTTGGCTATTCAGGCATTGAAGGCCGAGGAGAAGCCGTACCGCGTACCGGATACGCGTTGTCCGGGCTTGGCTGTGCGGGTGGCGACAAACGGCGCGATGACTTGGGATTTTTCGTATCGGGTAAAGCGCGGACGCGTGCGGCGCGTGTCACTCGGGATGATGAAGCTCATCGGGCTCGAAGAAGCGCGGATCCGGGCAAACGAAATCCGCAAGGCCGCTCGCGATGGTCGCGACTTGGTTCAAGAAGTTGCACGAAAGCAAATCGAAGAACAGCGCCGGGTTTCAGTTTCGGAACTGATTGAGGTCTACGCCAAGCGCCGGCTTCGGGGGCGCTTACGGACGGCACATGAAATCGAATTGCGGCTCAAGCGTTCGCTGAAGAAGCTTCTGAAATATGCTGCAGCAGACATTAAGCGTCGCGATATTCGCGAAATTCTCGATGCGGTCGCAGATAGAGGGTATCTGCGCGAAGCTGAGCAGCAGCGGCAGGTTCTTGGAACAATGATGCGTTGGGCCCAGGCCCAGGACTACATAAATGTGAACCCGGTTGATGGACTCAATTCGTACTCGTCCGGTTCTATTCGTGATCGCACGCTGTCATCGGAAGAGGTTGCCTCGCTTTGGGCGTGGCTGGTGCCGTCCAACCTACCCCAGCATCACTGCGATATCCTGAAGCTCCAATTGCTTCTTGGATCTCGATGCGGTGAAATTTGCGGAATGAAGGCGAGCGAAGTTGATCTGGAAAGTTCGATTTGGACGTTACCCGCGGAGAGATCGAAGAATGGGAAGCCTCGGACTCTGCCTTTGATGGGTATGGTGCGAGAGATTGTCGTTTCGCGGGTTGATGAGACGCAAGATGGAAGACTTTTCGCATCCGAGTTCGGCAACACGCTTCGCTCCGTCAATGTTGGCAACCTTCTCGTAAAAAGGCGCTCTGATATGCCGATCGACCATTTTACAAGCCACGACCTGCGGCGAACAGCGGCGACCGGCATGGTCGATCTCGGCATTCCACTTGATACGGTCGCAGCGATATTGGGACATCAGTCGGGTGGCAGTGGCCAAACCCGAACTCTTGTGCGTCATTACGTAAAGACCGAGCGCATGGCAGAGAAGGAAAGGGCGCTCGCCGCTTGGGAGGGCCGATTGCGTGTGATTCTCGGGTTGGCCTTAGACAACGTGATCGAGTTCAATCGCTTCGGTACCAGCGACAGCCATTCGGACGATGTACCGACAAACGGCCAATCTTTAAAGTCGGGTACCTGAAGGCTTCTTGGCTCGGCGCCAACTTGCTAAGAATGGCATGAAAATAAACCGGCAAATGAGAATTTCTATGTCAAATGAGGAAACGGACGAGAGCGGCTTTGACGTCGAAGACTTCCATCACAAACATTCCGATCAGATGCTAGCTCGCTCGATCAAAGTTCTTGACACCATTCTTCATCCTAAAAAGGGAAAAAGGAGAAAGGATTTGGTCGAAACGATTGCTAGAAGAGCAGCTCTGATCAACGGTCCATGGATAATGGTAGGGGAAAGGGATCAGCCTGCAGTTTTAGATGGTGATCGTTCGATCGATATGCCGGCGATTGAGTTATTTCAGCAGATCGGCCTAGACCACACAGACTATAAAGATTGGCGCATATTAATTCTAGCCTTGGCGTGGTCTCAGCAAAAAGGTCGGCCAAAGGGGCTAACGTCACAAAAGTATTTTGAGATTGGTCGTGCATTTGCGGACGCTGCCCGAAGAAATCCAGGATCTATGACGCCTGAATTATTCTCAAAGACCGAAACGATAGGAGGGGAAAAGATCAATGCCTCCACGCTAAGACGAAATCTAAGAGATATGTTTACTGCCAAAGATGATATTTTCAGAAATTTTTTGGAGTTAGGTTGGATCCATACCAAGCGGAAATTGCAATCGGAGAAGGCAACAGATCAAAAAATAAAGCTTGCCAAGGAAAAATATTATAAAGAAATGGAGGAAGAGTTTAAGGCAACCCGTCGCGAAGATTGGAGAAACTTGTTAGGCAAAAAATAGCCGGGCTTTTTCTGCCAAAAAAGTTTCTTGAGAAGGACACCTCAACCTAAGAGGTGTCTAGAATGCCAAACTCTGAAGTGCTCTCGGTAAAGGAAGCTTGCGAATTCCTTCGCATCAAAAGGACGTTCTTTTACGAACTTGCTTATGAGGGAAGATTAAATCCCCTAAAGCTGGGTCGGCGAACGCTGGTTCGCAAAAGCGAACTTATAGCACTTTTAGAGTCGCTACCGAAGATGGGCTTTTAACCCTTGAAACGGCTCAGGTACGCAGATCAGATTTTTTACAGCCATGCACCTTCGAGGAAGTGGAGCGCTGCGAAAAGGCTAGAAGTTTTCGAGAGTACGGGCCTGTGCCTTCTAAGGTTGCGAGCACTTGTGCAGATTCTGGCAGCCGGTGGAACGCGTTCGCGTAAGCTCGCGGACAAGCTGTCCAAGTGTAAGAAGGGTAAACGTTGTCACTCAGGCGCATGTCCAACATGTATGCGAGCATTTCGTTTGCGTTGGGCCGGACAGATTGCCCAGCTCATTTGCGCTGATGATGAAGATTGGTGCTTTGTGACGCTTGTCCCCCCTGAAAAGTTCAAGCTGGGGGATTTAAGCGACTACAATCCAAAATTAGCAAAAGATCGATTACGAAAGCAATTTGCGCGCGGCGCCTTGTCGGGATCAATAGCAGTCGGCGGGATCGATTTCTCATTCAACGTGAGTGCGAATGGAAATTCGCACTGGCAACCACATTGGCATATCCTGATTAAGTCTTCCTCGGAGGACGCCCGTACCGCGCTAAAACAGTACTTTCCAGGTAGCTCCTCGGTTGTCGTAAAGGCGGTTCGGAAAGCCGAAGTTTTGGGTGTTGCTACCTACACCTTAAAGAGCACATTCAAGATTAAGCAGCCGCGTCCGGATCTGAACAATAAGGCACCGTCTGTGTCCGCGATCCACCTTGCGGAACTAATGCCACTGCTAGACAGATGGGGGATCGTGCAGCGGCTTTTTCAGCGGTTCTAACGCGCAAGCTTTTTGTCCGCGAGCTGACTGAAATCGGAACGCAGTGTATTCTACTCTTCCAACTCTCAGTGGCTATCTAATACGTAGATGACACTGTCTATACTCACGATGATCCATTCTGCTATGGAGAGTGAAAGAGATTGCGGACGGCGAGATCACGGACAAACCTGTAGCAGACAACTATTTGGCTCCCGGACATCGCTACTTCGATGAAGCGGGTCCCGGACGTCGCTACATGAGTACGAGTAGCTACCGTTGCGCGCAGCGGTTAATGCCGCCAAGTCGTAGAATTTGAGCCGCCCCCAAGTCTTTCGGTGTTTTGTTCCGCTCCACCGTTCGCAAACAGGCCGCCCATGTGGAGCGAACCTTGCGGCTGAGATTTGGACCGCAAACTGCGACCAGCAACATCGAGTAGGCATCCCGGTTGAAGGGGTCTACATCATAGAACTTCGTGAGACCGGCTTTCAGATCGTCGAGCGTCTTGAGGTAACGGTAGTTTTGCACCTCACGGTACAGTTCCCCTAGGAACGGAATATGCCTGTCTCGCTTCGTCGAACCTGCTGAACTAAACCAAAGTTGTCGTAGGGCTGTGAGAGTATCCTGCAGTTCTTGTGATGGTCGAAGCTTTCGTCTTTCCTCTTCTATTCGCTCGATGAGTTCAGGTGATGGTTCGTCGCCCCAACACCGCCGGCCTTCGACTATTTTGAGCAATCTCTCAAGTTCCTGGGACATACTAATTTTCCTTCATGTGAAGAAAGAAATTAGCGTTTTGTAACTTGAGGTAACGGGGTTGGAATTCAGCACCCTGAGGAATTTTTGCCGAAAATGCTGCTTTTCATATTCACGTCCACCGATGGATTGTGATGTGTGGGAATTGCTTTTTGAGCACTGCGAACAATCGGTCTCTGCCTGCCTTAGAGTCGAATACAACTTTTGCGGCCCCGAACTCACCGGTTAGGTTAGCAACACGAATAAACTGCTGGATGAAGTCGCCTCGCTCGTGCCGAATGGTGGCGGTGGTTGCATCGTGAACCTCGCTGAGGTCGAGGGTCTTTCGGAAAAGAGCAGGCACCTCAGTAATGGTTGCTAGAGGCAGTCCAAGCCGAACGGGATAGGTGATTTGCCCGTCCTTCAGTTCGACGCCTTTCCATTCAAGAAATACCATCCAGGCTGGAATCGGGACTAGGAATATGAGAACGCCCGTGAGGGCTAGCAGAAGACCTATGCCAGCCGTCGCGACAAGGAAGTACCAGTTCCGGAAAACTAAGGTGCCATCGGGCTTGGTCGCGAAGCCCCACTCAGAGTTGCTGGGTTGTCGAAGAGGCCGCGGCGGCCTGGGCGTTGAGGTTGGACTGGATTGATCCCGCTGGTTCATGTGCATGCTCCCTAAATGAGTCTTTTTAGACGTGGTTTAATGGAACGCCAACTGTTCGCTTTTGGGTATGAACAGTCGCCGTTTGCTCGCCTTGAATGTTCGGAAACTGAGGGTGGCCCGTAGGCTCTCGCAGGAAGGTCTTGCGGTAGACGCAAAACTAGAGCGGGCTCATCTGGGAAGGATTGAGCGGCAAAAGGAAAACCCGTCTCTGGATGTCCTTGACCGGATCGCCAACGCTTTAGAAGTGAGGATAGGTGCCTTGTTCAACATAGAAACAGCGATAGCTAAGGGCCCGATTGAATTATCGAAGGGCCGCAAGCCCGCCAGGGGACCGCGAAAGCGGACCTGACGCGCCGTTATCTTTACTGTTGGCGACACCGGTTAGGTGAATCGTCTTAAAGCTCCAACCCAAATTGCGGGCACTCAAAACCGCCTCGCATGCTGTCCGGTAAGCTTTATTCTCAGTTGAACCGGACCCTCTGGGGCAAATAAGCGGAAGCGAGACAGTCTTTGCACCGACCGCGAACGCCAACGAAAGAGTGTCCATGATCGATTCCCGCAGAGAAAGTCTTTGTCGGATACTCATGTCGCTATCTAGGTAAGGACGCCGGCAGTGAATGAGAAACCGCGACGGAAAGAAATAGCCTCGCGTAACGACTGCCCAAGGACCTAAGCCAATTCGCTCTCTTATCAATGCGCAGTCCTTTCGAGCTCGAGGACCAGCCAAAGCGTTCAGCTGATAAGACCTGTAGTCACCCGGTGGAAGAGAAAAGTTCTCGGTGCTTGTGAGAACCGTCGCTTCGGCCGCAATCTCGTGGTGACCCCAGTAAACAAGTAGGTGATCGCCACTATCGAAGCGATAAATCTCATTTGGAATGGCGCAGTCATAATCGTGATGTTCTGAGATTCCGACAGCAGCGTAAGCGTGATCCACTAATTGCAGAGCACTATCGGTTAGCGAAATTGGTGCACACGCTTGCGATGCAAGTTGAAGCAATTGTCGAAGTGTTGAAACATCCTTCGCGATGTACTTCAGAAAAGTAGGGAGATGTATATCAAGTTCCTTCTCAGCGGACCTGTCCCAGATTGAATAGATTGCATTCCGCAGCAATTCACGGGCTTCAACCAAATCCAGACGCTCTGGTGCAAAGCGATGGTCCAGTTTGATGACGTGGCGGTAGGACGGAAGCAGGTCGCATGGGTTTGGTGCATGCTGAAAGCGCTTTTGCATGTTGCACCTCAATATTCAGACGCGAGCATAACCGTCATGACTCGACGCGTGACGGATGGGTCGGATGGGTCTTCGGAACCGGTCTTGAGATCAGGAGAGTAGTAATCGATCTTGAAGAAAACCTTCTGACCCTCAATATCTATGGCACCAAAGTCGTGCTCGTGACGTGGGTCGTTGTCTTCGCAAAAGTCGTCGAAAATAGAGATTGCTTTAATCGCGCGGTTGACCGCTTCAGCACCTAAGGCAGCAACACCAGGAGTCATAACAGCTGCACCTCCTGTCAGTCTGGCTCGCAACTGATCGTTTAATACTCGAATGTTTTCTCTTCCGTACTTCATGAGAGTTTCTCCGTGATCCAAAAAGCAGCAGGGGCGCCACTTGGGCGCCCCTTGCTGGAGGAAGTTATTCTCAGTGTGTTCGTGGGTTCATTAGAGCAACGGCCGAACAGTGCCTTAAGACTGGATTCTGTTTCGGATAGTCGCGCCAAATAATAGTTAGAATGTTACCTTGCCGATTGGTGACGAGTCCTTCCCACCATCCGTCGTCTCTATTCTGGTGCACAAGGACGACGCTTCCCTTTTTTATAGATGCCCAGTCCTCGGGAAGTCGGCCGTTCTGTCGCTCATGAGCTACCGCGATGATCTGACGTTCAAGTTCGGCGCGGTCATCATTCTTCAAATGCTTCACCGCAGCTTTATCGTCGTCATTGATCATCGGAACGGTATTCTTCCGCTCTGGATTGTCGAGTGTTGCCGCTTGCAACACCGTCTCGAAAAGTTCTCGAGGTACTTTTGGAATTGCTGCAAGCCCAGGCGATGCAATCATTCCAGCCGGTAGCTTCTGCAGAGAGCCGGGTAGGTCGGTCGTTGGTTTCCAGATTCTCATCTTGAGCTGGATAGCTGCCTTCGATGCAGCTTCGGCATCCTTCTCTGAAAATGCTGCTGCGTGAGGCTTCGTATCTTCGTCGAGCCCGTAGACCACCGCAGCTACGCGCGTCTTCACACCCTTTTTCGAATTCATGAGGGTCCCTCTTATGCAAAAAGCCTCTGCGGGATGCAGAGGCTTTGGAAAACTCGATGAATGGCTGATTCCGACAGATTCTGCCGACTCAGCGAGCATCACTACTATATTACCACCAGTAGCATCTGTCAAAACGCTGAATTACTCAGCCTTTGAGAGCAACGCGCTGACAATCGCTTCGCAAATAACAATCTCTCGAACGACACCGCTTTGAATCGTCGATCGCTAGGCCATTGCACAGCCCCCAGTAGGACTGAGAGCAAAAACGCCAAATTGCCAATTGTACGAACCGCGGAAAATAAGCGGGAAAATTCGCGTCAAAACGACGGGCATCCACGTGATTAGAAAGTTGATCGAGGACGTCGAAGCAACCATCGGCTTCGTAGCATGCAGTTCCGTAGGAATGAGGTCGACCAAAATACGAGTTTAATCCGGTGCGATGAAGAAAGTTGTGAACCAAGGTGTCGATCACGATGAGACGCTGGCCCGATACTTTCCACCGCGGCTTGCTGGCTGGCGCGCTAAGCAAGAGTGTCGCAAGCGCCATCGATACTACCTTGTCCGAGATCCCGAAAATTCCTTTCCACGGCGGCACTAAACCATCGTGAACTTCTCGCGGCGAGGCGTTTTCTGGGAGTGCCTCAATCAATCGATCGACAAACCTAATGAGATCACCACCCGCAACGTCTCTAATAAAAAAATAGAGGCTAAAGGCCGTCTGATTCAATCTTCCATTTCGCAGTGGTGGGCGAGGCAGGGGGCAGCAAGATGTCATGCGCGCGCAGGAGCAGCTTTGCCGCGCTTTTTGATAGTAGCAGTGCTTAAACGTCCAAAACCCTTTCAGTTTGTCGCAAAGGACGGAAGACTCTAGCCCGTTCGATATGTCTGTAAATTCAGCGTTGCCATGTTCCTCAATAAATTTTCTTGCAGCTTGATCTGACAGCCCCTGATAACTGAACGTGTTCATAAGCCAGGAGTAGAGCGCGTTGTTGTCTCCTCGTACTATTGCCTGGCATAGGTGAGAGGCAAAGCGTCGATTGGTTAGTTTCCGCAGCTCGGTCGTTCCGTGGGCGATGTCGCAAAGGGTGTTGATAAGTCGTTCGGCTCTGCGATATTCTATTAAGGAGTGCGGCCTCATCAGATTAGCGACACGAGTTTTCGCTGCGCATCACTATCACCGTCGATGTAACGCTGCGTCGTCTGAATTGACCGATGGCCAGCTAAAATCTGCACATCGCGAAGCGAACCGCCAGCGGCGTGAACAAGTCGAGCTGCCTTAGTGACAAATGTTCGCCTTCCCGAATGCGATGAGCAGCCTTGCAACCCGAGCTTGCGATAACGATCGGCGAACCAATTCACTATCCCCAATGGGCTGATACTGCCGCCTCGCTCTGACTCAATAACGGGCCCATGAGACCCTGGAGCCAGACTTTTCAACCTTTCTAGCGATCGATGAAGCTCTTTATGAATCGGAATGGTTCGTCCATGACGCTTCTTTGCAGCAATATCTCGCAACTCAATAGTTCTACCGATCTGCCCTGTCGGTGTGAGCAACATCTCCCAAGTAAGCTTTGAAATTTCGCTCGCGCGCAGGCCTGCTTTCACCGAAAGCAAAACGATGGCTAGGTCACGAGCGGCATAGCGAGATTTGAGGGTACTTCTAACGAGAGCGGTTACATCTTTGTCGGAAAGTATTTTCGCTTGTTTTCCGGCCATGGAAACAGAATCGTCAGTGCCTAAAAGCTAGCACATTAAGTAGACGTCAAAAAAGCAGTAAGACTAAAGCTGCGCGACGGATGATATTCTCACGAAACGGCAAACGAGCTCTGCTTCATTTCGACGTAGGAAGCACGCTAACACGTCTTCTGATCGAACACTCCCGGTCACAATCACTGACTTATCACCGTTGATTGCGCATTTTTTCGCGAACCACCGCGCTACTTCTAAATCAAGCGTCCAAGACAAAGAGGAATGATCGATAGAAGGAATGCAACCTCGCCAAACATTCTGCGGCCACACTAAAGATGAGAGAAATTGAAGTTCTTCATCGTTCATACAGGAGGCGCGTGACCTTTCATTGGAGGACCAAACCTCTCGCCAGCCGGCGAGGTTCTCGAAGATGTTCTCTGAATCGCTCCAGACATCTCCAACAAGTTTCCAGTATTCGCTACCGGATATGCCTCCAGCGATACATCTGCGTAGTGCGTCGAGCCGATACGGGCGCTCGTGCAGGAAAACATAGTCGTTCCAATTGCCAGCCTTGAGGGCTTCCGTTGCATCTGAACTCTTCCGAATGAAAATCTCGTTGGCCGCCTCTACTGAACTCGGCACTAAAATCGTGATCAGCAAAGGGTGATGAACTTCGCCGGTATCTGCATCGAAAAAGTCGGCGAGTTCAGGATTTAATTCGTCCATCGGGAATCTACTTCGGTGCTGCGTTCGTCATTGTTCGTGACCAGTCGCTGATGGGCTTCGATCAATATCGTTAATGAAGTAAAAATTGCGAACGCTAATCAAACAAGGATCTTGAGAGATGAACGTAGAAGGTATGATCGAGAAACTGTGGGATCGTATGACACCAGGTCGCTTTGTAATTCCTGCCTCGAGAAAGAGGCGTTTCAAAAACGAAACCGAGATAGAGCTTACCCTTAAGGATCCAAACTTCCATCCTGTCGTCATCGTAGTACCGGAGAAAGCTGATCTCGAAGACCTGCTATCGGCGAAAAAAGCAATAAAAGATCTGCTCAAGGAATATCGCGCAGCTGAGTAGGAAATCGCAGGGGGAGCTCCGGACTTGTGCCTGAGCTTCCCCTCCTCAAGCAACCATGTCCGTGAATAGCTCAACAGTGAAGAGGCCCTTTCTGTACCACTCCATTCAGCAACTGGAGGAGGCGGTCCATGCCGCTAACCAGCAGCTCGCAATTGTTAGCCGAGAGTTGGATTTCCGTTCTACTCGGCGCGCGAAGAAACTCAAGAAGCTGCTTCAATCATCAGGGCTAGCAGAAACAGCGGCTATCAAGTCGAGAACTCGTTAGGAAACAGCAAAAAGCTAACGAGTGAAATTGAGGCAAAGTAACACCTGTAATCCAGCTATCGACTAGACGTAACTCGAGGAATGACGCCGATGGAAAAGTCCATTGTTCTAACGTCTGAACTGACAAATCTCGTTAATCAGGAGATCGCACGCTACCACAAAACAAACCCTAACGAGAAAGCTTCTGATCGCTTTCTCCGAGAACTAATTTTGAAGTGGCTGCAGGTGTCGGGAAAGCTTTTGATCAAAAGTGTATCCGGGAAAAAAATTGTAAGCGCGCCGGATGTCTTGGGAGGCGTTCCAGCCAACCTCTGCGACGATACGATTGACTTCACCGCGCTCAACCTAGACGGCTTACTGGGGGAGATACTTGGCTACGCTGTTGATGCATTCAAGAAAAGGAACTTAGTTGATGGCGCCAGCAAACAATTACAGGTCGCCATGGTGCTGGCCTTCCAATTGAAGAACAACGAGGTTGAGCGATACTCGGTCGGCGACGAAATACGGTTCAAAACAACTGACGAGTATGAACAAGCTGTATGGGCGACCGCTGGTTTAGCTAAGCGCGCATGAACTAGAACGCTTGAAAGTGATCGCTTGTTTAGCGAAGCCCTCGCGCGATTGCAGCGGGGATTTTTCTTGAGTTCTCGAAACTTACTTTGGGGGCCGAGCCTAAGAACATCTGGTGAGGAAACAACCAAAAGCTAGAGGTGCGACCACTACGGTAAGGAAGAGTTGTAAAGCTAGCGAGTGCGTCAAAAATATTTAGGAAGTGGCGGGAAGCTAAAAGTGAAGAAGGTGGGTTTAGACATCAAGCCATTTCGCGTAGGCGTCGACGTCAATCATTGGTACCGTGCCGCTGAACTGCAAGGTCGATATGAGCTTGAACAGGAATGCGGTCGCAGGCTTACCTTCAGCCCGCATAATATATTCCTGGACTCCATGGTCGAAATAAAAATGACCTTTGGCTGCGACGCATCCAAAATCCAATCTTTCCTCTGGGGAGGCTGGTTCTAGTGCTTTGACAAGAGTCGGCCCAAGCGCAGGAGACCAATCGCTTTCAAAGCTGAGGACGCCTCCAAGGATAGGAGTTAGCGCCTTCGCCGGATAGATTCCTTTTGCATATGGAATCGGCAAGCTAGTTCGGTGTAGACGCCTAACGCTCGCAACCTTCTCCTTGGAGTACTTCACTAACTCGGCATTTACAGTCTGCTTCGCTTCAAAAACCGCGTAGATACTTTCTGCCGGTACGATGATCTTCCCTTCGTAGTTGAAAATGAATGGCGAATATTGCCGGTCAAAAACAACAACATCGATCTGATCACTGAAAGCTCCAAGACTATCGACTACGTGCGCGGTAGCGGCCTGGTATCGCTTTGGCAGATACTTCTCAAACAGATCCAGCCAAACGCGTTCGCTCGCATCGCCTTTGGTAGGTCCGTGAGCAAACGACTTTCGAACCGTTTCAAGTCGCGTCTGTATGTCTTCGTGGAGCGAAGCCAACAGCGTTTGTAAAGACCAGTCAGACACGTAAAAATCCCGTCATCATGAGAGCGGAAACTTGGGGCCAAAAAGATCACGCCATGCTCTCAGCGCATCCCCGTTCCGACCCTGTCGCGCACAGTTGATCGCCAAGCTCGCTTCGCGACTAGCTGCCTTTAGCAGCTGACGTGCCCGATCCTTGCGAGCAGCATCCATACTGTTGCTGATTGGCGGGCCCAAGCCAGCAGGATCGGGCCAGATATCGCCGATCCTATCAGCAAGAGTCGAGAAGAAGCCTTGGAGCTCGTAATCGAAGCGGCCTTGCCAGCCTCCATACAGGCACTCCAGCGCCATGACCTCAATCAAGAAGTTGGGCTTGATCGGCTTTTCGCCGTGCCGAGGATTGTTGTTCCAGTATTTGACCATTCGAACGATGCCTTTCCACTCGTTCGAAAAAGCCTTATGCGCCGCGGTCGCCTTTTCGGCGTGGATTTCGGGATTTGTCTTGATCCACTTCGCGGCATCGGTGTCGGGAATTTCATAGTTGCTACCGGACTCGAAAGCTGGAACCGCATCTACGCTGAGAACGCGATAGTCAGTGTTATCTTCGGAGTCGACTGTTACACCGAAGTCGATGTTAACAGATCGGCCTTGCTTTTTTACGGCCTTCTCGCCGTACTTTTCAGCAAGGGACTCGTGAAAATCATTGATCACCACGGAAGGCGCCTTTGAACGATAATCATTCTCCTTCGCGTTGAGCACGAAGAAGATGTCGATGTCTTTGAGCGGCTTAGTCTTGGTGTATCGCGCATACGATCCAGTCAGAAAACTGCGATCAATTGAAAACTTAGTGTCTAGGTAATCGCGAACCTCGTTCTGGCGAAGAGACGCGTTTTTCTGCTCTTGATCGTTCAGTTCGAGTTTACTTTTAAACTTCCGGAAAGCGTCCTCGATGCCAATCATCCTGTTCGCCTCCAATAAGCAGCGCTTCCGCCTAACCCATTGTGCTCGATCGTGCTGCCAAGACTCTGTCTTACAAAGCCCTGCGTGGAACGGAAATGTGTTGACCCCCAACCAGGAACGTCTGGACGGCCAGGTTTGTTAATCAGGATTAAGCGGTAGTGCGCCTCACTAGGCCAAAGCCCCACCTTGCGTACTGCATATCTAATCTGATCACTGTCGGTCCAGAAGTTGCCATCCCCTTGAGCGCCGTAAACAACGTCGACATCCCAGCGCCCAATTAAATCGTCAGTATTTGGATTGAATACTTCCAGAATTACTCGTTCTAGATGGCCCGAATGCAGCCAAGTTGTAAGAGCGTTCATCGTGCTGCTCCACTCTTCGACCAAATTACTAGGATCTAGCCCGCTAAGACGAATAATGTCTTTGAAGCTTTTCAAGATATTGTCAGCCACATACGTGACCGAGTGCGTGTATGAATAGACAGCTACGCTGGTCATGAATTGAAAAATCCTTTCGGATCGATAAGCAATGGTTCGGTAGACGATGAAATTTCTGCTTTAGAAATCTCGACGTCTTCATTGCAGTCCCGAGCCGTGACTCGCTTTGAACGCCTTTGAAGCGCGCTCTGAACCCAAGAAAGATCATCGGTTAGGCACGGCAACGATAACTGCCAATTACCTTCCAACGGATCGAAGCCAAGAGAATCTTCGTTGCAGTCTGATCCATCGATGGCATCGTCTTCATAGAGGCAATAAATTCGTGTCCGCGGTCCGTCACAGGTCACGGTAATAGCAGCCTCACGCGGGGCCTGATCAGCGATCGTGCTTGCTACGATCCCCGAAACCGATAGCAGTTCATCTCGTTTCGGGCCTTTCGTGCCTCGCGTGAGCAAATCTACGATTGCTAACCAAGTGCTGTTAGCATCGCGAGCCGGCGTGCAAATGAAATGCCGGCTAACCACCGTCGCCATTTCAGGACGCCTTCTTATGGCGGGTTCTCACAGCAGCTTCAGCTGCCGCCAACAGATGTTCCGCAGTAAGGAGCGAAGGGTTGACTGCAACGCGAGGGTCCCGAGCCATCGCGTTGATAACCATCTTTCTTATGGTTCTGCCGTCGAGGCCGACGCAAGCCGCTGCGCACTTGGCAAGCAAGGGGGAGCGCAATAGGGCGTCAATTGCAGGGAACGTCTTGCTCAGACCACGTAGACAATCCTGCAAAATCGCTGAGCACGCATTTGCATCAGGCAGAGGAACCGTGACCACCAAATCGCAACGAGAGGTAAAGGCGCTATCGACGGCTTGTGGAAAGTTGCTCGTTGCCAAAAACAGTAAGTGGGGGAGGCGCTCTGCTAGCGCATCGAGTTGTACCAGTACCGCGTCTGTAGCCCTGTGAATGTCTACAGGGTTAGCTTCCATGCTCATTTTTGATCGATCTGCAGCAAGCGTTTCAACCTCGTCTAATAGGACGATCGTTGGTCCCCGCTCTGCAGCCTCACCAATCGATTGCGAAAACAAGTCTGTTACAGCGCGCTGGGTCTTGCCCATTGCGGCGCTCGTCAGTGAATGCGGCTCGACTTCCAACAACTGGAACGCTGCACTGGGAAAAGTTTGAGCCGCACGATTCGCGACACCTCTCGCAAGTGACGTCTTGCCTGTTCCAGGCTCTCCTACCAGCAGTATGACGCCATGAAGTGGTGCGACGCTTCGAGCGACTTTGCCCCGAAGCGTAAAATTTAGCGCAACCTGCGAAACCAATTGGGATTTGAGCTGCTCGTCTACGACGATCGAGTCCCAAAGTGTGCCCAGACGTTCGTCTGGCAGTTGCCAGACTCGATGAATGCCTTTGGGGAGGTTCGAATTATCGGGAACCTTAGCCAACATTTCCAGGCGCTCCTCAGCTTAGAAAGTTCTTCCGCCAACAATCGAAATGGACGGTAGGGGCGCCTAAATGCGATGTCAATGATGCAATCGCAAAATATAGATTAATGTGCTTCTCACAAACATGTTTGCATCATTGACGCTAACTATAGAAATGGATTCATCTATGCGAATCAAAGGGTTCGAATTGAATGATGCCTAAGGACGAACTGACACTTTATCGATCGCTCGGACGTGCAGTCGCTAAGCGAAGAGATGAGCTAAAACTCACGCAAGCGGAGGTCGCGGCGCGGATAGGGTTGACTAGGGCTTCTTTGGCAAACATCGAAGCTGGTCGACAGAAAGTAATGTTGCATCATGTTTATAAACTCGCGAAAGCACTTGAATGGCCTTCGGTGGTAGAGGTGTTGCCCGCGAACATGAGTAACGAAGAGATTCAGCCAGTGCCCATCCGGAGCCGAGACATAACGGCCGTTCAAAAGAAGCAAGTTGAAAGCGTCATTCACCGTGCCCTTGCTCGTACTGATAAGTACGAAAGGAAATAACTATGGCTCCCCGAAGTTCATACGCGAGAGACGCTGCTCGTCGTCTCATTGAAGATCATCAAGTTAAATCAGCGCCTGTTCCGGTGGAGAAAATTGCCAAAGCTTTGGGGGTGAGAGTTCAGTACGCGCCTCTTGATGGCGATCTTTCTGGAATGGCTTTTATAAAAGATAGCGTGCCAATCGCTGGTATTAACTCGCTCCATAATCCAAATCGGCAAAGATTTACGCTCGCTCACGAGCTAGCTCATATTCGTTTGCACCGTGAAGAACTAGAAAAACAGGTTCATATCGACAAAGGATCATTGCGACGGGACTCAATGTCAGCGAAAGGAGAAAATGATCTCGAGATTGAGGCGAACGCTTTTGCTTCGGAGCTCCTAATGCCGAGGGAGTTATTAAACGCAGCCTTGAAAGGTCGAACGGTAGATTTAGAAGACAGTAAGCTAATTGAATCTTTGGCAAGGCATTTCAGAGTCAGTGAAGCGGCGCTTAAATTCAGATTGCAGGTTGACGAATAGGATTTCAATTGGGTTTCGTAGTCTACGATTTAGAAACTACAGGGCTTCTCAAGAATTTTGACCAAATTGTCCAATTTGCAGCTATTCAAACTGACGTAGATCTAAACGAAATTTCGCGAGCTGAGTTTCGCTGTAGGCTCCTACCGCATATTTTGCCTTCACCAGCCGCGCTGGAAATTACCTCCGCCACTATCTCTGGGCTCACAAATCCAGAATCACTCTCGTTCTATGAAATGAGCTGCCGTATTGCGGAGCTATTTTCTCGTTGGACTCCTACGGTCTTTTTGGGATTCAACTCCATTAGATTTGACGAGGAGTTCATTAGACAAGCGCTCTTTCAATGCCTGCACTGGCCGTTTGCAACCAATACAAATGGAAATTCCCGCGCTGACGTTCTGAATCTTTGCCGTGCAGCAAGTGCGCTGGACTCGACGTCCATCCGATTCCTTCGAAATTCCAATGGAAGAGCATCATTCCGCTTGGTGGACTTAGCTTCTGCCAATGGAATTGCGATTTCCAAAAGTCACAACGCGATGGCAGATGCCGAGGCAACACTCGGTCTCTGTAAGATCGTTAGCCAACGCGTTCCTGATCTATGGTCAAACTTTCTTCGCTTCTCTCAAAAAGCTGCGGCAGCAGAGTTCCTTGAGCATGAGAAGGTATTCGTTAGATACGACTACTTTCGTGGAGAGGAGCGCATTGATGTTCTCGCGTTCATAGGCGTCAATGATGAACGACCTAACATTCATTACTGCCTTGATTTGAATCAAGACCTTGAAGTTCTTCAGAACCTTGCAGACGACGAACTTTTAGAAAGGCTGAAGAGAGAACCTTGGCCGGTGCGCCGGATAAAGGTGAATACTGCTCCATTATTGTTCTCCTTGAGCGACGTCCTGCCTGAGCATCTCAATGGATTTGACCATGCACAATTGAACGCCAAAGCGCAGATGATTTTTCAGAACCAGGTCTTAGTTGATCGCTTGATGAGAGCAGCAAGAAAATCAGAATTTTTATACGAAAAGTCACCGCACGTGGAGCGGCAAATTTATGACCCGCCATTCTTCTCGGCGGAAGACCGCTCAAGAATGCAGTTGTTTCATAGTGTAAATTGGCAGGATCGAGTTAAAATAGTTAGCGAGTTTGATGACGAGCGACTCCGCCGGTTGGGCAGACGTCTCATCTTCTATGAATGCCCCGAACTTCTGCCCGAAAAGGCTCGAAAGGGAATCGAAAGACAAATTGCAGAGCGGCTTCTGAATAATAGTGAACCTTTGACTTGGCTGACGATACCGCAAGTCATTGGTCAGCTCGACAAGCTTCGAGACGAGAACAAGGAAGAATATAAAGCTGAGTTTCTTCAGTATCGTAATTACTTGAATGACCTTTCTGAGAAGTGCCGCCAAAGCTTGCGGGAGTGAGCTTCTCTATTCTTAAATAGATAGCTCCAGCATCGGCACAACGTCATATTTTCGAGGTAGGTTTATGGGTGAGTAACTCGGTACTGCGCTGAGACGTTTAATAACCGACTCGTGAACCAAGGCGTTCTCTTCAATCGGTCTTGGCTCTCCCAACGGTAAGTAAAAGCCAAATGAGGAGCGGCGGTGATGCCATTCTTTGTAATGGTTGGCCTTAGGGAGGTATTCAAGAAGTCTCCACCAAAAACCCATTGAATTATGGACGATGCCTCCAACATCCGGCGCAACGTACTTGAAGGGGCTGTTTAAGCGCTGCTTTCCGAGGACCAGTTGATTTACTGTTCTCTTATCTACCGCTAGCCCTGCTTGGATGGCTTCGTTCAACATCCAAAGCAATGGAAACTTCGACAGCTGGCTTTCTTCTTCGCGATACCCTCCGCCAATATCTGCATGCACGCCAGAGAACCACACTTGCTTTGAGTCCTGGCTCTCGCTCTTCGTCCTACTAAAGCGGTTACTCCTGAACACTTGGTTGGTCGACCATGGGTCCAAGCGAAACATTCTGCGCCGCTCGTCAATTGCAATCGCTTGCCTAAAAACCCTGACACTTGGGTTCTCTTGTGTGAACGCAAGCTTTTGAAGGCTAGGGAAGTAGAAGCGGTCGGGCCTAGGAACTATAACGCTTGCGACCGTATCCCAAACGCCGACAAACTTAATTGTGGGCCAACGAACTGAAAGTATACGTGCGAATTGTGTGGCTCGATCGTCCTGCGACAGAGGCGCTGAAAACTCATCCTCCAAAACATCCTCAGCGCCCGCTTCCTGAACGACACTTTGAATGGCATCGAAGGTAGATGATATGGTTTGCTTATATGCCGTTAGCCCAGTTGGAGAGAGATTCAGTTGGTTCTTTGAAACCAACCCAATCTTATGAACTAAGCCTGCAAGTGCTCTGACAGTGTAGGCACCTCGACTAAACCCAAATAGAAATATTTCATCTCCATCTTCGTATTGTTCAACAAGAAATTGATAAGCAGCAAGAATTCCAGAATCGAGCCCATAACCCGTAGCTAAAGCAAAATTAATCTTGGCGTCCTGCCAGAATTTCCTCCAAGGGTCTGGCTGCGCCAGAGTGCCGACGCCGGGGTGGTAGAATACCGCTTGGTATGGCTCCGTCTTGTTCGTTTTTCTGATTACGCGATAAATCTTTAAAACGTTTGAGATGTTTTCGCTGATCTCATTGCCGGTACCATCGCAGCAAATTACGATATTCTTCATGGCAGCCCTCGTTGCTCATCCGTTAGAGATGAAATTCATGAAGTTTCCGAGAAAAATCAAACTGTGGAAGCATCAACGCGATGCTTTGATAGTGGTCGAGAAATACTTTCAGAAATACGTTTCGTCGAGAGCAAAGGACAAGCCGGCCGCGCTAGTAAACATACCCACTGGCGGCGGAAAGACGGCAGTAATAGCATTAATTTCGCACTGGCACCCTTCGCTAAACATCACTCTGGTAGTTGCCCCTCGAACAGCAATTCGAGATCAGCTTGTCAGAGAATTGAGCGGTCAACGTGGGTTCTTTTCCCGGTTCAACATTGGGAAGGAAGAATTGCCTCGCAAAGTTATCGCGTTGAAATCGACAAAGGGATTGCAGAAGCTTCCGGACAACGCAATTGTCGTTTCAACAATTCAATTGATCAATGACTTTGCAAGAACGCGAAACGAGAAGCCACAATACGATCTACTTAGACGCAAATGTAGCGCGGTGATCGTTGACGAAGGCCATTACGAGCCGGCGCAAACATGGAGCCAAGCGATAAGAGGGCTGGACAAGCCAATCGCTCTTATAACTGCAACTCCCTACAGAAATGATTTGAAGCCCTTTCATTTTGACGATGCAGCGATTCACGTCTCAAGCTTTCAAGATCTCGCCGATAAAATGATTCTGAGATCAGTAGAGATTGTTCAAGAACCACAGATAAGTGCGCGTACGCATTCGTCATTTGTTGATTCAGTTATAGCTAGTTTCATAAAGTACTACGGGGCGGCCCCAACTAGTGATCGCAAGCTAATAATCCGATGCAGGAGACGATCGGACATAGAGCAAATTGGAGATCTACTTCGTGCCAACGCGTCCATTAAGGATGGTGTTGTATGTCTTCATGAGAACTTCAAACCTAGTAGTCAGAGGCCGTGGGAACTGCGTCAGCCTCCAGATCCAGAAGAAGCGAACTCTGCCGCGGTGTGGGTGCACCAGCATAAACTTTTGGAAGGCGTCGATGGCCCAAGCTTTCGTGCTCTAGCATTCTTTGGAGTGATTGGCTCTGCTAGGCCGTTGGTACAGCAAGTTGGCAGAATAATCCGGAACCCAAATCTAGAAGTTGGTGAACGCGCACTCATTATTGATCATTCGAACGGGTACATTTCTGATATGTGGGATCGCTTTATCGAGTATGATAATGCGATTTCATCAACAAACTTTCAGACCGGAATTGCGGAAGTATCGAGCGCTATCGAAAAAAGTCTTCCAAACATCTTTTACGCGGGGAGACAGTTCAGAAGAAGGTTTGAGGTTTCGAAACAGAATCTACAAGAGCTCTTTGAATCGCTGAGATTGCCACTTCGGTGTCATCTGTATGCGACACAGCACACCTCGAACTTGATCGAATTTAGTCGCCGATTTCGAGCGTTACTGTCAGATGACGAATTTCCGAGCTACGAGTTAGAGACCGGTGAGAGCGAAATTGTGATTCTCTACGAGAAGCTACAAACGTCTCCACTTCTAGAGCGCCATTTCTACGTAGAGAAGGAGCTTCACGCATTAATAGCAATTAGAAGAGGAGCCATCGTCGCGCTTCTAGATACCGCGAGATCAGGAGTAGACCGAGAACTAATGCCGTTAGCGGGCAGACCCATTCCGCGAAAATCAATGGAAAGGCTCATTAAAGAAAGTTCCGACGTAAGAATAGTAGATGTCAATGTCCGAAATGCTTCTATTGCGCCTACCGCCGTACGAAAGCGCTCAGTGGCCGCTGCTTCGCTGGAGGACATTCCTCCAACTCTGGACGAGTTTCAGTTTGTACCGTCGTCCATAACCGCTGCCTCACGTTTGAGAGGCAGAATCCCGAATGATGTTGAAGACGACGACCAGTTTACATTTAGATCAATTGGCTTCGGTTTAGGTAGGGTAACTGATACTTCGCGCCGAAAATCGTACGACGATTGGAAATCGTGGGCGGAACGTTTAATCGCTGCAGCTCTCGACGAGACGCGACGCGGCTCCGACTATTTGGCACGCTTCGCCAAGATTCTTGATGCGCCACCTCGTCATACAGTGCCGAGAAATGTGCTCTTCAATTTCGATGAAGCTCGCGAAGTATTCTTTACTGCAGATACAGGGGAGGTTCTTGATATACCTGATTGCAGCGTCGACTGTACGCCAATGGGCCAGGGCGAAGTGCGCGAAATAAGAATTGATGCAAATGGTATCGCATGCAGAGGAACATTCTTTTTCGACCCATCAAAGCAGCGCTATGAGTTAAGGTCCGACGATCTCTCGAGGCGCTACGTAAGAGATGATGACGGTCGAAATGCAGATTTAGTCGAACTACTAAACTCTTCGCAGTCGTTCGTTGTGATCCCAGAGACAGCAGGGATCATATATACCAATGAAAATTTCTACGATCCGCAGCTGGGTCTTGGTAATAACTTCGATCCGAGTTCGTTGGGTATTTCGGAGGTTATAAGTCAGATTGCTGAACTTAGAGAATGCACCTCCGAGAAGGGCGCGCGAGGCAGTGCTACTCGCGCGCGCTGGGCGGCTGACAGCGCGTTTGATTGGATTGACAGAAACATCGACCGAATCTTGCCTGGAGCAGACATCGCTGTTTGCGATGATGGTCAAAGAGAGTCTTGCGATTTTATTCTATCAGGAAGACGCAACGACCGCTGGGTCGTGACAATGGTTCATGCAAAAGCGTCAAGTCCGCCTAGCGTAGTTTCTGCATCGGCCCTCCACGAGGTCGTTGCTCAGGCTCAGAAACAACTCAAAATCATCGCGCCGTTCGGAGCTGAACGGCCTTACCAGGTAGATCTGTGGGGAGGTGCATGGGTTGGTCCAAGCGGAGAGGGTAGGGTGGCTCGCCGACTAAGAAGAGCGATTAGGGGTCAAAGTGCAGATCGAACGTGGAAGACGTTGTCTTCAAGAATTGCAAATCAGAGTACCGATCGCGAGATAGCGCTTGTACTTGGCGCCGCGTTGAGTCCAGACAGCCTGTTTGCTCAATGCAGGCGCAATAATCCGCCGCCGCCTGCGATACACGTCATCAACTTGCTGCGAACTACTATTGCCGCTGCAAATTCAGTCAATGCTAGATTGAAGATTTTCTGCGGGTAAATGAATGCCCCTGACTAGAGTACGTAGATTGAAATCGCCAGTGAATGATCAACCAATAGACGATTTAAAAATCCTGCAAGTTATCGACAGAATTGAAAAACTTAATTCTGGGATTGCAAAATTTTGGCTAAATAGTATCGGCTGGGCTCCAGAAAATGCTGCAGCATTGTTGGCGAAGTCACGATTAGACTGGCAAGTGTCACTTTCTTCGGCTCTCAAAATCTGGATTCGAGAACCAGCAGACGACCTGACGTCTGGAGAACTCATCCTAGCTTGGGTCAACTTAGGTAGCCTAGTCGAAGGATCTATAAAGACAATGCTCTCGGTTTGGCTGAAGGACTACTCTAACGACCTCGAGAATCTCAAAAAGGCAAACGCGTACAATAAAATTAAACAGAAAATAATTGAGCCGGATTCTTTAGGGCTGGAGAAATTGCGCAGATACTGCAAATTGCAGAATCTTCTCAGCTCTTCCGAAGATGCGTTGGTCGTTTTAGTTCAGCAACGAAGAAATGCTGTTCACGCATTTCAGAATCGCGCGATCGGTGACGGTAAGGAGTTTCAACAAGCGGTGAGAGGTTACCTTGCTCTACTGCGAGCCGTAAATTCAAAACTACCCTACCCAGACATTATGTACGCGCCAGACGAGCTATGATCAGTTTAATTGCGAACTTCCAACTCGTGAGCTTTTGCTGAAACCCCACCGAGTGCGGACTCATTAGCTTTCGCGCAAAAGCTAATGAGTTCGCCAACTTGTTAGCTTTTACGCCAAACCTAACAAGTTCAAGTTCAAAGGCCGCAGCGGCTAAGTTTTTCGTGTATCGACTTTCTGCAGCCGGTCTGGGCAAGCTCAGTCAACAATGAAAAGGCTAGCTCCGATATCAGTTCTCGATCGGTGCGGGTCAATGTCATCGGCTACCTGGTAGCTCATTCCGGAAGTTAGCCTGAAGCTTCGTCCGTCGGCGAGCTCAGTGTCCAACCGACCATCGATACAAAAGAGAATATGGCCTTTATTGCACCAGTGATCGGCCGAGTAGCCGGGTGAGTACTCGACTAGCCTTACGCGAATGTTTCCGAACTGTTTTGTTCGCCAGGTAGCCGTCCCGGTCTCACCCTTGTGATGCGTCGGTTCAACGACCGACCAGTCTGTTGTACCGAAGGGAATATCTCGCATCTGCATCGGGCTAAGACCTCGATATTGTCGCGAAGGGAACGATATCATTTCCATTGGAGAGACTATAGCCGATTGCGGATGCTCTCCATTTGTCGAATCTCATCACGCTGGGCTTTGACAATAGATTCACAAAGCTTGAGCAATTCCAAATCAGTGAGCCGAGCTTGTCGACACATTAAGATTGCGCCAGAGTGGTGAGGAATCATCGAATTCACAAATTGCCGATCGTCAATCAGCGCCTGAGTCCGGGTCGCCCAAAACGCTCCAATCGTGAGGAAAACGAAAAGAACGTACAGGACGCGATTCAGTACTCGCCTTGGGAACATTCCCGGCATTGCCGCGAGCATGAATATTCCCATGGGGGCCCACATCGTCACCGCCATGTAAATATATTCAGGTTGTTGCTGAAATCGGCACAGCCATCGATCATCGCAAACATTGCGAAGTACATAACAGCGAGACCGAGGACCATGTTCAGCCACAACATTGAGTAAGGGCCCATTCGGCTCTTGCCGGCTGTAGCTCCGTGAGCACTGTGATGTTGCGCCATCGCAAATCCCTTCAAATCGCCGTTCAGAGATTTGTTAGAAAAGATAGAAAATACAACAAGATCGCGAAATTTGAGCCGCGCGTTGTCGCTTTAGAATAGAGCGACGAACAAACCAGTAGCCATCAACGTGACGATCAAAATCATCTGATAAATGTGCGAGAGCTTCGTACGGAACCAATGTTCGCCGAGCCAGAGGCCAAACCCAAAAGGGGCAATCAAGACGGCCGATAGAATTAACGTCTGTATATTGAAGAAGTTCGCTAGGACCATAATGAGAATAGTCCCAATCTCCAACGCACCGACCGTGAAAAGAATATTCGCTTTCTTTTGCTGGGCAGTCCCGGTCCGCCCCGCGAGATAGGTGACGAGTGGTAAGCCTCCCATCCCGGTTGCGCCCATAATTAATCCACCGAGCGCGCTCGCGATTGTAATGCCGATCCGGTCGACGGCCTTGCTTTGCGCTTCAAAGCTGAAATTCCGAAAAACCAACATGCTACCAGCAATGGTGAAAACCAAAGCGGCGATGATCCGCCGCATCGTGTTTGCGTCGATCAGATTCAGCAACCAAACCCCAGGGAGTATAAAAAACAGGCCGATGACAGCCATCGTTCCAACAACGCTGTACTGAATTGTCGTTCTGTAGTGCGGGAACAGAAAAACTGAGCCAGTCAGGCCAAGGAGAATCGTAAGTGGGACGCCTGTTTGTGGGCCCAGAAAAACAGAGAGAACGGGTGCCATTACGAGCGCGGATCCAAAGCCCGTAGCCCCGCGGAGCACTCCAGCGAACAGCGCTGTGGCAATACAAGCAAGAACTGTAGGGGTAAAGAAATCCGCCACGTGAATGTCTCGCTTTCGGACGGTTACATCCCCTTGACGATGTTCTCCACCATCTTCTTCGCGTCGGCGAACAGCATCATGGTGTTATCCTTGAAGAAGAGTTCGTTTTCGACACCGGCATAGCCCGAGCCCATGCCGCGCTTGATGAAAAGCACAGTCTTCGCCTTTTCGACGTCGAGCACCGGCATGCCGAAGATCGGCGATTTCGGATCGGTCTTGGCGGAAGGATTGGTCACGTCGTTCGCGCCGATCACGAAGGCGACGTCGGCCTGCGCAAATTCGGAGTTGATGTCTTCGAGCTCGAACACTTCGTCGTAGGGCACGTTGGCTTCGGCGAGTAGCACGTTCATGTGCCCCGGCATGCGGCCCGCGACCGGATGGATCGCGTATTTCACCTCGACGCCTTCTTCTTTCAGCTTGTCCGCCATTTCGCGCAGCGCATGCTGCGCCTGCGCGACCGCCATGCCGTAGCCTGGTACGATGATGACCTTCTGCGCATTCTTCATGATGTAGGCCGCGTCTTCTGCCGAGCCCTGCTTCACGGGGCGCGTCTCGACTGTGCCACTGGCTGCCGAAGTCTCGCCGCCGAAGCCACCGAGGATGACCGAGATGAAGCTCCGGTTCATCCCCTTGCACATGATGTAGGACAGGATCGCGCCGGACGAACCGACCAGCGCGCCGGTGATGATCAGCGCCGCATTGCCGAGCGTGAAGCCGATGCCGGCGGCGGCCCAGCCCGAGTACGAGTTCAGCATCGAGACCACGACCGGCATGTCCGCGCCGCCGATCGGAATGATGATCAGCACGCCGAAAACGAAGGCGAACAGCACGATCAGCCAGAAATCGATATGGCTCTCGGAAACCACGAGCCCGTAGATGAAGAACACGATCGCTGCCGCGAGCGCGATATTGATAATGTGGCGGAACGGCAGAATGATCGGCGCGCCCGACATGTTGCCGTTCAGCTTCGCGAACGCGATCACCGAACCGGTGAACGTAATCGCGCCGATCGCGGCACCGAGCGCCATTTCGACGAGCGAACCCTTCGCGATCGAGCCTACCGCACCGATGCCGAAAGCCGAAGGCGCGTAGAGCGCGCCGGCTGCGACCAGCACGGCCGCGAGGCCCACCAGCGAGTGGAACGCCGCGACCAGTTGCGGCATCTGCGTCATCGCGATCTTGCGCGCCATCACGGCGCCAATCGCGCCGCCGATGGCAAGGCCGCCGATCACCAGCGCCCAGCCGATGGCATCCGACGGCGGCGACCACGCGAGCGTGGTGCCGATCGCGATCGCCATGCCGGTCATGCCGAAGAAGTTGCCCTGCCGCGAGGTGGTCGGGTGCGACAACCCGCGCAACGCGAGAATGAAGAGAACGCCCGCGACGAGATAAAGAAGTGCGACGATGTCCGCGCTCATGGCTGTCTCACTTCTTCTTCTGGTACATCGCAAGCATGCGCTGCGTGACGAGGAAGGCGCCGAAGATATTCACCGCCGCCATGATCAGCGCGAAGAAACCGAGGATGCGCGCCCACCACGCGCCGCCGGCATCGCCTGCGAGCGGCACGCCGACCGCCAAGAGCGCACCGACCACGATCACCGAGGAGATCGCGTTCGTGACCGACATCAGTGGCGTGTGCAGCGCCGGTGTCACCGACCACACGACGTAGTAGCCGACGAAGCAGGCAAGCACGAAAATCGAGACCTGAAAGATGAAGGGGCTCGCCGCGTTGGCGGCACTTGCCACCGCCTTTACACCTTCAGGCAGCACGCTCTGATCGTGCGGCATATATTGATAAAAGCCGTCCGAACAGGCCGAGAGCGCGACAGAAACGAAATCAGCGAAATGTTCGATCATCATCGCGCTATCCCTTCTTGAAATTCGGGTGGACAACCGCGCCGTCTTTGGTGAGCAGCGTCGCCTTGATCAGTTCGTCGTCGTAATTCGGCGCGAACTTCTTTTCCTTGTCGAACATGGTCTCGACGAAGGCGAAGAGGTTCTTGGCGTAAAGCGCGGACGCGGTGGCGGCGAGACGGCCCGGTACGTTGAGGTGGCCTACGATCTTGACGCCGTTCACATCCGCGATCTTGCCGGGCTCCGCGCCCTCGACATTGCCGCCGCGCTCGACCGCGAGATCGATCAGCACCGAGCCCGGCTTCATCGAGGCGACCATTTCCTTCGTGACCAGCTTCGGCGCCGGACGGCCCGGAATGAGCGCCGTCGTAATCACGATGTCCTGCTTCTTGATGTGCTCGGCCGTGAGTGCCGCCTGCTTCGCCTGATACTCTTTCGACATTTCCTTGGCGTAACCGCCCGCGGTCTGCGCGTTCTTGAATTCCTCGTCTTCGACCGCGAGGAATTTCGCACCCAAGCTCTCGACCTGCTCCTTGGTGGCGGGGCGCACGTCGGTCGCGGTCACCACCGCGCCCATGCGCCGCGCGGTCGCGATCGCCTGCAAGCCGGCAACACCGACGCCCATGATGAAAATGCGAGCGGCCGGAACGGTGCCCGCCGCTGTCATCATCATCGGCAGTGCGCGGCCATACTCGGCGGCGCCATCGACCACTGCACGATAGCCCGCGAGGTTGGCCTGTGATGACAGCACGTCCATTACCTGCGCACGCGTGATACGCGGCATGAATTCCATTGCGAAGGCATTGACCTTCGCCGCCGCCATATCGGCGAGCGCGGCGTCGTTGCCATAGGGATCCATGATCGAGATGACGAGCGCGCCGGGCTTATATCTGCCGAGCTCGGACTTCGTCGGGCGGCGAACCTTCAGAACAATATCCGCGTCGTTTACGACGCCGCTGCCGACTTCGGCACCAGCCGCGGAATAGTCCGCGTCGAGCACGCCGGACTTCACGCCCGCGCCCTTCTCGACCGCGACTTTCGCGCCGAGACCGGCATAACGTTTAACGGTGTCTGGAGTAGCCGCGACGCGCGGCTCGCCCTGTTCGGTTTCAGCCGAGATCGCGATCTTCATTGAACGAACACCAAGTTTACGGAGGCGGAGTGCTCTGCTGAGACACCGCTGATTACTAAGGCGGTATTCGATAGTGGGCAACCCCAAAACGGCATATGCAGCATGGAAAATGCCGATTTATTGACATTATCGGTGCATTTTCTATAGGTTTCGTCATGTCAACGCTGCTAGCGCCGATTAAGCAGCTGCGACGGATCAACAAGAGCAATTAGATGCCGGTCGAAGAAAACACCAAGGTATCGCAGCGGCATCCGAGGCCAGTTGGAAGCGTTCTCAATAAGCTGCCGGGGATATTTCTATGCTTGCTAATTGCATTGGGCGCCATTGGTCTGGAGCGCCTCGAGCTGCAAGTGTTGGCATTCCCGTATGTAGGAGCGGTCGTTCTCGCAATTTTAATTGGGATGGCCGTGAGACAATTCTGGCAGCCGTCAGAACGTTGGGTGCCTGGAATTAGCTTTAGCGCCAAACAAATACTCGAAGTAGCCGTTGTCCTTCTTGGGGCATCCATTTCATTCTCGACGATCGTCAAATCTGGGCTAATTTTGATTTTGGTTATTGTCGCGACCGTCGCTCTGGCGCTTTTCTTTACCTATTACTTTTCAAGAATGCTGGGGTTGTCTCAGAAGCTTTCGATTTTGATCGCTTGCGGGAATTCAATCTGTGGCAATTCGGCAATCGCGACCGTGGCTCCTGTAATTAGAGCTGACGCGAATGACGTCGCAGCATCTGTTTCGTTCACAGCCATACTTGGCGTGCTGGTTGTGCTTGGACTACCTCTCCTGATCCCGCTACTGCAGCTGTCGCAAACTCAGTACGGTATATTGGCTGGCTTGACCGTGTACGCGGTGCCGCAAGTGCTGGCGACGACCTTGCCAGCTGGCTTACTCAGTACACAAGTTGGGACACTGGTGAAGCTAGTGCGCGTCCTTATGCTGGGGCCGATTGTGATGGGCTTCTCCTTGATGGCCGCACGGCAGCGGCGCAAAGAGGGAAGGGATCACACGATAAACTTCTTCAAACTAGTGCCTTGGTTTATTCTTGGCTTTCTTGTTTTTGTGTTTATCCGCTCGCTCGGACTGTTGAGCGAAGAAATTGTATCGGCACTGACACAGTTTGCGATTTTACTGACGGTAATTTCGATGGCTGCTCTTGGCCTTGGTGTCGATTTGCGCGTTCTTACTCGCGTTGGTGGTAGAGTGACGCTTGCCGTCACTCTTTCCCTGATCCTGCTGCTGGCGGTAAGTCTTGTAACTGTTCAGTTCTTCAACTGAAGCCGGCTTCTCACGATTGGTAGTGTCGCCTATGAGAGGCGTGTCTGACGAAATGCTGGCTTGCCCGCTTTGAGAGCTTGCCGAACTTCTCTAGAATGTGCGCCGTGACGAGGGGAAGGCTTGTCATAATGCAACGGTGTCCCAGACATTATGATCGGAGCGCGAACGCCAGGAATTGAGCGATCTCGCGCGTCGTCGTCAGGAAGATCAATCCGCATCCTTCGTGCTAAAACGTGAGGATCGGCAAAGACCTCATCGATCGAGCGGATTGGCCCAGCGGGAACACCAGCCTTTTCGAGCGCGTTTAGCAGGTCTACACGGGTTCTTCGCCTGGTGGTGGCCGTGATCGCCGCGATCAGTGTGCTACGATTTTTATTTCGACTATCATTTGTAGCGTATTTGGAGTCGTCACGTACTTCGATTAAATCGAGTGCATTGCAGAAGTTCTTGAACTGATTGTCGTTTCCGACTGCGATGATGATGTAGCCATCAGCCGTTTCAAAGGCCTGATAGGGCGCAATGTTAGGGTGTGCATTGCCCATACGGCGCGGCGCCTTGCCTGAAACCAGATAATTTAACGCTTGGTTCGCGAGCACGCTCGTCTGAACATCCATCAAGCTCATGTCGATGTGCTGTCCTTTGCCGTTCTTCATCCGCGAGATTAGAGCGGCTTGAATTGCAATGGCTGAATAGCAGCCGGTAAATACATCAACGTAAGCAACGCCAGTCCGCATCGGTTCGCGGTCCGGCTCGCCGGTAATGTCCATAATACCGCCCATTGCCTGGATAATCAGATCGTAACCGGGGCGGTGAGCATAAGGGCCATCTTGACCAAAGCCGGTCACGGAACAGTAGATCACTTTCGGATTAATCTTGTTTATACTCTCGTAGTCGAGACCGTATTTCTTTAGGTCGCCGACTTTGTAATTCTCAAGGATAACGTCGGCTTCCTTGATAAGCGCAATGACAAGATCAACGTCTTCTTTTCTCTTAAAGTCTGCGAGTACTGAGCGCTTACCACGATTGATCGCGTGATAGTACGCGGCAGAAAGATTTTCGCCGCCCACGCCTTCGACATATGGCGGGCCCCAAGTCCGCGTTTCATCGCCTTGTTCAGGGCGCTCGATCTTTATTACGTCAGCGCCGAGATCGGAGAGAATTTGTCCTGCCCAAGGCCCGGCAAGCACGCGGGCGAGCTCAAGAACTTTTATTCCGTCAAGAGGACCGGGCACGACGCAAACCTTTTACGAGAACGCCTGAATGCCGGTGATACTTCTTCCAAGGATTAGGGCGTGGACATCATGTGTGCCCTCATAGGTATTCACGGTTTCGAGGTTCTGTGCGTGCCGCATCACATGATATTCGCTTTGAATGCCATTGCCGCCGTGCATGTCTCTCGCGACCCGGGCGATATCAAGCGCCTTACCGCAATTGTTCCGTTTGACGACGGAAATCATCTCTGGCGCCATCTGGTCTTGATCCATTAGGCGACCTACGCGCAACGAAGCCTGCAGCCCAAGCGCAATTTCTGTCTGCATATCGGCAAGCTTCTTTTGTATCAGCTGCGTAGCCGCGAGTGGGCGGCCAAATTGCTTGCGGTCGAGTGTGTACTGGCGTGCGCGGTGCATGCAGTCTTCGGCAGCGCCCATTGCCCCCCAAGAAATACCGTAGCGGGCGCGGTTAAGGCAGCCGAACGGGCCTTTCAATCCGGAGACGTTTGGAAGTAACGCGCTTTCGGGAACTACAACGCCGTCCATTACGATCTCTCCGGTAATGGAGGCCCTCAGACTGAGCTTGCCTCCAATCTTGGGAGCGGAAAGTCCCTTCATATCTTTTTCGAGGATGAATCCGCGGATCTGGTTTTCGTGTTCTGGCGACTTCGCCCAGACTACAAAAACATCTGCGATGGGAGAGTTTGATATCCACATCTTACTGCCGGTAAGGCGGTAGCCATCGGATACTTTTTCGGCGCGAGTTTTCATGCTCCCTGGATCGGACCCGGCGTCGGGTTCCGTCAGGCCAAAGCATCCGACCCACTCGCCACTGGCAAGCTTTGGCAGGTATTTCATCCGCTGATCTTCATCGCCGTATGCGTAAATTGGATGCATCACTAGTGAAGATTGAACGGAGTTCATCGACCGATAGCCTGAATCTACGCGCTCTATCTCGCGTGCGACGAGGCCGTAAGCGACATAGCTGGCATCAGCGCAACCGTATTTTTCCGGAAGGGTAAGCCCAATAAGACCGAGCGCACCCATCTCAGCGAAGATTTCGCGGTCAGTAGTCTCGTCGAGGTAGGCCTTAGAAACGCGCGGCAGAAGCTTTTCCTGCGCGTAGGCGCGGGCAGTGTCTCGCACCATTCGCTCGTCTTCGGTCAATTGATCATCAAGTAAAAACGGATCAGCCCACTGGAAGGCGGCCTTCGCGGCCATGTTTAGTTTGACGACGCCCATAATGTTCCTCGACTGGCCTCGCTAAAAAGCGAGTGAACCGCCATATGGTTAGAAGAAGAAATCTTGATAACGGATTTTTAGCTGGCATGATAGCCGAATTATGCTAAAAATAGGCTCCGCACGTCGAAACATCGGCATTTTTGATGGAAAAGACGTCTTAGAGGTAGTCAGAAACAAGCAGGCAACGATGCTGCCCTCACAACTCCATGCTCTCGCCCGAGACGCTTCGCTCGACGAATTGCTGAAGATCGCCGAGCGGCTGACTACAGAGGGTCATGAGCTAAACGTTTCCTACTCTCGGAAAGTATTTATCCCACTGACCAAGCTCTGCCGAGATGTTTGCCATTACTGCACTTTTGCGGAGCGACCTAAACCAGGCCAACGCGCTTTCCTAACAAAAGACGAGGTCTTGGAAATCGCTCGCGAAGGCGTTCGCGCCGGCTGTCACGAAGCGTTGTTTACATTGGGAGACAAACCAGAACTTCGTTACCGGGTCGCAGCAGAGGAGCTAGCGGCATTAGGTCATCAGACTACCCTCAGCTATCTCGCCGAGATGTGCAGTTTGGTTCTTAATGAGACGGGTCTTCTTCCACACGTTAACGCTGGCGTAATGACTGGCGACGAGTTGGTGATGCTTCGGCAAGTCTCCGTATCACAAGGCCTGATGCTTGAAAGCATTTCTGACCGGCTAACAAAGCGCGGCCAAGTACATTTTGGCTCGCCTGATAAGGATCCTGCTGCTCGATTGGAGACAATTCGATTAGCGGGTGAGCACTGTGTTCCGTTTACGAGCGGAATCCTTATTGGCATCGGTGAAACTAGAACTGAACGTGTTGATTCCTTGTTGGCTCTACGCGCACTTCATGAGCGTTACGGCCATATCCAAGAGATTATCATTCAGAACTTTCGCGCAAAGGAAGGTACCAAGTGCGCGTCGGCTAGTGAGCCGGATCTCGATGACCTCTTGTGGACTATCGCAATGGCCCGCATTGTTTTTGGTCCAGCGATGAACATCCAAGCCCCGCCAAATCTATCTCCCGGAGTATATGAACGACTGATACGTGCTGGCATTAATGACTGGGGTGGAATTTCGCCGGTAACCGTCGATCATGTTAATCCGGAAGCACCTTGGCCGGCGATAGCAGAGCTCGCAGATCGATCCACCATCAGCGGTAGAACATTGGTTCCGAGGCTCGCTCTCTATCCATCATATGTAGATGAATTGGAGAAATGGGTTGCGCCGAGGCTTCAAACATCTGTTCTCCGCAACGTGGACAGTGCCGGCTTTGCTCGTGAAGATGACTGGGCCGTCGGCCTTTCGATGTCGGCTCCGCGCCTGTCAAAGGGCGCTTCAGATCGTTCGCTCGACACCGTATTCCAAAAGGCCTCTAGCGGAAACGAATTGAGTGTTGATGAAATCGCGCGGCTATTTCGGGCGCGGGGAGGCGATGTTCATGAACTCTCAGCTGTTGCCGATGAAGTTCGCGAGCGAACGGTAGGTGAAGAAGTAACGTATGTCGTTACTCGCAATATCAATTACACTAACGTTTGCTACTTTAAATGCGGATTTTGCGCATTTTCTAAAGGCAAGATGAGTGAAAATCTGCGGGGCAAGCCCTACGATTTAGCTCTGTCAGAGATTACTCGAAGGGCAGCGGAAGCGTGGGATAGGGGAGCGACCGAGGTTTGCCTACAAGGTGGAATTCATCCAGCTTACACAGGGCAACGGTATCTCGACGTCTGCCATGCAGTGCGTGAAGGCGCGCCGAAGATTCATATCCATGCGTTCTCTGCTCTTGAGGTATCTCAAGGCGCCCGGACGCTCGGAATTTCGGTAGAACGTTTTCTAGAGCGGCTGAAAGATGCTGGGCTTGGCACTCTACCGGGAACGGCTGCCGAGGTTCTCGACGATGGCGTCAGAGCGCGCCTATGTCCTGACAAGCTGAATACCGCTGAATGGCTTTCAGTGATCGAGAAGGCGCATCTCGTCGGCCTTAAAACAACTTCAACAATCATGTTTGGGCATTTGGACGCTCCCGAGGACTGGGCTCGGCATTTGTTACACTTGCGTCAACTGCAGGAACGTACTGGCGGCTTTACTGAGTTTGTGCCGTTACCCTTCGTACACATGGAGTCTCCCCTGTACCTCAAGGGAAGAGCACGAAAGGGTCCAACGTTTCGGGAAGCAGTTCTAATGCACGCGGTGTCGCGACTAGCGCTACATCCACACATCAAGAATATCCAAACATCTTGGGTCAAGATGGGAATTGATGGTGCGAAAGTTGCGCTTCGTAGCGGAGCAAACGATCTCGGTGGTACGCTCATGAATGAAAGTATCTCGCGTGCCGCTGGCACAGAGCACGGACAAGAGCTTTCGCCTGAAGCCATGGAGTCGATCGCGTTCTCCATCGGTCGCATTCCCGTTCAGAGAACAACTCTCTATCAAGTCGCGGCATCCGAGCGTCGTGAGGCTTCATTCTCTGCTTCGCCTCTCTCTCCAGTTATCGAAACTCCAGTGGTGAAATATCAACATGTCTGAAAAACCTGTGCTTGCAGTGATCGGAGGAAGTGGCGCTGAAGGGAGCGGACTTGCCGTGCGCTGGGCAAAGTCGGGCTATCGCGTTCTTCTTGGCTCTCGCGGAGTTGAAAAAGCGAAATTAAAGGCCGACGAGCTGAATGCTTTACTAGGTAAAGAATCTATCAAAGGGATGTTGAATGAAGATGCTGTTTCGCAGGCTGACATAGCAATCTTGACTGTCCCGTATGCGGCGCAATTGCCGACACTCCGCGAGCTCAAGACCCGATTCATCGGAAAAATTCTCGTTGACGTCACGGTACCGTTAATACCGCCGAAGGTTTCAAAAGTTCAATTGCCTGGCGCCGGATCGGCCGTCGTTGTTGCCCAAGATGATCTTGGTCCGGAGGTTCGGGTAGTTGCCGCATTCCAAAATGTTTCTGCCCATCACTTGATAGACTTACAGCACGAAGTTGACTGCGACGTTCTTGTTTTTGGAGACGATAAGGACGCCCGTGAATCCGTTGTTGCCTTAGCTCAAGCCATTGGCATGCGCGGTCTGCATGGCGGTACACTTGCCAATTCTGCGGCGGCTGAGGCGCTCACGTCGGTGCTAATATTCATGAACCGGCATTATAAGAGCGAAGGTACAGGGATCAGAATTACGGGGCTATAATCGTGAATGCGAAAACGGACGGCGCCACGCGTCTATCGCTAATACCTCTCCCGGGGATTCCGCTCGTGAAAAAGGGCGACAATCTTGTCGCTCTCATCCGCGATGGCGTGAGGTCCGCCGGTGTGCAGCTCACGGATGGCGACGTAATTGTTCTCGCGCAAAAAATCGTATCTAAAGCGCAGGGTCGTTTGGTGTCACTCGACTCCGTCAGCGCATCTGCAAAAGCAGTCGAACTAGGTGCAAAATGCGACAAGGATCCGAGGCTTGTCGAACTTATCTTGCAGGAGTCGAGCGAGGTACTGCGAGTTAGACCTGGAGTTATTGTTGTAGCGCATCGCCTCGGCTTCGTTTTGGCTAACGCGGGGATTGATCGCTCCAACGTCGAAGATGACAATAGCGTGCTGCTGTTGCCTGAGGATCCTGACCGAACTGCGCGCGAGGTGCGCGACGCTCTCCGGCAGGAAACGGGGGCGAACCTCGGCGTCATAATTAACGATAGCCTCGGACGCGCCTGGCGAAATGGCACAATCGGAACTGCGCTAGGGGTGAGCGGAGTTACTGCGCTCGCGGATCTTCGCGGCGCGCCTGACCTGTTCGGACGTCCTCTCCAGACTACTGAAGTGGGACACGCAGACGAGATTGCGGCTGCCGCTTCGCTTGTTATGGGGCAATCCGATCAACGGCGGCCAATCGTGTTGATAAAGGGTCTGAGCTACGAACGCGCGGACGGATGTGCATCGGATCTCATTCGCGACCGGAAGCTGAATATGTTCAGATGATTCTTGCGCTCGCAGGAGGCGTTGGCGGTGCAAAGCTGGCAAACGGTCTTGCTCAGTTGCTGGGTCCTAGCGAGCTTGTCATCGCAGTAAACACTGGCGATGATTTTCGTCACCTCGGGCTACACATTTCGCCTGATCTAGACAGCGTCATGTACTGCTTAGCTGGAGTAAACAATAAGGAAACCGGCTGGGGGCTTGCTGGCGAAACGTGGAATTTCATGGAGGCAATGAAGCGGTTGGGCGGGCCGATCTGGTTTAAGTTGGGAGATGGTGACCTAGCAACTCACGTCGAGCGCACGCGACTACTTACAGCAGGAAAAACACTTTCGGCCGTCACTGCTACCCTCTGCGAGCGTTTAGGTGTTGCACATAGGATCGTACCTATGAGCGACAATAACGTTGCTACAATTGTCCGTTCCAAAGACCGTTGGCACTCGTTTCAGGAGTACTTTGTCGCTTTAAAGTGTGAGCCGGCTGTGATGGAAATAAAGTTCGATGGAATAGAGTTTGCCAAGCCGAGCCCAATGTTACTCGCAACATTAGAAAGCAAAGAACTAGAGGGCATCGTGATCTGTCCTTCTAATCCCTTTGTTAGCATCGATCCAATCCTAGCTATTCCTGGTCTCAGAGCTCTCATAGATCAGCTCAAAGTACCCATTGTTGCCGTCTCGCCGATTATCGATGGCCGCGCCGTAAAGGGTCCGGCATTGAAAATGATGAAAGAGATGTCGCTTGAGCCGAACGCGATTGGTGTCGCACGGTACTACTGGCACCTTATCGATGGCTTCGTCTTAGACGAGACTGATTCTCATTTAGCTCGAGAGTTTGAGACGTTTAGGATACGAACTGTTTTCGCTGATACGATAATGAAGGACACAAACGACCAGAAAAGAGTGGCGGGGGCCGCGCTGAAACTCGTGGCAGATTTGCGGGCACGAGAATGAGTATTTGGGCGATCATTCCGATGAAATCGCTACAGTCTGGAAAATCCAGACTGGCAGGCGCGTTGGCTAGTCACGAGCGAACGGCATTGAGTTTGAACATGTTCTTTAGTGTTTTAAATGCAGTAATCCCAAAATTTGGGCCGAAGCGCGTGATAATTGTGAGCAAGGATCACAATATTCTAAGACTCGCGCGAAGCCTTCGGCTGCATGCCGTACGCGACAAACGCAAGGGTTTAAATCACGCACTGAAACAGGCGTCGGCGTACGCCAAAGTGCGTGGTGCTACGGCGACGCTGCTCTTGTTCGGGGACCTTCCACGCGTAAGCACGCAAGAGATTGCAAAGTTGATAAGTGTAGCCCGCAATCGCCCTGCTATTATTGCTGCGCCTGATCGAGCCGGGACTGGAACCAACGCACTTTTTGTTTCGCCTCCGGGTGCGATCGAATTCAGGTTTGGATTGAACTCGCTTCGCAAGCACCGGCATGAAGCAATTGTCCATAAGTGCAACTGGCGTACCTTTCGCTCAGACGGCCTCGCCTTTGACGTCGATCGTCCAGAAGATGTGGGTCTGCTCGACGTCGAATTTGATCTTTCATATGCGCTTCCATCGCAGGCCGTGGCTTAGCCATTCAAAGAGTCGATTTGGATTGAATGCATGGAATTTATGGAAGCAGCTACGAGACGGAGGTCCATTCGCCGTTACGAGGCCAAAAGCGTCGACGATGAGCAGTTGGCTTACCTGCTTTCCGCCGCGCGCTGGGCGCCGTCTGCGCACAATAGACAGCCGTGGCGGTTTACAGTCTTACGAAGTCGGGCTGCGAAAGAGAAACTTGCTGATGCAATGGGCGCAAAGCTTAAAATCGACCGGACCCGAGACGGCGACGCCCCCACAGTGATCGCCGCGGATATGCAGCGTTCTAGGGCTCGTATCGCCGAAGCACCTCTTGTGCTTATCGTAACGATGACTCTTGTCGACATGGATTTGTATAAGGATGAAGCTCGCCGTGAGGCAGAGCGTATCATGGCTATTCAGAGCACCGCGATGGCTGTGCAAAATGTACTACTCGCCGCAACATCGATTGGTCTCGGAGCTTGCTGGATGAGCGCGCCTCTATTTTGTTCCGATGTTGTTAAAGACACATTAGGGCTGCCTGAGGACTGGGAGCCACAAGCACTAATTACGGTCGGAATGCCTGCCAATGAAGGCAAAGTAGCTGAAAGAAAATCGATCGAGTTGTTAGTTCGCAACTTTGATTGAATAGCCTTCTGAATGAAGGACTTGTTAAGCGGTCTCACCTGCGAAGCGCGTATCGACCATATCCTCGAACTTCATTTCCTTTTTAAGGAGACCACCGCCACGCAGCAGTTGCATCGCGGTTTCCATACCAGCGCGACTTATGCGACCGTCCGCGCTGAAATTCTGTTTGGTGCGCTCAAGTATGCGCGCCAACATGATCGGGTCCATCTTGAATGACTCAGCGCCTACTGCCGCTACATCCTGGGGCGAGTTGTTTCGAATGAAAGTCATCGCCTTTTTCAAAGCGTTGACACTACGCTGAATAACTTCTGGGCGTTTGGCTATCATTTCCTCTGAGACCCAAAGCACTTCTGACGCTGAGTCGTTGCCAATCCATTTTTCATGACTGCCCGGTGCAGCTATGTCGACAAGCGGATATCCCGCCTTGCGATCTACCATCAGGGTTGAGATTGGTTCCCAAGTCACGATTGCGTCGAATTGATCAACCGCTGTAAGCAGAGTCGCGGGATCGGTAGAGTTTAGGCCCACGAACGTTACATCGGTTGGCTTCAATCCCGCTTTGTTGACGAAGTTAATTGCGGACATATGCGCGGACGTG
Organism: Xanthobacteraceae bacterium; assembly: GCA_019635585.1. Classification (GTDB taxonomy): domain Bacteria; phylum Pseudomonadota; class Alphaproteobacteria; order Rhizobiales; family Xanthobacteraceae. Next base: position 1,222,442 of record JAHBZE010000001.1, on the reverse strand, counting down.
CCAAGTGCTGCAACCGCAATAATCTTACCCTTCAAGTCGGCAACAGTCTTGATGGTCGATTGATGTTTGGTCGGAGCGAAGAGGCTGAAAATCTCCTTTGTGAAGTATTGGAAGATGATTTTCTGTGCCAGGCCAGCCTGCCGGCCGAGAATATAGGTCGTCGATGCATTCTCAGCGAAGTCTAGTTCACCTGCGGCCATCGCCTCTCGAAGGCGGACACCGGGCGCCAAAGTAACTCTATCTAGCTTCAGGCCTTCCTCCGCTAAATAACCTTTCTTCATTGCGACAAATACTGGCAAGACTAGTTCGATCGCGGGGCTGCTACCCCACCGTATCTCGATTGCATCGGATTTTTGCGCGTAACTGGATGAGGACCACACCGGTGCGATTGTCATCGAACCAAGGAGGCCAAAGAGACAGCTTCTACGATCAATCTCGAAATCTTTGCTCATCATTGGCCTCCCGTGCAGGTGTGCTTAGCCCTCGATGATGATCGCAAGGCCGCAAAAGTCAAACGAAAATCCCAGAAAGCGGCATATGTGATCAAAGTAAAGCCTGTTTGGCTCAATCATTCAGCTAAAAAGTGCAATAAATCGGCATATTCGTGTGGGAAGTACTATTGAGGTTGCCTACGTAGCAGCTATCATTACGTCTGTTCAGGAATGCCAGCAGAGTGGTTCCTTGCGCCCTGAAAATGAGACGCGAGAAGTAGATTGGAGAGTGGGTCACTAAAGACTCGGCTCCTGTACGGGTGAGGCGTAAGTGGTCCAAAGCAAAATTCGGCTAGAGCATGTTTCTGCCAGCTACGGGAATGTCGAAGATCAGAATGTCGTTCAGGTATTGCGCGATGTGAATCTGGATGTGCGCGAGGGCGAGTTTGTGTCGATCGTCGGGCCCAGCGGATGTGGAAAGTCTACAGTCCTCAATTTAGCTGCAGGTCTCTGGTCGCCTTCTGACGGAGATCTCTCTGGCTCCATCAATGTTCATCACTCCGAGCGAAAGCAAACTATCGGCTATGTACTCCAGAAGGATGCGCTATTCCCTTGGCGCACGCTGATCAAGAATGTTGAGTATCCACTCGAAATTGCCGGCATGCCAAGAAGGCAGCGGGAAGAGCTGGCAAGAGAGTGGATAAATCGCGTTGGTCTCAGTGGGTTCGAGGAACGTTATCCGTATCAGCTTTCAGGTGGAATGCGTCAGCGCGCGAATATAATTCGTGTACTTGCCTACGATCCTGAAATCGTTCTGATGGACGAGCCCCTTGGTGCTTTAGACGCGCATACTCGAATGGTCTTACAGCAACAGATTAGCGATCTTTGGTCTGCATCTCGAAAAACTGTTGTGTTCGTTACGCACGATCTTGAAGAGGCAATTCTGCTTAGCACTAGGGTAATCTTGATGACAAAGCGGCCGGCAACGGTCTCGGCAAGTAGAGCAATTGATCTGCCTTATCCTAGGTCAATCATGAACCTAAAACTGACGCCTGAATTTAGAAGTGTGTATGAAAATCTTTGGAATGAATTCTGCGGTCTGCTGCAATGAAAAGGAGAACTTCACTAAACAGGATCGCGACCTTCGTTGCACAGGCAGCCGTAATTGGAGTGCTCTTAGTAGTATGGGAGGCGATGGCGGGCGGTTTTGGTCTTGAGTTCAAAACTTTGGACCCGGTTTTTTTCAGCCGCCCGAGTCTTGTAGCCAGCGATCTCTACAGCGGCTTGCTAAAAGGAGAGTTCACCCGAGACTTTCTTTTTACAATTCAAACCTCAATGTGGGGGCTTGTTCTCGGCATCATTAGCGGAATCATGATCGGGTTTCTGTTCGCTTATTTGCCATGGCTCAATCGCCTGTTCGAGCCATTAATGGTGGCATTCAATTCTCTCCCGCGGCCGGCATTGGCTCCAGTGCTCGTGCTTATTCTAGGTCTCGGGATGGCGTCGAAAATCGTTCTTAGTTGGTCGATCGTATTTTTTATAGTCTTCTACAATACATATGCTGGAATACTTTCAGTCGATCCAGATTTGTTGAAAGTGGCGAAGATCATGGGAAGCAATCGATTCCAGATCTTCCGCCACGTGATTATGCCATCAGTTTTTTCGTGGGTATTTGCGGCACTTCGCGTGAGCGTAGCGTTCGCACTAGTTGGCGCTGTCGTCGGAGAGTTTGTTGGCTCGACGCAAGGGCTTGGGTACCAAATGGAAGCAGCGCGTGGCGTCTTAAATTCCAATCGCGTTTATTCAATTCTTTTGATTTTGATGATGATCGGCGTTGTCTTGACGGAAATCTCGAAAGCAATTGAGCGGCGTTTGTTGAGGTGGCGGCCACCTGCACCCGGGATTTGATTTTTGGTTTTTCTTCGCGAGATATAGTTTCGCTAAACTCTGTTACGATTTCAGCTTTCCGTCGTCGTTCAAGGGATAAACAAGTTGGCGCTTCACGAGTTTAAGGACATTCGTCGTTGTGACGGATTTTATTGAAGGCAGCTCAGCAAGTTTCGAAGTCAAAAAGGTAAGAACGTCATCATTTGATCGAAATGCCCCAGCCGCAAATACGTCGTGCGTTCCGGTGGTGACTCCGACGAAAAGGAGTTCAGGGATTTGTGCGAGGCGGGCGGCTATTGCGGGTGGCTGGCGTGCTTCAACACGAAATTGGAACAGCGCCCAGATTGGATAACCAAGCCGCGTAGGGTCGGCGTAGGCCTCAAACTGTAAAATGCCGAGGTTTCGTAGTCGTTGTACTCGATTGTGTACTGTGGATTCCGAGATCTCGAGTTGAGAAGCGACCTGCGCGAAAGACTTTCTCCCCTCGGTTTGCAGTGTTGCCATTATGCGAAGGTCAATATCTGAGATGTCAGCATCTTCCATAGCGTCGAGACGAATTTGTTTGAGTCTCGATGGGGCCGGCGCGTTGTGAGAGAATAGATGGCCAGTGCGCTTGAAAATTCGAAGCGCGTTCGATGTTGCGGTTTCAACTACGCCAGGACTTTTGGGAAGACGCTCGTTGAGGAAATGGAGTAGATCAGTATTCGACCGGAAGACGGCCGCAATGAAAAGGTTGAATTCGCCCGTGGTAATACCCACGAAGAATACCTCGTGGTGTTGTGAGATCGCCCGCGCGCATCGTTCGAGAGCCGAAAGCTCTACTTTCACTGCGACATAGGACCAATACTGAAACCCAAGTCGGAGAGGATCCGCGAAGCCGGTGAATTGCAACACACCTGTTGCCTCTAGCCGATCGACCCGCTTTCTAACGGTAGACTCGGGTAGACCAAGATCTTCGGCAATTGCGGTGAACGGTTTTCGGGCGTCGCTTTGAAGCTGCTTGATAATTTCGATATCAAGGTCGTTAGGCGCCTTTTCCGTTTGCCGACGGCGAGCCATTTTTCCCCCCTTACAAAGCTAGTTGGACGCAGATATCACAAGATAAAGCGTTGGCAATTGCGGCCGGCCGCCCGGAACCCCAAGTTCGCGCGCTTTTCTTATACTTCTCCCAGTTTCACACCCCTTAATCACAGTAATCCGCCTCGCCAGGAGTGGGGTCGGCCTCGCGCCCAAAATGCGAGCAAGCGCGAAATTGGTATTTCTGCCGATTAGCACCAGTTTGTTCTTGACGGAGCGGGACAAACCGTCAAATAATCACCTTAAAATGCCGAAATGAATGATCTGGGAGGATTGTTGGGCGGCATTTCGGACAACCGCATTAGCAGGAGGGTGTGATGCCAGTTCAAATTGGAATTGTTTTGCCGACGTTTTATGGCGGCGCATACGAGGATAACAATCCGACCATGGCGCGTCTGACCGAGTTTGGTCAGCGAGTTGAAGATATGGGCTTCCACGGGTTGTGGGTGATTGATCACCTCGTTGTTGCTCCGCCAATCTACAGAACGGCATGGCTTGAACCACTCACAGTTCTTTCTTCGATGATTGCCGTGACCAAGCGTGTCACGGTCGGAACGTCGATCCTCGTAACGCCCATCAGAACGCCGGCGATTCTCGCGAAAACACTGAATACGATGGACTATCTTTCGAACGGTCGCGTGATCCTTGGCTCGGGCGTGGGCTGGTGGGATCAGGAGTTCGAAGTCTGCGGTTTCCCGAAAAAAGAGCGTGGCGAACGCACCGAAGAAACGGTCGACATTCTTCACAAGCTGGGCGCAGGCGAAAACGTAAGTCACGATGGCAAGTACTGGAAGTTCAAAGACATCACTATGACTCCACGCCCCGTGCAGAAGCGTATTCCGGTCTGGTACGCTGGTGGCAGCGCAGCCGGCCACGCCAACGATGTTTATACGCCCCAGGTCGAGCGCGTTATGCGCCGTATTGCAAGACAAGGCGACGGCTGGTTGTCGCGCGCCGTTACAAATCCGGAACTTATGAAAAAGGATTGGGCGATGATCCAGCAGTACTCAAAAGAGTACGGGCGGGATCCCAAAGAGATCACTTTCGCGCATCTCAACCTCGTATGTCTGACAGCGGATGACGATACGAATAGGGAAGAAGGCTACAAGCGCATGGCGAAGATTTCGAACATGCCGAAAGAAGACGTGCTCGCCGACTATATGGTCGGAACTAAAGCGCAGATTTTGAAGCGCTTGGACAACTTGGTTGAGTTGGGAGTCCGCTACTTCGTGCTTTGGCCGACTGGCTTCGATTACGAGCTTTTGACTTGGCTGAAAGAAACCGTCCTGCATCGCTACGAAAAAGTTCAATAATGGTCAGCTCCGCAAAAGATAGCCGTTACCGCTTTAGCTTCGACATTGGCGGCACGTTCACGGATCTCGTCCTTTACGACGAGACAACGGGGCACATGGATGTTCGCAAGGAATTGACGAATGCGAGCGAACCTGGCGCACCTATTATCCGTGGTCTTAAAGCCTTGCTAGAAGCGCGGTCTGCCAAGGCTGAGCAGGTTGCAGATGTCGTTTGCGGAGCAACCACACTCGTAACGAACCTCGTTATCGAAAGAAAAGGACTTCCGACCGCTCTTATTACGACGACGGGATTTCGCGACGTACTCGAGATGCGTCGCGAGGGCAGGTACGATCTTTACGATCTTACTGCTCGCTATCCGGAGCCCATTGTTCCTCGGCATTTGCGTTTTGAAGTGGACGAGCGCGTTGGCGCGGACGGTCTTACCGTCACGCCAATTGATGAAAAGCAAGTTCGTGAGCTTGCGCAGTCCCTTAAGAAGCAGGGGATCAAGTCGCTTGCAATTTGTCTCTTGCATTCATACCGCAATGATTCGCATGAGAAGGCGATCGAGCGGATTTTCAGCGAAGTCGCTCCTGATATTATGATCTCGTTGTCATCTGAAGTCGCGCCAGAAATTCGCGAATTCGAGCGACTCTCATCGACAGTTCTGAACGCTTACGTAAAGCCTTTTATTGGCAGCTACTTCAGGTCTCTCGAAAATGAAATGATGAAAATTGGTCTGCCGGCAAGATTGCATATCATGCAGTCTAATGGCGGCATTTTGGATACGCAGGAGGCAGAACGGGTTCCAATTCGACTGCTGGAATCTGGTCCTGCTGCCGGTGCGATTGCCGCGGCGAAGTTCGGTACTTTGATGAAGCAGCCCGATCTAATTTCATTTGATATGGGCGGCACGACTGCAAAAACATGTTTGGTTACACGTGGCGAACCAAGCATCACCTTCGAGTTCGACACAGCGCGGGCCGATCGTTTTAAGAAAGCGAGCGGGTTCCCAGTGCGCCTTCCGATTGTTGATCTTATCGAGATTGGCGCAGGCGGCGGAAGTATTGCGCGTGTTGATGCAATGGGACTTCTGAAAGTAGGACCTGACAGCGCAAGCTCGAAGCCAGGTCCAGCTTGTTATGATATTGGCGGCGAGGAGCCTACTGTTACCGACGCTAACCTGATCTTAGGTTACCTGAACCCGGACTTCTTCAATGGCGGCCGGATGCAGCTGAACAAATCAAAGGCTGAGTCCGTTATTAGTTCTCGGGTTGGCAAGCCTCTCGGTATTTCGGCGGAGGAAGCGGCAAGCGGTATTTTCCGCATTGTGAACGAGAATATGGCTAACTCGGCGAAAATCCACGTCGCTGAGAAGGGCAAAGATCCGCGAAAATCTATGTTGATCGCGTTCGGTGGTGCAGGCCCGATCCATGCGCGCGAAATTGCTCGCCTTTTGGGGATCGGCACTCTGGTCGTGCCTCTCAGCGCAGGCGTGTTTTCAGCGCTCGGGCTACTTCTTGCACCTCTTTCGATAGATTTAGCAAAAACGAGATTCCAGCCACTGAACGATGTGGATTGGTCTGACGTAAGCAAGCAGTTCGTCGAACTAAAAAAGAAGGCCGCGGAAGTTTTGGTGGCTGCCGGCGGTGCTAAGGATGCGATTGAATACAAGCATAGTCTCGACGTTCGCTATATCGGCCAAGGCCATGAGCTAAACGTTGATCTCGATGGAAATTTTGCGGGAGACGTGAAGTCGAAAGTGCGCGAGCAATTCTTTGCGGACTACCGGCAGCTATTCGGCCGAGCAATTGAAGATATTCCGATGGAAGTACTGAACCTTCGGCTTACGGCAATGTGCCCTCTTGGTCAGTTCGATTTCGTCAGCGCGACTGCTGCATTGGAAGATGGCGGGTCGCGCGAACGTGGAAGACGCAAAATTTACGTTAGCGAGCTTGGCCGATATGAAGAAGTGCCAGTTCTAGATCACCGCTATCTTCCAGTCGGATTCGAAGCTACCGGGCCCGCAGTGGTGGAGCAACGGGAGTCAACGGTCATTGTTGGTCCAGACGACAAGCTATCAGTCGATCATCTTCGTAACCTTGTGATCAAGCTCGGTTCGGTCAATAGCGGGAAATAGGAAATGGCTCCTAAAACATTTGATGCGATCGAGACAGAAATCTGCTGGGCGCGCCTAGTTTCGATAGTGGATGAGGCCGCGGTCGCTTTGGTGCGTACTTCATTCTCGACGGTCGTGCGAGAGTCTAACGACTTCGCATGTGTTCTCTTGGATGCAGAAGGTCACTCGCTAGCGCAATCAACGATTAGTGTCCCGGGATTTATTGGATCGATGCCTCGCACATTGCGCGAGATGCTCAAGCGAATTCCAAAAGATCAGTTGAAACAAGGTGATGTTCTGATCACCAACGATCCATGGATCGGAACAGGCCATCTCCCCGATTTCAATGTTGCGATGCCTGTATTCCGCAATGGAAAGATTGTGGCGTTTACTTGCATTACTGCTCACATGTCAGATATCGGCGGTCGTCAATGGTCAGCCGATGCATCGGAAGTCCACGAAGAGGGTTTGTGGGTTCCAGTTGTTAAGTACATCCAAGAGGGCAAACTCAACGAGGATGTGCATCGCATTATCGAAACAAACGTTCGTAACTCAGATCAGGTGATTGGAGACATTCGTGCGCAGCTGTCTGCTACGGATGTGATGTCCCGTAAGCTGATTGAGTTTATGGAGGAAATTGGTCTCGACGATCTTACCGGCCTTGCTCAAACAATCCATGAGGCCTCCCGTCGTGCCATGGCTGATGCAATCAAACAAATTCCCGAGGGAATATACCACGGCGAGACCCGCGCGGACGGATGGGATGAGCCGTTGATTATCAAAGTCGCCCTAGAAATACGCGACGGAAAAATCATTGCGGACTACGCCGGAACATCACCGCAATGCAAACGCGGCATTAATGCCGTATTCAACCATACATTTGCTTTCACGGTTTACCCATTCAAATCTCTTTTAGTTCCTCACATTCCAAATAATGAAGGGCTAATGACCTGCTTTGAGGTCCGAGCTCCTTTGGGTTGCATCGTGAACGCCGTGCCGCCTGCTGCTGTTGGTGCTCGCCACCTCACGGGTCACTTGCTGCCGGGAGCGATCTATCAGGCACTAGCAAAGGCAATGCCCGACAAAGTACCCGCAGAAAGCGGCACACCGCTTTGGAGTATAGTGTTCAAGGCACCCCAAACAGAAAAGCAACGCGGCTCTACAAGTGTGCTCTTCTTCAACGGAGGCACAGGAGCCACAAGTTGGGGGGACGGTATGTCATCCACGAGTTTCCCCAGCAATATCTCTGTCTCTCCAGTGGAGATCACTGAAAACCTAGCTCCACTTCGCTTTAAGTATAAACGACTCGCCGACAACTCTGGCGGAGCAGGGCGGCAAAGGGGCGGTCTTGGTCAGGATATTGCAATCGAGTCGATTTCAGAAGCTCCGTTGGCGGTCTCGCTCTTGACTGACCGTACTAAGTTTCCGGCAGTTGGTCTTTTCGGTGGCGAGCCTGGTCGTCCTGGCTTCGTGAAGAAAAATGGCGTTACAATCACCGAGCCAAAAAGTCTCATTACTCTCGAAACGAACGACGTCCTCGAACTCGGACTGCCGGGTGGCGGCGGCTTTGGTTCAAAGAATGAGCGAAGTGGTCAGCTTCGTGAGCGTGACAGCACTGAAGGGTACTCAACGAAGTAATTGATGGACTATTTCAGCGTGAAATAAAGGAGCGATGCGATGGAAAAAACGCCAGTGATCGTACCCCAAATCTATCCGGCTAAGGGGTATTCGCATGTAGTTCGTACAGGTGATTTTGTATGGACTGCGGGATTGGTTTCCCATGGGCCGGACGGACAGATAGTTGGTCGGGGCGATATCGATGCTCAGGTCGAGTGTGTGTATGAAAATGTGAAGCACTCACTCGCTTCTTGCGGCCTCGGATTCGACGATGTCGTGAAAATTACGATGTTCGCGACAAACATTCTTTTTCGACCGCGAATTATGGAAGCGCGCGCGAAATATTTTCCGACTAAACCGCCCGTGAGTTCGTTCTTTGTCGTTACTGCTCTTTCTACTGCAGACCAACTATTCGAAATGGAAGTGATGGCGGTTGCAAAGAGTTAGAGCTAGCCTTCGGACACAATGGTGACTCTCGTGAAATCGAAAACTGCCGTGTCCAAAGAGTTAGCTGAACTTGGATTGGTTTTACCTCCGCCTGTCACGCCGCTGGGTAACTATCTCCCCGCGGTGTGGACAGGTGAATTTGTTTTCTTTTCGGGACACGGTCCTCTTAGGGTTGGCAACAAGCCGGCCTTTGTTGGGCATGTTGGTACGGACTTTAGCAATGAGCGCGCATCTACCATTCTAATTGGCGCCACACTTAATCTGCTCTCGTCTGCAGAGAAAATTCTAGGTGACCTCGACCGCGTGGATAGAGTGATTGAAGCGCATGTCATTGTTGCATCCGCCAACGATGAGGTTGATCTTGAACTTGTAAGCGCTCCAGCATTCCAACTGCTTACTCGACTATTCGGCTCAATTGAAACTACTCGTGTAACGCGTGCAGTCTCCCTTCCAAATGGCGTTCCAGTTTTGGTCGAAATGGTAGTTACGGCGAAAGAGCTAACTATCGAGATGATCGGATGGCTTCCAGGAACCTAGCGTCGCTTTAAGCGGGCGCCAACCGTGGAACGGGTCATGAGGTTGCGGTGAGGAGTGACAGTTTTGTCAAGAAGCGAAATCGCTGGCTACTGCACGCTTTGTAGATCGCGCTGCGGCACGATTAATACGATCGAAGATGGCCGATTGATCGATGTAAGAAACGATCCTTCTCATCCGACCGGCAAGGCTACATGTCTGAAAGGTAGAGCCGCTCCCGAGATCGCGCATTCTGCTCGCAGGCTTACGACGCCGCTGCGCCGTACCACACCCAAAGGCGAAAAAGATCCTCAATTCCAGCCTATTTCTTGGGAAGAAGCCCTAAGTACAATTTCCAGTAGATTGTTGAGTATAAAGGAGGAGTCCGGTCCCGAGGCCGTAGCATTTGGCGTGACCTCGCCGTCGTCGTCGTCGATATCCGACGCTCACGAATGGATTTGGCGGTTCATTAGAAAATTCGGCAGCCCAAACACTGTTTATGCCACGGAGCTTTGCAACTGGCACAAAGATTTCGCGCATGTATTCACATTTGGCTGCGCCACTCCGACTGCAGATTATCGCAATGCTGACTTGATCATACTGTGGGGCCACAATCCTTCCAACGTGTGGCTCGCGCAGGCTGAAGCGATTACAGCAGCGAAAGCCAGAGGCGCGCAGCTTGTCATTATCGATCCGCGTAAAACTGCAATGACAGCCATCGCAGATCTGTGGCTTCCTGTGAATCCAGGAACAGATGGCGCATTAGCCATGGCGGTCGCGCGTGAAATGATCTCGGGGCAACTAGTAAATAAGAACTTCATAACGAAGCATACGAATGCTCCCTTTCTGATACGCGAAGACAATGGAAAGTTTCTCCGAGCGCGCGAAGTAGGGGAAATTGGTGAGCCTGAAGATTATCTAGTTTGGATTGATGCCAAGCAAAAGCTCGGAACTCCAGATGAGGCCGATGAATCGTTTTTTGAAGTTTTGGGCGTAAAGCCAGTTCAGACAGTTAACGGGATCGTTGCTTGTCGGACGGCATTTGCGAGATTTGTCGATGCGCTGAAGCCGTTCGATTCCGAAACTGCTGGCAGCATCTGCGGAGTGAAACCTGCTGACATTGCGTCACTTGCAAAGATGATGGGCGCTGCCAACGCTATTGCCTATCACGCTTGGACTGGTGTCGGGCAACATACAAATGCAACTCAAACCGAACGCTCGATTGCGACCCTCTATGCGCTGACAGATTCATTTGACAAGCCGGGAGGCAACGTACGCCATGCGGCTCATCCGGTGCCTAAGCTTCACGACATCTCAATGATTCCAGTTGAGGCGAGAGCTAAGGCGCTAGGTCTTAAGGAGCGGCCGTTAGGCCCACCCGCGGAAGGCTGGATTACAGCAGGCGATTTATACGACGCCGTTTTGGAGCGAAAACCTTATCCAATAAGAGCATTGTTTAGTTTCGGTGCTAATCTGCTTGTGTCACAGCCGAACCGCGATCGCGGTACCGAAGCGCTTAAAGCGCTCGATTTCTTTGTTCACTGCGACATCTTCATGAATCCAACGGCGCAACTAGCCGACATTGTGCTTCCCGTCAGCGTTCCTTGGGAAAATGATGCGTTGCGTATTGGGTTTGAAATTTCGCACGAAGCTCAGGAGCACATTCAGTATCGCCCAAAAATGCTTCCAAGGTTGGGTGAAGCAAAATCCGATACCGAAATCGTCTTCGAGCTTGCCACAAGAGTGGGTTTAGGAAGCGACTTCTTCGATGGTGATATTGAAGCAGGCTATGATTACATCCTTGGCTCTTTGGGACTGACTGTACGAGATCTAAAAGCCGGCGGAGGAGCCGCGAAACTTCGTCTAAAAAAAGAGTTTCAGAAATACAAGTCCAACGGTTTTAGCACAGAAACAAAGCGGGTGGAGCTGTACTCGGAAAAGCTGCTAAGGCATGGATACTCTCCCGTTCCCCAGTATGTGTCTCCGTTTGTTCAATCGGACGAATTTCCGATTGTACTGTTCTCAGTTAACAACGGCTATTTCTGTCATAGCCAGCATCGAGCGATTAAGAGTTTGCGCTCTCGCCATCCAGATCCTGTTGTGACGATCAATCCGATAACAGCGTCACGGTATGGAATTGTTGATGGAAACTGGCTGCTTGTGACTACCGGTCGCGGTGAATTTCAGGCGCGAGCTTCCGTTAGCGAAACAGTGGGGCCCGAGACTTTGGCAAGCGACTACGGGTGGTGGGAGCCCGCAAATGATCTTGGCCTCAGTGATTTGGGAACCACTCATACATCAAGAGCATCAACGTACAATCAGGTTATCCCCGATGAAGTACGAGATCCCATCAGCGGCAGCCTCCCACTGCGCTCAACTCGCTGCCGCGTGCAAAAACTTGAAGCTGCAGCATTTTGGCCTGGCAGCAAAGCATTTCGGGTTATTGAAAAGGGCAAACTGACGGAGGATACGGTTGCTCTCACCGTAGCAGCAGTTGACGATAAATTGTTGCCGGGCTTTCTCCCCGGACAGTTTGTCTCGTTTGAAATTGCGAATGGCCGCAGATCTTATTCGCTAACGTCACGTAATAACCATCAGGATGCTTACAGCATCGCAGTGCGACGCGTTGAGAGCGGCGTAGTTTCGACAGTAGTTGTCGACCAGTTGGGGCCGGGTGATAAAGTCAACCTGAGTTCACCATCTGGCTCATTTATCGTTCCGCTTGTAAATGAATTTCCCGTGGTAATGATCGCCGGCGGAATTGGTATTACCCCATTTATTTCTTATCTGCGGTCGTTGCGCCGGTTTGTTCCAGGGTCGCCGCCTCGCATTGTGCTCTTATATTACTGCCGTGATGCGAGTAGCGTAGCATTCCTCGAAGAACTCAGTGAGCTAGCAAAAGCTCGCGCTGATCTTGAAATTCGGCTGTTCATTGAGGACGGAGATCCAATCCCGTTTGGTGTCAATTGGAGCGGTAAGGGAAGATTCTCCATTTCACATGTTGATGAATCACTTCTCGATGCTCGCGCGCGTTTCTACATTTGTGGAGTTGGCGCGATGATAAAAGGCGTTACCGACGAGCTTCGTTCGAAAGGGGTGCCCAAATTCGAAATCTTCAGTGAGCGCTTTATTTCGCCTCCGAAAGCGGTAGCTGGCGATCTAGTCCCGCGCGAAGTTACTTTTGCCCGATCCGGTAAGACGCTAACCTGGAAACCTGAAGATGGGTCCCTATTGGCTTTGGCTGAGAAATCAGGATTGTCACTTCCGAGCGGCTGTCGGGTGGGGCAGTGTGAAAGCTGCGCGACTAGAGTGATCGACGGCATGGTGCGGCACGCCGCAGATGTCGAACTCGAGGATGATGGAGTGTGCCTGACCTGTGTGGGTGCTCCCGCAACGGATGTCGTGTTGGACGCTTAGCGAAGTTGTAATTGCGGAATTCTGAGACAGTAGAAAGCGCTCACCGCGTTGTCGGCTGTAACGCAACTTAATTAGCAGTGGCCTAAAAAAATAGGCAGCCGCGAAAAATCCGCGGCTGCCCAAGGCTCGGGAGGTTTTTACGCTCCGGGTCGTTCTTCTAGCGCCTTGCCACGAGTCTCGCCGAGAGCCATTAGCCCGAGGAGACCGATGATCTGCCAACCGATGAGATAGGCCGCTACAGCCCAAGTGCCACCACCAGCCCATTGAAGCAGGAAAGTACCAACTATCGGCGCCGTCGAACCTGCTGCTAATGTTCCAAACTGCACGCCCACCGAAACGCCGGTGTATCGATATTGCGTTGGGAACAATTCGCCGAAATAAGCCGGCTCAGGACCATAGATTAGCCCGCAAGCGACACCAGCGGTGAATGTTACGAGCATAACCAGGTATATGTTGCCAGTTGCCGCTGCAGCGAATAGCGGGAACGCAATTAGAATGCTCAGCACAAGACCTGCGCCTACTACTTTGAAGCGGCCTGTGTAGTCGGAAAGCCAGCCGCCAAACATAGACGCCGCGGTCGCGCCGATGAGGTAGGCAACGACTGATAGAGTCGATTGTGCCGCCGTGAAGCTAGCTCCAGTCTTTAGGAATCCGGCGAAGAAAACGATCACAATGTAAAGCGTCAGAGACTGAGCGCCGTGAACGGCCATGATGCCTAAAACATTCTTCGTATCGTAACGGAAGAGGCTTGCAATCGGCACAGGTGCTTTCTTCGATTTCTCGAAAACGTGAGACTCGCCCATCACCAAGCGTACCCAGAGGCCGAGTATGAAGAGCAGGATGCTGATCAGGAACGGAATGCGCCAGCCCCATGCAAGAAACTCCTGCGGCGTCGTGAAAGTAGTAACGACGGCAAGAACGCCTGCGCCAACAAGAGGTCCAAGATAGCCGCCAATTTGTGCCCAGCTGCCGATGAATCCACGTTTGCTGGGTGCTGCCTTCTCCATGAGCAGCAAAGCCACGCCACCCCATTCACCGCCAACTGAAACGCCTTGGAAGAAGCGGAAAACGACGAGCATGATCGGTGCCCAAATCCCGATCTGGTCGTAGGTAGGAAGCAGGCCGATACCGGTTGTTGCGACAGCCATCATTAGCAGCGTCACGATGAGCGTCTTCTTGCGACCAATCTTGTCTCCGAAATGGCCAAAGACGATCCCGCCGAGCGGGCGAGCAATAAAGCCGACAGTGAATGTCGACAATGCTGCCAGTGTGCCAGCAAACGCATCCAGCTTCGGAAAGAAAAGCTGGCTAAATACGAGTGCGGCAACCGTGCCGTAAACAAGAAAATCGTACCATTCGATGAACGTGCTGATGAACCCAGCAACGACCACCTTGTTAGGCACCTTAATATCACCGTCTGTCTTCTGACTCATGTCTGTCCCCCCTGTGTCGGTCGAGTGAAACGTCGGCCGGCCTGGATGCCGCGCGCAAGATTGCCCTCAGCCTCTGAATGATAGCGGCTGTTTATGAGTTGTAAATGCCGAAGTGACCAAATAAAGGCCCATAATATGGGACTAATCGGCCAATTTTAGCGTATATTTGCCCAACACCTTGGCGCTCTCGAATGCGTACGGTCCGTTGACCTGCCGTCAACGGGGCAGCAGTCCTGTCCCTTCCCCCCAAAATATAGGCGGTTAACGGCAGTGCGATTGACGCCGTTGCGAAGTAAATGAGCGAGCCGATTTCTGGGGAAGTGATTTATCGCCTAATTTCAAATGCGGCATGCATTTGAATTGCGACTCCTGAAGGCAGATTGTCGACGCCAATGGCTGATCGAACATGTTTGCCGGACTCGCCGAAAACCTGAACGAACAGGTCGGACGCAGCATCCGCCACTTTCGGATGATCCATAAATTTTGCGTCGCAGTTGATCAAAGCAGTCAACTTGAGACACCGAACAACACGATTGAGATCGCCGCCACATCCCTGCTTGAGGTTGGAAAGCAACACCAATGCGCATTTGCGCGCCAGACTTAGGTCATCATCCAAAAGAAAAGCGCGCTCATTTGTTTCTAAACCGACGTCGTAGGTAGACGCGCCCTCGACGAAAATCAGCTTATTGCCGTGACGAAGGGCGCGCATGCGGAATTCATGCTGGGTTGGCTCCGGCAGTCCTTCCGCAAGTCTAATTTGAGGCTGTAGCCGCATCGGTAAACTCTCGCATTTGACGCTAAGAGAGCATAGAACCGAATTAAAAAGCCGAAGTACACTGTTTTAGAATCAAAAAATTGAATAATTCGGCTATTGCAGCCAAAATATAGCTGTTATACTTATCTCGTTCGTCGAGTTCGGGTTCTACAGATCATGCGTTGCGTATACAAAGTAGCCGTAAAGGGATTGTGGTGACAGAAACCGGCAAAACTGCAGCGCAGGGAATCGGAGCTCGGCTTCTCCGCAAAGAGGATGCTCGATATCTGCACGGTCGTGGAAGTTTCGTCGCAGATATCGATCTGCCCAATATTCAAGAAGTTGCATTTTTGCGTAGTCCAGTCGCGCACGCGCTGATCAAAGCTATTCACGTACCTGACGATATTGTTGACCGCACTTACTCCGCCAAAGATCTGACAGGCGTGAAGCCGGTTGAGGCCAATTCAAGCATTCCAAAATTTAAGCCATCTGAATACCCAGCGATGGCAAATGAAAAGATCAGATTTGTTGGGGAGCTGGTCGCGATGTGCGTTGCTCCCACCAGAGCCGAGGCCGAAGACCTCGTGCAGCGCATTTCTCTCGACGTTGACGAGCTTCCTGCTGTCATCGACGCGGTCAAGGCGCGAAACTCTGACTCTGCTCTTTTACATGAGGAGTGGGGCGACAACATTTTTTTGCCTACGAGCATTGATATAAATTTCGATGAGTTCGCGAAGAAAGCCGACGTTGTGGTCAAGCGCGAATACAAACTTGCGCGGCAATGTATGATGCCAATGGAAGGCAAGGGCGTTCTCGCCTACTGGGACGAGCGTGACGAACAACTAGTAGTCTACGCTTCTACTCAGGTGCCGCACATGATCCGGACGGGCCTCTCCCTGGCACTTGGGATTGACCAGAGTTCAATACGCGTAGTGGCGCCGGATGTCGGCGGCGGGTTCGGCTATAAATGTGTGCTGCAGCCCGAGGAAGTCGCAGTGGCTTGGCTCGCTATGAAGCGGCGGCATCCGGTGCGATGGGTTGAAGACCGTCGTGAACACTTGGTAAGCGGTGCTAATGCGCGCGAGCATCACTACGTAGTCACTGCCTATGCGGATAAGCAGGGAAAGCTTCTTGCGCTGGACGCAGAGATCACGGTCGATGTAGGCGCTTACGCTGTTTGGCCTTGGGTATGCTTCGAGGGCCCTCAGGCCGGCGGCAATTTACCCGGCGCTTACATTTTCAGTGGCTATCGCTGTCAAACGTACTCAATGGCAACTAACAAGCCTCCGCTCGTTCCTTATCGAGGTGTGTCGCGGCCTGGTGTTTGCTTCGCAATCGAAATGACTGTCGACGCTGTCGCTAGAGCAGTGGGGCGCGAACCAGCAGAGGTTAGGCTCGAAAACCTCGTTCCAGCCGCGTCGATGCCTTACACGAACATTACCAATAAACATTACGACAGCGGAGATTATCCAAGCAGCCTTAGATCTGCGATGGAGAAAATAAATCTTGACGGCGTGCGCGCGCGACAAAAGCAAGGCGAAAAGGATGGTCGTTTAATCGGTGTCGGATTTGCTCCTTACACGGAGCAAACTGCGCACGGTACGAAAGTGTTTGCGGCGTGGGGAATTCCGCTCGTGCCAGGATTCGAGCAGGCCAGCGTTCGATTGACTCCAGGCGGTGGATTGGAGATTCGCGTCGGTGTTCAATCTCACGGGCAGGGCATGGAAACGACTCTAGCCCAAATCGCGAATCAGATTCTGGGCATCGACGTGTCAAAGATCAGAGTCGTTCACGGTGATACGAAATTCACGCCTTACTCGACCGGTACGTATGCGTCGCGAAGCATTGTCATGGCTGGTGGCGCGGTATCAAAAACGTGTGTGTTGTTAGGCGAGCGCATGAAGCGCATTGGCGCTCACTTAATGCAGTGCAAAACTGAACAAGTTCGACTGGAGACTGACAAGATGGTCGGGCCAAATGGGCAAGTTTCAGTCAGGGAAATTGCGGATGTTTGGTACCTGCATCCCGAGCAACTTCCGGATGACGTCGACCCGGGCGGCTTAGAAGCTACCGGCGGATACAAGCCGAAAGTCGACACCGGTGCTTTTACGTTCGGCACTCACGCGGCCGTAGTTGCCGTCGACCCTGAACTCGGGACTGTTGAAATTCTTGACTATGTGATCATCGAAGATTGCGGTGCTCTCGTTAACCCAATGGTTGTCGAAGGCCAAACTTACGGCGGCGCCGCGCAAGGTATTGGGACCGCTCTTTACGAAGAAATGCCTTACGACCACGCCGGGCAACCGCTTGCGTCGAATTTAGCGGATTACCTTATTCCTGGAGCAGCGGAAGTGCCGCCGCTTCGGATATTCCACACACAAACCCCGTCACCTTTCACGGAGCACGGCATTAAAGGTGTCGGTGAAGGCGGGGCTATTGCTCCGTCGGGCGCCATCGTCAGTGCGATCAATGATGCATTACGACCACTTGGTGCGGAGGTTAACTCGATACCCGCAACGCCGCGACGCGTGCTTTCGGCGATTGAGGCCGCGAAGGCGCGGAGTGCACAGCAGTGAAAGCACACTCGTTTACGTACGAGCGTCCGTCAAATGTATTGGAAGCTTCGCGCCTTCTCGCGGAAGCGAGCGGGGAAGGTCGAGTCCTAGCCGGTGGTCAGACACTTGGCCCGATGTTGAATATGCGACTCGCGATGCCGAAGCTAATTGTCGATATCGGAGGAATTCACGAGCTCAAGACTGTCGAACATTTTGTTGATCGCATCGTCGTCGGAGCATGTGTGAATCATGCTGTCTTCGAAGATTGGATTGATCCGACACCCCTAGGTCAGCTCCTATCAAGGGCCGGAGGATCAATTGCGTACCGTGCAATACGCAATCGCGGGACGATTGGCGGTAGCCTTTGTCATGCCGACCCGAATGCGGACTGGGTGACGACCATGTCCTTGCTGGAAGCAACACTCTTAACAGCGAGCACAAAGGCGCGTCGTCAGCTTCCCATGTCGGAGTTTATGCTCGGGACATACTCGACTGCACTAAATCCTGATGAACTTCTTGTCGCGATCGACATTCCGAAAATATCTTCGGAAGCACGCTGGGGCTACTATCGTATATGCAGAAAGGTTGGAGAGTTTCCAGAAGCTCTCGGAGCAGTAATCTTCGACCAACCCCGAAAAGTTGGTCGCGTTATCGCTGGCGGCATGAATGGCAGGCCTCTGTCTCTGCCCACAGTTGCTGAATTTGTTGCAGCGACGGGCAAAACTCCTGAACTTCCAGAGGTAGAAAAGGCAATTCAGGAATCTGAACCGGGCTTTGATTCAGTTGATCTCAGGCATCATGCGGTCGCGGTACGGCGCGCAATTCTGATGGCACTCGCATGAACAAAAACATCTCAATTATTATCAACGGAAAAAGCGTCGAAGCTCTGGTCGAACCGCGGACAAGCCTAGCCGACTTTCTACGAGACAAGCAGCGGCTAACCGGTACTAAGTTAGCATGCGAGCACGGAGTTTGTGGCGCCTGCACGGTTCTTATAAACGGCGCTCCTGGGCGCGCATGCATTACTTTTGCAGCTACGCTTGATGGCGCGAAAATTCAGACCATTGAGGGCTTTGAGAACGACGATGTCATGGAAGTTGTTCGCAATGCTTTTCACACTGAACACGGGCTTCAATGCGGGTTTTGTACGGCCGGCATGCTTATTACTGCACGCGACATTGTTACAAGGTTTTCCAACGCAGATGAGCAAACAATCCGGACAGAATTGTCAGGGAATCTTTGTCGTTGCACGGGGTATATGGGCATTGTGAAAGCAGTGCAAAAAGTCCTTGAAGAAATGCCGGCCAAAGAACGGGTACGCAATCCGGTTATTCCAAAGAATCCAACTCAGACTTTCCCGTTCAAGACGTTCCAACCCAAATCGAGCACGCAGACTAATACGTCATCGAAAAGGATGACCGCAAAAAGGGTAAGCGAGAAGGATGTCGACGGTTGGATAAGACTTACTGATCGCTTTATTGTTGCGCGCAACCGTGACGAAACCTGGCGCTTGTTTTCTGATTTTGCGCGAATGGCGTCATGCATGCCAGGCGCTTCACTGACCAAGGCAGATGGCGACCAGCTTGAGGGTCAGGTTCGTATTGCTTTTGGTCCTATACGGGCGAGTTTCAAAGGCAATGCAACGGTTCAACGCGATGACAAGAACTATGAAGGCGTAATTGCGGGCGGCGGAAACGATTCTTCGAGTGGTTCGCGGGCAAAAGGTCAAGTTACCTATCAGCTGCTCGGCGGCAATAGCGGTGAAAACACTATTGTCAATCTGACGCTGGAGTTCCAATTGCAGGGCGCGCTTGCTCAGTTCAGCCGCGTGGGTCTGATCCAAGAATTCTCGGCGAGACTCATTAGCTCATTTGCAAAAAATCTTTCCGACGAAATTGAAGGACGCCGAAAAGAGAACGGTGACAAGACCGAGCTGCGCGTTAGCGGATTGGTATGGTCCGTTCTTGCGGCACGCTTGAAGGCGTTATGGTTGAAAATTAGTGGGATTGGCTCGAGCAATCGCAGTCGCTCCTAGCGATTAGAAGGTTAGCAAATGATCTCCACAGCGAAAAACATCATTTCTGCTGAATGTGTCGGAGAGGGTGAAGCAATCGTTTTCGTTCACGGCTTAGGTAGCACCAGCAGTGTATGGGAAGCGCAGATTCGCCATTTTAAGTCACGCTTCAAAACAATTCGATACGATTTGGATGGCTCTGGCCGATCATCTCCCTCGGGCGAATTAACAGTGAAGGGCTGGGTTGAGGATCTTTCACGTCTGCTCGATTATTATGAAGTCAAGGCGGCTCATTTTGTTGGGCATTCGCTTGGAACACTGATCTTGCAACACTTCGCCGTGCAGTATCCGCATAAGGTGATAGATTTGTGCTTGCTTGGTACCAACCGTTCGCCTAACGAGCAGCGCCGCAAAGCTCTGGCTGATCGCATTAACAAAGTAACTTCCAACGGTCTCAGCTCGATTGTCGATGCTGTTGTCGAAGGAACATTGTCGCCAGCAATTTTGAAAAAGAAGCCGGAGCTGGCAGGTTATGTGCGCGAGCTTCTCCTTGGTCAAAGCGATAGCGGATATCTCGCTTCACTGCACGCAGTTATGGGTGCGACTGCTGCAGATGCCACGCAGATAAAGTGCCCGGTTCTTGCTATCTACGGCGCTGAAGACAAAGTAAGCCCCCAGGCTGTTGCCGAGACTTTCGTAGCAGAGTTACCTCGTGGCGAGTTGCTCGCGGTAGATGAGTGCGGGCATTGGCACCCCATCGAGCAGCCCGCGGCGATTAATACCGCTCTGGATAAGCAACTGAGAGCGTGATGTGGGTAGCGGGGCCCGTTCAATGATCGCTCCCACGCTCAGTTCTTTGGCAGCCGATCTTGACGCGGGTCGTGTCACAGCACGCTCGCTTGTCGAGGATTGCTTACAGAAAATTGCGGAACCAGGTGGCGAGGGAAGCGCGACCTTTATTGAGATCGACGGAAAGACCGCGCTGGCAACAGCCGATAAGATCGATCAGCTCCGAAGACGAGAAGCAACACCATCTGCGCTTGCCGGCATTCCCGTTTCGATCAAAGACTTGTTTGACATTGAAGGACAAGTAACGCGCGCTGGTTCAACCGTTCTGCAAGAATGTGGGCCATCAAGAATTGACGCAACCTCTGTTGCGAGATTACGTCGCGCAGGACTCATTTTCATCGGCCGGACTAACATGACTGAGTTTGCGTATTCCGGCTTAGGCATAAATCCTCATTTCGGCACTCCCAAGTGCGTGTACAGAAGAGATATAGGCTATGTGCCGGGCGGATCATCCTCGGGCGCCGCAATATCCGTATCAGACGGTATGGCGCATGCCGCGCTTGGCAGTGACACGGGAGGCTCTTGTAGAATCCCGGCGGCTTACAACGGTTTGGTGGGGTTCAAGCCAACTCAATCACGCGTGCCCCGCGATGGAATGATTCCACTTTCATTTAGCTTCGACAGTGTAGGTTGCATCGGGCGAACCGTTGACTGTTGCCGTCGAATTGATGCGTTGGTTGCTGAAGAATTGTACAGGGAACATCAAGTACCCGCGCTACGAGATGTAAGGCTCGTTGTTCCAAAGAACGTTGTGCGCGATGATCTAGACGCGGTGGTCTCACGGCACTTCGACAACGCCTTAGCAACACTTTCGAAAGCCGGCGCAAAAATCGTTGAGCAGCATATTTCTGGGCTCGATGAGATTGCCCCGCTGTTGAAAAATGGTGGTTTCACTGCCAGTGAAAGTTATTATTGGCATCGGGAGTTACTTAAAAGAGGAGGCGAAAAGTACGACCCGCAGGTGCACTGGAGGATAATGCGCGGGGAGAAAATGACAGCGGCAGATTACATCGAACTCGTTCGTGGTAGGTTTTTGCTTACCAAGCAAATCACGATGTGTCTCTCGGGTTACGACGCGCTACTTGCTCCGACAACGGCGATTGCGGCACCTGCGATTGCTGATGTCCAGAACGACCCCGGATTTACAAATTCTAATTTGCTAACGCTGCGTAACTGCACGCTAATAAATTTCATTGATGGCTGCGCAATCACCTTACCCGGCACGGCATCGAACCACCCGCCACTTGGGATTATGCTTGCCGCGTCCTCCGGTTCCGACCATCGACTTTTTCAAGTAGCCGAGGCGGCCGAGCGAGCTTTAGCTCACTGAACACTGCTTCTAGCCAACAAACATGGCGCAAACGGCTGTCAGTACTTGGTTCGGCGAAAATGGGCCTAAAAATGCCGAAATACTGTTGTTCTATTCGAGATGGTGTTATAAATCGGCCAGTTTGGGTTAAAGTGGAAGTCGGTGCTGCGCGTGGTTGGGATCAAGGGTCCGGCGCGACGTCCAGAACGAGGAGATAGAAAATGCGTCCAGAACCAGAAGGCGAATGGGTTCAAGGTTGGCCAGACCGCAAGCGGGCTAGACTAATGCCCAGCAAAGACGCCGAGGGCCGTACTGTTTTCGCTCGTACGCCGCTCGATCAGCTAGAGGGGCTGATCACGCCAACTGATGCGTTCTACATCGTTACGCAGCTGACTCCCGCAGATCCAATTCATCCTGACGACTATGTTTTTTCCATCACGGGCTTGGTTGATCGTCCGCTGGAACTGAAGCTTTCCGACCTTCAAAAGCTCCCCACTCGCACCGTCAGAGCTGTGACGGAGTGCGCTGGTGATGACGCGGATTGGTACCGCTGGCAGAAAGGCGTAGGCAAAAAACCTTCGCGAATCCTCCGTCCGCAAGTGGAGCAGGGCGGTTGGAACAACATGTCGAACGAAAGCGAAAAGCCGACCATGGAGCAAATTCTCGAGGCAATTCCAAGCTCGGGTGTTGTTAGTGGAGGGGAATGGACAGGCGTTAGCTTGCATGAAGTATTGAAGCGTGCAGGCGTAAAACCTGAAGCAACCTGTGTCCACATCATTGGTTACGATGAAGGACGGCCGGATCCGACTCCGCTCTATATGTCGACGGGCCGAATGGATATCGAGTACGTCGACCCGGGTGTCATCAACTACGACAAAGCGCTCGAACTCTCAAAAGCTTTGCATGAAGACACAATCCTCGCATGGGCGATGAACGGAGAATTCCTTCAACATGTGCACGGTGCTCCGTTGCGCATGGTGGTACCGGGCTGGTCAGGAAATTGGTGGGTGAAATGGATCAAGGAAATCCAATTACTCGACTATACGCCTGAGTGTTATTACCAAAACCAGTACTTCGTGCTCGGTGACTCACCTGACGACCCGAATAGAAAGCCCTGCAAGCAACTGGGGTGCAAAAGCATTATCACCTACCCGGTTGATGAGGATTCGCC
This sequence comes from Xanthobacteraceae bacterium, assembly GCA_019635585.1. GTDB lineage: Bacteria > Pseudomonadota > Alphaproteobacteria > Rhizobiales > Xanthobacteraceae. The sequence continues at coordinate 1,199,556 of JAHBZE010000001.1, read as the reverse complement.
GCTACCAAAGGGCGAGCACGCTATTCGCGGACTAGCGTGGAGCGGGGAAGGCGCAATTACGCGCGTCGAAGTAAGTGTAGACGACGGTAAGACTTGGCAGGACGCGCACATCGAGCAACACGGTGACCGTTGGCTCTGGCGCCGCTGGATGTTTCTATGGGAGGCCAAGCAACCAGGGAAGTATGTGATTAAGGCGCGCGCGACTGACGAAAACGGCAGGGTACAACCGCAGCAGCCGTGGAATTATCAGCAAAAGCATTTCGACGGTATCACACCAGTCGATGTTGAGATTATTTAAAACACCACGATGCACATCGTAGTTTGTGTAAAGCAAGTTCATGATCCAGAAGTGGCGCCTGCGCTCTTCACGATCAACGAAGCGACAAATGCGGTCGTGTCAGTAGCTGGACTGGCTCAAGTAATAAGTCCTTACGACGAGCAGGCGATCGAAGCCGCCCTTCGGATGAAGGACAAGAAACCCGATACGAAAATTACTGTGCTCACCATAGGCGCCGCGTCGGCACGCGAAGTGCTGAAGCATGCACTTTCGATGGGAGCAGACGAGGCTATTCTCGTCAACATTTCTGCTGGCGTCTTGCTAGACAGTTATGCGACCGCAAAGTTTCTTCATGAAGCAGTCAACAAAATAGGCAGCTTCGATTTGATTCTCGCGGGCCGCCAAAGCGCCGACCTTGACGCGGGTGTCGTTGGCAATGGGTTAGCTGAATTACTGCACATTCCCGCAATTACCTTTGCAAAGCGCATCGAAGTCGTGGAGAGCAAGGTCGTTGTTGATCGCGTTGTGGACAACGGAAGTGAGAAAATAGAAACGACTCTGCCAGCACTTATTACCGTTTCGAATGAGATTGGCGCAGCGCGGAAGCCAAATTTACGGGAAACCATGCGTGCTTCGCGAAAGCCAACTCAGTCCTGGACGCAGGCCGACCTGTCCAAAGAGCCAATGGAAGCCACTGAAGAGCTGATCAAGCTGTTCATCCCGAAGAAAGAAAAGCACTGCGAGTTTTTGGCGGGCACCAGTGCCGCTGAGCAGGCCAGCTTATTGGTTCGTAAATTGAGGGACGCGAGGCTCATTTGACCGGAGATACGAAATCAAAATCTATTCTGGTGATTGCGGAGGTCGTCGATAAGGCGCTCGCTCCGATTACGTTTGAATTGCTTAGTCTAGCTAGCAAACTTGCGGAGCAATCAGGCGGTCAGGTTGGTGCGATTGTATTTGATAATCAGGAGACAACTCGACGCGCGCTCATCGCCGCCGGCGCGGATCATATTTTTTACCAGGAGAACGAGAGTAGCGTAGACGCTGACGTTCTCACTGCCGCGATAGTGCAAACCATCGCGAATAACGCTTTTGAAGCGATTCTTTTCGGCCACAATGCCTTTGGTTCTGATTTGGCGCCACGTGTGGCGTTTCGGTCTTCCGGCTCAATTGCAACGAATTGCGAGTCTACGTCTTTCGAAGGCGGATATTTTGTTGGGAAGCGCGTTTGTTATGGCGGCAAGGCGCGCGGCATTGTACGACTTCGAAAAAATCCGGCGGTCATCACAGTTCGCTCAGGTTCGGCTGCCCCTGCCGAACAAGATTCTGGGCGCGCGGGCGTTGAAACTCCAATTAAAGCAGATTTCTCGGTAGCGCGAAGTCAACTGGTCGATCGTCAAAGTGAAGACTTGCGCGGCCTCAGGCTTGAAACTGCAAAAATCGTTATCGCGGGCGGCCGCGGATTGGGTGGGCCTGAAGGGTTCAAGGTTCTTGAAAGTGTTGCGCAAAAGCTGGGAGCGGCGGTCGGAGCTAGTCGCGTTGCGTGTGATCTCGGTTGGTGTTCTCCCTCAATGCAGATCGGCTTGACCGGTAAGACAATCATCCCCGATCTTTACATTGCCGTGGGCATTTCTGGCGCTAGTCAGCATATGGCGGGATGCGCGGCTGCGAGAACAATAGTTGCCATCAACACCGATCCAGATGCCCCTATTTTCATGGATGCAAACATCGGGATCGTAGGTGACTATAAAGAGTTGCTACCGAAAATAGTCGAAGAGATCGGGCGGCTCAATTCGTAATGCGATCTGCCTCTGACAGCGATCGCGTCCAAGCAGAATAGGCGAGGCATCTTTGAGCGATACAGAAAGTCTTTCTTTCGACGTCGTGGTGGTCGGCGGCGGACCGTCCGGCCTAGCGACAGCGATCCGTCTTAAGCAGCTTGCCAACGAGCAGAGCTTGGATCTGAGTGTCTGTCTTTTGGAGAAGGGCGCAACTATTGGTGCGCACATATTGTCCGGCGCGGTTATCGATCCGCGCGCATTATTTGAATTATTTCCAGATTGGCAATCTAGAGGAGCGCCGTTGACGACTGCGGCAACCGACGACCGGTTCATGCTGCTTACAGAAAGCAAAGCATTCCGAATGCCGACGCCCCCGCAGATGGAAAATCACGGCAATTACATCGCGAGCCTCGGTGCACTTTGCCGCTGGCTGGGCGAGCAAGCGGAAGCACTCGGAGTCGAAATCTATCCTGGTTTTCCCGCAGCTCGCCTACTCATTGAAGGGGAAACAGTTGTCGGGGTGATGACAGGGGAAGTCGGGATCGGTCGTGATGGAAATAAGACTGATCAATATCAGCCTGGCATGGAGCTTCGCGCGAAGCAGACAGTCTTTGCGGAGGGCTGTCGCGGTTCATTGACAAAAGAATTGTTTGAGCGATTTCCCTTACGACGCAACGCGGACCCGCAGACCTACGGCATCGGCATTAAAGAGTTGTGGGAGGTGGACAACCCTCTGCATACGCCAGGCACCGTTATGCACACAATCGGTTGGCCGCTGGATTCGAGTACCTACGGGGGATCGTTCTTATATCACTTACATGAGAATAAGATCGCCGTAGGCTTCGTTGTGGGTCTGGATTATCGAAACCCTTACCTTAGTCCTTTTGACGAGTTTCAGCGTTTCAAGACGCATCCTGCAATCCGGCCGATGTTTGAGAACGGTCGTCGCATAGGTTACGGGGCGCGAGCCTTGTCGGAAGGTGGCTTTCAGTCGATACCAGAAATCGCGTTTGCTGGCGGAGTCCTAGTGGGTGACGGCGCGGGGTTTTTAAACGTTCCGAAAATCAAGGGTACGCATACGGCGATGAAGTCTGGAATGATCGCGGCAGAGGCAATTTTCGATTATCTAAGATCTAATTCTGAGCAGTCTGTGATTTCGCAGTACCCGGCCCGGCTCAAATCTTCATGGATATGGGACGAACTATATAAGGCTCGGAACATACGACCATCCTTTAATTTTGGTTTGTACGGCGGCTTACTTTATTCCGCAGTAGATACCTATCTTTTTCGTGGCCGTGCGCCCTGGACGTTTCATCACCATGCAGATCATCTGCAGCTAGATCCAAAGGAAAAACACGCTCCGATCGCGTATCCTAAACCAGACGGGATCGTTTCATTCGACAAAATGTCGTCCGTTGCGCTGTCGAACACTAATCATGAACGCAATCAGCCCGTTCATTTGAAGCTCCAAGACGCAAGTGTACCAATCGACATCAACTTAAACCTGTATGATGCTCCCGAGCAGCGCTATTGCCCCGCCGGCGTCTACGAGATTATCCGCAACTCCGAGAGCGGATTGCCTTCGCTCCTTATAAATGCAGAGAACTGCGTGCATTGTAAGACATGCGACATCAAGGACCCTAAGCAGAATATTGTTTGGACTGTTCCGGAGCCTGGCGGTGGGCCGATCTACCCAGATATGTGAGGGCGCGCTCTGCGTTTAGATAGGTCTGAAGTTGCGCAAAACCTCAACTAGGCTTGCTCGCTTTCGAGAGAACTCTTTCATTCCGGCAAACTGAAATTTCGTTTTAGTGGACAATACCGCCGGAACGGCGGTTTTGTCGGAATAGGCGATGAAATTACTCGCTTTTTCTAACAACTTCTACGCTGTTGAAAGCGGGTTCAAAATTCTCAAGTTTTTGAAAGATACGAATCAGCACGTGCCAAATCTTCCGGGAGCGCGTTCGCTTTTGTTCACCAACGTTCTTAGGCGGCCGGAATAGTTGTTGCGATGACGTTGCGACACAAAGCCTAGATACTGATAACACATTGATTTGTATTAGATTTTTGTTATTTCAAAAGTGTGCAACCAGCCTTTCATCCAGCGCGTCCGCTGCGGCAGCCAGGCGCCGAGCCGCGACGGCGCTTCTTCCCATGTGGTCGAGTCCACGACATCGGTGGTGAAACCAAAACGCGCGAGACGAATTCCAAGATCGGCATCTTCGGTGACATTGTGCGGGTCCCAGCCGCCGACCGCGCGCAGTATCCCGGTTCGAAAATGATTCGACGTGCCTCCGAGCGGGACCGGCAAGCGCAGCCGCGCGATGGCAGGCAGGAGCACGTCGAACAAGCCCGAATATTCCGCGCGGAAATGCGCCGTGAGAAACGAGGGGTAGGTATTGTCGATTGCGAGCCGCGCCTGCACGCAGGCGAGATTCTCGCTGCCTTCGAGAAAGCGCGCATAGGCGTCGCGAAGCTGATCGGGATGCGGCCGGTCTTCGGCGTCGTAGATCACGAGAAATTCGCCGCGCGCAAACGGCAAGGCCGCGCGCAACGCTTTCGGCTTGGTGCGCGGTCCCGGCTCCGGCGCGACTACGACTTCGAAACACGGATCGAGGTTGATCGCGCCGATTGCACGCGCGGTTTCGATGTCGTCGGGTTCGAGAATGAGCTTTATGTCGAGCTTCTCGCGCGGATAGTCCAGTGCGGAAAGCGCGTTTACGAGATCAGGCAAGATCCCGGCCTCGCGATAAAGCGGCACCAGGATCGTATAGATGGGCAGTTCACGCTCTGGAATCTCGCGTCTTGCGCCTGCGCTTGCTGGCGTAAGGCAGGCGTATACGCGCAGTGCCGCCCAGGCGAGAAAAATCGTCGCGAGGATTGTCTCGATTGCGAGCAGCGAAAGTTTCGGCGCGGCATAGATTGCAAGCGCGGCCGTACCGGCGATGCAGAGCGGCGCGAACCAATATTGCGTAAAGCGGCTCGTGCCCGCTGAAAGCGAAGGCTGCCGTTCGATCAGCCCGAACGCGGCGTCATTTGCGAGGTTCGTCGCGTTCGAACGTTTCAGGAAAGCGACGAGCCGCTCGGACGAAGTGATACGGATATGTCCGGCAAGCGCCGGATTTTGCCCGATCCGCTCGCACAACACTTTTGCGTTGTCACCGGATAGCGCAATGGTCGGGAGATTGCGTCCGTCTGGGGCGCGTTCCAGCAGAACACCGCTCGAAAGGATTTTCTCCGTGCTTCGTGTCGTCTCGGAGTGATCTTCGAGCGGATCGATCGCAATTCCGAAATGCGCCGCATAGATTCCAAGCATCGTATCGGGATGCAGTACTCCGCTGCGGCGGACGATTGCGTCGGCGGGGACGTCGAGCGTTTCCGCGCGCGAGGCCGCCCAGCGCAGGAACACCGGATCGACGTGATCGCGCAGCGCGCGCAGTTCGGGTGGAAGATCGAAATGAGTCCGGAAAAGCGGGCTGGTTTCGGCAAGCCCGGATTGTGCCGGCGGCAGCGAAGATTCCCGTACTTCGCTTACTCCCCCGGTGCCGATATTGCTGGCCGAATTACCCGAGGGTTCGAACGCCAACTTTACCCACCCCGGATCGCTCGTTTACAAGGCCGCAAGTCCCCCCGGCGCGAGCCGGCAAGCGGTTCCATAAAGATGAGCAATCCCCGGCGGCTATTGTGCTTTGGCGACGCGCGACTCCGCAACGCATTTATATGCATGCTCGCGGCGGTTCTTATGTTTGCTGTTTCAGGTGTCGCATTACCGCCCTCGTACGCGAACGCGCAGGAAATCTACGTGCCGCGCTTCTGGGATCCGAAGCGCAGGCCCGAGAAGCCCAATCTCGGACGCATGACGCAAATCCGTTTCATGACGGAAGACGATTTCCCGCCGTTTCATTTTCGCGGACCGAATGGCCTGCCGATCGGTTTCAACATCGATCTTGCGCGTGCGATCTGCGAGGAACTCGCACTCGTGTGTACCGTGCAGGTCCGACGCTTCGACACGCTTTTGCCCGCACTTGAAGAAAACGCGGGAGATGCGGTGATCGCCTCGATCGCGATCACGCCGGAGACGCGCGCGAAAGCCGACTTCACCGACCGCTATTACCGGACGCCCGCGCGCTTTGCCGCGAAGAAGGATTCTCTGCTCAAGGACATTTCGCCGGATTTGATCGCGGGCAAGAGCGTCGCCGTGGTCGCGGGCAGCGCGCACGAAGCTTATCTTCGGACCTTTTTCGCCGAGACTGCGATCAAGAGCCTGCCGGACATGGCGGCGGTCCTGAGCGCGCTGAAATCAGGGGAGGCCGATCTCGCCTTTGCCGACGGGGTTGCGCTCGCCGTCTGGCTCAACGGCGCGGACTCGGGCGGCTGCTGCGCGTTCCGCGGCGGGCCGTTTACCGAGAGCAGGTATTTCGGCGAGGGCGTCGGCATCGCGGTGAAAAAGGGCAACGACACGCTGGTTCGCGCGCTCAACTATGCGCTCTATCGCCTCTGGGAACGCGGGGTGTTCACCGACCTCTATTTGCGTTATTTCCCGGTCGGTTTTTACTGATTTCCTTACAGAGAAGAAGAATGGCGTCGGAAGCGGCCGCCCTGGCGGCGAATTTGCGCGAAGTGGCGGAAACCTCGAATGCTTGGCCGTTCGAGGAAGCGAAGAAGATCGTCGCGCGCCTGAAGAAACAGCCGAAGGACGAAGTCCTGTTCGAGACCGGCTATGGGCCGTCGGGCCTGCCGCATATCGGCACCTTCGGCGAGGTCGCACGCACGACCATGGTGCGCCACGCCTTCCGCGTGCTGACCGACGACAAGATCAAGACCAAGCTGCTCGCGTTTTCGGACGACATGGACGGCCTGCGCAAGGTGCCGGACAACGTGCCGAACAAGGAAATGCTCGCGCAGGATCTCGGCAAGTCGCTGACGCAGGTTCGCGATCCCTTCGGCACGCATCCGAGCTTCGGCGAGCACAACAACGCGCGGCTCCGCGCCTTCCTCGATCAGTTCGGGTTCGAATACGAGTTCGCGTCCTCGACGCAGTATTATAAGAGCGGCCGCTTCGACGCGGCGTTGCTTAAAGTTTTGCAGAACTACGAAGCGGTGATGGCGATCATGTTGCCATCGCTCCGCGAGGAGCGCGCGTCCACTTACTCGCCGTTTCTTCCTGTTTGTCCGCGTACCGGCATCGTGTTGCAGGTGCCGATCGTCGATCACGACGTGAAGGCCGGTACCATCAGCTACGACGACCCGGAGACGAAGGAGCGCATGACGACGCCGGTTACCGGCGGTCACGTGAAGCTGCAATGGAAGCCGGACTGGGCCATGCGCTGGGTGGCGCTCGGCGTCGATTATGAGATGGCCGGCAAGGACCTGATCGATTCCGTGAAGCTCTCGGGCCAAATCGCGCGCGCACTCGGCGCGAACCCGCCGGAAGGCTTCAACTACGAACTCTTCCTCGACGAGAAGGGCCAGAAGATTTCGAAGTCGAAGGGCAACGGCCTCACTATCGAGGAGTGGCTGCGCTACGCGAGCCCGGAATCGCTCTCGCTCTTTATGTATAGGGAGCCCAAGGCCGCGAAGCGGCTCTACTTCGACGTGATCCCGCGGAACGTCGACGATTATCAGCAGTTCCTCGAGGGCTATCGCAAACAGACCGACTGGAAGCAGCGGCTCGGCAATCCGGTCTGGCACATCCATTCCGGCAACCCGCCGGAGCCGGATATGCCTGTCACCTTCCAGATGTTGCTGACTCTGGTCTCGTCGTCGAACGCGGAAAATGCCGAAACGCTCTGGGGTTTTATCGGCCGCTATCGCCCCGGCGTGACCGCGAAGACGCATCCGAAGCTCGGCAAGCTCGTTGAATATGCGATCCACTATTTCCGCGACTTCGTGCTGCCGGAAAAGAAATTCCGCGAGCCGAACGATGCCGAGCGCAAGGCGCTGAGCGATCTGCGCGACGCGCTCTCGCAGCTTCCCGCGGACGCAACCGCCGAAGCGATCCAGGACGTGGTCTATGAAATCGGCCGCCGCGAGCCGTTCCTCGATCACAAGAAGGCCGCGAAAGACGGCAAGCCTGGCGTTTCGCTCGAGTGGTTCAACATGCTCTATCAGGTACTGCTCGGGCAGGAGAAAGGTCCGCGCTTCGGTTCTTTCGTCGCGGTTTATGGCGTCGACAATACCGTTGCCATGATCGACGGAGCGCTGGCGCGTTCCGCATAAGCAATGACCGTCGGCACGCTGATCGTCATCGCCCTGACCGTCGTCTTCACGTCGTTTCTGTCCGGCGTATTCGGCATGGCAGGCGGCATGGTCCTGCTCGGCGTACTCTTGCTCTTTCTCGACGTGATTCCGGCGATGGTACTGTTTTCGACGATCCAGCTTGCATCGAACGGCTGGCGTGTCTTGATGTGGCGCAAGCACATTCGCTGGCGCATTTTCTTTCTCTATGTCGCGGGCGGCGCTGCGGCGTTCTTCGTGATGCGCTGGCTCGCTTTCGTGCCGGACAAGGCGACGGTTTACATCGCGCTTGGATTATTGCCGTTTCTGGTCGAGTTGCTGCCTGTCAAGGCGCGGCCGAATATCGAATGGCGCGGCGTGCCGGTCGTTACCGGATTTCTGACGACCATCATCCAGTTGCTGGTCGGCGTCGGCGGCTTGTTCCTCGACATCTTTTTCCAGAAAAGCATGCTGGATCGCAAAACCACGGTCGCGACCAAGGCGGTGACGCAGACCTTCGGCCATCTTCTGCGCGGCGCCTATTTCGGATCGTTTCTGAATTTCTCGGATGCCGTGCCGGTTGCCGTCTATGGCCCGATCATTCTGCTCGCGATCCTCGGCGCATCGCTCGCGCCGTTCGTGCTCGAGCGGCTGACCGATCACGGATTTCGTATCTGGACGCGCAGGGTGATTTTCGTCGTTGCGATAACTTATTTGCTGCGCGGCGCGTGGCTCTTGACGCACACCTGATTACTGCGACGCCCAGACGATCCGCGCGATCCAGACCACGTCGCTCATTTGAAGCGTGCGATCCTTGTGGTCGGGATTGAGCGATTTCAACTCGACCGTCTTCGCGGTTTTTTTCTTCAGTTCTTTCGCAAGCACCTCGCCGTCGCGCGTCTTGATGACGACGCGGTCACCCTTGCGCAGCGGCGCGGCAGGCGAGACGACGATCACATCGCCCTTGCGGTAGAGCGGCTCCATCGAGTTGCCGGAGACTTCGAGCGCATAGGCATGGTCGTCGTCGACGTCCGGCAGCTTGATCTCGTCCCAGCCGGAACCGACCGGAAAACCGCTATCGTCGAAATAGCCGCCGCTGCCGGCCTCGGCGAAGCCGATCAGCGGTACTGGCCGCGCAGGCTTCTTCGGCTTCTTCGTGAGCAGCGAAATGAATTCGTCGATCGTAGCACCCGTCGCTTCCAGTACTTTCGCGATCGACTCGGTCGAAGGCCAGCGCGGTCTGCCGTCCGGCGTTACACGCTTCGACTTGTTGAACGTGGTCGGATCGAGGCCGGCCGCCTTCGCGAGCCCCGAGGGTGAAAAATTGTAGCGCGCAGCGATACGGTCAACCGCGCCCCAGACCTGGCCGTGGGTCAGCATCGGCCCCTCCCGATTCGACGTGAGGATTTTATACCCATCCGCTTTATCACCTGTATAACGGGTGACAAGTCCGGCCGGGCGCTTGCGGCTGGGCTATGCCCTCACTAGCGTCCGCGCGGGTTTTCCGGGAGCCTTCATGTCCTTTCTGCTCGATCTGGCCTTGCCGTTCTCGCGCCTGTTCGAAGCCGAGGACGCGCATGGCCTTGCGATCCGGGCGCTATCCATGATGCCGAAACCGGCGGTGCGGGCCGACGATCCCAGGCTTTCGGTTTCCGCTTTCGGGCTGAATTTCCGGAACCCGGTGGGGCTCGCCGCCGGTTTCGACAAGAACGCGCAGGTGCCCGACGCGATTCTCGCGCTCGGCTTCGGTTTTGCCGAAGTCGGCACGCTCACGCCCAAGCCCCAGCCCGGCAATCCGCGGCCGCGCGTGTTCCGGCTCTTGCGCGACGAAGGCGTGATCAACCGCCTCGGCTTCAACAACGAAGGCTTTCATGCCGCGGTCGCGCGGCTTTCGCGCCGCCGCGCGCAAGGCATTCTTGGCATCAACGTCGGCGCAAATAAGGATTCCGCCGATCGCATCGCGGACTATGCCGCGGGCGTCGAAACGTTCTCGCCTTATGCGAGCTATTTGACGATTAATATCTCCTCGCCGAATACGCCGGGCCTGCGCGACTTGCAGGCGGCGGGTATGCTCGACGAACTCATGAAGCGCGTGCTCGACGCGCGGGAGCGCGCCGCGCAACAAGGGCAGGGAAGAAAACCTATCCTGTTGAAGATCGCGCCGGACGTGGCGCTCGGCGATCTCGACGACATTGTTGAAATCGCGAAGAAGCGCGCGATCGACGGCATGATCGTTTCCAATACGACCATCACGCGGCCGGCTTCGTTACGCGATAGCAATGCAAAAGAGCAGGGCGGATTATCCGGAAAACCGCTGTTCGATCTTTCGACAAAGATGCTCGCCGAAACCTATCTGCGGGCGGAACGTGCATTTCCGATCGTCGGTGTCGGCGGCATCGATTCGGCGGACGCGGCGTGGAGAAAAATCCGCGCCGGCGCGACATTGGTGCAGCTTTACACCGCGCTCGTTTATAGAGGCTTCGGGATTGCGGGCGAAATCAAGCGCGGCTTGAGCCTGATGCTCGATCGCGGCAAGCATCGTTCGATCCAAGATGTAGTCGGCCGCGATGCCGTTCAGGTCGCAGCGTCGGGCGCGCAAACTTAGGACTTGCGCGACTGAAGTACGCGCATGATCAGCCAGATCGGTACCACGATCACCGCGCCGAGCAACAGATAGCGCCACAGCCAGTCGAACGCCTCGAAGCCGAGATTGTAGATGCAGACAATCAGGTTCCGGATGCTTTCGACGATATTGTAGGGATTGAGACCGAAAACCGTCAGCACGAAGCCAACCAGAATCGAAAGCAGCGCGAGCTTGATGAAGACGGCAAGCGGTGAGCCGCCGAGAAAGCGCTTCAGGGTATCGTCGGCCATCGTGACCTCTTCCGTGTTCGTCAGTTGCGCCTGAATACCAGACCGGCGAGCGTACCGACAACCACGGCAAGAAATGCGACGCCTAGGCCATAGTCGAGCCGGTTCTCGCGCGCCGAATGTGCGACGTAGGCCTCGAAACCGGTCTTTACGACTTCGATCGCCGTGATCTGCTGCGCGGCCAACACGCCGTTGAAGAAGACCTGCACATCGACCTCATAAGGACCGATCGGCGCGGTGGCAGGAATCGGCAACGTTGCGCGAAACAGGGTCGGCGTCAGGAAGGTGACCGCGTTGGTTTCTTCATAAAAAAGACCTTCGGCCTTTTTCACGCGCACCAAGGCATTGCGGAAGTCCTCGTCCGCGACGATCGAGGGACTGAAAGCCGCGAAGCTTAAGCCCAGCTTGTATTTTGTCTGCAACTCGAGCGGGCCGAATTCCGCCGCCGGCCGGTTTGTCAGCACCGCGAGATAGGAAGGCACATTCGGATAGCTGCGCGACTCGTAGTTCACCCACAGACCGAGCACCCGGTCCTTCTTGCGCGTGACGAAAGTCGCCGCCGGACCGCGCACGGTGATCGCGATGTCGTATTTCTTCGGCTTGTCGCGCGGAGCTTCGCTCTCTTCGATCGAGGCGAACAGCACGAGCGAAGTGCCGGTGAAGTTCGAACTAATCAGCACCCGGTGGGTGGAGAGCGAAGTCACCAGCCGTTCTGCGTGAGCGATCTGCACGAACAGCGGCGCCGTCAAGAGCGCGATTGCAATTCCCGCCTTGGCCCGCCGTGCGAACATCAGCCGGCCTCCGTCGGGATCACGGAGAAAAGTTCGAGCGGCTTGGTCAGAAGATCGACGCCGACACGGGCCGCGACCGCGATCACGAGGATACCGAGCAGAAACCGGAGTTGCTCCGCCTTGATTGCCTGGCCCGCGCGGGCGCCGGATTGCGCGCCGATCACGCCGCCGATCATCAAGGAAAGCGACAGCACCACATCGACCGAGCGGTTCTCGACTGCGTGCAGGACGGTTGCCGCCAGCATCGTGAACAGTGTCAGGAATAGCGAGGTGCCGACCGAAACGGCTGTCGGCACGCGCATCAGATAGATGAGGGCCGGGACGAGCAGAAAGCCGCCGCCGATGCCCATCAGCGCGCCGAGCAGGCCGACGCCGAATCCGATCGCGGTCACCGGAATCGCCGAAACGTAGATACGCGACTGCCGGAAGCGAAATTTCAGCGGCAGTCCGTGAAACCAGGAATGCGTGCCGGGCCGCCGCAGCACCGGCGCCTGCCCGTGCATCGAGCGCCACAGCGCCCGGATGCTTTCGACGATCATCAGCGTGCCGATGATCGACAGCAACACGATGTAGGAAAGATTGATGATCAGATCGAGCTGCCCGAGCCGCCGCAGCAATGAGAAGATCCAGACGCCCGCGGCGGTGCCGAGCATGCCGCCGGAAAGGAGCACGAGCCCGAGTCCGCTATCGACCAGTTTCTTGCGCCAGTAGGACAGCGTGCCGGTGAGCGAGGAGGCCGCCATATGGCTCGGCACGCTTGCGACCGCGACCGAAGGCGGGATGCCGATCAGAATGAGCATCGGGGTCATCAGGAAGCCGCCGCCGACGCCGAACATGCCCGAAATGAAGCCGACCGCGATCCCCAGCCCGAATATCAGGAAGATATTGACCGGTAGTTCGGCTATCGGAAGGTAGATCGACAATTTGGCTTCCGGACGCTCTCGTGTGGCCGCACCATCAGCGACAGCACTACGGCATCAACATGTCGTGGCTCGTGCTTGTCAATGATGCACGGTGAGAAGAGTTACTTCTTTCGTTGCTTTTTCGGCATCACGGACGCGTTCTGCCACTCGGCCTTCGCGCGCGGCTCGTTAACGCTTTCGTCGGACGGTTGCGGGGTCCAGGTCTGGACCGCAAGCCGGGCCGCAACGAGCGACTGTTGATCCAGCCGGGAGGCGACATCGTCGCGCTTTTTGGCCGCGTCCTTGTCGCCCTGATTGGCGGCGAGTGCGAACCAGCGGAAGGATTCAGCGAGATTGACGGGCCCGCCGAGCCCGCGGGCGTAAAGCACCCCGAGATTATACTGGCTGTCGCGAAGTCCGCGCTCGGCGGCCTTGCGGAACCACGGGATCGCGTTCGCATAGTCGGGCTGCTTGCCGGCGACCGAGCTGTCCTCGACGATCATCACCGCAAGATTATGCATGGCCTTCAGGTGGCCGCGCTCCGCGGCGAGCACATAGTTTGTGCGCGCCCGCGCGCGGTCTTTCTGCGTCCCGAGGCCCTTCTCGTAAGCCATGCCGAGCCGGAATGTGGCGGCCGGAGAGCCCTTCGCGGCCGCACGCTCGAACCATTTCACGGCCTGCGTCATGTCCACGAGCACGCCCTTGCCGTTGAGGTAGCGCTCGCCGATTTCGAAGGCGGCGTCGGCGTCGCCCCGGAGTGCCGCCTGGCGCAGCGCGGCGTTACCGATGCTGGCGGGCAGTTCGCCGGTGTCGTCCTGATGGGCCGTATTCGTCGCGGCGTTGGCCTGAGCCTGCGTTTGTGCCGACTGCGGCTGCGACTTTTGCGGGGTCTGCTTGACGCTCTGCGTGGTGAGATTATCGGCGGCAGGCTGCGCATAAAGCGAAAGCATCTGCTGCGGCATGATCTGGCCTGCCGGTGGCGCGAGCGAGCCGATCGGATCGATGATGCCCGGGATCATCGAGCGCTGTTTTACTTCCGGCGGCACGTCCTGTTGCGTTTGCGGAGCGGATTGGGGTGCAGCCGGCGGCGTTTGCTTGTCCGGAACCGGCGCAGGCGTAGACGCCGGTTCATGGCTGCCGATGATGTTCGTGAGCAAGCCTACGTCGAAGAAGCGGACCGCGGAGAACCCGAGCATTGCAACCACAAGGCCGAGCAGCACGGCGCGGCGCGAACGCGCGAAAATTCCGGCGATCGCGCCTTTCTTGGCTGCCGCCGGCTTTTCTTCGGCAATCGTTTCGGCAGCGGCGGCCTGCGCGGCTCGGCGCGCCGCGGCGATGAAATCGGAAGTCTTCGCATTCGCGTCGGTACGCGGCGCGATGTCGGCGACCGCAGCTTCGGATTGCGCGATGCGCTGCTGCACGGGTGTAGTCCGCGAACGCGGCGCACCGGAGCCGGGCTCAAGCGGATGATCGGCGGGCAAGCCGTCGGTCGCGACGAATTCGTCGTTTGAGCGGACCGTGACCGGAGCCGTGCGCGTGAAGCGCTGGTTCGTTTCGGCAGGCGAAACGATTTGGGTGATGCGTCCCGGTGGAACGGCTTCGCCGGCGAGCGGCTTCTGGCTCGGAGGCATAGCCGGCGGCATATCGGCGGGCGCGGCCTGCTGGGCCGCTGCGATCTGTTGCGGCATCTGCTGGCGCGCCGCCTGCAATTCGCGGAGCGCGGTCTTGGCCGCACGTTCGGCGACGTCCATCGCGTTCGCGCGCGCCTTATCGAACTGCTCCGAAAGGTCGGTGATGCCGCGTTCGATCGCGCCGAGATTGGAAAGTTTCGCTTCGGAGGCATCCAACCGCTCGACCACGCTGCGCATGGTCTCTTCGAGACCCATCGGGTTTTCGGCGCGATCGAGCGCGGACTGAAGCGAGTCGAGCCGTTCATTGATGCGGTCGAGCGCGTCGTTCTGCGGGGCAAGCGATGGCGCTTGCGCGTTCATTTCGATGCGGTGGGCGAGCGAGTCGATGCGATGCTCGAGGCTCGAGACGATGTCGCGGACACCGCTGTCCTCGGGCGACGAAACCCGCTCGACCTTGTTCGCAATCGTTTCGATTTGCGCGACCACGGCTTGCAGGTTTTCGGCCGGGAGCGCGTTCGAGAGCAGGTCGCGGACCTCCTGCACCTGATTCTGGATGCGTGCGATGGTCGTGCCGTCCACGCTTTTCGCGTTGATGACATCGAGTTTGTCGGAAAGCGCGTTCAGGTCGCCTTCGACCGAGATGAAGGATTCCTGCGGCCGGACGTTCGCGAGCGCCTCGCGGATTTCCTCGAGCGCGGTCAGCACCGACTGCGCGGCGCGGGTGTCCTGCTTTGCATTCGCGGACCGGTCGATTTTGCGTGCAAGCGCTTCGACCGTCTGCTCGAGCGACTCGAGCGTCCGGCGCGGCGCAAGCTCCGCCATGGTGTGGGCGAGTTCGGCAATGTCGCGGCGCAGTTCGGCAATCGGCGCGCTCATGCTGCGCGCATTCGCGTTCGATTTGCGGATCGATTGCATTTCGTCGGCAATCGTCTTGAGCTGGCGCTCGAAGGCGGCGAACTGCGGCGTCGCGGCCGCAGGCTGCACAGGAGCCGCCGCGCGCGGCGGCATGCGGCGCATCGGCGTGCCGTCGAGCATGGACTGGCGCTCCATGATCTCGGCGACCGCAGCGTCGAGTTCGTCGGCGGTCGGAATCGGTTGCGAGGCCGGCGCATAGGCCGCGGCGCTGACTTCGCGCTCCAGCCGCTCGCTCATCTGCGAGATAACGCGTGCCATTTCGTCGAGCTTGGTCTCGACTTCGGAATCCTGCTCTTTCGCCGGACGCTCAATCAGGATCGATTCGATGCGCGAATCGAGTTTGCGGATTGCGGCATTGATCTCATCGTTGCCGTTCCTGCGCTGCGCTCGCTCTACGCCTTCCAGCATCTGTTCGATGCGGTCGGTGAGCGCGTCGATCGAGGCGGTGATTTGTTCGTTGCCACTTTCGCGCAGTTGCGGTTGTGGCGCGGGCCGCACATGAACGTTGCGGCGCGCGAGCATGTTGATCTGCTCGGCGAGGTCGTCGAGCCGCTGGTCAAAATTGGTGGCCGGATTGCGCCCCCGGCCGTGCCCGCCACGGGCATTCTCACGGATCGCAGCCTCCAGCCATTCGCCCACTGAAAGTCCGGCCCGGCGTGCGGCTTCGCGGGCGGCATCCCAGGTATCCGGGTCCACCGCGCTGACGCTCCAGGGCACACCTGCGCTCATAAAAAAATCCAATCCTCGGGGCGCTGGAATAGAGGTGCGTCAGGGTCTCGGGCAGCGCCGCTCCGCCGCCCTAAATCTTGTTAGTTACGGTAAATGCTGGGTTAATTTTCCTTTCCCAGGACAGATTTCCTTAAGGACTGCAGCCGATTGCAGGAGACCTGTGTCCTCCAGGTTAAGATTTAGCTTGACGTTTACGTCAACTGAGGTACCTTAGCGTCACCCTGTGGCCGACCCTTTCCGGCCATACACCAAGGGAGACAAGAATGGGCCAAGTTCAGAAAATCGAAGCTGCCGTTCCGGCCGACTCGCATTCCCGCGACCTCTGGGCCGAATTCGACCATCACAGCGGCGCACCCGAACGTGCGAACCAGCAGGTCTTCACGATCCGCGACCTCGCCCGCGAATTCGAGGTCACGGCGCGCACGTTGCGTTTTTACGAAGAGAAAGAATTGCTGGCGCCCGAGCGCCAGGGGCAGGAGCGGCTCTATTCCCGCCGCGACCGCGCGCGTCTCAAGCTCGTCCTGATGGGCAAAAGGGTCGGCTTCTCGCTCGAAGAGATCCGCTCCATGCTCGATCTCTACGATCTCGGTGATGGCCGCGTCACACAACTCAAAGTATCCTACGCGCGCTTCAACGAACGCATCGAGCGCCTGAAGCAGCAGCGTGCCGAGATCGACGAAGCGATCCAGGCGATGGAGCGCGCGAGCACGTCGCTCGCCGAAATGCTGAAAGAGCGCGGCACGTCCGCGTAATCCGAAACCTAGCGATTCCGGAGCGATAAGATGCCGAGCTACAAAGCCCCCGTCGAAGACACAATGTTTCTGCTGCGCGACGTCTTCAATATCGCGCGCTACGACAATCTGCCGGGCTTCGCAGACGCGACCCCTGACACCATCGAAGCAGTGCTCTCCGAAGGCGGAAAATTCTGCGAAGAGGTGCTGGCGCCGCTCAATCAGGTCGGCGACCGCGAAGGCTGCAAGCGCGCGGCCGACGGCTCGGTGACGACGCCGACCGGCTTCAAGGAAGCCTACAAGCAGATGGCCGACGGCGGCTGGATCGGTTTGTCAGCCGACGAGAAGTACGGCGGGCAGGGGCTGCCTTTCGTGATCGGCGCGGCCATGAACGAATATCTTTGCAGTTCGAACATGGCCTTCTCAATGTATCCGGGCCTGACGCTCGGCGCGGTGCGCGCACTTCGCACACACGGCACCGAGGAACTGCGCGACATTTATCTGCCCAAGATGATCGGCGGCCAGTGGACCGGCACGATGAATCTTACGGAGCCGCATTGCGGCACCGATCTCGGTCTCATCAAGACCAAGGCTGCGAAGCAGCCGGACGGCTCCTACAAGATCACCGGCACCAAGATTTTCATTTCCGCCGGCGAGCACGACATGGCCGAGAACATCGTGCATCTCGTGCTTGCGCGCATCGAAGGCGCGCCGGAAGGCGTGAAGGGCATTTCGCTGTTCGTGGTGCCGAAATTCATTCCGACGAAAGACGGCGGCGTCGGCGAACGCAATGCGCTGATCTGCGGCTCGATCGAGCACAAGATGGGCATTCATGGCAATTCCACCTGCGTCATGAATTATGACGGCGCGACTGGCTGGCTGGTCGGCGAGGAAAACCGCGGCCTGCCTGCGATGTTCGTGATGATGAACGACGCGCGTCTCGGTGTCGGCATTCAGGGTCTCGCGCAGGGCGAAGTCGCCTACCAGAACGCGGTGATTTACGCGAAGGACCGCTTGCAGGGCCGCTCCATCGCTGGCGTGAAGGCGCCCGACAAGCCGGCCGATCCGATCATCGTGCACCCCGACATCCGCCGGAATCTGATGACGATGAAGGCGGTCAACGAAGGCGGCCGCGCGCTGATGATCTGGATCGCGTTGCAGGCCGATTTGCTCTCGCGCTCGCCGGACGAAAAGACCAAGCAGATCGCCGACGACTATATGGGCATTCTGACACCGATCCTCAAAGGCGTGATGACCGATCTCGGTTTCCAGAACGCGGTGATGGCGCAGCAGGTCTTCGGCGGCCACGGTTACATCGCCGAGCACGGCATGGAACAGTTCGTCCGCGACGCACGCATCGCCATGATCTATGAAGGCGCGAACGGCATTCAGGCGCTCGACCTCGTCGGACGTAAGCTGCCAAAGGATGGGGGACGCGCGATTACTGCATTCTTCAACGAAGTCTCTGGTTTTGTGAAGGAAAACGAAGCCGACGAGAAGATGAAACCCTTCGTTGCGCCGCTCGGAGAGAGCTTGAAGCATCTTCAGGGCGCGACCATGTGGTTCATGCAGAACGCCATGAAGCGGCCCGACAATGCCGGTGCAGGCTCCTATGATTACATGCACCTCTTCGGGCTGGTGGCGCTGGGTTATATGTGGGCGCAGATGGCGAAGACCGCGCTCGCAAAGAAGAACGGCAATGGCTCCGCGCCGGCGATGGACGCGAAGCTTCTGACCGCGAAGTTCTTCGTCGAGAGAATGTTGCCGGAAACCGGCGCGCACCTGAAGCGCATCCAGTCCGGCGCCGACAATTTGATGGATATGCCCGCCGAAGCGTTCTGACGCTTGACGGTTGGAAAAACGGGAGACGCCAATGACCGAAGCATTCGTTTACGACGCAGTCCGTACCCCGCGTGGCCGCGGTAAGAAGGACGGTTCGCTCCACGAAGTCTCGACGCTTTCGCTCGCGACCACCGCGCTCCGCGCGATCAAGGAGCGCAACAATCTCGACACGCACTTGGTTGACGACGTCGTGCTCGGCTGCGTCGATCCGGTGGCCGAAGCCGGCTCCGACATCGCACGCGCCGCGGCGCTGAACGCCGACTACGGCAATCACGTGCCGGGCGTGCAGATCAATCGCTTCTGTGCATCCGGTCTCGACGCGGTGAACTTCGCAGCCGCGCAGGTCATGTCCGGCCAGCACGACATGACGATTGGCGGCGGCGTCGAGGCGATGTCGCGCGTCGGCATGGGTGCGTCGGGCGGCGCCTGGCCGATGGATCCACAGATCGCGGTGAAGTCCTACTTCATGCCGCAGGGCGTCTCGGCCGATCTGATTGCGACGAAGTACGGCTTCTCGCGTGACGACGTCGATCAGTATTCGGTCGAAAGCCAGAAGCTTGCGGCGCAGAGCTGGAAGGAAGGCCGCTTCAAGAAATCCATCGTGCCGGTGAAGGACGTCAACGGCATCACCATCCTCGATCACGACGAGCACATGCGCCCCGACACCAACATGCAGTCGCTCGCGCAGCTGAAGCCCTCGTTCCCGCAGATGGGTGAGTTCGGCGGCTTCGCGGCCGTTGCGATCCAGGCGCATCCGGAAGTCGAAGCGATCAACTACGTTCATCACGCCGGCAATTCGTCCGGCATCGTCGATGGCGCGGCGGCCGTGCTGATCGGCAATGCCGAAGCCGGCAAGAAGGCGGGCTTGAAGCCGCGCGCGCGCATTCGTGCGTTTGCGAATATCGGCTCGGAGCCCGCGATCATGCTGACCGGCCCGGTCGATGTGACGGAGAAGTTGCTGAAGAAAGCGAAGATGACGGTGAACGACATCGACCTCTTCGAACTCAATGAAGCGTTTGCTTCCGTGGTGCTGCGCTACATGCAGGCCTTCAACATCCCGCGCGAAAAGATCAACGTCTGCGGCGGTGCCATCGCCATGGGTCACCCCTTAGGCGCCACCGGCGCGATGATCTTCGGCACCGTGCTCGACGAACTGGAGCGCACCGGCAAGTCGACGGCACTCGTCACGCTCTGCATCGGCGCCGGCATGGGCACCGCAACCATCATCGAACGCGTTTGATCGCGCTTATCCGCGCATAACGGAAAGCGACGGGAGGAAACTATGGCCTACAAGAATTTCACGCTGGACATGGACGGCGACGGCATTGCGCTCGTCACCTGGAACATGCCGGACCGTTCGATGAACGTGTTCTCGGCCGACGTCATGACCGAGCTCACCGACATCGTCGATAAACTTTCGGCCGATGCAAAGGTGAAGGGCGTGGTCGTCACTTCGGGGAAGGACACTTTCTCGGGCGGCGCCGATCTCACCATGCTCGAGACGATGGGCGATACCTTCAAGAAACTCGTGAAGGAAAAGGGCGAAGAAGCCGCGAACAAATTCCTGCTTGAGCAGTCGAGCGGCATGTCGCGCACCTATCGCAAGCTGGAAACCTCCGGCAAGCCGTGGGTCGCAGCGGTGAACGGTACCGCGATGGGCGGCGCGTTCGAGCTTGCGCTTGCCTGTCATCATCGCGTGGTGAGCGACAATCCGAAGCTGCGCCTCGGCCTTCCCGAAGTGAAGGTCGGTCTGTTCCCGGGTGCCGGCGGCACGCAGCGCGTTCCGCGCATCGTGCCGACGCAGGACGCACTCCAGATGCTGTTCAAGGGCGAAGCCTTGCGTGCCGACAAGGCAAAGTCGATGAAGCTCGTCGACGAAATCGTCCCGCAGGACAAGCTGATCGAAACCGCGAAAGCTTGGATCAAGAACGGTGGCAAAGGCGTGCAGCCCTGGGACGTGGACGGCTTCAAGCTGCCCGGCGGCCCGGTATTCTCGAAGGCCGGCATGATGGTATTCCCGCCGGCGAACGCGATTTTGCGCCGCGAGACCTACGACAACTATCCGGCGGCGAAAGCGATTCTCCAGTGCGTCTATGACGGCCTGCAATTGCCGATGGATCTGGCGCTGAAAGTCGAGTCGCGCTGGTTCGCGCATATCCTGCAATCGAAGGAAGCGGCGGCGATGATCCGCTCGCTTTTCATCTCGATGCAGGAACTGAACAAGGGTGCGCGCCGTCCGGCGGGCGTTCCGGCGAGCAACATCAAGAAGGTCGCCGTCCTCGGCGCGGGCTTCATGGGCGCGGGTATCGCTTACGTCACCGCCGATGCCGGCATCGAAGTCGTGCTGGTGGACCGCGATCAGGCGTCTGCCGACAAGGGCAAGGCGCATGTCGAGAGCGTCATCGACGGCCGCATCAAGAAGGGCCGCGCGACGGCAGCCGATAAGGAAAAGCTGCTCGCCCGCGTGAAGGCGACGGCCGATTATAACGACATCAAGGACGTCGACCTCGTGGTCGAGGCCGTGTTCGAAGACCGCAAGGTGAAGGCGGAAGTGATCGCGAAGGTCGATGCCGTGATCCGTGCCGACGCGACCTTCGGCTCCAACACTTCGACGTTGCCGATCACTTCTCTCGCCGAGATGTCGAAGGACCGCAAGCGTTTCGTCGGCATCCATTTCTTCTCGCCGGTCGAGAAGATGATGCTGGTCGAAATCATCAAGGGCAAGGAAACCGGCGACAAGGCGGTCGCGGTCGCGCTCGATTACGTGCGCGCGATCAAGAAGACGCCGATCGTGGTGGAAGACTCGCGCGGCTTCTACACCTCGCGTGTGGTCGGCACGTACATCCGCGAAGGCCACATGATGCTGACCGAAGGCGTGCCCGCGCCGATGGTCGAGAACGTGGGCCGCATGGCCGGCATGCCGGTCGGCCCGCTGTCACTCAACGACGAAGTCGCGGTGGATCTCGCCTGGAAGATTCTCAAAGCCACCAAGGCCGATCTCGGCGAAGTTGGCATCGACCCGAAGCAGGAAGCGTTGCTCGAAGAAATGGTCGAGAAGCGCCAGCGCTTCGGCCGCAAGAACGGCAAGGGCTTCTACGACTATCCGGAGAAAGGCCCGAAGAAGCTGTGGCAGGGCATTTACGAGATCGTCGGCGAGCCGCGCCCGGCCGAAACCTATAATGTCGAAGAATTGAAGCAACGCTTCCTCGTCATTCAGGCGCTCGAGACCGCGCGCTGCGTCGAGGAAGGCGTGATCACCGATGTGCGCGAAGGCGATGTCGGTTCGATCCTGGGCTTCGGCTTCGCGCCGTTCACCGGCGGCACGCTCTCCTATATCGACTTCATGGGCGTGAAGAACTTCGTGGCGCTTTGCGAGAAGCTCGCCGGCAAGCAGGGCCCGCGCTTCGCGCCGAATGCGCTTTTGAAAGAAATGGCGGCGAAGGGCGAAACCTTCTACGGCCGCTTCGCGCCGAAGAAGAACGAGAAGGCGGCCGCCTAGCGCTCGCCTGAAATTAGGAACAAGATTGCGCTCCTCGCACTTGAATGTGCGGGGAGCGTTTCCATTTCGGCCGGAAACGACTGCCAGGAACGACCGAGGGACCGTCATGAAAACTGCGGCTGGAATTTTCGCTTTTGCCTTCGCGGCGTCGCTCGCCTGCGGCAACGCATCCGCGCAGACGCCGGCATCGCCGAACGATAGCTGGCGCTTCAAGTTGCAGAAGGTCGAGGGCGGCTTCCTGCGGCTGGATTCGCAGACCGGGCAGGTGTCCTTCTGCCGCGAGCGCGAAAGCGCCTGGAGTTGCGAGACGGTGGCGGACGACCGCGCGGCGCTCGAAGCCGAGATCCGTCGGCTAACCGACCGTATCGCCGCGCTCGAGCGGCAGACGAACGAGCCCGGTAACCGCTTCCGTGCGCCTTCCGATCAGGAGATCGAGCAGGTCATGGGCTTCTTCGAAAAGGTGATGAAGCGCTTTCGCGGCGTCGTGGAAAACCTGAAGAAGGAATGGGAAGCCGACACCCCGCGAAACAAAACCTGACCGTTTCGAAGCGTAACCTTCTGAAATATCGATAAAATAACGCTCCGGGGCCGCTGCTGTTGCGCGGCCCCGAATTAAGCGTAACCGCGGCGCGCCCTTGCTCCGGTTTCGCCGGACGGAAACAATGGCTTGCAATCGCACTTCCGGCGTATGAGTAACGGCTTCATGACACAGGCTTCCTCCGTGGCGCAGGGCATTTCCAAGGTGGACCCCACCGCGTCCTATCGTTTCGTGATCGCGGACGACCACCCGCTGTTTCGCGGCGCGCTGAAGGAAGCGGTCGGGCAGCAGTTCGTTGCCACCAAGATTTTCGAAGCCGGCGGCTTCGAGGAATTGCAGGGCCTCTTAGAACGCGAGGCCGACATGGACCTCGTGCTGCTCGATCTCTCGATGCCTGGCGTCCGTGGCTTCTCGGGTCTGCTTTATCTCCGCGCGCAGTTTCCCGGTGTGCCGGTGGTCGTGGTTTCGGCGAACGAAGAGCCGGACGTTATCCGCCGCTGCATGGAATTCGGCGCGAGCGGCTTCGTGCCGAAGACGCTGAGCGTCGATGTGATGCGCGTGGCCATCCACAAGGTGCTCGACGGCGGCGTCTGGACGCCGCCGGACGTCGATCTCACCTCGACCGAAGATAAGGAAACCCGCGATCTGGTCGCGCGGCTCGCAACGCTGACACCGCAGCAGGTGCGCGTCTTGATGATGCTTTCCGAAGGTTTGCTCAACAAGCAGATCGCTTTTGAGCTGACGGTCTCCGAAGCGACCGTGAAGGCGCATGTCTCTGCGATCTTGCAGAAGCTCGGCGTCGAAAGCCGGACCCAGGCCGTGATCGCCGCTTCCAAGATTGAAGCGGGCCAGTGGCCGAAATCGCTGAACTGATTATTCCGCCGCAGGGCGCGTCACACGCCACTGCGCAAGGAACGCGCGCAGCGCCGCCGGACGCAACGGCTTGTTCAACACATGAATGTCCCGCTCGCGTGCTTCTTCGCGAACCTGCGGCGTGCGGTCCGCTGTAATCAGCGCCGCGGGCAGATCGGCGCCCAATTGCTTGCGTAGTGCTGCGATGGTTTCGATGCCATTGCCTTTGTCGAGATGATAGTCGACCAGCAGCACGTCCGGTTGCTCGCCGCCGTTTCCGCATAACACAAGCGCGCTTTCGAGATCGTGGGCGATAACGACCCGGCATCCCCAGCCGGACAAGAGCACGTTCATACCATCGAGAATCTGCGGGTCGTTGTCGATACACAGCGTCACGATGCCCTCGAGTGCGGCAACCGGCGCGTGCGCGCTTTGCGCGATCGCAGGCGTTGCAGCGGCGATGGCGACGGTCGGCACTTCGACCGAGAACATCGAACCCTTGCGCGCCTTCGAACGCAACGCGATCTTGTGTCCGAGTACCCGGCCGATGCGCTCGACGATGGAAAGGCCGAGTCCGAGCCCGCGCGCCGCCTTCGCACCCTGATCGAGCCGCTGAAACTCGCGGAAGATATTTTTTTGTTCCTTGGCCGGAATGCCGAGACCGCTATCGTGCACTTCGACGCGGATCTTCCCGCCTTTGCGGCGGCAACCTACGACGACACGGCCTTTCGGCGTGTACTTGATCGCATTCGAAATCAGGTTCTGCAAAAGCCGCCGAAGCAGCCGCCGATCGGAGCGTACGTTCAAGGAGCAGGGCAGGAATTTCAGCGTGAGCCCGTTCTCGGCCGCGAGCGGCGCGAACTCGAGCTGCAACTGGCTCAAAAGTTCGTTGATGCGGAAATTCGAAATTTCCGGCTGCAGTGCGCCGGTATCGAGCCGCGAAATATCGAGCAGCGCGCCGAGAATTTCCTCAACCGCTTCGAGCGAAGCGTCGACGTTGCCCGCGAGCTTCGCTTCGTTCGAGCCGCGCTCGCGCTCGACCAGGCTGGTCGCGTAGAGCCGCGCGGCGTTGAGCGGTTGCAGAATGTCGTGGCTCGCGGCGGCGAGGAATCGTGTCTTTGAGATATTGGCCTCGTCCGCTTCGGCTTTTGCGCGCGCAAGCTCCTGGTTCAGCCGCGTAAGCTCTTCGGTACGTTCCTGCACGCGCCGTTCCAGCGCCTCGGCCGCTTCGACCGAGGGCGTGATGTCGGTGTAGGTCACGACGATCCCGCTGTCCGGCATCCGGTTCGAGCGCACCTCGATCACCATGCCGCGCTTTGGCATACGTTCGTGGAAAATGCCGGTGCGCTGGACGTAGCGCTCGAGGCGGTCCTGGAGGATTGCGTCGATTGTGCCGGTGCCGAAGTCGCCGCGCTCCGCGAGGCGATAGAGGATTTCGTCGAGCCGCACGCCGACGCGCACGAGATCGGGCGGCAACTCCAGCATCTCGCCGAAGTAGCGATTCCAGGTGACGAGCTGCATCTGCTTGTCGAACACTGCTATGCCCTGCCGCACGTGATCGAGCGCGGTCTGCAGAATCTCGCGATTGTACTGGATCGCTTCGGACGCGTCGTCGAGCAGTTTCAGCGCGGCCTTCGTGGAAACGGTCCGCTTGCGCAGGAGCAACGAAAGCACGAGCCGCGACGACGCTGCGCCGATCGCGGAAGCGAGCAGATGTTCCGCATAGCGCAGGAGGTGCACGTCCGCTTCGCGCTTAGGCTCGAGCGTAAGCCCGCGCGTAGCGGCGAAACTTTCGAACGAGCGCCGCGTGCGCTCCTCACCGAGATAGCGCGCGATCGTCGCGAGCAGTTCCTCGACCGTCACGCGCGACCGCCAGAGCATATAGCTTGAGGCCATCGGTGCCAGGTTCGACGGTACGAATACGCTTGCCTGCAGCTTTTCGATCGGCGCAGGCCGTGTCAGCAGCGAGACGACGGCAAACAGCGTGATGTTGACGCTGAGGCTCCAGAACACACCGTGCGTGAGTGGCGCCCAGCCGGTGAAACCGAACAGCGCTTGCGGCCGCAGCGCGCTGAGCCCGAACAGCCCTGTTTGCAATATTCTGGGATCGATGAAGCCGGATTCAATGAAACTCGGCAGCAACAGCGTAAAGCCCCAGATCGCGACACCCGCGACGATGCCGGTGATCGCGCCGGCCGCGGTCGCGCGCCGCCAGATCAGTCCGCCGAAGAAAGCGGGCCCGAATTGCGCGATCGCGGCAAAAGACAAAAGACCTATTTGCGCGAGCTGCGCTTCGCCGGCATAGCGGTAATAGAGATAAGCGAAGCACAGTACGACGAAAATCGAAATGCGTCGCGCAAGCAGAAGTACCGCGCCCATGTCCGGAAGCGATTCGCGTGCCGCGTCGCGTCCGCGCATGCGAAGCAGGAATGGCACGACGAGATCGTTCGACACCATGATCGCGACCGCGACGCTTTCCACGATCACCATCGCGGTCGCAGCCGACAGACCTCCGATGAAGGCGATCATCGCAATCCAGCCGTTGCCCGCGTTCAATGGAAGCGCGAGCAGGAACATGTCGGAATCGACTGATCCTTTCGGAAAAATTGTCATGCCTGCCATCGCGATCGGCACGACGAAAAGGTTGATCAATACCAGATAGATCGGAAACAGCCATGCCGCGCGCTTCATTTCTTGCGCGCCGTTGTTCTCCACGACTGTGACATGGAACTGCCGTGGCAGCAGCACGATGCAGAGGAACGACAGTGCGGTCATGGTGATCCATGTCGTCGCGTCCGGAATCCGCGTGAAGATCTGCAGCACGTCGGTTTGAAGGTTCGCGCGCATGACAAGGTCGCCCGGACCGGCGAACAAAAAGTAAGTGACGTAGGTGCCGACGATCAGGAACGCGAGCAGCTTGATCAGCGATTCCGTCGCGATCGCAAGCATCAAGCCTTCCTGATGCTCGGTTGCATCGATGTGGCGCGTACCGAAAAGGATAGCGAACAGCGCCATCGTCAGTGTCACGAGAATTGCGAGATCGCCGATGATCGGAAGATCGTGACCCGCGGTCGGCTGTGTTTGCCCGAGCATGGTGAGCAGCGACGCCGATACCGCCTTGAGCTGAAGTGCGATGTAAGGCACCGCGCCGATCACTGCGACGAGCGTTACGATCGCTGCGACCGTCTGGCTCTTGCCGTAGCGCGCGGCGATGAAGTCGGCGATCGAGGTGATGTTCTGCGATTTCGCGAGCCGGATGATTTTCAGGATCAGCGGATAGAACAGCCCTACCATTAGCACGGGGCCGAGGTAGATGGTCAGGAAGTCGAGGCCCTGCCGCGACGACAGGCCGACCGAGCCGAAGAAGGTCCACGAGGTGCAATAGACCGCGAGCGACAACGGATAGATCAGCGGCCGCGCGCTGCGGACCGCCCATCGGGGCCGGCCGCGGTCGCCATAGCTCGCGACGGCGAATAGAAAGCCGATATAGGCAAGCGCGGTGAAGACGACGACCCAACCTTGTAGCATGGCGGCTCTTCTATCCGGTTCGCTTCGCTCACCCCCGGAAATTGCGAATTATCCTTACGTGCGGGGGATTTGACAGGAAGGGGACCATAGCGCGAACTGCTTGTCCATGAGCCGCGAACCGTCATCAATCCGCGCTCCGGTCTGTCTCCGGAGTAAGCGCCCGGCCTGCGCGCGTGAAAATCCCGGCGCGCCTGTGGCCGTTCGCGAGGCTTGAAGGCGCGCCATGGCCAGCCGAACCAGCGCGACCCCGTTACTGGCGCTCGACGCAATTGCGCTCGATACCGAAACGACAAGTCTCGATCCGAAACTTGCGCGCATCGTCGAAGTCGGCGCGGTTCGTCTGCTTATGGGAAGGCCGAGCGAAGACGAAACATTTCGCGCGCTCGTCGACCCAGAAATTCCGATTCCGCAAGTCGCTACAGGCGTGCACGGGATCGACGACGAGAAAGTGCGCGGCCAATCTAATTTCGCGGCGTTATGGCCGCGGCTCACGGACTTCATCGGGGAGCGCATCGTAATCGGCCATTCGCTCGGTTACGACCTCGCGATACTGGCGAACGAGTGCGCGCGTAGCGGAATTCCGTTCTCGCGTCCGCGCACGCTCGACGTGCGGCTGCTTGCCCAGATCGTCGAGCCGTCGCTCGCCGGCTATTCGCTCGACAGTCTCGCTGCCTGGCTCGGCATTCACGCCGCCGACCGTCATGCGGCGCTCGGCGATGCCTTGACCGCCGCGCGCATTTTCGTCGCGCTGGTGCCGAAGCTGCGTGAGGGCAATATCCGCACGCTCGCGGAAGCTGAGGCCGCCTGCACCAAACTCACTGCGGCGCTGGAAGAACAACACCGCGCCGGATGGTCCGAGCCGGTGCTCGCGCCGTCGCGCATGGATTCGGAGCGGGTGCTCGCGCGGCTCGACTCCTATCCTTATCGCCATCGCGTGCGCGAATTGATGTCGTCGCCGCCGCGCTTTATCGCGAACGACGCTTCGATCGAAGAGGCGTTGAAAACGATGACCGACGGCAAGATCAGTTCTCTCTTCGTAACCCCGGCAGGGAAGACGCCCGAAAACGGACCGTTTCTCGGTGTGGAAAGCGGCATCGTTACAGAGCGCGATATTTTGCGCGCGGTGCGTGCGGACATGCAGGGCGCACTCGCAAAGCCGGTGAACACGATAGCCAGCCGTCCGTTGGCTTCCGTTCCGGCGCAAGCCTTTGTTTATCGTGCGATCGGACGGATGGACCGCAGGCGTGTCCGTCATCTGGGTGTTGTCGATGAATCGGGGTTCGTCGCCGGAGCCTTGAGTGCGCGCGATTTGTTGCGGCTTCGCGCGCGCGACGCGGTGACGCTTGGTGACGAGATCGACGAGGGCCGTGATGTCCACGAACTCGGCCAGGCGTGGGCGAAACTTCCCGCCGTCGCCCGCGGCTTGCTGGACGAAGGCATCGAAGCGCGCGATGTCGCCGCGATCATCTCGCGTGAACTGGGCGCGCTCACGCGCCGCGCAGGCATGCTTGCCGAAAAAAAGATGCGCGACGAAGGGCACGGCGAGCCGCCAGTTCCTTATGCTTTGCTTGTGCTTGGTTCCGCGGGACGTGGCGAAAGTCTGCTTGCCATGGACCAGGACAACGCGATCGTGTTTGCGAGCGGCGATCCGGAGGGCACCGAGGACCGCTGGTTCGCGCAATTCGGTACGCATGTCGCCGACATTCTGCATGAAGTCGGCGTGCCCTATTGCAAGGGCGGCGTGATGGCGAAGAACGCATCGTGGCGCGGGAGTGCCGCGACCTGGCGCGAGCGGTTGGAGCATTGGCTCGGCCGCTCCAGTCCGGAGGACTTGCTCGCCGTCGATATCTTTTTCGATTTTCGCGCAGTGCACGGCGACGGAGCGCTTGCCGCCGCGCTCTGGCGCGAAGCCTATCAACTCGCGAAAGGACAAATCGGCTTTGCCAAACTGCTCGCGGAATCGGGTGGCAATTTCGAGCCGCCACTCGGCTGGTTCGGATGGAAAGCCGAAAACGGCCGCATCGACCTGAAGCGAGGCGGATTGTTCGTTATCGTGACTACCGCGCGTGTTCTTGCGATTTATAACGGTATCGCTGAACATTCGACCAAGGCGAGAATCGAGAGCGCGCGTGCGCTCGGGCTTGGCTCGGAACGGGATCTGAACGCAATGATCGAAACGCACCGCGTTATCCTGAGCGCAATCCTCGACCAGCAGCTCGTTGATATTGCGGCGGGCCGCCCGCCTTCGAACCGGGTAGAACTCAAGCGCCTTTCTCGCGACGATCAGGCCGAATTAAGAGAGGCGCTGTCGTCGATCAAACATGCAAATGAAATGCTTCGCGATCTGCTCGTCGCGCAGCCGTCATAAAGGAGAGAGCGATGTGGGAAGAATTTAAAAAATTCGCGCTGAAGGGAAATGTCGTCGATCTCGCCGTTGCCGTCATCATCGGCGCTGCCTTCGGCAAGATCGTGGAATCGGTTGTCGGCGACCTGTTTATGCCGATCATTGGCGCCGTGCTCGGCGGTCTCGACTTCTCGAACTACTTCCTGCCGCTCGCCAAATCGGTTACCGCAAGCTCATTGGCAGAGGCTAAAAAGCAGGGCGCGGTGCTCGCCTATGGCAGCTTCCTCACCATCGTCATCAACTTCACGATCATCGCGGCGATCCTGTTTATCGTGGTCAAGGCAATCAACCGCCTCAAGGCGAAGGAAGCGGCCAAGCCGGATCCGGCGCCGTCCAAGGAAGTGCAGTTGCTCACCGAAATTCGCGACGCACTCGTAAAGAGGTAAGCCGGCATATCTGCTCTGACTTGCGGGGCAGGCCGGGGAGGGCTCAAATCCTCCCCGGCATTTTCATTTTCTCTTTTGCAGGCAGAACGTGAACGCAAACGCAAAACTGTTCGACGCGCTGAGCGCGACCGCGAAGTCGCTCCCCGAAAGCGGCATCGTCGAGGTGATGAATTACGGCCGCAAGCGCGAAGGCACGATCGCGCTCTGGGCGGGCGAAGGCGATCTGCCGACACCGGATTTCATTTCGGAAGCCGCGGCGCGTTCGCTGAAGTCCGGCGAGA
Organism: Xanthobacteraceae bacterium; assembly: GCA_019635585.1. Lineage (GTDB taxonomy): Bacteria > Pseudomonadota > Alphaproteobacteria > Rhizobiales > Xanthobacteraceae. Next base: position 1,169,382 of record JAHBZE010000001.1, on the reverse strand, counting down.
CTTTTTATACATGGCAACGCGGTATCCCCGAACTGCGCGAACAACTGGCACTCTATCATCACAAGCTTTATGGAGTGCCCGCCGACCGCGAGCGTTATTTCGTCTGCGGCTCCGGCATGCAGGCGATCCAGATTGCCTTTGCGCTGACCATGGTCGCGGGCGACGAGGTCATCATTCCGAGCCCGACCTGGCCGAATGCCGCGGCGGCAGCGCAGGTGATCGGCGCAAAACCGGTCTTCGTCGAGATGGATTTCGGCGACAAGGGTTTTTCGCTCGATCTTTCGAAGATCGAAAGTCTCATTCGTCCGCACACGCGTGTGATATTTCTGAACAGCCCCGCCAATCCATCGGGCTGGGTCGCGACGCCGGACGATCTGAAGAACGTGCTCGCGCTCGCGCGCAAGCACGGCCTCTGGATCGTCGCCGACGAAATCTACGCGCGCTTCTATTGGAAAGGCGGAGAGCGTTCGCCGTCCTTCCGCGACGTAATGGACCCGGAAGACCGCATTCTCTTCGTCAATACCTTCTCGAAGAACTGGGCCATGACCGGCTGGCGTATCGGCTGGATCGAGGCGCATCCTTCGCTCGGACAGGCGATCGAGAACCTGATCCAGTATTCGACCTCCGGTGTGGCTGTCTTCATGCAGCGCGCGGGCATCGCCGCTCTCGATAAGGGCGAGAACTTCGTGAAGCACATGATCGAGCGATCGAGGAAAGGCCGCGAGATCACGATGAACGTGCTCGGCAGAAGCAATCGTGTGAGGCTGGCGCCGCCTGACGGCGCGTTTTACGCATTCTTTTCGGTCGAAGGCGAAAACGATTCGCGCGCTCTCGCATTGAAGCTGATCGACGAAGCCGGCGTGGGCCTCGCGCCCGGCACGGCGTTCGGTCCGGGTGCCGAGCCGTTTCTGCGTATCTGCTTTGCGCGGAGTCCGGAGAGCCTCGAAATCGCAGTGAACCGCATTGCGGACTGGCTCAAGCGCTGAGACCGGAAATCTCCCGCCACAATCTATTGCATCGCAACATCAGACACTGTTGCGAATAATACGAAATACAAGGTGGGCAGAAGCCCCGGATTGGTTATGCTAGAAAGCGAATGAGTAAATAGAAAAAGAAAATCGGGTTCTGGAATCGCCTTGCTGAATTCAAGTGAAGCCAAAAGAGATGTTGTTGCCGCTGCGCCTGTGCGCAGCGCCACGCTTTTCTTTTGTCATGTAGCCGAAACGACAAGGAGTTCCGCGAATGAGCGCGGGCACACCGACGCTGGAGCAGAGTACCGCTCCAGATAAGCATTCGAACGGTGTCGGGCATTCCGGCGACGGCGCCGGAATGCCGCCGACCGATATTTCCAATCCGGCTTATTTCCACAAAGTCGTCGATTGTCAGTGGGCCTGTCCCGCGCATACGCCCGTTCCCGAATATATCCGCCTGATCGCCGCCGGGCGTTATACCGACGCCTATATGGTGAACTGGCAGTCGAACGTGTTCCCGGGAATTCTCGGGCGCACCTGCGATCGCCCCTGCGAACCGGCGTGCCGCCGCGGCCGTGTCGAAGCCGAGCCGGTTGCGATCTGCCGCCTGAAACGCGTTGCCGCTGATAACAAAGATGACATCGGCGCGCTGCTTCCCGCGAAGCCTTTGAAGAAAAACGGCAAGCGCGTCGCGCTCATCGGCGCGGGGCCGGCCTCGCTCACCGTCGTTCGCGATCTCGCGCCGCTCGGCTACGAGCTTGTGTTGTTCGACGGCGATCGTCGCGGCGGCGGCATGATCCGCTCGCAGATCCCGCGTTTCCGCTTGCCGGAAGAAGTGATCGACGAGGAGGTCGGCTACATCCTCGACCGCGGCTTCGTCGAAACGCGCTTCGGCACGCGCGTCGAAAGCATGACGCAATTGCTCTCCGAAAAATTCGACGCGGTCTTCGTTGGCTCCGGCGCCCCGCGCGGGCGCGATCTGGATATTCCGGGGAGAAGCGAGGCGGCGAAGAACATCCACATCGGCATCGACTGGCTCTCCAACGTCTCCTTCGGTCACATCGAGAAAATCGGCAGGCGCGTGATCGTGCTCGGCGGCGGCAATACGGCGATGGACTGCTGCCGCACCTCCCGCCGCTTGGGCGGCGAAGACGTAAAAGTGATCGTCCGTTCCGGCTTCGACGAGATGAAGGCGTCGCCTTGGGAAAAAGAAGACGCGATGCATGAAGGCATCCCGATCTTCAATTTTCTGGTGCCGAAGGAATTTACGCACAAGGACGGCAAGCTCACCGGCGTCATTTTCGAGAAAGTGGTCGCGAAGAAAGACGAGAAGGGCCGCCGCCAGTTGCTGCCTTCCGGCGAGCCGGACCAGCATTTCGAATGCGACGACGTGCTGGTCGCGGTCGGGCAAGAGAACGCTTTCCCGTGGATCGAGCGCGACTGCGGCATCGAATTCGACAAGTGGAATATGCCGAAGGTGAACGAGGTCACTTTCCAGTCCACCAATCCGAAAATCTTCTTCGGCGGCGATGCCGCCTTCGGCCCGAAGAACATCATCTGGGCGGTCGCGCACGGCCATGACGCCGCCGTCTCCATCGACAAGTTCTGTAACGGCGAGGATGTCGCGAAGCGCCCGCCGCCGATGACCCATCTGATGAGCCAGAAGATGGGCATTCACGAGTGGAGCTATGACAATGCGCCGTCGAACGACCTTCGCCACAAGGTGCCGATGCGCGAGCAGGCGATCGCGCTCAAAAGCATCAAGGCGGAAGTCGAACTCGGCTTCGACCGCAAGCTCGGTTACGCCGAAACCCAACGCTGCCTGAATTGCGACGTGCAGACCGTGTTCGAGGCGAACCTCTGCATCGAGTGCGACGCCTGCATGGACATCTGCCCGGTCGATTGCATCACCTTCACGCCGAACGCGCCGGAGCCGATGCTGCGCATGATGCTGACCGCGCCGGCCGAAAATCTCACGCAGGACTTATATGTCTCGACGCCGTTGAAGACGCATCGCGTGCTCGTCAAAGACGAGGACGTGTGCCTGCATTGCGGCCTTTGCGCCGAGCGTTGCCCGACCGGGGCCTGGGACATGCAGAAGTTTCTCTTGGAAATGACGCACGCGGGAGAGGCGAGATGCTCTCGCGCGTAGAGAAGATCAACGACTTCGTTGTGCGGCTCGCGAACGTGAACGGCTCGGGCTCTGCGAGCGCGAACCGCATCTTCGCGCGTTCGATGATCCGCATGGGCGTGCCGGTCGGCTCGCGCAACATCTTCCCGTCGAATATTCAGGGGCTGCCGACCTGGTACGAGGTGCGCGTGTCCGGCGCCGGTCATCTCGGCCGCCGTGGCGGCTATGACCTGATGGTCGCAATGAACCCGCAGACCTGGGACAAGGACGTCGCCGGCATCGATGCCGGCGGTTATCTCTTCTACGATTCCACCAAGCCGTTGCCATCGTCGAAATTCCGCGAGGACATCACTGTCGTCGGGATGCCGCTCACCGAAATCTGCAACAAGCAGTATTCCGATCCGCGCCAGCGCCAGCTTTTCAAGAACATCATGTATGTCGGCGCGCTCGGGAGTCTGCTCGGTATCGAGGTCGATGCGATCGAGGCACTGGTCAAGGAACTCTACAAAGGCAAGGACAAGCTGATCGCGCCGAATATCGAAGCGCTGCATATCGGCCGCGACTATGCCGACGAGCATCTGAAAGGCGCGCTCGGGTTGAAGGTGAAGCGCGCGGATGCGGTCGGCGACCGCATCCTGATCGAAGGTAATGCGGCCGCCGCACTCGGCTGCGTTTATGGCGGCGCGACTGTCGCGGCCTGGTATCCGATCACGCCTTCGACTTCCGTCGCCGAAGCCTTCGGCAATTACTGCAAGAAGCTGCGCGTCGGCGAAGACGGCAACAAATATGCGATCGTGCAGGCCGAAGACGAACTTGCCGCGATCGGCGTCGTGATCGGCGCGGGCTGGAATGGCTCGCGCGCTTTTACCGCGACTTCCGGTCCCGGCATTTCGCTGATGCAGGAATTCATCGGGTTGGCTTACTTCGCTGAAATTCCTGCCGTACTGATCGACGTGCAGCGTGGCGGACCTTCGACCGGCATGCCGACGCGCACGCAGCAGTCGGATCTGCTTTCCGCCGCCTTTGCGTCTCACGGCGACACTCGCCACGTCTTGCTGTTTCCCGCCGATCCGAAGGAAGCCTTCGAGATGGCGGCGACGGCACTCGACCTCGCCGACCGTTTGCAGACGCCGATCTTCGTCATGACCGATCTCGATATCGGCATGAACGAATGGCTGGTCGATCCGCTGCAATGGGACGACAAAAAGAGAATGGACCGCGGCAAGGTGATGACCTTCGCCGATCTGGAAAGCGGGAAAGATTTCGGCCGCTATCTCGACGTTGACGGCGACGGCATTCCGTTCCGCACTTATCCCGGTACGCATCCCACCAAGGGCGCCTATTTCACGCGCGGCACCTCGCGCGACCGCTATGCGCGCTACACCGAGGAAGGCCCTGCCTATGTCGACAACATGGAGCGGCTCTTGAAGAAATTCGAGACCGCGAAATCGCTCGTTCCCGCGCCGGTAAAATACGACGCGCCCAAGCCCACGAAATACGGCGTGATCTATTTCGGCTCGACCACATCCGCGATGGACGAGGCGATCCTTGCGCTGAATGAGAAGAACATTCTGCTCGATCGGCTCCGCATCCGCGCCTATCCCTTCAATGAAGCGGTGATCGATTTCATCAAGAGCCACGACCGCGTCTATGTCGTCGAGCAGAACCGCGACGCGCAGTTGAAGACGCTCCTGCTCGACACCGGCCGGGTCGATTCGCAAAAGCTTATCTCCGTGTTGCATTACGACGGCAACCCGATCACCGCCCGTTTCATCGTCAACGACATCTCTTTGAAATCCGGCCTCGAGACGCCGCTGAAGGAGTCCGTGTAGTGACCTGGATCACCAAGCCGAAGCTCCATCATCCGAAGTTGCCGGTGAACGCGCTCGGCTTCACGCATCGCGACTATGAAGGCGCGGTCTCGACGCTCTGCGCCGGTTGCGGACACGATTCGATTTCGGCTGCGATCATGCAGGCCTGTTTCGAGATCGATCTGCCGCCGCATCGGCTTGCGAAACTTTCCGGTATCGGCTGTTCGTCGAAGACGCCGACTTATTTTCTGGGGCAAAGCCACGGCTTCAATTCGGTACACGGCCGCATGCCCTCGGTGCTCACCGGGGCCAATCTCGCAAACCGCGAGCTCGTCTACATGGGCATCTCCGGCGACGGCGACAGCGCATCCATCGGTCTCGGCCAGTTTGCGCATTGCATCCGCCGCGGCGTGAACATGGTCTATATCGTCGAGAACAACGGCGTATATGGACTGACGAAAGGTCAGTTCTCCGCGACCGCCGACAAGGGCTCGAAGTCGAAAAAGGGCGTGAGCAATCCCGATAGCCCGATGGACCTCGTATCATTGGCGCTGATTGCTGGTGCGTCGTTCGTCGGACGTTCCTTCTCCGGCGACAAGAAGCAACTCGTCGAACTCATCAAGGCCGCGATCGCGCACAAGGGTGCCGCCTTCCTCGATGTAATCTCGCCCTGCATCGCCTTCAACAACCACGCCGGCTCGACCAAGAGTTTCGACTATGTGCGCGAGCACAACGAGGCGGTGAACGCGCTCGAATTCATCGAGGGTAAGGACGAAATCACCATCGATCACGACCCGGGCACGACGATCAACGTGACCCAGCACGACGGCTCGGTGTTGCGGCTGAAAAAACTTGCCGAGGACCACGACCCGACCGACCGCGCCTCGGTGATGAACTTCATCCAGCGGCATAACGCGCGCGGCGAAATCGTCACCGGCCTCCTCTACGTCGAGCCGGATTCGGAAGACCTGCATGACCGCCTCGGTGTGACGGCGCGTCCGCTGAACGCGCTTTCCGACGAAGATCTCTGTCCCGGCTCAGCCGCGCTCGACAAGATCAATGCGGGTTTGCGCTAGGCGGGAAAACGCCTGCTTTCGTTGACCCTGATCAATCCGCCTTTACGCCAAGGCTCATTTACTGATGCGCTATCCGCCGCTATCAAACGGCGAAGTAGTCGGGGTTTTTCGTGCGTATAGCGCTCTTCTCGGACATCCACGCTAATCGCGAGGCATTCGAGGCCTCGCTCGCGCATGCGCGCGAAGCCGGAATCGATGCGGTCGCGCTTCTCGGCGACTATGTCGGTTATGGCGCGGACCCGGAGTGGTCCGTGGACAAGGTGATCGAACTGAGGAGTTCGGGCGCTGCCGCTGTCGCCGGCAATCATGATGTTGCCGTTCAAGCAGATATCCCCGGCTTCAATCCGGTCGCGCAGACCACGATCGAGTGGACGCGCAAGCAGCTGCCGCTTCAGGCGCAGGAATTTTTGAAGTCGCTGCCGATGACAGTCGAAAAGGAAGATCGCCTTCTCGTTCACGCCGAGGCGAGCAAGCCTTCCGCCTGGAATTATGTCGCGAATGTCGAGGATGCCGCGCGCAGCTTGAACGCAACCTCTGCGGCAATCACCGTATGCGGCCACATCCATTTGCCTGCGATCTATTCGATGTCACCGACCGCGAAGATGACCGCCTTCACACCCGTCACCGATGTCGAGATTCCCTTATTGCCGAACCGCAAATGGCTGATCGTGCTCGGCTCGGTCGGCCAGCCGCGCGACCGGAATCCCATGGCGTCCTATGCGATTCTCGATACCGAAAAAGCGGCGGTCACGTATCGCCGCGCGGCTTACGACATCGACACCGCCGCGAAGAAGATTTTGAAAGCCGGGCTCCCGCCGCGGCTTGCCGAGCGTCTGTTCGAAGGCCGCTAGCGATGGCGCTGAAGCTCGACCCGGGCCTCACGATCGACGACTTCACGCTGCGCGAGCGCTTGCATGTCGGCGGAATGGCCTCGCTTTGGAGTGTGACCCGAACAGGAGACACGCGCGATCTTCTGATGAAGGTGCCGCATTTCGGCGAGGGATTGGACCCGGCGGCGATCGTCAGCTTCGAGATGGAACAGATGATTCTGCCGCGGCTTTCCGGCCCGCATGTTCCGCTGTTCGTCGCCACCGGCGATTTTTCGAAACAGCCTTATATCGTCATGGAACGGATCGAAGGGCAGACGCTTTTCGCAAAGCTGAAAGAACTGCCCCTCGACTACGATAAAGTCGCCGAGATCGGCCACAAGGCTGCGGTCGCGCTCAGTGATCTGCACCGGCAAAACGTGATTCATCTCGACGTAAAGCCGAGCAACATCATGTTTCGCCCAGACGGCGGAGCGGTACTGATCGATTTTGGCCTTTCTCATCACCGGCAGTTGCCGGACCTGATGCAGGAGGAGTTCCGGCTGCCTTATGGAACGGCGCCGTACATGGCGCCGGAACAATTGCTCGGCGTGCGCGAGGACGCGCGCTCGGATCAATTTGCGCTCGGCGTACTCCTTTACTTCTTTTCGACGGGAACGCGACCGTTCGGGGAGGGTGAGTCGATGGCCGCGATGCGGCGCCGGCTGTGGCGCGACCCCTATCCGCCGCGCAACCTGCGCCCGGATTATCCGCCGTGGTTACAGGAGATCGTGCTTCGTTGCCTCGAGATCGAGCCAGCGTGGCGCTATGCGACGATGTCTCATCTCGCGTTCGACCTTGCGCATCCCGATCAAGTAAAGCTGACTGCTCGCTCCCAGCGGTTGAAGCGCGATCCATTTTCAGCGGTCCTGCGTCGCAGGTTCAACCCCGAGCTCAAGCGCGGTATTGTCAAGAGTGCGGCCATTGAGGAGCCCGATGCGCCGATCGTGCTGGTGGCGCTGGATTTGAGTCCCGACGCGAGCGCGCAAAGTGGCGCGCTGCTCGCAGAAACCCGCCGCCTCTTGGCTTCCAGTCCCGAAGCAAGGCTCGCTTGTGTGAACGTGCTCAAACAAAACCGCATCGCACTGGATACTGATCTCGACGAGGAGGGTAACAGCAAGCGGATCGAGCGCATCGTCGCGCTGAAGGCCTGGGCCGCGCCGTTGAAACTTGAAGGGCCGCGGCTCACCGTGCACGTCCTGGAGGCAATCGACCCGGCTTCTGCGGTTCTGGAGTTCTCCCATGCGAATCGGGTTGGCCACATCCTGATCGGCGCACGGCAAAACTCATTCAGAAAAAAGATTCTCGGCAGCGTTTCGGCAAAGGTTGCAGCCGAAGCCGCTTGTTCCGTTACCATCGTAAGACCGTAGCGATCCACGCGGCCGGACGGCTGTACTCGACCGGCTGGCGCCGACTACACTGCAACTCAATGCCGCGCCGCTCTTTTCTCGATCGCCTCCCACGTCCCGCCATCGCGATCCTCACCCTCGTCGCTGCCGCGATTGGCGGCGGGGCGTTTGCGTTTTTCAGTCTTCCGGCGGGCTGGCTCGCGGGTGCACTGGTTGCCGTCTCCGCGCTCGCGTTCGCGGGGCTGCCGGTCTATCTGCCCGACACGCTTCGCAAGATCGTATTCGTCGTGCTCGGTATTTCGCTGGGTGCCGCGGTCACGCCGGAAACGATTGCCGGCATCCGCACCTGGCCGATCACGCTTGCGCTGCTCGCGTTTTCGCTTCCCTTCACCATGGGCGGCGTGATGCTCTATCTGCGTTACGTCTCCGGCTGGAACTATCGCGAGACATTATATGCGAGCGCGCCGGGCGCGCTTTCGGCGGTGCTCGCCATGGCGGCCGACGCCAAGGTCGATGTGCGGCTCGTTGCTTTCGTCCAGACCGTGCGCGTCTTCTTCCTGATTGCGGCCTTGCCGAGCATGCTGCTTGCGGTCGGGCTTTCGCCGCATGCCGGCGTCGCGCCTCCGATCGGTGCGCATGTAGCATCGCTGAACGACATGCTGATCATGGCAGGCGGCGGTATCGTCGCTGCCCTGATCGCCGAACGCATCAAAATGCCGGGCGGCCTGATGATCGGCCCGATGATCGTAAACGCGGTGCTCCATGGCAGCGGCTACGTGCAAGGAAGCCTGCCGCAGATTTTTCTGCTCGGTTCCTTCGTCGTGCTCGGCGGCTATACAGGCACGCGCTTCGCGGGCACGACCGCCGCGATGATCCGGCGTCTGCTGGTTGATTCCATCGGCGCCTTCGTCGTGGCGCTCATCATTTGCGCCGCCTTCGCGTTTCTCGCCGCCTGGCTGTCCGGTGAGGACCTCGCGAAGACGATTCTCGCTTTCGCGCCCGGCGGCCTCGAGGCGATGACGATTCTCGCCTTCCTGATCGGACTCGACCCCGCTTTCGTGGGTGCGCATCACCTCGCACGCTTTCTTCTGATTGCGCTGGCGCTGCCCTTCATCGCGCCGTTGCTCATCGGCAAGGCGGCCTATGCCGGCCTTGAGCCGGAACCGGACAAGAAGCCGAAAAAGACGAAGAGCAAGCCGCGCAATAAGAAGCGCTAGCGGCTGATTCGGCGGTGCGGAGTGAGGCTGGTGCTGTGAGAGAGGATTGAACTCTCGACCTCTCCCTTACCAAGGGAGTGCTCTACCACTGAGCTACCACAGCGTACCGGGCGGAAAGGCGGGCGAACCGCGCCGCGCGGGCAGGGTTTGCCATAGGGGTCCCGCCCTAGGCAAGCAAAGCTTGAAAGCGCTTCCCGCCCGCGATACCGGGATTTTATGAACAAAAAGGCCACTCCCGCGGAGGCGGCAAAAGCGGCCCGGCTCGCCGCGGCACTCCGCGAAAACCTCAAGCGGCGCAAGGCGCAGGCCCGCGCGCGGGCCGATAAGCCCGAAAAAGGCGGGGCTGCGCCGGAAAAGCCGGAACCGGGCCAAAGCGGTGATTAACCGCCCCGCGTCTGCCGCCATTGTTTCGCCGGACCCCCTCGGCTAGGAATTTCGGGAAATCACGCGAATTTCGGCGAGCGCCGAAGGAGTAGAATTTGGACCGCATCCGGATCCAAGGCGGCCGCGCCCTGAACGGCACGATCCCCATTTCCGGCGCGAAAAATGCCGCGCTGCCTTTGATGATCGCGAGCCTGCTGACCGAGGAGCGTCTGATCCTCGATAACGTTCCGCGCCTCGCGGACGTGGGCCTCCTGCAATACATCCTCGGCAATCACGGCGTGGACATCATGGTGTCCGGCAAGCGCGCCGGCGACGACGAGCACGCCGGCCAGACCTTCGAGATTTCCGCGAAGAACATCGTCGACACCACCGCGCCTTATCATCTGGTCTCCAAGATGCGGGCGAGCTTCTGGGTGATCGGGCCGCTGCTTGCGCGCATGGGGCAGGCGAAGGTTTCGCTCCCCGGCGGCTGCGCGATCGGCACCCGGCCGGTGGATTTCCACCTCGACGCGCTGCGCGCACTCGGCGGCGAAATCGAGATTTCGGAAGGCTATGTGATCGCGAGCGCTCGCCAAGGTCTGCGCGGCGCGAAGATTTCTTTTCCGAAGGTTTCGGTTGGCGCGACGCACACCGCGCTGCTCGCGGCTTCGCTCGCCAAGGGCGAAACCGTGCTCGAAAACGCTGCGCGCGAACCTGAAGTCAAGGACGTCGCTGATTGCCTCGTCGCGATGGGCGCGAAGATCGAGGGTGCTGGCACCGGCACGATCCACATTCAGGGGCGCGACAAGCTGAGCGGCGCGCGCCACTCGGTGCTACCCGACCGTATCGAAACCGGCACCTATGCCATGGCGGTCGCGATGACCGGCGGCGACGTGATGCTCGCGGGCGCGCGCGAGGAGTTGCTTTCGGCAGCACTCGATACGCTGCGCGCGACCGGCACCAAGATCACGGTCACGAACGAGGGTCTGCGCGTTTCCAGAAACGGCAACGGCATCGCGCCGGTCGATGTCACCACCGAGCCGTTCCCCGGCTTTCCGACCGATCTGCAGGCGCAGTTCATGGCGCTGATGAGCCGCGCTAAGGGCACTTCGCATATCCGCGAGACGATCTTCGAAAACCGCTTCATGCACGTGCAGGAGCTCGCCCGCTTGGGTGCGAAAATCTCGCTCGACGGCGAAACCGCGATCGTGCAGGGCGTCGAAAAGCTCAAAGGCGCGCCGGTCATGGCGACCGACCTGCGCGCCTCCGTATCGCTCGTGATCGGCGGCTTGGCAGCCGAGGGCGAAACCACGGTCCACCGCGTCTATCATCTCGACCGCGGCTTCGAGCGGCTGGAGCAGAAGCTCGCCCGCTGCGGCGCCCAGATCGAGCGCGTAGCGGGTTAATCATATAGAGTATCGTTCTTGCGAAAGCGTCCTCCCGCCGCTATCTCGCGGGAACGACGAGGCGAAGCGATGCCGACGGACAAGACACTGCTGAAGCTGGCTGCGATGGAGCGCGAGGATCTCGCGATCGTCTCCGCGCATCTGCAGGATGCCGTCGCCAGGGTCGGCGAGATGGCCTACCTGCCGGCCGAAAAACGCTTCGCCATGGTCGTGAACCGCTTCGACTGGATCGCGGCGAGCGAGCAGGCAAAGGCCGTGCGCCGCCGCGCCGGGCTGCACTTCGAGCGCGTACTCGCCGCGCGCACCCGCAATCTCGATCTCAAGGACGAAAAAGCGGTCGTGAACCTGCTCGCGGTGGAATTCGCCGAGAAGGACGCGCCTTCCGGCACGATCACGCTTTATTTTTCCGGCGATGCTGCCGTTCAGCTCGAGGTCGAATGTATCGAGATGGCGATGCGTGATCTCGGTCCCGAATGGGCGGCGAAGAAACGCCCCCAACACGACTGACAGGCGCGCCATGCCCATCACATTGGAAACCAGCGCGCCCGATTTCGCAGCGCGATTTGAAACCTTCCTCGGCGGCAAACGCGAGGTGTCGGAAGACGTCGATGCGAGCGCGCGCGAAATTTTGCGCGGCGTGGAAACGCGCGGCGACGAGGCGCTGATCGAGTATTCGAAGAAGTTCGACCGCGTCGATCTGAAACCGGAAACGATCCGCATTTCTGCGGGCGAAATCGATGCCGCCTTCAAGAACGCGGACAAGAAAACGCTCGACGCGCTGCAATTCGCGAAAGACCGCATCGAGGCGCACCACAAAAAACAGGTGCCGCAGGACCAGCGCTACACCGATCCGCTCGGCGTCGAACTCGGCTATCGCTGGAGCGCACTGAAGTCGGTCGGCATCTATGTGCCGGGCGGCAAAGCGGCCTATCCGTCATCGGTATTGATGAACGCGGTGCCGGCGGTGGTTGCCGGAGTGCCGCGCATCGCCATGTGCGTGCCCGCACCCGACGGCGCGATCAATCCGCTCGTGCTGGTCGCGGCGAAGCTCGCGGGCGTCACGGAAATCTATCGTGTCGGCGGCGCGCAAGCGATCGCGGCACTCGCTTACGGCACCAAAACGATCGCGCCGGTCGCCAAGATCGTGGGTCCCGGCAACGCTTATGTGGCGGCGGCGAAGCGCCTCGTCTTCGGGCGTGTCGGCATCGACATGGTCGCAGGACCTTCCGAAGTGCTGGTGATTGCGGACACCAACGCCAACCCGGACTGGATCGCCGCCGATCTGCTCGCGCAGGCCGAGCATGATGAAGCCGCGCAGTCGATTCTGATGACCGACAGCCGCGAGCTTGCAACGCAGGTGACGAAGGCGGTCGAGTCGCAACTCAAGACCCTGCCGCGCGAAAAGATCGCAGGCGAGAGCTGGAAGAATTTCGGCGCGATCATTCTCCTCAAAAATCTTTCGGAAGCGCCCGCGCTTGCCGACCGCATCGCCGCCGAGCATCTGGAAATCATCGTCGCCGACGCCGAAAACCTGATGAAGCAGATCCGCAACGCCGGCGCGTTCTTTATCGGTCAATATACGCCCGAAGCAATCGGCGATTATGTCGGCGGCTCGAACCATGTGCTGCCGACCGCGCGTGCGGCGCGTTACGCCTCGGGCCTCGGCGTACTCGACTTCATGAAGCGCTCGTCGATCCTGAAGCTCGACGCCGAACAGTTACGCGCGCTCGGGGATGCAGCGATGACGCTCGGCGAGGCCGAGGGATTGCAGGCGCATGCGCGCTCGATCTCCATTCGCCTGAACCGAAGCTGACGGAGAACCGGCGCAATGACCGGCAATGCCGACCCGAACAAGCGGCTCGCTTCGGTCAAGCTCGACGAGCGCTCCATCGGCCGCTCCAATCCGGACGTCGAGCATGAGCGCTCGATCGCGATCTTCGACCTGATCGAAAGCAATTATTTCGAGCCGGTCGGCGACGACGGCGGGCCTTATGCGCTGAACATTTCGCTTTCCGAGCAGCGCCTCGTGCTCGCGATCACGCGCGAAGGCGGCGACGAAGTGATTACGCATATCCTGTCGCTGTCGCCGCTGCGCAAGGTTGTGCGCGACTACTTCATGATCTGCGATTCCTATTACGCGGCGATCAAGACCGAGACTCCGCAGAAGATCGAAGCAATCGATATGGGCCGCAGAGGACTGCACGACGAAGGCTCGCGCATTCTCGCCGAGCGGCTCAAGGAAAAGGTCAGCATTGATTTCGACACCGCGCGGCGGCTGTTCACGCTGATCTGCGCGCTGCACTGGAAAGGCTGAACGCTTCGATGGATGAAGTGTCCGCAAAGAAGCGCCCGCAAGCGGTGCTTTTTTTGTGCGGGCAGAATTCCATCCGCTCGCCCATGGCGGCTGCGATCACGAAGCATTATTTCGGCAAGTCGATCTACGCAGCTTCCGCCGGCGTGCGCAAAGGCGAGACCGATCCCTTCGTGACGGCGGTCATGGACGAAATCGGCATCGATCTTTCGAAGCATCGTCCCGCGACGGTCGAGGAGCGCGAGGACGACGAGGGCTTGAATTTCGATCTCGCGATCAGCCTGTCTCCGCAGGCCCATCACCGCGCGCTGGAGCTGACCCGCAAGCTGCCGATCGAGGTCGAATACTGGCCGACGCCCGACCCGACCGTCACCGAGGGTAGCCGCGAACAGAAGCTCGAAGCATACCGGAACGTGCGGGACGAACTGGTGCGCAAGATCAAGCAGCGCTTCGATCCCAAGGCATAATGCAGACGGTTTCTTTTTCGGGACATTTCCGTTAGGCCTCCGCCCGGCTATGCTCCCCGCCAAGCAAGAAGAATTTGCCGCATGATCGGACGCCCCAAACTTGTGCTCGCTTCCGGCTCACCGCGCCGTCTCGCGCTGCTCGCGCAGATCGGCCTGGAACCGGATGCTCTGATGCCCGCCGAAGTCGACGAGACGCCGGATCGCGGCGAGCTTCCGCGCACGCTTGCAGTAAGGCTTGCGCGCGAGAAAGCCGAGCGCGTGATCGAGCGGGTACGCGGGCAGGAAGCGATCCGCGATGCTTATATTCTGGGCGCCGATACCGTGGTCGCGGTGGGCCGCCGCATCTTGCCCAAGCCCGATCTCCTGGAAGAAGCCGCCGCCTGTTTGCGGCTTTTGTCCGGCCGCACGCATCGCGTTTATTCCGGCGTCTGTCTCGTGACCCCGCATAATTCGATCAGGACGCGGCTCGTGGAATCGCGCGTCCGTTTCAAGCGGCTCTCATCGCAGGAAATCGAATCCTATCTCGCCTCCGGCGAATGGCGCGGCAAGGCCGGAGGCTATGCGATTCAGGGGCTCGCCGGCGGCTTCGTCATCAAGCTCGTCGGCTCCTATCCGAACGTCGTCGGCATGCCGCTGTTCGAGACTGCGACCATGCTCTCAGGCGAGGGCTTTCCGATCTACTACAATTGGGTAAGGCCTGACTAGTGCAGTGGATTTGACATTCGCGCGCCGCCCGCAGCGGGTTCACAAAGCGAATGTCAAATCCTAAACTGCACTAGCAATTTATATTAGCTAGTGGTCCTTTGATTCTAACATTCGCAGTCGGGGCCATCGAAACGGAATGCGAATGTTAGAATCGGACCACTAGTATGAATCTCGCGCATTGGCTGGCACGGGCAGGGCGCGCAATTCCGGATGCACCGGCGATCGGCTTCGGTGCGAAAACGGTTTACGATTATCGCGCGCTCTCTTTGCGCGCGGCGAAGATGGCGGGGGGCTTGCTCGCGCTCGGCCTGCAACGCGGTGACCGCGTCGCGATCATTTCCAAGAACCAGCCCGACTATGTCGCGATCATGTTCGGGATTTTGCACGCCGGCCTTTCCGGCGTGCCCGCGAACGCGAAGCTGCACGGCGCTGAACTCGGCTACATCCTCGAACACTCCGGCGCGCGCGCCTGTTTCGTTTCCGAGGACATGGAAGCGGAAGTTGCAAGCCACGCGCCGAAGTCGCTGGAAAAGCTGATCCGCATCAAGAGTGCGGACTACGAGCGGCTGCTTGCGGCCGATCCGGTTCCGGTCGCGGAAGTCGGCGGCGATCATCTGGCCTGGCTCTTTTATACGTCGGGCACCACCGGCCGCCCCAAAGGCGCGATGCTGACGCACCGGAATCTGAATTGGGCCGCGCACGCTTATTTAAGCGAAGTCGACGAGACCAACACCGGCGATCCGATCCTGCACGCAGCACCCATGAGCCACGGCTCGGGCATGTACATCATGCCGCATGTCGCCAAGGGCGGCGTGAACGTGGTGCCGGAATCCGGCAGCTTCGATCCGGAGGAAATCTTCGCGCTGATCGATCGCTGGCCGCGGCTTTCGATGTTCGCGGCACCCACCATGATCAAGCGCCTCGTCGACAGCAAAGCCGATTGCAACGCGAACAATATCCGCACCTTCGTCTGGGGCGGCGCGCCGATGTATGTCGAGGACGTGCATCACGCGCTCGACCGTTTCGGCCCGCGGCTCGCGCAAATTTACGGGCAGGGCGAAAGCCCGATGACGATCACGAAACTTTCCAAGCGCGAGGTTGCGGACAGTTCGCATCCGCGCTGGCTTGAGCGCATCGGTTCCGCGGGCACACCTTATTCCTGTCTCGAGGTGCGTATCGGCGGCGCGAACGACGAGGCGCTGCCCGCAGGCGAGATCGGCGAGATTCTCTGCCGCGGCGACATCGTGATGGCGGGCTACTGGAAGAACGAGGAAGCGAGCTCGAAGACGCTTGCAAACGGCTGGCTGCACACCGGCGACGTCGGCGCTTTCGACGAGGACGGCTATCTCACGCTCAAAGACCGCTCCAAGGACATGATCATTTCCGGCGGCAGCAACATCTATCCGCGCGAGGTCGAGGAGATCCTGCTCAAACACGACAGGGTGCGCGAGGTCTCCGTGATCGGCCGTCCCGATGCCGAATGGGGCGAAATCGTCGTCGCTTATGTCGTGGGCGAGGCCGGCGAAAAGGAACTCGACACGCTCTGCCTCGAAAACATCGCCCGCTTCAAGCGCCCCAAGCACTATGTGTTCGTCGAAGCGCTGCCGAAGAACAATTACGGAAAGATTCTGAAAACCGAACTGCGCGAGCGCGATGCGGCGCGAGGAAAAGCCAATGGCTGATCGTCTGAAAGACAAGATCGCCCTCGTCGTGGGTGCAGGCTCATCGGGACCGGGCTGGGGCAACGGCAAGGCGACGGCGGTGGCGTTTGCGCGCGAAGGCGCGAAAGTCGCTTGCGCCGATTATCGCCTCGAGGCGGCGCAGGAAACGGTAGCGCTGATCGAGAAGGAAGGCGGCGACGCAATCGCGATCAAGGCCGACGTTGCGAACGGCGGCGATGTCGCGAAGATGGTCAACGCCGCGGCCGAGTTCTACGGCCGCATCGATATCCTCGATTACAACGTGGGTCTCGCCGAAGTCGGCGGCGTCGTCGAAATCTCCGAAGCCGAGTGGGACCGCATCTTCGCGGTGAACCTCAAGGGCGCGATGCTCGCGATGAAGCATGTGATCCCGCTGATGGAGAAACAGGGCGGCGGTTCGATCATCAACATCTCGTCGATCGCAGGCATCCGCTATACCGGCGTCGATTATCCGACCTATTACGCGACCAAGGCCGCGCTCAACCACCTGACGCGCGCGACCGCCGCGCAATATGCGAAGAAGAATATTCGCGTGAACGCGATCCTGCCGGGCTTGATGAAAACGCCGATGGTCGAGCATTCGCCGCAACTGAAAGCCGCTTACGGCAAAGGCGATGTCGAAAAGATGTGGGCGGCGCGCGCGGCGCAGGTGCCGATGGGCAAAATGGGCGATGCCTGGGATGTCGCAAACGCCGCGGTGTTTCTGGCGAGCGACGAGAGCCGCTACATCACCGGCATCGAACTCGTCGTTGATGGCGGGGTTACGCTGAAATATGCCTGAGAACGGAAACGGCCACGTGCGCAAGCTCGGCACCAACGGGCTCTGCCCGATCTGTGGGCGTCTGGTGTCCGAGAAATTTCGTCCGTTCTGCTCTAAGCGCTGCGCCGACGTCGATCTGCATCGCTGGCTGTCCGGCGGCTATACGATCGCCGGAACCGAGGATTCGGAAGAGGACGGCGCGGAAGGCGCCGAGCCGGCAGTGCCTAAGCCCCGGAAAGACGAAGAGAATTAAGCCTTTCGGGGCTGCGTTTCCCGGCTGGACAAGCCCGGACGCGAGACCTTATAACCGCGCGGCTTTCGAGGGGTGCTTCGCTCCGCTCGCGAGACGCCTAGGTAGCTCAGTTGGTAGAGCATGCGACTGAAAATCGCAGTGTCGGTGGTTCGATTCCGCCCCTAGGCACCATTCTCCCGAATATAAAAAATTGCTTCTGCGCGGCTCAAATTTTGAGCGCGCGCTGCTCCCTTCATTTAACCGCTTGACGCCACACTGAAATACCCGTGTTCTATCGATGTGACCGATCCGTTCCATCAAAACGGGGAAAGGTCCAACAAGAAGAACGACTGCATTCGGGAGAACGTCGGGAAGTTGGGGCGCGTCGGCGCCCGCCGCCACCCGCACATCGTCCGGAAAAAGCAGGCTCTGAGCGCTGCATCCGCGGAAGTCGCGCAGATAATGCGCTGGAGGCACGGGGAAGCGAAACGTAGAAAAGTCTCGGGTTGGGTGCGATCGGCGTATGAGTGGCAAATACGTTCTTGAAACCGAAAATCTGACGAAGGAATTCGCCGGCTTCGTCGCGGTGAGCGACGTGAATCTCAAGGTCGAGCGCGGCACGATTCACGCGCTCATCGGCCCTAACGGCGCGGGCAAGACGACCTGTTTCAATCTGCTCACGAAATTTCTGACGCCGACGCGCGGCACGATCAAATATAACGGCCAGGACATCACGCGTCTTTATCCTGCCGACATCGCGCAGCTCGGCGTCGTGCGCTCGTTCCAGATCTCGGCGGTGTTCCCCCATCTGAGCGTGCTTGAGAACGTCCGCATCGCCTTGCAGAAGAAGCGCGGCGGCTCGTTCGATTTCTGGCGTCCGGCCTCGGTGCTGAACGTCTATAACGAGCGCGCCCGTTCGCTCATCAGCGATGTTGGCCTTTCCGCTTTCGAGAACACGCTCGCGGTCGAGCTGCCCTATGGCCGCAAGCGCGCGCTCGAAATCGCGACCACGCTCGCGCTCGATCCGGAAATGCTGCTTTTGGACGAGCCGACCGCCGGCATGGGGCACGAAGACATCGACCGCATCGCGGCGCTGATCAAAGCGGTCTCCGCGAACCGCACGATCCTCATGGTCGAGCACAACTTGAGCGTCGTCTCCAATCTTTCCAACAAGATCACGGTGCTGACGCGCGGCCGCGTCCTCGCCGAAGGCGATTACAAAACGGTCTCCGAAAATCCGCAGGTGCGCGAAGCCTATATGGGGACCGGTCATGCTTGATCGCGTTTCCGGCGCGCTTCTCGAGATCAGCGACCTGCAGGCCTGGTACGGCGAGTCGCATATTCTTCACGGCGCGACGCTGCATGTGAACGAGGGCGAGGTGGTGACGCTGCTCGGCCGCAACGGCGCAGGTAAAACCACGACGCTGAAATCCATCATGGGCATTGTCGGCAAGCGCACCGGTTCGGTGAAATTCGAGGGGCGCGAACTTATCCGGCTTTCTTCCGATGCGATCGCGCGTGCCGGCATTGCGTTCTGTCCCGAAGAGCGCGGTATCTTCGCTTCGCTCGATGTCGAAGAAAATTTGATGCTGCCGCCGCAGGTGCGGACCGGCGGCCTTTCGCGCGAGCAGATTTTCGATCTGTTCCCGAATTTGCGCGAGCGCCTGAAAAGTCAGGGCACAAAACTCTCCGGCGGCGAACAGCAGATGCTCGCGATCGGCCGCATCCTGCGCACCGGTGCGCGGCTTCTACTTCTGGACGAGCCCACCGAAGGGCTTGCACCCGTCATCATTCAGCAGATCGGCAATACGATCCGGAAGCTCAAGGAGCAGGGCTTCACCATCCTGCTGGTCGAACAGAACTTCCGCTTCGCATCCACGGTCGCGGACCGTTACTACATCATGGAACACGGCAAGGTGATCGATGAATTTGCGAACTCGGAGCTCAACCAAAATCTGGAAAAGCTCCACGAGTATCTTGGAGTGTAAAACGCCCTAACAATAAGACAACGGAGGAGAACTGCAATGAAACGTCTATTCCTGGGTGCAGCCGCGCTGGCTGCGCTTGTTTTGGTCGGCGGCGCGCAAGCGCAGCAGCCGATCAACGTAAAGATCGGCATCATCACGGATATGTCCAGCCTTTACGCGGATATCGCCGGCCCCGGCTCGGTTGCCGCCGCGCGGCTCGCGATTGCCGACTTCAAGAAACTGCATCCGAACGTGAACGTCGAAATTCTCGTCGGCGACCACCTGAACAAGCCGGACGTCGGCACGCAGCTCGCGAACCAGTTCATCGACGTCGATAAAGTCGATATGTTGATCGACACGCCGAATTCCGGCGTGGCGCTTGCGATCAGCCAGGTCGCCGCCAACAAGAACGTTATCTACATCGTGTCGGGCGCCGCGGCGTCGGACCTCACCGGGCCGAAGTGCAATGCCAACACGATTCACTGGACCTACGATACCTGGATGCTTGCGAACGGCACCGGGTCGGCGCTGGTGAAGACCGGCGGCACCAGCTGGTTCTTCCTGACTTCCGATTACGCATTCGGTCACGCGCTCGAGCGCGACACGATGGCGGTTGTGAAAGCGTCCGGCGGCAACGTAATCGGCGCCGTGCGTCATCCGCTGAACACGAACGACTTCTCCTCATTCCTGCTGCAGGCACAGGCTTCGAAGGCGAAAGTCATCGGTCTTGCCAACGCGGGTGGTGACACCATCAACTCGATCAAGCAGGCGGCCGAATTCGGTATCGTTGCCGGCGGCCAGAGTCTTGCGGGTCTTCTGGTGTTCGCTTCAGATGTCAACGCGCTCGGCCTCAAGACCGCGCAGGGACTCGTGCTGACCGAATCCTGGTACTGGGACATGAATGACGCCAACCGCGAATGGAAGAAGCGTTGGGATGCGGAGCGTAAAGATCCGTCCAAGCTGCCGACCATGATTCATGCAGGCGTCTATTCGGCGATCCTTCATTATCTCAAGGCGGTCGTCGCCGAAGGCGGCGCGAAAGACGGCAAGACGATGGTTGCCAAAATGAAGTCGATGCCGACCGACGATATACTTTTCGGCAAGGGCACCATTGATCCGAACGGGCGCAAGCGTCATCCGGCTTATCTGCTGGAAGTGAAGAAGCCGGACGAGTCGAAATATCCGGGCGATATCTACAAGGTGCGCGCCACGATCCCGGCCGATCAGGCTTTCCGTCCGGCCAAGGATAGCGGCTGTCCGCTGGTCAACTGATCTGACACGACGAGGAAGGGCGGGGAAGTTTCCCCGCCCTTCGCCTGAAGAACTGGACCGATTTGCATGTTTGAATTTTGTCTTCCGGCGATTCTCGGCGGGAAATGCATTCCTTCGGCGGCCCTGTTCGGGCAGTTGCTGATAGGGCTGATCAACGGCTCATTCTACGCGCTGCTCAGTCTGGGCCTTGCCGTAATTTTCGGCATGCTCAACATCATCAATTTCGCGCATGGCGCCCAATACATGCTGGGTGCGTTCACTGCCTATCTTCTTCTGCAGTTGACCGGGCTTGGTTACTGGCCCGCGTTGGTCATCGCGCCGATCGTGGTCGGAATCACCGGCATCATCGTCGAGCGAACGATGCTGCAATGGCTCTATAAGCTCGACCATCTGTATGGTTTGCTGCTGACCTTCGGAATTGCGCTGATCCTGGAAGGCGTCGTGCGCAACAAATACGGTTCCGCGGGCCTGCCCTATACGCTGCCCGATTCGCTCCGCGGCGGTCAGAATCTCGGCTTCATGTTCCTGCCGAATTACCGCGCGTGGGTGATCGGCGCATCGCTGGTTGTCTGCTTCGGGACTTGGTTCATCATCGAGCGCACACGGCTTGGCGCTTACCTGCGCGCCGCTACGGAAAATCCGACGCTCGTGCGTGCCTTCGGCATCAACGTGCCCCGCATGATTACGCTGACCTACGGCTTCGGCGTCGCGCTCGCGGCATTTGCCGGCGTGATGGCCGCGCCGATTTACAACGTCTCGCCGCAGATGGGTTCCGAACTGATCATCGTTGTTTTCGCCGTCGTGGTGATCGGCGGCATGGGTTCGATCCTTGGTGCGATTTTCACCGGCTTCGGCCTTGGCGTTATCGAAGGCTTGACCAAAGTCTTCTTTCCTGAAGCTTCCAACACAGTGATCTTCGTCATCATGGCGATCGTCTTGCTGGTTCGGCCCGCGGGGCTGTTCGGGAGGAGGGCGTGATGGAGCCTGCCGCCATCGAGCAGAAAGACGAGTCCGCACCGGCAATCCGCGCCGGAGGCGTGCCGGTCGCTTTTGCCATCATGCTGGCGCTGATCGCCGCCGCGCCGTTCGTCACCTACCCGTTATTCGTGATGCAGGTGCTTTGCTTCGCGTTGTTCGCCTGCGCCTTCAATTTGCTTATCGGCTATGTCGGATTGCTTTCGTTCGGCCATGCGCTTTATTTCGGCTGGGCAAGCTACGTCTGTGCGCATACCGCCAAGGTCTGGGGTCTGCCGCCGGAACTCGCCATCCTGACCGGCGCCGCCTTCGCCTGCGGCTGCGGAATTGTCGCGGGCTCGCTCGCGATCCGCCGTCAAGGCATTTACTTCGCGATGATTACGCTCGCGCTCGCGCAGATGATGTATTTTTTCGCCCTGCAGGCTAAATTCACCGGCGGCGAAGACGGCATTCAGGGTGTGCCGCGCGGAAAGATGTTCGGTGTGCTCGATCTCGGCAACGAACTGGTCATGTACTACGTCACCGCGGCCATCTTCCTCACAGGTTTTCTCCTGATCTACCGCATCATCCATTCGCCGTTCGGCGAGGTGCTGAAGGCGATCCGCGAGAACGAGGCGCGCGCAATATCGCTCGGCTACAAAACCGACCGCTATAAGCTCATGGCTTTTGTGCTTTCGGCGACGCTTGCGGGCGTTGCCGGCGCAACAAAGGCGATCGTTTTACAGCAAGCTTCGCTTACGGACGTAAACTGGCCGATGTCGGGCGAGGTCGTACTGATCGCGCTGCTCGGTGGTCTCGGGACGCTGTTCGGCCCGGTACTCGGCGCGCTCATTATTCTGGCGATGCAATACAAGCTTTCCTCCTTCGGCGAATGGGTGCTGGTAGCGCAGGGCGCGATTTTCGTGCTTTGCGTGCTTCTGTTTCGCCGCGGCATCGTCGGCGAGATCGCGAACTTCTTCCGCATTCGCCTCTAGCCGTATCGCTGGAATAAAGCAGGCAAGCGCTGGAACGCTTGCCTGCTTTCTTGCCCTTTCCTTGACGATGGTTGGCATGCGCCCTAGTTTCGCGCGCTAAATTTTCCGCGAAACGGTGCGTTGATGGCTCAATTCTTGAAACTTTCCGAAGCGATCGAAGCGAATGTGAAGGACGGCGACGCCGTCGCTATGGAAGGTTTCACGCACCTTATTCCCTTTGCCGCCGGGCACGAAATCATCCGCCAGAAGAGGAAGCGCCTTTCGCTGATCCGCATGACGCCGGATCTGATCTACGATCAGTTGATCGGCATGGGCTGCGCGGAGCGCATGACATTTTCCTGGGGCGGCAATCCCGGCGTCGGTTCGCTGCATCGTTTCCGCGACGCTTACCAGAACGGCTGGCCGAATAAGATCGAGATCGTCGAGCATTCGCACGCGGCGATGGCGAATGCTTATGATGCGGCAGCCGCAGGTCTGCCATTCGCGGTGTTTCGCGGCTACCGCGGAGCGGAACTTCCTCGCGTAAATCACACCATTAAAGAAGTGATCTGTCCCTATACGGGGGAGAAGCTTGCGACCGTTCCCGCGGTAAAGCTTGATGTCGCGATCATCCACGCGCAAAAAGCAGACCGGAAAGGCAACGTATTGCTGGAAGGAATCGTCGGCGTGCAGAAAGAAGCGGTGCTCGCGGCGAAGCGCTCGGTCGTGACCGTCGAGGAGATCGTGGACGAATTGAACCCGCCGTCGCCGAATTCGGTCGTATTGCCGAGCTGGACCGTGAAAGCGGTGGTCGAAGTACCTGGCGGCGCGCATCCCTCCTACACGCAGGGCTATTACAAGCGCGACAACGCCTTCTATAAAGCATGGGACGAGATCGCGCGCGATCGCGACACCTTCCTCGCTTGGATGGACGAAAACGTCCTGAAGAAGGGTCCCGAGGTTTTCGCGGTTCACGCGAAGAAAGCGGCTTGAGGTGAAGTCATGAGCCAGAATTTCACCCCGAACGAGATGATGACCGTCGCCGCGGCCCGTGCGCTGACGAACGAGGACGTTTGCTTCGTCGGCATAGGCGCGCCTTCGGCGGCCTGCAATCTTGCGCGCCAGACGCATGCACCTGACATCGTCCTTATTTATGAGTCGGGCACGATCGAAACGCGGCCGAATGTGCTGCCGCTTTCGATCGGCGACGGCGAGCTCTGCGAAACCGCGCTGACCACTGTGTCGGTGCCGGAAATGTTTCGCTATTGGCTGCAGGGTGGCCGCATCACCACCGGCTTTCTCGGTGGCGCGCAGATCGACCGCTACGCGAACCTCAATACGACTGTCGTCGGTCCTTATGAGAAGCCGAGCGTGCGGCTTCCCGGCGGCGGCGGCGCGCCGGAGATCGCAACGAGCTGCGGCCAGATTTTCATCACCATGGCGCATTCCAAGCGTGCCTTCGTCGAGAAGATCGACTTCTTCACATCTCTAGGCCACGGCGAAGGTGGCGATAGCCGCAAAAAGCTCGGCGTCACCACCAAAGGCCCGACGAAAGTCATCACCGACCTTTGCGTGATGGAGCCGGACGAAAAAACCAAAGAGCTTACCGTCGTCTCGCTGCATCCCGGTGTCGTCAAAGAACAGGTGATTGCCGCCACCGGCTGGCAGATCAAGTTCGCGGCCGATGCCGGCGAGACGCCGCCACCGAACGAAACCGAATTGAAAGTTCTGCGCGAATTGCACGCGCGCACCAAGGCCGCCCACGGCGGCAACGCGTAAGGAGAACACGATGGCTGAACTGCGCGACGCTTATATCTGCGATTTCATTCGCACGCCGATCGGGCGCTTCGGCGGTTCGCTCGCGAAGGTCCGGCCGGACGATATGGCGGCCCTCGTCATCAAGACGTTGATTGCGCGCAATCCGTCGCTCGACAAGAACAAGATCGAGGAAGTTTTCTTCGGCTGTGCCAATCAGGCGGGTGAAGACAATCGCAACATCGCGCGCATGGGTTTGCTGCTTGCGGGCCTTCCGGTCAGCGTTCCGGGCAGCACCGTCAATCGTCTTTGTGCGTCGGGCCTCGACGCGGTCGGCGCCGCCGCGCGCGCGATCAAGACCGGTGAAATCTCGCTTGCGATCGCCGGCGGCGCGGAATCCATGTCGCGCGCGCCTTTCGTGATGGGCAAGGCGACGGAAGCCTTCTCGCGGCAGGCGGAAATTTTCGACACGACGATCGGCTGGCGCTTCATCAATCCCTTGATGAAGCAGCAATACGGCGTCGATTCCATGCCGGAAACCGGCGAGAACGTCGCCGAGGAATATCAGGTGAAGCGCGAGGATCAGGATAAGTTCGCGCTCCGCTCGCAGCATCGCGCGGTCGCGGCGCAGAAGCGCGGATATTTCGACGGCGAAATCGTGCCGGTCGAAGTGCCCGGCGGCAAGGCTGGACCGGTTAAAGTCGACAAAGACGAGCACCCGCGCGGCGACACCACGATTGAGGGTCTGGCAAAGCTGCGTACCCCGTTTCGCAATCCCGGCACGGTCACAGCCGGCAACGCTTCCGGCGTGAACGACGGCGCGGCTGCGCTGATCATCGCTTCCGAAGAAGCGGCGAAAGCGAACGGCCTCAAACCCCGCGCGCGGATTCTCGGCATGGCGTCCGCCGGCGTGCCGCCGCGCATCATGGGCGTCGGTCCGGTTCCCGCGGTGGAAAAGCTCGCCGCGCGCCTCGGCATCCCCGCGACCAAGTTCGATGTGATCGAACTGAACGAAGCCTTCGCGAGCCAGGCGCTCGCCTGCATGCGTCAGTTCGGGGTCGCCGACGATGCCGACCACGTGAACCCGAATGGCGGCGCGATCGCGCTCGGCCATCCCCTTGGCATGTCAGGCGCCAGGATCGCAGGTACTGCCATGCGCGCGCTCGAGGAACGCGGCGGCAAATATGCGCTGGCGACCATGTGCGTCGGCGTGGGGCAGGGCGTCGCACTCGCAATCGAGCGGGTTTGATCGGCGCTCCGATTTTTCGTCACGGTGACGCGCGATCCTGTAGGCTAAAGGCACAGGACGGAATCGCTTGCATATGAAGGAATACGACGTCGCGATCATCGGCGGCGGCATCAATGGTTGCGGGATCGCTCGCGATGCCGCGGGCCGCGGCCTTTCCGTGTTGCTCCTCGAACAGAACGATCTGGCGTCCGGCACCTCGTCGGCCAGTTCGAAGCTCATTCACGGCGGCATCCGCTATCTCGAAAACTACGATTTCAGGTTGGTGCGCGAGGCGCTGCACGAGCGCGAACTTCTTCTGAAGAACGCGCCCCATCTCTGCCGGCCGATGCGTTTCGTGATCCCGCATGTACCTTCGATGCGCCCCGCGTGGATGATGCGGATCGGCATCAAGCTCTACGACATTCTCTCGGGCCGCTCGGTCCTGCCGCGCTCGCGCGTGCTCGATCTGGCCGACGATCCCGCCGGCGCGCCGCTCCGCAGCACGGGCGGCTACGGCTTCGAATATTCCGATGGCGTGACCGACGACGCGCGGCTCGTGATCGCGAACGCAATCGACGCGCGCGAGCGCGGCGCAGACATTCGTACGCGGACGCGGGTGGTTTCCGCGCGCCGCGCCGGCAAGCACTGGGAATTGGTGTTGGCTGAAGGGGCCGCGCGCGAAACCGTTCATGCCCGCGCGCTCATCAATGCCGCCGGTCCTTGGGCCGGTCATGTGCTCGACGCGATCGTGAAATCGTCGTCGCAGGTGAAGATGCGACTCGTGAAGGGGAGCCACATCGTCTACCCGCGGATTTACTCGCACGACCGCGCCTATGTTCTGCAGAACGACGACGGACGCATCGTTTTTACGATCCCATTCGGCAGCGCCTACACATTGATCGGCACGACCGATGTCGAAGTCACCGGCGATCCCGGCCACGTCAGCGCGAGCGCGGAAGAAATCCGCTATCTCTGCGCGATTGCCGGAAAGTTCTTCCGCGCGAGTATTGAGCCCTCACGCGTCGTCTGGACCTTCGCCGGTGTGCGCCCCCTGATCGATGACGGCAAAGGCTCGGCCTCGAAAGTTTCCCGCGAATACGAGATTGTGGCCGACGGCGGTTATGGCGAAGCACCGTTATTGTCGCTGATCGGCGGCAAGCTAACGGCGTTTCGCGCGATGAGCGAGGATGTCGTGAGCCGGCTAGCGCATTGGTTCGTGATGCGGCCGGCATGGACCGCGAATGAACCGCTTCCGGGCGGTGATCTGGGGCGGAGCGGCTTCGAGGGTCTGCTCGCCGATCTTGCGCGCGATCATGCTTATCTTCCGGCGCCGACCGCGAACCGGATTGCGCATGCCTACGGCCGCCGCGCGATCAATATGCTGGGCGACGCAAAAAGCATCGAAGATCTTGGAGATCGTCTGGTGGGCGACTTACATCGCCGCGAGCTCGATTATCTGCGCGAGCACGAATGGGCGAAGACCGCGGACGACGTGCTCTGGCGCAGGACCAAGCTCGGCATTGCCGCGAGCGGAAGCGAAATCGAAGCGGTAAGGGCGGCGCTCGGCGCCTAAACTTTTCTGCCGTAAGCGGCGAGGAACATATCGACCGACTGCCGGACGACTTCCTCGATGCGCGCAGCCGAGGGTCGCGCTTCGCCGCCGTAAAGCATCGGCACCAGGATCGGCCCCTGGATCATCATCGTGAATTGCCAGGCTGCGATCTCGACATTGTCGATCTTGAGTTTGCCGCGCGAAATCCACGCACGAAACCAGTCGGAAAGTTTCTGCGCCGCGCGGCGCGGGCCGGAATCGACGAAAATCTGGCCGAGTTCCGGGAATTTTTCTGAAGCACCGATCACGGTGCGCAGCCATGCGACGTGGTCAGGCTGGGCAAGCGCGTTGAGATAGTCACGCGCGGTTTTCATGAGCGCGCCACGAACGTCGTCCTCGTCCGGGTCGAGTTTCAGGGTCGATCCGCCGATCTGCCGCGAATGCTCTTCGACGAGGGCCGCGAACAGCCGCTCCTTGTTCTCGAAATAGACATAGAGGGTGCCCTTGGAGACCCCAGCCGCGAGCGCGATCTCGGACATGCTCGCGCCGTTGAAGCCATGCGCGAAAAATACCTGCCGCGCGCCCTCCAGAATCTGGGCGCGTTTATCGGTCTCGAGGGTAGCTCGTTCGCGTGGGACAGCCGGATCGGCCATAAAACACCCGTAAAATCGAACCGAACGGTTCGGTTGCATATTGATTTGACCTTTAATACTGGCTATGTCAAGAAAAATTGACCGAACAGTTCGGTCAAATTGCAAAGTAGCCGGGTACGAGCATGGCAGAAGCCGCAAGAAAACCTGCCGCGAACGCGGTGCAGGAAAGCGCTGAGATCGCGCCGCTTCACGCGCGCGGGCCATCGCCATCGACCGCGGAGGCGCCCAAAGCGCCCCCTGCGGGTGCCGCGCAAAGCGATTCCAATGCGGCTGGCAGTGACGGCAACGGCTCGACGCCGAAAGGCAACGACCGCCGCAAGAAGCTGCTTGTGGTCGCGGGAGCGATCGCGGCCGTGGTCATTTTTTATTACGGTTTGAATTGGCTTTTCGTCGGCCGCTATCTCGTCTCCACCGATAACGCTTATGTCGGCGCCGATATGTCGATCGTGGCGCCACGCGTCGCCGGATATGTCGCGAATGTTTCCGTGCCGGCGAACGCGCGCGTGAAAGCGGGCGACACGCTGGTTACCCTCGACGACGGCGATTATCGCCTCGCGGTCGAGCAGGCGGCGGCACGTCTTGCGACACAGGACGCCTCGATCGAACGGCTCCAGAAGCAAATTGTCGCCGCGCAGGCCGCGGTCGAACAGGCGAAGGCCTCGCTCGCGGCGGCGGAAGCCGACCAGCGCAAGGCGGACGCGGATTTCGCGCGCACCGATCAGCTCACGCAAAACCAGTTCGCAAGCAAGGCGACTTACGATGCCGTGCGCGCGGCGCGCGATCGCGCGCAGGCCATGGTCTTGCAGGCGCGCGCCGCGGTAGCGGCGGCCGAAGCCAATCATGAAGTGCTGAAAGCGCAGAAGACGGAAGCCGAGCGCACACGCCGCGAACTCGAGGCGGTGCTGGCGAAGGCCCAGCGCGATCTCGAGGCGACCGTTATCCGCGCGCCGTTCGATGGCGTCATCGGCAACAAGTCGGTGCAGGTCGGCGATTATGTTTCGCCGGGCAAGCGTCTGCTTGCGCTCGTGCCGCTGCAAGGCGTTTATGTGGACGCGAACTTCAAGGAGACGCAACTCGGCTCGATCCAGATCGGGCAGAAGGTGAAGCTCGTGCTCGACGCTGATTCCGCCAATCCGCTCGAAGGCGTGGTCGATAGCTTCGCGCCTGCTTCCGGTGCGCTGTTCAGCCTGCTGCCGCCGGAAAACGCGACCGGCAACTTCACCAAGATCGTACAGCGTCTTACCGTTCGCGTGCGCGTGTTGAAGGCGGATGAGCGGCTGTTGCTGCCCGGACTGTCCGTCGTGGCCACCGTCGATACGCGGACCACGCCAAAAGACAAGCCGTGAGCGACACCACCGCAGGCGCGATTCCCCTCGACGAGCCGGGCCGCGAGGTCACGCCGCGCAAGCTCATTGCGTTCTTCGCGCTGGTCTTCGGCATGTTCATGGCGATCCTGGACATCCAGATCGTCTCGTCGTCACTCTCCGAAATTCAGGCCGGGCTGTCGGCGGCGCCCGACGAAATCTCCTGGGTGCAGACGAGCTATCTCATCGCGGAAGTCGTGATGATTCCGCTCTCGGGCTTTCTCGCCCGCGCGCTCTCGACCCGGATCCTGTTCACGCTTTCCGCGCTCGGCTTCACGCTCGCGAGCGTGCTCTGCGCGACGTCGACCACGATCGGCGAAATGATTGTCTATCGCGCGATTCAGGGCTTCGTCGGCGGCGGCATGATCCCGACCGCGTTTGCCGCCGCCTATACGATTTTTCCGCGCCGCATGATGGCGCCGATCATGGCGGTCGTCGGCCTTACCGTGACGCTCGCGCCGACGATTGGCCCGACCGTTGGCGGCTACCTGACCAGCGCCTTCTCCTGGCACTGGCTGTTCCTGATCAATGTCGTGCCCGGCGTGGCGGCGACGGTTCTTGCCTGGACGCTGGTCGATTTCGATAAGCCGGAATTCGATCTTCTGAAGCGCTTCGATGTCTGGGGCCTGGTCGCGATGGCGATCTGCCTCGGCAGCCTTCAGTATTTCCTCGAAGAAGGCACCCGCGACGACTGGTTCGATTCGGGTCTGATCACCTTCTTCTTCGCGCTCACGCTGATTTTCGGCACGATTTTTCTGTGGCGGACGCTGACGGAGCCAGTGCCGGTGGTCGATTTGACCGCGTTCAAGAACCGTAACTTCGCGGTCGGCTGTACGTTGACCTTCATCATCGGCATCGGCCTTTACGGCCTGACCTATCTCTATCCGCTCTTTCTGGCGCGCGTGCGCGGCTATAACTCGTTGCAGATCGGAGAAACCGTATTCGTCACAGGCGCCTTGATGTTCGTCTCCGCGCCGATCATCGGCACATTGTCGCGCAAATATGACCCGCGAATTTTCATCGCACTCGGGCTTGTCGGTTTTGTTGTCTCCACGTTCGAACTGACCCCGATCACGAGCCAGTGGGCCTTTAGCGAACTGTTCTTCCCGCAGGCGCTGCGCGGCATGGCGCTGATGTTCTGCATGGTGCCGATCAACATGCTCGCGCTGGGTACGCTCTCGCCGTTGCAGGTGAAGAACGCGAGCGGCCTTTTCAACTTGATGCGAAATCTGGGCGGCGCGGTCGGCCTTGCCATTATCAACACCGTGCTGACGACACGCACCGACGTGCATATGTTCCAGTTGAAGGAGCGCATTACCTGGGGCCGCCCCATCGCGGAAGAAACGCTGCAAGGCATGGCTCAGGCATTTTCGCCGGTGCTCGGCTCCGACGCCCAGCAGGCGGCGCTGAAGAAAATCCTCGGGCTCGTTCAGCGCGAGGCGATGGTGCTCGCGTTCTCGGATATTTTTCTGATGCTTTCCGTTTTCTTCCTGATCGCGATTTTCTTCGTGCCGCTGCTCGAGCGGCCTAAAATGGACGCGTCCGCCGCGGCGCATTGAGCGCGCATTGACAAACGCGCCAGCGTACCTACCTTGCGGCAATGAACGTCGCGATCCGTCAGAACCGGAAACTTTTTCGAGCGGGCCAGCTTCACGCGGGCACCTGACCCGGGCGGCTGCGCGCTGTCCGGGACGATCGTAATTCATCTCCTCCACGAACTGTCATCGCCGAAGGCGGAACTTCCGCCTGTTTTAGCCGCGTCGCTTCGCTGCGGACGGCTGGGAGAAATTCAATGGCCCGCTATTTCAACGTCGATCTGCCGCCGATTGCGATCACGCGCCGCGATTCCGAGCGGCTTTCGCGGCTCGCCGCCGCGGCAACCGATAAATTTCCGCAAACCTCCGATTTTCTCGCCCGCGAGGTCGAGCGTGCGCATCTGATCGAAGACTTCGAATCCTTGCCAGGGCTCGTCGCCATGGGTTCGGAAGTCGAATACCGCGACGATGTTTCCGGACAGGTGCGCCGCGTGAAGCTTGTCTATCCGGAGGAAAGCACTACGGATTCCGCAACCGTAAGCGTGCTCACCCCTGTGGGTGCCGCGCTGATCGGGTTGTCCGTGAGCCAGTCGATCGAATTTCAGACGCCGTCGGGCGGCTGGCGTTCGCTGACCGTGCTCAAGGTACGAAACGGTTGAGGAGAGGGGCTCGGTTGTGGAGCCCCTTATTCCTCGCTAAGCAATCGCGCTCTTTCGGACGAAGCTTGGGGCATCATGGATTGGAGCACGCCTAAGCCGCAGAAGCCGCAATCCGTGCGGCGCAAATTCGAGCCTTGGGCCGATCCCTCGGCGCGGCCGCTGATTCGATTCCAGAACGTGGTGAAACGTTACGGCGACATCGTCGCGGTCGCCGGCGTCTCGCTCGACATCTACGAGCGCGAATTTTTCGCGCTGCTTGGGCCCTCCGGCTGCGGCAAGACCACGTTAATGCGGCTGCTCGCGGGCTTCGAGGAAGCAAGCGAGGGCGCGGTCACGCTCGCGGGCGCCGATCTTTCCGGCGTGCCGCCGTACCGGCGACCGGTCAACATGATGTTCCAGTCCTACGCTCTGTTTCCGCATATGAGCGTTCTGGACAACATTGCTTTCGGGCTGAAACAGGAAGGCATGCCGAAAGCCGAGATCGCGGCGCGCGTCGACGAGATGCTGAAGCTCGTGAATCTTCGCGGCTACGAAAAGCGCAAGCCCGATCAGCTTTCCGGCGGCCAGCGTCAGCGCGTCGCGCTCGCGCGTTCGCTGGTCAAGCGGCCGAAGGTGTTGTTGCTCGACGAGCCGATGGCTGCACTCGACAAGAAACTGCGCGAGCAGACGCAATTCGAGCTGATGGATCTGCAACAACGCATCGGCACTACCTTCATCATCGTGACCCACGATCAGGAAGAGGCGATGACGGTCGCCGACCGCATCGCCGTCATGGATCATGGCAAGCTGGTGCAGGTCGCGACGCCTTCCGAAATCTACGAGCAGCCGAATAGCCGTTATGTCGCGGAGTTCGTCGGCGACATCAATCTGATCGAGGCGACGGTCGACCGCGTGACACCGGGCGACATCTCGTTGAAATCCGATGTGTTGGAGGCTGAACTGCGGCTGACGCAACGCATCGATACGAAAGCCGGCGATCGCGTCGCGGTCGCGCTGCGGCCTGAGAAAATCCGTATTGGCAAGGAGCCGCTCTCCGAAGTGCATGCGAACTGCGCGCAGGGTACGGTCTATGACATCGCCTATCTCGGCGATCTTTCGATCTATCACGTGCATCTCGACAACGGCTTCGTGCTGAAGGCGGCGAAGACCAACGTCTCGCGCCAGATTGAGCCGCCGATCGGCTGGGACGACAAGGTGTATCTTTCCTGGACGCCGGACGCGGGCGTCATTTTGAAAAGCTGACCGCCATGGCACTCGACCGGCGCGGCATCTTTAACAAGGTCACGGTCGCGGTGCCGTTTCTCTGGCTCGCGGCTTTCTTCCTGTTGCCGTTCCTGATCGTCTTCAAAATCAGCCTGTCCGACGACGCGGTGGCGCAGCCGCCTTATCTGCCGGTGTTCCATTTCAGCGAAGGCTGGGCCGCGATCCGCGCCAAGCTCCTGCAACTCGATCTCGACAATTACACATTTGTGCTGGGCGACTGGCTTTATGTGTATTCCTATTTGCAAAGCATCGTGCTTGCCGCGATTGCGACCGTCATTCTGGTGATCACCGGTTATCCGGTGGCCTATGCGATTGCACGCGCGCCTCGCAACTGGCGGCCCATCCTGCTTCTGCTTGTGGTACTCCCGTTCTTTACTTCGTTCCTGATCCGCGTCTACGCCTGGATCGGAATCCTGTCGCGCGAAGGCCTGCTCAACGAATTGCTGCTCTCGCTCGGCGTCATCTCCGCGCCGCTCGAGATTCTCTCGACCAACGTCGCGGTCGTGATCGGCATGGTCTATTCCTATTTCCCGTTCATGGTGCTGCCGCTCTATGCGGCGCTGGAGCGGATGGACGACTCGCTTCTGGAAGCAGCGGCCGATCTGGGTGCTACGCCCGCGCGCGCGTTCTGGCGCGTGACCGTGCCGGTCTCAACGCCGGGCATCGTCGCGGGCGCGCTGCTCTGTTTCATTCCCGCGGTCGGAGAATTCGTGATCCCCGATCTCCTCGGCGGCTCCGAGACCCAGATGATCGGCCGCACGGTCTGGAACGAGTTCGCGAACAACCGCTCGTGGACGGTTTCTTCCGCGCTTGCGATTTTGATTCTGCTCGTGCTGCTCGTGCCCATTCTGATTTATCAGCGCATGCAGTTGCGCGAACTGGAGCGCGACTGAGATGGCGATGCGAAAGGGCCTCTCTACGGTTACGGTGCCCGCGCTCGCGCTGGGCCTCGCGTTTCTCTATGTGCCGCTCATTCTTCTGGTCGCGTATTCGTTCAACGATTCGCGTCTGGTCACCGTCTGGGGCGGTTGGTCGACGCGCTGGTATCGCGGACTCCTGCACAATCAGGCGCTTTTGGACGCGGCCTGGGTCAGCCTGAAAGTCGCCGCGGTCGCGGCCACGATTGCGACCGTGCTCGGCACGCTTGCGGCCGTGGCGCTCGTGCGGGCCGGTGCATTCCGCGGCCGCACGCTGTTCGCGGGCCTCGTCTATGCGCCGCTGGTGATGCCCGAAGTCATCACCGGCTTGGCGCTTCTTCTCCTGTTCGTTTCCATCGATTTCGAGCGCGGTTTCTGGACCGTCGCGCTTGCCCACGTCACCTTCACCATGTGCTTTGTCGCGGTCATCGTGCAATCGCGGCTCGTCACCTTCGACCGCAGCATCGAGGAGGCGGCGCTCGACCTCGGCGCGACCCCGCTGCGCGCGTTTCTTTCGGTAACGCTGCCGGTGATTTTTCCGGCGGTGGCGGCGGGCTGGCTCCTTGCTTTCACGCTCTCGCTCGACGATCTTGTGATCGCGAGTTTCACGGCGGGGCCCGGAAACACAACCCTGCCGATGCGGATTTACAGTCAGGTTCGTCTCGGCGTGACGCCCGAGGTTAATGCGATCAGTACGGTGTTCATCGTCGTGATTACCGCCGTCGTGCTTGCCGCTTCGCTCGCGATGAAGTGGCAGCAGGGAAAGGCGACAGGGAAGTAAATGGGCACGTTGCCTTTCGTTCAGGACGTGAGCCGCGCCTTCGCGGGCAATATTGCGCGGGGCCAGGTCGAGGAAAATTTGCAGCGTCTCGTGCCTGCGCTTGCGAGCCTGCGCGACGCTTACGAGAAAAAGACGCTCGCGCACTTGCGGCTGCCCGAACGCACCGAGGATCTCGCCGCGATCAAGGCGCTCGCCGAAAAGCTGCGTAGCGCAACCGATGTCGTCTTTCTCGGTACCGGCGGCTCGAGCCTCGGCGGCCAGACGCTCGCGCAACTCGGCGGCTATAACGTGCCGGGCGTCGGCGACCTGCGCCGCATGCCGAAGCTGCATTTCCTCGACAACCTCGATCCGCTCTCGCTCGAGGAATTTCTGTCCGAACTGCCGCTCGAAAGTGCACGCTTCGTCGCGATCTCGAAATCTGGAGGCACCGGCGAAACGCTCTTACAGACCATTGCCGCGATCGGCGCGCTCGAAAAAGCGAAGCTCGGCGTCGCCAAGCATCTTTTCGGAATCTCCGAGCCGCTGAAACCGGGCGGAAAGAACGGTCTGCGTGCGCTGCTCGGAAAATATGGCTGCGAGGTGCTCGACCACGACACCGGCGTCGGCGGGCGTTTCATTGCGCTGACAAATGTCGGCCTGCTGCCCGCGCTACTCGCCGACGTCGATATTCTCGCGCTCCGCAAGGGTGCGGGCGCGGTGCTCGCACCAATTCTTTCCAATGCGAAGCCCGAAGACATTGCGCCGGCGGTTGGCGCGGCATTGAACGTGAGCGCGAGCGAAGCGGGCTTGCCGATGTCGGTGCTGCTCGCCTACGGCGACCGCTTCGAGCGGATGACGCGCTGGTGGATGCAGCTTTGGGGCGAGAGCCTCGGCAAGGACGGCAAGGGTTCGACGCCGCTCGCCTCCATCGGCCCGGTCGATCAGCACAGCCAGTTGCAGCTCTGGCTCGCAGGCCCACGCGACAAGTTCTTCACGATTTTATCGAGCGATACGAAAGGCCGCGGGCCGCGTCTCGATCCCGCGCTGGCCGAAATCTGCGGCGAACCGGGATTCGGCGGGCATACGGTGGGCGATCTAGTGGCGGCGCAGGCGAGGGCGACCGGCGACACGCTGGCGAAACATTCGCTTCCCCTTCGCACCATCACGGTCAAAGAACTCGACGCTTTCGCGCTCGGCGCGTTGCTGATGCACTTTATGTTAGAAACGATTCTCGCTGCATCGCTCTTTGGCGTTGATCCTTACGATCAGCCCGCGGTCGAGGAGGGAAAAATCCTCGCCAAGAAATATCTCGCGGGCGAAGGCTGATGCCGGAGATGATCGCGATCACGCCGCATATCGCGATCGACGAGCGCGAGTTGGAAGAGAATTTCGTCCGTTCCTCCGGTCCCGGCGGGCAGAACGTGAACAAGCTCGCGACCGCCGTGCAGCTTCGCTTCGATCTGCGCGGCTCTCCGAATATTCCACCCGCGATGAAGGCGCGCGCGGAAAAAATCGCGGGCCAGCGCCTGACCCGCGAAGGCGTGATCGTCATTTCCGCCGACCGCTTCCGCACGCAGGAGCAGAACCGCGACGACGCGCGGTCGCGGCTGGTCGAGCTTTTGCAACGCGCGGCCATCGTCCCCAAAGTCCGCCGCAAGACCCGGCCGACGCTCGCCTCGAAAAAGCGCCGCATCGAAGGCAAGAAGCGCCGCTCCGAAATCAAGAACCGCCGCGGCAGGCCCGACCTCGATTAGCGCGGGGGCTTCGCCGCCGGTACACTCTGCCGCCTGTTCCCGAGTCGCGATCCCATGCCCGTCCGCCAGTTGCCAGAGAATGTCGTCAATCGCATCGCCGCCGGCGAAGTGATCGAGCGCCCGGCGTCGGCCGTCAAAGAGCTTGTGGAAAACGCGATCGACGCAGGTGCGACCCGCGTCGAAGTCGTGATTTCCGGCGGCGGCCGCGAACTGATCCGGGTTTCCGACAATGGCAGCGGCATGAACTCGGAGGACCTCGCGCTCTGCGTCGAGCGCCATGCGACCTCGAAACTCGACAGCGAAGATCTCCTCAACATTTCGACGCTCGGTTTTCGCGGCGAGGCGCTGCCCTCCATCGGCGCGGCGGCGCGCCTTTCCATCGTGAGCCGCGCGCGCGGCAGCGACGCTGCGCATGAGGTCCGTGTGGAAGGTGGGGAAAAATCCACGATCCGCCCGGCAGCACTCAGCGAGGGAACCCGCGTCGAGGTCCGCGATCTCTTTTACGCGACGCCGGCGCGGCTGAAGTTTCTCAAAAGCGAACAGGCCGAAACCGCAGCCGTGATCGACGTCATCCGCCGCCTCGCGCTCGCCCGTCCCGATGTCGCGTTCACCATCGCTGCGAACGAGCGCGTGATCCAGTATCCCTTGCGCGGAACGGATGAAGCGGGCCGCGCGGCGCGTCTTGCGGATGTCATCGGCGGCGACGCACATGCGAATACGGTGCCGGTCGATGCGGCGCGCGAAGGCGTGCGCGTGCGCGGGCTTGCGGGGCTTCCTACTTTCTCGAAGGCGAATTCGCTTTCGCAATATCTCTTCGTCAATGGCCGCCCGGTGCGCGACAAGGTACTGATGGGCGCGATGCGCGGCGGCTACGCCGATTTGTTGCACTCGGGGCGCTATCCGGTCGCGGCGCTGTTTATCGAACTCGATCCGCGCGAAGTCGATGTGAACGTGCATCCGGCGAAAGCCGAAGTCCGCTTCCGCGATCCTTCGCTCGTGCGCGGGCTTGTGGTGCGCGCGTTGCAGGACGCGCTTTCCGGCGGCGCGCGCCGGAGCGCGACCACCGGCGCGGATCGTCTGGTTTCCTTCGCGCGCCCGCAAAGCGCGCCGGGTTATTCCTCGGGCTGGCGCGGGTCGTCCGCGCCTTATCGTGGCGGCCTGGCCGAAGCCGCGCAGGCCGCGTTCGAGACCATCGCACAGCCGAGCGCGGATGCGCGCGCCAATCTCGCCCCGGTCTTGCAAGCCGATCTCGAGCGTCCGCTCGGTGCGGCCCGCGCGCAACTGCATGAAACTTATATCGTTGCGCAGACGGTCGATGGCCTCGTGATTGTCGATCAGCATGCCGCGCACGAACGCATCGTCTATGAAAAGCTCAAGCGCGCGCTGAACGAAAACGGCATCTCGACACAAATCCTGCTGGTGCCCGCCGTCGTCGAACTCGACGATAGCGACGTCGCGGCGCTCGTCGCCCGCGCAGGCGAACTCGCGAAACTCGGCCTCGTGCTCGAGCCGTTCGGGCAGGGTGCGGTGCTGGTGCGCGAAACGCCGGCGCTCCTCGGCGAAACGGACGCACAAAATCTCGTGCGCGATCTCGCGGAACACATCGCTGAATGGGACGATGCGCTGCCGCTCGAGCGCAACCTGCTTGCGATCGCAAGCCGCATTTCCTGTCACGGCTCGATCCGGGCGGGGCGCCGCCTGAAGCCAGAGGAAATGAACGCGCTGTTGCGCGAAATGGAGCGCACAGAGAACGCCGGCCAATGCAATCACGGCCGCCCGACTTATGTCGAGTTGAAGCTGTTCGATATCGAGAAGTTATTCGGCAGACGCTAGGCGCAGAAACACGATCTCCGTATCGTCGTATTCCCGCCGCTCCAGCACTTCGAAACCCTCAGGGGCCGCGAACCTGGCTTCGACCGCTTCCTCGACGACAAGCAGCGCGTCTTTCGCAAGCCACGCGCCCTCGCGCGTGGAGGCGAGCGCTTTTTCCGCGAGGCCTTTGCCGTAAGGTGGATCGCAGAACACGAGCGAGAACGGCTCGAACGCGCCGCGGGGACCGAGCCTGGTCGCGTCGCGCCGGAAAATCTTGGTGACGCCCGTAAGCTGCAACGCTTCCACGTTCGCCCGGATCAGTGCGCGCGCTTCCGCCGCTTCCTCGACGAACAGCGCGAAGGTGGCACCGCGCGATAGCGCTTCGATCCCGAGCGCGCCGGTGCCCGAAAACAGATCGAGCACGCGCGCGCCCGTTACCGGATCGCCGTAAGCATGCGCGAGAATATTGAACACCGCCTGCCGCGTCTTGTCCGAGGTCGGACGGATTCGGTTGGACGATGGGCTTTTGAGCGTGCGTCCGCCGAAGCTGCCTCCGGTCACGCGCATTTATCGCTTGCCCTTCGGCGCGCGGAATGGCGTGCGCTTGCCGCCGCGCCGCAGGTTGCGCGATTTTCCAGGCGCGCGTTCGCCTTCCTCTGCGCGCTTTTGCTTCGGGTTGCGGGCATCGAACTCGCGCCGCGCCGGCTTGTACCGGAACTTATCCTTCCCGAACTTGCGAGACCTTTCTTGCACGGGCTTGCGGGCTTCGTCTTTGCGCTCGTCGCGCTTTTTGAAATCGCGTTGCTGTTTCTCGCGGCGCTCCGGCCTTGGTGCTTCCCGCACCGGCGCGTCGAAATCGCTTTGCGAAAGCTGCTCGAGTTCGGCGCCGATCTGCTCGCGCAAGACGCGCGTCGGCACTTCTTCTGCCGCACCCTCTTTCAGCGCGCCGAGTTCGAACGGCCCGAAAGCAACGCGGATCAGGCGGTTTACCTTGAGCCCGATATGCGCGAGCACTTTCCGCACTTCGCGGTTCTTGCCCTCCCGGATGCCGACGGTCAGCCACTGGTTCGCGCCTTTTTCGCTGTCGAGCGTCGCTTCGACCGGGCCGTAATGCACGCCTTCGACGGTGACGCCTTTCTTCAGACGGTTGAGCGCGGCCTGATCGGTCCTGCCGTTCGCGCGCACTCTGTAACGGCGGAGCCATCCGGTCGAAGGCAGTTCGAGCATGCGCGAAAGCCCGCCGTCGTTCGTCAGCAGCAGCAATCCTTCCGAGTTGATGTCGAGGCGCCCGACGCTGACCACGCGCGGAAGATCTGCCGGAAGGTTCTGGAAGATCGTCGGCCGTCCTTCGGGGTCCGAGTTCGTCGTCACGAGCCCGCGCGGCTTGTTGTAGAGAAAAAGCCGCGTGCGCTCGCGCGAAGGCAACGGCTCGCCGTCGACTTCCACTTTGTCCGATGGCGCAACCGTGAACGCGGGCGAGGTGAGCGCCTTGCCGTTCACCTTCACGCGGCCTGCCGCGATCCAGGCTTCTGCCTCGCGGCGCGACGCAAGCCCCGCGCGCGCGATTACTTTCGCGACGCGCTCAAGGGATTTCTCGGTTTCGGAAGGCTTGCGGGACATGGTGCTTCGTGCAATTTCGCAGGCTAGCTACCACGATGCGCGCGGAGTGACGAGGTTGGCGGTACCGGATTTCATGGGAATTGCGCTTGCCGAGGCGAAGGCCGCAGCGGAAGCCGGCGAAGTGCCGGTCGGCTGCGTGATCGCGCGCGACGGCGAACTGCTCGCGCAGGCTGGTAATCGCACGCTCCGGGACCGCGATCCGACCGCGCATGCCGAAGTCCTCGCGCTGCGTTCGGCTGCCGCGAAACTTGGCAGCGAACGGCTGACCGGCTGCGATCTCTACGTGACGCTCGAGCCATGCACCATGTGCGCCGCCGCGATTTCGTTCGCGCGCATCCGCAGGCTCTATTTCGGCGCGGGCGATCCGAAAGGCGGCGCGGTAGAATCCGGCGTGCGCTTTTTCAACGCACCGACCTGTCATCACAAGCCGGAAGTCTATGGCGGCATCGGCGAGGCGGATGCCTCTGCGATTCTGAAGGAATTCTTCGCAACGAGGCGCTAGCCACCGAGCAGTGCGCCGAGCTTGCGCTTCAGTTCGTCCTTGATCGGCTCTGACGCCTTCAAAATCGGCAATGCGCGCGGAAAATCGAGTGCGCTGAACGCGCTGACATTCGGGCGGATCAGAATATCGGGCGCGGACGATTTCAGTTTTTCCGTGACGATCGCGTGCGTCATGATGTGGGACGCCGTGAACAGCGCATCCATCGCATCCGGCACGCCGGGCGGGGAATCGCCGAGTTTGGTGATGTCGACCGCGACCACGATGTCCGCATCTTTCCGCAATAGGTCGAAGGGAAGCGGATTGACCGCGCCGCCATCGATCAAAACCTTTCCGCCGAATTCGACCGGCCGCAGCAAACCCGGAATCGCCATCGAGCCTGCGACCGCGGGCCGGAGCAGGCCGGCGCGATAGATCACTTCGCTCCGCTCGCGATAGTCGGTTGCGACCACCGTGAGCGGGACCCGCAATTCCTCGAAAGTTTTCGGCAGTTGCGGCGGCAAAAACTCTTCCGCTATGCCAAGCGCCGCGAACTGAAACGGCATGCCGCGTAGCGAATGGGTCTCGTGCCAGCGCTCGCGCATGCTCGACCATTGCATCGAAATCAGCCGTCGCGCGAAGTCGCCCTGCTGGCGAAGCGATTCGATGGCGAAAGCCCGGATTTCCTTGCCGCTCATGCCCGCGGCGTAACCCGCGCCGACGACGGCGCCCATCGAGCAGCCTGCGATGGCGGACGGCACAAGTCCGAGTTCGTCGAACGCCTCGAGCACGGGAATATGCGCGAGCCCGCGCGCGCCGCCGGAGCCCAGCGCAAGCGCGATCCGCGGCTTCTTTCCGGTGAGCTTGCGGAAGAAATTCAGCACGCGAAGATTATAGCGCGCTTCTTACGCGCCCGCGCGCTCCGCGAAGTGCCAGGCCGCTGCGGCAAGCGGCTGCACCTGCCGCGACATGGTCGAGGCATTCGCGTTCGCCGCCGTGCCGTCGCGCACGCGGCCCAGAATGCCCTGCAAAATTCCGGCGATGCGGAAGAAGTTGTAGGCCATGTACACGTCGATATCGCGCCCGCGCGGATCGAAGCCGGTGCGTTTCGCATAGAGCGCGGCGTAATCCTCGGCGGAAGGAATCCCGAGCGCCTTCAGGTCGCGGTCTTTCAGCGAACCGGTGCCGGTGCCGGACTTCGCGCTCGGCATGTACCAGCCCATCATGTGATAGGTGAAATCCGCGAGCGGATCGCCGAGCGTCGACAACTCCCAGTCGATCACCGCCATCACTTCGTTCTTGGTTGGATGGATGATCATGTTGTCGAGCCGGTAGTCGCCGTGCACGACGCGCACCGCCTGCTGCTTCGGCAGATGCTCGGGCAGCCAGCGCATCAGATTTTCCATTTCCGGAATTTCCTCGGTCTTCGACGCGACATATTGCTTGGACCAGCGCGCGACCTGACGCGCGACATAATCCTCGCCCTTGCCGTAGTCCGATAGCCCGATCTTGTCGGGCTCGAGCGAATGCAGTTGCGCGATCGTCGCGTTCTGCGCGTCCCAGATCGCCGCGCGCTCCGCCGGGTTCGAATCCGGCATGTGCAGTTCCCAGAAGATGCGGCCTTCCTCGAACGACATGACGTAAAACGCCGTGCCGACGATCGAATCGTCTTCGCTATAGAGCAGCGCCTTCGGCACCGGAAAG
The DNA here is from genome assembly GCA_019635585.1 of Xanthobacteraceae bacterium. GTDB lineage: Bacteria > Pseudomonadota > Alphaproteobacteria > Rhizobiales > Xanthobacteraceae. Next base: position 1,127,796 of record JAHBZE010000001.1, on the reverse strand, counting down.
CGCTGCGCGCCCAGCGCCGCCATCACCTTGTATTCGCGGTCGACCGCGTGCGCGGAGGGCAAGAGCTTTCCCGGCGGCTTGCGGCGCAGCACGTATTTGCGCGACGGAGTCTCCAGCATGTAGGTCGGGTTCGATTGCCCGCCCTTGAACTGCTTGACGGTGAGCGGCCCCTGAAAGCCCGGAATGTTTTTCGTCAGATATTCTTCGAGGCGGCTCGCATCGAAGGCGAGCGCCTGCACGACGTCCTTGGTGCCGGAAAAGGCTTCCTGACGATTGAATCCGGTCATTTCCTGCCCTGAAATTCTTGTTGCTTGGGAAGGGTTATAGCGGCGCTGCCGCGGCCTTCAAAGTTCGCAGGGCGGAACGAATCTGCGCCGCCATGCCCAGCACAAGCCCGGCCATGACGAACGAGAACTAGCCTCGCGTGAAAAATTCGAGCAGCGCTTCGGCGGTCTCGTCCGGCTTCTCCTCAGGGAGAAAATGCCCGCAATCGATGGCGCGGCCCTCGATCTTGGTGCCCCACGCCCGCCAGATCGCGAGTGGGTCGCCGCCGGAATTCGGGATTCCGCGCGCGCCCCAGAGCGCAAGTGTCGGACAGGTAATCTTTTTCCCTACGTCGAAATCTTCCCGGTCGAATTTCACGTCGGTCGATTGCCCAGCGCGGTAGTCTTCGCAGCAGGCATGCACGCGCGCGGGATCGGCGAAGAACGCACGGTAATGGTCGAGCGCGCGCGGATCAAATTTCTTCAGGCCGTCCGGTACCCAGCTTCCGAGCGTCCATTCGAGATATTCGAGCGGCGCTTTGGTGATCAGCATTTCCGGCAACGGCGCCGGCTGCGCGAGGAACGGCCAGTGATAGACCACCATCGAGCGCTTGGCGTCCATGCCCTTCCACATATCTAACGTCGGAATGATGTCGAGCACGGCGAGCTTATTGACCCGGCCCGGGTGATCGAGCGCCATGCGATAGCCTACGCGCCCGCCGCGGTCGTGCCCGATCACGTCGAAATGCACGTGCCCGAGCTTTTGCATCAGCTCGATCAGCGCCTGCGCCATCGCACGCTTCGTGTAGGGCGCGTGGTCCTTGTCTTCCTTCGGCACCTCGCTCCAGCCGTAGCCGGGAAGATCGGGAAGAATCAGCTTGAATTTTTTCGCGAGCACCGACGCGATGCGGTGATACTCGACATGCGTCTGCGGGAACCCGTGGATCATCAGGAGCGGCGGGCCTTCGCCGCCGGAGCGCGCGAACAGCTTTCCTGCCGACGTTTCGATCCAGTGCGACTCGAAGCCCGGAAACAGATCGGCGAGATCATTCATCAGCGAAGTTCCTTTATCGCGCTTTTTCCCGTTCGATCGCGCGCCAGCCGATGTCGCTGCGATAAAACCCTTGCGGCCAGTCGATCAGGCCGATGGCGCGATAGGCCCGCTCGCGCGCCTCGGTGACACTTTTGCCGAGCGCGGTGACATTCAGCACGCGTCCGCCGTTGGAAAGGATTTTGTCGCCATCGCGCTTCGTGCCGGCGTGGAATACGGTGACGCCTTCGATGGCGTTCGCTTTCTCGATGCCGCGGATTTCCGCGCCGCTTTTGTACGTACCCGGATAGCCTTGGTTGGCATACACGACGGTGATCGCGACCTCGTCGCGCCAGCGCACGGAAGATTTTTCGAGTTCGCCGTTCGCGGTCGCCAACATCAGCGTCAGGAGATCGTCCTTCATGCGCGGCATCAGCACCTGACACTCCGGATCGCCGAAGCGCACGTTGTATTCGATCAGCTTCGGCCCGTCCTTCGTGATCATGAGGCCTATATAGAGCACGCCGGAATAGGGCGTTCCGGCTTTGCTCAATGCGCGCGCGGTCGGCCGCACGATTCGCTCCAGCACTTCCTGTTCGATTTCCTTCGTGAACACAGGTGCTGGCGAATAGGCGCCCATGCCGCCGGTGTTCGGTCCCTGATCGTTATCGAACACGCGCTTGTGGTCTTGCGCGGAAGCAAGCGGCAACACCTGTTCGCCGTGCACGAAACAGAAGTAGCTCGCTTCTTCTCCTTCAAGAAATTCCTCGATCACGACCGGCGCGTTGCCGCCCATCGCAAACACCTGATCGACCGCAAGCAGCGCTTCCGCCTTGTCCATCGCGACGATCACACCTTTACCGGCGTGCAGGCCGTCCGCTTTCAGCACAATCGGCGCGCCGTGCTTTTCGATATGCGCGCGCGCTGCCTCGCGGCTCTTGGTCTCGATGAAGGTTGCGGTCGGAATATTGTTTTGGGCGCAGAGCCGCTTGGTGAAGGACTTGGAGCCTTCCAGAGTCGCCGGAATTTTCTGTGGGCCGAAGACTTTCACGCCCGCCGCCATCAGGTCGTCGGCAAGTCCCGCAGTCAGCGGCGCTTCCGGCCCGACCACGACGAGATCGATTTTCTTTTCCTTGGCGAATGCGATCACCGCCGCGTGGTCCTCGACCTTGAGCGGAACGATCTCGGCGTCTTCCGCGATCCCCGGATTGCCGGGCGCGGCATAGAGTTTGGTCAATAGCGGGCTCGCCGCCAGTTTCCATGCGAGCGCGTGTTCGCGGCCGCCGGAACCGATCAGAAGCACATTCATTGGCCGCTACCGGAAGTAAGCATCACTGGGCGGTTGATGTATCATGGGCGGCCATCCAGTTAGAGTCGCGAATGACCGCATCCACAGTGCCGACTAACCTGCCGGAAATCAGCGTTTCCGAGCTTTCGCAGTCCCTGAAGCGGACCGTGGAAGAGGCGTTTCCCTACGTGCGGCTGCGCGGCGAGGTTTCCGGCTTTCGCGGGCCGCATTCCTCGGGGCACTGCTATTTCAGCCTGAAGGACGACCGGGCGCGGATCGAGGCGGTGATCTGGAAGGGCAACTTCGCGCGCATGCGCGTCAAGCCCGAAGAAGGCCTCGATGTCGTCGCGACCGGAAAGATCACGACCTTCCCGGGCAGTTCCAAGTACCAGATCGTAATCGATTCCATCGAGCCCGCCGGCGTCGGCGCGCTAATGGCGCTCTTGGAGGAGCGCCGCAAAAAACTCGCGGCCGAAGGGCTGTTCGACGAAGCGCGCAAAAAACCTTTGCCTTATCTGCCGCGCGTGATCGGTGTCGTGACCTCGCCTACGGGTGCCGTGATCCGCGATATCCTCCATCGCCTGTCGGATCGTTTCCCGCGTCACGTGCTTGTGTGGCCGGTGCGTGTGCAGGGCGAAACGTGCGGGGCGGAAGTCGCAGCCGCCATTCAAGGCTTCAATGTGATGGAGGTAAGCGGCGCGCTGCCGCGTCCTGATGTCTTGATTGTCGCGCGCGGAGGCGGTTCGCTCGAAGACCTCTGGGCCTTCAACGATGAGATCGTCGTGCGCGCGGCGGCCGCGAGCACAATTCCGCTGATCTCCGCCGTCGGCCACGAGACCGATTTTACGCTGATCGATTTTGCCGCCGACCGCCGTGCACCGACGCCGACCGCCGCCGCCGAAATGGCGGTGCCGGTGCGCTCGGAACTGATCGCGCTTTCGCGCGACCGTGCAGCGCGTCTCGTCTCCTGCTGGTCGCGTATGCTCGAGCGCTTGAAGACGGAGCTGCGCGGGCTTGCACGCGGCGTGCCGTCGCTCGACAGTCTGCTTGCGATGCCGCGCCAGCGGCTCGATGCGTGCGGCGCAGCGCTGCCGCGCGCGTTGCGGGCGAACGCGCACGCACATCGCTTGGAGCTTTCTAAAATTGCGGCGCGTCACACGCCACATTCGCTTTCCGCGCGCTACGAACGCTTTCGCGAGCGCTTGGATACGTGCGGCGCGCGCAGCGTTCGGGCGCGCGATCATGTATTGAAGAACGCAAAGGCGCGGGTTCTCTCGCTCGGCCAGTTGCTTAACGCCTTCAGCCATAAGAGCGTGCTCGACCGCGGCTTCGCCTTGGTACGCGGACCGGACGGTCACCCACTCAATTCTGTCGCCATGGCGAGCCCCGGCGCGGGAATCGAGATCGAGGTGAAGGACGGCCGCTTCGGCGCAGTCGTGTCGGGAACTGCACCTGTCGCGCCTAAAAGGAGTGCCGCAGCGCCTGTCAAAAAGCCTTCCGGCCAAGGCAGCCTGTTTGGCGAATAAAGCGTCAACGATTTCGTGAGCCGGTAAAAATTACACTTTGCGCTTCGGCCCGGTTCGTACCATATAAAGCTATCATGAACCGCTTTGAACGCACACCCTTAGCTGCAGGCGAAGCCGAGCTTCGCTATCTCGATGGCGATTACCGCATCGTCCGTCCAGGCAGCTACGTGCGTTGCGCCGTGACCGGCGTTCCGATTCCGCTCGACGAACTGAAATACTGGAGTGTGGATCTACAGGAAGCCTACGCCACGCCGGAAGCGGTAATGGCGCGGCTCAAGGGCCAGCGCCCGTAACTTCAGCGCGCCAGCGCTTTCCCCATCAGATTTTTAATCGCACGCTCGTCATCGAAGGAGAGCGTTACCTTCAGCGCCAGTGCGTTGGCATGAAACGAAGACAAAGCCTCGTCTCCGCGTATGCGCGCGAGGTCTTTTTCGGTGGTCGCAAGCAATAGGTCTTTTGTCGCCGCTTCGTGAAGCAGCGCCTTCGCATCCTGTTCCGAATAGCGATGATGGTCGCCGAACGGTTTGCGGACGACGATCTCGGCGGCCGCCGCCTCCAAGCTCGCGAAAAACTTTTCCGGCGCGCCGATGCCTGCGAAGGCAAGCACGCGCTTTCCTGAAAATTGCTGCGCGGATTCCGCATCTGCCGTTAGGATGGCGCGAATCACTGGCAAGTCTGCTTCCGCCGCAAGTTTAACTGCCTTGCCGCCCGCTTCACCGTCGCCAACGATAACAACGGCCTGTGCGCGAGCAAATTGCGCGCCGAGCGGCGCGCGCAATGGTCCTGCCGGAAACACGAGGCCGTTGCCGAGACCCTTTGCACCATCGATCACGAGCAGGGAGAAATCTTTTTCGAGCGACGGATTCTGAAACCCGTCGTCGAGCACCAGAATTTCTGCGCCGTTCGCTTCCGCGAATTTCGCGCCCGCCGCGCGGTCGCGTGCCACCACCGTGGGCGCGACATTGGCCAGAAGCGGCGCCTCGTCGCCGATCTCCGTCGCCGAATGTTTCCGCAAGTCCGCCAGCAGCGGACCTTCCTCGCTGCCGCCATAGCCGCGCGTAAGAAAGAAAACCTTCCTGCCTTCGGCCTCCAGCATTTTCGCAATCGTAATCGCCGCTGGCGTCTTTCCGGCACCGCCGAGCGTCGGATTACCGATGCAGAGCACGGGAATTTTCGCACGATAGCCTTTGCGCGAAAGCCGTGCGCCGGCGATCGCACCATAGATTGCGGCGACAGGATAAAGCAGCGCGGAGAGCGGGCCCGGCCTTCGCCACCAGAACCGCGGAGCGCGAAGCGAAGCCGGCGCCGTCATCGGCCGAAGCGCAGTTGTACGAGATAGGGCTCGAGCGCCTTCGCGGTGCGGTCGACCGCGCCCGAAAGCGGAATGACCGTCGCATGTGCCGCTTCCGCCATCGAGCGCACCAGCGCCGGATCGTCGAGCAGCCGCAAAAGGCTCGCCGCGAGTGATTGTGCATCGGTTACGGTCGCGGCGGCATGTCTGCGGTTCAGTTCGGAATAGATGCTCGTGAAGCTGTGAACATACGGACCGTGCAGAATTGCGTTATCGAGTTTCGCCGGCTCGATCGGATTCTGTCCGCCATGCTTGATCAGCGAGCCGCCCATGAAGACGATCGGTGCGAGGCGGTAGAACAATCCGAGTTCGCCGAGCGTGTCGGCGACATAGATATTCGTGCCGCGATCGGGAAGGTGATTGCGCGAGCGCATCGCAGGAACGAGTTGGTAGTCCTGAACGAGCTCGGCAATTTCGCCGCCGCGTTCCGGATGCCGGGGAACGATGATCGTGAGTAGGTCCGGCACCTTCTGCATCACTTCAATATGCGCGTCGACGATATCTTCATCTTCGCCGCGATGCGTGCTCGCCGCCAGAAACACCGGCCGCCCGTGCACGGTGCGGATCATTTCCTGCATGTCGGCGGCGTCGGCCGGCGGCGGCGGCACGTCGAATTTCAGGTTGCCGGTCGTAAGTACGCGCGGCGCGCCGAGTTGCTGGAGCCGTTCGGCGACATCTCTATCCTGCGCGAGACAAAGATCGAAAGCAGAGAGCAGGGCGGCCGCGTTATTCTTCACGTACTTCCAACGCGAGAACGAGCGTTGCGAGAGGCGGCCGTTTACGAGCACGATCGGAATACTGCGGTTTGACGTTTCGAGCAGAAGGTTTGGCCAGAACTCGGACTCCGCGATCAGCGCCAATCCAGGCTGCCAATGGTCGAGAAAGCTTTGCAAAAACTGCGGCGCGTCGAGCGGAATATATTGATGAAGCGTTCCGGCCGGCATCCGTTGCGCAACCGTTTGCGCCGCCGTCACCGTTCCGGACGTCATTAGGACGGTGAAACCCTGCTTGCGGATATATTCCACCAGCGGCTGCATCGAGATCACTTCGCCGACGCTCGCGCCGTGAATCCAGATCAGCGCGCCCTCGGGGCGCGCGATGCTTGCGATTCCCTTGCGTTCGTTCACGCGCTCTGTGTCTTCTTTTCCGCGCTTCAGGCGCCAGTTCAAAATCGCGCCTGAGAAGGGCACCGCCCAGCGAGTCATCCGCCGGTACAGGCGAATGAGTAGAGGAACGCGGCCTCTAATTGCCATCGGGTGCGGCTTTCGCGTTTCTGCCGACGAGTTCTTCAGCGCGCGCGGTGACGCGATTGAGCTCGTCCTCGACTTGTTTGCGTGCTCGCTCGAGCGCAGCGTCATCGGAGTCGGCGGCGACCGCGATAGGCTTGCCTGCGACCAGCGCCGCGCGGCCGAATGGCAGATGCAGGCTCGATTTGTCCCAACTACGCTTCATCACGACGCGGCGGCTGGTCGCGATGGCGACCGGATAGATAGGCCGCCCAGAATGTTTGGCGATGGAAACGATGCCCAGTCCTGCGCGACGCGAAATTTTCGGCACGTCCGCGGTCATCGCAACATTGATTCCTTGCTCGAGCGTCTCGATCATCTGGCGCGTGGCGGCAACGCCGCCTTTCTCGTGGAAGTTTTTGCGATGCGTACCGGAGCCGCGAATGGTTCCGATACCGAGAGCCTCGGCTGCGATGGCGTTCACGTCCGCATCGTAGGAGCGCGAGATCATGACCTTCGCCCGGTGATGCGACTTCGGCACGAACGGCGCGAGAAAATGCTGTCCATGCCAGAACGTAAGTATAAGCGGCAACTCGCCGTCGATCCACTCGTAGAGATCGGCGGGCTCGAGGGTTACGCGCTGTGTTTTCCAGACCAGCCGCAGGTACGATGCCACCGAACGGCCCAGTATGCGCCTAAATGCGTTCGATGTGCGGATTTTACGCCACATGACAGCGTAGCGAACGCGTTACTTTTGCTGCGAGGCCGCATCCGTTTCCGGATCGAGCAGCCGGTGCAGATGCACGATAAAGTAACGCATCAGCGCGTTGTCGACGGTCATTTGCGCCTTCGCTTTCCAAGCCTGATGCGCGCTCGCGTAGTTTGGAAAGATTCCGACAATGTCGAGCTTCCCGAGATCGCGGAATTCGGTGCCGTCGAGTTTCGTCAGTTCGCCGCCGAACACGAGATGAAGAAGTTGTTTCTGTGCAGCCATCGCAAAGACCGTAGTTCGATTACTCTAGTGTGTCGGCGAGCGCGGAAACGAGTTTCGGGTGCAAGGTGCCCCCGGCTGCGATCAGCGCGCCGTGAATATGCGTGGCAAGATTATAGACCGGCGTTCGTCCCCCCGCGTCGGTGATCTTGCCGCCCGCTTCGTGCACCAAAAGGTCCGCAGCGGCAAGGTCCCAATCATTGGCATTCGCGGCTGCGAGTGCAGCATCGATTTCGCCGCTCGCGACGCGCGACAATCTGACGGCAATAGAGTGAATTCTCGGTACTTCCGTCGGATTTCCGAGTGAAGCGAGCGCCAGGTTGAGTTTCGCGGGCCGCGCGATCGCTGCGGTGCGGATTTCGTCTTTCGCGGATACGAAAATCTTCTGCCCATTTTTTGTCGCGCCGCCGCCCTTGATTGCGGCAAACGATTCGCCGGTTGCGGGCACTTCGACCACCGTTGCGACCGGCCTTCCGCGTTCGACAAGTGCGGCACAGATCGCCCAGTCTTCGCGGCCCGCGATGAAGGAGCGCGTGCCGTCGATCGGATCGACGATCCAGACACGCTCTTTCGTTAGCCGCTCCGGCACATCGACGGTTTCTTCTGAGAGCCAGCCGATCGCGGGATCGATTCCGGTCAGCCGCTCGCGCAAGAAATTGTCGATCGCGAGATCGGCTTCCGTCACCGGCGACGCATTATCCTTGTTCCAGGCACGGACGTTGTTCCGAAACTTGGAGAGCGCGAGCGTGCCAGCCTCCGCAATGGCTCCACGAAGCTGGCGAAGGATCGCAGCGTACTGCGGTTCGGGCGATGTCATGCCGCTCTATGCGCCGGGCCTCGGTTCGCGGCAAGGTTTCGTCAAGGATGATGGTCAAACCGGCGCATTTTCGCGTCCGATCAGAAAAGATTTACCCAAATCCTTAAGCCGGCGCTTCATGCGCGTGTGGCAAGTTCTCCGTAACGACCGGAAAATCCGGCGGGGAGTGCAAGCATTGAGGCGTCAGGCAAGCGCAGCCGGTATTGCGCGGGAAGGATCGGGCCCCTTGTTCGGGCTCGATCCGCTCCGCCTCCCGGTGTCGATCACCGCAGCCGATCCGGCCGCCGATGATGGCAGTCGTGAAATCGGAATTTCGCGCGAAGGCGTGGAATTGCGCCGCTGCGTGCGCGGCGTAAGGATGCGCGTACAACTCCCGTTCAGCGAATATGAGGGTGTTGCGGTTCGCGTGCTCGCACTCGCCGGCGGTGAACCGGTGATTTTCCTTTCGCTCGAGCACCGCGACGACGCGCTCAGCATTCTTCTGCAGGCTTCCGAAGACAGCGACGAAAGCGCGGCTTGCGCGCGCAAATGGAGTCGGATCACCGGCTGTCCGATTTTGATTGCCGGTGCCGACGGCCGCTTGCGCAATCCGGCCGCCGCCGCGCCGCGGAAGGCGGCCCTCGCACGCCGTCATCGCCGCAGCGCGCTCCGTCATCGCCGCACCGCGTTCCGCACGCGCAGCCAACGCGCCGCGGCTCCGATTGCGTGCAGTCTGTATGAAGGCGAGCGCGAAATCATCGCGCGCAGCTGATTTTACGGAACGATGGGCGCGAAAGGTGCGCCCGCGATCACATCGAGCGCAAGTCCGGCAAAAAGCAAAAGCCCCGCGTCCCGGTTCGCCCGGAAGAGTTTCAGACAATAGGCCGGATCGTCGGCGTCGAGCGTGATCACCTGCCACGCAAGATGCGCGGCGAACGCAATCAGGCCGAGTAGAGAAATAGTTCCACCGCCGGAATAAAGCGTCGCGACTCCGATCAGCACGACGGTCGCGGCATAGAGAACCGTGAGCGCCGGTTTCGTATTTTCGCCGAATAGCCGCGCGGAAGATTTCACGCCGATGATCGCATCGTCGCGCCGGTCCTGATGCGCGTAGATCGTGTCATAGCCGATGACCCAGCAGATCGTTCCTGCATAAAGCATGACCGGGCGCCAATCGAGGGCGCCGAATACTGCGGCCCAGCCCATCAACGCCCCCCATGAGAACGCGAGCCCGAGCACGAACTGCGGCATCGAGATCGCGCGTTTGGCGAGCGGATAGACGGCGACGATCAGCAGCGAAGCGGCACCCGTGAGGATCGCGAAGCGGTTCATCTGAAGCAGAACCGCGAGCCCTATGACCGAAAGAAAAATCGCAAAGACGAACGCCGCCTTAGCTGAAACCTGACCGGAAGGAATCGGCCGGTTCCTCGTGCGCTCGACTTGCGCGTCGATCTTGCGATCCAGAATGTCGTTCCAGGTGCTGCCTGCCCCGCGCATGACGATCGCGCCGATCAGAAACAGCATGATCAGCTTCGGGTCCGGCCAAGGCGCGCGTTGCGCGAGTGCCGCCACCGCAGTCGACCACCAGCAAGGCAGCAGCAACAGCCACCAGCCGATCGGCCGGTCGATACGTGCAAGGCGCAGATAAGGTTGTGCGAAAGCCGGCGCACCGCGATCGACCCAGTTGCCGGTAGAGTCGGCGACCGGCAATGCCGCCGGGCGGCCGTCGCCTGTCATTGCTGCAGGACGTTGCCGGAGAGCGTGTCGAAGATCCCGCCGCCTTGCGGCGTCTCCGGAACGGCGCCGGTGTTTTGGTTAAGCGCACCGCTGAGACCCGTGCTCGGCGATTGCTGTTGCTGCTGCTGCGGATTGTTTGCCGCGTTGCAGACCTTCGTGCGCAGCTCGGCGGTCTTTACCTGACTCTTTTTCAGGTTCTCGGCCGCTTCAGGCGGAACGCCGCAGGTCTGCGCTTTCGAAACGAAGAACTTCAGCATCTTGCTTTCGGAGGCGGCATACCCGCTGAGGCGTGCGCAAAGTTCTTTCGGCGAAGCCTTGCGCTTGCCCGCTTCCTGCAGGCTTTTGCCGCGGTTTTCCAATTCCGTGCGAAGAGTCCTGAATTCTGTTTCGCAGGGGTTCTGTTGCTGTGGCGCCTGCTGCATCGGCATCTGGATCGGCGACTGCGGCTGCTGCTGCGGGCCTGGATCGACCGTGATCGACTGCGCGAACAGTAAACCCTGGTCGCCCGCGAGAAGAAGCAGGGCGAGAGCGAGCGCGAGCAGGATGCGAGCGTACATGCGGTCCGTTCGGTCGTTGGCAGGATAAGCCGTAACAAAAGCCAGTGACTTTGGGCAATATCGAGGCGAAAAGGTTACCAAAGCCGGAGTCCGGAGGAACGCCTTGGCGAAATACGACTTTCGCGCCCCTCGCTTGTTCGTGAATACCCCGCTCGCTGCGGCGCAAGAAGCCGTCCTCGGCCCCGAACAGTCACATTATCTGCGTCAGGTGATGAGGCTTGCCGATGGCGCAGAAGTTATCGTGTTCAACGGCCGCGATGGCGAATGGCTGGCGCGCCTCGCCGCCAGCGGCAAACGTGGCGCCGTTTTGCAGCCGCAAAAACAAATCCGCCCGCAGCCGGAAACCTTTGGCCCAGTCTATGCGTTTGCACCTCTCAAGCAGGCCCGCCTCGATTACATGGTGCAGAAGGCGGTCGAGATGGGGGTATCTCGATTGTCGCCGGTGCTCACCCAATTCACCCAAGTGAACCGAATGAATATGGACCGCATGCGCGCGAATGCGATCGAGGCCGCCGAACAGTGCGGAATTCTCGTGCTGCCCGCGCTTGATGAACCGCTCACGTTCGAAAAGTGGCTGGCGGCGCAGCCGGCTTCCTCCCGTATCGTGTTTTGTGACGAGGACAGTGCGGAAAAATCTCCGGTGGAGGAATTGCGCGGCGCAAAAGCCGAAGAATTGTCGGTGCTCGTCGGCCCCGAAGGCGGGTTCTCGGAAAACGAGCGGCGTGCGCTGCTTGCACATCAAAACGTAATTCGTCTGTCGCTGGGACCTCGCATCCTGCGTGCCGATACCGCGGCGGTCGCGGCGCTCGCGCTGGTGCACGCGGTCTGTGGCGACTGGCGCTGACGCGCCAATCCGATCTAAAAGAAATTCGAAAGAGAAGAGATTGATGGCGGGCGACTACAGCTTCGGTATTGAGGAAGAATACTTCGTCGTCGATGCGGAGACGAAAGCCGTCCAGCGCCGCATGCCCGCGGCATTTCTTGCCGCGCTGAAAACCGGCCTCGGCCCCTCGGTGACGCGCGAGATGCTGCAATCGCAAGTCGAGGTCGCGACCAAGCCTTCGGTCGATTTTTCCGAAGGCGCGCGTGAATTGCGCACGCTGCGGAAAACCATGGCGTCGATCGCTTCCGAATTCGGCCTGTCGATCATGGCCGCAGGCACACATCCGACCGCGGCCTGGACCTCGGCGCGCCAGACCGAAGCCATGCGCTACGACGGCATGATGCAGGATCTGCAGATGCTCGCCGAGCGCAACATGCTTTGCGGTCTCCACGTGCACGTCGAAATTCCGGATTCCGGGCGGCGCATCGAACTCATGCGGCGCATCGTGCCGTTCATTCCTTATTTCATCGCGCTCTCGACTTCGTCGCCGTTCTGGAATTCGCGTCGCACAGGCCTCATGGGCTATCGCCTTGCGGCTTACGACGAACTGCCGCGCACCGGACTGCCGCCGCTGTTTCAAAGCGACGACGACTTCGAGCAATATAAACAGGCGCTGATCGACGCGCGGGTCATTCCCGACGGCACGTATCTATGGTGGTCGATCCGCCCGTCGGAAGCGCATCCCACGCTCGAGTTGCGCGCGCCTGACTGTTGCACGCGCGTGTCCGACTCGATCGCCCTCGCGGCATTCTACCGCTGCCTGTTGCGGTATCTTTTCCGCAATCCGAAAATCAACGAGACGCTGACGCCGATCGATTATGCCATTGCCGCCGAAAATAAATGGCGCGCGCAGCGCTACGGCATTCATGGCAGCTTCGTCGACCGGAAGCGGGGTTCTGCCGTGCCGGTGCGGGAGGCGGTGTCCGAACTCGTCGACATGCTCGCACCCGACGCGAAGGCGCTTGGCTGCGAAATCGAGCTGTCGCTGATTGGCGCCATTTTCGACACCGGCACCAGCGCCGACGCACAGATCACGGTCTTCGGAGAGGCCGAGGAGCGGACCAAAAGCCGGGGCGAGGCGCTCAAAGCCGTGAAAAACTGGCTGGTCGCGACAAGCATACAATGATGCGTGCTTTGCGCGCCCCGCATTGGCGGCGCTGCGATGCCTCCTGTATGGTCCGCGACCTTTTGCCGGAATCGCCTGAAGAATGGCCCGCGACCAAATCGATATGACGCCGATCGAGACGCGCGACGAACTGGTCGCGTGGATCGCCCAAGGCGAAAAACCGAAGTCGGAATTCCGGGTCGGCACCGAGCACGAGAAAATCCCGTTCCGGACCGCCGACCATTCGCCGGTGCCCTATGAGGGCCGCCGCGGCATCCGCGCGCTGCTCGAAGGCATGCAGTTGCTGCTCGGCTGGGAACCGATCCTCGAAGGCAAGACCATCATCGGCTTGGCCGATGTCACCGGCGGCGGTGCGATCTCGCTGGAGCCGGGCGGACAGTTCGAGCTTTCCGGTGCGCCGTTGGAAACTATCCACCGCACTTGCGCGGAATTGAACGCGCATCTCGCGCAGCTTCGTCAGGTCGCAGAGCCCCTTGGCATCGGCTTTCTCGGTATCGGCATGTCGCCCGCCTGGACGCGCGAACAAACGCCGGTGATGCCCAAGGGCCGCTACAAGATCATGTCGAACTACATGCCGAAGGTCGGTTCGCTCGGCCTCGACATGATGTTCCGCACCTGCACCGTGCAGGCAAACCTCGATTTCGCGAACGAGGCCGACATGGTGAAGAAGCTCCGCGTTTCGCTGAGCCTGCAGCCGATCGCGACCGCGCTGTTTGCGAACTCGCCGTTCACCGAAGGCAAGCCGAACGGCTATCTCTCGTTCCGCTCGCACATCTGGGAAGATACCGACAACGCGCGTTCCGGCATGCTGCCCTTCGCCTTCGAGTCCGGCATGGGCTACGAGCGCTATGTCGATTATGCGCTCGACGTGCCGATGTATTTCGTCAAGCGCGGCAGCGAATATATCGACGTCGCCGGTTCTTCGTTCCGCGATCTGCTTGTGGGCAAACACCCGGCCGTACCGGGCGAACGCGCAACGATCTCCGACTGGGCCAATCATCTGAGCACGATTTTTCCCGAGGTGCGGCTCAAGCGCTATCTCGAAATGCGCGGCGCGGACGCAGGCCCGTGGAAAAGCCTCTGCGCGCTGCCCGCGCTTTGGGTCGGTCTGCTCTATGACGATGTTTCGCTCGACGCGGCATGGCAAATCGTCAAGGGTTGGAGCGAAGCCGAGCGCGAAAAACTTCGCGCCGACGTGCCGAAGTTTGGGTTGAACGCGAAAATCGGCGGCCGCACGGTTCGCGAAGTCGCAGGCGAAATTCTCGCGCTCTCGCGCAACGGCTTGAAACGGCGCGAGCGCAAACTCTACGACGGCCGCGACGAATCCGATTTTCTCGAGCCGCTCGACGAGATCATCGAGCGCGGCAAGACACCGGCCGAAGAATTGCTCGCGCTCTATCGCGGCGTCTGGGGCGGCTCGGTCGATCCGGCGTTCGAACTGCTGGCTTATTGATTCCGGCATGAAACAGCAGCCGCACGGCACGCTCACCGCCGCCGACTATGCGCTTTACGCAACCGTCGTCATTACCTGGGGCGCGGCCTGGCTGCCGCTGCGTCTGCAACTTGGCGTGGTGTCGCCGGAAGTTTCGGCGGTCTGGCGCTTCCTACTCGGCGGCTTGATCGTTTTCGGCTGGCTGATCGCGATGAACGGCCGGGTGCGCTTTCCGCTCGAAGATCATTTGCGTTTTGCGATTCTCGGCCTGACGATGTTTTCCTTCAACTTCGTGTCCGCTTATTACGCTGGCTTCCATCTGAACGGCGGATTACTTGCGATCATCTTCTCGCTCACTGCCGTCATCAATCCGCTTTATGCCGCGCTGCTCGGGCGCGGCGGCTTGAACCTTCGCGTCATCGCGGGCGCAATCGTCGGCGTAATCGGGGTCGCGCTCTTATTCGGGCCGAAACTGCTCTCGGTCGACGCGCAGCCCGGAACGCTGACCGGCGTGCTTTTGATGCTGTTATCCATCGTCATTTTCACGACCGGCAATATGTTTTCGGCCGCCTTCCAGGCGAGGGGACTTCCCGTTCTTTCCGCGAACGCCTGGTCGATGCTTTATGGGACAGCTTTCATCGCACTGTTAGCGCTTCTGCGCGGCCAGCCTTTCATCATCGAATGGACGCCGAAGTACGTGCTTTCACTCCTGTGGCTCGCGGTCGCGGGCACTGCGATCGGCTTCTTCGCCTATGTCACGCTGATCGGCCGCATCGGCACCGGCCGCACCGGCTACGTTACCGTACTGATGCCGCTGGTTGCATTGATTCTTTCGACGTTGTTCGAAAGTTATGTCTGGACGGTCTGGGCGATGATCGGAGTAGCGCTCGTCCTGCTCGGGAACGCAATCGTGCTCTCCACTCCGCCGAAGCCGAAGGCTTGAAGAATGAAGGCGGGCTGCGAGACTAGTTAAGGGGTCTTGTCGAGTTGTTCGAAGCCGGCGCTAAATCCCAGCAGGCTCACCGGGACGCCAATACCTTCTTCCGGCGTCTGATAGATCAAGAACAGCGCCTGCTTTCCGGACCTCAGCTGGGAGATCAGCTTTTCATCCATATAGATATTGGAGACGCAGCCGTTCTGCAGGCAGCGCTCGAACGAGGCCGAGCCGACATCAGTCTGATCGACCCGGAGGCCAAGGCCTTTCGGCAGGAGTACGCCCAGCGGAACCAGTACCCGTAGGATCCGGTTCTTGCCGTCCGCGGTCTTAAGCACAATCACCGTGAGCCCGACATTGGGCCGGTCTTCGGCGGTCACGCTCTGGACCAGCGCGCACTGCTCGCTCGGCGAACCCGGCGCTTTTTCGCACCTGATCTGCCAGTCGTTATGAACTGACCGAACGGTGCCTTGCTGCGCGCGGCTTTGGACCGGCAACAGGCAGGCTGCGATCAGGAACGCCGCCGCGGCGGCGCGGGTTGAAATACGCGCATCGGAATTAGTCCGCATCCATTTCTCCGGGCCCTGCGAATCGCGCGGGGCCGTTCGTCCGTCCGGGGCTCAGAGCGGGTACATCGCCGTCCGCTCATGTCAAGAATGGGGCGCGGCCGCTCATCCCCCGGCACGGGCGTTGCAGCGTAATCCGGAGTATGGTTGATCGTGCCGCAACACCGCTTTGCAGGCGCTTCTGGACCGGGAATCCCTTGAATGCGCGGCAATGAGCCGCCTTGGGGATCGTTCCGGGGCGGGTACTCCGGTGTTAGTTTAGCTTGAAGATTCCGGGCCTGCTTTCCTGGGCCCGCCGCCTGGCCAAAGGCGAGAATTCTGAAGACGAGGTTTTAGATGACGAAGGCTTGGGGTGTGGCGATTCGCGGGTTCTGGGCGTCTGCCGTGGCGGCGCTGGCTGTGATCGCGGGTTCGGTGCCGGCGGCCGCGAGCATGGGCCAGCCCTCGCCGTGGCAGATCAACTTTCAGGATGCCGCATCGCCGATCATGGAGCAGATTCATTCGTTCCATCTTTGGCTGACCATCATCGCAACCCTGATCACGCTCTTCGTACTCGTGCTCCTGATCATCGTCTTCGTCCGCTTCAACGAGAAAGCGAACCCGGTGCCGTCGACCACGACGCATCACACCATGCTCGAAGTCGCCTGGACCGTGATTCCGGTGATCATCCTTGTCGCCATTGCGATCCCGTCGTTCCGCCTGTTGTTCGATCAGCTCGATCTTCCGAAAGCGGACCTCACTGTGAAAGCGACCGGCACCGCGGGCTGGACCTGGAACTACGAATATCCCGACAACGATGGCATCGCCTTCACCTCGTCGCTGGTGCCCGATGACAAACTGAAAGCCGGGCAGCCGCGGCTGCTCACGGTGGACAACGAACTCGTGTTGCCCGTGAACAAGGTCATCCGCGTGCAGGTCACGGCCGAAGGTATCATTCATGCTTTCGCGTTGCCGTCGTTCGGCGTGAAGATCGACGCCGTTCCCGGCCGCCTGAACGAGACTTGGTTCAAGGCGACCAAGACCGGCATGTTCTACGGCCAATGTTCCGAACTCTGCGGCATCAACCACGCCTTTATGCCGATCGCCATCCGTATCGTGACCGAAGATGAGTTCAACAACTGGCTCAAGGAAGCGAAGAAGAAGTTCGCATCGAATCCGGAACCGAACCCGGCGCTGATCGCCGACGTTAAAAACTAAGCGCGCGATCGCGCGGAAAGTATCGAGGCAAGCCATGGCAAAATCCGCCAAAGCCCACGCTCACGAAGAACATCACGACGACCATCACGGCGCTCCCAAGGGCATCACGCGGTGGCTCTACTCCACCAACCATAAAGATATCGGCACGCTCTATCTTTGGGCTGCGATTTTCGCCGGCGTGCTCGGCGGTCTTCTGTCGGTCGCGATGCGTCTCGAACTCATGCATCCGGGATTGCAGTATTTCCCGAATGCGCATGTGTTCAACGCCTTTGTAACCGCACACGGTCTGATCATGGTGTTCTTCATGATCATGCCCGCGCTGATTGGCGGCTTCGGCAACTGGTTCGTGCCGCTGATGATCGGCGCGCCGGACATGGCCTTCCCGCGCATGAACAACATTTCGTTCTGGCTCTTGATTGCCGCGCTGATCCTGCTGGTCGTCTCGATGTTCATGCCCGGACCTTCTGGCGGTCACGGCTTCGGCGGCGGCTGGACGGCCTACCCTCCGCTTTCCTCGACCGCGGGTCACCCCGGCCCGGCGATGGATTTCGCGATCTTCGCGCTCCATCTCGCCGGCGCTTCCTCTATCTTGGGCGCGATCAACTTCATCACCACGATCTTCAACATGCGCGCGCCGGGCATGACGCTCCACAAGATGCCGCTGTTTGTCTGGTCGGTGCTGGTGACGGCGTTTCTGCTTCTCTTGGCGCTGCCGGTTCTTGCCGGTGCGATCACGATGCTGCTCACCGATCGTAACTTCGGCACCACCTTCTTCAATCCGCAGGGTGGCGGCGATCCGATCCTCTACCAGCATCTGTTCTGGTTCTTCGGTCACCCAGAAGTGTACATTCTGATCCTGCCGGCCTTCGGCATCATCTCGCAGATCATCTCGACCTTCTCGAAGAAACCGATCTTCGGCTACCTCGGCATGGCTTATGCGATGGTGGCGATCGGCGTCGTCGGCTTTGTCGTATGGGCGCACCATATGTACACGGTCGGCATGTCTTCGACCGCGCAAGCCTACTTCATGGTCGCGACCATGGTGATTGCGGTTCCGACCGGCGTGAAGATTTTCTCCTGGATCGCAACCATGTGGGGCGGCTCGATCCGCTTCACGGCGCCCATGCTGTTCTCGGTGGGTCTGATCTTTCTGTTTACGCTCGGCGGCGTGACCGGCGTGATCCTGTCGAACGCAGGCGTCGACCGTGCCTTCCACGACACCTATTACGTCGTCGCGCACTTCCACTATACGATGTCGCTCGGTGCCACCTTCGGCATCTTCGCGGGCTGGTATTACTGGTTCCCGAAAATGTTCGGCTACACGTATTCGGAAGGGCTCGCGAAGCTGCACTTCTGGCTGACCTTCATTGGCGTCAATACGATCTTCTTCCCGCAGCACTTCCTCGGCCTTGCCGGCATGCCGCGCCGCTATGCCGACTATCCGGATGCTTTCGCGGGCTGGAACTTCGTCTCGTCGATCGGCGCCTATATCTCGCTTGCGGGTCTTGTGGTGTTCTTCATCACGATCATCCACGCCTTCGCGAGGAAGCGTAAGGCAGCGGACAATCCGTGGGGTGTCGGCGCCACCACGCTGGAATGGACGGTGTCTTCGCCGCCGCCGTTCCACACCTTCGATCGTCTGCCGCAGGTAAAATAACTTCCGGTTGTTCTGCCGGGCCTATTGAGACCGGCGGGCTAATTGCCCGCCGGAACTGTTACGAGGAAGCGGTATGTTCCGCTTCTCTAGAGTTAGTCGAAGTCGAACTGAACGAACGTCATGTCACTGATCTCCGAAGAACGCACAGTCCGCGCAGACAACCTTTCGGGTTTTGCCGGCGTCGAAGATTACTGGGCGTTGCTGAAGCCCCGTGTGATGTCGCTCGTCATCTTCACCGCGCTGGTCGGTATCGTCCGCGCGCCGGGCGACATTCATCCGGTAATCGGCTTCGTCGCACTACTTTGCATTGCCGTCGGCGCGGGCGCCGCCGGTGCGCTCAACATGTGGTGGGACGCCGACATTGACGCGCGCATGGATCGCACACGCACGCGGCCAATTCCGGCAGGCCGCGTCGAGCCGGGCGAGGCTATGGTCTTCGGGCTGCTGCTTTCGGGCGCGTCGGTGCTGATGCTCGGCCTGCTCGTCGGCGTGCTCGCGGGTGCGCTGCTTGCCTTCACGATTTTCTTCTACGCCGTGATCTATTCGATGTGGCTGAAGCGCGCGACGCCGCAGAACATCGTGATCGGCGGTGCCGCCGGTGCGCTGCCGCCGATCATCGGCTGGGCCGCGGTGACCGGGAATGTCACGCTTGAGCCCTTGCTTCTCTTCACACTGATCTTCGTCTGGACGCCGCCGCACTTCTGGGCGCTCGCGCTCTTGAAGAAACGCGACTACGAACGCGCGGGCATCCCGATGCTGCCGAACGTGGCGGGCGATGACGAAACTCGCCGCCAGATTCTGCTCTATTCGCTCGTGCTGGCGCCGGTCGGCGTAGCGCCGTTCGCGCTCGGCATGACCGGTTGGCTCTATGGCGCAATCTCGATTGCGCTCGGCGCGTTCTTTCTGCTGTTCGCGTGGCAGGTCTATCGCAAGCGGGAAGGCGAGGCGGCGGAGCGCGCCTGTAAGCATCTTTTCGCCTATTCGATCCTTTATCTGTTCCTGCTGTTTGCCGTTCTGCTCGGCGAAGGCATGGTGCGGTGAGTTGAAATGACGAACGACAAGGGCGTGATACTCACCGAAGCGCAGAAGAAGAGCCGCCGGCGCCGCTCGCTTGCGATCGGCCTCGTGCTCGCCTTCCTCGTGATCCTGTTCTACGTCGTCACCATCGTGAAGCTCGGCCCCGGCGTGATGAAGAAGTCCGAACTGCCCGCGATTACGGTGCTGGCATGAAGCGAACACCGAAAGCCAAGAAAGACAATTCCGCGCGCACGCGCAGTCACCGCAATGCCGCGCTGCCGCAAGCCAAGAAAGACGATTCCACGCTCACGCGCCGTCACCGCAACGTCGCGCTGCCGCTGGTCGTATTCGTCGCCTGCATGGTCGGCGCCTCCTTCGCGGCGGTACCGTTCTACAACTGGTTCTGCCGCACGACCGGCTTCGGCGGCGTCACGCAGGTTGCGACCGAAGCGCCGGCAAAACCGCTCACCCGGAAAATCCGCGTCCGCTTCGACGCAAACGTCGCAGGCGTCCCCTGGGAGTTCCAGCCCGAGGTGCGCGAGATCGAGGTGAATATCGGCGAGACTGTTCTGGTCAAATATTTTGCGACCAACGTCTCGAGCGACGAGACCGTAGCGAGCGCGACCTACAATGTCTCGCCGCCGCAGGCGGGGCTCTATTTCGCGAAAATGCAGTGTTTCTGCTTCACCGAGCAGCGCCTCGGCCCCGGCGAGAAAATGCCGATGCCGGTGGTCTTTTTCGTCCGCCCCGAGATCGAGGAGGACGCGGAGGCGCGGCAAATAAGCACGATTACGCTGTCCTACACTTTTTTCCCGGTGAATAAGCCCAAGCCCGTTGCGGCGACGGCCAAACCGGAGCGGACCAACTAGCGCATGACCCCCAAAAGTGGGTACCGGCTTTCGGATAAGGTCATGCGCTAAAAAGTGAACCTCGCCTTGCGGCTCGTCGCCGGGCGCTGATAGAAACGACCAAATGCTGGCCCGGATAGCCGGTGGAGAGAACGAAAATGGCCGACGCGCACGCAAAACCGCAACACGATTACCACCTCGTCAATCCGAGCCCGTGGCCGATCCTCGGCGCCTTCTTCGGTCTCGTGGTGACGACCGGCGCGGTTCTCTGGATGCGCGGCGGCACTTCGTTGGTCGCGCTCGCGGGCGCGGTCGGCATCATCTACGTGATGATTGTCTGGTGGCGAGACATTATCGACGAGGCGCAGACCGGCCATCACACGAAGGTCGTGCAGCTCCATCTGCGCTACGGCATGATTCTCTTCATTGCCTCTGAGGTAATGTTCTTCGTGGCCTGGTTCTGGGCCTATTTCGACGTCGCGCTGTTTCCGGGCGAACTGCACCAGTACATGCGCAAAGATTTGACCGGCGGCGTCTGGCCGCCTCATCCGACCGATAACTTCAAGGGTACGTTCGATCCGTGGCACCTCCCGCTTTTGAATACGCTGATCCTGCTGACCTCGGGTACCACCGTAACCTGGGCGCATCACGCGATTCTCGAGGGTGACCGAAAATCCGCGAAGCAGGCGCTCTGGTTGACTGTCGCGCTCGGCGCGATGTTCACCTGCGTGCAGGCCTACGAATATGCGCATGCGGCCTTCACCTATAGTGGTCACATCTACGGCTCGACCTTCTTCATGGCGACCGGTTTCCACGGCGTGCATGTGCTGATCGGCACGATCTTCCTCGCCGTTTGTCTGTACCGGCTTTATCTCGGCCACTTCACGCCGGATCATCACTTCGGCTTCGAAGCCGCCGCCTGGTACTGGCACTTCGTCGACGTCGTGTGGCTGTTCCTGTTCGTCTGGATTTACGTCTGGGGCGCGGGCACGCCGCTCGCGCACTAAACGCCGCAATCGCGATATAGAAAGGCGGACATGCAAAAATCCGCCAGCACGAAAGAAACCTCAGTCTCGCCCTACAAGGCGGGACTGACTTGTTCTTGTCCTCGCTGCGGCGAGGGAAAGTTGTTTTCCGGCTACCTGAAGCTCGCGCCTCGCTGCGATGTCTGCGGCCTCGATTATGCCTTTGCCGATTCCGGCGATGGTCCCGCTGTGTTCGTGATCCTGCTCGGTGGTCTTGGCGCGGTGCTCGCGGTGCTCGCGGTCGAATTGATCTGGCGGCCGCCTTATTGGGTACATGCTGCGGTCGGCATTCCGGCGGTGCTCGTCGCGACACTCCTCCCGCTGCGCTATTTGAAATTGCTTCTGATCGCGCTCCAGTATCATCACAAGGCCGCCGAAGCGCGGCTGGACAAGCACAAGT
The DNA here is from genome assembly GCA_019635585.1 of Xanthobacteraceae bacterium. Lineage (GTDB taxonomy): Bacteria > Pseudomonadota > Alphaproteobacteria > Rhizobiales > Xanthobacteraceae. The sequence goes on along the minus strand of JAHBZE010000001.1, from coordinate 1,105,946 downwards.
GACGCGCGCAGCGGCGCTGCGCGGGCTGATCGTTCCGGGCGTGCTGTCGCTCGTAGCACTCGCGATTCTGCTCGCGCTCGGCACCTGGCAGGTGCAGCGGCTGCACTGGAAGGAAAATCTGATCGCGACCGTTTCGGCGCGGGTGAACGAGCCCGCGCAGCCGCTGCCGCAGCAATCCGCCTGGGCGTCGCTCGATCTCGCTGAAAATGAATATCGCCCGTTTTTCGCGCGCGGACACTTTCTGCACCAGAACGAAACGCAGATTTACACCGTGCTCTCCGAACCGAAGGGCTCGTTTTCCGGTGCGGGCTATTGGGTGCTGACGCCGCTACAACTCGAGGATGGCGGCATCGTTATCGTCAATCGCGGCTTCGTTCCGCAGGAACTGAAAGATCCTGCGTCTCGCAAGGAAGGACAGACCGAAGGCGTCGTTCGCGTCACGGGCCTTTTGCGTGCGCCCGAGCAGGTGAATTATTTCACGCCGCCGAACGATCCGGCGAGGGGCACGTGGTATCGCCGCGATCCTGGGGAGATCGCGCGCGCCTTCGGTCTTAAGAACGTCGCGCCGTTCATGCTCGACGCCAAGGGCGAGTATCTTCCCGACATGCTGCCACAGCCGAACGAGACCCGTGTGATCTTCACGAATAATCATCTCGGCTATGCGCTGACCTGGTACGGCCTTGCCTGCACGCTGGTCGGAGTGTTCGCCGCCTTCGCACGGCAGAGGCTGCGCGGAACCGGTTAAACTTGCCTTGGCTGGCACCGCAAAATAGGGTGCCGCGCTATTTAAAAGGACCGGCTGAATTGAAGTACGTCTCGACCCGCGGCGAGGCAAAAACTGCCTCATTCAACGAAGCGCTGATCGAAGGTCTTGCGCGCGACGGCGGACTCTATGTGCCGGAAAGCTGGCCGCGGATTTCCCAGGAGGAAATCGCGGGCTTTCGCGGAAAATCCTATGCGGAAGTGGCGCTGCGCGTGATCGCGCCCTTCGTCGGCGGCGATATTCCCGAACGCGATCTGAAGAGCATGATCGAGGAAGCCTACGCGACCTTCGATCATAGGGACGTCACGCCGCTTCATCAGCTTTCCAGCGGCGAGTATATCCTCGAACTGTTCCACGGGCCGACGCTTGCCTTCAAGGACGTCGCGATGCAGTTGATCGCGCGGCTGATGGACTATGTACTGACCGCGCGCGGCGCACGCTGCACGATCGTTGGCGCGACATCGGGCGACACGGGGGGCGCCGCGACCGAAGCTTTTCGCGGTCGCGAGTGCATCGACCTGATCTTTATGTTTCCCGACGGTCGCGTTTCGCCGGTGCAGCAACGCATGATGACCGCGATCACCGAGCCGAACGTAAACGTGCTTGCGATCGACGGAAACTTCGACGACTGCCAGGCGATCGTGAAGGCGCTCTTCAACGATCATGTCTTTCGCGACCGCGTGAAGCTTTCCGCAGTGAACTCGATCAACTGGGCGCGCATTGTCGCGCAGATCGTCTATTATTTCACGGCTGCCGTGGCGCTCGGCGCGCCGGAGAAAAAAGTCACTTTCGCGGTGCCGACCGGAAACTTCGGCGACATTTTCGCGGGCTACGTAGCGGCGAAGATGGGTCTTCCGATCGAGCGTCTCATTGTTGCGACCAACGTTAACGACATTCTCGCACGCACGCTGGAAAGCGGCGTCTATGAAGTGCGCGGCGTGGTCGCCACTTCGTCGCCCGCGATGGACATTCAGGTTTCCTCGAATTTCGAGCGGCTTCTATTCGATGCGTCCGGACGCGACCCGGCGGCGGTCCGCGAGGCGATGAAGAGTCTTGCGGCCAAAGGCAACTTCACGCTCGGCGAGAAGGCACTTGCGAATATGCGTGCACTTTTCTCCGCCTCCCGCGCCGACGAGAACGAAACCCGCGACACCATCCGCGACGTTCACAAGGCATCCGGTTATGTGCTCGACCCGCACACCGCGGTCGGCATTGCGGTCGCGCGCAAACTTGGCGCTGCGAAAGGCGAAAGCCCGCTTGTCGTGCTCGGCACTGCGCACCCTGCGAAATTCCCCGAAGCGGTAGAAGCGGCTTGTGGTGTGAATCCGCAGCTTCCGGCCGCCTTCTCGGATCTGATGAGCCGCAAGGAGCGTGTGACGCATCTTCCGAACGACGCGAAAGCCGTCGCTGGTTTTGTGCTTTCGCATGCGCGCGCGGCGAAGGGTGTGGTGGCATGAGCTTGCGCGTCGACAAACTGGCTAACGGCATTACTGTCGCAACCGACACCATGCCGGATGTGAAAACTGCTTCGCTCGGCATTTGGGTCGCGGCGGGCGCGCGCTACGAAGACAAAGACGAGCACGGTATCTCGCATTTGCTCGAACACATGGCCTTCAAGGGCACGAAGCAGAGGTCCGCGCTCCAGATCAGCGAAGAAATCGAGAATGTCGGTGGCGAACTGAACGCCATGACCGGCATCGAGGTGACGGCCTATTATGCGCGTCTCCTTGGCAGCGATCTGCCGCTCGCGTTCGATATTCTCTCCGACATCCTCACGGAATCCTCATTCGAGCTGAACGAGCTTGCCCGCGAGCAAAATGTGATCGTGCAGGAAATCGGCGGCGCCGCCGACGACCCGGACGACGTCGCCTTCGATCTGTTTCAGGAGACCGCGTTCCCTTCGCAAGCGATCGGCCGCCCGATCCTCGGCACGCCGGAAACCGTGCGCTCGTTTACGCCTGAGAAACTCCGCGCCTACATGGCAAAGCGTTACCGCGGTCCGCGCATGGTGGTCGCGGCGGCGGGCGCGGTCGATCATGACGCCTTGCTCGCGGCGGCAGAAAAAGGTCTGGCCGCGGTTCCGGGTGGCGAGGTCGCGGCACCTCACGCGGCGCGCTATTCGGGTGGCGTGCAAATCCGACCGCGCAAGCTCGAGCAAACCCATCTCGTGCTTGGTCTGGAGGGCGTCTCGTATCACGCGCCGGAACGCTACGCGATGCAGGCATTCGTCAATCTCGCGGGCGGCGGCAGCTCGTCGCGGCTCTTTCAGGAGGTGCGAGAGAAGCGCGGTCTTTGTTATTCGATCCAGGCTTTTCATTCGTCCTATCAGGACAGCGGCTTATTCGGCGTTACTGCCGGCGCCGACGGCGCTGACTCCGAAGAATTGATGCGCGTCGTGATCGAACAGTTGCACGCTGCCGCCCGGAACGCATCACAGGCCGAAGTCGATCGCGCCAAGGCGCAGATGAAGGTGAGCCTTTTAAGCGCCCTCGAAAGCGCTTCCGCCCGCGCGGATCAACTCGGGAGCCGCTTGCTGGCTTTTGGGCGTGCAATTCCGTTCGACGAGATCGAGCGAAAGATCGACGCGATCACAGTGGAGAGTGTTCGCGCCGCGGGCCAAAGGCTCGTCTCGGGCGGCCGCCCGACCTTCGTTGGCGTGGGCGATGGCAGGAGCCTTGAAAAGGCGGGTGAGGCGGCCGTGGCATTGCGGTACAAGGCAGCCTGAAACAAACTATCGCGATGGCCTTTTTCAAGTCATTCGTACTGACAAGCAGCGCACCGGCGATCGAAGGAAACGGTATTTTCCTTCGCGTGCCGCGCATGAGCGATTTCGAGGAATGGTCCGCGCTGCGCGGCGAAAGTCGCGAATTTCTCGCACCCTGGGAGCCGGTCTGGCCGGACGACGATCTCACGCGCAGCGCATTCCGGCGCCGTCTGCGCCGCTATGAGCACGATCTGCATGAGGAAAGCGGCTACGCTTTCCTGATATTCCGGACTGCCGACCGCGCCATGGTAGGCGGCACCACGCTCACGAATTTGCGGCGCGGCGCGGCGCAGGCCGGCAGCCTCGGCTACTGGATGGGCAAGCCGTTTGCCGGCAAAGGCTATATGAGCGCCGGTATTGCGGCGCTCGTGCCCTTCGCGCATTCCGTGCTGCGGCTGCGCCGCATCGAGGCCGCCTGCCTCTTGTCCAACGCGGCCTCGATCCGGCTGCTCGAGAAGATGAATTTCGTGCGCGAAGGCGTGGCCCGCCAGTATCTTTCCATTGCCGGAAGCTGGCAGGACCATCTGCTCTATGCCCGGCTTTCGAGCGATCCGCTGCCGCCGAAGCTCGCGCCTAAATCCTGAAACGCGCGAGCCTCTAGAACGCGCAAGTGCAATTTTTCTTGTGCGCCTCGCCGATGCCGTTGATTGTGCCTTCGATCAGGTCGCTTAGTTTCTTCGAGCGCAGCGCTTGCGCTTCGACCCAGGCCGCCGATTCGATCAGCGAAAGATCGTCGAGTTGCTCGGGCGTCAACTTCGCGTCTTTCAGTTGCTCTTTGGCCCCCGCGAGAACTTCGAATGCCGTTGCCGGAGGATTGTCGAACTTCGCCCCGGCGCCTTGCGCGACACGCAGCGCAATCTTCGTCAGATCGTCGTTATCCCCGGCATTAAACTGCTTGCGCAGCAATTCGATGCCGCGCGTATAGGCTTTGATCGGCGGATCGATGCGGGCCGTGACGTAGCTGATGGTCTTGCGGATGCCTTCGATCATCTGCTCATTCACTGCGCAAAGGCCGGGGATTGGCTCCTGTCCAGTAAAGGCATTCAATTCGTCCGACCAGCGCCGCGCGGTGTAACGCGTGCCCTGTTGAAGAAACTCGTAATTGGCAAGCATCCGTGCCTGATAGCCGACAGCGAGCCGGTCTAGAACAGCGAGATCGCCCTTGCGGGGCCGTACCGGAAAATAGCGTGTGCGCGGCAAGCTAGTATCGGGTTTGCGCATGTCGTCCGCCGTCGGCCAGACTTCCGCGAGCGGCCCGAGACGGAGCCGCGTCAGATCCGACTGAAATGCGGAGACACAATCGCCGACCGGAAACTTGGCCGACGCAGTGATGCTCGTATCCGACGCCTTTGCCTCGACGCTGACCTCTGCCAGCTTTCCCGGAGGCAGTGGCGCCATCTCGACGCGTAGATTGAGCGGCCGGGTGATTTGTTCGTTCGCCTTCAGCGAAGCGATTTCGAAACGCGCGTTGTCGCCGTCTTCCTTCCAGGAGGCATCCGGCGACAATTTCACGCCGTTCAGTTTGGCGACGGCCACAATTCCAGAAAGCGGCTCGGGGCCGTCGTTCTTGATCGTCACGGTCACGCTTACGGCCGCCGCGACCGGGATCATCTTGTCCTTGGCGGCGGCACCTTGCGGCGTCACGGTCACGGTAAGCTTCGGCGTGTTTTGCGCATGCGCCGGCTCTATGAAAACGGACACTGCAAACAGAAAGCAGAGCGTAGCGCGAACGCGCATAGCGGTACGAAAGGACATGATGGATTCCGGGGAATGCGAGGCAGAAGCCGCCGACAAGGGTTATGACCGAAGAGCGCGCAGCTTGTCGCCGTTCGCGATTGACCGCAAGGGCGGCCTTCGCAAAAAAACGTTATTGCGCGGGCTGAGGCGAAGGTGCGGGTGCCGAAATCGGCGCGATTGCCGGCGCATTGGCCGACGGCGGTTCGAACGTCGGGTTCGCGGGGAGTTCGCCGATTGAGCGAAGACCGGTGACGGTTTCGATCACGTTTCGCATGGCTTCGCGCGCGGCGCGACCCCGGACCGCGTCGAGAAGCGGCGCGGCGGCGCCGGAATGGCGGATCAGCGCTTCGGGATCGGGAAGGAGATAAGGATTGTCCCAGCTTCCCTGAATCAGAAATGGCAAGTCGAATGCGACTTGTGGCGTATTGGCTTGCGCCGCGCGGATCAGGCTTGCGACTCCGCGAAGGTCGAATTCGCGGCGCGCGATCGAGGTTTCGCCCATGAGCTTGATTTTGAGAATCTTGCTCTCGATATCGAGATCGGAAAGGTTTGCTACTCCATTCTCGATATCGACATTGCCGGTGAGTTGGTCGAATGGCGTGCGGCCCCCGCGCAGATCGCCGGTGCCGGAAAGTGGCCGGCGTTCGAGCCGCCGCATCACGGCTTCTGCATTGATGCCGTTGAGCGCACCCTGGAGCATGGTGAGACGCACCTTGCCGGCAAGTGCGGAAGCGATTTCCTGCACCGTCATTCCATGGGACGCGACCGCAACTGTGAGCGTTCCGCTTCCTTCGAGACGGGTAAAGCCAGTCATCCCGCCGAGCCCGCGCTCGAGATCGAAATTGGTGAAGGCGGCATCGAGTCTCAGTTCGGGCACGTTGCCGGCCGCGTTCCAGATCGCGTTACCGCGCAGCGTACCACCGTAGAACTGCGCGTCGCCGATAGTCGCAATCAACTGATTGTTCTTGATGGCAAGCGCGAGGGCCGCCTTGCCGATTTCGATCTTCCCGATGGTAAGCTTGCCGCAGGAGAAGCGCAGGTCGAGCTCGACGCTGCGCAACACGCCGGTTTCTATCGGTGTGCGGTTCCATTCATGGCCGCCTCGGGAAAGTAGCGAGACGATGTTGCGATAGATCGATAAATCGGCGGTCTCGCTCGCAAGCGTTCCTTGCAGGATCGAGCGGTTGCCGTCCCGCTTCCACGTAAAGCCGCCTTCTGCGCGGTTGCCGTCGAGCTCGAGCGAGAGGCTTGTGAAACTGAGTGCGATCGGCGTGAGCGCGATCAACGATTTCAGCGAGTAGCGTCCGAAGCCGGCGGGCGAAGGAGTGCCGACGCCGAACATCGCAAGCGTGTCGCGCAGCGAACGCCCGTCCGCGCTCAACGCGCCATCGCCCTGCAGAACCGCATCGCGCATTGCGACGCCGCCTTCAAACGTAATTCGGCCGGGTTCGGTTTCCAGCCGCAGCCGCACGGCGCTGCGTTGACCTTTCGCGAGCGCAGCGGTGTCGGCGATGACGATACTTCCGTTTGCGTTCTTATTGGCGAGCATGAAGCTGCCGGTTGCAGTAAGCGCGGCCCCGGCCCAGTTCAGCGAAGCCTGCAGGTTTGAGATGATCTCGACGCGCTCGCGGCCCTGCACACGCAGCAAAATGGTCCCATCCACGATACGCAGTTCTGGAACTTCTTCGTCTGCCGGCATCGCCTGATTGACCGGCAATCCGCCGATCAGTTTTCCTTCCGGCGAAAGTTCGATGGAAAGGCGGGGGCGTTCGAGCGTGAGCGTTGCGATTTTGATTTCGCCGAACAGGAGCGGCCAGAACTGGAGGCTCGCCTGCAGCGCGCCGACTGCGGGACCATTCTTCGAGCCGTCGTCGAGATAGACCTCGGCAAGCTGGATCGCCGGCCGCGGCAGGAGTGCGATCCGCGCCGGACCGTCGATGCGGGGCACTACGCCGGTCGCAGCCTGGATCGAGCGGCTGACTTCCGCGCGGATCGACGCTTCGGAAAGGAGATAGGGTAGGGAAAACAGCGCGGCTGCCGCAACAATGGCGGCCACGATGGCTCCGGCCGCAAAACGTTGCATACGGGACAAGACGCTCACGACGGCTTCCGGCGCTGGGGTTAATTCGCTCAATCGGGCGGGCGGGACGCCGGCCGGAGCGAAGCTTAGTCTATTTCAAGGGCTTATGTGTCGCTTTCATGGCCCTGACAGCGGCGATTGGAGCGGCTATGAAAAACGCAGCAAGAAGAACCCGGACCGAGACAATACGCCGATGAATTCCGATCCGAAGCCGCTCTGGACCCCCTCGCAGGACGCCGTTCGCAACAGCGAAATCGTCCGCTTCATGGCCGAAGCCAACCGCCGCTTCGGGCTTGCGTTGAAAGACTATCGCCAGTTGCATGCCTGGTCGGTCGAAAACCGTCCCGCGTTCTGGGAGATGGTATGGGATTTCTGCGGCGTCATCGGCGAGAAAGGCTCGCCGATTCTGGCCGACCCCGACCGCATGCCCGGCGCGAAATTTTTTCCGGGCGCGAAGCTGAACTTCGCCGAAAACCTGATGCGCCGGAAGGGCGCCGGGCCCGCGATGATCTTCCGCGGCGAAGACAAGAAGAGCTACCGGCTTTCCTGCGACGAATTGCACGCACTGGTGTCGCGTCTACAACAGGCGATGAAAGCCGCAGGCGTAAAGAAAGGCGATCGCATCGCGGCGATGCTGCCGAACCTGCCCGAGAGTGTCGCCGTCATGCTCGCCGCCGCTTCGCTCGGTGCGATCTTTTCGTCCTGCTCGCCGGACTTCGGCGAGCGCGGCGTGATCGACCGCTTCGGGCAGATTCAGCCGAAGCTGTTCTTTTCCTGCGACGGCTATTGGTACGCGGGGAAGAAAATCCAGATCGCGGAAAAGCTGGATGTCGTTATCAAAAATCTGCTGACGGCCGAGAAGGTCGTGCTCGTGAATTATCTTGGCGAAGCGAAGGAAACGGCGGCGAAGCTTTCGCGCGCGACCGATCTCGATTCCTTCATTGCGCCGTTCGCGGCGAAGCCGGTCGAATTCGAGCGGCTACCGTTCGATCATCCGCTCTATATTTTGTTTTCGTCCGGCACCACCGGCGTTCCGAAATGCATCGTGCATTGCGCGGGCGGCGTGCTTTTGCAGCACCTGAAGGAGCATAAGCTCCTTTGCGACATCAAGCCCGGCGAGCGCATGTTCTGGTTCACCACGATGGGCTGGATGATGTGGAACTGGCTGGTTAGCGGTCTCGCGGCGGAAACGACGCTAATGCTTTATGACGGCTCGCCGTTCCATCCGAAGAACGACGTAATGTTCGACTATGCGCAGGATGAAAAGATCGATTTCTTTGGCACCTCCGCGAAATTCATCGACGCGGCGAAGAAGGCGGGTTTGCGTCCGATCGATACCCATGATCTTTCGAAGATGCGCACGCTTGCCTCCACCGGTTCGCCGCTCGTGCCGGAGAGCTTCGATTACGTGTACGACGCAGTGAAGAAAGACGTGCACCTCGCGTCGGTTTCCGGCGGCACCGATCTTTGCGCCTGCTTCGTCGGAGGCGATCCGACCTCGCCGGTCTGGAAGGGCGAGATTCAGGCGCCGGCGCTGGGCATGGCTGTCGATGTCTGGGACGATAAAGGCAAGCCGCTCAAGGGCGAGCGCGGCGAACTCGTCTGCACCGCACCGTTTCCGTCGATGCCGATTATGTTCTGGAACGATCCCGACGGAAAAAAATATCACAACGCTTATTTCGATCGCTTTCCCGGCGTCTGGTGTCATGGCGACTTTGCGGAATGGACCGAGCACGGCGGCATGATCATTCATGGCCGCTCGGATGCGACCCTCAATCCGCAGGGCGTGCGTATCGGCACCGCCGAGATCTACGCGCAGGTCGAGCAGATTTCTGACGTGGTGGAATCGATCGCAATCGGCCAAGAGTGGGACGGCGATACGCGGATCGTGTTGTTCGTCAGGCTGCGCGACGGCGCGAAGCTCGACGATGCGCTAGTTGCGAAAATCAAGCAGCAGATCAAGGTAGGCGCGAGTCCGCGTCATGTACCTGCGAAGATCGTGCAGATCGCGGATATTCCGCGCACGCGCTCGGGCAAGATCACCGAACTTGCCGTGCGCGACGTGGTGCACGGCCGCCCCGTCAAGAATACCGAGGCGCTCGCCAACCCGGAAGCGCTCGATCTCTACCGCGATATTGCCGAACTCAGGACGTGACGGGTGCCTGCGCATTCCGGCTGATACGCGCGAGCAGCATTACCGGAATAAGCCCTGCAAGCACGATTAGGAGCGCCGCGAGCGCGCCATCTTCGTAGGTGCCGCGCACCGCTTCGGCGTAGATATGCGTTGATAGCGTTTCGACGCCGAACGGCCGCAGCATCAAGGTCGCCGGCAATTCCTTCATGCAATCGACAAACACGAGGATAGCGGCAGCACCCAACGCGGGCCGCAGCATCGGCAAATGAACGCGGCGCAGCACGCCGAAAGCGTTTTCGCCGAGGCTACGCGCGGCGTGATCGACGCTCGTAGAAATCTTCGCGTATCCTGCTTCGACCCCGTTGATCGACACCGCGAGAAAGCGGATCGTATAGGCGAGCACGAGTGCCGCGCCGGAGCCGGAAATCAGAAGCCCGGTGGAGATTCCGAAAGCGTTGCGGAAAATGGCATCAACCGTGTTATCGAAGCTCGCGAGCGGCCACAGCAATCCCACGGCGAGTACGGTGCCGGGGATCGCATAGCCGAGGCTGGCGATGCGGCTCGCCGGCGACGCGAAGCCCTTGCGTTCGTTACGGAGCGCGAACGCGACCACGATGCCGGCCGCGAGCGTGACGAGCGTCGCGACGCCCGCATAGAGCAACGTGTTTAGGGTTTCGCGAAACAGCACTGGCGAAACGCCGGCTTCCGCGATTTTCCGGATTGCCTGATCGGCGAGATAGGCAAACGGCGCGAGGAAGCCGATGGCGAGCGGAAGCGCGCAGGCGATGAAAGCGCTGACCGCGCGCAGTCCGCGTAATTCGACCGGTGCTGGCGGCTGCGTACGCTTGCCGCTTCCGGAAAAAATCCGGTCGCGCCGCGCCCACCGCTCAAGTAGAAACAGCGCGATCACGAGCGCAAGCATGAAGAGAGAAATTTGCGCGGCACCCGGCAGCGACGAACGGTTGAGCCAGGTCGAATAGATCGCAATCGTCAGCGTCCGCACGCCGAGAAATTCGGTGGCGCCGATGTCGTTGAGTGCTTCCAGAAGCGCCAGCGTTACGCCGACCACGATGGCGGGCCGGGCGAGCGGCAAGGCGACGCGAAAGAAAATCTCGAGGCGCCCCGCGCCGAGCGTGCGCGCCGCTTCGAGCGCGGTCGCGCTCTGCATGAAGAAGGTCGCGCGCGCGGCGAGATAGACGTAAGGGTAAAGCACGAAGCCGAGCAGGAAGATCACGCCGCCCATCGAGCGGATGTCGGGAAAATGCAGTGCGCGCGGATCGCTTACGCCGAGCACTGCGCGAAGCAATGACTGCACCGGCCCGAGCGGATGCAGAATGTCGAGATAGGCGTAGGCGAGAATATAGGTCGGCATCGCGAGCGGCAGCAGCAGCGCCCAGTCAAAATATCCGCGCCCCGGAAATTTTGCCGTAGCAACAAGCCAGGCGGTGCCGACCCCGATCACGCCCGTGAGCAATCCGACGCCGAGCAGAAGAATAGCGGTGTTCGCGGCTGCCGACGGCAGCACATAGGCCACAAGCTGCGGCCAGAGATCGCCCGAGCGCCGGCTTGCAATGACGATCAACGCGATGACTGGCGCGACGACGACCGCCGCGACGAAGATTGCGCCAAGCGTCCACCCGGGCATCACGCTTTTGCGAAATGCCCGGAAAGGAAATGCTGGCGCGCTTTTATTGATCGAAGCCAACTTTGTCGGCGAGTTCGGCGGCGAGCTTGCGGTTCTTCGCAATCGCCGTGAGGTCGATCTGGTCGGGTTTCAATGTCCCGAGCGCTGCGATGATCGGATCCGGTGTCACGTCCGGCCGCACCGGGTATTCGTGGTTTACCTTCGCATAAGCCGCCTGTGCTTCCGGCGAGACCAGGAATTCGAGCAGCTTGATCGCATTCTCCTTATTCGGCGCGTTCTTCGTGACCGAAGCGCCGGAGATGTTTACGTGAGTCCCTCCGCCCGGAAACGTGGGAAATATCACGTTGATCGCCGCGCCCCACTTGTTCTGCTCTTCGTTCTTCCCGCCGCGCATCAGGCCAACATAATAAGAGTTGCCGACACCGATGTCGCAAATGCCGCCGAGAATGTCGCGCGCGACTTCGCGGTCGCCGCCGGCCGGCCTGCGCGCAAGGTTTTCCTTTACGCCGCGCAGCCACGCTTCGGCTTTTTCCGTGCCGTAGTGGTTGATGTAGGCCGCGATCAGCGCGGTGTTATAGGGATGCTGGCCCGAGCGGATGCAGACCTTGCCCTTCCATTTCGGGTCGGCGAGGTCGGCGTAAGTGAGCGCGGTCTCTTTCACGCGATCTTTCGAGACATAAAACAGGCGCGCACGCAGCGAGAGCGCGAACCAGTGTCCGTCCTTGTCGCGCAGATTCGCGGGGATCGCTTCGGTCAGGACCTTCGACTGCACGGGCTGCGTTACGCCGCGCGCAACGAAATCGAGCACGTTGCCGATATCGACCGCCATCAGAACATCGGCCGGCGAATTGGCTCCCTCGGCCGCGACCCGTTCGGCGACGCCTTTTTCGATAAAAATCGAATTGACCTTGATACCGGTCTCCTTGGTGAAGAGATCGAACAAGGGCTGGATCAGTCTCGGCTCGCGGGTCGTATAGACGTTCACCGCTTGCGCCTGCGCGGGCAGCGCGCTGATTGCCCCTGCCGTCAGCATGGTGGCGCCGAAGACGAGGCGGCGGGCGAGAGATTTCATGCGCGAGCTCCTGAGGCGATTCCGGCTGTATTTTTGATGTAAAGTGCCGGACGTTCTGGCGAAGAAAACGCGCCTCTGCGGAAAAGGCAAACGAAATCAATAGTTTAGATAAATTCCAAAGAAGCCCTTCGGGCGATCACGCGCTTGTGCCAAGGAGTGAGGGCTTCGTGCGTTGCACAAGGCGACCTTTGGGATAGCATTCGCGCAATCACGGGAACTGAAATGACGAACGATCCGCACGCGCTACCCGCCGGAACGGTAATTGCCGGCTATCGTGTCGTCCGCGTCCTTGGCGCGGGCGGCTTCGGTATCACCTATGAGGGCGAAAGCCCGGTTACGGGCCGCCGGGTCGCGATCAAGGAATTCTTCCCGCGCGGAATCGCTTCGCGCAAGGGCGCGACCGAAATTATCTACGCCGAGCGCGATTCGGAGCTGGTGAGCTGGGCGCTCAAGCGTTTCGAGTCCTCGACCACCGAACAGTGCCGCTTGAAGCACCCGAACATCGTCGAGGTGTTTCACTACCTCGCCGAGAACGACACCGGCTACATGTTCATGGACTATGTCGAAGGTCAGACCTTCGAACACTGGCTCCGCGAACGTCCGAATTTGCCGACGATGGATGAAATCCGTCCGGTGCTCGAGCCGGTGATGGACGCGCTCGACTACCTGCACAACATGAACTTCATTCACCGCGATGTTGCCCCCGACAACATCATGATCACGGCGGACGGCCGCCCGGTGATCATCGACTTCGGCGCGATCAAGCTGATCGAGAACCGCACGTTGTTGCAGGCTAAGACCGTGCATTCGTTCATGGTCGGCAAGCAGCATTATTCGCCGCCGGAACAGACCCGCGAGGGCGAGTCGCTCGATGCCCGCGCCGATATTTACGCGCTTGGCGCCGTGTTCTATCGCGCGGTTGCGGGAAAGCCGCCGGCCGACACCGAAGAGCGCGCGCGCAAGATCGCATTCGGCGAGGGCGACTCGCTGATTCCGCTCTCGGTCGCAGCTCCCCACATCCCGGAGAACTTCGCGAAGGCGATCGAGAAGGCGCTTTCGTTCCGCGCGTCCGAGCGGCAGGCCTCGATCGAGGAATTCCGGCAGGCGCTGGGCTGGCAGGGCACGACCGGTTCGACCGCGCCGACGATGCCGGTGATCCGCACCGCGCCGAACCCGGGCGCCAATCCGTCTTATCTTCGCGCGCCTGCGCCGCAACTCGAGCCGGGCAAACGCGGCATGGGCAAGTGGGCTGCGATCGCGGCCGGCCTAGTCTTTCTCGTCGTCGGCGCGGCTTTCGCAATGACGTCGTTCCGAGGGCAGGGACAAGGCCCTCAGGTCGCCGTCGTCAAGACCGACGTGCCGCAGCCACAGAGCCAGAACACGGCGCAAACTCCGGCGCAAAATCCGCAGCAGGTCGCGGTGGTCGAACCGAAAGCGGAAGCCGAGCAGCCGAAAGCGGATATTCCCCCGGCCTTGCAGCAGATGCCGGTGCCGCAGGTGGATCCGCAGGCGGCCGCGCGCATCGATTTCGAATTTGCGCAGAAGATCGACACGATCGACGCCTACGATTCTTTCCTGTCTCGCTATCCGGACGGATTTTATGCGACGCTCGCGCGCGCCCAGAAAACCAAACTGGCGGCGATCGAAACCGAGCGCGTGCAGAAAACGCTCACGCGCAATGTCATCACCGAATTGCAGCGCGTAGGCTGCGGTCCCGAAAACAACGACGGGGACTGGGACGATTCCGCGCGCAAGTCGCTCGATCTTTATAACAAGTACGCCAAAACGAAATATGACGGCGAGCCGAACCAGAATCTGTTGCGTGATCTGAAGGACCGCGATCGCCGCGTCTGCCCGCTGGTCTGCCGTCCGGGCTTCGTCGCCCGCGGCGATAGCTGTGTCGCGGTTCCGCGACAGGTGCAGCAGCCGCAGCAGCAATATCAGCAGCGCCCGCAGCAACAACAGCAGCAACAGCAGCAGTTTAACATGCCGCGCGGTACGATCTGCGTCCGTGGCATCTGCGTCGGCAACTGAGCTTCTTATCCGAAGTGAAAAGGCCGGGGATGATTTTCCCCGGCCTTTTTCATTTGCGCTTCGATATTTCCGTCGTCGCCTGATTTCTCAGTCTTCGAGTTTCCCGATGTGATGCTGCGAGTAGAGCTGCAGGCCGAGCTTCTCGACGAGATCGAGTTGCGTTTCGAGGAAGTCGATATGGCCTTCCTCGTCCGTCATCAGTTCTTCGAACAGGTCCTTGGACGGATAGTCCTTGACCGAATGGCAATAAGTGGCGGCTTCCTGATAGAGCGCGCGTGCCTCGTATTCGGCTTTCAAGTCGGCCTCCAGCACTTCCTTGACGTTCTGGCCGATGCGGATCGGGTCCAGCGTCTGCATGTTCGGCAGACCCTCGAGAAAGATGATGCGCTGCGTGAATTTGTCCGCGTGCTGCATCTCCTCGATCGACTCCGCTCGCCACTTCTTGGCGAGGTCGAGATAGCCCCAGTCATCGAGCAGGCGGTAATGAATCCAATACTGGTTGATCGCGGTCAGCTCCGAGCGAAGACCCTTGTTGAGATATTCGATGACTTTGGGATCGCCCTTCATGGCGGCCGTTCTCCTTGAAACCGGTGGTTTCAATCATTTAGAATAGTTCTAAGGAGAAGGCAAACAGGTCTCTAGGGAGATCGAAAGGCCGGAGAATCAGGATTATTCGGCGGCGACGAGCGCCGCAGCCGCCGGGAGGGGCTCGATCGCGGCATTCAGGGCATCGGCGATCTTGGCCGCGCCGCAGGCACTGTTCGTAGCCGCCGGACAAGCATTACAGGCGGCTCCGCCAAGGGTTTCGTCCATGATCTTGCGGATGGTCCGGGCGCAGGTCCCGCATTTCGGGCTGCAGCCGAGGCACTTGTAGACCTCGAAGGTCGAGCGCGCGGCACCCTCGGTCCGCGTGCAGGACTCGCGGACTTGCGCTTCGGTCAGGCAGTTACACGAACAGACGATCATGGGCGCCGCTTTTTAGCTAGATTAGAATTTTTCTAACCTATTGATCTCTCTTATGATTTTTCTCGCAGACGGCTCCGGGGCGGTCAAGCACGCGAGCCCACGCGCGGTGGATTCTTCGGTTTTTTCCTTACCCGACGGCTATGCAAGGCAGCCGCATTCGCCTTCCTTACCTTCTCCTTACGTCTCAATAGATGGGGTTTCGGCCGGAATGACCAAGTCAAAGATCGCGGTTATCGGCGCTGGCGCCATCGGCAATCTCCTGGCCGCCTTATGGGCGCGCGCGGGCGAGGATGTGACGCTCGTGGTGCGGCCTAACCGGGTTGAGACCCTGCGCGCGTCGGGCCTGCGAGCGAGCGGGATTGCTGGCGATTTTCATGTGACGCCGAAAGTCGCCGCGGAAATTCCGCCGGATACGGATTTCGCGGTCTTCACCATGAAGACGCAGGACTTGGCGGAAGCGATCCGTGCGCAAAAGGCTTCCCTCGGCAAGGCGACCATCGTGACGGCGCAGAATGGCGTCCGTGCCCGCGAGATCGTGCTCGCAGAATGCGGGCGGGAGCCGGCTTCGGCGATCCTGCTCCTCAACTCGTCCTCGCTGGCTCCCGGAGAGGTGCGCTACAACCGCGAGGGCGTCACCGTGCTTGGTGCTGCGGCACCCGAACTGCGGAGCAAACTTTCCGAATTGAAGCGGCTGTTCGCGATGGTCGCCTCCGTCTTCGTCACGGATGAGATCGAAGGGGCGATGTGGTCGAAGCTCGTCATCAACGCGATGACGAATTCAATGAACGCGCTCACCGGGAAACCGCTCAACGAATGCGTGAACGACCGCGTGATCGTGCAGTTCGGGGTCGCGCAACTGAAAGAATCTTTCGGCGTCGTGCGTGCGGCGGGAATTTCGCTGATCAATATGCCCGGCGCGCCGATGAAATTGTTCTCGCGTGCGCTGATGCTGCCCGCCTTCGTTGGCAGGATGATCCTGCGCAAAAATCTCGGCAGCAGCGATCAGGCGTCGATCATGACCTCGACCCTGCAAAGCATTCTGCGCAAACAGCCGACCGAGATCGACTATCTCAACGGCGAATTCGTCCGGCTTAGCGACAGGACCGGCTATCCGGCGCCGATCAACCGCGCGGTCGTCGAAAATATCCGGCGGATCGAACAGACCGGAAAATTTCTTTCGCGCGAAGAAATCGCGGAAATAATCCGATGACATTTCGCCCCGCCAGAAAAGAAGATGCGCCATCGCTCGCCGAATTCATGAATTACGCGGGCCACGGCATGCCGCATTATCTCTGGAGCAAGCTCGCAAAAGCGGGCGAAGATCCGTGGGAAATCGGCCGCGCACGCGCCGCGCGCGAGGAAGGTGCCTTCTCTTATCGCAATACGACCGTGGTCGAGCATGACGGCGAATGCGCGGGCTGCCTGATCGGCTACGCGATCCCGGAAAAGCCCGAGCCAATTCCGCCGGAAATGCCCGCGATGTTTGTGCCCCTGCAGGAACTCGAAAACCTTGCGCCTTCGACCTGGTACATCAATGTCGTCGGCGTTCACGAGCGGTTCCGCAATCTGGGATTGGGCGGCAAATTGCTTGCGCTGGCCGACGACACCGCGCGCAACATGGGCTTGCGCGCAACCAGTCTTATCGTTGCCGACGACAATCACGATGCGCGGCGGCTTTATCACCGATACGGCATGCGCGAGCGCGCGGCGCGCAAGGCCGTCACCGAAGACTGGGACACCGACACCGAAAACTGGATTCTGATGGTGAAGGAACTCTCGTCCTGAGAGACGCGAGCGGCGGATTCGATTTTCAAACAGCAGGCAGGGGCGATCGTTCTCGCGCTCCATCGAGCCGAGGTTTACCTGATCTGCGCCGTCCGTTTCTGTTCGCGCGCTTGGGGTTTACCCCATTCGCGCAAACATAAAGGGCGGCGGGGACGCCGGGACCTTCCGGTCCCTCGTGACCGCCTGCACGAAGCGTGTGCCTGGTGTTCGCGCCCTCGGCGCAAACAACAAGCAGTGCAGACGCGTCGTCGTCACGGGTGCCGGCAAAATCCCGGCGTCCCGCAGCGCGCGTGGCCTTATTGACGCGAATGTCGCAAGCGACACGCGCGTTGGCCATTCGCGCCGACTACGCGCGATGGGTTACGGCCTGCTTCGCACAATCCCCGGTGGACTTACCGTTTATCCACCGCTGGCGGGCCTTCTCTGCCTTGCCGTACTTGCGTTGGCACGCGTTCCGGACAAAGCCGCCAAGAAAGGCCCTCGTGACGAGCGGCAGGCTCGCCGGAACCATGCGACTTCAGCCGCCGCAAATCCCGCGCGCGTAACGCGAGTCTTGCGGCCACCGCCCCCGATCCGCGCGAGAACCACGCGAGCGCTCCGCGCCCCTCGTGGATCGAGGCGCTCCGAACATAAAAAGGAAATTCGCGGCGGGGATAAATCTTTTCCTGCTGCGCATAAGCATTTGCGGTTTCCGGGAAATCCCCGCCCCTCGAATTATTTATCCCCGTTTCCGGCTGAATCGCGGAGGCAACTGTCACGCCGGTGTCATGTATCGTCGATATGTCGAGAATTATGGACAAGAAGAAAGCGATCGAAAGCCTCTCCGCGCTGGCGCAGGAAACGCGGCTAACCGCGTTTCGACATCTCGTCGCCTGTTCGCCGGACGGAAAAAGCGCGGGCGAAATCGCGCGGCGCTGCAAGGTGCCGCACAACACCATGTCCACGCATTTCGCGATCCTCGAGCGCGCGGGCCTGATCGGCTCGAGAAAGCAGGGGCGCGAGGTCATCTATTCCGCCGATATCGGCGGACTTCGCATGCTCGTCGATTTTCTCGCCCGCGATTGTTGCGGCGGCAAACCCGAGATTTGCGGCCAGGTATTCGGCGGCGCGTCCTGCGCGCCGCAGCGCAGGGAAACGGAGCGCAAACGTGCATAAGCCATACAACGTATTATTTCTTTGTACGCATAATTCCGCGCGTTCGGTGATGGCGGAAGCGATCATGAACCGCATCGGCGCGGGAAAATTCGTCGCCTACAGCGCGGGCAGCCAGCCGCGCGGCGCGATCAATCCGAACACGCTGAAACTTCTCGGGGGTCTCGGCTACGACACCGCGAACTTCCGCTCGAAATCGTGGGACGAGTTCGCAAAGCCCGGCGCGCCGGAAATCGATTTCATCTTCACGGTTTGCGACGACGCCGCAGGCGAGGTCTGCCCGGTCTGGCCGGGCAAGCCCATGACCGCGCATTGGGGCGTTGCCGATCCTTCCGCCGCAAAAGGAAGCGAACTGGAAATCGCTCGCGCTTTTCAGGAAGCCTACCGGCTGCTCTATCGCCGCATTGAGTTGTTCGCGGCCTTGCCGATCAGCGGCCTCGATACGATCACGCTGAAGGCGCGGCTGCGCGAAATCGGCCGCGAAGAAGGCGCCACCGAGAAAGCGATGAAAGCGACATGAGCACGCGGCAACTCGCGGCCGAGTTTATCGGCAGCGCCTTTCTTGCGGCGACCGTGATCGGTTCGGGCATTGCGGCGCAAAATCTTTCCGGAGGCAATATCGCACTGGCGCTGCTCGCGAATGCGATCGCGACCGGCTGTATCCTCTTCGTGATCATTTCGGTCTTCGCACCGGTTTCCGGTGCGCACTTCAATCCGGCGGTAAGCCTTGCGCTCGCTTTCCGCGGCGAGCTGCCGTGGCAGCTTTGCGCGCTTTATATTGCGGCGCAGATTTGCGGCATGATCGCGGGTGCGTGGCTCGCGCATCTCATGTTTGGGCTGCCCGTGTTTCAGATTTCGGGAACGCTTCGTGCCGCAACGGGAACCGCGATCGGCGAGGCCGTTGCGACGTTCGGGCTGGTGGTGACAATTCTGGGGTTAAAGGACAAAGACGCGGCGAAGCTGCCGCTCGCGGTCGGCCTCTATATAACGTCGGCCTACTGGTTCACGTCCTCGACGTCTTTCGCCAATCCGGCGATCACGCTTGCGCGTTCGCTTTCCGATACGTTCGCGGGAATCGCGCCGTCGAGCGCGCCGTTGTTCATTCTCTGCCAATTGGCGGGGATGGGAATCGCCGTTCTTTTTTGCCGTTGGCTGTGGCGCGGCGAGGCTGTCAGGAAAAGCTGATCTCGATTCCGGGCAGTTTCAGTCCGCTGACTTCGGTGCGCCAGGTTTCTCCACTCGCGACCGGCCATGCTCTCGTTACCGTCCCGGTGGTGACGATTTCGCCGGCCGCGACCGGCGGATTATGCGGGTCGTCTTTCAAAAGCTCGAGCAGATGTTTGATGGCAAATAGCGGTCCGTCGAGCACGTTGGTTGCATCTCCCCGGTCGATGAGCACGTCGTTGCGAAAGAGAAAAATTTCGAACCCGGCGAGCGCCTCGACCCACGCCGCGCGGTTCATGATGGCGGAGACTTTCTCGCCCAGAAAGAAAGCGCCGTGCAGCGCGTTGTTCGCGACCGTATCGGGCGCGGAGAACTTCCAGTCCGGATAATGCGACTGCACGATCTCGAAGCCGTGCGAAACCCATTCGACGCAGTCGAAGATTTGTGAAGGGCTCATGCCGGCCTCGGGCGCCCGCGCGAAACCGAACGCGATCTCTGGTTCCAGCCGCGGTTCGGCAAACCGCGACAGGTCGACATTCCGCGCAGCGGAAGCGTCGCTGAGCGTGGTGTCGTACATATAGCCCCAGATCGGCGCGAACACTTTGTATTCGTCCCAGATCGTGCGGTTGGTGAAGCCGATTTTCCGCCCCAGCACCTTCTCGCCGCGCGCGGTGCGAAGCCGCTTCATTTCGGCGACCACGGCATAAGCCTGCGGCAATTCGATCCCGCCGAAAGCGGCAAGCCGCTTTTGATGATCGAGCGCGTCGAGGATTTCGCGGGCCTTCAAGGGTGTGTCGATCGTGCTCATTGCGGTAAGATCAGCCTTGCATCGCCGGTGTTGACAGCGGCTGCCTTTCGTAGCCCCATCCCGGCCAATTTTCAGAACAGTCTAGGCGAGAGAAGCACAATGTATCCGGACGTTTCCCTGCATATCAACGGCCAGTGGACCAAAGGCGCGGAAGGCAAGAGCGAGCCGATCTTTAACCCCGCGACCGGCGAGAAGATTGGCACGCTGTCGCACGCGACCAAGCCCGATCTCGACATGGCGTTGCAGGCGGCCGACGACGGCTTCAAGGTCTGGAAGAAGACGCCCGCCGACACGCGCTACAAGACCCTGCGTAAGGCCGCCGACATCATCCGCTCGCGCGCCGACGACATCGCGAAAATCATGGTGCAGGAGCAGGGCAAGCCCTTGATGGAAGCCAAGGGCGAGACGCTGCTCGCCGGCGACATCATGGACTGGTTCGGCGAGGAAGCGCGCCGCACGTATGGCCGCGTGATTCCGGCGCGCGGCGAAAATATCTATCAGCTCGTGGTGAAGGAGCCGGTGGGTCCGGTCGCGGCCTTCACGCCGTGGAATTTTCCGATCAATCAGGCGGTGCGCAAGGTTTCCGCCGCGATCGCTGCCGGATGCTCGATCATCCTGAAAGGTCCCGAAGATACGCCGGCTTCCTGCGCCGAACTCGTGAAGTGCTATCTCGACGCGGGCGTGCCGCAGGGTGTGCTGCAACTCGTCTACGGCAACCCCGCGGAGATTTCGTCTTATCTCATTCCGCACCCCGTGATCCGCAAGATCACGTTCACGGGCTCGACTCCCGTCGGGAAGCAGCTTGCGTCGCTCGCCGGCCTGCACATGAAGCGCATCACGATGGAGCTCGGCGGTCACGCGCCCGCGATCGTGTTCGAGGATGCGAATGTCGATCAGGCGGTGAAGGTGCTGTTTGCGAACAAGCACCGCAACGCGGGTCAGGTCTGCGTCGCGCCGACCCGCTTCCTCGTGCACGAAAAGGTCTATGGCGACTTCGTGCAGAAATACACGGACTCGGCGAAGAAGCTCAAAGTCGGCGACGGTCTCGACAAGGATACGCGCATGGGCCCGCTCGTCGGGCCGCGCCGCGTTGATGCGATGGAAGCGATTGTCTCCGACGCTGTGCAGAAGGGTGCGAAGATCGAAGCCGGCGGCAAGCGAATCGGCAACAAGGGCAGCTTCTTCGAGCCGACCGTGCTCACCAACATCAATCACGACATGAAGATCATGAACGAGGAGCCGTTCGGGCCGCTGTCGCCGATCATGCCGTTCACTTCGTTCGACAAGGTGGTGGAGGAAGCGAACCGCTTGCCTTACGGGCTTGCGGCTTATGCCTACACTTCGTCGGCGAAGACGGCCGCCGCGATCGGCGCGGCGTTCGAAAGCGGGATGGTGTCGATCAATCATCACGGCCTCGCGCTTCCCGAAGTCCCCTTCGGCGGCGTGAAGGATTCCGGCTACGGTTCCGAAGGCGGCTCGGAAGCAATCGAGAGCTACCTCAACACCAAATTCATCTCGCAACTCGGCCTTTAACCGGCTTTCTGCGCGGCGCTTATCGCCGCGTTCACCTTTCTTCGACGCGCCGCGCGGGGTAACTCGCGCGGCGTGCTAGTTTCCGGGAATGAGGTTCGCCTTCGCCGCCGCATTTCTGTTGTTCGCCTGTCCCGCCGCTGCGGAGCAATTCTCGCTCCGCTGCGACGATGGCCCACACCAGCCGCTCCTCTTTACCTTCGACACCGCGGCGCAGAAGGCGATTTACGAGTCGCCGGCGCAGGCTCGCCCGCTGCCCGGCACGATCCTGCGCTCCTATGGGCGCTCGTTCCTGTTCAGCGTGCAGATGATCGGCCCGGACTTCACCGACTTTGTCTGGGACCATGCCGCGTCCCGTATGGAGATCGGCCTGCGCGGCACGCCGTTCCGCCGGAGCTTCTCCTGCGCCGAGATCCCTCTGCGCCCGGTGGCGGACCAGTTCGAGAGCCTGTGGCCGAAACGGTAGCGCCGCTCACGGAACCGCTACTCGACCCTGACGGCTCCGGGGCATAATGTCCGCGCCGGTTTCAGGGGCCAGGTTCATGTCGGACGACCCTCACGCGCTTCCGCCGGGAGCGTCGATCGCGGGATACAATATCATTCGCGTGCTTGGCGCGGGCGGCTTCGGCATCACGTATGAAGCCGACAGCCCCTTCACCGGCAAGCGCGTCGCGATCAAGGAATTCTTCCCGCGCGGGATCGCCTCGCGCGGCGAGGGCACGCGCCTGATCTATGCCGCGAAGAACGAAGATGTCGTACAGTGGGCGCTGAAGCGCTTTGAGAGTTCGACGCTCGACCAGTGCAAGCTGAAGCATCCGAACATCGTTGATGTCATTCATTACGTGAAGGACAACGGCACCGGCTACATGATCATGGAGTATGTCGAGGGCGAAACCCTCGAACATTGGCTCCGCGCACGCCGGACAAAGCCCACACCGGAAGAATTGCGCCCGCTGATGGAACCGGTGCTGTCCGCGCTCGAATATCTGCACGGCCGCAAGATGATCCATCGCGACATCGCACCCGACAACATCATGATCCGCGCTGACGGCCAGCCGATGATCATCGACTTCGGCGCGATCAAGCTGATCGAGCAGGAAACGCAGATCCGTTCGCGGACCGAAAAGTCCTTTCTTGTCTCGAAGCAGTTCTACTCGCCGCCGGAACAGATCGACGCCGATGGCGAACTCGACAGCCGCGCGGATATTTATGCGACCGGGGCGGTGCTTTATCGGGCGCTCGCCGGCCAGCCGCCCGCGAACGCCGAAGACCGGATGCAGAAGCTTGCTTTCGGCAAGCCAGACCCGATTAAACCGCTCGCGGCGCTCGCGCCTGAACTGCCGCGCGAAATCGCAGCCGCGATCGACCGCGCGCTTTCCTTCAACGCGGAAAATCGACAGCCGAGGATCGGCGAATTGCGCGCGGCGCTGGGCTGGGGGGAGGGCGAAGGCTTTGCGCCGACGATCGCACTGCCGCGCGGCGCGGATATGCGGGCGGCAACCACGCCGCGCGGGCAGAAAGCAAAGCGCTCGAAATTGCCCTGGCTTTTGCCGCTCGCGGGCATTGCAGCTGTGTTGGTGGCGGCGCTCGTTTTGAGCGGCGTCATCACGCTTCCGGCGAAGAAGGAAGTCGTCGAAACGCCGCCGCCAGCACCCAAGTTCGATGAAATGAAAGTCGTGCCGCAAATGCAGGTGCACACGCCACCCGAACAGGAAACGCCGAAGGAGCAGACGGCAAAAGAAAGCGAGCCGAAAAAGGAACAGCCCGAGCCGCGGAACGAGCAACAGACGCTCGTTCCACCCGCCATGGTTTGCCCGCCGGGACAAGAAGAATTGAACGGCAAGTGTGCGTCGCCGGTTACGGCTTTTCCCAAGTGGTTCACCGGGGAGATCACGCTGGTTCGCGCGGAGCCGGTCAATCCGTCGTTACCGCTGACAGCCTGCGTTCCCGGCAGGCGCGTGCCGCTCATCATTCTGGTCGAAGGCCAGAAGCTTCGCGTCTCGCAAGGCGGCAATACGTATTTTGTCGATATCAATGCCGATGGCACGTTCGACTACAGCGGCGGCATCGACGATACCGGCGCGAACGGCCGCCCGCTGCTAAACAAGATCAAGCTCGCGGGCAGGATCACGCCGCAGAAAATCGAAGCGACCTATGCGAACACGGTGGAGCGAGGCTCCTGTTTCGGCTCTTTTACCGCCGTTGCCGCCGTCAGCGCCCAGCCCCAATTTCCGCCCGCGCCCCGGTAAGTCCGCGACCGGACGCGGGTTCCATCGCGCGGCCGTGAACGGACTTGTGACCCTCGTCACACAGTTTTGGAGCCGCCGGGAGTAGCGTTATTTTTACAGGCCGCGCAAGATGCGGCGGCTCGAAGGATACGGCGATGGCGATCCAGAATGATCCGAATGCGCTGAGACTGGGCTCGAAAATCGCGGGCTACGAGATCTTGCGCGTGATCGGCTCCGGCGGCTTCGGCATCACGTACGAGGCGTCGAGCCCGATTACCGGCAAGCATGTCGCGATCAAGGAATTCTTCCCGCGCGGCATCGCCTCGCGCGAGGAAAGCACGCGCATCATCTTTGCCGCGCGCGACGCCGATCTCGCCGCATGGGCGCTAAAGCGTTTCGAAAGCTCCACCACCGACCAGTGCCGCCTCAAGCATCCGAACATCGTCGACGTCATTCACTATGTGAAGGACAACGATACCGGCTACATGATCATGGAGTATGTCGAGGGCGAAACCCTCGAAGGCTGGCTGAAGCAGCGCGAAACGCCGCCGCGCCCGGACGAGTTGCGGCCGCTGCTCGAGCCGGTATTTGGCGCGCTCGAATATCTGCACGCGCAGAAACTGATCCATCGCGACATCGCGCCGGACAACATCATGATCCGGCAGAACGGCACGCCGGTCATCATCGACTTCGGCGCGATCAAGCTGATCGAACAGCAGACCCAGGCCCGCTCCAAGACCAATCGCTCGTTCATGGTGTCAAAGCAGTTCTATTCGCCGCCCGAGCAGGTGCAGGAAAGCACGGATCAACTCGACATGCGCGCGGATGTCTATGCGATGGCAGCGACGATCTACCGCGCGCTCG
Source organism: Xanthobacteraceae bacterium (assembly GCA_019635585.1). Taxonomy (GTDB): domain Bacteria; phylum Pseudomonadota; class Alphaproteobacteria; order Rhizobiales; family Xanthobacteraceae. Next base: position 1,081,220 of record JAHBZE010000001.1, on the reverse strand, counting down.
CCGGACGGCCGCCTGCTTCCGCCGAGGAGCGCACGCAGCAGATCGCTTTCGGCAATGGCGATCCGCTCAAACCCCTTGCAACGCTCGCGCCCGATGTGCCTGCGTCCTTTGCGGCAGCCATCGACCGTGCGCTTGCCTTCAATGCACGCAACCGCACGGCCTCGATCGCCGCGCTGCGCGAAGAGATCGGCTGGGGCGACGCCCACGCGACCGCGGCGACAGCGGTCGTGCCTGCCGCGCCGGTATCGAAGCCGGAGCCGAAATTCTCGACGACGCCTTCCTCCGCGCCTTCGCCCGCGAAAGTCGCCGAGCCGAAAAAATCCTCCTGGCGCTGGGTGGGCCCCGTCGTTGTAACGGCGACGCTCGCCGGCGCGATTATTTTGATCGGCGGAAGCTCGCTCAATCTGTTCGGCACGCGCGGTCCCGCATTGATCGTGCAGCAACCGCCGCCGGTACTGACGCGCCAGCCGCAGGCGGCAACCCCTCCGGCGCCGCAAGTTGTGACGCCGCCGCCGGCGCAGATGCCGGAACTCGCGACGAAGGAAACGCCGCCTGCGCCGGCACCTGCTCCGCAGCCGGAAACGAAAACCGACCAACAGGCCGAAGCCCGCAAGGATTTCGAACTCGCGCAGAAAGTCGACAGCATCGAAGCTTATGAGCAATTTCTGAAACGCCACGCCGACGGTTTCTACGCGCAGCTTGCGCGCGCACAGGTGCAGCGGCTGACCGCGGTACGCACGCGCGAACTTACGGTGAAGCTGAACGCGGAATTGCGCCGGGCCGGCTGCGGCGTGATTTCGTCGAACGAGATTTGGGGCGATGAATCGAAGAAGGCGCTCACCGCTTTCAACCAGCACGCCGCGACCAAACTCGACATCAATATGCCGACCGATGCGGCGCTCGACGCAGTGAAGGCGAGAACCGACCGCGTCTGCCCGCTGGTTTGTGCCGCCGGTCAGCGCGCACAGGGCGAAACCTGCGTTGCGATCTGCGCGCCCGGCACGGTGCTTGCGCCGAACGGCACCTGTGTTCGGCCCGTGGCGCCGCAACAGCCGGTCGTACGCAATCAGGCGCCGCAGCCGCGAGGACTGAAGTGCCGCTGGGGCGATTTCAATAAGGGTGAGCAGCCCCACCGCCAGGTGTGTGAATAAGCAGCCTAGCCCGCGAGCACGCGCGTCGAGGGAAACGCGACTTCGATCAGCGTGCCGGAATCGACCGCACTCTTGATGTGGAAGCTTGCGCGGTTGGCTTCGACCAGCGCCTTCGTGAGCGGCAGGCCGAGGCCGGTGCCTTCGCGCGCATCGCGGCCCGAAGTCGCGAGTTGCCGGAACGGTTCGAGTGCCGCCGCCACTTCTTCCTCATTCATGCCGATCCCGGTGTCGCGCACGCGCAGCACCACTTCGCCCTTGTCGGTGAGCGAGGTCGAAAGAATGACTTGCCCGCCGGGCTTGGTGAACTTCACCGAGTTCGAAAGCAGATTGAGCACGATCTGCCGGATCGAGCGCTCGTCGGCGACCACCGGCGGCAGATGCTCGGCGAGCGCGCTACGGATGATGATGCGCTCGCGGTTCGCCTGCGGCTGCATCGTGGACATGCATTGTTTCGCAATATCGTTGAGATCGACGCTGACGAAGTTCAGCTCTAACTTGCCAGCCTCGATCTTGGAAAGATCGAGCAGATCGTTGATCAGCGAAATCAGATGGCCGCCGGACTGGTGGATGTCTTTCAGATAGTCGCGGTAGCGATCCGAGCCGATCGGACCGAAGCGTTCTTCCATCATCACTTCCGCGAAGCCGATGATGGCGTTCAGCGGCGTGCGCATCTCATGGCTGATCTTCGCAAGGAAGTCGGACTTATGCGAGTTCGCCTGTTCGGCCTGGCGGCGCGCGCCGGTGAGTTCCTCTTCCGCGCGCTTCCACTGCGTGATGTCGCGCAAGACCGCGCAGAATTTCTCGTTGTTGTCGCCGACCTTGCCGAGATTCATGAACAGCGGAATGAGCCCGCCGTTGCGCTCGCGGCCCACGACTTCGCGGCCGTCATTGAGGATGCTGGCGACGCCGTTCGAGGCGAGCTTGTCGAGATAGTCGACCGCCGCGCGGTGGCTTTCCGGCGCGAACAGCATCGTGAAGGACGAATTCTGGATTTCCGCGAAATCAAAGCCGAACAGCGCTTCCGCCGACTTGTTCATGCCGGTGATCTTGCCGTCGCGGTCGATGATCAGCACGCCGTCGGTCGCGGTATCGAGGATCGCCTGTTGCTCGCGGGTCGCCGCTTCCGCCGAGCGCAGCGCGCGCTCGACCGTCTCGCGCCGCTCGTCGAAGCCGGCGTTGGCGCGGCGCAGCACATAGACCAGCGCGGATTTGCCGTACCACGGCGTCGAAAAGAGCCGTGTTTCGACCGGAATCGGCTCGTGGTTCGGTCCTTGCACGGCAAGTGTGCGCGGGATCGTCGGGTCGGCGTCTTCGTTCACCGCCGCGGCACCGGAGAAGATGCGGTCGAGACCGCCGTTCTTTTCCAGCGCTTCGATGTTTTCCACGCCGGTCCAGTCGAGCAACGCGCGATTTGCGTAGAGCAGTTTTTCGTCGCGATGCACCGCGATGCCGAGCGGCAGCCGGTCCATCAGCGCTCGCTCGCTTGCGCCCGAAAGATCGGGCGCGGCGGGCAGGAGCGGGGCCGGCTCGTCCGGGCGGCGCACCAGAGGCTTGGCGAGATCGTGGCTCGGAATGTCGTGTGATTTCGGCGCATGGTCTTCGCGCGGCTGCTCGCCGCGAATGCCCATCGCTTGGCCGAGTTCGCGGCTCGCGCGCTCGCGTTCTTTCTCAAGCGCTTCGCGGGTCAGCACGCGGCCGATCTCGCGGAAATTGGTTTGCTCTTTCGGCGAAAGCGTCGAGCGGTTTTCGCTTTCCGGCTGCCGCACACGGACCACGCGATCCTGCACTTCGAGCGCCGGCGGCTCGTCCGGGTTTTCCGGCTTTGTTTCCGGCGTTTCGTCCGGGAGCGTCCGTGGCGCAGGCGCTTCCTCGACCGGCTCGTGCGAGAGCGGAAATTCGTCGTTGGCCGCGGTTTCCTCCGTCGTTTCCTCTGAAACCGGTGCTTCGGATTCGGCGGGGGCCTTCACCTTCGCGATGAAAGGAATCGCCTCGCGGAATACGCCGAAGCCGCGATAGCCGAGGAAATTGCGCTCGCGGTCGAATACCGGAAGCGCCGCGAGATCGACCGGCCGCGCGGTTTCCGTACCTTCAACCGGCCACAGCACCGAAACGCCGGACCAGGTATCGCGCCGCTTCAGCGCCGAAAACAGCATATCGGTATTGGCAAGTCCGGCGCGTACGGCAAGCGCGTGCCAGTCCTCGCCGATGCGCGCGGCATTCGTGTCGCCGACCGCTTCGGCGAGATCGTGCGAGACGCTCGTGAACCTTCCGTCCTCGTCGAGTTGCCAGACGAAACGCGACGGCGCGCGCTTGGTAAACACCGGAGCGGGCCGTGGCGGTTCGCGCAGCGAGACGCGAGAGGCGGGCACATCTTTCTTGTCTTCGACCTCGGCCCAGAATTCCTCGACCTCTTCGGGCGTGACCTCGCCGATGTCGGCGGCCGGAATTTCTGGCGCGGCGTTCTGCGAAGCGGGCGAGGGTTCGCTTGCCTGCTCGCTCTCCTTCGCGGGCGGCACTTGCCAGCCGACATTGTCGTTGGTGGGCGGCGAGAGCTTGATCGGCGATGACGTTTCGGCTTTCGGCTTTTCCTCGCTATTCGCCGGCTGCGGCGTCATATCGGCTTCCGGCGTGGCAACACGCTCCGGCTGCGTGAAAGATGCGAACAGCAAGCCGCGCGACCCGAATTCAAATTTCCGGAGCAGGATCTTGAGAACGCCGAAGGAAATTTCGCCGAAGCCCTTGGCGTTCACGTCGGCAAGCGCCGCCGCCGCGGAGGCGCTGAGGTTCGCGAGCGTTTCGGCCGAACCCATGATCGCCGCGGCCATCGGATTGGCGGCGAGCGATTTGCCGTCCTGGTCGAACAGCGCGAACGGCGCGTTTTCGCCGCCGATCAGCGGCAGGAATGCCTTGCCGAGATTTCCGTCGGAGCGCTCGCGCGCGAGTCCGGTGAATACGACCGCGTTCGCGCCGCCCGAAAGACCGATCCGCTCGCAGCGGAAGGTCTCGGTATTCTTTGCAAGTGCGATCGCTTCGCGGCGATAGGGTCCGTTCAGCGGCAAGGTTTCCGCGAATTCGCGCGCCGTATCCGGCATCTCGCCGAACAGCGTTTCGCTTTTCTGGATCAGTTCCGAAAGCGATTCCGCGCCGTAGGCCGAAACCGCCGCGCGGTTCGCAAAGCGCAGATTGCCTCGCGGATCGAACACCAAGACCGGCGCCGGATCGAGGATCAGCGCCGTCAGTTTCGGCTCGGCGATCAGTTCGGCGAAGGCCGGAAACGAACTCATCCAACTTTCCAAACGCGGGGTCCGGGCCTGACGTGGCCGCTGACTTGGCCAAGTTTAAAGCCCGGATTTACGCTTTCTTCATAATTTGGGCCTGCCCGGAAAGCTATTCCAGCCCGGACGGTCCCCGAAACCTTTGTCCCGCAAGGTTAATCCGCCGCATCCCGTTTCAAAACGGTTGAGCGCGGACTTCAGGCCGCGTAGCGTTACGGGATCGGGAGCGAGGACGGGAGAAAAACGATGTTCGGAAAGGTTCCGGGTTTCGAGATTCCGCAGGAGATGCGGGCTTTCGCCGAGAAAAGCGTCGAGCAGGCCAAGACCGCTTTCGACAACTACATCAGCCAGGCTTCCAAGGCGATGAGCACGGCCGAGAGCCAAGCCGATGCCGCGACTAGCGGCGCCCGCGATGTGGGCCGTCAGGCGCTTGGATTCGCGGAAGAAAACGTGGCTGCCGCCTTCGCCTTCGCGGAGAAGCTGGTGCGGGCGCGCGATCCGCAGGAGATCATGCAGCTCCAGAGCGAATTCGCGAAACAGACCATGCAGAAGCTCGCCGACCAGTCGAAGGTCATGGGCGAACAGATGCAGACCGCGGCACGCGAAGCCACCAAGCCGCGCGGCTAGGCGGTCTTTCTACCTTTTAGTGCATCGCAATAGTTTATGTTGCGATGCAACAAAATTCGTGCTAGATGGTTATCCCAATACTGGTGGAGCCGTGGGCCATGTGACCCGCGCGTGTTTTTGTCCAGGCAGGGAAACCATAGCCATGACCGAGATGCCCAAATTCGAAATGCCGAAAATGGAAGTGCCCGAGATGGTTCGCGAGATCGCCGAGAAGGGCGTGAAGCAGGCCAAGGAAGGCTACGACAAGCTGAAGTCGGCCGCTGAAGAGACGACCGACCTGCTCGAGACCACCTATACCGCTGCTTCCAAGGGTGCGACCGAGTTCAACATGAAGGCGCTCGAAGCGCTCCGCGCCAATGTCAACGCGTCGTTCGACTTCACGACCGCGATGTTCGGCACGAAGACGCTGGCCGAAGCCGCCGAGCTCTCGACCGCGCATTTCCGCACGCAGTTCGAGGCGCTTTCCGCGCAAGCCAAGGAACTCTCCGCGCTCGCCCAGAAGATCGCCACCGAGACTTCGGAGCCGATCAAGACCGGCGTGTCGAAGACTTTCAAGTTTTCGGCCTAAACCGAGATCGCTCAAAATCCCGAAGCCCGGCCGTCACGGCCGGGCTTTGCTGTTTTTACGGGGCTTTTGGCTAAACCCTTGCATTGCACGGCGGTTTGTAAGACTTTCCGCGCGCTGGCGGCTTCGAAGGCCGGGCGGCATTCTGTGCAGCAGTAGCTCAGTTGGTTAGAGCGCCGGTCTGTGGAACCGGAGGTCGGTGGTTCAAGTCCACCCTGCTGTACCATTCCGGCCGCGGCGTTATTTCTTCGCAGGCAGTTTCTTTGCGATCCGCTGAAAGGCGAGCTGCTCGGCTGCGCGCTTGCGTGCGTCTGCGAGCGTCCAGGACGCCGGCAAGTGGCCGGCTTTTTCCGCCTTCTGCACTGTAGGGCTCGACGAGTATTGTGCCCCGTGTCCTTGCACGAAGCAGGTAAAGCTGTCCTTCCCGATTTCCGGCATGTCCGTCGAACTTTCGTGAAACCGCTTCGTTCCACGAAAGCCTTCAGAATTCGTTGCGGCAGCGCAAACCGGACGAAAAGATCAGCGGATTCTTATCGCCTTCAGTTCGATCGCGGCAAATAGCGCAAGCAGGATCACCTTCGAGGATTCGACCGCGACCGAGATCGCATGCAGCGGCGAGGGCGGCAGCGGCTCGCCCGCGATCACCAGCGCGGTGCGGGTATTGAGTTGGGGAAACAACCAGATCGCTTCGCCGAGTAGAATGGCCACGATCAAAAACAGGAAAAGCAGCCGCAGCCGCGTGACGCGCGCCGCGAAGATCAGAAGCGCAAGCAGGATCGCAAGGCCCCATTCGATGTGGGCGAGCATGTCGAAGGTATGCGCGCCGACTTCCAGCGCGACCGGCCGGGTCAGCGAGGGGGCCGCGAATTTCGCGATCGTGGCGATGAAGGAAACGCCGATCACGATGCCGGCCCAGATCGCGCAGAAGAGCGCGAGCACACGATTTCCGATCTGCAGGGTCAAAGAATTTTCCTCCGGGTCAGGCGCCGGCCGAGAGCGGCACGAGTCGTGTCGTATCCTCGCCGCGCTGAAAGGCAATCGAAAGCCGAAAGCTTTGCGCAATTTTTTCCGCGACTGCCGTGATCGCCGCGGCGTCTTCCGCATTGAAAACCCGCGCCGCGGTTGCGCGAAACAGCGACAGCCAGCGCTGGAAATGTGTATCCGAAAGTTCGGGAATCCGAAGATGCGGAGAAAGCGGGCGGCCCTGATAGCGGCGGGTTTTCAAAAGCAGCGACGACCAGAAGGCGCACATCTTTTCGAGATGGACCGGCCATTTTTCCGCAGCGACCTCGCGGTCGAAAATCGGCCCGATCAGCGGATCGCGCCGAACGGCGTCGTAGAAGCCGTGAACGAGCGCGTGAATCGTGTCCTCGTTCACGGAACTAAGACGCGCGCCGTCGAGCGGCGAGGGTGCGGCGCTGGTCACGGGAATGCTCAAAATCCGGATCCTTTTCTTGTCCGACAGTAACGCAAAGAATTGTGGCGGCTATTGCGTTCGATCAATGCCGGTACTGTGAGGACGGCAGGGCTCGCGTCATTTCTTGCGATAGATCGCGAGCGTCTTGAACTCCTCCGTTTTCTCGAAGCCCGCATCCTTTGCCCATTGCTCGACGACCGGCTGCGCGCGGTCCCAGGCCATCGACTTCGTGTAGAAGATCATGTGGCCGCCCGGATTGAGCTTGGCGGTGAACAGATCGATCAGCTGCCGGTCGGTAAGGCCGCCATAGTCGTCCATCGCCGGCGCGCGGAATTCACACAGGTGAACGAGCGCGACCGCGTCGAAGTTCGGCAGCAGTTTCGGTTCGAGCACGTAGATGTCGCCGAAGAAAGCCTTGTAGCTTTTCGAGACTTCCGGCCGCTCGATCGCGAGCTTCACATAGGCTTCGGCTTCCTCGATCGACGCGGTGATGCCGAGCACGCGGTTACCCGAGCCGTTCTCGTGACAACGGACACCGACGTGATGATGCGTGCCGGTGCCGAAGTGAAAGACGTTGGCATCCTTCACGTCGCGCGCTTCCAGATAATCGGTAACGTGCACGTCGCAGGGGCACATGTCGTAGTTCATGCCCCAGAAGTCAGTGTAGTAGCTCATCTTTCCCATTGCAGTTCCCCTTTAATTCGTTCGCCCCGCGGGCGACAACATTACCGTTTGTTTGTGCAGTGTCCGCAGCGCATCGGTGCGCGCAAGCGAAATCACCATCGCGTCCGGAAGATTGCGTTCCAGCGCTTCATACATCTGCCTGGTCGCATCGCCGTCGAGATTGGAAACCGCGTCGTCGAGCAGCAGAATTGCGGGCCGGCGCAGGATCGCGCGCGCAAATGCCACGCGCTGCTGTTCGCCGCCGGAAAGCATCGAACCCCATTCCGCTTCCTCGCCGAGCCGTTCGATCAGATGATCGAGCCCGACCTGACGCAACACATCATGCAACCGCGCGTCGTTCACTTCCGCAGCGGGCGTCGGATAAGTGATGACCGCCTTGAGCGAGCCAAGCGGAAAATAGAACCGCTGCGGCATCGCAAGCACGTCATTTCGCGGCAGCGATACCCGGCCCTTGCCGAGCGTCCACGCGCCCGCAAGCGCGCGCAGGATACTCGATTTGCCCGAGCCGGACGGTCCTGCGAGCAGCGTGCGGTCGCCCGCATGCAACGAGAGCTTGTCCAGCGAAGCGATCGCGCGGCCCGACGGGAGCGTGACGACAAGATTCTCGACTTCGATTGCGCGCGCGCTTTTATCGCCGAGAGAAATTTGCGCGGCGGCCTGCGGCGCATCGACCTGATCGAGCGCCGCGTCGAGTTGCGCAATGCGATCCATGCTCGCTTTCCATTCCGCGATCTTCGCGTAGGAGTGCAGGAAGAACGCGAAGGCAAGATCGACCCGCTGGAACGCGAGCGAACTTTGCATCAGCGAGCCGAGGGGAATCGCACCCATGAAATAGGCGGGGCTTGCGACGAGTGTGGGAAATACGAGCGAAACCTGCGTATAGCCGGTGGTGAAGAACGTGAGCCCGGATTGACGCCGAATCAGCCGCGTCCAGTTCCGCACCAGATTGGAGAAGCGCGTACCGAGCGCTTCGCGCTCGATCTTCTCGCCGCGCATCAGTGCGATCGGCTCCGAGTGATCCCACGCGCGTGTGATCGCGAAGCGAAAATCGGACTCGAAGCGCTGCTGGTTGAAGTTGTAACCGATCAGCGGCTTGCCGATCCAATGCGCGATCAGCGTACCCGCCGCGGCGTATAGAATTGCGATCCAGAACAGATAGCCGGGGAAGGCGAGATCGACGCCGAACACGACGAACGGCGCGACACTCGACAGTCCCCAGAGAATATAGGCGAAGGAAACGAGCGCAATCAGGCTGCCGAGGAAGTTGTAGCCGAGGTCGTGCGTCTTCTGGAGAAATATCAAGATGTCGTTGGCGATGCGCAGATGCGTGTTGTCTACGTCATGCCCGAGTACGCGCATCTGGTAATGCCGCCCGGCGGCCATCCAGCGGTTCACATATTGCGCGGTCATCCAGCGCCGCCAGCACATGATCAGCATCTGGCCGAAATAGAACTGCGCCATGGTGGCAATAGCGGTCCAGAGCGCGATCCCGCCGAACAGCACAAGGGCGAAGACGAAGCGATCCCATTCGCGGTTGTCGATCGCGTTGAAGAAATAGGCGTTCCAGTGGTTGAAGGCGACGAGGCCATAAACCACCCCGAATTCCGCTGCGATCACGCCGAGCAGAAGGAAGCGCGCGCGCCATCGCTCCTCCGAGCGGAAGTAGGGAACTGCGAGCGCGAAGAACGTCCGCAGCACATCGACGATCTGTTTCATGTCGGGGGAGCCAGTCAGCCGGAGAAGTTATGCGAATTATACAGGCGCTGGCGCCGAGGGATACCGGGACGGCCGGGTACCGCTGCAATGCAGCGAAGTTCTAGTGCGTGCGCTGTTCGCGCGCGCCACCCTTGCGGTAGCGGATGCCGAGCGACTTGATGCGTGAGGCGAGCGTCGTTGGCTTGATGTCGAGCAATTCCGCCGCGCCGCCGTGGCCGAAAATCTTGCCGCCGCAGGCTTCGAGTGCGGCGAGGATATTGGCGCGGTCGCGCTCGCGACGCGCGTCCTCGGTTACGACGCGGGCGGCGGCGTTCGCGCTCCGGTGCGCGGTCGCGGGTTTCGGCAGGTCGATCCGCATGGCGCCGCCTTTTGCGAGCATCGCGCCGCGCTCGATCACGTTCTGCAATTCGCGCGCGTTGCCCGGCCAGTCGTATTCGCACATGCGCCGCATGTCGGCGTCGGCGATTTTCAATGTAGAAGACACGCGCAGCTTGCGCGAAACGCCGCTTATGAAATGCGCCGCGAGCAGCGGAATATCCTCGCGCCGCTCGCGCAACGCCGGCGCCTCGATCGCAATCACGTTGAGGCGATAGAACAACTCGCCCCGGAAACTGCCGCGCCTCGCCGCTGCGCGCAGGTCGCGGTTGCTCGCCGCGACCACGCGCACGTCGAAGCCGCGCTTTGCGCCGCCTTCCGCGCGGGCGCTTTCCTGCGTCAGGAATTCGAGCAGGCGGTCCTGTGCGTCGGGGGAAAGATCGCCGACTTCGTCGAGAAACAGCGTGCCGCCGTCCGCGAGCTCGACACGGCCGGTGTCGGGCTTTCCGGGCGTGCCGAACAACTCGTCGCCGCTGCGCGAGAGTGTCGCGCAATTCACGCGGATGAACGGATGCTCGCCGCGCAAGCTTGCTTCGTGGATCGTACGTGCGATCAGCTCCTTGCCGGTGCCGGCTTCGCCCGCGATCAATACGCTCGATCGCGCGGCCGCGGCGATCTCGATCTGCCGCAGGATCTGCTGCATCGCCGGGCTTCTGCCGATGATGTCGCGGCGGTTGCCTTCGATGCGGATTTCTTCCTGCAGGTAGGCGTTTTCGCGCTCCAGTTTCTCGCGGAGTCTGCCGACTTCCGAAAGCGCTTCGCGCAGCCTCGCGTCCGCCTCGTAGCGCTGCGTCACGTCGCGAAATACGATCACCGCGCCGACCACGACGCCGCGGTCACGGATCGGCGTCGAAGTGTATTCGACGAAGAAGAACGAGCCGTCCTTGCGCCAGAACACTTCGTCGGCGACCTGATGCACTGCGCCGTCGCGGAACGCCGCGTAAATCGGACAGTCGTGGTTATGATAATGCGAACCGTCGGAATGGCTGTGATGCACGGTCTCGTGCATGTCCTTGCCGACGAGATCGTCCGCGTCCCAGCCCAGCATGCGCGCGGCGGCCGGATTGACGAAGGTGGTTTTGCCGTCGGCGTTCACGCCATAGATGCCTTCGCCCGCCGCAGCCAGGATCAGGCGATTGTCGTGCGCGACATCGCGGAAGAAGCGTTCGCTCTCCTGATCCGCTGCCTCTTTTTTCGGCGGCACTTTTGCCATTCGGGTGCAGGCCCTGTAGCGCAGCTACGAAGTTTCGTGTTGTACGAAAAATCGTAGCAGGCAAAGCTATGCCCTGAAAAGAGAAAAGCGGAATTCTCCGGATTTACTTCGTGTGGCCGAAGACTGGCACCGATGTTGCTCTGAAGCACTCTGACTCGTTCGAGAGGAGTTGCTATGCCTATGTTCGATAACCCGTTCGATCCCAAGCGCCGTCTGACCTCGGGCTGCCCCTGTGGCCAGCACAAAAGCGTTGCGGAACATGATCAAGCCGCGCGATTGCAGGCGCAGGAAGTCGCCGCCAGCGAAGACAAACGTTACGAGAACGTCGTGGCCGGCACAGTGCTGCGCGCGATGTTTCCGCAGGACGCAGCACGCCGCGCATTTCTGAAGACTGTCGGTGCGTCGACCGCGCTCGCCGCGATCTCGCAGTTCTTTCCGCTCTCGACCGCGACCGAAGTTTTCGCCCAGGCCAAGCCGATCGAGAAGAAAGACCTCAAGGTCGGCTTCATTCCCATCACCTGCGCAACGCCGATCATCATGGCCAAGCCCATGGGCTTCTACGAGAAGCATGGGTTGAACGTCGATGTCATCAAGACCGCCGGCTGGGCGGTGGTGCGCGACAAGACCATCAACAAGGAATACGACGCGGCGCACATGCTTTCGCCGATGCCGATCGCGATCACACTCGGCGCGGGCTCGAACCCGATCCCCTATACGATGCCGGCGGTCGAAAATATCAACGGCCAGGCGATCACGCTCGCGGTCAAGCACAAGGACAAGCGCGATCCGAAGTCGTGGAAGGGCTTCAAGTTCGCAGTGCCGTTCGATTATTCGATGCATAATTATCTGCTGCGTTACTATCTCGCGGAGCACGGGCTCGATCCCGATACCGACGTGCAGATCCGCGCGGTGCCGCCGCCGGAGATGGTCGCGAACCTTCGCGCCGACAACATCGATGGCTTCTTGGCACCCGATCCCGTGAACCAGCGCGCGGTCTATGACGGCGTCGGCTTCATCCACATCCTGTCGAAGGAAATCTGGGACCGGCATCCGTGCTGCGCGTTTGCGGCCTCGCAGGAATTCGTCAAAGGCTCGCCGAACACTTACGCGGCGCTCTTAAAGGCGATCATCGACGCGACCGCGTTTGCAACGAAGCCGGAGAACCGCAAGCAGATCGCGGAATCGATCGCGCCCGCGAATTACCTCAACCAGCCGGTGACGGTGGTCGAGCAGGTGCTGACCGGGAAATTCGCCGACGGCCTCGGCAACGTGAAGAACGTGCCGGACCGTATCGACTTCGATCCGTTCCCGTATGAATCCTTCGCGGTCTGGATCCTCACGCAGATGAAGCGCTGGGGCCAGATCAAGGGCGAAGTGAAATATGCCGACGTTGCGAAGTCGGTGTTCCTGGCCACCGACACCACGAAGCTGATGAAGGAAGTGGGGCTAACGCCGCCGTCTTCCACCTCGAAGAGCTTCGTCGTGATGGGCAAGACCTTCGATCCTTCGAAGCCCGAGGAATACATCAAGAGCTTCAAGATCAAGCGGGTCTAAAGAAGAAAAGCGCGGCCGGGCGTAATGCCCGGCCGTGATTGAGGAATTATGAAATGACACTTTCCGCGCGTGCCGGCATCGTCTCGATTCTGATCCTCGTGCTGTTTCTCGGCGCGTGGCATCTCGCGACCAGCGGCTCCAGTTCCGTGCAGCAGATGGATCCCGAATACGCGAAGTTGATGGGGATCACCGCGACACAAGGAAAATCCGCGATGCCGGGGCCGTTGCAGGTCGGCGCGACGCTCTGGAAGCATCTCACCAATCCGTTTTACGACAACGGCCCGAACGACAAGGGCCTCGGCATCCAGCTTGCCTATTCGATCGGACGCGTCGCGATCGGTTATCTGCTCGCGGTGCTGGTCGCGATCCCGCTCGGCTTCCTGATCGGCATGTCGCAGCTCATGAGCCGCGCGCTCGATCCGTTCATCCAGGTACTGAAACCGATTTCGCCGCTCGCCTGGATGCCGCTCGCGCTCTACACCATCAAAGATTCGAATTATTCCGCGATCTTCGTGATCTTCATCTGCTCGGTATGGCCGATGCTGATCAACACCGCGTTCGGCGTTGCGACCGTGCGTAAAGAGTGGCTCAACGTTGCGCGCACGCTTGAAGTCGGTCCGCTGAAGCGCGCCTTCACCGTGATCCTGCCCGCGGCGGCGCCGACGATTCTTACCGGCATGCGCATTTCTATCGGCATCGCCTGGCTCGTGATCGTGGCTGCCGAGATGCTCGTCGGCGGCACCGGCATCGGTTACTTCGTCTGGAACGAGTGGAACAACCTCTCGATCACGAACGTCATCAACGCGATCCTCGTGATCGGCATCGTCGGCATGGTCCTCGACCAGTTGCTCGCGCGCGCGGCGAAGCTCGTGACCTATCCGGAGTGATGGGATGAAGCACCATCAATTCCATTTCACCTCTCCCCATGGGGGAGAGGTCGCGCCGAAGGCGCGGGTGAGGGGGGACTGTACTCATTTCTTCAGAACCCCCTCACCCCAACCCTCTCCCCATTGGGGAGAGGGAGCGGGGCGAAGACAATGACCGAAAAACTGATCTCTATCGAAGCGATCGCGAAGCGTTATCCTGCGCCCGGAGGCGGCGAGACGGCCGTGTTCGAGAACCTGTGGCTCGGCATCGAGCGCGGCGAGTTCGTCTGCATGATCGGCCATTCGGGTTGCGGCAAGACCACGGTACTGAACATTCTCGCAGGACTCGACGCGCCGTCCGAAGGCGTCGTGATCGTCGACAACGTTGCGATCGAAGGGCCGGCGCTCGACCGCGCAGTGATCTTCCAGAGCCACGCGCTCTTGCCGTGGCGCACGGTGCTCGGCAACGTCGCTTACGCGGTCGGTGCGAAGCACAAGGACTGGTCGAAGGCCAAGATCAAGGAACACGCCGAGAAGTTCATTGAGCTCGTGGGGCTGAAGGGCGCTGAATATAAAAAGCCCTCGGAGCTTTCCGGCGGCATGAAGCAGCGTGTCGGCATTGCGCGCGCCCTCTCGCTCGAGCCGAAAATGTTGCTCATGGACGAGCCGTTCTCCGCACTCGACGCGCTGACGCGCGGCACCTTGCAGGATGAGGTACGCCGTATCTGTCTCTCGACCGGCCAGACCGTGTTCATGATTACGCACGACGTCGACGAGGCGATCTATCTAGCCGACAAGATCGTGCTGATGACCAACGGACCGGAAGCGCAGATCGCGGAGATCGTCGAGAATCCGCTTCCGAAAGAGCGCGACCGCAACCAGATTCACAAGCACGCCGATTATTACGCGATCCGCAATCACCTGATCGATTTTCTGGTGAGCCGCTCGCGCACTTTCAAGGACGAGATCAGGGGCAAGCCCTGGGATCCGAAGAACGTGCCTCTGGTACGGCCGGTGGCAGCGCCGCCGTCCGCGCCAGAGCCGTTGCGCAAGCGCGCCTGATTTTATTTTTCAAGAAGGAAGCTCATCATGAAACGCGAAGACCTCACCGAGAAGTTGCTCGACATCAAGCGCGAGAAGGGGTGGAAGTGGAGTTATATTTGTCAGCAGATTGGCGGCTACTCCGATGTGCTGCTCGTCGGCGCGATCCTCGGTCAGATGAAACTGACCAAGCCGCAGGCCGCGAAGGCGGGCGAACTGTTCGGGCTTTCCAAGGCCGAACAGGCGATGCTGAACGAGGTGCCCTATCGCGGCACCGGCACGCCGATGCCGCCGACCGATCCGCTGATCTATCGCTTCTACGAACTCGTGATGGTCAATGCGCCGGCGTGGAAGGCGCTGATCGAGGAGGAGTTCGGCGACGGCATCATGTCGGCGATCGACTTCGACATGCAGATGGAGCGTCTGCCCAATCCGAAGGGCGACCGCGTCAAGATCGCGATGTCGGGTAAGTTCCTGCCGTACAAATATTACGGCAACACCGGCAACATTCCCGAATACGGCTTCAAGGAAGATTGAGGCGTCATGCGTCCGCCATTGCCGCCTTTTACGGCCGAGACCGCGGCGCAGAAGGCGCGCATGGCGGAGGACGCATGGAATTCGCGCGATCCGTCGCGCGTCTCGCTCGCCTATACCGAAGACAGCGGGTGGCGAAACCGCTCCGAGTTTTTCTCCGGCCGTCCGGCGATCGTCGACTTTCTCACGCGCAAGTGGGCGAAGGAACAGGATTACCGGCTCATCAAGGAAGTCTGGGCCTTTACCGGAAACCGCATCGCCGTGCGCTTCGCCTATGAATATCACGACGAGGGCGGCAACTGGTTCCGCGCGCACGGCAACGAGCAGTGGGAGTTCGACGGGCAGGGGCTGATGCGCCGCCGCGAGGCGAGCATCAACGACGTGCCGATCAAGGAAAGCGAGCGGAAATTCCGCTGGCCGTCAGGCCCGCGCCCCGCGGATCATCCGGGCCTCAGCGATCTCGGGATGTAGCGCGGCGTCAGTCTCTGACGAGCACGCTTTCGTCGATGTCCGAAATCTTGTTCACGCCGCAAAGCGCCATCGACATGTCGAGTTCCTTGCGGATGCATTCGATCGCGGTCTTCACGCCTTCCTGGCCGTTCGCGCCGAGGCCGTAGATGAACGCGCGCCCGATCAGCGCACCTTTCGCGCCGAGCGCAAGCGCGCGCATAAGGTCCTGACCGGTGCGCACGCCGCCGTCGAACAGGATTTCGGTCTTCTCGCCGATCGCATCGACGATCTTCGGCAGCGCCGAGATCGAGGAGGGCGCGCCGTCGAGCTGGCGTCCGCCGTGGTTGGATACCACGATGCCATCGGCGCCGTGTTTCAGCGCGAGCCGCGCGTCGGACACTTCCATGATGCCCTTGATGATCAGCTTGCCCTTCCAGAGCTTGCGGATCCATTTCACGTCTTCCCAGTTCAACGCCGGGTCGAACTGTTCCGCGGTCCACGCGCCGAGCGAGCCGGTATTGGTCAGGCCCTTCACGTGGCCGACGAGGTTGCCGAAGCTGCGGCGCTTGGTGCCGAGAATACCCATTGCCCAACGCGGCTTGGTCATGATGTCGAGGATATTCGCGAGCTTCATCTTCGGCGGCACGGTGAGGCCGTTCTTGATGTCGCGGTGACGCTGCGCAAGAATCTGCAGGTCGACGGTCAGCACCAGCGCCGAACACTTCGCGGCGGCTGCACGCGCAATCAGATTGCGGATGAATTCGCGGTCCTTCATCACGTAAAGCTGGAACCAGAACGGCTTCCCGGTTTCGCTGGCAACGTCTTCAATCGAGCAGACCGACATGGTGGAAAGCGTGAACGGAACGCCGGCCTCGGCCGCCGCCTTCGCCGCGAGAATTTCGCCGTTCGCATGCTGCATGCCGCAAAGGCCGATCGGTGCCAGCACCAGCGGCACGTCGACCGGCTTGCCCGCGATCGTGGTCTTGGTGTCGCGCTTGGAAACGTCGGTCAGAATCTTCTGCTTGAGCTTGATCTTCTGGAGATCTTCGCGGTTCCAGTGCAGCGTCTGCTCGGAATAGGAGCCGCTCTCGGCATAGTCGATGAACATTTTCGGGACGCGGGTCTTGTAGATCGCGCGGAGGTCTTCGACACAGGTGATGGTTTGCATGGCACGGCCCCGAAACATTAGACTTCGATGTCAGTCGGCGACTGATAGCACTTTTCCCGAATACTGCCAGCGGCAGCAGCGAAGTCTCACGCGATGTCCGATCAAGTCCCCGCCGCCAAGAAGCCGCTCCGCGTCGGCCTGTTTGCGACCTGTCTCGTCGATCTGATCCGGCCGCGTATCGGTTTTGCAGCCGCGAAGTTGCTCAAGGATGCCGGTTGCACGGTCGAAGTGCCGCAGCAAACCTGTTGCGGCCAGCCGGCGTTCAACTCCGGCGACCGCAAGACCGCGCGCGAACTTGCCGCACAGGTAATCGAAGCGTTCGAAGGCTATGACTACGTGGTGCTGCCGTCGGGCTCCTGCGCCGGGCAGGTGAGCCTGCATTATCCGGAATTGTTCGACGGCAACGCGGCATGGTCGCCGCGCGCCAAGGCGCTTGCCGCCAAGACCTTCGAACTGACGGTTTTCTTAAGCGACATATTGAAGGTGACGCCGAGGGCGCGGTTCGAGGGCAGCGTCACCTATCACGATTCCTGCTCGGGCTTGCGCGAACTCGGCATCGCCGCGCAGCCCCGCAAGCTGCTCGCGAATGTCGAAGGGCTCGATCTCATAGAGATGAAAGACCCGCATGTCTGTTGCGGCTTTGGCGGCACCTTCTGCGTGAAATACCCGGATGTCTCGAACAAGATCGTCGGGAAGAAGACCGAGAACATCGCGGCAAGCGGCGCGGAAACGCTGCTCGCGGGCGATCTCGGCTGCCTGATGAACATGGCGGGCAAGCTCTCGCGCGAAGGCCGCGACGTCAAAGTACGGCATGTCGCCGAAGTGCTGGCGGACATGGGCGACGCTCCCGCGATCGGCGAGCCGGAACGATGAGCCAACCCGTCAACTCGCCGCACTTCAACGCGAACGCACGCAAGGCGCTCGACGACGCTTTCCTGCAAAAAGCCCTCGCGCGATCGGAAAAAGGTTTCATCGAGCGCCGCAAGGCAGCGGTCGAAAAGTTGCCCGAATACGACGCACTACGCGACAGTGCGCGCGACCTGAAGGATCATATCCTCGCGCATCTCGATCTTTATCTCGAAGCCTACGAGAAGAACGTGATCGCTTCCGGCGGCCATGTGCATTGGGCGGCGAACGCCGATGAAGCGAACGAAATCATTCTTTCCATCTGCAAGCGCCTCGACGCCAAGAAAGTCGCCAAGGGCAAGTCGATGATTTCGGAGGAGACGGGCTTGAATGCCTACCTCGAGGAAAACGGCATTCGCCCCATCGAGACCGATCTTGGCGAATACATTATCCAGTTGCGCGGCGAGACTCCTTCGCACCTGATCGCACCCGCGCTGCATGTCACGAAAGAGCAGATCGAAGCGGATTTCCGCCGCGCGCATGTCGACCTGCCGCCGGAGCGCAATCTCGATGAGCCGACGTCGCTGCTCGCCGAAGCCCGCGCCATGCTGCGCGAGAAGTTTCTCGCCGCCGACGTCGGGATCACCGGCGCGAATTTCCTGATCGCGGAAACCGGCTCCTCGGTCATCGTCACCAACGAAGGCAACGGCGATCTCTCCCAGACGCTCGCAAAAGCGCATATCGTGATTTCGAGCATCGAGAAGGTGGTGCCGACGCGCGAGGATGCCGGCACTTTCCTGCGCCTCTTGGCGCGCACCGCCTCGGGGCTCGATCTCTCGGTCTACACGACGTTTTCGACCGGCGCGCGGCGCGAAGGCGATCCCGACGGGCCGCTCGAATATCATGTGGTGCTACTCGATAACGGCCGCTCCAACATGCTCGGCGGCAAATTCCAGGAAATGCTCCGCTGCATCCGTTGCGGCGCGTGCATGAACCATTGCCCGGTGTTCCATGCGGTCGGCGGCCACGCCTATGGCTGGGTCTATCCGGGGCCGATGGGCGCGGTGCTGACCCCGTCGCTGGTCGGCGTGGAGAAGGGCGGGCAGCTGCCGAATGCCTCGACCTTCTGCGGCCGCTGCGAGGAAGTCTGCCCGGTGCGGATTCCGCTGCCGAAACTGATGCGCAACTGGCGTGAGCGCGAGTTCGAGCGCCATTTGCAGCCGGCTGCCGCGCGCTACGGACTTGGAGTATGGGCGGCATTCGCGAAACGTCCGGCGGTCTATCGCGCGGCGACTTCGCTTGCGATGAAGATGCTGCGCCTGTTCGGCGGGAAGGGACGTCTGCGCCGGCTTCCGCTCGCGTCCGGCTGGACGGAGTATCGGGATTTTCCCGCGCCTGAAGGCGAAACCTTCCAGTCGCTCTGGAAAAAGCGGGGTGCCGCGCGATGAGCGGCCGGGACGCGATCTTCGCCACCATCCGAAAGTCATTGCGGGTTACGGGCGACGACAGCTTGCGCCGCGAGTCCGTGGCCGCGCGGCTCGAAAAGCATCCGCGCGGTATCGTGCCGGCGCGCGGGCAGAAGCCTGAGGCCGAGCGCACGGAGCTCTTCCGGCAGATGGTCGAGAACGCGAAGGCCTCGATCGTCATACTGGACAGCAAGGATGACGTTCCCGCCGCCGTCGCCGCTTATCTGCGTTCGAAAAATCTGCCGCAGTCGATCCGCCACGGCGACGACGAACGGCTTTCGCTCATTCCTTGGGCAAAAGAACGCACGCTGGAGGTCACGAAAGGTGCATCCGACGGCGCGCAGCTCGCTTCCGTTTCCTATTCCTTCGCGGGCGTCGCGGAGTCCGGGACGCTTGTCATGCTTTCGGGTGCGGACAACCCGACTACGCTCAACTTCCTGCCCGATCATCATCTGGTCGTAGTTGACGAACGAGATATAGCGGGCGATTACGAGACGATCTGGGACAGGCTTCGAGAACGGCTCGGCGCGAAAGCAATGCCTCGCGTCGTCAACTGGATCACCGGCCCGTCCCGGTCGGGCGACATCGAGCAGACGCATTTGCTCGGCGCGCACGGTCCGCGTAGCCTGCACGTACTCGTCGTGCGCAATTCGTAAAATTTCACCGCGGCCGTTCCGGCCGCATTAAACGGCGGTAAATCGTAGAGGTCAGTCATGGCGAAGAAATCGAAGAAGAAGAAATCGAAAAAGAAGAAGGCGAAAAACGCGAAGAAGGCGAAAGCCCCGAAGCGCAAGGCCGCGAAGAAGACGAAGAAAGTAGCGAAGAAGGCCAAGAAGTCCGCGAAGAAGAAGTCCGCTCCGAAGAAGAAGGCCGACAAGAAACTCGACAAGGCGGTGGCGCAGACCTTCCCGGCATCGGATCCGGTCCCGGTTACGCCGCAGCCCGCGCCGAAGCCCTGGTCGCCGTTCGGCTCGAACTAATTCGCGCATAACGCGCCTGTTACGAATGACGAAGCCGGTACCGCATTCCGCGGGACCGGCTTTCTCTTTTCCGCCTTTGGAACGGTTCTGATATAAAGAAGCCGCGCGCCCAACCGGGCCGCGCCTGCCCGGAACCCGCTTATGGTCGCAATGCCCGCTCCCGATACCTCGGTGCTCTCGCGCCGCGAGGCGATCGTCTCGGCCTTGCGCGAAATCGTGCCCGGCGAAGGGGTTATCGCGAACGATGTCGCGATGCGGCCTTACGAATCCGACGGGCTCACCGCTTATCGCCAGTTGCCGATGGTGGTCGTGCTCCCAGAGACCACCGAGCAGGTCTCGAAGATTCTCTCTTATTGCTACGAAAACAGCATCAAGGTCGTGCCCCGCGGCGCCGGGACTTCACTCTCGGGCGGTGCGCTGCCGCTCGCCGACGGCGTGCTTCTGGGCATGGGCAAGTTCAACAAGGTCCTCGAGATCGACTATCCGAATCGCGCGGTGGTGGCGCAACCGGGTGTGACCAATCTCGGGATCACCAAGGCGGTCGAAGGCAGCGGTTTCTATTATGCGCCGGACCCGTCCTCGCAGATTGCCTGCACCATCGGCGGGAATGTCGCGGAAAATTCCGGCGGCGTGCATTGCCTGAAATACGGCCTGACCACGAACAACGTGCTCGGCGTTGAAATGGTGCTGATGACCGGCGAGATCGTGCGCTTCGGCGGTAAGCACCTCGATGCCGAAGGCTATGATTTCCTGAGCCTCATCATTGGCTCCGAGGGGCTGCTCGGCGTCGTCACCGAAGTGACGGTGCGGATTTTGAAGAAGCCGGAAACCGCCCGTGCGCTGCTCGTCGGCTTCCCGACTTCGGAAGCGGCGGGCGATTGCGTCGCAAAGATCATCGGCGCGGGCATCATTCCCGGCGGCATGGAGATGATGGACAAGCCCGCGATTCACGCGGCCGAAGCCTTCGTCCATGCCGGCTATCCGCTCGACGTGGAAGCGCTCCTGATCGTCGAGCTCGACGGCCCGGAAGCCGAGTGCAATCACCTGATCGAAAGCGTGTCTGCGATTGCGAAGGGTTGCGGTGCGGTTACGCTGCGCGCCTCGACCAGCGAGGAAGAGCGGCTGAAGTTCTGGGCGGGCCGCAAGGCGGCGTTTCCCGCAGTCGGCCGCATCTCGCCGGATTACTACTGCATGGACGGGACGATCCCGCGCGCCAAGCTGCCGCTCGTGCTGTCGCGCATGCGCGAGCTTTCGGAGAAATACGGGCTTCTGGTCGCCAATGTGTTTCATGCCGGCGACGGCAATCTGCATCCGCTCATTCTTTATGATGCGAATAAGGAAGGGGAGCTTGAGCGCGCCGAGAACTTCGGCAGCGACATCCTTCGTCTTTGCGTCGAGGTCGGCGGCGTGCTGACCGGCGAACATGGCGTCGGCGTCGAGAAGCGCGACCTGATGCCGTCGATGTTCAACAAGACCGATCTCGACCAGCAGCTTCGCGTGAAGTGCGCCTTCGACGACAAGGGATTGCTCAATCCCGGCAAGGTGTTTCCCGAACTGCATCGCTGCGCCGAAATGGGCCGCATGCATGTTCATGGCGGCAAGACCGCGTTTCCCGATCTGCCGCGATTCTAAATGCAGGACGCAATCAAACCCCGCGACGTAAACGACGTCGCCGAAGCCGTCGCCTCGGCTGCGGCTGGCGAAAAGCGTCTGGAACTGATCGGCCGCGGCTCGAAGCGCGAACTCGGCCGCGCAGTCCAGACCGACGCCACGCTCGATCTCTCCGCGCTTTCCGGCATCACGCTCTATGAGCCGGAAGAACTCGTGTTGTCCGCGCGCGCCGCGACGCCGATTTCGGAAATCGAGAAAGCGCTCGAAGAACGCAAGCAGGAGCTTGCCTTCGAGCCAATGGATTACGGCCCGCTCCTGAACAAGGCGCGGGGCGAAGGCACGATCGGCGGCGCGATCGCGGCGGGTCTTTCCGGTCCGCGCAGGATCAAGGTCGGCTCCGCGCGCGACTTCATGCTCGGCGTGTCCGCGGTGTCGGGGCGCGGCGAAATCTTCAAGGCCGGCGGGCGCGTGGTGAAGAACGTCACCGGCTACGACCTGCCGCGGCTGCTCGCAGGCTCCTGGGGCACGCTTGCCGTGATGACGGACATCACGCTGAAAGTGCTGCCACGCGCGGAAGACTGCGCGACGGTGCTTCTGTTCGGCGCTTCGGATAGCCATGCGAACGAAGCGATGTCCGCGGCGATGGGCTCGTCTTGCGAAGTCTCGGCCGCGGCGCATCTTCCGCAATGGCCCGCCGACAACGTCGCCGAACTCGACGCACCCGGTAAATCCGTCACCGCGCTCCGGCTCGAAGGCGTTCCGCAGTCGGTCGCCTATCGCAAAACAAAGCTCCAAGAACTGCTGAGACCGTTCGGTGCGCTCGGCTCACTCGACGCAACGAAATCGCGCGCATTCTGGAAAAGCATCCGCGACGTGGCGCCGTTCGCGGACCGAACCGAGCGCACGGTGTGGAAGATCTCGACCACGCCGTCGCTGGCGCCCGGGATTGCCGCCGGCATCAACGCCGCGACCGGCGCGCATTATTATTACGATTGGGCGGGCGGGCTGTTGTGGCTGGAAATGCCCGGCGACAAGCCGGAGGAAAACGCGGTGCGTACCACGCTCGCGGGGCGCGGCCACGCGACCCTGATCCGCGCGTCGGCCGCAGCCCGCGCGTCGGCGGAAGTCTTCGAGCCGCTCGATCCGGTACGCGCCGCGATCTCGCAGCGGCTGAAAAGCAGTTTCGATCCGAAAGGCGTCCTCAACCCAGGACGCATTTACGCGGAAGGCTGATTTTAAGCAGGAACGAAGCCGCGCGCGGCGAATTGGTTGAGATTGTTTCCTGCCTGATACGGCGGAGCGGCATATGCCGGACGGCGACAACGCGGCTGAAGAGCGCGCAAGACTGAAAAGGTATCTCGTCCGCCGGTTCTGGATGTCCGCCAAGGGCTTCTGGAGCAGGAACGGGGATAAATATGCCTGGGCGCTGGTCGCGCTGCTGCTCGCGATCGTCGCCGCCCAGGTTTACATCCAGTATCAGATCAATGTCTGGAACCGGGCGATCTTCGATGCGCTCGAGCAGAAGAACGCCGGCGTCGTTGCCTGGCAGGCGCTGATTTTCGTGCCGCTGGCGCTCGGTTCGATCGCGCTCGCGGTGGCGATTGTCTACGCGCGAATGACGACCCAGATTCGCTGGCGCGAATGGCTGACCAATCATCTGATCGACCGTTGGCTCGAGCACGGCCGCTATTTCCATCTCAACCTGATGGAAGGCGACCACAAGAATCCCGAGTATCGGATTTCGGAAGATGTACGCATTTCGACGGAAGCGCCGGTGGACTTCACCGTAGGCGTCGTTTCCGCGTTTCTTTCTGCCGCGACCTTTGTCAGCGTATTGTGGTTCGTCGGCGGCGACCTCACCTTCACCTGGGGCGAAACGCAGATCACGATTCCCGGCTATCTGGTGCTCGCATCCGTGCTTTACGCCGTGATCGCAAGCATGGTGATGGTGTTCATCGGCCGGAGCTATGTCACCGCGAGCGAGGCGAAAGCGCAGTCGGAAGCCGAAATGCGTTATGCGCTGACGAGGCTTCGCGAGAACGGCGAGAGCATCGCGCTGATCGACGGCGAGCGCGAGGAGAAGGAAGGACTCTCGGCTATTCTCACCGACGTGCTCAAGCGCTGGCGCGAAATCCGTAAGCAATACATGCGCACCACGATCGTCGCACAATCGAGTTTTCTGCTCGCGCCGGTCATTCCGGTCGTTCTCTCCGCGCCGAAATATCTCGACGGTTCGATGACGCTGGGCCAGGTCATTCAGGCTTCGTCGGCCTTCGTCACGGTGCAAACCGCGTTTAACTGGATCGTCGATAATTATCCGCGGCTTGCCGACTGGACCGCGAGCGCGCGTCGCGCTTCCTCGTTGCTGGTAGCGCTCGACGGTCTGGAAAAAGCCGAGACCGACGAAACCGCGCGCCGTATTCACATCGCCGAAGCGGCGGAAGGCGTCGCGCTTCGTCTCCATATGGTGTCGGTGGCGCTCGACGATGGCACCGGTGTCGTCAAGGACGCCGAAGTCACCATCAAACCCGGCGAGCGGGTGCTGATCGTCGGCGAGTCGGGATCGGGCAAGAGCACGCTCATTCGCGCGATCGCGGGCCTGTGGCCCTGGGGTGGCGGCGAAATCGAAATCGCGAAGGGTGCGCGGATGAATTTCCTTCCGCAGCGGCCTTATGTTCCCGTCGGTTCGTTGTTGCGCGCTGCCGCCTATCCGATGGACGAGTCCGAGATCGACAAGAACGAAGTGATCGAAGCGTTGAAAGCCGTTTCGCTCGAGGAGCACATCGACCGGCTGGAAGAACCCGAACCCTGGGACCAGACGCTATCCGGCGGCGAAAAGCAGCGTCTCGCTTTCGCACGGCTGCTCGTACACAAGCCTGACATCGCCGTGCTCGACGAGGCGACATCCGCCCTCGACACCGTCAGTCAGGAAAAGCTCATGAACCTGATCCACGAGCGTCTGCCGCAGATGACGATTATTTCGGTCGGCCATCGCCCCGAACTCGAGGAATTCCACGAACGCAAGCTGGTACTCGAGCTCGACAAGGGCGGCGCGAAGATCGCAAAAGACATCGATATCGATACCCCCGTCCGGCGGAGCTTCTATTTTTTCCGGAGGCTGCTGCGCAAGAAGCAGCGGCAGGAGAATGAGGCCAGGACCCCGTAACGCCCCATTGCCTTCCATCGCACGCCGTGACACCAATTCTCCATGCAGACACATTTCTCCCTCACGCAGCTTTCCGATCCGAACATTGCGGAGTCGGACAAGATATTGCGCGCCTGCGTGCATTGCGGCTTCTGCACCGCGACCTGCCCGACCTATGTGCTGCTGGGCGACGAGCTCGATAGCCCGCGCGGCCGCATCTATCTCATCAAGCAGATGCTCGAGGAGGCGCGGCCTGCGCGCAACGACGACGTGCTGCACATCGACCGCTGCCTGTCGTGTCTTTCCTGCATGACGACCTGTCCCTCGGGCGTGCATTACATGCACCTCGTCGACAACGCGCGGAACCACATCGAGAAAACCTATCGCCGGCCGCTCTCGGACAAGTTTTCGCGCACGCTCTTGCGCCTCGTGATGCCTTATCCGGCGCGCTTCCGCGCGATGATGCGGCTTGCCCAATTCACGCGCTGGCTCTCGCCGGTCGCCAATGCGCTCGGCATGAACCGCGTCGCGGCGATGCTCAAACTCGCGCCGCGCTCGTTGCCCAAGGCGAGCGCCGGTCTTATCCGCATCCATCCGCCATTCGGCCCGAAGAAGGGTCGCGTTGCGCTGATGTCCGGCTGCGTCGATCAGGTCGTGAAGCCCTCGATCCGCGAGGCGACCATCCGGATCTTGACCCGCCACGGCATCGAGGTCGTATTGCCCGAGGGCGAAGCCTGCTGCGGCTCGCTTTCGCATCATATGGGCCGCGAACGCGAAGCGCATGACTTCGTGAAGAACAATGTCGATGCCTGGACGCGCGAGATCGAGAAGGGCGGACTCGACGCGATCCTGATTACCGCCTCCGGCTGCGGCACCACGGTGAAGGATTATGGCTTCATGCTCCGCACCGACAAGGCCTACGCGGAGAAGGCCGCGAAGGTTTCCTCGCTCGCGCGCGACATCACCGAATATCTTTCGACGCTGGAATTGCAGGGCCGCGAGCCGATCCGCGTTCCGGTCGCCTATCACTCAGCCTGCTCGATGCAGCACGGCCAGAAGATCACGCGAGAACCGAAGAAGCTCTTGGCCGCGGCGGGTTTCGATGTCCGCGACGTGCCGGAAGGCCATCTCTGCTGTGGTTCCGCCGGCACCTACAACATGCTCCAGCCCGAGATCGCGGCCCGGCTGCGGGACCGCAAGGCGGCCAATGTCCGTTCGACCGGGGCTGGCCTGATTGCCACCGGCAATGTCGGCTGCATGGTCCAGATCGGCTCGGCATTGGAATGGCCGATCTTGCACACCGTGGAATTGCTGGATTGGGCGACCGGCGGGCCGCAACCTTCGGCTTTAGACGGCTGGAATCACCCGGATGGTTTGTGGCATAAGGCGGCCACTTTCAATTCAAGGGAGAAGGCCGATGGCCTCCGCCAAGAAAGCGAAACGCAAAAGCGCCAAGGTCAAGGCCAAAGCGAAGGCCCGGACCACGCGAAAGAGTTCAGCCCGGAAAACCGCGCCTAAGAAAATCGCGGCAAGAAAGGCGTCCGCGCGTTCGAAGGGCAAGCTGCTCGGCAAGAAGCACGCGGCCTCCGCGAAGGTGACTTCAGGCTCCTACCGGATCGGCGGCGTTTCAATCCGCGCCCCGCGCGGACCTCGCTTCGACGAAATCCTCACCAAGGAAGCGCTCGCTTTCGTCGCCGAGCTGCACAAGAAATTCGAGAAGAAGCGCGCCGAGCTGATGGACGCGCGCATGAAGCGCCAGTCGCGCTTCGACAAGGGCGAGTTGCCCGACTTCCTGAACGAAACGCGCAAGATCCGCGAAAGCGACTGGAAGATCGGAAAACTGCCGAAAGATTTGCTCGACCGCCGCGTCGAAATCACCGGCCCGGTCGACCGCAAGATGGTCGTAAACGCGCTGAACTCCGGCGCGGAAGTCTTCATGGCCGACTTCGAGGATGCCTGCTCGCCGAGCTGGCAGAATCTGATCGAAGGTCAGATCAACCTCAAGGACCGCTGGGACAAGAAGATCGATTTCACCGATCCCACGACCAGGAAAGAATACAAGCTTGGCCAGAAGGTAGCGACGCTGGTCGTCCGCCCGCGCGGCTGGCACTTGACGGAAGATCACGTGACCGTCGGTGGCAAGCCCGTGTCGGGCTCGCTGTTCGATTTCGGTCTCTACTTCTTCCATTGCGCGCAGAAGGCGCGCGCCGCCGGCTCCGGCCCTTATTTCTATCTGCCGAAGATCGAAAGCCACCAGGAAGCAAAGCTCTGGAACGACGTTTTCGTCTTCGCCCAGCGCAAGTTGAAAATGCCGAAGGGCACGATCAAGGCCACCGTGCTGATCGAAACGCTGCCCGCGGCTTTCGAGATGGATGAAATCCTCTATGAGCTGCGCGAGCATATCGCGGGCCTGAACTGCGGCCGCTGGGACTACATTTTCTCCTTCATCAAGCGGCTCGGAAAGAACAAGCGCTTCCTCACGCCCGATCGCGGCGTGATGACGATGGACCGCGCGTTCCTGCGTGCCTATTCGCTGCTACTTATCCGCACCTGCCACCGCCGTGGCGCGTTCGCGATGGGCGGCATGGCGGCGCAGATTCCGGTAAAGGGCGACGCGGTGAAGAACGAAGCGGCCTTCACCAAGGTGCGTCAGGATAAGGAACGCGAAGCCGGTGACGGTCATGACGGCACCTGGGTCGCACACCCCGATCTTGTGCCGGTCGCCTCGGAGGTCTTCAATCGCCTGATGAAGACGCCGAACCAGCTCGATAAATTGCGCCGCGACGTGCAGGTCACGCGCGACCAGTTGCTCGAGATGCATTCGGGCGAACGCACCGAGGACGGCCTGCGCCAGAATATCCGCGTCGGCATCCAGTATATCGAAGCCTGGCTGCGCGGCCGCGGCGCGGTGCCGCTCTACAACTTGATGGAAGACGCGGCGACCGCCGAGATCAGCCGCGCGCAGGTCTGGCAGTGGCTCTATCACCGCGCCAAGCTCGCGGACGGCCGCGAGGTCACGCAGGATCTGTTCGATTCCGTTCTCAAGGACGAGATGTCGAAGGTCCGCGACGCGATTGGCCACGACACCTACGACAAGGGCCGTTTCAAGGAAGCGATCGACCTGTTCCGCGAAATGTCGCTCGCGCACGACTTCGCGGAATTCCTGACGATCCCGGCCTACAAGCTGATCACGACGGCGAAAGCCTCGAACGCGAACAGCTGCGAAGTCTGACGCGGCGAAAGCCAAAAAAAACAAAAAACGGGCCGCTGTAGCAGCGGCCCGTTTTCTTTTGCCGCGCGGCTTTCGCCGCGGCGGCGCTACTTGAAAATCAGAGCACGACCACGCGCGTTCCGACTTTGACGCGAGGATAGAGGTCGATCACATCCTGATTGCGCATCCGGAAGCAGCCCGAGGAAACCGCGCTGCCGATGGTGCTCGGCTCGTTCGAGCCGTGGATGCGGTAGAGCGTCGAGCCGAGATAGATCGCGCGCGCACCGAGCGGATTGTTCGGACCGCCGGGCATGTGTTCGGGCAGCCACGGCTGGCGCTTGCGCATTTCATCCGGCGGACGCCAGTCCGGCCATTCCTTTTTCGCGGACACGGTCTTCACACCCTTCCACTCGAAGCCCGGACGTCCGACGCCGACGCCGTAGCGCAGCGCGCGCCCGTTGGGCTGTACGAGATAAAGGTAGCGCGCGCGCGTATCGATGATGATGGTGCCTACCGGCTCGTTGGTCTGGTACGCGACTTCAGTGCGTTCGAAGCGCGGATCGAACGAGGGACGCGGCGGCTGCTCCTGCGCGTCGGTGCGGGCAACCTGCATCGGCTGCTGCTGATAATACTGCGCGCGCGGCGCGTTCATCGGCTGGCGCTGATAATATTGCTCCTGCTGCGGCGGATAGTAGTAGGCGGGAGCCTGCTGTTGTTGCTGCGTGCGCGGACTGCTGTTGCCGGTCAGCAGAAATTCAATGAAGCCGCCGCCGAGATTGTTCGGGCGTTCCTGCTGATAATATTGTTGCTGCGGCTGTGCCTGCTGCTGCGCGTAAGGCTGGGGCGGCGTTTCGGCGTCTTCGTCCCATTGCTGCTGCTGACGAGGCTGATGCCGCACATTGCGCTGCCGCGGTTTACGTTGCTCGTCGGCGTTGGGATCGGCGATGTAGCGCGGCGCGCGGATGACATTCGGCCCCTGCAACTGCGCGACCACGATCGGATCGAGCGCGGGGACTTCGAAATCTTCCGCGAGAGCGGGCGAAGCGGCGAAGACTGCAAGGAAAGCGAGAGCGATTTTACGCATCGACGTACTCGTGACTGAAGCGCCGAAAAATTACGCGGCAACGTTCCGCGTCGTGTCCTCCGTTAGTATTTTGTCATCCCAACCGATTGGTAAATTTGCGCGGGGGCCTCATGCGAACGCGCGCAATCGCGGCCGATCCTTGGGATCATGGTTTCCGGCGGCTTACGGATCATGGTTTCGCGAATGTTAACCGCGGACCTTAAGACGGCCGGCGGATACAGACGAAGCAGATGAAGGCAATCACGATGAAGCCCGCCGTCATCGCGAGTGCGGCCGGATCGGAGATGCGCTCGATCACGAGCGCCATCGCGATCGGCGCGGAGGCCTGCACGATCAGCGCGGGTGCTGCCAGCCTGCCCACGAGATGCCCGTAGCCAACGGGGCCGAAGAGCGCGAGCGGCAGCGTGCCGCGCGCAATCGTCATCAAGCCGTTCGACGCGCCGAACAGGATCACAAAAACCGCGGCGGTCGGCGCGCTGATGCCGAACAGCGCAAACACGCCGAAAGCCGAAATCAGGAGTGCCCCGGAAAAACGCGCGACATTGAGCGGGTAGGTGTGGCGCGCAACTGCCAGCTCGCAGATGCGTGCCGCGACCTGCGCGGGACCGAACAGCGCGCCGATCGCGACCGCGGTGGAACGCTCGACGCCCATGCGCTCGTAAATGAGGAGCATGTGGGTGAGCATGCCGGACTGCGCGAACATGAAGGTCGCAAAGCCGCAGGCGACGAGGAAAAACACGAGCCCCTTCGCCGGCAGGACTGCCGGCGGCTTCACGCCTTCGGGATGCGGCATGTGCTTTTTCCGTCCCCGCGGAATGGCGAAAGCGTGGAGGGGTGCCGCGACTAGCGCGAGGATCGCCGCGTAGATGAAATAAGTGCCGCGCCAGTCGGTGACGGTGAGCAGAAGATGCGTCGATGGCCAACTCACCGTCGAGGCGAAACCGCCCATCAGCGTGAGCAACGTGATCTGCTTGCGCGCATCCGCGCCGAAAATGCGGGTCAACGTCGCGAATGCCGGATCGTAAAGATTGGCCGCCATCGCAATCCCGATCACGAGCCAGACCGCGAAATAGGCCGCCGGGTGGGTGACGAAAGGCAATGCCGCGAGCCCAGCCGCGCCGAGCAGCGAGCCCGCCGCCATCACATAATGGCCGCCATACTGATCGATGGCCTTTCCGATTTTCGGCGAGGCGGTGCCGCCGGCAAGCAGGCCGACGGAAATGCCGCTCATCACGAGCGCGATGGACCAGCCGCGCGCTTCCGCGAGCAAAGGCAGGAGAAGTGCTGCCGAATACCAGAGTGTGCCCCAGGTCAGGATCATGGTGATCCCGAACACCGGCACGGCGCGG
This sequence comes from Xanthobacteraceae bacterium, assembly GCA_019635585.1. Classification (GTDB taxonomy): domain Bacteria; phylum Pseudomonadota; class Alphaproteobacteria; order Rhizobiales; family Xanthobacteraceae. The sequence goes on along the minus strand of JAHBZE010000001.1, from coordinate 1,050,892 downwards.
TGCGGACCGCGTAGTTTTGCGAGAAGCGACATCCGCCGTCTTTCTGCCGCGCCTGTTAACGGGCGGCAATCTTTTACGCGACAGTGATGCCGTTGTCCCCGTTCTTCCGGGATACCGGGTCTGCGTTTCTTAACTCTCCCTAAACCTGCGGCGACGCATTTTCCCGCGCATGGCGCGCGGACGTTTGTATCTCGTCGCCCCGCTCGTCGCTTTGGGGCTGTTTGGCTGCCGCGCCTTCGATTTCGAAGAGCGCGCGCCCTGGCGTGCACAAGCCGAAGAGCAATGTCTCGCGCAGCGCCTCGTGCAACCGAGCGCTTATGTCGAGCCGGTCACCGAAATCAACGACCAGTATTCCTGCGGCATGAATCATCCTTTCAAGGTTCAGGCGGCCGCCGACGGACTCGTGTCGATGCAGCCGAAAGCGACGCTCGGCTGCCCGATGACGGTCGCGTTCAACCGCTGGCTCAACGAAGTCGCGCAGCCGGCGGCACAGGCCTGGTTCGGAGAGCAGATCGTCGAGGTTCGCCAGCTTTCCTCTTACTCGTGCCGCCGCATCGCGGGTTCGGGCTCGATGTCCGAGCACGGCTACGGCAATGCGCTCGATGTCGCGGGTTTCACCTTCGCAAGCGGCCGCGTGATTACCGTCAAGCACGGCTGGCAGGGCTCGCCCGACGAGCGCGGCTTCCTGCGGCAGGTGCATGCCGGGGGCTGCGAGATTTTCACGACCGTGCTCGGACCCGGCTACAACGCCGCGCACGCGGATCACTTCCATTTCGATCTCGCGCGCCGCTCCGCGGTCGTGTGCCGTCCGCAACCGCAACTGATTTCGCCGCCCAATCGCTATCCGAACGATCCGGGCCCGCTGCCAATGGTGCAGAACAAGCAGAAGCACTACGAACGCTTTCCGATCGCGCGCGTGCCGCAACAGGAGCCGCAGAACGATTACCAGAGCGCGAGCGTTCCGCCGCGTTACACGCCGCAGCGTGCGCCGAACCAGCCGCTGCCGCCCGAGCAGGCTTACCCGCCCGCGCAACAACAATATCAGCAGCAGAACCAGCAGCCGCTCGCGATCTCGCCGCAGCAGCAGCACGGGCCGATCGAACAGCAACGTTTGCAAGCACCGCAACAGCAGACGCAGCAGCCCCAATACCTGCAAGCGCCGCAGCAACAGCCGCAATATCTGCAGCAGCCGCCGCAGCAGAATTATCCGCAGCCGCGCATGCAGTGGCAACAGGGCCCACAACCCGCGCCATATGATCCGAACCGGCCGGTGCCGCCTGCGCGCGTCGGCGCGAAGAAAAATGCGGATGATGTCGTGACCGGCTCGATCAAGAACCGGAAGTATTACAAGGATCTCCCGCCGCCGAATAAGAACGCGCCGAAGATCGTTCCGGGCGAGGACTAGGGCCGCTTCAAATTCGGCCGCTCGTAAGCGATCAGCAATCCCGCGCGCTGGATGTTCTTGAACGACGGTCCCGCTTCGCCTACATGCGGAATGCCGGTTTCCGTCGTGAAGAGGTCGCAGCCGCGTTCGATTCCCTTTGCGATCCGTGCTGCCAGAATCGCCTGCTGCGCTTTGCGTCCGCGATAGCTTTCGAGCGTCGCGCCAATTCCGATCCAGCCGGTGCGATTGTGAACGTATAGGGCGCCGGCTGCAGCCGGCGCGTCGCCGTCGAACGCAAGAAAGCAGTGCCAGTTCTGGCGGCCGGGAATGGCGCCGAGCCATTTGCCGAGCACAGGCGGCATGCCGAAGCCTTTGGCCGCTGTCGCGCCGAATATCTCGCCTTGTTCCGCGCCGATTTCGCGAATGTTGAGATCGGTTTCGATCCTCGCTGGCGGCGCGGCATCGCGCACGAATTTCGCCCAGCTGCGCGAATGAGGAACGAGGCCGCAGGCCGCGCAAAGCGCCGCGAGGTTATGGCTCTGCGGCGGAACGTGAACGATCCAGTTCTTCAGACCGAGCCGGTCGAACACGTTGATGCCTTCGTCGAGTTCTTTCGGCATGATCTCGCGTGTGATGCCGAGACCGGCGAGCCGGTTGAACTGGATATGATCGATCTTGGAAACGGCGAAGACCGCGCCGTCGCCGATTGAAGTGCATTCGATACCGAGTGCCGTGCGAATATCGGCAGGCGCCGCGCGATCGATCTCGCGCCAGGCTTCATGCTCGGCGGTTTCGATCCGCCGAACGACTTGGGGAGTGATTGCGACAGCCATGTGCCGCCCTCGAAAAAGCGCCGTCAGGCGCGACCATATCCTCCCGCCGTCGGCGTCACAATAATCACCGCTTCACCGGCTTCGAGCACGGTCTGGTCGCAGCCTTTGAGTTTTTCTTCCCTGCCGTTCAAGCGCCGCACGCGGTTCTCGCCGACGTGACCGCTCTCGCCGCCCGCAAGCCCGAAGGGCGCAACGCGGCGGTGACCGGAAAGAATCGCGCAGTCCATCTTTTCGCGGAAACGCACGCGGCGGTAGATCCCGTCGCCCGCGTGCCATTTACCGCGGCCGCCTGAATTTTTACGGATGTGGAAATCTTCCAGAACCACGGGGAATCGGAATTCCAGAATCTCCGGATCTGTAAGGCGCGTATTCGTCATGTGCGTATGCACGGCATCGGTACCATTGAAGCCCGGTCCCGCGGGCGAGCCCGAGCAGATCGTCTCGTAATATTGATAGTTGTCGTTGCCGTAAGTGAGGTTGTTCATCGTGCCCTGCGCGCAGGCCATCGCGCCGAGCGCGCCGAACAGGCAATTCGTGACGGCCTGGCTCGTCTCGACGTTGCCGGCGACGACTGCGGCCGGATACTGCGGCGAGAGCATCGAGCGTTCGGGCACCACGATATTGATGGGGCGGAGACATCCAGCGTTCATCGGAATTTCGTCGTCCACCATCACGCGGAACACGTAAAGCACGGCCGCGCGTGTCACCGGCGCGGGGGCGTTGAAGTTGGTGTTTTGTTGCGCGCTGGTGCCGGTGAAATCGACCGTCGCTTCGCGCTTTTTCTTATCGACCGAGATTTTGACCTTGATGAAGGTGCCCTGATCCATCTCGTAGGAAAATTCGGAATCGTGCAGCCGGTCGAGCACGCGCCGCACGGATTCGGCGGCGTTATCCTGCACGTGGCCCATATATGCCTTTACGACCGGAAGACCGAACTGCGCGATCATCTTGCGAAGCTCGCGCACGCCTTTTTCGTTGGCCGCGATCTGCGCCTTGAGGTCGTTCACGTTCTGCAGCGGATTGCGCGCCGGGTATTTCGCGCCGCGCAGGAGTGCGTAGAGCTCCTTCTCGCGGAAGCGCCCACGATCGACGAGCTTGAAGTTGTCGATATAGACGCCTTCTTCCTCGATGTGCGTGGCAAGCGGCGACATCGAGCCGGGCGCGACGCCGCCGACATCCGCATGATGTCCACGCGACGCGACCCAGAACAGGATGTTCCTGCCTTTGTCGTCGAACACCGGCGTGCAGACCGTGATGTCGGGCAGATGCGTGCCGCCGTTATAGGGCGCATTCAGCGCGTAAACGTCGCCGGGTTTGATCCTGCCTTTGTTCGCGCGGATCACGGTCTCGACCGAGCGGTCCATTGAGCCCAGATGCACCGGCATGTGCGGCGCGTTCGCGACCAGAGAACCGTTCGCGTCGAACACCGCACAGGAGAAGTCGAGCCGCTCCTTGATGTTCACGGAATAGGCCGTGTTCTGCAGCGTGACTCCCATCTGCTCGGCGATTGACATGAAGAGATTGTTGAAAACCTCGAGCAGTACCGGGTCGGCCTTGGTGCCGATCGCGTGCTTGCGCGCGAGCGCTTTTACGCGTGTCAGCACGATGTGGTCCTTGGGCGTGAGCTTTGCTTGCCAGCCGTCTTCGACCACCACGGTCTGGTTCGGTTCGATCAAAAGCGCCGGGCCTTTGACAGTGTGGCCGGGTTTCAACTGATCGCGCGTATAGACCGAGGCGTTATGAAACTTTCCGCGCGAGAATAATTTTGTCTTGCGGCGCGGGGCGGGGAGCTTCGCTCTTGAAGCGCTAGCCGCCCGCTCTGAGAATTTCGCGCCGCCGCCGATGGCTTCCACCGAAACCGCCTCGACCACGATTTCCTTTTCGCGGTCCATGAAGCCGAAGCGCGCTTTATGCGCGGCCTCGAAATCGCGTTGCATCTTTTTGATCGGGCCCGCGACGACCTCGAGCGGCGTGTCGGTGCCCGCATAACGCAAGTGCGCACGCACGATGACCTTGATCAGTGAAGGTGCGACGCCCTGCGAAGCGACCTCGCGTTTTACTTCCGCGCCGAGCGACTTCCCAATCCGGTTCACGCTCGCAAGCGCATTCTTGCTCAACGATTCTTCCAGCGCCTGTGTGCGGGTCGCGCGAATGTCGGCAAGCCCCATGCCATAGGCCGAAAGCAGGCCGGAGAGGGGGTGGATCACTACGCTTTTCATGCCGAGCGCGTCGGCCACGAGACAGGCGTGCTGGCCGCCCGCGCCGCCGAAACAGTTCAGCGCGTAGCGCGTCACGTCATAGCCGCGCGCAACCGAGATTTTCTTGATCGCGTTCGCCATGTTCTCGACCGCGATGGTGATGAAGCCGTCGGCGATCTCTTCTGGCTTTTTTCCGCCGCCGACTTCATCCGCGAGCTTCGCGAAGGCTTCGCGCACCGCGCCAGCGTCGATCGGCTCGTTATTGTTCTTCCCGAAAATCTTCGGGAAGAAATCGGGAATGAGTTTGCCGACCATGACGTTGGCGTCGGTGACGGCAAGCGGCCCTTCACGGCGATAGCATTTGGGTCCGGGATCGGCGCCCGCCGAGTCCGGCCCAACGCGGAAGCGCGAACCGTCGAAATGCAGGATCGAGCCGCCACCGGCGGCCACCGTATGAATCTGCATCATCGGCGCGCGCATCCGCACGCCCGCGACTTCGGTCTCGAATGCGCGTTCGTATTCGCCGTCGAAATGCGAGACGTCGGTGGATGTGCCGCCCATATCGAAGCCGATGAGGCGTTTGAAGCCCGCGCTCTCGCCGGTCTGCGCCATACCTACGACGCCGCCCGCAGGACCGGAGAGGATCGCATCCTTGCCTTGAAACAGATCGGCGGCGGTCAGCCCGCCCGACGACATCATGAACATGAGCCGCGCGCCGGAATTCTTCGCATCCAATTCTTTGCTGACGCGCGCGACGTAGCGCGCAAGAATCGGCGAGAGATAGGCATCGACCACGGTCGTGTCGCCGCGGCCGACGAGCTTAATCAGCGGCGAAGTCTCGTGGCTGACGGAAACCTGCGCGAAGCCCATCTCGCGCGCGATTTTCGCAGCGAGCTGCTCGTGCGCCGGATAGCGGTAGGCATGCATGAACACGATCGCGACCGCGGCGATGCCGTCGCGCTTCGCGGCTTCGAGTGCCGCGCGAATTTCTTTTTCGTCGGCTTTTTCTTCGACCGTGCCGTCCGCGAGAATGCGCTCGGAAATTTCGGAAACCTGCTCGTAGAGCATTTCCGGCTTGATGATTTCTTTCGCGAAGATTTTCGGCCGCGCCTGATAGCCGATCTTCAGCGCGTCGCGAAAGCCTTTGGTGATGAGAAGAAGCGTGCGGTCGCCCTTGCGCTCGAGCAGCGCATTGGTCGCGACCGTCGTGCCCATTTTCACGGCACCGATCATGCCGCGCGGGATCGGCGCGCCCTTCTCAAGGCCGAGACATTCGCGGATGCCTTGCACCGCAGCATCGGGATAGGCGGGGGATTCGGAGAGCAGCTTCTTCGCAATTAGCCTTCCGATGGGCGGTTTCGCCACCACGTCGGTGAAGGTGCCGCCGCGGTCGATCCAGAAATCCCAAGCCTTTGCTGCAGGTTTTTTCGCCATCGCCGTTCTCCTCCGCCTACAAATAAATCGCCGACGATTTATTGACAAATTATTTGTTGGCGATACGCTTTCAAAAGTCAGGCATTTTTTCGCGAGGGGAGGCGAAGTGCCAAAAGCTTCGCTTGCGACCAACGCCAAGGCGGACACATCGCTCGGTCCGATCGTTTCGTCCGCGCATCTCGCAGCGGGTGCGATGCCTTCGCTTTCCGAGCTCGAGTTCGGTCTCATTCTTCTCGGTCATGCTTTCGAGCGCTGGATGGTTCGCTGTGTCGCGGCTGCGGGTCTTCCCGACGTGAATCCGATGGAAGTGCTTGTTCTGCACGCGGTCGCGCATCGCTCGCGTCCGAAACGGCTCGCCGACATCTGCCTCGTGTTGTCGATCGAAGACACGCATCTCGTCACTTACGCGGTGAAGAAGCTGGAAGGCGCGGGCCTGCTGACTTCCGGCCGCAAAGGCAGCGAAAAAACTGTCTCGCTTTCTTCGAAAGGCGAAGCGGTCGTGAAGAAATACGGAAAAATCCGCGAAGCGCTGCTGGTAGCGCCGGTGAAGGCGACCGGTGCGGACGAAAAGCGCTTATCCGAAATCGCCGGGCTGATGCGTGCGCTGTCCGGCCACTACGATCAGGCAGCACGCGCCGCAGCAAGTCTGTAGCCGGGAAACTTGAACACGGAGCCTCGGCTGCTAGCCTAACGTCACGGAAAGAGGGGACGGCGTTTCGCCAAACCCTCCAAGGGAGAGTGTCATGAAACAGATTACCGCACTGCTCGCGGGTGTTGCGATCTCGGCTTTGGCCGCGACCGCGGTTTCCGCGCAAACCAAATGGGACATGCCGACGCCTTACGGCGACGGCAACTTTCATACCAAGAACATCGTGCAGTTTACGAAAGACGTCGAGAAGGCGACCGGCGGCAAGCTCGTCATCACCGTTCACTCGAACGGCTCGCTGATCAAACATCCGGAAATCAAGTCTTCGGTCCGCCGCGGCGTCGCACCGATCGGCGAAGTACTGATTTCGCTTCATCAGAACGAGAGCCCGGTTTACGGCGTCGATTCCGTTCCGTTTCTCGCCACCAGCTACGCCGCGGCACGCAAGCTTTACGCCGCACAGAAGCCGTTCCTCGAAAAGAAGCTGGCCGAGGAAGGTCTCGTGCTTCTGTTCTCGGTGCCGTGGCCTTCGCAGGGCATCTACGCCAAGAAGGAAATCAAAAGCATCGACGATCTGAAGGGTCTGAAGTTCCGCGCTTACAACGCCGCGACCCAGCGCATCGCACAGCTGGCCGGCGCGATCCCGACCCAGATCGAGGTGCCCGATATTCCGACCGCGTTCGCGACCAACCGCGTTGAAGCGATGATCACTTCGCCCTCGACCGGTGCCGACACCAAGGCGTGGGACTATCTCTCGCACTTCCATCACACGCAGGCCTGGCTGCCGCGTAACGTCGTCTTCGTACAGAAAGCAGCCTTCGACGCGCTGCCAGCCGATGTGAAGGCCGCCGTTCTTAAGACTGCCAAGGAGGCGGAAGACCGCGGCTGGAAGGCCTCCGAATCAGAGACCGACGAGAAGATCGCGCTCATGGCAAAGAACGGCATGAAAATCATTCAGCCGTCGGACGCACTGAAGAAGGGCTTCGCCGAAATCGGTAAGACCATGACGGCGGAGTGGGAAAAGCTCGCGGGCGCGGACGGCAAAGCCATCCTCGACGCTTATCGCAAGTAACAAAGGAAAACGGCCCGCTCAAAAAGAGCGGGCCGTTTCATATTCGCCATGCGCAAACTGCTCGACGGCCTTTATACTTTCACGCTGGCACTTTCCGCCGGGTGTCTCGTCGTCATTCTGGTTCTGGTCGGCGCGCAGATTTGCGGGCAGATCTTCGACGTCGTGCTGAAATGGCTCGGCTATCCGCCCTACGGGTTCCTGATTCCGTCGCTTTCCGAAATCGGCGGCTACCTGTTCGGTGCCGCGAGCTTCCTCGCGCTCGGCGCCACGCTCAAGCGCGGCGCACATATTCGCGTGACCATGCTGTTGCAGGCGGCGAAACCCGGTTTCCGCCGCGTTCTCGAAATCTGGGCGCTGGTGGCTGGCTTCGCGATCTCCGCTTACGCAAGCTGGGCGCTCGGCACGCTCGCTTATTATTCGTGGAAGTTCGGCGATGTATCCTCGGGCTTGTTCCCGATCAAATACTGGATTCCGCAAAGCGCGATGACGCTGGGCTTGGTGACGCTTTGCATCGCGTTGCTCGATGAACTCGTCATCACGCTGAAACAGGGCGCGCCGTCCTTCATCAAGGCCGAAAGCGTCGTTACCCAGGGCGTGGAGTAGGGGATATGGGCTTCGTCGAGTGGACGATTTTCCTCGTTCTCGTCCTTTTCATCATTCTCGGTTCCGGCGTCTGGATCGCGCTTGCGCTCGGCGCGGTCGGCTTCGTCGCGATGAAAATTCTTTCCGTAGCACCGGCGGGCGCGTCGCTCTCGACATCGCTGTGGCAGTCGCTGAACGGTTGGGACCTGATCGCGCTGCCGATGTTCATCTGGATGGGCGAAATCCTGTTTCGCACCAAGCTCGCGGAAGATCTGTTCGAGGGGCTTGCGCCATGGATGCAACGTCTTCCCGGCCGGCTCCTGCATGTGAACGTGCTCGGCTGCGCCATCTTCGCAGCGGTTTCCGGTTCCTCGGCCGCGACCTGCGCAACGATCGGACGTATCTCGCTGCCTGAGCTGAAAAAGCGCGGCTACGACGACAAGATGGCGATCGGTACGCTCGCGGGTTCCGGCACGCTCGGGCTTTTGATTCCGCCCTCGATCATCATGATCGTCTATGGTGCGGCGACCGATCAGTCGATCGCTCGCCTCTTCATTGCCGGTGTCGTGCCGGGAATTGTCCTCGCGCTGCTGTTCATGGGGTTCGTCGCCGGCTGGGCGCTCTTGAACGACGACAAGATGCCGAAGGCGGAGGCGCTGATTTCGTGGCGCGAGCGCATCGGTTCGATGCGGCGTCTCGTACCGGTCGTGCTCCTGATCACCGGTGTGATCGGTTCGATCTATGGAGGGCTCGCGTCGGCGACCGAGGCTGCGGTGGTCGGTGTTTTCCTGTCGCTCGTTCTATCGTGGTGGCAGGGGCAGATGTCGCGCGAAACTTTCGTAGAGGCGCTGCTGGCGGGCACGGTGACTTCCTGCATGATCGCGGCGATCCTCGCGGGGGCCGCGTTTCTCACGACTGCGATGGGCTTCACCGGAATCCCGCGCGCCCTCGCTGAATGGATCACCACCCTCGGTCTGTCGCAGTGGCAGCTGCTGTTCGCGCTGACGATCTTCTTCATCATCCTCGGCTGTTTCCTCGACGGTATCTCGATGGTGGTGCTTACTACTTCCGTCATCATGCCGCTGGTCACTGCCGCCGGCTTCGACCTGATCTGGTTCGGTATCTATATCGTGCTGGTGGTCGAGATGGCGCAGATCACGCCGCCGGTCGGCTTCAATCTGTTCGTGCTGCAGGGCATGACCGGACGCTCGATCTTCGCGATCGGCGGCTACGCCTTCCCGCTGTTTTTGCTGATGTGCGTTGCAGTCGCGCTGCTCGCCGTATTCCCGCAACTTGCGCTATGGTTGCCGTCGACGATGCTCGACGTGAAACCGTAACGCAGGAATTTTACGCATGGAATACGTTCGCTTCGGCTCGACCGGGATGAAAGTTTCGCGCCTGTGTCTCGGCTGTATGACCTACGGCTCGAAGTCCTGGCGCGAATGGGTGCTGACCGAGGAGGACTCCAAGCCGTTCTTCAAGGCTGCCTTCGACGCCGGTATCAATTTCTATGACACCGCGGACGTCTATTCGCAGGGCGTGAGCGAAGAGATCCTCGGCCGTGCCGTCAAGGAACACGCCGCGCGGCGCGAAGAAGTCGTGGTCGCCACCAAGGTGTTCAATCCGATGGGCAAGGCGCTGAATTTGCGCGGCCTCTCGCGCAAGCACATCATGGAAGGCATCGACGCTTCGCTGAAGCGGCTGAAGATGGATTATGTCGATCTCTACATCATCCATCGCTTCGACTACGAGACCGAAATCGAAGAAACGCTGGAAGCGCTTTCCGATGTCGTGAAAGCCGGCAAGGCGCTCTATCTCGGCGCCTCGTCGATGTGGTCGTGGCAGTTCGCGAAGATGCTGACCATGCAAAAGGAGCGTGGCCTCGCCCGCTTCGTATCCATGCAGAATTACTACAACCTCATCTATCGCGAGGAAGAGCGCGAGATGCTGCCGTTCTGCAAGGAGGAGAAGATTGCGGTGACGCCGTGGTCGCCGATCGCGCGCGGCTTTCTCGCCGGTTCGATGCCGTCGCAAGGCGAGAAGACGTTACGCGGCAATACCGACGATTTTGCAAGAACGCTCGGTATCGGCGCGACCGACACCGATCACGAGATCGCCGAGCGCGTGCGCGTGACCGCCGAGAAGCTCGGTGTTTCGCGCGCGGCGGTCGCGATCGCCTGGACGCTCGCCAATCCGGCCGTGACTTCGTCCATCGTCGGCGCCTCGAAGCCGCATCATCTGAAGGACGCGCTGAAAGCGCTCGATATTAAATTCGACGCCGAGACTAGAAAATATCTCGAGGAGCCGTATCGGACGCGTAAACCGGCGGGCCACGCTTGATTCCGACTGATCCGGCTTTTTATCTCGTCGGCCTGACCACGATCTTCATCGTCTCGGTAGGTAAAGGCGCCTTCGGCGGCGGACTCGCGATTCTCGGCGTACCGCTTTTGTCGCTGGTGCTGCCACCGCTCGACGCCGCGATTGTGGTTGCGCCGCTCGTCGCTTTCATGGATTTCTTCGCCTTCGGCAGTTTCGGCAGGAGCAGTTGGTCGAAGCCCGATCTGGTGTGGCTTGCGCCCGCGCTGCTTTTCGGCATTGCGTTGGGCTATGTCTTCTTCGTCTATGTCGATCCGCGCGTGGTCGCCGCCGGCATCGGCGTAATCACTGTGATCTTCGCGCTCGACTGGTTTCTGCGCGGACGAAAATCCGAACATAAAGAGCGGCCGGTTTCGCCGCCGCTAGCGCTCGTCGCGGGAACGGCAACCGGTTTCACGACTTTCGTCGCGCACGCCGGCGGTCCGCCGATGAGTGCTTATCTTTTGTATCGCGGATTGAACAAGACGGCTTACGCAGGCACCGCGGTCGCGTTGTTCGCGCTCGGCAATGTCGTGAAACTGGTCCCGTATTCCGCGCTCGCGTTTGCAAAACCTGCGACTCTGATTCAGGCGCTCGTGCTCGCGCCGGTCGTGCCGTTCGGTGTCTGGCTCGGCAAATACATCCACGACCGGCTCGATCAGGCGCGGCTCTTTTTCTGGTGCTACGTGATCCTGCTGGCGGCGGCGGCGAAGCTGCTCTACGACGCGCTGCGGGCCTTCGCTTAAGTAACTGCGAAATAATCGCTTTTCCGACCGATCCTTGACTCGGCTGCATCGCGCGGGCTATGCCCTGCACCGGTTGGCACTCGAAAATGACGAGTGCCACAGACATTTTCAGCGCGTCTCCGCGCGAAATTCGAGGAAGCATCCATGAAAAAATTCCGCCCCTTGCACGACCGTGTGGTTGTGAAGCGCATCGACGCCGACACCAAGACCAAGAGCGGCATCATCATCCCGGACTCGGCGCAGGAAAAGCCGTCCGAGGGCGAAGTGATCGCCGTCGGCACCGGTGGCCGCGACGAAGCGGGCAAGCTCATCCCGATCGACGTTAAGGTCGGCGACCGCATCCTGTTCGGCAAATGGTCGGGCACCGAAGTGAAGATCGACGGTGAAGAACTCCTCATCATGAAGGAGTCGGACATCATGGGCATCATCGGTAAAGGCAAGTAAGGAACAAGAACAATGGCTGCCAAGGAAGTAAAATTCTCCACCGATGCGCGCGACCGCATGTTGCGCGGCGTCGATATTCTCGCGAACGCCGTGAAGGTGACGCTCGGCCCCAAGGGCCGCAACGTCGTGCTCGATAAATCTTTCGGCGCGCCGCGCATCACCAAGGACGGCGTCACCGTCGCGAAAGACATCGAACTCGAAGACAAGTTCGAAAACATGGGCGCACAGATGGTGCGCGAAGTCGCCTCCAAGACCAACGATCTCGCGGGCGACGGCACCACGACTGCGACCGTGCTGGCGCAGGCCATCGTGCGCGAGGGCGCGAAGGCTGTTGCCGCCGGCATGAACCCGATGGATCTCAAGCGCGGCATCGATCTCGCGGTTAGCAAGGTCATCGACGACATCACCAAGAACGCGCGTGTCGTGAAGTCCTCGAAGGAAGTCGCGCAGGTCGGTACGATTTCCGCGAACGGCGACGAGAACATCGGCAAGATGATCGCGGAAGCCATGCAGCGCGTCGGCAACGAAGGCGTCATCACGGTTGAGGAAGCGAAATCCTTGGAGACCGACGTCGATATCGTCGAAGGCATGCAGTTCGACCGCGGCTACATCTCGCCGTACTTCGTCACCAATGCCGACAAGATGATCGCGGACCTTGCCGACCCCTACATTCTCATTTTCGAGAAGAAGCTCTCGACGTTGCAGTCGATGCTGCCTGTGCTCGAAGCCGTGGTGCAGACCGGCAAGCCGCTCCTGATCATCGCGGAAGAGGTGGAAGGCGAGGCGCTCGCGACGCTGGTCGTGAACAAGCTCCGCGGCGGCCTGAAGGTCGCGGCGGTAAAGGCGCCGGGCTTCGGCGACCGCCGCAAGGCGATGCTTGAAGACATCGCGATCCTGACCAACGGCCAGATGATCGCCGAGGACCTCGGCATCAAGCTGGAATCCGTGACGCTGGAAATGCTGGGGCGCGCCAAGAAGGTCGTGATCGAGAAGGAAAAGTGCACGATCGTCGACGGCACCGGCAAGAAGAAGGACATCGAAGCCCGCGTCGCCCAGATCAAGCAGCAGATCGAGGAAACCACCTCGGACTACGACAAGGAAAAGCTGCAGGAGCGTCTCGCGAAGCTCGCCGGCGGCGTGGCCGTCATTCGTGTCGGCGGCGCCACTGAAATCGAGGTCAAGGAGCGCAAGGACCGCGTCGATGACGCGCTGAACGCGACCCGCGCCGCGGTGGAAGAAGGCATCGTGCCGGGCGGCGGTGTCGCGCTCCTGCGCGCGAAGAAGTCGGTCGGCCGTCTCAAGAACGAAAACGAAGACGTGCAGGCCGGCATAAATATCGTGCTGAAGGCGCTGGAGTCGCCGATTCGCCAGATCGCGGAAAATGCCGGCGTCGAGGGCTCGATCGTGGTCGGCAAGATTTCCGACCAGAACGAGGCCGATTACGGCTTCGACGCCCAGACCGAGAAGTACGGTGACATGTTCAAGGCCGGCATCATCGATCCGGCCAAGGTCGTCCGCACCGCCTTGCAGGATGCTGCCTCGATCGCGGGTCTTCTGGTTACGACCGAAGCCATGATTGCCGAGCTTCCGAAAAAGGACGCGCCGGCGATGCCGCAGATGCCCGGCGGCGGGATGGACTTCTAGGCAAGTCCGAAAGACAACGAGAAAGGCGCGAGGTATTGTCCTCGCGCCTTTTTTATTTGCCTTGCCGCGGGCGGCAGAATTCAACTCGCATTCATAATCGCTTGCCTAGCCTTCCGCCTCGCATGACACCGATAGTTTTGAGGATGTGATGAAGCCATTTCGTAAGATCGCGCTGGCGCTTGTTCTGAGCTGCCTTGCGCCGGTTGCCGGCAATGCGCAGAACCCCGCTTATATATGGCTTTCCTTCGATCTCGGGGAAAACGCATCTTCCGACGGCATCATTCGCGAAACGCGCGCGGGCGATAAGCTCACCGCCGCCGAGATCGATTTTTGTTTTCAGCGCGAGTTTCAGAGCAAGTGGGACCGTATCGTATTGCCGCTCAAGATCGACGGCGACCGGATTTCCGGCACCGGCACGAGCAGTCTCGGTAAAATTCCGGTTGCGATCGATCTGACGAAGACACGCACGAAAGACACGTTCGCCTATGGCGGTACGGTTTCGATCGCGGGTCAAATCACAAAGGTAGAGCAGGACAATCTGACCTTCCGCAGCCTCGAAGATTTGAATGACACGCGCGAAGCGGTGACGCTCGAGGAAAATCCGGCGGACTTCACGGCCGTCTCGCCGCAGACGGTTGCCGTGCGCTTCCGGCTCGGCGAATTGAAGAACGTGCTTGCCGCGCTGCGCGGCGAAGCCATCGTGCTCGATACCAATTACGGCCTGATCGAAAATTGCAACGCACTCCGCACGCGGCAGCAAACGATTCAGTTCACGACTGCGCCGGAGAATGCCCCGGCGCTGGTCGCGAAGCTGCGCAAACTGAAAGGCGTGCTCGCCGTCGGCTGGACCGGCTACGTCGCGCTCGATCAAGCGATCCGCGTTTCCTCGGCGAACTGGACGTCAAACGGAAAGCTTGATCGTGACAAACTCGCGCAGAAACTTGCGGCTGTCGTCGCGCCGGTTCTTGGCGGTAAGCTGGTTTCGACCCGCTGGGAAAAGGCGACCGGGCAACTGGTCTTCGAACTGACGCGGCCTTCGGTCCGCTTTCAGGATGCGGCTTTTTCGGAAGCGGTGACGGTGCGGCTCCTGCTGGCACCTGAGCGTCTTTCTTCGAGTGAATATTTCGTCATTTCGGTGGTTTCGGTGACCGCGAACCTGCTCGACGAAGGCGCGGGGCCGCGGCTCGATATTCCGCCGTTCCCGGAAGTTGGAGGCGAGGGCTATGTCGCCACCGACAAGATCGTCGCGGCGCTCGCGAAAGATTTGCACGGCGCGGTATGGGACTCAGGCCCGGAAAAATGGGGCGCGTCGCAATAAAATAAAAAAGCGCGGGAGCGATCCCGCGCTTTCCCATTTTCGCAAAGCATCGGCGCTAGGGCATCGTAGCAAACCGCAGGTTCAGCCCGAGCCGCACGACATGCAGAAACGGATCGCCGGTAAGTGCGACCTGGCCGCCATTCGTATTGATGCCGCGTATGTCGAGATGCGCGAAGTCGAGATAGAGATATTCGACCTTCAGCGTCCAGTTGTTGTTGAACGCGCGCTCGTAGCCGACGCCGATCACATAGCCGCCGAGCCACCTGTTGCCGCTGATGAGACCGTCACCGGTATCGAAGTCGGCAAAAACATTGGCCTGGAATTTCGCGATCGCACCGCCCGCAGTGAAGTAATAAAGATTGCGGTCCTGCACGTAGCCGATCCGGCCGCGAACGGTCGAGAAGTAGTCGATCGCGAGCACGGCGTAAGAAGCGCCGCCGCCGGGATAGATGAAGTTGAAACGGTCCCTGATGCCCGCGATCTGGAAATCGGCTTCGATGCCGATCAGCCACACCGGCGACATTTGCCGGTTATATCCGATTTGAAGGCCGCCAAAGCCGCCTTGCGGATTCAGGTTGAATATCTCGTCGATCGTTCCGGGCGGATTTTCGAAATAGTAATTTGGATCGAAGCCGTAGCCGGCGTTTATGCCGCCGTACATGCCTGTCCAGTTGAACACCGGTGCAGCCTTATAAATCGGCGCTTTGACCGGAAGATCTGCAGCAGCTGCATAGCCACTTAAAATCGCAGATGCCGCGATCGCAGAAAGCAATGTTTTCCGCATGATCGCCGTCCCCAACTTTATCCCGGAAGGGTACCCCCCGGAGAATGCTGGTTCAATGCGGCGGGGGAGGACCGAACAGCGGTTTTTTCGCGCCGCGTCCGAAATACCACAGGCGCTAACCCATTGGCTTTCCGTGACGTTTGCCGAAGGCGCGCTACCAGCCGATCGCGCGGGGTAACCAGGTAGCAAGTTCCGGCCACAGGAACACGAGGAAGGTGGCGAGCACCTGCATCGCGACGAAGGGAACTATGCCGCGATAGATGTCGCTGGTTTTCACTTCGGGCGGCGCTACCCCGCGCAGGAAGAACAACGCCCAGCCGAATGGCGGGGTCAGGAACGAGGTCTGCAACATTACGCAGATCAGCGACGCGATCCAAACGAGATCGAGCCCGTGCGACTGCATGATCGGCAGAAACAGCGGCACCGCGATGTAGCAAATTTCGATCCATTCGATGAAGAAGCCGAGAATGAAAATGATGAAGAGCATGAACCAGATTTCGGCAGCGACCCCGCCAGGAATCCATTTGAATGCATCTTCGACGAGCTTCTCGCCGCCGAGCCCCCGGAAGGCGATCGCGAAAATCTGCGCGCAGATGAGAATGAACATCATCATGGCGGTGATCTTCGTGGTGGATTCGACGGTTTCGCGAAGCACCTTGAAGGTGAAACGCCCGCCGAGTGCCGTGACGACGATCGAGCCGAGCGCACCCATGGAGGCCGCTTCGGTCGGTGCCGCGATGCCCGCGATAATCGAGCCGAGTACGGCGCCGACCAGCGCGATTGGCGGCAGCGCCACGCGCGCGAGCTTCTTCCAGAGTTCAGTGCGCGGCAGCGCGCGGCGCTCCTCTAGCGGCACTGGCGGGACCATGTTGGGCCGGATCACGCCGAGCGCGAGGATGTAGACGATGTAAATTCCCGAAAGCACGAGACCGGGAATTACCGCCGCCGCGAACAGCGTGCCAACGGATTCGTTGAGGATATCCGCGAGCAGGATCAGAATGAGGCTCGGCGGAATGATCTGCCCGAGCGTTCCAGACGCGCAGATCATGCCGGCTGCAAGCCCCTTGTCGTAGCCGCGCCGCAGCAGCGTCGGCAGCGTCAGAAGCCCGAGCGTAACCACAGTCGCGCCGACGATGCCGGTGGTCGCGCCCATTACGATGCCGACCAGAATGATGCCGATGCCAAGGCCGCCGCGCAGATTGCCGGCGAGATGCCCGACCACTTCCATCAGGTCTTCCGCGAGCCGCGATTTTTCGAGCATCACTCCCATGAACACGAAGAGCGGAATCGCAAGCAGCGTGTAGCTCGTTACCGAGCCGAAGATACGGTTCGGAACGAGATTGAATAGCAGCGGTCCGAATCCGATATAGCCGAACACCAGACCGGAAACCGCGAGCGTGAGCCCGACCGGCAGCCCGAGCATGAGCAGCACGAAAAATGCGCCGAGCATCCCGAGCGCAAGGGCTTCATTTCCGGTCATTGCAGGGCTTTCACTTCATTGAGCTTGATCGTCCACTTAATCGCTTCTGCAAAGGATTGCAGCGCGAACAACGCGAAGCCGATCGGGATCAGCGCCTTCAGCGCGTAGCGATAGGGAATGCCGCCGGGGTTGGCGGAGCCTTCGCCGTAGTTCCAGGATTGCAGGACATAGGGAATCGAAAGCCGGATCACGATCAGGCAGACGAGGAGCGACAGGATCGCGGTAACGATTTCGCCGATGATTTTCGCGCGCTCGGAATATTTGGAGAAGAAGATATCGACGCGCACGTGCTCGCCGTGGCGAAGCGCGTAGGACATGCCGAGTAGCGAGATCGGCACCAGGAGATGCCACTCAAGTTCCTGCGACCAGACCGAGCCGGTCGAGAACAGGTAGCGCAAGAGCACGTTCGTGGCCATGACGAGGACGAGCGCAAAGCTCGTCCAGGCCGTGACCATGCCGAACTTGTCGATGAAGGTATCGATCGCGGCGGCGATCGACGCGGCGCGTTTCATGGAATTACGCGAGTACCTTCGAGTGATAGACGCCCTCGGAAAGCGCGGTCCAAGGCTTGTATTTCTCGAGATAGGCGAAGTAGCTGTCGTTGACCTTCTTCACGAGCGGGTCTTTTGCGACCGCCTCGGCAAGCACCGCGGCGGTTTCCTTGCGGAGTGCTGCGACCACCGCATCGGGAAGCGGCTTTGCGATCACGCCCTGATTCTTGACGAGGTCTTCAAAGGCTTCCGCGTTGTTCTTCTGGCACCATGCTTCGCTGATAACATTACAGGCCGCGCAGGCGTTATCGACGATCGCCTTCAGGTCGTCGGGGAGCTTGTCCCATGCCGCCTTGTTGATCGCGACTTCCGACACCGTTGCGGTCTCGTGCCACCCGGTCGTGTAGTAATACTTTGCGACCTTCTGCAGGCCGAGCTGGCGGTCGAGATAGGGGCCGACGAATTCGGCAGCGTCGATCACGCCGCGCTCCAGCGCGGGAAAGATTTCGCCGGGCGGCAGCAACCGCACATCGACCCCGAGCTTCTGATAGACGCGGCCGGCAAGACCCGGAATGCGCATCTTCAGGCCCTTGAAGTCGTCGACCGAATTGATTTCCTTCCGGAACCAGCCGGTCATCTGCACGCCGGTATTGCCGCAGACTTTGGGCACAAGCCCGAACTTGTCATAGACCTCCTGATAGAGCGCGAGGCCGCCGCCGTCATAAAGCCAGCCGTTGATTCCCTGAAAGTTGAGGCCGAACGGAACGGCGGTGAAGTATTGCGCAGCGAAACTTTTTCCGGTCCAGAAATAGGCGTTGCCGTAATTCATCTCGACCGTGCCGGCGGAAGCCGCGTCGAATCCCTCCATCGCGGGAATGAGTTCGCCCGCGCCGTAGAACTGGATTTTCAGCCGTCCGTTCGACATCGTTTCGATGCGTTTGCACAGATCGCTCGCACTGCCCGGACCGACGGAATAGAACGCCGCCTTCGGGCCGTAGGCGCTGGTCATTTTCCAGTTGAAGGTCGTTTGCGCGCGCACAACTGCGGGAGCGGCGACGGTGGCGGCGGTTGCGGTCAAAGCAAGTTTGGTAAAGTCGCGGCGGCGCATAACGTTCTCCATTCGTCTCCGGAGTTCCGGATTCCTCAAGTCAACGGAGCAAGCGACGTGCCAGCGAATAAAAATTCAGCCTCGGTACGGATCGGTTTTGCCGGTAACGAGATTTCGTAGTGCGTTCGTGCTTACGCGGCGGTCAAGCTCGTGCACGGGATGCACAAAGCGAATCCAGCGCGATACGAATTCTTGCACGAATGCAGAAGCGCACAAGCGCTGCTGCTACTCTTACCACCAGCGCGCGGGCCAGCTTCCTTCGTGATCGACGAAGTGGTTCTCGATGCCGTGCCAGATAAAGGCGAGCGCGGTGAGCAGCAGCGTGCCGGCGAGCACAGGCATCAGGAGGAAGCTCCACGGCAACGCCGAGGTCACGATGATCAACGGATTGATACCCGCCGGAGGATGCATCGTGCGCGTGAAATGCATCGCGACGATCGAAATGCCGACCGCGAGTGCAGCGGCGAACTCGTTCGAGCCGAGGATCGAGAGAACGCTTAGCCCGATGAAGGCCGAGATCAGATGCCCGCCGATCAGCGCGCGCGGCTGGGCCGGAGGCGCATCGGGGAGCGCGATCACGTTGACGACGGAAGTGGCGAAAGGAACCAGCGCAATCGGAAAGTGGCCCATTTCCGCGAGCCACTGCATCGCGTAGATGCCGATGCCGCCGCCGAGAGCGCGCCACGTATAGGTCTTCCAGTTCGCCGCGATGTTTTCGAGAAGGCCGTCTTTTTCAGGCAAGCGTCGCTCCGGCTGCTTTCATGGCGATAGGGAATCGCTCGCTTGCAAGCAACATGTATTCCGCTTCGCGCGGCTCGAGCAGGATGTCGCGAGAACGAAGCGTATCGTCGACGTGTCCCGGATGACACATCATCACGCCTCCATCCGTGAGCTCGCCCATGAAGCGGGGAAAAAGATCTTCGAACTTCTGGTCGCCGGCATAATTATAGGCACCCGAGAAAGACGGGTTCACCGGCACCCCGGCCTTTCGCGCCAACTGCTTGAACCGCAGGCTAAGCAGGCCGAGAAAGCGGGTCTTGTTATCGGCGGTCAGCAGCGCGCTCGTTCGCGCCGGCGCACATTGGCGCACCCAGGCATTTGGCGAGAGTTTCGCGACCGTTTCGAGAAAGACTTTCTGAACGCCCGCGACCAGCTGGCAATGATGGTGTCCATCGACATAGTCGGGTGCGCGGCCGAAAGCCTTTTCGAAAGCGCGGCACTGCGCTTCGATCTCGTCCGCGATGTTCTTCCGGTTCAGCTTGAAGTACGACTTCGGCGAATGAAGTTCCGCGAGGCTCGGCAACTTGCCGTCGGGCGTTGGGAGCGGCGACGCGGCGAGCGGCCTAAAGCCGCCGGATAGCGTGAGGTGCAGTCCGATCTGCAACCGTCGGGGCGCGGGCGTCGCGAGCAGCGCCTTCGCTTCTTCTTCGAGACCGGGAAATAAAGTCATCACCGAGGTCGCATTCAGGCGCCCTGCCGCGATCAGTTCGCGGATCGCTTTGGAGACGCCCGGTGCTAGATTGTAATCGTCGGCGCAGACGACGATCCGCTTCACTCCGCGGCCTCGCGCGGCTTGGAGTTCTCCGCCTTGCCCGCCTCGCGCAAACTAGTCTCCGCGATGAAGTAATTGGGCCGGCGTTTCAGTTCGGAAAGAATCTTCGCGATGTATTCTCCGATCACGCCGAGCACCAAAAGCTGCACGCCGCCGATCACCATGATGCCGACCATCACCGACGGATAGCCGGGAACGCCTTTGCGCAGCACGATCGTCTCGAACAAGATCCATGTGCCAAACAGGAACGCGGACACGGACAGCAAGAGGCCGACGAGGCTTGCAATCCGAAGCGGTGTCACCGAGAACGCGGTGATGCCCTCGATGGAAAGTCCGAGCAGCGCGCGTAAATTCCAGTTCGAAGCGCCGTGTGCGCGCGGTGCGGGTTCATAGGGCACGCGAATCTGCCTGAAGCCGATCCAGCTCGAAAGCCCTTTGAAGAAACGGTTGCGTTCCGGCATCTGCCGCAGCGCGTCGGCCGCACGCGGGGAGAGCAGGCGGAAGTCGCCCGCATCCTCGGGGATCGGCGCACGCGAATTGAAATTCAACAGCCGATAGAAAATCCTCGCAAAAATCTGTCGCGCGACCGGTTCTTCGTCGCGATGCGCCTTGGCGGTATAGGCGACGTCGTAGTGCTCGTCCCGCCAGAGCGCGACGAGCTTCTCCGCCATCTCCGGTGGATGCTGCCCGTCGCCGTCCATGAACATGATCGCGCCGTAGCGCGCGCGGTCGAGGCCGGCGAGGAGGGCCGCTTCCTTGCCGAAATTGCGCGAAAGCGAAAGGACCTGCACATCGGCGGTTTCGGCCGGGAGCGTGGAGGCGACCGCGAAGGTGTCGTCGCGGCTGCCGTCGTCGACATAGATGATTTCGGATTTGAGCCCGCGCTGGTCGCGCAGCCGTCCCGTGAGCTGCATCAGCTTGCGGTGGAGCGCCGGCAGCCCGGCCGCCTCGTTGAAGGCGGGGACGACGATGGTGAGGCCTTCGGCCCTTTTCATGCCTTGGTTCGCGTTCATGGCGCTTCGCACGTTCCTTCCCGAAAGCGTTCCTAGCCCAAAGCCAAAACGCCGTAAAACGCTCTCCGTTCGGCGCCCCGCGCCGTGCTAGGAAGCGCCCGGCTGTCCCGAGTGATTCCATGCGCGATCTTTTCAAGCAGATTTTCAGCTTCGGCCTGATCGGCTTTGCCAATGCCGGGGTCGATGCCGCCGTGTTCTTCACGGCACTCCATACCGTCACCGACAACATCATCGTCGCGAACGTGATCGCCTGGGCGGTGGCGGTGAGCTGTTCCTATCTTTTCAATTCGCGCTTTACCTTCGGCAAAAAGCCGCGGCTGCCGGATTACTTCTTTTTCGCCGCGACCCAGACCGGCGGGCTGATCGCGAATACCACCGCGCTCTGGCTCGCGGCTCCCTTGGTGCCGCTCGTGGTCGCCAAGATCATCGGAATCGCCGCGGGCTTTGTGGTGAATTTCACGCTCGCGCGCGTGCTCGTGTTCCGCGCGGCGAAATAGCCGCGTCAGCCGAGCTTCGACACCAGCATGTCGTAAAGCGGATTGTCCTGCGCGAACACGTATTCCGGCGCGGAGACGATCACGGTTTCCGCCCCCCGCTCGCGCAGGAAGATCGTGAATTCGTGCAGTGTCGAAGGCGGGCATAGCAACGTCAGCATGCCCGACGAGGTCGGCCCGCCGAACGGCGACTGCACGCCAAAGCGGCCCTTGGCTTCGGCGAGCATCTCCGCGTCCGCACCTTTGAAGCGCATGCGGACTTCGCGCATGGTGCGCGCGCGGCGCTCGGCGGCGATGCGGTCGAGCAGAAGTTGCGCCGCGCGGCGCGCCTTCGCGTTCCAGTCCGCGCCGATCGAGGCGACGAGGTTCGCCTGCGAGCGCAGCATGATGCCGTCGTCGATCACTTTGAGGCCGTTCGCGGCCAAGGTCGCGCCAGTCGTGGTGATGTCGACAATCAATTCTGCAGTGCCAGCCGCAGGCGCGCCTTCGGTTGCGCCAAGACTTTCGACGATGCGGTAATCCGCAATGCCGTGACCCGCGAAGAAGGCGCGCGTCATGTTCACGTATTTCGTGGCGACACGCATGCGCTGGCCGCGTTTCGCGTGAAACGCGGTCGCGACATCATCGAGATCTTCCATACTGCGCACGTCGATCCACGCCTGCGGCACGGCGACGACCACGTTCGCGTAGCCGAAGCGCAGACCCTCGAGCAGCACGACCTTGTTGTCGGCGTCCGGAATCGTTTCGCGCACGAGATCTTCGCCGGTGATCCCGATGTGGATCGAGCCCTGCGCGAGCGATGCCGCGATGTCGGCGGCGGAAAGATAGGCGACCTCCACATCGGGCAGTTCCGGAATGGCGCCGCGATAGTCGCGGCCGCCACGTCCCTGCACCAGCGAAAGCCCGGCGCGCGCGAAAAACGCATGCGCGTTTTCCATGAGCCGGCCCTTGGACGGTACTGCGAGAATGAGCGCGCTCATACCGCACCTCCCGCTTTTTCGAGTTCCTCGACCCAGGCGGCGAAGCCAACCGCGGGAACGGGAGAGGGGTTGCCGAGCAGCGTCAAGAGATTGTCGTAGCGCCCGCCGGCTGCGAGCGGCCAGTTCACGCGTTCGAACGGATCGTAAAGCTCGAACACCATGCCTGAATAATAATCGAGCGCGCGGCCGAAGGCGGTCGCAAACTTGATCTTCGAAACGTCGACGCCCGCCGCCGCGATGAAACCCGTGCGCTGCTCGAAAGCCCCGAGCGCTTCGGAGAGATCGAGTTTCGCCTCGGCTGCCAGCGCGCGGAGTGCGGCGAGTGCTTCGTCCGGGTCGCCCGCGATGCGCAGATATTTTTCGAGCACGCTTGCTGCTTCCGGCGCGAGATCGGAAGTCGCGCCGCGCGAGGACTGCTCCAGAAAGCGCTCGGCAATTTCTTCGACCGTGCGTCCGCCGACAGCGGAAATGCCAGCGATGGAAAGAAGATCGGTGACGAAGGCGCGCGCCGCCTTCGGGTCCGCACCTTCGAGCGCGGCGAGCACGCCCGCGTGCGAAGCGCGCGGATCGCTTTTGCTTCTGAGCGAGGCAAGGTCCGCCTCAAGCGTGCCGGTGCGATTGAAGTCTTTCAGCAATCGCCGCTGCCATGCGGGCGGGAGTTTCAGCGCGGCGACCAGCGCGGAGAAGAGGCCGACGTCGCCCATGCGGATCGCAGGCGCGTCGATGCCGAATACTTTCGCGGAATCGAGCGCGAGCATCAGACATTCGGCATCGGCCGCGGATTTGTCCTCGCGGCCTAGCTGTTCGATACCGGCTTGCAGGTATTCGCCGCTGCCGCCGCCACGGTCGCGGAAGATTGGCCCGAGATAGCAGTAATTCGCGGCGGTGCCTTTTTTCTCGATATGCGCGCGGCAGACCGGGATCGTGAGATCGGGCCGCAGGCAGAGTTCGTCGCCGGTGGAATCGGTAAAGATAAAGAGACGGCGGCGCAGTTCCTCGCCCGAAAGCTCGAGAAAAATCTCGGCGGGCTGCAAAATCGCGGGCTCGACGCGCGCGTAACCGGCGCGCTCGTAGAGGTCTACGAGGGCGGCGGAAAAGCCGTTCTTGCCGTTCTGGTTGCCGGTCTTCATGGCGCGGGCTTGTAGCAGGGGTTGGAAGGGGGCGCTATCGCGCCCGGGGCGGAAGGTTAGCAGCCGCCGGTCAATGAATCCCGTGCCGCTTCAGTACTTCCTGCACAGTCTCGACCAGCTTCTCGCGCGGGACCGAGAACTGCGCGGGGCGCGAGGCGCGCCACTCGGCGTTGGAGGCAATCGCTTCCGCCGCTTTCTTGCCGTCGATCAGGTCCTTGATCTGCACTTCGCCGCGCGCGACTTCGTCGCCGCCTTGAATGACGGCGACCGGAGAGTTGCGCCGGTCAGCGTATTTGAGCTGGTTGCCGAAATTTTTCGGATTGCCGAGATAAAGTTCGGCACGGATGTTCGCGAGACGAAGCTCTTTCACCATCGCCTGATAGTCGGCGACGCGGTCCTTATCGAAAATCGTCACCACGACCGGACCGAATTCCTGCTTGTCGTCGATCTTCTTCAGCATGCGAAGTGCCGCGAGCAGACGCGACACGCCGATCGAGAAGCCGGTTGCGGGAACGGGCTCCGCGCGGAAGCGTGCGATCAAGCCGTCGTAGCGCCCGCCGCCGCCGACCGAGCCGAAGCGCACCGGATTTCCTTTTTCGTCTTTGGTCTGAAACGTAAGCTCGGCCTCGTAAACCGGGCCGGTGTAATATTCGAGCCCGCGCACCACGGAAGGATCGATTTTCACGCGGTCGTCATAACCGCTCGCGGCAATGAGCTTGCTGATGGTGACGAGTTCCTCGATACCTTCCTCGCCCGCGGGCGAGAGCTTCACGTTCTTTTTGATATTCTCGACCGTCTCGCGATTGCCTTCGCCCTTCGCGGCAACGAATTTCGAGATCGCGTCGATGCCGCTCGCGTCGAGACCCGCGCCCTTCGTGAAGTCGCCGGATTCGTCTTTGCGGCCAGCACCGAGCAATTGCTTCACGCCGTCGATGCCGAGCCGGTCGAGCTTGTCGATCGCGCGCAACACGGTGAGGCGCTGCTCGGCTGCGATGTTCGCAGCATCCATCACGCCGTCGAGCACCTTGCGGTTATTCACTTTGATGACGTAGTCGCCGCGCGCAATGCCGAGCGCTTCGAGCGTATCGGCGGCCATCATGCACATCTCGGCATCCGCCGCGACGGTCGAGGAGCCGACCGTGTCGGCGTCGAATTGCAAAAACTGGCGGAAGCGGCCCGGACCCGGCTTTTCGTTCCGGAACACGTTGCCGAAACGATACGAGCGATAAGGCTTCGGCAGGTTGTCGAAGTTCGCGGCGACGTAACGCGCGAGCGGCGCGGTGAGATCGTAGCGCAGCGACATCCACTGCTCGTCGTCGTCCTGAAACGAGAATACGCCTTCGTTCGGGCGGTCGGAGTCGGGCAAAAACTTTCCGAGCGCGTCGGTATATTCGATCGCGGGCGTTTCGACCGCCTCGAAGCCGTAGCGCTCATAGACGCGCCGGATCGACTCCGACATTTCCCGGAGCGCGCGCAATTCCTCCGGGCCCCGGTCTTCGAGGCCGCGGGGCAGGCGGGGCTTTATTCGCTGAGGCTTGCTCATGATGGGCAGGCGTATAGCCGAAAGCGGTTACGGATTCCCAGCCCCGGGGCGCGATTTTCGCGGCGGAAGCGTAAAGATCAGGCCGAAAAGCACCGAGATCGCGGCTGCGACGACCGCCCCCAGCCCGACTTCCATGATCCGCGCAAGCGCCGGAGCAACCGGCGTGTCGAGGTGCGCGGCGGCCGAAAATACGATGATGCCTGCGATCAGCGCGGCGCGGAGTTTTGGCTGAAACACCGCAAGCAGCCCGAGCGGCGCGACCAGAAGAACGAGCAGCAAAGGCTCCGGCAATCCGATAGGCCGCGCAAACGCAAGCAGCAGTCCGTAAAGCGCGCCCGCGAGCGTTGCAGCTAACCGGTAGGCCGCGGCATAGACTGCGACCCGCGCGGTGAGCCGCGCCACGATGGCTGCCGTAATCACCGCCCAGAACGGCTCGGCGAGATGAAGCGCACGCGCGATCAGATAGGAGAGCAGCGTCGCGAGCACGATCGCGAGCGTCTCCAAGAGCTCCGCCTTGTAGCGCGCGAAGAAGCTCAACGGTTGGCGAGCCAGACGAAGATTAGCGCGATCAATGCCGGCAGCGCCTGCACATAGATGATGCGCGACGAAACGCTGTAGCCGCCGTAAAGCCCGGCCACGATCACGCACAGCAGAAAGAAAACCTTGAACTGGAATCCGACCGCGGCGTTCGACGCGAAGATTCCGTAAAGCAGGCCCACGGCGAGGAAGCCGTTATAGAGGCCCTGGTTCGCGGCGAGCACGGCGGAGTCCTGCGCCTTCTGCAGCGTGTTGTTGAAGACGCGAAGCCCGAGCGGCTGCGTCCAGAAAAACATTTCCAGCATCAGGAAATAAGCGTGCAACGCGGCGACGATGCCGGTGAGGATGTTTGCAATCAGTGCCATCGGAAAACCCCGCGATGGCGAAATGCCATCATCGCAAAGTGGTAACGGAGCGCGGGCGGGGCGGCAAGAAGGCCGCGATCAGCCTTCCTGCGACCAGCTCTGCATCTTGCGGTAGATTGTGGACGGCGCGATCTCGAGCGCGGCGGCCGCTTTCTGCGCGTTGCCGTCGAAGGCGGCCAGCGCCTCTTCGATGATGCGCTGTTCCTGCATCCAGTAGGGATCGATCGACGGGCTCGCCTGCCGCGGCAGCGGGCCGGTGTCGCGCGCGGCTTCGTGCGTGTGGCCGACGGGAAGATCGAGCATCGCGCCGGTGACGAGTTCGCCGTCATGCAGCACGACGACGCGGCGGATCACATTCTGCAACTGGCGCACATTGCCGGGCCAGCGATAGGCCGTAAGCGCGGCTTCCGCGTCGGCATCGAAGCCCTGAAAGTGGCGGCCTTCTTCCTCGGCGAAGCGCGCAAGGAAGGTGCGCGCGAGCAGCAGGATGTCGCCGCCGCGTTCGCGTAAGGACGGCAGATGCATCGGCAGCACATGCAGGCGGTAAAATAGATCTTCGCGGAAGCGGCCGGTTGCCACTTCTTCTTTCGGGTCGCGGTTGGTCGCGCACACGAAGCGCACGTTCACCTTCATCTCTTTCGCGCCGCCGACGCGGCGGAAGGTGCCGGTCTGGATGAAGCGAAGCAACTTCGCCTGCAACGCGAAATCCATTTCGCAGATTTCGTCGAGGAACAGCGTGCCGCCGTTCGCAAGCTCGGCAGCACCCGCGCGGTCTTCATGCGCGGAGGTGAAGGCTCCCTTCACGTGACCGAAGATTTCGCTTTCCATCAATTCTTTCGGGATCGCGCCGCAGTTCAGCGCGATGAACGGGCCCGAATGGTGGCGCGAGCGCATGTGCAGCGCTTCGGCGCAGACTTCCTTGCCGGTACCGCTTTCGCCGGTGACGAAGACCGGCGCCTTGGAAGAAGCGACCCGCTCGATTTGCGCATAGACTTCTTTCATGGCGGCCGACGCGCCGATGAAGCCTTCGAAGGAGACATCGGTTTCATGCGCCGGAATTTCCGCGAGCGCGACGCGGGCGGATTCATATTCGCGGATGCGCGCGAGCATGCGGCGCTCGAATTCCTTGGGCTGGAACGGCTTCACCACGAAATCGTTGACGCCGGCACGGATCGCCTCGACCGCGGCGGTCACGGAACCCGTCGCGGAAGTCGCGACGACCGGGCCCTGAATGCCTGCCGCGCGCAGGCTCGCGATCATTTCCATGTTCGCCGAGAGTGCGCGCCGGTCGAACGAAACCACGGCGGACGAGAAAGAGCCTTTCCGCGCGGCGGCAATACCGTCTTCCGGGCGTTCGGCCTCGAAGATTTCGAGCGGCAGCGGCGAGACGCTGGCGAGCGCCTTCATCAGCAGGCGGCGCGTGGCCGGATCGTGATCGATGACCAGAATTCGGGAAGCGGCGGACGCAACGCTTACGCGATTGGGCTCTTGCGAGCCGTTATTCCTTACCATTACCGGGCGACCCCTCGACGCGGACTGGTTACGGGTGCCCCTTACGCGGAACGCCCTATTTCATTGGGCGTGAGAGTGCCAAAACAGGGTAAACAAACCCTTTGTTTTTGCGCCGCGGGGTGGCCGGGTCTGGCGGGCCGCTGCTAGGGTTTGGCGCAAGGAGCAAGCCCATGGCCTTCGCCTACGATATCGATGCGAAACAGGCGCCGAACGACCTCGAAGCGTTCTGGATCCCCTTCACCGCGAACCGCTCCTTCAAGAAGCGCCCGCGTCTCGTCGTGAGCGCGAAGGACATGCACTACACCGCCGCGAACGGGCACAAGGTGCTCGACGGCTGCGCGGGGCTTTGGTGCATCAACGCGGGGCATAATCGCGCGCCGGTGGTCGAAGCGATCCGCAAACAGGCGGGCGAAATGGATTTCGCGCCATCGTTCCAGTTCTCCCACCCGCAGGCATTTACGCTGGCGACGCGCATCGCGGAACTCGCGCCTGGAGACCTCGATCATGTGTTCTTTTGCAATTCAGGCTCGGAAGCGGTCGATACCGCGCTGAAAATCGCGCTCGCTTATCATAATGTGACCGGCAACGCCTCGCGCACGCGCCTGATCGGCCGCGAGCGCGGCTATCATGGTGTTGGTTTCGGCGGAATTTCCGTCGGCGGCATGGTCGCGAACCGGAAACAATTCGGCACCGCGCTCGGCGGCACCGATCATCTCGCCTCGACCTACAATCGCCAGAAGCAGGCTTTCTCCAAGGGCGAACCCGAATGGGGCGCGGAGCTTGCCGACGAATTAGAGCGGCTGGTCGCGTTGCATGACGCTTCCACCATCGCAGCCGTCATCGTCGAGCCGATGTCGGGTTCGACCGGCGTGTTGCCCGCGCCGAAAGGGTATCTCAAGCGGCTTCGCGAAATTTGCGACAAGTACGGTATTCTCCTGATCTTCGACGAGGTGATTACCGGCTATGGCCGTCTCGGCTACGCCTTCGCCGCTGAACGCTACGGCGTGGTGCCGGATATGATCACCTTCGCGAAGGGCATCACGTCGGGTTCGGTGCCGATGGGCGGCGTGATCGCGCGCAAGGGAATCTACGACGCCTTCATGAAAGGCCCGGAGCACGTGATCGAGCTGTTTCACGGCTACACGTATTCGGCGCACCCGCTTGCGGTCGCGGCGGGCCTGGCTACCCTCGATCTCTACAAGCAGGAAGATTTGTTCGCGCGCGCGCGTAAACTCGAGCCGCTCTGGTACGACGCGGCGATGTCGCTGAAATCTTTGCCGGACGTGCTCGATATCCGCTGCGTCGGCCTAGCCTGCGGCATCGATCTGGCGCCTCGCAAGGATGCGCCGGGAAAACGCGGCTACGAGTCGCTCGAATATGCCTTCCATGATGCGGGCATGATGATCCGCATCGCAGGCGATACGCTCGCAGTTTCCCCGCCCTTGATCGTTTCGGAAGCGCAGATCGGCGAGATTTTCGAAAAGCTCGGCAAGGTGATCAAGGCAATTCAGTAGCCGCGCGTTTTTTGCGCGACCAGAGATCGACCACGACCTTGACGGTCGCGGCGATGACGAGCGCACAAAGCGCCGCCTTCGATATCGTCTCCATCGTGCCTTCGATCAGCATACCGTGGACGACGCTGCCTCCGACGATGACGGAGGCAAGCGTGAGATGCGTGATGCGCCAGGCTCGCAATCCGAGCCTTCTGCGAAACAAGGCGAGCGCTGCCACGGCGAAGATTGCCCACATCGCCACCACGCCGAAGGGTGAGAATAATGTAGGCGAGCGAAACAGGAGTGCGTCCAGCATGTCCGGCGGACTGGTGATCCAGAGTCCCGCGACGTGAACGATGATCGCGACGACCAGCACACCGCCGACCCAGATATGCACGCGCCGCGTGCGATAGACCGACAATCCCGGCAGATATCCGGCGATCAACAAGGGCTGAACGAGCAGGAGACTGAGCGCGATGATTCCGGCAAAGCTCGCCGCGATGTAGATCGCATCGCGCCATTGGAGATATGGGCTTGTCGCGGCAAGCAGGATCGGCACGCCGATCGCGGCGGCAAGGACGGCCCAGATCAATGCGCTGCGGATCAGCGCCGTCTTCTCTTTCACAGCTTGGTCAGGCCGGCTGCAGGACGAAGTGCGCTTCCAGGCTTGTATCCTTCGCGCTCTTCATCACGGGGCGCAGAAACACGGTTTTGAAATCGCCGCTGTCATAAGCGAGATGCCCGTGTGGCTGGCCGAATACGGGAATGATCTGCGGCATCTCGAGACGAAACGCGCCGTTCTTGTCGGTGAGTGTCGCGCCGTGACTGCGCGGATTATCTTCACGCCCCTCGACCGTATGCGCCCACATCTGGATGCGTTGCCCAGCGAGCGGCGCGCCGTCGCCCGCGCGGCGCACGGTACCCGACATCACGAAGCCGCCTTTGCCGATGCGCTCCACGATCGGCGCGCCCTTTTGGTAATTGTTGGCCCCGCCCGGCATCGACTCGGTCGGCGCGACGCCTTGCGCGCTGGCCGGCAGCAACAGTCCGGATGCGCCCATCGCCACAAAGGAGCCGCCGGCAGCCAGAAGGTTCCGGCGGTTGAGGATCAAGGTCATCATTTCCATTCCTCCTTGCGGTCGTGCTGTCCGGCGTCGTTCGGGATCGGCAACAGTATGGCGAGGGAAATGTAACGCGATTACGGCCATTTTCCAGATTCAATGGGCCGCGCTTCCTAGGGACAGCCCCTTCGCCTATGATTCGCGCGGGAGATTCGGGGGACGGCCTCCCGGATCTGCGGGAGTGGCGGGCTCCTCCAGAACATGTTCGGCAAAGGCTTTTTCTTCATCGCGTTCTGCATGGTGCTGATCGCAGCGTCGGTCGGAGCGGTTTTGCATTACGCCGCCGGTATTACCGCGGTGGAAGCGGCCTTCTGCGCGCTCGCCGTCCTGTTCGGTCTGCTGACGGTGGAATCCGTTTCCGCCCGCGCCCGCGACCGGATCGAGAATAACGAGCGGATCGAATCGCTCGCCCGCGCCTCCGCCGACATCGCGCGCCAGGTTGGCGATTTGAGCGTGCGGCTCGAGAAATTCGAGACGGCGCCAGCGCAGGAAGACCTGAAGTCCCACACCGAACCGCTCGCGAAGGAAATCGGCGACCTCGCCGAACTGGTCGGCGATCTCGCCAAGACCGTTTCCGAGCACGACAGCCTGCTCGCGCAGAAGCAGATTTTTGCGACTTCACCCGAGGCAGCCGCACGGGCGGTAGCCGAAATCGCGTCCGCGCAGCCGCAGCCGGCTGCGCCCGCGCGTGCCGCCGGTCCGGTCAACCCACTCGGCGAATTGAAGGACAATGAAGTCGCCGCACTTCTGAAGGATGCACTCGCCAACCAGCGCATCGACGTGCATTTACAGCCGATCGTGACGTTGCCGCAGCGCAAGGTCCGGTTCTACGAAGCCGTGTCGCGTTTGCGGCTGCCCGAAGGCAAGCTGATCGAGGCGGCGCACTTCATTGACGCTGCGCGCCGGAGCGGCGCGGTGCTTCCGCTCGACGAAAATCTCGTGCAGTCCGCGGTGCAAGTGGTCCGGCGGCTCGCGACGAAATCGAAGGACGTGGGCCTCTTCTTCAACCTCGCCTCCGAAACACTTTCCGAGCGCGCGGCCATGGCGCAGATCATGAACGTGCTGGAAGCGAACAAGGCAATTGCACCGTCGCTGGTCATCGAGATCGCGCAGAACGATTTCCGTTCGCCGAACGCGGTCTATCGCGACAGCCTGCATCAGTTGCGCGAGCGCGGCTTCCGCTTCGCGATCGATCACGTGACCGACCTGCACATCGATCCGCAGGCCATGGCCGAGCGCGGCGTGCGTTATCTGAAAATCGGCTCCGAGCTGCTGCTCGGCCGCGTGCCGCACACCGGAGCACAGGTGCATCCCGCCGATCTCGTCGATCTGCTTGGCCGCTACGGCATCGACCTCGTCGCGGAAAAGATCGAAACCGAGCCAACCGTGGTCGACCTGCTCGATTACGATCTCGGCTTTGGCCAGGGTAACTTGTTCGCACCGCCGCGGCCGGTTCGCTCCGAAATTCTCAAGGGCGAGATTTCCGAGTTTCCGGCGCCCGAAACCAAGACGCCGGAACCCGCGCCGCGTCCGAACGATCTCGCCAAGCTCGCCGCCCGGACGGTTCGCCGCGCGTAAAGCCCTTGCCTCGCACGCCCATTCGTGCGACTCCCGCGCGCCTTGAAAAACCCGGTCCCAAATTCCTTCGCTGCCGTCCCGCCAGTTCTAAGCGGCTTCCGCGCGCTCGCCCCCAACTACAAGCTCTTCCTGAGCGACGTCTGGGGGGTCGTGCATAACGGCGCCGCCGCTTATCCGGCCGCCTGCGCAGCGCTGAAGACAGCGCGCGAGAACGGCGCAACAGTAATTCTCATTTCCAATGCGCCGCGTCCGGGCGTCGTGGTTGCGAAGCAAATCGCAAAATGGGGCGTGCCCGCGGACTGCTACGACACGATCGTCGCATCCGGCGATGTCGCGCGCGCCGAGCTCGAAGCGCGCCCCGAGGCAAAACTTTTCCATCTTGGGCCCGACCGCGATCTTCCGAATTATGACGGCTTGCCGAACAAGCTCGTCGTTGAGGACGAATGCGATCTCGCGGTCGTCACCGGCCCCTTCGACGATGAAGTGGAAGTCGCGGAAGACTACCGCGCGATGTTCGAGAAATTCGTCAAGCGCGGTGTGCTGATGCTTTGCGCGAACCCCGATCTCGTGGTCGAACGTGGTGACAAGCTGATCGTCTGCGCCGGTGCGCTTGCGCAGCTTTACGAACAGATGGGTGGCAGGGCGATCTACGCCGGCAAGCCTTATGCGCCGATCTACGATCAGGCGATTGCGGCCGCGGAAAAAATCCGGCGCGCGAGGATCGGGAAAGAAGAGATTCTTGCGATCGGCGACGGTGCCCGCACCGACCTGAAGGGTGCGGCGCTACAGGGCATCGACTGCCTGTTTATCACCGGCGGCATTCACGCCGAGGATTTTTCCGCAGAGAAGAACCGCGCGGGCGAAATCTTTGCCGAGCAGGCCGCCTGGCCGGTCGGTATGATGCACCGCTTGAGCTGGTAAGACTTAAAGACCTTTGATCGCCGCAAGCAGCCGGTCGATATCGGGCTGCGTATTGCCTTCGTCGGCGATCGATGGGCCGTGGAGCAGGAGCTTCTCGCGGCGCGCGGCGGCTTCGGCTTCCGCTTCGTTCGCGTGCCCCGCTTCGTCCTGCACGCCGGTATAGGTCGCAAAGCGCGAGACGCGGGCTTCGATATGCTCGAGTGTCTTGACGACGCGCGAGATGCGCTGGCCGGTGAGATCCTGAAACGCGCAGGTCTCGAAGATCGCCATCATTTCCTTATCGACAAAGGCTTTGTAATCCGAGAGGTCGCTGGCCTCGGCCGACATCACGTTTTCGGCGATGGCCATGATCTCGTTGGTCGCGCCTTCGGTGGAACTGACGACG
This sequence comes from Xanthobacteraceae bacterium, assembly GCA_019635585.1. Lineage (GTDB taxonomy): Bacteria > Pseudomonadota > Alphaproteobacteria > Rhizobiales > Xanthobacteraceae. The sequence goes on along the minus strand of JAHBZE010000001.1, from coordinate 1,017,749 downwards.
GCGGCGAGTTCCTGGCCCGCGGCCGGGATTTTCTTCATGTGTATTTCGTTCGCCTGGAGCACGGCGATCTCGCGCCTCAGCGCGACGATGTAATCCGCGATTTTGCGGAGTTCGTTCTCCAGTTCGACGCTACCCAGAATTCCCATGATTGCCGTACTGTTTTTACGCCGCGGGTGCGAACACCGCGTCGATTTTGTTTTTCAGCGTTGCCGCGTTGAACGGCTTGACGATGTAGTTGTTCACGCCGGCCTTCTTCGCGGCGACCACGTTCTCGGTCTTCGATTCCGCGGTGACCATGATGAAGGGGGTCTTGGAAAGACCGGGGTCCGAGCGGACCTCGCGCAGGAGCTCGTAGCCGGTCATCGGCTCCATGTTCCAGTCGGAGATTACCAGGCCGTATTTCTTTTCCTTGAGCTTGCCGAGAGCTTCCTTGCCGTCGGCGGCCTCATCCACGTCCTCGAAGCCAAGCTGCTTCAGGAGGTTGCGAATGATCCGGATCATCGTCTTGTAGTCGTCAACGACGAGGATCGGCATTTGCGTATCGGCGGCCATCTGGTTCGCTCCGCGAAAGGTCTCCGGCCGCCGTCCTGGCAGCCAACTTGCCTCATCCGGGTACCAAAACCGGCTTGCCATTGGGTTAATTCCCTTTTTCCCTCCCATGGGTTATTGCGGTGCGGGAACTATTGTGCCCCGCACTAAAGGGCTGGGTGCAAGGCTGGATGGGGTCTTTTAGGTGAACAAGATGTTGGATGTGACGGCGATCAAGCCGCTCTATTTCGAGGACATCAAGATCGGCATGCGCGAGAGCCTGATGCGCACGGTCATGGACGAGGATGTAGTAGGCTTTGCCGAGCTGACCGGCGATCACAATCCGGTCCATCTCTCCGATATGTATGCGCAGAAGACCGTATTCGGGCAGCGCATCGCCCACGGCCTCTATACCGCGAGCCTGATTTCCGCGATTCTCGGCACCAAGCTGCCGGGGCCGGGCGCGGTCTATATTTCGCAAACACTCGAGTTTCACGGGCCGGTGAAGATCGGCGACGTCGTCAACGTCAGCGCCGAAGTGGTCGAATTGGTCGAGAAAGGCAGACGCGTCGTGCTCTATTGCGAGGCCAAAGTTGACGGGCAGAAGGTGCTGGACGGTCAGGCCACCGTCTCCGTGCCGCGCCGTCCGGTGCCGCCGCAGCCTGCAGCCTGAAAGCGCTTCTACCAATCCATCCTTGACTCATGCGCCATAGGGCCGGTTTATCCGAGCCGCGTGGCTGGCATGAAGATTCCTCTTTCTCTTCCTTCCGATTTTCCGGTGATCCGTGACGGCGGCGTCGTGCCGCCACGGCTTTCGCGCGGCTTCGTCGCGATCGGAAATTTCGACGGCGTGCATCGCGGCCATCAGGCGGTGATCGAGGCAGCGCGCGTGCAGGCGCACATGATCCCGCAGAAGTCCTGCGTGCTCGTGCTTACTTTCGAGCCGCATCCGCGCACGTTCTTCAAGCCGGACGCGCCGGTGTTCCGCCTGACGCCGGAACAAACGAAGCTCCGGCTGTTCGCGGGGAACAACCTCGTCGACGGCGCGGTGGTGATGGAATTCAACAAGGCGCTTGCCTCGCTGAGCGCCGAGGAATTCGTTTCCAATATCCTCGTCGGCTGGCTCGGCATCGCAGGCGTCGCGGTCGGCCACGATTTTCATTTCGGCAAGCAGCGGCAAGGCACGCCAGAATTTTTGATCGATGCGGGCAAGCGCTACGGCTTTGAGGTCGAGATCGTGCAACCGCTGAACGACGACGGCACGCCGGTTTCGTCCGGCAAGATCCGCGACGCACTTCAGGCCGGCGATCTGCCGCGCGCGAACGATCTCCTCGGCTATCGCTGGTTCGTGACCGGCGAGGTCATCCACGGCGAGAAGCGCGGCCGCGAACTCGGCTTTCCGACCGCGAACCTGCAGCTCGACCCGACCTGCAGGCTCCGGCACGGCATCTATGCGGTTCGCGCGCACGTCGGCGGCAAGAGCTATGACGCCGTCGCGAGTTTCGGGCGCCGCCCTCACTTCGACAACGGCGCGCCGCTGCTCGAGGTGTTCCTGTTCGACTTCTCCGCCGATCTTTACGGACAGGAAATGACGGTCGAATTCGCGGGCTTCCTGCGGGACGAGGAGAAATTCGACAGCCTCGAAGCCCTCATCGTGCAGATGAACCGGGACAGCGAGCAGGCGAGGACGCTGCTGCGGCAGGCTGGAAACGCCTGACTCCGGCTGCTAGAACGCAGCGCACAACGAGACCCGACCCCCGATGGCCAAAGAGAAGAAGGACGGCCCCGATTATTCGGAGACGCTGTTCCTGCCCCAGACCGATTTTCCGATGCGCGCCGGCTTGCCCCAGAAGGAGCCGGAGATTCTCGCGCGCTGGCAGAAGATCGGCCTCTACGAACTGATGCGGAAGACGGCCAAAGGCCGCGACAAGTTCATCCTGCATGACGGCCCGCCTTATGCGAACGGCAACATCCACATCGGGCATGCGCTGAATAAAATTCTGAAAGATCTGGTGACGCGCACCCACCAGATGCTCGGCTTCGATTCGAACTACGTTCCCGGCTGGGACTGTCACGGCCTGCCGATCGAATGGAAGATCGAGGAGCAGTATCGCGCCAAGGGCAAGGACAAGGATCAGGTCGAGATCAACGAATTCCGCCGCCAGTGCCGCGAATTCGCGCAGCACTGGATCGACGTGCAGCGCGAGGAATTCAAGCGGCTCGGCGTCGAGGGCGACTGGAAGCATCCCTACACCACGATGAGCTTCGATGCGGAAGCGATCATCGCGCGCGAACTGATGAAGTTCGCCGCGAACGGCACGCTCTATCGCGGCTCGAAACCGGTGATGTGGTCGGTGGTGGAGAAGACCGCGCTCGCCGAGGCCGAGGTCGAGTACGAGGATTACACGAGCGATACGATCTGGGTGAAGTTTCCGGCGCCGACCGGCGAAAATGTCGTGATCTGGACCACGACTCCTTGGACGATCCCGGGCAACCGTGCGGTCAGCTATTCGTCGCGTATCAATTACGGCGTTTATGAAGTTACGGCCGCCGCCGCCGACAACTGGGCGAAGCCGGGCGAGAAATTCATTCTTGCCGACAAGCTCGCGGAAGCGGTGATGAAGTCTGCGCGCGTCGAGAGTTTTAGGCGCGTCGGTGATGCCGACTTGAAATCGATCAAGTCGCTCGCGCATCCGCTTCGCGGCAAGGGCTACGACTTCGAGGTCCCGCTGCTCGACGGCGATCACGTCACCGACGAAGACGGCACCGGCTTCGTGCACACCGCCCCCGGCCACGGCCGCGAAGACTTCGACATCTGGATGGCGAGCGGCAAGATGCTCGCCGAGCGCGGCATCGACACGCATATTCCCTTCACCGTCGATGCCGACGGCCGTCTCACGAAAGAGGCGCCGGGCTTCGAAGGCAGGCGCGTGCTCGACGACAAGGGCAACAAGGGCGATGCGAACGAAGCCGTCATCAAGGCTCTCGCAGACGCGAACGCGCTGATTGCGCGCTCGCGCCTCAAGCATCAATATCCGCATTCGTGGCGCTCGAAGAAGCCGGTGATCTATCGCAACACGCCGCAGTGGTTCATCGCGATGGACAAGCCGATCAAATCATTTTCGCTTGCCTTGAGCGCTGCGTCCGCAAGCGGCGGAGGCGAGGCGACGCTCAGCAACTATCAGGGCGAGACGCTCCGCGAGCTCGCGCTCGAAGGCATCCGCAGCGTGAAATGGGTGCCGCAGTCGGGCGAGAACCGCATCAACGGCATGATCGAGAATCGCCCCGACTGGGTGATCTCGCGCCAGCGCGCCTGGGGCGTGCCGATCGCGGTCTTCGTCAATAAAGAGACTGGCGAGACGCTTCTCGACGAGCGCGTGAACGCGCGCATCGTGGATGCCTTCAAAAAGGAAGGCGCGGATGCATGGTTCGCGGACAAGGACGGCGCACGCTTCCTGAAACCCGATTTCGACCCGGCGAAATACGAGAAGGTGAACGACATTCTCGATGTCTGGTTCGATTCCGGCTCGACGCACGCCTTCACGCTGGAAGACCCGAAGCTGTTTCCGCAACTCGCCGGCATCAAGCGCAAGCGCGACGGCGGCAAAGATATGGTCATGTATCTCGAAGGCTCGGACCAACATCGCGGCTGGTTCCATTCGTCGCTGCTGGAGTCCTGCGGCACGCGCGGGCGCCCGCCTTATGACGTTGTGCTGACGCACGGCTTCACGCTGGACGAGCACGGCCGCAAGATGTCGAAGTCGCTCGGCAACACGGTCGATCCTCAGAAGGTGATTAAGGAAAGCGGCGCGGATATTCTGCGCATGTGGGTCGCCGCGACCGATTATTCCGACGACCAGCGCATCGGCCCCGAAATTCTGAAAACGACCGTCGATACCTACCGCAAGCTCAGAAACACGCTGCGCTGGATTCTCGGATCATTGCATCCGTTCACGGAAGCCGACCGCATCCCGGCCGAGAAGATGCCGGAGCTGGAGCGGCTGATGTTGCACCGTCTCGCCGAGATGGATGCGGTGGTGCGCAAGTCCTATGCGGACTTCGATTACAAGCGCGTCTTCGCTTCGCTCGTGCAGTTCATGACCGTCGATCTTTCGGCGTTCTATTTCGACATCCGCAAGGACTCGCTTTATTGCGACCCGATCTCTTCCGTGGCCCGCAAAAGTTGCCTCACCGTGCTCGATCAAACCTTCCGTTGCCTCACGACATGGATCGCACCGATCCTCTGCTTCACGGCGGAAGAAGTGTGGCTCTCGCGGTTTCCTAGCGAGAACGGCTCGGTGCACAACGAGACTTTCCCGGAAATTCCGGCGGGCTGGCACAACGAAGCGTTGTCGGAGAAGTGGAAGAAAATCCGAGCCGTCCGCCGCGCCGTCACTGGTGCGCTCGAGATCGAGCGCGCGCAGAAGCGGATCGGTTCCTCGCTCGAAGCAGCGCCCATGATTTACATTGCAGATAACGAGGTGTTCGACGCCTGCAAGGGCATCGACATGGCCGAGGTCTGCATTACCTCTGACGCGAAGATCGAACGTGGTGAGGGACCCGCTGACGCTTTCCGGATGCCGGAGGTGGCAGGAGTTGCCGTCGTGCCGGGGCGCGCGGAAGGAAAAAAGTGCGCGCGTTCGTGGAAGATTTCACCACTCGTCGGCACCGACAAGGACTATCCCGACGTAACGCCGCGCGATGCCGCGGCCCTTCGCGAATACTATGCCGCGCGCAAAGCTGCAGAGTAAAAAGCGCGTCTCGAAGAAGACCGCGAAGAAGCCGGCGGCGCGCGGGCGAACGGGCGCGCGAGCGAAGGCCGAACAGGCTCTATCGCAGCCGTCCGGGCACCGCTATTTCGGTACCGGGTTGCTCGTTGCCGGCGTGACGTTCGCGCTCGACCAGATCACGAAATACGCGGTTCTTTACGGGCTCGATCTCGCGACGCGCGGCAAAATTTACGTTACGCCTTTCGTCGACTTCATTCTCGCGATGAACCGCGGCATTTCCTACGGCCTTTTTCCACAGGATGGGGAACTTGGCCGCTGGGTGCTTTTTTCCATCAAGATCGCAGCCTCGGTGCTCTTTCTGGTCTGGCTGCGGCGCGCTGCCACGCCGCTGACCGCGGCGGCGCTGGGACTTCTGATCGGTGGGGCGCTCGGAAACGCGCTGGATCGGGCGATTCAGGGGGCGGTGATCGATTTTGTCTCGCTCCACGCCTACGGGTTCCGCTGGTACGTATTTAACCTTGCCGATGCGGCTGTCGTTGCGGGGGTGGTAGGGCTCCTGTACGATGCCTTTAGCCCTAACGCCTTGAAATCGCCGCCAAAGGGCGGGATTTGACCGGTTTCCGGGTCTTCCGACGGGTATAGAGGCCAGCAATGTCCGAGCGTCGTTTCCTGACGGTACTTGCCGCTTTCGCTCTCGCGACGGCGATGAGCTTTGCCGCCGTGCAGCCGTCCCTCGCGGAAGATGATGATGACGAAGGTCCGACCGGCCTGCAGAAGCTGTTCGGCTCGATCGGGCTGCTGACGCTGCCCGGACCGCAGATCGACTATCAGGAGCGCCCGCCGCTCGTCGTTCCTCCGATCACGAATAATTATGTACAACCGCAGGTGCAGCCGAATACGGCTGCGACCCAGCCCGACGCGTGGGATTTCACCAATCCGCGCCAGCCGGCCGAACCGGCGCCCGAGAACAATAACGCGCCGCCGCCGGTCGCGAATGTCGCGCTGCCGCCGCCGGTTGATTCCAATCTCGCGCGCCAGCGCAATCCCGATTTTCCGGTCGATCCGGAAGTGAAGGCGGCGCAGAAGAAGAAAAAGAAAGGCCGCATGTTCTCGCGCGCCGAAGAAGACCCGACCTATAGCGGCCGTACGCTCCGCGCCGACGAAATGAAGGGGACGGGCCCGCTTACGCGCGGCCCCAAGGGCGCCTCTCAAACGGATGCGACCGCGAGCGAAGCACAGTCCACGGTGCAGCAACTCGGCATTCCGGGCCTTACCAAGATGCTGCCGATGATCGGCCGCGAAGAGCAGGAGAAGCCGCTCGTATTCAGCGGCGAGCCGGAGCGCCAGTCGCTGACACAGCCGCCGTCGGGCTATCTCACGCCTTCGAAGAACGCGCCCTACGGCACAGTGGCGAAGGACAAGCAGAAGGACGAGCGTCGTCTGGTGCATCCGAACATGCCGGACTATTCGGGTCCGATTTCGACGCGCTGACGGCAGGCGTAGCGGCGCCTCTCTCGCCGGCCGCGGCGGCGGCCGGGTTTAATGGAGTTTTTCGGAAGGTGCGGACCACGATCATGAGTGCGATTGCGATTTGCGCGGCCGCCGGTTCGGCGGCTGTTCTGTTGCCGACTGCCGCGAAGACCCAGCCACAAGGTTTGCAGGTAAGCGAGTTTAAGCTCGCGAACGGCCTGCAGGTCGTGGTGATTCCCGATCGGCGTACGCCGGTCGTCACGCACATGATCTGGTATCGCGTAGGCTCCGCCGACGAGACGCCGGGCAAGTCCGGCCTCGCGCACTTTCTCGAGCATCTGATGTTCAAGGGCACCGAGAAAAATCCGGCCGGAAAATTCTCGCAGGTCGTCGCGACCATCGGCGGGCAGGAAAATGCCTTCACTTCGCAGGATTACACCGCCTATTTTCAGCGCGTGACCAAGGAAAATCTCGAGCAGGTGATGACCTTCGAGGCTGACCGCATGACCGGTCTCCGCCTTACCGACGAAGTCGTGTTGCCCGAACGCCAGGTCGTGCTCGAAGAGCGCCGCACGCGCACCGACAACGATCCGGCCGCGCAACTGGCCGAAGCGCTGACCGCCGCGCTCTACGTCAATCATCCCTACGGCCGGCCGATCATCGGCTGGATGCATGAAATCCGTCAGCTCAGCCGGGAATCCGCGCTCGACTTTTACCGGCGCTTCTACACGCCCAATAATGCCGTGCTCGTGCTCGCGGGTGATCTCGACGAAAAGGAAGCGAAGCTGCTTGCGGAAAAGACCTACGGCAAGGTGCCGCGCGTCGCCGAAGTCGCGCCGCGTATGCGTCCGATTGAGCCGGAGCCGCACGCCCATCGCCGCCTGACGCTGACCGACCAGCGCGTGCAGCAGCCGTCGATGTCGCGCTATTACCTCGTGCCGTCCTATCGCACCGCGACCGGCAATGAAGGCGAGGCGCTGGAAGTTCTTTCGCATGTGCTCGGCGGCGGGCAAACGAGCCACCTTTATCGCGCACTGGTCGTGGAAAAGGGTCTCGCCGCGAATGCCGGCGCCTGGTACCAGGGCACGGCGCTCGACGCGACGCGCTTCGGCGTTTACGCCTATCCGCGTCCCGGCGTGGCGCTCGAAGCGCTGGAAGCCGCACTCGACGACGTGATCGAGGACATTGCGAAAAAGGGCGTGGACGCAGAAGAAGTCGAGCGCGTGAAAACGCGCATCATCGCGTCGACGATCTTCGCGCAGGACAATCAGGCTTCGCTCGCCCGGATTTATGGCGCAGCGCTGACCACCGGCCTCACCGTCGCTTCCGTCAAGGAATGGCCCGCCAAGGTCCGCACCGTGACGCCCGAGGACGTGCAGAAGGCCGCGAAGAACTGGCTCGAACTGCGCCGCGCCGTGACCGGATATCTCATGCGCCCGCAGACGGTGGGTGCGCCGGAGAAGCGCTCGTGAAGATTGCGCGCGGCAGCCGCCGCATTTCCGGGTTCTTTAAGGGGATCGCAATGGCTCTCGCCTTGTTTTCGTCCGGGGCAACTGCCGAAGCGCAGCCGGGCAAGATCGAAAAACTGGTGACGCCAGCCGGTATCGAAGTCTGGTTCATTCGTGACGATACTCTGCCGATCATTTCGCTGAACTTCGCCTTCGACGGCGCCGGCGCATGTCAGGATCCCGCCGACCGCGCCGGGCTCGCCTATATGACCGCGTCGACGCTCGACGAGGGTGCGGGCGATCTCGACGCAAAGACGTTTCACGAACGGCTGGAGCGCCGCGCGATTTCGCTTTCCTTCAGCGCCGACCTCGATACCTTCCGCGGGTCGCTGCGCATGCTGAGCGACGACCGCGAGGAGGCGTTCGAACTGTTGCGCCTTTCGCTACAGGCGCCCCGCTTCGATCAGGAAGCGATCGACCGCATCCGTGCCAGCGTCGTCGCGGCCCATCGGCGCTCGCTCACGAACCCTAGCGAAGTTGCGAGCCTGCGCTGGTTCGCTTCCGCTTTCCCGAACCATCCCTACGGCCGCCCGGTAAAGGGCGACGAAGCCTCGGTCGGGGGTGTCGAACGCTCGATGCTGTTCGCTTTCGTGAAGAAAAATCTCGCGCGCTCGAACCTGAAGGTCGCCGCCGTGGGTTCGATCGAGAGCAAGGAACTCGCGCGTCTGGTCGATCAGGTGTTTGCGAAGCTCCCGGAGAAGGCCGATCTTACTCCTATACCGGACATTACCCCTGAATCGCTCGGACGCCGCGATATCGTCGATCTCAACATTCCGCAGACTACGATCCTGTTCGGCGGCATCGGTCTGAAGCGCAAGGATCCGGATTTCATGCCGGCCTATGTGCTGAACCATGTGCTGGGCGGCGGCAGCTTTTCCTCACGGCTTTATCGCGAAGTGCGCGAGAAGCGCGGCCTCGCCTATTCGGTGTATTCATACCTATCGACCCTCGATCGTTCCGGTCTCTTTCTCGGCGGCACCTCGACGCGTAATGACCGCGCAGTGGAAGCGCTGCAGCTGATTGAAGAGGAGATCGCGCGGATCGCGAAGGATGGCCCGACCGCCGAAGAGCTGGCACAGGCCAAAAGTTATCTGACAGGCTCTTATCTTCTGCACTTCGACACGTCTGCGAAGGTCGCCCAGCAGTTGCTTGAGATTCAATTGGAAGATCTCGGCATCGACTACATCGAACGCCGCAACAAGATGGTTAACGCGGTCACCGCCGAAGATGTGCGCCGCGCTGCGAAAAGGTTTTTGGCGGACTCGAAGTTTCTCGTAATCATGGTCGGACGGCCTGCGCCGTTAGCCAAATCCAACGGCGGTTAATCTTAAGGGTTCGCGGACGCCCATCGCGCTGGTATGATGGGCGTGGAGGAGTGGTGAGTATGCGTAAAGTTTCCAGGCAAAGCCTGCATATGCAGGGCTGGGCGGCATTTGTCTTGGTTGCGTTGTTGGCGGGCTGCAGCACCGTCGAAAACGTGATTGGCCCGATCGGCAATATGGGCGACATCTTCAAGCAAGGTCCCGCGCCGAACGATCCCGATAACCCGAACGCCAATCCGAACTCGCAGACGCAAGTGAATGCGGACGAAGATTGTCCGGGTGCGACGATTCGCAATGGCGCGAGCGCCTGGGCGCAGACCGCGGGGCAGGGCCCGACCAATGTCCGCTATCAGGCCAGCATCGTGCAGATCGCGCGCGAGTGCGCGGTTCTCGGCGACACCATGACGATCAAGGTCGGCGTCGAAGGCCGCCTGCTCGTCGGCCCGAAGGGCGGACCTGGCAACGTGACCGTGCCGATGCGTATCGCGCTGGTTCAAGAAGGTCCGCAGCCGCGGCCGATCGTTTCCAAGTTTTACGCGGTGAACGTCAGTGTGCCGCAGGGTTCGACGCAGGTGCCGTTCACGCAGGTCGAAGATGATCTCACGTTCCCGCTGCCCGCGGATAAGAACCTCGAGAAATACGTGATCTATGTCGGCTTCGATCCGCACGGCGCGCCGCCGCCTGCGAAGAAGAAGGCACCCGTGGTGAAGAAGTCCGCACCGAAGAAGCAGGTCAAGAAGCAGGCGCCGGCGACGCAACAGCCGGCACAGCAGCAACAGCAGGCCCCCACGTTCACGCCGCCCCCGCAGCAGCAACAGCAGCAGCAGGCGCCGTCGAACGTGCCGACCTTCGATCCGCCGCCGCGATAGTAGCGGCAGCATAAGCCAATAAAAAACGGCCGCTGCGAAGCGGCCGTTTTCTTTTGTCTGTTTCGCTTCCGCGATGGCTCAGCCGAGGCGGGCCTTCACATCCTTGATGGCGTTGTCGAGGAGGGCCTTTCCGTCCTGACCCTTCGCGGTTTCCGCGACGATCACTTCGGCGGCTTTCACCGCGGCATCGGCTGCCGCCGCGCGAACTTCCGCCATCGCCTGGGTTTCGGCCTGCGCGATCTTGGTTTCGGCCATCTTGGTGCGGCGGGAGATGAATTCCTCGAGCCGCGCTTTCGCATCCGCTGCGATCTGCTTCGCCTCGGTGTTGGCCTGCGCGACGATGGCCTTCGCTTCGTTCTCGGCCTCACGCGCCTTCTGCTGGTACTCGGCGAGAAGCTTCTCCGCCTCGTCCTTCAGGCGCTTGGCTTCGTCGAGTTCGGCCTGAATTTTCGCGCTGCGCTGATCGAGCATGCCGAGCAGCGAGCGGTGCACGCCGAAGCGGAACACGATGATCAGGAACACCGCGAAGGCGATGGCGACCCAGAGTTCAGCTTCCAACAACCAGTTTGGCAACGGCGTGCTCCTCAGTGCAGGGCGGCGTCGACCGCGCGCTCGACCGCCTGCGGTGCAGGGGCCTTGCCGGTCAGCCGTTCGACGATCACGCCCGCTGTATCGACCGCGATCGTGCGTACGTTCGTCATTGCCGCGGACTTGGTCTTTGCGATCTGCGTTTCGGCGGCGTCCAGCTTGGCCTTGAGGCCGGCTTCGAGCTCCTTGCGCTGCGCTTCTGCCTCCGAAGCGGCCTTGGCCTGGGATTCGGAAGCAAGTGCCTGCGCTTTCGCGCGGGCGTCGGCTAGCGACTTCTCATAAGCCGCTTGCGCCGCTTCGCTGTCGTTGCGAAGCCGGTTCGCGGCTTCCAAATCGCCCTCGATCTTCGCGTTGCGCTCGGCGATCACGCCGCCGAGACGCGGCAGGGCTACGCGCGAGAGCAGGAAGTAAAGCGCGACGAAGCAGATCGTGAGCCAGAAGATCTGCGAAGGAAACGTCTCCCCCTGGAACGGAGGAAACGGGGCCTTCCCGCCCGGATGTTCGGTATGCGTATTCGTCGCCATTTACGTCGGCCTTCCTTCTCGTCCGCTTAGACGGCGAACAGGAGCAGAAGCGCGATGAGCAGCGAGAAGATGCCCAGCGCTTCGGTCACGGCGAAGCCGAAAATCAGGTTGCCGAACTGGCCCTGCGCGGCCGCCGGGTTGCGGAGCGCGGCGGAGAGATAGTTGCCGAAAATCAGACCGACGCCGACGCCGGCGCCGCCCATGCCGATCGCCGCGATACCGGCGCCGATCAGACGGCCAAGTTCTTTTGCTGCTACTGGATCCATAACGAAACTCCTCTGGAGACTTTCTGGTTGAACTGTTCGGTCAGTGACCGGGGTGAATTGCGTCGTTGAGATAGAGACAGGTGAGCACGGCGAACACGTATGCCTGCAGGAACGCGACCAGGAGATCGAGCGCGGTCAGCGCGATCAGCATGCCGAACGGCAGGATACCGAGCGCCCAGCCGGCGACGCCGAGCGAGGTCGCGAGCAGGCCGATGAAGCTTGCGAAAACCTTGATGGTGATGTGGCCCGCGAGCATGTTCGCGAACAGTCGCACCGAGAGCGAAAGCGGGCGCGACAGGAAGGAAAGGATTTCGATGATCACGATCATCGGCATGACGAACATCGGCACGCCGGAGGGCCAGAACAGCTTGAAGAATTTGAAGCCGTTTTTGTAGAGGCCGTAGATGATGACAATCAGGATCACGAGGAGCGCGAGCGCACCGGTGATGACGATATGGCTGGTGACCGTGAAGAAGCCGGGGATCATGCCGAACATGTTCAGCACGAGTACGAAAGTGAAGATCGAGAACACGAAGGGGAAGAACTTCATGCCTTCCTTGCCGGCCGTGCTTCGTACGGTATCCGCGACGAAATCATAGGTTATCTCGGCGAGCGATTGTAATCGCCCCGGCACCAGCGAGCGGCCCGAGGTCGCAAGCAGGATGAAGCCGACGATCGTGACGACCGCGGCGATCATGAAGACGGCCGAATTGGTCAGCGCGATCTCATAGGGCCCGATATGGCCGAGGACGGCGATCTTCTTGATCTCGAATTGATGAATTGGGTCGGCCATCGTTTCCAGTCTCCGGCGCGGTTTCGCGCCGCCATCTCATTTTTCCCGCCGCTCGCCGTATTTCGGCAACGCGCCGACCGAGCGAAGTACGTTCAAAACGCCGGCTGCGAAACCGAGGAGAATGAAAACGATCAGCCCCCACGGCGACCATCCGGTGAGCTTGTCGAACAGCCACCCGACGGCGAAGCCAGCGACCACGCCTCCAACGAAATCGCCGGAGAGTTTCATGCCTCGCGTGAACCCGGAACGGTCCGCAGCGTCAGGCGGGGGCGCGGGCTTGTTCCGCATCTCCTCCGCATTTCGCGCGTCGAGTTTTTCGTCGAGACGTCGCAGCCTGTCGGAAAGATCGCCCCCGCCATTTCCGCTTCTGGGGTCGCCGCTCATCGGGAAACCTCTCAAAAGTCGAGGAAAATAGCGGCTTCTCTCCGAAGCCGCGCGGACCATAGTGAGGGGGTCTATGGGTGTCAAGAAACGTAAACGTCTCTTAACACCCTGTATTCGTTGAATAAATTACCGCCTGTCAAGGGTGCGGCGGCGAGTCTCGGGAGTCCCCCGAGACTCGCGCAAGACTTGGCAAAACCTAGCCCGCTTCGCGGTAGCTCTGGGCGGTCTGCAGGTCGACCGAGACCAGTTGCGAGACGCCCCGTTCGGCCATGGTGACCCCGAACAGCCGGTCCATGCGGGCCATAGTGATCGGGTTATGCGTCACCGTAATAAAACGGGTGTCGGTTTCGTCCCGCATCCGCTCGAGCAATCCGCAGAAGCGTTCCACGTTCGAGTCGTCGAGCGGCGCGTCGACTTCGTCCAGCACGCAGATCGGCGAGGGGTTGGTCAGGAACACCGCGAAAATCAGCGACATGGCGGTCAGCGCCTGCTCGCCTCCCGAAAGCAGCGACAGCGACTGTGCCTTCTTTCCTGGCGGCTTGGCGATGATGTCGAGGCCGGCCTCCAGCGGGTCGTCGGAGCCGGTCAGCACGAGTTCCGCGGTGCCGCCCGAGAACAGTCCGGTGAAGAGCTTCTTGAAGTGCTCGTTCACGGTCTGGAACGAGGCGGTAAGGCGCTCACGCGCTTCCCGGTCGAGGCTTTGGATGCCTGTGCGGAGCCGCTTGATCGCTTCGACGAGGTCGTCACGCTCGGAGGTCAGCCCGAGGTGCTGCTTTTCGACCTCGGTCAGTTCCTCGTCGGCGCGCAGGTTCACGGCACCGAGCCGCTCGCGCTCGCGCTCCAGGCTTTCCAGCTTGGCCGCGACTTCCGCCGGTTCGGATTCCGCACCCTTGGTATCGAGCGCCTCCGCGATCCGCTCGTCCGTCGGCTCGCCGCCGAGGACTTCGGTGACTTCACGCGCGAGGTCATTTTTGCGCTGGCGCGCGGCCTCTAACCGCGCTTCGTCGCGGGCGGAGACTTCGCGGGCCGCGGAAAGCGCGTCGCGCAGTTCGCGCTCTGCCTTGTCTGCTTCGGCGAGCACCTGTTCGGCAGCGACCAGCTTGTCGTCGGCTTCGCGCTTCTTCGTTTCCGCCGCGTTGATTTCGGTGAGCAGCGCATTGCGTTGTTCGGCGAATTTCGCCGGCGCGTCGTCGAGCGCCGCGCGCTCGTTTTTCGTTTCCGCAATACGCTGCTCGATTGCCGCAATCTGAAGACCGGCGCGCTCCTCGCGTTCGCGCCACGACGCGCGCTCGGCGCCGATGGTGGAAAGCCGATGCGCGCGCGCCGTGCGTTCGCGTTCGATGCCGTCGATGTCGGCCTTCGCGCTCGCATAGGCTGCGCGGTCATTCGTGACGCGCGTGCGCAATGCTCCGAGGGCCGCTTCGGCAGCCGCGATCACGGGGAGCGAGGCGAGCAAGTTTGCGGCTTCCGCCACGAGGCTTTCGGTTTCGGTCTTGTTCGCCAGAAGCCTGGCGCGGGCCTCGGAAAGCGCCGAGAGACGCGACTGGTGCTCACCCGCGCCGCGTTCCGCGTCGGCAAGTGCCTGCAGCGCGGTGTCGTAGGTCGCCTGCGCGTTGCGCCACAGGCCGCGCGCGTTAAGTTCTTCGGTTTCCGCGGCGGTCAGTTCAACTTGCGCCTTGTCGTTCTCGGCTTTCGCCTTGGCGACGGCTTCGCGGGCGTTCGCGACTTCCTGATCGATTTCGGCGAGCCGGTTTCGCGCAGCGAGACGGCGTGCAGCGGCGGTCGGCGCATCGGCGGTGACGGTATAGCCGTCCCAGCGCCACAGATCGCCTTCCTTGGAGACGAGGCGCTGGCCAACGGCGAGTTGCTTACGCAGCACCGCACCTTGTGCGCGATCGACGACGCCGATCTGCTTCAGGCTGCGGATAAGCGCTTCGGGGGCATTCACTTGCGCGGTCAGCGGCTCGACACCGGCGGGAAGCGCAGGGTCGGAAGCGTTTGCGTTCGCACCCGCCCAGTGCATGGGCGACGAGGCGTCGAGCGGCGCGTCGAGTTCGTCGCCTAGCGCCGCGGCGAGCGCGGCCTCATAGCCGCTCGCGACCCGGACCTGATCGACTGCGGGCGGAAACAGCGACTTCGACTGCTCGCCGAGCATCTTCGCCAGCGTGCGCGCTTCGGTTTCCAGCCGGTGCAGGCTCTGCTCGGCGGTGTGGAGCGGCGCGCGCGTGACAACGAGAGCCTGCGCGGCGGCGGAGCGCGCAGCCTCGGCTTTGAGTGCCGCGGCATCGGTCCGGCTGACGTCTTCCTGCGCGGCGGTCGCGGCTTCTCGTAACCGCGCGAGTTCGCCGCCGTTTTCGGCCAGGCCCTGGCCGGCTTCCTGCTCGATCTGCACAATTTCGGCGGCGATCTTCGAAAGCCGCGCGCGGTGGTTTTCCATCGACGCTTCGAGCGAGCCGCGCTTGGCGACCAGCGCGGCAAGTTCGGCGGTCGCTTCGTCAAAGGACTTTTCGGTCGCGATCAGTTGCCGCTCGGCGGCCGTCATGCGCTCGCGGGCGGCAGCTTCACCTCCGGAGACGCTGTTCTCTTCGGCGGTAAGCGCTTCTTCTTCGCGCACGAGACGGGCAAGCACTTCGACCGCGTCGTTTGCGAGCGCACGCTCGCGCTCGATGTCGGCAGATAACTGCGTGAGGCGGCGGTCGAGTTCTTCGGCGCGGCTTTTCGCGCGGGCTTCTTCCCGGTCAAGTTCAGCGCTAGCGAGGTTGAGGCGTTGAAGGCCCGCGCCGGCAATCGCGGCCTGTTCGCGCATGGGATTGAGTTGCTCGCCGGCTTCGCTCTGCTTCCGGCTCGCTTCGAGGTGAAGCTTGGTCTGGTCTGCGACCGCGCGGATCGCAAGATCGCGGGTGCGTTCGGCTTCGGCGATCTGGGCTTCCGCCTCGCGCCAGCGCAGCGCCATCAGCAGCGCCTGCCGGCGGCGGATTTCGCCGGAGATGTTCTTGTAGCGCACGGTCTGGCGCGCTTGCCGTTTCAGGCTGTCCATCTGGGTCGCGATCTGGCCGATCACGTCCTCGAGGCGCTGGAGATTGGTTTCGGCAGCCTTCAGTCGCGTTTCGGCTTCGTGCTTGCGCGCATGCAGGCCGGAGATACCGGCGGCTTCTTCCAGGATTCGGCGGCGCGATTCCGGTTTCGCGTTGATGATCTCGCCAATCTGGCCCTGCTTCACGAGTGCGGGAGAACGCGAACCGGAGGAAGCGTCGGCGAACAGCAGTTGCACGTCGCGGGCGCGCACTTCGCGGCCGTTGATGCGGTAGGCCGAGCCGGCTTCGCGCTCGATGCGGCGCGAGACTTCGAGAATGTCGCTGTCGTTGAATTGCGCCGGCGCCGTGCGGTCGGCGTTATCGACCACGATCACGACTTCCGCGGTGTTGCGCGCGGGCCGGTGCGCGGAGCCCGCAAAAATCACCTGATCCATGTCCTGCGCGCGCATGGCCTTGGTCGAGCTTTCGCCCATGGCCCAGCGCAGCGCTTCGACGATGTTCGACTTGCCGCAGCCGTTCGGGCCGACGACGCCGGTCAGTCCCGGTTCGATTACGAACTCGGAGGACTCGACGAAGGACTTGAAACCGAGAAGCTTTAACCGCGTGAACTGCATGTATTTTCTGGCCTTATGACGCGCTTGTTCCGCGCGATTCGGATGCCCGTCACGATGGGGCTACCGCCCGGTCGCGGCAAGGCCGCGGCCGGCTATTTACAAAAAGACGCTGGGGATAGCGGGCCGAAAAAGCCCGCAAAATCCACTGCTTATTTAAGTAACGGGTCGATGACTTTCGAGAAGTTCTCGATCGAGGCTTCGCCGTCGATGACCATTGTGCCGTTGATGAAGAAAGTCGGCGTGCCTTCAACGCCGAAAACCTCGTAACCGCGTACCGCGACCTGCTGGATTTCCTGCGCAAGATTCTTATCGCTGAGGCACTGGCTGAACTTGTCGTCGGTGATGCCAGCCTGGTTCGCGAGCTTCTTCAGTGCCGGCAGCGGATCGCTGGTCGCCATCCAGTTGCGCTGGGTTTCGAACAGCGCGGACGCCATCGCGAAGTATTTCTCGTCGCCCGCGCAATGCGCAAGCATGCCTGCGCCGATGGAAAGCTCGGCCGGCGCGGTCGGGAACACGCGGAAGATCAGTTTCACCTTGCCCGTGTCGATGTACTTCTCCTTGAGCTTGGGGAAGGTCGTGGTGTGGAAGTTCGCGCAATGGCTGCAGGTGAAGGAAGCATATTCCACGATCGTCACCGGCGCGTCGGCCTTGCCGAGCACATGGTCGCCGAGCGCGCCTGCCTTGAAGAGGTCCGCCGGGGTGAATTTCTTGACCGGCTTGCTCGCCTGCGCGAAGGCCGCGCCCGGCACGAGGTTGAGTGCGGCGGCGGCGAAACCGGCAGCGGAAAGACCAGCGGTGAAGTGACGGCGCGAAACGGACAAGACGGCCTCCGGGCAAGGAAAAAGGTCGATTGGACCTAGACTGCGCTATTGATTGTGGCAAGCGTGCGGTGCGCGCTGCCTCCGCTTACGTTCCGCCGCGATTCCTGATCAGCACGCCCAGCTTCGCCACCGATTCCGCCAGTGCCGGGTCTTCGAAGTCTCCGAGGGCGGCGCGCGCTTTTTCAATCTCGGCGGCGGAAGGCTCCTTGCGCGGGAGCGGTTGTTTTCGCTTCGGCGCAACCGGCCCTTGCCGGATCGCAAGCCGGCCGATGCAGCGCCAGCCGAAATAGCGGTTCACCCGCTCGATGATGACCGGCTGCAGATGCTGGATTTCGAGCGCATAGGCACCCTCGACCCGCACTTGCAGGATCCCGACCGAGTCCGGGTCCTCGCGGCGCGGCCAGATAAGCTTGATCGGTTCCGAGCGCCGCGCGAGATCCTCGCCGACGATGTCGGTCCAGTGCGTGACGATTTCCACCGAAGCGAAACCCTGCCGCTTGAAAGCGTCGCCGACGGTCCTGCCGACGAGGTCGGCGAGTACGGCGGCGTTGCGGGGTCGTCTGGGCGGCACGGCCATCTTTGCGGCTCCGGCTCTTTTCGGCGTAGAGCTTCCAGATGCGCGAGACAAGCAGGGCACGGCGTGAACAGCGGGCAAAGCCGAAGGCGGCGCCCGAGGCTGCAACCCTGCTTGCCTGGTACGACGTTTCCGCCCGCGTGCTGCCATGGCGCGCACGCGGCGGCGCGAAGCCGGATCCATACCGCGTCTGGCTTTCCGAAATCATGTTGCAGCAGACCCGCGTCGAAACCGTGCTGCCTTATTATGCGAAGTTTCTGGCGCGTTGGCCGGATGTGACGGCGCTCGCAAACGCGCGTCAGGAAGAAGTGCTCTCGGCTTGGGCGGGCCTCGGCTATTACGCGCGGGCGAGAAATCTCCATGCTTGCGCGAAAGCGGTGGTCGCGGAATTTGCAGGCGCTTTTCCCGAAGGCGAAGACGAGTTGCGAAGGCTGCCCGGTATCGGCGCCTATACCTCGGCTGCGATTTCCGCGATCGCGTTCGAGCGGAAGGCGACGCCGGTCGACGGCAATATCGAGCGTGTGATCTCGCGGCTCTTCGCGGTTGAGGAAAAACTTCCCGCCGCGAAGAAAACGTTATCGCGCCTTGCCGCCGAAATGACGCCGCCGCACCGCGCCGGCGATTTCGCGCAGGCAATGATGGATCTCGGCGCCACGATCTGCACGCCGAAGCGGCCGGCTTGCGCGATCTGCCCGTGGATGGATGCCTGCATCGCGCGTGCGCGTGGCGATCAGGAGACATTCCCGCGCAAGACGGAGAAGGCCGAAGGCAAGCTGCGCAAGGGTGCCGCCTTCGTTCTGCTTCGTGACGACGGCCATATTCTACTGCGGACGCGCGGCGAGAAGGGCCTGCTTGCGGGTATGACCGAAGTGCCGGGCAGCGAGTGGAGCGCGGAATATAAAGAGTCGACCAAGGCGGCGCCGGTCGCCGGTTTGAAATGGGAGAAGACCATTGGCGTTGTCCGCCATGTCTTCACGCATTTCCCGCTGGAACTGACTGTCTATTCCGTGCGCGTACCGAAGAAGACTCGCGCGCCGAAGGGCATGCGCTTCGTCCCGCTCGGCGCGCTCGACGAAGAAGCCTTGCCGAGCGTGATGCGAAAGGTTATCGCCCACGCACTTGAAGTCGAACGCAAGCCCAAAGGGAGAAAAGAATGAGCATCCAGCGTATCGAGCCGGGACCGCGCATGGCGCAGGCCGTCGTGCACAACAACACCGTCTATCTTGCGGGTCAGGTCGCCGGCAAAACCAAGGGCAAGAGCGTGACGGAACAGACCAAGGAAATCCTCGAAATCATCGACGGTCTCCTGAAGCAGGCCGGCACAGACAAGACGAAACTTTTGCAGACGCAGATTTTTCTCCCCGACATCTCGGACTTCGCGGAAATGAATAAGGTTTGGGAAGGCTGGGTGTCTCCGGGCAATGTGCCTGCGCGGGCGACGATCGAGGCGAAACTTGCCTCGCCGGACTACAAAGTAGAGATCATGGTCGTCGCGGCGCGATGAAATTATAGGCTTTGCGCCTCGTCTTTTGAGGGGAACAATCGGCGCGGTGGCGACTTTCAGGTCGCCTCCGCGTTTTCATTTGAGTCCCCTTCCGTGCAGATCAAAATCGGCTTCGACATCGTCTACGAATGCACGCAACCGACACCCATGGTGTTGATGCTGAACGTGCATCCGTCGCGGCAGGCCGATCTCGAAACGCCCGACACCTTGCAGTTCGTGCCCGCCGTTCCCGCGCGCAGCTATCGCGATGCTTTCGGGAACATCTGCACCCGCATCGTCGCACCCGCGGGCGAACTCCGCATCTTCACCGATACGGTGATCAACGACGTTGGCACGCCCGAACCTGTGGTGCCGGAGGCGAAGCAGCATAACATTGCCGATCTTCCCGACGAGGCGCTGATGTTTCTGCTCGCCTCGCGCTATTGCGAAACCGACAAGCTCGTCGGCATGGCATGGGC
Source organism: Xanthobacteraceae bacterium (assembly GCA_019635585.1). Taxonomy (GTDB): domain Bacteria; phylum Pseudomonadota; class Alphaproteobacteria; order Rhizobiales; family Xanthobacteraceae. The sequence continues at coordinate 997,761 of JAHBZE010000001.1, read as the reverse complement.
GCTGTTCGGCAATACCCCGGAGGGCTGGCCGCGCGTGCAGGCGATCTGCGATTTCGTGAATTCGAAAATCAGCTTCGGCTATCCGCACGCCTCGCCGACGCGCACCGCCGCCGACGCGCTCTCCGACCAGCGCGGCGTCTGCCGCGACTTCGCGCATCTCGCGATCACGCTCTGCCGTTGCATGAACATTCCCGCGCGCTACTGCACCGGCTATCTCGGCGACATCGGCGTGCCGCTCGATCCCGCGCCGATGGATTTCTCGGCGTGGTTCGAGGTCTATCTCGGCGGCAAGTGGTATTCGTTCGACGCCCGCCACAACATGCCCCGGATCGCGCGCATCCTGATCGGGCGCGGGCGGGACGCGGCCGACGTCGCGATCTCGACCACCTTCGGCTACAACATTCTCCGTAAGTTTACGGTCTGGACCGACGAGCTGCCGGGACCGGACGGCGCCAAAGCGCCGGTCGTGCAGCCACCATCGCCGAATTCCTTCGGCTTGCCGCTGTCTCTTTGAAGCCAGGCCCGCACGTTTTTGATTGCATAGGGCAAAGCGCTTCCTCTAATTGAATATGTGCGCGGGTCGCGCGCAAAATGAGGAAGAATGCCCCATTACACGCCGCTGATAGCCACCATCGTCGCGGGCCTCGTGCTCGCGTTCATCTTCGGCTCGATCGCGCATCGTTTACGGATTTCGCCGATCGTCGGCTACCTGCTCGCGGGCGTGCTTGCCGGTCCTTATACGCCGGGCTTCGTCGCCGATCAGGCGCTTGCCAATGAGCTCGCCGAGCTTGGCGTCATTCTTCTGATGTTCGGCGTCGGCCTGCATTTCTCGCTGAAGGATCTGCTTTCCGTCCGCGCCATCGCGATTCCCGGTGCTGTCGTGCAGATCGCTGTCGCGACCCTGATGGGCATGGCGATGGTCTATTTCCTGGGCTGGGGTCTGGTCGCGGGCTTTGTGTTCGGGCTCGCGCTCTCGGTCGCATCCACCGTCGTCTTGCTCCGTGCCTTGCAGGAGCGCCGTCTTGTCGAAACCGAGCGCGGCCGTATCGCAGTCGGCTGGCTGATCGTCGAAGACCTCGCGATGGTGCTGGCGCTCGTGCTCTTGCCCGCGCTCGCGGGCCTGATCATGGCGAAGGATGCGATTGCGGATGCCGCGATGTGGCAGCCGATTGCAATTACGCTTGGCAAGGTCGCGGCCTTTGTCGTCGTGATGCTGGTGATTGGCCAGCGCGTGATCCCGTGGATTTTGCACTGGGTCGCACATACCGGCTCGCGCGAGTTGTTTCGCCTTTCGGTGCTCGCGATCGCGATCGGTATTGCCTACGCCGCCTCGACTTTGTTCGGTGCGTCGTTTGCGCTCGGCGCATTCTTCGCGGGCATGGTGATGAGCGAGTCGCCGCTCTCGCAGCGCGCGGCGGAAGAAACGCTGCCCTTGCGCGACGCCTTCGCCGTCTTGTTCTTCGTCTCGGTCGGCATGCTCTTCAATCCGGCGATCGTGGTCGAGCATCCCTGGCTGCTCGCCGGTACGATCTTCATCATCGTCTTCGGCAAGTCGCTTGCCGCGTTCCTGATCGTGCGCGCATTTCGGTATCCGACGACCACGGCGCTCACGATTTCCGCGTCGCTCGCGCAGATTGGCGAATTCTCCTTCATCCTCGCCGGTCTCGGCGTGGCGCTGAAGTTGATGCCGCAGACCGGTCTCGACCTTATTCTCGCGGGCGCGATCATTTCGATCATGCTGAACCCCTTCGTGTTTCAGGCAATCGACTGGATCAAGCCGAGGCTCGAGAAGCGCAAAGCGAAATCCGAGGACGAAATTGCGAGTCCCGCCGAGCCGCCGGAAGAATCTACGGCTATTCTCACGCCGACTTCGCTCGCCAATCACGCCGTCATCGTCGGCTATGGCCGCGTCGGTTCGCATATCGGCGACCGGCTGCGCGAACTGAACATTCCCTATCTCGTGATCGAAGACCGCGCGGATGTCGTGAAGCAGTTGCGTGCGCGCGGCATCGAAGTTTTCTTCGGCAATGCCGCCTCGTCTGAATTGCTTGCCGCGGTCAATCTTTCGGGGGCGAGAACCCTGTTCGTCGCGATCCCCGAAAGCTTCGAGGCCGGGCAGATCGTGCAGCAGGCGAGGAAGGCCAATCCTTCGCTTGAGATCGTCGCGCGCGCACATTCGGACGCCGAGAAGGACAATCTCGACCGGCTCGGTGCGAGCTTCACCATCATGGGCGAGCGAGAAATCGCGCAGGGCATGATGGACTATGCGTTCAAGAACGCCGCGACGCCCGGACCTGCGGCCCAGACAACGGCGAAGGCGGACGAGTTGTAGGAACTACTCCGCGGCTTGTAATTCGCCGCGGATTACCGCGCGCAGCGCGTCGATCGGCTTTTTCGTCTTGCCGTCCTCGAAGTGCCAGTAGGTCCAGCCATTGCAGGCTTCTAGATTTTGCGCGAGCGCTCCGATCTTGTGGATCGAGCCGACATTCGGCCCGAGTTGGATCGAACCGTCGGGGCGCACCGTCGCGCGCACTTTGCCTTTTGCATCCGTGAGCACCGCGCCCGCGTCTAACAATCCGCGCTCGATTACGCTCGCAAACGCGACGCGCGGCGCTTCGCGCGCGGTCATGAAGGGAACGAGGGTCGCTTCCGGATAGGGCACGACTTCGTCGATTCGCGCCTTGGCAGCCGTCGCATACGTCTTGTCGCGTTCGATGCCGATGAAGCGGCGGGAAAGTTTTTTCGCGACCGCGCCGGTGGTGCCGGAGCCGAAGAAGGGATCGAGCACCACGTCGCCGGGCTTGGTCGAAGACAGCAGCACGCGTGCGAGTAACGACTCCGGCTTCTGCGTCGGATGTACTTTGTCGCCGTCTTTGTCTTTCAGGCGTTCGGCGCCGGTGCAGAGCGGCAGCGTCCAGTCGGAGCGCACCTGCACGTCTTCGTTGCCGGCTTTCAGCGCTTCGTAATTGAAGACGTATTTGCGCGCCTTCTCGTCGCGTGCGGCCCAGATCAGCGTTTCGTGCGCGTTGGTGAAACGCCGGCCGCGGAAATTCGGCATCGGGTTCACCTTGCGCCACACGACGTCGTTCAGAATCCAGAAGCCGATGTCCTGCAGCGCGGTGCCGACGCGGAAAATGTTGTGGTAGGAGCCGATCACCCAGAGCGTGGCGTTCGGCTTCATCGCGCGGCGCGCGGCGGACAGCCACTCGCGCGTGAACTTGTCATAGGCCTCGAAGCTCGAGAACTGGTCCCAGGCGTCGTCGACCGCGTCGACCTTCGACTGGTCGGGGCGCGAAAGATCGCCGCGAAGCTGCAAATTATAGGGCGGGTCGGCGAAGACGAGATCGACCGAGGCTTCCGGGAGTTTGCGCAACTCTTCGATGCAATCGCCGACGATGATGCGATTGTGCTCGAGACCGGGCAGGTCGGGTTTGGACGCTGAACGGGGCGCCCTACTGGGCGCCCCGATACGCGAGACTCGCATACGCAATACCGGGTACTCGTTACGCAACGGAACGAAGCGCAACATGACCCATCACGGTAAAAGCGCAGTAAATGCAGAGTGTTAACGGTTGTTAGGAATTTGGCGCTCAGGGCGAACGCTCAAGCCGCGAACAGATCCATCTGGCCGCCGCGCAGAACGGGCTTTCTGAACAACGCGGTGGTGAGCCGATAGCTGCGCCGGTTGAGGCCGAGCTTGTTGCAGGCAAGCTCGAAGCGCCGGCCGATCGACCAGGCGTAGGGGCCGGTGCCGGTCTGCCGCACGCCCCAGGTCGAGTCGTAATCCTTGCCGCCGTGGATGTCGCGTATCAGGGAGATCACGTGCTTTTCTTTGTCGGGGAAATGCTCGCGCAGCCATTCGCGAAACAGATCCTTGATCTCGAACGGCATCTTCAGCATCACGAAGCCCGCTTCGACAGCACCGTTCGCAGCACCCGCGTCCAGGAGCCGCTCGATTTCGGAATCGTTGATCGCGGGCACGATCGGCGCGGTCATGATCGCGGTCGGCACGCCGGCGCGCGAAAGCGCGCGGATCGCCTCCAACCGCTTGGCAGGTGTCGAGGCCCGCGGCTCCATCGCGCGCGCGAGTTTCGGGTCGAGGGTCGTGACCGAGAGCGCGACCTTGGCGAGGCCCTTGGAGGCCATCTCCGAGAGAATATCGAGATCGCGCAGCACCAGGATCGACTTCGTGACGATGCCGACCGGATGGTTCGCGTCGCGCAGCACTTCGAGGATGCGCCGCGTGAGTTTCCACTTGCGCTCGATCGGCTGATACGGGTCGGTGTTGGTGCCCATCGCGATCGTGCGCGGAGTGTAGTTCGCCGCCGCCAGTTCCTTCCGCAGCAATTCCGGCGCGTCGGGCTTCACGAACAACTGGCTCTCGAAATCGAGCCCCGCCGACATTCCGTGATAGGCGTGCGTCGGCCGCGCGAAGCAATAGATGCAGCCGTGCTCGCAGCCGCGATAGGGATTGATCGAGCGGTCGAAGCCGAGATCGGGCGACTGGTTGCGGCTGATGATCTTGCGCGCGCGCTCCTCGCGCTCCACCGTCTTGAACGGCGGCAACTCGTCGAGCGACTGCCAACCGTCATCGAAGGGGATGCGCGCCGAAGGTTCAAAGCGGCCGCTCGTATTCGAGACCGCGCCGCGTCCGCGGCGGCGGTCGCTGCCGACCGTCGTCGAAAGCAGGCCGTCCGCGCTTTCCGGCGCGAACTCGGCCTCGCTGCGATCAATCTCGTATTCGCGTTCGGTGTCGAATCTGTCGTCCACGGCAAGTGCTCCGGATGGAAAGAAATCCTAGTCCCGAAATGAGAACAAAACAAGAACAAGATATAGTGCCGAAAGTTCCGCCAAACCGAACTCTTGAGGTGACTGGGGGACGCCGGTAACAACGCGGTCACTCGAATAACCGCGCTGGGGGCGCGAAGTTCATTTGATCAGCGTCGTGATTCCCACGCTTGATTCGGAGCGCGAGATCGTTCCGACGCTCGCCGCGCTGGTCTCCGGCGCGGCTGCCGGCATCGTCCGCGATGTAGTGCTGGCCGACGGCGGTTCAAGCGACGAGACCGAGGCGGTGGCCGACGCCGCCGGCTGCATCTTCATCAAAGGTGAGAAGGATCTCGGGCTGCGGCTGCGTGAAGGGGCGCGCGCGGCGGCGCGCGGCGAGTGGCTGCTTTTTCTCGATCCCGGCGGGATTCTCGAGGAAGGCTGGACCCGCGAGGTGCGGAAATTCCTCGATACCGTCGGCCGCGCAGGCCATCCCGACCGCCGCGCGGCGACCTTCCGGCTTGCTTACGAAGGCTTCGGTATGAAGCCGCGGCTCGCCGAAGCCGCAGCGCGGGCTCGGCTCACGCTCACCGGCCGCCCGCGCGCCGAGCAGGGCCTGCTGATTTCCAAGCTCCTGTATCAAAAGCTCGGCGGCCACCAGAAAGGCGAGAACGCGCACAGGCGTTTGATCGCGAAACTCGGCCGCATGCGGATCGTGAAGCTGCGCTCGCGGGTACTTCTGGCTGATCCGGAAGAATAGTTGACTTAGTCAAATATCTGGCCGAACCTCGGGAAATGCCCAAGGTCAGCCGCGTTAATATCGACGAAGTCCGCCGCTTCAACCGCGCCTATACCCGCACGCTCGGCGTGCTCGACGAAGCCTTTCTGGATACGCCTTATTCGCTGACCGAAGCGCGCGTGCTGCACGAGCTTTCCGAAGGCGAACAGACCGCGAGCGAGATCGCGTCCAAGCTCGGCCTCGACGCGGGTTACTTGAGCCGCATGCTGGAGCGCTTCGCCAAGGCGAAATTGATTTCGCGAAGCAGTTCGGCAGGCGATCGCAGAAGCGTTCTGGTTTCGCTGACCCGCCTCGGTTATTCAGCCTATGCGCCGCTCGAGGCCCGCTCGCGTGTGCGTGTCGGCGCAATGATCGGATCCTTGCCGGTCCCTGCGCAGGCGCAACTGCTCGACGGCATGAAGATCGTTTCGGCGCTTACCGGCGCGGAAGCCGAAAACAAAGTTTCGCTACGCACGCATCGCGCCGGCGACATGGGCTGGATCACCATGCGCCACGGCGCGCTTTATGAATCGGAATACGGCTACGGTCGGCAATTCGAGGCGCTGGTCGCGGACATCTGCGCGAACTTCCTGAAAAACTATCAGCCGAAATATGAGCGCTGCTGGATCGCGGAGTTGAATGGGGTGCCAGCGGGCTCGGTCTGCCTGGTTCGCGAGGACGCGAAAACCGCAAAACTGAGACTGATGTTTCTGGAGCCTTGGGCGCGCGGGAAGGGTGTCGCGCAGAGGCTCTTGCAGGAGTGCGTGACGTTCGCAAAGAAATGCGGCTACGAGAAAATCGTGCTCTGGACGCAGAGCGAACTTCTCGCCGCGCGAAAACTATACGCCAAGGCAGGCTTCACCTTGACCGGTACCAAACCGCACGCGGATTTCGGGAAGAAACTCGTCGGCGAGATTTGGGAATTGAAGCTCCCGTAGTTCGCGGTAAGCAGGTTCAGGATTTTTCGCCGCTGCCGCCGTCTTTCCGCAAAAGCTCTTTTGAAAAAAGCCATGTGAAAATGAAGGCGAAAAGCGAGCCGAACAGATAGCTTGCTTGCACACGCTCGAAGCCTTCCGCTCCCTGTGGTGCGGATAAATAGACCCAGACAAAACAGACAAAAAGAATTGGAAACAGAAAGATCGCCGGGACCGGGTTCCTGAGCCAATAGATTTGCAGGAGCGGGATTGAGATGATTAGCACCGCCGCGCTGAAAAAGCCGAATGAAAATTCGGCGCGAGATACGAGCCGTTCCAGCACGACGAGCGACAAAAGCAGGATATGGATGCCTACCGCGATCTGAACCCACCGCAGGACATCGAGCTGCGCAAGGCCAGCTTTGCCGCTTTGTAGATGCGCGATCATCCTTCCGCTGCTGAGATAATTCGTGAGCAGCCCCATCGCGACGCCTACGACCACGGTCGAAAACCACCAGCCGGGCGATTTGAGAAGCGCAATAATTTCTTCCAACGGATAATCCTTTGGCGGCGGTAATGCTGGAAAGCATAGCCGCCGCCGGAATTGTCCGCGATGGGAATTTTAGGCCGCCTTGTGTCCGGTCTCTTTCACCCAGACCTTCTTGGCGAGCGGGCCGGTGTCGCCGTTCTCTTCCACGTAATAGGCCTCGGCACCCCGCACGAGATAATCGAAGTTGCCGGCCAAAATCGAATTGCGGTGGAAGTAAAGGAGCGCGCCGTCCTTGTTCATCAGGTAGCCGTAGTCCTGCAACGGGTAGATTTCGGCGACCTGACCGAGAAACTGTACTTCGCCGGCTGCGGCGGTTGCGCGCGTGCTCGGCTCGCGCATTTCCTTCAACTCCTGTAGCCGCTCCTCCGCGATCCGGAATGCTTCATTGATCGCGTTGTAAAGATCGGGCGACTGGTACTTGCGCAACAGATGATCCGGCTCGTGCGCGACAACGATGTTCTTGTGCCCCGGAATGCGCAGTTCGATCCGCACCACCGGCGGGATCGAGCGGCTTTCATTTTTCGCGCGCTGGTCCACGCGCACGCGGCATGAAGTAATACGGTCGTAGATTTCTTCGAGATCGGCGACATGCGAGCGGATCGCGTCCTCCGCGGTCTCCGACTTATCGATGTTGTGATAGGAAATCTCGAGGGGAACTTGCATTCTTGCGCTCCACTTTTTTTCACCCCAGCAGGAGTAAAATCGCGAAAAGCAGATTGGTTCCGTGTTTTTACTCGGGCCGGTCGTCGCGGGTAATTAGCCGCGCGCCGCGCTGATAGGTGAGGTAATTCCAGAGCCAGGTCATCGCGACCATCAGGCGGTTACGGATGCCGATCAGGAAATAAATGTGCGCGACCGACCAGAATAACCACCCGGTGAATCCGGTCAGTTTCAGTTTATTCAATTTCACCACAGCCGATTTCCGGCCGATGGTCGCAAGATCGCCGGCGTGCCGGTAAACGAAGGGTTGGGATGGCGTTTTGCCCGCGATCCGCGCGGCGATCACTTCTCCGGCGTATTTTCCCATCTGCTTCGCGGCGGGTGCGATTCCCGGAATCGGAGTTGCGAGCGTTGCGGTGTCGCCGACCGCGAAGATTTCCGGATGTCCTGGCACCGATAGATCCGCGCCGACCTTTATTCTTCCGGCACGGTCTGCTTCCGCGCCGAGCCAGTTCGCGGCGGCCGACGCCTTCACGCCAGCCGCCCAGATGATCGCCTCGGAATCGATCCTGCGCATTCCCAGCATGACGTGATCGCGCTTCACATCCGTCACGACGGTCGAAGTCATTACCTCGACGCCCATCTTCCGAAGCGACTTCTCGGCATAGGCGGATAGATCTTCGGGGAAGGCAGGCAGGATGCGCGGACCCGCCTCGATCAGCAGAATGCGCGCCGCCCGCGGGTCGATGTGGCGGAAGTCGAAGCGCAGCGTCTGCCGCGCGATTTCCGCGATCGCACCCGCCATTTCCACGCCGGTCGGCCCGCCGCCGACGATGACGAATGTGAGCAGGCGCTTCCGGTCGTCTTCGTTTTTGGCAAGCTCCGCACGCTCGAAAGACAAGAGCACGCGGCTCCGGATTTTCGTGGCGTCGGTGAGCGTCTTTAAACCCGGCGCTCCGTTCTGCCAGTCCTCATGGCCGAAATAAGAATGCGTGACCCCGGTTGCGATCACGAGATAGTCGTAGGGAAGGCTGATCGTATCGGCCTCCACGACGCGCGCTTTGGTATCGATCCCGCGAACTATGCCAAGCATGACGCTCGCGTTTTCTTGGCGGCGCAAGATGCTTCGCACCGGCCAAGCGATGTCAGCCGGAGAAATCGTGGCGGTTGCGACTTGATAGAGTAGCGGCTGAAAGGTGTGGTGGTTATGCCGGTCGATGACCGTGATCGCGGCATCGGCCTTGCGCAATGCCCGCGCCGCCTCCAGCCCGCCGAACCCTGCGCCGATGATGACGACTTTTGGTTTCGCGGCGGCCGTCGGCTCCAAATGCATCTTACTTCGGCTTCTTCTTTATCTTCGTCCGTTTCAGATGCTCGTCCAGCCGCGGCATGATCTCGACGAAGTTGCAGGGCTTGTGGCGAAGATCGAACTGGTGGACGAGAATCTCGTCCCACGCGTCGCGGCAGGCGCCAGGCGAGCCGGGCACGCAGAAGATATAGGTCGCGTTCGCGACTCCCGCGGTCGCCCGGCTCTGGATCGTCGAGGACTTTATCTTCTCGTAGGAAACGCGGTGGAACACGATCGAGAAGCCGTCCATCCGCTTCTCGAACAATGGCTCGACCGCTTCGGGGGTCACGTCGCGGCCGGTGAAGCCGGTACCGCCGGTGGTGATGACTGCGTCGATCTTTTTGTCCTTGATCCAGTTGCGAACCTTGGCGCGGATCGCGCGCACGTCGTCCTTGACGATCGCGCGGGCGGCAAGTTTATGCCCCGCCGCCTCGATGCGCTCGGCGAGCAGCGCGCCGGATTTGTCTTCCGCGAGCTTGCGCGTGTCCGATACGGTCAGGACTGCGAAACTGACCGGAACGAACGGCTTTTCTTCCACGGCCGGTCGGGCTCTAGATCGCGTCGGACGAGAACGTATTGCAACGGTTGATGTCGCCGGACTGGAAGCCAGTCTGGAACCAGCGCTTGCGCTGCGCCGCCGAGCCGTGCGTGAAGGAATCGGGTACGACTACGCCCTGCGAGCGCCGCTGGAGCGTATCGTCTCCGATTGCGGTCGCGGTCTGGAGCGCTGCGTCGACATCGCCCGGATCGAGAAACTCTTTCTTCTTCTGCTGCCGGTTGGCCCAGACGCCGGCGAAGCAATCCGCCTGCAATTCGACGCGGACCTGAAGCGCATTGCGCTCGCGAGGACTCATGCCGCGCTGCGCCTGGTTCACTTTCGGCAGGATGCCGAGCAGGTTCTGCACATGATGGCCGACTTCATGCGCAATCACATAGGCTTGCGAAAATTCGCAGGTCTTTGAGCCGGCGGGGCAGGCGTTCAACTTGCGCTGGAGATCCTGAAAGAACGAAGTGTCGAGATAGACCGCCTGTTCCGGCGGGCAATAGAACGGCCCCATCGCCGACTGCGCGTAGCCGCACGCCGAATTGGTCGCGCGGCTAAATACGACGAGCCGGGGCGGACGATAGCGCGAACCGGATTCCGCGAAAATTTCCGCCCAGCGATCTTCGGTCGAGCCGAGCACGCCGGCGACGAAGCGGCCTAGTTCATTGTTGGGCGCACCCTTCTTCTGGACCGAAGGCTGGTTCGGAATACGTTGCTCGTAACCGGCGGGCCCTTGCGTCATCTCGATGCCGGAAAGAATGACGCGCGGGTCGATGCCGACAGCCCAGGCGATCAGGCCAAGGATGATGATGGTGCCGATTCCGAAGCCGCCGCGTCCGGTCGGCAGCGGAAAGCCCGGTCCCGCCAGCGGGCCGTCACCGGTGCGGTCCTCGACATTTTCACTCTGCCGGAAATCGTCCCAACGCATATTCATTGCCTCCGCATGCGGCTCTCGCCGCCTCAGCCGTCATCTAGCGGCTGCGATTGTGGCCGACCTGTGAGTTTGTCGCAAATCGGCGCTCTCATTAGTAGCAGGAGCCAGGCCCGCGTGGCATGGTCCGGCGCATCCGGACATTCCTGCGCCCGTAAAGTTCCTGACATGATTCTTGTGCGCCGTGGCCCGACCTTCGCCCGCGAAGCCAATGCAATGCGCAAAGGCTTTCTGCCGGTTGCCGGTTGCGACGAAGCGGGGCGCGGACCGCTCGCAGGTCCGGTGGTCGCGGCTGCGGTGATTCTTGACCCGGCGCGCGTGCCCAAAGGGCTCGACGATTCCAAAATGCTGGACGCGCCGGAGCGCGAAATCCTGTTCGAGAAGATTTGCGCGACCGCGGAAGTCGCGGTCACAGTCGCGCCGCCCGCGCGGATCGACCGCGACAATATTCTGCGCGCGAGTCTCTGGGCTTTGGCACAGGCGGTCTGCGCGCTGCCGCGCGTGCCGCAGCTCGTTTTTGTCGACGGCCGCGATACGTTGCCGCTGCATTGCGAGGTCAAGGCCGTGATCGGCGGCGACGGCATCGTGGCTTCGATTGCCGCCGCCTCCATCGTCGCCAAAGTCACGCGTGACCGCCTGATGATGCAACTCGGCGCCGCGCATCCCGAATACGGTTTCGAGAAACATAAAGGCTACAGCACGAGCCTGCACTGGGAACGGCTGCAAGCGCACGGACCCACGATCCATCACCGCAATTCGTTCGCTCCCGTGCGCGAGTGCTTGCGCGGCGCGGCGGCACCGCAAACAGACATTCTTACCGGCGAAGTTTGATGCGCCCCATTCGCGAAGCGGCAGGGCCGCTCGAAGCATCCATTTTTGTCGAAGGCCTGCGCGCGATCCCCGCGGGATTTCTCGCGCTGGTATTGCTCGCGCATGCATTTGTCTGGGCGATCGCGATGCAACTCGCCGAACCCGCGCCTCCGCCGCAGATGGCGGTCGCGATCGCACTCGGCCGGGAATGGATGCAGGGTTACACGGAATTGCCGCCGCTCGCCGCGTGGATTTCCGCTGCGATCTATCGTGCAACGAGTTCATTATTTTTGCTGCGGCTTGCGTCCACGCTTTGTGTCGCGCTTGCAGGATGGTTTGTGTTTCTCTTTGCGCGGCGCATCGCGGGCGATCGTCACGCGGCGATCGCGGTGATGCTCATGGTCGGCGTGTTCCCGGTTGCATTGCCGGGCAATCCCATGATCGGCGACGTGTTACAGATGCCGCTTGCCGCCGCCGCGGTGCTCGCGTGGTGGATAGCCGCCGGTGAGCACAAGCCGAACGGATGGATCGCACTCGGCATCGTACTCGGTGCGATGCTCCACGCCGGACCGCAGGGCATCGTGCTCGCAGCGCTGTTTGCCGTTGTCACACTCGCAACTTCGCATGGCCGCGCCGGGCTCGCGCGCTTCGACGCGCTGCTTTGTTTCGCGCTTGCGACTTTTGTTTTTGTATTCTTTGCGGGGCCGCGCCTGCTCTGGCTCTGGCAAAATGGAATGCAGGACCTTTTCGCCGGGCAGGGTGCGGGCATTGCTGCTGACGAATTGCACCCGCCACTTCGTCTCATCTTCGATCTCTTGCTCGGGCATTTCGGTTTCGCGATGCTTCTGTTTCTCGCGACCGCCTATGCCGCGAAGGAGAACGCACCGGTCTTTATGCGTGAACCTTCGACGGCATTCTCGCGGTCGAGCGTCGTCGCACTTGCGATCGTTCCGGCACTATTTGCGCTGCTCTGGCTTTACGCGACCGGCCGCGCCGCGAAACCGCAGTTCTTCGCCTCGCTGCTTCTGTTTTCCGGCGTCGCCGCGGTGTTGCTTGGCGGCGAGCGGATCGTCATCCGTAGGCAACGGATCGTCGGGCTAATCGCGTTGATTCTTTTGTTCGTGCCGCCGCTCGCGCAGATTGCATCGAGCTTCTCTCCGGGCTGGATCGGCGACAATCGCGCGCCGAACTGGCCCGCGCTGCCGGCGGCGAGAACACTCACCGATATTTTCCACACGCGCACCGGCCGTCCGCTCGAATATCTGATTGGGGCGCGCGTAAGAGCGTCGCAGATTTCGGTGATGAGCGCGGATCGCCCGCATGTTGTGATCGACGCCGATCTTTCCAGCTCGCCATGGATCGACAGCGAAGATTTTGCAAAGAAGGGCGGCATCGTGTTCTGGGAAATTCGCGGCGCTGATCTTTCGCCGCCCGCTGAGTACGTCGCGAAACTTCCCGCCTTCGTCGCCGAAGCGCCACTACGTCTGCCGTGGGGACGTGGCGGCGGCGATCCGGTGCGGCTTGGCTGGGCGATTGTTCCGCCGCGCTAGGCGGAATCGATGCTTTAAGAACAAGCCTGGAATCGCACTTTCAGAGCGCGGATTCAGCGGCTTGAAAAGACTCGATTTTCTCCTGAATCGGTTTGTGAGCGCGCGGGACGCTTCCAGATTGTTGAAGCGTTGGATGAGTTCCCGCCGCGATGCGAAACGCGAAGCGCTACTTAAGGAAAACCTTATCCGCATTCCATGAACAAAACGTCAAAGGCGTTAGTGATAGCCTTCGCCTTCACGGATTTTGCCGCGGAAGATCCAGTAGATGAAAACCGTATAGCCGATCAAGATCGGAAACATGAAGAGCGTTCCCATCAGCGCGAATAGTTGGCTCGCCGGCACCGCCGCCGTTTCCCAGACGTTCAGCACCGGCGGCACAAGATACGGAAAATTAGAAATCACCAATCCCGAATAGCCCATGAAGAAAAGTGCGATCGCGCACCAGAACGGCATGAACTCGTTTCCTTTCCGGAGCCAATGCCAGCACAGGAAAGAGAGCACTGCGGTCACGAAAGGCACCGGCCAGAAGAAAAGGAAATTCGGCAGCGTGAACCAGCGCTCCGCGATGCGTGCATGTTCGAGCGGCGTCCACAGTGAAACCACTGCCATGAAAAAAAGCACGGCATAAAGTGCAGCCATCGCGTTACGGCGCGCATGTTGCGCGACCGTGCCTTCGGTTTTCATAATCAGCCACGTAGCGCCGAGCAACGCGTAACCCGCGACCATCGCAAGGCCGCACATCAGCGAGAACGGAGTGAACCAGTCGAAGCTGCCGCCCGCATATTGCGTGCCTTGCACTTTGATTCCGCTCACCATGCCGCCGACGATTATGCCCTGCATGAACGCGGCGACCGTCGAGCCGCTTGCGAACGCAAAATTCCAGAGATACTTGCTGGTCTTTGCAATCCATCGGAATTCGAACGACACGCCGCGCAGCACGAGTCCGAGCAGCATCAAAGTTACCGGCAGGTAGAACGCTGGCAACAGGATCGCGTAAGCGACCGGAAATGCGACCAGCAGTCCCGCGCCGCCGAGTACGAGCCAGGTTTCGTTGCCGTCCCAGAACGGCGCGACCGTGTTCATCATCTGGTCGCGCTCCTGATCGGAGTCCGCGAACGGAAACAGGATACCGATGCCTAGATCGAAGCCATCGAGCACGACATACATCGCGACCGCGAAACCGATCACCAGCGCCCAGATCAATGGCAGATACCATTCCATCTCAGACTCCCTGCAATTTCGGTTCGCCGAAACGAATTTTGTTTCCGGAAGGGTCGCCGATCATCATCTCGATCATACCCCAGTCCTGATGATGAATGCCGGGACGCGCATGACGATAGTTTTTGGCGAGCACCTCGCGGTGAAATTCCTCGATACCCTTCATGTAGAAATAGACCGCGCTGCCCGGCGTGCCGTCGCCGAAGTGTTCGCTTAATTGCAGCACGGCTTCACCGCGCGAGATTTGCATGTAGAGCGGCGCACCTTCGTGGAAGCGGTGCTCCCAGTCGAGTTTGAAGCCGAGAAAATCGAAATAGAATTCCTTCGTTTTCTCGGGCGAGAACATCCGCAGGATCGGAACAGTGCGTTCGAAGGTAATCGTCATTGCTGTTTCACGCCTGCTGCGAGCGGCCGGTTCGGCACGCCGCTGTCGGGTGCGAGTTCGCTTGCGCCGGGGCCCTTCGCGATCAGCCGGTTGATGTAATAGATGCCCATCGAGAACACGATCGAATAGACCGCGACGTAGAGGAGAAGCGTCGAGAGCACGAGACCGCCCGCGATCGGCGAGATTGCGTCCGCGGTCCGTTGCAGGCCATAGACGATCCACGGCTGGCGGCCCTGTTCGGTAACGAACCATCCCGCGATCACCGCGATAAAGCCGAACGACCATGCGTGCTGCATCGGCCACAGGTACCAGCGCGTGCCGAAAAGTTTTCGCCGCCACCACAGAAATACGCCGGCGAAAGCCGACGCGATCATGAACAGGCCGATGCCGACCATGACACGGAAGGCGAAGAATACGTTCTTCACCGGCGGGCGGTCCTGCGGCGGCACGCTCTTCAATCCCTGCAGGAGTGCGTTCGGATCGTGTTTCAGGATCAGCGAAGCACCTTTCGGAATCGAAATCTCGAACAGGTTCTTCTCGTTCTTCTCGTCCGGCCAAGCGAACAGGATCAGCGGCGCGGGATGGTCGCCGTCCCAATGCGCTTCCATAGCCGCAACTTTGATCGGCTGATGCTTGAGCGTATTCAGCCCGTGCTGGTCGCCGATCAGAAGCTGGAGGGGCGCCACGATCGCGGCGAAACCGATGCCCATGCGCAACATGGTCTTTGCTTCGTCGGAGAATTTACCGGCGATCATGTAGCGCGCGCCGACCGCGAGCACGACGAAAGAGGTCGTCAGATAAGCGGCCGTCGTCATATGCGCGAAGCGATAGGGGAAGCTCGGGCTGAAGATGACCGCGAGCCAGTCCACCGGCACCGCAATGCCGTTCTGGATTGCGTGTCCCTGCGGCGTGTGCATCCAGCTATTCGCGGACAGAATCCAGAATGCCGACATCAGCGTGCCGGCCGCGACCGCGATGCAGGCGAACACATGCAACGGCTTCGGCACCCGGTCCCAGCCGAACAGCATGATGCCGAGGAAGGTCGCTTCGAGGAAAAACGCGGTCAGCACCTCGTAGCCCATCAAAGGCCCGACGATGTTACCGGCGAACTCTGAGAAGCGGCTCCAGTTGGTGCCGAACTGATAGGAGAGCACGATGCCGGAAACGACGCCCATCGCGAACGAAACCGCGAAGATCTTGGTCCAGAACCGCGCCAGCCGGTGATAGTGCTCGCGCCCCGACCAGAGCCACATCACCTCGAGCGTCGCGATATAGGCCGAGAGCCCGATCGTGAAGGTCGGGAAGATGATGTGGAAGGTAATCGTGAAGGCGAACTGGATTCGTGCAAGCAGCAGCGGATCGATGTCCATCACGCGATACTCCGCGGTCGATTGCTGATTACGTTAAAGTCATTCTAGCCCGGCTTCGGCGCCATGTCTCTGCGGCCCAAGGGCTTTTCCGGCGCACCGCCGCATCGCGGCATGATGAGTTCCGGCGGTGGACAAGTAATGCGGCAGCCCCGCGCCGCTGTTAACGGCGGGCTATTCTGCCGCGCAATGCGATTTGGATTCGATCCGTATTCTTCAGGGGGCATTCATGGCAAAGGCAAAGAAAGCCGCAAAGGTAAAGGCGAGGGCCAAGGCGGCGTCCCGTCCGCAGCCGTCGGGCCTTGAGAATTGGCTGAACAATTATTTTTCCATCGGCGAGAACGGCTCGACCATTCGTACCGAAATTATCGCCGGCATCACCACGTTCCTGACGATGGCCTACATCATCGTCGTCAATCCGCAGATCCTCGCGAAAGCGGGCATGCCGCAGGGCGCGGTCTTTGTCGCGACTTGTCTCGCGGCGGCGGTCGCGACTTTGGTGATGGGTCTCTATGCGAAGTATCCGATCGCGCTGGCGCCCGGCATGGGCCTGAATGCCTTTTTCGCCTTCACCATCGTGCTCACTTATAAATACACGTGGCAGCAGGCGCTCTGGGCGGTGTTTCTCTCCGGCGTCCTGTTCTTCCTGATCTCGGTGTTCCGGATTCGCGAATACATCATCAACGCGATCCCGATGAACCTGAAGCTCGCGGTTTCGGCGGGGGTTGGCCTGTTCCTTGCGATCATCGCACTCGAAAACGCAGGCATTATCGTCGACCATCCGGCAACGCTGGTCACGCTCGGCAAACTCGACCCGCGGCTGATCGCATCCTGGCCCGCGATTCTTGCGATCCTTGGCTTCATCCTGATTGCGGCGCTGAACTACCGGAACATTCCGGGCGCAACCATCATCGGCATGCTGATCGTGGCCGCGGTTGGCATCCCGCTTGGGCTGACGACTTTCAATGGCGTCGTTTCGCTGCCGCCTTCGCTCGAGCCGACCTTGTTCAAGTTCGACTGGTCGCGCACCTTCGAACTTTCCTTTATCGTCGCGGTGCTGACGCTGTTTTTGATCGACGTCTTCGACAACGCCGGTACCCTGATCGGCGTCACGCACCGCTCGGGCCTGCTCGACAAGAAGGGCAATCTCCCGCGCATGCGTCAGGCGCTGATTTCCGACAGCTTCGCCGCGATGTTCGGCTCGGCGATCGGCACCTCGACCACGACGAGCTACATCGAAAGCAGCGCGGGCGTGGCCGCCGGTGGCCGGACGGGACTTACCGCCGTGGTGGTCTCGATCATGTTCCTGCTTGCGCTATTCTTCTCGCCGCTTGCAGCTTCCATTCCGGCCTATGCCTCAGCCGCGGCACTTTTGTTCGTCGCGGCGATCATGGCGCGCGGGCTTTCGGAGATGGATTGGAACGACATCACCGAATATGCCCCGGCCATCGTTTGTGCCGTCTCTATGCCGCTCACCTATTCGATTGCGACCGGCATTGGCCTGGGCTTCATCACCTACGCGCTGATCAAGATCTTCGCGGGCAAGGAGAAGGACGTGACGCCCGCGCTGTTCGTGCTGGCGATCCTGTTTGCGGTGAAGTTCGCCTTTACCTGATCGATCGATACAAGAAGCGTTATGGCCGGGCTTGTCCCGGCCATCTCGTCTTTTAAAGCAGGGCTAGAGTGCGGCGATGAAGGCTAGTTTGCCAGTGCCTTCTTGATCGAAAGCAGGTCCTGCCACGCGAGTTTCTTGTGTGCGGGCGAACGCAACAGATAGGCCGGGTGGAATAGGGCGATGGCTTTGATCTTGCGCTTTCCGGTGTCGTATTCGAACCAGCGGCCGCGCGTGCGCGTGATGCCTTCTTTCAGTTCGAGTAGCGTCGTTGCCGAAGGTCCGCCGAGGCAGACCAGAACGTCGGGATCGGCAAGCTCGATCTGCCGCTTGATGAAGGGCAGGCAGATCGCGGATTCCTGCGGCGTCGGCGTTCGGTTTCCCGGCGGGCGCCACGGAATGATGTTCGCGATATAGGCCGAGGTTCGGTCGAGTCCGATGGCCGCGATCATGCGGTCGAGTAACTTTCCCGAGCGGCCGACGAAGGGTAGCCCCTCGCGGTCTTCTTCCGCACCCGGACCTTCGCCTACGAACATCACGCGCGCTTGCGGGTTGCCGTCGGCGAACACCGTCCGCATCGCGGTGTTTTTAAGCGCGCAACCCTGAAAACTTTCGACCGCTATGCGCAACTCGTCGAGCGTCGTCGCACCGGCTGCGAGTTGTGCCGCATCGCGGATCGCGGCATCCGGCGCGGCGGGCGGCGTGATGTTTCGTGAAGCCGCTTGCGTGCGAGCGGGCGCGGGTGCCGCGCCGAAGGGCTTTGGCGCTTCGCGCTTCGGAGCCTCGAAAATGGCCGCCGGTTCCGCCAGCCGGTTCGGTGCGATTTCGTCCAGCGCAATGTCCACGCCGTTTTCGGCGTAGAAGCGCAGGACGTCGATCGGATGCGGAGGAGCTTCGGACATAGCCTCGAAATGAAATCCAAACTGCCGCGACGTCAATGCGAAGCACGTTGTAATCGGTCCAAAAAACAGGGAAAACACTCGAAATCCCAGGGAAGAGCACTATGGCCGAGGAAAATCAGGAACTCCCCGCACGCGAGGCAATGGAATTCGACGTCGTGATCGTCGGCGCCGGGCCTTCAGGCTTGGCTGCCGCGATCCGGCTCAAGCAGCTCTCGCCGGAGATAACCGTGGTCGTGCTGGAGAAAGGCTCGGAAGTCGGCGCACATATTCTTTCGGGCGCGGTGGTCGATCCTATCGGTCTCGATCGCCTGCTTCCGGACTGGCGCGAGGACGACACTGCGCCGCTCAAGACCAAAGTGAAGGACGACCGCTTCTATTACATGACGAAGACCGGCGCGTTCCGGCTGCCCAACTTCATCATGCCGCCCTTGATGAACAATCACGGCAACTACATCGTCTCGCTCGGCAACGTCTGCCGCTGGCTGGCTACACGCGCCGAAGCGCTCGGCGTCGAAATCTATCCGACCTTCGCAGCGGCCGAAGTCTTGTTCGACGAGAACGGCGCGGTGAAAGGTGTTGCGACCGGCGACAAAGGCATTGGCCGCGACGGCAAGCCGACTTCGCATTTCGAACGCGGTATCGAGTTGCATGGCAAATACACGCTATTCGCCGAAGGCGCGCGCGGGAGCCTTTCCAAGCAACTGATCGCGAAATTCGGATTGGATAAAAATTCCGAGCCGCAGAAATTCGGCATCGGCCTGAAAGAACTCTGGAAGGTAGCGCCTGAAAAGCATCAGCCGGGCTTGGTGCAGCATTCCTTCGGCTGGCCCCTCGACAATGAAACCGGCGGCGGCTCGTTTCTCTATCACATGGAAGACGAGCAGGTGATGGTCGGCTTCGTGGTCCACCTGAACTACAAGAATCCCTACATCGCGCCGTTCGAGGAATTCCAGCGATTCAAGACGCATCCCGCGATCCGCGGCACCTTCGAAGGCGGCAAGCGTCTCTCCTACGGCGCGCGTGCGATTACCGAAGGCGGCTTCCAGTCGGTGCCGAAGCTCGTGTTCCCGGGCGGCGCGCTGGTCGGCTGCGCAGCGGGCTTCGTCAATGTCCCGCGCATCAAGGGTTCGCACAATGCGGTGCTCACCGGCATCATGGCAGCCGAAGATATCGCGAATGCGCTCACCGCGGGCCGCTCGCGCGACGAGTTGACCGGCTACGAGGAAGGCTGGCGCGCTTCGCAAGTAGGCGCGGACCTGAAGAAGGTCCGCAACGTGAAACCCTTGTGGTCGAAGTTCGGTCTTTATGTCGGCATGATGCTCGGCGGCTTTGACATGTGGACAAACCAGCTGTTCGGTTTCTCCATCTTCGGCACGCTCGGTCACGGCAAGACCGACGCCGCCGCGCTCGAGCCTGCGTCGAAATACCAGAAGATCGATTATCCGAAGCCGGACGGAGTGATCTCGTTCGACAAGCTCGGCTCGGTATTCATTTCGAACACCAACCACGAAGAGAATCAGCCGATCCATCTGATCGTTAAAAACATGGAGCTTCAGAAAGAGTCGGAGCACGATGTTTATGCGGGCCCGTCGAACCGCTATTGCCCTGCCGGCGTCTACGAGTGGGTAGGCGAGGGGAGCGGCCTGCGCTTCCAGATCAACGCGCAGAATTGCGTCCACTGCAAAACCTGCGACATCAAGGACCCAAACCAGAACATCAACTGGACCACGCCCGAAGGCGGCGGCGGTCCGAACTATCCGAATATGTGATGGCGGAAACGATGCTCTGGCTGGCCGCTATCCTGATGGTCGTCGCGGGCGTCGCGCATTCTTATCTGGGCGAACGCGCGTTCCTGCCGCGGCTGCTCGCGATGCCCGGCCTGCCTCTGCTCCGCCGTGGCGATCGCGGCTTCACTGAACGCGTCATCCGCGCGGTCTGGCATTTGTCGAGTCTCTACTGGTTGTGTGCCGCGCTCGTACTAGCAATCATGGCAGTGCAGCCTGCAAATCCGTTGCGCGCAATCGGATTGACGCTCGCCGCGACGATATTGCTGACAGCACTTGCCTGTATCTATTGCGGCTGGCGGCATCCGGCGATTTCGATATTTCTCGCCGCTGCCGTCTTGACTGTTTACGCCGTATGGTAATTTACCCGAACAGATAGTCCTCCGGCTTCATCGCATGCCGGATGCCTTCGACGATCAGCCAGCCAAGCACCACGCCGAGAAAGTCCGGCGCGAGATCTGCAAGCCGCGGGTTGTGCCCGGCGACCGTCATCTGCGCGATCTCCCAACTCAAGCCAACAAGCATGGTGAGCAGGGCCGCAAACCACCAGTGCCTCCATTTATAGGCGAGCACCGCGAGCACCATCAGAAGTGCGCTGACCAGAATATGAAGCGGCTTGTGGAGCGACCACTCGATCGAAGGCCAGCTAATGTCCCAGTCGAATTCCGCCGGCCGTCTGCCATAAGGCGCGTGGTGCGCGACTAAAATCGAGGCGAAGGCGAGCATCCAGAACGGCATCTTGCGAATGAACTCGATGTCGAATGCCCGCCGCCACAAGGAGCGCGGATTGCGCGAGCCAGCTTTCTTCATCTTCGTCATCGCCATCAGATAGCTGGCTATGAAAAAAATAAAAACCCCGGCGCGAGGCCGGGGTTCGAGCGCGTAAAAAAGTTTCAGCGCAGACGAATCCAGTAGGCGAGCCCGCAGGTAGCGGCTTCTTCGGTCGTGAGCTGGCCGAGCTTCCGGTTCCCCTTGTCGATGGCCGCGAGCATGATGCTGGCAACGCAGCCGGCAAGACCGAAGGCCCCCACGGTTGTGGTCGGCGACGCGGGCGCCGGAAAGGCGACCAGCGCCTGGGAAACGCCGGGCGAAAACGCGATCGACGCGGCGAGTATGGCAACTGCAAGTCTGGATTTAAGCATGAGCACCCCCACACAATTCACGCCGCACGCCAAAATATGAGAAACCTGTCGCGCTGCCAACTCCCTCATTGGGATAAAAAGCCGGCACGCGTAAACAACGCGATACGGCGGTTGATCCGTTCTCCGGGCCAAACTAGCCTCATTGTGCAACGCATCTTGCGAGGCAATGACGTTCGATGGACTGGTCGCTCATAGAAGCTATTGCGATCGGGATTATGCCCGACCGTTACACGGCATGGATTCTCGTCTATGCGGCCTCGATCGCGTTTTTCGCCTATTTCGAGCAGCGGCAGCCCGCGTCCGAAGCCGATCCGCGCCGGGGTCTGCGCTGGCCGTTCAATTTCGGCATCGGCGCCGTCAATATTTTGCTGGCTGCGGTGGTGCCGGTTACCGGCGTGATTGCAGCGCAATGGGCGCTGGACAGCGGGCGAGGGCTTCTCAACATCTTTGCGGTGCCGCTCTGGCTGAGCGTGTTGGTAACCGTGCTCGCGAGAAGTCTTGTGGGATATTTGTTCCATGTGCTGACCCACAAGGTGCCGCTCCTATGGCGGCTGCATCGCGTGCATCATTCCGACACCCATTTAGACGTTTCGACTTCGCTTCGCGCGCACCCGGTCGAGTTCGCACTTCTCCTGTTGCTCATGGCGCCGCTTGCCTTTGCCCTCGGTATGAATCCGGTCGCGCTGGCGCTCTACGAAGTGATTGAAGCGATCGTGAATCTCGCGGGCCACTCCAATTTCCGTATTCCCGAACGCATCGACCGCGCGCTGCGGCTCCTGTTCGTGACACCGAACATGCATTGCCTGCATCATTCGTCATGGCATCGCGAAACCGACAGCAATTACGGCAGCGTGCTTTCGGTCTGGGACCGGCTATTCAGAACCTATAGCGTTGCACCGCGCGGCGGCTATGACGGCATGCAGATCGGCCTGAAAGAGGTTCGCGACGACCGCGTGCATAATTTCCTGTGGCAGCTGAAGTCGCCGGCGCTAAATTTCCGCGCTGACGGAAAGGGCGATGCTGCCGGATAGACATACCGCGATGGCGGCCGAAAAAATAAAAACCCCGGCGTGAGCCGGGGTTTGGTACTTCTTTTAATATAGACTCGGATTAACGGCGCTTGTTCGCTTCGCTGATCCAGTAAAGCAGGCCGCAGCTCGCGGCTTCCGCCGTAGTCAGCTGCTTCTTGTACTTATTACCCTTATCGACCGCGGCCAGCATGATGCTGGCAACGCAACCGACGAGGCCAAAGGCGCCTGCCGTGGAAGCGCCACCGCTGGTCGCGACCGCCGGCGGCGCAACGAATGCCGCATTCGCAGTCGAAGAGAATGCCAGCGCTGCGGCGACGATCGTCGCAGCGAGTTTCATTTTAATCATGCACTGATCCCCTGTGACGTTTTGTGCACAGGGAACCTAACAGCGCCGCATTGGGCTAAAATCGTAAACGCTTCTTTTATCGTCTGGTAACCTTACGCGCGCCCGCGTTAAGTTTAACGGGCACCATTAAGCATTCGCGGCTGCGCGTGAACTCCCGGCGCGAGACCGGGGTTTCGTTGTTTCGCAAGAAAGAACTTATCGCTGCATGTTTGCGAGGTTGATCCAGTACAGCAGGCCACACGTCGCGGCCTCCTCCGCCGTCAATTCGCGATTGAATCTGCGGCTCGCATCGATCGCGGCAAGGATGATGCTGCCGACGCAGCCCGCCAGCCCGAAAGCGGCCGTGCCGCTCGACGGCTGCACCACGGGCGGCACAATGACGATGCCGGCTCGGGCCGCAACCGGGGAAAATGTCATCGCAGCCGCCAGTGCAAGTGTTACGAGTTTCGATGCAGCCATTGAACTGCCCCCTATCCCTGAATCTCGCCGCGCCATTTCATATCATTTCTCGGCCGGTATGCCATCCGGTTCGGGGCACGCATTTGGATGGAAAACGGTTGGCTACGCGGTGCGCTCTGGCAGCTAAAATCTCCAGCGCTGATTTTCGTGCGCACTATGGGCGCGAACGAAAGCAAAAAACCCCGGCGCGAGAACCGGGGTTTATTTTCCTGAAAGAAAAGAACTTATCGTTGCGTGTTTGCAAGGTTGATCCAGTACAGCAGGCCGCACGTCGCAGCCTCCTGCGCCGTAAGCTCGCGGTTGAATTTGCGTCCGGCATCGACCGCAGCGAGGATAATGCTCGAGACGCAGCCAATTAGTCCGAAAGCACCCACGCCCGAACTCGAACTCGCCGGAACGGTCAGAGCAAGCGGGCCAGCTTGGACGGAAGTATTCGAGAACGCCAACGCCACTGCTAGTGCCAAAGTCGGGAATTTAGGTCTTGCCACTGGAAAGTCCTCCCAAATGTGCTGCCGCCCGAGCATCATTCTGGAGTCCGTATTCCGATGCAAGGTCGCGCTTACTACGGAAAGGAATTACGTGCGATTTCGACATCCGGGCTCCCCTAATGTATGTCTGCCGGAAAGTTGAGTCCCTGGTTACGAGACTTGTTCGGAGCCTTCCGTGAATTGGCTGGGACTAAAAAACGCTTTCAGCGCCTTTCTGCCGGACGCGCGCGATCTCTGGTTGCTGGGGTATATTGTTGCGCTCGTCGTCTTCGCGTGGCTTGAGAGCCGGTATCCCGCTTCGGATAGGTCTTCGTCGCGCACCGACCGGTGGTTCACGAATTTTGGAATCGGTGCGTTTACAATCGCGCTTGCGACATTGACGCCCGTGTCTGCGGTTATCGCCGCCGAGTGGGCTGCCCGCGAAAAAATCGGCTTGCTGAACGCATTTCCTTTGCCATGGATTGTTGGCGCGGCCGTGACGGTGTTCGCGCGAAGTTTGATCGGCTACGGCTTTCACGTGCTGCTGCACAAGGTTCCGCTATTGTGGCGCGTGCACCGGGTGCATCATTCCGACCTTCATGTCGATGTTTCGACTGCGCTCCGTTCGCATCCCGCCGAATATATCGCGCTTCTTTTCGTGGTCGTGCCGGCCGCAATAGCTCTCGGCTTTAATCCCGTCGTGCTTGCAATTTTCGAAACGATCGATGCGTCCGTGAATCTCGCCGGCCATATGAACGTGAGACTTCCCGAGCGATTGGACCGCGTGCTGCGCGTCCTTTTTGTAACCCCCAACATGCATTCGATCCACCATTCGTCGTGGCATCGCGAGACAGATAGCAACTACGGCAATGTTTTTTCGATCTGGGATCATATGTTCCGCACCTACCGGGACGCCCCACGTGACGGCTATGACGGGATGCAGATCGGTCTGAAGGAAATACGGGATGGCCGTGCGGCGGATCTCTTCTGGCAACTGAAATCGCCTATTGTTAAAAGGATAGCGCCTTCGAACGAGAGTAAAGCCCTATGAGTCTTACGCCCGCCG
This sequence comes from Xanthobacteraceae bacterium, assembly GCA_019635585.1. Taxonomy (GTDB): domain Bacteria; phylum Pseudomonadota; class Alphaproteobacteria; order Rhizobiales; family Xanthobacteraceae. The sequence goes on along the minus strand of JAHBZE010000001.1, from coordinate 973,130 downwards.
CCGCGGCTTCGCTGAAAAAATGGCACGAGATGATCGCGAAGAACGATCTCTCCGATCTCGAGAGTATCGTCGCTGAAGAAGCCATATTCCGCTCGCCGGTCGCGAACACGCCTTATCCCGGCAAGAAGGTTGTCTGTATCGTGCTGCGCGGTGCGACGAACGTGTTTCAGGATTTCGTCTATCACCGCGAACTGTACGATAGCGAGAACAGCGTCTGCCTCGAATTCGCTGCGCGCGTTGGAGATAAAGAGTTGAAGGGCATCGATCTCGTGAAATTCGGCGCGGACGGCAGGATCGTCGCTTTCGAGGTCATGGTCCGGCCGCTCACCGGCGTCATGGCGCTCGGCGAAGCGATGAAGGCGAGCGTCGGCCCTGCGATCAAGGCCGCGTTAGAGGAGCGCGCGACTGCGTAATTTCCGTGCTTGGCAGGGACGAGGCGCTTTCCTAAATTCCAGCCGTTTTTGAACGAGGCCGCGCGAGCTTGCGCGGGTGACGCGCCATTCCCGAGCTCAAGGAAGTCGTAAAGGAAATCGCCGCCGACATGGCCGAAAGGCCGGAGCGCGGCAAGGTCGCGTCCTATATTCCGGAGCTTGCCAAGGTCGATCCGAGAAAGTTCGGGATCGTCGTCGTCGGGAACGACGGCGAGGTGGCAAGCGGCGGCGACAGCGAAGTGCCGTTCTCGATCCAGAGCATCTCGAAGGTGTTCACGCTGACGCTCGCGCTCGGCAAGATCGGCGATAGGCTTTGGCAGCGGGTAGGGCGCGAACCGTCGGGCAGCGCCTTCAATTCGATCGTGCAGCTCGAGTACGAGCGCGGCAAGCCGCGCAATCCCTTCATCAATGCCGGCGCGATTGCGGTGACGGACGTGATCCTCTCAGGTCAGCCCCGCGAGGCGCTCGGCGAAATTCTACGTTTCATGCATTTTGTCGCCGACGACGAGAAGATCGCGATCGACGATGGAGTCGCAGCCTCCGAGCAGCGCACGGGCTTCAGGAACGCAGCACTCGCGAACTACATGAAGTCATTCGACCGGCTCGATAACCCTGTGCACTACACGCTCGGCGTCTATTTCCATCATTGCGCGATTGCGATGAGCTGCCGCCAGCTCGCGATGGCCGGGCGCTTTCTTGCGAACAACGGCATCAATCCTTCGACCGGCATGAGCGTGGTGACGCCCGAACGCGCCAAGCGCATCAACGCGATCATGATGATGTGCGGCCACTACGACGGCTCCGGCGAGTTCGCCTATCGCGTGGGTTTGCCGGGCAAGAGCGGGGTCGGCGGCGGCATACTCGCGATCGCGCCGGGTAAGGCGTCGATCGCGGTATGGTCTCCAGGGCTTGATGAGAATGGCAACTCCCATCTCGGGAGGATTGCGCTCGAACAACTGACCCGCCGAATGGGCTGGTCGGTGTTCGGCGTCTAGCGGTAGTCGAGGGCGCGGCTTTTTAGTGCTTCCGCGCCTTCGCCTTCTGTTCTTCCTTCATCGCATCGTCGTGATACCAGGCGTCGCCGATCGAATTGGTCGGCAGAGCATTATCCTGCCGCATCAGGCCGTTCGGGTTGGCGAAGCGGCCGCGGACGGGAAACTGGTAGACCTTCGCCGATGTGCGTTCGTTTTGTGCAGCCATCTTCGAAATCTCCTCGAGTACGGTTCGCTTTGTTCAAGCGAATATGGGGAGATTTCGTTCCGTTTGCCCGCTTTTGTCTACGTTTGCCCGCCGAAAAAGCAGCGTTTGCATAACATTTGCTCAAATAACAGGCTGCTTTTGTGGCTGACATTTTGGTGGCTCGGTATGACTCGGCGGCTGACATTCGTGCCGTTTTCGTGAGCGTGCCTTTTTACGGGCAGTCGAAATAGCCCGTTTTGGTCCCTCGGATGCGGCTCGGGTGTGCCCTGGACAGTCACTAACCTGAGAGAAATCCCTATGACCAAGTATCGTCTCGAGTACATCTGGCTCGACGGCTACACGCCGGTGCCGAACCTGCGCGGCAAAACGCAGATCAAGGAATATTCGTCTTTCCCGAAGCTCGAAGAGCTTCCGCTCTGGGGCTTCGACGGCTCGTCCACGATGCAGGCCGAAGGCCACTCGTCGGATTGCGTGCTGAAGCCCGTCGCTGTTTTCCCGGACGCCGCACGCAAAAACGGCGCGCTGGTCATGTGCGAAGTCATGATGCCGGACGGCAAGACCCCGCACCCGTCGAATACCCGCGCGACGATTCTTGACGACGCCGACGCATGGTTCGGCTTCGAGCAGGAATACTTCTTCTATAAGGACGGCCGTCCGCTCGGCTTCCCGACCGAAGGCTATCCGGCGCCGCAGGGTCCCTATTACACCGGCGTTGGTTACAAGAATGTCGGCGACGTCGCGCGCGAGATCGTCGAAGAGCATCTGGATCTTTGCCTCGCGGCCGGCATCAACCATGAAGGCATCAACGCGGAAGTCGCGAAGGGCCAGTGGGAATTCCAGATCTTCGGCAAGGGTTCGAAGACCGCCGCCGACCAGATGTGGATGGCCCGGTACCTGATGATGCGCCTCACCGAGAAATACAAGATCGATATCGAGTGGCACTGCAAGCCGCTCGGCGACACCGACTGGAACGGCTCGGGCATGCACTCGAACTTCTCGACCAAGTACATGCGCGAAGTGGGCGGCAAGGAATATTTCGAGGCGCTGATGGCGCAGTTCGAAAAGAACCTGATGGACCACATCAAGGTTTACGGCCCCGACAACGACAAGCGCCTCACCGGCAAGCACGAGACCGCGCCCTGGAACAAGTTCTCTTACGGCGTGGCCGACCGCGGCGCTTCGATCCGCGTTCCGCACTCCTTCGCGAACAACGGTTACAAGGGCTACCTCGAAGACCGCCGTCCGAACTCGCAGGGCGATCCCTACGCGATCGCTTCGCAGATTCTGAAGACGATCTCGGAAGTCCCCACCGGCGCGAAGAAGGCTGCCTAAGTTAGCGAACCGGAAGCCCGCGATCTTCCTCCCCGCGGGCTTCCGGAATTTCTTCGGTCATTCTTGAGGCTCACAGGAATTGCGATGCCGCGAAAGCGGCAAGCGATCGGCGTCGGTCTCCAGGGCCAATAGGGACGATGTCGCGGGGGAGGTGCGCGGTAGTGCCTCCCCCGATTTATTTTACTTCCCGCAATCCCGCTGCACTTCCTCGATGAACTTCGCAGCACCCTCGAGCGGATACGTGCGCTGCGCTTCGGATAAGCGCTGCACTGCTTTTCCTTGCAGCACGAGCGTTCCGCCGCTCTTGAGAGCCTCGATCAATTCCTTCGAAACCCCGAGCTTCGGCAGGTTGTGCAGGTACATATGTTCGCTGCCCATGCCGATTTCGACCGGAAATTCCTGCTTCCCGATGCGGACGATGGCGCCTTCGTTGAACCAGATATTTGTGTAGGCGCGGAATTGGATGCGCATGAAAATGCGACCGTCCGAAATGCACTCGACATAAAGCGTGCTGGTATTTGCGCGGTTGGAGACCGAGGCATCAAATTCGCCGGCTCTCCAACCTTGCGCCTGCGCGAAACCGCCGGGCAGGCAGCAGATCAGGACGCAAAACAGGAGCCGCGCGCGCAGGGTCATGACGAATCGGAAGGCCGGTGAAGAAGGCGCCGCGAGACTAGCGCGTCAGAACTCCACGTCCAGTTCCTCCAGTTCGTCCGGTTCTTTCTTCGCCGCTTCGATCCATTCCTGCATGAAGGGCGTCGCAAGCATTGCCTTGCAATAGGCGGCGCTGACATCGTCGAGCTTCACGTTATAGGTCGTGAAACGCGAGCATACCGGCGCATACATCGCGTCCGCGAGCGTGAGCTGTTTTCCGAACAGATACGGTCCGCCGTATTTCTTGATGCACTCGCGCCAGATCGCGGTGACGCGGTCGATGTCGGCCTGCGCACCCTGCCAGACCTTGAAGCCTGGATAGCTGGCCTTGATATTCATTGGCAGCGCCGAGCGCAGGTTGGAGAATCCGGAATGCATCTCGCCCGCGATTGCGCGGCAATGCGCGCGAGCCGCCGCGTCTTTCGGTAGCAGCCCGGCGTCCGGCTTGGTCTCGTTCAGATATTCGGCGATCGCGAGCGTGTCCCAGACCTTTACGCTGCCGTTCGTGAGCGAAGGGACCAGAAAAGATGGCGATAAAAGCAGCAATTCGGCGCGCGCATTGGGGTCGTCGGCGGAAACGGCGTGCTCGTCGAACTCGATGCCGGCGATTTTGCACAATAACCAGCCTCGCAACGACCAGGAGCCATAGTTTTTGCTCGCAATCGTCAACGTGACCCCAGCCATAAGACCCCCTCGGGCGCGGCGGAACTTGTCCACGCGCCATCGCGTTAGACCGAAGTAGACTATCGCACTGCAGCAAGGAATCCGCTAGCCTGTTGCAGCGCCTAAACGGCGGGGCAACGAGGCTGGGACTGGATGATCTATTCCGCGTATCAGGCGCAGTCTGATCTGAACGATACGATCCGCTCTTTCGCGGAGACCGCGCTCTCGAATGTGCGGGGCGTCGTTACCGGCCTCAACGGCTATGCCGGGCAAACCCCATTCGGTGCAATCGCCGCGGGGCTCGAAATGGTCACCCGCGCGCGGCTGACCCATAACCGGCCCGCCTTCGGTATCGACAGCGTGATGGTCGGCAACCGCGAAGTCGCCGTCGTCGAGCAGCCGGCGATCCAGACACCATTCGGTACGCTCCTGCATTTCAAGAAGGACATCGATAGCGCGCAGCCGCGCGTGATGGTGGTGGCGCCGCTATCCGGTCACTTCGCGACGTTGCTGCGCGAAACCGTCCGCACGCTGCTATCCGAGCACGACGTTTACATCACCGACTGGCACAACGCGCGCGACATCCCGCTTTCCGCGGGCCGCTTCGGCTTCGACGAATATGTCGATCACATGATCCGCTTCCTCGAAGCGCTCGGTCCCGGCGCGCATGTGGTCGCAGTGTGCCAGCCTTGTGTCGCGGCGCTGGTCGCGACCTCGGTCATGGCGAAGAACGGCATGAAGGCGCAGCCGAAAAGTCTGACCTTGATGGCCGGTCCCATCGACTGCCGCATCAATCCGACCAAGGTAAACGATCTCGCCACCGGCAAGCCGATCGAATGGTTCGAGAAGAACCTGATTTCGGTGGTCCCGCCGCAGCACAAGGGCGCGGGCCGCCACGTCTATCCGGGATTCGTGCAGCTTTCGGCCTTCATGTCGATGAACATGGACCGCCACGTGAAGGCGCACATGGACCTTTATCAAAATCTCGCGCGTGGCGAGTTTGCCAAGGCGAAACAAACTAAAGAGTTTTACGACGAGTATTTCGCGGTGCTCGATCTCACCGCCGAATTTTATCTCGAAACCGTGCAGTGGGTGTTCCAGGAGTTCCGGCTTCCGAAGAGCGAGCTCAAATTCCAGGGTGAACTGGTCGAGCCGAAGGCGATCCGCAAGACTTCACTGCTTACCGTCGAAGGCGAACGCGACGATATCTGCGCACTCGGCCAAACCTTGGCCGCGCAAGATCTCTGTTCTGGCATCAAGCCCTACCGCAAACGCCACCACATGCAGGCTGGCGTCGGCCACTATGGCGTCTTTTCCGGCAAAAAATGGAACGGCCAGATTTACCCGATTGTGCGCAACACAATTCTTGCGGCCGAATAATTAAATTTTCCCGCGGGCTCTTGCGGGATTCGCGACTCAGCTAAATTGCCGCCCATGGCGGCGGCCCATCCCCCCACAGACACGCTTTCGCGTGTGCGGCGCGAGCAGCGGCGGCGTGCCAAAAAGAGCGAGAATTCCGGCCTTCGTATCGTGCTCACAGCCACCGCGATCACGCTCGGCGTGCTGCTTTTCGCCTTCGGTGCGGTCGGCTTCTTGATGCTGTCCCGCGCGCCGCAGCAGCCGCTCGCAAGCAAATTCGATACGCCGCCCGTCGTGCAGCAGCAGACCGAGGTCGCGCCGCCTGCTCCCAAGAAAAAGCCTGTGCGCAACCTAGCGATCGAACTGCCGCCGCCTGCGGCCATCCCGTCGCCGACACAGGCCGAACTGGAAAAACAGGCGGCTGAGCAAAACGCTTCCGAAACCGAGGCGGCAGAAACGCCGGTTCCTGAAGCGGAACCTGAAACGACCGCGACGATACAGGAGCCGTCCACGGAAGCCGAGGAAAAGACCGCGCCGAAGAAAAAGGCCGTCGTACACCAGCGGCCACAGCGCTATGTGCGCCGTCAGGCGCCGCAATCGCAGCAATCGGACAACCCGCTATTTCAGTTGTTCGGTATCCGCCAGTATCGCTGATCGCGAAAACGCTGTTCCATCCGGAACCAAGCCTGTCTCCTTGTGTTGCCGCCTCATGGAGGGCGTCAACGGGAGAAACGAATATGCGCCTCGCTATTGCTGGAACCATCCTCGCCTTCGCCATCACCGCCGCATCTGCGCAAGCGCCGCAGATCGTCGGCAGCAAGAACTTCTGTCTGAAAGGCACCGATAAGATCGATTGCAGCTTTGACACGATGGCTGCGTGTCAGAAGGGCATGAAGGACAAGGCGAAGGATTCGACCTCGGGCGGCTCCTGCGTCAGCCGTTCGGAAGCAAAGTAACGCCGGCAGTAGCGGGAGTTGCGAAAGCAACTCCCGCTTCGCTTTGCGGCTTTAGAACCTGGTCGTGAAGTTGACGAGCCAGTCGGGCATCAAATCGACCAGCACCGCCTCGATGCGCCGGTCGAAGCCCGTCAGCATCAAAAGGCCGACCACAAGAAAAGCGCCGCCAGCGATCTTCTTCGCATAGGGCGCGATCTTCGCGACTCCGCCGTTGCGGTTCGCAAGCGAACGCGCACCGATCGCAACCAAAAAAAGCACGAGTGCTGCGCCCAGCGCGAACGCCGTCATGCGCGCGGCGGCAACGAGATAGCCGCCTGCTTCCGCCGCGAGCGAAAGCGCCGCACCGACCGAAGGGCCGGAACATGGCGCCCAGATCGCACCTAACAAAATACCGACCGCGAACTGCCCTGCGATCCCATAATTTCCGGCGCGCGCGGCGAGATTAGCACCCGCCGCGCCGACCGGTGCGACGAGATTGGAAAAGCGCCGCTCCAGCGGCGGAACTAGCAATACCGCCGCAAAAACCAGAAGCAGAATCGCGACCGTAATCCGCAACGTATTTTCGCCGATCCCGAACAGCGCGCCGGTCGCATTCACGAGCACGCCGAGCGTCGCAAAGCCTGCGACCAGTCCGGCGAGCAGCGCCGCCGCGCCGAACTTGCCGTTGGCGAAGGCAGCGGCCACCACGACCGGCAACAGCGGCAGGATGCAGGGATTGATGACCGTGAGCGTGCCTGCGAAGAACGCGAGAAGAATTGCCGTCATTCGCCTGCCTGCGCTACCGCTTGTTCGAGCAACGCGCGGATTTGCGCGGCGTCTGTTATCCAGTTGAGGCGGCCAATCTCCTTGCCGCCTGCATAAACCACGATCACGCTACGCGAGCTCACCTTGATCGAGGAGAGGAATTCCCGCTCGTCGCTTGCGCTCGCGCGGAACATAGTCACTTTCGAGAATTTCGGATCTTTCTGAAGTCCTTCCAGGACATTCGCCTGCGCGCGGCAGGTGGGTCACCACCATTCGTGGGAGTGGACCACGACCGGAGCGTTCGATTTCACGAGCGTATCGAATTTTGTTTTCTCGAACGTCACGAAGGCTGCCATGGCGAACGAAGTGGTCATAGCGAGCGTGAGGAAAGCGATGATGATCCGGCGCATGGATTTTGCTCCGTTATGAAATGGCGCGTGCGAGCGTCTGCTCGATACGGGCCGGGTCGGTGTCGTAGGAGAGGCGGGCGATTTCCTTGCCGCCTTTGAAGATCAGGATGGTCGATTGCCGCACGACCTTGTAGTCGGCGAGAAACTTCCGCTCTGTGTCGAAGTTCACGCGCACCGCGCGAACGTTTTTGTAGGCGGGCTGCGCGAGCACTTTATTCATTACCGGAATCTGTGCGCGGCATACCGGGCACCAGTCGGCGTGAACATGGACCACCACTGGCGTTCCGCTCGAAATCAGCCGCACGAAGCTCTCGGCCTGGTAGTCGGCAAAGGCCGCGCTCGCGCGATCGAGCGAAAGGGGCGTTGCAAGCGCGGCGAGCGCGAGTGCCGTGAACTGCCTGCGATTCATGCCTTTCCCTTCCGCAATATGGCTAACCCGGTATTACTGGATAACGCGACAACGGCCGGCGCGCAGCCGCTAATGGGAGCGTTCAGGTCACAAAGGCGCGAGCGCAAAGGTTCCGTTTGGTAAACGGCGCTTTAGCCGTTTTCTCCAATTTTACTGCCGAATGTAACGAGATTCTGGGTAGCGCTGGCTTAGAACGGTTCGGGATACGGACGACGAAGTCCGGAAACACGGGGCCGAATTTGCTCGCGAAACTACAGGGAAAAGTCTGGGCCTTCGAGGACCGTTTGACGGTCCGCGAGCAGATCGCGCTCGCCACGACCGCGCTTTGTCTTTTTGTGTCTTTCGCGATCGCATTTGGCGCCGCCTATGTCGGTCGTCAGGAGACGACGCGGCTGATCAGCCGCGAGATGATCCAGATTTCGGAAATCGCGTCCGATCGAATGGACCGGCATTTCCAGCAAGTATTTCACCGCGTTCAGTCCTATACCAAGTTCGACCTGATCCGCTCAGCGGCGTCGTCGGACCCTAAAGTGTTGCGCTCTTCGTTCGACCGGCTGAATGCAAGCTTTCCGGATTACACCTGGCTCGCCTTCGTCTCGAAGGAAGGCCGGGTTCTGGTCGCGTCCGACGGTTATCGCGAAAACGAGATCGTGGTCGAGGAAGCGTGGTTTCTGAAGGCCCTGCAGGGACCGGCGATCGAGGACGCTCCGGATTTCACCGCGCTCGAACGCGCCGTGCGCAACCGGGGCGACGAGACGATCTCTTTCATCAAGTTTGCATTCCCGGTTTACAACTACAGCAACGAACTGGCCGGCGTACTTGTCGCTGCGATCCACTGGCGCGAGATCGAGGAAATCCGCAACGCGATGGAGCGCGACGGCGACCAGCTCGTTGTCGTAACGCGCTCTGGCGAAGTTCTGCTTGGTTCGAAAGAGTATCGCGCGCGCTATCCTTCCGCCCAGATCGCGGAACTGCGGAAAGTGAAACATCAGGTATTCGTCGATCACGGCCCCTCCGGTGAAGCGCTCTCGGGCTACGCATTGATGGATGGTCACCGCGATTACCCCGGCATGGGCTGGGGCGTGATCGCGCGCCGCGGCGGCGACGTCGCCTTCGCGGCGGCACGGCAGATGTTCTGGACCATTGTCGGCATTGGCACGGTGGTAGCGATTTTCGGCATTCTGCTTGCCGGCGTGATTGCCAAACGCGTCGCCGGACCGATTCATCAACTGACCAAAGCCGCCGACCGCATCGGCCGCGAGAACGGCGCCACCACCTTGCCGCGCTTGCGCGGTTCGGCAGAAGTGATCCATCTTTCCACGTCGCTGCGTTCGCTCCTGCTTCGCATCGGCTTCGTCGAGCGCCTTACGCAGGAAGCGGAGCAAAAGGCCGCGGAAGAAGCGCGGAAGTTCGCCGACGATATCGCGAGTCTGCGCAAGCTCGCCGAAACCGATCCCTTGACCAATCTTTTGAACCGCCGCGCCTTCATGGACGCGGGCGTCGACGCCATGCGTTACTTCCAGCGCTACAACCGCCCGATCGCGACGCTGGTTATCGACATCGATCATTTCAAGCGCGTCAACGATGAGCATGGCCATGCCGCGGGTGATGCCGTCATTCGCCGGGCGGGCGAACTGATCGCGCAAACGCTGCGGGAGACCGACAAGGTCGCACGTTTCGGTGGCGAGGAATTCGTCGTGCTGTTGCGCGAAGTGAGCGAGCAAGATGCGCATGTGCTGGCCGAGCGCATCCGCCTCGTGATCGCCGAAAGCGCCATTCCTTTCGACGGCAAGGAGCTGGGCATCACGGTGAGCATCGGCTGCGCCGCTGTCAGCGGCCACGACCGCGATGTCGAAGAATTGATCGAGCGGGCCGACCGGGCGCTTTACACCGCGAAATCCGCGGGCCGCAACTGTATCCGGATCGCGCCATCGCCTTCGGATAAGAAAACCCGCGCCGCCTAAAGGGCTTAAGCCCTCGCACTTTTGCTCGAATCTGCGCTAGGCTCCGCCAGAGGCAATTCGCCCCGAGGGAGTTTCTGGATGTCCACTGGCTTGCTGGTCACGCTTGGCATTATCGGCGTGCTCGTTCTATACGTCATATTCGTCTATAACGGCCTTGTCGCGCTCCGGCAGCGCGCCAATCAGGCCTATGCCGACATCGACGTGCAGCTCAAGCAGCGGCACGACCTGATCCCGAACCTCGTCGAGACCGTCAAAGGATATGCAAGCCACGAGCGCGGCACGCTTGAGGCCGTGATCGCCGCGCGTAACAGCGCGATCGCCGCCAAGGGTCCGGCGCAAGCCGCGCAGGCCGAGAACGTGCTGACCAAGGCACTGGGAGGTCTGTTCGCGCTCGCCGAGGCCTATCCGGACCTCAAGGCGAATACCAACTTCCAGCAGTTGCAGACCGAGCTTTCGGATATCGAAAACAAGCTCGCCGCCGTGCGCCGCTTCTTCAACAATGCGGTCCAGGAGTACAACACTGCGATCGAGCAGTTGCCCGCGGCGCTCTTTGCCGGTGCGCTCGGCTTCCGTCACCGCGAGTTCTTCGATGTGGGCGACGCGCGCCCGCAACTCGAAGTCGCGCCGAACGTGAAGTTCTGATCGCAACATAGACGGCGGCCCGGCGTAACCTGCCGGGCCGTTCGCATTCTCGAGGACGAGCGCCGACCATGGCAGCCTACGGGCTCTATACGCATATCCGCTCGAACCGGATTCGCTCCACGCTTCTGATCGTGGGGCTGTTCTTCCTCGTCTATATGCTGACCTTCGCCGGCGCGCTGATCTTCCGCGCTTTCACGATGGGCGATGCACCGCTCGACTATATTCTCGCTTATGCGTTTCGCGACCTGAAATACGCCGCTCCGGTTTCGACCGCGATCACCGTGATCTGGCTTCTGATCGCGTACCGGTTTCACCAGTCGATGATCGACAGTCAAACCGGCGCGCATGGTGTGACGCGAAAGGAAGAACCGAAGCTCTATAACCTGCTCGAAAATCTCTGCATTTCGCGCGGCATTCCGATGCCGAAGCTGAAGATCACCGAGGACACCGCGCTCAACGCCTACGCCACCGGACTGAACCAGAACCAATACACGATTGCCGTCACGCGCGGCCTGCTCGATCGTCTCGATGACGCCGAGATCGAGGCCGTGCTCGCGCATGAGCTGACGCACATCCGGAACGGCGACGTGAAGCTTCTGGTCGTGGCGGTGGTGATGGCGGGCATTATCTCGTTCATCGGCGAACTGACCTTCCGCATCATGTTCAATTCGCGTTCGAGCGGTACGCGCTGGAGCTCGAGTTCGTCCAGCAATCGCAAGAGCGGGGGTGGCGCGATCGTCGCGATCCTGATTGCGCTCGCGATCATCGCACTTGCATGGATTCTTTCCATCGTGATCCGTTTCGCGCTCTCGCGGTCTCGCGAATATCTCGCCGATGCGGGCGCCGTGGAACTGACGAAGAATCCCGACGCCATGATCACGGCGCTTCGCAAGATCGAGAACCGCGGCGAATTGCGCAGCGCCACTTCATCGGTAATGGAAATGTGCGTCGACAATCCCAATTCCGGCTTTGTCGATCTGTTCTCGACGCACCCCGCGATCGAGAAGCGCGTCGAAGCTCTGATTCGCACCGCCGGTGGGCACGATCCCGGGCCGATCGCGCTGCCCGATCCGGACGATTTCGAAAGCGCGCATGCGTCTCAGGCGGAGGGTGGCCAGACCGATACCGGAACGCCGGTGCCCGGTCCCTGGGGATCGCCGAGCCCACAACCGCAGCCCCAAGTAGGCTGGGCGCCCGATCCGGCCAAGCCAAACCCCTGGCGCTCTTAAATGCCGCGTCGCGTCTTCAGCCGCCGCAGCACCACGACGATCTCTTCCCGCGTGCACAGGATTGCGCCTCGCGCGATCGCTCGGCGCCGCTCGAACGCGGTGATGTCGTAGTGCGGATGCGCAGTCTTGGGCGGCCCCTGATAGACTAGGCGAGGGATGCCGAGTTCCGCCGCGAAGCGATGGAGTTCCTCCTCGCCGTCAGCGATCAGGTGCGCCCAGCGCATTCCCTGCCAGTTCCAGATCGCTTCATCCACATAGACCGCCATAAACGGCTTCTATCCCCAAAATCTTGCGGAACCAAAAGGCTTCAGGGCGGTTGCTTGGCGAAGCTGTTACGGGAGCAGGGCGGTCGGGACCGGCTCCGCAAAAAGGAGTCGTCATGCGCCCCATGAAAGCCGTCCCCGGAATGCTGGTAGATTTCTCGCTGATTGCCGGTCTTGCGGCGACCGGCATGCTTTTGGTGTTCGGACTGATCGTGATCGTCACGGCACTCGGCCGCGTCGATCCGTTTATGCTCTGAACGAAGCCTATTGTGCAGCCGCCGTGGCGGTCGCGTCGTTCACTTCCCATTCGTAGGGGTAGTAGAACGTGTGCGCGCCGATCCGCGCCATCTTCCGCATCTTTCGCGCCCAATAGGGCCGCACGTAATAGGCGTGATAGTGCGTCGCCTTGCCGACATCGTTCAGATAGCCTTTGCCGTCGAGCGCTTCGTTTGCGAGGCGCTGCGCAAGCTCCCAATGCGGCTTGCTGTTGACGATGTCGGGAATCCCGTCACAGGCGAAAGTGAACTGGCACGACAAGTGGCGGTGGCGGTTCTGATAGACCACGCCGCAAATGTCGTTCGGGTAATAGCCCGAGAACGCACGGTTTACGACGACCTGCGCGACCGCCATCTGGCCTTTCTCCGGCTCCGAGCGCGCCTCGAAATAGATCGCTTCGGCAAGGCATTTGACCGCCTTGGCGCGCGTCACGGGCGTGAGGTTTAGCCGCTCCGCCGGCGTCAGCTTGCGGGTCGCATGCAGCGGCGCGTCCGGCGAATCGTCGGGTACCACTGCCGGCGGAACGTATTGCCGGTGTTTGAACGCGCCGGGCGGCGAGAATCCGTCTTCGGCATCGAACAACAGGCTGCTCATCTGGAATGACTTGGTCGGATCGGCCTTCGGAAGGTCCGGCGCATGCGCGAGGCTTCCAGCGCGGTCCGCGCTCGGCTCGTCGGTATCGAACAGGGCGGCCGTCTGCGGTGCCGACGGGTTGAGTTCGAGCGAAAGCGCAATGTCGTTCGGCCGAAAGGTTACGGGTTTCAGAAGCCTATCGGTCTTGTTCACGCGATTGATCGCGGCCGTGATCGAGCCTTTCGGCGCAAGCGCGCCGTTCTCGCGCGGCAACGAACCGGTGATATCGACGTCGGCCGGCGGCAACGTGCGCAGCGGCGTTTCCGGCAGCGCGAAGAAATTATTGGTCGGCAGCGAAAGCGTTGCGGTTTTCAGGGAAGAGAGCGCGCCCTGCATCAGGTGCGCGCGGGCGCGTTCGGTTAGCCCCGCTTCCTTGGCAAGCAGACTTCCGAGATCCTGATAGGCAGCCTGGGTCGTACCGAGGAGAAAAAGCGCGGGCGCGAGCGCAAAACGCAAATATGAAGGCCGCTTTCGCGGCGCTCGCCGGCTACGCATGATACCCTACGCAACGCTTACAATACGCAACGCGGATTTATCGCGCGGACAGGGTTACCCTGGGGTTAACGGTTTCAGGCGCTTTCGCAGCACTTCCGCGATCGCGGCCTCGCGCGAGAAGGGGCCGGGGGCATCTGTTTTTATGGCTCGCGCGGCGTCGAGACCCTCGCTGCCGAAGCGCGCCTTGACCGCTTCCTCGACCCAGGCGGTTTCCTGCTTTGCCAAGCGTTTCGCGCGGCGCCCGCCTTTGCCGAGAAACGCGACATGCCGGTCGATGGCCTCGTCGAGCTGATCGAGCCCATCGCCGGTAGTCGCCGAAATCGTCACGACCGGCGCTTTCCATTCGCCGGGCGCGGAGAGCCCGAGCGCGCCTTCGACATCCGCTCGCGCGCGGCGCGCCGCGGCACCGAGATCGCCTTTGGTGACAACAACCACGTCCGGCAATTCCATCACACCCGCCTTCATGAACTGGAGCGAGTCGCCCGCACCCGGCTGGATGCAGAGCAGCACCGTGTCGGCAATGCCCGCGATGTCGGACTCCGACTGGCCGACGCCGACGGTTTCCACGATCACGCGATCATAGAGCGCGCGCATCAGGACTGCCGCCGCGATGGTTTCGTTCGAGATACCGCCGAGCCGGTCGCGCGCCGCCATCGAGCGCACGAACACACCCTTGTCGTCGGGGTTTGTCGTCATGCGTGCGCGGTCGCCGAGCAACGCGCCGCCGGTCGCCTTGGAAGAGGGATCGACCGCGATTACGGCGATGGTTTTGTTCGCCGTACGCGCGCGTGCGATCAGGGCATTGATGAGCGTCGATTTGCCGACGCCGGGGGTGCCGGTCAGTCCGAGCACATGGCCTTTCGGATTAGCGCAGGCCTCGTCGAGGAGTGCTGCGAGCGCGGGCGAATTCGCTTCGGTTTCGATCGCGGCAAGCGCGCGCGCGAGCGTGGATTTGCCGCCGCCGCGGAGTTCAGCGAGCGAAGGAACGCTCATCGAATCCCGCGCATCCGCATCACGCCACGGGCACGAATTTGAGAAGCTGCGAGACGACGAGATAGACGCCGACGCCGAAGGCGAGCCCGATCAGGCGCATGTTGAGCGGCATCGGTCCGACCAGCTTGCCACCGAACATCAGGGCGAGTTCGGCCAATCCCATCGCCGCGAAGATCGTGATGAACGGCATGAAATCGAAGGCATTGAGCGAAGGCTGCGCCCATAGCGCGAGTGCCACGATCAAGCCGACCGCGATCATGATCGCGAGAAAGAGCGAATGAGGATTTTTCGTCATGCTTCGCTCACCAGATCCTTGCCGAGGGCTGCCTGCGCCGCCGCGAGCCGTGCGATCGGCACACGGAACGGCGAGCAGGAAACGTAATTCAGTCCGGTTTCGTGGCAGAATGCAACCGAGGCGGGATCGCCGCCATGCTCGCCGCAGATGCCGAGCTTGATGTCGGGGCGCGTTTTCCGCCCGCGCTCGACGCCGATCTTCACGAGTTCGCCGACGCCGCCGCGGTCGATCGAGACGAACGGGTCGATCGGGATGATGCCTTTGGTCAGATAGGTGTTGAGAAAGATCGCCGCGTCGTCGCGCGAGATGCCGAACGCGGTTTGCGTCAGATCGTTGGTGCCGAAGGAGAAGAACTCGGCGGTCTCCGCGATCTCCTCCGCGCGCAGGCACGCACGCGGCAGCTCGATCATGGTGCCGACCTGATACTCGATCTTGGTTTGCGTTTCCGCCTGCACGGCTTCGGCCATAGCGTCGATATGCGCCTTCACGATGTCGAACTCGGCCTTGGTGGTGATCAGCGGCACCATGACTTCCGGTACCACCGGCGCGCCGGTGGTTTTGCCCGCGTGCACCGCAGCTTCGAAAATCGCGCGCGCCTGCATCTCCGCGATTTCGGGGAACGCAATCGCAAGCCGGCAACCACGGAAGCCAAGCATCGGATTGAATTCGGATAGCTCGGCCTTACGCGCAGCGAGTTTCTTCACGTCGGTGCCGAGCGAAGCCGCGACCTCGGCCATGTCCTTGTCGGTATGCGGCAGGAATTCGTGCAGCGGCGGGTCGAGCAGGCGAATGGTGACCGGCAACCCTTTCATCGTTTCGAACAGCGCGATGAAGTCCGAACGCTGCGCGGGCAGCAACTTGTCGAGCGCCTTACGGCGGCTCTTCACGTCGTCAGCCAGGATCATCTCGCGCACCGCAAGAATGCGGTCGTCGTCGAAGAACATATGCTCCGTGCGGCAAAGCCCGATGCCTTCCGCGCCGAAATTCCGCGCGGCTTTCGCATCGGCAGGCGTGTCAGCGTTCGCGCGCACGCCGAGCTTGCGCACCTTGTCAGCCCATTCCATCAGCGTTGCGAATTCGCCGGTCAGTTCCGGTTCTATCATCGGCACGCGGCCGGCGAGCACCTGTCCCTGCGCGCCGTCGATAGTGATGATGTCGCCCGCCTTCAGCGTGACCGGGCCGACCGTCATCGTCTTTGCGCCATAGTCGATGCGGATCGAACCCGCGCCGGAGACGCAGGGCTTGCCCATGCCGCGCGCGACCACCGCCGCATGCGAGGTCATGCCGCCGCGCGTGGTCAGAATCCCCTCCGCCGCATGCATGCCGTGAATGTCTTCCGGCGAAGTTTCGACACGCACGAGAATGACCTTGCGCCCGGAACCTTTCGCGCTTTCCGCTTCGTCGGCGGAAAACACGATCTC
Source organism: Xanthobacteraceae bacterium (assembly GCA_019635585.1). GTDB lineage: Bacteria > Pseudomonadota > Alphaproteobacteria > Rhizobiales > Xanthobacteraceae. The sequence continues at coordinate 956,761 of JAHBZE010000001.1, read as the reverse complement.
GCCGGAGGCAGCACCCGGGGAAGCGGGCAGGCCGGTCGCAATTACCTTGCGCTCGGCCTTCGGGTCGATGGTCGGATGCAGGAGCTGGTCGAGCGCGCCGGCTTCGATGCGGTTGATCGCCTGTTCCTTGGTAATGACACCTTCGTTTGCCATTTCGACGGCGATGCGCAGCGATGCCTTGGCGGTACGCTTGCCCGAGCGCGTCTGCAGCATCCACAGCTTCGATTTCTCGACCGTAAACTCGATGTCCTGCATGTCCGCGTAGTGCTTCTCGAGCTTCGCGAAGATGTCTTTGAGCTGTCCGAAGGTCTGCGGCATGACTTCTTCGAGCGAGGGCTTGTCGGAATGAGCTTCCTCGCGAGCGATCTTGGTGAGATTCTGCGGTGTGCGGATGCCGGCGACGACATCTTCGCCTTGCGCGTTGACGAGAAACTCGCCGTAAAACTCTTTCTTGCCGGTCGATGGATTGCGGGTGAACGCAACGCCGGTTGCCGAGTCCTCGCCCATGTTGCCGAACACCATCGCCTGCACGTTAACGGCCGTACCCCAGGATTCGGGGATGCCGTGCAGGCGGCGATAGGTGACCGCGCGCGCATTCATCCATGAGCCGAACACCGCGCCGATCGCGCCCCATAGCTGTTCGTGCGGGTCCTGCGGAAACGGCTTGCCGTATTCTTCCTGCACGCGAACCTTGTAGCGCTTCACGATCTCGATCCAGTCGTCGGCGCCAAGATCGGTGTCGAGTACGAAGCCCTTCTGGTCCTTGTAGTCTTCGAGAATGTCCTCGAAGTTGTGATGATCGACGCCGAGCACGACGTTCGAATACATCTGGATAAAGCGGCGGTAGGAATCATAAGCGAAGCGTTTGTCGTTCGCGGATCTCGCGAGCGCTTCGGCAGTCTGGTCGTTGAGGCCGAGGTTCAGCACCGTGTCCATCATGCCCGGCATCGAGGCGCGCGCGCCGGAGCGCACCGAAACGAGCAGCGGATTGGCGCCGCTGCCGAATTTGCGTCCGGTAATCTTTTCGACGCCTGCGAGTGCCGCTTCGACTTCGGCCTTCAGCCCGGCGGGATAAGTGTTCTTGTTCGAATAATAATAAACGCAGGCTTCAGTGGTGATCGTGAAGCCCGGCGGCACCGGCAGCCCGAGATTCGACATCTCGGCGAGGTTCGCACCTTTACCGCCGAGTAACTCCTTCATTCCGCTTTTGCCCTCGGCTTTGGCGTCACCGAAGCTGTAAACCCATTTCGTCATGCGGAGTTACCGGAGGCTGTTTTGCGAGGCGGAAGGCTTAACGCCTACGACGATGCGCCGCAACAGCCGACGCCGCAATGCACAGCGGCGTCATGGCGCGATCACCGGAATCACGCCAAGATTTACAAATGGCTCCGATATCGGGGCCGTTTTTATGGGGGCAACCATGAATATCAGCGCGCCGAAAGTCATCACCTTCGTCCTGTCACTGATCCTCGTCGTGCTGGCGCTGGTCGGTCATTTCAAGCCGGTCGCCTATCTCACGCAGTATCAGTTCTGGCTTGCCGTGATCGGCTATGCCTTGCTGGCGCTCGGCGTGACGACGAAAGGCCTCTGACGAAGTCTTGCATCGTCAGCGAAACGGGCGGCCCGGGCGGCCGCCCGTTTTCGTTTCTACCGGATCAGCCCGGTGATGCCGACGATGATGAGATAGATCGCAACGATGAAGTTCAAAAGCCGCGGCATGATCAGGATGAGAATGCCGGCGATCAGCGCGATAATCGGCTGCAGATGAACGAGACTGACAGTCATGAAGGCCTCCGGAGAATCGCGCCCTAGATCGGGCGCGAGCGCATAACGCGGGAAGCCCCGGGAAGTTTCAATCACTTCCGGACGACAAGCCTGTGGATCGCATTACCGGAGGATGCGCTGATCAATTCTTCATCGTGCAGGATTGCGTACGGCGCGACCGCATCGCGGATCAGGTCCGGCCCGAACGCCGCGTAGCGTCGGCCGTGCTCGTCGCGCCGGTCTTCCTTGTGCACGCGCCAGCTCAGATAAAGAACCCCGCCGGGCTTCAGGATCGCGAGCAGCCGCCGCACCGACGGCACGATTTCTTCTTGCGGCAGGTGCATGATGACGGTCTCGCACAGTACGTTGTCGAAGCTTTCGTCCCCGATGCCTTCGAGCGCGGGCAGGGCGGCGTAGCCGAATTGCAGCTTCGGATAGCGCCGCCGCGCTTCGGCAAGCAGACCTTCCGAGGCGTCGTAGCCGATCACTTCAAATCCGCTTTCGGCAAGCCATGCCGCGTCGCGGCCGCTGCCTGCGCCGATGTCGGCGGTCGGTCCGGGCCGAAAGTATTTCCGGACGATTTCCTGAAGATCGTCTGGCGTTGGCTGCGCATGCCAGCCTTCCGCGAAATCGCCCGGCGTCTTGTCGTACGCGGCGAGCGTTTCGCGGTCGGGCATGCCGTCAGCCCTCGATGCGTGAGAAGTCCGCGACGTGGCGCGTCGCCTCGCGGATGCGGTTCAAGAGCTTCAGGCGATTTTCGCGCACCGCCTTGTCGTCGGCGTTCACGATCACCTTGTCGAAGAAGGCATCGACCGGCGCGCGGAGCTTCGCCATGGCGCGCATCGCGGCTTCGAAGTCTTCACCTTTCAACGCGGCTGCGACTTCGTTTTCCGCGGTCTTGATCGCGGATGCCAGCGCCTTTTCTTCCGGTGCGGATAATTTCGTGGCATCCGGCTCGCCGGAATACTTCTTGCCGTCCTTCTTCTCTTCGATCGAAAGAATATTGGCAGCGCGCTTGTAGCCCGCGAGCAGGTTCTTGCCGTCCTCGGTGTCGAGGAATTTGCCGAGCGCCTCGACGCGGCGCACGATCAGCACGAGATCGTCCTGCCCGCCGAGCGCAAACACGGCATCGACCAGATCGTGCCGCGCGCCGGCGTCACGCAGATAAACCTTGAGACGGTCGCCGAAGAAACCGAGCAGGTCCTCTTCCGGCGAGATGCTCGGGGCATCCTTGACGTTCTTGGGTTCGGTCATTTTCGGCAAAGCCGCGAGCGCCTTGCGGAATGCTCCGTCAAGCAGCGGCAACCTCAGCTTGTTGTCGAGAACGATGCGGATCACGCCGAGCGCGGCGCGGCGCAACGCGTAAGGGTCTTTCGAACCGGTCGGCTTTTCGTCGATGGCCCAGAAGCCGGCGAGCGTATCGAGCTTGTCGGCGAGCGCAACCGCGATGGAAACCGGCGCATCCGGCACGCGGTCGCTGGGGCCTTGCGGCTTGTAGTGTTCCTCGCAGGCCGCGGCGATTTCCTTGTCGATACCTTCGGCAAGCGCATAATACTTGCCCATCAAACCTTGCACTTCCGGAAACTCGCCGACGACTTCGGTGAGCAGATCGGCCTTGGCGAGCTTTGCCGCTTTCTCCGCCTTCGTGGCGTCTGCTTTAATGATCGGCGCAAGCTCTTTCGCAAGCTTCGCGATGCGCTCGATGCGCGCGGCTTGCGTGCCGAGCTTCTCGTGGAACGTGATCTGCGCGAATTTCGGCAATCGCGCTTCCAGCTTGGTCTTGCGGTCGGTGTCCCAGAAAAATTTCGCGTCCGAAAGCCGTGCGCGGATCACGCGCGCGTTGCCTGCCTTGATTGCGTCGCCATTGTCGGTAGCTTCCAGGTTGGCGACGAGAATGAAGCGGTTCGCAAGTCCGCCGGTCTTCGGGTCGCGTAGCACAAAGCATTTCTGGTTGATGCGAATAGTGGCGCGGATCACTTCCGGCGGAATATCGAGAAACTCTTTCTCGAATTCGCCGAGCAGCACGACCGGCCATTCGACGAGGCCCGCGACTTCCTCAAGCAGCGCTTCATCTTCAACCAGTTCAAGGCCGTGCGCGAGTGCGATGTTCTTCGCGTCCGCAAGAATGATTTCCTTGCGCCGGTCGGCGTCGAGCACGACACGGGCGGCTTCCAGCTTCTTCGCGTAGTCGTCCAGCCGCTTTACCGTGATCTCGCCCGACGACATCACGCCGTGCCCGCGCGTCACGTTTCCGGATTTGATTCCGTCGATGTCGAATTTCACGACTTCGGGTTCTTCGGTTTCCGGTCCGAAGGTGCAGATGATCGAATGCAGCGGCCGCACCCAGGTGAGCGAGCCCGAGCCCCAGCGCATCGACTTCGGCCAGGGGAAGGAGCGGACGATGGAAGGGATCAGTTCCGCGATCACGTCCTGCGTGGCGCGGCCCTTCCTCTCGGTGATCGCGATATAAAAGTCGCCCTTCTTGTCGTTCTGGATTTTCGCGTCCGAGATCGATTTGAGACCCGCGGCTTTCAGGAAGCCCTGAATCGCGCCATCCGGTGCGCCGACGCGCGGGCCTTTCTTTTCTTCCTTCAGGTCCGGCTGTCTCAAAGGCAGGCCGTGGATCGAAAGCGCGAGCCGGCGCGGCGTGACAAATGCTTTCGCGCCCTCATAGACGAGGCCGCCGTTCACCAGCGCATCGGTGACGAGCTTTTTCAGGTTCTCCGCCGCCTGCCGCTGCATGCGCGCGGGAATTTCTTCGGAAAAAAGTTCGAGGAGAAGATCGGGCATGTTCGGGCTCTGCTTCGCGCCGAGTGCCTATCAAGCCTTCTCGCCATTGTCACCTGTAGCGTCACGCGAGGGCTGGCGCACCGGCGCAAGATGCCAGTGCCGGCAGTGCGGACAGCGCTCATAGCGCCTTGTCAGCAGGTTCAACGCGAAGAACGAGCGCAGATAGACCTGATGACATTCCGGGCAGGTCGCGTCCCCGAGGAAACCGAAGCGGGCCTTGCCGCTCGAAAGTCGGTTCACGAAGGCGAACATGGCGAGCGTAAAGAGCGAAACATAAATCACGAGCAACGGCCCCCAGATCCGCGCGCCGAGACCGAAGAGATTGATGCCGGAAAGATAGATCGGGAAGTTGAGCGCGAAATGCAGCGCCACGCCGAACAGCGCCGCCGCTCCTATGCTTTTTCCCTCTGCATAGTGTTTGAAGAACAGCGCGATGAAGCTGCCGTGCAGGAAGCACACCATCAGCCGCTCGGTGAGAAAGCCGGTGAAGGCGTAAAATGGCAGACCAAGCAGTTGCGGCGAATGAGTGAGCCGTTCCGCGATGAACCATAACTCGCCAATGCCGAAGCCGAGGCCAACCGCGAGCGCAATCGCGATCGCGTTCTCGGGCTTCAGCGCCTTCTTGATCGACGGTACGCCGAGCGCGAGCCACTTCGCGGCTTCTTCCGTCACCGGCGCATAGAATAGCGAAATCGCAGTGAGCAGCGCGCCCGCGCCGATCCATTTCGTGAGCAGTTCATGCAGCGGCAACCGGATGAAATAGAACGCGAGCGGTTGCAGCGGCAGCGCGAAGAAGAATGCGAGAATGAGAACGCTGCGGTCTTCGCGCGCCGAGAGCCGCCGGATCAGCGCGCCGATCACGACGATGGCAACGATCGTCGTGAGGATGGCGGCGATCAGAATGCCCATCAGGCGGCGCTAGGCTTTCAGTTCTGCGAGCTTCGCCACGACGGCAAAACGGTCGGCGAGCCCCGCAAGTGCCGCGCGGTGAAGCTCGGCCGCGGAAAGCGCCGGGCCGCCGGTCGGATCGGGCAGGTCGCGGGTGCCCGCTGCATCGGCGACGACCGTCGTTCTAAACCCAAGATCGAGTGCGGCGCGCACCGTGGATGAGACGCACATATGCGTCATGAAGCCCGCGACAATCAGCGACTTCCTGCCGGTCTTCGCGAGTACGTCCTGCAAATTCGTCTGCGCGAACGAATTCGGAAGCGGCTTTTCGACGATGGTTTCGCCGCTTTGTGCGGCAGCCTGCGTCGCAAGTTCGAACGCATCCGCGCCGGGATCGAACAGTCCGCCCGCGCGGCCCTTGTGCTGCACGTGAATGACGGGCGCATTCGCCGCGCGCGCAGCCTTCAAAAGAATCGCAATATTGTCGAGCGCGGCTTCGACGCCGGGCAGCGGCAGCTTGCCGCTGACATATTCGTTCTGCGCGTCGATGATGACGACTGCACTTTCGGAAAATTTCCCCGGTTCGAGCGGCGCACCGGCCATCTGGAGAAGTGTTTTCGGCGCACTCATGCTCTGCCGCCTTCCGTTTTCAGCCATGCAGCACCACAGGCTTTCGCAAGCTCGCGTACGCGAAGGATGTAGCTCTGCCGCTCGGTGACCGAAATCACGCCGCGCGCGTCGAGCAAATTGAACACGTGGCTCGCCTTGATGCACTGGTCGTAGGCGGGGAGCGCCATCAGATGTTCCTCGCCGCGGTCGCCGTCGGCGAGATATTTCTTGCAGGCGTTCTCCGCCATCTTGAACTGCTCGAACAGCATCACCGTGTCGGCATATTCGAAATTGTGCCGCGAATATTCCTTCTCGGCCTGCAGGAATACGTCGCCATAGGTGACTTTTTTGTCGCCTTCGAGTCCGTTGAAGTTCAGGTCGTACACGTTCTCGACGCCCTGCACATACATGGCCAAGCGCTCAAGCCCGTAAGTGAGTTCGCCCGAAACCGGCGAGCACTCGAAGCCCGCGACCTGCTGGAAGTAAGTGAACTGCGAAACTTCCATGCCGTCGCACCAGCACTCCCAGCCAAGGCCCCAGGCGCCGAGCGTCGGGCTTTCCCAGTCGTCCTCGGCGAAGCGGATGTCGTGAATCTTGTTGTCAATGCCGATCGCGGCGAGCGATTGCAGATAAAGCTCCTGCAGGTTCGGCGGCGAGGGCTTCAGGATCACCTGATACTGATAATAGTGCTGGAGCCGGTTCGGGTTCTCGCCGTAGCGCCCGTCTTTCGGGCGGCGCGACGGCTGCACGTAAGCGACATTCCAAGGCTTAGGCCCGAGCGCGCGCAAGGTCGTCGCCGGATGGAAGGTGCCGGCACCCATCTCCATGTCGTAGGGCTGCAGGATAACGCAGCCCTGTTTCGCCCAGAAATTCTGGAGCGCGAGGATCAGGCCCTGAAAGGAGCGGGCGGGCGATAGCGGATCGTTTTTATCGGACATTTTGCGCCGGTCTCGGAAATCGGCGGGACCCTAGGGAGGAGGCGCAGGGAAGGCAAGCTACTCGTAGGAAAGCGCGACTACCGGGTCCATCTGCGCCGCTTTGCGCGCTGGCAGATAGCCGAACAGAAGCCCGGTCAGGAATGCACAGGAGAAGGCGAGAATCGCTGGCAGCGGCGAGAGCAGGATCGCAACTCCGAAGCTCTGTACGATCAGCGCGACCGCAACACCGAGCGCGACACCAACGAGCCCGCCGATACCGCAGACCACCAGTGCCTCGGTGTTGAACTGCAACAGGATGTTGCTCATTCGCGCGCCGGTCGCCATGCGCACGCCGATCTCGCGCGTCCGCTCGGTGACGGAAACCAGCATGATGTTCATAACGCCGATGCCGCCGACAAGGAGCGAGATTGCGGCGACGGATGCGAGCAGCAGCGTCAGCGTTTCCTGCGTTGCGATCGCTGTTTCTAGAATCGAGGCGGTATTGCGGATCGTGAAATCGGTGACGCCGCGATGCCGCTCGGTAATCAGTTTTTCGATCGCGGTCTGCGTGTCGTTGATTTCGTTGGAGTCGGCAACCAGCACGGTGATGGAATTGAGGAAGCGCCGTCCGAATACGCGCATGTAGCCGGTCGAGAGCGGCATGATGACGACGTCGTCCTGATCCGCGCCCCACGGCGTTGCGCCGCGCGGCGAGAGCACACCGGCGATTTCGAACGGCACGTTGCGAACGAGCAAATATTTTCCGACCGGATTTTCGTCGTCCGGAAAGAGCGTCTTTGCGACCGTCTGTCCGAGCACGACCACGGGCGCATAACCTTTCACGTCGTCCTCGGAAATGAAGCTGCCTTCGGCCATTGCCCAGTCGCGCGCGAGCGCGTAACCCGGCCACGCGCCCATGACCTGCGTCGCATAGTCGATATTGCCGTAGCGGACCGTGACGCGGGTCGAGCGTTCCGGCGATACGGCGGTCACGGCAGAAAGCTGCGCGATCGCTTTCGCATCTTCATCGACCAGTGTCGCATTGTCGGCGGAAACGCGCACGCGCGCCGCGCCCGGCCGCACCACGAGCAGGTTGGTGCCGATCGCGGAAATGCGCTCGAGCACCTGCTGCTTGGAGCCATCGCCGATCGCGAGCATCGCCACCACCGCGGCAACACCGATCACGACGCCGAGCAGCGTCAGCGCGGTGCGGAAGATGTTTACGCGCATCGAGTGGAGCGCCATCTTGCCCGCTTCGACGAGGTCGGGCAGCCAGCGGTTGCGCGTCGTCAGATCGAGCTGGAATTCTGGCGCGGAAGTTTTCTGTTCGCGCGCGAGACGCTCGTCGGATTTGATCAGGCCGTCGGCGATCTGGATCACGCGATGCGAATGTTCCGCGATCTCCGGATTGTGCGTAATCAGGATGACGGTGTGGCCTTCGGCGTGCAGCTCTTTGAGAAGCGCAAGCACCTCTTCGCCGGAACGGCTGTCGAGCGCGCCGGTCGGCTCGTCGGCAAGGATGACCGGCGCTTCGTTCATGAGCGCGCGCGCGATGGATACACGCTGCTGCTGGCCGCCGGAAAGCTCGGTGGGCCGGTGATCAGTGCGCTCGCCAAGGCCCAGCCGTGCGAGGAGCGTACGAGCACGGCTGATGCGTTCGCGCTTGGGACGGCCGGCATAAGCCGCGGGAATTTCCACGTTCTCCGCCGCGGTGATTCCGGGCAGAAGGTTGAAGCGCTGGAACACGAAGCCGAAGGTGCGGCAGCGAAGGGCCGCGAGTTCATCGACGGAAAGCGTTGCGACATCCATGCCAGCCACGCGATACGTGCCGCTCGAAGGCCGGTCGAGGCAGCCGATGATGTTCATCAGCGTCGACTTGCCGGAGCCGGACTGGCCCATGATCGCGACGAATTCGCCGGCTTCGATGGTGAGCGAAACGCCATCGAGCGCGCGCACGGTCGTTGCGCCCTGCTGGTAGTGTTTGGTGACGTTGGTAATCTCGATCAGCGGCGACTGCGGCGGCGCCGCGCGTGCGGCAGGCGAAGTGCGTTTCTGGTACTGCGCGGCGCTCATTTGGCGAATTTCGAGAAGCTGAAGCCTTTTTTCTTCTCGTTCGAGCGCTGCACCTGGCCGACGATTACCTGTTCGCCTTCCTTCAATCCGCTTTTGATTTCGGCGAGGTTGCGGTCCTGCAGCCCGACACTCACACGTTTCACCTTGACCGCGCCGTTCTCGAGCACGCGCACGATGAAAGCGTCCTTGTCGCGTTGCGACGGACGAAGTGCCGCGACCGGAACGAGCAGCGCGTCCTTCACCGAGCCGAGCACGAAGAATACCTGCGCGGTCATGCTCGGCAGGAGATCGCGCTCCTTGTTCGGAATATCCACCAGCACATTATAAAGAATGACGTCGTTGACGGTCTGCGGCGTGGGTAACACCTGGCGCACGGTTGCGCTGTAGCGCTTGTCGGGCATGCCGAGCGTCGTGAAATAGACCGGCATACCGACGGTGATGCGCGGCACGTCGGCTTCGGCGACCTGCGCCCACACCGTCATTACGTCGAGATCGGCGACACGCACGATGATCGGCGCGGTCTGGTTCGCGTTCAGCGTCTGGCCTTCGAACGCGATCTGATCGACCACGGTGCCGGCCTGCGGCGCGTAAATCTTGGTGTAATTGAGGTTCGCCTCGTCGCCGGCGAGTGTCGCTTCCATTTCCTTGATCTGCGCTTCGAACGACGCAATCTTCGCCTGATTGATCTTGAGGTTCGCGGTCGCAAGCTCGAAGGCGTCTTTGCTGGTCGCGTTGGTCGCGAACAGCGAACGTGCGCGCTCTTCGCGCGCCTGGTCGAGCACGAGTTGTGCGCGGGTCTGCTCGAGCTGCGCTTTCAGGTTTTCGATCTTCGCGCGGTCGGCGAGCACGCGCGTCTGGTAAACTGTGGGATCGATTTCCGCGAGCAACTGTCCCTGTTTCACGACGTCGCCGATTTCGACCGCGACCTTGCGAAGCTGGCCCGAGACCTGCGTGCCGACGTCGACATAGGTTTTCGGCTTCACCTGCGCGAGCGCAGTCACCGTCTTTTCGAGGTCGCCCTTGATCGCCGGCTGCGTGCGATAGCTCGCAATATCGTCGCCGTCGCCGCCGAGAAAATACCAGCCGAGCGCAGCCGCGATCACGCCGAGCAGCACGAAGCTTGCTATCCAGCGCCGGTCTTTGAGTTGCGGGAAGCGCGCGGTGATGCCGGGCGTCTCGGGCTTTTGCAGCATGGCGCGTTACGACTTCCGCGGGCGATAGGTGCCCGTCTCCGGATCGCGCTCGAGCTTGCGCACTTCTCCGTCGGCATTCTCGCGCACGCGATCGAGGTCGGCGTTAGCCTTCTCGGAAGCTATCGACCAGAGCTTCGCGCCGACCGCGATACCGGCGGCGCCGATCAGCCAGACGAGCACAGGAGGCATCTCAACTATCCTCTCGAAGAAAACCTAAAGTCCGTAGCGGCCCCAGAGCGCGCGTTCTTCGGCAGCGGCAAGCGCCGTTCGCGCCCAGTCGTCCGGCACTATAGCGCCGGACATGCCGGGAAGGCGACGGGAGAAAAACCCGCCTGGCGGTGCGATCAACGGAGTCGCGACGTTCTTGCCGAAGCGCTTTTGCAAGCTTCCGCGCAGGTCGCCGATGCCGTCGATCAGGCCGTATTTCATGGCCTGCTCCGCGAGCCAGTATTCGCCGTTAAAGAGCGTCTTGTCGGCTGCGTTCAGGCGTTTGCCGCGGCTCGTTTTCACAAGCGCGATGAAGTCCTCGTGGATTTTGGATTGCAGCGCCTTCAGGCGGCGGATGTCTTCCGGTTTCTCGGGAAGAAACGCATCCAGCTGCCGCTTGCTTTCGCCGGATGTATAGACGCGGCGCTCGATGCCGAGCTTCTTGATCAGCTTCTCGAAACCGAAACTCGCCGAGACGACGCCGATCGAGCCGACGATGGAATAGGTATCGGCGACGATCTCGTCGCCGGCGCAGGCAATCATGTAGCCGCCGCTGGCCGCGACATCCTCAACGAAGACGATCACCTTCTTTTTGTTTTTCTCGGCAAGCTGCCGGATCCGCTGATGGATGAGATGCGATTGCGTCGGCGCGCCGCCCGGTGAATTGATGACGAGCGCGATCGCTGCCGCGCGGCGATAGGCGAAGGCTTTGTCGAGCTGCTTCGAAACCGAAGCGAGCGACATCGAGGACATGAGCGGCACCGACATGCCGATCGGCCCGGAGAGCCGGACCACCGGCACCACTGCGCGCCTGCGAAAGAGGCGGGAGAAAAATCCATTCTTGTCGTTGCGTGCCATCGCTTACCCTTCGGATAGAGACGCGCCGTCGCGCAGAATTTTTTCCGCGATCACGCTCGGGCGTCCGTTATTGTCGTTGAGTGTGATGCCGGGAAGCATCTGTGTCGGCGTCTTTCGCCCTTTGATGGCGCGCACGATCACGCGGATCGCGGCCGTACCCGGTTTTGAAAACACCGGCAGGATTTCGATAGCACCGAAGCGCCCTTCGAGCGACTTAAGGATTGGTAATGTCGCATCCGGCCGATGAATAATCGTTAAGCAGCCGCCCGACGCACAGTGGCGCGTGGCGCGCGCAATCCAGCGATCGAGTGTCGCTGGATCGGCTACATGCGCGCGTGCACGCGACGCGTCGGGAGACGTCTGCAACGTCACGCCGTTGTTGAACGGCGGATTCATGACGACGAGATCGTAGGCGTCGATCTGCAGCGGCAGATCCTGCGTGATGTCGCCGCGCAGAACCCGCACGGCATCGGCAAGACCGTTGCGGGTGGCATTCTGCGCGGAAAGATCGGAGAGCGCGGGATCGATTTCAACCAGTGTCACATGCGTAGTTGCGCGGCGGGAAAGCAGAGCCAGTCCCGCAGTGCCGACACCCGCGCCGAGATCGAGCGCGAGCGTGGATTTCGGCGCTGCGGCGGCAAGCAGAATGGCATCGTGCCCGGCGCGATGCCCGCTCGAAGGTTGCAGGAGTTTCAGGCGGCCGCCGAGCACCGCGTCATCGGTGGTTTTCATCTCAATCGGATTTCAGCGTGTTGCCGAGACCGGCCTCGGTCAGCAATCGTTTCGCGCGTTCGAAGTGATCTTCGTCCACGAGCACACGCCGCGGCAAAAAACCGAGCGAGCCGTCCATCACGCTCATGTGCTGGTCGGCAACGAAGTAGGGGATGCTCGCGGACTTGAACAGCGCTTCGATCGCGGAAATCAGGACGACGTCGTTGGTGCGGACGATCTCATCCATAAATCAGCGGTCGTTCCCCGGCGCGGGATAGGAAAGATACGCGAGCCGCTTCAGTTCGCGCCGCCCGCGCGTGACGGTGTCGAGGATCAAACCCGACATCAGCGACAGGAACGACAAAAGCATCAGCGCGGTCGAAAGCAACGCGGTCGGCAGCCGCGGCACCAGCCCGGTCTCGAAATAAGTGCGGAACACCGGAATTGAGATCAGGAGTGACAACACGAAAAAGAACATGGAAATGATCGAGAAGAACTGCATCGGCCGTTCGGTACGGAACAGCTTGCCGATGGTCCACAGAATCCGGATGCCGTCGCGATACGTATTGAGTTTCGAGGTCGAGCCTTCGGGGCGCGCGTAATATGGCGTCTCGACTTCCGCGACGGGCATGTCGAGTTCGAGCGAATGCACCGTCAGCTCGGTTTCGATTTCGAACCCGGTCGAAAGCGCGGGGAATGATTTCACGAAGCGGCGCGAGAAGATGCGATAGCCCGAGAGAATATCGTTGAAGTTCTTGCCGAAGATGCGTTTCACGAAGCCAGTCAGCACCCGGTTGCCGAAACGATGCCCGGGGCGATAGGCGGCTTCCTCCTGATCGACCCGCGATCCGACCACCATGTCGAGCTTTTCCGCGACCAGCATCGCGATCATGCCGGGTGCGCTCGGCGCGTCGTAGGTCGCGTCGCCGTCGATCATCACATAAACGTCGGCGTCGATGTCGCCGAACATGCGCCGCACGACATGGCCTTTGCCTTGCCGCGTCTCGACACCGACGATCGCGCCGGCCTTTTTGGCGGCGGCAATCGTGTTGTCCTTCGAGTTGTTGTCGTAAACGTAGATGTCTGCCGAAGGCAGCGCGGCGCGGAATTGCTTCACCACCGTGCCGATCGCTGCCTCTTCGTTGTAGCAGGGCACGATAACCGCAATTTTCAGCCCTTGCGGCAGTCGGACGCGGGCAGTCGTCTTCGGCTTGGCAGCAACCCGGGTGAGCATCCTGATCTCCAAAAAAATGGGCGCCCGGCGGCGCCTTTATCTATGCCGCAAGCGCATGCCGAGGGAAAGCGGCGGCGCCGTGGCGGTTGCTTGGGGTGGGGTGCGCTCATAAAGTGCAGCAAACGGAGTATTAATCGCGTGGCCGTCGTCCTGCCCTTCGAGGCGCCCGAGCCTTCCATCGAACGCCTGAGCGCCCTCGTTCGTTCCGATCTCCAGAAGGTCAACGAACTGATTCTGAGCCGTACCGGCTCGGATGTGACCATGATTCCGGAAGTCGCGAACCACCTCATCTCTTCCGGCGGCAAGCGGTTGCGGCCGATGCTAACGCTCGCGACGGCGGCGCTCACCGGCTATCGCGGCGCCGGCCACATCAGCCTCGCGGCGGCGGTCGAATTCATGCACACCGCAACGCTGCTCCACGACGACGTCGTGGACGAGAGCGAACTTCGCCGCGGCAAGCCGTCCGCGCGCATGGTCTGGGGCAACGAAGCGAGCGTGCTGGTAGGCGACTTCCTTCTTGGTCAGGCGTTTCGCATGATGGTCGAGGTCGGAAACCTCCGCGCGCTCGAAATTCTTTCGACCGCTGCCGCCGTCATCGCCGAAGGCGAAGTCATGCAGCTTGCGGCGGCAAAAAATCTCGATACGACTGAGGACGCCTATCTCGCCGTCATTCAGGCGAAGACCGCCGAGCTGTTCGCCGCTGCCTGCGAAGTTGGGCCGGTGATTGCGGGGCGCGCGAAAGCGGAACAGGAAGCGTCGCGCTCCTTCGGTAACAATCTCGGCATCGCCTTCCAGCTCGTCGATGACGCGCTCGATTATGGCGGCAGCCGCGCCAAGATCGGCAAGAATGTCGGCGACGATTTCCGCGAGGGAAAAATCACGCTGCCGGTCATTCTCGCGTTCCGCCGTGGATCGGAAAGCGAGCGTGCGTTCTGGAAGAAATGCATCCAGAGCGGTGAAATCGCCGACGGCGATCTCGAACAGGCGATCGAGTTTATGAAAAAGCACCGCGCGCTCGAAGACACCGTCGCGCGTGCGCGCCACTATGGCGCGATTGCCAAGGACGCGCTTGCGATCTTCCCGCAGTCGGACGGCAAGCAGGCGTTGCTCGACGTAGTCGATTTCTGCGTAGCGCGAGCGCACTAGACTTCCTTCTTCGTCATGGTTGGGCTTGTCCCGACCATCCCGCCTTTCTTGCTGAACTGCTGTTAAGGCGTAGATGCCCGCGACAAGCGGGGCATGACGAACTTGCTAACGCAGCGTCGTCGCCTTCACCCACCAGTTTGGATAGCGGTCGCGGACCGCTTTTGCTTCCGCCTCAGCCTCGTCGAGCGAAGCGTAGATCGCAAACACCGCGGAGCCTGATCCGCTCATGCGTATCAGCTGCGTCCGGTCGACCGCGCGCAGCACGGCGTCGGCTTCTGCGACATATGGCGTCACGCGCCACGCGGCGCGGGTTAGATCGTTGCTGCGCTTCTTCAGAAATTCGATGAAGGCATCGCGTTCCGTTGGAATGTCTTCACGCTGAACGCCGAACGGTGTCGAGTGTTTCATCTCCGCCTCGTCGAAGGCGCGATAGACGTCCGGGGTCGAAGCTGGCGCGCCGGGCCAGACCAGCACGGCAGGTAGCGCCGGAATCGAAACCGGCGCGGAGAGAATGTCGCCAATCCCGGTAATGAACCGCGCCTTGCCTTCAAGACATACCGCGACATCCGCGCCGGTCTCGCGCGCGGCTGCGAGGATGGCCGGATGAGCGGATATGAGTCCGTTCTCTGCAGCAAGCATGCGCAGCGCCGCCGCGGCATCGGATGAGCCGCCGCCGAGACCCGCGCCGGCCGGTAGATTTTTCGTGAGCAGGAATTCGCCGCCGCTAATTCCGGAAAGTTTACGCGAAAGCGCGTCTGCGGCTTTCAGCACCAGATTCTTTTCCGGCGCGCCCGCGTCTTTTGCGAATCGTCCTTCGACCCGGATCGAAAACCCTTCGCCGCCCGGCGAGAAACGCAATTCGTCGCCGATATCGGCGAAAGCGACGAGGCTCTCGATAAGGTGATAGCCGTCGGCACGCAGGGAACCGACATGCAGAAACAGATTCACTTTCGCCGGCGCCGGTGTTGGAACTGCCATGATGCATTCGGAAAATACGGGTGCAGGGGGTATAAACAGTGCCGGTGCCGCGGTCGATTCTGCGTGAAAAAGCGCCTTTGCGTCTCCTTGCGATGGCCATGAATCGGGGGCATGGTGCCCCGCTACGGGCCCGAAGCGGCGCGTTTTTCTAAGCAATCAGGAGATCGGCGTTGAAGCAGGCTCGGTCCATTTCGCATACGGCCATCCGGCTCGGTGCCGCAGCACTTCTTTTCATTTCAGCGTCCGCGACTGCGCAGGCGGAGCTGCCGCGCATTCCGGTATTTTCCTTCTCCTCGCCGTCGGGAAGTTATCTGGCCGCGCGCACCGCGCGCGCCGCGCGCGATATGTCGGCGGCCTCGGCCTATTACCGCTCGGTGCTGCGCACCGACCCGTCCAATCCCGATCTCGTGGAGCTAACTTTCCTCGTGACGCTCGGCAGCGGCGCGGTGGAAGATTCCTTCCCGCTCGCCGAACGGGTGATCGCATTCGACAAGTCGCACCGGATCGCGCGTCTCGCGCTCGCGGTGCGCGCGATCAAGAACAATCAGTTCGCGCAGGCGCGTGCGCAGTTGCAAGCGTCGAGCCTCGGCCCGATCGCTGACCTTACCGCGACGCTCCTGACCGCCTGGTCGTGGCAGGGCGCGAACAACTACAAGGCCGCCGTCGCCACCATCGACAAGCTGCAGGGCCCCGACTGGTATGCACTGTTCAAGGACCTGCATGCCGGCCTGATCCTCGATCTCGCGAACCAGCGCAACGATGCGTTGAGCCGACTCGAGCGCGTCCGCAAGATCGATCCGAATTCGCTTCGCAACATCGACGCCTATGCGCGAATGCTTTCTCGCGCCGGCCGCGATGACGACGCCGAGAAGGTCTATGGCACTTTCTCGCGTGCGCTCGCGCGTCATCCGCTGGTCGAGGCGGCTCTCGAAGAACTGAAAACCAATAAGAAGCTCGCGCCGTTGGTGACGAACGCCGCGGGCGGCGCCTCTGAAGCGCTTTACGGGCTCGGTGCCGCGCTCAGCCAGCAAGGCGGCGAAGATCTTGGCATGCTTTATTTGCAGCTCGCGATCTATCTCAATCCCGATCATCCGCTCGCGGTCGTGGCACTCGGCGATCTGTTCGAAACGCTGAAGAAATATGAATCCGCGATCGACACCTATGAGCGCGTGCCGGACGCGTCGCCGCTGAAGCGAAAGGCGTTGATCCAGCGCGCGCTGAATCTCGACGTGCTCGAGAAAAAAGACGAGGCGCGCGAGCAGTTGCAGACGCTCGCGAAGGAAAAGCCCGACGACATCGAGGCCCAGTTCGCGCTCGCCAATGTGCTGCGCGCGGGCAAGAAGTTCGCCGAAGCGGGCGAAGTCTATTCCAAGGTGCTTGAACTGCTCGGCGAGCCGAAGCGCGAGCATTGGTCGCTCTATTACTTCCGCGGCATCTGCTACGAGCGCTCGAAACAATGGGCGCTCGCGGAAAAGGATTTCCAGGAAGCGCTGAAGCTGTTCCCCGACCAGCCACAGGTGCTGAACTATCTCGGCTATTCCTGGGTCGATCAGGGCGTCAATCTCGACAAGGCGCTCGACATGATCCGCAAGGCGGTGAGCTTGCGTCCGAAGGACGGCTACATCATCGACAGCCTTGGCTGGGCTTACTATCGCCTCGGTCGCTACGAGGAGGCGACTGCCGAACTTGAGCGCGCCGTCGAACTCACGCCGAACGATCCGACGATTAACGATCACTTGGGCGACGTGTACTGGAAGACCGACCGCAAGCTCGAGGCGCATTTCCAGTGGAGCCATGCGCTCGAGATGAAGCCGGAGCCCGAGGATCTGCCGCGCATTCAGCAGAAGCTGAAGGAAGGGCTGATCGACGAGCCGCCATCGCCGCGCGCCAGCGAGCAGCAGAACCCCAACAAGGGCTGACGATAACGATTCCGTGATCGTCGATCCCTAGCCTTTGGGGATTCGCAAAGCCATACTGCGTTTCACGTCATTTCAGTTGCGTGAGCGCAATGGCCGAAATTGTTTGGGACGAATTCCGCCTGGTGCGCGCCATCGCCGAAGCCCGCTCGCTGGCGGGCGCCGCTGACGCGCTCGGGATCAATCACTCGACGGTTTTCCGCAGGCTCGGCGCGCTGGAAAAGGCGATGGGCGCGCGCCTGTTTGAGCGCAGCCGCACCGGCTACGCGCCGACCGCGGCCGGCGAGAAAATGGTCGAACTCGCGAACCGTATTGCCGACGAAATCGTCGAGCTTGAGCGCAAGATCACCGGTCAGGATCTTCGCCCCTCGGGCGACCTGCGCGTCACCACCAACGACACGCTGCTCGTGCATCTGCTCTCGGAAGTTTTTGTCGGCTTCCGCCGCGCGTTTCCCGAAATCAATCTCGACATCGTAGTCGGCAACGAGCCGCTTAATCTCTCCAAGCGCGACGCCGACATTGCCGTGCGCGCAACCGAGCGCCCGCCGGAGAATCTCATCGGGCGAAGGCTTGCCGGAATACGCTGGGCGATCTACGCGGCGAGCGGCGAAGCGCCGAAGAATTTCGTCGCGGGCGACGCGCGCCGCTACAACTGGATCGGGTTGTCGGATGGCATCGGCGGTCCGAGACCGACAAGATGGCTGCTCGATCACGCCGGCCCCGAGCGCATTGTTTACAGGCTCAACACCGTGCTCGGCCTCGCCGAAGCGGTCGCGGCTGGCGGCGGTATGGCGCTGATCCCCTGTTTCATTGGCGATGCCGCGCCGGGTCTTGCGCGTGTCGGATTTCCCGAACCGGAAATCGAAGCGGGGCTGTGGCTGCTCACGCATCCCGATCTGAAAAACACCGCGCGCGTGCGCGCCTTCATGGATTACACCGCGGCCGAAATCGCGAAGCGGCGTTCGGTCATCGAATGCAGCAGCGAAATAGTGAAGAACGGAAAATAAGACGCTACTCGGTTTGCGGCGCGCGCGTGCGCTTGGTTGCGACCGGCCGCCCGCCGCGCACGAAATCGCAATACATAAAGCCCATGCCGGAGATCGCGCCGCGGAAGCTGAACTCGCTGGTCTTCGTCAACACGAAACACGGCGTGAACGGCAGTCCCTTCAGCGTCGCGCAGATCTGCTCGCCGCTTTCGTAGAGCGTGTTCACCGGCAGCCGCACATAGCGTGTCGGATCTTTGCCGGAAATCCGGATCGTGCCGTTCGCCGAGCCGTCGTTGTTGATGCGGCCGACGCCCGTGGTGCCGTCGAAGCACTGATAGGAAAACAGCTTTCCGGCAACGAAAGCGCGCGCCTGCTTGGCACTGAGCTGGCTCTCCGCCGAGGCAGAGGACGCGAACAGCATCGCAGCAATCGCAACTAGGCCGGTACGAATCATTGCATAGAACCCGTCTGGCAGCCCCGGATATGGTAGCGCAGGAACCGCCGCATATTGTCAAGTCGAACCGTAAAAACGGTTATCCACCAATCTTTACGACCGTGCGGCCGCGCACCTGACCTGCCAGGATTTTCGGCGCGATTTCCATCACGCCTTCGAGCGGAATCTCGGTGGTCATCGCGGCAAGCTTGCCGCGGTCGAGGTCGGTAGCGAGCCGTTTCCAGGCCTCGCGCCGGCGCGGCAGCGGGCACATAACCGAATCCACGCCGAGCAGCGACACGCCGCGCAGGATGAAGGGCGCGACCGAAGCCGGCAAATCCATGCCGGCCGCCAGACCGCAAGCCGCGACCGCGCCGCCATATTTCGTCATCGAGAGGATGTTCGCGAGCGTGTGCGAGCCGACCGAGTCGACGCCGCCCGCGAAGCGTTCCTTGCCAAGCGGTTTTGCAGGTTGGGAAAATTCGGCGCGATCGATGATCTCGGAGGCGCCGAGCGATTTCAGGTAATCAGCTTCGGATGCGCGGCCAGTAGACGCGGCAACCTGATAACCGAGTTTCGAGAGTACGGCGATCGCGACCGAGCCGACGCCGCCGGCCGCACCCGTAACGACGATCTGGCCGTCAGCCGGTTTCACGCCGGCGTGCTCCAGCGCCATCACGCAGAGCATCGCGGTGTAGCCGGCGGTACCAATCGCCATAGCGTCTCGCGCACTCATGCCGGAAGGTAATTTCACCAGCCAGTCGCCCTTCACGCGCGACTTCGCGCCGTAAGCGCCGAGATGCGTTTCACCGGTGCCCCAGCCGTTCAGGATCACGCTGTCGCCCGCCTTGAAATCCGGATGCGACGAGCTTTCGACTTTGCCGGCGAAATCGATGCCGGGGATCATCGGGAAGCGCCGCACGACCGGCGCCTTGCCGGTGATCGCAAGGCCATCTTTGTAGTTCACTGTGGAATATTCGACCGCGACGGTGACGTCGCCGTCCATGAGCGCCGCTTCGTCGAATTCGCCGAGCGCTGCGGGCTGGCCCTTCTCGGGCACGATGATGGCCTTGAATTTTCCCATTTGGATTTCCCTTCGCGCGTTTTCTAGACGGGTTCGCGCGAGGGAGGCAACCGGCGGCTAAGCCGCCGGCGCCAGAAGCCTTGCCACGGGTTTCTCGACGATCGGCAAATTGATGAGCGCGGAAAGCACGCCGAACGTCACAGAGAGCCACCACACCATGTCGTAGGAGCCGAACTTCTCGAAGGCGATGCCGCCGAGATAGACGCCGAGGAAGCTGCCGACCTGATGACTGAAGAACACGAAGCCATAGAGCATCGCGAACCAGCGCGTTCCGAACATGATCGAGACCAGCGAGGAAGTCGGCGGCACGGTCGAGAGCCAGGTGAGGCCGGTGATGACCGCGAACGCCATGGTCGCGGCCACGCTCGGCGGCATCGAAATGAAGATCGCAATCGAGATCGCGCGGGTGAGATAGATGCCGGAGAGGATGTAGCGCTTCGGAATCCGGTTGCCGAGCCACCCCGAGCCGAACGAGCCGACGATGTTGCAAAGCCCGATGATCGCAAGCGTCCAGCCGCCGACTTCTGCCGAGAGGCCGCGGTCGAGGAGATAGGACGGTAAGTGTGCCGTCACGAATGCGAGCTGGAAGCCGCAGGTGAAGAAGCCGGTGACGAGCAGTACGTAGGACTTGTGGCCGAAGGCCTCCGCGAGCGCTTCGCGCAGCGACTGCGCCTGTTCGGGTGTTGCGTTGGCGGAGTTAACGGCCTGCCGGTTGCTCGCGGTCCTGAGCGCCATCGAGAGCGGAATGACGAGCAGCACCAGCGCGGAAAACACGAGCAGCGCGAACTGCCAGCCATGATTCTGGATCAGCGCGACACCGAAAGGTGCGAACAGGAATTGGCCGAAGGAACCGGCCGCGGTGCCTGCGCCGAAGGCGAGCCCTTGCCATTCCTTCGGCACCAGCTTGCCGAAAGCGGTGAGCACAATGTTGAAGGAGCAGGCCGAGAGACCGAAGCCGATCAGCACGCCCGCGGTGAGGTCGAGCGTGACCGGCGTCGTCGAATAGGTCATCAGCGCAAGACCGGCGCAGTAGAGCAGGGCGCCGATCGAAAGCACCCGGGCGGTGCCGTAGCGGTCGGCGAGTGCGCCGGCAAACGGCGAGCCGAGTCCCCACAAAAGGTTCTGGACCGCGAAGGCGAGCGCGAATACGTCGCGCCCCCAGCCGTATGCGCTCGAGATCGGGGTGAGGAAAAATCCGAACGACGAGCGCGGCCCGAAGGTGACAATTGCGACCAGACAGCCGAACAGAACGATGACGAGCGGGTTCTTCCAGAAGGAGACGAGGGGTGCGGGCGCGGCGGCAGCAGGCGTGGTGGACATGGAAGCGTTTCCCCGGCTGCCGGTTCTCTACTCTGCGGCGCGGGCTGCCTTCGCGCGTGCGAAACCTAGCCGCGAAGCTTATCAGGCGAAAATCGTTTTGCGCTGCGCTGCTATCGAGATGGCGCATGGAGCGTTTGACGAAGGGGACTAGCGAAAAGCGCGCGGATGGGTTATATATTGTGCTCGGAATGAGAATAAGTCCCGGCAAGAGCCGGTCTTTTCTGTACTCCTATATGCTCGATACGAGCATATAGGCCCGCAGAGGAGAAATCGGGAGGCGCTTATGGTCACCATCATCGACCGCAACATCCGCCCTGACGTGGAAGTCGTGACCCCGCCGGTCGCGCGCGGCGAATTTGTCGTGCCGCGTCCGGGTACCGGTGCCGCCGCCAAGAAATTCGGCGTGCTGCCGATGCCGAAGCTCGAGTGGAATGCCGAGGTCGAGCGCGAGACCGCGCATCTCTATGAAAAGGTGCAGAAGGTCATTCCGCCGGTCGAGTGGCCGTTCCACGCGCCTTACGTTTACGCGATCAACAAGCTGAAGAAGCAGCGCAACGCAGTGCTCCTGGCGCACAACTATCAGACGCCTGAGATTTACAACTGCGTCGCCGACTTCGTTGGCGACAGCTTGCAGCTTGCGAAAGAGGCCGCGAAGTCGAAGGCCGACATCATCGTTCAGGGCGGCGTGCACTTTATGGCCGAGACCTCGAAGCTCCTGAACCCGAACAAGACCGTGCTGATCCCCGATCTGCGCGCGGGCTGCTCGCTTGCCCAGTCGATCACCGGCGAGGACGTGCGGCTCTTGCGCGAGCGCTATCCCGGCGTGCCGGTAGTGACCTATGTGAACACCTCCGCCGACGTGAAGGCGGAGAGCGACATCTGCTGCACCTCGTCGAACGCGGTGCAGGTAGTAGAGAGCTTCGGTGTGGACCGCGTGATCTGCATTCCCGACGAATTCCTCGCGCGCTGGGTTGCGACCCAGACGCCCGTGAAGATCATCGCCTGGAAAGGCCACTGCGAAGTGCATGAGCGTTTCACGGGCGAGGAGCTTCGCCGCTATCGCGAAGCCGACCCAAGCGTGCAGATTCTCGCGCACCCCGAATGCCCGCCCGACGTGATCGCGGAAGCGGACTTCACCGGCTCGACTTCGGCGCTGCAGAACTACGTGAAAACGAAGAAGCCGAAGCGCGTCGTTATGGTTACCGAATGCTCGATGGCCGACAACGTGCAGCAGGAAGCGCCGGATACGGAATTCATCCGCCCCTGCAACCTCTGCCCGCACATGAAGCGCATCACGCTGCCGAAGATTCTCGAAAGCCTCGTTTATCTGCGCGAGGAAGTCGAAATCGATCCGGCGGTCGCGGAAAAGGCGCGCCGCGCGGTCGAGCGCATGATCCATCTGAAAAGCTGAACCTTGGCGGCCGCGCTAAGCGCGGCCGCTCCGGGGGTTTTAATGTCGTCATCTCCGCGCACTACCGATACCCTGACACCGCGCTCCTGGGGCGGCGTCGATGACGTCGTGATCGTCGGCGGCGGCCTTGCTGGCCTGTTCTGCGCGCTGAAACTTTCTCCGCGTCCCGTGACCATCGTCACTGCGGCGCCGATCGGCGAAGGTGCGTCGTCTGCCTGGGCGCAGGGCGGCATCGCGGCAGCGGTCGGCGAGGGCGACACGATCGACTCCCATGTCGCGGACACTCTGGCGGCGGGCGCGGGCACCGTGGACGAAAAAGTCATTCGTGCGATGGCGGAAGAAGCGCCCGCGCGTATCAACGATCTTCTGAAGTACGGCGTGCCGTTCGACCGCGATCTCGAAGGCAAACTCATGTTGTCTCGCGAGGCGGCGCATTCTCACAAAAGAATCGTGCGCGTACAGGGCGACCGGGCGGGTGCCGCGATCATGGCAGCCCTCGTCACAGCGGTGCGCAGCACGCCGACCATCCGCGTGCTGGAGGGACTCGTCGTCGACGATCTCTATGTCGACGGCCGCTATGTTACCGGCATTCACGCGCGTCCCGCGGGCCGCGCCGGAAAACCGATGGCGCTGCCTGCGCGCGCGGTCGTCCTCGCCTCAGGCGGCATCGGCGGGCTTTACGCAATCACCACCAATCCGCGTGAAGCGCGCGGACGCGGGTTAGCTGCGGCTGCACGTGCAGGCGCGGTAATCGCTGATCCCGAGTTCGTGCAATTCCATCCGACCGCGCTCGATGTCGGGAAAGACCCGGCGCCGCTCGCGACCGAAGCGCTGCGCGGCGAGGGCGCGACCCTCGTGAATAAAAACGGCGAGCGTTTCATGCTGCCGGTTCACGAAAACGCCGAGCTTGCGCCGCGCGACATTGTTGCGCGTGCGGTGTTTGCAGAGCTTCAAGCGGGCCGCGGCGCATTCCTCGACCTGCGTCCGGTCGAAAAATTCTCCGAGCGTTTCCCCACTGTATTCGCCGCGTGCAAGGCCGCGGGCCTCGATCCCGATAAACAACCCGTGCCGATTGCGCCGGCCGCGCATTATCACATGGGGGGTGTCCTGGTGGACGCGCAGGGCCGCGCGACACTCGATGGTCTTTGGGCAGCGGGCGAGGTCGCTTCCACCGGCGCGCACGGCGCGAACCGGCTCGCCTCGAACTCGCTCCTTGAAGCCGTGGTCTATGCCGCGCGCATCGCCGAAGACATCAGCGGCTTGATCGCGCTGCCGCAGACGCTGGCGTGGCCCGCGGACTCCTGCGAAGTGCCGCCACCACTTGCCGCCGAAGGCATCGAAGACGCGAAGCGCCTGCGTAACGTGATGAGCAAATATGTCGGCGTGATCCGCGACCGCGCGGGCCTCGTGCATGCGCTCGGCGAAATTCTTAATATCGAGTCCACCGCGAAGCGTCCGTCAGTGCGAGATATGGCGACGACCGCGCTCCTGGTGGCAAGCGCCGCGCTCACGCGCACCGAAAGCCGTGGCGGTCACTTCCGCTCCGATTTCCCAAGCGCCGACCCGGCGCAGGCGCACCGCACCTTCACCTCGCTTGAGGAAGCGCGCCGCATCGCGCGCGCCGCGACCGCGAAGGCCGCGTGATGAGCGATCTCGTCGCCCCCGGCGCATTTCTCTCGCCGCTCGTAATACAGGACGCGGTGAAGCGCGCGCTCGACGAAGACCTCGGCCGCGCGGGCGATGTCACGTCTTCCGCGACTTTGCCGGAAGGCATCAGGGCGAAAGCGAAGTTGGTGGCTCGCAAAGCGGGCACGATTGCGGGTCTTCCTTGCGCCGCACGTACTTTTCGCACGCTCGCGCCGAACATCGGCTTCGAAGCGAAGGCCCGCGACGGCGATACCGTGAAGGCGAATACGACGCTTGCGCTGATCGAAGGTCCGGCGATCGCGATTTTATCCGGCGAGCGTGTCGCGTTGAATTTCCTCGGCCATCTTTCCGGCATTGCGACGATGACCGCCGCTTACGCCGCGAAGATCGCGCATACGAAGGCTAAAATCACCGACACGCGCAAGACCACGCCCGGCCTGCGCGCGCTCGAGAAATATGCCGTGCGCTGTGGCGGCGGCGTCAATCACCGTTTCGGGCTCGATGACGCAGTGCTGATTAAAGATAACCACATCGCGGTTGCGGGCGGAGTCGCAAAAGCGCTCGACGCCGCGCGCGCTGCGGTCGGCCATCTCGTCAAGGTCGAAATTGAAGTCGATACGCTCGACCAATTGAAAGAAGTTCTTGCGAACGGCAAAGCCGATGTCGTGCTGCTCGATAACATGAAGCCCGAGACGCTTCGCGAAGCGGCCGCGCTTTGCAAGGGCAGGATTGTGACCGAAGCTTCCGGCGGCGTGACATTGGAGACAGTGGCCGCAATCGCGGAAGCGGGCGTCGATGTCATCTCGTCCGGTGCGCTCACGCATTCCGCGCCATCGCTCGACGTCGCGCTCGACATCGAGATCGCCTAGGCCGCGTCCGGCCAGATCAGTTCCGCTTCCGGTTCATTTTGCGTACGAGCGATGGCGATTTCCAGCCGTGTCCGTTCTTCGCGGATCGCCTCGATCACGAATTCCAGTACCGCGTGTAGCGCATCGAGGTCGAATGGCTCGCGGTCGATCCGGTATTCGACCGTGGGCGATGGGACGTAAGCGCGGTCCGGGGAGAAAAGCATGCGCAGGAGCGGCATCGCGGCGCGTGCTCTAGCGTTGCGGCAGATGGCTCATCATGGACATCGCCTGACCGCGCCAGCAGTCGCGGTCGGCGCGCAACTCCTGAGAAAACAGCCGCTCCGCCTGGTAGGCTTGCTCGAAGCCTTCGAGTTCGGCGACGCGCTGCTGCAATTCCGCGACCTTCATGCGCTCGGCGCGGATCGACTGGCGCACCAGTTCGAGCGTACGTTGCAACTCTGCAGGGTCGAACGCGGGCGTCCTTCGCGCCGACTCCGGCGCGGCTTCGTTATTGATCACGCGCCACAGCGAGCGCACCGCGTTGCGCGTTTCTTCCGAATATTCCCGTTCGGGAAGGTGGACGGCTCTGGCGGATGTGGCCATGGGTTGCTCCATCGGATGGACACAACCATTGCGTGAATGTGGTTAACGAGGCGTTAAAGCCCTTTAGCGCCCGCCGAAGCGCAGCCCGGGCGCGGGCCGCTCGCGTAGCACTTCTCGCCGGAAGCGATACATCGCCGCCGGCCGCCCGCCGGTATGGGTCGAGACTTCGCCTGTCGGTTCGACCAGTGCCGTGCCTTCGACGAGGCGGCGGAAATTCTGCTTGTGCAGATGCCGTCCCGCGATCGCTTCGACCGTGCGCTGCAACTCGGTGAGCGTGAATTCATCCGGCATCAGTTCGAATACGACGGGGCGGTACTTCAGCTTCGCGCGCAGCCGCGAGATCGCGGTCGCGAGAATCCGGCGGTGGTCGAACTGCATCGGCTCGCCGAGTACGTCGGCCTTCTCGCCGGGCAGCGTCTTCTCGCGTCCGTCGCGCCGCGCTTCCGCGATCAGTCTGGCGGAGTAGAGGAGTTCGTAGCGCTCGAGCACGCGCTCCTCGTCCCACGGCGTTCCCTCGGTGCCGAAGGTGAGACGGATGCGCTCGCGCGGCGCGAGTTCCGCGCCGGGTACGGGCTTCGCGGACTTCGCCCACGCGTTCAGCGCGGGCAGGATGGTATCGAGAATTTTCGGCCTTCCGTCGCGCCAGTCTTCCCAGGGAAAAAATTTATACCAGGGCTCGAAACGCGCGCCGTGCGATTTCATCGCGCGCGCGGTGGCAACCCGCGTCAGCGCCAGATAGCCGACCGAGACGACATGCGGCGCGGTATCCCGCGGGCTCGCCTGCCGTCCGCGGTCGCCGAAGGTGTAAAGTTGTTCGACATAGCCGACCTCGAGCGCGGTCTGTTCGGCGACGAAGCGGCGCAGTCCGATTTCGAACGTGCGGTGCTCAAGCGCGTCGAACGGGCCGGAAGGAAGTCCGAGATTGCCGTCCGCGCCGGAGACGAGGATCAGCGGCGTATCCGCGTCGATCGCGACGATCGCAGCCGCCAGACCGATTTCGATCGCGGTTCGCGGATGCAGGTCGTTCGCCATTGTTTCAGATTTTGATGACGAAAGGTTCGGCTTCTTCGATCCACGCGCTGCCAAACTCGCCTTTGCCGATCGCGCGCACCGCCTCGACCATGCGGCCGTCGCGGTTGAGCAAGCGGTCGCCGAATTTCACGATGCGCGGATTGGGCTGCGCGGTGATCGAGGCGTTCCTGATTTCGCGCGCGATTTCCGCCTCGCTCCGCTCGGGCGCGATCGCGCAGGCGGTGATGAACGCGGCCGCCGTCGAGCGGCTGATGCCCGCGAAGCAATGCACCACGATTGGCTTTTCGCGTTTCCAGCGTCCGACGAAGTCGAGAAGTTCGGCGACATGCGCCTCTCCGGGCGCGATCATGCCCTCGAGTTCGTCCTCGATGTCGTCGATGGAAAGAATGAGATGGTTCTCTTCCCGGATGTGCACGGGCCGCGTCACCCGAGAAGTGTCGCGGATCAGCGTGACGACATGCTCCGCGCCGGTGATATCGACCACGCGGTGCATCTGGGAGAGCGAGCAAACGTGAATCATTTTTCGTCCGAAAGTTCCGCGAAGCGCGCGAGAAAGCGCTTCTCGGCGGTCTCCGCGTTCCAGGGCGTGAGGTAGCGCTTCTCGGCGGCCGCGTCGAGGCCCGGAGGGCTGCCGAAAAATTTCCGCGCTTCTGCCTCCTTGAAGCCCGCAAGTCTGGTCGCTTCGAGATAGGCCGCATGGCGGTCGGCTTTCTTCACGTGGCCGACGAGTTCCGCGGGCCAGCGCGCAGGCAGGCCGAAACGCAGCGAGATCGCGTGCAGCAGGCGGTTTTCCACGGCCTTGTAGTCTGCGCGCAGCACCGCCTTGAACGGGCTGATAAGATCGCCGATCACATATTCGGGCGCGTCATGCAAAAGGACCGCGAGCCGCCATTTGCGGTCGAGGTTCGCGGAGATTTTCCGCGACACCGCTTCGACCAAGAGCGAATGCTGCGCGACCGAGAAAATATTCGAACCCGTCGTCTGCCCATTCCAGCGCGCGACGCGCGCAAGCCCGTGCGCGATGTCTTCGATCTCGACATCGAGCGGAGAGGGATCGAGCAAATCGAGCCTGCGGCCGGACAACATGCGCTGCCAGGCGCGCGGCGCCGCCGCGCGCTTCGGTGAAGAAGCGCGCGAAGCCGCCTTCTTCACTTCGCCAGTTCCTTGTGGCGGTAACAACTCGTCAGATGGTCGTTGACCATGCCGGTGGCCTGCATGAAAGCATAGACGATGGTCGGCCCGCAGAAATTGAAGCCGCGCGCTTTCAGATCTTTCGACATCGCCAACGATACCGGCGTTTCCGCCTTGATGTCCTTCTGCGAGCGGAGCCTGTTGATCTTCGGCCTGCCGTCTACGAAATCCCACAGGAGCTTCGAGAAGCCTGGGCCGCTTTCCTGAATTTCGAGCCACGCACGCGCCGATTGCCGCGCCCCCCAGATCTTCTGCTTGTTGCGGATGATGCCTTCGTCCTTCATCAGCGCGTTCAGCTTCTTCGCGTCGTAGCGCGCGATCTTTTCCGGATTGAACTTGTCGAAGGCTTTGCGGAAGTTGTCGCGCTTGCGCAAAATCGTGATCCAGGAAAGCCCCGCCTGGAATCCGTCGAGGATCAGTTTCTCGAACAGCGCGCGGTCGTCGTATTCGGGCACGCCCCATTCGGTGTCGTGATACTTCACGTAAAGCGGATCGACGCCGCACCACTGGCAGCGTTTCTTCCCATCGGCATGGATGTGTTTCTGCATGGGCGCGATTATGCGCCGAAATCGGGCTCGCCGGGAAATGCAAAACGCGCCCAAGAAGGTTTCTTCAACGAAATCTCGATGCCGCCCGCGGTGATCTTCTCACCCTTCGCGAGCGCGTCGTTGATGCGGTCGAGCCGCACCATCGCGAGACCTTTGCCGTTGACGCCGGAGCCCATGTGTCCGGCGGGCTTCTCGCCCGCTTTCACGTCCACGCCCGGAAACGGCGCGGTGTCGAAGGTTGCCTGCACGATGCGCGTGCGCGGCGTGGTTTTGCGCTCCATGCGCGAGACGACTTCCTGCCCGATGAAGCAACCCTTCTTGAAGTCGAGGCCGTTTAACTGATCCATGTCGGCTTCGTGCGGAAAGACTTCGGAATAGACGAAATCCTTGCCGCCGTCCGGCACGCCGAGCGCGATGCGCTTCTCGTGATATGCACTTGCATCGGCAATTTCGAAGCCTGCGCCTTCGAGGTCGGATCTCGCTTCCGATGCCGGCAAAATGATCCGCTGGCCCAGCCCGCCGTGGCGCGGATCGTCATAGACAATGCCGAGTTCAGCAGTCGCCTTGCCGTCGAGAATGGCGGCGACCGCAAGATCAGGCCGCAACTCGACCGCCACCGCCGCGCGCAGCTTGTAGAAATTGAGCTTCTTCGCGATGTCCTCCGCGAGACCCGCGGGCGCGTCGAGCAGAAAGCCGCCGCCGTCTTCCTCCGCCGCGCCGATCACAAAGAAATCGGCGATCACCTTGCCCTGCGGCGTCAGCAGGGCCGCGAATCGCGCCTCGTCGATTTTGAGCGAATCGACATCGTTCGTGATGACGTTGTCGAGGAACTGCCGTGCATCGGCGCCGGTTATCCGTAGAACCGCCCGTTCATTGAGGATTGCCGCGCGCATTTTTCCCGTCCTGGTTCTGATTCCGGTTGATGCGGCAAAGAAGCCCGCTTGCAAAGCATTTCGCCGACAAGTAATGCCGCTGAGGCAGACCGGCAAGGCCGGTCCATTTCGCGGGGCCGGATGGCCGAAACTTACGATCTTGTTCTTGCAGGCGCCACCGTCGTCAATCACGACGGTGCGGTGGTGCGCGATATCGGCATTCGCGACGGCAAGATCACCGCGATCGGCAGTATTTCGCCGAACGATGCGCGTGAAATCTGGCAATGCGCTGGCCTCCACGTACTTCCCGGCGTGATCGACACCCAGGTGCATTTCCGCGAACCGGGAATGACCCACAAGGAAGATCTCGAAAGCGGCTCCCGCTCCGCG
This sequence comes from Xanthobacteraceae bacterium, assembly GCA_019635585.1. Taxonomy (GTDB): domain Bacteria; phylum Pseudomonadota; class Alphaproteobacteria; order Rhizobiales; family Xanthobacteraceae. Next base: position 927,112 of record JAHBZE010000001.1, on the reverse strand, counting down.
GTGATGGGCGGCGTTACGGCGGTGTTCGAAATGCCGAACACCGATCCGCTCACCATCGACGACGCAGCCTTCGCGGACAAGATCGGCCGTGCCATCGGGCGCATGCATTGCGACTTCGCCTTCTTCATCGGCGGCACCGCCGAAAATTCGGGGCAGGTCGCCGAATACGAGCAGTTGCCCGGCTGCGCCGGCATCAAAGTCTTTATGGGTTCCTCGACCGGAAAGCTGCTCATTCCGGACGATGCGGGTCTGCGCGCGATTCTCGAGAATATTCGCCGCCGCGCCTCCTTCCACGCCGAGGATGAGCCGCGCCTCACCGAGCGCAAGGGCGAGCGCATCGAAGGTGATCCGCGTTCGCATCCCGTGTGGCGCGATCCGGTTGCCGCACTGCTTGCGACCACGCGCCTCGTGACTATGGCGCGCGAGACCGGCAAGCGCGTGCACGTGCTGCACGTTTCGACCGCAGAGGAGATCGACTTCCTCGCCCAGCATAAGGATGTCGCGACCGTCGAAGTGACGCCGCATCATCTGACGCTGGTTGCGCCCGAATGTTACGAGCGGCTCGGCACGAAAGCGCAGATGAATCCGCCGGTGCGCGACGCGCGCCATCGCGATGCGATCTGGCGCGGCATTGCCAGCGGCGTCGTCGATATTCTCGGCTCCGACCACGCACCGCATACACTCGAAGAAAAAGCGAAGACCTATCCCGCAAGTCCGTCCGGCATGACCGGCGTGCAGACCATCGTTCCGCTCATGCTCGATCACGTCGCGGCGGGCCGCCTCACGCTCGAACGCTTCGTCGATCTTTCGAGCCACGGCCCCGCGCGCGTGTTTGGGATCGCGAATAAGGGCCGCATCGCGGTCGGTTACGACGCCGATCTCACGGTGGTCGACCTGAAGCGCCGCGAGATGATCACAAATAAATGGGTCGCCTCGAAAGCGGGGTGGACGCCTTATGACGGCATGACTGTCACTGGCTGGCCGGTTGGCACTGTGGTGCGCGGCACGGTCGTCATGCGCGATGGCGAGTTGCTCGCCAAAGGGCAGGGTCAGCCAGTGCGCTTCCTCGAGGCGCTGCCGAAGGGCACCTAGTCGCCGGCGACGAAGAACCGCCAGCTTCCGTCCGGCGCGATACCGGCGCGGAAAAAATTATACGAGCCGAATTTCTGCATCTCGCGAAAGTCATAGGCCGTGACCAGCCGGAACAGTTCGACGCGCTGCTCCGGCGTGAGCTTGTCGAGTTGCAGCGCGTGGAAATAGGGCCACACGAACATTTCCTGCGGCGTGCCCTTGTCGATCTGTACGAACGGCATTTCGAGAATTTCGACAAGCGTCGCCAGCGCCTCCAGCCCCTCGCTGTCGGGAAACGTCTTCTTCCAGAATTCGGCGGCGTCGCTCTCGCCGGTAAACGAGATCGTGGTTCCGTTTTCTTTTATGAGTGCGGACACTTTCGCGATATCGCCACTACGCGCGGCGGCCAGAATCTCCTCGCGCTTCTTGCGCACCGGTTCGGGCAGGCGCGAAAGATCGCGGATGATTTCGACAGGCGCGGCTTTCGGATCGCGGACCGTTTCGGTTTTGACCTTTTTCTGCGCGAACGAAGGCGACGCCACGACTACTAGCGTGGCCAGCGAAAAACAGAAAATCCGGAACAGTGCTTTCATACGTCCCCGCGGTTTGCGCGATAGGACATGCTAGCGCGAAGCGCGCTGCCCGCGATGAAGAAATTACTGGCGGTTGGCGGGAACCGTGAATTCGCCCTTGCGGATGCGCTCACCGAGACCTTCGGCATAAACCGCCGCGGCTTCCTCGCCATAGGTCGAAACCAGTTCGTTGATCGCGGTGAAGAGAGCGACCTGCGCGAGGCAATCGCCGTCGATGCCATCGAGGCGGGCCTCTTCCCAGGCTTCGTTCAGATATCCGAAGGCAGCGCGCCGCTCGTCTTCGGAGTGCGGTTCGGCGACCATTCCCGTCCGCAGTGGCATTAAATTACGCAAAGCATTCCCCATGCCGGTCGCGTCCCCGACCGCATTTACGAAGCTTAACGGAGTAGCCGGTTCCCGTCGCCACGGACCTTTAAAGAAGGTTAACGCGCAAGGGCGCTTTTGAACTCAATTTCCGTAGCGGAGCGCGATATCACGCGAAAGCCGCGCGCCTTCGTCCAGAAAGCGCCTGATCGCCTCGCGCGCGGCGGGTGTGCAGGTCCGGTAGGTCTGCTCATAGGAGATGTAGCCGCGATTGAAGCTGGTCACGAGCAGCCCGCGCTTGTCGCCGGGAAGCTGCGCGGCGTCGATCAGCGCCTGCATTTCGGCGCGCCATTGGCCCTGTTCCGAGCCGCCGCAAAGCGGGCGCAGATAATGCAGCGCGCCGAGGATTTCGGAGAGCTGGATCAGTTCCGCCTCATAGGCCGGACGGTTCGGTGTCGGCGCCTGCGCGAATGAGGACGCAACGCCAAGGAAGAATGTAAGGAGAAGGTAAGGAATGCGGTTCATCTGCGCGCCGATATGCGCCGCTTCGCGTGTCGCGGCAAGCGCGGCGAAGACCTATCCTTTCGCGGCAAGAAAGACGCGCTCCGCTTCCCGCGCGGATTCTTCCAGTCCCGGCGTCGTATCGAGCGCTGTGAGCTCCTCGATTCCGAACCAGCCGGTCGCGCTCGCTTCCGCGCTCGTTGCGGGCTCGCCGGAAACGAGCTTCGCCGCGAAAACCGAAATGACATAGCGGCGCTCCGGTAGCCGCACTTCGCGCTCGCCCGCTTTCGCGACGATTTCGATTTCGACGGAGACCTCCTCGCGCGCCTCGCGGATCGCGGCTTGAGCCGCGCTCTCGCCGGGCTCGATCGAGCCGCCGGGAAAGCTCCACTGGAACGGCGGCTTGGTGCGTTTCGCGAGCAGCACCTTGCCGTTCTCACGGAAGATCGCGGCGGACGCGGCCAGAATCGTTTCTATGATTTCCTCCGGGCGCGCAGCACCTTGCCGGGGTTGAGGATGCCGTTCGGATCGAGCGTCTGCTTGATCGCATGCATCACCGAGAGTGCGACCGGGTCTTTGGCCTTCGCGAGCAGGTCGCGCTTGAGAAAGCCAATGCCGTGTTCAGCGGAAATCGAGCCTTCGTATTTCGCGACGATCGCGTGTACCGCTTCGTTCAGCGCTTCCCACTTGGCGAGAAACTTCGCCTTGTCCGCGCCGACCGGCTGGCTCACGTTGTAGTGCAGGTTACCGTCGCCGAGATGGCCGAAGGCGACCACGCGTGCGCCGGGAATCACTTTCTCGACCTTCGCGGTTGCTTCCTTCACGAAGGCGGGCACGGAAGACACCGGCACCGAGATGTCGTGCTTGATCGAGCCGCCTTCGGGCTTCTGCACGTCCGACATCGCGGTGCGCAGCTTCCAAAGCATGCTTCGCTGCTCGACGCTTTCGGAGATCGTCGCATCAACGACGAGGTTCTTCTCCATGCCGTCGGCAAGCAGCGATTCCATCAGTTCGCGCGTGCGCGCCTCGTCATCGCCGAAGATCTCCGCAAGCACGTACCAAGGGTGAGGCGAGGAAAGCGGATCGCGAGCGCCGGGCAGATGCCGGAGATCGAATTCGAGCGCGATCCGCGGCATCAACTCGAAGCTGGTCAGCGACGTGCCCGTACGCGACAGCGCGAGATTAAGCAGCGTCAGCGCCGCTTCCGGCGACGGCACGCCGATCCACGCGGTCGAAATCGCGCGCGGGGCCGGAAAGAGTTTCAGCACCGCCGCCGTGATGATGCCGAGCGTACCTTCCGCGCCCATGAACAGATGGCGCAGATCGTAGCCGGTGTTGTCTTTCTTGAGCTTGCGAAGCCCGCGCAGGATTTTTCCGTTCGCAAGTACCACCTCGAGCCCGAGCACCAGATCGCGCGCATTGCCATATGCAAGTACCTGTGTGCCGCCGGCATTGGTCGAAAGATTGCCGCCGATGGTGCAGGAGCCTTCCGCGCCTAAGGACAGCGGAAACAGCCGCTCCGCCTTTGCCGCCGCTTCCTGCGCGTTTTGCAGGATTACGCCGCTCTCGACTGTCATCGTATTTGCGTCGGCATCCACCTCGCGGATCTTGTTCATCCGCGCGGTGGAAACGACGATTGCGTTTTTGTCGAACGACACTTGTCCACCGACAAGGCCGGTATTGCCGCCTTGCGGCACGATCGCGGTTTTTGTCTTGTCGGCGAGCGCGAGAATTTTTGAAACTTCTTCCGCGTTCGCGGGCTTCAGCACGATCGCCGCCTTGCCGCGATAAAGATCGCGCTGCTCGCGCAAGTACGGCGTCATGTCGTCGCCGCGGATGGCATTCTTTTCGCCGACGATTTTAACGAAGCGCGAAAGAGCCGCGTCATTCGAAGATTTTGCGGATTTATTTTTCTTGTTCATTTCGGTGCGGCGGCGCGTTGCAGGCGATCCAGGATGGCTTCGCCCAGACCTTCGCGCGGAATCGAAGCGACCGCAATTGCTTCCACGCCGCTGGCGTCGAGCGCGCGAAGATAAGCGTAAAGGTTGCTTGCGGCTTCGGTCAGGTCGCCGCGCTCGGAAAGGTTCAGAATTTCGCGCGCGCGATCCGTACCTTCGGGGCGCGAAGCGCCAAAGGCGAGCAGCGCCTCGTTCTCGCGTACTTCCTTCGCGTCGAGTCGAATTTTTGCATTAGGGGCGTAATGCGAGGCCATCATGCCCGGCGCGGAGATTTCGCTTTTGTCTGCATGCAGCAGCGGACCTGTGATTTTTTCGATTGCTACGCGCGCAATCCCGCCGCTGCGCAGAAGCCGCGGAACATCGCCGGAAAAATCGACGATGGTGGATTCAATGCCGCCTTTGCTCGCACCGCCGTCGAGAATGAGGTCGATCTTTCCCGATAAATCTTCCGCGACATGCTGCGCGGTCGTCGGCGAAACATGGCCCGAGCGGTTCGCGCTTGGCGCGACGATCGGGAAATCGACGCGCGTCAACAGCGCTTGTGCGATTTCGTGCGACGGCACCCTAATTGCAATGGTGTCGAGCCCCGCGCGCGCAAGTTCGCATACGCTCTCGTTACCGCTCACTTTTACGACGAGGGTCAGCGGACCCGGCCAGAATTTTTCCGCGATAACGAGCGCCGCCTTGCTGAAATTTCCCAGCCGCTTCGCAGCGTCCAGATTGCGCACATGCGCGATCAGCGGATTGAACGAAGGCCGCCCTTTCGCGGCATAAAGCGATGCTACGGCGCGTGGGTCGTCCGCCCGTGTGCCGAGGCCGTAGACCGTCTCGGTCGGGAAGGCGGCAAGCCCGCCCGCGCGCAGGACCGCAGCGGCGTCCTCGATTGCCGCAGCGTCCGCGCGCGCGATCCTCGTTTGTTTTCCTGCCTTGTCGCTGCTCACGTTGACGGGTCCGGCGGCCTTGGCCAGTGTAAATGTAATGACGGGCCGGTATGGCCTCAGGTGCTGCGAAAGCGCAAGCGCCGCCGAAAATCGCGGAGTAAGAAAATGTCCTATCGCGCGCCGGTTTCCGAGACGCTGTTTTTCCTCGATCACTGCACCAGCTTCAACGCCATCGCGGGCAAGGGCGCGCAGGCCGAGCTTTCGCTCGATCTGGTGCAGTCGGTGCTGGAGGAAGCGGGCAAGTTCGCCTCCGAGCGCCTTGCGCCCCTGAACCGGCAGGCCGACCAGATCGGCTCGAAGCTCGTTGACGGCAAGGTCGTGACGCCGCCGGGCTGGAAGGAAGCCTATCAGGACTGGATCGCAGGCGGCTGGAACGGCCTAGCTGGCCCGGTCGAATTCGGCGGGCAAGGGCTTCCGGTCATGGTCGCTTCCGCCTGTTTTGAGTACTGGAGCGCGGCCGCGATGTCGTTCGGGTTGTGCCCGCTCTTGACCTTCGCCGGCGTCGATGCGCTGGAAGCGCACGGCTCCGAAGAACTGAAGAAAACGTATCTATCGAAAATGGTGAACGGCGAATGGCCCGGCACCATGCAGCTCACCGAGCCGCAGTCGGGTTCGGATCTTGCGAACCTTCGCACCAAGGCAGTGAAGCAGCCGGACGGCACGTATAAAATTTCCGGCACGAAAATTTTCATCACCTATGGCGAACATGACATGACGGACAACATCGTCCATCTCGTGCTCGCGCGCCTGCCGGACGCGCCCGCTGGCACCAAAGGCATTTCGCTCTTTCTCGTGCCGAAGTTCATGGTCAATGCGGATGGCAGCCTAGGCGCGCGCAACGACGTGCGCTGCCAGTCGGTCGAACACAAGCTCGGCATCCATGCCTCGCCGACCTGTGTGATGGTCTATGGCGATCAGGGCGGTGCGACCGGCTATCTCGTCGGCGAGGAGAACAAGGGCCTGCACTGCATGTTCACGATGATGAACAACGCGCGTCTCGGCGTCGCCGTGCAGGGCGTGGCGATTGCGGAGCGCGCGACGCAACAGGCCGTGCAATATGCGCACGACCGCAAGCAGGGCAAGGCACCGGGCGCGAAGGATTTGAGCCCGATCGCCGAGCATCCGGATGTGAAGCGCATGCTGATGACCATGCGCGCGCTGACGAACGCTTCGCGTACGCTTTGCCTGCGCACCGCTTCCGCGCTCGACCGCGCGAATAACGCGAGCGACCCTGCAGAGAAAAAGGCAGCATACGAAGAAGCGAGCCTGCTCACGCCGGTCGCGAAATCTTTCTCGACCGACGCCGGCATCGAAGCGGCCTCTCTTGGCGTGCAGGTGCATGGCGGCATGGGCTTCATCGAGGAGACTGGTGCCGCCCAGCACATGCGCGACGCGCGCATCACCGCAATCTACGAAGGCACCAACGGCATCCAGGCGATCGATCTCGTCACCCGCAAGATCGGCCAGAGCGGCGGCGAAACCTTGAAGCGGGTTCTCGCCGAATATCGCGCGACAGCGAACGAAGTTGCGAAGTCGAACGATCCGGCTTTCGGCAAGACCGCGCAGCGTCTGAACGAAACGCTCGACGCGCTGGAGCGCGCGACGAAATACATCGAAGCCGCGCTCGCCCGCGATCAGGCCGAGGCGCTTGCGGGTGCCACGCCTTATCAGAAGCTATTCGGGCTCGCCGCCGGTGGTGCGTATCTCGCGCAGGCAGCGCTCGCCGAGCGCATCGAAAGTCGTCCCGCGACCCGCGTCGCGGTCGCACGCTTCTTCGCGGAAAATCTTTGTACGCAAGCGAGCGGGTTGGAGGCGACGATCACCGAAGGCGCGGCCTCGACTTTGTTCACCGAGTCGATGCTGGTGGCGTGATAAAATTCACCGGGTCGTCCCCGCGAAAGCGGGGACCCATAACCGCGGACTTCGTGATTAACTGAAACAGGGATTATGGGTCCCGGCTCGCGCTCGCTAATGCTCGCTTGGCCGGGACGACACAAGAGTTTGGAGCAAACAAAATGTCCCTATCCGGAAAATCCCTTTTCATCACCGGCGCTTCGCGCGGCATCGGGCTCGCGATCGCGCTCAAAGCGGCCAAAGAAGGCGCAAACATCGCGATCGCCGCCAAGACCGACACGCCGCATCCGAAGCTGCCGGGTACGATCCACACGGCGGCCGAAGAAATCGAGAAGGCCGGCGGTAAGGCGCTTCCTCTTGTTGTCGATGTTCGCGACGAAGTGAATGTCAACGAGGCGCTGAAGAAAACCGCCGATAAGTTCGGCGGCATCGACATCGTCATCAATAACGCGAGCGCAATCCAGTTGCTGCCGACCACGCAGCTCGACATGAAGCGTTTCGACCTGATGCATCAGATCAACACGCGCGGCACGTTTGTCGTCTCGAAATTCGCGATTCCGTTTCTGGAGAAAGCGAAGAACCCGCATATACTGATGATGTCGCCGCCTTTGGACATGCAGCAGAAGTGGTTCGCGCCGCACACCGGCTACACCATGGCGAAATACGGCATGAGCCTCGTCGTGCTCGGCCTCTCGGGCGAATTGAAATCGAAGGGTATTGCAGTGAATGCGCTCTGGCCGCGCACCACGATTGCGACCGCGGCGGTGAATAATCTCCTGGGTGGCGATACGCTGATGCAGCGGAGCCGCACGCCGGACATTCTCGCGGACGCCGCCGTCCGCATCTTCGAAAAGCCGTCGCGTGAGTTTTCCGGGAACTTCCTGATCGACGACAATTTCCTCGCGGGCGAGGGCGTCACCGACTTCGATAAATATCGCGTCAACCCGGCGCAGTCGCTGCAGATGGACTTCTTCGTGCCCGACAATATCCCCATTCCTGCCGGCGTCAGCTTGGCTCCGCTCAAGGCGGCGGGCTAATATCGGGCAAACGAATACAGATATGACAACGCTTCTTCTCACGCATCCTTCCGCGCTCAAGCACGAAACCGGCCCGGGTCATCCCGAGCGGCCGGACCGTATCCGTGCGCTGAACGAGGAATTCGGCCGCGCGGTTTATTCGATGCTCGCGCGTGAGGAAGCGCCGCTTGCGCCGCTCGAAACCGTGACACTCGCGCATCCGGCGGAATATGCCGAGAAGCTTCACGAGATCGTGCCGCAAAGTGGCGCGGTCCGCGTCGACGGCGATACCGTGCTTTCCTCCGGTAGCTGGGAAGCGATCATGCGCGCGGTCGGCGGCGCGACCTATGCGGTCAATGAAGTTTTCGCGAAGAAGGCGGACAACGCCTTCATCATGATGCGCCCGCCCGGACACCATGCCGAAACCGCGACGCCGATGGGCTTCTGCTTTTTCAATAACGTTGCGATTGCCGCGCGCCACGCGCAGAAGAAGCACGGCATCGGGCGTGTCGCGATCGTCGATTTCGACGTGCATCACGGCAACGGCACGCAGGACATTTTCTGGAACGACCCGAGCGTGCTTTATTCCTCCACGCACCAGATGCCGCTTTATCCCGGCACCGGCGCGAGAGACGAAACCGGCACGCAGAACAATATCGTCAACGCACCGCTCGCGCCGGGCGACGGCGGCACGCAATTCCGCGAAGCGTTCGAAAGCGTGATCCTGCCGCGCCTCAACAATTTCCAACCCGAACTCGTGCTGATTTCTGCGGGCTTCGACGCGCACCGCAACGATCCGCTCGCGAACCTTAATCTGGTCGAGGAAGACTTCGCCTGGGTAACAGGCAAGCTCATGGATGTCGCCGATAAGCACGCAAGCGGCAGGGTCGTATCTCTGCTCGAAGGCGGCTATGATCTGGAAGGTTTGTCCCGTTCCGCGGGCGCGCATGTTCGCCGGCTGATGAACGGCTGAATGGAAGTTTCCGATGGCGAAAGACACCAAAGACGCAAACGGCGATGTCGCGGCGATGCCCTTCGAGAAGGCGCTCGCGGAACTCGAGCAGATCGTAGGCAAGCTGGAAAGCGGCAACGTGCCGCTTGAGGATTCGATCAAAATCTACGAGCGGGGCGAGGCGCTGAAAAAACGCTGTGACGCACTGCTCAAGGATGCCGAAGCGCGGGTCGAGAAGATTGCACTCGACGCCAAGGGCAGGCCGACCGGTTCCACGCCGCTCGATCAGGACTGAAGCGAAGCGTAACGGCTCCAAGGGCTTCGCCTGCGGCGCTGCTCGCCTTGTATAAGCCGCGAAAAACCACGATATTTCACCTGTAATGACCGCAGACCCGAAATCCCGCACGCCGCTGCTCGACACCGTCGATACGCCGGACCAGCTCCGCGCGTTACCGGAGGCGAGCTTGCGTCAGCTTGCCGACGAATTGCGCCGGGAAACAATCGACGCGGTTTCGGTCACCGGCGGCCATCTTGGCGCGGGACTCGGCGTCGTCGAACTAACCGTCGCGCTGCATTATATTTTCGATACGCCGCATGACCGGCTGATCTGGGATGTCGGCCATCAGGCCTATCCGCACAAGATCATCACCGGGCGCCGCGACCGCATCCGCACGCTACGCATGGGTGGCGGGCTTTCCGGTTTCACCAAGCGCGCGGAGAGCGAATACGACCCCTTCGGCGCCGCGCATGCTTCGACTTCGATTTCTGCCGGCCTCGGCATGGCGATCGCGCGCGATCTCAAGGGCGAGAAGCGCAACGTCATCTGCGTGATCGGCGACGGCGCGATGTCAGCCGGCATGGCCTACGAGGCGATGAATAATGCTGGCGCCGCCGGCAGCCGCCTGATCGTGATCTTGAACGACAATGACATGTCGATCGCGCCGCCGGTCGGCGCGATGTCGGCTTATTTCTCGCGGCTGATTTCAGGCCGCACCTATAACGCGATCCGCGACGTCGGTAAGAAAGTCACGGCACAGCTGCCGAAGCGCATCGACGACATGATTACGCGCGGCATCGAGCACTGGCGCGGCTACATCACCGGCGGCACGCTGTTCGAGGAACTCGGCTTCTCTTATGTCGGTCCGATCGACGGCCACAACCTCGATCACCTTCTGCCGGTGCTGAAAAACGTGCGCGACAACGAACCCGGTCCGGTGCTGGTTCACGTCGTGACGCAGAAGGGCAAGGGCTACGCACCAGCCGAAGCTTCCGACGACAAATATCATGGCGTCGTGAAGTTCGACGTTGCGACCGGTGCACAGGCGAAATCGAAAGCCAGCGCGCCGAGCTACACCAAGGTTTTTGCCGACAGCCTCGTGAAAGAGGCGAAGAAGGACGACAAGATCGTCGCGATCACCGCGGCGATGCCTTCCGGTACTGGCCTTGACATTTTCGGGAAAGAGTTTCCCTCGCGCACCTTCGACGTCGGCATCGCCGAGCAGCACGCGGTGACGTTCGCCGCCGGCCTTGCCGCCGAGGGCTTCAAGCCTTTCGCCGCGATCTACTCGACCTTCCTGCAGCGCGCCTACGATCAGGTCGTGCATGATGTCGCGATCCAGAAATTGCCAGTGCGCTTCGCGATCGACCGCGCGGGCCTCGTTGGCGCCGATGGCGCGACGCATGCTGGTTCGTTCGACGTCGCCTATTTGGCCTGCTTGCCGGATGTGGTGGTGATGGCAGCAGCCGATGAAGCCGAACTCGTGCATATGGTCGCGACTTCCGCCGCGATCGACGATCGCCCGTCCGCGTTTCGCTTTCCGCGCGGTGAAGGTACGGGCGTGCCGCTGCCTGCGGAAGGCAAGCCGCTCGAGATTGGTAAGGGCCGCATCATCCGAGAAGGCACCAAGGTCGCGCTGCTCTCGCTTGGCGCGCGTCTTTCCGAATGCCTGCGCGCGGCGGACGAACTCGCGGCGCTCGGCTTTTCCACGACCGTTGCCGACGCGCGCTTCGCCAAACCGCTCGACCGCGATCTGATCTTGCGGCTCGCGCGCGAACACGAAGTGCTGATCACCATCGAGGAAGGCTCAGTCGGCGGCTTCGGCAGCCATGTGCTCGAACTCTTGGCGCGTGAAGGCGCGCTCGATCACGGCCTGAAAATCCGCCCGATGGTGCTGCCCGATATTTTTCAGGATCAGGACACGCCGGCAAAGATGTACGAGCAGGCGGGTCTGGATGCGAAGGGCATTGTCACCACCGCGCTTTCGGCTTTCGGCAAAGATGAGTCGAACTTGTTGCGGCCGCGCCGCGCCTAGCGCGTCAAGCAGCCCTGCGGAAGCGCCGGAACGGGTGCGAGAGTTTCCCCGGAGGAATATCCGGTTTGCTTTCCAGGATGGTTTTGGTTTCGCCGGTTCGATTGCAACTGGTGCAGGCGAAGGAATGCACGATGACCCGCGGGTGAAGCGATTCCAGCCGCGATTGATACCAGACCATTTCCTTGTGGCACTTGGGACAGACCGGCGGCTCCAGATCCTTCACCGAATCCCTGAGCGAGTCGACCACGATTCTTTCTCCGGACAAGCAATAGGAAGGCGAAATATATATCTCCCGCCGTGTCCATTAAAGTAGCCCCATTCTCGGATCATGAAAAAAACGCTTCGAGCCGATCAGCTTCTGGTCGCGCGCGGTCTGTTTGAGAGCCGCGCGAAAGCGCAGGCCGCGATTGAAGCCGGAAACGTCTCGGCGAACGGTAAGCCTGTCCGGAAGGTATCGGAGCAGATCGGAGAAGATGCCGAGATCGTGGGGTCGCCGGCGCATCCTTATGTGTCGCGTGGCGGACTTAAACTCGAAGCCGCGCTGGATCATTTTAAGATTAATCCGTCCGGGAAAATTTGCCTCGATGTCGGCGCTTCCACTGGCGGCTTCACCGAACTTCTGCTCGCGCGCGGGGCCGCCAAAGTTTACGCAGTCGATACCGGCACGGACCAGTTGCACCCGCGCATCAAGTCGGATCCGCGCGTCGTATCGCTGGAGCAGACCGACATCCGCAGGCTCGACGAAGCGGCGATGCCGGACGACGCGCAACTGATCGTCATCGACGTGAGCTTCATCTCGCTCGAACTGGTGCTGCCGCAGGCGCTCGCTTTCGCCGCTCCCCACGCGGAATTGATCGCACTCATCAAGCCGCAATTCGAGGCCGGCCGCGAGCACGTCAAAAAGGGCATCGTGCGCGACCCAGAAGTGCACATGGCCGTCTGCCAGCGCGTAGAATTACTGGTCGGACGGCAGGGCTGGCGGCTGCGCGGCACCATTCCGTCGCCGGTGCTTGGCGGCGACGGAAATGCGGAGTTCCTGCTTTACGCCGAACATTAGGCCCAAGCTCCCCGCCTTCATCCGTCATTCATCCGTCGCGGAGCACATGGATAGAGGCGGGGCCTTTTAATCGCCGCATGAGTCCCTAGAAGTGCCGCTCCCATGCACGGCATGAACAAAATATCCGCCCCCGGCGCGACGCCGGGGAACCTCAGCCCTTGGCGCCTCGAGCTGACCGAGACGGTGAAGCTTGCGCTGCCGATTGCGCTCACCCAGCTCGGCCAGGTCGGCATGATGACGACCGATCTCGCTCTCGTCGGTCGCCTCGGTGGCGACGCGATCGCGGCGGCGGCACTCGCGCAGGTCATTCTCTTCACGGCGTTTGTGTTCGGCATGGGCCTTACTTCGGCGGTGTCGCCGCTTGCCGCGCAATCTTTCGGCGCGCGCGAGCCCCGCATGGTGCGCCGCTCGCTCCGCGTCGGCCTGTGGGCTGCAACCATTCTCGGCATTCCGCTCTCGCTCGGACAGCTTTGGGGCGAGGAGCTCCTGCTCGCGCTCGGCCAGCAGCCTCAGGTCGCGGCGCTGGCGCATGATTATCTGTTCGGCCTTGCCTGGTCGTTGATTCCGGCGTGGTGGTTTATTGCGCTCCGCGGCTTCATGGGTGCGGTGAACCGGCCCGAGCCCGCGTTCTGGATCACGCTCGCGGCGGTGCCCGCGAATTTCGTGCTCGCCTATGCGCTGATCTTCGGCCATTTCGGCGCGCCCGAGCTAGGCATCCTCGGCGCGGGCGTCGCGACCACGGTGGTGAATCTCGGCATGTGCGCGGCGGCACTCTGGGTTTGCTACGCGCAACATCCGTTCAAGAAGTATCAGGTGCTCGGCCGCTTCTGGCGCTACGACGGCCACCTGATGAAGCAACTCGTCGCGATCGGCACGCCGATGGCTGCGACCTTCCTGCTCGAATATGGATTGTTCGGCGGCGCGGGCCTCGTTGTCGGCCTGTTCGGTGCGAGCGCCTTGGCCGCGCACCAGATCGCGCTTCAGATCGCGGCGATTTTGTTCATGATCCCGTTCGGCATCTCGCTCGCGGCCACCGTGCGCGTGGGGCAGGAGGCGGGCCGCAAGAATCCGAAAGGCGCGCGCCGCGCCGGTTTCGTCGCGATCGGCCTTGCGCTGGTCTTCATGACGGTGATGACGGTGATCGTCGTATCGTTGCGCCATATGCTGCCGTTCTTTTTCCTCGACGAGACCATGAAGGACGCAAGCGAGATCGTCGCGATTGCATCGTGGCTGCTGCTGCTCGGCGGTACCTTCTTCATCGCCGACGGCGTGCAGACCGCGATGGCGGGCTCGCTCCGGGGCCTGAACGACACCAAGATTCCGATGCTCTTTGCTGCGATCAGCTTCTGGGTGATCGGCTTCGGCGCGCTGTATCTGCTCGCGTTTCCGCTGAAGCTCGGCGTCACCGGCGTCTGGATCGGCTTCACCATTGGTCTGATCGCCTATTGCGTAATGCTGGTCGCGCGTTTCCATCGCCTCACGGCGCGAGGCTATATCCCCGACGCGCCGCACGCCGAGCACGCGATTCCCAAGGCGAAGCCGCTTCCGGCGGAGTAAAATCAAAGCTATTGCTCGCGCCATGAGCGAGGAAGTCCGCATCGAGTCGATGGGCAGGCAGGGCGACGGCATGGCCGATACGCCCTCGGGACGCGTGCATGTCGCCTACACGCTTCCGGGCGAGCGCGTAACGATTACGCGCGGCGTCGAGCGCGGCACGCTTGAGAAAATTCTAGAACCGAGCGTGGAACGGATCACACCTGTGTGCCGGCACTTTGGTGTTTGTGGCGGCTGCGCGCTTCAGCATTGGGCGGCAGAGACCTATCTCGCGTGGAAGCGCGAACTCGTGGCCGATGCGCTTGCGCGTGAAGGCATCAGCGCCGAAGTCGCTGCTACGATCCCGGCCTATGGCGCGGGCCGTACGCGCGCGGTGTTTCACGCCGGGCGCGGCGAGAAGAGGGATGCTGTCGGCTTCGCCATCCGCCGCTCGCACGAGATCGTCGCGATCGAGGAATGCCCGGTGCTCGATCCGAAACTCGAAGCGGCGTTACCCATTGCGCGTGATCTCGCGAGGATTTTGCTCGCGGCCGGTAAGCCGATCGATCTGCATTTCACGCTGGCCGAGCGCGGTCTCGACATCGACATTCGCGGGCCGGGCAAGCTTGCGAAGCCGATCGAGTCGAAGCTCGTTTCCTTCGCCGCCGAGAAAAAACTCTCGCGCGTCTCCTTGCACGGCGCGCCACTCGCGCAACTGCTGCCGCCCACGCATCTCGTTGGCGATGTGCGCGTAATCCTGCCGCCGGGCCCGTTTTTGCAGGCAACGGCTGAAGGCGAGCGCCTACTTGCGGAGACAGTGATCGCGGCGGCGCATGGCGCGAAGTCCGCAGCCGATCTCTTTTGCGGCATCGGCACTTTTGCGTTGCGGCTCGCCTCGCAGACAAAAGTCGCGTCTTTCGATAGTCACGAGCCTTCGATTGCCGCGCTTCAAGCTGCCTCGAAAGCTCCCGGCCTAAAGCCGGTGACGGCGTCGGTGCGCGATCTGTTCCGCTGGCCGCTGGTCGCGGACGAACTGAAGAAGTTCGATTTCGTCGTACTCGATCCGCCTCGGCAGGGCGCGGAGGCACAGGCGCGCGAACTCGCTAGATCGAAGGTGAAAAAGATCGCCTATGCTTCCTGCGACGCAGACAGCTTCGCGCGCGACGCGAAAACTCTAATTGGCGGCGGATATAAACTCGGAGTGGTCACGCCGGTCGATCAGTTTCGGTATTCGCCGCATGTGGAGCTGGTCGGCGTCTTTCGGCGCTAGTTCCCCCACCTTTGCAGCCACATCTGCTCGCCGATGGTGCAGGAAACGCGCGGCGGCTTCACCGCCGGAATCGCCGCCGGTGCAATCTTCTGCGGCGTGATGCCGGAAACCTCGAGTACGAGCTTCTGCCGGATCGCGTTCACGAACTGCGCCTTGTCGCGCACCGGGATCACGAATGAGCCCGGCCCGCCGACGACGCAGTCCTCGTAATATTCGTGCAGGTTCGGAATATCGAGCATCGAGCCGACCGGCGATTTTAGCTGCAGCGGCAGGCCATTGATCACGATGCCTTTCGCGATGATATCGTCGCGCGTCGGTTCGATCAGCGGACCTTGATTGTTGGTGCCGTCGCCGGAAACGTCGATCACGCGGCGCACGCCCTTGAAGCCGGTGCCGAACTGCGCCGCGGAAAATATCAGCCCGCTGGAAATCGAAGTCCGATACGTGCGCCGCACTGGCGCCGCCGCGAGCTTCGCCGCGAAGGCTTCGGCAGCCGCCTGTCCGTCGATCAGCGTCCACGGCACCACGATGGTCTGCTCGTGCGAACCGGCCCACTCGATATAGATGACCGCGATCTTGCCGTGCGCGCCGCCGCGCAGCGCATCGACGAAATCCTTGGACGTGATTGCCTGCACATATCCGTCGCGTTGCAGCGCGAGTTCGTCGTAGTCCATCGAGTAGGAAATATCGACGGCGAGCACGAGTTCGAGATCGACCGCGGTCTGCGCATCCGCGCGCGAGAGCGGCGCGAACAGCGCCAGTGACGCAGCAAGAAAAAGGCTGAAGGCACGCATCGCCACAATCCTCCGCCGGAAGGATTAGCCATGCAAAAGGTGGCACGAAACGGGCGCTTAGGCGAGAGAGCGCGAGGGGGATCCAGTGTCCTAAATCCGAAGTTCGCCACAGATTTCAGCGAGTTCGTAGAGAACTTCGGATTTGAAAGGACACTGGCTAGCCGTCCAGAGATTCGGTCGCCACGATCTCGATGCCGAAGCCGGAAAGGCCGACGTAATTTCGCGTGCGCGAGGCGAGCAACCGGATAGAGGAAATCCCGAGATCGCGGAGGATCTGCGCGCCGACGCCGATCTCGCGCCATTGTTCCGCACGCTGGGCTTCGGTCGAGTCGTGCTGCGCACCGGGTTTGACGACCGGAACGCCCGCCGTGCCGTCGCGGAGATAAATCAGCACGCCGCGCCCCTCGGCCTTGAAACGCGCGAGTGCCTTGTGGATCACGCCGCCGCCGCCGATCACGTCGCCGATTACGTCCGCGCGGTGGAGCCGGGCAACGATATTTTCTCCGTCGCCGATCTTGCCGTAGACGAAGGCAATGTGATGCGTCTCGTCGAACGGCGTCGTAAAGGCGTAGCCGGTGAGATTGCCGATCTCGCTCTGCACCGGAAACTCGGAAACGCGGGTAACGAGCTTCTCGCGCGTCTGGCGATAGGCGATGAGATCGGCAACCGAAACATGCGCAAGCTTGTGCTTTTCGGCGAAGGCCGAAACCTGCGCCCCTCGCATCACCGTGCCGTCGTCGTTCACGAGTTCGGAGATCACGCCGACGTTGGGCAATCCCGCGAGCTTGCAGAGATCGACACAAGCTTCGGTGTGGCCGGTGCGCATCAAGACACCGCCTTCGCGCGCGATCAGCGGGAAGATGTGGCCGGGACGCACGAAGTCGTTAGCGCCCATGTTGCCGTTCGCGAGCGCCCGCACCGTAGTTGTGCGTTCCTCCGCCGAAATGCCGGTGGTGGTCCCGTGCTTTGCATCGACCGAAACCGTGAAGGCTGTGGTATGCGGCGCGTCGTTGTTCGCGACCATCGGCGCGAGATTGAGCCGCTGTGCTTCCACGGTCGTCAGCGGCGCGCAGACGATGCCGGACGTATGCCGCACGATGAACGCCATCTTCTCCGGCGTGCAAAGCGAGGCGGCGACGAAAAGGTCGCCCTCGTTCTCGCGGTCGTCGTCGTCGGTGACGACCACGATCTCGCCGCGCGCGAACGCGGCAATCGCCTTTTCGACGCGGCTTTGTTCGGCGGCGTTCATGGCATTACTTCTTCTTCGGGAACGGCCAGTCGGAGGTCATGCCCACCTGTCCGCGATGGCGCAGGAATTGATCCGCGAGCACGATCGCCATCATGGCTTCGCCGATCGGCACCGCGCGGATGCCGACGCAAGGATCGTGGCGGCCTTTGGTCGAGACTTCGGTTTCCGCGCCGTAGCGGTCGACCGTATCGCGCGAGGTCAGAATGGATGAGGTCGGCTTCACCGCGAAGCGTGCGACGACCGGCGCGCCGGTAGAAATGCCGCCGAGCACGCCGCCCGCATGATTAGAAAGAAAGATCGGGCCGTTGTTGCCCGCGCGCATTTCGTCCGCGTTCTGCTCGCCGGTAAATTTGGCGCTTGCGAACCCCGCGCCGATTTCGACGCCTTTCACCGCATTGATGCTCATCATTGCGGAGGCAAGTTCGGCATCGAGCTTGCCGTAGATCGGCGCGCCGAGACCGGCCGGCACGTTTTCCGCGATGACTTCGATGACCGCGCCGATGGAGGAGCCGTTCTTGCGGATGCCGTCGAGATATTCCTCCATCTTCTTCGCGGCTTTCGCGTCCGGGCAGAAGAACGGATTGTTCGCGATCTCATTCCAGTCCCAGTTCGCGCGGTCGACCTCGATCTCGCCCATCTGCACCAGCGCCGCGCGAATCTTCACGTCGGGAATGACCTTGCGCGCGACAGCACCCGCAGCCACACGCGACGCGGTTTCGCGTGCGGAGGCGCGCCCGCTCCCGCGCGGATCGCGGATGCCGTATTTCATATCGTAGGTGTAGTCGGCGTGGCCGGGACGATATTTGTCCGCGATCTCGGAATAGTCCTTCGAGCGCGCGTCGACGTTATCGATCATGAGCGCAATCGGCGTGCCGGTCGTCAGTTCCATGCCTTCTTCGTTGACATAGGTGCCGGAAAGAATCTTCACCTCATCCGGTTCGCGCCGTTGCGTGACGAAGCGCGACTGGCCCGGCTTGCGCCGGTCGAGGTCGAGCTGGATGTCCTCGGCTTTGAGCGGAATGCGCGGCGGGCAGCCGTCGACCACGCAGCCGATCGCAACCCCGTGGCTTTCGCCGAAGGTGGTGACGCGGAAGAGGTGGCCGAAGGTGTTGTGCGACATGCGGGTGCTTGTAGGAGCGCCCCGCGACGGGGTCAAACGGGTGTGGCGTTAACTACTTCGCCGCTACGGCAACGCGCGGCTGCACGATTGCCGGCTTCGCATTCAGCGCCTCGACCTGGAAGCCCGCGACGCGCTTGTAGTTGTTCGCGATGCCTTCGAGTTCTTGCTGGGTCAGCACGTCGGTCACGACCTTGAAGCCGTTGGGCGCACGCTCCTCGACCATCTGCATGACCTGTTCTGGACCGTTGCCGCGGTTGAGCATGACAAGCTGTGTGGTGGCGGGACGCCGCTCGGCCTCGTAAGCGACAAGCGCGGCGCTCGTCTCGCCCTTGTCCTGAATCTCGCGTGCAAGCACGCGTGCGTCGAGGATCGCCTGCGAGGAGCCGTTCGAGCCGATCGGATACATCGGATGCGCGGCGTCGCCCATGAGCGTCACCCGGCCGAAGGTCCAGCGCTCGAGCGGATCGCGGTCGACCAGCGGATATTCGAAACAATATTCCGCGTCGCGGATCAGCCCCGGCACGTCGAGCCAGCCGAAATTCCATTCCTCGAACCACGGCGCGAATTCCTCGAGCTTCGCCGCGCGATTGTAGTCCTCGCGCCGCCACTCGTAGTCTTCGGCGAATTCGCGCTCCGCGATCCAGTTAATCAGCGGCTCGCCGCGCTCGGAGTCCTGACGCGAAATCGGATAGGCGACGAACTTTACCTGCTGGTAGCCCGCCATGATCATCGAGCGGCCGGAGAGAAACGGCTTCGCCTTGGTCACGCCGCGCCAGAGGATGCGGCGCGCCCAGAGTGGCGCGCCTTCCTGCGGATAGAGTTTCGCGCGGATCGTGGAATGGATACCGTCGCAGGCGATGAGCAGCGAACCTTCTTCGCTGCCGCTGTCCTTGCCGTCGCGATCCGTGAAGTAAACGCGGACGCCGCTCGCCGTTTCCTCCCAGCGCGAAACGTGATGGCCAGTGAGCACGTTCTCCTTGCCGATGCGTTCGATCGCAGCGCGCAGTAGGATCGATTGCAGTTCGCCTCGATGAATCGAAAATTGCGGCCACTTGTAGCCCGCATCCAATCCGCGCGGCTCCGACCAGATCTGTTTGCCGTGCTTGGAGTAGTAGGCGAGTTCGGACGTGCGCACGCCGGTGCGGTCGAGTTCGTCATGCAGCCCGAGTTCGATCAGTTCGCGGCAGGCGTGCGGCAGTACGTTGATGCCGACGCCGAGCGGCTTGATTTCCGGCACGCTCTCGAACACGCGGCATTTGACGCCGATCTGGTGCAGGCTTAACGCGAGCGTGAGCCCGCCGATGCCGCCGCCGGCGATCAGGACAGTCATTCGCCGTTGCCGTTCTTGGTATGCAGCGTCATGTCGGGCGCTTCCGGATTCTTGATGCCGACGACGTGATAGCCGGCGTCTACGTGCAGCACTTCGCCGGTGACGCCCTTGCCGAGATCGGACATCAGATAGAGCGCGCTCGCGCCGACTTCCTCGTTCGTCACATTGCGGCGGAGCGGCGTGTTGTACTCGTTCCACTTCAGAATGTAGCGGAAGTCGCCGATGCCGGATGCGGCGAGCGTCTTGATCGGCCCAGCCGAGATTGCGTTCACGCGGATGTTCTTCGGGCCGAGGTCGGCTGCGAGATAACGCACGCTGCATTCAAGCGCGGCTTTCGCAACGCCCATGACGTTGTAGTGCGGCATCCACTTCTCGGCGCCGTAATAGGTCAGTGTCGTGATCGCGCCGCCGCGTGGCATGCGCTTCTCGGCACGCTGCGCGATCGCGGTCAGCGAGTAGCAGGAGATCGCGAGCGTCGAATTGAAGTTCTCGGCCGTGGTGTCGACATAGCGGCCGTCGAGCTGCGCCTTGTCGGAGAAGGCGATCGCGTGCACCACAAAATCGAGATCGCCGAGCTGCTTGTCGCTTTCAGCAAACACCGCATCGATGGTGGAGGGCTCGGTAACGTCGCAATGGCCGACGACCTTGGCCTTGAGTTCTTCGGCGAGCGGCTCGACGCGTTTTCTAAGTGCATCGCCCTGATAGGTCAGCGCGAGCGAGGCGCCGGCGTCCGCGCAGGCTTTGGCGATGCCATAGGCGAGCGAGCGGTTATTCGCGATGCCGAAGATGAGCCCGCGCTTCCCGCGCATCAGCCCGCTGGTATCGCTCATTCCTTGCCCCCGGCTACGCTATACCCCCCGGTAACAGGGGCCCCTTTTCGTATGACATGGGGCCGCGCCGGGCTTCAAGGCGCGGGTTGTTCACGTGAGGTAACGGAATCCTTCGCTGCTTTCGCCCGGGCAGCCGGGCGGTTCAGGACCCGCCCTTCAGCTTCTTTGCGAAGGCCTCGAGTTCCGCGTCCATACCGTCGGGCAGCACGATATTCACGGAGACGAGGAGATCCCCCGCAGGGCCGCCCTTTTGCGGCAGGCCCTTGCCCTTGAGGCGGAAGGTGCGCCCGCCCGAGGTGCGCGGCGGGACTTTGAGGTCGACGGCGCCGGACAGCGTCGGTACCCGGACCGAGCCGCCGAGGATCGCGTCCTCGAGCGGCAGCGAAACTTCCGCGCGCAGGTTCGCCCCTTCGACCTTCAGTTCGGGGTGGACCGCGACATGGATGGTGACGATGGCGTCGCCCGGCTGCGCCGGGCCCGCGAAGCCCTGACCGCGCAAGCGAATCTGCTGGCCTTCGGTTACGCCAGCCGGGATCGTAACTTCCACTTCCTTGCCGGAGGGCAACGTCACGCGTTTCTTCGTTCCGGCAGCACTTTCGTCGAGCGAGACGGTGACGGCAAGCGCAACATCCGCGCCCTTGGCTTGCGCCTCTTCGAATTCCTCGTAGCCGGTCGCTCCTCGCGGACCTTGCCCGCCGAAACCGCCGCCGAAAATCCCGCTCAAAATGTCGTCGAAGCCGCCGCCCTGCTGCTGCCGCGCGCCGCCGCGTGCCCCCCGGCGTTGAAAGCCGCCCGGGCCATAAGAGAAGGTTTCGAAAATTGTCTCGCCGCCCGGACCCTGCCGGAAGCTGCCCGGGTCGAAACCGCCTTGCCCGAAGCCGCCGTGCTGGCGCGGATCGAAGTTGAAGCCCTTGGGCTTGCCCTCGGCGTCGATCTCGCCGGCGTCGAACGCCTTGCGCTTCTTCTCGTCGCCGAGAATCTCGTAAGCGTTGTTGATCTCGTTGAAGCGCGCGGCCGCCTTCGGATCGTCCTTGTTGGCGTCCGGGTGATGCTTTTTGGCGAGCTTGCGGAAGCTCTTCTTGATTTCGTCGGCGCTGGCCTTGCGGGCCAGCCCAAGGACTTCATAGGGGTCGCGCAACGCTGGAAATTCCCTTCTGGCTGCTCACGCAGTCCAGACCATATTTGGGTATGGAAGGTTCCGCGCGCAACATCGTTCCGCCATAGGCGGTATATGCGAGTAGCAGGAAACTAGCCGCGATCTGAGGCCGTATTTGGCCGTGTAAGATTGGCGGAAGAGCCGGTTGAAGCTCAGGACTTCTTCAGCGGCTTTACGCTCTTCACTTCCCAGGCGTGCGCGTCCACCCGGCAGGCGATACCCTCGGACCAGGTCTCGACGCCGTTCTGGACATGGCTTGCGATGAAGTTGCGGCAGGTGACGCCGTCCTTGGTGAAGGCCGACGCGATCGGCGTGACGGTGCCGCGCGCGCCATTCGCAGGGTTGCTCCAGGGCACGCTCGGGCCTTCGTCGGTGCGTACGAGCGCTTCCTTGAGCGCGGCCTGCGCGAGCGGCCAGTCGATCGCGGACATGCCCATCGGGTTGTCGCGGGTGCTCGCCATGTGCAGGGGGATGGAGCCGGTGTTCTCGTCCGACGCGGTGCGGATCACCGTCGGGCCGGTATCGCTGACACCACCGGGCAGGAGCGAGGAGAGTTGCGTCGAACAGCCGCCGAGCAGCATGGCGATCAGGCCGACGGCTATCGGCGCGGCGAACAGCGACGCTGCGGACAGCCGGGTACCCGTCTTTCCATGATAAGGAAGACGGCCGATGCCGGACT
Source organism: Xanthobacteraceae bacterium (assembly GCA_019635585.1). Classification (GTDB taxonomy): domain Bacteria; phylum Pseudomonadota; class Alphaproteobacteria; order Rhizobiales; family Xanthobacteraceae. The sequence continues at coordinate 904,593 of JAHBZE010000001.1, read as the reverse complement.
TCTCCTGCCCTGACGGCGCCTTGCCCACCCGCTACTCCAACCCGAAACAGTTACAAACGGCCCGAGAAGAGATTGAGCACATGACAGGGTTAATTTCCGGTGACTTCACCCAAAGCACCGATCCTTTCGCACTCTTCGCCGACTGGTTTGCGGAAGCCAGGGCCGCCGAGCCGAACGACCCCGACGCCATGGCGCTCGCGACCGTGGACGCGGCCGGTCTGCCCGATGTGCGAATGGTGTTGCTCAAAGCCGCCGACGAACGCGGCTTCGTTTTCTATACGAACGAACAGAGCGCCAAGGGTGGGGAGCTTGCGTCGAACCCGAAGGCCGCACTCGTGCTGCACTGGAAGTCGATCCGGCGGCAGGTGAGGGTGCGCGGCGCGGTCGAGCGCGTGAGCGCCGCCGAAGCCGACGCTTATTTTGCATCCCGTTCGCGCGAGTCGCGTATAGGTGCCGCGGCAAGCGACCAGTCGCGTCCGCTCGACAGCCGCGCGGCTTTTGAGGCGCGGATCGCGGAGCTGCAAAAGAAGTACGAAGGCAAGGATGTGCCGCGTCCCACGCATTGGGGCGGCTATCGCATCGTGCCGATAGAGATCGAGTTCTGGCAGGATCGCCCGCACCGTATGCACGACCGCGTGCGCTTCACGCGCGCCGGCGCGGGCTGGAAAGGCACGCGGCTTTATCCGTGAGCGGCGCGCGACTCTAGAGCCAGCGCTTCCACTTGAAGAAGAAGTAGGGGCCGATCGCGGCCACCACCATCGCGATCACCGCGAGCGGATAGCCGTAGACCCAGTCGAGTTCCGGCATGTGCTTGAAGTTCATGCCGTAGATCGACGCGATCAGCGTCGGCGGCATCAAGGTTACTGCCATGACCGAGAACAGTTTGATGACGTTGTTCTGTTCCAGGCTCACCATGCCGAGGGTTGCATCGAGCAGGAAGGTAATCTTGTTCGCGAGAAAATGCGCATGATCGGTAAGCGAAGAAATATCGCGCGCGACGCTCTTCAGGTGCGTTCGCTGTTCTTTCGGCAGGCCGACCGCTTCTGCCTCATTCGTGAAAAATAGCACAAGGCGGTTCAGCGAAACGAGGCTCTCGCGCGACTTGGAGAGCAGGTCGCCCTTGCGGCCGATCGCGCGCAAGACTGCCTGATAGCGCTGGTTGGGATCGTCGCGTGCGGCGTTGCGTTCGAACACGCGGCTGGAGACTTTGTCGACCTCGGCGGCGAGCTTCTCGAGGATGTCCGCAAGCCGGTCGATGATCGCGTCGAGCAGTTCGACCATGATGGTCGGCCCGGTGGTGTTCACCGAACATGCCTTGGAGAGTTTACCCGCTAGATAGGTGAAGGGCTTCGGCTGGTCGTAGCGCACGGTCACGAGCCGCGTACCCGCGATGATGAAGGTGATCGCTGTGGTGCCGGGCTTGTCGGTTTCGGTGTTGAAGAGCAGCGTCGCGGTCATGTAGCGCGCGCCGTTCTCGATATAGAGTCGGCTAGAGATTTCGATCTCGGCCATTTCCTCGCGCGTCGGCACCATGACGCCGACGGCTGCTTCGACGATCTTGTCTTCGCCGGGCGTTGGCACGACCAGATCGATCCACACTGCGTCGGGCGGGCAGGGCTCCCCTTCCTTCACCTCGATGCGTTCGAGCGACGAACCACGCAAGACATGGGCGAAGAGCATTCTATTCCCCGCGAAAGGAGAGCGGTCAGGTGCTCTCCACTACCGCGCCTCGCGGGTAGCGTCCATCGCCGCATCGCGATGGCGCGTCATCGTATCGTAAAGTCTAAGCGTCTCAGATCGCGAGCAGCTCGAGATCGCGCAGCGTGACCACACGCTGCTTTGGCGCATAGGCATCGTTCTTCTGTTCGCCGGCGTAGCGCATCGATGCAGCGACGGCCGAGATGCCGACCTTGCGGTACTGGCTCTCGAGGCCCGGCCGGCTCGATTCGCGCGCTTCGATCTTGGAGTTGGTATTTGCCGCAGACATTGTTTCCTCGAACCCTTTTCGTCCCCGAAGGGCGCGGGTTTTCGCGCCCGACTAAGGCGCTTTTTGGCAATTCGCGAGGCCCGAATTAGTTGATTCGGCGAAGCTTTTCCGGCGAATTCGGACGGTGCGGCAATTCGACTCCACAGACGTTAACGGGACGCTCCGGCTGCATTTGCGCGGTCAGGGGAGGCAAATGCCCGTGGTTTGGGCGTTCCTGCATGCCGCATTGCGACATTTCTGCCACACGATTTCATATCCAGCATCTTCAAGGCCTTAGCTACTTCCCGGCAAAAATCAGTTCGGATAGTGACAAGCTCAGCTTGGGGGCAAGCTGAACTTCTGGGTTTGTATCGAAATGCGGATTCGTCACCTTGCTTTTGTGCTGATGGCCTTCGCTCTTGGCGGCTGTATCAGCGACACACTCGATCCGGTTCCCGAGTCCGCGATTCCTGCGCGTGACAAGAAACTGATCGCGAGCGCGCCCTATCTCAATCACAAGCCCGACTCCGATTGGCTGCGTCACCTCGTGGATGCGCCAACCAACGACAAGCCGGGCACGGTGATCGTCGATACTGAGAAGAAGTTCCTCTATCTCATCCAGCCGAACGGCAAGGCCTATCGCTACGGCGTGACCGTCGGTGAAGAGGGCATGGCCTTCAAAGGCGAAGCAGTCGTCAAGCGTAAAGCCGAGTGGCCGGATTGGACGCCGACGGCCGACATCATCAAGCGCTTCCCGAACCTTCCGAAATATGTATCTCCGGGCCCGCACAATCCGATGGGTGCGCGAGCGCTCTATCTCTTCCAGGGCAACAAGGACACGCTGTTCCGCATTCACGGCACCAACCAGCCGGAATATATCGGTCAGGCGATTTCCTCGGGCTGCATCCGCATGCTGAACGAGGACATCATCGACCTCTACAATCGTGTGCCGCTTGGCGCGAAGGTCAAAGTGATTTGATCTGACCGCGACGAGTGGTTTGGGGGCAAAAGGGCGCTGCTTGGCAGCGCCCTTTTCCGTTACGGATAGCGCACGCGCAGCGGGTTAGGGGCAGGCGCGGGCGGTGCCGGCACGTCCCACTGGCAGATCCGGTAGCCGTTGCGCCGCTGCGCGAGATCGAGATGGAAATGGTTCTCGTGATAGCCGTCTGAACCGGGACCCAGTACGGTGGTGAAATGCGCACAGGCGCCACGCCGCAGGTCGTAAAGGAGTTGCAGCGGCGTCTCCAGTAGATCGACCCCGAAACGGCGTCCGTCATTCATCACGATCGCACGTATGTCGATCGCATTGGCCCGGCCGTGCTCGCTCATTAATGCGCCGCGGATATTGTTGCGCGGGCGGCAGTGATAGGAGGCGGCGACCTCGACACGCGCGAGCCCGCTATAGGCCTCGGTCGCAGGAACGACATCGTCGCGAAGCCAGTCCGCCACGGCTTCCGCGGTCTCGCACCGGATCAATGCAGCCGGACGAAACGTGATCTGCTTCCCGTCCTTGCGCTTGATCGCCGAAATCTTGATCTGGCCGACGGCGCCGCAGCCGTTGTCCCACATCGCGGCTTCCGCGGGAGCCGCCACCATCTTGTCTTTCGCAAGCACGGCGGCGCAGAGCTTCGCCGCGGCGTCGGCATCTTCCTGCGGGATTTCAATGAGCTTCGGCGCCCTTGGGCGCGCGTCGCCTTCACGCCGCGGCGCTTCCAGTGGCCGCTCCGCCGGCATAGGCGCCTCGTCTGGAAGGTTCATATCCTCGGCACGGGCCGGAGCCGCCAGCGCCCAGAAAATCGCCAGAAAGGTTGCCGTTACGGCCAGCCGTTTCATGCCGGAACAATGCTCCCGGAGGGTCGCGCGGCCAGTTTTCTTGGGAACGCGCTCGCGCTAGTTTCACCCCGAAAGGTGCTGGAAAAAGGCGCCGCCGCAAAAGAGTGAGGGAGAAGTACCATGAAGGGCTTGATGCAGGACTGGCCGCTGACCTGCAACCGGATCATCGACCACGCCGCCATTCAATACCCTAATCGCAAGGTCATCAGCCGTTCGGTCGAAGGACCGATCGTCGAGACGACCTACAAGGAAATCCGGAGCCGCGCGCTGAAAGTTGCGCAGCGGCTCGTGAAGGATGGGATCCAGAAGGGCGACCGCGTCGCCACGCTCGCCTGGAATACGGCCCGCCATCTCGAAGCCTGGTACGGAATTCTGGGCGCCGGCGCGGTCTATCACACCGTCAATCCGCGCCTGTTCGCCGAGCAGATTATCTACATCGTCAATCACGCCGAAGACAAAATGATCTTCGTCGATCTGACCTTCGTGCCGATTCTCGAGAAGCTCGCCGACAAACTGCCCACGCTGAAGAAATATATCATCCTCACCGACAAGGCGCACATGCCGCAGACGACGCTTCCGAATGCGGTCGCGTACGAAGACTGGATCGCCGAGGTTGATGGCAACTTCAAATGGGTCGAGGTCGACGAAAACGACGCCGCCGGCATGTGCTACACGTCGGGCACGACCGGAAATCCGAAGGGCGTCGTCTATTCGCACCGCTCTAATACGCTGCATGCGCTCGCCGCCTCACTCGCCGACGTGCTCGGTCTTGCGTCGAGCGACACCGTGCTGCCGGTGGTGCCGCTGTTCCACGCGAACTCCTGGTCGCTCGCTTTCTCCGCGCCGATGACCGGCGCGAGTCTCGTGATGCCGGGTGCGAAACTCGACGGCGCTTCGATCTACGAACTGCTTGACAAGTATAAAGTGACGATCACCGCCGCCGTGCCGACGGTGTGGATGATGCTGCTCGCGCATCTCGAAGCGAACAAGCTGAAGCTGCCTTATCTCAATCGTGTGCTCATTGGCGGCTCGGCTTGCCCGCGCGCGATGATGCAGAAATTCCAGGACGAGTACGATGTGCAGGTCACGCACGCCTGGGGCATGACCGAAATGAGCCCGATCGGCACCGCCGGTTCGCTCAAACCCGATGTCGCACACCTGAAGGGTGGCGAAGCGTTGGACGTGAAGGAGAAGCAGGGCTACTCGATCTTCACCGTCGAAATGAAAATCACCGACGACGAAGGCAACGAACTGCCTTGGGATGGCGTGAAGTTCGGCCGCCTCAAGGTGCGCGGCCCCGCTGTCGCCTCTGCCTATTTCAAGAACGAGGGCGGCAATATTCTAGACAAGGACGGCTTCTTCGATACCGGCGACGTCGCGACCATCGACCCGATGGGCTACATGAAGATCACCGACCGCGCCAAGGACGTCATCAAGTCGGGCGGCGAGTGGATCTCATCGATCGATCTCGAGAATGTCGCGGTCGGCCATCCGGATGTCGCGGAAGCCGCCGTCATCGGTGTCGCGCATCCTAAGTGGGACGAGCGTCCGCTTTTGATCATCGTGCCGAAGAAAGACAAGAAGCCTTCGCGTGACGATCTCCTGAAATACATGGAAGGCAAGATCGCGAAGTGGTGGATGCCGGACGACGTCATTTTCGTCGACGAGATCCCGCATACCGCGACCGGCAAGATCCTGAAAACGGCGCTGCGCGAGAAGTTCGGCGATCACCGCCTGCCGAGCGTCGCCGCGGAGTGATCCTGCAAATTTCAAGTTTCTGCATGGAGCCGGCGTCATGATCAGACGCCGGCTTTATGCCGAGATAAGGGTATCGAAGCTCGCAGTCTGGAGCCGGCGCATCGCGGTCTTCGCGCTGCCGGTATTCCTGCTCGCGATCCTGCTGCATCGCGTTGGTGCGATCGAGTATTACCCCGCGCTGGTGTTGGTCTTCGCGGTGCTGGCAATACTCGCGGTCGCATTCTTACTCTCGGTCGCGGCTCTCGTCGTGATCTGGAACGAAGGCCTGAAGGGCCTTGACTCCGCGCTGTTGGCGCTGTTTCTATCGGTCGCACTGCTCGCTTATCCGGCCTTCGAGCTCGTGCGCGGCTTGATGCTGCCGCCGATCAACGATGTCACGACCGATATCGCCGACCCGCCGCATTTCGCCGCCGTTGCAAAGCTGCGGCCGCAAAACGCGAATTCCGTCCAGTATCCGGGCGGCGAGACCGCCGAATTGCAGAAGGCGTTCTATCCGGCTGTGCGTTCGGCTGAGTTTGACGCAGAACTATCCGAAATCGTCAGCGCCGTGACCGCGCTGATGCGGCGCCGCGGCTGGCGCAATCTTGACAACGTGCAGTCTTCGGAAAACCGCGACGTGAATCTCGAGGCGGTTACGATGACGGCAATCATGGGTTTTCGTGAGGATATCTCGATCCGGATTCGCAGGGTCGGAAACATGGTGCGCGTCGATATGCGTTCGGCATCACGCTACGGAAGCCGTGACTTCGGCACCAACGCGCGGCGGATCGAATCTTTTCTCGCCGATCTCGTCGAAGCGCGCCGCCGCGCTCACTAATTTCATGCAGTGAGTCGATAGCGGCCTTGAAGTGAGAGCGCACCGTCAGTCGAGACGATGTCGCGCTCGACGAGCGTTTCGAGATGCGCGTAGGTCGTCAGCGCTGCCGCTTTCGCGAGCCTCGGATCAAGACCGATGTAGATTGCCTGCACGATGCCGGGAATGTCGCTCTCGCCGCGCGAGAGCTTGCGCAGGATCGCGGTCTCGCGCGCCTCGCGGTGCTCGATATATTGCTGCACGAGTTTATGAGCATTGCGCACCGCGCCGCCGTGACCGGGTAGATAGATCTGCTCGGGCCGTTTCTCGAGCTTGTGGAGCGAGGCCATGTAGTCGCTCATCGAGCCGTCGGGCGGTGCGACGATAGAAGTGGCCCAGCCCATGACGTGATCGGCCGAGAACAAAATGTCCGTGCCGCGCAGCGCAAAGGCGACGTGGTTCGTGGTATGGCCCGGCGTGAATACGGTTTCGAGCGAATAATCCTTGCCTTCGATTACTTCGCCGTCCGTGAGCCTATGATCTGGCATGAAGTCGTCGTCGCCGCCGGAATCGAGCGGTGGCGTTTCGCCCAGATGCAGTTCGCGGGCAGGGCGGTGCGGGCCTTCTGCGAAGGTCTTCGCGCCGGTCACCCGGCGGATCGCTTCCGCCGCCGGGGAGTGGTCGCGGTGGGTATGGGAAACGAGTATTTGTGCCACGGTTTCATTACCGAGTGCGGACACGATCGCCTCGATATGCCGCGGATCGGCTGGGCCGGGGTCGATGATCGCCACCGAGCCCTTGCCAACGATATAGGTATTGGTGCCCCGGAAGGTGAAAGGACTCGGATTGTCGCACAGAATCCGCCGCACCCCCGGCGCGATCTCCTCCGCGACACCGGGTTTTGCATCGAAACTGCGATCGAACTGGATTTCTTCGCTCATTTTTCCTTCGCCTCGGGGCTTCCGGCTGCTGCGCGGGCTCTCCTTATCATATTGCCTCCGTCTCGCGGGCGCTGCTGCATAGCGATTGCGCGGGCGGCAAAAAATGCGGGCAGCAAAGCTGCTTGACGAGGGAACCCGGTTGCGGTCCACTTTTGGCGCAATCTTATTTCGGCCCGGGGAGAGTTGGGCCTTTGGCGGCAACGATTTCGTTGGACGACCTTTTGGCCGCGTATCTTCGCAATCCGGATTAGCGATTGTCGGAATCGTCTGCGCATTTCGCAGGACGCGTCCGCTGAAGACCTACGACAAGGATACGAACATGCCTTCCGGTACCGTGAAATGGTTCAATGCGCAGAAGGGTTACGGGTTCATCCAGCCGTCCGACGGCGGCAAGGATGTCTTCGTGCACATCAGCGCGGTTGAACAGGCCGGTCTTTCGACCCTGAACGAAGGACAGAAGATCACCTTCGACATCGTGACGACGGATCGCGGCCGCACCGCCGCGGGCAACTTGAAGGCCGGCTGACGCGCGCGACGTCGCGCCGGGCAAAACCCGGCGGAAAGCCTCGGACTTCAATGAAGCTGGACGGACCGCTTTTCGGCGGGCGTTCTTTTATTGTGTTTTCCGCTGGCTGACTGGTCGGAGCGAGTGGATTCGAACCACCGACCCCCTGCTCCCGAAGCAGGTGCGCTACCAGGCTGCGCTACGCTCCGCCGCCAGTGAGAAAAGCAATGCCGGAACCCTAGAAGCCCCGGCAAGCGGCTGCTTCCTAGCAGCCCGGTTTGGCCCCTTCAAGCGGCGAATCTCGCCATTTTCGGGCATTGAACCCGGCTCGATCTTGAGTAGATTGCGCCCCTTCCGGCCATTGGGGCGTAGCCAAGTGGTAAGGCAGCGGATTTTGATTCCGCCATTCCCAGGTTCGAATCCTGGCGCCCCAACCAATTCTCCCAAACATTTCGGCAAGATTTGCCCAGTCTTCATGTCGTTGTAAACGCCGCTGGCGTTATTCGGCGCGATGTCGAACATGATCCGGAGCAGTTCGCCGAGGTTATCGCGATCAATTTGCTTGGCACAATGCGCATTTGTACTGCTGCGAAGCCGATGCTAGCCGCTTCCAATGGGTGCGCGTCAATATCGCGTCGATGCTTACTTTCTTCGGGAGCCCCAGAGCGCCACCGTAGCGAAGATTCACAGGTACCTAATGTCAGCGGAACCCTAAGATGTGTGCCGCGGCTTTCTCACCTATCATCAATGAGGCAGCGTTTGTATTTGCTGATGTAATCGTCGGCATTATCGAGGCGTCTGCTACGCGCAGGCCTTGGACTCCCCGCACGCAAAGCTCCGGATCCACGACCGCCTGTTCGTCGCTTCCCATGCGGCAGGTCCCGACGCAATGAAATACGGTGCCGCCGCTCTTGCGCGCGAAGTGCAGCAGTGCATCGTAGTCTGCCGCTTGGGGGCCAGGGACCACTTCTTCGCTCCACAGTTCGCGGAACGCGGGCTGACGGTAAATCTCACGCATGGTCTCAATGGCGGCAACGATCGTCTTCTGGTCGATCTCCTCGTGCAGATAACGGGGTTCGATCTTCGGCTGTTCGGCCGGATCGGCCGAACGAATGGCGAGTCTTCCTCGCGAACGCGGATGGCATTGCCACGATGACGCGGTGAATCCTGAGTAGTCGTGCAGCGGCTCGCCGGGCTTATCGACCGAGAGCGGCATTACGTTAAACTGAATATCGGGCCGTCCATTCTGCGCGTATTTCGTACATGCCGCGCCGCCGACCTGGCCTGCACCGACCGTGAGCGGACCGCTGTTCCGGAACAGCCATTGCAATCCCATCGCGGCAAGTTTGATTGGATTGCGCACGGCATCATTCAATGAATCCCGCGCCTTCAGGCGCACAATCGTACGGACTTGGTAATGATCTTGAAGATTTCCGCCAACGCCGGGCAAGTCCGCGACGACTTGGATGCCGTGTTGCCGCAACAGCGCAGCGGGTCCAATCCCGGAAAGCTGCAACAGTTGTGGCGACTGTAAAGCGCCAGCGGACAAAATTACTTCTCTCCGCGCTTTGACCTTTTGGCGTTCGCCATTTCGAATGTATTCGATTCCGGTTGCGCGGCCGCCGCGAACAAGCACGCGGCTCGCGAGCGAGCCTGTTAAAACAATAAGGTTGCTCCGCCTCCGCGCAGGATCGAGAAAAGCGCGCGCTGCGCTCGATCGCCAGCCGTCGCGAATGCTGAGCTGATAAGCGCCGACACCGTAAGTCGTCTCCGCATTGAAGTCGGCATTGCGCGGCAGACCGAACTGCGTTGCCGCCTCCACCCACGCTTGGCAAGAATCATTCTTATTCCGAAGGTCGGATACTCCAATCTCGCCGAACGTGCCGTGGAATTGGTTCTCGCCGCCCTCGTAGGTTTCAAGCTTCTTAAAATAGGGTAGTACCGAGTTATAAGACCACCCCTTCGCGCCGAGCTTCTCCCAGTCGTCGAAATCCTCGCGTTGTCCGCGAATGAATATCAACCCATTGATCGAAGAGGATCCCCCCAGAATCCGGCCGCGCGGCCATACGATATTGCGCCCGCCGCTGCCTTCGCTCGGTTCAGTATCGAACAGGCGGGAGAAACGGGTGTCATAAATTGTCCGGTAGTATCCAACCGGGAGGCGCAGCCAGAAATTGCGATCCACTCCGCCGGCTTCAAGCAAGAGAACTTGGGTGTCTGGATTTTTGGAAAGCCGATTCGCCAGGATGCATCCTGCCGAACCGGCCCCAACAACGATGTAATCGTACTCTTGCATCAAGCCTTGATCGTGTCGATGAATAGCTTGGGATCGAAATAGGTACTTGCAGGCGTAGGATTCTGAATTTTTCCGAACTTCACGAAGAAGTCGCTGACCTGCTGAAGCCATTTCGTTACGGTGCCGTCGGCGTAGAGCTTCCGCCACGTCACTGAGCCGAAGTACCGTGAAGCCTTGAACTGCTCTTGGAAGTCGGCAAGCGGCACCTGCGGGTACTGCGACTTCTGAAGCGCAGCCACTGCTTCAGTCGACTTCGGACCGATCAAATAATCGTTCGCTTCCTGCCAGCCGCGGATGATCTTGGCGCAGGTTTCACGGTTTTTGTCGTAATAATCATTGCGCGCCGCCCAGCCGCCAACGATTGCGGCCTGCGGATAATAAGCCGACGCATCGACGAGCTTGCGAGCGCCTTTCGCTTTTTGCTTAACAGTGACGTCAAACGGCACCCAGAGAGCGACCGCGTCAACTGCCCCGGAAATGAACGAGGTAACGGCTTCGGCCATGCGCTGGTTCACAATCTCGACGTCTTTCGGGTCGATCTTGTTTGCGCGGAGCGCATTGTCGAGGAATACATGCGCGGTGGTGCCCGTTGTGGTCGAGATTTTCTTGCCCTTCAGGTCGGCAAAGTTCCTGATCTTTTCGCTGACCCAAAGCTGGGCGGTCGCGAACTCGACGTTGTTGATCAGAAACGCCTTACCCTGACCGCGCGCGGGGAAATTCGAAATCACCGCGCCCGTTGCGAGCATGTCGAGGCTGCCGCCGATCATGGCCTGGAACAGCTCGAGGCCCGTAGTGAACTGCACCATCTCCAGTTCGACGCCGTGTTTGCCGAAGCTGCCGTTGTTGATGCCGGTCCAGATCTGGCCGTCCACCGCCGGCGTATGCAGATAGCCGACTTTCACCTTGGTCTTGCTCTGCGCGATGGCGGGCGCGCCGAGTACCGAAAGACCGGCGATAGCGCCGGCACCTTGCAGAAAGGTTCTCCGTTTGATCGTCATTACTTCCTCCCTTGGTCAGTCCGTCGTTTCGTGTGTTTGGCGCGCTTGAGCGGCGTATTCCCGCATTACCAGACTGCGTACGCGCGAGCGCAGCTGGCCGAACAGCGGATCTTCATGCAGCGAAGGATCGCGCGGATAAGAAAAGGGGACCTCGATGATTTCGCGAATGCGCGTGGGCCGCGCCGTCATCACGACGATGCGCGAAGACATGTAAACCGCTTCTTCCACCGAGTGCGTGATCAGCATCACGGTCTTGCCTTCGGTTTGCAGCGCTTGCAGTAGCAAATCCTGCATGTGCGCGCGGGTTTGCGCGTCGAGCGCGCCGAACGGCTCGTCCATCAGGAGGAACTGCGGCTTGACTGCATAGGCGCGCGCGATTGCAAGCCGCTGCCGCATGCCGCCCGAAAGCATTTTCGGATAGGCGTCGGCGAAATCGCCGAGGCCCATGAGTTTCATGTAGCGGTTGCAGATTTCGTCCCGCTCCGCCTTCGGCTTCTTGCTGGCGGAAAGGGTGAGCCCGAACGCGATATTTTCCCGGACCGTAAGCCACGGGAAAACGCCGTACTCCTGAAAGATGACGCCGCGGTCGGGACCGGGACCTTTCACCGGCTTGCCGTCGACGAGAACGCGGCCTGAGGTCGGCTGCAGAAACCCCGCAACCATATTCATCATCGTAGTCTTGCCGCAGCCGGATGGACCGATGATGGAGACGAATTCGCCGTTGCCGATCTCGTAGGAGACGTTATCGACGACCTTGACCGGGCCGTTCTTGCCGGGAAATTCGAGCGCGACATTCTCGAAGGAAATGCGGGCCGGACGTTTCACGCGATACGATCCTGCCAGGAAACGAGACGGCGGGTGAAGGCGCGGATCGCAATATCCATCGCGAGCGCGATAAAGCCGATGCAGATGATGCCGACATAGATGATGTCGAGTTGGAAGAACGACGAGGCGTTCTGGATCAGGGCGCCGAGACCCTGTTGCGCGGCGATCAGCTCGGATGCGACCAGCGTAGCCCAGGCGACACCAAGTGCGACGCGCAACGCGGTCAGCATGTGCGGCACCGTCAATGGAATGATGACCTTGCGGAAAATTTCCCAATCGGTCGCGCCGAGCGTCTTTGCGACGCGCACATAGATCGGGCTGATCTGGGCGATGCCCTCGTACATGACGATGACGCCGGCGAAGAACGAGGCATAGAACAGAATGACGACCTTCGCGAACTCGCCGATCCCGAAATAAACCACCACCAGCGGGATCAGCGCGATCGGCGGCAGCGCGCGGAAAAAGTTGATCAGGGGATCGATGAAGCTGCGGATCTGCCGGTACCAGCCGAGCACGAAACCGACCGGCACCGCGAGCGTAATTCCGGCGGCGACGCCGAGAAATACCCGTTGCGTGGACATCCAGATATCGAGCGGAAGCCGCGCCTGCGTCAGCAACTCCCAAAATCGCGTGGCAACGGCAAGCGGCGTTGGGATCAGCGCTTCGTTGACGAAGCCCGAATAGGCGATCGCGTACCAAGCGGCGACGATAGCGAACCAGGGCGCAAGGAGCAGGACTGCGCGCTTCAGCATCGGGTTGCCTGTTTCATGGCTTAATAGTACTATAGTTAGAACTTTTAGCACAAGCAGCCGTGCACAAATCCTTCGGAAACAGCCCGGTACCCCGTTACGCGCAGCTTGCGGATTTATTCCGCGGGCGGATTTCGCGCGGCATCTGGCCCGAAGGCCAGGCGCTTCCCACGATCGAGCAACTCACGCGCGAATTCGACGTCGCGCGCGTCACGGTGCGGCAGGCCATCAATCTCCTGGCGCGGGAAGGGCTGGTTTCGCCGGAACGGGGTCGCGGCACCTACGTCAATTCGGTGCCGCAGCGTTCGCCGTCGCTTCGTCTCGGGATGACGCTGCGCGACCTCGCCGACGTGTATCGTCACGACAAGCCGCAATTGACGTTGATCGAACAGGCGTCTGCAATGCCGCGCCTCGATCCGGAAGACGGAAAAGCAGCGCCTGCCTATCATTTCATGCGTCGCGTTCACTCGCGCAACGGCGAACGTTACTGCGTTATCTCGATCTATATCGATCAGCGAATCTTTAAAAAGGCGTCGTCTCGTTTCCGCAAGGAAACGATTATTCCGGTCTTGCTCGACATGCCGGGAGTGAAGATCGCGCGCGCCAGCCAGACGCTGGAGATCGGCAAGGCGGATATGGATGTTGCCCATCACCTCGGTGTCGCGGTGAATACGCCGGTTGCGGAAGTGCGCCGCGTTTGCACCATCGGCGACGGAACGGTGATCTATCTCGGCGAGGTTACATACCGGGGCGATTACATCCATCTTGAAATGGACTTGAAACCGTGACTTCACGCCAGATCGAAACGGCGCCGGTCCAGCCGGTAAGCGTCGAAACGCTCTTGTTTCGCTATCCCGTTCAAACGCCGGTACGCACGTCTTTCGGCGTGATGCACGACAGGCCAGCGCTCTTTGTGAGGATTTCCGATGCCGACGGCACGAAAGGTTGGGGCGAAATCTGGTGCAATTTTCCGACGGTCGGCGCGGAGCATCGCGCGCGGCTGATCGAAAGCGCGATCGCGCCACGCATTATCAATAAGCAATTCGAATCGCCGTCGGCGGCATTCGACGAGATGGCGGAGACAATGGCGGTTCTTGCCATTCAAACCGGCGAGCACGGCCCGCTGGCCCAATGCATCGCAGGCATCGATATCGCGCTATGGGATCTATCGGCGCGTAAATTTGGACAGCCGCTGTGGAGAATGCTTGGCGGGGCTTCGCCGAGAATTCCCGTTTATGCGAGCGGCCTGAACCCGGATCAGCCGGAAATACTTGCGTCCGAACGTCAACGCGATGGTCATCGCAGCTTCAAACTGAAAGTCGGCTTCGGCGCCGATCGGGATGTCGCAAATCTGAAGGCACTTCGCGACACTCTCGGCCCGGATGTGAATCTCATGGCCGATGCAAACCAGGCCTGGACCCTTGCGCAGGCGCGTGACGCCGCGCCGCGGCTCGAGGAGTTCCGTCTGAATTGGCTTGAAGAGCCCATTCGCGCAGATCAGCCATGGAATATGTGGGCCGATTTGAAGCAGGCAACGGAAATCCCTCTCGCTGCCGGCGAAAATCTTTCCAGCGATACCGCCTTTGATGCGGCAATCGCGTCGCAGACACTCACCTTCGTGCAGCCTGATCTAGGCAAATGGGGCGGCTTCTCGCGTTGTCTTGGCGTTGCCGGCCGCGTGAATGCAGCCGGGCTCACCTATTGCCCGCATTGGCTCGGCGGGGGGATCGGGTTGCTTGCTTCGGCTCATTTACTTGCCGCCGCCGGCGGTAACGGCCTTCTTGAAATCGATGCAAATCCGAATCCGCTTCGCGACGAATTGTCGGGCGAGGTCCGCAAAGTCAGCGACGGACATTGCACGCTGAGCGATGCGCCGGGTCTCGGCGAGATACCCGACGTCCGAAATTACGCTCCGATACGACAGTGGTTGCGATGAACGAGAGGCGAAAGCCTCATCGGCGAGCTTTTGTTTTCCGGCGGCTAGACGCGGCTTGTTCCGCGCTACCGCGGTCTATTGCAGTGCGAACCGGGCGTCTTGACTTGTTATAACATTTCCCGAAACGTCCTGACATAACCGGCGCCAAAGCCGGGAACAGGGAGGACAGGAAATGAAGTCGTTCAGTAAGCCCACGCGAAGGACGTTCCTGAAAACGAGCACGGCCGCGGCGGCCTTTATCGGTTTCGGTCCGGCCATTCTCAGACACGCACGCGCGCAAGACGCGAGCCTCGGCGCGTACCAATCCGCAAAGATCAATTGGCGTCAGGCGGAAGGCGAGACCATTACCGTAGCGGTCATCCCTGCTAGCTATTTCGAAAACTTGATTTCGCTCGAAGCGCAGTTCAAGGCGCTCACCGGCATCGACGTGCGCTTCGAGAAAGTGCCGCCCGCGCAGATCCGTCAGAAGAGCGTGATCGACCTAACGTCGAAAACCGCGACCTACGCGACGTCGGCTACCGACCCGATGTACTACTCGCTCTATGCGGCGAACAAATGGGTGGATCAACTCGACACCTATCTCAATGATGCCTCGCTGACCGACAAGAACTGGTTCAACTACGAAGACATCTTCCCGGCGTGGCGCGGAGCGAACAGCGTCGACGGCAAGCTCTATGGCATGCCTTATGACGGTGAAGTCACGATCCAAGTCTATCGCAAGGATCTTTACGAAGCGAAGGGCATCAAAGCCGCCGATACGCTCGAAGACTATATGAAGAATGCGGCAGCCGTTCACGCTCCGGATAATCGCGTCTGGGGCGCAGCGCTTCGTGGCGTCGCAGGCGCAGGCCAGAATATGTACATCTACCCATCGCTGTTCCGCGAATTCGGTGGGGAGTGGTTCAAGGGCGGCAAGCTGACGGTCAATGGCCCCGAGGCAGAAGCCGCGCTCGCCTATTACGTCGATCTGATGCGCAAATACGCGCCGAACGCGGCATCGAACTGGAACTGGCCGGATATCGCCGATGCGTTCTCGCAGGGCACGCTCGGCAGCTATATCGACGCGCATTCCTCGGCGTCGGTCGTGAATAACCCCGAGAAGTCGAAGGTGATCGGCAAGATTGCCTATGCGCGCTGGCCGAAGGGTCCGTCCGGCAAGCGCGTCAGCTCGATCTGGAACTGGGGCTTCCCGATCAATGCCGCGCTTTCGGAGAAGAAAAAGAAAGCGACCTGGCTCTTCATCCAGTGGGCGGCGAGTGCGGAAACGCAGGCACGTACTGCGCACAAGTTCGCGGGTCCGACCAAGCGTTCGGGCGCCAACCGTGAGTCGGTCTGGAAGGATGCGGAGTATGTGAAACTCCTGAACGGTTTCGGGGACAACTTCGTGCAGGTCTCGATGGAGGCATTGCAGAGCGATACTGACGTCGATTGGCGTCCGCGCGTTCCGCAGTGGCCGGCGATCGGCGACACGATGGCGACCGCTATCCAGTCGGCGTTGTCGGGCCAGAACACCGTGAAGGCTGCGCTTGACGACGCGCAGAAGCGTATCGAGCCGATGATGCGCGGCTGAGGATGCTTGCCGGCGAAAACACGATGACAGCAGGCCCGGCCGAAATCGCTTCCAGCGATTTTGGCCGGGTGCTTGTGCAGCGGGAGCGCCGCTTCGCGACGCTTCTGCTTGCACCGGCGTTTTTTGCGCTGCTTCTGACCACGACGTTTCCGCTGCTCTTTCTCGTTTACACGAGCGTCTACCGGATCAATCTCTCGATGCCGTTCATGAACGGTTTCGTCGGGCTTGAAAATTACAAGGTCTTGCTTGCCGACGACCGCTTCTGGCATTCGCTGATCGTCAGCCTCGTCTATACGATCTCGACCGTCCTGCTTCAGATCGTGATCGGCCTCGCGCTCGCGTTGTTCGTGATGAATATGAAGCGAGGGCAGGGTTGGTTCCGCATCATCGCGATCCTGCCGGTGGTGCTTTCTCCGGCCGTCGTCGGCATGATCTGGCGCACCTTCATGCTCGCTCCGGAATTCGGTATCGTCGATTATCTTGCGATTACGGCGGGCCTCGGCAGCAAGAACTGGCTCGGTGATCCGTCCCTCGCCATGGTTTCGGTCATTGTGATCCACACCTGGCAGTGGACGCCATTCGCGTTCATGGTGCTCTTGGCTTCGCTGGCGTCGCTCCCGGAAGATATTTACGAGGCCGCGCGCATCGACCGCGCCTCGGCGTGGCAGCGCTTCCGCAGGATCACGCTGCCGCTCCTGCGCCCGGCGATCGTCATGGTCATCATCATGCGGACCATGGTGGCGCTGACCGCCTTCGCTGCGATCTTCACCGTGACCGGCGGCGGACCGGGCACGGCGACGGAAATTCTCAATCTCTACGCCTATCGGAAATCCTTCACCGAACTTTCGATCGGCTACGGCTCGGCGCTCGCGGTGGCGCTCCTGATCGTGACGATCATCATTTCCGCCATTCTGTTTGCGATCCGGAGGAGCAAATGAAGCGCCTTCGTATGGTCGTTCTGTTCGCAATTACGGCCGTGTTTCTGCTCGCCTGGGCGTTTCCGATTCTATGGAGCGTGCTGAACTCGTTCAAAACAGATCGCGATGCGCTGGCATATCCGCCGAAGCTTCTGTTCGAACCGACGTTGGATGCTTATCGGGATGTGCTTTTCGGCTCGGGATCGATCATTCCGAATCTGGTTTCAAGCATGATCATTTCGGTCGGCACCACCATCGTAACCATGGCGCTGGCGATTCCCGCGGCTTATGCACTCGCGCGGCTTCGCTTCTACGGCAAGAAATTCACCGGCTTTTATATGCTGGCGACGCAGATGCTGCCGCCGGTCGGCATCATCATCCCGTATTATATGGTGCTGCGGAATATCGGATGGATCGACACCTATCAGGGCATCATCCTGATCTATCTTTCGTTCTCGCTGCCGTTCGCGATCTGGCTGCTCGTCTCCTATTTCGAGGACATCCCTTATGAGATGGAGGAAGCCGCCTATCTCGACGGTGCGAGCCGGATGCGGACGCTATGGCGGATCATCATTCCGCAGGTGCGCGGCGGCATCGCCGTCACCGTCGTCTTCGTATTCCTCAATGCCTGGAACGAGTTTCTATTCGCCGTCGTCTTGAGCGGAAATACCGTGCGGCCGGTGACGATCGCGATGTTCAATTTCGTTTCCGTCGAGCAGACGCTGTGGGCGAAGCTCGCCGCGGTTTCCGTGCTTGCGATGCTTCCGGTCGTGATCCTCGGGATCGTCGCACAGAAACATATCGTGAAAGGTCTGACGGTCGGCGCTGTCAAGGGAGGAGGGCGCCGATGAATGCGCGGGGTCAGGTCATTTTCAAGGACATCTGGAAGAAGCATGGCGAATTCGTCGCGCTGAAAGATGTCAGTTTCGAAATCAATCCGGGTGAATTCTTCGCGCTGCTCGGTCCGTCGGGTTCGGGAAAAAGCACGACGTTGCGGATTCTGGCGGGGCTGGATGCGCCGACCTCCGGCCGGGTGCTAATCGACGGCAACGACGTGACCGGGGTCGATGCGGCGGATCGCGATGTTGCGATGGTATTCCAGAGCTACGCGCTCTATCCGCATATGACGGTAGCCGAAAACATTTCCTTCCCGCTCGAAATGGCGAAAGTGCCGAAATCGGAAATCGCGGCCGCGGTATTCGATGCGGCGCGCAAGGTGAAGATCGAGCATCTCCTCGATCGAAGGCCGGGCCAGCTTTCCGGCGGACAGCAGCAGCGTTGTGCGCTGGCGCGGGCGATCGTGCGCAAGGCGCGGCTTTTTCTGCTCGACGAACCGCTCTCCAATCTCGACGCGAAGTTGCGCCTCGAAACGCGCGTCGAATTGAAGAAGTTACAGCGCTCGCTGGACGTGACCGCCGTTTATGTAACTCACGATCAGGAAGAGGCGATGACGCTCGCAGATCGCATGGCGGTATTCATGGCCGGAGAAATTCAGCAAATCGGGACGCCGGCGGAGGTTTTTGCCAAACCGAATTCGATCGATATCGCTGGCTTCATTGGCAATCCGCCGATGAATCTGGTCAATGCGAAGTACAGTGATGGCGACATTATTCTCGGAGGCCAGCGCTTTAAAACCGCCGTGCAGATTACAGGTTCGCGTGACGTGATCGCCGGCATTCGCCCCAGCGCAATCCGGATCGGTGCGGATGGGTTGAAGTCGCGTGTCGATCTTGTCGAGCATCTAGGAGACACCGCGGTGCTCGATCTGGACATCGGCGGGGCCTTGATGCGCGTGCGCGTGGGCGACGAAAACGTACCGAAAGAGGGGGATACGGTATCGATTTCCGCGCGCCCCCAGGATTTCCATTTATTCGACCCCGAAACCAGAAAGCGTTTGGTTTGAAATGAAATCTTCTTTGATTGCGGCCAATGCCCGCCATCAGTCCGTCGCAGAAGGCGGTACGCCGCTTCACATCCAGATCAGGGAGTCGATCCGGAGGCAGGTGAAGAAGGGCGAATTGATCGATGCAGACGGCCGTCTGATGACTGAGGCAGAACTCGGCCGCTATTTCGGCGTGAGCCGAATTACGATCCGCAACGCAATTTCGCCGCTGGTGCATGAGGGAATGTTCGCGCGCTCGCGTGGGCGCGGCACCTTCTTGCGCTCCAATCAGCCGGAAAACTGGGTCGGGCGCCTCATGGGCTTCTCCGAAACCATTCGCGATGCAGGCTACGAAGCCGGCGCGAAGGTGCTCCAGCAAGGCATGACCAACCGGCACGACGTCGGCGTGAAGGAGAAGCTTCAGGAGCGCGCGGTGTGGCAGCTAAAGCGCCTGCGGCTTGCCGACGACACGCCGATCGCGATCGAGCACGCATTTTATCCGCCCGATGTCGGGCTGGAACTCGAGAAGCGCGAGCTTATCAAGATCATCATGTACAGCGTGCTGGAAGACGATCTCGGTCACGAAATCGCCGAAGCCAAGCAGACGATCGGTGCGGGCCTCACCGACGCGACCAGCGCAAAACTGCTCGGCGTGAAACCGGGCGCGCCATTGCTGACAATCGAGCGTCTGACGCTCGGCAAGGATGGCCGCGCGCTCGAACTCCTGCGCGCCTCCTATCTTCCCGAATTTTTCCGCTTGAGCATCAGTCTCACGCGGCGCGCAACGTAAATTGCATATCCGAAGGAAAGTCAGTCATGGCAAGCGGCAAGAAGCCCAACATTCTCATCATTCTGAATGACGACATGGGCTATTCGGATATCGGCTGTTACGGCGGCGAGATCGAAACGCCGAACCTCGACCGGCTTGCCGCGAACGGCCTGCGTTACTCGCAATTCTACAACACCGCGCGTTGCAGCCCTTCGCGCGCGTCGCTGCTTACCGGATTGCATCCGCACCAGACCGGGATCGGTATTCTGACCTATAGCAATGGGCCGGAAGGCTACGCCGGAAACTTGAATCGGAGCTGCGTAACGATCGCGGAAGTGCTGAAGCAACAGAACTACAAGACCTATCTCAGCGGTAAGTGGCATGTCGCGCAAAATCTGACAGAACCGACCGATGCCTGGCCGATGCAGCGCGGCTTCGATCATTTCTACGGCACGATCATCGGTGCCGGCAGCTTCTATCATCCGACCACGCTGACGCGTGGCAACGAGAATATCGAGCACGAATACGAGAAGGATCCCTCCTTCTTTTATACCGACGCAATCAGCGATCAGGCGGTCGAATACATCCGTCAACATAAGAAGGAGAGCGGCGATACGCCGTTCTTTCAATACGTCGCCTATACTGCGCCGCATTGGCCGCTGCACGCCCATGAAGAGGACATCAAGAAATATAAAGGCCGCTTCGATGCGGGCTGGGACCGGCTGCGCGAGGAACGCCTGAAGCGTCTCGTCGATGAAGGCATCCTGCATCCGAACTGGAAACTGACGGACCGCGATCCGACCCAACCGCCGTTCGATGAAGCGAAGCATCGCGAATGGACACTGCGTTGCATGGAAGTCTATGCAGCCCAGATCGACCGCATGGATCAAGGTATCGGCCGTATCCTCAAGGCGCTGGAGGAAACCGGACAACTCGACAATACGCTCCTGATATTCCTATCCGATAACGGCGCCTGCGCCGAAGACATTCCGGAAGGCGTGACTGCGGAAGAGTTGATCGGTCTAATGATCGCAAAAGCGAAGACGCGCGACGGCAAGCCGGTGCGTTTCGGCAACGATCCTTCGATCATGCCTGGCGCGGAAGACACCTATCAGAGTTACGGCACGGCCTGGGCCAATCTCTCGAATGCGCCGTTTCGGCTCTATAAGCACTGGATTCACGAAGGCGGCATTGCGACGCCGTTCATCGTGCATTGGCCAGCGGGCATCAAGGAGAAGGGCGGATTGCGGCACAATCCCTATCAACTGCCCGACATCATGGCGACGGTGGTCGATGTGACGGGCGCCGCCTATCCACACGAGTATAAAGGCAACAAGATCCTTCCGCTCGAGGGCGTGAGCATGGTGCCGTCGTTCGGTTCCGAAGCACCTGTGCGTGGACCGCTGTTCTGGGAACACGAAGGCAACGCCGCCGTACGTGTCGGCAAGTGGAAGTTGGTGCGGAAGTATCCGGGTCCGTGGGAGCTCTACGACATGGAGCTCGATCGAACCGAGTTGAACGACATTGCCGCGAAGCACCCGGACCGCGTAAGCGAGATGAAGGCGCAATATGAAACCTGGGCAAAGCGCTGCGGCGTCATTCCGCGTGAGAAGATTCTCGCGCTCATGCAGGCGCAGGGCGAAACCGCCTTCTGGGAAGAAGAGAAACAAAAATAGCATGGTTGACGGCCGTCCAAGCTGCTGCGCAAAGCGGGAAGCCTCGCATGCGCCGGCAACGCTAGAGAATTACAACTTCAAGCCTTCGATAACGGAAATTCGCCGCCGCTGGAGCTCATCCATCGGCGGCTCATTCTTGATGGGTTCGGCGGATAAGCGATTTCCGGACGACGGCGAGGGGCCGGTTCGCGAAGTCGCGTTACGATCGTTCAGCATCGCGTGCCATGCTGTCAGCAACTTGCAGTTCGGCGATTTCGTGCGCGAGACAGGCTACACGACCGATGCGGAGCGTTATGGCTGGAGCTTCGTATTTGATGGTTTGCTCGACGAAGAACGCCGGCAAAATGCGCTCGCAAGATCCAGAGAAACGCCGTGGTGGGTGCAGGTACCGCACGCCTACTGGGCGCAGCCCGAAGGCGAGAGCAGCAGTATCTTAGAGCGTCTGGACCATCCCGTCGTTCACATTTCGTGGAACGACGCGAAGGCGTACTGCTTTTGGTCGGGAACGCGTCTGCCGACCGAAGCGGAATGGGAGATGGCCGCGCGCGGGGGGCTGGAGCAGGCCCTGTAT
Source organism: Xanthobacteraceae bacterium (assembly GCA_019635585.1). Classification (GTDB taxonomy): domain Bacteria; phylum Pseudomonadota; class Alphaproteobacteria; order Rhizobiales; family Xanthobacteraceae. The sequence continues at coordinate 882,608 of JAHBZE010000001.1, read as the reverse complement.
CCGTGGGGCAACCAATTGCTCATCGATGGCGAACACCGCTGCAACATATGGCAAGGAAGCTTTCCCGAAAAAAATACGCTGGATGACGGCTTCCTCGGCACCGCGCCGGTGCATGCCTTCAAGCCGAATGATTATGGCCTGCACAATGTCGCTGGCAATGTCTGGGAATGGTGCGAAGATTATTTTTCACCCACTTATCATTCGAAAACATCGTCAGTTGATCCCATCAACCGCGACCCATCGCCCAATCGATCGTTGCGGGGTGGATCGTTCTTGTGTCACGAATCTTACTGCAACCGCTATCGCGTGAGCGCGCGAAGTAGCAACACCCCCGACAGCGCGGCGAGCAACATCGGCTTCAGGGTAGTACAAATGAAGTAAGGGATTTCGAAACTGAGATTGCCATTGGTCTCGACGTAGCTGCAGTCTTCAAATTACTACCAACACGATGTTTCCGGGGATTCCCGGATCAGGCTTTGTTGCAATAAAAAGCAACGTAGGCGGCACAGATTGTTACTCCCGAGAAGAATACTCCAAAAGCAATGTAATTGCCGACAAGATGTCTTGGACACTAGAACCAGAGATATGTTTGCTTCTTCGCCCAAGCAAATAGGCCTCCTCCGTTAACGGTGAACAATGCTTGGTCGATACAGCTTCGCGATTGCTACGCTTTTGTAACGGCCCCAACACAAGCGTTGGCGCAATAATGGCTTTCTGCCGCTCGGATGTAGTTCGTTCAATACTGCGACCCCGGCATCTTTGAGCTGATAGGCTTGGTTTTCGGCGCTTAATCTTTGCTGGAGCGCGCCAGAGAGCTTTGTGAACTGCCGACTGCTTTTGGATCTCCTTCAGCGCTCCTTCGATGACTTTTTATAACGACGCTCAACTCGGGTAACGGATTGGAACTTGTCGCCATCGTGCAGTCGAATTTTTTCCTGCCTGTCTCGCGACGCACGATATGTCGAGGTTCAGGTTCCCTTTAATCGACCATTTGGATTTTCGAAAATGAGCTTCTTACCGCCCTAATCCGGCGAGCGAAAAAGGATTGGACCGCTGACCTTATCGAATTGACTCAGCCCTTCAGCCCAAATATCAGTGTCTCATATGTTGAGATAATTACTGCAAATAGTGAGACACTATGGCTCCGGGCGGCGGGCTTAGAACGGCTGAAGATCTGGCCGATTTTATTCGCGGATTGACCCTTCTGGGCACGGGCGGCGGCGGTCGGCCGGATGCCGGTCATGCCGCGCTCGAGCCTTGGATCGCCCGTGGCAAGGGTCTCAGCTGGAAGGCGCTGGAAGCGATCGCGGACGATGCTTTTTATTGTTCGCTGTCCGGCCTCGGCTCTATCGCGCCAACGAAACCGATGAGCGCCGACGAGCGGGTCGCCGCTGGTTATCCCGCACAAACAGATGAAGTGCCGCCGATGCTGCTCGCACTTCGAGAGTTGGAGCGTCAGTCGCAAAAGACGATCTCAGGCGTTTTTCCGATTGAGGTGGGCGCGGGCAACGCAACGACGTCTTTTGCCACCGCACTTGCTGCCGGCATCGACATGATTGATTGCGATTGTGCCGGCGGGCGCGCGATCCCCGAGATGAGCCAGAGTTCGGTGGCGCTTTCCGGCGTTTCTTTTGCGCCCGCGGTATTCGCCGATCCGTGGGGCACGCTGCTCACGGTTTCCAAGTGCCATAGTCCAAAGCAGGCTGAGCGCCTCGGCAAAGCGATCAGCTCCGTCACCAAACTTGCCGATATGCGCGCGCAATGCGCCCGCGCTGCCTTTATTGTCGATGGGCGAACGCTCAAGAAAATTGCAAATGGCGGTGGGTTGACGCGGGCGCTTCGCGTTGGCCGCGCGATCGCAGCCGCGAACGCGGCACATGCCGATCCGGCTGCGCGCGCCGCGAAAGAACTGGATGGCAAGGTCGTCTACCGCGGCACCCTGGCGGCCAAGGATTGGGAAAGCCGCGACGGCTATATGTTCGGCGAACTCCGGATCACTTCGCCCGGTAATCCCGACGCCCGGATTTTTCTCAAGAATGAAAATCACATCGTCTGGATCGATGACAAGCCGTGCTTCATGGCGCCGGATCTCATCTGCGTCGTCAACGCAAAAACCGGCGAACCTTACACCAACACAATTCTTGAGCCCGGCACGAACGTTGCTGTAATCGTGGCGCCTGCGCTGGAAGTGCACCGCACGCCGCAAAGCGTCGAGGCGCTTGGTCCTAGACATTACGGCTTCGATATCGACTACGTCCCGATGAGGAGTGCGCAATGACGCTCGGGCTTTTGATGGCTGGGCATTCGGATCCCTTCGTTCACGCAGATCTTGCGTCGTTTGCCGAAGAATTGGGCTTCACCGACGTCTGGATGGCGGACGAACGGTTCTATCGCGAAGTTTACTCGCTGCTGACAGTAATCGCGATGCGGACGAAGCGCATCAATATCGGTCCCTGCGTCACGGATCCGTTCTCGCGGCACCCTGCACTGACCGCGATGGCGATCTATACGCTCGACGACATATCGAAGGGCCGTGCAATTCTTGGCTTCGGTGCGGGCGTTTCCGGGTTCGCCGAGATGGGAACTCCGCGGCCGAAGCCCGTGCGCGCGTTGCGCGAGTCGATCGAGCTAATCCGGGCGCTCGCGACAGGCGAAGAAGTCAGCTACGCCGGCGAGGTCGTTAAGTTTGATGCGGGCAAACTCGGTTTCAAGCCGGGCAGGGCGCGCCTTCCGGTATGGCTTGCGGGGAACGGACCGCAGGTACAGCAGCTCGGCGCGAAGATCGCGGATGCGATCATCATGGAAGCATGCGGCAGTGCGCTCGAGGCGCGCTCATTCGCGGCCCGCGTTCGTGAAAGTGCAACTGCGGCGGGCCGCAAGCCGGAGGAAGTCCACCTCGTCGCCCGGCTGAACGTTTCGTTGAGCGACAACGCCGCCGACGCTTACGATGCATTGCGCCTGCGTTCCGCGCGCACGCTGGCATCCGGCCGGACGCATTTCGACACGCTGGAAACGCAGGGACTCGCGGTTCCCGCGCCGGTCCGTGAAAAGGTCGCGCATGTTGCCTACAAGGAAGGCGCCCCGCCTTACGAGGCGATCCGCGCCGATATCTCAAACGAGATGATCGAGGCGATTTCGCTGGTTGGAACGCCTGCGCAGATCAAGAAGCAACTGGCCGCCCTGTTCGAAGCGGGTATCGGCGGTGTCATTCTTTCTGCGCTCCCGGCAAAGGGAGTGACCGTGCAGCAGACGCTCGAGCGTTTCGTCCGGGAATGCTGGCAGCCAGCGCTTCAGCAAGCGAAAGGGTGAGCCGATGGACTTCAGGCTGCACTCCGCGAAATCGGCCGATCACGCCCTCGAAATAGCGGCGAGCCTGAAAGATGGGTGGCGATACGTCGCCGGTGGCACGGATCTCGTCATTCAGCTTCGGCGCGGCGTCCGGAAAAGCGACGATCTTATCGATCTTTCGTCGATCGCTTCGATGCAGGGAATAAAAGAAGACGGAAACGGCTTCGAGTTGGGCGCGCTCTGCACCCATAAGGACATCGAACTGCATGAAGGGCTTTCCGCGGCATACCCCGCGCTCCGCGCGGCAGCGCGAGTCGTCGGTGGTCACCAGATCCGAAATGTCGGAACGGTGGGCGGTAATCTCGCGAACGCTTCTCCCGCGGCCGACGTCGCTGTCGCGCTGCTCGCGCTCGATGCGTTGATCGGCGCAAAGGGCAGTAACGGATCGCGTGAGATCAAGATCGATGACCTGTTCGTGAGTTCGTCAAAAACGACGCTTGCCCCCGGAGAACTGATCGAGCACGTGCGGCTGGCGACGCCGGTCGTGAAAACGCACAGCGCCTTCCTCAAAGTTGGCCGCCGCAAGGCAATGGAAATTTCCGTGGTATCGGCCGCGATATGTCTCGCATTCGGCGCGAACGACATCTGCGAGAAAGCGCGAATTGCGCTTGGCGCCGTTGGCCCGCGGCCGTTACGCGCGAAAGCCGCGGAGCGCCTGCTCGAAGGTGCAGAGATCGACGCCGGATTGATTGCGCGCGCAGCCGCGCAGGCAAGAGCGGAGTGCAGTCCGCGCTCCGATCCGCGTGCTTCCGCCGCCTATCGCTCCAAAGTCGTCGAAGGCCTGGTGATGCGCGGCATCTCGCAATGCGTAGGGGTTTCCTGACGATGACCACGATGCACGAACTCAACCTGACGGTGAACGGCGAAGAGTGGCAGCTTGCCGTTAAGGGCGCGGAGACGCTGCTCGAAGTGCTGCGCAAGCATTTGACGCTGACCGGCGCAAAGTCGAATTGCCTGGAGGGCGAGTGCGGCGTTTGCGCGGTGCTCGTAAACGGCCGCGTCGTCAACTCCTGTATCTTGATCGCGGCCCAGTGCAATGGCGCGCAAATCACCACGGTTGAAGGTTTGGCGAGCGGCGAAACCATGCATGCATTGCAGACCGCGTTTCTCAATCGCGGCGCCGTGCAGTGCGGCTATTGCATCCCGGGGATGATCATGACCGCCGCCGGATACCTGAAGGAAAATCCCGCGCCCACCGAAGAAGAAATCCGCGAAGGTCTTTGCGGTACGCTCTGCCGCTGCACCGGCTACACCAAGATCGTTGAGGCGGTGCAAGAGGCCGCCCAAACCATGGGTGCCAAATGAGCGCTCCGAAGGAATTCGAGGTCGTCGGCAAGCGGCTTAACCGTCTCGACGGCGAGGGCAAGGTAACGGGCGCGGCTGTCTATGCGTCGGATTTCACGCTGCCCGGCATGTTGCATGGAAAGATTTTGCGCAGCCCGCACGCGCATGCGCGTATCGTCCGCATCGATACGTCCGCGGCGCGGAAAATGCCGGGTGTGCGCGCGGTCGTCACGGGCGCATCGCAAAAGCTCAACCGCTTCGGAAATTTCATCAAGGACTTCGAAGTTTTCGCGAATGAGCGCGTCTATCATGTCGGTCAGCCGGTCGCCGGCATTGCCGCCGATTCCGAATACGCAGCCGAGCAGGCGTTGCGGGCAATCGAAGTCGAGTATGCGGAATTGCCCGCCGTGTTCGACGTGATGGAAGCGCTGGATAAGGCTGCGCCGCTGGTTCATCCGGATTGGCAATCCCTGAAAGCGGCTCCCATAATTGTGCGCGAGGGGAACCGTTGCAGCCGGACTGTTATCAAGGTCGGCGACGTCGAAGAAGGATTTCGCAATAGCTATCGCGTCTATGAGCACGTGTTCCGCACAAGCCCCGTTCATGCCGGATATACCGAGCCGCGCGTGGCGGTGGCGCAGTGGACTGCGTCCGATCAGGCGACCGTCTGGTGCAATACACAGCTTCTGTTCGACACGCAGAGCACGCTTGCGGAAATCTTCGGCATTCCGCCTTCGCATATTCGTGTCATCGTGCCGGGCATCGGCGGCGGTTTCGGCGGGAAGCTGCGGCTCGGCATGGAGCATTACGCGATGGCGCTCGCGCGTGCGGCAAAGCGGCCCGTGCGCGTGATGTCGAGCAGCGAAGAGGAGTTGACCGCCGCGCTGTTCAGGCAGCCCGCGACCATCGAGTTGAAAACTGGAGTCGACAGAGATGGGCGGATTCTCGCGAAGGAGGGCCGCATCGTCGTCGACGCGGGCGCCTGTTCGGGCTCGGGTCCGCTCGTCGCCTCGACCGGTACGATGATTTTGGCCGGGCCTTACCGGCTTCCGAACGCAAACCTCGAAGGCATTTCCGTCTACACGAACAACCATCCGAACGGTTCGATCCGCGCGCCGTCCGGTCCGATGCCGAACTTCGCGACCGAGTCACAGATGGACATGATCGCGGAAGATCTCGGTCTCGATCCGCTGGAGTTGCGGCTGCGGAACATTCTGCGCGAGGGCGATATTGCCGTGAACGGGCAGAAGATGACCGCGGTCGGACTGGAAGAATGTTTGGATAAGGCGGCGACGGCGATCGGTTGGGATCTCCGCAAGCCAGGGCCAAATCGCGGCAAAGGCCTGGCCTGCGGCTGGTGGATGACGTCGCGCGGTTCGTCCGGCTCCTATCTCAAGCTGATGCAAGACGGCACGCTGACCATGATGGTCGGCGTCGTCGAGATGGGCACAGGCGCGCTCACGGGGGCCGCGCAGGTCGTCGCCGAAGAAATGGGTATGAAGCTGACCGACATCAACGTCGTCAGCGCCGACTCGCTGACGACGCCTTACGACTTCGGCTCGCAGGGCAGCCGCACCATGTTTGCGGTCGCCAATGCTTCGCGCGAAGCGGCGCGCGACCTGCTCGAAAAAATGCGCACGCGGGCCGCGAAGGCGCTCGGTACGGATGAACAGGCGCTCGTAATGCGCGACAAGGCGTTCTGGTCCGACGAGAAAAAGATTACATTTGCCGAAATTGCCGCGCAGGCGAATACCGCGGGCGGCGGCCTGATCGCCGAAGCGACCTATATCGCGCCGGCTGTCGAACATGACGCATCGCGCGTGCAGAATCATTTCTCGCCAGCCTGGCCGTCGCCGAGTTTTCACGTCCATGCCACCGACCTTTCGGTGGATGAAGTACTCGGCGAAGTCACGATCAACCGCTACGTCGTCGCGCAGGACGTCGGCTATGCGATCAACCCGACCTATCTCGAAGGACAGCTCGAGGGGGGCGCAGTGCAGGGCGTTGGACAAGCGCTCTCGGAAGAAATCATTATCGCGAACGGCCATGTTAAGAACGGCAATCTGACCGACTATAAAATGCCGACTGCGATGGACGTGCCGAAGATCGAAGTCATCCTCGTCACGCATCCGTCGGTCGCGGGACCTTACGGCGCGAAGGGGGTCGGAGAACCGCCGACCATTCAGCCGCCAGCAGCGGTGGCGAACGCGGTCGCCGCTGCATGCGGAAAGCGGATCATGCATTTGCCGATCACGGCCGAAAAGATTTTGCTCGGATGAGCGCTGTGGCGAGAGCGCGCAAAGAGGACACCTCGGCGGAAGGTTCGTTCTCGCTCGCGCTTTCGGTGAACGGAAACGAACGAGAACTTCTTGTCGAGCCGCACGAGTCGCTCGCCGAAGTATTACGCAATCGCCTCGATCTGCGAGGCACGAAAATCGGCTGCAACAGCGGGGAATGCGGCGCCTGCACCGTCGTTCTCGACGGCAGCGCGGTTTGTTCCTGCGTGACGCTCGCCTGCACCGTGCCCGGCTCGCACGTCACCACGATCGAGGGGTTGGAGCGCGACGGCGTGCTTGACCGCTTGCAGGAAGCCTTTGTCGAGCACGGCGGCTTCCAATGCGGATTCTGCACGAGCGGCATGATTATGTCGGCGCATGCGCTGCTTTCGCAAACGAAACATCCGACCGAAGATGAAATCCGCGTCGCGCTGCAGGGCAATGTCTGTCGCTGTACCGGATATGCGCAGATTCTACAGGCGGTGCGTGCCGCCGCGGCCGGCGCATGAAAGCCGCGTCCGGAGTGATCGGCCGCCGCATTCCGCAAATCGAGGCGAAGGCGAAGGTCACTGGCGAAGCAGAATACACGCATGACATCGTGCTGCCGGGGATGTTGTACTGTGCGATCCTCCGTAGCCCGCATGCCTCGGCGCAGATTCTCGAAATTGATCTGAACCCCGCCCGCGCCATCGCCGGCGTCATCGACGCGATCTCGTCATCGGACTTCAACGGCGCGCAATATGTGAACTATGGCGCCGGTTATTCGGACCGTTATCCGCTCGCGACCGATCGGGTGCGCTTTTATGGCGAAGAGGTTGCCGCGGTCGCGGCAGAGACGGCGCAGGCCGCCTGGCTCGGTATTCGGGCGATTGCGGTCAAGTATCGCGAGCAGCCTGCGGCGGTCACGGTCGCCGCAGCACTCGCAACCGGCGCACCCGAAATCCATGCGCGCAAGCAAAAGCTGCCGCCGAACGTCGCACAGTCCGTCGATGTGAAGCTCGGCGAGGTCGATGCGGCGTTCAAGGATGCCGCGCTCGTCGTGGAGGGTCACTACGAACATGGCGTCGTATGGCCCGTCTGCATGGAGACGAATGCCGCTGTCGCTTCATACGACCCGGCGAGCGGTAGGCTCGAAGTCTGGTGTGGCACGCAGGCGCCGTTCTTCGTGCGGAAGGAATTGGCGCGCGTCACCGGCATGGAGGTGGCGGATATCGTTGTCCGGTCCGTTGCGATCGGTGGCGGCTTTGGTGGCAAATCGCAATCTCCCGAGCAGATCGCGATTGCAGCACTGCTTTCGAAACGAACGGGAAGGCCGGTCAAGGTTGTGCTTTCGCGCGATGAGGAATACATCGCCGGAAAGAGCGACCACGCGAAATCGATGTCGCTGCGGACAGCGGTGGATGCAAAAGGCAATATTTTAGCCCGTACCGTCGATGCCATCGTGGATAACGGCGCCTACACGCACATGGGTCCGGTTTATGTGTCGGCACTGCGTCAGCGCACGGCAAATCTCTATCGGGTCGGCGCGGCCGGTGTGCGCGCAAAGCTCGTCTACACGAATAAACTTCCAGGCGGCTCCTATCGCGGGATGGGCGCGCCGGGAATCATCTGGGCTATCGAAAGCCAGGTCGATGAAGTTGCCGAGCGTTTGAACATCGATCCGGTGGAATACCGGCTTCAGATCGCGAACCAGGCCGGAGACCTCACGCCGCTCGGCTGGAAAATCACGAGTTGCGGTCTCAGTGATTGCCTGCGCAAGGCTGCCGAGCGGATCGGCTGGACGGAGAAGAAAGGCAAGCTGCCGCCGTATTGCGGCATCGGCGTCGCTTCGATGATCCATCCGAGCGGGAGCGTACTCTACGCCGAAGGAAATTTTTCGAACGTCGCTATCGAGCTTCAGGCCGATGGCAGTCTTGCAGTCTTCACGCAGACCGCCGACGCCGGAACCTGGCAAAACACGATCCTCGCGCAGCTTGTCGCCGAAACGCTCGGAATCTCGACCGCAGGCATAATCGTCGTTCACATGGATACCGAACTCGCGCCCGACGATCTCGGCAGCGCGGCTTCGCGGGTAACTTTCGTAACCGGCAACGCGGCGATTGCGGGCGGAAAGGAATTGATTGCGAGAATCCGCGAGCGGTTGTCAGAGGAATGGACCGTTGCGGCGAATGTTATCGAATATCGCGGAGGCGTGTTCACGCATCCCGAGGACTGGCGGCGGGAGTTGACGCTTGCGCAGGCGGCGCAGCGCTTCGGTTCGCTACGTGTCGAAGGACACTATGCGATCGGGCTTGAGCGGCCAGATCCCGTAACCGGCTACGGAAACTACGCTGCCGCTTATGCTTTCGGCGCGCAGGCGGTGGAGGTGGAGGTCGATCCCGGCACCGGCCATGTAACGATCCTGAACATCGCGTCGGCGCAAGATGTCGGGCGCGTCCTCAATCCGACTGCGCTCGAAGGGCAGACTTATGGCGGCATCATGCAGGGTATCGGCATGGCGCTGAGCGAAGATGTCGTCTTCGACGGCGGACGTCCGGTGAATCGCTCGTTGATTAATTATCGCGTGCCGCGGATCGCCGATACGCCGAACATTTCGGTCGATTTCATCGAAACCAATGACGCGCTCGGCCCATTCGGCGCCAAAGCGGCGGGTGAGCCGACCATCAATGCAACAGTTGCGGCGGTCGCGAACGCCGTTGCCGACGCGGTCGGGGTTCGTTTTCACAAGTTGCCGATCACACCGGAAGCCGTGCTTGCTGCAATCGAGCAAAAGCACGCGCGCGAACTTCCGTTGAAGCCGTATTTGCGGCCGTACAACGCCGAAGTCGCGGCGGTACGCAAAATATATCCGGCAATGTTTCCGGTCATGAAGAAGGCCGGAAAGTACACCGCGAAATCGCGTCCCCGCGTTTCGCAATTCGGAACATGCGTCGCCACTTCTGCCGAAGAGGCCGTCGCGCAGGCCGAGGCTTCCGAGCGCAGCCGTTTTCTTGGCGGCGGCACCGATCTATTGCCCGGCATCCGGCAGGGCGTATATGGACCGGCGAAACTGGTTTCTTACGCGAACGTGCCCGGTGTCAAAGACATTGCCGATCACGGTGACTTTATTAAAGTCGGTGCGGCGGTCACGCTGGACCGGCTGGTGAAAAGCGATCTCATCGCCGAGAAGTGTCCAGGCCTTTCGAGGGGCACATCGCTGATTGCTACCCAGCAAATTCGCAACCGTGCCACCGTCGCGGGCGATCTATGTCAGGAGAAGCGCTGCTGGTTCTTTCGTTCGGCAACGCCCTGCTATCGCTTCTCAGGGCCGGCATGTCCCTGTTATGCAGTTCTCGGGGACAATCGGCATCATTCGATTCTAGGTGCGGGAAGATGCGCGGCGCCGTGCGTCGCCGATCTTGCGCCGATGCTTTCTTGCCTCGACGCAGTTGTTGTTACGGCAGGACCAGACGGCGAACGGCGCATTCCAGTCGAGCAACTTTACGTCTGGGCAGGGGAGACGGTGCTCGCGCCCGCGGAGTTGATCACGCACATAGAAATTCCGCAGCCGCGCGAACTATCTTCGTTTCACTATGAAAAATATGCGCGCTGGCGCGGCGACTTCGCCGAAGCATCCGCCGCGGTTCGGCTAACCGGCACGAAGACAAATTTGACCGGCGTGGCGATTGTGATGGGCGGTGTTGCGCCAGCGCCGGCGCGGGCTCGCCATAGCGAAGATCTGCTGCGCGGCGCGTCGCTGACATCAGACGCGATCGATGCCGCCGCTTCGGCCGCCGTGTTTGGCGCGCTGCCGATGAAAGACAATCGCTACAAGGCGTCGCTCCTTGTGAACGTCGTCAGACGGGCGCTTGTCGCTGCCGGGGACAAACTTGCCTTCGTTTGATGGCGACGGAACGGGCATTTTTCTTATGCGGAGGGGCGAAAATTCTGGCGCTGTAAGCCCCGAACTTAGCCTCAAATCGCAGCGTAAAACTTGACAGGCGCTGATGTTGTATCAATAGTTGAGACGGAAAGTGATTAATTGAGACAGAGGACAGGGGAAGTCATGCACACGCAGATCTTGAAGACGCTGGGCCGGGCCGCAGCAATATCTACCGTCGCGCTTGCTGCGGCGCTTTCCGGGCCGGCTGCAATTGCGAAGGACAAGTTCGTTTTTGCGTGGCCTTCCGCCATCAATTCCGGCGTCGCCAACTTCACATTCGCAAAGGCGCTCGGCTTCTTCGATGAGGAGGAGCTTGATGTCGAACTAATCGTGCTCGCGGGTTCGGGCGTAATCATTCCACAGCTGTTGCAGGGATCGATTCACACCGCTTACGCTTCGCTCGAGCCGATTCCGATTTCACGACAGGAAGGCAAGCCCAATTTCCCGATTCGCTTCGCATACAATTATCTGCCGCGTTCGATCTGGGAGCTCGCCGTTCTCGACGATAGCCGCATCAAGTCGTTCGCAGACCTGAAGGGTTCGACCATCGGCTTCGTCGCGCTCACCTCCGGTAACATCGCGATGACGCAGGCGATGGCGCAAAATCAGGGAGTCGATTGGAGCACGGTCCAGAAGATGGGCGTCGGATCAGGCGTGCCGGCTTTCGAAGCACTTCGCCGCAAGCAGATCGATGCGCTCAATCTCTGGGATACCATGCACGTAGCGCTTGAGCTTTCGGGAACTAAAATTCGTCGTATCGCATTTCCGAAAGAGTATCAGGGCCTGCCGAGTCACGGTTTCCCGTACACGAACGAGATGATCAAGAAGCGGCCGGACCTGATTGCGAAGTTCGGGAGAGCGATGTCGAAGGGGGCAGTCGCCTGTCAGGCAAATCTCGAAGGCTGCATCCGCTCGTTCTGGAAAGAATATCCGACCATGCGGCCGACGACTGGCACGGAAGAGGAAAACATCAAGCGGGAAATGGCGATTCTCAAGCCGCGTCTCGAGAATCTGCTTTACGCGCGCAATGACAAGAATATGGGCGCGTTCACGGATAAGGAGTGGCAACTCATTGTTGGTGCGCTGAAGCTCGGTGGTTTGATCGAGCAGAAAGCAAATATCCCGGTCAATACGCTTTATACCAACGAGTTCGTGGCCGAATACAATCGCTTCAGCCGTGATGACGTGGTGAAGAAGGCAAAGGCGTACAAGTGAACTTTCGCGTTCACGCAAACCAATAAGTCCATGGCAAACGTTTCGATGCTCGATATCGACGGCATCTCGGTCGTCTATCAGACCACGCAGGGCCCGCTTCTGGCTCTGCGTGCTCTCGATCTGAAGGTTGAGAAGGGGCAGTTCGTCTCGGTCATCGGTTCGTCCGGATGCGGAAAGTCCACATTGCTCCGCGTCGTGAGCGGTTTGATGTCGGTCTCGGAAGGCAGCGCCAGGCTTTCCGGCTCTGCGATCACGGGTCCCCGTTCGGATGTCGGTATCGTTTTCCAGCAGCCCACCCTGCTGCCCTGGAAAACGGTAATCGATAACGTGCTGGTTCCAATCCGCGCGCTCGGATTGCCGATTGCGAACTATCGCGCGAGAGCGGAGGAGTTGCTTGAACTCGTTGGGCTGGGCAAGTTTGCCAATCATCTTCCGCGCGAGTTGTCGGGCGGTATGCAACAGCGCGCCGGTATTGCGCGCGGTCTCATCCACGATCCTGCGGTTTTGCTGATGGACGAACCTTTCGCGGCGCTCGATGCCTTGACCCGCGAGCGAATGACGATGGAACTGCAATCGATCTGGCTGAATACGCGCAAGACCGTCGTCTTCATCACGCATTCAATTCCTGAAGCGGTTTTTCTCGCGGATAAGATCGTGGTGCTGTCCGGGCGGCCGGGCACGAAGATTCTGGAAGTGCCGGTCGATATCGCACGGCCGCGTACGCTGGAGACACTGGCAAGCCCGGAATTTGGAAAGATCGCGAACCAGTTGCGAGAGATGCTGGGTGCAAGCTCGGCGATGCATTGACGGAGAGGGGGAATGACGAAGCTCAAGGCCTATTCCGTCTCCGTAATATCGATCACCTGCTTTCTCTTGATCTGGCACTTCGGCACAAAATGGTCGGGCGTCCCCAGTTACCTGTTGCCGGGGCCGATCGAAGTTGCGAAATCCGCCTGGGTTCTTTACTCCACCGGCCTGATTTTCCCGCATATCGGGATAACGTTGACACAGATGTTGCTCGGATACTTCCTCGGCTGCATCATCGCATTTCTTCTTGGCGCGCTGGTCGCCGAGTTTGTGTTGGCTGAACGCATTTTATTTCCATATGTCGTCGGCTTTCAGTCGATGCCGAAGGTTGCGCTGGCACCGCTATTGCTGGTGTGGTTCGGCTTCGGCATGACCTTCAAGGTCGTGCTCGTCGCGTTGATCTGCTTCTTCCCGATGTTCATCAACACGATGACCGGCCTGCGCTCGGCAAACCCCGATCTTGTGGATCTGTATCGCGCGTTTTCCGCGCCGCGCTGGTTAATCTTCTGGGATGTAAAATTGCCGAGCGCCGCCAATTCGATCTTCGCCGGGCTGCAAATTAGTATCGTTCTCGGCCTGATCGGCACGGTTGTCGGCGAATTCCTTGCCGCGCGGCAGGGACTCGGGCATTTGATTCAGTCGTCCTCGATGAATTTCGATGTCGGCGCAATGTTTACCTCCGTTTTCACGCTGTCTTTGATCGGAGTGCTTGCCAATTTTGCTGTTCGTTCCGTTTATCGGAAAGTAGTTTACTGGGAAAAGACAACTCTTACCGCTCCGGTGTCGGGGCACTAAAGGCCGATTATGGCTATCAATCAGTCGCTTTCGCACGGGCTCAAGATACTGAGAACGATTGCCGAGCACGGTCCGGAACTGGGCGTGCGCGAAGTCGCGCGGCTTCTGTCGCTCGACAAGAGCAAGGCGTCTCGGCTTCTACTGACGCTCGCCGAAGAGGGATTTCTGGAGCAGAATCCTGCGACGCGCCGTTATCGCGTCGGCGCAACCACATTCGAAATTGGTCAGAAATATACCCGCGCCAATCCGCTTTACAGCGCGTGTCATGACGACCTGCACCTGCTTGCGGAGAAAGAGAACCTCAACGTCTATCTCGGCGTTCGCTCGAACACCATGATGCTCTATCTCTACGCCATTCAAGGCGCGCAGCCGTACGTCTTCCGCATCAATACCGGCGTTACCGGCCAGCTTCACACGACCGCAGCCGGCAAGGTGTTGCTCGCAGCGATGAGCGACGACGAGCTACGTGACCTGCTGCCTAAGCTCTCGCTCAATCGTCTTACGCCCTACAGTATCGTGAACAGCCGGGCGTTGATGTCCGATCTTCGGGCTACTCGGAGCCGCGGATACTCGATTTCGGACGAAGAGAATCTCGTGGACATTTTCGCGATCGGCTGCCCGATCCGCGATGCCTCGGGCGCGGTCGTTGCTGCGATGAGCTCTGCAATCCACAAGCAGGGCCAAGACAAGGCGTTTTTCAAGAATATGCAGGAAGTAACCGAGCGTTGTGCTGCGATAATTTCCTCGAAGCAGGGCGCTCTGCCGGGTCCCGCTTTCGGGGATAACGGGCGCCGCAAGGTTCCTGCCGCCTGATTGGTGCAATAGGCGGCGAGCGCCGCGAAACATGGAATTCACGATGAAAATCGATCCGGCGCCGATGCAGCCTCAGGACATCTATCGTTTGCTTACCGGCATCGTCGTGCCGCGCCCGATCGCATGGGTGACGACTTTGTCGGCGGAAGGGATCATTAATCTGGCGCCATTCAGTTGCTTTACATTCGTGTCTTCGAACCCGCCGATGGTCGGCATCAACGTCGGGCTACGTAGTGGCGAGCAGAAGGACACCGGGCGGAATATTCTCGAGCAAAAGACTTTCGTCGTGAATATAGGCGACGACTCGATGATCGAGCAGATTCACCTAAGCGCGGTTGCGCATCCTCATAACGTCAGCGAAACCACGTTGCTCGATCTGAAAACCGCGCCGAGCGATCACATTCCGGTTCCGCGTCTTGCGGATGTGCCGGTGAGCATGGAATGCGTCCTGCGGCACGATATCGCCTTCGGCAAGTCAGGCTCGAAGTTTTTGGTAGGTGAAGTATTGGCTTTCCACATTCGCGATGGCCTTTGCACGAACAACAAGATCGATACGCGCGAGCTTCGTCCCGTTTGCCGCATCGGCGGTCCGAACTATGCGAGCCTCGGCGAGATTGTTTCCATGAGCAAGGTCGCGGATGTTGCGACAGGCCCAAGTGACCGCGTCGAGAAATAGCTGCCCGCTTTCAGCCGAGACAAGATTTCAACCCTGCATTTCCCGTTGCGCTTCTTGACGGCGGCGTAAGCCGTTGCCTATAAATCAAAAATCTAGAACGACGTTCCGAAAAACGGAACATGACGTTCAGCCTTGAATCTTCCTCTTGAGGAAACTGCACATGCTCATGAATGCGGACCGGCTGCTGGCTGGCATGAAGCGCTCCGGTCTGGATGCGGTCGTCGCGACAATGCCGGAAAACGTGACCTATACGAGCGGCTTTTGGGCGATGAGCCAATGGATCCGCCGCGGGCCGCAGGCTTATGTGCTGACGCCCGCCGCCAATCTCGAGGACGCAGTCGCCATCACGAGCACGGGTCTCGTCGATCTCGCCGCCGATCCGGAAGTCTGGGTCAAGGACGTTCGCCGCTTCGGAAAGTTCATCGTCGACGCGACGCCGGGTGTAACGCTTTCTGGGCAGGACAAGCGCATTCAGGAAATCCTCGATCAGCACGACGATAGCGATGCCGTCGGCTGCCTTGTTAGAGCAATCAAGGATCGCGGACTGCAGTCGGCCACCATCGGCGTCGACGAAATCGGCATTCTTCCGGAATATTGGGACAAGCTCGCGGAGCTTCTGCCAAACGCAAAGCTGGTACGGGCGTCGAGCGTTTTCCGTTATGCACGCGCAATCAAGACGCATGAAGAAATTCGCCGTCTTCGCAAGTCGGCGCAGATCGCGGATATGTCGATCACCGCGGCGCTTGATATCGCGCGCGAAGGCAAGACCGAGATGGATCTTGCGCGCGCGTTCCATTGCAAGACGATCGAGGAGGGCGGCCTGCCGGTGCTCGGCTGCATCGGCGTCGGTGATCGCGGCGCCATGACCAACGTGCAGCCGAACGAAACCAGGATCAAGCGCGGCGCCGTGATCCGCTTCGACGTGGGCGGACGCTATCATCACTACCGCGCGGACATCGCACGCAACGGCATCATCGGCGAGCCAGATCAAAAGACCGTCCGCTACCACAACGCCATCTGCGTCGGCATGTACAAGGCGATCGATATGATCAAGCCGGGCGTAAAGGTAGCGGATGTATTCGACGCGGCAGTCGAGGCGGTACGCCGCGAGGGCATCCCGCATTATCAGCGCAGCCATATCGGTCACGGTATCGGCCTCGACGGTTATGACGCGCCGAACATTGCGCCGTCCAATGGTGAGAGTTTCGAGGAAGGCATGGTGATCTGCGTCGAAACCCCGTATTACGAAATGGGCTACGCGGGATTGCAGGTCGAGGACACGATGGTCGTCACGCGCGACGGCATCGACACCTTCATGCTTACCGATGCCAAGCTGCGTGTAATTTGATGTCGCATGTCGTCGGGCTTCAATGCGTACGATGCGCAACGCAATTTCCGCTCGATCACTACGACCGGGATTGCCCAGTATGCAGGCCGGAAGTCCGGAGCAATCTCGTCGTTGCCTATGACAATTCGCTGCGCGTAAAGCGTGCGAAGCCGGCGGCGGATGCGCCGCAAAATCTTTGGCGCTATGGCGACATTTTGCCGGTTTCGGAGAGCGAAGCGGTCAGTCTAGGTGAGGGTGGCAGCTCGCTTCACAGGCTCGCAGCCCTCGGGTCCGAGCTTGGTCTGCAAAACCTTTACGGAAAAGACGAAAGCAGAAATCCGACCTGGTCTTTTAAGGACCGGCTCGCCTGTCTCGCGGTATCTTCGGCGAAGAAATTCGGCGCGAAGGTGATCGTATCGAGCTCGTCCGGAAATGCTGGTGCAGCCGCCGCAGCCTATGCCGCAAAGGCGGACATTCCCTGCGTCGTGTTCACGTTTAAGGGAACGAGCGGCCCGATGCTGCACCAGATGCGGGCCTATGGCGCGCAAGTGATCGCGGTCGAAAATAAAAAGTACCGCTGGACTTTGATGGAACATGCTGTCCGCAATTTCGGATGGTTTCCGACTTCTCCGTTCTTTGGGCCGGTCGCCGGCAGCAATCCGCTCGGGATCGACGGCTACAAGACGCTAGCTTACGAAATCGCAGAGCAACTCGGCTGGCGTGTTCCTGACTGGTGCGTGCTTCCGGTCTGCTACGGCGACGCGCTGGTCGGGATGTGGCGCGGCTTCGAGGACATGATGGCGTTCGGCTGGACCGACCGCATGCCGCGCTTCGTTGCCGCGGAGGTCTACGGTTCGCTCGAGCGTGCAATGACCGAGAAGGTGGATGCGCCGAGCGACATGCCGAAAACGCACGACACGGTCGCGGTCTCGATCGGTGCGACCCAAGCGACTCACCAAGCGCTCGATATTCTGCGGCGCTCGAAAGGCGTAGCCGTGACCGCCAGAAACGACGACATGATGCGCTGGCAGAGCCGGCTCGCAAGACGGGAAGGGCTCTACGTGGAACCGTCTTCGGCGGCGACTTTCGTCGCAGTCGAGAAACTGAAGGAACGAGGCGTAATCGGCGCCGGCGAGACGGTCGTCGCGCTGCTGACCGCGAGCGGCCTGAAGGATACCGCGGTTACGGCGAAGTATCAGGACGACTTAATTGTAGTGTCGGCAGATTTCGACGAAGCTGTACGCGAACTCGTCAAACGCAACATTTTCCCGTCGCCGAGGTAGCAGCTTGCAGACCGGCGTGTTCCATACCGTGCAGCGGGCGACAGCGGAGAGCGCCGATGTCTAGCCGCGCACCGAGCCCGCATCCGGACCACGTCGACAAGGTCACGGGCCGCACGGAATACATCACCGATGTCGAAGTGCCGGGCATGGTCCACGGCAAGATCCTGCGCAGCCCGCATCCGCACGCGGTAATAAAAGGTATAGATGCTTCGGCAGCACTCGAGATGCCGGGCGTCATTGCCGTGCTGACTGGTGCCGACGTCGCCGCGCTGAACAATCACTGGGGTCTCTATCTCAAGGACAGGCCGGTGATCGCGATCGACCGCGTGCGTTATGTCGGCGAGCCGGTAGCGATGGTGGCAGCCGCTGACGAACGTATTGCGGAAGAGGCGCTCGAGGCGATTTCAGTCGACTACGAGCCGCTTCCCTTCGTCACCGACGCGACGGAAGCGATCGAGGCATCCGCACCGCTGGTTCACGAAACGCACGACACCGTCAAGGATTTCTATTTCAAGGGCGAGGCAAAGCCGGTCGCCGGAACCAACATCTTCCAGCGCTACAACTACGAACACGGCGACGTCGAAAAGGCGTTTGCGCAGGCCGACCGTTGCTTCGAGGCGAAGTACGAATTTCCGATGATCTTCCATTACGCGATGGAACCCCATTGCGTCATTGCCTCGTTTCAGAGCGACGGCCTTACGCTGTGGAGTTGCGGCCAGTCGCCGACCGCGATCCAGAAGGTTCTCTCCCGCGTCTTCGGGATGCCGCTTGCGCGCATCCGGATCATTTCGCCGAATGTAGGCGGCGGCTTCGGCGGCAAGGCGTCTGTAAAGATCGACCCGCTGGTCGCAGCGCTTGCATGGAAAGCGCGCCGGCCAGTTCGTGTCTGCCTCTCGGTTTCGGAATCGATGCTGACCGCGCGACGGCTCAGCGCCTCGATCCGCGTGAAGACGGGCGTTCGCAACGACGGCACCATTCTCGCGAAGTCGGTCAGCGTCCTGATGAACGGCGGCGCATACGCCGATACCGGCCCGGCCGTCGCGGTAAAGGCTGCGAACCGCGCCATCGGGCCGTACCGGATTCCGAACCTGAAACTGGAAAGCATGGCGGCATACACGAACACTGTACCGGGTGCCGCGTTTCGCTCCATCGGCGGGCCGCAGGCGGTATGGGCATCCGAGTCGCAGATGGACGAGATCGCCGAAGCGCTACGTCTCGATCCGCTCGAAATTCGAAACCGCAATCTGCTTCGCCGCGGCGAGCACGTGCGTCCGGACCTTCGCCCGATCGATGTCGAGATGGGCGAGGCGATGGATATAGCGACCCGCGAAATGACGCAGCTTCGCGCTTCGGATAGCGGCAGCAAAACGCATCGCGGCACCGCGCTCGGAATTTCCGATCCCGGCATCATGGCGGTGTCTTCGGTATTGCTCCGCCTGAAGATCGACGGCTCGGTCGCGGTCGTTTCGAACAGCGTCGAGATCGGGCAGGGCGTGCGCGAGGTATTGCGCAGGCTCACCGCTGAACAGTTGAAGCAGCCGGTGGATGTGGTCGAAGTGCTGACCCCAGATACGGCGATCGCGCCGTTCGACTGGGGCACAGGCGCGAGCCGTTCATCGTTGATGATGGGGCTCGCAATTGCCGACGCGGCTGCGGACATCAGGCGGCAGATCGCGGATATCGCGGCGATCGTGCTCGAAGTTGACCCGCAGTCAGTGGAACTCTGCGAAGGCGGAATCGCAATCGGCAACCGGAAGAAGACGTTCGGCGAATTGCTGCATGCCTATTTCGGAATCGACAGCGGCGAACTCGTTAGCATCGGGCGCGTCTCGCCGTATTCGAACGCCGGCAAGCTCGCGCAAGCGCCGCTGTTCTGGGAAACGGCAGCGGGTCAGTGCGCGGTCGCGGTCGACGAGGACACCGGCGAAATCAGTGTACGTCATTATGTAAGCGTTGCCGATGTCGGCCGCGTGGTGAATCGCGCGGCGGCAGAAGGGCAGGACGAAGGCGCCACCGTGATGGGGCTCGGCCATACGCTGAGCGAAGAACTCGTCTATCAAGACGGCCAGCCGATCAATGCCACCATGATCGACTATCACGTGCCGACGATCGATGAAGTGCCCGAGAATTTTGTCACGGTGCTGATCGAAAGCGGAACCGGCCCCGGTCTCGGCGGGATGCGCGGTATGGGCGAGGGCGCGATCCTTCCGGTTGCGCCCGCGGTCGCAAACGCGCTCGCGGCAGGCTACGGCGCACGTATTCGCGAATTGCCGCTCACGCCGGAGCGTGTGTGGCGCGCGATCCGCGACAGGAAGGAGCGCTGAGCGATGGATTTCAGCTTTGAAGCAGTGCTCCCGACCACGCCGGATCGCATCTGGACGCTCATGATCGATATTGAGCGCATGGCGGCCTGCATTCCCGGCTGCGATAAAATCGAGGAGCAGGAGAAGCTCAAGCTCTACAGCGCGGTGATGAAGCAAAAGATCGGGCCGTTCAAGCTCGAAGTTCCCGCGCAGATCAACGTCGAGAGCTACGAAGAGCCGTCCTTCGTGAACGCGGCTGCGGCCGGAAAGGACAAGTTCACCGGGACGACCTTGACCGTCAGGCTGAAGGTGAATGTCGCGCCTGAAGGTGACGGCGCGAGCAAGTTCTCGGTGAACGCACAACTCGCAGTCGCTGGCCGGCTCGCTTCGCTCGGCTATTCCGTAATCAAAAAGAAAGCAGAAGAGAATTTCGTCGAGTTCGAGCGGCGTATCAAAGAACAACTGGCGCAGGTCTGACGTGTTTCTGGTTCCGTTCACGCATCACCGTCCGGCGAGCCTTGACGAGGTGTTCGAAACCCTCGGCAGGCACGGAGACGATGCCGCGGTCTATGCAGGCGGTACGGAACTGCTGCTTGCGTTGAAGGCGCGCGTGTTGCGCTACGAACACCTGATCGACCTAAAGCAGGTGAAAGAGCTCTCCGGCATTCGCGTCGAAGGCAAAGAGCTCGTAATCGGAGCGCTCGCGACCCATCACCAGATTGCGAACAGCGATGTGGTGAAGGCGCATGTTCCAGCCTATGCCGCGTTGAGCGAAGAAGTTGCCAACATCCGTGTCCGCGCTGCCGGAACGCTTGCGGGAAATCTCGCCTTTGCCGAGCCGCATTCCGATCCGCCGTCGCTGCTTTCGGCGATGGATGCGACGTTAGTACTGGTATCGCCCGGCGGAAAACGCGCGGTGCCGATGCGCGCGTTCATATTGAGCGAATTTACGACCGCGCGCGAGGAGAACGAACTGATCGCAGAAATCCGTATTCCGGTAACGGCGGCGGGTGAGGGGTTCGCCTACCGCAAATTCGGGCATCTCGAACGACCGGCAGTCGGCGCTTCCGCAGGCTGCATCATGCGCGAAGGCAAGCCGTCCTACCGGCTCTGGTTCGGCGCAATCGGCGATCATCCGCTTCAGGCGACGGAAATCGAGGACGCAATCGCAGGCGTCCCGGCAACATCGCTCCCGGACGTCTTGCCTCGGGCTGCCCGCGACTGCGCCGCGGGCATTTCGACTGCGAGCGATCTGCACGGCAGCGCCGACTACAAGCAGCATCTTGCGTCCGTGCTGATCCAGCGCGCGCTCGCGGCGGCTTGCGAGGCTGCGCAAAACAAGGGAGGGGCGAATGCTTGATCCCACGCATATTCGTTTCGTGCTGAATGGCGCCGAGACCGAACTGACGGTCGATGCAGCCGAATTGCTGGTGGATATGCTACGCGGCCCTTGTAAGCTCAAGGGAACTAAGCGCTCCTGCGACGTCGAAGTGTGTGGTGCCTGCACCGTGCTTGTCGACGGACTTCCGGTCAGCAGTTGCACGACGCTTGCGATCGACATCGACGGAAAGAAGGTAACGACGATCGAGGGTCTCTCCCAAAACGGAAAGCTGAGCAAAGTGCAGCAGGCTTTTCTCGATCACGCGGCGATGCAATGCGGCTTCTGTACGTCCGGTATGGTGCTCGCGACCACGGCGCTCCTTGAACAGAAGCCTCACGCGAGCGAAGCCGAAATCCGGCATTTCCTGCACGGCAACATTTGCCGCTGCACGGGTTACGTCAAGATTCTCGAAGCGGTGAAAAGCCTTGTTTGAGCTTTCGGTTTCCTGCGACGGTCGCGATACCGCGCAACAATTCTTGGAAAAGGTCGAAGCCGCCGACCGAGGGCGGGCGAGATCGCTTTGGATCGCGAACCATCTGTTCCTTCGCGATCCGATCACGCTCTCCGCCGTCGCATTAAGCCGCGCCTCTTCGATGAGCGTCGCGCTGATGGCTGTAAGCCCGTTCACGGTGCATCCGGTGCAGGCAGTTATGGCGGCAGCTACGCTCGACGAAATGTTTCATGGCCGTGTCACGCTCTGTTTCGGTGCCGGTGCGCCCGCCGACCTCAATGCATTGTCGATCGACGGCACGAAGCCGCTCAGGATGATGCGCGAAACGTTGAAGATCGCAAAAGCGCTGTTGCAGGGCGAAACGGTTCGATACGAGGGCGAGCACTTTTCGATTTCGTCCCGATCGCTGGTGGTCGGCGCGCGCAACGTGCCGATTGTGCTTGCCGCGTCCGGTCCCGGAATGCTCGAACTTGCCGGGGCCGAGGCGGATGGCGTCTTGATCAGCGCCGGCGCATCGGTGCCGTTCGTGAAACAGACGCTTGAACACGTGCGGCGCGGCGCCAAGGGAAGGCGCGTGCAGACGCATGGCCTCGTGTATTCCTCTATCGATGACAATGAGCGGACGGCGAACGACCGGCTGCGGCGCGTGCTCTCGATCCTGCTGCGCGGACCGCACCACCGCGCAAATCTCGATGCGGCGGGAAGTCGGCTCGATCAGGAAAAACTCAATCGCGCTGTGCTCGACGATGATTGGCAGACCGCGGAGTCGCTGATTACGGACGATATCGTCCGGCAGCACACCGCCAGCGGAACTCCGTCACAGGTCGCGGAACGTTTCGAGATGTATCGGGCTGCGGGTCTCGACGATGTCGTCATCGCCGGCGTTCGTGACGCTGCGCAAATATCCAGGCTTCTCAAGATTGGTGGGAGTGAACCATGAAATTCAGCGTATGCCTTTCGACGGGATTTGAAGGCGTGATGTATCCGATCCCGTTTGCGGGGCCGGAAGACTTTATCGAGCAGGGCAAGCTCTGCGAGCGCCTCGGCTATGACTCGGTATGGGGTAACGACCACGTCACCACGCAGGATTATGTGCGAAACCTGTTTCCCGATACGCCGCCGAATTTCTACGAACCTCTCATCGTGCTTGCTGCGATCGGCGCGGTCACGACGAAGCTCAAGCTCGGCACCGCGCTCTGCGTGTTGCCGATGCGTGACCCGGTTTATCTCGCCAAGCAGGTGATTTCGCTCGACCAGATGTCGAACGGCCGCTTCATTCTGGCGGTCGGCCTCGGCGCCTACCGCGAGGAGTTTCAAGCCTGGGCCGGCTCGCGCGCAGCGAAGTCACGCCGCGGCGACATGATGGATGAGGGGCTGAAGTCGCTCGACATGCTCTTCACCGAGAAGAGCGCGAGCTTCGAAGGAAAGTATTACTCGTTCAAGGACGTCGAAATGTTTCCGAAGAGCCGGAAGCAACCGTTCCCACTCTATATCGGTGGACACAATCTGGAGGCGCTCGAGCGCGCGGCACGTTACGGACAGGGCTGGTTGCCCGGCTGGCGCCCCCTGAACGAGCTTGCCGAACGCATCGTAAAGCTCAAAGAGCGCGCGGCCGAGCTGGGCCGCGACCCCGCCGAAATCGAGATCGCGCCGCAGTTCTCGGTGACGATCGACAAAACCATGGAAGCTGCGGAAAAGCGCTACATGGAAAGCGGCTTGGTCGCGCATCGCGTTTCGCTCGCCTATACTGGCCGCGATCTCAGCCATCAGGTAGTAGCGAATCTGGTCGGGTCGCCGGACGTCATTCTGGAGAAGGTCGCAAAGCTGAAATCGATCGGGATCGATCATTGCAGCGCGCTGATGTTCCCGGCCAATAGCGTCAGCGAAATGAACGACCAGATCGAGTGGTTCGCGAAGGACGTGATGGCGAAGGCGAGTTAGTTTAAGCCGGACGTTATTTCCATGCGTCCGAGGTGAAGGGGCTAATGAGTGGCCTGACGTTGACCCCCCTCGCGGGCGTGCCGATGATCGCGGAAGGCGACGATCTTGCGGCAGTCGTACTCGATGCCATCTCGGCGTCCGGCGTCACGTTGCGGAATGGCGACGTGTTGGTCTTCGCGCAGAAGGTCGTGTCGAAGGCCGAAGGCCGTCTCGTGCGGCTCGACTCCGTCGCGCCATCGGCAAAGGCCGTCGAGCTTGGAAAGACTACCGAGAAGGATCCGCGGATCATCGAGCTTGTGCTTTCGGAGTCGAACGAGGTTCTGCGCGCGCTCCCCGGCGTTATCATCGTCCAGCACCGGCTAGGGTTTGTTCTTGCGAATGCTGGGATCGACCGCTCGAACATCGGCGGCGAGGAGCACGCGCTGCTTTTGCCACTTGACCCCGATGCTTCTGCGCAGCGAATCCGGAATGACATCCAGAGGCTTGCAGGCATCGACGCCGGCATCATGGTGATCGACAGCATCGGCCGCGCGTGGCGCAATGGCACCGTCGGCACGCTAATCGGTTCGAGCGGTGTTGAGACGCTGCTCGATCTGCGGGGAAAACCCGATCTGTTCGGCCGCCGTCTCGAAACCACGGAAGTCGGATGGGGCGACGAACTCGCATCCGCCGCTTCGCTCGTCATGGGGCAAGCGTCGGAGGGCTGGCCGATCGTTCACGCGGCGGGCGCCTCGCTACTCCGCAGGGATGCGCAGAGCGGCGCGCTGCTTCGCCCGAAGAACAAGGATTTGTTCCGGTGAACAGCGCACATAGAGGTGTACTGGCGTTGGCGGGCGGTGTTGGCGGCGCGAAACTCGCCGCCGGCCTTCAGCATGCGGTCGGTGACGCGCTTACCGTAGTCGTGAATACCGGCGACGATTTCGAACATCTCGGCCTGCATATCTCGCCCGATCTCGACACCGTGATGTTCACACTCGGAGGTGTTGCGAACAAATCACAAGGCTGGGGACTCGAGGGCGAAACCTGGAATTTCATTGCGCAGCTCGAGCGGCTCGATGGACCGGCTTGGTTCAGGCTCGGCGACAAGGATATCGCAAACCACGTGCTGCGGACGTCGCGTCTTGCCGATGGTCACTCACTGTCGCGCGTCACGAAAGAACTCTGTGCCGCATATGGCGTCAGGGCGAAGCTGCTGCCGATGTCGGACGATCCGGTGCGGACGATCGTTCATAGCGGCAAGCTTGCGATTCCGTTTCAGGAATATTTCGTCAAGTTGCAATGCGGCCCGCGCGTCGACCGGCTCGAGTTTCGGGGCGCGGATACTGCAAGAATGAATGAACTGCTCGGGAGCATCGCGCCCGGTTCGCTCAATGCCGTGGTGTTCTGCCCGTCCAATCCATATCTCAGCATCGATCCAATCCTGAGTATTTCCGGATTTAGCGAGTGGCTGCGAAGGCTCGGCGCGCCTGTGGTTGCCGTTTCGCCGATTGTCGCCGGCACGGCGATCAAGGGACCGGCTGCGAAAATCATGCGCGAGCTGGGGCACGAGCCGTCGGCGAAGACCGTCGCTGCGCATTATCGCGGCATTATCGACGGGCTGTTGATCGATAGTTCTGATTCCGAACTGCAGAGCGAGATCCAAGCGCTCGGCATCAAGGTTCGCGTCACCAATACCGTCATGAAGTCCGATGCCGATCGCATTACGCTTGCGGAAGAATCGTTACGGTTCGCGCGCGAGGTGGCGAAGCGATGAGTGCGATGCCGCTCGTGCTGGTACCTTGCAAGTCGCTGGCTTATGGCAAGTCGCGGCTCGCGGAATTGCTCGACGCCGGTGAGCGCGAACGTCTTTGCCGTGAACTGCTCATCAATACGCTTCGTCTTGCCGCCGACACCGCGGGGCAGGAAAATGTCTGTCTCCTAACTGCCGACGCGGAAGCGGGACGGATTGCGCGAGACGCAGGCATTCAGATTTTTGCGAAGGACTGGCCGGACTTGAACACGGCGATCGCGGGTGCACGCGATGACATTATTACCCTCAGCCGTTGGCAGTCTTGTCTCGTTCTGCCGATTGATCTTCCGCTCGCGACGAAAACGTCGCTGCTCTCGATCATCGCGAACGGCGCGGATGTCACGATCGTTCCGGATCGTGGCGAGGCGGGCACCAACATCCTGATGTTGCGCGGCAAGGCGCTGCCCGAGTGGCGTTTTGCCTACGGCGAGGCGAGTTTTGAAGCGCATTGCCGAGAAGCAAGGCAGCGCGGTTTGTCGCTCGACATCCGGCGCGTGCGCGAACTCGCCTTCGATATCGACGAACCGGACGATTATCTTGAATGGAAAAAACATCGGGAGCTTCCGCGCGAAAAGGCGCAGGGAGACTCTCGCTAGCAAGGCGATGGTGGACAGATGCCACAGGCAGGAAAATCCAGCCAGACAGTGACGCGTGCACTCAGTATTCTTGAGCTTCTTGGTAAGCAGGGAGAGGTCGGCGTGCGCGATATCGCCCGGCAGTTGAAGGTCTCGCCCAGCATGGCGCAGCGCCTCATCAATTCGCTTTCGGAAGCCGGCTTTATCGAGAAATCCGTCGAGTCTTCGCGCTGGAAGATCGGCTACAAGACCTTCCAGATCGGGTCGACCTTCATCTCCAATATCGATCTGAACGCTGCGGCTTCTCCGGAGTTGCGCTGGCTTGCCGATCAGAATCACATCAACAGTTTTCTCGGCGTATTGCGCGAGCGGTCGGTCGTTTATCTCGCGGCTGTGCAGAGCGGAGCGCCGATCAAGATCACGAATTCGCCGGGCTCGACGACCTATCTTCATTCGACGGCGCTCGGCAAAGCGATCCTCTCGGGAAAATCCGACAAGGAGGCGATCGAGCTGCTAGGCCCGTCGCCTTATCTTGGATTGACGAAGAAGACGCGGCGCACGTTCACGGCACTCGCCAAGGATCTCGAAGAGTGCAGGCGCGTCGGCTATGCGATGAGCGACGAGGAAAACATCGAGAATGTTTTCGCGGTCGGATCGCCGATCTTCAATTCGCAGGGCGAGACGATTGGCGCGATCAGCGGCGCAGTGCCGCGGCAAAAACTCTCGGCAAAAACGATCAATGAATTGTGCAGATTGATTAGAGAGTCGGCAAATCGGGTGTCGCAACGTCTCGGCGCGCCGCCTGCACAGTATAAATAGTGTCAATTCCTGCATCGCCCACAGCAAATTCGTGTCTCGCGAACCCGATCTCGGCGTTTGCAATCGAGCGAACGAACGGGTAGGAAAATGTAACGAAGTTAGAACGATGTTCCGATTAAAGGAACGTAGCAAATGGCGATGATCGAACGGCGTCTGCGCGAAGCAGGCTTCGAAATTCCGGTGGCGCAGCCGAGCGTCGCGAATTACGTGGCTGCGCTCGTGCAGGGCGATATGCTTTTCGTCTCCGGCCAGCTTCCGTTCGAGTCGGGAAAGATTCGCTATCAGGGCCGTGTCGGTGACGAAGTGAGCGTCGACGACGGCAAGCTCTCGGCGCAGCTTTGCGCGCTGAACGTGCTCGGTCAGGCGAAAGCCGCGCTCGGCGACTTGGATCGCCTCAAGGGCTGCGTGCGTATCGGCGGCTTTGTGAGCTGCAGCGCCGGCTTCCATCAACAACCGGCCGTCGTGAACGGCGCATCGGACTTGATCGTGGCCGCGCTCGGCGATGCCGGGCGGCACACGCGCGCCGCGGTCGGCTGCAGCGCGTTGCCGATGAATGCAGCAACGGAAATCGAAGCGATCTTCTCACTCAGATAGGCAAGTCGAAAGAAAGTTCCACAGTGCCCAATCACTCGAACCGAAAGCAGACAGGGGGTCAAAAATGAAACTGAAACGACTGATACTCGCACTGACCGCGGCTTGCGCGTTATTCGCGCAGCCCGCCAACGCGCAATATCCGGACAAGCCGATCACGCTTATCGTCCCCTGGGCGCCGGGCGGCAGCACCGACCAGACCGCGCGCGTTCTCGCGAAGGCTGCGGAAAACTATCTGGGTCAGCCGATCATCGTGGTCAATCGCCCCGGCGCGTCGACCACGATCGGCATGGCTGAACTCGCGAAGGCGGCGCCCGACGGCTACACCATCGGCACGCTTTCGAGCACCGGCTATCTCGTGAAGCTGCAGGGACGTCAGCTTTCGTTCGATCCGATCGAAGACTTCTCCTACATCAGCTACTACGGCGACAACCTGATCGGCATCGCGGTGCTGACGGACTCGCCCTACAAGACGCTGAAGGAGCTCGTCGCTTTCGGCAAAGCCAATCCCGGCAAGCTTAAATACGGCACCGCGGGCGTCGGCACCACGCAGCACCTGACGATCGAAGCGCTACAGCGCGATTCCGGCGCCAAGTTCGTTCACGTGCCGCAGCAGGGCTCGGCCGCATCCGCGCCGGCGCTGCTCGGCGGCCACGTCGACTTCATCATGGAAACTTCGGTCTGGGCGCCGTTCATCGAGAGCAAGCAGATGCGTTTGCTCGCCGTTTCGGCGACGAAGCGTTCGGACGTTTATCCGGATGTGCCGACCTTCGGTGAACTCGGCTTCAAGTCGCTGCGTTCGGTGCAGGCGATCATCGCGCCGAAGGGACTTCCCGAGGAGATCCGGGTAAAACTTGAAATCGCGTTCCGCAAGGCGCTCAGTGACAAGGCGTTCCAGGCGACGATGCAGAAGCTTGCGATGCAGGTCGTCGATCTGCCGGGCGCGGACGTGAAGAAGCTGGTCGAGAGTGAATATGCTCTTGCCAAGGAACTGATCGAAAGCACGAAGAAGTAAGAAAGATGTTCCGAGCGCTCGAACGGCCCGTCAATGTAGCGGCCATATTGATTGCGGCCGTCGCCGTTGCGTTCGGCATTGCTTCGTGGCGGCTCGGCTTCTGGACCGACGACGGTCCGGGGCCGGGCCTGCTGCCCTTCGTCACGGTCTGCCTCCTGTTCCCGATCCTTTTTCTTATCGTCCGCGAGAAGTTCGACGACGAAGAGCGGT
Source organism: Xanthobacteraceae bacterium (assembly GCA_019635585.1). GTDB lineage: Bacteria > Pseudomonadota > Alphaproteobacteria > Rhizobiales > Xanthobacteraceae. Next base: position 853,787 of record JAHBZE010000001.1, on the reverse strand, counting down.
TCAAAGCCGACCCGCTGGTCGCGATCATCATGCTATGTGTTTACGCGGCCACGCTGCCTTATCTGGGGTTCTTGGTTCCGACTGTTGCTTTAATCGTTGCTTGGACGACAATCTTCGAGCGGCAGAACATCGTACGTGGCATCGTGCTTAGCGGCTTTCTCGTCGCCTGCGGCTGGGTGATATTCGTCTATCTGCTGCGCGTGCCGATGCCCTTGCTTCCGGTGTGGTGATGTTGAATTCGCTGGAGCAAATATTCTACGGACTTTCGCTCGCTGTCCTGCCGCAGAATCTCCTGTACGCATTCATGGGATGCGTCCTCGGCACCCTAGTCGGCGTGTTGCCGGGACTCGGGCCGATTACGACCATCGCGGTGCTCCTGCCGCTGACATTCCAGGCCAGCGATCCGCTCGGCGCGATCATCATGCTCGCATCGATCTATTACGGTGCGATGTACGGCGGCTCGACCACTTCGATCCTGCTGCGCGTTCCCGGCGAAGCGGCGTCGGTGATTACCTGTATCGACGGATACGAAATGGCGAAGCAGGGCAGGGCCGGTCCCGCGCTTTCGATCGCCGCAATCGGCTCTTTCATCGCCGGTACGGGCTCGGTGATTGCTCTCAGCTTCGTGGGTCCTGCCTTCGCAAAGTTCGCGGTTTCGTTCGGTCCGCCCGAATACTTCGCGCTCGCGATCTTCGGCCTTGTCCTGAGCGCCACGATCGGGGGCGGCTCGCCTGCGCGCGGCTTCTGCATGGTGCTGCTCGGCATTCTCTTCGGTCTTGTCGGTACCGATACCGTCACCGGCGTCGAACGATTTGCCATGGGCGTGCCCGCGCTCGCCGACGGCATTGATCTCGTGCCGCTGCTGATGGGATTGTTCGGGCTCGGCGAGATTCTCTACAACCTCGAGCAAAAGGGCGAACTCTCGGTCCTGACCTCGAAGATCGGCCGCCTGCTTCCCAATCGGGAAGAATGGAAAGAATCCGCGGGCGCAATCGGCCGCGGTTCGGTGCTCGGCTTTCTGGTCGGATTGATACCGGGCGGCGGCGCGATCATCGGCTCGCTCCTGAGCTACTCGGTCGAAAAGAAGCTCTCGAAGACGCCGGAAAAGTTCGGCCGCGGCGCGATTGCCGGCGTGGCCGGGCCTGAGTCTGCGAATAACGCGGCGGCCTCATCGTCCTTCGTGCCGCTGTTGACGCTGGGCTTGCCCGGCAACGCGGTTACCGCCGTTCTCTTCGCCGGACTTCTGATTCAGAACGTGCAGCCCGGCCCGTTGATGCTGGTGAAGAACCCGGACATCTTCTGGGGTGTGATCGCGTCGATGTATGTCGGCAACGTCATGCTTTTGATCCTGAACCTGCCGCTAGTCGGATTGTGGGTGCAGTTGCTCCGCGTTCCGGTGTGGATTCTCGGCCCCGCGGTCCTGCTGGTTGCAATTTTCGGTACCTATAGCCTGCGCAGCAACTGGACCGACGTGAGCTTGCTCATGATCGCGGGTGGCGCGGGTTATGTCCTGCGCAAGGCGGCACTCGACGCCGGACCGTTCGCGATGGCATTCATTCTCGCGAACATCATGGATACATCCTTGCGGCAGGCGCTCCTGATGGGCGATGGAAACATCGCGATCATCGTGTCCCGGCCGCTTTCCGCGTCGATCATCGGCGTTACTGCCGTGGTCGTGATCTATACGGTCTATTCCTACTTCAAGGCGGGCAGGGCGAAGAAATACGAGCGGCCCGACAACTCGTAGGCCGTTCGCAAGCGAAAACGGGAGCCTCGCTTACGCAAGGCTCCCGTTCTGTTTTGCCGGAGCATGATGGAACGTCAGTTTGTATTCAGTTCGAGCAGGGTTTGTCCCTGATAAGCGGTAAAGAGCGAGTCGCAGATTTCTAGAATCTGGACGACTTCTAGGATTTGCTGCGGCGTCGTGCCGAGCGCGCGCGACTTGTCTTCGTGAACCTGAATGCAGCCGTCATTCCAGTTGTTGGAATAGCGGTGATTTTTGAGCGTGATCGCCATCGAGATCAATTGCACCAGCCGCTCGTCGAGCGTCTTCGGCGATTTTTTCACCGCGTCCGAGCGCTGGAGATAGAGCTTAAGCCATTCGCCGTCCGCGCCATAGACGCGAAAGCCATTCGCGATATAGGTGCGGCTCTCGATGATCTTCTGATAAATCTCGGCCGTGGAGCCTTTGATAGGCGCTTTCAATTCGGGAAAGTTGCCGGTTCGCCAGATCGAAACGAGTTTCTGCGCGTCCTGAAAGATGCGAAGGCCGCGATAGAAGTCGAGAATCTTCAGAATCAAGCGGAAGTCGTCGTCGTTGGCGCCAGCACGGCGCGCGCGTTGCTGGTGATACTTCGCCGCTTCGCCGTAGTTATTGATCAGATGTCCGACCACGAAGACGAGCTCCCGCGATTTCTCGTCGAGTTCTCCGGACTCGAGGCGTTTCATCCGGCTATCGAAAGCATTAATCCAGTCCGGATCGCTCCGGAACTGCTCGGCATAGGTCGCGGCGGCTGGGCTCTTGTCTGTCATGGTACACCTTCTTGTAGATCGACTGATATCTAGTTGCGCCTGCGTGCGGCAAGCAACGCCTGCTTCGTCAGATTGATGAGAAGCGGAACCTTGTATTGATTGTCTTCGAGCGGGAGGCTGCCTTCGACGATGGTGGCGGCAGCTTCGGCAACGGCATCCGGCTCAAGCCGGGTACCGGTAAGCAGCGCTTCGGCCTTGGCAGCGCGCAGCGGCAAGGGTGAAACAGCGCCTGCAAATATGCGAAGCGTGGACACGGAATCGTTCGCCCATTGGGCCCGAACGGCGACCGAGGCCTCGGCGAAGTCGCCTTGCCGCAATCCGAATTTCTCGAACGAGGCCGTGGTATTCGGCGCGAGCGGAATTTCGATCGCTTCGATGACCTCGTCGCTCCCGACTTTGGTAAGTCCGGACCAGAGATAAAGCTCCTCGATCGGAATGGATCGCTTGCCTGAACGGCCGACTACGACGGCGCATGCGCTCAGCGACGAAAGCAATGGCGCGAGGTCGGAAGGATTGGGCGCGGCGCAGCGCTTCGCGCCGTTGATCGAATGATGACGGTTGTCGCCGAGCACCGCGAAACACGGGCAGGTGGGTCCGCCGAGCTTGTAGCAGGGAAAGGCGCTGCGGAAGAACCAGCAGCGCTTTTCCTGGCAAAGATCGCCGGCGATGGTGGCAACGCGGCGGATCTGCGGTGTCGCGATCAGGCTTATGCAGGACGCGAGCGACGGGAAGAAGCGGGCAACCAGTTCGTTGCGCGCAATCTTGTCGAGCGTCATCGCCGCGCCAATACGAAGCGTGGAGAGATCGTTCTCCGCGAACGAAATTCCTTGCAATTCCGGAAGCCTGCTGACGTCGACCAACTGGTCGAGATCGTAGATACCCTGTTTCAGGCCGACGAAGATGTCGGTGCCGCCGGCAACAATCCGGCTTTTCGTATTTTTGTTCGAAAGAAACTCGACGAGTTCGTTCGCGTTGCCGGGCACAAGGGTGCGCGGCTGTTTCGACTTCTTCGGCAAACGCGCGAATTTGGTGCCAACGCTACGCAGCGCTGGAAACACGACATTCGGATACATCGCGCGCACGGTCGCAACCTCGGCATTATATACGCGCTTCCAAGGTTTCAGCGCAGGCTTGTTGCCGTCTTTGGCTTCGAGTGCCGAAAGCACGCGATCCGGCGACATCGGCAATTCCTTGAAGCGAATGCCCGTCGCATGGAAAACAGCGTTGGCGATCGCAGCGATTGTTGCGTTGATCGTCGGTTCAGCGCCGGCCTTCGCGCCGTACGGACCGAGCGGATCGTCGGTTTCGACGAGTGCAATATCGATCTTGGGTGCGCTGCCAATACGAGGCACGGCGTAATCGAGGAACGAAGCGTTGACCGGACGGCCTTCCTCGAAAACCATTTCCTCTTGCAGCGCCATGCCGATGCCCTGCAGCACGCCGCCATAAATCTGGCCTTCGACCGCGGTCGGGTTGAGCGCGCGGCCGACATCCTGCGCGACCGCCATGCGGAGCACCGTAATGCGTCCGGTATTGCGGTCGACTTCGACCTCTGCCGCCTGCGCGCCGAAGACGTAAGTCGCGGCATAGTTGCCTTCGCCGGTCTTCGGATCGGGCCGTTCGCCGGGGGTGCTGAAGTAGCCTTCCGCATCCAGCGGTCCCGCGAGCCGCGCAATTTCGAGAAGATCGGCTGTGCGGTTCGGCTCGTAGATATGACGTGCGACACCGCTCTCGATCGCGATGTCCTCCACGCCGCAGTTCCATTGGCGCGATAGCGCGGAAAGAATCTTTGCCTTCAGGTTTTCACCGGCGCGAAGCGTTGCGTTGCCCGTGACGAAGGTCACGCGCGACGCAGCACTGCCGAGATCCGGCGGCGCGTCCTCGGTATCCATGTGCGAGACGAAAACGTCGTCGGTGCCGACGCCGAGCGCTTCGGCCGCGACCTGCGCGAGCGTCGTATTCTGCCAGGTACCGGTATCCGCCGTCTGGGTATGGACTATGACGCGGCCTTCGGCAGTCAGTTCGATGCGGGTATTCGCAAAGTTTCCTTCCTGATAGATCACGCCGCCGCTCGGATGGATCATCGAGGCGACGCCCACGCCGCGTAACGGCGCGGAAGATTTTCGCTTCTCGTCCCAGCCGATCATTCGTCCGGCAGCTTCGAGGCATTCGGTCAGTCCGCAAGTGCTGATCCGCCACTTCAGGGGAGTGACGTCGCCGGGCTGGTTCGCTTGCGCGATGCGATACTCGAGCGGGTCGCGTTTCAGCCGGGACGCGATCTCGTCCATGTGGCTTTCGATCGCCCAGATCGTATGCGGCGCGCCCATGCCGCGATACTGACCGCCCGGAACCTTGTTGGTGTAAACCAGATCGCAGTCGTAATGCGCGGTCTCGACGCGATAGAGACAGGTGGTTCGCTGCCGCGATGCGCCAACATAAGTCGGAGCGTAGGCAGTGTAGGCGCCGTTGTCGATCTGCACGGACACGTTGCGATTGAGGATGCGCCCGTCCTCGGCGACCGCGGTCCTGATGCGGACGCGCTTGGCGTGATCGGTCTTGCCACTGACGAATTCCTCGCGCCGGTTCAGCGTGATCTTGACCGGCCGCTTCGCCTTGATCGACAGCATCGCCGCGAGCGCTTCCTGCTCGCAGATTTTAGATTTTCCGCCGAAGCCGCCGCCCACTTCGACCGACCGAATGCGCACCTGTTTCTCGTCGAGCCCGACGGCCTGCGCGACCTCCTTGCGGATGAAGTAGGGCGCCTGCGTAGCGGTCCACAGGTCGAGCTTGCCTTGACCCGCGTCGTAACTTGCGACCGTTCCGTTTGTCTCAAGGCAGGATGGGGCGACAATCCCGTGCCGGAACTCGTCCTCGAGCACGAATGCAGCTTGGGCGACCGCGCCATCCACATCGCCGTAGTTTGCGGAAAAGCGGATTGCGAGATTCTTGCCGCCGGGTGCGTTTTCACGCCCGTGGATTTCGGGCGCTTGTGCGCCGAGCGCATCGTCGGGTGCAAACACCGGCGCGAGCGCCTCATACTCGACCGAAATCAGCGCACAGGCCTGTTCCGCGACTGCAAGCGTCTCCGCGGCGACGGCCGCGACTTCCTCGCCCCAATAGCGGACTTTCTCATTCGCGAGCGGCGGACGATCGGAATAACTGCCGCCAAGTTGATAATAGCGGCGGTCGCCGAAATCCTTGCTGGTGATGACGGCATGGACGCCGCGTAATGCGCGCGCTGCGGAAGTATCGATCGAAAGGATTTTCGCGTGCGGATGCGGGCTGCGCAGAATCGCACCGAACAGCATGCCGGGAAGGGCGATGTCATGCGTGTAAACCGCGCCGCCGCGAACCCGCATCTCGATGCCGGCTTGATGACGGCGCTTTCCGACCTCGTGGAGGCTCATGGCCGTTCGCTATCCGCGTTGCCTTGTCCGCTTGCGTCGAGCACGGCGTCGATGATCTGACGGTAGCCGGTGCAACGGCAGATATTGCCGGCAAGCGCATGCGAGATTTCGGCCTCGCTGGGTTTTGCGTTTTGCGCGAGCAGCGCGCTCGCGCTCATGATCATGCCGCCGGTGCAGAAACCGCATTGCACTGCGCCGTGACGAACGAATGCTGCCTGAACCGGGGAGAGTGCATTTTCCGGAGCGAGCCCTTCGATCGTCGTCACGGAACGTCCGGCCACGCGATGTGCCGGATAAAGGCAGGAGCAGACCGCCTCGCCATCGACGTGAACGGTGCAGGCACCGCATTCGCCGTTGCCGCAGCCGACCTTGGTGCCTCTGAGTCCGAGCCGCTCACGGATCACGTTCACGAGCATCTCGTCGCCCGACAACTGCAACGATCGGTCAATTCCGTTGATCCGAAAGTCGATCCGCATGGTGCCCGGCTATTTCGCTTTCAGATGCGTCATCGGGCCGTAGAGTTGCTTGAGCTTCGCAAACTCTTCGGCGTTATAAAACGAGCATTGCTTCGCGCCATAGGTCTTCGCAACCTCGAGCGAGAAGCGGCAGGCGGCTTCAATATCGTCGAGTTGCGTTGCCCCGGTCGCACAGCCGGGCACTGCGGTTTCGGCGGTGATTGCGACACCGACGACCGGCACGCTGGCATAGGCCGCCGGCTGCATGATCGAATTGATATGGAAAAGATTGTTGGCGTAGGGCGTGATGTCCTGCGTCGACAACGGAAACGTAAGCGCGTGCCGCGCGGTGACGCGTTCCAGAATGTCGACGAGATCGTAGCTGACCGGGAGAATGTAGCCGTCCAGCACGGTCGGCGTGATCGCGACGCCCTTGGCGTTCACGAGCCTGTTGCCGCGCGAGGTGTCGATGCTGAGAATGGCGTTCATTTCCGCGTGGATTTCCGCCTTGCACAGCGTATCGCGATCGACCGGCGAGGACATGAACGGAACCGGATGATGCGGCCGCGTCGGCGCTGCCGGACAGATATGCGTGGAGAGAATTACATCCCCAGACAAGTGGTCGCCGGCCTTGGCCATTGCCGCGATCTTGAGCGCGAGCGCGACGACTGCGATTGCCCCATCCGCGTCTGATACGATGCCGATCTGGGTTGGGCGCGCGCCGATGCCGCCGAGCTTGCCGATAATGCCGAGTTTTGGCGCCGTGCTGTCACGGCCCTTGCAGACGATCTGCATGAAATCGGTGTGGTGTGCGTCAGACGTGATACGCCGAACCGCGATGTTTTCGACGCCCGCGCTCGTCAGAAATCGAGAAACTTTCTCGCCGTCAACATGCGCGCTGTCGAGGAGTTCGTAGCTATCAATGACCTGTTTGAGCGGCATCGTCCGTCCTCAGAAGTCGCGTGCCTGCGGGAAGACTTCCTTGCGCAAGAGATCCGCCATTTCGACCGGCCCCATGCCTTCGGCAGGGTAGGGCAGCGCAATGATATGGGTAACACCGCACGCGGCGATGCGCTGCAATTGCTCTACGCATTCCTTCGGCGTTCCGGAGATCGAAAGATGAAGCGTCAGCTCGTCGGGGACGGCGGCCCACATCGCCTCGTCGTATTCGCGCGAGCGGGCATAGCCGAAGCGATTGATCTCTTCGAGAAGCCCCGGTGCCTTGACGCCGAATAGCTCGAGCACTTCCGGCGTGGACTTCAGCGTGCGGCCGATTGCCGGTTTTACGGCATTTCGTGCGAGCGTTCCATCCTCGCAAACCGAGGTATAGGCCCACAGCGCAATCTCGGGCTTCGCCATGGTCGTGTCGCGCTTCTGCAAACCCTTACCGATGTTTTCCTGGCAGAAGCTGATGCCGGATTTGGACGTGAAGTGACCGATGATCACGCCATCGCCCATCTCGCCTCCGGCAGCGAGAATCTGCGGGCCACGCCCGGCGATATAGACGGGAACCTGCTTTGACTTGAAATGCATGTGTGCATTCTTCGCTGTGAAGTTATTGCCTTCAAACGTGACGGCTTCGTCGTTCCAGAACTGGCGGCAAACTCTTACTGCGTCGCGCAACGCGGTTGCCGGACTGATCCGCTTGATACCGAGCGCGTCGAAGCCGCTGATGCCGGCGCCGATCCCCATGATCGCGCGTCCGCCGGATAACTCGTGAACGCTCGCCATTGCCGTCGCAGTGAGAAGCGGGTGGCGGATCAAGGGATCGGTGACGCCGGTGCCGATGGTAGTTTTCGACGTCGCTGTGGCGATCCCGGCCATGGTAACGAAAACGTCGCGATAAAAGCGCTCGTCCGGCACCCAGACCGAAATGTCGCTCTGGTCGCAGGTCTGCGCGAGTTTCATCTGCTCACGGATAGGCAGACGCGATGGCATCGCAATGCCGAGCTTCATTTTCAGTATTCTCCAGAACTTGCGTTGTCGGCGTCCGGGCGCTGCAACAGAAGTTCGCGCGCACTGAGCAGATGCTTTCGCATCAGGCGATCGGCAATATCGCCGTCGCGCATTTCGATGGCCGAGGTAATCAGATCGTGCTCGCGGATGAAGCGCTGATGCGCCTCCTCGGAATGCAGGGTCATATCCTCGTCCGTCAGGATGAGATCGCGAATATTTGTGAAGGCGTGGATGATCTTCGGCGAGCGTGTGGCCGATACGACGATTTCGTGGAACTCGATGTTGAGTCGCGCGCGTTGATTGCGGTCCGAGAGGGCAACCCGCTGGCTGATCGTGACGTTCTCGCGCAGCCGCTTGATTTCGCCGTCGGTTACGCGTTCGGCGGCGAGCCGCGCGCCATAGCCTTCGATCGCGGCGCGAAGATCGTAAGCGTCGAAGAGATCTTCCCGCATGTCGGAGACGGCGTAGCCGCCGCTTTTTGCCGTCGTCACAAGCCCGTCGACTTCCAGACGCGCGAGCGCTTCGCGAAGCGGAGTGCGACTGATGCCAAGTGTCTGCGCGAGATCGGTTTCGATCAGGCGAAGCCGCGGTGCGAGTTCGCGGTTGATGATCGCCATGCGCAGCTGGCGATAGGCATTGCGCCATGCCGGCTCGGGCCGGCCGTTACCGAGAGCGTCAGTAATAGATTGCATACAGAATAGCCCCGTGTTTGATACACAGTATACAACATCCTTGAGCGCTTCTATCCTCTAAATGCTGCGGGAGTGAATAATATAGGCGTTTGTTGTGCTAAGCTGCACAAATGTTGCGCCGCAGTATTGTTAATCCTGTTTGACTGGGCAAATTATGTATGCAGAATTTAATACAGAGGCGGCGTTTTCTGCACTCGGGAGGGGTATGATGATGAGGAAGATGAAGTGGATCGCAGCCGGCATCGCCGGTGTTGCCATGCTTGCGAGCGGGGCGGCGCGCGCGGAACCGCTCGTTCTGATGACTTGGGGCGGGGTCTGGCAGAAGACGTTCCAGGAATTGGCGGCCAAATATAAAGAGAAGACCGGCAAGGAAGTGACGGTCATCGCACAGGGCGGCGGCGACGCGGGCATTGCGCGTCTTATCGCGCAAAAGGATAAGCCCGAGGTCGATCTCTGGACGACCAACATGATCAACTACATCCGCGCGCTGGACGCGAAGCTGCTTGAGCCGCTCGATATCAAGGAGATTCCGAACGCGGCGGATGTGGACAAGAAGCTTGTCTTCTCACACGCCATCACCGCATGGGTTTCCCAGCGCGGCATCTTTTATCGCAAGGATCTTGTTCCCTTCGAGCCGAAGGAATGGAAAGACCTCTGGGACCCGCGTCTGAAGGGCAAGATTGCAGCTCCCGCCGCCACGTTCGACCCGGGCTATTTCCCGCTGATGGCGGCGGTCATCAACGGCGGCAACGAGAAGAATCTCGATCCGGGTTTTGCCAACCTTGCGAAGCTCAAAGGCTCGGTTGCATCCTTCTATACGAACAACGTGCAATCGATCCGCTTGCTCGAGGCAGGCGAGGTAGCGCTGGTGGCTTGGGGCATCATGCCGAACGTCGTTCAGCATCTCGGACCGGACAGCAAGTACGGCTTCGTAATTCCGAAGCCCGCATTTGTCGCCGAAACGCCGATTACGGTGGTCGCCGGCACCACGAAGAAGAAAGAGGCGCTTGAGTTTATCAATTTCGTCCTTTCGGTCGAGGTGCAGGAAGTGCTCTCTAAGGCGCTCGGTTCCGCGCCGGCGAATTCGAAGGCGCAGCCTCCAGCTTCGATCAAGCCAATCCTGAAAGACGTGTCGAACAACTACGTTGTCGATTATCGCGTTCTTCGCGACGATCTCAGCAAGATCATCGACCGTTACGACCGCGAGGTCATGGCCCGCTAAGGGCCAAGCAAGGCGCCGATGAAAGCGAAACTGGGTGTTCTGCTGTTGCTTCTGCCCGCGTTGGGGCTGATCGCAGGATTCTTGATCGCGCTGACGTCGGTGCTTGTCATGAGCGTGATGGATTCCAGTGGCGCGCTGTCGCTGGAATCCTACCGCTCTTTCCTCGGCGACGAGCGCAATTTGACGATCCTGTTGCAGTCGATATGGATCGCCTTATACGTCACCGTAATCTGCCTATTACTGGGCTATCCGATCGCAATCGCCATGAGCCGCTCGTCGCGCACGGTTGCGTCGCTGATCACGCTCGCGCTCGCGATCCAGTTTTTCTCGATCTATGTCGTGAAGATGTACGGCTGGATGCTTATTCTCGGAAACAATGGCGTTATCAATCGTATGCTGCTCGGAAGCGGCATCGTCAGTGCGCCCGTGAAGCTGATGTATAACGAACTCGGCGTTGCAATCGGGCTGACGGCCGCGGCCCTGCCGCTGATGGTGTTTCCGATCAACGCCGTGCTGCAGACCATCAGCCTTCGCTACGAGGAGGCGGCACTCGGTCTTGGTGCCGGGCGCTTGCGCGCTCTTCTGTCGATCACGCTTCCCTTGAGCGTTCCCGGGATCTTGAGCGGCGTCATTCTTACGTTCGTTTTCTGCTTCGCGGCTTATCTGACACCGGGCCTGCTCGGCGGCGGCTTTTTCAAGATGATCGGTAACGTCATTTACGAACAGGCGGTCGCGCGCTTCAACTATTCGTTCGCCGCCGCGGCGGCAGTCATCACGCTCCTTATCAGCCTTATTGCGATCGTCGGCGTGAACAAGGCAAGCCAGGTCCTCGCGGGAGGGCGCCAATGAAAGCCGGCGCAGCGCGAGATCCGCTTACCATCGCGGCGACTGCGATCGCCTTCGTCACGCTGTTCGCTGCGACGTTTCCCTTGTTCGTGACCACGATTACTGCATTTAACGCGACCAACGAAACCGTATTTCCACCGAACGGCTGGTCGCTGCGCTGGTTCTGGAACATCGTCGCGCAGCCCGAGCTGGTGGAGGCGGCGGCGTTCAGTTTGGTGCTGGCGGTCATCAGCTCGGCGATTTCGATTTCGCTTGGCGTCGTGAGTGCGGTCGCGCTTACGCGAAAGAAGTTTCCGGGGCGGGATCTGATCGACGCGTTCCTGATGTCACCGCTCCTGGTGCCGCAGGTCATTCTGGGCCTTTCGTTTCTCGTGTTCTTCGTCCGCATTGGCTCGAAGCAGCCGTTTCTCAATCTCCTGTTGCTGCACGTGGTGCTGACCTTCCCCTATGCCTTGCGCGTCATTCGCTCGAGCCTGATCCGGATGAATCCCAAGCTGGAGGAGGCTGCGGTCGGTCTCGGCGCGTCGAGCTTGAAAAGCTTTTTTCTGGTGACCTTTCCGCAGATGCGGCCGAGCCTGTTCGTGGCGATCTTTTTCTGTTTCGTCGTGTCGTTCGACAACTTCACGGCGTCCGCATTTCTCACCGTGTCCGGCGCGACGCTGCCGGTGCAGATTTACTTTAACATCGAATCGAGCCTCGACCCGACCATCTCGGCAATCAGCGCACTGCTGATCGTCAGTTCGGCGTTCTTTGTGATCGTCGCCGACCGGGTCGTGGGCGTCGAGAAGATCGTGTGAGAATGAAATGAAGCAGGCCGGCATCGAAATCGAGAAGATCACGGTACGCTACGGCAATTCGGTGCCGGTGCGGGCGCTGTCGCTTGACGTAAAGCCTGGTGAATTCGTTTCGCTGCTGGGCCCGAGCGGTTGCGGCAAGACCACGACGCTGCGCTCAATCGCGGGCTTCAGCGACATCGCCGAAGGCGACATTCGCATCGGTGGCGTGTCCGTGCGCGATGTGCCCGCGAACAAGCGCAATATCGGGATGGTCTATCAGGACTACGCGCTATTCCCACACATGAGCGTCGAAAAAAACATCGGCTTCGGCCTGCGCATGCGCAATGTGTCCGCTGACGAAATCCGGCAAAGAGCATTCGCTGCGGCCGAACAGCTCCGGCTGTCTGGCTTTCTCGACCGCTATCCGCAACAGCTTTCGGGCGGCCAGCAGCAGCGCGTAGCGCTCGCGCGCGCTCTTGTAGTACGGCCCGACGTGCTCTTGCTCGACGAGCCGATGGCTGCACTCGACAAGCAGCTCCGCTCAGACATGCAGTTCGAACTGAAGGATTTGCAGAAGTCGGTCGGCATCACCACGGTTTTCGTCACGCATGACCAGGAGGAGGCGCTTTCGCTCTCGGACCGCATCGCGGTAATGCATGACGGGAAGATTCTTCAGATCGACAAGCCCGATACGCTTTATCAGTTCCCGGCGACGCGCTTCGTCGCGGAGTTCGTCGGCACCGCTAATCTGTTCAAGGCAAAGGTATCAAACGTAGGCGGCAAAAGCCGGATCGAGCTCGACGGCCTAAACGTCTCGATACAACTCGACCGCGAGTTAAAGGCGGGCGAAGTAGAGGTCATGCTGCGGCCCGAACAGATCGAGTTTGGTAACGAAGCATCGGTTTCTCTGCCGGTTCGCGTGCAGAGCACGGTTTTCGTCGGCGTAGCGACCCGCTATCAGGTGACGACCGCTTCGCGGCAGGTGGTGCGCGTCGACGTTTCCGGTGTGCAGTCCGTCCGTCCGGCGACCGGCGAGCAAGCCACGATCTCGTGGCGGCTCAGCGACATGCGCATTTATCGCGACGGAAGGCTCGAGCCATGAGCCGTATGCTTCTCATCAGCAATTCGGGGACGCCGTTCCTCGAGCATTGCGGCGAGATGATCCGCTCATTCCTCGCCGGATGTGCGCGGGTAACCTATGTCACAGCTGCGCGACTCGGCGACGAAGACGAGCGCTATGGCCACGCGGCGAAAGCGCTCGCCGGCAAGGGGCTTGCGACCGATCATCTGAAGCTCGACATTGACGCGTTCCGCAAACTCGATCAGGCGGAAGCTATTTTCGTCGGCGGCGGAAATACCTATGCGCTTATCAGCCGCCTTCGCCAGCACGGACTGCTGCAAAGACTTGCCGAGCGTGTTCGTAACGGCATGCCCTATATCGGGACGAGCGCGGGCACGAACATCGCCGCGCCGAACATTCTCGCGACGAACGACTGGAATGTCGTCGGCGCGACCGAATTCACCGGCATGGCGCTCGTGCCCTGGGCGATCAACCCGCATTATCAGGAGGCGGATCCCGCGATGGCGCCGGGCAGTGAAACGCGCGACCAACGCATCGCTGAATACCTGAATTGTAACTTCATTCCGGTGCTCGGAATCGAGGAGCAGACGGCGATCCAAGTCGAGGGCGGCAAGGCAACGGTAGTCGGACAGGGCCGCGCGCGGATGTTCGTGCGCGGCGGCAAACCGCAATGGCTGCCGGCAGGCACGGAGTTTTCGCTGAATTAAACGCAGCGAGGAGTAGACAATAAATGAAACTGGAATTTCTGGCGCCGCAAACGTTGCAGGATGCAGTGACAATGGCGAAAGCCAGAGGCGGTGCTGCGCGGTTTATCGCAGGCGGCACCGATCTCATCATTCAGGCACGCAAATCGGGAGCCTGGCCCGAAGCAGTCATCAACCTGCAGCAGATTCCCGGATTTGGCGAGATCAAGGGAACTGGGCCGAACTTTTCTCTCGGTTCGCTAGTCACGCACCGTCAGATCGAAAGGGAAATCCGGTTCGCAGGGGCGCTGGAAGCGCTGCGCGAAAGCGCTTGCGTGATCGGCGGCCATCAGGTGCGCAACGTCGCGACGGTCGGCGGCAACCTCTGCAATGCCTCGCCCGCCGCCGACATGGTGCCGATTCTGCTTTGTCTCAATGCGGAAGTCGCGCTAGCCGGCAGCGAAGGCCGCCGCGTCGTTCCGCTTGCGAACTTCATTGAAGGCCCCCGCAAGACGGTGCGGGCAAGTGATGAAGTAATGACCGAAATCGCATTCGCGGCGCCCGCGCAAAAATTTTCGTCCACGTTTCTCAAGGGCGGACGCCGCCGCGCGATGGAGATTTCGATCGTAGCGATGGCCGGTGTCGTCTCGGCGTCGCCCGACGGCAAGATGACGGATGTGCGGCTCGCGATGGGTGCGGCCGGTCCCAAAGCGATCCGCTTGACGGAAGCGGAAAAGTTTCTGGAGGGCAAAGTGCTCTCGAAAGACGTTCTGGAGGAGACAGGCATGCTTGCCGCCGCTGCGGCTTCGCCGATCGATGACGTGCGCGCATCAGCAAGTTTTCGCCGCCATCTCGCCGGCGTCTATGCGCGCCGTGTTGTCGAACTGAGTTGGAATCGAATTTCGGAACTGAACGATGACAGAAGTGCAGCTTGATCTTACCGTGAACGGACGCCGGCACCGGCTTTCCATTCCCGCTCATTATTCGCTGCTCGACGTTCTGCGCGACGAACTCGAGTTGACCGGAACGAAGACCAACTGCCTTGAAGCCGAGTGCGGCGTATGCACGGTCGTGCTCGACGGCAAGTCGGTAGCGTCCTGCACCGTGTTGGCGGCGCAATGTCAGGGCCGGCAGGTAGCAACGGTAGAGGGTCTAGCCGAGGGTGCCGCGCTGCATCCTCTGCAGGAAGCATTCATCGAATTCGGCGCGGTACAATGTGGCTACTGCATTCCCGGCATGATCATGACGGCGAAAGCGTTTCTGGATGAGAACCCGCGCCCGACGCGCGAATCCGTGCGCGAGGCGATCGCGGGCACGCTCTGCCGCTGCACAGGTTATCAGAAGATCGTGGATGCGATTATGGCCGCCGCACAGCGCCTTTCGCAACAGGGAGAGCGCGCATGAACTCTCCGTTTCGCGTCATCGGAAAATCCTTTCCGCGGCTCGATGCACGCGGCAAGGTAAGCGGAAAGGCTATCTACGGCACTGATTTCGCAATGCAGGGGATGCTGCACGGCAAGCTTGTGCACAGCACGATCGCCAGCGGAGAAATTCTTTCGGTCGAGATCGAAGAAGCGCTAGCCATGCCCGGCGTCTATGAAGTCGTGACGGCGGCCGATATTCCCGCGCAGCGCTACGGTTCGTTCGTGAAGGACATGGAAGTCTTCGCGTCGAAGCGCGTCAACTTTGTCGGCCAACCGGTTGCCGCCGTCGTCGCGCGTACTGCCGAGGAAGCTGAGGCTGCGGCGAAAGCCGTCAGGGTCGAATATAAGGAACAAGCGGCTGTCTTCACGACCGAAGACGCCGTGAAGGCCGACGCGCCGTTGGTTCATCCGGGTTGGCAGGAATACAAAGCCGTTCCGACGGTGAAGCGGCAGGGCAACATCACGAACCAGGCGCGTCTGGTCCTCGGCGACGTCGATAAAGCCTTGAAGAAATCCGATCGCGTCTTCACGCATCGTTTCGTCACAAACATCGTTCATCCCGGCTACACCGAGCCGCGTGCGGCGATCGCGCATTGGGCGGACGGAAAACAGCTCCATGTCTGGTCGAATACACAATTGCCGTTCGAAGCGCAGGCGACCCTCGCGGAGATTTTCAAGATCACACCGTCACAGGTACGTGTGAACGTAACTGTGATTGGCGGAGGCTTCGGCGGGAAGTTGCGGCTCGGCGTCGAACATTATGCCGCTGCCGCCGCGCTGAAAGTCGGGAGGCCGGTGAAATTCGTCTCGTCCTGCGAGGAGGAAATGACTGCGGCGTTACCTCGTCAGCCGTTGGTCATCGATCTTACGACCGGCGTTACCAAGGAGGGCAAGATTCTCGCGAAGGCCGCGAGCATCTTGGTCGATACCGGCGCGACATCTGGTTCGGGCGTTGGTGTCGCGTCGAGCGTGATGCTGATGCTTGCAGGCCCGTATAAGATTCCGAACCTGCGTCTGGAAAGCCGTTCGGTTTACACGAACAAGACTCCGACCGGTTCGTTCCGCGCGCCCGCCGGGCCGCAAGGCAACTTCGCGGTCGAGTCGCAGATGGACATCATCGCCGATGCGCTTGGCATCGATCCGCTGGAATTCCGTCTGCGCAACATCGTTCGCGAAGGCGATCTGGCGCCGAACGGGCAGAAGCTTGAAAGCGTGAGCCTCGAGGAGTGTCTCCTGAAAGCGGCCGATGCGATCGGCTGGAAGGATCGCAGACCGGAGCCGGGGCGCGGCAAGGGCATTGCCTGCGCGTGGTGGACGACTACATCGGGTTCTTCCGGCGTGTACGTAAAGGTCGGGCCGGACGGGCAGGTATTTCTCAATACCGGTTGTGCGGAAATCGGAACCGCTGCTTTGACGGGAGCCGCGCAGGTTCTCGCCGAAGCGCTCGGTGTCGAACTCGGCAGCATCCAGATCGTCAGCGGCGATACCGCCTCGACGCCGTTTGACTACGGCGCGCAGGGCAGCAGAACGGCATTCGCCGTCGGCAATGCTTGTATCGACGCGGTCGGCAAACTTCATCAGCGGATGAAGGAGATCGCGGCGAAGCAGTTGTCCGCCAAGCCCGAAGAAATCGAGATCGAGAACGGCGTCGCGAAATTCGGCGACAAATCGCTTACGCTGAAGGAAATAGCCGCGATCGCACAGACGAGCCAGGGCGGTCTGATCGCGCACGGCACTTTCATCGCTCCGCCGACGCTTCACGACAAGGAGCGGACGGAAAATATGGTAATTACCGCGATCAACTCGCCGAGCTTCCACGCTCATGCGGTTGACCTGTCGGTCGACGCGGAAACTGGTGAGGTCAAGATCCACGATTACGTCGTGGTGCAGGACGTCGGGCGCGCGATCAACCCGACCTACATCGAAGGGCAGATCGAAGGCGGCGTCGTGCAGGGCATCGGTCAGGCGCTGAGCGAGGAGATCGTTTACGAGAACGGTATCGTCCGCAATCCGGGTCTTACCGATTACAAGATGCCGACGGCGATGGACGCGCCGAACATCCGCTCTTTTATCGTCGAGTCGCCGAGCAAGGTCGGACCATACGGTGCCAAAGGCGTAGGCGAGCCGCCGGTTATCCACCCGCCGGCGACGATCGCGAACGCGATTGCGTCGGCAGTATCGGCGCGCATACAGACGCTGCCGATTACGGCCGAAAAGATCGTACGAACCCTGACGGAGGTTTCCGAAACGGGGAAATGAACATTCTGGTTCATGGAAGATTGCACGGCCTTCTTCGTCTCATCGTAGACGACCCGGAAGGCAAGTGCGACGTGCAGCTCGCGCCGGGCGCGGACGTGAATGAATTTCTCAATTCTATCGGCGCCAAAAACAAAGCGTGGATCGTTTCCGTCAACGGCACGCTGCGCCTAGGCGAACATAAACTGCAGGACGGCGACGAGATCGACTGCTACTCGCAACTTTCAGGCGGCTAGAAGCAATGAGCGATGTCAAGAATGTTGGGCAGCTGGACGCCACACCTAGATCGTTAAGGCGCGAGCAGGACTCGCTCGGCGAACTTGACATTAATGCAAGCCAGTATTGGGGAATTCATACCGAGCGCGCGCTTCATAATTTTCCGATCACTGGAGTTCCGGTCGGCAGTTTTCCCGAGCTGGTCCGTGCGCTAGTGCTCGTTAAACTTGCGGCGGGCCGCGCGAACGAGAAAGTGGGCGCGCTCACGACCACGAAAGCCGAGGCCATCGAACTGGCCTGCAACCGGATCATTGCGGAGCCAGCGCTGAAGACACAGTTCTCCGTCGACATGATTCAGGGCGGCGCCGGCACATCCACGAACATGAATGCGAACGAGGTCATAGCAAACCTCGCGATCGAGGCGCTGGGCGGTGCGAGAGGCGACTACGGCATCGTCTCTCCGCACGACGACGTGAACATGTCGCAATCGACAAACGACGCCTATCCGACCGCGCTCCGGCTCGCGATCCTTTTTGCGGCAGAGCCATTGCTTACGGCGCTCGAGCGTCTGGCCATGTCGATGGAGCGTAAGGGCGTTGAATTCGCGCATATCCTGAAAATCGGGCGCACCCAGCTTCAGGAAGCGGTGCCGATGACGCTCGGGCAGGAGTTTAAGGCGTTCGCTGTAACAATCCGCGAAGACATCGATCGTCTTCGCGAGGCCTCGCGGCTCTTTCAGGAGGTCAATCTCGGAGGTACGGCAATCGGGACCGGTCTGAATGCACGTGCGCGCTATGCCGAAGTTGCGATCGTGGAGCTTTCGACATTGAGCGGCTACGCGATCATTCAGGCAAGCGACCTAATCGAGGCGACCTCAGACATGGGCGCCTTCGTACTGTTTTCCGGCGTGCTGAAGCGCGTCGCTGTGAAACTTTCCAAGGTTTGCAACGATCTGCGCTTGCTCGCGAGCGGTCCGCGCGCGGGCTTCGCGGAGATCAGACTCCCGGCGGTGCAGGCAGGTTCCTCGATTATGCCGGGAAAAGTGAACCCGGTGATTCCCGAAGTCGTGAGCCAGATCGCGTATCTGGTTATCGGTCATGACGTCACCGTGACAATGTGCGCCGAGAGCGGACAGCTACAGCTGAACGCATTCGAGCCCACAATCGGCTATTGCATCTTGTCGTCGCTTCGATACCTCACAGCGGGCGCAACGACGCTGACAGACCGCTGCATCACGGGGATCGAGGCCGACGAAGCCCGTTGCAGGGAAGTTGCGGAAACGAGCGTAGGATTGGCGACGGCGCTTGCGCCTTTAATCGGCTATGAAACTTCGGCAAGGATCGCAAAGCGAGCGTTGACCGAGCGGCGGCGGATCGCGGAACTCGTTCTGGAAGAGGGGCTACTGAGTCCTGAGGTAATCAGGCAGGTGCTTTCGGCGGATGCGATGACAAAGCCGGCGCGCGCGGAATAAGAGGTCGACGATGTTCGAGAAGGCGAAATTGCAGGACTACGCGATCGGCGAAGCAAGAGCGCTGCTTTCGCGGTTCGAAGCCGTACCGCTCGCTAATCTTCTTGGTGAGGCGTCGCACCTTGCCCGCGAACATCACGGCCACAACATTTCCTATTCGCGCAAGGTGTTCATCCCGCTGACGCAGCTTTGCCGCGACACTTGCGGCTATTGCACCTTTGCGAAGACACCGCGCCACCTGAAATCCGCGTACCTTTCGCCGGACGAAGTGCTGAGAATCGCAAAAGCCGGCGAGCGCGCGGGATGCACGGAAGCGTTGTTCACGCTCGGCGACAAGCCCGAATTGCGTTACGCGGCGGCGCGCGAGGTGCTGGCGGCGCTCGGTTACGCGACCACGCACGAATATCTGCGCGCGATGTGCGAGCTTGTCCTGAAGGAGACGACGCTGCTGCCGCATGTGAACGCGGGCGTCATGACGGAAGACGAAATCGCGGGCTTCCGGGACGTCAGCGTTTCGCAAGGGATCATGCTGGAGTCGATCTCGCAACGCCTGTGCGAGCGTGGCGGCGCGCATTTCGGATCGCCGGATAAAGACCCGGCGGTCCGGCTGGACATGATTGCCGCGGCCGGACGGCACAAAGTACCGTTCACCAGCGGCATTCTGATCGGCATCGGTGAGACGCGGCTCGAGCGCATTCAGTCGCTGCTCGTGCTACGCGATCTCCACCGTCAATATGGGCACATTCAGGAAATCATCGTCCAGAACTTCCGTGCCAAAGCCGCGACGCGCTTCGCCGGTAACGATGAGCCAGATCTCGACGATCTGCTCTGGACGGCGGCAGCGGCGCGCATCGTGCTCGGCGGTGAAATGAACATTCAGGTTCCGCCGAACCTGAGTTACTCGAATTATCCGGCGCTGTTGGAGGCCGGCATCAACGATTGGGGCGGCGTTTCTCCGGTGACGGTCGATCACGTCAATCCCGAAGCGGCCTGGCCCGCGATCGCGATGCTTCGCAACGAAACCGAGAAGGCAGGCTTTTCGCTCGTACCGCGCCTCGCGGCTTACCCGGAATATATTTGCCCCGAATGGCTGAACCCTGAAGTTCATCGCCGCGCGCTTCATCTGGTGGATAGCAATGGCATCGCACGAGAGGACGATTGGGCGCCGGGCGCGCTGGTTTCGATTCCGGCGTCTTCGATCTCCCGAAATCCGTCGCACCGGTTCGACGATCTCCTGAACCGCGCTTCAGCTGGCGAGCGTCTTGCGGAGAAAGATGTCGTCAGGCTGTTCGGCGCGCGGGACGCAGCCGTCGAGGAAATCGCTGCGGCCGCTGATGAATTGCGTCGAAAGATGAGCGGCGATGTCGTCCGCTATGTCGTCAACCGGAATATCAACTACACCAACGTCTGCCTCTATCGTTGCAGCTTCTGCGCCTTCTCGAAGGGTAAAAGCCACGATCACCTGCGCGGTAAGCCGTACGATATTTCGCTCTCGGAAGTGGCCCGACGCGCGCGCGAAGCGTGGGAGCGGGGCGCCACCGAAGTCTGCATGCAGGGCGGCATCAATCCGCACTATACCGGCCAGACCTATCTCGATCTCGTAAGAGCGGTGAAGTGCGAAGTGCCCGAGATGCACGTTCACGCGTTCTCGCCGCTCGAGGTAACGCAGGGAGCGGCGACGCTTAATATTCCGGTCGAGCGGTTCCTGCGGATGCTGCGTGACGAAGGGCTTGGTTCCTTACCGGGTACGGCGGCGGAAATCCTCCACGATGACGTTCGCCGCGTGATCTGTGCCGACAAGATCAATACGCAGCAATGGCTGTCGGTGATCGGAACGGCGCATCGCTGCGGCCTGCCGACGACGTCGACCATCATGTTCGGCCACATGGAGACGCCGGTGAGCTGGGCGAAGCATCTATTGACGTTGCGCAACTTGCAAGCCGAGACGGGAGGTCTCACCGAATTCGTGGCACTTCCTTTCGTACATATGGAAGCGCCGATGTCGCTTCGCGGGCAGGCGCGGAAAGGTCCGACATGGCGCGAGGTGCGGCTGATGCATGCGATCGCCCGGCTGACGCTGCATCCGCTTGTTACGAACATTCAGGCATCATGGGTGAAAGTCGGCCCCGCCGGCGCACGCGCCTTGCTGCAAGGCGGAGCCAATGATCTTGGCGGCACGCTGATGAACGAGAGCATTTCACGCGCCGCCGGCACCGAGCATGGGCAGGAACTCGATCCGAAAAGCATGGACGAACTCATCGAAAGCGCGGGCAGGACGCCGCAGCAGCGCAGTACTCTTTACGCAAGGCCGTGGCCGGGACAGCAGGCAAAGAGCTATCAGGCAGCGCCGTTGACGGATCTCATTCTCGATCCGTTCGTAGGCAAAAGAAAAAGCAGTGCGGCCAAAACCAGTTTGGAAGTTGGGGGACAATTGTGAGTTTAGATAAGAAAACCATCTGCATCGTCGGCGGCACCGGCGCCGAAGGCAGCGGCCTCGCTGCGCGCTGGGCCGCTCATGGCCATCGCGTGATCATCGGCTCGCGCGATGCATCGAAGGCGCGGAGCACGGTGGACGCAATAAATGCGCTCACCGGGAAAAAGAATGTCGAGGGCATGGAAAGCCGTGCCGGCGTGCAACAGGCCGATGTTGTCGTGCTGACCGTTCCGTTCTCGGCGCAGCGCTCGACCGTCGAAAGCTTGAAGGATGTTCTCGCGGGTAAGGTGCTGATCGACGTCACCGTGCCGTTGGTCCCGCCGAAGGTATCCACGGTGCAACTTCCGGAGTCGGACTCCTGCGTCGTTGCCGTTCAGAAATTCTTGGGCGAACAAACGAAGGTCGTTTCCGCATTTCAGAATGTGTCGGCGCACAAGTTGAAGGATCTGAACTACGAGATTGAATGCGACGTTCTGGTCGCGAGCGACGACGTCAACGCAAGACAGGTCGGCTTATCGTTGGCAGGCGACGCTGGATTGAAAGGAATCGATGTCGGACCACTCGCAAACTCTGTTGTTGCGGAGAGCCTTACGTCGGTGCTTATCTGGATTAATCGCAAGTATAAAATTCCCGACGCGGGAATCAAAATTACCGGCGTCGGTGGAGAATAAGCGAGGACTTAGTAATAGGTCCTTGTTAGGTGGCAAGAACTCCCTAAATTTCCCTATTGTAGTGTACTTTTTAACGCAGATCAGCCTCGATTGGACTGCGTGCTCAGCCAGCCATTTTCGTCGAGCCGCGGATATCCCGAAGCCCTGGTATTTGGCGGGATTTCAATATGTCGAAAGTGTTGCTGCCTGAACGACAAAGGCGCCCTGGGGGCGCCTTTGTATTCTATTTGCATTCGTTTTCGATCGGTTCATCAGTCTTTGGTCAGCGACCAGCCCGCCTTGATGAAAGCGACGGCGAGCAGCGTCTTGAAGACTGTAGCGAGATAGAAGGGCGCTACGCCTGCAAGCCAGGCTTTCTCGAAGCCTATCAGCGCGCCGAGCCAAGCCGTGCCGAACAGAAAGATCGTCGCGTGCGCGAGCAGCATCGTCGCCGTGAGACGCAGCACCGAACGATTCCATCCGTGTTCGGCAAGCCATCCCGCGACCGCCGCGCCGGCGACAAAGCCCAGGAGATAGCCGCCGGTCGGTCCTGCCATATAGGCGAGGCCGATACCTTTCTCCGGCGTGCCGGCAAAAACCGGAAGGCCGTATGCACCTTGCGCAAGATAAAGCAGCACGGTCGCGACGCCGAGGCGCCAGCCGAAAGCGGCGCCGATCACGATTACCGCGAAAGTCTGCATCGTCATCGGCACGGGATAGAACGGTACGTTGATCTTCGCAGACATCGTCAGAAGCAAACTGCCGCCGATGACGAGAAGCGCCTTGCGAATGAACCCTTGCGTGTCCTGCTTTGACAACGAGGGCCAAAACGCTTCGATGAGAGGCTTGTTTTGCGTGACGATAGACATCTTCTTTCCTTGTTACTGAAAGCGCTCGGTTACACTAAACATGCGCAGCAATGCGATGCCAGTAGGTTGCAACGTCTCATGCATGCTCAAGGCACATGGCTGGCGACGTCTGGCAAAAAGCTCGCACTGATTGTTGATTTTCTGGTCGCCGCCGGTCTACGCCCCGCCTGCTGCGAAAGACGGCAAACACCGCACTGCACCCAAGAAAAGATATGATTGAATTTTATGCCGAGGCGTTCCACGGTAGTGCGACTGGCGATAAAAGTGTTTAAAAACAATAACTTATAAGAGTTATGATTGTAAACATTTTTTCTGGCAAGATTTCAAAAACCGGTTGGAAAGATATAGATGTTTCCATATCATCTCGTCAGCAGAACAAGAAAGAATAACGATGACGCCAACGCCGCCCATTACGCGAGAGATCGCGCAACGCATCGCGACTACGCGTTACGAGCAGATTCCGGAGAACGTCGCGGACTATAGCAAGACGCTTGCGATGAGTGCGCTCGGCGCGATGCTCGCCGGACCGCAAAGCGCGGGATCGGATATTGTCACGCGCTATGTAAAGAGAGCGGGCGGCACGCCGGAGGCGACGGTGTTTGGCATGCGCGGCAAGACGTCGGTCGAGTGGGCCGCGCTTGCGAATGCGACGTTCGCTCACGCAACGGAATATGAGGACGACAGCTTTCCGGAAGCGGTATCAAGTTACACGCTGTTTCCGGCAATCTTCGCGCTCGGACAGCATCTGCACTCCGATGGACGCACGGCGATCGAGGCATTCGTGCTCGCCTATGAGACGCAGGCCAGAATCGGAATCGCATGCCGCGAGGCGCGCAGGCTCGGTTATATGGTGCTCGCGCTCGCGGGTGCCTTGGGTTGCGCGGCTGCCGCGGCCAAGTTGCTGGGCCTCGACGAGAAAGGCACCGCGCATGCGCTGAGTATCGCCGCTTCGCAGGGCAGCGGCGTCGGCTATCAGACCGGCTCGATGGCGCACATTGCCGAGATGGGCTTCGCAGCGCGTAACGGCCTGACGGCGGCATTGCTCGCGAAAGATGGATTTACCGGTCAGCTGGATGTGCTCGAGGCCCCACGTGGTCTCTTGAATCTGATTACGGCTGGCAAGGTCGAGAATATAGGCGGCATCCTGAACGATTGGGGCCGGCCTTATCGCGTGCTCGAGGTCGGCATCAAGCAGTTCCCCTGCTGCTACCACCTGCAGCGCATGATCGAGTCGACCGTCGAGCAGCGCGACGCGGGCAAGGTATCGGCCGACGCTATCTCGGAGATCGAGGTGGAGGTGAACGCATTCTTCCCGACGGTCGTGCAGTATCTTGAGCCGAAGAACGAGATCGAAGCGCAGTTCAGCCTCCCGCACGCCATCGCTGCCGCTTTGCTCGAACCGCGCGTTCTGCCCGCGAGTTTCTCGAAGGCGAAGATCGATAGCGCGGAATTCCGGACGCTGCGCTCGAAGGTACGCATGACCATCCGCGAAGACTGGGGCTGGGCTCCGACCGGATGGACGCCGCGCATCGTCTACCGGCTGAAGAATGGCAAGGAAGTGTCGATCGAACCGCAACTGTCCAAGGGGCAGCCTCCGCATCTTTTTAATTTCGATCAGTGCATCGAAAAGTATCGCGGCTGCGTCGAGGGATTGCTTCCGGAAGACCGTATTCTTCGTTCGGTCGAAATCATGCGTTCGCTGGAGTCGTGCAACGACATCGCCGAACTCGTGAACGCCGTCGACGTATCGCCGCAAGCTTAGAAATACAAGAAGGCCAAGTTCAGTATCATGTCCAATTCGCCTGTCTTCACGAATGACGACGTCGAAGAAATCCTGCGGGTCGTCGATCGGCTTACCGATGTCGAGGTGAAGCTCGAGACCGCCGAGTTGAAGCTGCACGTGCGTAAAGGCGTGGGCGGCGCGGCCGTCGCGTCCGAACCCTCGGTCAGCGTGCAGCAACGCTCGTTGAGCACGGATGGAGAGACGCCACCACCGCCCGAGGTCAAGAAGCCGGCGGCGCATGCGGTTGCCTCTGCGAAGGCTGAGGCCGGAACCGCTGCGATCAAGGCACCGATGCTCGGTCGTTTCTATCGCGCGCCGTCGCCGTCTGAGCCGGCTTACGTCGAGGTCGGTAGCCGCGTCGGACCGGACGATACGGTCTGCATGATCGAGGTGATGAAGCTCTTCAAGACCGTCAACGCCGGCGTATCCGGCACGATCGTTTCGATCGCGGTAAACGACGGTGACATGGTCGAAGACGACCAGCCACTTTTCTTCGTGAAACCGGACTGACGGATCGTCGCATGAACATCGCAGAACGGTCTCCAAAGGCAGTAACAGGCGGCGCAAGCGCCAAGGCTGCTGCGCGGTCCAAGCGCACGATCGAAATTATCGACACGACGCTCCGCGATGCGCAGCAGTGTCTCTGGGCCACGCGAATGACCGCGGGCATGATGCTCCCGATTGCGGAAGCGATGGACCAAGCCGGCTTCGCGATGATCGACTTCATGGCTCCGGTGCAATTCGACGTCTGCGTTCGCTATCTCAAGGAAAATCCCTGGGAGAAAGCGCGGTTGTTCCGCGAGAAATTCCGCAATACCCCGTTGCGCGGTTACTGCCGCAGCAAAAGCCTCGTCGGCTTCAGTATGGTTCCGGACGATATCGTGGAACTGTGGATCGAACGCCTGCACGCCAATGGCTTCCGCGTCGTCGGCACGCTCGATGCCTTGTTCGACGTTGAGAACATGCTGGTGAGTGTGAGGCACGCCAAACGTCTCGGGATGTATTCGGTCGGCGCTTTGGTGTTCTGCGAAAGCCCCGTCCATACCGATGAAGTCTATGCACGAACCGCACGCGCGCTTATCGAGCGCGGGAATATCGACGCGATCATGATTAAGGACTCCGGCGCGCTGCTGACGCCGGACCGCATCCGCACGCTCGTGCCGGCGCTGAAAGCCGTCATGGGCGGCCGTCCGCTGGAATTGCATAGCCATTGCAACACCGGCCTAGCGCCGCTCGTTTATCTAGAAGCGATCAAGCTCGGCGTCGATCAGTTGCATACGTCGATTGCCCCCCTGGCGAGCGGACCGGCCCAGCCGTCGGTCCAGTCGACGCTTCAAAATCTGAAGCTGAACGGTTTCGACGCGAAGATCGACCGAACAAAAATCGACCATGTCAGCGACTACCTTACGAAACTCGCCGAGCAAGAGGGTTTCGCAAAGGGCGCGCCGATGGAATACGACTCGTTCCATTACCAGCACCAGATGCCCGGCGGCATGTTCGCGAACTGGAAATTCCAGTTGCAGCAGGCAGGACTCGAAAGCCGTTTCGAGGAGATTCTTCAGGAAATCGTGCAGATCCGCGCCGATCTCGGCTGGCCGATCATGGTCACGCCGTTCTCGCAAATCATCGGCGTGCAGGCGATGCTGAACGTCGTCGGCGGCGAACGCTATCGTACCGTTCCGGACGAAGTGAAAATGTACGCGCTCGGCCACTTCGGCAAGTTGCTGGCGCCTGTCGACCCGAACGTTCTCGACCGGATCATTGCGAACGGATCACCGAAGATTCCGCTGAAACCGCAGCCGCTTGAGCCGGCGTTGCCAGGGCTGCGCAAAGCTTATCCGGGCGCGGACGATGACGAGCTCATTCTTCGCTACATGTTCGCGGGCAACGAGGTGAACGAAATGTTCGCCGCCGGCCCGCTTGATCTTTCTTCGCCGCGCTTCAGTCCGGTTGCGCGGCTCATCGACGAACTCTCGAAGCGGCCGCAAGTCCGTTACGTGGATGTGCAAAAGAAGGATGCGCGGCTCGTTTATTCGCGAGGTTTGTAAATAAGAAGAGGCACTCGAGTGTCCATCTTAACCAACGTAAAGTCCCAGTGGGAGGATATGATGACAACGATTAAATCGAAGATTGCGGGGGGAGTTGCCGCTGCGATCATGGCAGTAACGTTTGCTGGCGGAAGCGCTCTCGCGCAGCAGGCACCGATCGTGCTGAAGCTTGCGCACGGTGCGACGACGGATCAGGCGATCGGCAAGGGCATGCTGAAGTTCGCCGAATTGGTCGCCCAGAAATCGGGCGGGAAAGTCAAGGTCGAGACATATCTCGCCGGTTCGCTCTACAGTGAACGCACGGCACTTGAAGCGATGGTCAACGGCTCGGTCGATTTCGCCGGTGCTTCCAACGCGAACTGGGCGGCATTCACGAACGCTCTGTTGTTCATGGATCTGCCATATGTATTTAACGACGAAGCGTCTTTCCGCAAGGCGCTCGACGGCAAGGCCGGTCAGGCGATTGCACAACGCTTCGAGAAAGCGGGCTTCAAACTTCTCATGCGGCTCGACAACGGCGGCTTTCGTGACATCGTCAACAACCGGCGCGAAGTACGCGTGCCGGCCGACGTCAAGGGCCTGAAATTCCGCACGACGGCGTCGCCGGTCGAAATCGCGATGTTCCGTAACTGGGGCGGTATCGCGACCGCGATCGACTGGGCTGAAGTGTACAACGCGCTCGGCTCTGGCGTGGTCGATGGCGAGTTCGTGATGTCGACCTGGCTCTCGACCGCCAAACAGTATGAAGTGCTCAAGTACTCCACCGAGAACAAGGCCGTGATCGGCATTCAGACTCTCGCGATCCGTTCGGAGCGTTTTGATAAGCTCTCCCCGGATGTTCAGAAGGTCATTCTGGAAGCAGCGAAAGAAGCGGAAGTCTATGCGAACAAGCTGGATCAGGAAGGCGTCGAAGCCGCCCGCGCTCATGCGAAGAAACTTGGCGTAAAAAGCTACCAGCCGACCGAAGCCGAAATGAAAATCTGGCGCGAAACTGGCCGCCAGATCTGGAAGCAGTTCGAGAAGAACGTCGACAAGGAATTGCTCGACCTCGTGCTCGAATCGCAGAAAACGAACTGAGGCGTAGAATGTGAGGGGGCTTAACAGCCCTCTCACAAGTCTCGCGCCAGTTTGGGGGAGAGTTTCATGCTTCAAGAGTCCGCACAGGCCGAAAAGCCGCAATCGTTCGGCGAACGAATCTTCTGGACGGTTGTCCTGAAGATTCCCGAGTTGCTTTTGGCTGCGTTGATCGCGGTGCTGGTTATTTTTCTCACCGCTTCGGTGATCGGCAGATATGCTTTTGATATCGGGCTTTCATGGTCCGACGAAGCATCCCGCTTGCTGTTCATCTGGATCGTGTTTCTTGGCTTCGCCGTAGGTGTCCGCCATCGCGCGCATATCGGCGTTGACTTCGCGGTCGACCGGATGTCGCCGCAGAAGCGCTGGATCGTTGAAATTATCCAGGACGCCGCCATTCTGTTCTTCTCCGTACTCTTTACGTGGGAAGCCTGGATCACCGTTCGCTACTCTTTCCTGCAGCGCCTTCCCGGACTCGATATCAGCATTGCCTGGCTCTATTTCGCCGTGCTGGTCGCCGGTGTGCTGATGACGATCTACGCAATCTTTAATCTGTGGGACACGATGCGCGGCAAACGAAAGCGCATCGACCACCTCGGCACGGATGCCGTGCGGCTGAGCGAGTAGGTGACATCATGAGTATCTTAATTCTTCTCGGTGCATTTGCGATCCTTGTCGCGATCGGCTTGCCCATCAGCTTCGCGATGGGTCTTTCCTCGGTTCTGGTCCTGGGTTTGCAGAGTACGATTCCGCTTAACCTGATCGTTCATCGCACCGTTATGGGCGTCGACTCCTTCGTGCTGCTTGCGATCCCGCTCTTTATTTTTGCCGGAACGGTGATGGAGCAGGGTGGAATCTCGGAGCGGTTGATTAACTTTGCCCGCACGCTTGTCGGCCGCTTCCGTGGCGGCCTGCCGATGGGCGTCGTACTGGGCACGATGCTGCAATCGGGCGTCTCCGGATCGACCGTCGCCGACGTTTCGGCCGTTTCGGCCATGACGCTGAAGCCGCTTGAGAAGGCGGGATATCCGAGGGCGTACAGCCTTTCGCTCATTAGCGCGTCCTCCGCTTTCGCGATTCTGATTCCGCCGTGCATTCTCATGGTCGTGGTGGCGGCGGTCGCGAATACTTCCGTCGTAGCAGTGTTCGCAGCCGGTTTGCTGCCGTCGCTGCTCGTGGGCGCGCTCGTGTTCGGTTTGATTTACGTTCAGGCCCGTATTTACAAAATGCCGCGCGACACCGCGCATACGCGCGCCCAGATGTTCGCGGGCTTGAAAGACGCGTCACTTGCGCTCGGCGTTCCGCTGATCATCTTCATCGGAATCCGCCTCGGCATCGCGACGATCACGGAAATGGCGGCGATTATCGTCGTCTATTCGCTGCTCGTCGGCGGTCTCGTGTATCGCAACCTGACCTGGAAGAATCTGCTCGACGCGCTCATTCAAACTGGTGTCGCCACCGGATTGATTTCGATCCTCATGGGCTTCGCGATGATTTTCGGCTACCTGCTCGCGACAGCGGGAGTTCCGCAGGCGATTGCGGGCTGGATGAAAGCCGCGGAAATTCCGGCCTGGGGCGTGCTCATCATCACATCGCTGATCTTCATATTCGTGGGCTCGATCCTCGAAGGCGCGCCTGCGGTTCTGATCTTCGTACCCATTCTCTTGCCGCTAATCCGCGCGCTTGGCATCGACATGGTCCACTGGCTGACGATCGTGGTGCTGGCATCGGGCATCGGCCTGTTCATCCCGCCGGCGGGTATCGGCGTGCTGATGGCTTGCAGTATCGGCAAGATAAAAATGGAAGAGCTGCTTTCGCCGCTGCTTCCATTCCTGGCGGTACTGATCCTCGGCTTGCTCATCCTGATCTTCTTCCCGTCGATCACGACGATCGTGCCGCAGCTTCTCGATCTGCCTTACTGATCAAGAAGTTTCTCCGGGAACAGTCGAGTGCGCAAGTTTGCACACGAGCGAGTAGCGGTTCGTAACGCCCCGATCGTTGGCCTCTTTCTGAGAGCGCTGACCTTCGGGGCTGTTTCGCCACGCGAGTGTCTGCTCGAGATCGTCGGTTTCAAGAATTGCGACGTAGCGCCGGTGACCGTCCGGGCCGGACTCAACCTCGAAACGGCGCGCGGAGACGATTCCCGGCGTTGCTTTGACCTCGTCGTAGTGCGGGCCGTTCATCCATTCGATGAAATCGGCGCTCGCCGGGCCGTCGTACATCACAAGAATCATGTGTCTCTGTGCCATCGGGCGCTCCTTTGGTTCGAATACGTCTTGAAGAACACGCGCGACGCACGCGCAAGAACAAGAACAAGAATATGAATATCGGAAATAGGGAGGTTTAGCCGAATATGATGCCGATTATCGACATGCGTTTGCGTCCGCCGATTCCGGCTTGGACGAAGGGCTCCGTGTTTCGCACGGCGATGCACTATCCGCGCAATCTGGTGAGCTTCAAGGGACCGCGCTCTGCGTGGCTCGAGTCGGTCGATCTTCTGTTCGAGGAGATGGACTCGGCCGGCATTAAATACGGCGTGCTGATGGGCCGTGCCGCGTCTGGGGCCGGCAACCTCGGTGGTGTCGCGAACCGTGACATCGTCGAAGCGGTCGCGAAATGGCCGGATCGTTTTCTTGGCTTCCTCGGCATCGATCTCGAGGCGATTCCGCAGGGCCTCGCGGAAGTGCGCGAGTTTGCGCGCGCCACCAACATTAAGGGCATTTCGATCGAACCGGGCTCTGGCATTCGCCCGCGCTGGTCGGATGACGAGAGCCTCGATCCGATTTACGAGATCGCGCAGGAATACGATCTTCCGGTTTCGATCTCGCTCTCCGGCTTGCTCTCCGCGCTCGGCGGCCATGACATCAGTTGGTCGCGTCCCGTTTCGATCCAGCGCGCCGCGCAGAAATATCCGAAGGTGAAATTCATCGTCTCTCATGCCGCTTGGCCTTACGCGGAAGAGATGGTGGTCGTCGCCCTGGCATGCCCGAATATTTACGTCTCGCCGGATCTCTATGGCGCTACGATGGGCATGATTTGCGCGGACACCTATGTGAAGGGTGCGAACATGTTTCTTGAGGACCGGACGCTGTTCGGTTCGGCTTATCCGACAAAGGATATTCAGGAAGCGGTACGCGATTTCCTGGCACTCGGTTACCGGCAGGACATCATCCCGAAACTCATGTGGGACAACGCCGCCAAGCTCCTGAAAATCAAGAGCTAGCGCCGCCGTCATGGAATAATGCGCTCGGTGCGGAGTTTTGCGAACAGTCTGCGAAACATCGTTTCCGCATCGAGCGTTTCGTTCCAGCCCGCGCGGCGTACTTTCGACAGGTTGGACATCTGGTCGAACGTCGCGCCGTACACCCAGTCGACGAAATCCCATTTGACGAGATCTTGAATCCGATAGGACTTAAGGCCGTGCTTTTCGCAAATATGCGCCCACAACGGTTCCTTGTCGGCCATGAAGCGCGCGAGACTGATGGTCTGAACCGGGCCCGGATTCATGCCGAAGCAGTCCGCGATCGCGGGCCAGATGTTTTCCCAGCGGTCGTATTCGCCGTTCGTCAGGTTAAACGCCTGGTTTGCGCATGCGGGGTTCTCGCTGCCCCACAGCAACGCGCGGGCGAGGAGCGAGGCATCGGTGAATTGGTAGATCGACTTGAAAGCTATCGGCGAGCCGGGGAAGCGCAGCGGAAGGCCGAGTTCTCGCGAGATGGTCGCATAAATGGCGAGTCCCGTCAGTTGGTTCATCGCGCTTCCGACGGAAGTGCCGCAAAAACCGTGCGGCCGCCACGAGGACCAGTTCCACGATTTTCCGCGCTGATAGGCTTGGATCCAGTCTTGCTGGTCGTAATAAAAATTCGGCGGCATGTGGCGAGGATCATCTTCCCTCGCAGGCGTCTTATAAGGCCCCAAGTGATTGCCATACCACTTGCTTCCCTGCACAATCGCGACGTGTCGCAATTGCGGCGACGCCGATTCTACCGATGTAACGAGATTTTTGAGCATGCATAGATTGGGTGCGACTTCTTCCGCGAGTGTCGGCTGGGGCGTATATGCCGCGAAGAACACATGCGTCGCGCCGCTCATTTCTTTCGCAGCGCGTTTTGTCTGCTCAAGATCGCCGAGATCCACCGAAATGAATTGTGCGCGGCTCGCGAAATCTGGCTTGCGGCGGGAGAGGGCGAATACTTCCCATTCGCCGCGGCTCTCGAGTTCGTCTAACAACGCGCGGCCGCCAACGCCGAGCGCGCCGGCAACGATGCAACGAAACTTTTTCATTTTCAGAACTCCAATTTCATTCGGGATTGCGCCCACACAATGAAAGCCAAGTCACGCAAGAAAAGCCGGGCCAACGGACGCGGCCGCAAAACCTCCCACCCGGGAAAGGAAGACGGCGTCTCGCTTTATAAACGCATCAAGATCGATGTAACTCGCATGCTCAGCAGCGGAGACATCAGTCCTCAAGATCCTCTCCCGACGGAAAAACAACTCGCGGCCCGTTTCGAAGTCAGCATCGGTACCGTGCGCCGTGCGATGGACGATCTGGTGGCTGAGCATATCGTCGTTCGTCAACAGGGGCGCGGTACTTTTCTCGCCGCCTTGAGTCCGGAGCGTATGCTCAATCGCTTCTGGCCGTACTTCAGACAGGACGGCGTTCGCGTCATCCCGATCGTGCAGACGCTTTCGTTCGAAGAGACTCGCGCCGATGCAGAGACCGCCGAGGCGCTCGGACTGCGCAAGGGCGACCCGACCTACCGCATCGTCAACGTGTTGCTGATGAGCGGTAATCCCGTGATCCTCGACGAGATCAACCTCGCGAAGAAGACATACTCCGGTCTGAACGAGGAAGATCTCGTTGCGCGCGAAACCACGATGTACGGCTTCTATCAGAGTCATTTCGGCATCAACGTATTTCGCGTTCTGGACCGGATGCATGGCGCCCTTGCGAACGAATGGAGCGCCGAAAGGCTCGGCGTCGAGTTGAACACGCCGCTCTTGTCTGTCGTTCGCATTGCTTACGCATTTGGCAATCGGCCCGTCGAATTCCGCAAGTCATTGATACGCACCGATGCATACGAATACCGCAACGCGATCGGCGGAGAGATTCGCGTCGACTGAGCGAATTTGCTTGTCGTGACCGCCGACAACGTATATAAAACATATAGATGAATTTAGAGAGCGTAAAGCCCTGTTTTTACAAGGGCTTAATACGCTCCATTTCGGTGGAAATGCGCCGGTCATGCAGCGGATCAAAAGCCTTTTTATTGCCAATCGCGGAGAGATCGCAGTCCGCATTATTCGCGCGTGCCGCGAACTGGGCATCGTTTCCGTTCAGGCTTACTCGGAGGCGGATCAGGACTCGCTCGCCGTGAAATTGGCGGACAAATCTGTTTGTGTCGGCGCGGCACCTTCGAAAGAAAGTTATCTTAACCAGAAGGTTCTCATCGAGGCGGCGATGTCCTCGGGAGCCGATGCAATTCATCCGGGATACGGTTTCCTTTCCGAAAACGCGGAGTTCGCGGAGGAATGCGAGAAGGCGGGCCTCATTTATGTAGGCCCGCAAGCGTCGGTCATTCGTATGATGGGTGACAAGGCGGCTGCGCGAAAACTCGCGCATGAAGCCGGCGTGCCGATTACGATGGGATCGCCCGATCCGATCACGTCCGCGGAAGAGGCGATCGAGATCGGCCGCCGCATCGGCTATCCGCTGCTGGTGAAAGCGGCGGCCGGCGGTGGCGGCCGTGGTATGCGGGTCGTCAACCAGGAAAGCGAGTTGCGTGAGAGTCTGGAGCGCGCGGCTGCCGAAGCATCGGCGGCATTCGGCGACGGCTCATTGTATATCGAAAAGTATCTTTCGCCCGTGCGTCACGTCGAAGTGCAGGTGATGGGCGACGGCAAGAACGTCATTCATCTCGGCGAGCGCGATTGTACCATCCAGCGCCGGCATCAGAAACTTGTCGAAGAGGGTCCTTCGCCCGCGCTTACACCCGCGTTGCGGGAACGATTGACCGCGTCGGCGGTCGCGATGGCGCAGCGAGTAGGATACCGCAGCGCGGGAACGCTTGAATACATCGTCGATGCGGCGAAGCAGGAATTCTATTTCATCGAGATGAATACGCGCATTCAGGTCGAGCATCCGGTGACGGAAATGCTGACCGGGCTCGATCTCGTGAAAATGCAGATTCGCATCGCCGACGGTGAGCTGCTGAGCGTTACACAATCGGATGTGCGTACGTGCGGGCATGTAATCGAGTGCCGGATCAACGCCGAGGATCCCGAGAAGGGATTCATGCCGCGTCCTGGCGTGCTCGGCGAGTACGTCACACCGTCGGGCCCCGGTGTGCGGCTCGATAGCCACGCCTATCCCGGCTATAAGCTGCCGCCGCATTACGATTCGTTGATCGCAAAGCTCCTGGTGTGGGGAGCCGATCGTGACGAAGCGCTGTCGCGCATGCAACGCGCACTCGGCGAATTCAAGATTGCCGGCGTGCCGACGACCATCGAATTTCATAAGCGCCTTATGGGCGAAAAGGACTTCGTCTCCGGCGACGTCCATACGCGCTACGTGAAGGAGCAGATGTGGGCGGGTCATCCTACCCAGCACATGCTGTGATCTTCTGGCTTAGCGACGACTTGGGGTAGTGATGACGATTAAAGCCAAGCTGAACGAACTTGAAACGCGCAAGGCAAAAGCGCTTGCTATGGGCGGGCCGGAAAAGCTGAGCCGCCGCCGCGCCGAAGGAAATCTGAACGCGCGCGAGCGCATCGACAAGCTTCTCGACGCAGGCACTTACGTCGAAAGCGGTCTTTTCGCGACGTCGCATCTGCCGGAAGCCAGGGAAAAAACGCCGGCCGACGGCAAGATCGCCGGCTTCGGGAAGATCGAGGGCCGTCCGGTTGCGCTCGTGTCGAACGACATGACCGTGATGGGCGCATCGAGTTCGGTCGTGAACGGCAAGAAGATCCGGCACATGCGGGAAGTGGCGACCCGCAGCGGCATGCCGCTCGTCTTTCTTGGCGAATCGACCGGAGCGCGCATGCCCGACCGGATGGGCGCGCAGGGTCGCGCAATTCTCGGACAGGATCCTGCGGAGTATCAGCGGATGCGCCAGTCGCCGTGGGTTTCCGCGCTGCTCGGTTCTTGCTACGGCTCCTCGACCTGGTATGCGTGCATGTCGGATTTCGTCGTCATGCGCAAGGGTGCGCAGATGGCTGTCGCAAGCAGCCGCGTCACGTCGATGGCGATCAATCAGCCGGTCGATGCCGAAGAGCTTGGCGGATGGAAGCTGCATTCCGAAACCACCGGCCTTGTCGATGTCGTCGTGGACAGCGACGAGAAGGCGATTGAAACGATCAAGCGCTACCTCAGCTATCTTCCGAGCCATAATAATGAAGCGGCCCCCGTACATGACGTTCCCGCGGGCGCAGACGAAGCCGGCAAGCGTATTCTGGACATCGTTCCGGCCGACGGCAGCAAGGTCTATGATGTGCGCAAGGTGGTCGAGGCGATCGCCGACCCCGGCAGCGTTTTCGAACTCAAAGCGCGCTTCGGCAAGTCGCTTTCCACGTCGCTGATCCGGCTGAACGGCCGCACGGTCGGCGTTCTCGCGAACAACCCGATGTTCAAGGGCGGCGCGATCGACGTCGATGCCTGCAACAAGGCGACGTCATTCCTCGTTTTCTGCGACAGCTTCAATATCCCGATCGTGTTCCTGGTCGATCAACCCGGGTTCCTGATCGGTCTGGAAGGCGAGCGCCGCGCCGCGCCAAGCAAGATCATCAACTGGATGAACGCGCTTTCGCTCGTTACGGTGCCGAAGATTTCGGTCATCATGCGCAAGAGCTACGGTCAGGCCTACCTGAACATGGGTGGCGGCCGGAATTCTGACGAGGTGATTTGCTGGCCGACCGCCGATCTCGGCTTTATGGCGCCGGAGGTGAGCGTCAATGTTCTCTTCGGCGTGAAGAAGGAAGAAGACCCGGCGCGTTACGAAGAATTGCTGCAACAGGTGACGCGCGACACGTCGGCATGGAATCTGGCCGCGCTTTACGAAACGCAGGACGTTATCGACCCGAGCGATACGCGCAGTTGCCTGATCTCGATGCTGGATGTGCATCGCAAGAGAATGGGAAGCGAAGTGGGCCGTCATCTCTTAAGCAATTGGCCGACCAGCTACTAAGCGAGAGAGGATATGAACAGTGGCGGATACTGATGTTGTTTCCGAGGTAACAGGCTCGGTCTGGAAAATTCTGGTGGCCGTTGGCGATTCGGTCGAGGCCGACACGCCGGTCGTCTTGATCGAATCCATGAAGATGGAGATTCCGGTACTCGCGCCTGATGCTGGTGTGGTCACGAAAATTCTGGTTGCGGTAGGCGATCCTGTCAGCGAAGGCCAGGCGGTCGTCGCGCTCGGGACGTAGTCTCCAATGGCCGCCGACGTGAAGGAAATAATCCGCGCCGCACGCGGTCGCGGCAGCAATTCGCTCGACGAGCCGGTGGGCAAAGAGCTGCTCGCGTCTTTCGGCATTCGCGTGCCCGCGTCGCGCGTCGTCACCTCTCCGGAGGAATTGCCTTCCGCGGTCGCTGCACTAAAGCCACCTTATGTTTTGAAAGTCGTCTCGGACGAAGTCGTTCATAAGAGCGACTTCGGCGCGGTGAAGGTCGGTCTGAAAGACCTTGCTGCCGTCGAGCGGGCGCTTACCGAGATCAATGCGGCGCTCGACGCCAAGAGAATTGGCGCGCGCCGCTGGCTGATTGAAGAAATGGCGGCGCCTGGTATCGAAGTCGTCGTCGGCGGCGTGGTCGATCCGGAATTCGGCCCGATGATCATGACGGGGCTGGGCGGCGTATTCGTCGAGGTCATGAAGGACGTCGCTTTCCGCATTTGCCCGATTACGCGCGCGGACGCGGCCGAAATGCTCTCCGAATTGCGTGGCGCAGCGTTGCTGCATGGCGCGCGCGGCCGCGCGCCGGTTTCGACCGACGCTGTAATCGACGTTCTTCTGAAAATCGGCGGCGAAAACGGGCTTCTGACCAACAGCGCGGATGAAATCGCGGAGATCGACATCAATCCGTTGCTCGTTACGAGCGATGCGGCGACCGCGGTCGATGCGCGGTTCATCTTGCAGAAAACCGCGAAGAGGTGACGTCTTGTCTGTTTCTACGCGAAGCGCCGACTCGTTCGACGCGCTCTTTGCCCCTTCGACCATCGCCGTTGTTGGTGCGTCGGCCACTTCCGTAGCGGGTGGCAACCGTTTCATTCGTCACCTGAAAGCATTCGGCTACCCGGGAAAAATTTTCCCGATCCATCCCTCCGCGGCCGAAATTGAAGGAATGCCGGCGTTTTCGTCGGTGAGCGAGACGCCCGCGCCGATCGACTACGCTTATGTAGCGGTCGCAGCACAGCAGGTGCCGAAGTTGTTGCGCTCATTCGCGGGCCGCGTGCGTGTCGCGCAGGTGATGTCGAGCGGGTTCAGCGAATCCGCCGGCGGTCATGACCTCGAGGACGAACTCGTCCGCGCCGCGCATGACGCCAAGATCCGAGTGATCGGTCCGAACTGCCTCGGCGTCTATTCGCCGCGCGCGCGTGTGACATTCACCGAGCGCACGACGGACGAGGCCGGTTCGGTTGGCATTATCTGTCAGAGTGGCGGCCTCGGCGTCGACATTATCCGGCGCGGCCAAAATCGCGGCGTGCGCTTCAGCGGTCTGGTGACGGTCGGCAATTGCGCGGATGTTCGTCCACACGAATTGCTGAAGTATTTTCTCGCCTCTCCCGAAACGAAAGTGATTGGTCTTTATCTCGAAGGCGCGGGCGACGGCCGGCATCTGTTCGAAGCGCTGCGCGCAGCCGAAGGGCGAAAGCCGGTCGTGATTCTGAAAGGTGGCCGCACGGGTCAAGGCCGCCGCGCCGCTGCTTCGCATACCGGGGCGCTGGCCGGCAATGACGAAGGCTGGAAGGCACTCGCAGCACAGACCGGCGCCGTACTGGTCGATGAGCTTGATTCATTCCTCGACGCGCTGCTCGCGTTTCAGTGTCTGGGGCCACGCAGCCTGCCTGCGCGGCGCGCGGTGCTTTTTGGTAACGGCGGGGGCGCGAGCGTCCTCGGTACGGATGCGCTCGCACGGTCCGGTTTCGATGTCGCGCCACTTGCGCCGGGCGTCGCGGCAAAGCTTCAGGCGCTGAAGTTGCCCGCGGGTTCGAGCGTACTGAACCCCATCGACTTGCCCGCCGGGGCGCTGCAACAAGACGAGGGCAGGGCGGCGGAGACGATCTTCGACGCGCTCTCCGAAGGCGGCGGCACTGACGCTCTCGTTATCCACGTTAACATGACGGTCGTACTGTCGTTCCGGCACGTCGACATGCTCGGCAATCTGATGAACGCAGTGCTGCGGGTGAAATCGCGGGACCGCTCCGGCATGCATGTCGTACTGGTGCTGCGTTCGGACGGCGATCCCGATATCGAAGGCCCCAAGCGCGAATATCGCAGCCGCGCGGTCGCGGCGAGCCTTCCTGTCTTCGACGAACTAAACGCCGCGGCCAGAGCATTGGCCGCCGTCCGTCACTTTGAAACGTTCCGCGAGCGCCTCGCGAAGCCTGCACTAATTTAGGAGCGAACGATGCCGACCGATCTCGTCAACCTTCCATCGATACAACTGCGCAAAGTCAACGAACAGGCGGGTATCCATTACCGCGGGATGCGCGACGCGATCATGCAATCGGGTCCGCTCGACGCGAACACCTGCGAACTCATTCTGATCGGCTGTTTCGCGGCGCGCGGCTGCGAGCGCTCCTTTCGCGTGCACGCCTTGCGCGGCCTCAAGGCAGGCATGTCGAAGGAAGTGCTCGAACAGGTGGTGATGATTCCGATGGGTGCCGCGTCGCCGCTCGCCGAGGTCACGAAGGCGCTCACCTGGCTCGACGAAGTGGCGGCTGAGTACGCTGCCGGTTCCTGATCCAGCCAATCCCCCGAAAATCGCGAAACGCCGGCTGCCCGAAGTGGCTGCCGGCGTTTTTTGTTGGAGCAGCACCATTCACAGTGGCCTCCTCTTCGAAAATTATTGACAACATTTTTGTTGACAATATTGACTAATGCATCATCCTGATATTCTAAAGCCATACCGCAGGGCCGTGGCCCGTGGCATGGGCCGGATGAGAGGGAGGACGTTTTGAAAAAATCCATGACGGGCGGAAGGGCGGTCGTTGAATCGCTTCGTGCCGAGGACGTGCGTTGCGTATTCGGACTCATCGGCTCCGCGACTATGGAGGTCTTCGACGCACTCTATGATGCGAATGACGTCCGCTTCATCGGTATCCGCGACGAGCGCACCGGCACGCATATGGCCGACGCCTATGCGCGCGTGTCCGGCAAGGCGGGCGTCGTGCTCGCGGGGCAAAACGGTCCGGGCGTTACCAATCTCGTGACGGGTCTCGCGCAGGCGTCGGCTGCGTTCTCGCCGGTGATCGCGATTGCCGGCATGCTCTCCTCGGCGCATCAGTATCGCGGAGCGTTTCAGGAAGTCGACCAGCAGGCACTCGCGACCCCGATCACCAAGAAGACCTGGACCGTCAATCGCACCGAGCGGATTCCGGAAATGTTTCGCGAAGCGTTCCGCACTGCGATGACGCCGCGCATGGGTCCGGTTCAACTGAATCTTCCGCGCGACGTGCTCTCGGAAAGCGCGGAGTTCGAGGCGCCGGGAGAGCCGGGCGCGTACCGCGTGCAGGTTTCGCCGCAGGGCGACGCCGACCAGATCTCGGAAGCCGCGAATCTTCTCGCCAACGCCGAACGGCCGCTCATCGTTGCGGGCGCTGGCGTGAAATGGAGCAGGGGACACAAGGCGGCGCTTGCGCTCGGTGAACTTCTGAACGCGCCGGTTGCCGCAGCCGCGGGTCACAGCGATGCGATCCCGAATGATCATCCGCTGTTCGCAGGCGGCGTAGGTCCGCGCGGTAATCCTGTAGCGTCGGATCTCGCGCGCGAAGCGGATGTCATTCTTGCGCTCGGCACGCGGCTCGGCTTCAATTCCACGTTCTATTCCTACGACAACCTCAATCGTAATGCGAAGATCATCCAGGTGGAGATCGAGCCGACCGCGATCGGCCGGCATTTTCCGGTATCGATCGGCATCTGGGGCGACGCCGCGAAGGTTTCCGCGCAACTCACCCGCGAAATTCAGGGGATGAAGCGAAACGCGAAGGCCGAGCAGTGGAAGAAGGACTTCCAGGCGAAGCGTAAGAAAATGCTGGAGGAGCGCGACGAGAAGGGCGCTGCGATGACATCGCCGATCCAGCCGCAAACGCTATTCAAGGTTCTGCGCGGAGTTCTGCCTGCCAATTCTATCGTCACGATCGATGCCGGCACATTATGTTTGCAGGCGACCGATGCGCTCTATCACCTCGAGCCGCCGTCCTTCCT
This sequence comes from Xanthobacteraceae bacterium, assembly GCA_019635585.1. Lineage (GTDB taxonomy): Bacteria > Pseudomonadota > Alphaproteobacteria > Rhizobiales > Xanthobacteraceae. The sequence goes on along the minus strand of JAHBZE010000001.1, from coordinate 813,489 downwards.
GAGCCCGCTCGATTTCGGACTGGTCGGCTTCTCCTTCGCGGCTGGTCTCGGCGCGAAGGCGGCGGCTCCCGATCGCCCGGTCGTCAGTCTCATGGGGGATGGCGGCTTCGGCATGACGTCATCAGAATTGAGCACGGCCGTTTCCTGCGGACTCAACACCGTGACGATCGTCATGAACAATCATTGCTGGGGCGCGGAGAAAGCGTATCAACGCGACTTCTTCGATGGCCGCTACATCGGCGCGGATGTCAAGAACCCGCCTTACGACAAGCTCGCGGAGCTTTACGGCGCGAAAGGCTTTCGCGTGGAGCGTCCGCAGGACATAGGCTCGACGGTCGAAGCCGCGCTTCAGTGCGGCAAACCGGCGGTGGTCGATATCCAGATGGACCCCAATGCGCTTTACAGTTTCCGCCGCGATTCGTTCGCGCATCGTGCAGGGGTTCAAAAGAGCTGATCGCCTTCTGCTTCGCTGCTCGGTGTATTTCGGTGCCGCGCGGCGAAACATGGCAACGGACTTGTGTTTTTGCTATGAATCGTCGCGTAGCCGGGATGCAAGATGTCGAAGAAGCCGCAGAGGGCAAAAGCCGCCAAAAGCCGAAAGGATGCGTTCGAAACCATCCGCAACCGGATTTCGGAGCACCAGTTGCTTCCCGGGAGCAAGCTTCGCGAACAGGAAATGGCCGCCGAGTTCGGCCTTTCCCGCGCGCATGTGCGCGAGATCTTTGGTGCGCTCGAACAGCGTGGGTTGATCGTTCGCGTCCCCAATCGCGGGGCGATGGTCGCATATTTGGACGCAGCACAAGCGATCAGCCTGTATCACGTGCGCGAAGTGCTGGAGGCGCTGGCAGCGAAGCTCGCAGCGACGGAGTCGCCGAAGGGCGCATGGGACGATCTGCTCAAGCGCTTCAGCCCGGCAATCGAAACGCAGTTGCGTAATGGGGAATATACGGCCTACGAAGCGCTGCTCGGCGATCTCAACCGCCGCATTATCAAGTACGCGAATAACCCGATCCTCGCCGATATGCTGGATCGCATTCATGACCGGACTCAGGTGATGGCCCGCCGCGTTGTGGTGTTGCAGGGTCGGGCGGAACTAGGATTTGATCTGCACCGCAAATTGACGAAGGCGCTCGCGGCGCGCGAGGCCGATGCCGCTGCGAGCATCAAATCCAAAATTATTGCGACTGCGAGAGAATCGATCGACCGCTATCGCGACTTCATCTTCTAAGGAAGCCTGAGCCGGCAGCCGCTGATTTTCTCGCGCCGGAAAATGCGCAGGAGTCGCCCCTGCCGCAAATATAGTGTTGACTTTTTTGTCGACAAAATAGCAAAATCTTTTTGACGCCAAGGGGAAGGTCAGTGTCCGAACAATCAGCCGTGAGCGGCAAGAACAGGGATATCGGTGTTCTCGAACTGGTGCGCGAGTCCCTTGTCGCGGTCGTCAAGGAGATGCGCGCCAACATCATTCACTCGTCATATTCGTCGATCATCTACGAAGGACACGATTTCTCCTGCGCGCTTGTCAGCGCGGATGGCCGGCTTCTCGCGCAATCGCTAGACGACAATCCGTTGCATATCTTTGCTGTTCCGCACTCCGCGCGAGAAATCATCCGCGTGTTCGGCGGCGATATCCGCGAAGGCGACGTCTTTCTTCATAACGATCCCTACACCGGAGGCACGCATCTCAACGACGTGCTGATGCTTTATCCGGTATTCTCGGAAAACAAGCTGGTGCTGTTCGCCGCGGCCCGCTGCCATTGGGGTGATGTCGGCGGTTCGACGCCGGGCAGTCTGTCGGGACGAGTCACGGAAATTCTGCAAGAGGGCATACGGATTGTGCCCACGCGAATTAGCGAGAAGGGAAAGCTCAACGAGGCATTTCTCGAATTGCTTTTCCAGAACATGCGCAATCCGGCGGAGCGCAAGGGCGACTTCAAGACGATGCTCGGCACGTCGAGGAAAGCTGCGGAGCATGTGAAACGGCTGATTACGCGTTTCGGCGCGGAGAAAATGCTTTCCTCGATCGACGAATTAATGCACCGCTCCGAACAGGTGATGCGAGAACGGATCAAAGCCTGTCCGGACGGCGTGTACTATGCCGAAGGCTATATCGAATCCAATGGTAACGATCACGAGCCGATCGTTGCACGCCTGAAGCTCACCATCGACGGCGACCGGATGATCGCCGATTTCACCGGCACGGCACCGCAAACGAAAGGCCCGACAAATGTCGGACCATCCATGGCGCCGAATGCAGTCTGCACGATTGCGAAAGCGTTCCTCGACCCGAAAACCTCGATCAATCACGGCTCGTTCGAGCCGATCGAAGTCATCGCGCCTGTCGGCAGCTTCATCAACGCGCGCTGGCCGGCGCCGTGCGGCGGTATGGTCGAGGTCAAGGCGCTGCTCGATTCGCTGATGGTTGCGGCGCTCGGTCAGGCCATGCCGGAGATGATCTCTGGCGCTTTAAAAGGCGGGGCCAACCACACGCTGATCGGCGGCAACGATCCGAAATGGGGATCGTTCCTGTTTTATGAGTATCCCGCCGGCGGCACGGGGGCTTCGAAGGATCTCGATGGAGGCACCGTGGTTCGCGCGTTCAGCGACGGCGACTTCAATTCGGTTCAATCTATCGAGGTGGTGGAGAGTTCGCTTCCGCTTCGTATCGAGAGCTACGGCATTCGCGAAAACTCCTGCGGCGACGGGAAAAACCGTGGCGGGTTTGGAATGCGCCGCTGCATTCGTGTGCTTAGTGATAGCGCTTCGCTTTCGATCCTTTCGGACAGGAACGTCATCCCGCCTTACGGCGTAATGGGAGGGATGTACGGCGAGCCTAATCATTTCGTGGTGAAGCGCGGTGATAGCCTGGTTCAACCCTCCGCGCATCCCGGAAAAGTGGCAGGCTTTCCGTTGAACGACGGCGATATCGTCATGGTGGAAACTTCGGGCGGCGGTGGCTACGGCGATCCGCTGGAACGCGATATCGAGAAAGTGCGCAGGGATGTTTCCCTCGGGTATCTCGGCGCTGGTGAAGCGTTGCGCCGCTATGGCGTCGCGATAACGCCGGACGGAAATGTCGACGCACAAGCAACGCAGAAGAAGCGTGAAGAAATCAGGTCGTCGCGTGTTTTCTTGTCGCTCCAGCTCGTAAATGCCGAACTTCTGGAAGGTTTCCGGCGTATCGTTGAATTGCCGCGCGCTGCAGCTGCGCGCCTGTCCGTGGCGGACGGCGCGCTCATTGAAATCGTTACCCGCGAACACGCCTCGCCGCGCGCCTGGGTACGCGTCGTCGATGGTGGCGGCGATGTATTGCGTGTCGATGCTGCGACCCTGGCGCTCGTTGCCGGCGAGGTCGGCGATCGGGTCGAAGTCCGTCCCGTTCGCACCGCCCATTGAAACAAACAGCAATGACGGACCCCATGACAACCGGAACGCACATTGTCGGCATCGATGTCGGCGGCACCTTTACCGACATCCTCTGCTACAACGTTGCAAACCATGCCCTGCTTTCGGCGAAAGTGCCGTCCGTTCCGGGAAGTCAGTGGCGCGGCGTGCTCGAGGCGCTCGATGCTCTTGGCATTGATCTCGGCTCGATCATGGCTTTCGTGCATGGCACGACGATCGCGACCAATACGGTACTCGAGCAGAAGGGCGCTAAAACCGGGTTGCTGACGACCGAAGGATTTCGCGACGTCATCGAGATCGGATTGACGCGGCGCCTCGTCGGCGGCCTGTTCGACATCAAATTTGTTCGGCAGGCGCCGCTGATCGAGCGCTCGCTGCGTCTGGAGGCGCCCGAACGGGTAGCTGCTGACGGAAGCGTGCTGCACGACATCAATGGGTTCGACTATTCGGAAGTCGCAAAGACTTTCAAGGACGCGAGCGTCGGAGCGGTCGCGGTCTGCTTCATCAACTCCTACAAGAACGACTCGAACGAAGCGAAAGCCGGCGAAGCGCTGCGCAAATTATTGCCCGGCGTACCCGTCACGGAGTCTGCGATTCTGCTGCCCGAGAAGGGAGAGTTCGGCCGCTTCTCGACCTGCGTGCTGAACGCCTATCTGACGCCGCGGATTGTAGATTACCTGAAAACGCTCACCGCTGCGCTGTCCGATCGTGGTGTGAACGCGCCAGTCAGTATCATGACGTCGAACGGCGGCGCCATGACGCTCGATCGCGCGTCGAAGACCGCGGTATCGACCTTTCTTTCCGGCCCCGTCGGGGGCGTGAACGGCACCATCCGCATTTGCGAAATGGCGGATACGCCGAACTGCATCACTTTCGATATGGGCGGCACTAGCACCGACGTCGCATTAATTCATAATCGCATGGCGCGCACTTCGCATGACAATCAGCACGAAGCGTTTCCGCTCGCCTGGCCGCAACTCGATATTCATACCATCGGCGCGGGCGGCGGTAGCATCATCTCGGCGCAACCGGACGGCACCCTCGAAGTGGGTCCGCAGAGCGCGGGCGCGATTCCTGGCCCGGCCTGTTACCTGCGCGGCGGCAAGCTTCCGACGATTTCGGACGCGAACCTGCTTCTCGGCCGGCTTCCTTCCGAACGCGCGATCAGCGGAGGGCTGAAGCTTTCGATCGACGCCGCGCGGGAAGCGATGACCGCGCTCGCACGGCAGATCGGCCGAAGCGAAGCCGATGTCCAGGAACTCGCGGAAAGCGCGTTGCGGATTGCGGTCGCCAAAATGGCGGGTGCGGTGCGCGAGGTATCGGTGCATCGCGGGCATGACCCGCGCGATTTCGTTCTGTTCGGCTTCGGCGGCGCCGGCCCTATGCATCTCTTGCCAGTCGCCGACGAACTCTATGTGCCGCGTGCGATGATTCCGCCGATGCCAGGTCATCTGTCTGCGTTCGGGCAAATGCTTGCCGACCATCGGCGCGACTATGTCGCGGTATGGGAAGGAGCGGCGAGCAAGAGCCCGTTTTCCGATCTTGAGAAGCGTATCAAGGAGTTGCGCGCGCAAGCAGCGGAGCAGCTGAAGGAAGACGGCTTCGCAGCGTCAAAGCAACATTTCACTTTCAGCATCGACATGCGGTATGCGGGCCAGTCTTTCACACTGTCGATTCCGTGGCGCGACACAAACCGTTCCTGGGAGCCGCTGGTCGCGGCTTTCCTTGGACGTCACGAAGAGACCTTCGGCTATGCCGACACCACCAACGACGTTCAGGTGACGGCGATCCGTTTGGTTGCGCTCGGTCTCGTCGATAAAATCGACATCGCGTTTCCGCTGGGTGACGGCAAGAACGTGGTCGTCGAAACGCGGCCGGTCTGGTTCGACGGCGAAAAACACGAGTGCAAAGTGTATGACCGCACCAGGATGAACGCTGGATACGTTCTCGAAGGTCCGGCCATCATTGAAGAGCCCGGATGCACTTCGGTCGTCCCGCCGAAGTGGCGTGTGACGGTGTTGCCGTCCTCGGCGCTGGACTGCGTCAGCCTTCGGGACGCCTGACCCACACCCGCTGAAAACTCAGGAAATCTAAATGAAATCAATATGAAAGCAGCTTTCCCGCTAAAAATGTCGACAAAATAGTTGACGATATTGGATGGCTGCTACACAGTTCGACGCGTTCTCGTTTCCCGTGCCCCCATTCCCACCGGTGGCCTGTCAGCCGCCCAGGAGTTGCTCCTAATGTCCATCGAAGCCGCGAGTTCGTCTGCGTATTTCAAGCGCGCGAGGGAAGTGCTCGCCGGCGGTATTTCCCACGAGAACCGCTACACCGAGCCGTATCCGATCTACGTCAGTCGTGCGCAGGGTTCGAAGAAGTGGGATGTTGAAGGAAAGGAATATCTCGACTTCTCGATGGGAAGCGCGTCGCTTCTGCTGGGACACGCGCACCCGGACGTGGTGGCGGCGGTGCAGCAGCAGATGCCGCTCGGCAGCTATTACGCGAATTGCCATCCGCTCGAAGTCGAGTGGGGCGAACTCGTCAAGGAAATGTATCCTTCGGTCGAGCGGCTACGTTTTACGGCGTCCGGGACCGAGGCGACGATGCTCGCACTCCGTCTGGCGCGCGCCTTCACCGGCAAGCCCAAAGTCATCCGCTTCGAGCAGCACTATCACGGCTGGCACGATTACCTGATGTACGGAATGGTCGCGCCTTACGATCGCTCGGCGTCGTGCGGCATTCCCGACGCGATGCGAGAACTTACGATCGTCAGCAAGCCGGAAGCGGATGCGGTTGAAAGCATCCTGAAAACGAACAACGACGTCGCCGCGATCATCTGCGAAGTGTCCGGCCCGAACTGGGGCTCGGTACCGCTCGTAAAAGAATTTCTCCATTCGCTGCGTTCGCTCGCGGACAAATACGGTGTCGTGCTCATTTTCGACGAGGTGATTACCGGCTTTCGCTGGAGTCCTGGCGGCATGCAGCAGGTCGTAGGCATTCGGCCCGACCTGTCGACCTTCGCAAAAATTCTGACCGGCGGTTTGCCGGGCGGCGCAGTCGGCGGGCGCGAGGAGATCATGCGGTTGCTCGACCCCGCGTTCGCCTTCAACGGCCGCAAGCCCGGTGTCACGCATAAAGGAACTTTCAACGGCTGCTCCATCATCGCGGCTGGCGCGGTTGCTGCAATGAAAGTCGTTCGTACCGGCGAAGCGCAGAAGCACGCAAATGAAATGGCTTCGCGCATCCGTAAAGGAATGAAATCGGTGCTGGAAACGCACCAGATCGCGGGCACCGCTTATGGCGATGCTTCGACGTTTCATGTCTTCTTCGGTAAAACCGACAAGGATGGCGGCGTAGGGAAACTCGACCCCGCGCAGATTCGCGGCCTGTCGAAAGATCTGGTCCGCGGCTATCAGCTTGGATTGCGCAATCGGGGCGTCGAACTGATGTCGTACATGGGCGGCGTTACTTCGCTCGCCCATACGGACAAGGACGTGGAATTCTTCCTCGGCGCGTTCGAGGACACGCTTCGGGATCTAATGCGCGACGGGCTGGTAGGCCGGGCGTAAGCGCATGCTGTCCGTCGCAGCGAAGGCCCGGTTCCCGTCATGAAGGTTATCGTCATCGGCGGCGGCGTCATCGGCCTCAGCACCAGCTATTTTCTGGTGAAGCAGGGGCACGAAGTCGTCATGCTCGAACGCGAGCGCGATCTCGCGTCCGGTGCGAGCCGCGCCAACGGCAGCCAGCTCAGTTACAGCTATGTCGCGCCGCTCGCGAGCCCTTCGGTTTTCTCCGAACTGCCGTCGCTGCTTTTCAGCCGCGATGCGCCGGTCCGCTTGCGGCCCCAGTTCCATCTGCATCAATGGCGCTGGTTCATGTCGTTCCTGCGCGCCTGCACAAAGAAGCAGAGCCGCGTCACGACCGAACGATTGCTCAGGCTTTCGTTCTATAGCCGCCAGCTCTATCAGGAGATCGCGGGCAAGGAAGCGCTCGCCTTTTCCTATCGGCGGACCGGCAAACTCGTCGTTTATTCGAGCCAAAAAAGCTGGCAGGCGGCATTGGGCCAGCTCGACTACCAGAAGTCGCTGGGCTGCGAACAGAAAGCGATCGGTGCCGGCGAATGCTGCGAGATCGATCCGTCGCTGCGTGACATCCGCGAGCGGATCACCGGCGGAATTCTTACGCCAAGCGAAGAGACTGCCGACTGTCATCGCTTCTGCCTGGAACTGACGCGGCTCTTGCTCTCCAGTTCGAAATTCACGGCTCTGACCGAAACCGGGGTAAGGCGGGTTCGCTCGCTCGGCGATCGAATTATCGGTCTGGAAACGACGAACGGCGTCATCGACGGTGATACCTATGTGCTCGCGGCCGGTGTCGAGAGCCGGAAGCTCGCGCTCCCGATCGGAATCGATCTCCCCATCTACCCGTTGCGCGGCTACAGCGTAACCATACCGCTCGCGTCTCTCGGTGATGGTCCTAGCCTGAGCATCACCGACTACGCCAACAAGATCGTGTACGCGCCGCTTGACGGCGCGTTGCGTGTCGCGGGCTTCGTCGAGATTGGTGGAGATGAGCGTGCGATTGCCGAGGATCGCATCGATATCCTTCTCGATGCGGTGCGTAAGACGTTTCCACGAATCACGGATTTCTCGCGCGTGCAGCCTTGGTGCGGGCTGCGCCCAGCCACACCGCACGGAACGCCGATCGTCGGCCAGACGCGATACGCGAACTTCTTTCTGAATGTGGGCCATGGTGCCTTGGGCTTCACGCTTGCGACGGGCTCGGGCCGTGTGGTTGCCGACATCGTCTCCGGCAAAGCCCCGCAAATCTCTCTGGACGGAATGCTGCTCAAGGACGGTGCCGGTCCGGAAGCGGCGGGGAGCTACGCGGATCATCGGCCGCAATCGGCGATGCAGATGGGATTTCGAGCGTGAAAACAGAAGAGCTAAAAATGTCCGGATCGATTCCGAGTCCCGGACATCTGATCCCCGGTATCCTGCTTGCAGCTGGCGTCGCGGTTGCGGCCGTGCTTAGCGCGCCTTTCGTGGCGCGCGTGTTCCCGATTCCTGCGATGGTGATTGCGCTTCTTATTGGCATCGCACTGCATTTCGTGGCGAGCAGGCAAGTATTTCAGCCGGGTCTTGCGTTCTGTGTCCGCACCGTATTGCGGTGGGCCGTCGCCTTGCTCGGCCTGCGGATTGCGCTCGGCGACATCTTCGCATTGGGGCTGACCAGCGCCGCGATTGTCATTCTCGCAATGTTGGCGACTCTTGTTTCCGGCGTCGTATTCGCGCGTCTGCTGGGGCTGAGCAAATATTACGGTGCGCTAGCCGGCACGGCGACTGCGGTTTGCGGCGCATCCGCGGCGCTCGCCGCATCGACCGTGCTGCCGAACTATCCGAAGAAGGCGGCCGATGTCGCATTCGTGGTCGTCGCCGTGAACGCGCTTTCGACGCTCGCGATGATTCTCTATCCGGTTTTCTGTATCTGGGCGGGCTTCGACGCGCGCACAAGCGGCGTCTTTCTGGGAGCGACGATCCATGATGTCGCGCAAGTTGTCGGCGCCGGCTATTCGATTTCCGATGACGCCGGCAACGCCGCTGTAATCGTAAAGCTCTTTCGGGTTTTCCTGCTTTTGCCCGTCGTCGTGGGGATCGGCTGGTGGCTAGCGAAATCCGGGAGTTCGCAGAGCGACGCGAAGGTGCCGGTTCCGGTCTTCGCGATCGTATTCGTCATCCTGTGTTTTGCGAACAGTTTTATTCCCGGCATTCCGGCGATTGCCGCGCCCTACGCTGCGTTGAAGTCATTCCTGATCGATGTATCGACCTGGGGCCTTCTCGTTGCCATCGGAGCACTCGGCCTTGGCACATCGGTCAATTCCATTCTCGGTCTCGGATGGCGTCACATTGCGACCATCGTGGGGACCACGCTCGTTATTCTGATCGTCGCTTTCGCAGGATTGTTCGCCGCCGGTTTGTAGGAAGAAATGCAAAAGGCTGCATGCGAAGTTTCGCATGCAGCCACTGAAGCAAATTCAAGTCGTTAATGACCGAATACGTGCATGCCGCCGTCGACCGGAATGACAGCTCCGGTGATGTAACGAGCGAGCGGTGAGGAAAGGAACGCCACGAGATAGCCGATGTCTTCGGGTTCTCCGAAATATCCGATCGGGATATGCCGGTCGATAAATTCGCGCCGTGCCGCTTCGGTCGGATGCAAGCGCGTGAGAATCTGTTCGCTGTTGATCCGTCCGGGCGGAATGCAATTGACGGTGATGCCTTCGGCGGCGATGTCGCAGGACAGACCTTTCGACCACATGTGCACCGCACCTTTGGCGGCCGTCGCACCGTTCGTCGCTCTCGGCTCCATGCTGCCGGTAATGTTGATGATGCGTCCCCATTTACGTGCGCGCATCCGGGGCAGAACGGCTTGGGTCATGCGGCGCGTCGAAGTGAAGTTCAGATTCATCGCTTCGTCCCACTCGGCGTCGCTGGAATCAGGCTTCAGCGTCCGCGAGTTGCCGAGCGAATTGACGAGAATGTCGACATGTCCGAACGCATCGGTCGCGGCCTTTGCAACATGCGCTGCGCCGGAGGCATCCAGAAGATCGGCGACGATGGGAAGGGGCCGTTCGAAGCCCGAAGCGGCGATCTTATCGGCAACGTCCTGCAGAAAGTTTTCGCGGCGTCCGACGATGGCGACGCGGGCGCCCTCGGCAGCCAGCGCTTTCGCACATCCCGCGCCGATGCCGGTGCTTGCGCCCGTTATGACGCAGGTGCGTCCGCTCAATTGCAGGTCCATTCACCAGTCCTTTTTGTGGAAACGTCGTGTGAGTTCACTTTGGGTCGCCATCGAGCCGAACGACACCGTTTATCGAGGAAGAAACAGCCGGATACTTGCTCAGCACCAGCGGATCATGACCCGGAATGATCATGTCTTTCGCGCTGGCAAGTTGCTCGATCTTGTCGAATCCTTCGACCGCCGCGAGCACGTTATGTACCGCGGGAAACGGCGTGCGCCGTTCCATGTTGGCATAGAGATGCGTGACGTCCGAGGCCAGCACGAGATAGCCCCGCCGCGTGAGCACGCGCACGGCCTGAATACCTTGCGTGTGACCGCCGATATGGTGAAGCGTAATGCCCGGCGCGATCTCGCTTGTCCCGTCATGGAACCGAACGCGGCCGGTGAACACACGGCGCACCATCTGCACGATGTCTTCTTCTTCGAACGCATGGCGCAGCGTGTGATGACACATCGCGCGGCCGGTGCAGAAGGACATTTCGCAGTCCTGAACATGAAAGCGGGCTTTGGGGAATAGATGATGGTTGCCGCAATGGTCATGATGAAGATGCGTGAGAATAACGTCTTCGACCTTGGCGTGGTCGATGCCGATCGAACGCAGACCGTCTTCCGGCTTCAGCAGAAACTCGCGGCCGCGTTTGCGCGCCATCGCTTCGTCGAACCCGGTGTCGATTACGAAAGTGCGGCCGTTTCCCTTGATCGCCCACAGAAAGTAGTCGAGCGGCATCGGCCCGTCATGCGGATCGCCGCCGAGAAAATTGGCGCTCGCGCGCCGCTCGTGATGCGCATAGCGGATCGCATAGACCTCGTAGGGTTCGGTCGACATCGTGGGCCTTTCCCGCGCTCGGTACGAAATAGCTATCAGCCAAGCCTAGCATACGGAATCGGCTGCCATGGATTCCAGTTATTCGCGCCGGGCATGAGCCTGGAACGGCGGGCGCGTGCACGCGCTCAAAAATCGGATGCAGCGTTTTGCGGAGATCGCAGATGAGCGTGATCAAGGAAGAATCGGCCGAAAATCTGTTTGACGTTCATGGCCTTCGATATTTTCTTCAAGTGGCGGACTCCGGCGGCTTTTCCAAAGCGGCGGCGGTCCTGAACGTGCCGCAGCCGACCTTGAGCCGTTCGATCCGCCGGCTCGAGGCGCATTTCAAGGCGCGGCTTTTCGACCGCAACGGACGCGGCGCGCTGCTGACGGAAGCGGGCGAGAGTCTCTATCAGCACGGCAAGGCGATCCTGTTGCGGCTGGAGCAGGCGCAGGCAGAGATGGCGGAGATTTCAAACAACCCGACCGGCTCGGCGGTACTCGCCCTCGGACCGGTCGCGGGCAAGGTGCTGAGCACCGTGGTAGCCGAGCGCTTCCTGAAGGAAGTGCCGAGTGCGAAGTTGCGCATTGTCGAGAGCTATACCGGCTTCGTGCTCGAATGGGTTGCGAGCGGCCGCGTCGATATTGGTCTTCTCTATGAAGACGCGTTGACGCCGACTCTCAAGGGAGAGCCTCTTTGGGCCGAAGAGCCGGTACTGGTAAGCGCGCGCAGTCATGGGTTCGAGGGTCTTGAGTCGATCTCGTTCGCGCAGCTGGATAAGACGCCCCTGATTTTGCCGGGGCGGCCGCATGGCCTGCGTCTCCGGATCGACGAAATCGCCGCGGAACTGGGCATCAGATTGAATGTAGTACTGGAAGTCGATGGTCTTGGCGGAATTCTGGACCTCGTGCGGCGCGGCGTGGGCTGTTCGATTCTGACACCGCCGGCGCTCTATGGATACAAGCACGATACCGAAGTGGTGCTCACCCGGTTTGCGAATCCGTCCGTCAGTTCGACCGTCGTTGCTGTAACTTCCAAGCAACGGCCGATGACGAATACGGTCAAGGCGCTGCTCCAGATCGTCCGCGAAGAAGCTCGCAAAGTTTGTGGCGCGGGAGTTTCCGAGATTCGCGCTCCCCATAAGTCAAGCAATGTTGAATTATTACAGCCGAGAATGGCGCAGCGTTCGCGTGCATCGTAAAAAGAGGGCGATGGCGTCAGGTCGTCCTGACACGGCCGAACAGGAACGCGGCGCCGATGGTCACGAGAAAAACCCGGAAGATGTGATGGGTCGCGACGAACGCGACCTCCGCCTGCAGTGCCAGAGAAATGAGACTCATTTCCGTTAGTCCGCCGGGAGCATAGGCAAGGAGTAGCGGCAGAAAATCGAAACTGCTGATGCGGCTGACGGCCATCGCCGCACCCGCGGTGACTGCCAGAAGCACGACCGTGAAACCGATTGAATAGGCGAGGAGGCGCAATACTTCGCGTCTCGGCATTCCGGAGAAGCGGCAGCCGATCGCGCTACCCAGAACGAGTTGTGCAAGGTTCAACAACTCGATCGGCGGCTTGAAATCGGACAGACCCGAAAGATGCACGGCAGCGCTGACGAACATCGGACCGAGAAGATACTTCGCCCTCAAGCGTAACAGACGGCTGACCAGAAGACCGGCGAGACCGGTCCCGATCAGGAATGCGTAGCTTTGCCACGGTGTTGAAAAGATCGAAGCGCCGTTTAACTGCGGCTTGGTAAGCGAAATTCCCGAGACGAACTGAACGAAGAATGGAAGCGTCAGCACAACCAGAAGAATGCGCGAGGAATGAATGAGCGCGACAGTACGTCCGTTGGCGCCGTATTGCTCGCCCATTAGTACCATCTCGACCAATCCCCCCGGCATTCCGGCGAAGAACGCATCCGGCAGGTTCAATCCCACGACGAAACGAAGATAGATAACGCAAACAAGCCCGCCTAAAACGAGCGACACGACAAGACCCGCGAGCGGAACCAGCCAATACGGAATCTGCGCGAGCAATCCGGGTGAAAAGCCAGTGCCGAGCATGACCCCGACGATGATGGTCATGACCGGAACGGCGACCGCAGGCGCCTCGATACGCGCGCCGAGTAGCGAAGCGATCGTGCATGCGGTCATCGAGCCGAGCATCCACGCGAGCGGCAGCCTGAAATGGAGGAACACAAATGCGCCGGCCATGCCGATCGCAAGCGCAAGACCAAAACGGAAATACGGGAAGCGTTCCGGATGGAAAACGCCCGGCTTGCCGTCCGCCGATGTGGTGAAGGCCCGGGCCAGCGCTCGCAAGAGAATCTCCGTGGAAAGCCGGATTGCTGCCGGGCAACGCGATAGATCGTTCCTGTATATAATCTCGCGGCGGAGAGAATGGGCCGTATAGCTGATATTCGGCGCGCATACGTGGCTTCGATGTACCAACTGCGTTTCGCTCTGATGCATACAGGCGGCTGGTTCGGATGTCGGCCGGTCGTCGCGGACAGGGCATAAGATGAGGCGCCGAAGCGCGGTCCGCTTCGGCGAGAGCAAGTGAAAGAAGAATTCGATTACATCGTTGTCGGTGCGGGCTCGGCTGGCGCCGCGGTAGCGGCCCGCCTGAGCGAGACGCCGGAATTCAAGGTCTTGTTGTTGGAGGCCGGCGGTCACCCGAATTCGATCTGGATTCGAATTCCTCTCGGCGTCGGAAAACTTCTTACGAATGAAAAATATGTCTGGCCGTTCAAGACCGAGCCGGAGGCCGAACTCTTCGGTCAGCAGATTTATACACCGCGCGGAAAGCTGTTGGGCGGATCAAGCGCTGTCAACGGAACCGCCTGGGTCCGCGGCGAGCCGGAAGAATTCGACCGCTGGAAGAGTTGGGGTAACGACGGTTGGGGCTTCGAGGACATCCTGCCGTATTACAAAAAGCTCGAAGACTATCCGGAGGGAGATCCGTCGGTTCGGGGTGACGGCGGCCCTGTCAAGGTTTTGAATCGCGGCAAGTACGATCCCGATCCGCTGTCGGACGCTTATCTTCAGGCATGTATCGATGCGGGGATTCCTGCAAACGAAGATTATAACGGCCGCGTGTTTGAAGGCGTCGGCTATCTGCAGCAAAGCATCGATCGGAAAGGCGTTCGCTCGAGTACCGACCTTGCGTATCTGAAGCGTGCAAGAAAGCGGCCCAATCTCAGGATCGAAACGCGTGCATTGGTCACCCGGGTTCTGTTCGAACAGAAGCGCGCGGTCGGCGTCGAGTATCTGCAGGGCGGCGTGAAGAAGACCGCGCGGTGCAACGCGGAAGTGATCCTGGCAGCCGGAGCACTGAAGACGCCGCAGATTCTCGAGCTCTCCGGCATCGGAAATCCGGAGTTGCTACGTCGATACGGGATTCCGGTAATCGCGGACCTTCCCGGCGTCGGTGAGCATTTCAGCGACCATCTGCAATTCCGTTTCAGCTACGAATGCACGAAACGGATTACGATCAACGACATCATGACGAGCGCATGGCGGCGCTATCTTGAAGGCTTGAAATATGTGCTGACGCGGAAAGGGATGCTTAGCGGAACCTCTTCGACTGTCCACGCGCTCGCAAAGTCGAAGCCCGATCTTCCGAGCCCGGATCTGAAGATTCAGATCGTGCTGATCAGCGGCAAGGATCGCTATTCGCGGAGCAAGGCAGCTGGCATCGACGACTTCCCGGGCTTCTCGATCGGCGTTTTCAAGATTCGCCCGGAGTCGCGGGGCAGCATCCATATAAAGAGTGCCGATCCGCTGGAGGAGCCTGCGATCAAGGTGAATTATCTGACGCATAAGGGCGATATCGACACTTATCGCCGCGCTGTGCGAATGGTTCGCGAGATTGCTGCGCAGCCTTCGCTCAAACCCTACATCGTCCGTGAGACGCGCCCCGGGCCGGAAGTCACGAACGAGGATGCGTTGCTCGATTACATCCGCCAGACCGGACAGACCGCATGGCACGGCATCAGCACCTGCCGTATGGGGAACGGTCCGATGGACGTCGTCGACGCGAGATTGCGCGTGCGCGGCGTGGAAGGATTGCGGGTCGCCGACATTTCCATCATGCCATCGATGGTGTCGCCGAACACGAATGCGCCAGCCATCATGATTGGCGAGAAGGCCGCGGATATGGTGCGCCAGGACGCACGGCGGAATGCGTAATCGCAGGCCGCGCGGCTATCCCTGCAAGATCCTCTCGCTGAGACGCTGATCAACGATCTCGACCGTGCGGTCGATTTCAGCGTTCGGCATGCCGAGCTGGTGCGAGATGAGTTTCACCAGAAGATCGACCCGCTCGATGAACGGCGCACCGGCGGCAACTGCGCGCGCGGCGGAAGACGGCTTCAGCAAACTCTCCGCGGCCTTCGCGTATTTCTCGAACGGCACTTGATCCGCCGGATCGGCGCCGAGCTTTCGCGCAATACTGTCGACGTGATCGTAGATAGACTTGGATAGCGCAAGGTCGCCATGCACCGCGTCGCGGATGGATTTCGGTTCGCCGAGTGTGATGCAGCGGTAGTTTCCGGTCAGCAGCATCGACCATTTCGCGAGCGGCACGAAAAGTGAGTCGTGAACCTTGAGTTTGACCGGAACGTCGTGCCCGTCGAGCGTCACAGCGGAAATGCTGGCGTCGAGTTCGCGCAAGATCGCGTTATTGCGTTCATCTGCGAAGATTGCTGCCTTGAAATTCGTCGGCAGGCCGACGTGCAACACATTGGCCGCTTCCTCGGGCGGACGAAATGCCTGCGGGTCGGGCGAGCATAGCGACACCAGCCCCGGCTCGAAGCGGTCCCAGACCTGCGCATTAGTATAGGCGTCGTCCAGCTTCATCGCGGCCAGCGACGGAATTCGCTTGAGATACGGCAACGGCGGCATGTTCATGATCGAGAGGCACGGCAGCCGCGCTTCCGCGATTTTCACCATCAGCATGCGAATGGTGTGGTTCGCGTACTGCGGCTCTTGCATCGCGAGGCAGACAAGATCGTAGCGCGATATGTCGATGTTCTGTGGCGCAGCTGCGTCGAGCTTACCGGGAAGCGTGCGCGAAAAAATCGAGCGATGCGCGGGCTCGTCGCGCAGCTTCAGCCGGACTTCGGTGCCTTCTTTGTTGATGAGGTCAGCCGTCTTTTGGCGGCAGACAAGCGTGACGTTGTGACCGGCCATCAGGCACTTGGTCGCGAGCAGGGAGCCGTAAGACGCCCCGAGCACTAAGAGATTACGCGGCATTCTTTACTTCTTTTGTTGAAACGCAGGGCCGGACGATGCGCCGGTATAATCGTTTTCGTAATCGCAGCGTCAAGCGCTTCATTATCGTGAAGTCCTATCGACCGATAGGAGCGGCGCGCCGCTCCACGGCGCAAGGCAGATTGCCGAGCACATTCAAGTGAGCATCAAACGATTGAAAATGCTAAAGAAATCTGCCGCTAATCTCGCAAGGGAGAATGGGAATCGCAAAAGCCTGCAAAATCTCTTGTACCGCAGTAGGTTTCGGAACAAACCGGATCGAAGGCCTGAACGGCGTGAACGATGACGAACTACGAACGCATCTTCCGGACTGCTATCGCGCAATTGCGCAACGAGCGGCGCTATCGCGAGTTCGCAGATCTCGAGCGAATCTCGGGACGCTTCCCGTACGCGCATTGGCATTCGCCCGCTGGACTGCGCCAGGTCGTGGTGTGGTGCTCGAACGATTATCTCGGCATGGGACAGCACCCCGCCGTGATCGCCGCCATGACCGAAGCGGTCGAGAACCGGCGCCGGCGGCACGCGCAACATTTCCGGCACGCACCATCCTGCGATCCTGCTCGAGCGCGAGCTAGCGTCGCTTCACGAAAAAGAAAGCGCGCTCCTGTTCACCTCGGGTTACGTCGCGAACCAGACCGCGCTTGCGACCGTCGGGCGTCTGCTTCCCGAGGGCGTGATTTTCTCCGACGCCGGAAATCACAACTCGATCATCGAAGGAATCCGCCGTTCGGACGCGCGCAAAGCGATCTTCCGTCAGAAGCAGCCGCTTAATCCGGCATGCGTCTCACGACAGCGGATAAGGCCCGGGAAATTCGTCCACGAACGCGACATGGCTGACGAAGCCTGCGTCGCGGCTCCATTTGTGAATCAAGAACTGCGGCGGCTCCGCCATGAACCGCAGCGAGGGCTTTTCGCCGAGCGCCAGCTTGAACGGAAAAGACGTTGCCGGTGCGATCACAACAGGAACACCGGAGAGATTGCCGATAACGCTTCGATGCACATGGCCGCAGACGATCGCGGAAATCTTCGCCGCGTGCTCGGCGATGATCGCCTTGAACTCGTTCAGTCCATGCTTGATGCCGTAATTGTCCATCGCGACGAAACCGGTCGTGAACGGCGGGTGATGCATCGCGATCATCAAAGGCTTGCCGCCATCTTTCGCTAGCACATTGCGCAACCACGCGAGACGATGTTCGCAGATTTCGCCGTGAACCTGTCCCGGCACGATGGTGTCGAGTCCGATCACGCGCAATGGTAATCCGTCTTCGAGGAAACTGAGATGGCCGCCTTCCTGCTCCTGCACATTTAGCGTGAGCTTGTGAAGCATCTCCTCGCGCAGATCGTGGTTGCCAGGAATCGCGAGCGCCGGGCAGGGCAGCCGCGCGATCTGCGCCGCGATGAAATCGTATTCTTGTCCCGCACCGGTTTCGGCGAGATCGCCGGAGAGCACGACGAGATCCGGCTTCGGCTCGAATGCAAGCACGCGCGTAACCGCGCGCTCGAACGATGCACGGCTGTCGGCGTGTCCGCCGAATAACTTTCCCGGCACCGAAACGTGCATGTCGGAAATCTGCACAATCAGCACGGGCGTCCGCTCCGGTTCCGCGAAGCCCTCGCGCGCGGGTGCGCCGCACAATCTGCGGCAGCAGACATTTCTGTTGGCGAATTATGTGTCGCAGCCATTGTCATTAAACTGTAATATGAATGCTGAAACACAGAACTACAAAAAGATTTCAGGGACGGAATGGCCTTCATCGAGCTTCAGAACGCCACCAAGAAGTGGGCGGGCGCCGTCGGCATAGATAACGTCAGTCTGTCCATCGCGAAAGGCTCGTTCGTCGTGTTGCTCGGGCCGTCGGGCTGCGGCAAGTCGACGACGTTGCGCATCATCGCCG
The DNA here is from genome assembly GCA_019635585.1 of Xanthobacteraceae bacterium. GTDB lineage: Bacteria > Pseudomonadota > Alphaproteobacteria > Rhizobiales > Xanthobacteraceae. The sequence continues at coordinate 795,312 of JAHBZE010000001.1, read as the reverse complement.
GTCTTGAACAACCCGATCAAGGACGCGTTTTGATCGATGGACGCGACGTCACCGGCGTGCCGCCGTCCGGGCGCGGCATCTCGATGGTGTTTCAGTCCTACGCGCTATTTCCGCATCTGAATGTCGCCGAGAATATCGTCTTCGGGTTGAAGGTGCGCGGCGTCGGCCGCGCCGAGCGCGATGAGCGGCTCGAAACCGCGCTCGCGCGCACGGGACTGAAAGGCTACGAGCTTCGCAAGCCCGCGCAGCTTTCCGGTGGCCAGCGGCAGCGTGTGGCGCTGGCGCGCGCAATCATCGCCGATCATCCGATCTGCCTGATGGACGAGCCGCTTTCCAATCTCGACGCGAAACTGCGTCATTCCGTCCGGCAGGAAATCCGTTCGCTGCAGCGTCAGCTTGACATGACTGTCATCTACGTGACGCACGATCAGACCGAGGCCATGGCGATGGCCGACGTCGTGGTGCTGATGAAAGACGGGAAAATCGAACAGGCCGGTTCGCCCGCGTCTCTTTATGAAGAGCCCGCGACCGCGTTCTCGGCGTCTTTCGTCGGCACGCCGCCGATGACGCTCTTGCCTGCCGCGGGTGTGCCGGAGGCGCTCTTGCCGCAGCCGTCGCAAGCCGCTGCGAAGGAGAATCTGATTCTCGGCATTCGCCCCGAAAGCGTTCGCGTGAACGCGGGTAGCGCGAACGGTTTACAGGGTACCGTGCAGAACGCCGAGTTCATGGGCGCGGAGACATTTCTCTATGCCGATACCGCTGCCGGTCCGCTGATCGCGCGGCTTCCCGGCCGCGTGACGCGCGAACCGGGCGAGCAGATCTCGCTGGAATGGGATCGCGGCGACGCGGTGTTGTTCGACAAGACATCCGGCCGCCGGCTGGAATCGAATTCCGGCAATGCCGGACAAAAACGTGCCGTGACTGCATAACGAGAAGAGGAACTGGAAAATGAAAAACTTCTGGAAGGGGCTGGTAGCGGGAACGATGTTCCTTGCCGCCTCCGGCATCGCGTCGGCGCAGACGCAACTGACGATGTATTATCCGATCGCGGTCGGCGGCGCGCTGACCAAGGTGATCGACGGCATGATCGACGAGTTCCAGAAGGCGAACCCGACGATCAAGGTCAACGCGATCTACGCCGGCAATTACGACGAAACGCGCGTGCGCGCGCTCTCCGCGATTAAGGGCGGGCAGCCGGCGCAGCTTTCGGTGCTGTTCTCGATCGACGTCTATGACCTGATCGAGCAGGGCCTGATCGTGCCGTTCGACGACGCGATCTCGACCGACGAGGAGCGCGCCTGGCTGAAGAGCTTTTATCCGGCGCTCATGAAGAACGGCGAAGTGGACGGCAAGACCTGGGGCATTCCGTTCCAGCGTTCCACCATCGTGCTTTTCTATAACAAGGACATGTTCAAGGAAGCCGGCCTGGACCCGAACAAGCCGCCGAAGACCTGGGCCGAGATGGTGGCTTACGCGAAGAAGCTCACCAAGGATGGCCGCTATGGCGTCATGGTGCCTTCGACCGGCTATCCCTACTGGCTGTTCCAGGCTTTCGCGATTCAGAACGGTCAGGAACTGATGAGCGATAACGGCAAGAAGGTCCACTTCAATACGCCGGCGACCATCGAAGCGCTGCAGTACTGGCGCGATCTCGCCGCCGTCCACAAGGTCATGCCCGAAGGCACGATCGAGTGGGGCACACTCCGTCAGGCCTTCACGCAAGGCAAGACCGCGATGATGTGGCACACGACCGGCAATCTCACGGCCGTCAAGGCGGAAGCGAAGTTCGACTTCGGTGTCGCGCTCTTGCCGCAGAACAAGCGCTACGGCTCGCCGACCGGTGGCGGCAACTTCTATCTCTTCAAGGGTGCTACCAAGGAAGAGCAGAAGGCTGCACTCACCTTCGTGCGCTTCATGACCGCGCCCGAGCGCGCCGCGCAGTGGTCGATCGCGACCGGTTACGTCGGCGTGAGTCCGGCGTCCTATCAGACAGACGCGCTCAAGAACTACGCGAAGGACTTCCCGCAGGCGCTGGTCGCGCGCGATCAGCTCGAATACGCGGTCGCGGAATTTTCGACCTATGCCACCGCTCGCGTGCGTGAAGTGCTTTCCAACGCCGTGCAGTCGGCGCTGACCGGCAAGCAGACGCCGGAAGCGGCGATGAAGGGCGCGCAGGAAGCGGCCGATCGCCTCCTGAAAGACTATAAATAAGTGAAGCGGCGGGGGCTTCACGCCCCCGCCGGTCTTTCTCGGATGAGCAATTCGCCCGCATCCTCGGAACAGAGCCGCATGGCGTTGTACGGCTGGATGCTGCTTGCGCCGGCGCTGATCCTGCTCATCACTTTCGCCTTCATCCCGGCGTTCGAAACGATCTGGGCGAGCCTTTATTCCAAGGGCACGCTCCGCCGGCCGTCGCATTTCGTCGGCGTCGAGAATTATCTCTCGCTGTTCTCCGACCCGGCGTTCCGCAAAGTCGTCACCAATAATTTGATCTATGCCGGCATCACGATCCCGGTTTCGATTGCGATTGCGCTCGGCATGGCGCTTTGGGCCAACGCGCAGATTATCGGCCGCGGGTTCGTGCGCGCGGCCTATTTCACGCCGACCATGCTGCCGATGATCGCGGCGGCCAACCTCTGGCTCTTCTTCTATACGCCCGATCTCGGCGTGATCGACCGCATCACCGCGCTGTTCGGCTTTCCTTCGGTGAACTGGCTCGGCCAGCAGGAAACCGCGCTTTATTCCGTGATCGCCGTCACGATCTGGAAGGAAGCGGGCTTCTACATGATTTTCTATCTCGCGGCGCTGCAGACGATCTCACCGGAATTGCGCGAGGCCGCAACCGTGGAAGGCGCGGGACGCTGGACCTACACGCGCCGCGTGGTGCTGCCGTTGCTCGCGCCGACCACGATGTTCGTGCTCGTGAATGCGCTGATCAACTCGGTCAAGCTGATCGACCATCTTTTCATTCTGACCAAAGGCGGGCCGGACAACGCCTCCAAGCTCATTCTCTACTGGGTGTGGGAAATGGCCTTCGCTTATTTCGACACGCCGCAGGCAGCAACCATGACGACACTTATTCTCGTGGTGCTCGGCATCGTCGCGGCGGTGCAGTTCGCGGTGCTCGAGCGGCGGGTGCATTACCGATGAGCCTCACCACGGCCTATGCGCCGCCCCGCAAGCTGTTCTCGCTGCCGTCGCTCGACACGTGCGGGGCGTGGCTCTTGGCAATCGTCTGGGTGTCGCCGCTCGTGTTCGCGGTCTGGGCCGCGTTTCACACGCCGGAAGGCGCGCTGTCTTTCAAGCTGAATGCGCCGCTGACCCTCGAGAATTTTCGCGTCGCCTGGGACGCCGCACCCTGGCCACGCTATTTCCTGAACACGACGCTGCTCGTCACCGTGATCCTGATCGGGCAGCTCACGCTCTGCACGCTTGCGGGCTATGCCTTCGCGCGCTTCCGGTTTCCGGGCCGCGACGCGATCTTCATTCTGGTTCTGTTGCAGCTTTTCATCCTGCCGGAAGTGCTGATCGTCGAGAACTACGTGATGATCTCGCGGCTCGGCCTGTTCGACACCATCCTTGGCATCGGCGTGCCTTATATGGCGAGCGCTTTCGGCATTTTCCTGTTGCGGCAGGCGTTCAAGTCGGTGCCGCAGGAACTCGAAGAAGCCGCGCGCGTCGAGGGTTGCGGTTGGTTCGGCGTGTTATGGCGCGTCTATGTTCCGGCCGCGCGGCCGACCTATCTCGCCTATGCGCTGGTTTCGGTCGCGACGCACTGGAATAATTTTCTCTGGCCGCTGATCGTGACGAACTCGACCAACACGCGACCACTGACCGTCGGGCTCTCATTGTTCGGCGCCACCGAAAGCGGCGTGAACATCGGCGTCATCAGCGCGGCAACCTTGATGGTGATCGCGCCGCTGTTCTTCGGCTTCATTTTATTCCAGCGCCAGTTCATTCAGGCGTTCCTGCGCGCCGGAATCCGCTAGGCTGCGCGGCGCGCGTTCATCGTGAGCAGCTCGTAGCGCGCGACCGTCTCATTGTCCTGATTGAACACTTCGACGTCCCAGCGCACTTCGCCGTATTCGGGCTTTCGCGCGTCCTGCTTCTGTTTGACGGTCAGCCGCACGCGAATGTCGTCGCCGGGCGAAACGGGTTTCAAAAAACGCAAGTTGTCGAGGCCGTAATTCGCAAGCACCGGCCCCGGCGCGGGCTCGACGAAAAGGCCAGCCGCAAACGACAAAATCAGATAGCCGTGCGCGACCCGGCCCGGAAAGAACGGATTGGCCTTCGCCGCCGCCTCGTCCATGTGCGCGTAAAAAGTGTCGCCGGTGAAGTTCGCGAAATGCTCGATGTCATCCAGCGACACCTTGCGCGCGGCGGTCTCAATGGTGTCGCCGATGACGAGCCTATCGAAATCCTTGCGGAACGGATGCTCCCGCGACGGCACGGTCGCGGCTCCTTTGCTCCAGTCCTTCGTCAGGCTGACGATGCGGTCGGGGGACGCCTGGATCGCGGTGCGTTGCAGATAATGATGTACGCTGCGCATGCCGCCGAGTTCTTCGCCGCCGCCCGCGCGTCCCGGTCCGCCATGCACGAGATAGGGCAGCGGCGAGCCGTGCCCGGTCGATTCCTTGCCGCTGTCGCGATCGATCACCAAGAGCCGCCCGTGATAAGGCGCAATGCCGAACACGAGCGCGGACGCGACCGAAGGGTCGTAAGTAAAGACCGAGGCGACCAGACTACCTTCGCCTTTGGCGACGAGTTCGACTGCCTGATCGAGCGTGTCGTAGGCCATCACGGTCGCGACCGGGCCGAAGGCTTCCGTTACGTGCACGCGCTTTGCCTCCATCGGCTTCGCGCAGCGCAGCAATACGGGCGAAATGAACGCGCCGCCTTTGAGCGCTGCGTCTTCGGTACGGGAAGCAGCGGCGTCGCCGAACACGATCTCGGCTTCGCTCGCGATCTCGCGGATTTTCTCCTGCACGGCGCGTTTCTGTGAAAGGCTCACCAGCGCGCCCATCCGCGTATCTTCTGTGCGCGGATCGCCGATCTTGATCGCTGAAAGCTGCGCTTTCAGCGCGTCGATCACGGCGGCTTCCTGCGCGCGTGGCACGAAAACGCGGCGGATGGCGGTGCATTTCTGCCCGGCCTTCACCGTCATTTCGCGCACGACCTCTTTAATAAAGAGATCGAATTCCGGCGTGCCGGCGACGGCGTCCGTGCCGAGGATCGCTGCATTCAGGGAATCGCGCTCGGCGACGAAACGCACCGCATTTGCCGAAACCGCTGGATGATTGCGAAGCTTGTCCGAAGTCTCGATCGAGCCGGTGAAACACAGGCTGTCCTGTCCGTTCAGGTGATCGAGGAGATCGCCGGTCGGCCCGCAGATCATCTGCAACGCGCCATCCGGCAATAGTTTCGATTTTACGATCAGCCGCATCAAGGCTTCGCTGACATAGGCCGACGCGGTCGCGGGCTTCGTGATGACCGGAATGCCGGCGAGAAATGCGGGCGCGAATTTCTCGAGCGGGCCCCAGACTGGGAAGTTGAAGGCATTGATGTGAACGGCGATGCCGGCGCGCGGTGTCAGGATATGCGTGCCTGCGAACTTGCCGCCCTTGGAGAGCTGCTCGCTCGGTCCTTCGACGATGAACTTTTCGGCCGGAAGGTCGCGCCGCCCGCGCGAGGCATAGGCGAAGAGGGTGCCGATGCCGCCATCGATGTCGACCATGTTGTCGCGCTTCGTCGCGCCGGTGTGGGCTGCCAGCGCGTAAAGCGGTTCTTTCTTCTCGTTCAGATACGTCGCGAGTTTTTTCAGAATGTCCGCGCGCTGGTGGAAGGTGAGCGCGCGCAGATTCTTGCCGCCGGTTTCGCGTGCATAGTGCACGGCTTCCGCAAAATTGCCGCCGGCGCTGCCGGTCTTCGCGATCACCGAGCCGTCGATTGCGCTCGGGATTTCGGTGAGGTCTTTTGCGGGCGTGATCCAGCGGCCGCAGAGATAGCTTTGAAGAATGGCACTCATGACTTCCACCCGGGAACCGCCGCTTATGGATGGATGCGGCTTGCGGAAAGAATTATAGACCAACCGGTCGGTCAGCGAAAAGGTGCTTATCATCCTGCCCCGCCACTTTTGCCGGATGAACGAGCCGATATAAGGTGCGCTGCAACGAGTGGCTGGAAATGGAAACGAACGGACTGGTCCGCGAACTTGTCGGCGCCTTCAACCGGCGCAAGCCGGTGCGCGCGGGTTCGCTGATCATCACGCTGTATGGCGACGCGATTGAGCCGCGTGGCGGCAGCCTGTCGCTGGGCGACATCACGCGCATCATGGAGCTGTTCCGGATCGACGCCGGCCATGTGCGCACCGCGATCTCCCGGCTCACGACCGAGAAGTGGCTCGAACGGAAGAAGGTCGGCCGCAACACTTTTTATAAGCTCTCGAAGCGCGGCGAGGGCGCCTTTGCCGAAGCGACCAAGCGGATTTATTTCGCGCGCAGAGCGGAAACCGCGAAGGTCCGGCTTGCGCTCCTGAACGGCGAGGCCGCGTACCGCGCCACGCAGCGCAAGGCGCTGGAGGCGGCAAATTTCGCTCCCTTCAATGCGATGACCTATGTGTCGGCCGATGCCGTTCCCTTAAAAAGCATCAAGGGAATCCATTTGCTCGATCTTCCGGCTTCGGCAGAAGCGACCGAGATTTTGCGCGCGGCCTACAAGTTCGACGATCTCGCGGAGCGCTACCGCGAGTTTATTGCGCAGTTCCGCAAGCTGCACGACGCGTTGAAGCGCGGTGCCACATTGAACGACAGGGAAGCGCTGACCGTGCGGCTCCTGCTCATTCAGGAGTTCCGCCGCGCCGTACTGCGCGATCCGGCTCTCCCTGTTTCGCTATTGCCCGCGGGCTGGCCTGGCGAGGAAGCGCGCGCGCTTGCTGCCTCGATCTACAAAAAGGTGCTGACCGCGTCCGAGCGGCAGCTCGACCAGTGCCAGGCCGACGAAACCCATACATTGCCGAAGCCGAATATTTCGCTTTCTCAACGCTTTGCCGCGGCGCAATAGCGGCCCGGTAAATATGTTACAGAAATCATTGACCTGAGAATTTTTTGTAACATATTATTCTGTAGCAGTTCCAAGCTGGCACCTTCCGCGGAGGAAGCCGATGTATACGCAGGCCCTGAACGTTAAGGACGAGCCGGCCGCAGCGGGCGACCCTGTGCTCGAGGCGCGCTTTCAGGCGCATGTCGATGCCGAGTTGAAAATCGAGCCGAACGACTGGATGCCGGAAGGCTACCGCAAGACGCTGACGCGGCAGATTTCGCAGCATGCACATTCCGAGATCGTCGGCATGTTGCCGGAAGGAAACTGGATCACGCGCGCGCCGACGCTTCGCCGCAAGGCGGCATTGCTCGCCAAGGTGCAGGACGAGGGCGGCCACGGCCTCTATCTCTATTCGGCCGCCGAAACGCTCGGCACCTCGCGCGAGCAGATGTTCGAGCAGTTGCTCTCCGGCAAGGCGAAATATTCCTCGATCTTCAATTACCCGACGCTGACCTGGGCCGACATCGGTGCGATCGGCTGGCTCGTGGACGGCGCGGCGATCATGAATCAGATTCCGCTCTGCCGCTGCTCCTATGGCCCATACGCGCGCGCGATGATCCGCATTTGCAAGGAAGAAAGCTTCCACCAGCGTCAGGGCTACGAGATCATGATGACGCTCGCGCGCGGCACGCCGGAACAGAAAGCGATGGCGCAGGATGCGCTGAACCGCTGGTGGTGGCCGTCGGTGATGATGTTCGGCCCGTCGGACAGCGACAGCCAGCATTCCGATCAGACCATGCGCTGGAAGATCAAGCGCTTCTCCAACGACGACCTGCGCCAGAAATTCATCGACGCCACCGTGCCGCAAGGGCATTTCATCGGCCTCGAGTTTCCCGACAAGGATTTGAAGTTCAACGAAGAGACCAAGCACTGGGACTTCGGCGAGATCGACTGGACCGAGTTCAAGCGCGTAATCGCGGGCGACGGCCCCTGCAACAAGCAGCGCATGAAGCAGCGCCGCGCGGCCCACGACAATGGCCGCTGGGTGCGCGAAGCCGCACTCGCTTACGCCGAGAAGCGCCGTAACCGCGAAGCCGCCGCGAAGATCGCAGCGGAATAGGTGAGAGCATGACCGAACAGAAAACCGAACAACACTGGCCGCTCTGGGAAGTGTTCATCCGCTCCAAGAACGGCCTCTCGCATCGTCACGCCGGCAGCCTGCACGCGACCGACGCGACGATGGCGTTGCAGGCCGCGCGCGATGTTTACACGCGCCGCGGCGAGGGACTTTCGATCTGGGTGGTGCCGTCGAATGCGATCACCGCGTCCGATCCCACCGACAAGGACGTGATGTTCGAGCCGTCGGAATCGAAAATCTATCGTCATCCGACCTTCTACGACATTCCCGACGAAGTCGGACACATGTGATCGAGATGCACGAGACGCCGCTCTTTTCCTATGCGCTTCGGCTCGCGGACAATGCGCTGATCCTCGGACATCGCATGTCGGAGTGGATCGGCCATTCGCCCGTGCTCGAAGAGGACCTCGCGCTCGGCAACATGGGCCTCGACCTGATCGGGCAGGCGCGCGCGTTCTACGCTTATGCCGGAGAGATCGAAGGCAAAGGCCGCGACGAGGACAAGCTCGCTTACCTGCGCGACGCGAAGGACTGGCGCAACGTGCTCCTGGTCGAGCAGCCGAACGGCGATTTCGCCGCGACCATGATCCGCCAGTTGTTGTTCGCGGCTTACGCGCATCCGCTTTACGCAGCACTCACGAAATCCAAAGATGCATCGCTTGCTGCAATCGCGGCCAAAGCCGAGAAGGAAATGGCCTATCACGTTCGGCATAGCGGTGAATGGGTGATCCGTCTTGGTGACGGCACCGAAGAAAGCCACGAGCGCGCGCAGGCCGCGCTCGACGAATTGTACGCTTACTCGACCGAGCTGTTCGAAAGTGATGACGTCGAACGCGCCTTGATCGATGCGGGGATTGCCGCCGATCCGGCGGCCCTGCGCCCGGAATGGGAGCGGACTGTCAACCACATCTTCTCCGAAGCGACCCTGAAAACGCCGCCGCAAAGTTTCGCGCAGACCGGCGGCCGCACGGGCCGCCACAGCGAACATCTCGGCTACATCCTCGCCGACATGCAGTTTCTCCAGCGGACTTATCCGGGAGCGGCGTGGTGAGCGCGGCAATCGAAAAACTCGACACCGCTCGGCTGCGCGAGCGGGCCTGGACGGCGGCCGCTGCCGTGGTCGATCCGGAATTGCCGGTACTGACGATTGAGGATCTCGGCGTGCTGCGCGAAGTCCGGGTGAGCGGCGAGGGCGACGTCGAGGCGTTGATTACGCCGACCTATCTCGGCTGCCCGGCGATGAATATGATCACGCTGGAAGTCGAACTTGCGCTGGAGCGCGCGGGCTTTGAAAAACCAAAGGTGACGACCGTGATGTCGCCGGCCTGGTCGACCGACTGGATGTCGGAATCCGGGAAAGAAAAACTCCGCGAATTCGGCATCGCGCCGCCGCTCGCAAAAGCGGGTCGCCGCGCGCTGTTCGGCGAAGAAAACGTCGAATGCCCCTCATGCAAATCGACGAACACCGAGCGCATCTCCGAATTCGGCTCGACTTCCTGCAAGGCGCTGTGGCGCTGCAAGGCGTGCGCCGAACCCTTCGACTATTTCAAGTGCATCTGAACCATGTCGATCGCATTCCATAAGCTGAAAGTCTCGGACCTGCGCCGCGAAACTCCGGACGCGGTCTCGATCGCCTTCGATATTCCGGCATCCTTGCGCGATGCCTACCGCTTCAAACCGGGCCAGCATCTCACCTTGAAGATCAAAAATGGCGGCAACGAACAGCGCCGCTCCTACTCGATCTGTGCGGGGCTCGATGACGACGAGTTGCGCATCGCGGTCAAGAAGGTGGACGGCGGCAGCGTGTCGTCATGGGTGAACGAGAAGCTGCGCAAGGGCGACGAGATCGAGGTGATGACGCCGCAGGGCCGCTTCGGCGTCGCGCCCGCACCGGACGAAGCCCGCAATTATCTCGCCGTCGCGGCGGGCTCCGGCATCACGCCGATCAATTCGATGATCCGGACCATGCTTTCGCGCGAGCCGAAAAGCCGCTTCGTACTGATCTACGGCAACCGCAACGCCAAAAGCATCATGTTCAAGGACCAGCTCGAGGATCTGAAAGACCAGTTCCTCGACCGCCTCGTCGTGCATCATGTGCTGTCGCGAGAGCCGCAGGAAATCGCGCTCTTAAGCGGGCGGCTGGATCGCGAAAAGATCACGAGTCTTGCGAAGAGCTCGCTGCCCGCGGGCAGCATTGCGCATGCGTTCCTTTGCGGTCCCGGCGGATTGGTGAAGGAAGGCGAGGAGGCGTTGCGCGCGCTCGGCCTCGAGCCGTCGCGCATTCACGTCGAGTATTTCTCGAACGACGGCCTGCCGGTCGCGACGAAAAATCCGGCAAGCAAGATTGCCGAGAACGTCGACGTCAACGCTTCGATCACGTTGAATGGCATCCAGTACGACGTGCCGATGAAAGCCGACGAAACCATCATCGACGCGGGCCTGCGCGCGGGCCTCGACCTGCCGTTCTCCTGCAAGGGCGGCATGTGCTGCACCTGCCGCGCCAAGCTGACGGAAGGCGACGTCGAGATGGAGCACAATTATTCGCTCGAGGAATGGGAAATGAAGGCGGGCTTCGTGCTCACCTGTCAGGCGCGGCCGACGACGAAATCCGTCGCGGTCGATTTTGACCAGCTTTGAGATTTAGCTCGCGCGGCGCGCGGGCTTCGCGTCTTCGAGCGACGCCGCCCCCTCGATCAGAAGTTGCGTCGCGAGATCCGCGTATTCCTCGCGGCTCATCGCGCCGCCTTCGCGGAACCACATATAATGCCAGTTCAGCATCCCGAACAGCGACATCGTCACGGGCTTCAGTAACCGCGGCGATGCGCCGATGTTGCGGTTCGCGGCCGCGATCGCGCCTGAAAAGATCGCAACCAGTTCGCGCTCGAGCGCAATCAGCTGCTGGCGTTTGGCGGATGCGAGTTTCGATAGTTCGTTGATCTGGATTTTGTGCTGGCTGTCGGCGTCCTTGTAGGCGTCGAGCAGCGCGCCGACTAGTGCACGCAGCCGCGGCTTCGGCGCGAGCTTTTCGTCGACTGCGCGCACCGCGCCGATCAGGTCGTCGAGATGCGATTTCAGGATGTCGAACAGAAGTTCGTCCTTGCTGACATAGTAATGATAGAGCAGCGCCTTCGATACGCGGCAGGCGCCGGCGACTTCCGCCATCGAAGTGCGGTCGTAGCCGTTTTTCGCGAACAGCTTCGCCGAGCGATCGAGGATCGCCTTGCGCTTGCCGTCGTAATCCGCCGCGCGGGGACGTGCCATGTTATGCCTTCGGCCGCTTGTCGATGATGCGGCGCGCCTTTCCGGCGGAGCGCTCGACGCCGCCGGGCGCCGAGACTTTCACCTTGGCGGATACGCCGATGTTGTTCTTGATGAGATCGGCGAGCTTCGCGCCTTCGCCGTGACTTTCGGCTTCGGCAGCGCCTTCACGCGCCTCGACCATCAACAGCATCACGTCCAGCCGCTCGTCGCGCGTAAGCTCGATCTGGTAATGCGGCGCCAGCCGCTCGCAGCGAAGCAGAAGTTCCTCGATCTGCGTCGGGAACACGTTGACGCCGCGAATGATCATCATGTCGTCGGAGCGGCCGGTCACCTTCTCCATGCGCCGCATCGAACGCGCGGTGCCGGGCAGCAATCGCGTCAGGTCGCGCGTGCGGTAGCGGATGATCGGAAACGCTTCCTTGGTGAGCGAGGTGAAGACGAGCTCTCCTTTCTCGCCGTCGGGCAGCACCTTGCCGGTCTCAGGATCGATGATCTCCGGGTAGAAGTGATCTTCCCAGACATGCAGCCCGTCTTTGGTCTCGACGCATTCGTTCGCGACACCGGGTCCCATGACTTCCGAAAGCCCGTAGATGTCGACCGCGTCCATGTCGAACGCCTCTTCGATTTCCGCGCGCATCGAGTTGGTCCACGGCTCCGCGCCGAAAATGCCGACCTGCAGCGGCGACTTGCGCGGGTCGAGCCCTTTCGCGCGATATTCGTCGAGGATCGCGAGCATATAGGACGGCGTCACCATGATGATCTCGGATTTAAAATCCTCGATCAGTTGCACCTGCCGTTCGGTCATGCCGCCGGAAACGGGGATCACGGTGCAGCCGAGTTTTTCCGCGCCGTAATGCGCCCCCAAACCCCCGGTGAAGAGCCCGTAACCGTAGGAGACATGCACCTTCATGCCCGGCTTGCCGCCGGAGGCGCGGATCGAGCGCGCCATGACATGCGACCAGGTATCGATGTCGTTCTGCGTATAGCCGACGACCGTCGGCTTGCCGGTGGTGCCGGAGGAAGCGTGAATGCGCACGACCTTGTCTTGCGGCACCGCGAACATGCCGAATGGATAGTTGTCGCGCAGGTCGCTCTTCACCGTGAAGGGAAACTTCGCGAGGTCTTCAAGTTGTTTGAAGTCCGCGGGCGAGACGCCCGCGACGTCGAACTTCTTCTTGTAGGCCGGCACGTTTTTATAGACGTGCTCCAGCGTCCATTTCAGGCGCTGCGTCTGTAGCGCGGAAATCTCATCGCGCGAGGCGCGCTCGATCGGCTCGAGACCGTAAGGTTTATAAGAGGACTTATCGAGCATTGCCGTCTCCACTGGCGTTGGTCAGTCCAGGCACGATCTCGCCTTCGATAGCGCGGGAGTGCCCGCGAAATTCCGCGATCACGGTGCCGTCCTGCCGCGTGACCGTGATGTCGTAGATGCCCGAACGGCCGGACTTGGAAACTTCCATCGCGTCCGCGCGCAGCTTGTCGCCGAGCTTGCCCGGGCGAATGAAGGTCACCGCGCATTGCTGCGCGACCGTGATCTGGTTGTAGGTGTTGCAGGCAAACGCAAACGTCGAGTCCGCGAGTAGGAAAATATATCCGCCGTGGCAGATCTTGTGGCCGTTCACCATGTTGCCGGTGACCGTCATCGTCATCGTGGCCTTGCCCGGCGCTACCGACACGATCTCCATGCCGAGCGCGCGGCTCGCTTCGTCCTCGGACCACATCTTGTCCGCGGAGGCCTTGGCGATCGCGAGCGCGTCCATTATTTCGCCTTTCGCGCGGAGAAGTTCGCGGCGCGCTTTTCCATGAAGGCCTTTACGCCTTCGGCGTAATCGTCGGCGGCCCCAAGCCCGGCCTGCACTTTGCGCTCGAGTTCGAGTTGTTCGTCGAGCGTATTCGTCTCGGCGTCTTCGAGTGCGCGGCGGATCGAAACCAGCGCTTCGGTCGGGCCGCTTGCAAGCTGCGCGCAGATTTTCTCGGCCTCGCTCATCAAGGAAGCGTCATCGACCGCCTTCCAGATCAAGCCCCAGCTTTCCGCTTTTTCGGCGGACAAGGGCTCGGCGAGCATCGCAAGTCCGCGTGCGCGCGCCGCACCCGCGAGCTTCGGCAAAAACCAGGTGCCGCCCGAATCCGGAATGAGCGCGATCTTCGCAAACGCCTGCATGAAATTCGCCGAGCGCGCGGCGAGCACGATGTCGAAAGCAAGGGCGATATTCGCGCCGGCTCCCGCCGCAACACCATTCACCGCGCAGACGGTCGGGAACGGCAGCGACTTAATGCGCTTCACCAGCGGATTGTAGAACGTGCCGATGGTGCGGCCGAGATCGGGGCGGTCGCCGCCCGAGACGTTACGGTCCGACAAATCCTGCCCCGCGCAGAAGCCGCGTCCCGCGCCTGTGACGAGCAGCGCGCGGCATTGCGGATCGCGCTCGGCTTCGTCGAGTGCCGCTTGCAGTGCAGCATGCATCGCTTCATTGAACGAGTTCAGCCGCTGCGGGCGGTTGAGCGTAACAACGCGAAAATTGCCCCGCGTAGCGGAAAGGATTGGCGCTTCTTCCATACCGTCCCCGAACGTTTCTTGCACTGCGTCGCGGCTTTCGTTTTCGAGCCCGCGTATCGCGTAAGTTTTTATGTTTCCGGACTTGACCGACCGGTTGGTCAGGTAATTAATATGGGCCAGCGTAACGAGTGTCAACGCGCCGCGAACGGAACGACGGCGCGAACATCGAAGGGGAGGGAGGTGCGAGCGGTTTTCGCTCGCGTTCTGTTTCCCAAAAAACTGAGAATTACGTCCGGTATCGCCGGGCGAAGCCGTAGAAGAAAATAAAACGGGAGGAAATAAAAATGAACTTGCTCCGTAAAGTATTTGCGGTTGCGGTTTTTGTGTTTGCGTCGGCGACCGTCGCCGATGCGCAGATCAAGATCGGCGCGGTGCTTTCGGTCACCGGGCCTGCTTCGTTTCTCGGCGATCCCGAGAAGCGCACGCTTGAAATCTATGCCGCCGAAATCAACAAGCAGGGCGGCATCAACGGCCAGAAACTCGAAGTCGTGATCTATGACGACGGCGGCGACCCGAACCAGGCCCGCACCTTTGCGACCCGCCTGATCGAGGAAGACAAGGTCGACGCGCTGCTCGCGGGCTCCACCACCGCGACCACGATGGCGATCATCCCGCTCGCGGAAGAAGCGAAGATCCCGCTGATCAACTTCGCCGGCGCCGTGGTTGCAGCCGATCCGAAGTTCAAATGGAACTTCAAGACGCCGCATACCGATCTGATGGCCTGCGAAAAGATTTTCGTCGATCTGCAGAAGCGCAAGCTCACCAAGATCGCGATCATCTCGGGCACCGATGCCTTCGGCAAATCCATGCGCGACCAGTGCATGACCGTCGTCAAAAAATACGGCATCGAAGTCCTGCACGAGGAAACCTATGGTCCGCGTGACAGCGACATGACTCCGCAGCTCACCAACATCAAGGCGAAAGCAGGCGTGCAGGCGGTGGTTAACACCGGCTTCGGTCAGGGTCCGGCGATCGTGACCCGCAACTATCGCCAGCTCGGCATTTCGGTGCCGCTCTACCAGAGCCACGGCGTCGGTTCGAAGCAGTATATCGACCTCGCTGGTGACGCCGCGAATGGTGTTCGCCTTCCGGCCGCGGCCCTTCTGGTCGCGACCATCCTGCCGGACAGCGACCCGCAGAAGAAGGTCGTCGTCGCCTACAAGACGAAGTACGAAGCCGAAACCAAGCAGCCGGTTTCGACTTTCGGCGGTCACATGTACGACGGCTTCATGATTATGATCGAAGCGATGAAGCGCGCGGGCGGTGCCAAGGATAAAGGCAAGGTCCGCGACGAAATCGAAAAGACCAAGAACTTCATCGGCACCGGCGGCGTCGTGAATATGTCGCCGACCGATCACCTCGGTCTCGATCTGAGCGCGTTCAAGATGCTGGAAATCAAGAACGGCAACTGGACGCTCGCCGAGTAATCGAGCCGGTAGTCGGCACGCGAAAAACGGGACGGCGTTCGCGCCGTCCCGGTCATTTTCCGGGAAGGGGTCGCGGACAGTGGCACAGTTTCTTCAATATGCGTTTTCAGGGCTCACGGTCGGCGCAGTCTATGCGCTGGTCGCGCTCGGCTTCACGCTGATCTACAACGCCTCCGGCGTCATCAATTTCGCGCAGGGCGAATTTGTCATGCTCGGCGGCATGGTGACGGTGTTCGCGGCGGCTGCTGGCGTGCCGCTGCCGCTTGCGGCACTTCTCGCCATCGCAGTCGCGGTGCTGGTCGGGATTGCGCTGCATCTCTTCGCAATCGAGCCAGCAAAGGGCGCCTCCGCGGTCACGCTCATTATTATAACGATCGGCGCCTCGATCCTGCTGCGGGGCCTCGCCTCCATCGTCTTCGACAAGCGCTTTCACGCGCTGCCGGCTTTCATTCCCGGCGAGGCATGGCGCGTCGGCGGCGCGAGCATCCTGCCGCAGAGCGCGTTGGTGCTCGGCGGTGCTGCCGCGGTCGTCGTGCTGCTCTGGGTCTTCATGTCGCGCACGCTCGTCGGCAAGGCGATGATCGCGACCGCCGCGAACCGCATGGCCGCGCGTCTTGTCGGCATCAATACCGTCTGGATCATCTGCGCCTCGTTCGCGGTTTCCGCCGCGATCGGCGCGATCGGCGGCATTCTCGTCACCCCGATCACGCTTACGAATTACGACGTCGGCACGCTGCTCGCGTTGAAAGGCTTCTCGGCGGCGATGCTTGGCGGCATGGGCAATCCGCTCGGCGCGATCGTCGGCGGGCTCGTCGTCGGCCTGCTCGAGGCCTTCGGCGCCGGTTACATTTCGTCCGCCTATAAGGATGCGATTGCATTTCTCGTCATCCTGCTCGTTCTTTTCGTGATGCCGAACGGCCTGTTCGGCCGCGCCGGCGTCGAGCGCGTATGACGATGCAGGCTTTGCTGCGCAGACACGGTGTGGTGCTCGGGCTCGCTGTACTCGTGCTCGTATTGCCGCTCGTGCTGCCGTCGAACTTCTATTTCCGCATCGCGACGCTCACCTTCATTTTCGCGCTCGCGGTGCTCGGGCTTAATCTGGTCATGGGCTACGCCGGGCAGGTGAGCCTCGGTCACGGCGGCTTCTTCGGTATCGGCGCTTATGCGGTCGCAGTCGGGCCGACGCATTTCGGGATTCCGGTCTGGGCAGCACTTCCGCTCGGCGCGCTGCTCGCGGGCCTGCTCGCCTTCCTGATCGGCCGTCCGATCCTGAAACTAAAAGGCCACTATCTCGCGGTCGCCACACTCGGCATGGGCATCCTGATCGCGATGGTCTTCACCAACGAGGCGCAATTTACCGGCGGCCCCGACGGCATGTCGGTGCCCCGCCTCGTGCTGTTCGGTTGGTCTGCGCGGGGGCCGGTCACATGGTACTGGATTTCCGGCGTCAGTCTGGTCGGGGCCGCCTGGCTCGCGATGAACCTGATCGACAGCCCCACGGGGCGCGCATTCCGCGCAATCCATGACAGCGAGCCCGCGTCCGGCGTGCTCGGCGTGAATGTCGCGCGCTATAAACTGATCGCTTTCGTGTTGTCGGCGGTCTTCGCGGCGGTCGCGGGCGCTTATCTTGCGCTTTATGACGGCGGCGTCACCCCGCGCACCGCGGAGTTCCTGCGCTCGATCGAGTTCGTCACCATGGCCGTGCTCGGCGGTCTCGGCTCGGTCATCGGCAGCGTCGTGGGTGCTGCGTTTCTTACTATCCTGCCGCAGGTCCTGACCGTCTTCCATGATTACGAGCACGTCGTGCTGGGGCTGCTCATCATTCTCTTCATGATGTTCCTCCGCGACGGAATCGTGCCGACGCTCGCGCGGCTGATCTTCCGGAGGCGGCCATGAGCCTGCTTTCGGTCCGTGACATCGGCATCGAGTTCGGCGGCGTGACCGCGCTTTCGGGTGTTTCGCTCGACGTAGGCCCGGCGGAAATCTTCGCGATCATCGGGCCGAACGGTGCGGGCAAGACCACGCTCTTCAACATCATCTCCGGTCTCTACGTTCCGAAAAAGGGCCGCGTCGAGTTACGGGGTGAAGACGTCACGCGCTATCCTGTGCATCGCTTGAGCGAACTCGGTCTTTCTCGCACGTTCCAGAACTTGCAGATTTTCTTCCGCATGACGGCGGCAGAAAACGTGATGGTCGGGCGTCATCTGCACGAGAAGCGCGGCGTGCTGCCGCATCTGTTCGCGCTGCCCTCAACGAAAAAGCAGAACGCGGAAACGCGCGCCAAGGCCGAGGAACTGCTCGCTTTCGTTGGGCTAAAAGGAATCTCGGAACAGACCGCCGGCAATCTGCCCTATGGCGCGCTGAAGCGCCTCGAAATCGCACGCGCGCTCGCTTCTGAGCCGGAAGTGCTCCTGCTCGACGAGCCTGCGGCCGGCTGCAACGCGGTCGAGACTGCCGAGATCGACGAAATCATCCAGAAAATCGCGGCGCGCGGCGTCGCGGTGGTGCTGGTCGAGCACGACATGCGGCTTGTCATGAAAATTTCCCACCGCATCCATGTGCTCGAAAGCGGCCGAACGCTCGCCGAAGGCTCTGCGCAGGAAGTTCGCAGAAATCCGAAAGTGATCGCCGCCTATCTCGGCAAGCACGCGGGCGAGGAGGCGGCGCATGCTTGAAGTGAAGGACCTGAAAAGCCGCTATGGCCGCATCGAGGTGCTGCACGGAATTTCGATGGAGGTCCGCGAAGGCGAGATCGTTTCGCTTATCGGTTCGAACGGTGCGGGCAAGACCACGTTCCTGCGCGCGCTTTCCGGCGTGCAGCCGGTTTTCGGCGGCGCGATCCGCTGGCAGGGCAAGGACATCTCGCGGGTCGCGGCACACATGCGTTCGCGCCTCGGCATTGCGCAAGTGCCGGAAGGCCGTCAGGTGTTCTCGCCGCTGTCAGTCGAAGACAATCTGAAGCTAGGCGCCTGGGCACGGCGCGACAACGAAGTCGCCGCCGACATGGAAAACATCTATCGGATGTTTCCGGTGCTGGCGGAGAAGCGAAACATTCCGGCTGGCTCGCTTTCAGGCGGCCAGCAGCAGATGCTCGCGGTCGGCCGCGCGTTGATGACGAAGCCGAAGCTGCTCCTGCTCGACGAGCCTTCGATGGGCCTCGCGCCGTTACTCGTCGATCAGATTCTGAATTCGGTCGCAGGCTTGCCGAAACTCGGCGTCACCGTGTTGCTGGTCGAGCAGAACGCGACCGCGGCACTCGCGATCTCCAGCCGCGCTTACGTGCTGGAAACCGGCAAGATCATCCTCTCCGGCGAGGCGTCATCGCTCGCGAACGACGCGCGCGTAACCGAGGCTTATCTCGGATTATGAGCGTGCTGTTCGCCGAACGCGGCGGCGAGGGCAGCCGTCTTCTGGTTCTCCTGCACGGCCTCGGCGCAACGGCGGCGGTATGGCATCCCTTCATCAGGATTCTCGAGCGCGAATGGCAGGGCCGGTGGATCGCGCCGGACTTTCGCGGCCACGGGCGTTCGGTGAAGGAAGGTCCTTATGATTTCGCACAGCATGCGCGCGATATTGGTGCGTTGCTGGCAAACGAGACCGCCGATGAAATCGTTCCGCTCGGCCATTCTTTCGGTGGCGTAATCTCGGCCCTCCTCGGCAGCGGCGAGTTTGGAGTGAGTCCGCGTGCGTCGCTCGCCTTCGGCGTGAAAATCCGCTGGAGCGAGGACGAAAAGAACAAGGCGCTCGATCTCGCGAAGCGGCCCGCGAAAATTTTCGCGGCACGCGACGAGGCGGTCGAGCGTTATCTGAAAATGGCGGGCATCTTCGGCCTCATCGATCCATCCTCGCCGGGTGTCGAAACAGGCATCGTTGCCGCTGATGGCGGCTGGAAGATCGCGCAGGAACCGGCGACTTTCTCCGCGGTCGATCATTCGGTTCCCGATGCTCTGCGCCGTGCAAAACCGCCGCTGCGGCTCGCTGCTGGAGCGAATGACCCGATGACGACGCTCGATGACATGCGCGCGCTCGACCCGAACGCATTTCTTTTCGAGAACGCCGGGCATAACGTGCATGTCGAAGCGCCGGAGAAAGTCTGGCAATTCGTGAAGCGCGTGCTGGAGGAAAGGCGATGACGGAACCTTCCAGGGAGTTGGCTGCATCCTTCGATCTCGGCAAGCTAACCGCCGATTTTTACGCGGACCCTTATCCCTATTACGCCGCGCTACAGGAATACGAGCCGGTGAAATTGATGCCGGACGGCTCCTATTTTCTCACGCGCTACCGCGACATCCTTGGCGTTTACAAGAACACCGACGCCTGCAGTTCCGACAAGAAGGTCGAGTTCAAGCCGAAATACGGCGACACGCCGCTTTACGAGCACCACACCACAAGCCTCGTCTTCAACGATCCGCCGCTGCATACGCGCGTGCGCCGTCTTATTTTCGGCGCGCTCACCGCGCGCGCGATCGCGGAGCTGGAACCCGCGCTGGTCGCGCTGGTCGACAAGCTGATCGACGAAATGGCGGAGAAGCGCGAAGTCGATCTGATCGAGGATTTCGCGAGCGCGATCCCGGTCGAAGTCATCGGCAATCTTCTGGCCGTGCCGCGCGGGGAGCGTGGCCCGCTGCGCGAATGGTCGCTTGCAATCTTGGGTGCGCTCGAGCCGGTGGTGACGCCCGCCGCTGCCGAGCGGGGCAACCGCGCCGTGACCGAGTTTATCGCCTATCTCGAAGGCTTGATCGAGGACCGGCGCAAAAATCCCGGCAACCCGGAAAAGGATGTGCTGACCAAGCTCATTCAGGGCGACGTGAACGGCGAGAAGCTGACGCCGAAGGAGCTTCTGCACAACTGCATTTTTCTCCTCAACGCGGGCCATGAAACGACGACCAATCTGATCGGTAATGGCCTTGTCGCACTCGACCGCTTTCCGGAGCAGAAACGGCGGTTGCTTGCCGATCCCGGCCTCATCAAGACCGCGATTGAGGAAGTGCTGCGCTTTGAGAGCTCGAACCAGCTCGGCAACCGCATCACCGTGAAGCCGGTCGAAGTCGGCGGCGTCGCGATGCCGGAGAATACCAAGATCACCGTCTGCATCGGTGCCGCGAACCGCGATCCGCACGAATTTCCCGAGCCCACGAAATTCGATATCGGCCGCGCACCGAACCGGCATCTGGCTTTCGCCTCCGGTATTCATCAATGCGTCGGCATGAATCTCGCGCGCCTCGAAGGCGCGATTGCGATCTCGCGTTTCCTCGCGCGCTTTCCGAAATACGAACTGACGGCGCCGCCGACCGGCGGCGGCCGTGCGCGCTTCCGCGGATTTCTGAAAATTTCGGCCCGCGTCGCGTAAGCGCGGCGCGCTTAAAGCCCCTTCGCCAGAAAACCGCCATCGACCGGCAGATCGGCTCCGGTGACGTAGCTCGCTTCGTCGGACGCGAGAAAGATCGCAGCACCCGCAATTTCCGGAAGATCGCCGAAACGGCCCATTGGCGTGCGCGAGGTGGCAAGCGCGACGCGCTCGGGCTTCAACACGCTCGTCAGTTCGGTCCGAAAGTAGCCGGGCGAGATGGAGTTCACACGAATATTGTCGCCGGCCCATTCGGTCGCGAGCGTGCGGGTATAAGCGATCACCGCGTGCTTGCTCGCGGCGTAAGGCGCCGCCATCGGCCAGCCGCGATAGCCCGCAAGCGAGGCGATGCTGATGATCGCGCCGCCTTTGCCGCGCATATGCGGATAGGCCGCCTGACAGGAAAAGAACACGCTGTTCAGGTTGGTATCGATTACGCTGAGATAATCCTCTTCGCTCAAATCCGCGGCGGGACTGATGACCGTGATGCCCTGGCTGTTCACCAGAATATCGAGACCGCCGAGCGCCTCGGCCGCCGTATCGATCGCGGCCTTGCAGGCTTTTGCGCCGCGCATGTCGGCGGCATGGCCGAGCGCTTTGGCGTCGTGCTTTCTGAGGGTTGGCAGCACGGCGTCGATTTTTTCCTGCCGTCGGCCGATTACGCCGACATGCGCGCCTTCGCGCGCGAAGCCTTCCGCGATCGCCGCGCCAATGCCGCTCGATCCGCCGATCACCAAAGCCCGCTTGTTCCTGAGGCGCATATGTCCGATTCACCCACCCTGTTATGGATTTGATTGATAGGCGATTGCCGCGTCCCTGACGAGATGCGTACGGGAGGATGCCGGCTAAGGGCTTCTGGGTACAGGTAAAATCCACCCCGCCGCCGATTGTGACAATCAAGTAAAATAGGCCCACCGATTCTCTGTTTGCGGGAAGAACCATGCTTGGCTGGTTTCAGGCCCTGATGCCGAAGGAAGAGCGCTTTTTCGATTATTTCGCGCGCCACGCCGCCGTGCTGGTCGCGGGCGCCGAGGCGCTCGAAGGGCTATTCCGCGGCGATAAGATCGACCACTACAGCAAAGTGATCTTCGAGCGCGAGGCCGAGGCCGACGAGATCACGCGCGAAGTGCTCAAAGCGGTGCGCCGCACTTTCATCACGCCCTTCGACCGCACCGATATTCAGGACCTCGTCAGTTCGATGGACGACTCTATCGACCAGATGAACAAGACCGCGAAGGTAATCACGCTCTTTGAAGTAAAAAGCTTCGAGCCGCAGATGCAGCAGATGGCGGCGATGGCGCCGGTGGCCGCGCGTTTGGTTGCCAGCGCGATCCCCTTGCTCTCCGCGATCGGCAAGAACAGCACGCAGATTCACCGCATCACCGAGCAGGTGATTGCGATCGAGGAAAAATCCGACCAGTTGCACGACGAGGGGCGAAAAGCCCTGTTTCTCGCGAACCGAAACGGCAACGCGATGAATTTCATCATCGGCGGGGAAATCTACGATCATCTCGAGAAGGTGGTTGACCGCTTCGAAGACGTTGCCAACGAAATCAGCGCGCTCGTCACCGATCATCTCTGAAGGCGTGCCCGCGATGGACGCGAATATCAGCCTGCACATCCTGATCGGCCTGATTGCAATCGCGCTTCTGTTCGATTTCCTCAACGGCTTGCATGACGCCGCGAATTCGATCGCGACTATCGTCTCGACGCGTGTGCTGCGGCCGCGCTATGCCGTGTTCTGGGCGGCGTTCTTCAACTTCATCGCGTTTCTTTTTTTCGGCCTGCATGTCGCGAACACGGTCGGCACCGGCATCGTTTCGGCCGGAATCGTGGACGCGCGTGTGATCTTCGGCGCGTTGATGGGGGCCATTAGCTGGAACATTATCACTTGGTGGGCCGGCATTCCTTCGAGCAGTTCGCACGCGCTGATCGGCGGCCTCGTCGGCGCTGCCGTAAGCAAGGCGGGCAGTGTCGCCATCGTCTGGGCAGGCTTGCTCAAGACCACTGCTGCGATTGTGCTCTCGCCGATGACCGGATTTTTCCTGGCGCTGATGCTGGTGCTTCTGGTCTCGTGGATCTTCGTTCGCGTAAGCCCGCGCTCGGTCGATAGCACCTTCCGGCATCTGCAATTCGTTTCTGCTTCCCTCTATTCGCTGGGTCACGGCGGCAATGACGCGCAGAAAACCATGGGCATCATCGCGGTGCTCCTGTTCTCGACCGGCCATCTCGGCGGCGAGTTTCATGTGCCGTTCTGGGTGGTGCTGTCGTGCCAATTCTTCATGGCGCTCGGCACACTGCTCGGCGGCTGGCGCATCGTGCATACGATGGGTTCGAAGATCACACGGCTGACGCCGATGCAGGGCTTCTGCGCGGAGACCGGCGGCGCGATCACGCTGTTCGCGGCGACATATCTCGGCGTTCCGGTTTCCACGACGCACACGATCACAGGCGCCATCGTCGGCGTAGGCGCGGCGCGTAAAGTCTCCGCGGTGCGCTGGAACGTCGCGAGCAACATCGTCGTTGCCTGGGTGGTGACGTTGCCGGCGGCGGCCGTCATCGCCGCGTTGTTCTATTTTCTGAGCGGGTTGTTCTCGTGACCAAGACGGGAAAAACGCAGCAATATGCCGCCCTGCCATATCGCCGGACCAAGGCGGGCGCGATCGAAATCATGCTCGTCACTTCGCGCGAGACGCGCCGCTGGATCATTCCGAAAGGGTGGCCGATCGAAGGCGTCGCGCCGCATAATCTCGCCGCGCTCGAGGCGATGGAGGAAGCGGGCCTGCTCGGCAAGATCGGCAGCAAGCCCATCGGTACCTATCGCTACGACAAGAAACGCAGCGACGGCTCGATCGTGAATTGCACGGTCGATACCTTCGCGCTCGAAGTCGAGCAGCAGATGCCGGCCTGGCCCGAACAGGACGAGCGCAAGACGCAATGGTTCTCGCCCGAGGAAGCCGCCACGCAAGTGCAGGAGCCGGAACTCCGCACCTTGATCGCAAAGTTCGTCAAGCAACTCCATTGAGCCAAGCCGCGACTCTTTGCTTCGTCTATGTGCTCGGCTGTTCCGACCGGCATGGCGTCCGCACGTATGTCGGCTGGACCAACGACATCGGCAAGCGGCTCTCGCGGCACAACAGCGGCAGGGGCGCGCGCTCGACCCGCGGCCGTGCGTGGAAATTGCTTTATGTCGAGTATTTCTCGAACCGCCGTGGCGCCATGCAACGCGAATATTTTCTGAAGCGCGAACGCGGCTTCCGCAAGAAATTGAGTGCCGGGATTTCGCTGATGACGCCGATCGCGTAAGTGATTGCGATGGACGAAACAGGTTCGAGAAATGTCGCTGTGATCGGCGCGGGGCCTGCCGGCCTGATCGCCGCCGAGGAAATGGGGAAAGCCGGTCTGCGCGTTACCGTCTATGACCGAATGCCGTCGGCGGGACGGAAGTTTCTGCTTGCCGGCCGCGGCGGACTCAACCTCACGCATGGCGAGCCGTTCGGGGATTTTCTCCGCCGTTATGGCGAACGCGCCGAGGCGTTGCGTGCGGTACTCGAATCCTTTCCGCCCGCGAAGCTGCGCGAGTGGAGCGAGGAGCTGGGCCAGAAAACCTTCGAAGGTTCGAGCGGCCGCATTTTCCCGGAAGCCTTCAAGGCATCCCCGCTCTTGCGCGCGTGGCTGCGAAAGCTCGACGAGACCGGCGTTTCGTTCGAATTCCGGCATCGCTGGCTCGGTTGGGACGACGCGGGCGCGTTGTCGTTCGATACGCCGAAAGGAAGGATCGCCACAAAAGCCGAGGCCGTGGTGCTTGCGCTCGGTGGCGCAAGCTGGCCGCGGCTGGGCTCCGATGGCGCATGGGCGGAAATGCTTTCCCAACGAGGCATTGATCTCGCGCCGCTCCAGCCGGCCAATTCCGGATTCAAGGTCGAATGGTCGCCGCTGTTTCGTGATCGCTTTCAAGGCACGCCGCTGAAACGCATCGCGCTTTCGTTCGGCGACGTTTCCGTTCGCGGCGAAGCGACGATTGCGGCATACGGCATCGAGGGCGGCGCGGTCTATGCGCTTTCGTCTCGCTTGCGCGAAGAAGTCGTGGCGAACGGAAGCGCCACGCTGCTTATTTCACTACGTCCGGATTTGGATAGGGAAGCGCTCGCCGCGCGGCTTGCCGCTTCGCGCGGCAAGCAGTCGTTCTCGAATTTTCTGCGAAAGACCGCGAACCTGTCTCCGGTCGCAGTCGCGCTGTTGCAGGAATGGGCGGCGAAAGAACATCGCCGCCTCACTGAGATGCAGCCGGACGAACTCGCCTCGCTCGTCAACGCGCTACCGGTCACGCTCACCGGCATCGCGGCGGTCGAAACTGCGATCTCGACCGCCGGCGGAATCCGGTTCGAAGAACTGGACGAAAATTTCATGTTACGGAAATTGCCCGGTGTCTTCGCGGCCGGCGAAATGCTGGATTGGGAAGCGCCGACCGGCGGCTATCTGTTGCAGGCTTCTTTCGCAACCGGCGTCGCGGCGGGCAGGGGCGTTCCGCGCTGGCTTTCGCGGTGATTACTCGGCGGGAACGGCGCGAACCTGCGATGAAGACGAGACTGTCGCTTCGGGCAACGCGATCTCGCCTGCGGCGGAAGCGTCCGGCAAAAGATGCGCGATCGCATTTGCGTAGTAGCGCAGGATATGAAGATCGGCCGGATTGGCCGAATAAATCCCGTCAGCTTCGTTTACGATGTGCCGCAGCGTTAGCATCCGTAGACCCACCTCGATTGCGTAGTCGCGGTCGGCACGCGGGATGTGCACATAGGCTTTCGACGCTTCCAGCGTTTCGATAAGCTTCGAGACGCGCGCCTTGATGTCGAACAGCGAGAGCGGCGAGGGCTGCGCATCGAGCAGCGCGGTCGCGACCAGCGAAACGGGGAGTGCCGGCACGACCTTGCCGACCGCATCCATCAGCTTCGCACCTAACCGTTCGATTTCAGCGTGACGCTGCTCGTCGGGCAGGTCGCGGAAATCGATCTTGCGCTCGGTAACATACTGCTTGAGCGAGAACGGCTCTCCGAAGCTCACGCAGGTATAGCCGTAGCGGTACCACTCGCCGCGCAGCGCGAGCCGGACATGGCGGAAGAAGTGCCGCAGGAACGTGAAAAGGTTGAAGCCGAATACTGGCCGCTTGCCGGGCTCGGTGTTTGCCGCACTCGTCAGCATGCGGTCTTCGAGTACGCGATCGTAGTTCACGCCGACCGGCACAAAGACGACATCTTTCGGCCCTTTCGGATCGAACGCCGCCACCATGTAGCTGAGCAGGCCGAATTTCGGCGGTCGCAGTTTGCCATCCCGCGAGAGGCCGCCTTCGGGGAATATTGCCTGCACCACGCCCGATGCCGTCGCCATGTGCACGTATCGTGACAATACTTTTCGGTAGAGCGCGTCGCGCGAGTCGCGCCGGATGAAATATGCGCCCATCGAGCGGATGAGATTGCGCAGGCCCCAGATCTGCGCCCATTCGCCGACCGCGTAGGAGAGCGCGGAGGATTGCGCTGCGACATAGGTCACGAGCACATAATCCATGTTGGAGCGGTGATTGATGACGAACACCACTGAGGAGTCCGGATCGACCTTTGCGAACGCCTCCTCGTTCCGGAATCCGATCCGTACGCGATAGAGCGTTTCTGAAATCCGCTTCGCGATCCGTGTCCCGACCCTGAAATAGGCATAAGCGGAAAACGACGGCACGATCTCGCCGGCGTAGCGCTTCACCTTTTCGAGCAGCACCTCGCGCGGGATTTTCTGCTCGCGCGCGGTTTCGTCGATCGCGTGCAGCACTTCCGGGTCGTACACCAGCCGGTCCATCAAGACCTGCCGCTTGGTGAGCTTGAAGGGCTTGATCTGGAGCCGGAGCCGCGTGTTTAGCTCGCCGATTGCCTTGTTCGCCCGCCGCCGGAGCGCCCAGCGCACGCTTGGAAGGAGCAGCCGGTCTAGAAAGGCGAGCGCCGCAAGACACGAAATAATTATGACAAGCCAGAGCGGCAGCGCGACTTCCGACCACATAATTCTGCCCTCAACCCCTGCGAGACGGCGGATCGACGATCCGCTATTGCAACGCTTCCCCTTGGACCGCCGGTTCTTATGTCCCTGACCGATCAGCCCGACACTATGCAATACAAAGCCCGGCCCCGGCGCAACTGGGGCCGCACGCTGAAAGGCTACGCCTTTGGCTGGCCGTGGTTCGACCCGGTCAGCTCCTGGGCTTTGCGGCGGCTATTCGTGCCTTCGTCACTGCTGTGGGCGGCCGCCGAACAGGCCGGCACGTCAGCCGATCGCTTCTTTGACGCCGCCGGGCTGCCGCGACGAAGCGCGAACGAAAAGAGGCTGATGGAGGCGCTTGTGAAAACCGCCGCCGCCCGCGACATTGCGCTTCGGAAGGAAGCCGAATGGCAGAAAGCTTTCTTCGGAAACGGCACCGAAGGACCTGAGGCGCGTCGTGAGCTGGAAGGGGCGCGTTACGCGGCGAGCCACGCCTATAATCTCGCGCGCCGCCATTTCGGCTTCATGCTGAGGGGCGACAACCTCCCGCGCATCAGGCAGCAGACGCAGAGCCCGGAAGAGATCGCAACGATCTATGGCGCGCAATTCGAGCGGCTCTCGTTCGATGGCCTTGGTGCGGGAACGCAAATCGAAGTGTCGAAGCGCGTGGAGCGCGCCGCTGGCACCGATTTCTGGCTGCGGTTTCAAAGCCCGTCGGCGCTGCTCGGCGACACGGTTTACGCGCGCGTGCTGGAGCCACGCGGCGTCGAGAATCCGCCGACTGTCATCTTCGGTCACGGCATCTGCATCGAGTTCGATCACTGGCGCGGGCTGATCGACGAAGCGCGCACGCTCCGCGCCGAAGGTTTTCGCGTCATTCGCCCGGTCGCGCCGTGGCACGGCCGCAGGCGTGCGCCCGGCAGCTTCGGCGGTCAGCCGATGATGGCGCGCATTCCCGGCGGACTGTTCGACGCCTTCACGGGCGCCGCGCAGGAATGGGCGGTGCTCGCGAAATGGGCGCGCGAAACTTCGCGCGGGTCCCTTGCGTTCGGCGGCACCAGTCTCGGCGCCCTGATCGCGCAGTTCGCGGCGGAAAAAATTGGCGCGCACGACGAAAATCTGCGCGCCGACGGCCTGTTCCTGATTACACACTCGGGCCGGATGAGTGACGCCACCTTCGGAGGCGACATGGCGGGCTTGCTCGGCGTCGATGTGAACGCCGAGACGAACGGCTGGAACCGCGAACGGATCGAGCAGGGCTTGGGCCTCTTGGACCCCGCGCTGCTTCCGGCGGTGAAGCCTGAACGTATCGTCACCGTGCTCGGCAAGCGCGACCGTATCACGCCTTATGCAAGCGGCCTGAGCCTGATCGATTCCTGGGGTGTGCCCGACGAAAACCGCTTCGTCTGGGATCGCGGACATTTCTCGATGCCGCTCACCATGCTCCGCAATCCCGCGCCGGTCGCGCGGTTTCGCGAAGTGATGATGCGGCTCTAAGCCACCCGTGTCTGGCTGCGTCCTTCGTAGAGATCGCGGCCTTCGACCAGCGCGCGGATCTTGCCGTCAGCGATCGAGCGCTTCAGCATCCAGAAACCGCAGTCCGGGTGAATGTATTTCACGCGGCCCGCGCCGATCATGGTTTCCGCGCGCTCGATCTGGCGTGCGATGGAATCCGCACTTTCGATCACGGTCGATTTGATGTCGACGACGCCGAGGCCGAAACCGATCTCCGGTTTCAGTTCGCGGAACGCGGCGAGTTCTTCCGCCGGGCGATGCGCGTTCTCCATCACGATGTGGTCGCAATGCAGCGCGTTCAGATACTTCATCAGTTGATTCCAGGTACCTTTCTGGATCGTCTGGCCGCCGTAATTGCCGAAGCAAAGATGCACGGCGGGCTTTGTCTTCACCGCCTTCAGCACGCGGTTCATCGCTTCCGCCGCCCATTCCCATTCGCTCGGGCTGCCGGGAAGGTTCGCTTCGTCGATCTGCACGACGTCGGCGTCGATATATTTCACCTGCGCCGCGAGCGCGTCGGCGATCGCGAAGGAAAGATCGGGCAGCGACTTGTAATGTTTGTCGAGCAGCGTCTTCGCGAGCATGTGCGGGCCGGTCACGGTGAACTTGAACGGCTTCTTCGTGAGTGCCCGCGCGCGCTGATAAGCCTGCGGCAGGTCGAGCGTGCCGGAGCTGACCGGTCCGTCGACCAGTCCAGGCGGACGCGTGCGGAAGCGCATCGAGCTTTTCGCGCGGTATTCGACCAGTTCCTCGAACGTTATTTCGGTGCGGATGCCCGCCATCGGCCGCACGAAATATTCGATCATGCCGTTGGTCTCGGGGTGATTGACGTCGAAGCGTGAAAGCTCGCCGTCGCAAACGAGATCGATCCCGGCCTGTTCCTGCGTGTGCAGCACGACGCGGGTCGCGTCGATCACCGCCTGCTCGGAGGGAAGGGCGGTGAGCCATTCGGGCACCGGATAGGAGCCGACGACGGTGGTTTGAATGCGTGCTGCAGTACTCATGTTTCACTCCCTCGCCATTTGCGGCGGTTGCCGGGCATCTTTTTGCGCCCTAAGATCGCAAGTATCTAACTGGTTACTTATAGCGCGTCCGCCGCGCAAGCGCCAACAAGAACGAACGAAAGGGAGACGCCATGAACGCTGCGGCAGGCTCGTTGCCGGAGAGTTTCCGCGACGAGGCGGAACTCGAAGACTTCATGACGCGGCCCAATGATCTGTTGCGGGTAGATCTGCGAAGTGCGCCGGGTGACATTCTTGTACTGGGCGTGGGCGGAAAGATGGGACCGACGCTGGCGCGGCTCGCCAAACGCGCCGACCCGTCGCGCCGCGTGATCGGCGTTGCCCGTTTCTCCGAGGCCGGCCTTCGCGAGAAGCTGCAAGCCTGGGACATTGAGTGTGTTGAGGTCGACCTTCTGGATCGCGCGAGCATCGAAAAACTGCCGAGGGCGGCGAACGTCGTCTTCATGGCGGGCCGCAAGTTCGGCTCATCCGGCGCGGAGCATCTCACCTGGGCGATGAACGCGCATGTGCCGGCGATGGTCGCGGAAGTTTTTGCGAAATCGCGCATCGTCGCGTTCTCGACCGGCTGCGTTTATCCCTATGTCGATGTTGAGAAGGGCGGCGCGACCGAGGAAGCGCATGCGGTGCCGCCGCCCGGCGCTTACGCGAATTCCTGCGTCGCGCGCGAGGCGATGTTCGAGCACTTCTCCCGCAAGTACGAAACGCCCGGCCGCATCATCCGCCTGAATTACGCGATCGACATGCGCTACGGCGTTCTGCACGACGTCGCCTCGAAAGTATTCGCTGGCCGCGAGATCGATCTCACCGCGGGCCATGTCAACGTGATCTGGCAGGGCGACGCGAACAACATGATCCTGCGCATGCTCGGCCACTGCACTACGCCGACGAGCCCGATCAATATCAGCGGCCCGGAGACAATCAGCATTCGCTGGCTGGCCGGCGAGTTCGGCAATATCTTCGGCAAGACGCCGCAGTTTTCCGGCAAGGAGGCGGCCGACGGGTGGCTCGTGAATACTTCGGCGGCGAGAAAGCTTTTGGGCGAACCGCCGGTGCCGCTGGAGCGCATGATCCGCTGGACCGCTGACTGGATTTCGCGCGGGCGTCGCAGCCTCGGCAAGGAAACCCATTACGATACCCGCGATGGCAGCTTCTGATTCCAAGATCGGTCTTCTTGGGCCGGAAGATCTCGGCGATGCCGATGCGTTGGTGAAGGAAGCGGGCTGGAACCAGACCGAAGCCGACTGGCGCATTTTTCTCGATCTCGGCGCAGTCTTCGCAATCCGTGACCGGGGCAGGATCGTCGCGACTGCGGCGACGCTGCCTTACGGCAGGAAATTCGCATGGATCAGCATGGTATTGATCGCGGGCGAATATCGGCGGCGCGGGCTGGCAACGCAGTTGATGGAACGCTGCATCGAAACCATCACTGCCGCCGGCCTCGTTCCTATTCTCGATGCAACGCCTGCGGGCCGCGAGGTTTATCTCGGTCTCGGTTTTCAGGATTCCTGGCCGTTCCAGCGCATGTTGTTGAAGGGGCGGGCAAAGACATCGGAAGGTACTTCGCCGCTAGAGGTCGAACCGGTAACCGATAAGGACTGGAACGAGCTTTGCACCTATGACGCGAAGTGGTTCGGCGCCGATCGTAGCGCCGTCTTGTCTCGCCTGCGTGGGCGGTTGCCGGAAGCAGAAGCGCTTGTACGCAGGAGTGGCAAAATCGCAGGCTTCCTACTGGGGCGAAAGGGCCGGCGCGCCGCCCAGATCGGCCCGCTGGTGGCAGACGATCCGGAGACCGCGGCAGCGCTGCTCGAATATGCGGCCGGAGCGGTCGCAGCACCGGTCTATATCGACGTGATGGACGACAAGGCCGCGCTGATCGAACGGCTCAGGTCCACGGGTTTCGTGCACGAGCGGCCCTATACGCGCATGATGCTTGGCCGCAGTGAGAGCTTCCAGGATTTGCCGCATACCTTCGCGGTGGCAGGGCCGGAACTGGGATAACAAAAAGGGCCGGCGAAACGCCGGCCCTTTCTCATTTCGGTCCGCCTTGATCAGTAAAGCTTCGGCGGGTTGATCGGAGGCATCTTCACGGTCTTGTCGAGAAACTCGTTCGTGTAGGCAGTCTTGATGTCGTAGTCCTTCTCGAGACCGATGTACTGCTTCACGAGCGCGTAGTCGGAAGCCATGCGCTTGTCGTCGTGCCAGCCGAGCGCGACGTTCTTCGAGGTCTCGTCGCTCATCAGGATCGAAACGAGGTGCCAGTTGGTCAGCTCGTTGTCGAACTTGAGCGCGCCATTCATGTCGACCATCGCCTGGATGCAGGGTTCCGGCTTCTTCGCGCATTCCGCGAAAGCCTTCTGCGTAACCTTTACGAAGGCGGCGACCTTGTCCTTGTTCGCCTTCAGCCAGTCGCCGTTCACGATTAGCGAGTTGCCGTAGGGGTTGATGCCACCGTCGCGCCAGGCGAGGAAGCCCATGTCGTCGCCGAGTTCGCGGGCGAAGACGTGGTGCAGGTTGAAAAACGAGGTGGTCGCATCGATCGCACCGGATTTCAGCGCCGCGAGCTTGGCGTTCGCGTCGATGTTGACCCAGATCACCGAGTTCGGGTCGATGCCGTTCGCCTTCGCGAGCGCTGGCCACATCGTGCGCGCGCCGTCGCCGGCCGGGTTGCCGATGCGCTTGCCGACGAGGTCCTTGATGCCCTTGATGCCGGAGCTCTTCTTCCAATACATGCCCTGCGGCGAGTTCGCGTAGATGTTCATCACGCCGACGAGATTCGCCCCCTTGCCGATGAAGGTGAGCACGCCCGCCATATCGGAGAGACCGATCTGCGACGAACCGGCGGCGACTTTCTGCGCCGACGCTGCCGAGCCGCGGCCCGCTTCGATGTCGAGGTCGAGACCGGCCTGTTTGTACCAGCCGTTCTTCAGCGCGTAGAAATACGGCGCATGATCGCCGCCGACGACCCAGTTCAGGGTCAAGGTAATCTTCTGCGCCGACGCGCTCGCCGGAGCCAACAGGGCCGCGGCGAAAATCGCAGACGCGAGTTTCAATGCAGTTTTCATCTGACCTTCCTCCCGTAAAAGCCATTCGCCGCGTATGGCCGGTGATTCCGGTTCTCGACAGGCGGCGAAGTTTCGATGTAACTATCTGGTTACAAGACGATAGGAGCGGCCAAAGCGCCTGTCAAATGGCGCGAAAGTAAGCGCGGGCGGATTTCTTTCCGCACCGCGACGAGGGCCGAGGGAGAGACGCGTGGCGTTACGCTGGAACGATTTGCCTGCGGAAGTGCTGTCCGTGCTGCGCAACGGCGCGGTGATTCCCGCGCATCCTTTGGCGCTGGATAGCGCGCGTAAATTCGACGAGCGCCGCCAGCGGGCGCTTACCCGCTACTACATCGACGCCGGTTCCGGCGGGCTCGCGGTCGGCGTGCATACGACGCAGTTTGCAATTCGCGATGTCGGACTCTACGAGCCGGTGCTTTCGCTTGCCATGAAGACCGCGCGCGACTGGACCAAACAACCGCTCGTCATGATTGCAGGGCTCGCGGGAAAAACCGCGCAGGCCGTGAAAGAAGCGCAGACCGCCGCCGGCCTCGGCTATCACGCGGGCCTGCTTTCGCTCGCGGCGATGAAGGGTTCTTCCGAGGACGAACTGATCGAACACGCGAAGAAAGTCGCGGCCGAGATTCCCCTCGTCGGCTTTTATCTCCAGCCGGCGGTCGGCGGCATCGTGCTTCCGGCGTCGTTCTGGAAGCGCTTCGCGGAAATCGAGAACGTCGTCGCGATCAAGATGGCGCCCTTCAACCGCTACCGCACGCTCGACGTGATCCGCGGCGTCGTCGAAGCGCGCGCCGAAGACCGCATCACGCTTTACACCGGCAACGACGATCACATCGTGCTCGATCTGGTGACGCCGTTTGTCGTCATGCGCGACGGCAAGCCCGTAACGGTGCGGATCAAAGGCGGTCTGCTCGGCCACTGGAGTTGCTGGGTGAAACGCGCGGTGGAGCTGCTCGCACGCGCGCAAAAAGAAGCCGCGCAAACTTCGGTTTCTGCGGAGATGCTTGCGCTCGACTCGCAGGTCACCGACTGTAACGCCGCGATCTTCGACGTCGCTAACGACTTCCACGGCGTGATCTGCGGCTGCCACGAAATCCTGCGCCGTCAGGGACTGCTCGAAGGCACCTGGTGTCTTGATCCGAAAGAGACGCTCGGGCCGGGGCAGAAGGAAGAAATCGACCGCGTTTATCGTGCTTATCCGCACCTGAACGACGACGCTTTCGTTCGCGACAATCTCGCGCGGTGGCTGGCATGAGGTGCGGGTTGCGAGTGCGGC
Source organism: Xanthobacteraceae bacterium (assembly GCA_019635585.1). GTDB lineage: Bacteria > Pseudomonadota > Alphaproteobacteria > Rhizobiales > Xanthobacteraceae. The sequence goes on along the minus strand of JAHBZE010000001.1, from coordinate 761,654 downwards.
CCGCTTTCCCGATAGTAGCGGCGGGAAGGGGAGACTAACAATGAGCGGAAGCAACGAGCAGCTGCAGCGCTATGCGCTCGCCGTTCTCAGCCATCTGATCCTGATCGCCGCCTGGCACTTCTTCGTCGTCTACGGCAAGGTGCCGAAGGTCGTGATGCCCACGCCTTACGACACGTTGCAGGCGCTGGTCACACCCAATTATCGCTGGTTCGAGAATATCGCTGCGACCGCGATCGAAATTTTCGGCGGTTTTCTGATTGCCGCGATCTTCGGCATCCTCTGCGCGCTGCTCTTTTCGTGGTTCCGCTGGCTCGAAATGCTGGCGATGCCGCTCTTGGTCAGCCTCAACATGATCCCGAAGGTGGCGCTCGGTCCACTGATGATCGTCTGGTTCAAATACGGCATCTGGCCGAACACGCTGATGGCGTTCGCGATCTGCTTCTTCCCCATCGTGCTGACGACCGCGCGCGGACTTCGCGAAGTCGAGCCCGATCTTCTCGACCTCGTTCGCACGCTGCGCGGTTCGCGCTGGCAGTTGTTTACGAAAATCCAGCTTCCCGGCGCGCTGCCTTACATCTTCTCGGGTATGAAGGTGGCGGCGATCCTCGCGGTCGCAGGCGCGATCGTCGGCGAATTCCTCGGCTCGGAGCGCGGCCTCGGCTACCTGATGCTGCAAGTGCAAGTGACGCTCGACACCGCGGCGATGTTCATGGCCGTGATTTTGATTACGCTGCTCGGCGGCATTCTTTACGGCATCGTGCTCGGTCTCGAGCGGTACTTCGTCGTCAAAGACGCGCGGATTCGATAGGCGCATCATGAGCGAAGCATTCATTCATCTCGACGGCGTCAAGAAAATCTACCGCACGCGGGGCGAGGAATTCTTGGCCGTGTCGGAAGCGACCTTCGATGTCGAGCAGGGCGAACTCGTCTCGCTGGTCGGCCCTTCCGGCTGCGGCAAGACGACATTGCTGAAAATTCTCGCGGGCCTTCACGGCTTCGACGCCGGCACCGTGCGCATCGGTTCGAAAGCGCAGCCCTTCAACCCCGCGCGCGACATCGGCATGGTCTTCCAGCAGCCATTGCTGCTGAAATGGCGCCGCATCGTCGAGAACGTGATGCTGCCGACCGAAATCCTCGGCATTCCCTATGATGTCGCGCGCAAGCGCGCTTATGAACTGCTCGACCTCGTCGGCCTCAAAGGTCACGAAGAGAAATACCCTTACGAGCTTTCCGGCGGCATGCAGCAGCGCGCTTCGATCGCACGTTCGCTGGTGCACGATCCGAAGCTCGTGCTGATGGATGAACCCTTCGGCGCACTCGACGCGCTGACGCGCGAAAAGATGAATCTCGAATTGCTCCGCATCTGGGGCGAGTCGAAGAAGACCATTATCTTCGTCACTCACGGCATCACCGAAGCCGTCTTTCTCGGCTCGCGCGTGGTGGTGCTGACGGCTGGCCCCGCCAAGATGGCCGACAATTTCGAGGTCGATATTCCGTTTCCGCGCACGCTCGACGTGCGCAACACAGAGAAATTCGGCGAATACACCCGCCGGATATATCGCCTCCTGGGAATGGAATGAGCTGGGACGGCATCATCATCGGCGCGGGTCATAACGCGCTCGTGCTGCAGGCCTATCTCGGCAAGGCCGGACTGAAGATTCTCTCGATCGACCGCCGCCATATCGCCGGCGGCGGGCTTGCGACCATGGAAGACCCGCGCCGTCCGGGCTTCCTGCACAACACGCATGCCTTCTTCCAGCGCGCGATCACCAACATGCCGTGGTATGCCGACCTCGAACTCGATCGTCACGGCGCGAAGTATATCGAGCCGGAATTGAACGTCGCGATGATTCTAAGCGACGACCGCTCGTTAGAGTGGTGGACCGACATCGAGCGTACCGTTGCCTCGTTCGAGAAGTTCTCGAAGAAAGATGCTGAGACGCTGAAGCGCTGGCAGAGCGATTTCGTGCCGATCGTCCGCGACATCCTTTCCTGGGAAGCGAAGTCGCCGCCGCTACCGAAACACGAGCGCCGCGCGCTCCTCGAAAAAAGCGCCGCCGGACGTAGGTTGCTCGAAGTAAGCGCGTTGTCTCCGCTCGAATTCGTGCATCAGGAATTCGAACATCCGGCGGTGAAGGCGGGGCTTCTGTTTTTCAACGGTCTGCGCGAAGTCGATCTGCGCGTGAAGGGGTTTGGTCATCACATCGCAGCACTTCTGGCTTCTCCCGCGAAGGCGCAGATGTCGCGCGGCGGCACGGCAGCGCTCGCACGAGCGCTCGAAAACGCGGTGCGCGAAAGCGGGGGCGAGATTCGGCTTCTGACCGAGCCTGCGCGCATTGTGATCGAAAACGGCAAGGCAGTCGGCGTGGAAACGCGGGAAGGAGAGGTGCTGCGCGCGAACAGTTTCGTCGCCTCTGCGCTGAACCCGCAGCAGACCTTTCTCGATCTGCTCGACGAAGCACTCGTGCCGCGAGAAATCCGCGATCTCGCATCGAAATTTCAATACAACTTGCTCGCGCCGCTGTTCGCGCTGCATCTCAATCTGAATGAAGCCCCGCAATACGCGGCCGCCAAGAGCAATCCTGCACTCGCGAAAGCATTCATGGTCATCATGGGCCTCGACCATGTCGATCAATTCGGCGACATCGTGCGTCACCACGAGGCGGGGACGGTGCCCAATACCGTGATGTGGGGCGCGACGCCTTCGCTGTTCGATCCGGCGCAGGCGCCGGCAGGCAAACACGCCGCCTTTATGTGGGAGAAGCTGCCCTATCATTTGCATGGCGATCCGCAGAGCTGGGACGCCTACAAGGATAAGCACGGCGAGAAGATGCTCGCGCTCTGGCGGAAGCACGCGCCGAATCTGGAAGGCGCAGTGATCGACGCCTTCACGCGTTCGCCGCTCGATGTCGAGCGCGAATTGCCGAACATGCGCGAAGCGGATTTGTTGATCGGCGCCTTTACCAACGGCCAGATCGGACACGACCGCCCGTTCCCGGGTGCAGGCAGTTATCGTGCGCATATTCCGAACTTGTATCTCTGCGGCTCGTCGAGCCATCCGGGCGGAAACGTCACGGGGCTCCCGGGCTACAACGCCGCGCAAGTAATTCTTTCCGATCTCGGCATCAAGGCGGATTGGGCACCGCCGCCAATTACCGATCGATTGAAGGCATTGCACTGATGGCAACTGTGCTTGCAGCGAAGAAGGCGGTGCCAAAACGCGCGAACGGCAACGTGCGCGACCCCGAGCGCACGCGCGCGGTGATCCTCGCCGCCGCGACCGCTGAAATTACCGCGAAGGGACTTGGCGGGGCGCGCGTCGATGAAATCGCGGAGCGCGCCGGCGTCAACAAGCGGATGATCTACCATTACTTCGGCGACAAGGATGGCCTTTATCTCGCCGTGCTCGAAGCCGCGTATCAACTGATTCGCTCCGAAGAAATCAAGCTTGACCTGAAGCAGCGCGATCCCGTGGAGGGTATGCGCGAGCTCGTCCAGTTCACCTGGGATTACTACCGTGCACACCCAGAGTTCCTGAGTCTGCTTGCGACCGAGAACCTGCATCGCGCGGCCTACCTGAAACGCTCGAAGAAAATACGCGAGTTGCATTCGCCGCTGGTCGGCATGATCGACGATCTTTTGGAGCGCGGCGCGAAGACCAGGGTGTTTCGCAAGGACGTGGACCCGGTCGAACTCTATATTTCGATCGCAGCACTCGGCTTTTTCTACCTTTCCAATCGCTACACGTTGTCCACGATCTTTGGCCGCGACCTTACCGCGCCCGACAGCATCAAGGCCCGCGGCCGCCATCTGGTCGAGGTTGTGCTCGGTTACCTGCGTCCGTGACTATTGACGGAAAATCCGGGCGGGCGTACTTGTAACTAATTGGTTACTTACGGCCGCATGCAAGACGGCCGTGTTCAGAAACTCCGGGGAGAGCGAAAAATGGCGACGCAGCGCCTTGGCATCATCATGAACGGCGTCACGGGACGGATGGGCCTGAACCAGCATCTGGTTCGCTCGATTGTCGCGATCCGCAAACAGGGCGGGGTCGTGCTTTCGAATGGCGACCGCGTGATGCCGGATCCGATCCTCGTTGGCCGCAACGCGGAGAAGGTGGCCGCGCTCGCGAAGCAATACGGCATCGAGCGCTCGACCTCCGATCTCGACGCCGCGCTCAAAAATCCGGACGACACGGTGTTTTTCGACGCCGCGACCACGCAGATGCGCACGGATCTCCTGACCAAGGCGATCAATGCCGGCAAGCATGTCTATTGCGAAAAGCCGATTTCGGATTCACTCGACAAGGCGCTCGCGGTGGCGAAGCTCGCCAAGCAAAAAGGCATCAAGCACGGTGTGGTGCAGGACAAGCTGTTCCTGCCGGGACTTCGCAAGATTCAATTGCTCAACGAGTCCGGCTTCTTCGGAAAAATTCTCTCGGTGCGCGGCGAGTTCGGCTACTGGGTGTTCGAAGGCGACTGGGGCCAGCCCGCGCAGCGGCCGAGCTGGAATTACCGCAAGGCCGACGGCGGCGGCATCATCCTCGATATGCTTTGCCACTGGCGCTACGTACTCGACAATCTGTTCGGCAAGGTGAAAGCCGTAAGCTGTCTCGGCGCGACGCATATCCCGACGCGCATCGACGAGCATGGCAAGCCGTACAAGGCCGATGTTGACGACGCGGCTTACGCTACCTTCGAGCTTGAAGGCGGGGTGATCGCGCAGATCAACTCCTCATGGGCAACGCGCGTGAAGCGCGACGACCTCGTGACCTTCCATGTCGACGGTACGCACGGCTCCGCTGTTGCCGGTCTCACGCGCTGTTACACGCAGCATCGTGTGAACACGCCGCGCCCGGTCTGGAATCCGGACGAGCCACAGACCATGAAGTTTCAGGATCAGTGGGAAGAGATGCCGGACAACACGGTCTATGACAACGGCTTCAAGGTACAGTGGGAAGGCTTCATCCGGCACCTCGTCGAAGACACGCCGTGGAAATTCGATCTCTTGGAAGGCGCGAAGGGCGTGCAGCTTGCCGAACTCGGACTGAAAAGCTGGGCCGAGCGCCGCTGGCTGGATGTTCCCGAACTGAAGGTGTGACGATGGCGACGCTCTCGCTCCCGACAACCGACCGAAAACTTGCCGCCTATACCACCGGCGAGCCGATCAAGTTTCCGTCCAAGGAAGAAATCGCTTCGTTCAATCGAGTGGCGTTCGCTGCGGCGCATGTCGTCGCCGATCCACTCGCGAACAACGATCCCTGGATCGATCCTGCCATCGATTGGGATCGCACCATCGCGTTCCGTCATTATCTCTGGGACCTAGGCCTTGGCGTGGCCGAGGCGATGGACACCGCGCAGCGCGGCATGGGGCTCGACTGGAACGGCGCGCAGGAATTGATCAAGCGCGCGCTGGACGCTGCGAAGTCCCGGCCGGGCGTAAAGATCGCCTGCGGCTGCGGCACCGATCACATTACGCCGGGACCGGACGTTTCGGTCGATGATGTGATCCGCGCCTATGAAGAGCAGATCGAGGTCATCGAAAAGCTCGGCGGCCGCCTGATCGTGATGGCGAGCCGCGCACTCGCGTACGCGGCGAAAGGCCCGGAAGATTACAAGCGCGTCTATGATCGTATTCTCGGTCAGGTGAAGGAGCCGGTGATCCTGCACTGGCTCGGCGAGATGTTCGACCCGGCGCTGAAAGGCTACTGGGGCTCCGATGATCACATGGCGGCGATGGATGTCTGTCTCGACATCATCGCGCGCAACGCCGCGAAAGTGGACGGCGTGAAGATTTCGCTGCTCTCCAAGGAAAAAGAAATCGAAATGCGCCGCCGCCTGCCGAAAGGCGTGCGGATGTATACGGGCGACGATTTCAACTACGCCGAATTGATCGCCGGCGACGAGGAAGGTTATTCCGAAGCGCTGCTCGGAATCTTTGACGGCATCGCACCTGCGGCTTCGGCGGGCTTGGCGCGGCTCGCGAAAAACGACTTACAAGGCTTCCACGGTATTCTTGAGCCTACCGTTCCGCTTTCTCGACACATCTTTAAGGCGCCAACACGCTTCTACAAAACCGGCATCGTATTTCTGGCCTGGCTAAACGGTCAGCAGGACCATTTCCTGATGATTGGCGGGCAAGAGAGTGCGCGTTCGATCCAGCACCTTGCGGAGCTCTTTCGACTCGCGGATAAAGCGCGCGTGTTGCACGATCCGGAGCTCGCCGCATCGCGCATGAAAAAATTTCTTGCGGTGCACGGAATCGCCTGATCGAAATGAACGCACAAGGACTATCGATCAATCTTGCGACTGTTCGCGAGCAGTGGAATCTCGGCGAGGCGGTCGAGGCCTGCGCGAAGCTCGGCATCAAGGCGGTCGACCCCTGGCGCGATCAGGTTGCAAAGTTCGGCCTGAACAACTCGGCGAAGGTAATTAAAGACAACGGCATGCAGGTCACCGGCTATTGCCGGGGCGGCATGTTCACCGCGAGCGATGCGAAAGGCCGCGCGGCGGCGATCGACGACAACAAGCATGCAATTGACGAGGCGGCAGCACTCGGCGCCGACTGTCTGGTGCTCGTTGTCGGCGGCGTGCCGCAGGGTTCGAAAGATATCGAAGGCGCGCGCCTTCAAGTGGCTGAAGGTATCAACGCCGTGCTCGATCACGCACGCGCAGCAAAGGTGCCGCTCGCGATCGAACCACTGCACCCGATGTATGCCGCCGACCGCGCCTGCGTAAATACGCTGCGGCAAGCGCTCGATCTGGCCGGGCAGATCGCACCGGATGTCGGAGTCGCAATCGATGTATATCACGTGTGGTGGGAGCCCGGACTTGCGGAACAGATCGCGCGCGCTGGCCGCGAGAAACGCATCTTCGCGCACCATATCTGCGACTGGCTGGTGCCGACCAAGGATATTCTGCTCGACCGCGGCATGATGGGCGACGGCGTGATCGACCTGAAAGCGTTCCGCGGCATGATCGAAGGCGCGGGCTTTCACGGACCGCAGGAAGTCGAGATTTTTTCGGCTGGCGACTGGTGGAAGAAGCCGGGCGAGCAGGTGTTGAAGACCTGCATCGAGCGCTACAACAAATTCTGCAAATAATCAGTCGCGGAGCGCGCCGCGCAGCAGCGCGCGATACAACTTATCCTTGAACGAGTTGGCTTCCGAAAGACCCATTCGCTCGACGCATTCTTCGCGGGAAGCCTTCTCGGGTACGATCAGTCCGCGCACCAATACCGGAACCAGCGAGAGCGGCGACGACTGCTTCTGCTTCAGCATCTGCAACGCCGGAATGAGCCGCCGCTCGGTCTCGTCGAAATCCGTGCCGAACGGAAAATCAGGTAACAGACCACGCGCCTGAAAGGTCGTCAGCGCCTTTGCAACTCGTTTCGGCGTGTTGTTGCGGTGCTGCACCGGGATTTCATAGTGCTTGGGAATCTTGCCGTGGCTTTTGGCTTCGCGCAGCAGCTCGCCCTGAAAGCGCGAGTCCGCGACCGAGAGCATCGCTGCGATCACATCTTCATCGGATTTTCCGCGCAGATCAGCGACGCCATATTCGGTGACGACGATGTCGCGCAGGTGTCGGGGGATGGTCACATGTCCGTAGGACCAGCGGATGTTCGACGAAATCTTGCCGCCCATGCGGCGTGTGGCGTTGACACAGATCACCGAGCGCGCATCTTCGAGCGCGAAGGCCTGTGCCACGAAATTATACTGGCCGCCCACGCCGGAAACGACGCCGCCGTTATCGAGCCCATCGGAAACCACCGCGCCGAGCAGCGTCGCCATCATGCCATTGTTGATAAAACGCGCTTTGGTCCGCGCCGCGCGCTTCTTTTCCTCGTCGCCGTAGAGCTGGTTGACGAAGGAAATCGCTTTCATCTGGATTTTTGCGCGAGTAACGTCGTCCATCTCGCGGAGCCGGCGATAGAAATTCTTCGGGCCGAGAAAAAAGCCGCCGTGAATGATCGTCCCGTCCACCTCGCGCTTCACCACGCCGGCGTCGATCAGGTCGAGGAAGGAATCCACCAGCATTTCGGACGCGCCATAAAGCCCCGTTTCGAAAGTGCCGAATTCGCTTTTCCTGTGCGGCGAAATGGCGGCGATCATTTCCCGGAAAGCAGCATTTTCCTTGTGCCGTAGGATGAGCCCGTGTGCCGCAGCGTCGCCTTCTGCGCCGATTCCGATCTGCAGCGTACCGCCGTCTTCGACGAGCGTCGCCGCATGCAGACCGATGGCATAGGCGGTGAGCGGTACCGGCTGCTTTGGTGGCGCGAACAGCGGAAAATCCGTATCCGGATTTTCATAGACGAAGTCGAATACGCTTTCCGGCAGGTCGCCGTCGCCGGGCATGAACGGTAGTTCGGAATTCACTTCCGCGACCAGCGCGAAATTTGCCTTGCCTTCCTCGCGCGCCTTCAGAAGATCGAGTGTGAGATCTGTATTGCAGGCGAGGCTGTAGCGCGTCTCGCCATTGACGACGCGCTTCGCGACGAGCTGTGCGATCACGTTCACGCCGCGGTCGAGCACGTAGCGATAAGCGTGCGTGTAGTTTGCCGAGATATAATTCTGCTGCGCTGCCGGAACGCCGAGCCAGCGTCCGGCAAGGAAAAAGAATTCGCTGACCTGAATGTTCTTTGGTAGTTTTCCGCTGCGTAACGCGCGTGCATAGGCAAGCTCGGGATAGTCCTTGAATAACCGGTCCAGTACCGGGTCGATGAACCGTGCCTCGAGGCCGGAAACGCGAGGACGCTCGAGCGTCAGGGCCGTGAAGATGTTTAGCTTCAGCGAAGGATCGTTTGCGACATAAGCGTAGATCGCATTCGCGACCGTATTGGCCTTGCCGAGACCCAGGGGCAGCGCGAGCGTGATCCTGTTGCTCGCGCGTTCCGCGATAACCCGCGCAAGATCGCCGGCATCGTCGAAATGCTGCGCTTTACTCATACGCTGGAGTCTAGCGCAGCTTCCTCAGAAAGCGAATGACGGCGGGAGCTACTTCTGCGACAGGTCGATGCCCGCGGCTTTCGCGGCCATCGCGACATATTTCTGCGTCTGCTGGAACGCACCTTCCAGCGCCTGCGCGGTTTTCAGATCGGAGATTTCGCCGAACTTAGCGGCGATCGCATCCGGGGTGCGCTCCTCCGGCGGGAAATAGACGCCCTGCGTCTCGACGATGCGGATCACCGAATAGACGCCCGCGCCCGCGCCCATGATGGTACGGGAAGGGGCGTTCTCGCTCACCATGTAGAGCACGGCGGGCGTGATCGCTTCGGGCTGCATGAGTTGCAGCACGTTCGGCGGCAAGAGTTCTTCCGTCATGCGCGTCGCGGCGGTCGGCGAAAGCGTATTCACGCGGATGTTGAACTTCTGCCCCTCGTGGTGAAGCACATTCATCAGGCCAACCATCGCCGCTTTTGCTGCACCATAGTTAGATTGGCCGAAGTTGCCGAACAGACCGGAGGAAGAAGAAGTCAGAACGATGCGGCCGTAATTCTGTTCGCGCATGGTTTCCCACGCCGCCTTGCAGCAATTCACTGAGCCCATCAGATGTACTTCGAGCACGAGGCGGAAATCGTCGAGCTCCATCTTGGAGAAGGTTTTGTCGCGCAGGATGCCGGCGTTATTGACCAGAATATCGACGCGTCCCCACTTCTTCTTGGCGTCTTCGATCATCTGCTCGACTTCGTTGTATTTGGCGACGTTCGCGCCGTTTGCGATCGCGTCGCCGCCCTTCGCCTTGATCTCCTGCACCACCGTTTCCGCGGCCGAGAGCGAGCCGCCCGAGCCGTCTCGCGCGCCGCCGAGATCGTTCACGACGACTTTCGCGCCGAGCGAGGCCAGCGAAAGCGCGTGCGATTTGCCGATTCCGTTTCCTGCACCCGTTACGATGGCAACGCGGTTATCGAAGCGAATAGTCATATTATCCTCGTGTAATTTTCTTGTTCGTTGAGATCAGAATTTCTGCGCCAGCGCAAAGCGGTCAGCGTGGAATCCTGCATCGCCCAGGAATTCCTGCGTCGCGCGCGCACGTTTCATAAAGAGGCCGATGTCCACCTCGTCGGTCATACCCATGCCGCCGAACATCTGCACGGCTTCTGAAACCGCGAGTTTCACGACTTCCGCCGCTTTGAACTTGGCTGCGCTGACGGAAAGTCCCGCAGCGGCGGGATTCTTGTCGAGCGCAACACAGGCCGAAAGCACGAGCGAACGCAGTAGTTCCAGTTCGCCGAACAGGTGCGCGGCGCGATGTTGCAGCGCCTGGAACTCGCCGATGAACTTGCCGAACTGCTTGCGCTCTTTCAGATAGGCGAGGGTGCGGTCGAAGCTCTCGCCCGCGACGCCGAGCATCTCGGCGGAAATGCCGGCGCGGCCCGCGTTCAGTGTGTTTTCGAGCAGCGCGTAGCCTTTACCGACTTCGCCGAGCGCGTCGGTGCCCGCGGCGTGCACATTCTCGAACTTGATGCGTGCATTGTTGCGGCTATCGACGCCGACAACGCGTTCGATCGAAATGCCCGGCGACTTCGCGTCGATCAGGAACAGCGAAATCCCTTCTTTCTTGCCGGGTTCGCCTTCGGTGCGCGCCGCAACAATGATCTGGTCTGCAACGTGGCCATCGACCACGAAGGTCTTGTCGCCGTTGAGGCGGAACGCGTTGCCGGACATTTCCGCTTTCAGCGCGGTGCCTTCCGGGTTGTGCTTGCGGCCTTCATCGACCGCGAGCGCGATGATCGCTTTGGCTTCCGAGATCGCGGGCAGCCATTTTTTCTTCTGTTCTTCCGAGCCGCCCCGGCGCAGCGCGGTCGCGGCCATGACTGCGGTCGAGAGGAATGGGGAGGCGGCAAGCGTGCGGCCCATTTCCTCGCAGACCAGCGCCATGCCGACATGACCGAAGTCGGAGCCGCCGTTCGCTTCGTCGATCAGGATGCCGGTCCAGCCCATGTCCTTCATGCCGCGCCAAAGATCGCGATTGAAGCCGTCCTTGTCGCGTGTGTCGCGCAAGCGGCGGAGTTCGGAGACGGGCGACTTGTCGGTCAGATATTCGCGCGCGGAATCGCGCAGCATGATCCGGTCTTCGTCGAGCGCGATCATTTCAGGCTCCCGGCAATTTCAGGATTTGCTTGGCGACGATGCCGAGCATGACTTCGGAGGTGCCGCCTTCGATGGAATTCGCCTTGGTGCGGAGCCATTCGCGCGCGAGCGTTCCGTCCTCCGAGCGTTCGCTTTCCCATTCGAGTCCGTCGGAGCCTGCGATCGTCATGAAGGTTTCGTAGCGGCGCTTGTTCAGTTCGGTGCCGGCATATTTCAGGATTGCCGATTTCGAGCCGACGCCTTGGCCCGCTTTCGCTTCGGCCTTGTAGCGCTCGACGGTCGCAAGCAGCGCGTAGCCGTCGATTTCCGCGCGGATGATGTCGTTGCGGATGAAGGGATCGGCGAGGCGGCCATTCTGATCGCGGCCGACAGCCTTGATCGCGGCGGCGGGAAGCGAGCGAAGTCCTGCGAGCGAACCTCCCGCGCCGATCGAGGCGCGCTCGTGCGTCAGCAGATATTTCGCGATCGTCCAGCCTTCGTTCAGGTTGCCGACGAGGTTTTCTTTCGGAACCTTTACGTTGTCGAAGAAGGTTTCGCAGAACGGAGACTTGCCGGAGATCAGCAGGATAGGCTTGGTCGAAACGCCCGGCGTTGCCATGTCGAACAGTACGAAGGAAATGCCGTTGTGCTTCGGCGCGGCGGGGTCGGTGCGCACGAGGCAAAAAATCCAGTCGGCCTTGTCGGCGTAGGAGGTCCAGATTTTCTGACCGTTAACGAGGAAGTGGTCGCCTTTGTCTTCGGCCTTGGTCTGGAGCGAGGCGAGGTCGGAGCCCGCGCCAGGTTCGGAATAGCCCTGACACCAGCGGATTTCGCCGCGTGCGATTTTCGGCAGATGCTCTTTCTTCTGTGCCTCATTACCGAATTGCAGAAGCGCGGGGCCGAGCATCCAGATGCCGAAGCTCTCGAGCGGCGAGCGCGCACCGATCGCGCGCATTTCCTCGCGCAGGATTTTTTCCTCCTCGCGCGAGAGGCCGCCGCCGCCGTATTCCTTCGGCCACATCGGCACGGTCCAGCCGCGCGCGGCCATGCGCTCGAGCCAGATTTTCTGGTCGTCGGATTCGAATTTCCAGTTGCGGCCGCCCCAGCAGATGTCCGGCTCGCCGCGCGAGGGCTTGCGCATTGCCGGCGGGCAATTCTGCGCGAGCCATTCGCGCGTCTCTTGGCGGAAGGTTTCGAGCGACATGCGAGGCAGTCTCCGGGCTGGATGCCCGGAGGTCTTAGCGCGCGGGCTAAGGCGCGCAAAGCCCGCCGACGTAGAAGCGGCGATTGCCGTCCGCTTTCCGTAGCGTCCGGGCAGGGTGTTCCGCCGCGCGAAACGAAAAAGGCCGGTCCGCGAGGTGCGAACCGGCCTGATTTCGGCGAGGCGCCCGGCTCAGTAGGAGCAGCTGGTGATGTAGCAGGTGTAGCCGCGCGGCGTGCGGACTGCGCACTCGTAGAGCGCGCGGCGGCGCGCGTAGTTCAGGTTGCCCGAACCCCAGCCAGATGCATAAGGGCTGCGTGCGGTGCAGTAGGCCGCTTCCGCGGCGGTCGGCGTGACGAAGGAATAGCCGACGAAGGCGGCAAGCGCGATCGCGGCGGCGGCGAGATATTTTCTCATGGTCAGCTTCCCCAGCGTTTCAACGCCGCCATTTTTAGCCGAAATCCCGCCGCAGGTGGAATCACGAATTTCCGCGCGGCAATAACGAAATTGTGTCCCCTGTTTTGGCGATGCCACGAAGCAGACGCGATTTCCAAACTACGATGCGGCAGCGCGCGGCTGCTATAAGCCCGCATGATCCGGCGTTCTTGACCGGCCGGTCACTATCTGGGGAGTTCTAAAAAATGCGCCACTTGTTCCTTGGCTTCGTGGCCTTGGTATCCTTGCTCGTTCCGTTCTCGGTTTCGGCGCAGGAGAAACCCTTCTCCAGATCGGACCTGAACGCCGGCGCGGCGCGGCTCGAATCTCAACTCCAGAAAGAACTCGTGAGCCGGCCGCGCTCGCTCGCCGAATTGCGGAAAGAGGCCGACGCCGCGCTCGCCGCCAAAGACACGCGCACCCACGCGCAGCGTCTCGGCGAAATCGCGATCAATGCGGAGAAGGACGCGGCGGCCTGGCTGCGTTATGCCCGCGCGCTCGGCGAAATCGCACCGAGCAATGCGCCTGAGCGCAACATCATCCGCGATCGTACCGCTGCTGCGGCCTATCTCTCCTATCGCCGCACGGCGAACCGCGCGCAGGAAGCCGAAGCACTCGAAATCATCGGCCGTATTTACGCCGACCGCGAACTTTGGCGGCCCGCGCTCGACACCATCAAGGCCGCGCTCGAGCGCCGCGAAACGGCCGAGCTGAAATCCTTCTACGAAAACCTGCGCGACACCCACGGCTTCCGCGTACTCGATTATTCGGTGGACGCCGATGTCGCATCGCCCCGCGCCTGCATCCAGTTCTCCGAGCCGCTCTCGCCGAAGGCCGATTTCTCGCCATTCATCTCCGTGCAGGGCATCGACAAGCTCTCGGTGACGAATAACGAACAGCAGATCTGCATCGAGGGCCTTCGCCACGGCGAAACCTATAGCGTCACGGCGCGCCGCGGTATTCCGTCGAAGAACGGCGAAGTGCTCGCGAATGCCGCCGAGCTTCAGATTTACGTGCGCGACCGCAAGGCCGATGTGCGCTTCACCGGCCGCGCCTATGTGCTGCCGCGAACCGGCCAGAAGGGTATTCCGGTCATCTCGGTCAATACCAAGCGCCTGACCATTCAGGTCGTGCGCATCGGGGAGCGTTCGTTGCTGCCGTCTGCGCTTGACGGCCAGTTCCGGCAATCGCTCTCGCGCAGCGAGATCGAGCAGCTTGCGCAGAACCAAGGGGCGACTGTTTTCAAGGGCGAACTCGAAGTCACCTCCGAGCTCAATAAAGAAGTGACGACCGCATTCCCGATCGACGAAGCGATCAAAGACCTGAAGGCCGGCGTCTATGTGATGATCGCGACACCTGCCGATGCCGTCGGCCGTCCGGAATATTCGAATCTCGCGACGCAGTGGTTCGTCGTTTCCGATCTCGGCCTGACCGCGATCACTGCCGAAGACGGCCTGCATGTCTTCGTGCGCGATCTCGGCAACGCCAATGCGGTCGCGAACGCCGAACTGAAACTGCTTGCCAAGAACAACGAAGTGCTGGCGACGGCAAAGACCGATGTAAAAGGCTTTGCGAAATTCGACGCCGGCCTCGTGCGTGGCACTGGCGGTCTCGCGCCTGCGGTCCTGATCGCCGAGCGCAAGGGCACCGACTATGCGTTTCTTTCGCTCTCCGAAAGCCCGTTCGACCTGACCGATCGCGGCGTTGCGGGCCGGCTGACGCCGGGACCGCTCGACGCTTATGTATTCACCGAACGCGGCGTCTATCGTTCCGGCGAAACCGTGCATGTGACGGCGCTGCTGCGCGACGCCAAGGCGAAGGCAGTCAGCGTTCCACTCACCTTTATCCTTTCGCGTCCCGACGGCGCGGAAGACCGCCGCATCGTCATCAATAGCGACGAAGCCGGCGGCCGCAGTTTCGACATGCCGCTTCTGGCGGGTGTTGCGACCGGCACCTGGCGGCTACGCGCTTATGCCGATCCGAAAGCGGCGCCCGTCGGCGAAGTCGCGTTTCTGGTCGAAGACTACGTGCCGGATCGCATTGAGTTCGACCTGAAGGCGGCGACGCCCGAGATCGGCGCGAACCAGCCGGCGAAGGTCGCGGTCGATGGCCGCTATCTGTTCGGCCCGCCCGCTGCAACGCTCGATCTCGAAGGCGAAATCGAGATTCGCGCGTCGCAACTCCGCCGTGGCTTCGACGGTTTCAGCTTCGGACTCGCCGACGAAACTTTCACGCCGATCCGCCGTCCGCTTTCGGATTTGCCGAAGACCGACGAGAAGGGCCACGCCGATCTTTCGATCGCGCTCCCCGAATTGCCGCGCACCACGCGCGCGCTGGAAGCGCAGATCACGATCCGCATGAACGAGGCGGGCGGTCGCGCCATCGAGCGCCGCATCGTGATCCCGATTGCTTCCGCCGCGCCCGCGGTCGGAATCCGCCCGCAGTTCAAGGGCCTCGTAGGCGAGGGCGAGAAGGCGCTGTTCGACGTCATACTCGTGAATCCCGACGGCAAGCTTGCCGCCCGCAAGAACATGAAGTGGACGATCTATCGCGTCGAGACGCGTTACCAGTGGTATCGCGTTTCCGGCTCGTGGGATTACGAGCCGGTGCGCCAGACCCGCAAGGTCGCCGAAGGGAAGTTAGATACTTCGGCGGAAAAGCCGATCACGATCTCCGCGGATGTTCCTTATGGCCGCTATCGCCTCGAAGTGACCTCGGCTGAGCAGAACGGCCCGGCCGGAAGCTACGCATTCGATTCCGGCTTCTATGGCGAAACCTCTGCCGACACGCCGGACCGCCTCGAAATCTCGGTCGACAAGACCGAGTATAACGAGGGCGACACCATGACCGTGTCGATCTCGCCGCGCATCGACGGTGCTGCGACCGTGATGGTCGTCGGCGACAAGGTCCACGCTGTGCAGCAGACGCAGATCGGCGCGGCAGGCGGCAAGGTCACGTTCCGCGTCGGCGCGGATTGGGGGCCGGGCGCTTATGTCGTCGCCTTCCATCATCGTCCGCTCGACGTGCAGAAGAGCCGCATGCCGAGCCGCGCCATCGGCGTCGCCTGGTTCGGTGTCGGACGCGCCACAAAAACGCTGGCCGTGAAACTTGAACTGCCGAAGCAGCTTCGTCCCAACACGACCTGGAATATTCCGGTGACCGTAACCGGCGCGAACGGGGGCACTGCGCGCATCGTCGTTGCGGCGGTCGATGTCGGCATCCTGAATCTGACGAACCACAAGACTCCTGCACCCGACACTTATTATCTGGGTCAGCGGCGTCTCTCCGGCGACATCCGCGATCTTTACGGCGCGCTGATCGACGGTATGCAGGGCGTGCGCGGAAAAATCCGCACCGGCGGCGACGCCAACGCGCTCGAAATGGCGGGTAACCCGCCGAGTCAGGCACCGCTCGTCCTCTTCTCGGGCATGGTTGCCGTGGACAAGGACGGCAAGGCGAACGTGCAGTTCGAAGTGCCGGCCTTCGACGGCAGCGTGCGCGTGATGGCGGCGGCATGGACCGAGGACAAGGTCGGCCACACCGCGCAGGAAGTCATCATCCGCGATCCGGTGGTGGTGCAGGCGACCTTGCCGCGCTTCCTCGCCGCGAACGACCGCTCGACGCTGCGCCTCGACGTGACCAACGTCGAAGGTGCTGCGGGCGACTATCAGGTGGCGCTCGTCACCGAGGGTGCGGTCGAAGTCTCAGAAGCGAACCGTACGTTCACGCTTGCGGGCGGCGCGCGCACGGGCTTCACGCTCGACCTGATCGGGAAGGGCACGGGTGCCGGTTCACTTAGCGTGCGCCTCACCGGGCCGAACGGACTTTCGATCGAGCGTAAATACGCGCTGCTGACGCGGCCCGCTTATCCGCCGATCGAACGGCGCACAGTTCGTGAAATTGCACGTGGCGAAAGCATCGTGATCGACAGCAATCTGCTCGCCGACGTGGTGCCGGGCACCGGCGCGGTGTCGCTCACCGTCTCGCCGCAGAACGCGATCGACGTTCCCTCGCTGCTGCTCGCGCTTGACCGTTATCCTTATGGTTGCTCGGAGCAGATCACGAGCCGCGCGCTGCCACTGCTCTACGTCAACGATCTGGCGAGCGAAAACCAGCTCGCGCTCGACAAGAGCATTGACGAGCGCATCAAGGAAGCGATCGGCCGCGTGCTCGCGCGCCAGAACGCTGAGGGTGCATTCGGTCTCTGGAGTTCGTCGAGCGCGGCCGACACCTGGTTGCACGCTTACGTAACGGACTTTCTTACGCGCGCGCGGGAAAAAGGCTTCAGCGTTCCGGAGAACCAGTTCAAGCTCGCGCTGAACCGGCTCCGCAACGCTGTGCAACTCGGCAACAACCGAGGCGGCGACCAAAACGTCGAAGCGATTGCTTATGCGCTTTATGTGCTCGCCCGCAACGGCGTGGCGCCGGTCGGCGATCTTCGCTATCTCGCCGACGCCAAGCTCGACGATCTCTCGACGCCGCTTTCGCGCGGCCAGTTAGCTGCGGCGCTCTCGCTGCTCGGTGACAAGGTTCGTGCGGAAAAGGTCTTTGCCTCCGCATTGAGTGCATTGCCGAGGGATGAGCTTTCGCCGGTCGCGGGCCGCGACGACTACGGTTCGCCGTTGCGTGATGCCGCCTCCATCGCTGCGCTCGCAACCGAAGCCGGTTTCGAGAACACGGCGCGTCTTGCTCTCGCGCGTCTCGAAGTCGCGCGTGGGCTGACACCGCACACCAGCACGCAGGAAAATGCGTGGATGGTGCTGGCGGCGCGCGCCTTTGCGAAAGAGGCCCAGCAACTTTCGCTCACCATCGACGGCGTCGAGCACAAGGGCAATTACTTCCGCACCATTCGCGCCGCTGACCTGCAAGGCAAGACCATCCGCATTGCGAACAACGGCGACCGCCCGGTGCAGGTCGTGATCGGTATTCGCGGTGCGCCGAATGAGGCGGAGCCCGCTGCGGAGAAAGGTTTCAAGATTCTCCGCACCTATCGCTCGCTCGATGGCCAGCCGGTCGATCCCTCGAAGGTGCAGCAGAACCAGCGCATGGTGGTGGTGCTGCGCGTGAACCCGGCCGATCAGGTCGCCGGCCGATTGCTGCTCGCCGATTTCCTGCCAGCGGGTTTTGAGATCGACAATCCTCGCCTCGTCGCGGGCGGCGAAACCGGCAACCTGAAATGGATCGGCGAAACCACCGAGACGGCCTACACCGAATTCCGCGACGATCGTTTCGTCGCGGCCTTCAACCGGACCGAAGGTGACCGCAGCCTGATTACGGTCGCTTACATCGTCCGCGCGGTATCGCCGGGTAAATACGCGCATCCACCCGCGATCATCGAAGATATGTACCGTCCGGATCGCTTCGCGCGCACTGAAGCGGGCTCGGTCGAAGTGGTGCCCGCTTCGAAATGATGAAGCGGCTGGTCACACTGACACTCGCCGGCGCGCTCGCGATTTTCGCGGGCGCGCTCGGCCTCGTCGGTCTGATCCGCGTGACCGCGCCGGCGCCACAGGAAATCCTTCGTTCGGTGGAAGTAGTGGACCGCGACGGCGTCTTGCTGCGTCCGTTTGCGCTGCCCGATGGGCGCTGGCGGCTCGCGGCGAAGCCGGAGCAGGTGGACCGCCGCTATCTCGAAATGCTGATCGCCTATGAAGACCGGCGCTTTTACGAGCATATAGGCACCGATCCGCTGGCACTTCTGCGCGCGTCCTACCAACTCGTCACGCATGGCGAGATTGTTTCCGGCGGTTCGACGCTTTCGATGCAGGTCGCGCGCCTGCTTACGCCGCGCAAGAACCGCACGATCTTCGCGAAACTTTCCGAGATCGTGCGCGCGATGCAGCTCGAGGCGCGGCTATCGAAGAAACAGATTCTCGAACTCTATCTGACGCTCGCACCCTTCGGCGGCAATCTCGAAGGCGTCCGCGCGGCGTCCCACGCCTATTTCGGCAAGGAGCCGGCGCGGCTCACGATCGGGGAGGCGGCGCTGCTCGTCGCGCTCCCGCAGTCGCCTGAAGTGCGCCGTCCTGACCGCGCGGCGGATGTCGCGCTCCGCGCGCGCAACCGTGTAATCGACCGCATGTTCGCAGCCGGCGTGATTACCGTCGCTGAGGCGAACCGCGCGCGAAGCGAAGCCGTGCCGCACGTTCGCCGCGAACTGCCACAGTTCGCGGCGCATGCAGCCGAGGCGGCTGTTGCCGCTTTTCCGAAACAGCATCTGCATCATCTCGCCATCGACGCGACCGTGCAGAAACGGCTCGAGGAACTCGCGCGCGAGAAGCTCTCGACGCTTGGTCCACGCGTTTCGCTCGCCATTCTCGTTGCCGACAACGAAACCGGCGAGGTGCTGGCGCATGTCGGCTCTGTCGATTTCAACGACATGGAGCGCGCGGGCCGCATCGATATGACACGTGGTATCCGATCGCCGGGTTCGGCGCTGAAGCCGTTCATCTATGGCATGGCGTTCGAAGACGGCATCGCGCACCCTGAAACGCTGATCGAGGACCGTCCGACGCGCTTCGGCACCTGGCGTCCGGAGAATTTCGATCTCACCTTTCAGGGCACGGTGACGACGCGCCGCGCGCTGCAGCTTTCTCTGAATGTGCCGGCGGTGGCACTGCTCGATAGCGTCGGACCGCAGCGCCTGTTCGCGCGGCTGGAAATGGCGGGCGCGCAGTTGCAGCTTCCGCAAGGCGAAATTCCCGGTCTTGCCATCGGGCTAGGTGGTCTCGGCCTCAGGCTTGAAGATCTGACCACGCTCTTCACCGCGCTTGCGCGCGGCGGCGATGCGTTCCCGCTCGTGCATCGTCTCGACGTGAAGAACGAGAACACGCGCCGCGTGCGGTTGCTCGATCCGGTAGCTGCCTGGTATGTCGGCAATGTCCTGATCGGCGCACCGCCGCCGGACAATGCGATTTTCGGAAAGATCGCGTTCAAGACCGGTACGTCATACGGCTATCGCGACGCCTGGGCGGTCGGCTTCGACGGCAAGCGCACGATCGCAGTCTGGGTCGGCAGGCCGGACGGCCAGCCGGTGCCGGGCATGATCGGCCGCGTCGTGGCGGCACCCATCCTGTTCGATGCGTTCGCGCGTGCCGTACCGAAGATCGAGCCATTGCGCGCGGCCCCGCACGGCGCCGTGATCGCTTCGACCGCGAAGCTGCCGCTGACGCTTCGCCGCTTCACGCCCGCGGGCGAAACCCGCAGCGTAAGCGCCGAGCCGCCGCTCAAGATCGTATTTCCGATAAACGGCGCGCAACTTGCGCTGGAACGGAGCGATGCCGCGTCGCTCCCGCAGCCCATCGTTATTAAAACCAATGGCGGCAACGGGCCTTATCGCTTTCTCGTGGACGGAATGCCGGTCGGCGAGGCGGAGTATCAGAACTCGGCGTTCTTCCAGCCCGAAGGGCCGGGCTTCGTGCGGCTTACCGTGATCGACGCGAACGGCGCCACCGACAGCGTCGTCGTTCGCTTGCAACAATAGCAAGACAGCCCTTCGCGCAGATTGGAATGGGGATAAGCAAACGGAAAATGCACGTGCTTAAAGGCTTTCTACTCGCATCCCAAATCCATCCCAAATAAGCTGGCTGGACACTAGGACGAAGCGGAACATGTCCGAAGACCCATCCGAGCCAGATAAATCAAAGGCGAAGTCACAAGGGCTGCTTGGAAGAGCCTTAGGGGAGGCTAGCGACAATTTTGGAAGGGAACTTGCGCCTGTAGGCGTCGAAGCTGGCAAGGTCGCTGTGCGCGCCACCAATGCATTGCTTAAGACCGCAAGCGCCGCGATCTGGGGATACGAAAAAATCCAGGACTGGATCGAAGGAAAGGTTGCAAAAAAACTTGAGGGCATATCCGAGGAAGATCTAACTGAGCCCGACCTTCGCATCGCAGGACCAGCCATAGAAGCGATGCGCTTTGCAAATGATGCTGATGAGATTCAAGAATTATTTGCACAGCTTATTGCTAGCGATATGCAAACCGCGCTTAAGAAAAGTGTGCATCCCAGCTTTGTGGAAATGGTAAAGCAAATGGATGTCGCAGACAGTCGTGTCCTTAAGGTACTTTCCAATTCTCCTCCGCAAATAAAATACACACAAAGAATCTTTTCTTTTCCAGATAACCCGGGTGCTTATTTCTCTCCGTACTTCAATTATACCTTCGAAGTTGAAGGCTTAGATGTCCATCAAATTGAGCGTGCTCTAAATAGTCTTCAGAGACTTGGATTGGTGGAAATACGAAAGGGCAGTTTTCCGATCGATCCCGGGCACGCCAAGAAGATCGACGACTATCAGAAGTCAGAGCGCTTCGAGAAAATAAAGAGCACTTTTCAAGCGAAGCGCTCGGACATAGAAAAAGACGGAATTTATAGCACGCCCTTGGGAGCGGCGTTTTCGGTAGTGTGTTTTGCGAAGGTAAAATAACGCTTGATCGAGATCTCGCTTAATCGGTGAAGCAAAGCGTCGAATCCCAAACCAGTGCCAAACAAGCAGGGGGTGGGACGGCTATGGAAACTCACCGACAAACAAAGACGGTTTTGTCCAGCCCAGTCTATCGGCCCAACTTGAGACGCCTACGGACGTCGGAAGACAGCTTCATATGAATTGGAACCGTGCTAGGCTGGACGCGGTTCTCGACGAGTCCTTAAACGGCAATCAGGAGAAGTCCGTATGTCCGTGGCACCGGAAAGCTACCAGCATAGTTATTCGGGTTTTGCGAGATCGCTGCACTGGATCGTAGCGCTGTGCGTGCTGACGATCATTCCGGTCGGTCTTGTCATGGGCCAAATCGAGAATGCGCCGTTCAATCTCTATAATTTCCATAAATCGCTCGGCGTTTTGATCCTCGTGCTGATGACCGCGCGGCTGATCTATCGGCTGGTCTATGGTGCCCCGCCGGAGCCGCGCATCCCGGCCTTCTATCGCTTCGCCGGCACCGCGACGCACTGGGCGCTGTATGTTCTGTTGTTCCTGACGCCGATCTCCGGCGCCATCGCGAACATGTATTACGGCGCGGCGACGCCGTTCTTCGGCCTGTTCGAGATTCAGCCGTTTTTTGCAAAGAACGAGGACATTTCGAATTTCATCTTCGCCCGGCATAGGCTGCTCGGTTTCGCAGTCGGTGCGCTCGCGATTATGCACATCGGCGCGGGGCTGTTTCACTATTTTATCCGCCGGGATGGCGTTTTGCAGCGGATGCTGCCGGGTGCCTAGTTAGGCAGGCAAAGCCAGCAAGTCCTTGTGTCCGACGATGCAGGTTGTACCGCGCGCCTTGCGCGCGGTAAGCCAGCTTTGAACGACATCGTCTGGAACCGATTTCGTTTCGCGAACGGCATTGGCCCAGCCCTCGGCCAACTGGCCGATCAATGCGTGATCGCCTTCGCCGAGCTGCCACGGGCTGTCGGCGAGTTTTGTATTAAAGCCGAGCGACTGCAGCTTCTGCGCCATGTAGCCGATAGCCTTGTTGCCGGCTGAAGGGCCGAAGCCCTTTTCCCTGCCGAAGTCGCGCTCGAAGGCTTCCGTCATTCTTAAGTCAGCATTGTGCGCAGGCATCCAGCGCGCGGTCTCGTCATGAACGAGCGTGGTGTAGAGCGGAAGTTTATCTTTCGCGAGTGCCGCGCAGAAACGGTCGATCCAGTTCTCGGAAACCAGATCGAACAACGCCGCGGAAGTCACGAGATCAGGTTTCGCTTCGCCCCATGGCGCGGGGTTCGCGTTCAGATCGATGCGCTTTACTTCGACACGAATGAGCTTGCCGCTTTTTTCGAGTTCCAGTCCGGTTGCGGTGGGGCGCGATCTGTCGGCCCACGCGCTTAGGTAATCGAGCGAGGCGGAGAGCAGTTCGGGATCGTAATCGGCCAGTATCCAACGCTGTCGCGTGTTGAGGGAAAGCGCGGTGCCGCGCAGGTTCGAGCCTGCACCCGCGCCGAGATCGTAGATCACCGGCTCGTCTTTGCGCTCCAGATAAGCGGCTGTTCTTTCGAGCAGTGTCTTGTCGCGCGAGCGGTGATCGACCGGTTCGCGAAGCCGCAGCCATTCGGCGGAAAAACTCATGCGGCGGCCTGCGTGTTTGCGCGCGTCAGCGCATCCGCGATTAGCCGCGCGGTATCGCTCCAGCGCGGCAACTTCTTCGCGTATTCCCATGCGGCGTCTGCTCGCTTCGCAATTTCCGCGGGAGAGGTAAGCAAGCGGCGCAGCGTCAGCGCAAGCTCGCCGGCGTTGCCCGGCGTGACGAACACGCCGGCATCGCGCGGTACGGTTTCGACCAGTGCACCGCCGGAGCCTGCGACCACCGGCAGTCCGCGCGCCAGCGCTTCGGTGAAGGCCATGCCGTAGCCCTCGAAATGCGAGGGCAGCACGAACAGCGATGCGCTTGAATATTCCTTTTCGAGGCCCGCGTCGTCGAGCGGACCGAGGAGCGTGGTCCGCTCCGCGATCTTTCCATCCGCGATATTTTTCTCGAGCGTCTGCATTGCAATCGCGTCGCGATCCGTGCTTCCCGCAATCCGCCATTCCCAGTCGAGGTCGCGGATTTTGGAAAGCGCAATCGCGAGCGTGTCATGTCCCTTGCGCCGCGTGATGGCGCCGACGGAGAGAAGACGCAGCGGCGAAGCATTGCCCTTCGCGCGAAGCGCAGGCTCTGTACCCGGCTCGGCCACCGTCAGGTCTTCCGGCGCGACATTGAATTCGCGCGCGAGCAGCGTGGCGGTCGAGCGACTCGTTGCAATCGTTGCCACCGCGCGAGACAGCGCCTCGCGCTCGGTCCGGTGAAGATAATCGATGCGGTCCGTGCTCAACCCTGTTTCGAAAGCGAGCGGATGATGGCAAAGCGCGACCAGCCGCGCCTTCAGCGATTTCAGCGTTTGCAGCGGGATCGCGCCGAGCGCGAGCCCGTCCACCATCACGAGCGCGTCTGCCGGAATATCGGAAAAAATTCTTGCCGTGTCGGCGAGCGCCTTCTCCGAAGGCGAAGGAAACTCGGACGAGAGTTGCAGATGCCGGACGCTCCAGCCGAGCATCGGCAATTCCTCGATCACCCGCTTGTCGTAGCGATAGCCGCCGGTCGGCGTATTCAAATCGCCCGGGATGGCGAAGATCACTTCACGCATAAAGCTCAGACCGCCGCCTCATACCAGCCGCGCGCGACATGCGACTCGTGCATGGTCACCTTGATCTTGGAAATGCCTTCCGAGTCCGCGCCAAGCTTGCCTGCTTTCAGCGCGGCTTTCATCTGCTCGAAAACATAGCGCGCGAGGAATTCAGTCGTGGTCTGCTTGCCTTTGAACTCCGGCACCTCGTCGAGATTGCGGTAATTGATGTGCGCGAGCGTCGCTTTCAATGCGTCGCTTGCCGCGCCGATATCGACCACGACTTCGTTCGGCCCGAGTTTCTCGCGGAAGAACGCAACGTCGCAGACGAAGGTTGCGCCGTGCACGCGCTGCGCAGGACCGAAGAACTCGCCCTTGAAGGAGTGGGCGATCATGATGTGGTCGCGGACTTCGAGGCCGTACATAGCGAAACGTTCCTTTGAAAATCAGTAGCGGATCAGCGCGCCGAGACCGGGCGCTTTCGGCGATAACAGGCGGGACAATTGCTGCGGAAGTTCGGCAAATGGCACTTCCTCGCCAAGCAACGCGTCCAGCCGGTCGTCGGCGAGCATGCCGATCGCGGCTTCCAGCCGCCGCCGCGTGGTCCAGCGCTTGGCACGAGACGCGCAGACATTGCCGACCTGGCTAGAGATCAGCCGCAGCCGCCGCGAATGGAAGGCGTCGCCGAGCGCCACGTTTACCATGCCGGTGCCGAACCAGCTCGCTTCGACGATCATGCCTTCGACGCCAGCGAGCTTCAGCGCGAGCGAAAGGCCGTCAGCCGAGGCGGTCGTATGGATCACGACATCGGCTTCGCCCGGCGCCTTGTCGGGCAGGGCAAAACCGACGCCTAGCTTTTTGGTGATCGCTTCGCGCGAGGCCTCAATATCGACCAGCGTTACGTCGGCGCCGGGCAGACGGCTCGAGAGGGCCGCGACCAGCATCCCGACGATGCCGCCGCCGACGATGACGATCCTGTCGGCGGGTTGCGCATTGCCGTCCCAGAGAATGTTGAGTGCCGTTTCCATGTTGGCGGCAAGCGTCGCCCGGCGCGGCGGCACGTTCTCGGGGATTATGAACGCCCGTTCAGCCGGAATAACGAACCGGTCCTGATGCGGGTAAAGCGCAAAGACCTTCTTTCCCTTGATCCCCGCCGGACCTTCCTCGGCAACACCGACTGCCGAGTAGCCATACTTAACGGGGAACGGAAACTCGCCTTCCTGCGCCGGAGCCTTCATCCGGCTCCATTCCATTTCCGGTACCTTGCCTTCGAAGATAAGCCGTTCGGTCCCTCGGCTCAGCCCGGAATAGAGCGAACGGACGAGCACATCGTTCGGCCGAAGATCACCATTTGTTGCAGGACGTAACTCGGCTTTGCCTGGCGCCACGTACCAAAGCGCCAGAGCACTATTGTTCTTAGGTTTAACGGTCGAAGACACGAGTTAGCCCTTAGCAAATATTTTGGAACGCGCTAGGAGTTAGCGAGTTTTCGCCACGGATTTGTACCGGTTGTCGGCGAGAAGGCGCTAACGCGCAAGCAGGGGACGGCTCTAACTCCATGTCAATCGAATCCACTTCCGCCGAGGCCAAAGCGGCCGTCGGTGCCGCTACGGATGCGACTACCACCGGCATTCTAACCGGCGAGACCACGCCTACCGGCACCCAGTCAGTCCGCTCGGTCTGGCGCCGCCGGATGATCTTCGCGGCCCTCGTTACCGGGCTCATCCTCGGCATGGCGGCCTGGCTGGTCCATATCCTTACCCATGACGGCTTCGGTCTGCTCGACGCGGCCCTCGTCGCCTGCTTCCTTATTTATGCGCCCTGGATTGCGGTTGGCTTCTGGAATTCCGCGATCGGCTTCTTCTTCATGAACCTCGTGAAGAACCCGGTACCGAAAATTTCGCCTGTCGTCCTGAAAGCGCACGACACCGACCCTGTCTTCGTGAAGGTCGCGATCCTCATGACGATCCGCAACGAGGACCCGGCCCGCGCTTTCGCACGGCTTCGCGTCATCAAGAAGAGTCTCGACAAGACCGGACAGGCCGACAAGTTCGATTTCTTCGTGCTCTCGGATTCCAACAAGCCGGAAGTTTTCCCGCTCGAGGAAGCCGCTGCCGATGCCTGGGCGAGAGAATTCCCGGGTGTCTCGCAGCTCTTCTATCGCCGCCGCGAAATCAATGAAGGCTACAAGGCCGGCAACGTGCGCGACTTCTGCGAGCGCTGGGGCAACAATTACGAGCTTATGATCCCGCTTGATGCGGACTCGATCATGACCGGCGAAACCATCGTGAAGATGGTCCGCATCCATCAGGCTAATCCGCGGCTCGGTATTCTTCAGAGCCTCATCGTCGGTATGCCGTCGAAGAGCTTCTTTGCGCGCGTCTATCAATTCGGCATGCGCCACGGCCTGCGCGCCTACATCTCGGGCTATGCTTGGTGGCATGCGGACTGCGGTCCGTTCTGGGGTCACAACACCACGATCCGCATTCAGCCGTTCAAGGACTACTGCAAACTGCCGCTCTTGCCCGGCAAGCCGCCGTTCGGCGGACACATCCTCTCGCACGATCACATTGAGTCGATGATGATGCGCCGCGCGGGCTTTGAAGTGCGCGTGATTCCGGAAGAAGTCGGCTCATTCGAAGAGACGCCACCGACGCTGCTCGACTTCGAAGCGCGCGATGTGCGCTGGGCGAACGGCAACCTGCAATACGTAAAGCTATTGAACATGCCGGGCCTTCTGCCGGTCAGCTACATGCAGTTGCTCCTCGCGATTCAGATGTTCATCGGACAGGGCGCCGTTGTGCTATTCGCGGTGCTCGCCGCACTTGCGATCGCGCTTGCGCCTGCCGGTTCGGCTCTGACCTTCCCGGTCTGGTCGGCGCTCGGCTTCTACGCACTCTTTATCTTCCTCTTCATCGCACCGCGTATCTTCGGCATCTTTGATGCGCTGTGGCGTTCAGCGGCCCGCTACGGCGGCACGCTGCGCCTCTTCCTCGCGGGTGCGATGGATATGGTTTTCACCTTTGTCCACGCACCGCTGCAGATGTTCGCTGCTTCCTATTTCATGGTTGCGGCACTCTTCGGCCGGAAGACGCGGTGGGACGGTCAGCAGCGTGACGGCTATCGCGTGCCGTGGCGCGCAGCGGCAAAGACCTTCATGCCGCATACACTGTTCGGTCTTGCCATCCTGCTTTTCGTGCTCTTCTTTTCGCCTCTCTCGGCGATCTGGTTCGTACCGTTTGTGTTCGGCCTGATCGCGGTCATTCCGTTCGCGGTCTATACGTCGGACACGCGTCTCGGCGAATGGGCGGAGAAGAACCGCTTCTGCCCGATGCCGGAAGAATACGATATGCCCGAAGAAATTCGCGCGGTGCAGGCCGTCGGCTGACACCATGCTTGCGTGGCTTACAACGGGGCGGGCGATTCTTCGCTCGCTCCGTATCTATTACGGCGACAAGGGTCGTAATCAGAAAATGGACGCGATCTATGCGCGTTTCCTCAAAGCCGGCGATCTTGCTTTCGACGTCGGTTCGCATGTCGGCGACCGAGCCGGTTCTTTTCTGCGTCTCGGTGCAAAAGTGGTCGCCATAGAACCGCAGCCCGCGCTCGGCACGGTGCTGAAACTTTTCTACGGCCGCAATCCGAAATTCGAACTGGTGCGCGCCGCGATCGGCAGCCGTGAGGGCGAAATCGAACTCAAGCTCAATACCAAAAACCCCACCGTTGCGACCGCATCCGACGACTTCATCAAGTCCGCCGACGCCGCACCCGGCTGGGAGGGGCAGGAGTGGGACGACAAGATCAAGGTGCCGATGACCACGCTCGACGCGCTGATCGCGCGCTACGGCAAACCGGCCTTCGTGAAGATCGATGTCGAAGGTTTCGAGGACGAGGTACTGGCCGGTCTCACACAGCCGCTCGACTCGCTTTCGCTTGAGTTCACGACCATCCAGCGCGATATCGCATTGACCTCGATTAAACGGCTGGCGGCCATGGCGCCCTACCGTTTTAACGCAGCACTCGGCGAGAGCCAGGAGTTCGCACACCGCGAGCCGCTCTCCGCGGACTCGATCGGCCGCTGGATCGCGGAACTCCCGATGGAGGCAAATTCAGGCGACGTTTACGCCAGCCTGAATGACGCAGCCTTGCGGGGCTAATCCTTCAAGTTGATCCCGCAAAAGGGCATAGGGCGGGCTGTGGCGCCGGACTATTGATAGGCTAATAGAGAACGCACGAGGCCGCGTCTGCGGCCCGGAGGAAACATGGCCGACGTCATTGGTTACAATCGCGAAGAGAAGGGCGCGCAGCCGCCGTCGCTTTATCTTCCCTACAAGTCCACCGAATTTCGCGCGCCGAAGCAACCGCTCGTCATTCTTCCGCACACGCTCTCGGAAGTGACCGGGCCGGTTTACGGTCACGGCAAGGTGTTGCCAATCGACGCCGATCTGACCAGGCAGCACGCCGGGGAGCCACAGGGCGAACGCATCATCGTCAGCGGAAAGCTGCTCGACGAAAACGGACGCCCGGTCCCGAATACGCTCGTCGAAGTCTGGCAGTGCAATGCCGCCGGCCGCTACATCCACGCGCGCGACCAGCATCCCGCGCCGCTGGACCCGAACTTCTCGGGCGCGGGCCGCGTCGTGACCGATGCCGAAGGCAATTACAAATTCACCACGATCAAGCCCGGTGCATATCCTTGGCGTAATCACCCCAATGCATGGCGTCCCGCCCACATCCATTTCTCCTTGTTCGGACCGAGCTTCATCAACCGGCTCGTCACACAGATGTATTTTCCCGGCGATCCGCTGTTTGCTTTCGATCCAATTTATCAGGGCATTCCGGATGTGAAGGCGCGCGAGCGTATGGTCAGCCGCTTCGATATGGACTCGACCATCCCCGAATGGGCGCTCGGCTATAAGTTCGATATCGTGCTGCGCGGCCGCAACGCGACGCCGATGGAGGATTGATCGTGAGTAAGCAGCGTTTGGGTCAGACCCCGTCGCAGACGGTAGGTCCGTTCTTTCATTTTGGTTTGCCTTACGAAGGCGACAGCAATCTGATCGTCGGCGACGCGCAGGGGCAGCGCATCGTAATGGAAGGCAGGGTTACGGACGGTAACGGCGAGCCGGTGCCCGATGTGATGATCGAAATCTGGCAAGCAAATGCCGCCGGCAAATACGATCATCCGGAAGACACGCAGGCCAAGCCGATTGATCCGGGGTTCCATGGCTTCGGCCGTTGCGCGACCGACAAGGATGGCATCTTCCGCTTTCAGACGGTGAAACCCGGCGCGGTTCCAGGCCCGGGGAACTCACTGCAGGCGCCACATCTCGTGACCTTCGTGTTCGGTCGCGGTATGCTGAAGCAGTTGCTGACCCGCATCTACTTCGAGGACGAAGCGCATAACGCGAACGATCCGATACTCGGCCTGGTGCCGGAAGCGCGGCGTGGGACCCTGATCGCGCATAAGACCGCACCCGCAACCTATAAGCTCGACATCGTGCTACAGGGCGAGGGCGAGACGGTTTTCTTCGACTATTGATTCGCGTGTGGGCGGCAGTTGCGTGCCCACGCTTTGCACCCGGACTTTGCAATCCTTGCGTTTTCGCCGGACGATTTCGATCCGGCGAAGCGCAGGAAGCGCGCACGCACGGCAGTTCGATAGAGATTCCGCATTAAACCGCGTGTTTTCGCTCCTGTTTTTCCTCTTGTGGAAAATTTGCGCTCGCTTGACGAGAAAGATTCAGTCTGATTGCTGCGGCGCAAGATAATTATACGCTTGCGTTACCTCCCGACACTTTTGCAAAATCGTTGGCGCGCCAATCGAGCGCTTTACGAAACGCGGCGAAGACCGCGCTTCGGTCGTCTGCAACGGACGACCGATCTCAGGGAGGACTAACGCAATGCCGACCAAAAACGGTTCGGGCGCGCCTGTAGCAGGCCGCCGGAAGTTTCTGAAGACTGCCGGTGTGACCGGCGCGGCCGCGGTCGCGACGATTGCGATGCCGCAGGTATCGCGCGCGCAGACCGTGACATGGAAATACCAGTCGACCTGGCCGACCAAGGACATCTTCCATGAGTTCGCGGTCGACTATGCGAACGTGGTGAACAACCTCTCGGGGGGCCGCCTGAAGCTCGACGTTCTTGCTGCCGGCGCCGTCGTCCCGGCCTTTCAGATGGCAGACGCGGTCCACTCTGGCGTTCTCGACGCGGGTCACGGCGTTTGCGCCTACTGGTACGGTAAGCACAAGGCTTATTCGCTGTTCGGCACACCGCCGTCCTTCGGCTGGGACGCGCAGAGCTTCCTCGCCTGGTTCTATAACGGCGGCGGCGAAGCGCTCTACAAAGAGCTCGTCAACAACATCCTGAAGCTCAATCTCGTTGGCTATCTCTATTTCCCGATGCCGACGCAGCCGCTCGGCTGGTTCAAGAAGGAAATGAAGACCGGCGACGACTTCAAGGGTATGAAATACCGCACGGTCGGTCTTTCGGCCGACGTCTTCAAGGAAATGGGCGCGTCCGTGACCATCCTTGCTGGTGGCGAAATCGTTCCGGCAATGGACCGCGGTCTGCTCGACTCGGCGGAATTCAACAATCCGTCGTCCGACCTGCTGCTCGGTTTTCCGGATGTCGCCAAGTACTTCATGCTCGGCAGTCATCACCAGCAGATGGAAGCCTTCGAAGTCATCTTCAACAAGCAGAAGGTAGAGGCGCTTCCAAAAGAAGTGCAGCAGATTCTCCGCTACGCGGCGCATGCCTCGTCGTCCGAGCAAATCTGCAAGGCGCTCGATCGTTACTCGACCGACCTCGACAACATCAAGAAGCGCGGCGTGAATGTCGTAAAGACGCCGCAGCCGCTGCTCGACGCGCAGGTCGACGCATGGGTGAAGGTGATCGCCGAGCAGTCGAAAGAGCCGTTCTTCGCCAAGGTCATCGAAAATCAGAAAGCTTGGAACAAGCGCGTATTCGCTTACACCAACACAAACAACCTCGACGCGGTTGCCTTGACGGCTTCGCACAAGAAACTGGTCGGCTAATCGGCCGTGAAATTGGGGAACCCGCGCGGACCTTTCTCCGCGCGGGTTCTTCTATTGAATGCGCACAACATAAAATCTGCATAACAAATCCGCTCGCAATATCTGCCGCGAAATTGTTATGTCGCTCGTGTCCGTATTCGTACGGAGAAGTAGAGGGGAGGTTGCCATGAAAAATATCGCGCTCGTTCTCGGTGTGATCGGAGGCGTATTTGGCCTGTGGGCCGGCTTCACATATTACGGAGCGGATTACGCGGCGGCATTTTCTTCCTTCAAGTCGTTCTTCCATGTCACCGGCACGCTGGTTCCGGTCCTTGCGGTGATCGGCGGACTTTTGTCGCCGAAAAAGCCGTCGCTCGGCGCGGTGCTGATGATCGGGGCGGCGCTTGCTATGCTACCGATCTTCGGCCTGAAGTGGCACACGATCCTCGCGGTGACGTTCTGCGCCGCGGGTGGTATCGCCGCGACACTGCAAACCGACTCCACGCACGAAGAGGGATTGCAGATCGTCGATCGGCTCAGCACCTGGGTCGGCAAGACCATTGGCTGGGCAATTCTGGTTCTGACGTTCGTCACGTCCTACGAAGTATTTATGCGTTACGTCTTCAACGCACCGACCGAGTGGGCGTTCGACGCAAGCTACATTCTTTATGGTGCGCTGTTCATGCTGGCCGGCGCTTACACGCTTTCGCGCAACAGCCATGTGCGCGGCGATTTCATCTACCGTGCGTGGACGCCGCGCCAGCAGGCGTCGATGGATCTCACGCTCTATGTCTTGTTCTTCTTCCCCGGAATTCTGGCGCTGATCTATTCGGGTTTCAGCTTCGCCGAACTCTCGTGGATCATGAAGGAGCGCTCCGCGGCAAGCCCCAACGGGCCGCCGGTCTACCACTTCAAGACACTTATTCCGGTCACCGGCGCGTTGATGCTCTTGCAAGGCATCGTTGAATTCATGCGCTGTATCATTGCCGTGCGCGACGGCAAGTGGCCGCAACGCTTGCATGACGTGCAGGAACTCGATCAGCAGATGCTGCAAAAGGCCGAACAGGGCGAGTACCAGATCGTCAAAGACCTCGAAGAACTCGGCCAGCGTAAGGGAGCCGTTTAATGTCCGCGTTTCTTGCCAATTGGGGAATTGGCAATCCCGAACTGGGCGTGATCATGCTCGTCCTGTTCGTCCTCTTCATTATGCTGGGCTTCCCGATCGCCTTCACGCTGATGGCGCTCGGCGTGTTCTTCGGCTACTTCGCGATGGGCGATCTCGTGTTCTCGCTCGTAGTGCAGCGCGCCTATTCGGTGATGACGAACGACGTTCTGATCTCGATTCCGCTGTTCGTCTTCATGGGTTATGTGATCGAACGCGCGAACGTGCTCGACCGCCTGTTCCGTTCGCTGCAACTCGCCGCCGGGCCGATCCCGGCTTCGTTGGCGCTCGCGACGCTCGCAACCTGCGCGATCTTCGCGACTGCGACCGGTATCGTCGGCGCGGTTGTGACGCTGATGGGTCTGCTCGCGTTCCCTGCGATGCTTCGCGCCGGCTATGACGTGAAGATTTCGGCGGCGGTGGTCTGCGCCGGTGGTTGCCTCGGCATTCTGATCCCGCCGAGCGTCATGCTGATTCTCTACGGTGCGACCGCCGGCGTTTCGGTCGTGAAGCTCTACGCGGGCGCTTTCTTTCCCGGCATCATGCTCGCGAGCCTTTATATGCTGCTCACGATCTTGATGACGCTGCTCAATCCGAAGCTTGCGCCGAAACTTACGACCAAGGCGTCAGACATCGACAGGGAAGTGTCGCCGCAGACGGTGAAGTTCTTCCGTTCCCCGCTACCGTCGATTCTCTACGCGGCTTTCATTGCCGCCGTGATCTGGTTCCACGATCTTGGCGCAACCTGGGTCGGCGTATTTGTCATTTTCGGTATTGGCAACGCGATCTACGCTTGGCGGCTGCCGGGCGTTTACTTTACGCTCCTGAGTTCGTTCCTGCCGCTCGGTGCGTTGATTGCGGCCGCGCTCGGCACGATCGTTTTCGGCATCGCGACGCCGACCGAAGCAGCGGCCATGGGATCGCTCGGTGCGCTCATTCTCGCGCTGCTATACGGCGCGGACTACAACACGCGCTGGAAGAGCCTGCTGGTGACGGCTTACGGCATCGCGATGGGCGCGATGCTGATCGGTCTGTTCCTGTTCATTCCGTTTCGCACCTATGCGATCTCGGTGCTGCTAATGACCGTCGCGGTCGCGCTGCCACTCATTCCGTACAACCGATTCGGCATCGCGTCGCTGCGCGAGTCGATCTTCCTGACCGCCCGCACGACCGCCATGGTCTGCTGGCTCTTCATCGGCTCCTTCATCTTCTCGGCGATTTTCGCCTATCTCGGCGGCCACGGCCCGATCGAGAAATTCGTGCTTTGGATGAACCTGAACCAGACCGGCTTCATGGTGCTGGCGCAGGCCATCATCTTCGTGCTCGGGTGGCCGCTGGAGTGGACGGAAATCATCGTCATCTTCATGCCGATATTCTTGCCGCTCCTGAAGACCTTCGAGATCGATCCGTTGTTCTTCGGCCTCTTGGTCGCGTTGAACATCCAGACCTCGTTCCTGTCGCCGCCGGTGGCGATGGCGCCGTTCTATCTCAAAGGGGTCGCGCCGAGCTGGGTCAACATCAATGACATCTTCCGCGGTGTGCTGCCTTATATGCTGGTCGTCATTGTTTCGATGGTGATGCTCTACGCCTTCCCGCAGATCGGACTTGCCTTGCCGAACTATCTCTATCCGGGAGGCAAGACGACGGTGGAGGGCTTCGCTGCCGGGCTAAATCCGGTGGTCCTGTTTGGCGCGGGGATCGTAGCCTTCGTGGTCACGGCAGGCGCGTTCTGGGCCTCGCTGCCGAGCGGCGGAAAAATGCACCGTTTCGTGAATACCGAGTTGGAGCCCTATGTCGCGCTCCTCTTTACCGCGGGCGTTGCGCTTTCCTTCACGCTCCTTTTATCGGGAGCCATCAATCTCTGGCTTTGAACGTGGTATAGTGTCCGGGCATAAAAACCCGGACACAAAGCCGTGAGCGAGAACCTCATCGAACTGACTGCCACCGAAGCCGCGGGCATGATCGCCCGCGGGGAAATTTCCTCCGAGGAATATACCAGGGCGCTGATCGCGCAGGTGGGATCGATCGAGGGTAAGGTCCAGGCTTTCGAGCACTTCGACCCCGAACATGCGCTGGAGCAG
This sequence comes from Xanthobacteraceae bacterium, assembly GCA_019635585.1. GTDB lineage: Bacteria > Pseudomonadota > Alphaproteobacteria > Rhizobiales > Xanthobacteraceae. The sequence goes on along the minus strand of JAHBZE010000001.1, from coordinate 727,605 downwards.
GCGAAAGCGCGCGACGAATACCGTGCGCACGGCAACGCGCTAGGGTCCCTGCACGGCGTACCGGTCGGGATCAAGGACTGCATCGATACCTCCGACTATCCGACCGAGAACGGCTCGAAGCTCTTCGCCGATCGGCGTCCGTTCCGCGATGCTGCCGTGGTCGCGAAGCTGCGCGAGGCTGGCGCGGTGATTTTCGGCAAGACCGTTACCACCGAGTTTGCCTTCTATCATCCCGGCAAGACACGAAACCCGCATGATCTCGAGCGCACGCCTGGCGGGTCGTCGTCGGGCTCGGCCGCCGCGGTCGCAGCCGGCATGGTGCCGCTTTCCATCGGCACCCAAACCAACGGCTCGATCATTCGCCCGGCGTCTTATTGCGGCGTGTTCGGCATGAAGGCGAGCCACGGCCTCGTTTCGCGGACCGGTGTGCTTTCCCATTCACAGGCGCTGGATCACGTCGGTCCTTTCGCCCGCTCGCTCGACGACATCGCGCTCGCGCTCGACACGATCGCCGGATACGACCCGGAAGATCCCGACACGAAGTCTTATGCGGTGCCGAGCTTCCTTTCCGGCCTGCGCGAGAATCCGCCGATGACGCCGCGGCTCGCTTATGTGCGGACGCCGGTCTGGAACAAGGCGGAGAAATCCACCGCCGAAGCTTTCGAGGAACTTGCCGATTCGCTTGGCGAAATCGTGCAGCGCGTCGAATTGCACGAGCCGGTCTACGGCCATGCTTGGGACGATCTGCGCGCGATCATGACGGTCGACATGGCGCATCGTCACGGCAAGATCGTGGGCCGCGGCGGCGACGTGCCCAGCCAGACCCTTAAGGATTTCATTGCCGAAGGCCGCCGCGTACCGGCGGTGCGCTATCTCGAGGCGCTCTCGCAGGCGAAGCAGTATGGCCGCAGCCTTTCGGACTTCTTCGATTATTACGACGCGATCCTGACGCCGGCTTCGACGGGCGTTGCCCCGAAGGGCCTGGAATCTACTGGCGATCCCGCGTTCTGCTCGCTGTGGACGCTGACGGGCTTGCCCGCGATTTCGCTGCCGCTGCTGCAGGGCGAGAACGGCTTGCCGCTCGGCGTGCAGCTTGTCGGCCCAATAGGCCGTGACGCGCGGCTCTTGCGCACGGCGAAGTGGCTCTTGAAGCACTTGTCGCACGATCAGGAAGTCGAGATCGCGTAGTTACTGGACGCGGTTTCCGGAAATCGTGAGCTGCGCGTATTGCTCGGGCTTCGCGCGCCCGAGGTCTTCGGTCACGCGCTTCAATCCATCCATCCCGACGATCGCGCCCATGGTCGCACCGGAAATCAGATTGTTGGCAAGCAGCGCCGAGCCCGCACCCTTAGAGACCTGCACGGCAATGCCGATCCGCGACTGGCGCACGATGTTTCCGCTCACCGACACATCGCGCAGATATTCCTTCCAGCCGAGCCAGATGCCGGCGACCGGCGCCTTCTCGATCACATTGCCGGACACGGCGGTATCCGCTTCGACGCCGATGCCGATGCCGCGCGCTTCCTGATCGACGAAGGCTTTGCCGCGCGTCACTAGATTGCGGATCAGGTTGCCCTGCACGACCGCGAGGCGGCCGCCTTCGTTGAAATTCGTGACCGAAATGCCGAGCGCCGCGCCGTCGATCGTGTTGTTGGTAATCACAGCGCCCTCGAAGTCGAACTCCGAATAGATCGCGACTTCGCCCATCGAGGTGACGGAGTTGCCGCGCACCTGCATGTTCGAGGCTGCGTTGCCGCGCACCGCGGTGAACGCGCAATTCTTGATGCGATTGTCGGCGACGATGACGTTCGCGGCGCGGAAGACGTTGATGCCGTTGCCGTTCTGCCCCGAGCCGCCGTCGCGTGCGGCGATGTCTTCGATGCGGTTGCCGGTTACGATCGTACCGTCTTCGCCTTTTTCGCTGCGCCAGACGAGGATGCCATTGTTGCCGGCATTGCGGATCGTGTTGTTGCGGATCGCAAGCCCGTTCGCATCGAGCGAGAAGATCGCGGCCTTTGCGGCGCCGGTGAAGAGGTTATGGGAGATTTCGCCGTCCACGCCCTCGAGCACGAGCGCAATGCCGCCGGCGCCCGCAAGCGTGCAGTCGCGCATCAGGAATTCGCGGGTCGCACGGATTGTAACGAGTCCGCGTTTTTCAGGAAGCGGTCGCGACGCGCCGTCGAACACGAGGCCGATCAACGAAATCTGCTCGGCACGCGAACTTGCGAAGATCGAGGCGCCGTAGCCAAGGGCGATCCGCGACGAACCCGGCACGCCGACCAGATGCGCGCCCGACGGCAGCACGATATCGGCGGCGCGATAGACGCCGGGCGGAAAGAACAGCGGTACGCGAGACCCTGCCGCTGCGTTGATGGCTTCCTGGAGCGCGCGGCTCTGGTCGTCGGCCGCGTTCGGTCGCACCCCGAGCTTCGTGACATCTACACCGAAGGTGCCGACGGCCGCGGAAGCGTTCGCGGCGGCAAGCGGCGTGATCGCGCCGGTCGCGGTAAGTCCGGCGAGCAGCGAGCGGCGGTCGAGGGTCATGAGCGCGTCTCCGCGTGGGATTCCTGCGGATGGCGCTTCAAGAACCGGGCCGGATTAACCGTCCCGGCGAGGGACAATGCGCGCTTTTGCGGCTTCGTTCGCGGCGGCCCAGACCGCGGCTTCGCCCGCGCGGATCATCATATTCATCGAAAGAATTCCGGTGTCCGCGGGCGGGACGTGAATGAAGAAGGTTAATGGCGCGGGCTTTTGCACCGCGGTCGCGGTGAGTGCGCGGTAGAACACCGCGTTGCAGAGATAGCTGCCCGCGTCGACGGAAAGTTCCGCCCGCGCGCCGGTGTTGCGGATTGCGTTGCGTATCCCGATCGCAGGTCCGCGAACCTTGAGAGCGGTCGCACCCGCCGCGTCGAGTTTGCGTGTGGCAGGCGTGTAGCGCGCGTGATCGGGATGCAGAAGCGACGCGCGATTGCGCGCGATGGTTTCCACCCGGATATGTCTCGCGCGGCCAGCGACGCCAAACAGCACCACGGCATCCGGACTTTTCGCGAGCAGTATTTCGAGCTGGCGTTCGGCCTCGCCATAGGCGGTAGTCAGGATCGCCGTGTCGAGCAAAACGCCTGCCGCAGGAAATCGCCGCAGTTTCGTGATCGCGCGGACGATCTCGCCGGAGGGATTTTTCGGCACGCCCGGAAACGGCCCGAAGCCCGCGACGGCGATACGGAGCCGCGGCAGCGTCATTCGTCGGAAAGACCGATCAGCTGGGCGAGTTCGTCGGCAGCCATGGCGGGCGGCAGCTTGCCGTCCGCAACTGCTTTTTCGAGCGCGGGAATACGCGCGCGGATTTTCGCGTCCGAGCGGATGCGCTCCTGAAAACGCTCTTCCACGAGCGTCCACATCCACTTGATTTCCTGCGTGCGGCGCTTTTCGGCAAGCTTCCCGCTTTTTTGCTGCCGCGTGCGGTGTGCGATCACGGCTTCCCATAAGCCCCCGATACCGTCGCCGGTCAGCGCGGAATAGGTGAGCACGGGTGCTGCCTCGTTCTGGTCCGGCGAGAAAATATGGATCGCGGCCTTAAGCGCGCTTGCCGCCGCGCGGGCACGCGGAAGATTGTCGCCGTCGGCCTTGTTGACCGCGATGATGTCCGCGACTTCGAGAATGCCTTTCTTGATGCCTTGCAGCTCGTCGCCCGCGCCCGGCAGCATCAGCACGAGAAACACGTCGGTCATGCTGGCTACCGCGACTTCGGACTGGCCGATGCCGACCGTCTCGACCAGGATCACATCGTAGCCCGCGGCCTCGCAAAGCAACATCGATTCGCGCGTGCGCGCGGCGACGCCGCCGAGCGTGCCGGCCGAAGGCGAGGGCCGAATGAAGGCGCTCTCGTCGGCGGATAGACGCTGCATGCGCGTCTTGTCGCCGAGAATGGAGCCGCCGGTTTTCGTGGAAGACGGGTCGACCGCGAGCACCGCGACCCGATGCCCGGCTGCCGTCAGATGGCTGCCGAGCGTGTCGATCGAGGTCGATTTGCCGACGCCCGGCACTCCGGAGATGCCGACGCGGATCGCTTTCCCGGTTTCCGGTAGCAATTCGCGGAGCAATTCCTGCGCCCGCGTGCGGTGTTCGGACTTCTTCGATTCGACCAGCGTAATCGCACGTGCGAGTGCGGCGCGGTCGCGCGCCAGTACCTTGCGGGCGAGTTCGGCGATGTCCGGGGAGACGCGGGGAGCCTTCGGCATGGCTCCTGTTTACAGCAGATCGTCGAAATTGGGGAGTTTTGGGTCCGGCGAAAGCACCAGCGCTTTCTTCTCGTAGCGGAAGTCCGCGCCGAGCGGCCAGACATTGTCCGGGAAAACCTTCAGAAGCTCTCCGATATAGAAGTCGAACATCGGCTCGCGGCAGATCATGTATTTCGTCTGTGCCGCGATGTCCTCGCGGTCGATCACACAGAATACGCGCAGCGACGGTTCGCGCTTCAGAAACCCGTCTACGATCACCGGAAGCGTCGGATAGCCCGCGTGCAGCATGTCGTCGAGGCAGATCACACCGCGGGGATCGAGCGTTTCCGTCGCGAGCGACAGGTCGTTCGCAAGATGTTCGGGCGTATGCTCGCCATCGACATGGAAGAAACGGACTTTCTTGCCCGGCGCGAGCGCGAGAATATCTTTCGCGCTGAGCTTCAAGCTGTCGGCGGCAACCACGATCGAGCGATCGGGAACGCCGTATTTCGCGATGTTGTCTTCCAGCTTCGTTTTTACCTTTGCGCTTGGCCAGTGAAAGGTATCGAAACCGATCGCACGCTCGTCGCCGGTCAGTGCGTGAGAAAGCGCGATGAAATAGCGGCCCGCAAACGCGCCGATCTCGACGAAGTGCCCGGTAATGCCGTGCCCGGATTGAATCCGCATCGTGGCCGCGCCGACAGTCGCTGCGAAACTCGAGGACATGCCATGGACGGTGAAATAGTGCTGCTCGATGTAGCGGTCCGCCGCATCGACGCCTGACTTCGGTTTTCCGCTCATGAATTATTCCGCTGCCGCCCGGTCGTGGCCAAGCTTCTTTGAGAGCGAGCGCAAAAGGTCTTCCGCCGCTTCCGCGATCACGGTGCCGGGCGGGAAAATCGCCTCGGCGCCGCCCGCTTTTACCTCGGCATAGTCCTGTGGAGGAATGACGCCCCCGACCACGATCATGATGTCGTCGCGGCCTTCCTTTTTCAGCGCGGCTTTCAACTCGGGGACGAGAGTTAGGTGTCCGGCTGCGAGCGACGAAATGCCGACGATATGTACGTCGTTCTCGACCGCCTGCCGCGCGGCTTCCGAAGGTGTTGCGAACAGAGGGCCGATATCCACGTCGAAACCAAGATCGGCAAACGCCGAAGCGATCACCTTCTGGCCGCGGTCATGACCGTCCTGACCGACCTTCGCGACAAGGATGCGCGGGCGGCGGCCTTCGTCGGCTTCGAACTTTTCGACGAGCTTCTGCACGCGGACGACTGCGTCGGACATATTCCCGACCTCCCGCTTGTAAACGCCGGTGATCGCGCGGATTTCCGCGCGGTGACGGCCATAGACTTTTTCCAGCGCATTGGAAATTTCGCCGACCGTCGCTTTTGCGCGCGCTGCATCGACCCCGAGCGCCAATAGATTGCCGGTACCGGTTTCGGCGGCTTTGGTCAGTGCATCCAGTTTCTCAGCAAGCACCTTCTCGTCGCGCTCGGCGCGGAGCTGATTTAGCTTCTCGATCTGGCGCTTACGAACGGCGGAATTGTCGACCTTGAGCACTTCGATTTCGGCTTCGCTCTCGGGCTTGTATTTATTGACGCCGATCACGGCCTGCATGCCGGCGTCGATCCGCGCCTGCGTCTTCGCGGCGGCTTCTTCAATGCGCAGCTTCGGGATGCCGGCCTCGATCGCCTTGGCCATGCCGCCTAAGCTTTCGACTTCCTGGATATGGTCCCACGCCTTCTTCGCAAGCTCGTAGGTGAGCTTCTCGACGTAATAGGAGCCGCCCCACGGGTCTGCGATGCGCGTGGTCCCGCTTTCCTGCTGGAGGAAAAGCTGCGTGTTGCGCGCGATTCGCGCGGAGAAATCAGTCGGCAGCGCCAGCGCCTCGTCGAGCGCATTGGTGTGGAGCGATTGCGTATGGCCCTGCGTCGCCGCCATGGCTTCGATCGCGGTGCGCGTCACGTTGTTGAAGATGTCCTGCGCGGTCAGCGACCAGCCAGAGGTTTGGCAATGCGTGCGCAGCGAAAGCGAACGCACGTCCTTCGGCTGGAATTCCTTCATCAGCTTCGCCCACAACAGACGAGCCGCGCGCATCTTCGCGATCTCCATGAAGAAATTCATGCCGATCGCCCAGAAGAAGGAGAGACGCGGCGCGAACTTGTCGATATCGAGACCGGCGGCGACGCCCGCTCGCGCATATTCGATGCCATCGGCGAGCGTATAGGCGAGCTCGAGATCCTGCGTCGCACCCGCTTCCTGCATGTGATAGCCGGAAATCGAGATCGAATTGAACTTCGGCATGTTCTGCGAGGTATAGGCGAAGATGTCCGAAATGATCCGCATCGAGGGCACGGGCGGATAGATGTAGGTATTCCGGACCATAAACTCTTTCAGAATGTCGTTCTGAATGGTGCCGGAGAGTTTCGCAGGCGGAACGCCCTGCTCTTCGCCCGCGACGATAAAGAGCGACAGCACGGGCAGCACCGCGCCGTTCATGGTCATCGACACGCTCATCTGCTCGAGCGGAATACCCGCGAACAGCGTGCGCATGTCGAGAATGGAATCGATTGCAACACCGGCCATGCCGACATCGCCGGAAACGCGCGGATGATCCGAGTCGTAGCCGCGATGGGTCGCAAGATCGAATGCGATCGAAAGACCCTTCTGGCCGGCTGCGAGATTGCGGCGATAGAAGGCGTTGGAATCTTCCGCCGTCGAGAAGCCGGCATATTGCCGGATGGTCCAGGGCTGCGTGACATACATGGTCGGGTAGGGGCCACGCAGATACGGCGCGATGCCGGGCCACGTATTCAGAAAATCGATGCCGGCAAGATCGCGCTCGGAATATTCCGGCTTCACGCGGATGCCTTCGGGCGTAAGCCACGGCTCGGCGGCACTCGCAGGCACGGCAGTCGCGCTCTCGCGAAATTGAACCTTCGAGAAGTCCGGAAGCCTGCTCATGGCCTTATTTATACCTCGGCTGGCAAGATAATCACGCACCGCAATAACCCCTTATATTTCAGCTAGTTGCTTGCACAAGCCCGTACCTGACAGTCCCCTAAAAAGCGCCGCCGCGGCATGGAAGCCGCTCGCCCGCTTCATCGAACGCGAAGCCGCGATCGGCCGCTGGGCGATGCGCGGCGGGCGTCTGTGCGCCTGGAGCTATGAATTCGTGCGCTTCGGCATCAAGCAGGCATGGGCCTGCCTGTTCGGCGGCTTGATGGTTGCGCTCATCATCGCGACCACGCTTCTCTATCCGCGGGACGCCGTGCTCGCGCGCTACGACTTTCTGTTTCTGGCAGCACTCGTCATCCAGATCGGCATGCTCGTGTTCAAGCTGGAGACATGGAAGGAAGCGAAGGTCATCTTCATCTTCCACGTCGTCGGCACGATCATGGAGGTGTTCAAGACCGGCGTCGGCTCCTGGATTTATCCGGAAGCGAGCTTTTTCCGCATCGGCGGCGTGCCGCTCTTTTCAGGCTTCATGTATGCGAGCATCGGCAGCTACATCGCGCGCGTCTGGCACCTGTTCGATTTCAGATTCCGCAATCACCCGCCATTATGGACGGTCTATCTGTTTGCCGCGGCTATCTACCTGAATTTCTACGCCCATCATTATATCTATGACTTCCGCTATTTTCTGTTTGCGGCGGCGATCCTGCTCTTTGGGCGCACGATGATCTACTACAAGGTCTGGCATCATCATCGTCCGATGCCGCTTTTGTTGGCGGCATTTCTCGTCGCGCTATTCGTCTGGATTGCCGAGAACGTCGGCACGATCACGAAGACCTGGCTTTATCCGCACCAGCTCACCGGCTGGCAGGCGGTCTCGCTTGCGAAATTCGGCTCGTGGTTCTTGTTGCTGTTTTTGAGCTACGCGCTGGTGGCCTTCGTCAACCAGCCGAAAAACGAGCCGCGCTAGAGCCCCTTGTGCGCTTCTTTTAGCGCCGCGGCTACATCGCAACCCGCATAGACGAAGCCGACGATGCCCGCGCTTTTGTAAGCAGCTTCTTTTTCCCCCGGACGGCCAGCCAGCCAGACCGATGCGCCTGCATCTTCGAGTGCCTTGGCGACAGCTTTGGCTTGCGCGTCATAGATCTCATCCGACGAGCAGATGCAGGCAAGCTTCGCGCCGGCAGCCTTGAAGGCTTTTACGGCATCTTCCGGCGAGGCAAGGCCGTCGCTCAATAGGGCGGCGATACCGCCCGCCTCGAAAAAATTGCGCGCGAACGTCGTGCGCGCGGTAAAGTCTGCTGCCTTGCCGAGATTGGCGAGGAAAATCTTGGGCAGCTCTTTCATGCTGTCGGCGGCTTCGCGCAACACCTCGAACTGTTCCGCGAGGCGCATCCGCGAAAGCGGTTCGCTTACTTCGGGAAACGGGATCAGCGGAGCGCCGGGCTTGTCGTCGAGCACGGTTTCCTTGTTCTCGTTGACGTTCGGAAACTCGCTCGTTCCCGTGATCGCGTCCTTGCGGACTGCGATGTTGCGTATGCGCGCGGCACGTGTCGCGGCGACTTTCTTCTGCAATAATTCGCTTTGCAGTGAGGCCGCAAGTCCGCCCGCGGCCTCGATTTCCTGAAAGAGTTTCCACGCTGTCTCGCAGAGCTCCGCAGTCAGCGCCTCGATGCCGCCCGAACCCGCCGCCGGGTCGCCGACCCGGAACAGGTTCGATTCTTCGAGCAGTACCGTCTGCGTGTTGCGCGCCACGCGCCGTGCGAAACCGTCCGGCAGGCCGAGCGCGATCGTGTGCGGCAGCACCGTGATCGAATTGGCGCCGCCGAAGCCTGCGGACGCGACCGCCATGGTCATGCGCAGCATGTTCACGTTCGGGTCGCGCTTGGTCATCATCCGCCACGCCGTCTCGGCGGAAATGAAGATCGGCTTCGGCTGGAGTGAAGCGGCTTCTTCGACTCGCGCCCAGAGCTTCCGCAATGCGCGGAACTTCGCAATCGTCAGGAACTGGTCGGAATCTGCGACAAGCCGGAAAAACAGGGCCTGCCGCGCATCGCTGAGCAGCAAGCCGCCGGCTTCCAGCGCGCGCATATATTCGACGCCGCATGCGGTTACGTAGGCAAGTTCCTGTGCTTCCGATCCGCCGCTTGCATGCACGATGCGCCCGTCCGCGGCGGCGAGGCTTTTCTTGAAGCCTCGCTTTGTCAGGTTGTTGATCGTAGCGGAAAATTGTGCCGCGAGTTCCTTCCACGTTGCGTTACTCTTTCCGTGCAGCGCAATCGCGCCGAGCGGATCGAGGCCGAAGCGGAAGTTCGTCTTTGCGGGGTCGATACCGCGCTCCTTCGCGATTTCCGCAAGCCATAGCGGCGCGTCCTTGGAAAGCGGCCCTACGTCGAGTTCGATTTCAGCCGCATCGAGCCAGACTTCGTCGAGCGCCTGCGCGAGCGCCTGCTTCGAGGCGGGCAGTGCGAAACCGTAATCGCCGGCCGAGCCGGGCAGCACGAGCGTCAGCCCGGTCGCGCCGTTTTCGAGATCGCGCAGCGCCTGTTTGTTGGCTTCCTTCGGGTCGCGGAAATCCACCCGCTGCAACACCGCCCACGGCTCGCCGTCGGGGCGGCCCGCGACGCGCTTTGCGTCTTTCGCGCGCTCGTAAAGCGGCTGGATCGCGATGCCGTCATAGGTCTTGGAGACGAGCTTCTTCTCGAACGGCGCGCCCTTGAGCACGTTCTCGACGAGCTTTAGCCAGTCTGCGCGCGTGGCGGCGGGAAATTCGGCGGCGAGTTTCAGGTCGGACATTCGTTTCACGCTCAACTAAGCGCCGACCATGCCACGGGCGGGCAGGCCGCGCCAAGCAGGGGCTCAGACCGGGTCGAAGCGCCGCACGCCCGTGGTGTCGATGCGCGAAAGCAACTTCTCGGCCCGCTCGCCTGCGATCGAAAGCTTCGGAGCGATCTCTGCGAGTGGCACCAGCACGAAGGCACGCTCCGCGATCCGCGGATGCGGGATCGTAAGCCCGTCTTCCTTCACCGCCCGGTCGCCATATAAAAGAATGTCGAGATCGAGCGGGCGCGGGCCGTAGCGGACTTCATTCTTCCGGTCGCGCCCTGCGGCACGCTCGATTTCATGCAGCACGCCGAGCAGTTCGCGTGGCGCGAGCGCGGTCGATACCCGCACGACCTGATTGAGATAATTGTCCTGCGGCACAGGCCCCCAGGGCGCTGTGTCGTAGATCGAGGACTCCGCCGTGATCGCCCCGACCCGGGCGATAATAGCGCCGCGCGCCGCGGTGAGATGCTCGGTCCGGTTTCCCAAATTGGAGCCGAGACAGATATAAGTGTCAGGCATCGCGCTTGCGCTCGACCGTGGTAGCAACATAGTCGAACACCGCCGCGATCGGCGCGGACGGTTTCTTCACGGTCACGCGGGCGTTCTTCACCGCGGGGAAGTGCGCTAGAATTCCGGCTGCGACATGCGCCGCCGCCGCCTCGATCAGATAGAAACGCTTGCCACGGAAAACCGACTCCGTCACCGCGACGACTTCACCGTAGTCGACCGTGTCGGCGAGCCGGTCGTGCTTCACCGCTTCGGTGACGTCCACGTCGAGCCGGATGTCGAGGATGAAACGCTGGCCGAGCCGCGCTTCCTCCTCGCCGACGCCGTGCCTGGCGAAGATCACCAGCCCGACAATTTCGATGACGCCGTTCATCTTGCGCTCGCGATAGCCGCTTCGGTGATTTTCAACGCCTGCATGTGGGTCGCGACATCATGCACCCGGATGATGGCAAGATTGGCGAGCGCCGCGAACACCGTCGTCACCACGCTGCCGCCGATCCGTTCGCCGGGATCGCTCGGCGAAATCTTATTGATGAAGGATTTTCGGGATGCACCCAGCAGCACCGGAAAGCCGAACTCGTTGAGCTTCGGGAGATTGCCGAGCACTTCGAGATTTTGCTCGAGCGTCTTGCCAAACCCGATGCCCGGATCGAGCACGATCCGGTCCTCACTCGTCCCCGCCGCCTTCGCCTTGGCTACCGCGGTGGCAAAAAACGATTTCATGTCTTCGAAAATATTGAGTGAGGGGTCGATCTGCTTACGATTGTGCATGATGACGACGGCCGCGTCCGCTTTCGCGATCACGTCTGCCATCGCCGGATCGCGCGAAAGACCCCAAATGTCGTTGACTATATGCGCGCCGGCCGAAAGCGCCGCCTCGGCGACCGCGGCCTTGGATGTATCGATTGATACCGGGACCGAAGTCGCTGCGGTCAGGTTCTCGATCACCGGGATCACGCGCTTCAACTCCGTCGCGGCATCGACGGCCTGGTGACCGGGACGGGTCGATTCCCCGCCGACGTCGATGATGGCAGCGCCATCGGCGATCATGCGCTGCGCTGCCGCCACCGCTTCGTCGATGGATGCATAGGCACCGCCGTCGGAAAAGGAATCCGGCGTCACATTGAGGATGCCCATGATAAGCGGCCTGCCGCTTAGCGGAATTTCGCGGCCGCGCGCGCGGAGAATTCGTACAGGCGGTTTTGCAAGCATGGGGAAACTAGAGCCCCCGCAGTGCAAAAACGCAAGCACGACGCTTCGAACTAGTAGGTGATTTTCAGCGGCAGCGCCTTGGCGCGTTCGATCCATTTCTGGATCGCTTTCTCGCTCGGCAGAAGCTGGACCGCCTTCGCATTCTTGTTCCGGGACGTGCTCTTGGCCCGCTCGGCGTTTTCGGCGGCCATCTTCTTGGCGAGGAGTTGCGGGTTGCGGTGCCGTAATGCCCGCAGAGTATCGACCCCGACGCCGCGGAGCAGACAGGTATAGTCTCCGCCGAGCCCTTTGATCCGCATGAGGTCGGCCTGGTTCACGAGATTCAGGATTTCCGCAACCGAAATACCGCTCTTGCCTGCCAGCGTCTTGCGCCCTTTCGCATCCTTCGCCGCTTTCAGCAGCCCGGCAGTAGTCCGGATCCGGACTGCACGTAGCTTCTCGAGCAGGCTCTTGTCGATCCCGCCGATTTGTCTGATCGGATAAGACGGATTTTCTTTCTTCGGCACGCCGGAATTCCCTCGCGAGGCGCGGCTGGCGAGCCGCGGCCGTAGTTCTTGTTATCGATGGAAGCGATTTTGCAGTGCGGAGGAGGCGTCGGTCAGCCGGGTTACGATGTAGCCGCTTCGGTTCGTAACCGCGAACATCTCAGCCTCCTTTCGTCCGCCGCGTTGTCGTTGTCGCTATCTTTCGTCGAGCAAAAGCAGCGGGGTGTCAAAAACTTTTTTTCCGAGATTCCTGTTGACTGCAACGTTGACTTGGTGATCGCCCGGCGGTTGGAAACTTGACGGAAGGCGGATTATAACTTTTCGACACGCGGGGAAGCAGGAGCGCGAGAATGGCGAACGCCGATACCGACGACAAGATCTTCGTGGGCAAAGCTGCGAAGCCGCAATACCTCAGCCTCAACCTGGCCAACCGTCACGGCCTTGTGACCGGCGCAACCGGCACCGGCAAGACGGTGACGCTGCAGACAATCGCGGAAGGATTCTCGCGCGCGGGCGTTCCGGTCTTCGCCGCGGACATTAAAGGCGACCTTTCCGGCGTCTCGCAGGAGGGCCAAGGCAAGGACTGGGTCGTCAAGCGCTGCAAAGAGATCGACATGAAGTACGAAGCCGACCAGTTTCCGGTCGTTTTCTGGGATCTGTTCGGCGAACAGGGGCATCCGATCCGCGCAACGGTGTCGGAAATGGGTCCGCTTCTGCTCTCGCGCATGATGAATCTGAACGACACGCAGGAAGGCGTGCTCAATATCGCCTTCCGGGTCGCCGACGAGAACGGTTTGCCGATCCTCGATCTGAAAGATTTGCGAGCGATGCTCGGCTTCATCGCCGACAACGCCGCCGATCTCACCAAAACTTACGGCAACGTCTCCTCGGCATCGGTCGGCGCCATCCAGCGGCAGCTTCTGGTGCTCGAAAATCAGAAGGGCGAGAAGTTTTTCGGCGAACCCGCTCTCGACATCAACGACCTGATGAAGAAAACCGGCGGCAAGGGGAACATAAATCTGCTCGCTGCTGACAAGCTGATGCAGAACCCGCGTCTATACGGGACCTTCCTATTGTGGCTGCTGTCGGAAATGTTCGAGGAGCTTCCCGAAATCGGCGATCCGGACAAGCCGAAGCTCGTCTTCTTCTTCGACGAAGCCCATCTTCTGTTCGACGAAGCGCCGAAGGTGCTGCTCGAAAAGATCGAACAGGTGGTCCGCCTGATCCGCTCCAAGGGTGTCGGCGTCTATTTCGTCACCCAGAACCCGGCTGACGTACCCGAAACCGTGCTCGCGCAGCTCGGCAATCGCGTGCAGCATGCGCTTCGCGCCTATACGCCGAACGAACAGAAAGCGGTGAAGGTTGCTGCGCAAAGCTTCCGGCCGAATCCGAAACTGAACACCGAACGCGTGATTACCGAACTCGGCAAGGGCGAGGCGCTCACTTCATTCCTGGAGGGCAATGGCGTCCCGGCGATGGTGGACCGCACGTTGATCCGCCCGCCGGCAGGCGATGTTGGCGCGATCACCGACGCGCAGCGCAAAGCGGTAATCGCGAAAAGCCCGGTCAAGGGAAAATACGACGAAGCAGTCGATAGCGAATCCGCTTACGAGATGCTGCAGAAGAAAACCGATCTGAAGACCCGAAATGCGGGCCAGCAGCAGGATGAATCCGGTGATCAGCAAAGCGGAAACGTGCTTGGCGGCATCGGCGATCTGATCGGCGGTATCTTCGGCACCAACCGGAAGCGCGGTGAACGCTTGAGTACCGGCCAGAAAGTCGCGCGCGAAGTAACCCGCTCAGTCACCAACCGCATCGGCGGCGCGGTGGCAGGCGAACTCGGCAAGAAAATCGGCGGCTCAATGGGAAATACGATCGGGCGGGCGATTCTACGGGGTGCCCTCGGAGGAATTCTGCGCCGGTAAGCACGTTCGACAGCAGTAAACCCGACTCAATTCGCCCATAGGTTGCAACTTTATATCGAATTGATACCATCCCCCTATTGGGGGTTGGGAAAATGCGGTCTCTGACAGCGGCGCGGCTGGTGCTTCTCGATTTCGACCCGATCCGGAGCGAGACGCTTGCGCGTTCGCTCGTTGAGCTCGGCTCCTTTGAGATCGTCAGAATTGCAACGATCGCGGACGCGGCCGGGGCGGGGGCTGCGGACCTGTTTCTTGTCGAAGGTCCTAGCCTCGCCGCCAACGATGAGGGCGCCGGAATCTCGCCGAACCCCTTCGCTGCCAGCGGCGCGCCTGTGATTCTGATGCTGCCGGAACCGACCAACGAGCAGCGCCGCATGGCACTTCGCGCAGGCTACACCGCCGTGCTTGCGGCGCCTGTTCCGCCACGCTTGTTATATCGAAGGATCGCGCAATTGCTTCAGAACGCGCGGCGCGCCAGGCGCCGGGCCGAAGAGATGGCCGCGCGAGACAAGCGCGTGCCGCAGCGGGAGCAGGCCGCACCGGTGGAATCCGGACTGCTCGCGAACGCTCTCGCCGAATAAGAGCGTTTCCGCTCGCATGCTGAGTTGCTAGCGTCTCTGCGAAGGAGACGTGGAATGGCACTCGAGCAGGTACTGGCAACAATCGACAAAAATCTTAATCACAGCCTGGAACGGCTGTTCGCGCTGATGCGGATCGAAAGCGTCTCCACTGATCCGGCCTTCGCGAAGAATTGCCGCGCCGCTGCCGTGTGGCTGGCGAAAGAATTGTCCGCGCTCGGTCTCGATGCAAGCGTGCGCGATACCAAAGGCCATCCCATGGTCGTCGCGCATGGCAAGGCAACGGCTGCCGCGCCGCATGTTCTATTTTACGGTCACTATGATGTGCAGCCCGCTGATCCGCTGGCGCTCTGGCAGACGCCAGCCTTCGAACCGGAGGTTAGAGAGGTCGGCGGGCGCAAGGCGATCGTCGGCCGTGGCTCGGCCGACGATAAGGGCCAGTTGATGACCTTTGTCGAGGCGGTGCGCGCTTTCGTCGAAGCGGAAGGCGAATTGCCGCTTGCCGTCACGATTCTACTGGAAGGCGAAGAGGAAACCGGCAGTCCTTCGCTCCTGCCGTTTCTGGAAGCCAATAAAGCTGAACTGAAAGCGGATGTGGCGCTCGTCTGCGATACCGACATGTGGAACGACACCACGCCTGCGATCACGACCATGCTGCGCGGGTTGATGCTGGACGAAGTAATCGTGAAAGCCGCCGACCGCGATCTGCACTCTGGCTTGTTCGGCGGCGCAGCGATGAATCCGATCCGCGTGCTCGGCAAGATCATCGCTTCCGTTCACGACGGCGACGGCCGCATCGTCATTCCGGGTTTCTATGACGGCGCGGACGAACTCGACCCGGAAATCAAGGCGCAGTGGACCGCGCTCGATTTCAGCGAAAGTAAGTTTCTCGGCGAGATCGGCCTTAGCAAGCCCGCTGGCGAGAAGGGCAGGCATGTACTCGAGCAAATCTGGTCACGGCCAACCTGCGACGTGAATGGCATCATCGGCGGCTATACCGGCACCGGATCGAAGACGGTGATTCCGGCGCAGGCGTCCGCGAAGTTTTCCTTCCGCCTGGTGGGAAAGCAGAATCCCGAATCGATCCGCGCGTCGTTTCGCGATTTTGTCCGTAAGCAATTGCCCCCAGATTGCGAAGCAGAATTTTTGGCGCATGGGGGCAGCCCCGCGCTGCAGCTGCCGCTGACTTCTCCTTATTTAAAGAAGGCGCGCGAAGCGCTCGCCGCCGAGTGGGGCGCACCTGCCGTGCTGAAAGGCTCAGGCGGATCGATTCCGATTGTCGGCAATTTCAAGCGCGACCTCGGCATGGATTCGCTTCTAATCGGCTTCGGCGTGGACGACGACCGGATTCACTCTCCGAACGAGAAATACAATCTATCCTCGTTCCATAAGGGCGCGCGGAGTTGGGCGCGTATTCTCGACGCTCTACGATCCTAGAGCTTGAGGGCGGGTAGGACGGAGAGGTTGTCGATCACGGCGACGGGTTTCAGTTCCGGATACTCGTCCGGTAGTTTCGCACGATTCACCCAGACCGGCCTGAAACCGAAATTCGCTGCACCCGCGATGTCCCAGCGGTTCGAGGAGACGAAAACAATTTCCTCAGGTCGTGCGGAAACTGCGTCCGTAACTAGCGCATAGACCTCGTTGCGTGGCTTGTAGAAGCCGAGCGCATCGACCGAAAGCACGTGATCGAGCATACCGCCAAGCGCGGCGTTATCAACCGCGGCCTGCAACATGCCGGGCGAGCCGTTTGAAAGGATGCCGATGGTTGCGCCGGCCTGTTTCAGCGTCTGCAGCGTCGCTTTGGCGTCCGGATAGGCTTCGAGCTTGCGGTAGCTATCGAGCAGAGCGGCGCGGAGCGCCGGATCGTTCCTGTCGAAACGGGCGAGCGCGAAATCGAGCGAGCGCTCGGTAAGCCGCTCGAAATTCTCGTAACGGCCCATCGCGGTCAGCGTCCAAGTATATTCGAGCTGTTTTGTCCGCCACAGTTCGGAGATGCGGTCCGCGTCGGGACCGGCCCGGTCGCGATGGCGCGCGATCGCCGCATGCACGTCGAACAGCGTTCCGTAGGCGTCGAAGATATAGGCGCGGATGGGCATTCTGGCAGCTTACTGCCAGAAGGTATGGATCGCCGAATTCACCTGGGCAGCAGGCCGGTCTTCCGGCGTTGAGTTATAGGTGGTGCTGAAACTCAACCGCCGCACGTCATACACGCGCGCGAACACCACGGTATCGCGCCGCACTTCGTACATGATCGGCGCGAACAGTTCCGCGCAATAGAACGTACCGAGCGAGACAGCGAAATCCGCGCCCTTGGCCTCGTTGGTTGCTTCGAAATCGTCGCCGAGTTCGAGGGCTACCACCGCGGGCGGACCGCATACCGCGACCTTCCACTTCCGGTTCGCGGGCTTGACCAGTTTCTGGTCCTTGATTTTTTCGAGCAGCGTTTCGGAAGCTTCCTTGAAGCCGAGCGCCCAGTAGTCGAGCATGTAACGATCCGCAGCACCCCGCACGCCGCCAGCGACGTGATTGAACAGTGCGTACTGATATGGATGGATGCGGATCATATCGACGACGGTGATGCCGACGAAGAATGCGAATACCGCCATTCCCGCGGCTGGCGCCCAGCGGCGATAGTCCTGCAGCTTCTCGAATATGTAGGCGACCGCCACGCCGGCGAGCACTGCCATCGGCGGTACCACGAACAGAAAATGCCGGATGCCGTTATAGAGCACTGGCCGCGTGATCACGACCAGAAGGATCGGAACCAGCGCGGCGGCGGCGAGCAGCGCGAGCGAGGCGCGCTTTGAAGGCGTGCCGATGCCGCGGAAGATCGCGACCATCGAACCTGCGATACCCGCGATCGCAAGCCCTCCGACGATCTCCGGAATCTTCAAAAGGCAAAGCTTGGGCAGATAAGTTCGCGGCATATCCGGAATCAAGATCTGTACGCCGTCGAAGGTTTCCTTCCAGGGCTTTTCCCAGAAGTTCGAGAAATAGCCGATCGCCTTGAACGGATTAAGCGGCGACTGCACCGCGTAGGGCCAGACCACTGCCATCACGGCGTAAGCAAATGGCAGCATTAGCGCGAGCAGACCGGCAAACTTCGCTGCGCGGAGCGCCGCGGGCTTAAAGCCGGATTCCTTCGATTCTGCGAGCACGTAGACGAACAGCGCGGCCCCGACGAAAAATACCGCGATGCCGCCGATCACGCGCGTGCCGATCAAGAGGCCGAGCGCGAGCGCAAAGAGTGCCAGCGTGAGCGGCTTAGGCTTCGGATATTCGTCGAAGGCGCGCACAAACGCATACAGCAGGAATGCCATAGCGACCGCGAACGGGGTGTCCTTCGCGTTGATGAACATGTGGCCGTAATAGAGCGGCGTGATCGCAAGCAGGACAACTGCGGCCACGCCGGCCACCGGCCCGCCGACGCGGCGCGCGAGGCGCCACACCACGATCAGGCCGAGAATGCCGACGATTGCGCCCATGAGCCTGCGCGACTCGAACAAATCGGTAGGCATGAATCGGTCGAGAATGGAGGCCGCGAGATCGAAACCGCCGCCATAATAGAACAGGTTGTAGAATTCGAATGCGCGCTTATCCGCTCCGCCCGTCGCGTAATACGAATACAGCAACTCGCCATAATGCGAGTGCGCATAGTCGTCCCAGCCGAGCCCGTAGTCGCGGAAAGTAAGACCCGCGATCACGCTCAATGCCACGATAGCCGCAAACGCGAGCCAGTCGGCCGGCGCGGCGTTCTTCACCCGCTGGGTCATAGTGTTCAAACGCATAGGTCGGGAATTCGGTCGCTCGGTTCGCGCCGGGCGAAACCTTGTTGGGAACGGGCGGCCGGCTACGCGCCCGTGAGCCTAGGTAGTAGGCGATTACGGCGGGATTCGTGCAAATTGTATGCAGTCGCACAAGCCCCTAGCCGTGCACTGCAGCACGGACCAAGCCATAGCGATTAAACATGAAATCCAAATGAAATGTCCGGCAGGCTGCGCCTGCCGGACGAGCAGGTTTCGGATTTGCCTAGTTACGCGCCTTTTGAAGCGGCGGCATACATCTCGGCCACGTACTCCCAATTCACCAGGTTTTCGATGAATGCTTTCAGGTAGTCCGGGCGGCGGTTGCGATAGTCGATGTAATAGGAGTGTTCCCATACGTCGCAGCCGAGGATCGGCTTGCCGCCATGAACCAGCGGGCTTTCGCCGTTCGCGGTCTTGCTGACGACGATCTTGCCGTCCTTGACCGCGAGCCAGGCCCAACCCGAACCGAACTGGGTGGTTCCAGCCTGGATGAATTCCTCTTTCATTTTATCGACAGAGCCGAGGTCGGCGACGATCTTCTTCTCGAGTTCGCCCGGGATCTTGCCGCCGCCGTTGGGCTTCATCCACTTCCAGAAATGGAGGTGGTTGTAGTGCTGGCCGGCGTTGTTGAAGATCGCGGGGTTCTTGCCGAACGAGCCCTTCACGATCTCCTCGAGGCTTTTTCCTTCGAGATCGGAACCTTTCAGCGCGTTGTTGCCGTTATTGACATAGGCGAGGTGATGCTTGTCGTGGTGATACTCAAGCGTCTCCTTCGACATATACGGCGCCAGGGCGTCGTGCGCGTAGGGAAGATCTGGCAATTTGAAGGTCATCCGAATTCTCCTTGTTTCTCGGGCGTTAGATAAGCCCGGACGGGCCTGCGAAACAACCTTGTGCATACCCCCATGCGTGCAGGGCCCTGTCGCCGAAAAGCCGCCTTCTGGTAGGATCGATTAACGCCTCACGGCTTAAAGTTGTTTCAGTAGAGGGAGTATGGTCGTTATGCCCGCGATTATGACCATTGGCGGTATCGTGCTTGCGGTGCTCGGCCTTTTGATCGCTATCGCTGGCATGCCCGATCGCGCCGCAGGTCTCGGCCTCGGCAGCGACCTTGTTCAGTCCGGCTCCGTGTTGCTTGCAGGTGGCCTGATTATCGCCGCGCTCGGGCAGGTACTCAAGGCGCTCCGCGACGTCGCCGACCGCGTGGAGGAGGCGGGCTTCGGTCTGCCGCAGCCGCGCTCCGCGCTGAACGACACCTTCGGCGAGGAAGCCCCCGCGCCGCTGCCGCGTGCCGGTGCCCGCAACGCCACGCCTGCCGCTCGCGACGATTTCGAGCAACCGGTTCCGATGCCGTCCACGCGCGAAACGCGCGCGCCGCGTCCTGCACCCCGGAGTGCCGAGTCCCCGCGTCCCCAGGCGAGGCAGGAACAGCGGCTCGATCCCCGCAAGCCTTCGCGTCCGGATTCGAATTTCGAGACGCAGCAGGAAGACGAGTTCGCGGAAGATATGTCCCAACCCGCGCAGGAGCCGCGCTGGATGCGCGCGCAGGCCGAGGCCAATAACCGGCAACAATCGGCCGGCGTTATTCCCTTGCAGGCGAGCCGGCAGAGCCGCGCTACTCCGGTCGTACCGGAAACGCCGCGCCGCGAACCGGCAGCCGCGCCTTACGAGCCGTTGCAGCGCCGCCGTGCGGCAGTGCCCGAACCGCACGAGGCCGAAGCCGCGGAAGCGACCGTCGTGCGCTCGGGCATCATCGGCGGCATGGCCTATACGCTTTACTCCGACGGCTCCATCGAAGCCGAACTGCCGGCCGGCACCGTGCGTTTCGGTTCGCTGACCGAATTGCAGGAGCATGTGAAGCGCGCCGGCGCGGACGATCAGGAAGGCTATTCCGGGACGAACGCCGCACAGCACTAGGCTGCGACGGCCCGGTTTCGCGGCCGGTTTACCAGCCAGATTCCGAACGCGACCAGCACGAGCGCAATCCATAAGAGCGGGCTCACATGCTCGTTCAGGAAGTACGCGCCGGAAAGCATCGCGAACAGCGGCGACAGAAAAGTGAATACCGAAAGCGTGGATGCCGGATAGGTTCGCACCAGCGCGAACCACGCGAGATACGACGCAAAGGCGACGATCACGATCTGATAGGCGAGCGAGGCCGCAACCAGGCCGTCGAACCGCGTGATTCCTGTCTCGCCGACCAGCAGCGCACCGGGCACGAACAACGCCGTAAAGCCGAGCTGATAGGCCAGCGTCTTCGCCGGATGAATCTTCGCAAGCGACGTCTTCTTGATGATGAGTGTGGTCACGGCCCAAAGCACCGCCGCGACCAGCATCATCATGTCGCCGATCAGCGCGGCCTTCGACGGCAGCGCAAGGCCGTCGCGCACCGCGAGCACGAGCCCGCCGAATGCGCAGAGCAGTCCGAGAACCTGCGCAATCCCCATGCGCTCGTTCGGAAGAAGAAAATGCGCGCCGATCGCAACCACGAAAGGCGATGCATAGAGAAAGAGAATGCTGCGTGCGACGTCGGTGTAGACCAGCGCCCAGTAGATGAACGCGAATTCCGAGGCGAACAGGAAGCCGACGATCAGGCCGGGAACGAGCGTGCCGTCGCGCTCGAACAGCTTGATCCCGCGCGCGTAGCACCAGATCAGAAGCAACATGAACGCACCGGCGCAGCGTAGCCCGCTCTGGAACGCTGGAGACACCGCATTGTTCGTGACCTTGATCGCGACCTGCTGGAATCCCCAGGAAGCGGTGAGCGCGACCATTGCGAGTGTCGCGAAGAGATCAAGCCTGTCGTGCTGCTTCATGCGCTGGCGTCCGCACCTGCGGTGACGATCGCAAACACATAAGCGAGCGCGACCTCATCGAGCCGGTCGAAGCGGCCCGCGGCGCCGCCGTGACCCGCATCCATGTTCGTCTTCAGGAAGATCGGATTTTTTCCGGTGTTGAGCGAACGCAGCTTTGCGACCCATTTCGCAGGCTCCCAATAGGTCACGCGCGGATCGGTGAGGCCCGCGAGCACGAGCATCGCCGGATAGCTTTTCGCCGCGACATTGTCGTAGGGCGAATAGCGCAACATGCGCTCGAGCACAGCCTTGTCGGTGGCAGGGTTACCCCATTCGGGCCATTCCGGCGGCGTCAGCGGCAGCGTGTCATCCAACATCGTATTGATGACGTCGACGAAGGGCACTTCCGCGATGATACCGGCGAAAAGCCCCGGCTTGAGGTTTGCGACCGCGCCCATCAGCATGCCGCCGGCCGAACCGCCCTGCGCGACGATGCGGTCAGGCGCCGCGAATTTATCCGCGATCAGGTGCTCGCCGCAGGCAATGAAGTCGGTGAAGGTGTTTTCCTTCTTCTCCATCTTGCCGTCGAGATACCAGCGCCAACCCTTGTCGGTGCCGCCACGGATATGCGCGATGGCGAAGACGAAGCCGCGGTCGACGAGCGAAAGCCGCGTCGTCGAAAAACTCGCGGGCATGGCGATGCCGTAGGAGCCGTAGCCGTAAAGCAGGCAAGGCGCTGTGCCGTCAATTTTCGTATTCTTATGATGCAGGAGCGAGATCGGGACGACCGCGCCGTCTTTGGCTTTCGCGAAAATGCGCCGCGTAACATAATCGCCCGGATTGTGGCCCGACGGCACTTCCTGCCGCTTACGCATCACGCGCTCGCGCGTGCGCATGTCATAATCCCAGACCTCGCCCGGCGTGGTCATGGACGAATAGCTGAAGCGCAGGTTGTCGGTGTCGAATTCGAAGCCGGTCGAGGAGCCAAGCGAATAGGCTTCCTCCTTGAAGGCAATGGTATGCTCATTGCCGCTTGCGATTTCGCGCACGATGATGCGCGGCAGTCCTTCGTGCCGCTCGAGCCGCGTCGTCCAGTTCTTGAAGATGGAGCAATCGAGGACGAGCGTGCCCGCCTGATGCGGGATGAGGTCGCGCCAGTTCGCGCGGCCTGGATTGGCAAGCGGCGCAATCGCGATCTTGAAATCCTCGGCGCCATCGGCGTTCGTCAAGACGATCAGCACTTCCTCGCCGTTGAACGAAGGATGATGCTCGACTTCGTAACGAAGCCCGCCCGTGCGCTTCTCGATCAGCCGCGGCTTCGCGGAAGGATTCTTCAGGTCGAGCAAGTGTACTTCGGAAGTGTCGTGATCGCCGGTCGAGATCGTCGCAAATCGGTCGGCCTGCAGTTTTCCTATGCTGACGAAAAAGCCCTTGTCCTTCTCTTCGTAGACGAGTTCGTCGTCTTTGGCGTCTTTCCCGAGCCGGTGGAGATAGACCCGCGACGGACGATGTTCGGCGTCGAGCTTTACGTAATAAAAGCCGCTCGCATCATCGAGCCAGACGACACTGCCGCCGGCGTCGGTGACGAGATCGCCGCGATCCTTTCCGGTGGCAAGTTCGCGCACACGGACGCTGTAAAGCTCCGAGCCTTTGTCGTCGGAGCTCCATGCGAGCAGCTTGTGATCCGGCGAATGCGACGCGCCTCCGAGCGAGAAATAGGCCTTGTCTTTCGAGAGCGCATCACCGTCGAGCATGACTTCTTCCGCGCCGCCGCCTGCGGGCTCGCGGCAAACCAGCGGATGCTGGCCGCCTTCGCGGTAGCGCGAGAAATAGGCGAACGGTCCGTCGCGGGACGGCACTGAGGAATCGTCTTCCTTGATGCGTCCACGCATTTCCGCGATCAGCTTCTTCTTCAACGCTTCGTAAGGCGCAAAGGCTTTTTCGGTATAGGCGTTCTCGGCCTCGAGATAGGCGCGGATCTCAGGCTGCAGGATGGAAGTATCGCGGAATACTTCCTGCCATTTCGGATCGCGCAGCCAAGCAAAATCGTCCACGAGCGTGAGCCCGTGGACGATCTGTTGCGACGGAATTTTTCGGACCGACGGGGTCCTGCCCAGGCTTTCGAGATTCCAGCTTTCGCTATTTCTTGTCTTGTTCATCGGCCTTTTGCAGCTTCAACGCATGACCGTTCATGCAGTAGCGCTGCCCGGTTGGATTGGGTCCATCCGGAAATACGTGGCCGAGATGCGCCTCGCAAGAGGCGCAGCGGATTTCGGTGCGGCGCATGAGGAATGAGTTGTCGGAGTGTTCCGACACCGCGCCGTTTTCGATCGGCTGGTAGAAGCTCGGCCAGCCGGAGCCGGAATCGTATTTCGTGTCGGACGAAAACAGCGGCGCGCCGCAGGCGACGCAGTTGTAAACGCCCTTGCTCTTTTCGTTGAGATAAGGCCCGGTCCACGCGGGCTCGGTGCCGTGCTTGCGGGTGATGTAATACTGCTCCGGGGTCAGTTCCTTCTGCCACTCGGCGTCGGATTTCACGACCTTCGGGCGGCTCGTGGTCTCTGCCATTTTTCGTCTCCGGGTGCGGGTTTCCTGCACAGAGTTATGCTTCGCCTTGGGACCCCGCAAGGCGCCGCCGCTACACAAGCGCGCGAGCGTGAAATGCCTTGCGAGATCGTAACCGGGCGAGCCTGCGGCCCGGCGCTCCTCGCGCAAGGCCCGCAGAAAACGCGCCTTCTGTCCTGAAAGCCCGGCCGCGAGAAAGAGTTTCTGCCGGCGCAGCATTTCCTCGCGCGTGTCAGTGCGGAACGCGCGGATCGCGGCATATTCGGGTCCGCGAACGAGAATGGGAGGCTTGCGAAAAGGCATAAGCGGATTCCTTCTGAATCCGCCGAATTTGCTGCCTCCCAACGTGGCGGGGATAAATTCCTATCCACAGGATGCAAGGAATCCGACTAAGCTCTTTTCGTTGCGGGCGAATTTTCGCTCTGCGCGCCTTGTCCGGAATCGGGATTTCCCCGCTCTGGCCGCAATCTCTATGATAAGGATATATTCGCAGTTATATACTTGACATAGCCACGCTACCGGGGGTATAAAATCCCCATGACAAGCGCAGCACTGACCAACCCGATCTTCACGAACGAAGACAAAGCCCGCGAACATTTGGAGGCCATTCGTTGGCCCAATGGTCCGTATTGCCCGCATTGCGGCGAGGCCGATCAGGCGCACTTGAAGCGCCTCGAAGGCAAGTCTCACCGTCCGGGTCTGTTTCAGTGCAACTCTTGCCGTCAGCACTTCACTGTTACGGTCGGAAGCGTATTCGAGCGGTCCAAAATCCCGCTCACGAAATGGTTGCTTGGCTTCCATCTCATGGCGTCCAGCAAGCGCGGTATCAGCGCTCACCAGCTTCATCGCCAGCTTGGTATTACCTATAAGACCGCGTGGTTCATGGCTCACCGTATTCGTGAAGCCATGACGCCGGGCGCTGCCAGCAAGGACCCGATGGGCGGCAGCGGCAAGATCGTGCAGGCAGACGAAACCTATATCGGCAATACCAAGCGCGCTAAGTCCTACCGCAAGGGCCTTCGCCACAAACGCTCAATCGTTGCTCTCGTTGAACCGCAGGGCAAAGCCCGCGTGTTTCACGTCAAGAAAGCAAACGTCGAAACCGTCCGCGAAATCCTCGTTCGTAATGTGGACCGCAAGTCAGAACTCCACACCGACGAAAGCGGCCTTTACGTCCAGACAGGCAAAGAGTTTGCCGATCACAAGACCGTCAAGCACGGTTGGAACAAGCGTGGCGTCTATGTCGGCCCCGATGGTCAGACCACGAACCACGTTGAGAACTTCTTCGGCAATTTCAAAAAGGGCATGAAGGGCGTCTATGGGTTCTGCTCGGAGCAGCACCTACAGCGTTACCTCACCGAATTTGAGTTTCGCTACAACAACCGCTCCGCTCTCGGTGTTACCGATGGAGAACGTGCGGTGACTGCCCTTCAGGGTGCTGAAGGTAAGCGCCTCACGTATCGACAAGTTGGTCAAGATCCGCTCTAGGCGTCAGAACGCCCTACGCTTTTACCGTTGGCGTAAACTGCGCGCGCGGAAACAAGATTAGCCACAAGCGCGGCCACGAAGGCTTCCTTGTCGGCTGAATCAGAATACAATTCCATCAATGCAAGCATTGCCGATCCAGGGTCGCGGGAAACCGCAGTCCTGATTGCAAGCTCAGCACTCTGCATCTCGGAGCGTATTTCCATGGCTATCCTCGCGCATCAATGTCCGCACCCCAAGTGCCTGACCACAAACATCGGGCTACAGGTAGTCGCAGCAACTCGGATTAAGAACGAATACCACGGTGTGGTTCACCTGAGTTGCCCCAAGTGCCACCTACCGTCTGCCGCTTTGGTGTTTAAGGCGAAACAGCAAGGCAGCGGCATCGCACACATTACCGGCAATTCGGGCGACGTTACCAATATGGGTTTTGAAGTGGTTTCCTTTTGGCCTGACCCACCAAAACCGAATGTGCCCGAACTTTTACCGCCAGACGTTGCGCGCATCTACCTACAGGCTGAGCGCAATTTCACAATCGACGGGAACGAAGAAGCGTCCGGCACAATGTACCGGAAGGCGCTCGATATCGGTTTAAAGAAAATTGACGGAACGCTTACTGGCACGCTGTACGCACGCATTAAAGCGCTTGCTGCGGCTGGCAAGCTAACTACCGATATTGCGGCATGGGCCGACATAATCCGCGACGACGGGAATGATGCAGCCCATGAAGAAGCTCCCATTTCGAGAGACGATTTGGCTCAACTGCGCAACTTGAGCGAAATGGTTCTCCGTTACCTTTTCAGTCTGCCAAACGCCGTCAAAAAGCGGCGTGGCGAGAAACTTCCTTGGGAAGAGGCCGACACTACTTCGACGACCGCTTCCGCTTAGCCTTTTTCTTCGCCTTTTTAGGATCAGGCGGGCTCGTTAGCGCTCGCAATAGCGCTGCGTCCCGTACCTTTTCGGTTTCTTTTTTTGAACGAGAGTCTTTATTGCGATTAACCGAAGAAGGCTGGTTCAACTTTCTCTCCTACGGCGATCCTGGCATTATTTCTGTTGGGCGGCTGCCGCTAGAACTGTGCAAAATCATTGGCAGTTCTACCAGCCTAATCCGCATGAGGCACGATTACGCCCTTAAATCGATGCACAAACATAGGCTCCGGCCTGCGCATTTTGGCATGCTGCCAATATCAATTGATTTGGGGCGCGTAGTGCAACAGCGCGACAACCATCTCAGCTTCTTCTTTTACGAGAACGTTGTATTTGGCGGCTGGATTCAAACCGTTATTAAAACAGATAATAGCGGCAACGAACTCTGGGTCGCCACGTTCCATGTAAGCAGCGCGCCAGAAGCCAAGCGCTACGCCAAGAAGCACGGGATTATCAGACCCGAGAAATGGTAACGGGCAGCCGAAGCTGCCCGTTAAATGCGCGGTGGGACTCCAACCCCCCACATAGTCTTCATCCAGTCCAAGCCTAAAAACTGGAGATACGGCCGGGAGATTCACCGTGTCGCGCGCGACTCAATAGTTAGGCGTTTTTTCTAAACAAACAACTCACAAATCAGCACCGGCCTGTCGGTATCATTTTACCGGGCAGTTAAGCTATGTCAAGTATATAACTGCGGATATATTCCTATTCAAGGGAGTGCGGCGGAATGCATGCGTTTTTGTGGTCGGCACGGAAGGTGTCGGTATCGGTGGAAGTCACCTGCGCGCTGGCGGCTAGGTTGGCTGCGAGTGCGTCGGGCGTCGCGGCCTCCGAGATCGTGTCACACCGCCGCTCCTCGCGCCGCGTTTCGACTGCGCGCCAGATCGGCATGTATCTGGCCCATACCGGCGCCGGCTTGCCGCTTACCAAGGTCGCCGAATATTTCGGCCGTGACCGCACCACCGCAGCACACGCCTGCCGCCTGATCGAAGACCGCCGCGACGACCGGAAGTTCGACGCCGAACTCTCCGAACTTGAGGATCTGCTCCGCGCGATCTGCGGAGCCGCGCGATGAAAAAAGCGAAGAAGGAATTTATCGTCCGGCACGGCGTCGCTCGCGCCGGAAAAGAAGACGCGCGGATTGCCCCCGACGCACTGCTCATCAACGAATGCGAAAGCCCGCTGGCCTGGCTCGCACGCCGTAAGGATGCGAACGGCAGACCCATGATTGATGCTGCGCAATTCGCGGCCGGTGAGCGGCTGCGCGCCGACTTCACGCGTGCCGCCATGACGCCGCGCATCGGTGCGAATTTGTCGTCGCCGGTCGCGCATGGCCGCCGCGGCGGCGGCGACAGCGGCATGCACTTCTCCGATCTCGTACTCG
Organism: Xanthobacteraceae bacterium; assembly: GCA_019635585.1. Lineage (GTDB taxonomy): Bacteria > Pseudomonadota > Alphaproteobacteria > Rhizobiales > Xanthobacteraceae. Next base: position 699,938 of record JAHBZE010000001.1, on the reverse strand, counting down.
CCGCGAAAGAACGTTTGGATCTCGCACTCGATGCCGCCGGCCCGGAGTTTTCCGGCCTCCTCCTCGATGTGTGCTGCTTTCTGAAGGGTCTCGAAACCGTCGAGTATGAACGCGGCTGGCCGCGGCGCACGTCGAAGATCGTGCTCGGTCTCGCACTCGACCGCCTCGCACGGCACTATGGTTTGGCGGCAAAGATCACCGGCAAGCGCTCTCCTTTACGAAGCTGGCAGGCCGACGACGCGCGTCCGACGATGGACGCCTATCGCGAATAGCTAAGCGAGCGCGGCTTGCGCGTCGCGCTTCATGCGCTCGACCATCGAGCGGAATCCGTTCGAGCGTTGCGGTGTCAGGTGTTCGCCGAGGCCGAGCTGGTTGAACACCGCATTTGCATCAGTCTCCAGAATCGTCTTCGGGTTCTCGCCGGAATAGAGTGCAAAAAGAATGGCGATTAGCCCCTTGACGATATGCGCGTCGCTGTCGCCCTGAAACTCGATGGCATTGCCCTTGCGCGCACTTGTAAGCCACACCTGGCTCGCACAGCCCTGCACTTTATTCGCATCGACATGATCGGCGGCCGGCAGTTCCGGCAGCTTGCGGCCGAGCTCGATCACGTAACGATAGCGGTCGTCCCAGCTATCGAGGAGCTCGAAATCCTCGATGATTCGCTCGATGCGTTCGTTCATGCCCCCGATATAGGCGGCACGGGCAAAAGGCACAATTCTCGGAAAAGCTCAGCCCGCGCGGCGCGGCGGCTGTCGCGGGTTCGCGGTCTTTTGCGGCGAGGGCGCAAGCCACGGCACTTCGCGGTCGTCGGCGGTCAGCGTGTCGCGGCCCGGACGCGGCGTGGAACCGGTCGGCCCGTCCTGTTTGTCGGCATTGGACGACAGAAATTCATAGAGCATCTTCGCGCCGTTCTGCGCCTTCTGGCCGAAGGTCTGCAGTGCCTGCGCGCCGACCGCGCAGGCTTCCGGCTCGCGGGCACAGAAGCCCCGCGCGTCCTTGATCGCGGCTTGCGCCGCGCCGATCGCTTCGAACGTGCTCACTGCCGGCGCGTTCGGGTCCGATTTCGGCCCGGCCGGAAGCAGCAGCACGACGATGGAAAGCCAGAAGGCTACCCGAACCAGAAAGAACATGACGCCCGTAGTCCCCGCGCGGCTTATTTGCCGCGTCATGGCGGACCCTAAGCCGGGAGCCTTCAAAGAACCGTTCGGCCTTCGACGAAGATTCGCATCGAATCGAAGAAATTCCGGAGATGGTTTCGAAACTATTCGCGCTGAGACGCAGCAACGATCTCTTCAACTTCGGGACAAGTCGGGAACGAAACTGCGCGCCGGAAACCGATCGTTCACCATGCCGCCGGAAGCCCTGGAAAGCCTTGCCAAATAAGGGTTTCCGGCGGTCCTCGGCGGCGAAAAGTGTCCCCGAATTTAGGGTTCGCTTAAGCGGCCACTTTTAGAGTCGGCGCCAACAGGTGAGGGACGGCGCGGAACCTCGAGCAACATGCGCCGCAGTAAGTTGCGTAGTTCAAGTTTTACGCCCATCCGGGCTTATCTCGACGCACTGGTACATGCGAGCGCGCGCCACGATTCGCTGCTCGCGGCGCGTCACCGCGCGTTCTTCGCGACCCGGCTGTTCGTCGGCCTCGTCGCACTTGCGATTTTCCCGATTTATCTTGCCTGGCGCGGCGTTCCGACCGCGGTCGAGGTGATCGCCCTGTGCTGGACGCTGACGCCGCTTTTGCTCGTCTGGTATCTCTCGAAAACCGGCGAATACGAACGCGCACATCTGTTATCGGCCTGTTCGCTGGCGCTGCTTGTCGGCATGATTGGCGCCGTCACCGGCGGCATTGCCTCTTTCGTCGCGCCGTGGATCGTCGTCATCGCGCTCGAAGCCTCGCTGTCCGCCTCGCGCCGCCTCATCGTTTCTACAATCGTCATCGCGCTGCTGACCGCCGCTACGCTCTGGCTCGCGGTTCCGTATCCCAGTTCCATCGACTCGGCGCCGGCTTGGTCGATGATCGCCGGTGCCGCGTCGGCCGCGATCTATGCGGGGGGACTTGCGCTCGCCAATAGCGCTTTCGCTCGGGCAGGACAGGTCGCGAAGGAACTGAGCGAAGCGCGTTACCGGCTGCTCGCGCAGAATATGTCCGACGTGATTGCACGCCACGGCCGCGACGGCGCGATCACCTTTATTTCGCCCGCTGCCGAACAGCTTACCGGCGTTCCCGCTTCTGATCTACTCGGCCATCGTCTGTTCGATCGCGTGCATCTCGCGGATCGCCCGGCGTTCCTCACTGCGATCTCGGATGCCGCGCGTGGCGTGATTCCGGCATCGCTCGAATTTCGTCTGCAGCGTGAGCCGCGCGTAGCCATGCATCGCAGCGCGCCGGAATTCGTCTGGGTGGAGATGCGCAGTCACGCGATTGAAGCGGGCAACGAACGTCGCGAAGACGATAGCCCCCGCCAGGTCGTTTCTGTGTTCCGCGATGTTTCGGCCCGTAAGTCCGACGCGCTCGCCATCGAACACGCACGCGCCGAAGCCGAGCGGGCGAACGACGCCAAGAGCAAGTTCCTTGCGACTGTGAGCCACGAACTGCGCACACCGCTGAACGCCATTATAGGCTTCTCGGAAATGCTCGGGCGCGAAGACGAGATGAAGCTCGACGCCGCGCGCCGTCAGGATTACGCGCGTCTGATCCGGGATTCTGGCGAACACCTTCTGGCGGTTGTGAACGGTATTCTCGATATGTCGCGGATCGAGGCCGGTCATTTCGAGATCGTCACCGAGCCGTTCGCGGTGAAGCCGCTGATTGAAAGCTGCCGCAAGATGATGTCGTTGCGCGCCGAACAAGCGGGTATCCAGTTGTTCTCCGACGTCGCTGTCAATCTGCCCGAGATCAACGCCGACCCGCGCGCGTTGCGCCAAGTCGTGATCAACCTCGTGTCAAATGCGATAAAATTTACCGAACAGGGCGGCAAGATCGATATTTCCGTCGCCGCGAACCTCGACGAGATCGAACTGATCGTTTCGGATACCGGGATCGGCATTCCCGAGGAAGATATCGACCGCCTTGGCGACCCGTTCTTTCAGGGCCGTTCCAGTTACGACCGGACTTATGAAGGCACCGGCCTAGGTCTGTCCGTAGTGATGGGCCTCGTGAAGTTGCATGGCGGCTCGGTCGAAATTGAAAGCCGCTTGCGTAAGGGCACGAAGGTGACCGTTCGTCTTCCGCTCGATTGCCAGAAAGGCATGAAGGCGGCGCTTAACAATGCAATCGCGGAATTTCCCCGCCGTCCGGCGCAGGTTGACCGCGACGAACCGAAGGTAAGAAAAAGTGCCTAAGCGTATTTCCAGTTCGCGTCGCGCTCCGCGCGGCGCTCATGAAGATGTCTACGAACGCGCGCCGAAGCGGCGCTCGATCCTGCGCCGTTTGCTGAGTGCGTTGCTGCCGCGCCGCGTCTCGGACACGATTGCGCTCGCGATTTTGAGTGCAGCCGGCATCGCGGTCGTGGTCAACGCGGTCGCGTTTCAGGAAGCGCCGCGGTCGAGTCTTGAGACCTTGATCACGCGCGACCTACAGGCGAACGCGCCGAACCCCCAGCCGCGTCCGGCCGATGCGCCAGCGCGCGATGTCGGCGATCTGATTCAGAACATCCAGCGCGAACTCTCGGTGCGCGGCTATTACAACGGTGCCGTCGATGGCGTGCCGGGGCCGCGAACGGAGCAGGCAATCCGCGACTTCCAGAAAGGCAAGGGCGGTCAGAACACGCTAGAGCCGAGCGACGCGCTTTTGAACTTAATCAAGCGCACGCCGGTGAAGGGCGAAGTGACCAAGGGCGACATCACCGGCTCGATCGACGGCGAAGGGGAGCGCAAGTCGCTCCGCGTGCTGTCGCTGCAACGCGCACTGGCACGGCTCGGCTACGGCCCGGTTCGCATCAGCGGCACCTTTGGGCCGGATACCAAGGAAGCGATCGAACGCTTCGAGCGCGACTGGAAGATGCCGGTTACCGGCCTCATGACCGATAACCTGTTTGCGAAGGTTGCGGCGGTCAATGGCGAGCCGATCGACTGATTCTCTACAAGCACTGTCTTTTGCTCTAGGGTCGCACCCGTGCGTCTCAAAAGTGCAATCTGGGTCGCGGCCTATGTCCGCCGCTGCAACACCGAAGGCAGCTATGCCGTCGTGCGCCGGCGCGGCGCCGATGAGGCTGGCGCTATCTTCGTGAAGATTTCCCGTCTCGACGGGACCGCCTCGTTGTTCGGCCCGGCGCCCCAGACCGCGTTCGACGACGCGCGCCCGGCGGAGCATCTGTTCGCGCCGTTCTTTCCGCAGAGCTTCGTCGCCGAAGCCGACGTCGAGACGCGGATCGCGCGAGAGCAGAAATTCGACCCCGATCTCTGGCTGGTCGAGGTCGAGGACCGGGCGGGCCGCAATTTTCTCAATCTCGCTCCGGCCTAGCCGAAAGACGAATTCCTCAAACATTTCCAGCGTTAAGAGGCTGTTAACCCTAACCGATTGTTACTTGGGAAAAGCCGGGTCTTCCGGCGTTGGCCCAAGGAGGCCTTCGATGGGTTTGTTGGTCAGATTTCCGCTGGAGAAAGCGCGGGCGGTCCCGCCTTCCGCAACTGGCGGCGAGGGTGCTTCCATTCTTGTGCTGCCCGTCATTCGCATTGAGCGCGGTGCAAGCCAGGAAGCGCAGGAACCGCAGTCGAAGCCGCGCACTCGTAACGGCGGCAGGCAGCGCCGGCGCACCAAGCGTCCGGCCTAGGTGCGCCCCGCACATTCGATAAGATTTCTTTCGGCGCTTTGTCTTGCGGCGCTCGCGTCCGCTTGCGCCCGCGTCGGCGATTTCGATCGTCCGGTGCCGTCCTATTTCCACGATGAAGTTCTGCCCGTGGTCGGCGCTTATGCGGCGCAATATCGCGGCGAGCCGGTTTCCTCGGCGCCCCTGACTGATGACGAGCGCACGTTGCGCGACCTCGCTTATGGCATCATCGCGCCGCCGGTCACGCGTCAGAAATGGCTGGTGACGCTCACCGACCTGCGGCGGTCGCGCGTAGTGCCGAACAACGAGCCGCCGTTTGATATCGAGAAATATGCCAGCACGATCATCGACACACCGTATCGTTCCGCTACTGCGCGTTATTCGCGTCTGATCGACGACATTCGCTCCGACAGTCTGCGGATCAGGCCGTTTTTCGCGGCCGCCCAGCGCGTTGTGGAAATGGATACTGCGCGCGAGCGCAGCCTCTCGGCTGTGACACGCCTCACGCCGGAGGAGCGCGAAACCGCGATGGCGCGCATTGCTGAAAATCGGATGCTGATCGGCTGGGTCTATCGCCGTCTCGGCGAGCGTGCGCGCGGCTATAAATATGCGCTCGAGCGCCTGTTTATCAAAGCGCCGGCGCCCGCGGGGGTAGATGCCGAACGTGCACTCCGCGCTTACGAGGAGCGGCTTGCACAGATTCCGGTACTGAATGCGCCTGCGCTGCAGGCAGCGAACGGCCCGATCTATTTCAAGGACTAGCGCGCAGCCAACGGCCCGCACTTGGCACCTTTCAACCTTGCGCGAATAAGCTCCCGCGATCCTTCCTCGCGCACGAACGCGCGGATGAAGACGATGCCGTGCAGGCCGGGAGATTCGATAATGAGCCGGTCTGCCGATGTAATTTCGGAATCCTGCGGCAGCAGTGCGCGCTGCTGCGCCGTCATCAGTTGCAGATCGATTGCACGCTGGCTCGCCGCGCGGTCGTTGAGCGAATAAAATACGCGGCCCTGCCGTGTGTAAAACGCGACCGAAGTCAGGTCGGGCGTCGCCGGCACGCTGATCGAAAGCGGGCCGCGCGAAAGGTCATAGACGCAGGCGGCGAACGCGAACGCCGGATCCATGCGTGGCAGCACCGCTTGAAACGGCGTCGGTTCTGGAAGCTGAATGATCTCGTTCATTCCGCCAAGCCGCGCCAGCCGCGCGAAGGCGTCATTCTGCGCGAGCTGCGGCATCGCGAAGATCGAAATAATATGAACGAGGCCGCCAAGTACCAGCCCGGCAATTGCCGGAAGCAGAAATCTTCTCACGGGCAATTCTCCCGCGTTATGCGCGGCATCTCCGCCGCTTCGCTGCGGGCGACGCCGGCCGGTGTATCGTAAAGCCGGAAGATCGCAACGATGCGTTCGCTTTCGCCGGTCGGCAGCCAGTTCCCGGTATGCGCGCGCGGCGCGAGCCAGATCTTCACTTCGCCGCCGCTTTCATAGACGACTTCGGCGCTGGTGAAGGCGTAACGAGCGGACGGGTTTTCGATCAGGCGGCCACGGCCGTCATAGATCGTAAGCGTCCAGAAGCGCGCAGGAAGCAGTCTGCCCGCGATCCGCGTGACGCAGTGGCCGTCAATCGCGCGGCCTTGGTCGTCGGTGGTGGCAATGAAGGCAACGCCTTCGGACAGGCCGATCGGTAATTCGCCGGAGCGAGCAAAAATCGCGCGCGCGTAGGGATCTGCATCGAGCGTGCCGCTGCGCGGCCATGCCCGCCATGCACCGATCTGCACCGCGCCGAACCCGCTCTCGCGGCTCGACATCAGCCAGGTGAGGCCGAGGCCGGAGGCCGAGCCGATCAGCAGTGCTAGAATGAAAAACAGGACGCGCAATGAGGAATTCCGGAATCGGAAAGTCGAACCGCAAGGAATTGCCACGGCAGCCGTCGCCGCTCCAGCGATTTTCGCAGCCGTTAGTTCGCAGCCTGTCCGGTTCCGTTGGGCGCGAACGAAGCCGTGCCGCCCGCGTCACGCAGCGCCCGCTCGATCCGCAAGAGTTGTTCGATGGCGCGGGGAGGCAATGTGGTCGCCCGGTTCACTTCGGGGCCCTGTTGCGTGGCAGCGACATTCGGGCCGTCGCGCTTCGGAGGTGCGCGGTTCACGCCCGGAATTGGCAGTGGCACGATGCCCTGATGCGCGACCGTCATCACCTTGTTCCAGGTCATGGCGGGGAGCGAACCGCCGGTCATGCGGCGCAAGGGCTGATAGTCGTCGTTTCCGTACCAGACCGCGGCGACGAAATTTCCGGTAAAGCCGATGAACCACGCGTCGCGATAGGCGTTGGTGGTTCCGGTTTTTCCGCCGACGGTGATCCCGTTGAGCATCGCCCGGCGCGCGGTGCCGTTCTCGACCACGTTGACGAGTATGGGATTGATTTCATTGATTACCGAGACCGGGAGGATCTGTTCCGCGCGCGCGAGATCGGTTGCGTCGCGCCAAATCAGTTCGCCGGTCAGCGTGCGGATTTCGAGCGCCGCGTGCCCGCGAACGCGTTTGCCGCCGGAAGCGAACGTCGCGTAGGCCTGCGTCATGTCGAACACGGTGACTTCCGCCGCACCCAGCGGAAGTGGTGCTGATATCCGCAACTCTGTCGTGAGCCCCATCTTGCGCGCCGTCGCCACAATCTTATCTCTGCCGACGATGCCTGCGACTCTCACCGCTGGTGTGTTGAGCGAAAGCGTCAGCGCTTGAGAAATTGGCATGGAGCCGAAGTAGGAACGCGAATAGTTCTGAGGGCACCATGAGCCGATACAGATCGGCGCATCCAGCACCGTCGTATTCGCGGTCATGCCGTTCATGAACGCAGTCGAATAGACGAACGGCTTGAACGACGAGCCGGGCTGGCGCAGCGCATCGGTCGCGCGGTTGAACTGGCTTTCGCCATAGTCGCGCCCGCCGACCATTGCGCGCAGCGCGCCGTTCGCCTCCATGATCACGATCGCGGCCTGGCCCGCGTTATAGTCGCGGCCGAACTGCTTGAGCGACGACTGGATCGCTTCGTCCGCCGTCTTCTGCACCGCCGGGTCGAACGCGGTGCGCACCTGAAACACGCGCTCCGTCACCGTGGAAGGCAGCTTCGCCACCAGCTGCTGCACTTCGCGAAACGCATAATCGAGATAGTAATTCGGCGTCTGCTCCTCGCGCCGGTCCACCGGCCGCGCCGGATTGCGCCGCGCGCCGAACACTTGGCCTTCGGTCATGAAGCCCGCTTCGACGAGGTTATCGAGCACGGTGGACGCACGCGCGCGCGCCGCCGGCAGGTTCACATGCGGCGCGAAGCGCGTCGGCGCCTTGAACAGGCCGGCGAGCATGGCGGCTTCCGCAAGGTTCACGTCGCGCGCCGACTTCGCGAAATAATACTGTGCCGCGGCGTCAATGCCGTAAGTGCCGCCGCCGAGATAGGCACGGTCGAGATAGAGTTTCAGGATTTCGTTTTTCTTGAGCCGCGATTCCAGCCACACCGCGAGAAACGCTTCCTTGACCTTGCGCTCGATCGTACGCTCGTTCGACAGGAACAAATTTTTCGCGAGCTGCTGCGTGATCGAGGAGCCGCCTTGCACGACGCCGCCGGCGCGCACGTTCGTCGTCAGCGCGCGCAGCGTGCCCGCGATGTCGATGCCGAAATGCTCGTAGAAGCGGCGGTCTTCGGTGGCGAGCACCGCCTTGATCAGGTGATCCGGAAATTCCTCGAGCGGCACCGAGTCGTTATGCTTGATGCCGCGCTCGCCGATGCGGTTGCCGTAGCGGTCGAGAAAGGTGACGGCGAGCTCGCTTTTTTTAAGCCAGTCCTCGTCCGAGGTTTCGTTGAAGGCGGGAATGGCGAGCGCGAGCAGGAGCAGCGAGCCCGCGGTGCCCAACGTCGCGCCCTCGGAGAGCGCCTCGACCGCGACCCGCCGCATGCCGCTGACGTGGAAGCGGTCCATGAACGCCGAGAAGCCTTCCCACTTCGCGCGGATGAACACCCAGAGCGCGAACAGCGCCGAATTCAGCCGCGCGTCGATATCGAGCAGCGTCTTGCGAAGGCCCGTGATTCCCGCGCGCTCGAGCGGCGACTTCTTCGGATCTTTGCCGGACGGAGGCGGGGCGGGCTGGTCTGCCAAGGGGAACTCTGGGGCTGCGTGGCGCGGGCGCGGCGGGCGTTATAGCAGCGTGGGAAAAGGTACGCGAATAAGGCAGGGCCACATTGTTAATTGTAGCCCTTCCGACGTATGAGGAGCCATGTCACCCCCTTTCTGGCAAACGAAGTCCCTCAAGGAAATGACCACCGCCGAGTGGGAATCGCTCTGCGACGGCTGCGCGCGCTGCTGCCTCGAGAAGCTCGAGGACGAGGACACCGGCAAGATTTACTACACCAACGTCGCCTGCCGGCTGCTCGATTGCGAAAGCTGCCGCTGCTCCGACTACGAAAACCGCATGAAGCGCGTCAAAGACTGCGTGAAGATCACGCCGGAGGAGCAGTTCTTCTGGCTGCCGAAAACTTGCGCCTATCGCCGCCTGTCGGAAGGCAAGGCTTTGTTGTGGTGGCACCCGCTCGTTTCCGGCGATCCGGAGACGGTGCACGAAGCGGGCATTTCTGTGCGCGGCCGCGTCGGCGGCGTCGAAGGCAAAGTGCGCGTGCGCGACTATCAGGATTATCTGGTGCGCTGGCCTTTGCTGGAGCCACGCGAAACGAAAAAGCCGAAAAAGAAAGATGCAGGAAAATAATTGCTACCGCCGATAGAGCGAACGTGTAGGAAATCGTTATGCGTAACGTGTACCGCGATACGCGCCATCACACTGACGAAAGCGTTCTCTATCGCGGCCTCCACTTGATCGCGAGATTTCTTTGCCATGGCAGACCCAAGAAAACCATTCCCAGTGAAAATAGAGTTTAACACGCTACACTCACAATTTTTGCAAACCTATTCCAGCTTTGAACTGGCGCTTGAAATTGCCATTAAAAACCTACTTAGACTTACCAATGACGAGGTGGCTGTAGTGTGCGGCGGGCTTGGGGCAGGAGCAAAAGTACACTTGCTCAAATCCCTTATTTCGATTCAGAAGGACCCGACAATAAAGGCAGACTCAGTCACTAGAGCCCAAAACTTAGCAAGCAGAAACACGTGGGCGCACGGAATCGTCTTGAGTAGCACAAGCGGGCAAGACAATTTCTTCCTTCTCTACCGAGAGGGAAAGGAAAGGTTTCAAGTAAAGGGAAAGCCCTTTACCGCCGAGAAGATGAGCGAATACGCAACCGAGTTTATGAAAGCGTATCTCGAAGTACTAAAAGACCTCGGGCTTACCGAGGCTGACGTTCAGAATTACACGCAATCGCTCTTAAGGCTCGCGCCAGATCATCTATTTCTGGATACGCCCCCTCCTGAAGAGAAGACCAGTTAGAGTCAATCCAGTCGATGACCGCACGCGCTAACTGAGCCTCAATTTCAGCATCCGGCCTGTCACGCTCGGAAGTCATAGGAAATATCCCTTTGGTACGTCAAATATATATGGGAAAATAATCCTTGACAGCGTGACGCTGCCCATGTAGGGTTTCGGCATACTCCACAATTGCATCAACGGCGCGGCATTTGCGCCAGACAAGAACGGCGGCGGAATTTCCGGCCGCCGTTTTGCGTTTCCAGGGAACGATGCCGAAGTTCATTGTCCTGCCGCCCGAAAAGATTGCGGAAGTTCGCAAACTTTACGAAGGAACCAATATTCCGGTTCGCGATCTCGCCTCGATCTGCGGACTCGGTGTAACGACGTTTCTGAAGCGCGTGAAGCTCTGGGGCTGGAAGCCGCGCAACTATCGCATGCGCGACTACGATGCCGCGGCAAAGCAGGACATTGATGCCATCCGGGAAGTGGCTGCCCCATCGATTGCCGTTGCTGAAAACGAAACCCTGATCGATCGCGTGCGCGGGGCGGTCGAGCGCGAAATCGTCGCGATCGAAGCAGTGCTTGCGCGCGTGGAAGGGGCAAAGCTGCGCTCGACCGATGCCGAGCGCGCAGCGCGCACGTTAGCCACGTTGGTCAAGACCTTGCGCGAAGTCGCAGCCCTCCAGCGCGACGAAAAACCGGAACAGGCAAGCGGTGAAGGCGAAGACGAATTCCGCGATCTCGAGGAATTCCGCAGCGAACTTGCGGAGCGGCTTGATCGACTGCGTAGAAGCAGGGACGCTGAATGAACTGACCGATGATTTTCGGGCGAGCGACTACGAAGCGCTCCTGAAATTCTGGCCGCTCTGGGCGCGCGAAGATCAATTGCCGCCACAAGGCGCGTGGCGCAACTGGTTGATCCTCGGCGGGCGCGGCGCGGGCAAGACTCGCGCCGGCGCCGAATGGGTGCGGGGGATTGCGCTCGGCGCAAAAGAATTTGGCGAAAGCGCGCGGCAGATTGCGCTCATCGGCGAGTCGCTCGCCGACGTGCGCGAGGTAATGATCGAAGGCGTGTCGGGGTTACTTAGCGTTCATACGCGCTGGGAGCGTCCGCAATGGGAGCCTTCGCGCCGCAGGCTGGAATGGAGAAACGGCGCGGTGGCTTATGCGTTCTCCGCCGACGATCCGGAAAGCCTGCGCGGGCCGCAATTCGACGCGGCCTGGTGCGACGAGCTTTGTAAATGGCGGCGCGGCGACGCGGCATTCGACATGCTGCAATTCGGATTGCGGCTCGGCGCCAATCCGCGAAGCGCGATCACGACCACGCCGCGCCCGGCGCCGCTTTTGAAACGATTGCTTGCCGATCCGGGAACGGCTGTTTCACGCGCGGCAACGAGAGCGAATGCATTTCAGCTCGCGCCGCAGTTTCTGGGAGAGATGCTGACGCGTTATGCCGGGACAAGGCTCGGGCGGCAGGAGCTTGACGGCGAAGTGATCGAGGCGCGCGTGGACAGCCTGTTTCCGCGCGAGCGCGTGGAAAAGGCGAGGGTGGAAACGCATCCGCCGCTTGCGCGCATCGTGGTTGCGGTGGATCCGCCCGCATCCTCGCGCGAAGGCGCGGATGCCTGCGGTATCGTTGCGGCGGGCGTCGATGATGAAGGAAAAGTTTTCGTGCTTGCGGACGAAAGCGCAAGCGCACTCTCGCCGTTGCAATGGGCGAGCCGCGCGATCGCGCTCTATCGGCGTCTCGATGCCGACCGCATCGTGATCGAGGTGAACCAGGGCGGCGAGATGGCGCGCGCGGTGCTGCATGAGACCGACGCCAGCGTGCCGGTTTCCGAAGTGCGCGCGACGCGCGGCAAGGTACTGCGTGCCGAGCCCGTGGCCGCACTTTATGAGCAAGGCCGCGTTTCGCATGTCGGCAGCTTTCCGCTGCTTGAAGACGAGATGGCGGATTTCGGCGCGGACGGGTTGTCGCAAGGCCGCTCGCCGGATCGTCTCGATGCGCTGGTCTGGGCGATTACATCTTTGGTTTTGAGCCCGCGCGAAGCCACGCCGCGGATGCGCGCTCTTTAATTCTGGAAGATCAAATGAATTTTCATTTTCGTGAGTTCTTTTCGCGGCGCGCGCCCGCGCGTGTCGAGGAAAAAGCAAGCCGCACCGGCGCGCTGGTCGCGCTGTTCTCGCAAGGCCGGCCGCGCTGGACGCCGCGCGATTACGCGGCCCTCGCGCGCGAGGGCTATGCGAAAAACCCGATCGCGTTCCGAAGTGTTCGCATGATCGCGGAAGCGGCGGCGAACATACCGCTCCTATTATATGAAGGCGCGCGCGAACACGACGAACACCCGCTGCTCCAGCTTCTTCAGAAACCGAATCCGCGCCAGACCGGCGCGGACCTGATCGAGCAGCTCGCGGGTTATCTGCTCGTCTCCGGCAACGCCTATCTCGAGCGCGTGAGCGTGCTCGAGGAAGTGCGCGAGCTGCACGCGCTGCGTCCCGACCGGATGAAAGTCATTCCCGGCGCGGAGGGCTGGGCGGAGGCTTACGAATATAGCGCGAGCGGGTCTTCGGTGCGCTTCGCAATGCGCGAGACGCCCGCGCCGATTTTGCATCTGACGATCTTCAATCCGCTCGACGATCACTATGGCATGTCGCCGCTGGAAGCCGCGCAAGCTTCGCTCGACGTGCATAATGCGCCTGGAACAAGGCGCTCTTGGACAACGCGGCGCGCCCCTCCGGCGCGCTGGTTTATTCTGCCGCCGGCGGCAATCTCTCCGACGAGCAGTTCGAGCGGCTGAAGAACGAACTCGAAGCGCATTATCAGGGCGCGGCGAATGCGGGCCGTCCGCTGCTGCTCGAAGGCGGGCTCGACTGGAAGGGCCTGAGTCTTTCGCCGAAGGATATGGATTTCGTCGAGGCGAAGCACATCGCCGCGCGCGAGATCGCGCTTTCCTTCGGCGTGCCGCCGATGTTGCTCGGCATTCCCGGCGACAACACTTATTCCAACTACGCGGAAGCGAACCGCGCGTTCTACCGGCAGACCGTGGTGCCGTTGCTCTCGCGCATCGCAGCCGCGCTCGGCAACTGGCTCGGGGAATCCTTTGGCGGAAATCTGCGGCTTGTGCCCGATCTCGACGAGGTGCCAGCGCTCTCCATCGAGCGCGAAGCGCTATGGAAACGCGTCGGCGAGGCGGGGTTTCTCACCGACGACGAGAAACGGGAGGCGGCGGGTTACGAACCCCTTCCCGGTTCGTCGTTCTCAACGCTGCTCGCGAAATACAGTCCCGATCAGCCCCGCGTACCGGCGGGAAGCAGCGATGGCGGACAGTGGACGAGCGGGGGATATGCGGGAGGTGCTGCTAATACTGACGAAGGACGCGTACTCTCAGATGAAAATCCGGATGGGCTGGTGCCGGGGGCGGAGTATGCGCAGGGGCATCACGTATTTCCAAGAGCGTCAGCGAGAAAGTGGCCTCTTTCACCTGAAGCACGCAAAGTGTTTAATGACGCTGTAACCGGACCTTTGCATGGCGACCCTCATGGTTGGAGCAAAGAGCACGAAGTATATAGCAGGGCAGTTGACGAGAATTTTGAACGCTTCCTGCGTGATAACAAAATTCAACCTGAGAAAATGTCTGGCTGGGACGCCAAGAGATTTCTGAATGAAATAATGACGTCGAATGATCCAAGGATAAAGAATTTCAATCTCAGTTTATATCGCCGTGCAGTTTTGTACTGGTTAAACAGAATCCCTAGGGGGATGGATTAGCGATGTCTGAGGAAGTTAAAACGATCAACGAACGGCGCTGGGTATTGCTCTATCCCGAGATTGTTAAAACACTCGGGAAATTCGGCGTTGAAGATGAGCTCGGAAATGAGGATTTCTGGGTTTTCGGAGACTATTGGGGATATCCACAGCATAAGATTTTTTTCAATCGTCTGCACATGCTGCTGCCTGAAGTAATAACCTCGTTGCAAGACCTACTGGACAACGATGACTGGGAGTTTGTCGTCACTATTTCCACAAGGGGTGAGGGAGAAAATTGGCCCGATATGGGTTTGAAGATTCGCCGAAATCAAATCATCGACGGATTGCAGCGGCAATATTTTCCGCCGGAGTATCAATCAATTCAATATGAAGGAAGCCGGGTAGGTACCGACAAGGATTAGCGCGCGAAATGTCTTGATTAACGGGGACACTCTATGTCGATGGAAATGTATGTGCTGTCGCCGCGACGGCTTGCGTCGATGGATAAGTGGCAGGAGTCCGCGGAAGATCTGCTGTTTCCAATAAAATTTCCGGAACCGCTGCCGATTGATGAAATGCGGGGATTTCTGCCAGTTTATTGGAAAAATCGAAAAACTGGCTTTGAGTGCGATCACTGGGCAGTCGAGGATATTCAAGAAACTTATAAAGCAGTGAAGATCGATCAGCGGTTTACATCGGCGATCGCTTTCCGTTGGGGCGCGGATTTCAACGAACTGGTCGCCGCATTGCAGGCCGCTGCTGCTTATGCCGTCGCAACAGACGGTATCGTATTCGATTGCGAGACGGGTGAAATCTACAGCGCCGCCCGCGCAGTAGAGATTGCTCGAGATACTGAAGCCGCGTTACCGCAAGCCGAACTTGCCATGCAGCAGGCATTAAATGGATTTGGTGCAAAGAGTTAAAGTCGGATGAATGCTACCTCGTCGTACGACATGTCTCAGACCATAAGAATAGCGCCGCCGCACTCGCTCCTCTTCATTTCCGGACCAGAGGACGATCAGCCTATCGATTTCTCTTTCATGAAAACCATTCGATGGAATTCAACTTGCGTCGCCGTCAGTTGCTTGCCTTTTATTGATGGCGAAACGGAAGTGACATTGGGGGCCGCTAAGGAAGTGGACCCAGGTTGGGCCCCCGCATTCGATGATATCGTAATTGCGCAAGGTTCGATCGTCGTCTCAACTTCTGAGCGGACTACTCTTTTAGAGGTGCCGATCACCGGAGATCAAACGAGGGTCAAAGTCTGGATCAACGAAGACGAGGAGCCCGATAGGGTAATTGTCGGTATCGGCTAGCTCGCGCCGTTTGAGGAATTTCAATGTCTATGGAGCTGTACGTTATTTCGCCTAAGCGTCTTGATACGATTCAAGAATGGCAGAAGGCAGTAAATGAATTTCAGTTTCCGATAAAACTTTCGGAAGATGTTGATTTCGAAAAAACTAGCGGGTTTCTGCCCCTGCTACTCAATGGAAAATTGTCAGGTTTTGAGTGCGACCGCTGGACCATCAACGATATTAAAGAGAGCCTGAGCTTTCACCATATCGCTCCTGATCCTAGTTGGAAGCATGTGCTTGCTTTCCGTTGGGGTGGGAATTTTGATGAACTGATTTCTGCGACGCAAGCAAGTGCAGCATATGCTATTGCGACAGACGGCGTTGTTTTCGATCCGCAAGAGGGGGAAATTCTTTCAAACGAGAAATCGATTGAGCTAGCCAGGAACATCGAGAAAGAAGTCGAGTTTCTTCGGTCGTTACCTTGACCTGATGCAGGTATATTTCCTGCCGGACTGATCGAAGCGAACCGCGCGTTCTATCGCCAGACCGTGGTGCCGCTGGTCTCGCGGATTGCTTCTGCGCTCGGGAATTGGCTCAGCGAATCCTTTGGCGAAAATCTGCGGCTCGTACCCGATCTCGACGAAGTGCCTGCACTTTCGATCGAGCGCGAAGCATTGTGGAAGCGGGTCGGCGAGGCGGGTTTTCTTGCCGACGACGAGAAGCGCGCGGCGAAGAACGCAGGACAATGACCGATCTCATCCACACCTTCACCGAGCGCGGCGATCTCGCGCACCTGGCGTTGTTTTTGTGGGCTTCCGCGTCGTCGGCGCTGCTTGCGCTGACCTTGCGCGAACTCTTCGCCGCCAACGCGCGCTTCGACGCTTTCGTGCGCGAGCTCGCCCGCTTTAACCGGCGTTCGAAGAAAGCCTGACCGTCTAACTGGAAAATCAAAATGACCCCACGCATCCGCTCCGTTGGAGCCGAGGCGCCCTTGGTGTTTCGCGACTTCGTGCGCGAACTCGAGCGGCTGCACGCACCCGCGCCGAAGAAACCCGCGAAAGCGAAGCGCGTGACGCGCGCGAAAGCAAAACCCCGAAAAAGCAGGAAGCGCTGAATGTTTTTTCCGATGCAAGACTCGAAAATGCTGCGCTTCGATTGCAAGTCGCTCGACGCTTCCGGCGTCTTCACCGGCTATGCCGCGCGCTTCAACACCGCCGATCTCGGCCGCGACCTGATCGTGCCCGGCGCCTTCGCGGAAAGTATCGCGCAGCGCGGGGCGTCCGGCGTGCGGATGCTGTTCCAGCACGATCCCGCCGAGCCGATCGGCGTCTGGCTGGAATTGCGCGAAGACACCCGCGGACTGTTCGTGCGAGGGCGGCTGCTCTCCGAAATCGCGCGGGGAAGGGAAGTGCTTTCTTTAATGAGAGCCGGCGCGATCGACGGTCTCTCCATCGGCTTCCGCACCGTCGAAGGCCGCACCCATCCGAAGACCGGCATCCGCCGCCTTTCGAAAATCGATCTCTGGGAAATCTCGGTCGTGACCTTCCCGATGCATCCCGGCGCGCGCGTCGCGGCGTTCAAGCGCGATCACTCTCTTGCTGCCACCATCCGCCGTGCGGCGGATTTCGTCCATCCGTCCACGAGGTAAATCATGGAACAACTTTTGAATCCTTCTCCCGAAATCAAATCCGCCGGCGGCGAAATCGCCGGCGCCTTCGACGACTTCATGCGCTCGTTCGAGGCCTTCAAGTCCGAGAACGACGCGCGGCTCGACCAGATCGAGCGCCGCTCGGCCGACGTGCTTTCCGAGCAGAAGGTCGACCGCATTAATTCCGCGCTGACCGAGCAGAAGCGCGTGCTCGACGAGCTCGTGCTGCGCGGGCGGCGTCCGTCGCTCGGTGGCGTCAAACATTTTCCGACCGGTGCCGAACTCGAGCATCGCTCGGCCTTCGATAGCTATGTTCGCAACGGCGAGTCTTCGGGCCTGAAACGGCTGGAGGGCAAGGCGCTTGCCGTGTCGACGAACAGCGGTGCCGATGGTGGCTATCTCGTGCCGGAGGAAACCGAACGCGAGATCGGCCGGCGTCTCGCAAACATCTCGCCGATCCGCGCGATCGCGGGCTATCGCCAGGTGTCCTCGAACGTCTATCGCAAGCCGTTCCTGATCTCGGGTGCCGCCACCGGCTGGGTCGGCGAAACTACGGCGCGCAACACGCCGACGACTTCGCCGACGCTTGCCGAACTCGCATTTCCGACCGTCGAACTCTATGCGATGCCGGCGGCGACGCAGACGCTGCTCGACGACTCCGCCGTCAACATCGACGAGTGGATCGCTGCCGAAGTCGATACCGTGTTCGCGGAGCAGGAGGGAACCGCCTTCGTCAGCGGCGACGGCACCAACAAGCCGAAGGGCTTTCTCGCCTATGACACGATCGCGGAATCGTCCTGGGAATGGAACAAGCTCGGCTTCGTGATTTCCGGCGCCGACGGCGAATTCCCGGAAACCAATCCTTCCGATCCGCTGGTCGATCTCGTCTATTCGCTCAAAGCCGGCTACCGCCAGAACGGCACGTTCGTCATGAACCGCCGCACGCAGGGCGAAATCCGCAAGCTGAAAGACGAAAACGGTCACTATCTCTGGACGCCGCCCGCGCAGGCGGGTGCGCCCGCGACGCTGATGGGCTTTCCGATCGCAGAAGCCGAGGACATGCCGAATATGGCGGAAGACTCATTCTCGATCGCCTTCGGCGATTTCCGCCGCGGCTATCTCGTGATCGACCGCCAGGGCGTGCGCGTGCTGCGCGATCCGTATTCGTCGAAGCCTTACGTCTTGTTCTATGTGACGAAGCGTGTCGGCGGCGGCGTGCAGGACTTCGACGCGATCAAGCTCTTGAAGTTCAGCGCCGCGTAACGCTACGAGGCGGCGCCGCGGATTCCGTGGCGCCGCTTCAATCGACTGTGCTGTGGAATCGCTTCGCGGTTGCGCGGATCCATTCGAGCTGAATGCCGATCAAGGTCGCACCGGTGACGGCGCCGCAGCCTTTGCCGGTGCGGCCCGTCGCCCAGCCGATCACCGCGTGCAGCACGAGCTTACCGTCTTCCTCGCGATAGACGCTGCCGCCGGAATCGCCGTCGCAGGAACCGCGCGGCGGCGAGCCGTTGGAAAGCGCAAGCCGCACCATGATCGCGCCGGTCGTGCCGACAGAAGGCAGTTGCGCGGTGCGTAGCGTACCGACGCTGGTACGGTTGCCTTCGGCGACGACGCCGAAACCCGCGATCAGATAACGCGTGTCGCGAGGCGGAAGCGTCGCGTCTCTGGAAAGCGGCGCCGGGCGGATATTGGCCGGTGCGGGTGAGGCGAGCTTGAGGATCGCAAGATCGGGCGAGGGCTTCCGCGTCTCGAACGAATCCGCGCGATAGCGCGGATGCACCGCGATTTGCGTAACCGCAATCGATGTACCGCCGGCTTCGACGGCGTAGCTGTCGGGCTTGGCGACGCAATGCGCGGCGGTGATCACGAGGTCGCGCGCGATCAGCGTGCCGGAGCAGATTTCGCCGCCGCGCGAAGTCAGCATCACGGAGTGACGCCAGGCGTTGCCGCCTACGTTACCGCCGACGATCGCGCGAGCCGGCGAGATCGAAGCCGCGCAAACCACGAACAGAAGAATGAAACGAAGCATTGCCACTCCCGCGATCCCTGATCGCGCGGGGCAGGCAGCCTTGTCAATCGGACAAAAACATGGCCGCGATCCTGATCGAAGCGCCGGCAAGCGAACCGCTCTCGCTTTCCGAGGCGAAGAACTATCTGCGCGTCGGACATGATGCCGATGATGCGCTGATTCAGTCGATGATTTCCGCCGCGCGCATTCAGGTCGAATCGCAAACGCGGCGCGCGCTGCTCTTGCAGACCTGGCGCATCGTGCTCGACCGCTGGCCGCCTTCGGGCGCGATCGTTTCGCCGGTTTCGCCGTTGCACGAAGTCGTGGCGGCGCGGGTGCGCGATGCATCCGGCGATGCGCATGCACTCGACCCGGATATTTTTCTTCTCAACACCGCCTCGTCGCCGGGGCTGATCGCGTTCGATGCGGGGAGGGTCCTGCATCCGGCGCAAACAGTTGCCGGCATCGAAATCGACATCGAGGCAGGCTATGGCGCGGCAAGCGATGTGCCGGCGCCGCTCCTGCAAGCGATCCGGCTTCTGCTCGCGCGCGCCTACGAATATCGCGGGCAGGGCGAAGAGGACAAAGCGATGCCCGAGGGCATCGCGTCGTTGCTCGCGCCTTACCGCCTGGTGTCGCTGTGACGGCGATTTCGGATTTCCGTCATCGCGTGACGTTGCAGGCCGCCGATGAGGTCGAGGACGGCGCGGGTGGTGTCACGCGCACCTGGCAGCCGCTTGCGGAAATCTGGGTCGCGATCGAGCCCGTCTCCCTTGGCGATCAGGTCATCGCGGATAAGCGCCTCGGCGTCGTTACGCATCGCATTCGCCTGCGGCACCGCACCGACATCACGCTCGCGCATCGCTTCGCACTCGGCTTGCGTGTGTTCTCGATCCGCGCGCTCCGCGACCCGGACGAGCGCGGACGATTGCTCGAATGTCTGGTCGAGGAGGAACGCCCGTGAAACTGCGCGCGGTCCAGTCGGTGTTCTTTACGAAGCGCCTGCGCGCAACGGAAACGTTGCTCGCCGAAGCTGCGGTCGATGCCGCAAGCGAAGCCTTGCGCGCCGAAGCAGCCCCTGAGGTCACGCAGCTCTCGATTGAAAAGCGCGGCACGCGCCGCATGGTCGGCTCGAACGATCCGGCGGATGCCGCCCGTGAATTTGGAACGCTGACACAACCGCCATCGCCTTGGCTCGCGCCGGTCCTCCCCCTGGCGCTCGAGCCGATGCGGGCAGCTGCGACAGCCGCGGCTGCCCGCGCAGTTTCTCAATTCGGCAATCGAAAGAAGTAAAATATGCCTGCTTCAGCTGCCGCTTTGCGCGCCGCGATCCACGGTGCGTTGAAGAACGACGGCCCGCTTGCCGCCATGCTGGGCGGCGGGAAAATATACGACGAGCCGCCGCGCGAGGCAGCACTTCCTTATGTGACGCTCGGCGAGGCGGTCGTGTCCGACCGCTCGACCTCGACCGAAGGCGGCGACGAGCACGCGTTGACGCTGCACGTCTGGTCACGGCAGGGCGGGCACCGCGAGGCACATCTTATATCGGGCGCGGTGTTGCAGGCGCTGATCGACGCGCCGCTGACGCCGGCCGGACACCATCTCGCGAACCTTCGCTTCGTCGGCGCCGACATACGCCGCGAAGCGGACGGCCGGACCTATCACGGCATCGTGCGGCTGCGCGCCGTCACCGAGCCTGCTTGAATCACGGAGAACATCAATGCCCGCGCAAAAAGGAAAAGACCTTCTTCTGAAAATCGTCGACGACGACTCCTTCGTCACCGTCGCCGGGTTGCGCACGAAGACGCTCGCATTCAACGCGCAGACGGTGGATGTCACGCACGCGGAATCCTCCGGCCGCTGGCGCGAGCTCTTGACCGGCGCCGGCGTGCGCCGCGCGTCGCTCTCCGCCTCAGGCATCTTCAAGGATGCGGCCTCCGACGCGCTGGTGCGCGAGGCGTTCTTCGCGGGCAGCGCGCCGGAATGCCAGATCGTCATTCCCGACTTCGGCACCATCGAAGGCGCGTTCCAGATCGGCGCGCTCGAATTTTCCGGCAATCACGACGGCGAGGTGAATTTCGAAATCTCGCTCGAAAGCGCGGGCGAACTCACCTTCGAGGCCGCGTGATGGCGAACCGCCATCGCGGCGAGATCGAAGCCGAACTCGGCGGCAAGCGCCGCACGCTTTGCCTGACGCTTGGTGCGCTCGCCGAACTCGAAGCGGCCTTCGGCGCGGACGATCTTTCCGCGCTTGCCGAGCGCTTCGGCAGCGGGCGCATTTCCGCGCGCGATGCGATCCGTGTGATCGGCGCGGGTCTGCGCGGCGCGGGCGAGGAGATTTCGGACGAGGCGGCGGCGCGGCTCGTGTCTGCGAACGCGGCGGCGGGCTATGTTCGGATCGTGGTCGATCTCTTGTCGGCCACTTTCGGTGTCGCGGAGAAGGCGCCGCCGCAAAACCCTCGATAGCCGTGGCAAGCGAAGCCGCGCCCTTTCCCTGGAAAGAGGCGATGGCGTTCGGCTTCGGCGTGCTGCGGCTTTCTTCTCGCGAGTTCTGGACGCTGACGCCACGCGAATTGGCGGCTGCTGTGCGCGCGCTGTTCGGAGAGGCTGCGCCGGTATCGCGCGCGTCCTTGAACGAATTGCTCGCGCGCTTTCCTGACCAGGAAAAACCATGACCGAAATCGACGGCATTTCCGTTTCCATCGACGCCGACCTGAGCGACTTCCGCCGTGAGATCGCGGAAGCCGACAAACTCGCGCGCGGCTTCGGCTCGTCGTTCGCGCGCGCGCTCGACCAGGCGCTGGTGCGCGGGAAAAGTTTCAGCGAGGTGATCCGCTCGCTCGGGCTTCGGCTTTCGAGCCTTGCGTTGAATGCAGCCTTCAAGCCGATCGAGCAGGGTCTCGCCGGCGCGTTCCAGAATCTGTTCGGCGGCATCGCCGGAAGCGGCACGGGCGGCGGCAGTTTGCTCGGCGGCGCGGTGCCGTTCGCGAAAGGCGGCGTGGTCGCGACCCCGAGTTACTTCCCGATGGGCAACGCGCTCGGCGTCGCCGGCGAGCGCGGCGCGGAGGCGATTTTGCCGCTCGCGCGCGGCAGCGACGGCAGGCTCGGCGTGCGCGCGGAGACTTCGCGCGCGCCGCTCGCGGTGAACGTAAATGTGAGCGCGCAGGACGTCGCGAGCTTCCGCCGCTCAGAGGCTTATCTCTCTGGCATGATCGCGCGCGCGGTCGCGCGTGGTGAAAGAAATCTCTAATGCCATCCTTTCATGAAATAACCTTTCCGCTCGATGTGGCTCTCGGCGCGCGCGGCGGGCCGGAGCGGCGCACCGAGATCGTCACGACCGGCTCGGGCCGCGAGGAACGTAACGCGCGCTGGGCGCACGCGCGCCGCCGCTGGAACGCAGGCTATGGCGTCAAATCGCTCGACGCGCTTTCCGACGTGGTCGCTTTCTTCGAGGAGCGGCGCGGCAGACTTTACGGCTTTCGCTGGCGCGACCGGCTCGATCATTCTTCCGCGATGCTGGGCGCAGCGCCCGCACCGGGCGATCAATTGCTGGGCGAGGGCGACGGCGAAAGCGCGAGCTTTCAACTGAAGAAAACCTACGGCAGCGTCTACGCGCCTTATGCCCGGCCGATCGCGAAGCCTGTCGCCGGTAGTATCCGTGTCGCCGTCGATGGCGAAGAAAAAGAAGAAGGGGCCGATTTCGATTCCGATAGTGCGAGCGGCCTGATCGTATTCCGCGCCGGCCACATTCCCTCAAACGGCGCACAGATTACGGCCGGCTTTCTGTTCGACGTGCCGGTGCGCTTCGACACCGACTTTCTGGAAATCGATCTCGCGGCTTTCGCGGCCGGAGAGATTCCGTCGATCCCGGTCGTGGAAATCCGGCCATGAGAAACGTACCGGAAGGATTGGCCGCGCACCTCGCGGGCGGCGCAACCACGCTGTGTAACTGCTGGCGCATTTCGCGGAAAGACGGCGTGGTGCAGGGCTTCACCGACCACGACGAAAATATTTCTTTCGACGGTACCCTGTTTCGCGCGGGCACGGGATTTGAAGGCACAGAAGTAGAATCCCGCTTCGGGCTTGCCGCGACGGGGAGCGAACTCCACGGCGCGCTTTCCGACGAAAGCATCTCCGAGAACGATCTCGTCTCCGGAAAATATGACGCGGCCCGCGTCGAGTTATTTCTGGTCGATTGGTCCAATGCCGAAAGCCGAATGCTGCAACGAAGCGGCGACATTGGCGAAATCCGCCGCGAGGGTGCCGCCTTCGCCGTCGAAATTCGCGGCCTCGCGCAACAGCTCGATCAGGAACGAGGGCGCATTTTCGCAAGTTCCTGCGACGCCGATCTCGGCGACGCGCGCTGCAAGATCGATCTCGATGCGCCGAAATTTCAGGCGAGCGGCACGGTCGCAAGCGTCGAAGGTGCGGCGCTGTTTCGCATGACCGGCCTCGACGACTACGAGGACGACTGGTTCACGCGCGGGAAACTTGTCTGGAGTTTGGGCGCGAACGAAGGTGCCGCCGTCGAAATCAAGACGCATCGTGTCGAGGAAGGCGCGGTCTCGCTTTCGCTCTGGCAGACGCCGCCGAATCTTGTCGCACCGGGCGATGCGTTCGTTGTCACCGCCGGCTGCGACAAGCGTTTTGAAACCTGCCGCGCGAAATTCGCGAATACGCTCAATTTTCGCGGCTTCCCGCATCTGCCGGGCAACGATTTCGTCGTGAGCTATGCGGTGCCGGGCGAGCCGGGCAACGACGGAACACCGGTGCGATGACGAAGCACGACGAGATCGTTGCCGTCGCGCGTTCGTGGATCGGCACGCCGTACCGGCATCAGGCTTCGCTGAAAGGCGTGGGCTGCGACTGTCTCGGCTTTCTGCGCGGCGTCTGGCGCGAAGTACGGGGCAGCGAGCCTGAATTGCCCCCCGCATATTCCGCCGACTGGGCGGAGGCGGGCGGCAAAGAAACGCTTGCCGATGCCGCGCGAAGGCATCTGACTGAAATCGCCTTCGATGAAATCGCGCCGGGCGATGTGCTGTTGTTTCGCTGGCGCACACACCTGCCTGCGAAGCATTGCGCCATCCTCGTAACGTCTGAGCGCATGATCCACGCGCATGACGGTGCCGCGGTCGCGGAAGTCTATTTCGCGAGCTGGTGGCGGCGCAGACTCGCTTACGCCTTTCGTTTTCCGGAATCGAACTGAATGGCCGCACTTCTTTTATCGTTTGCCGGCATGTCCGCCGGCAGCGCGCTCTTTGGCGCGGGCGGCGCGGTCGTAGGACGCCTGATCGGCGCAGTCGCGGGTTCGGTGATCGACCGCGCGCTGTTCGGCGACAACGCGCGCAAATACCGCGAAGGCCCGCGGCTCGCCTCGCTCGACGTCATGTGTTCGAGCGAGGGAGCGGCGATCCCGCGCGTTTATGGGCGCGCGCGCATGTCGGGTCAGGTGATCTGGGCGACGAAACTCGAAGAAGTGATTTCAACCCGAAGCGAGAGCGCGGGTGGCGGCAAGGGCGGCGGCCCTCGCGTCACGACCACGACCTATTCTTATTTCGCGAATTTCGCGATCGGGCTTTGCGAAGGGCCGATCGCCGGCATCGGCCGCATGTGGGTCGACGGCAAGCAGCTCGACCTGAGCCAATACAGCTACCGCGTGTATCGCGGCGACGACGAGCAGCTTCCCGATCCGCTGATCGAGGCGAAGGAAGCGGAGGGCGGGGCGCCCGCCTATCGCGGCCTCGCCTACATCGTATTCGAACGGCTGCCGCTGGAAAATTTCGGCAATCGTATTCCGCAGGTCTCGGTCGAGTTGATCCGCCCCGTGGGCCGCCTCGAGAACATGATCCGCGCGGTCACGATCATTCCGGGCGCGACCGAGTTCGGCTACGATCCGCAGACCGTCACGCGCACCGCGGGTTACGGCGTTTATGCGCCGGAGAACCGGCACACCGCTTCGGCGGAAAGCGACTGGACCGCGTCGCTCAACGAACTGCAGGCGATTTGTCCCAACTTGCAGCGGGTGGCACTCGTCGTCGCCTGGTTCGGCAGCGATCTGCGCGCGGGCGAATGCGAGGTGCTGCCCAAGGTCGACCGCAACAACAAGCAGACGCATGGCGCGGAATGGTCGGTCGCAGGGCTTTCGCGTGCGAGCGCGCAGGCCGTGAGCCTGCACGAAGACCGCCCCGCCTTCGGCGGCACGCCGTCGGATGCGTCCGTTCTGCGCGCGATTCAGGATCTTCATGGGCGCGGGCTCGAGGTGACGCTTTATCCTTTCGTGATGATGGATATTCCCGCGGCGAACGCGCTGGAGAATCCCTATAGCGGCGAGAGCGGCCAGCCCGCCTATCCGTGGCGTGGGCAGATCACTTGTGATCCCGCGCCGGGCCGCGAAGGCTCGCCGGACGGCACGGAAGCAGCGGCAAGCCAAATCGCGCCGTTGTTCGGCGAAGCGGAGGCCGCCGATTTTTCCTCAAGCGGCACGAACGTCTCTTATTCCGGTCCCGCCGAATGGTCGTTGCGCCGCATGGTGCTGCATTACGCGAAGCTTTGCGCGCTTGCGGGCGGGGTGGAATCCTTTCTGATCGGCTCTGAATATGAGGCGCTGACACGTGTGCGTTCTGCGAGCGGTGTCTATCCGGCGGTCGATGAATTGATCTCGCTTGCCACTGAAGCGCGAGAAATTCTCGGGTCCGAGACGAAAATCTCCTACGCCGCGAACTGGAGCGAATACGGAGCGCATGTCGTGGAGCCGGAAGCCAGCGAAGTGCGCTTTCCACTCGATGCCTTGTGGGCGGACGACAACATCGACTTCGTTGGCATCGATTATTACGCGCCGCTTTCCGACTGGCGCGAGGGCAACGCACATCTCGATGCCGCACTCGCAGAGTCGATCTACGCGCCGGATTATCTGCGCGGAAATCTGCGCGGCGGCGAAGCCTATGACTTTTATTATGCGGACGAGGAAGCGCGCCGCGCGCAAGCCCGCACGCCGATCACGGACGGCGATTTCGGTAAGCCGTGGACCTTTCGCCAGAAGGATCTCTGGCAGTGGTGGAGCGAGCCGCATGTCGACCGCGTCGGCGGCGAAGAGGCAAGCGAGCCGACTGCCTGGACCCCGCGAAGCAAGCCGGTTCGCTTAACCGAAGCCGGTTGTCCCGCGGTTGATAAAGGCGCGAACCAGCCGAATGTGTTTCCCGATGCGAAATCGTCCTCCGGCGGCTATCCCTATTTCTCGAACCGCCGCCGCGACGATCTGATTCAGCGCCGCTATCTCGAGGCGGTCTGCGCACAGTTCGATCCCGCGTTCGGCGCGAACGAAGACGATAATCCGTCGTCCACACTTTATGACGGCCGCATGGTCGATGCCGTGGGTATTTATGCCTGGGCCTGGGACGCGCGGCCATATCCGGCATTTCCGCTCGCAAGCGAGGTCTGGGCTGATGGCGCGAACTGGGAAAGCGGCCACTGGCTGAACGGCCGCCTCGGCGCGGCCCCGCTCGAGGACATGGTGGGCACGATTCTCACCGACGCTGGCGCGGAAGACTTCGATACCTCGCGGCTGCGCGGCGCGGCAGACGGCTATGTCATCGATCGCCCGATGTCGGCGCGCGGCGCGATCGAGCCGCTTTCGTCGGCCTTCACCTTCGACGCGGTCGAGGAGAATGGCGAGATCGTTTTCCGCCAGCGCGGCGGCGGAGCGATTACCGCGCTATCGGGCGAAGAACTTGCGATTGACGGCGACGACCCGGATTGCCGTTTCGTCCGCGCGCAGGAGACCGAACTGCCGGTGCAGATCGCGCTCGGATTCACCGAAGTCGCAGGCGATTTCCGCCGCGCGGCGGTGCTGTCGCGGCGGCTTGCGGGCGAAAGCAGGCGAGAGTCGAAAGCCGATCTTGCGCTCGTGACTTCGGACGCTGCGGCCGAGCGCGCCGCCGACATCTGGTTGCAGGATTTATGGGCGGGTAGGGAACGCGCGGAATTTTCGCTGCCGCCGTCCCGCGCGGCACTTTCTCCCGGCGACATCGTCGATCTCGACTATCGTGGGCGCGTGCGCCGTCTCGAAATTTTCGAGGCGGTGGACGCGGGCGCCCGTGCGATCAAGGCGCGCAGCATAGACCCGGAAGTGTTTAATGTCGCCGCGCGCAGCCCGCGGCCTGCCACGATTGCCGTGCCCTCGGCCTTCGGTCCGCCGGAAGCGATTGCGCTCGATCTTCCCGTGCTCCGCGACGGCGGCGACCCGGTGTTGCAGCACCTTGCCGTGCATGCCGCACCCTGGCCGGGCGCGATGGCGGTGTGGCGCTCCGCGAACGGCGAAACCTACGAGCGTGTCGCACTTGCGAACGTGCCGGCGGTGATCGGCGAAACGATCGATCCTTTGCCCGCAGGTCCGGTTGCGCGATGGGACCATGCGAATAGCTTTCGCGTGCGGCTTGCTTCCGGCGCGCTGGCTTCGCAGAGCGATTTGCGCGTGCTCGATGGCGCGAATGCCGCTGCGATCTGCAACGCGGACGGCGCGTGGGAAGTCATTCAGTTTGCGAATGCGGAACTGGTCGATACGGACACTTATTTATTGTCGCGGCTCTTGCGTGGGCAACAAGGCAGCGAATGGACGATGCCGCCGCTCTACGAAGCAGGCTCAGTGTTCGTCTTGCTCGACGATGCGCTTGCGTCGGTTGCGCGCAGCGTCGACCTGATCGGACGAAGTTTCTATTACCGCGTCGGCGCGGCGACGCAGGATGTCGGCTCGCCGCAGATGACTCAACTTGAAGCCTCTATTGGAACGGCGCCGCTTTTGCCGTGGTCTCCAACACATCTTGCGGCGAAACGCATGGAAGAAGGCATCGCGCTTTCGTGGATCCGCCGCACGCGAAGCGGTGGCGATGGTTGGGATGCGCTCGAAGTGCCGCTCGGTGAGGAGCGCGAAGCCTATCGCATCGAGGTTCTCGACGGCGAAAACATTGTCCGCACCCTCGAAACGAACGCGCCGCAGGCGCATTACGCGAACGCCGACGAAACCGCCGACTTCGGCGGACCGCTTTCCGCAATCGCGTTCCGGGTCGCGCAGCTTTCCGCGGTTGCCGGAGCCGGCCACGCGCGCAGCGCGCTCATTCCTCTCTAGGAAAAGCCATGACCGAGACGATCAACCTTGGCCTGCCGTATCTCGAAGCCGGGCAGGCGCAGAAACATGTCACGCATAACGAGGCGCTGCGTATTCTCGACGCCGCGATCCATATGAGCGCGGTGGCGATTTCGTCTTCCCCGCCGGGATCGCCGGAGGAAAGCGAGCGCCACATCGTTGCGGAGGGTGCCACGGGGGCGTTTGCGAGCCACGACAACACGGTTGCGACCTTTCAGGACGGCGCTTGGCAGTTTCTGGCGCCGCGCACGGGCTGGCGCGCGTGGGTTGAAGCGGCGGAAATTCTTTTCGTATTCGACGGCGAGGCGTGGCGCGACCTGCGCGATCTTTCCGTATCGCTCGACGACGTCACGCGCATCGGTATCAACACCCTCTCCGAAGGCGATAATCGCCTGGCGGTGCGCTCGAACGCAGCCGTGATGTCCGCGATCACCGGCGCCGACGGCGGCAGCGGCGACGCGCGGCTGCAGATTTCCAAGGAGGCGGAAATCAACACCGCCTCGGTGTTCTTCTCGAACGATTTCGAGGGGCGTGCGGAGTTCGGCCTGGTCGGCGGCGACGATTTCAAGCTCAAGGTTTCCGCCGATGGCGAAGACTGGGTGGAATCGCTGGTCGTCGATCCGGCAAACGGCTCGGTTTCTTTCGCACGTGCGCTGGCGCTCGAAGGCGAAATTTCGCCGCCCGAAATCGGCGCTGACCAGAATGATTACGCGCCTTCCGGTCTTGCAGGCGCAAGCGTGTTGCGGCTTTCGGCCGACGCAAGCCGCGCGCTCACCGGTCTTGCCGGCGGCACGGCGGGACGCGTCGTTATCGTCCAGAATATTGGCGGCAATGCGCTCCAGCTACGGGACGAGAACGCTGCTTCCTCGGCGGCGAACCGCTTCGCACTTGGCACAGATATTACGCTCGGTGCGAACCAATGCGCGCTGCTGCAATATGATGACGGTGCGAGCCGTTGGCGCGCAGTCGCGGCGCCGGGCGCTTCGGCTGCAGGCGGAGGCAGCGCGGATCAGGAGCTTTTCGATGCCCAGTCGATGCTGGCGCTCGCCGACGCATTAAACGTTGCGCAATTCTCCGGCGAGAGCGGGAACCGCGTCGGCGACAGTTTCGATGCGCTTACTTATGTCGATGTGGCGGGCGCGGCCAATCTCGACACGAGCACGGCCGGGGTTCTGAAGCCCGCGCTCTCGGGAAGTCAGCTTTATACCAACACTGGCGGGCAGGGCGATCGTACTGGTCTTGGCTGGACGCTTTCGACCGGCATTACCTGGAGCGGCACCTTCGCGAGTCATTTGATCGACGGCACCACCTCGTCGCAACTCTATCCCAATCCCGACAGTCAATCGGTCACCGGTGTCGTGATCTGGTCGCTAGACATGGGGTCCGGCAACGCCAAGGTCATCGCCGAACTCAAGATATTAAGTAGCGCCGGCGGTAGCAATGCGGGCACGCACAAGATCCAGGGATCGAACAACGGTTCGGCATGGACCGACGTGAGCAGCGCTTTCGCGTTCGACCAGAGTGTCGCGACGAATACGGTCACGCTCAATCTCGTGAATAACACGGCGTACCGGTATTACCGGATGATCGGCGTATCGGGCACGATCCGCTACTACCAGATCAACGAACTGCAGTTCAAAATCGGCGATCCGTCATCGATCGCGAACATGACGGTGCGGTCCGCGGCGTTTACAGCTGCGAGTGCGCCGTCCGCCGTGCGCGTCGTGCTGCGCGCGAAGTTCGTCGACGAAATTACGGTCAACACCGATCTTACGGTGGAAGTCTCGCGCGACAACGGCACTACCTGGAGTGCGGGTACGCTGACCGACAGGTTTACGACACCCGGCAGCGCGCATCACGTTCTGGATACGGGCGACATTTCTGTGTCCGCGCAGCCGTCCGGTACTTCGGTGCGCTGGCGGGTCAAGTCGCAAAATAACAAGAGCCTGGAAATTAACGACGCTTATCTGCGCTGGTCGTAACGGCTGCGCGAAGGAAACCGCATGACATTCGAAATCAGAAATCACCTGCTTTTCATCGACGGCAAGCAGGCGCCGTATCGCGCAACCCCGAACCGTTCCGGCTTCATGAATCCGGATACGATCATCGACCATGACACCGCGAGCAATCCGCTCGATCCGTCGCGCGACATCGGCTGGCTGACGATGCCGGTAGCGCAGGCCTCCGCCCATGTCGTGATCGACTGGCGGGGAGGGATTACGCAGCTCGCGCCCTTCAACGTGCAGTGCTGGCACGCGGGGCCTTCGAAATACGGCGACCGTTATAACTTCAATGCTTTCGCAATCGGGATCGAGCACGACAACCCCGGTTATCTGCGCAAGATCGGCGAGGGTGTCTATTCCGGCGTTTGTGTGATCGACACGAACAGGAATGCCGAGTTCAAGGTCGCGCGCGTCGCGACACCGGAGCACGGCGATCACTATTGGCTCGCTTATTCCGAGAAGCAGATCGCGGCGAGTGCGGCGCTCCATGCCGCGCTGAAGGGCGCGTATCCCGCGATCAAGACCGTGCTCGGACATTTCCATATCTGTCCGGGGCGCAAGACCGACACCAATCCGCTGTTTCCGCTCGCGCATATGCAGACGATCGTGCGCGGCGAGGCCGGCGAATTGCCGCCGCCTGTTGAAGTTAAGCCCGAACCGAAAGCGCTGCCGGTAACGAAGCCTTCGTTCCTTCCCGACGCGACGGTGGTGGCCGACAGCCTCAACCTGCGCGGCGGCCCCGGCATCCAGTTCGCGGTCAAAGGCGCGGTCCCTTACGGCACGCGGATCGACGTGCAGGAAAAGGATCAACTCACCGGCTGGCTTCGCGTGGTCACGCCGTTCGGCGCGACCGGCTATGTGCATGGCGGGTTCGTGCGGCTCGATTGATTTCAAACCATAGGTGAAATGATGAAGCGCTTTTTCTCGCGCGGCCTTGCGGCCGCGTTTTTTATTTTCGTCGCGGCTCCCGCTTTCGCGCAGACCGAAGTGCCCGCCGAAAGCATATATAATGTGCTGCAGCCTTATCTCGTCGCGGTCGTGTCGGTGCTTGCGACCGCGATCGTCGGCTGGCTTGCGGAACTGCTCCGCCGCAAATTCAATCTCGACATCGATGCCGCGCATCGCGACGCGCTGCAGACCGCGCTCACGAATGGCGCGGGCTTGCTGATTGGCAAGGCAGGCAACGCGATAGCAGGCAAGAAGCTCGACCTGAAAAGTGCCGTGCTCGCCGAAGCGGTGAATTACGTGTTGCAGGCGGTGCCCGATGCCATCCGCCATTTCGGCATCACGCCAGAAGCGGTCGCAGAGAAATTGCAGGCCAAGCTGCCGCAATTCGCGAGCAGCGATGCTTGAGGCGCTCGGCAGCTTCGTCGTCTCGTTTCTCACGAAGTTTCTGCTCGAATGGCTCGACGAGCGGAACGTGACGGCGGGCGACCGGGAAATCGGCCGCCTGCGCTCCGAACTCGATCACGCGCTCGAAGCGCTTCAAAAGCAGCAGCAGATGGCCGAGATCGCGGCGCGGCTTTCGAGCCGCGCCGATGTGCTTGCGCGGCTGGATGAGGGCAGCGCATGAACCCGCTTTGTCTCGGCCTCGAGGTGATCGTACTCGGCGCGCGGCTTTGCATGGGCGAACCCGCGCTCCGTTCGCCGGATGTGATCTGTCCGATAATTGCCGAGCGCAACGCCGCCTGGCAGCGCGAGTTGCGTAACGAGCGGCTGGCAGCGAGCGGCTCGCCCCGTACCGACGAGGCGCTGGCCGAATGGCTTTCGCTTCGGGATCAGGCGAGGGCGTGTCTTATCGCCCGCTGACAATCGGCGTCGCAGATAATAAGGAGTCCTGACCAAACAGGACTCCTTATCTATGCACATCCGCGAGGCGGTCGAGAGCCGCTACTCCTGCCGGGCATTTCTTCCCAAGCCCGTTCCCGAAGCCATCGTCCGCGAAATTCTGCAAACTGCTGCCCGCGCGCCGTCGGGCGGAAATCTGCAGCCGTGGATCGTGCACGCGGTCGCGGGCAAGCGGCTCGAGGAATTGAAGGCGTTGATACGCCCCCGCCTCAACGAGTTGCCGCTCGCGGAGGGCAGCGAATACGAAGTCTATCCCGCGCCGCTGAAGCAGCCTTATAAAGATCGCCGCTTCAAGGTCGGCGAGTTGCTCTACCAGAGCATCAACATTCCGCGCGAAGACCGTCCGGGGCGCTATAAACAGTTCGCCCGCAACTTCGAATTCTTCGGCGCGCCGTGCGGCATCTTCTTTTCGCTCGACCGCACCATGGGTCCGCCGCAATGGCAGGACCTCGGGATGCACATTCAAAATGTGCTTCTCCTTGCGCGAGGTTATGGCCTCCACACCTGCGCGCAGGAAGCCTGGACCTTCTGGCACAAGACCGTGTCCGGCTTCCTGAAACTTCCCCCCGAAATCATGCTCTTTTGCGGCGTCGCGCTCGGCTACGCCGACGAAGCGGCGCCAATTAACCAATGGCGCTCGCCTCGCGCCGATGTGAGCGAGTTCGCGAGTTTTCAGGGCTTCGAATGAGCGCTTGCCGCGTTTTTCTTAAGCGGCGGTTAATTTTCGGTCTGGCCTGATCGTGTGGCACACTGCCGCCAGAATTGAAGGGCTATTCGAGTCGCCATGCGCTTGCTTGTCGTTGAAGACGATCCCGACCTGAACCGCCAGCTTGTGACAGCCTTGTCCGATGCGGGCTACGCGGTCGATGCCGCGTCCGACGGCGAGGAGGGACACTTCCTCGGCGACAGCGAACCTTACGACGCGATCGTGCTTGATCTTGGCCTGCCCAAGATGGATGGCATCTCGGTGCTGGAGCGCTGGCGCAAGAACGGCAAGATGATGCCGGTTTTGATTCTCACCGCGCGCGACCGCTGGTCTGACAAGGTACAGGGCTTCGACGCCGGCGCTGACGATTACGTCGCGAAACCCTTCCATATGGAAGAAGTACTCGCGCGCATCCGCGCGCTCCTGCGCCGCTCGGCGGGGCACGCTACCAACGAACTGATCTGCGGGCCGGTGACGCTGGACACGCGCTCGAGCCGCGTCTCGGTCAACGGCAATCCGGTGCGGCTCACCTCGCACGAATACCGGCTGCTTGCCTATCTGATGCATCACAACGGCCGCGTGGTGTCGCGCACCGAACTGGTCGAGCATCTCTACGATCAGGATTTCGACCGCGACTCGAACACGATCGAAGTTTTCGTCGGCCGGTTACGCAAGAAGCTCGGCATCGACGTGATCCAGACCGTGCGCGGCTTAGGCTACATGCTCTCGCCGCCTGCCGATGCCCGCTAAGGCACCCTCGCTCGCAAGGCGGCTTTTCCTTTCCGCCGCCGCGGTCAGCATGATCGTGCTGGTCGTGATCGGCATCGTGCTCTCTTCGCTCTATCGCAACGCGGTCGAACGTGCCTTCGACCGGCGCATCAATGTTTATCTGCGCAACATCGTCGCCGAAATCGCGAACAATCCGAAGACGCCGACTATCGAGCCGGAAACGCTCGGCGAGCCGCTGTTCTTCATTCCGTCGTCCGGCTGGTACTGGCAGATCACGCGGCTCGGCGATCAGCCGGAAAAGAAATATTCGCGCTCGTCTCCCGACGGCGGTTTTCCGACGCTGGAGAGTTTGAACGTGCCGCAGGTCTATGGCGGCTTGCGTCAGGCTTATCTGCCGGGACCGGACGGTCAGCGGCTGCGCGCCGTCGAGCGCTTTCTCGATCTCGGCGATGACGGAAAATTCCTGCTCTTCATAGCTGGTGACTCCTTCGAGATCGACGACGAAGTCTCGGGCTTCAACGACGCGCTGCTGCTGACTTTCGGCTTCATCGGGCTAGCCTTCCTCGCAATCATCTGGTTCCAGATCCGCTACGGTTTGCGGCCGTTGAAGAAGATTTCCGAGGCACTCTCCGAAATCCGCTCCGGCGAAACCGAGCGGCTGCAGGGCGATTTTCCGAAGGAGGTCGCGCCGCTCGCGCGCGAAGTGAATGCGCTGCTCGACAGCAACCGCGAGATTGTGGACCGCGCCCGCACGCATGTCGGCAATCTCGCGCATGCGCTGAAGACGCCGCTTTCCGTGCTTCTGAACGAAAGCCGGAACCTGAAAGGGCAGGTAGCGGAAAAGGTCCGCGAGCAACTTGGCGTGATGCGCGATCAGGTACAGCGCCATCTCGAGCGCGCGCGGATTTCGGCGCGCGTAGCCGTCATCTCGAATACGATCGAGGTCGCGCCGGTGATCGAGTTGCTCGTGCGCACGATGGAGAAGATTCACCGCGAGCGCGGACTCGCCTTGCACACGAAGCTCAATCCCGAGACGCGGTTTCGCGGCGAGCAGCAGGACCTCGAGGAAATGGTCGGCAATCTGGTCGATAACGCCTGCAAGTGGGCGGCGTCGCGCGTCGACGTCGAAATGTTCGTGCAAAGCGCGCAAAAAGGTGTCGCGCCTTCTTTCCGCATCCAGGTCGATGACGACGGCCCGGGGCTCGCGCCCGACGAGCGCGAGGAAGTGCTGCATCGCGGGCGCAGGCTCGACGAGAGCAAGCCCGGTACAGGGCTCGGCCTTTCCATCGTGCTTGAACTGGCGAAGCTCTATGGCGGCACGCTGAAACTCGGGGCTTCGCCGCTTGGCGGGTTGCGCGCGGAACTCCTGCTGCCTGCCGCGTAAACGGGGCCTAGCTTTCGCCTGATTTTTCCTCCCATTTCTGGCATATTCCCGCCCGGCGCGCGGACGCCGGTGCCTTTTTGTATGGAGTGGGGGCCTTTCATGCCGGAAATTAAAACCAAGCTCGTGGGCGTCGCCTGCGCATTGTCGCTTTCGCTCGGCGCCTGTTCGGGCGACTCAGGCCCGCGCACGCAGGACGGCATTTTTCTCGGCGCGCTCACCGGTGGCCTGATCGGCGCCACGACCCGGAACGGCCCCGGGGGGGTGATCGCGGGCGCTCTGATCGGCGGCTTGATTGGCGGCGCGATCGGCAATGCGCTCGACGAAGAA
The DNA here is from genome assembly GCA_019635585.1 of Xanthobacteraceae bacterium. Lineage (GTDB taxonomy): Bacteria > Pseudomonadota > Alphaproteobacteria > Rhizobiales > Xanthobacteraceae. The sequence continues at coordinate 664,930 of JAHBZE010000001.1, read as the reverse complement.
GATCGCCGCCGCGCCTATGAGGCGGAAGTCCGTGCACTCGAAGCCGAAGGCCCCGGTGCGCCGGTAAGCTGGCGCGGCGACCGCGGCGCCTACGGCACCATCGTTGCCGGGCCGCCTTATGCCTATCAGAGCTACCAGCGGTGCCGCGAGTACACCCACACTGTCTATATCAACGGCCAGCCGCAGACGGCGCGCGGTATTGCCTGCCGGAACCCCGACGGCACCTGGGCGCAGGTCCGGGGCTGAACTGCGCGGATAAGCCTTTTGACCTGATGCCGCCCCGGCTTTAGGACCAGCCGCCGGGTGAAAATCATGCTGTTTTGGACGCTGCTTACGCTGATGACCGCCGCCGCCGTGTTGGCGGTGCTGTGGCCGCTTTCGCGCGAGCCGCGCTTGGCCGGAGATGCTGCGGGCCTCGCGGTCTATCGCGACCAGCTTGCGGAAATCGGCCGCGACGAAAAGCGCGGCCTGCTTCCGGAAGCCGAAGCGGAAGCTGTGAAACTCGAAGTCTCGCGCCGCTTGCTCGCGGCCGCTTCGGAGGAGAAAGCGGACGTTACATCCTCGGCAGGCCGGCGCCGCGTTGCATCGCTCGTCGCGCTCGCAGGAATTCCTGTGCTCGCACTTTCTCTTTATCTCTCGCTCGGCGCGCCTGAATTTCCCGATGCGCCGCTTGCCGCGCGTCTCTCGCTGCCGGTCGAGCGGCAGGACATCGGCATCCTGATCGGCCGCCTTGAGGAGCGCATAGAGAAGGAGCCTGAGAACGGTAAAGGCTGGGAACTGCTTGCGCCGATCTATCTTCGCGCGGGCCGGACCAGCGACGCGATCGCCGCGCAGGAAAATGCGATCCGTCTTCTCGGCAGCACCGCAGAACGCGAAGTCGCATACGGCGAGATGCTTCGGATTGCGCATGGCAGCATTTCGGCGGAGGCGAAAGCCGCGTTCGAACGCGCGATAGCGCTCGACGGAAATTCCGCCGCGGCGCTGTTCTATCTGGGCCTCGCCGCCGAACAGAGCGGCGACCGGGAGAGCGCACGGAAATACTGGACGCGCATCGTCGAGATCGCCGACGCACGCGACCAGTGGCGGATTCCAGCGCAACGCCGCCTGATGCTGCTCGAGAAGAAGCAATGACCCGCAAGCAGCGACGGCTCACCTTGATCGCGGTTGCGGGCATCGTGCTCGCGCTGGCGGCTGGGCTCACGCTCTCCGCACTGCGCGAATCCATCGTGTTCTTCGCAAGCCCGAGCGAACTCGTGCGCAACCCGCCGCCGGCGGGAAAGCGGCTCCGCATCGGCGGGCTCGTGAAGGAGGGCTCGATCGTCAAGGAAGGCTTGCAGGTGCGCTTCGACGTGACCGACGGCGCGCAAAGCGTGCCGGTGCACTATTCCGGCATGCTGCCCGATCTTTTTCGCGAGAAGCAGGGCATCGTCGCCGAAGGCACCTTCGAGAATGGCGTTTTCTCGGCGCGCACGATCCTTGCCAAGCACGACGAATATTATATGCCGCGTGAAGTCGTCGATGCGCTGAAGGAAAAAGGCATCTGGAAACATAACGAAGGCGGCAAGAAATGACCGCCGAGCTTTCGCATGCGGCACTCGCGATCGCGTTTGCGCTAGCCGTAGCGCAGGCGTTTTTTTCGCTTTGGGGCGCGTGGCGCGGCGACGCACGGGTGATGGCGGTGGGACCGGCGGCCGCCTTTGCGATTTTCATTTTTGTCGCCGCGTCTTTTGCCGGGCTTACATATTTATATGTGACCTCGGATTTCTCGGTCGCGAACGTCTATGCCAATTCGCATTCGGCAAAGCCGCTGCTCTATAAATTCACCGGCGTATGGAGCAACCACGAAGGCTCGATGCTGTTCTGGGCGCTCGTGCTTGCGATCTTCTCCGCGCTCGTCGGCCTCTTCGCGGGCAATCTTCCGCCGCGGCTGCGTGCGAACGTGCTCGGTATCCAGGGCCTGATCGCCGCGTTCTTTCTTCTCTTTATTCTCACAACCTCCAATCCGTTCCTCCGGCTCGAAATCGCACCGGCGCAGGGGCAGGGACTGAACCCGGTGTTGCAGGACATCGGCCTCGCACTGCACCCGCCGCTTCTGTATCTCGGCTATGTCGGCTGCTCGGTCGCGTTCTCTTTCGCGGTGGCGGCCCTCATCGAAGGGCGCATCGACGCCGCCTGGGCGCGTTGGGTGCGGCCCTGGACGCTGGTCGCCTGGCTTTTTCTCACGCTCGGAATCGCGATGGGTTCGTACTGGGCCTATTACGAACTCGGCTGGGGCGGTTACTGGTTCTGGGATCCGGTCGAGAATGCGTCGCTGATGCCGTGGCTCGCCGCGACGGCGCTGCTGCATTCCGCGCTGGTCATGGAAAAGCGCGACGCGCTGAAAATCTGGACGGTGCTGCTCGCGCTGCTCACCTTCTCGCTCTCGCTGCTCGGCACGTTTCTGGTGCGTTCCGGCGTACTGACCTCGGTGCATACCTTTGCGAGCGATCCCGCGCGCGGCGTGTTCATCCTTTGTATTCTCATCTTCTTCGTCGGCGGCTCGTTCGCGTTGTTCGCGCTGCGCGCGTCCGGGCTGAAGCCCGGCGGCATTTTCGCGCCGGTCTCGCGCGAAGGCGCACTGCTTCTGAACAATCTCTTTCTGTCGGCGATCGTCGCGACTGTTTTTGTCGGTACGTTGTATCCGCTGATGCTGGAATTCGTGACCGGCGAGAAGATTTCGGTCGGCGCGCCGTTCTTCAACACGACCGTCGGCCCGCTCGCGCTTTTGCTGGTGGCGGTGATGCCCGCGGGGCCGCTGCTTTCGTGGAAGCGCGGGGACGCGCTTGCCGTCGCGCAGAAGCTCGCGATTGCGGCCCTCGTGGCACTCGTTTGCGCGATCGCGGTATTCGCGATCAACGGCGCGCCGCTCTATCCGATGATTGCACTCGCCGTCGCTATGTTCGCGATCGCGGGCGCGGTGATCGAATATGCCACGCGGATTGCACTCTTTCGCGTGTCCGTCTCCGAATCGTTTATGCGGGCCGCCGGGCTGCCGCGCGCGTCGCTAGGCACGCTGTTCGCGCATGCCGGAATCGGGCTGACCTTACTGGGCGTTGCCGCCGAGGGCGGCTGGAGCGTGGAGAAAATCGCTCACGTGCGGCCGGGAGAGGCGATCCGCATTCACGACTTCGACGTGCGCTTCCGCACATGGACCGAGCGCAAGGGCGAGAACTACCGGGATCTCGCCGCCGCGTTCGACATCCGCCGTGACGGCATCACGGTCGCGGAGCTTGCGCCTGCGAAGCGCATCTTCGTCATGCGCGGCCAGCAGACGACCGAAGCCGCGATCAAGACCTTCGGCCTCGGCCAGCTTTATCTCAGCATCGGCGATCCTTCGCCCGACCAGTCGGTGGCGCTGCGCGCATACTGGAAGCCGTTCGTGCTTCTGATCTGGCTCGGCGGCGTGGTGATGGCGCTGGGTGCAGCATTCTCGCTTTCCGACCGGCGCCTGCGGATCGGTGTTCCAAAGCGCGCGGCGAACAAGAGACTTGCCGCCGTGCCCGCGGAGTGAACGTGAAACGCCTCGTGCTCGCATTTTTTTTTACGCTTGCGCTCGCCGCTCCGCTCGCTGCCGTGCAGCCGGATGAAGTACTCGGCGACGCTGCGCTCGAAGCACGCGCCCGCGCGCTTTCGCACACGATCCGCTGCATGGTTTGTCAGAACCAGTCGATCGACGATTCGGATGCACCGCTCGCGCGCGATCTGCGCATCCTGATCCGCGAACGGCTTATGGCGGGCGACACCGATACACAAATTCGTGATTTTCTCGTCGCGCGCTACGGGCAATTTGTCCTGCTCGAGCCCGAGAAGAATGCGCAGAACGCGCTGTTGTGGCTTGCGCCTCTGCTTGCCCTGCTCGCCGGAGCCCTTGTTTTGCTTCGCTTTTTCCGCAGTCGCCGCGCGCCCAAAGTGAAGCCGCTTTCGGCCGCCGAAAAGCGCCGCCTCAAAGAACTTTCCTGAAACTTTCCTGAGATTTTCCGCACCTTACCAAATCGTAATGTCCCAGCGACCTCGCCGTAAGGCGGGCGCGCCTAGTTTTGTCTCCGATGTACCCGCTTCGCGGGCCAAGGAATTCTCGGAGACCATCCCATGTCAGATCAACGTAACCCCGCGGCGCGCCGCTCGCTTGTTGCAGGCGTAGTCCTCGGCGCCACTGTCGCCGCCTTCGCGGTAACCAGCTCCAGCATCGTTTCCTTCGTGACGCCCGCGAAGGCTCAGATCGTCACCAATCAGCCTGCGAACATGCTTTCCTTCGCCGACATTGTCGACAAGGTGAAGCCGGCGGTCGTCAGCGTCCGCACCAAGAGCGATGTCGAGGCTATGTCGGACGATCAGTCCGGCGACATCCCGCCGAACATGGAGCGCTTCTTCCGCCGCTTCTTCGGCGATCAGGCGCCTAACCGCTTCCCGCGCCATCGCCGTTCGCAGGGACAGGGCTCCGGCTTCTTCATTTCCGCCGACGGCTTCATCGTCACCAACAACCACGTGATCGACAAAGCCACCGAAGTCGAAATCCAAACCGACGACGGCAAGACCTACAAGGCGAAGGTGATCGGCGCCGATCCGCGCACCGATCTCGCGTTGCTCAAGGTCGATGGCCGGACGGATTTCCCCTGGGTGCGCCTGGCGTCTTCCGCGCCGCGCATCGGCGACTGGGTGCTTGCGGTCGGAAATCCTTTCGGTCTCGGCGGCACGGTTACGGCCGGCATCGTTTCGGCGCGCGGCCGCGATATCGGCGCGAATGCCTATGACGACTTCATCCAGATCGACGCGGCGGTGAACCGCGGCAACTCCGGCGGTCCGACCTTCAATCTCGCCGGCGAAGTGATCGGCGTGAACACCGCGATCGTTTCCCCGACCGGCGGCAACATCGGCATCGCTTTCGCGATCCCCTCGGAAACCGTCACCTCGGTAGTCGCTGCACTCCGCCAGACCGGCCACGTCACGCGCGGCTATCTCGGCGTGCAGATTCAGCCGGTGACCGCGGAAATCGCCGAAGGCCTGAATCTGAAGTCGCAAGAAGGCGCATTGGTCGGCGAAGTGCAGCCGAACCTTCCCGCCGCCGCGGCTGGCATCAAATCGGGCGACGTCATCATCGAAGTCGATGGCACGCCGATCAAGACGGTACGCGAACTGCAACGCAAGATCGCAGGTTTCCGTCCGGACTCGACCGTGAAGCTCAAGGTGCTTCGCGGCGGCAAGGAACAGCTGATCGAAGTCAAGCTTGCGAAGCTGCCCGATCAGCAGCAGGCGGCAGCCGATCAAAAGCCGCGCCGCGACGAAGACCGCGGTCTCGACAAGGATCGCCGCGGCGACCGCATGGATCGCGGCGACCGCAACGACCGGCAGAGCCGCCAGGACCGCATGGATCGTCAGGACCGGATGGACCGCAATGACGACCGCACCTCGCGCGAGATCACGCTCTCGCAGCTCGGCCTCTCGGTCGCTCCCGCGCGGGAAGTCGACGGCGCGGGTGCGCAGGGCATCGTCGTTACCGATGTCGATAACCAGGGCCCCGCCGGCGAGCGCGGTCTGCGTACTGGCGACGTGATCCTCGATATCGGCGGCAACGGTGTCGCGCGTCCGAGCGATCTCAACGATGCGATCGCAAAGGCGCGTAACGAAGGTAAGAGCGTCATCTTGCTTCGTGTGAAATCGCAGGGCGGCACGCGTTACGTCACGCTGCCGGTCGGCAAAGGCTAAGTTTCGGGAGTCCGCGGCGGTGTAAACCCCCATCGCCCCCTGCCGACCGCGGGCGCCCGGGGGCGGGAAGCGCGAAAAGCGCTTTCCGCCCCAATTTTTTTGGGCGAGAAGAAAAGGCGAAGCCTTTACGAGTCGGAATAGATGCGTCTTTTGATCGTCGAAGATGACCGCGAAGCTGCGGACTATCTGAAGAAGGCGCTCCGCGAGGCGGGGCACATGGCCGAGGTCGCCAACGACGGCGAGGCCGGGCTTGCCATGGCGCTCGACGATACCTTCGACGTGCTGGTGGTCGACCGCATGCTGCCCAAGCGCGACGGCCTTTCGGTCGTGTCCGAATTGCGCGCGCGCGGCAAGGAAACGCCGGTGCTCATTCTCTCCGCGCTCGGGCAGGTCGATGACCGCGTTACCGGCCTGCGCGCGGGCGGCGACGACTATCTCGCCAAGCCCTACGCATTTTCCGAACTGCTCGCCCGCGTCGAGGTACTTTCGCGCCGCCGCACGCCGAACAGCGCCGAAACCGTCTACCGCGTCGGCGATCTCGAACTCGACCGGCTTTCGCACCGAGTTACCCGTGGCGGCGAGGAGATCGTATTGCAGCCGCGCGAATTCCGGCTGCTCGAATATCTGATGCGCCATGCGGGGCAGGTCGTGACCCGCACCATGCTGCTCGAGAATGTCTGGGACTATCACTTCGATCCGCAAACCAACGTGATCGACGTGCACGTCTCGCGGCTGCGCTCCAAGATCGACAAGGGGTTCGCGAAGCCGCTGTTGCAGACCGTGCGGGGCGCTGGATACATGATCCGTTGACCGCGCTCGGCAAGCTTCTCCGCACTACCGCGTTCAAGATCGTCGCGGTCTATCTGATCGTATTCGCGCTATTTGCAATCGTCGCGGTCGGCTATCTCGCGCGGCATACGCAGGCGCTCGTGGTCTCGCAGATCACCGAAGCGATCGACAGCGAAGTCCGCAACCTCGAAGACCTGCATGCCGACGGCGGCATCGGACGCCTGATCGACGTCGTGGTCGCGCGCGCGCAGCAGCCCGGCTCCAATCTTTATCTGATTACGTCGTTCAACGGCGCGGTGCTCGCCTCGAACGTGACCGACATCGATAACGCGATACTATCGCGGCCCGGCTGGTCGGAAATTTCATACCGCCGCACCGACGAGGCAGCGGATAGTCTGCATGACAGCCGCGCGCTGGTGCGCGTCGTATTTATCGGCGGCTTTCGCGTGCTGGTCGGCCGCGACATCGAAGAGCGCGAGCGGCTGCGCGAGATTCTCGCGGCACCCGCGCGCTGGGCACTGGTCATTATCGTTATTCTCGGTATCGCCGGCGGCGCCTTCATCGTGCGCCGCGTGATGAAGCGTATCGATTCGATGACCGCGACCTCCGCGCAGATCATGAGCGGCGATTTTGGCGGGCGCCTCGCGGTCACCGGTTCCGGCGACGAGTTCGACCGGCTCGCGAACAGCCTCAACACCATGCTCGCGCGCATCGAAAACCTGATGGGCGGGTTGAAGCACGTCTCCGACAACATCGCGCATGACCTGAAAACGCCGCTGACACGGCTCCGTAACCGCGCCGAGGAAGCGCTGCGGCAGAACAAGACCGAAGCCGAACTTCGCCGCGCGCTCGAATCCACCATCGAGGAATCCGACAACCTGATCCGGACCTTCGACGCGCTGTTGATGATTTCGCGTGCGGAAGCCGGAGAAGTCCGCAAGACCATGATTGATTTCGACGCCGCGGATATCGTGCGCGACGTCGCCGAACTCTACGAGCCGGTGGCGGAGGAGAGCGGGCTCTCGCTTGCGGTCGATGCCGGGGAAAGTCTGCCGGTGCGCGGCAGCCGCGAACTGGTGAGCCAGGCGCTCGCCAACCTCGTCGATAACGCGATCAAGCACGGCGGCACCGTGCGCGGCAGCAAGGTCACGATTGCCGCGCGCCGCGCCGGCGACAATGTGGAGTTCTCCGTTGGCGACCGTGGCCCCGGCATTCCCGAGGCCGACCGGCTGCGGGTGCTCGAGCGCTTCGTGCGGCTCGAAGAAAGCCGATCCCGTCCGGGCGCGGGTCTCGGCCTTTCGCTCGCGCAGGCGGTCGCGCGCCTGCATGGCGGCGAGCTCCGGCTCGAAGATAATTTACCGGGCCTGAAAGTGACGCTCGCGATTCCGGCGCAGCCGGGCCAGACTAAGGGAGCATGAAGGCTCTACCCGGCGGCACGAAAAAAACTCCCGATCGTTCCCAACCCTTGCTTTTGCGGCTGCGCGAGGCGCCACGTGTCGCGAAGGCAACTGTGGCCGAGGCGGCGGTCGACCAGTTTCTTGCCGACGCGCCGGCAGATGCGCGCGCGGCGCTTGCTGCAGCACTTGGCGCGAACAAAATTCTCTCGGGCCTGTTGCAGGGTATTGCCGAGGGCTCGTCCTATCTCTGGGACACGATTTCGCGCGACCCCGCGATGCTTGTGCGTCTGCTTGATGCCTCGCCCGAAGAAGGCATCGAACGGATTCTTTCGGATTATGCGCGCGAGGCGGCGGCGGCCCAGAGTGATGCGGAAGCCCAGAAGATCCTGCGTATGATGAAGCGCGAGGGCGCACTCCTGATTGCGCTCGCCGACATCGGCGGCGTCTGGGAACTAGAAGACGTCACGGCGGCACTCACGAGCCTTGCCGACAAGGCGGTGCAGGTCGCGGTGGATCGCGCGCTCCGCGCGGCGGCGCTGGCCGGAAAGATCAAAGTCGATCCGGACAAGCCGGGCGAGGGCTCGGGCTACATCGTGCTTGCGATGGGTAAGCACGGCGCGCGCGAACTGAACTATTCGAGCGATATCGACCTGATCGTTTTATTCGAGCGCGAAGCGCCGCTCGCCGAAGGCGTCGAGCCGGTGCAGTTCTTCGTGGGCATCACGAAGACGCTGTTGCGCCTCGTGCATGACCGCACCGGCGACGGCTATGTGTTTCGCACCGACCTGCGGCTACGGCCGGACCCCGGCTCGACGCAGATTGCGATTTCGACTGGAGCCGCGCTCGATTACTACGAGCGGGAAGGGCAGACTTGGGAGCGTGCAGCGTATATCAAGGCGCGGCCGGTGGCCGGTGACTTCGCGGCAGGCGAGCGCTTTCTGAAAAATCTCTCGCCCTTCGTCTGGCGGCGCTATCTCGATCACGCGGCGATTGCCGACGTGCACGCGATGAAGCGGCAGATCCACGCCTTTCGCGGACACGACGAGATCGCGGTCGCGGGCCACAACATCAAGCTCGGCCGCGGCGGCATCCGCGAGATCGAATTCTTTGTGCAGACCCAGCAGTTAATCGCGGGCGGGCGCGTGCCGGAATTGCGCGGCCGCCGCACGCTCGAAATGCTCGCGCGGCTCGCTGAGGAGAAATGGATCGAGCCGCGGGCGCGCGATGAATTACACGAGGCCTATCTTTATCTCCGCCGCGTCGAGCATCGCCTGCAGATGATGGCGGACGAGCAAACCCACATTTTGCCGGAGGATGACGACGCGCTCGACCGCTTCGCGCGTTTTTTAGGCGCGAAAGACCGCAATGAATTCGCCAAAACGCTGACGCAATATCTCCAGAAGGTTCAGGGCCATTACGCGCATCTGTTTGAAGATGCGCCGCCGCTCGCGGCAGTCGCCGGCGTGCTGGAGTTTCCGAAAGATAAAGATGACCGCGAGACGTTGAACACGCTCGCGAAACTCGGCTTCAAGGAGCCGCTTGCAGCGAGCCATCTCATTCGCGGTTGGCTTGCAGGCGAATATCGCGCGCTGAAAACGGAAGCCGCACAGGCCGAGTTTCAGGTAATCCTGCCGGCGCTGCTCGATGCGCTTTCGCGCTCCGGCAATCCGGACGCCGCGCTGCTTGCCTGCGACCGTTTCCTTTCGCAGCTTCCGGGTGGCGAGCGCTTGCTCGCCGCGATGCGCACGCACCCCGATCTGGTGCAACTGATTGCGACCATCCTTTCGACCTCGCCGCGACTTCGGGACATGATCGCGCAGGCGCCGTCGTTGCTCGATGGCCTGCTCGATCCGGCGTTTTTCGCGGGCGTTCCGTCGAGCGAGGTGCTCACAAGGCGGCTTACCGATTTGCTCAAGCAGGCGCGGAGCGAGGAGGATTTTCTGGATCTCACGCGCAGCTTCGGCCGCGAGCATCTGGTACTGATCGGCGTGCGCGTGATTTCCGGTGCGCTGTCCGCGAACCGCGCGGGCGAAGCTTACGCGACGCTTGCCGACGTCATCATCCGCGCGCTGCACGGCGAAGTCATGCGCCGCTTCGAGGAAAACCACGGCAGGATCGCAGGACAGAAGACAGCCGTGGTCGCGCTTGGGAAGCTCGGCAGCCGCGAAATGACCGCAGGCTCCGATCTCGACCTGATTCTGCTCTACGAATTCGACGGGGAAAAGCCGGAGTCGGACGGCCGCCGTCCGCTTTACGGCGCGCAATATTTCGCGCGGCTGACGCAACGGCTCATCAGCGCGCTGACCACGCCGACGAATATGGGAAAGCTCTACGATGTCGATCTGCGACTACGGCCCTCGGGCCGCTCCGGGCCGGTCGCGACTTCGCTGTCAAGTTTTGTCGGCTATCAGCGTGACGAAGCCTGGACCTGGGAGCACATGGCACTGACGCGCGCGCGTGTGGTTTCGAGCGAGCCCGAGTTTCAGAAGAAGGTGGAAGTCTCGATAGCTGCCGCGCTCAAGAACGAGCGCGATCCCGGCATCATCGCGCGCGACGTACTGGAAATGCGGCAGGCGATTGCCGACGAGCGCGGCGATAGCGAGCGCTGGGACATCAAAAACGCCAAAGGCGGCCTGATCGATATCGAATTTCTCGCGCAATATTTTTTGCTGGTGCATGCCGACGCGCACCCTGGCGTACTCGATACGCAGACCGCGCGCGTGATCGAAAAGGCGAGGGCACTCTCCCTGATCGAAAAGCCGGACGGGGAAACGTTAAGCGAAGCCGTGACGCTCTATCACAATCTCACGCAGATCTTACGCTTGTGCGTGACGGGAGCGCTCGATCCGGCGCAGGCGACGCCGGGCCTGCTTGCGTTGCTCGCGCGCGCGGGCGGTCTGCCGGATTTCACGACGCTCAACGCGCATCTTGCCGACACGGAAGCGAAGGTCCGTGAAGTCTTCGAGCGGATTTTGAACGAGGCGGCGGAGAATTAGGCGGCGAGTTTCGCCGGCAACCGCAGGAACACGGTGGTTCCGACGTTTTCGATCGAGCGGATGCGCATGCGGCCGCCCTGCAGTTCCGCGAGCGATTTCGCGATCGCAAGCCCGAGGCCGGAGCCGGCTTGCGTCTTCGTGAGCTGGCTTTCCACCTGTTCGAACGGGCGGCCGAGTTTTTTCAGCGCTTCCCGTGCAATTCCGATGCCGGAATCTTCGATCACAAGGAACGCGCAGCGGCCCGAAGTCTTGGCGCGCACCGCGATGTGGCCGCCATCCGGCGTGAATTTCACCGCGTTGGAAATAAGATTGAGGAGAATTTGCTTGATCGCGCGCCGGTCGGCATGGAGTAGCAGCTTCTCGGGGACGTTGGTGCGGCAGACCAGCTTCTTTTCCGTGGCGCGCACCGAGACCACGCGCATCGCGTCGGAAACGATTTCGTCGAGCGCGACCGCCTCGATGTTGACGGGCATCCGGCCCGCCTCGATTTTCGCCATGTCGAGGATGTCGTTGATGACTTCGAGCAGGTAAACGCCGCTCGCGCGGATGTCGCTGCAATATTCGTAGTATTTTTCCGAGCCGAGCTTGCCGAACATGCCCGACTCCATGATCTCGGAGAAGCCGATGATGGCGTTGAGGGGCGTCCGCAACTCGTGGCTCATGTTGGCGAGGAATTCGGATTTAGCCTGGCTCGCTTCCTCGGCGCGTGTTTTCTCGTCGCCGTATTTCTGTGCGAGTTCCGCAAGCTGCTGCGCCTGATATTCGAGCGTCTGTTGCGAGCTGACAAGGTCAGCGTTCCTCGCGATCAGCGTGCGTTCGGATTCGACCAGTTTCTCTTCGTGCAGCTTGAGTTTGGTGATGTCGGTGCCGATGGACACGAGGCCGCCGTCTTTCAGGCGCCGCTCGTTGATCTGCACCCAGCGTCCGTCGGCAAGCTCCACGCTGCCATCGGTGCGCGCGGATCTCGGCGCGGGCTGCACCGGATTGGTCATCGCCGCGATTACCTGCTCGTAGCTCGTGCCCGGCACTACCGCGTCGTCGGGAAGGCCGTGCTGCTCCTTGAACTTGTCGTTCGAAAGCACGAGCCGGCGGTCCGCATCCCACAGTACGAAAGCCTCGGAAACGGTCTCGACCGCTTCGCGAAGCCGCATGTCCGCGGTGGCGGTACGCGCCTGCAGGCGCTTCTCTTCGGTGATGTCGGAGGCGATGCCGATCAGGTGTGGCGTGGCGCCGACGCCTTCCTGCACGAGTTCGGCGCGCGCCCGCAGCCAGACCCAGCTTCCGTTGGCGTGGCGCATGCGGAAGGCGCGATCGACCGCACCGTCGGCGGCATCTGCGAGATGCGAGGCGAGCTCGAACAGCGAGCCGTCATCGGGATGCACCAGCGCTTCGATTTCCGCGAAGGACAACAGTTCGTCGCGCGGCTTAAAGCCGAGAATCTCGAACATGGAATCCGACCAGTAGATGCGGCCGCGTGCCAGATCCCAGTCCCAGAGTCCCGCGCGCCCACGATTGAGGGCGGTGTCCATCCGCGCGCGTACTTTCTCGTAGATCATGTCGGCTTCGCGCGCGCGCGTCGATTGCCAGTGGAAGGCGAAGCCGAGAATCAGAAGAACGACGCTGGTTGTGGTCACGAGCGTCGCGGTCAACCTCGTGTCGCGCCACCAGCTTTCGAGTGCCGCGGCGCGCGTCTGCAGTGCTGCGATCTGGCCGAGGCCGTTTCGCAACTCGCGCACCGTCGCAAGCGTCGCTTCGCCGCCGGGAAGCACGAGTTCGATCACGCTTGCGCGGTCGGGGAATGCGGTGAGCGGCTGCGCCGGGCCGAGAATGTCGATCAGCGTGCGGCCGATCGCCTGCGGGGCTTCCGGCTCGGCGGCGACGATCTTGCCGTTCGCGTCGGCGACATAGAATTGCTTGCGGTTGGCGAGCGCCTGCGCGGGGGTCGCGATGCGAAGTAGCGTTTTCGCATCCTTCGCGATTTCGTCACCGGTCGCTGACGCGCGGCGTGCGAATTCTTCCGCGATCGCCTGCGAATACATCGAGATTGCGGTCTTCGCGTCGTTGATCGCCTCGCGGCGATGTTCGAACGCCTGCAGAAGCGCACCGAGTGCGACCGACATCAGGAAGACGATGATGAGAACCGGAACGACGCGCCGCAGAACCGGCTCGGCATCGACCAGGCGCTGATAGTTCGGATGCGTCAGCGAGCGGGCAAGACCGCGCGTCGAATGTCCATGCGCAGTCGTGCTGGCAGCGTGGACGCGCGCCATCGCTGACTCTCCCCGGATGAGCCCCAAAAAGTCGTGATCTGGAGGGACTGCCGCATCTCCCCGAATCGAGAATCATAAGAATCGATTTCGCGGTGATTTGTCTAGAGTCAACGCGCCAAAAATCGTTATCCCGAGTCGTTAATTTTCGACGAACGACTCCGCGCCTGCGTTAACTTTTTCCGTTTTCTCGACTCAAGCCAATGATCGCGCAGCGATATCGGCAACATCCGGCGAAAGGCCCGAGGTTTGTGCGATGCGATTCAATTCTTTCTCGGCGAGCGCGCGGCGCTCCGGTTCGAGCATGCGCCAACTCTTCAGCGAGGCGAGCAGCCGCGCTGCGACCTGCGGGTTCTTTGAGTCCAAACCGAGAACCGTGTCGGCAAGCAGCGCATAACCCTTGCCGTCCGGGCGGTTGAACTGCGACGGGTTGCCGGCGGCGAACACGCCGATCAGCGAGCGCAGGCGGTTCGGGTTCGTCATCGAAAACGCCGGGTGCTTCATGAGCTTTTGGACGCGCTCCAACGTCGCGGTTTCCGGAATGCGCGCCTGCACCGCGAACCACTTGTCGAGCACCAGCGGATCGTTGCGGTAGCGCTGCTCGAAGGCGGCGAGTGCCTGCTCGCGCTCCGGCGTCGCGTATTCGGAGAGCACGGCGAGCGCGGCCATGCGGTCGGTCATGTTGTCGGCTTCCTCGAACTGCATCAGCGCGCGGCGCTGTTCGGCCTTGTCTTCGGTCGCGGCTAGAAGATTAAGACAGGCGTTGCGGAATGCGCGCTGTCCCGCGCTTTCCGCGTCCGGTGAATAGGGGCGGTGGCTCGTGAGCTTCCGATAGCGCGCATCGAGCTTGTCTTTGAGCGCAACGCCGATCTCGCGCTTGATCCGGCGGCGCGCGGCAAATACGGCATCCGGATCGACGTCCTTGCCGACCGCCTGCGCGATGTCGGACTCCTCTGGCAGGCTGAACAGTTCGGCGAGAAATGCATTGTCGAGCGAAGGATTTTCGAGCGCGTTGGAAAGCGCCTCGATCAGCGCGATCGCCGGTTCGTTCGAGCCTTTCGCCGCCGCGACCAGCCGCTGCATCGCAAGCTGTTCGACTGCGTCGTAACGGTTGAAGGCGTCGCTGTCGTGTTTCGCGAGGAAGCGGAGATTGTCCTCGCCGAAATTGGTCGAGAGCTTGACCGGCGCGGAGAAGCCGCGATTGAGGGAGACGGCGGGCTTCTGCTTGACGCCGCTGAAGACGAATTGCTGCGCGGCCTTGTCGAGCACGATCAGGCCGTCGCGCACAGGCCTGCCTTTCGCGTCTTTCAGCGCGATGTCGCGGCCTTTTTCGTCGAGCAGCCCAAGTTTCAGCGGAATGACGGCGGGCTGCTTCGCACTCTGTCCCGGCGTCGGCGGCACCATCTGCTCGATGTCGAGCGTGTAGGTCTTCGCTTTTCCGTCATAAGTGCCGCGCACGGCAAGCTGCGGCGTGCCGGCTTGGCTGTACCAGCGCGCGAACTGCGAAAGATCGCGCTTGTTCGCATCGGAGAAGCATTTCAGGAAATCTTCGACCGTTGCCGCGTCGCCGTCGTGACGCTTGAAGTAGAGATCCATGCCCTTGCGGAAGCCGCGCGCGCCGAGCAGCGTCTTCAGCATGCGCACGACCTCGGCGCCTTTTTCGTAGACCGTGACCGTGTAGAAGTTGTTGATCTCGCGATAGGTGTCGGGGCGCACCGGATGCGCGAGCGGGCCGGCGTCTTCCGCGAACTGGAAGCTTTTCAGCGTCCGCACGTCGCCGATCCGTTCCACCGGCCGCGAGCGCATATCCGCCGAGAATTCCTGATCGCGAAATACCGTGAGGCCTTCCTTCAGGCAGAGCTGGAACCAGTCGCGGCAGGTGATCCGGTCGCCGGTCCAGTTGTGGAAATATTCGTGTGCGATGATCGCTTCGATGTTCTCGTAGTCGAGATCGGTCGCGGTCTCGGGCGAGGCGAGCACATATTTGTCGTTGAATATGTTGAGGCCCTTGTTCTCCATCGCGCCCATGTTGAAGTCGGACACAGCGACGATGTGGAACACGTCGAGATCATATTCGCAGCCGAACACTTTTTCGTCCCAGCGCATTGAGCGCTTGAGTGCGTCCATCGCGTAGCCGGCAAGCTGCGTCTTGTCCGGCTCGACGAAGATGCGGAGCATGACCTTGCGGCCGGAGACGGTCTTGAACGGCTCCTCGATGTAGTCGAGCTTCCCGCCGACCAGCGCGAACAGATAGGACGGCTTGGGGAACGGGTCGTGCCAGATCGCGTAGTGGCGGTTCGTGCCCTTGATGCCGAAGGCTTCGACCGGATTGCCGTTCGCAAGCAGGATCGGCGCTTCGTCGCGATCCGCTTCGATCCGCACGGTGTAAACCGAGAGCACATCCGGACGGTCGGGGAAATAGGTGATGCGGCGGAAGCCTTCCGCCTCGCATTGCGTGCAATAGATCGCGTTCGAGCGGAACAGTCCCATCAGCTTGGTGTTCGCCGACGGATTGACGACGGTTTCGATCTCAAGCGTGAACTTGTTGCGTGGCGGGTTCTTGATCGTGAGGCCGGAAGCGCTCGCGTCATATTCGTTCGCGGCGAGCGGCTTGCCGTTGATCGCGAGCGAAAGCAGCAAAAGCTCGTCGCCGTCGAGCGCAAGCGGCGCGTCCTTCTGGCCCTTCGGATTCGGCCGCACCACGAGCTTCGCGCGCACGCGCGTCGCCTTGGGGTCGAGCTGAAAATTGAGATCGACCTTGTCGATCAGCCAGTCATAGGGACGGTAATCGCTCAGGCGAACGGCTTGGGCATCGGCATCGCGCAACATCATGCTGTCTCCTTGAAGACAGCATTAGTCCCGCCGAGCGGCGGAGGAAAGCGCGAAATCCGCGCAGCAGAATAGCGGAACCGTCAGCTCAGGCGCTCTCGGCGAGCCGCACGGTGTCGCGCAATTCGCGCTTCAAGACCTTCCCGATCGCGCTACGCGGCAGCGACGGCATGACCTGCACGAGCGCGAGCCGCTGCGTCTTGCCGACCCGCTCGTTGGTCCATTGCTGCAACTCGGCGGCATTCGCGTTCGTGCCGGGCTTCAGCACGACAAAAGCGACCGGCGTCTCGCCCCACTTGAGCGAGGGCACGCCGACGACCGCGGCCTCCAGCACCGCTGGATGCTGCGTCATGATCGCCTCGAGATCGCTCGGATAGATGTTGAAGCCGCCCGAGATGATCATGTCCTTCTTGCGGTCCATGAGCGTGAGGAAGCCGTCCTCGTCGAAGCGGCCGACGTCGCCGGTGCGGATGAAGCGCTTGCCGGTCTTGTCGAACCACTCGGCTTCGCGGCTCTTTTCCGGGTTATTGTGATAGCCGTTCATCATGATCGCGGAGTGGCCGACCACTTCGCCGATCTCGCCTGGCGCCACTTCCTCGCCGTTCTCGTCGATCAGCCGCATGTCGTGGCCGGGCAGTGGCTGGCCGACCGTGTGCAGCTTGTTCGGGTAAACGTCGGCGGCGAGCATACAGGTGCCGCCGCCTTCGGTGAGCCCGTAATATTCGCGCAAGCCGCCCGGCCAGCGCTTGACGACATCGCCCTTCACGTCGGCGGCGAATGGCGCGCTGGTGGAAAATTTCATGCCCTTTGCATAAGCCGAGAGATCGAACTCATCGAACTTCGGATGCGCCATGATGCGGCGGTACTGCACCGGCACCAGCATCGCGTGGCTCGCGCGATATTTCTCCGAAAGTTGAAGAAACTTCTCGACGTCGAACTTTCCCATCATCACGAGCGTGCCGCCCATCGCGAGCGTCGGAAATACGCTGACCAGTGTGGTGTTCGAATAAAGCGGCGTCGAGACCATCGTGACGGCATCGGGCGTATAGCCGATGATGCTCGCGCGCTGCACCTGACCCCAGCGCATGGCATGCGATTGCACGATGCCCTTCGGCGTGCCGGTGGTGCCGGACGAATAGATGATGTTGTAGGCCCACGAGGGATCGACTTCGACCGGTGTGGGTTTCGCGCCGTCAGCACCGAGCCACTTTGAGAACGGCTCGCCTGCTTCGGAATCGTCGAGCGAAATGCGTTTCGCGCTGATCGAGCCTCGCACCTTCTCGATTTCTTCCGAAACACCCCTGTCGAGAAAGAAAATCTTCGCGCCGGAATCCGCGATCATGGTCGCGATGGTTTCCGGCGTGGAGGAGGGCGCAAGCGGCGCGACCGCGATGCCGCAGCGAAGTGCGGCCAGAAACACCGCGAGATATTCGATCGAGGTATAGGCGCAGATCGCGACGGCATCCCGCGCCTTCAGTCCGTCGCGCTGCAAGGTCGCGGCGATCCGGTCCATATATTTGTCGAGTGCCGCGTAATCGAGCTGCCGCCCGTCCTGAATCACCGCTGCGTGCGATGCGCGCTCTTTCGCGTGATCGCGAATGAGATCGGAAAGCGTAAGAAAGGGAATGTCGATCCAGGATTCGGGATTCATGGTCTTGCTCGTTTTACTGTGCGGCGATCGCCGCGCTTTCGTCTGCGAGTTCTTCGATCGCCTCGCGGTATTCCTTGATCAGTCGCGCGCAGAGTTCGGCGGTTGTGGGCACATCGTCGATGGAGCCGACGCCTTGCCCGGCCGACCAGACGTCCTTCCAGGCGCGTTCCTCATGCTGGCCGACCTGCATCTTGTGCGAGGAATTGAGATCGATCTGCTTTCCGGTCGCGGCAATCGACGGCATCAGGAAGTTGCCATGCACGCCCGAAATCGCGGCGGTATAGACGATGTCGGCGCCGTTGGTGTCGACGATCATCTGCTTGAACTTCTCCTGTGCCATGCTCTCCTTGGTCGCGATGAAGCGGGTGCCGAGATAAGCAAGGTCCGCGCCGATCATGCGCGCGGCGGCGACGTGCCGTCCGGTGGACATCACACCGGAAAGCAAAATCGTCTTCGGGAAGAATTTGCGGATTTCAGGAATGAGCGCGAACGGGCTCATGAGTCCCGCGTGGCCGCCAGCGCCCGCGCAGACGCCGATCAATCCGTCAACTCCGGCTTCGGCCGCCTTGCGCGCGTGGCGGATGTTGATGACGTCGTGAAACACGAGGCCGCCATAGCCCTGCACCGCGCCGACCAGTTCCTTCACCGCGCCGAGCGAGGTGATGATGAGCGGCACTTTATGCTTGCGTGAGATTTCGAGGTCGGCCTCGACGCGCGGGTTGCTTTTGTGGACGATGATGTTGACGCCGAACGGCGCGCATTTCTTGCCGGTATCGCGCTCGATCTTCGCGAGCCGCTCGTTGATCTCGACGAGCCATTCCTCGTAGCCCGCACTGGTGCGCTGGTTCAGCGCCGGGAAGGTGCCGACGATGCCGGCCCGGCAGGTCTCGACCACGAGATCGGGATTGGACACGAGGAACATGGGGGCCGCGACCGCGGGGATCGCAAGACGGCCCTGGAACTGAACGGGGATTGGCACGAAGGCGTTTCCTTGCACGCGCCGCTTATCGGCGGCTTTGGAAACGACATTTTCGCGTCAACGCGGGGGCGTCAAGGGCGGCCCGTTGGACCGCCCTTGAACGCTTATGTTCCGCCTAGTGGGCGTGCAGCAGCGCTTCCTTGTTGGCGGCGAAGAACTGCTTAAGCGGGCGCGGCGCGCGGCCGGTCAACTTCCGGACCGCGTCGGACACAATCGCGATGTTGCCCTTCCGTGTGTTGGTATCGAAGCTCGCGAATACCGGCGCGAGGAACGCGGGCATACCGGCCGCGATCATGCCTTGCGTAAGCTGCTCGTCGGTGACGTTCACGACCTCGATCGGCTTGCCGGTTGCTTCCGATGCGAGTTTCGCGATTTCCTCCGTGGTGAGCAGCTCCGCGCCGGTGATGTCGTAGCGCGCGTTTCCACTCGGCGGCGTGGCAAGTGCGGCTGCCGCCGCATAAGCCGCGTCCTCGCGCGCGACATGCGCGACCTTGCCGTCACCCGCGGCCGAGAACCATTTTCCGGAAGCGAGAGCGGAAGGCAGGGAGTGCAGGAGATTTTCCTGATACCAGCCGTTGCGAAGCACCGTCCAGTCGATGCCGCTCGCTTCGAGCGCCTGCTCGGTGCCGTAATGATCTGGCGCGAACGGGATCGGCGAGCCGGGTTCGGGCTTCGGCATCGACGTATAAACGATGTGCTTCACGCCGGCTTTCTTTGCGGCCTCGATTGCGGCTTTGTGCTGCGCGAGCCGCTTGCCCGGCGTGTCGAGCGCATCGGTCGAGATCAGCAGCAGCCGGTCGACGCCCTTGAGGCTTTCCGCAAGCGCCGAATCGTCGAAATCGACCTTGCGGACTTCCGCGCCTTTCAGCGCGAGGTCGGCGACCTTCGACGGATCGCGCGTGCCCGCGATCACGTTTCCGGCTTTGGCTTCGAGCAGGATTTCCACCGTGCGGCGGCCTAGCTGGCCGCTTGCGCCGGTGACGAGGAGAGTGGGCTGGTTTGCCATCGTCGTGCTTCCCATGTACAGATCGTGATATGGTCTCTTTTTGAGACCATGACTACATGAGAGATCATCCGGCGCCCGTAAAGAAGGCAGTTTCGAGGGCGCAGGTTACCGGGAAGGAACTACGATGAAACGTCCGGCCAAATCGTCGCGCAAAATTCAGGACGTGCTGCGCGCGCAGAATATCTCGGGAGACGGTCTCGAAAGCTGTCCGGTACGGCAGGTGCTCGACCAGATCGGCGACAAGTGGAGCACGCTGATGCTGCTCGCGCTTTCGGAGAAGCCCTACCGTTTCGGCGAACTGCGCCGCCTGATCCCGGATATCTCGCAGCGGATGCTGACGCAGACGCTGCGCGAATTGCAGCGTAACGGCTTGATCTCGCGCACCGTGTTTCCGACGCAGCCGCCGAGCGTCGAATACCGGCTCACGCCGTTAGGCACGTCGCTGCTCGGCCCGCTGAACGCGCTGGTACGCTGGGCGGAAAGCGCCTATGGAAAGATCGTCACCGCGCGCGGCGACTTCGACCGCAAGGCCGCGTGACGATAACCGGTCAGGCCCGCATTTTGAACGACGCTTCGCCATACCGCTTTTCCGTCGCGCCCATGATGGAATGGACCGACAAGCATTGCCGGTTCTTCCATCGGCTGCTCACGCGCCGCACGCGGCTTTACACGGAAATGATTACGACCGGCGCAGTGCTGTACGGCGACCGTGCGCGGCTGCTCGGCTTCAATGCCGAAGAACATCCGGTTGCGATCCAGCTCGGCGGATCGGATGCGAAAGAACTCGCAGCATCCGCGAAGATCGCAGAAGACCTCGGCTACGACGAAGTGAACCTGAACTGCGGCTGCCCGTCCGATCGCGTGCAGAACGGATTCTTCGGTGCCTGTCTGATGGCCGAGCCCGCGCGCGTTGCCGATGGCGTTAGCGCCATGAAGGCGGCGGTGAAAATTCCGGTTACGGTGAAGTGCCGGATCGGCATCGACGATCAGGACGAGGAGGAAGCGCTCGACCGCTTTGCCGACGCGATGGTGCAGGCAGGTGCCGATGCGCTCGTCGTTCACGCCCGCAAGGCGTGGTTGCAGGGCCTGAGCCCACGCGAGAACCGCGACATCCCGCCGTTGAATTACGACCGCGTGGTCCGGCTGAAGCAGCGGCTCGGCGGCTATCCCGTCATTCTGAACGGCGGCGTTACTTCGCTCGCGGATGCGAAGGCGCATCTTGCGAATCTGGACGGGGTGATGGTGGGCCGCGCCGCCTATGACACGCCGGAAATCTTGCTGAACGTGGACCAGGAAATCTTCGGTGAAACGCCGCCGGTATCGAGCCTCGGAGAAGCCTTCGAGCGGCTTATTCCTTATATCGAACGCGAACTCGCGAGCGGAACGCGGCTTCACGATATTACGAAGCATTTACTCGGCGCCTTCCGCGGACGTCCCGGCGCGCGCGCTTTCCGGCGGCATCTGGCTACCGAGGCGGTAAAACCCGGCGCAAATGCATGGGTACTGCGCGAGGCGCTTTCTTTCCTTTCATCGGGAATGCCTGCACAAAGCGCCGCATGACAATTCTTGGAATCCCCGCGGGCGAATTCGCGGTTCTTGTCGGTGCGGTCGTCGTTGCTGGCACGCTCACCGGCCTATTCGCGGGGCTTCTCGGTATCGGCGGTGCGGCGATCTCGGTCCCGGTCATGTACGAGGTCTTCCGGGTACTCGGCGTCGCCGACGAAGTCCGTATCCAGCTTTGCGTCGGCACCGCGCTCGCGCTGATCGTTCCGACTTCGATACGCTCTTATTTCGCGCACCGCGCCAAGGGCGCGGTCGATGACCGCGTTCTGAAAATCTGGGCGGTCCCGATTATCGTCGGCGTCGGCATCGGTTCGTTCATCGCCTATTTCGCGAGCGCGACCGTTTTCAAGATGCTGTTCGTAGTGTTCGCAACGCTCATGGCGCTGAAGCTTTTGTTCGGTCGCGAAAGCTGGCGTCTCGGAAACGAGCTTCCCGGTACCGGAGTTACCGCGGCGGTCGGTCTGGCGATCGGCGTGATTTCCGCGTTGATGGGTATCGGTGGGGGTGCCTATTCGGCGCTGTTTCTTACGCTTTATGGCGTTTCGATCCATCGGGCGGTTGCGACTTCGGCCGGCGTCGGCGTGCTGATCTCGCTGCCGGGCGTAATCGGCTACATGATCGCGGGCTGGCCGCAACAAGCGCTGATGCCGCCGCTCTCGGTCGGCTATGTTTCGTTTCTCGCCGTCCTGCTGTTCTCGCCGACCAGCGTGCTCGCGGCCCCTTACGGCGCGAAGCTCGCGCATTCCTGGCCGCGCCGCAGGCTGGAAATCGCTTTCGCGGTTTTCCTCCTGATCGTCGCGGTGCGCTTCTTCGCGAGCCTGATGAAGTGGTTCTAGCCTAGCGCCGTCCGCGCAGGACCATCTGCTGGCCGCGCAACTCGAACGAATCGAGCCGTTGCAGGAAACTCATCCCGAGCAAGCTCGTGCGCAGGTCGCCCTGCCGTACGATCAATGCCGGCACACGGCGCTCGACGATATTGCCGATGCGAATCTGATCGAGCACGACCGACGCCGCGTGGCTGCGGCCTTTCGCGGTCTCGATGGTGATGTCGTATTTCAGAAGATCCACCGGAAGCCCGGCCGCCCGCGCGGCTTCGACGGTCAGCACCACGCTCGAAGCGCCGGTATCGATCAGCATGGCGAGCGGCGCGCCGTTGATTTGCGCGCGGACATTGAAGTCGCCGTTCGTGTTGCGGGCGACGCGAATGCTATTCGGAATGCTCGCAGTAATGTCGGAATCTGGCGCGACCACCGAGAACATGCGGTCGACGACCTTCACGATATTGCCGCGGTAATTGTAGCCGATGGCGAGCAGCGCCACGATGCCGAGCCAGACGCCGAGCGATTTCAGTTTCGCCTGAAAGCCGCCATAGAATACCGAATAGAAGCCGCCGCCGACGAGAAGCAGAAGCGCACTGAAATAGACGAGGCTCGCAAAAGCATTGGTATCCATCGGCCCGACCATGCCTTCGTCGTGCTGCGAAACCAGTACGATGACGGCAAGTGCGAGACCGCCGATGATCAGCCAGAGAAATTTGTCGTTACGCAACATGATTCAGGACGCTTCCACGAAGGCGAGAATGGCGAGTAAAGCCGCGACTTCCGCGGCCTTGCCGGCGGCCGCGGCGCAATCGGGCACGTCATCGGCGTGCTGATTGCGCGCGATCGCGACGACGCAAACGAACGCGGAAAGTGCCGCGACGAATGCCGCCGCGGTGACACCGATCCGGAACACCGGTAGCAGCAGCGCGGTGCAGATGACGATGGTGACGACCATCAGCCCCTGTAACGCCGTGCTGTGCGAAGGCCGCGAGTCACCGATTTCCTCAAGTGGACGCGCGGGCTGGGTAAGGCGAAATACGATCGACGCGGTCGAGCCGAAGACGGCGGCGGCGATCAGAGCGAGCGCCGCGCTCGGGGTGTGATAGACGGCGAGCCCCGCGAGCGCGGCGGCTTCCACGAGTAACAGAAACATGAGTAGCGCTGTGCCCGTGCCCGTCACGCCGGCGAGACGGTCGCCGCCACGCACGCAGCCGCTTTCGAGCCGGAAGCCGCGCGCCGCAGCAAGCGCGAGCAGCGTCACCGCAGCTACCGCAAATGAGGGCAGGCGCAGGAAATGGCAGGCGAGAAGTGCCGCGGCTCCGCACGCGCCTGCGATACCTGCCGCGAGTGGTGCCGCATAGGCGCCCGCGCCCGGATCGGTCATGCCGCTGTCGTCGGACGATTGCGCCGCAGCGCCGGCAGGTAGCACGGTCTCGTTGCGAAGCCATCTCAGCGTGTCATGTACGAAGGGCGGTAGCATCGTCGGTTTCCAGCACGGTCACAGCGGCTTCGATTCGATGTAGGCGAATTTTATCACCCGCGGGCGGGAGTAGTCCGGGTTTTCTTGACGGGCTGCTGCGGCTGCAGCGGGACGGCATCCGTCACCGGCGCAAGCGCGGCCATCACCCGTTCGGCAGGGAAGGTGATAATGACTTCGGTGCCTTCGCGCAGCTTCGAGCGCAGCGTGAAAGTGCCCCCATGCAGATCGATCAGGCCCTTTACGATCGGCAAGCCGAGGCCCGCGCCCTGTTCGGCGGTCTTGATCGAATTTGAGCCCTGGCCGAAGGACGCCATCACCACCGGGATTTCGTCTTCGGGAATGCCGGGTCCGGTGTCGCGCACGCTGACATATTGCCCGCCGG
The DNA here is from genome assembly GCA_019635585.1 of Xanthobacteraceae bacterium. GTDB lineage: Bacteria > Pseudomonadota > Alphaproteobacteria > Rhizobiales > Xanthobacteraceae. The sequence goes on along the minus strand of JAHBZE010000001.1, from coordinate 641,028 downwards.
ACGCGGTCCAACCGACCTTGGTGAATACTTCGCCGCCCTGCGGCGTGAATTTGATTGCGTTCGAAAGCAGATTGAGCACCACCTGGCGCGTCGCGCGCTCGTCGGCCCAGATCTTCGGCAAGCCGGATTCGAATACGGTATTGAGCGTAATGCCGCGGTTTGTCGCGCGCATCTTCATCAGATAATTGCAGTCGTCGCAGATCGCGACAAGGTTCACCGGCTCCTCGTTCAGTTCGTAGCGGCCGGCCTCGATGCGCGACAGATCGAGAATTTCGTTGATGAGGTTCAGGAGGTGCTCGCCGGAGGTGTGAATGTCGCCAGCATATTCCTTGTAGGCCGGAACTGCATGACCGCCGAGCACTTCGTTCTTCATAACTTCCGAGAAGCCGAGGATCGCATTCAAGGGCGTGCGCAGCTCGTGTGACATCTGCGCGAGAAAACGCGATTTCGCGAGGTTCGCGGCTTCCGCGCGGCGTGCGGCTTCGTCCGATTTCGCTTTCGCTTGCTCGAGTTCGCCGATCAGGTCGTCGAGTTGCGCGCGTGCTTCGAGCGCCGAGACCGCGGCAATGTGCAGGCGGCCCGCGACCATCACGAAATAAGCTTCCGCGCCGATCGTAAGAATGGCGAGCACGACGTCCTGCGGCGTGCCGCGCAGGAGATAATGGAGCGTCACGACACCCGCGACCGGAACGGTCGCGGCATAGACCGCGCTCGGAATGCTCGCGGCCAGCATCGAGAATACCGCGACTACGAGCAGCATCGCGAACAGCGAAAAGTCGCCCGAGCCCTGCGCGCCGAGGCCGACCAGCACGTTCACGATCAGCACCCAGCTCACGCCGAAGATCAGGTCGAACATCGTGAACAGCACGCGATAGCGCTGCATCAACGCCGGACTCGCGGGCGATTGCAGGAAGCGCTTGCAAGCCGCGACATTGAGCGAATGGATCGTGAGCGCGATCAGCGTCCACAGCACCGCGCCGAGCCCGCCGGTCCAAAGCGAAGAGGCGATGCCGACCAGCGAGATCAGCATGAACAGCGCGACCGACGCGCCGATGCGATGTTCGGCATAGAGCCGGAGCAGTTCGTAATGGAACGCGGACTTGACGCCGGAGGTTGAGGTCAGTGCATCGCGGGCATCCCGGACGCTGCGATTGAGCTTGAGCCGCCGCGCATGAGCGGCACGGGCGGCATCGGCCGCCGTTTCGTCCCCACGGGCGCTATGACTCATCATTACGCAGTACCGTTACCCGATCGCCCCGCGCGAAAAGTGCGCAGGCCGGCAAGCGGAACACCCCCGCGCCGGCCGCGCCTACCATCGCGCGAAGGTGGTTAATGCCGGGCTGATTCTTATGGTTAAGAAACGGTAAATCCGTGTGGCTGGATGACAAATAGCCCAACTATTTCTAACGCTTGATAGGTTCCCGCGCGCATGTTCCGATAGCCGCCGGAGAGACATTGAAAATGAAATTGTACGACATGGGCCGCGCGCCCAACCCGCGCCGTGTGCGCATCTTTCTGGCGGAAAAAGGCATTGAAGTTCCCAAGCAGGAAGTCGATCTCGGCGCGCTCGAACAGCGGACCGACGAATTCACGGCGATGAACCCGATGCAGCGAGTGCCGGTGCTGGTGCTCGACGACGGCACGATCATCTCAGAGTCGGTCGCGATCTGCCTGTATTTTGAAAAGCTGCATCCCGAGCCGAACCTCTTCGGGCGCGACGCGCTGGAAAGCGCGCAGGTCGAGATGTGGAACCGGCGTCTGGAACTGCACTTCTATGGTCCGGTGTCGCAGTCGTTTCGTCACACCAGCCCCGGCATGGCCAAGCGCGAGAAGGTGCAGGTTGCGGAGTGGGGTGCGGTCTGCCGCGATCAGGCGATCGACTTCGTGAACCTGCTCGAGTCCGAACTCGGTAAACGCGAATACGTGGCGGGCAACCGCTTCACGATTGCCGACATCACCGCGCTCTGCACGGTGGATTTCATGCGCGTCATCAAGCTGTCCGTTACGCCGGAGATGAAAAATCTGACGCGCTGGCATGCTGCCGTTTCGGCGCGGCCAAGTGCGAAGGCGTAGGCAATGACCGCGAAATACGAAAACATCCGGCTTGAAGTCGCGGGTTCGGTTGCGACCCTTTCGCTCGCGCGCCCCGAGCGCTTAAACGCGATCAACGCTGCGACCCATCCCGAACTGCGCGACGCGCTCGATCGCGTCGAAGCCGACAAGCACGTCCGCTGTCTGGTACTAACAGGCGAGGGCCGCGCGTTCTGTTCCGGGCAGGATTTGAGCGAGCGCAATGTCGGAGAGTCGTCCAACCTCGATCTCGGCGCCTCGCTGGAGAAAAATTACAATCCGCTGGTGCTGCGGCTCGCGTCGTTCCCGATCCCGACGATTGCCGCGATCAACGGGCCGGCCGCGGGCGCGGGAGCGAACATCGCACTCGCCTGCGACATCATCCTGATGGCGCGCTCGGCCTACATCCAGCAGGCGTTTGCGCGGATCGGCCTCGTGCCGGACGCGGGCGGCACCTGGTTCCTGCCGCGGCTTGTCGGCCTCAAGCGCGCTCTGGCGATGTCGCTGTTCTCGGATCGTATTTCCGCGGAGGAGTGCGAGCGGATGGGCATCGCGTGGAAGATCTTTGACGACGATATTTTTGCAAGCGAAGTCGCGAAGCACGCTGCGATCCTGGCAGCAGGCCCCACGCTTGCATATCGGCTTGCGAAGAAAGCGCTGATGCAAAGCGGCGCGAATGATCTCGCCGCCCAGCTCGATCTGGAGCGCGAGAGCCAGCGCGAGGCCGGCCGTTCGAGGGATTTCATGGAAGGCGTCACCGCTTTCATCCAGAAGCGCCTGCCGCGTTTTCAGGGCGAATAGCCGCGAAGCGCTTTTTCGCCGGAAATGCTATGTCTCCGGCAGGAGACAAGAAAAAATGACCGCCACCTCCGCCAGCATCACTGACGCCCTCAAATCCGTAAAAGGCCCAGACGGGCGCGACATCGTTTCTTCCGGCAAGCTCTCCGGCGTCGTCGTCACCGGGGGCAAGGTTTTTTGTTCGCTTACCGTGGACGCAGCCGAAGCGCAGGCTTGGGAAAGCGTCCGCAGGGAAGCCGAAGGCATTATTAAAGGCATTCCCGGCATCGCTTCGGTCATGATTGCGCTGACAGCCGAAAAGAAGCCGGGTGCGCCTTCCGCGCCGCCGCCGCGTGCGGGCGGTCCTGCGATGCAGCCGCCGGGCCGCGCGACGCAAGGCGTGCCGGGCGTCAAAGCGATCATCGCTGTTGCTTCGGGAAAAGGTGGCGTCGGCAAGTCCACAACGGCAGTCAATCTTGCGCTCGGTCTGCAATCGCTTGGGCTGAAAGTCGGCGTGCTCGACGCCGACATCTACGGTCCTTCGATGCCGCGGCTGCTCGCGCTTAAGGGCAAGCCCGAACTGGTCGACGGCCGCATTTTGAAGCCCATGGAAGCTTACGGCCTGAAAGTCATGTCGATCGGCTTTCTGGTCGACGAAGACACGCCGATGATCTGGCGCGGGCCGATGGTGCAGTCGGCGATCACGCAGATGCTGCGCGAAGTGGAATGGGCGCCGCTCGACGTCATCGTCGTCGACATGCCGCCCGGCACCGGCGACGCGCAGTTGACGCTCGCGCAGCAGGTGCCGCTCGCTGGTGCGGTGATCGTGTCCACGCCGCAGGATCTCGCGCTGATCGACGCGCGCCGTGGCATTGCCATGTTCAAGCGCGTGGACGTTCCCGTGCTCGGGCTGATCGAGAACATGAGTTATTTCCTCTGCCCGCATTGCGGTGAGCGCTCGGATATTTTCAGCCACGGTGGCGCGAAACACGAGGCCGACCGCTGGAACGTGCAGTTCCTCGGCGAAGTGCCGCTCGAATTGAAGATTCGAGAAATGTCCGACGCCGGCAAGCCGATTGTCGTCAGCGAGCCGGACGGGCCTTACGCGAAAATCTACAAAGACATCGCCGCGAAAGTGCGCGGCGCGCTCGAAGGCTCGGCCGGCAAGCGAGCCGCGCCGAAGATTGTGATCGAGTCGTAGCGAAAGGAAATCCGCATGAAAACCGTCGTCGCTCTGGCGATCCTGTTCGCAACTACGGTCGCCGCGTCGGCGCAACAGCGCGCTCCGCGTCCCGCCAATCCGCCATCCGATCTTTGGTGCCGCGAGATGAAGATCGGAGAGGGAAGTTCTATTCCCTACTGTATGGCCTATACGCTCGAGCAGTGCCTTGCTTCGCGCAATAATCTGAACGAGCGCTGCTATCTCAATCCGATTTACGACCCGCGCTTCCGGCGCTGATATCGTCAGTCTTCGGCCCACATCCGCAGGAGATTGGCCGACGACTTCGACAAGAGATCGTAATCCTCGCTTTTTCCCTCGCGCGCAAACAGGCGCCGCCGCGCGGTATCGAGATCGAACAACAGCTCACGCTTCGCTTCCTCGCGAATGAGGCTGCGCGCCCAGCCTACCGCGGCAAGCCGCTCGCCGCGCGTGACTTCGGCAACGCGATGCAGCGAGGTAGCCGGATAGACGATCATCGAGCCGGCCTCTAGTTTGATCGTGTCTTCGCCCGCCGGAGTGTCGATCACAAGTTCGCCGCCGTCATAAGAGGACGGTTCTGACAAAAACAGCGTGAAGGAAACGTCGGCGCGTATCCCGCTCATCAGTGCGTCGTCGATGTGATTGCCGTAGCGCATGCCCGGCTCGTATTTCGAGAACAAGATCGGCGTCAGTTGCTTCGGCCGTGCGGCAAGCCGGAACAATTCGTTCGCTAGGATTTTTTCGGTCACGAGATCGCGCAACGCCGAGGTGTTCCGGTCCAAGCTGTCCGCCTGACGATTATGTTTCACCTCGCGCGCGGCATAACCCGCGGTTGCCCGGCCATCGAGAAAGCGCACGCTTTCGAGGCTGCTTCGTAGCTGCGAGACTTCGTCGGCATTTAGAACATTGGCGATGGCGATGCGCATTGTTTGGAGCAATTCAAATCCGTCGAGGGCCGTGGACTGCAAGCCTCTCGCAGGACTATGTTGAACGCAAATCTGCTTGCGGGGAAACGGCCATGAAGACCACGAAAATCTGGCTTGGTGTCGGGGTCGCGATTGTCGCCGGCGCGTCATCGGCGGCGCAAGCGGAGAATCTCGATCCGCTCAATTCGACCTCGATCAACGCGCCCGCCGCGCATTCGTTCGTGCTTGCGCAACTCATCCGTGGCGAGGGCGGCGAAAACGAAAGCGGAGAAAGCGGCGAGGGCGGCATCGACGCGGCCGCAGCCGACAAGGACCCGGTAAAATACGGCATCGCGCTACAAGTGATCGCTGCACATTACTATGCCGGGCTTGCCGCCTACGAAGCGGGTGAGAAGACCGCCGGCACGCAGATGTTCGCGCACGGCTTTTCCGAAGTTTACGCGGAGATGGAAGAGGTCTTCAAAAAGCGCGGTGTAAAAGATCTTGGTGCGAAGATCGAAGCGGCGATCGCCGCCGCGAACAAGAACGCTCCGGCGCCGGAAGTGCGGAAGGCCGTGGAGGCGGTGCAGACGGCACTCGCAGGCGCGGAGAAGGCTGGACCGAAGTCGGCCTTATCGGCGCTCGCGGTGAAGGCACAGGTCATCGCAGACATGCTCGACCGCGCCGCCGCACAGTATGTGCTCACGTTGAAGAAGGATTCCACGCTCGAAACTTATCTCGACGGTCTTGGCTTTGCGCTCGCCGCGCGCACTGAGGCGGAGAAGATTCTTTCCGAACTGGAAAAGTCGAGCGCTGCCGCCGCGAAGGCGATCCGCGCGGCCCTCGATCTCGCATCCAACGCTTATCCCGGGCTCAAGCGCGGCGCGCCGGCTGACACGGCGAAGTTCCTTGCCGCTGCGTCAACTGCGCGCATCGCGGCTACGAATTTGCGCTAGCCAATCGGTACGCACAAAACTTGCTCAGATTTTGATCGACTTTGGTCGCAGAGTTCCCGTTTGCGGCATGGCTCGGCGGCTCGCTTTGCCCACCGTGCATGGCTAATTTCGCGTCCCATCCGCCAAAGCATGCTACCCGCTTGCCCAAGCGGAAGGCGCAGTGCCTCCCGCAGTCTATGGGAGATGAGTTCCTACGATGAAACGTCGTCAATTTTTGAAGGCCGCGGGTGCTGGCGTCGCTGCTAGCGCGGTTGCAGCCCCGGCCATTGCCCAGGCCAATCCTGAAATCAAATGGCGCCTTGCGTCGAGCTTCCCGAAACCGCTCGATACCATCTATGGCGGCGCCGAAGTGTTCGCCAAGCAGCTCTCCGACATCACCGACGGCAAATTTCAGGTTCAGGTGTTTGCCGGTGGCGAAATCGTTCCGGCGCTCCAGGTGCTTGATGCGACCTCGAACGGCACCATCGAAGCCTGCCACACCGTCTCCTACTACTACGTCGGCAAGGACCCGACCTTCGCGATCGCCGCGTCGGTTCCGTTCGGCCTGAATGCGCGCATGCAGAATGCGTGGATGTCAGGTGGCGACGGCATCGAAACTTGGAATGAGTTCTTCAAGAAGTTTGGCGTGAACGCGCTTCCGCTCGGCAACACCGGCACGCAGATGGGCGGCTGGTTCCGTAAGGAAATCAAGACCGTCGCTGACCTTCAGGGCCTGAAAATGCGCATCGGCGGCATTGCCGGTCAGGTGCTGGCCAAGCTCGGCGTCGTGCCGCAGCAGATCGCCGGCGGCGAAATCTATCAGGCGCTCGAGCGCGGCACGATCGACGCCGCCGAATGGGTGGGTCCTTACGACGACGAGAAGCTCGGCTTCGCGAAGGTTGCGCCGTACTACTACTATCCCGGCTTCTGGGAAGGCGGTCCGACCACGCACGCGTTCTTCAACCTCGAGAAGTTCAACGCGCTGCCGAAGCACTATCAGGCGGCCGTCCGCAACGCCGCGGCTTATGCGAACACCTGGATGCAAGCGCGCTACGACGTCGTAAATCCGCAGGCGCTTCGCCGTCTGGTCGCGAACAAGGTGCAGCTGCGCCCGTTCTCGAACGAAATTCTCGACGCTTCTTTCAAGGCGACCAACCAGCTCTGGGCCGAGATTTCGGCGAAAAATGCCGACTTCAAGAAGTACATCGATCTGATGCAGAACTTCCGGAACGAGCAGTATCTGTGGTGGCAGGTCGCCGAATACGGCTTCGACAGCTACATGATCCGGGCTCGCCGCAACGCCGGCTAAATATCCGAAATTATTACGAAAAGTATACGCCGCGATCCGAAAGGGTCGCGGCGTTTTGTTTTGCTGCATAGCATCAAGACGTGCTCCTAGATTTTTGCATAGCTGTCGGCCATGCTGCCCCCAGATGACCGGGACTCAGAGACCCGGGAGTCCAACAAACGAAAACTCCACGTTTCCTAAGGGGGAAAAAACTCATGAAACGTCGTAAGTTCCTGCAAGTCGCAGGCGGTGCCGTCGCTGCCAGTGCCGTAGCCGCTCCGGCGATTGCGCAATCCTCGCCCGAAATCAAATGGCGTCTGACCTCGAGCTTCCCGAAAGCGCTCGATACGATTTACGGCGCCGCGGAAGTTCTCGCGAAGTACGTCAACGAAGCGACCGACGGCAAATTCCAGATTCAGGTTTTTGCAGCGGGCGAAATCGCGCCGGGCCTGCAGGCGCTCGACGTCGTGTCGAACGGCACCGTCGAAATGTGCCACACTGCCTGCTACTACTACGTCGGTAAGGACCCGACCTTCGCCTTCGCCACGGCCGTTCCCTTCGGCCTCAACCAGCGCATGATGGATGCCTGGTGTCTCTATGGCGGCGGCAACGATCTGCTCAACGCCTTCTTCAAGAAGCACAACGCAGTTGGCTTCATGGCCGGCAACACCGGCTGTCAGATGGGCGGCTGGTTCCGCAAGGAAATCAAGACCGTCGACGACCTCAAGGGCGTGAAGATGCGTATCGGCGGTTTCGCGGGCCAGGTGCTCACGAAGCTTGGTGTCGTTCCGCAGCAGATCGCCGGCGGCGAAATCTACCAGGCGCTCGAGCGCGGCACGATCGACGCCGCCGAGTGGGTCGGTCCCTACGATGACGAGAAGCTCGGCTTCTCGAAGGTCGCGCCCTACTACTACTATCCCGGCTGGTGGGAAGGCGGCCCGATGTTGCACGCACTCGCCAACATCGAGAAGTACAACGCGCTGCCGAAGCACTATAAGGCGGTGCTTGAAGCGGCTTCGCAGACGGCCAACACCCACATGATGGCGAAGTACGATGCCGGTAACCCCGGCGCGCTCCGCCGTTTGATCGCGGGCGGCTCCAAGCTGCAGCCGTTCTCCACGGCGATCATGGAAGCCTGCTACAAGGCCGCGAACGAAGTCTATGCCGAAACCTCGGCGAAGAACGCGGACTTCAAGAAGATCCATGACTCCTACATGGCCTTCCGCAACGAGCAGTATCTCTGGTGGCAGGTTGCCGAATACACCTTCGACAGCTTCCAGATCCGCTCGCGCCGCTCGTAAGTTCGGACAACGCGAAAAGAAAAACCCCGGAGCGAAAGCTCCGGGGTTTTTTTATTTGCGCCGATTTCAGAACTTCGGCGGCCCGAGCGGCTCGTCCGGAATCTGAATTTCGATCTTGACCTTGTTCGGATCCATTCCAGTGGCGGAGCCTTTGTAGTGCATTACCATCTGCGGGAAGAGGATCACCAGCACGACCATGATGCACTGGATGACCACGAAGGGAACCGCGCCCCAGTAAATCTGGCCGGTGGTAACGCCCGCCGTGAGCTGGCCGCTGACCTTATCGACATAGGATTCCTTCGGCGCGACCGAGCGCAAGTAGAACAGTGCGAAGCCGAACGGCGGATGCATGAACGAGGTCTGCATGTTGACGCCGAGGATGACGCCGAACCAGATCAGGTCGATGCCGAGCCGCTCCGCCGCGGGCCCGAGGAGCGGGATGACGATGAAGGCGAGCTCGAAGAAGTCGAGGAAGAACGCGAGCACGAAGACCATCGCGTTCACGAACAGCAGGAAGCCGATCTGGCCGCCCGGCAAGGACACGAGAAGTTCCTCGACCCATTTGTGTCCGTCGACGCCATAGAAGGTCAGCGAGAACACGCGCGCACCGACCAGAATGAACAGGACGAAGGCGGAAAGTTTCGCGGTCGACTCCGTCGCCTGTTTGACGAGTGAGAAGTTCAGCCGGCCTTTCATGATCGCGAGGATCACGGAACCGGCGGCGCCCATCGCGCCGCCTTCGGTCGGCGTAGCAAGGCCAATGAAGATCGTGCCGAGCACCAGGAAGATCAGCGCGAGCGGCGGCACCATGACCGCCGTCACCTGACGCGACATCTCCGAAAGCAGCGGCTCGCGCAAGAACGGTACGGAGCCGAGCACCAGCGAAATGGCAAAGAACACGACGGCGCCGATACCGGCCGCGACTCCGAACCTGAATAGCGGCTCGAAATTCGCGAGCGCTCCCGTTGCGACCGGAAGCGGATGATAGAGATAGCCATAGGCGGTGGCTGCAAGCGCCGCGATCGCGCCGATCACGCCGGCAAGCCCGCGATAGCGGTCGCCTACCGAAACCAGGAAGGCGAAGATGATCGCGACGAACATCGCGAGCACGACGAAGTCCGCGCCCTTGTAGGTGGTCTCGGTCATCACGAAGAAGCCGAGCGCACCGCTGACCAGCACGAGCAATGCAAGGTTCGCGTGCGGACGCGACATGAAGTTGCCCGAGCGGACGCCGCGATAGAGCACATAAAGCGCGACCAGTGCGGCAAGTGCCTCGATTCCGTATTCCTTGACCGTGTGCGGAATACCGAGGTCGCTTCCGCTGCCGACGATGCCGCCGACCAGAATGAAGACGATCGCGAGAACCGCCGACACCACCAGGAAGGTGAGGAGCGGCACCGCCGCCGCGGCGCCGACGAAATTCGTAATCGTGCGAAGCGGACGGTTCTGGCCGTCTTCCTTCAAAGTTTGCGCTTCCGGCGGCAGGCCGGGCGCACGGTTCGGAAAGATCAGCGTGACCAGCATGACGTAAGAGGCGTAAAGGCCTGAAAGGATCAGGCCGGGAACGAAGGCGCCTTCGTACATATCGCCTACCGAGCGGCCGAGCTGGTCGGCCATGACGATCAGCACGAGCGATGGGGGAATGATTTGCGCGAGCGTGCCGGAGGCCGCGATCACACCCGACGCAAGCCGCCGGTCATAGCCGTAGCGCAGCATGATCGGCAGCGAGATCAGGCCCATCGAAATGACCGAGGCGGCGACGACGCCAGTGGTCGCGGCAAGCAGAGCGCCCACGAAAATCACCGCATAGGCGAGGCCGCCGCGGATCGGGCCGAACACCTGGCCGATGGTGTCGAGCAGGTCTTCCGCCATGCCGCTTCGTTCGAGGATCAATCCCATGAAAGTGAAGAACGGGATCGCAAGCAGCGTGTCGTTGTTCATCGTTCCGTACACGCGCTCGGGTAGCGCCTGCAGGAAGTTCGGCGCGAACAGCCCGAGTTCGATGCCGACGATGCCGTAGAACAATCCGACCGCGGCAAGCGTGAAGGCTGCGGGATAACCGATCAGGAGGCACACGACCAAAGTCGCGAACATGATCGGCGCCATGTTGTGAATCAGAAAGGCGATCATTTTAATTCGCTCCGCGCGCGCTGATTTTTACGATTTGGTATTCGCAGCCTGAAGCAGCCGTTCTGCTTCGGCTTCCGCGGCGTGAACCGGCGGCGCGTCGTAAGGGTCGGGGATCGCACCGCGCATGATCGCGACGCGTTTGATGATTTCCGAGAAGGATTGGATCAGGAGAATGACGAAGGCGACCGGGATAATCAGCTTCGCTACCCACTGCGGCAGGCCGCCGGCGGCGAAGGAGCGCTCGCCGAGACGGTAGGACGTCAGGAAGAACGGGATCGACGTCCAGATCATCACGATACAGAACGGCAACAGCGCGAAGACATGACCGATCAGGTCGATCCAGTTGCGCACCCGCTTGGAAAACTGGTTGTTGATGATGTCGATGCGGATGTGTTCGTTCGAGATCAGCGTCCAGGCCGCGCAGAACATGAAAACCGCGGCGAAGAGGTACCACTGCAGTTCGAGCCATGCGTTGGATGATTGATTGAGCAGTTTTCGAACGATCGCGTTGACCGTCGAAACGGTGATCGCGAGCACGATGAGCCATGCCACGGCTTTTCCGAGCCGAATATTGACGAAGTCAATCGCTCGGCTGATTGCGAGAAAAGTGCGCACTTTTGTCCCCCCGGACGTTGCGATTGGTTGCGGGCCGTCGAAGGCCCCGGCAGGCTGTCCCTGCTCTGTTCGGGGGCGGCGAAGACCCGTCCAATCCCTTCCTGCGGGGCACCATAGACAATTGAACCCGCCGATCAAGCCGCAGGGCGATACGCCAGGGCTTGAGATGGATGCGGATGAAACCGTGCAGACGCTACGGAAATACGGCTTTTACGCTGTCTTTATTTGCTGCGCGTTGTCGCAGCGCGCGAGCGGCGCGCTTCGCGATGCAACATGTAAAGACCCGCGCCGATCATCAGCGCCATGCCGGCGAAGGACCAGAGGTCGGGAACTTCACGGAAGAAGATGAAGCCGTAGATCACCGCGAAAACGACGATCGTGTAGCGAAAGGGTGCTACCGCCGAGAGTTCCGTGCCGCGATATGCGAGCACGATGAAAAATTGTGCGAGCACAAGGCATATGCCGGCGGCGAGACAAGCGAGGAGCGCCGCCGCACTCGGCGTCTGCCAAGTTTGGAAAAACAGGCCTCCCGCGCCGACCACGATACCTGCGAGGATCGAACTCAGCGCAACCACGAAGGCGGGCACGCGGGTGCCGATCGAGCGCGCGAGCATGTCGCGCAGGAGAATGGTGAAAGTCGCGGCAAGAGCGAACAGCGACGCGGCATCGAACGAACCGGTTGCAGGCTTCACCACGAAGATCACGCCGAGGAAGCCGGCGCCGACCGCGATCCACCGCCGCCAGCCGACTTCTTCGCCGAGCATCATCGCGCCGATGATAGTCATGATAAACGGCACGAGTTGAATGATGGTAATCACGTTGCCGAGCGGAATCAGCGCGAGCGCGGAAATCAGCAGCACACCGTTTGCCGCTTCTGCGAAGCCGCGCAGCGAAACCTGCCAGTCGAAAACTTTCGGCGCCTCGCGCCACTCGCCGCGCCACACGAGAATGGCGGCGACGAAGATCAGCGCAAAGCCGCCGCGCCAAACCATCACTTCCGAAACCGGAAGCGTCCGCACCGCTAACTTCGTGCCGGCGTCGTTCGCCGCGAACAGGGCCATAGCCAGCACCATGAAAAGCATGCCGCGGCGGCTGGCAGCGCGAAGATCGCTCATTCGGCGGACGGTGGGTTGGCAGCGGCAAGCGCGTGTTTCGAATTCAGCCGCTCGCGGTGCAGAAGATAGATTCCGCTGATGACAATGAGTCCCATGCCGATGAATGAAAGCCGGTCTGGGATTTCGGAGAAAACGATGATACCGCCGATCACCGCGAAGAAAAGATAGAAGTATCGAAACGGCGAAACCACCGCCATGTCGCCTGTACGAAACGCAAGAAAGGCGAAGGTATTGGCGAGCACCAAGAAAAATCCTGCGAGGCAGCACAACGCAAGCGCCGGCAGGCTCGGCCAGTGCCAAGGACCCCACACCTTGAGGCCGAACGGCAACATGATCGGCGTGAGAATGGCGGCAAGCGTCATGCTCATAATCGCCGTACCCAGCGGCACCACGAACGTTGGCGCGGCAGCCCCGACCTTGCGCGATTGAATATCGCGCCCGACGGCGGCTGCGGCGATCAAGAGCACGATCAGCGCGATCGGCTGGAAGGTTTCGCCGCCGGGTTTGATGATGAGAAGCACGCCCGCGAACGCGACGAGTGCCGCGCACCAACGCCGCCAGCCGACGGTTTCATGAAATAGATAGATGCCGGCGATCATGCCAAGAAATGGGCCGACCTGCACGATCGAGGTCACGGTCGCAAGCGGCAGGAAAGCGTAACAGGTGACGACCATCGGCCCTACTGAGGCTTCGAACAGGCTTCGCCAGAACAGGTTCCGGTTTGCGAGCTTCCGGATTTCGCCGATGCCATGCACGAAGCAAACGAGCGCGAACGCAAACAGGAACGCGGCGGCACCCCGGATCGCGACAATTTCCGGCACCGGCAAATATTTCACCGCGATTTTCGTATTGATGTCGTTGGACGCGAAGGAAGCCTGCGCCAGCACCATATAGAAAATACTGCTTAGATTGGCGGAGAGCGCTCCGGCAGCGGGTTTGGAATTCACTGGCGAAGACTTCGAAAACCGGCTCAGCCGCCGGTATGGCTCATGTGACGGCCGACCGCGGGCTGGCTCGTGCGGCGATCGATGACGAAGTCGTGGCCCTTGGGTTTGCGCGCGATCGCGTTGTCCATCGCTGTATAAAGCAATTCGTTCGAGGACGAGGCCCGAAGCGGGGAGCGCAGGTCGGCGGCGTCCTCCTGCCCGAGACACATATAAAGCGTACCGGTGCAGGTGAGACGGACGCGGTTGCAACCCTCGCAGAAATTATGCGTCAGCGGCGTGATGAAGCCGAGCCTGCCGCCGGTTTCCTTCACCGAGACGTAGCGCGCGGGCCCACCGGTGCGGAAGTCGATATCTTCGAGCGTATATTTCTCTGCGAGCCGCGCGCGGACCAGCGAAAGCGGCAGATATTGATCGACGCGTTCGGTGCCGACATCGCCGAGCGGCATCACTTCGATCAGCGCGAGGTCCATGTTGCGGCCATGCGCCCATTCCATCAACGAAGAAATTTCGTCTTCGTTGTCGCCCTTGAGCGCGACCGCGTTGATCTTGATGTGGAGGCCGGCCTCCTGTGCCGCGTCGATCCCCGCAAGCACCTTGGATAGATCGCCCCAGCGTGTGAGTGCCTTGAACTTCGCGGGATCGAGCGTGTCGAGCGAGACATTGATGCGCTTGACGCCGTAGGAGGCGAGTTCTTTCGCGAAACGCGCGAGCTGCGAGCCGTTGGTAGTCAGTGTCAGTTCCGAGAGCGCGCCGCTGTCGAGATGGCGCGAGAGCGAGCGGAACAGGTTCATGATGTCGCGCCGCACGAGCGGCTCGCCGCCGGTGATGCGCAGCTTCTCGACGCCCCGCGTAACGAACGCGGTGCAGATGCGGTCGAGTTCCTCGAGCGTCAGCAAATCCGGCTTTGGCAGGAAGGTCATATGCTCGGACATGCAATAGACGCAGCGGAAGTCGCAGCGGTCGGTGACCGACACGCGCAGATAACTGATCTGCCGACCGAACGGGTCGACGAGGGCCGGCGAGGCCTTGGAACTTCCGGGAATCGGGCGAATATCGTTCATCTGGCGTCTATTCTAGCGGATTTTCGCTCATTTTTGGGCCTTCCCGCCGATATATAGGGACTTTGGCCAAGAAAGCCGGGCAGGTAAAGCCGCGGCGCCGCATGGCTTGTCCCGCGCTGGGGCGGGTCGCTAGGTTCCGGGCCGGAGGACGAAATGGCGGAAGACAACGCTCCCTGGCCGACAGAGATCAGGGTCTTGAGCAATCGCAGCGCGATCGAGGTCGCGTTCGACGACGGCAGCCGTTTCACGTTGCCTGCCGAATACCTGCGGGTCGAAAGCCCGAGCGCCGAAGTGCAGGGCCACAGTCCTGACGAGCGCCAGACCGTGCCGGGTAAGCGCAACGTGATGATTCTGGAAGTGCATCCGGTAGGCAATTACGCCGTGCGGCTCGTGTTCGACGACCTGCATTCGACCGGCATCTACACTTGGCCCTACCTGCACGAACTCGGCCGCGAACAGGAGAGCCGCTTCCGGCGCTATCTCGACGAATTGGCTGCCAAGGGACTGTCCCGCGATGCTGCGACACGTCACTGACGACGGCGCGGCTCGCATCATGACGACGAAAGCAACGAAATACTCGCAGGAAAGCGTTCTGCGGAAACTCCTTCTGATCGCCGCGATCTGGATCGCTTCCGATATCGGCTACTACTTCGTCCTCCCGCAACTCGGCGTCAAATCGAGCTACAACGCCGGTTCAGTCGCGATTGCGCTCTACTATATTTTCTGGATCGGCATTGCGATCATCACGTTCTGGAATCTTTATCGAGACTGGATTCGCTTCGACAACCGGATCGCGGCCTATGCTGTTTGGCTCGTCGCGTTCGGCGGCTGCACGCTGTTTGCAGCGTATGTATTGCCGCGACTACCCGCAGCCAACTGGACGCAATCTTGGTCCGCTCCGGATGTCGTACTTGCGACCGAGTGGTACTTTCTTCCGAAGTCGGTCGATATTCTGTTCCAGCAGCTGCTAGTTCTGGCCATGGTGTTGTCGCTCGCTGCCGAACGGCTCGAACTGCGCCGGATATCCTTGTATTGCGCTCTATTGTTCAGTGCGATCCACGTCCTTCTGGCATTTGGCGGTTTGCCAATAGGCTACGTCATTCGCTTTATGATCTTTGCCTCGGCTTTCGGGGCGATCTTCCCGGTTCTTATTCTGCGCGTGCCTAACGGGCTCGGCTACTCTTACATGCTGCACTGGTTCTATTACGCGGTCACAGTGCTGATGCCGCGCTTTTTCTCTACACCGGCGTCTTGAAGGCAAAAAAAGAAAGGCCGGTAGAGGCACCGGCCTTTCTGAATTCTAATCTGAAAGATACGCGTCAGTTGATCACGTAAACCGTCGCGCCGATCGCCACACGCGGATAAAGATCGATCACATCCGAATTGTGCATGCGGAAGCAGCCGGAAGAGTCCGCGAGCCCGATCGAGTCCGGATCGTTCGAGCCGTGGATGCGATAGAGCGTAGAGCCGAGATAGATCGCACGCGCGCCGAGCGGATTGTTTTCGCCGCCCTGCATCTGCTTCGGCAGGCCTTTCTGCCGCGCGTGCATTTGCGCTGGCGGCGTCCAGGTCGGCCATTCCTTCTTGTTTGTGACCTTGTGCACGCCCGACCAGGTGAAGCCCGCGCGGCCGACGCCGATATTGTATTCGATCGCGGTTCCCGGCGCGGTGACGAAATAGAGTTTCCGCTGTTTCGTGATGATGACGATGCTTCCGGGTGCATATTTCGGATCGATCGAGGTCGATCCCTCGAAAAGTCCGAACAAGCCTGAGCCGCGCGGCGGCTTGGAGTTGGGATTCGAGCCTTTGCCCGAGATATTCTGACCCGTAATTGGATCGCGCATGTCCTGCGCCATCGCGCCCGGAGCCAGGATCAGCACCGCAAGCGCGGCAAGAATAATCGTTTTCAGTCGCATCGTTTTCCCTTTTATCGGCTTGGCCTGCCGCCCCCGGCCTGCGTTCCCTCAACGCCATATATTCCGGGGGCTCGCAATCGTGCAAATCGGCACAGCGTAGTCCTACGCAGTGCAGCATTGAACCGGGAATGTGCCGGGTGTGGACAGCGGATTCTCGCTATAATCCAATGCTTCGGACGGGCGGTTGGCAGATATTCCGCGCCTGCCGCGATCTCCGCGGATGGTCTGTGTATGAGCGCTGATCGGAACACGTTGCGCATCGCTTTCATTGGCTTCGGCGAAGTTGGCCGCCGCTTCGCGGACGATTTGCGGGGCAATCCGGCGCTTGCGCTCTCGACCTTCGACATTCTCCGGAACGATGATGCCAAGCGCGGCGACTACGAGCACGCTGCGGCGGAGCGCAACGTGGCGGCAAAGGAAAATGCAAAGGCCGCCTGCGACGGTGCGCATCTCGTTATTTCCGCGGTCACTGCGGCGGCGGCCGAAAACGTCGCGGAAGAGGCGGCGGGGTTCCTCCAGCGCGGACAGATTTTCTTCGACATCAATTCGGCGGCGCCCTCGACCAAGCTGCGCGCGAGAATGCATCTTGAAAAGGCGGGCGCGGACTATGTCGAAGGCGCGGTGATGGCGCCGGTGAAGAAGCCCGGCATTCGCGTGTCTATTCTCGCAGGCGGCGCGCGCGCGGACGAAACCGCCGAACGGCTGAATGCGGCCGGCTTCAACATCAAGCCTATCTCGCAGGAAATCGGTCATGCTTCGGCGACCAAGCTTTGCCGCAGTATCATCATCAAAGGTCTTGAGGCGCTCTTGGTCGATTGCGCCAAGGCGTCGGAACACGCCGGCGTGCAGGAAAACGTATTTGCCTCGCTGAAAGAGACGTTTCCCTCGATCGACTGGCACGCGCTCGCGGAAGACATGAAGGAGCGGGTCGCGACCCACGGCAAACGCCGCTCGGAAGAAATGCGCGAAGCCGGTGAGATGCTAACCGATTTCGGCTTCGACGCGGAGCTCGCGCTGGCGGTGGCAAACGCGCAGGCGAGGGGAGCGAAGCGCAATGCGTGATCGCGGCATTCCCTGCATGATGTTTCGCGGCGGCACCTCGAAGGGTGTCTACTTCCTCGCTGACGATCTGCCATCGAACGTTGGCGAACGGGATCGCTTTCTTCTTTCCGTGATGGGCTCGCCCGATCCGCGGCAGGTTGACGGTCTCGGCGGCGCGCATCCTCTGACCAGCAAGGTCGCGATCGTTTCGAAGTCGGCGGACAAGGATTGCGATATCGACTTTCTCTTTTGTCAGGTCGGGATCGACAAGCCGATGGTCGATACCACGCCGAACTGCGGCAACATTCTTTCCGGTGTCGCGCCGTTTGCCATCGAGCGCGGATTGATCGAGGCAAAGGACGGCGTAACCTCGGTAAGGGTCCGCACGATCAATACCGGCACGATTGCCGAACTGAAGATCGAAACGCCCGGCGGCGTCGTAAACTACGAGGGCGACGCACGCATCGATGGCGTGCCGGGAACGGCGGCACCCGTGGTCATCAACTTTCTCGATGCAGAAGGCTCGGTTTGCGGCGCGCTGCTGCCGACCGGAAACGTGAAAGATAAAGTCGCGGGCATCGACGCGACCCTGATCGACAACGGCATGCCCTGTGTCGTGTTGCGCGCGTCCGATCTCGGCCGGACCGGCTACGAACCGCGCGACCAACTGGATAAAGACGCCGAACTGAAGAAACGGCTCGAGGGAATTCGCATTCCCGCGGGCAAGCTCATGAATCTTGGCGACGTTACGAATAAGGTCGTGCCGAAGATGATCCTGATTGCCCCGCCAAAAGCGGGCGGCCATGTCTCGACGCGCTCGTTCATCCCACATGAGTGTCATGCCTCGATCGGCGTGTTCGCGGCGGTGACGGTGGCGACCGCCTGCGTGCTACCCGGCTCGGTCGCCGAAGGCATCGCGACCATTCCGGCGGGCCGCGACAAATCGATGTCGGTCGAGCATCCGACCGGCGAATTCACCGTGAACCTCACTGTGGGCGGCACAAAGGAAAGGCCCGTGATCGAACGCGCGGGGCTGCTTCGCACCGCGCGCAAACTTTTTGACGGAAAAACTTTCGCGCATGGCGATGCGCTGGCAGCGGCGTCGAGACAGGCTGCCGAGTAACCGAAAATAATGGAAGGCAATATGGCTTCAGGAAAAACCGGACTGGTTATCACTGCGCATCCCGGCGACTTCGTTTGGCGCGCGGGTGGTGCGATCGCGCTGCATGCGGCCAAGGGCTATCGCATGAAAATTCTTTGCCTGTCTTTCGGCGAGCGCGGCGAGAGCCAGTTCGCATGGAAGAACGCAGGCGTGAAGCTTGAAGAGGTGAAGGCGCAGCGCAAGGAAGAGGCGAGCCGCGCCGCCGAAATTCTCGGTGCAGAAATCGAATATTTCGACGCCGGCGACTATCCGCTACGCACTACCGAGAAGATGCTCGACCGCGCGATCGACGTTTACCGCGAACTGAATCCTTCCTTCGTGCTGACGCACTCGCTTGAAGACCCTTACAACGTCGATCATCCGGAAGCGACGCGTTTCGCGCAGGAAGCGCGCATCATCGCACAGGCCGCGGGTCACAAACCCGATCCGTCGCGTGCCTATGCCGCGCCGCCGGTATTCCTGTTCGAGCCACACCAGCCTGAAATGTGTAACTTCAAGCCGAACGTCATTCTCAATATCGACACCGTCTGGGAGAAAAAGAAAAAGGCATTTGAGATTCTCGCGGCGCAGAAGCACCTATGGGAATATTACACCCGCGTTGCGCTGAACCGCGGCATGCAGGGCGGGCGCAATTCCGGAAAACCGATGACCTATGGTGAGGCCTATCAGCGTCTCTTCCCCGACGTCGTGGAGACGCTGGCATGACGTTTCAACCTGTCGTCGTTCGCAAAGTTGAGCGCGCTTCCAGAGCGACCGTCGAAGCGCTGGGCAAGCTCGGCGTCTCGACCGTGCATGAAGCCATGGGCCGCATTGGTCTTGCAAAGAATTACATGCGTCCCGTTTGGCAGGGCGCGGAAGCTTCCGGCTCCGCCATCACCGTGCTCGCGCAGCCCGGCGACAACTGGATGATCCATGTCGCCGCCGAGCAGTGCCAGCCCGGCGACATGATGGTGGTCGCCTGCACCGCCGATAACGAAGACGGCATGTTCGGCGAATTGCTCGCGACCTCACTCAAAGCGCGCGGCGTCACGGGTCTTGTCATCGACGCCGGCTGCCGCGACGTGCGCCCGATTCGCGAACTGAAATTCCCGGTCTGGTCGCGCGCGATTTCGGCGAAAGGCACGGTGAAGGCGACGCTCGGCGCTGTGAATATCCCGGTCGTCTGCGCAGGTGCGCTCGTAAATCCGGGCGACGTTGTGGTCGCCGACGAGGATGGCGTCGTCTTCGTGCCGCGCGCGGATGCCGACAAGGTGCTCAAAGCCGCGCAGACCCGCGTCGCCAACGAAGACGAAAAGCGGTCGCGGCTCGGCAAAGGCGAGCTCGGCCTCGATATGTACAAAATGCGCGAGGGCCTGGAAAAGGCCGGTCTCAAATATGTCGACAGCCTCGACGATCTGAAGAAGTGAGAGAACAATAATGAAGAACGAACCTTGCTTCGACATCGCGCATCTCGGCCATATCGAGATGCTGACGAACAAGCCGCAGGAGAGCCTCGATTTCTTCGTGAACGTCCTCGGCCTCACCGAAAGCGGCCGCGAAGGCGACAGCGTTTATCTGCGCGCTTATGACGATTACGAGTTTCATTCGCTGAAGCTGACCGCGTCGAACACGACCGGCCTTGCGCATGTCGGCTATCGGGCGTCGAGCGAGCAGGGGCTGATGCGACGCGTTGCTGCGATCGAGAAACTCGGCACCGGCATCGGCTGGACCGATGGCGATCTCGGCCACGGCAAGTCCTATCGCTTCCGCGATCCCGACGATCATGTGTTCGAAATCTATTTCGACACGAAAAAATATCAGGCGCCCGAAGCGGAGAAGCCTTCGCTGAAAAACCAGGCGCAGCGCTTTCATGGCCGGGGCGTCGGCGTGCGCCGCCTCGATCACTTCAATCTGCTGGCGCAGGATGTCGGCAAGATCCGCGAATTTCTTCCGGCGGCACTCGGCAGCCGCGTCACCGAGGAAATCCTGCTCGACGACGGCAGCTATGGCGGCTGCTGGTTTACGGTGAACAACAAGAGTTACGACGTCGCCTATACGCGCGACAATACGAAGGAGCGCGGCCGCTTCCATCACATTACTTATGCGGTCGACCAGCGCGAATATGTGCTGCGCGCTGCCGATGTGTTTCTCGAGAACGGCGTCTTCATCGAAACCGGTCCGCATAAGCATGCGATCCAGCAGACATTCTTTCTCTATGTTTATGAGCCGGCCGGAAATCGCGTCGAAGTTGCGAATGCGGGCGCGCGCTTGATCCTCGATCCCGACTGGAAAACGGTCACCTGGACCGAGACCGAGCGCAAGAAAGGTCAGGCCTGGGGCCTGAAGACGATCGAGAGCTTCCATACGCACGGCACGCCGCCCGTCGCCAAGATTGGATAAAATTTTCCGCTATCTTTAGCGGCAGATGCGCCACTTTCGTGAGCGCTAGTAACCACACTGTTTAAGCGCTTGTTAGCGCCTCGGCTGCTATTGCGGCTACATGAAATTTACCCTGGCGTTGATGTCGGAGCTCGAAGACGCGCTGCAGAGCGGCGCGCCCGAACGCCGCGTCGAGCTTCTGCGCCGGATCACCGATCTCTTTTTGAATGACGCCAACCGTCTGAACGAAGCGCAGGTCGGCGTTTTCGACGAGATCCTGACCCATCTCGCGCACCGTATCGAAGAGCGGGTGCTTTCGCAGATCAGTCTCAAACTCGCGCCGGTCAGAAACGCACCGCCGAACATGATCACGTTGCTCGCGAGCGACGATAATATAGCGGTGGCAGGGCCGGTGCTCGCGCAGTCGGACCGTCTCGCCGAACACGACCTGATTGAAATCGCAAAGTCGAAAGGGCAGACACATCTTCTTGCCATCGCAATTCGCGCGCAGCTCAGCGAAGCGATCACCGACATTCTGATCGAGCGTGGCGACAAGCGCGTGGTCGGCAAGCTCGCGCGCAATTCCGGCGCCCGCTTCTCGCAAGGCGGTTACGAAATGATCGTGAGCCGCGCCGACGGCGATGACGAGCTGACAGAAAATCTCGGCTTGCGAATCGACATTCCGCTTTCTTTGCTGAAGCAGTTACTCATGCGTGCGACAAATCTGGTGCGTTCGCGGCTGCTAGCTTCGGCCGACCCGGAAAAGCAGAGACAGATTCAGGAAGCGATGATGTCGGTCGCTGAAGAACTGGGGCTCGGTGCGTTTGGCTATCGCGATCTCGCTGCTGCGGAGAACATCGTCAAGCGTCTCAATCGTGAAGGCAAGCTGAACGAGCGCGTACTCGTCGGCTTCGCGCAGCAGAAGAAGTTCGATGAGGTAAGTGCGACGCTTTCTTTGTTCTGCGGCGCCCCGGTCGATTTCGTCGCGGGGCTGCTGCAGGACGATCATCACGTCGGGCTTCTGGTCGCCTGCAAGGCCGGCAAGATGAGTTGGCCGACGGCGGCTACGATTCTGTCTGCAAACTTCTCGAACCACGGTCTTAGCGGCACGGCGCTCGAAGAAGCCGAGAAGTCGTACTGGCTCTTTTCAGAACTCTCAGCGCAGCGCAAATTGCAGGTGATGATTTCGCGCGTCACCACCAAGCAGGCGAGCTAAGGCGGGAACGCCAACCTGCTCACTGCTTACCTTCCGCGCCGGCTAGTAAGTCGGCTTTCTTACAGTTTATCCGTTTATTAATCTCCGCTTGCGAATATGTATGCGTCAGAATGTTGCGCGCGTTTAAGCAGACGCAATATCAAGCCTGAATTTGAAGAACATGCGTATTCTATTACCAGCCATTTCATATTGCGATGAGCGATACTTGGTCATTACTTGCAGAACTCGAAGCGGCAGTCGTTTCCGGCGCGCCGCAGCGGCGAACCGACATTCTTCGCCGCGTTACGACGCTTTTTCTGGATGAATCGGACAGACTGAACGACGAGCAGATCGGCGTCTTCGACGACGTGCTCGTGCATCTGATGAAGCGGATCGAGGCCAAGGCGCTGGTCCAGCTTAGCAACAGTCTCTGCAACATCGATAACGCTCCCCTCGCGACTGTGCGTCAACTCGCCTTTGACGACCGAATCGCGATCGCTGGTCCGGTTCTGCAGCACTCGCCGCGGCTGACGGATACCGACCTTATCGATATAGCCCGGACGAAGAGCGACGATCATCTGCTTGCGATTTCCGGTCGCACCCAGATCGCCGAAACCGTGAGCGATATCCTGATCGACCGCGGCAGTGCCCGCGTGGCGCTTCGGCTCGCGAGTAACGCGGGTGCGCGTCTCTCGAACGATAATTTTGTCTATCTGGCCGCGAGGGCGGAAAAAAATCCGGATCTTGCAGAGGCGCTCGGTTTCCGGCTCGACCTTCCGATACAGCTGCTGAAGCAACTTCTACTGCGTGCCACCGAACTCGTTCGCAAACGGCTGCTCGCTAATGCGCCAGCCGAACGGCGCAACCAGATCGAGCATGCGCTCGCCGACATCGCGGCGGACGTCAGCCGCGACGTGACGAAAGCCTATGACTTCTCCTCCGCCGACGATCTGGTGAAGCGGCTCAATCGCGACGGCAAGCTGAACGAGCAGATTTTGCTCGGCTTCGTTTGCGAACGCCGTTACGAGGAAGCTGTTTCCGCGCTGGCGTTATTTTGTAGCGCGCCGCCGAAGACGATCAGCCGGTTGATGAAGAACAAAAGCTTTGACGGCGTTCTCGTCGCCTGCAAGGCGGCGAAATTGTCCTGGCCGACCGTAAGCACGATTTTGCGGTTTCGCTTCGCGCATTATTCGATCTCGGAAAACGAACTCGAAGAAGCGCGCCGCGCGTTCCTCGCGCTGTCGCAGGCGTCCGCGCAACGGACGATGCGTTTCATGCTGGTTCAGGAATTCGGGCGCCAGGCGGGCTGATCGAAGATGCGCTTCACGAAACGAAACAGCGAACGCAAGCAGGTAAGCCGTCCGGCCAAGATTTATAGCCAGGAGCGTGAATTCGTCTGTGCATGTACTGTGCTTGATATTTCCGATACCGGAGCGCGGCTCACGATCGAAGCAAAGGATATCGATGAAACGCCGGAGCTTCCGCCCGAGTTCATTTTGTCCTTTACGTTCGACGAGAATGCTTTGAACGAAACACTAAGCGTAGTTCGCGAATGCCGTGTCGTGTGGGAACGGGAAGGCAAGATCGGCGTGCAGTTTCCCGGCAGGCGGCCGTATTCCGATATATAGGGACTAGCAGTGGCAGCTCGGCCGCATTTGTCGTGGTTGCTGAAAGAAAATGGTGGGCGCGACAGGGATTGAACCTGTGACCCCTCCCGTGTGAAGGGAGTGCTCTACCGCTGAGCTACGCGCCCGTTAGAAGCCGCGATGTAAGGAATGCGGCCTTGCACTGTCAAGCAAGCCGGCGTGCCGCGATCAGATCCATCGCCGCGGCGGGCACTTCCTCGAATTTGTGAACCAGCCGGTCGGCCCCGAGCGCCGCCGGCGGAATATCGGTGTAGCCGAACGAGACCGCCACCACCGGAATTTCCGCGGCCTTCGCGGTGATCACGTCAGTCTCCGAGTCCCCGATCAGCACCGCGCGCTCCAGCGCGCCGCCCGCGCCTTCGATCGCGCCCGTGAGATGCCGCGGGTCGGGCTTCTTAAATGCGAATGTGTCGCCGCCCGCGATGAAGGTGAAGTGATCAGCAAGGTTAAGCGCGCGCAGAAGTTTCTCGGCGTATTTTGCATGCTTGTTGGTGCAGACTGCGAGTAACGCGCCTTCGCCCTTGAGCCGGACCAAGGCCTGTTCGACCCCAGGGAAGGGGCGCGAGTGATCGGCGATGTGTTCCTCGTAATAGACGAGGAATTGGCGAAACATGCCGTCGATTTTTTCCTTGCCGAACTGTACCTGCGAATATGCAAGCGCCCGTTCGATCATCGCACGGGCGCCGCTGCCGATGAAATTCCGCGCCTCGTGGTCTTCCGGCGGATTCAGTCCCTCATGTTCGAGCGTGAAGTCGAGCGCCCGGAGGAGATCGGGGGCCGTATCGACGAGCGTGCCGTCGAGATCGAAGACGATGGTCGGTCGCATGGAAAGCTGGGTAGCGGAAAGCGCGGGCCGTGGCGAGTGCGGCGCTTGTCATGGTAGAAGCACGCCGCTCTATATATATCTCCGCCACAGGACGCCCTATGAACGCCGATGCGCTGAAGCGCGAAGCCGCCCGCCGCGCGCTGGATCACGTCCGGCACGGCATGAAGCTGGGGCTCGGTACCGGATCGACCGCCGCCCATTTCGTCGATCTGCTTGGCGAGAAGGTGCGCGCCGGCCTCGACGTCGTGGGCGTACCCACCTCGGAAACCACCCGGAAACAGGCCGAGGCCGCCGGCATCCGGCTGACCACGCTTGATGAGACCCCCGAAGTCGATCTGACCGTCGATGGGGCGGACGAACTCGACCCGGCCCTGAACCTTATCAAGGGGGGCGGTGGTGCGCTGCTGCGCGAAAAGATCGTTGCCGCCGCCTCGCGTGAGATGATCGTGATCGCCGACGAGAGTAAGGCGGTGGCGGCCCTTGGCCGCTTTCCGCTGCCGGTCGAGGTGATCGACTTCGGCCTGGAAGCGACCCGGCGGGCGATTTTGCGGATCGCGGAGGCGGCCGGCTGCCGCGGCGAAATGAAATTACGCAAAAAGACGGACGGCCATGTTTTCGTCACGGATCAGGGACACCTGATCCTGGACGCGCATTTCGGTCGAATCCCCGACGTGCCGGATCTGGCAAGGGGACTTGCGCAAATCCCCGGCGTCGTGGAACACGGCCTCTTCATTGGGCTCGCCACACGGGCAATCCTAGCGGGAAGCGAGGGTATCCGTGTCATCGAACGGCCCTAGGAATTCACGGGAAGGAGTTTTCGAGATGTTTTCGTTTGCAATCCGCGCCGTAAGGGCGGGAGCAATTCTTTTCGCGCTGTTCGGCTTTGCCGCCGCGGCGCATGCCCAGGCGCCGAGCGCCAATCAGTTGAAGCTGGCGCAGCAGGTGGTCGAGGTGTCCGGTTCGGCCCGCGCTTTCGATAGCGTCATCCCGCAGCTTTTCCGGCAGATGTATGCGACCTACGCGCAGCAGAATCCGGATCTCTCCAAGGAGCTGGCCGGCACGCTCGAGACGCTGATTCCCGAATTCGAAAAGCGGAAGGAAGAGATCGCTGTCATCGTTTCGCGGGCCTTCGCCGAGAAATTCACCGAGGCCGAGCTGAACGATCTGCTGACCTTCTACAATTCGCCGACCGGCAAGAAGCTGATTGCGCAGAACCCCGAGATTCTCCGCGACGCCTATACCAAGACGCAGGAATGGAGCGGTAAGCTCACGCAGCAACTCGACAAGCGTCTGAAGGAAGAAATGAAGAAGAAGGGCCACACCATCTGAGTGTCGCCTTCAACCTTCCGTGAACGAGAGCCGGGCGAACGAGAGTTCCGCCCGGCTTTTTTTGCCGCTACAAGGAGCGGCAACATAGCGGGAGCGACAAGCCTTGGCTGACTTCGACCTCGACCTTTTCGTAATCGGCGGCGGCTCCGGCGGTGTGCGTGCCGCGCGCATCGCCGCGACGCACGGCGCGCGGGTCGCGCTCGCCGAAGAATACCGCATGGGCGGCACCTGCGTGATCCGCGGCTGCGTGCCGAAGAAGCTTCTGGTTTACGCAAGCCGCTTCGCGCACGAGTTTGAGGATGCCGCTGGATTCGGCTGGACGGTCGAGGGCGCGAAATTCGACTGGCCGACGCTGATCGCGAACAAGGATAAGGAAATCGCACGGCTCGAGGCGGCTTACCGCCGCAATGTCGGCGGCGCAGGCGCAGAGATCATCGACTCACGCGTGGTGATCGAAGGTCCGAACACGGTCCGGATTCTGAAAACCGGCGCCAAGTTGAATGCGAAATACATTCTGGTTGCGACCGGCGGGCATCCCACATTGCTCGATATTCCGGGCAAGGAACTCGGCATCACTTCGAACGAGGCATTTCATCTCAAAGAGCTGCCGCGCCGGATCGTGATTCAGGGCGGCGGCTTTATCGCGGTCGAGTTCGCGTGCCTGTTCTCGGGCTTGGGGAGCAAGGTGACGCTCGTACACCGTGGCGACGAAATCCTGCGCGGTTTCGACGACGATCTGCGCGCGCACGTCCGCGGCGAGATGGTCGCGCGCGGTATTGATGTTCGGCTCAACGACACGATCCAGAAAATCGAGGATCACAAGTCACACCGCTGCGCGTTCCTTTCCGACGGAGCCGCGATCGAAGCAGATCAGGTTATGCTCGCGGTCGGCCGCAGCCCGAACACGAAGAACATCGGGCTCGAATCCGCCGGCGTGAAGCTCGCACCTTCCGGCGCGGTTGCGGTGGACGAGACTTCGCGCAGCAACGTGCCGTCGATCTATGCGATCGGTGACGTCAGCGGCCGCATCGCGCTGACCCCGGTTGCGATCCGCGAAGGTCACGCAGTCGCCGACACGCTGTTCGGCAACAAGCCTTGGAACGTCGATCACAAGAATGTGCCGAGCGCGGTGTTCTCGGAGCCGGAGATCGGTACGGTGGGCTTAAGCGAAGCTGCCGCGAAGAAAGCGGGCAAGCAGATCGACATCTACCGCACCCGCTTCAAGCCGATGAAGGCGACGCTCTCGGGCCGCGACACCGCGATCCTGATGAAGCTGGTCGTCGAGCAGAACACCGAAAAGGTGCTCGGCGTGCATATTGTCGGCGAGGGTGCCGCGGAAATGGCGCAGCTTGCGGCGATTGCCGTGAAGATGGGTGCGACGAAACGCGATTTCGACAATACTGTCGCGCTGCATCCGACCGCAGCGGAAGAACTGGTGACATTGAGAAATAAAGTCACAGATTAATAACGTTCGGGGGTGCCAGATGAATTTTCGCAATCCGTCACGCCGCGAGATTCTCGCAGGGCTGGGAGCAACCGCTTTCACGCCTTTCGCGAGCAGGTTTGCTGTGGCGCAATTGATTCCGGCGAACCCCGATGTCGTGATTATAGGCTCAGGCCCAGCGGGGCTTTCGGCAGCGCGCACGCTCGCCGCCGCCGGAAAGACTTTCGTCGTGCTGGAAGCCGACGACCGTAAAGGCGGCCGCGCACATACCGACACCGAAACCTTCCCCGGTATCGCATTCGATCGGGGTTGTGCCTGGATTCATTCCGCCGACAGGAATCCGATGCTGCCGGTCGCGAAGCAGCACGGCTTCACGCTGCAGCTTCACGATGATGCGCTCGATCATATCTGGTACGGCCGCGAAAAATTTACCGACAAGCAGACCCAGAGCGTGAAGCGCCTGACCGAGGAGATCGTCAACGCGAACTCGAAAGTTGCGAAGAAGCGTGACGGTGCCGTCTCCGAGATCCGTCCGATCCGCACCAAGGAAGAGCAGGCGACCGCCACCGCGATGGGTCCGATGGACATGGCGGTCGATTTCAACGACCTCTCGATTCAGGATTACGACGATCAGGCGGAACTGCCGCCGAATTATCTGGTGAAGGAAGGTTTCGGCGCGGTCGTCGCGAAATTCGGCGAGAGCGTGCCAGTGTTTCTGAAAACGCCAGCGAAGAAAATCCGCTACGGCGGGCAGGGCGTTCAGGTCGAGACCGATCAGGGAACCGTAAGTGCGAAGGCGGCGATCGTGACGTGTTCAACCGGCGCGCTGCAATCGGGCTACATCAAATGGGATCCGGTCCTGCCAGAGTGGAAGGAAAGCGCGATCCACAATATCCCGATGGCGCTGCTTGCTAAGATTCCGCTGCTCTTGGACGGCGAGCGCTTCGGGCTGAAGCCGTTCGAGGACATTCTGCTGGAGCAGCCCGGCAAACAGGACATCTATTTCATCTGCCATCCGTTCGAGTTTCCGATGATGATAGGTTTTGTGGGCGGCGATTTTGCATGGAATCTGACTGCGCAGGGCCGCGAGGCGGCGGTCGATTTTGCATCATCCGCGCTCAATCGCGTTTTCGGCTCCAGCGCGAGCAAGCACATTGTCAAAGCCGACTTCACGCAATGGCCTCGTAATCCGTGGATTCGCGGCGCGTACTCCGCGGCCGCACCCGGACATTTCTCTGCTCGCGCGATGCTGAAACGGCCGCTTGCAGAAAAAGTTTTCTTTGCGGGCGAGGCGATGGCAGGCCCCTTCGCGCAGACCTGCGGTGGTGCGGTGCTGACTGGTGCGGAAGCCGCGAACGCGGCGATCAAGAAGCTGGGTTAATCGCGCCCCAGCCACTCCGCAGCCTCGCGCCATAACGGCTCGCGCGACGGTTCACGAAAATAGCCGAAGTGGCCGATCTTCTTTTGGCCGGCAGCCTCCGGCGTGATGGTGATGTGTTCGGGCGAGGTGCCAGTATAGCCCGCGAGCAATCCGGCGACGGTGACCGGCGGCGCCCAGTCGTCGTCGCTCATTCCGATCGCGCGCAGCGCACCTTTGTAATTAGGAAAATACTTGCGCGCGTCGAGCGTCTCGTCGTCATAGAGATAGCGCGGCTTCATGCACCAGCCGGCCCACTCCTTGAACACGCCCTTCGGCAAGTCTTCGCCCATGCCGAGCTTGCCGGGGACATAGCCGAACAGCGTGTAGGTGAGTGGCCCGAGAATGCGGAGCAGAAACCAAACACGATATTTTTCCGGTGTGGGAAACAAATTCCAGTAGCCGATCTGTGACGCGGCGAAGAGCGCGCGGCTGACCTTCTGGTTGTTCGGCAGTTGCCCGAGCGCCTGTCCGCCGAAGGAGTGACCGACATAGAGAAGTGGCTTGTCGCCTGCCAGCGCTGCGGCGTAATCGACCGCAGCCACAAGATCGAGCGCCGCCCAGTCGCGCATCTTCGCATCGAAGCCGCGCAGGCCGCCTTTCGGCTTCGAGCCGCCGATGCCGCGATAGTCGAAGGTGATTGCCTTGAAGCCCTGGCTCGCGAGATAGCGGGCGAAACGCGCATAGAAGCCGCGCGGCACCGCGGTCGCGGATGCGATCAGCACGAGTGCGCGAAACGGCTGCGACGGCTCGAAGACCGTCGCGGCGAGCGGATAGCCGTCGGTGGCGGCGAATTCGGCGCGATTTCCCAGCGTGGGCGTGGTCATTTGCCTGTCCTTGGCCGCGCATTCTCCACGCGAAAACGGGGCCTTCAAGCGCGTTAACCGCGCCGCTAGGGGCCGCGACGTAACATTGAGCGCCCGCAAGGCGGGCTCCGCCGCAAAACTGGCATCCTCCGGCGACCCCCGCTATAACCCCCGGCCTCAAGCGGGTCCGCCCGCAAGTGGAGTTTCGCGTGATGAAAGAGCGTTGGAGCCCGGATTCCTGGCGCAAAAAGCCCATCGTCCAGGTCCCGGATTACCCCGATCAGAAGGCGCTAGAGGCTGTCGAGAAGCAGCTTGCGAGCTTTCCGCCGCTGGTTTTTGCGGGCGAGGCGCGGGCGCTGAAGCGCGCGCTTGGCGCCGTTGCATCCGGGGACGCTTTTTTGCTTCAGGGCGGCGATTGCGCCGAGTCCTTCGCCGAGCACCGCGCCGATAACATTCGCGACTTCTTCCGCGTCTTCCTACAGATGTCGGTTGTGCTGACGTTCGCGGCCGCCTCGCCGGTGGTGAAGGTCGGCCGCATCGCCGGTCAGTTCGCAAAGCCGCGCTCGTCTCCGACCGAGAAGCAGGGTGGCAAGGAATTGCCGAGCTATCGCGGCGACATCATCAACGGCCCGGAGTTCACCGAGGAAGCGCGCATTCCCGATCCGAAGCGCCAATTGGAAGCGTACCGCCAATCAGCGGCGACGCTCAATCTCCTGCGCGCTTTCGCGACCGGCGGTTACGCGAACATTTCCAACGCGCATCAGTGGATGCTCGGCTTCGTGAAGGACAGTCCGCAGTCGGAGCGCTACGAAGCGCTGGCGACACGTCTCACCGAGACGCTCGATTTCATGCGCGCCTGTGGCATCGACCCGGAAGTGCATCCGGAAATGCGCACGACCGATTTCTACACCTCGCACGAGGCATTGCTGCTCGGCTACGAGCAGGCGTTGACGCGCGTCGATTCCACTTCCGGCGACTGGTACGACACCTCCGGTCACATGGTCTGGATCGGCGACCGCACGCGCCAGCCCGATCACGCGCATGTCGAGTTCGCGCGCGGCATCAAGAATCCGCTCGGCATAAAGTGCGGTCCTTCTACGACCGCCGAGGGCTTGCTGAAGCTGCTCGAGATTCTCGATCCGGAGCGGGAGCCGGGCCGCATCACGCTGATCGCTCGCTTCGGCGCGGGCAAGGTCGGCGAGCATCTGCCGCGCCTGATCCGCGCGGTGAAGCAGGACGGCCGCAAGGTCGTGTGGTCCTGCGATCCGATGCACGGCAACACGGTGAGCGCGGGCGGCTACAAGACGCGGCCATTCGATCTCATCCTGCAGGAAGTGCGCGAGTTCTTCGCGGTGCATGCCGCGGAAGGCACGCATGCCGGCGGCATTCATCTCGAAATGACGGGCCAGAACGTCACCGAATGTACGGGCGGCGCGCGCGCGATTTCCGACACCGATCTCGGCGACCGCTATCACACGCATTGCGATCCGCGCCTCAATGCGGAGCAGGCGATCGAGATGGCTTTCCTGGTTGCCGACCTGCTCAAGCGCGAACGTGTAGAGCGTGCGCGGCCGATCTCGGCGGTCGCAGGCTTCTGAAAATAAAAATGGCCGGGTGACCCGGCCATTTTCCTTTCCCGTTCTAGAAAATTCAGTCCGGTATCGGCCGGAACGCAAGCGCGTAGCCGACGACACCGGCAATACCCGCCTGCCAGACCACGAACAGCGGCGTCAGCCCGTGGATCGGCCCAGCGCTTTCCATGAAATAGAGCAGCGTGCCGGCAAGCGTGCCGAAGATCACCGTCTTCACGATGCTCTTGTTGGCGCGGAAGTCCTCGCTCGCGACCCACAGCGTGATCGAGGTGAGCAGCGCGCCCGCGAAGCCCGAGATAGCGCCGATCCAGATGAGCGCGAGCTTGTTTTTTTCGTCGTAAAGCGAAACGGCGAGCCGGAACGCGCACCACCAGGCGATGACGACGCCCGCGAACACGATCAGCATTGGGATCGGATTATGCGACTCCCACGAATAGATGCCGAGCGCAATGACGATTCCGAAGAACAAGGCAGGCAGCATCGGCACCCCGAAAAGTTCGGTGCCTTCGATCGTCACGTAGGCGGAGAGCAGGCCCGAAATGACGCCGCAGACCGCGAGGATGATTCCGGCTTCCTTCCGGGTCTGGTATTTGCGCTTCGCCATTGCCGCAGGCCTCCCTTGATTTGCCGCTATACTACCGCAAAGGCTGCACGACGGAAGGCTGGCATTGCCGCCTGTCCGGCGCGGCGTTAGACCCATTCCATGACAGCGAAAGACCGGCTCAGGCTTGCCATCGCACAGCTCAATCCCGCGGTCGGCGACATCGCCGGAAACGCGGAGAAGGCGCGCCGTGCGCGCGCGGTGGCGGCAAAAGGGACCTCCGATCTGCTGGTGCTATCCGAGCTTTTCATCGCGGGCTACCCGCCCGAAGACCTCGTGCTGAAGCCAGCGTTTCAGGCAGCATGCCGCGCCGAGATCGAGGCGCTTGCGCGCGAAACCGCGGACGGCGGTCCGGCCGTGTTGATCGGCACGCCGTGGGTCGAAGACCGCAAGCTCTATAACGCCGTCTGTTTGCTCGACGGCGGCAAGATTTCCGCAGTGCGTTTCAAAGTGGATCTGCCGAATTACGGCGTGTTCGACGAGAAGCGCGTTTTCGTTCCGGGGCCGTTGCCGGGGCCGATGGATTTTCGCGGCGTTCGCATCGGCAGTCCGGTCTGCGAAGATATCTGGACGCCGGACGTCGTCGAATGTTTGAGCGAAACCGGTGCAGAAATCCTGATCGTGCCGAACGGCTCGCCTTACGACCGCACTAAGCAGGACGTGCGGCTTTCGCACGCGGTCGCGCGCGTCACGGAAAGCGGATTACCGTTCATTTACGTCAATCAGGTCTGCGGGCAGGACGAGCTTGTCTTCGACGGCACTTCGTTCGCGCTACATGCCGACCGTTCGCTCGCGTTCCAGCTTCCGTCGTTTCAGGAAAGCATAGTCATCACCGACTGGAAGCGCGAGGGCGGCACCTGGCGTTGCGAGAATGGTCCGGTGGTGCCCGACATCGAAGGCGATGCGGCGGATTATTCCGCCTGCGTACTGGGCCTGCGCGACTACGTGAACAAAAACGGCTTCAAGGGCGTGGTGCTCGGGCTTTCCGGCGGCGTCGACTCCGCACTCTGCGCCGCGATGGCGGTCGATGCGCTGGGTGCCGATCGCGTGCATTGTGTGATGCTGCCTTATCGCTATACGTCGGAGGAGTCGCTCAAAGACGCGAAGGATTGCGCGGCGGCACTCGGCGTGCGCTACGACATCGTGCCGATCGCGGACGCGGTCGAGGGGCTCGAGAAAACGCTCGGCGAGATGTTCAAGGGCACGAACCGCGACATCACCGAAGAAAATCTGCAATCGCGCGCGCGCGGCACGATTCTCATGTCGATCTCGAACAAGTTCGGGCCGATGGTGGTGACGACCGGCAACAAGTCGGAAATGTCGGTGGGTTACGCGACGCTCTATGGCGACATGAACGGCGGCTACAATCCGGTCAAGGACCTCTACAAGACCGAAGTGTTCCGGCTCTCGGCGTTGCGTAACCGCTGGAAGCCGGCGGACGCGATGGGGCCGGACGGCATCGTCATCCCGGAAAATATTCTGACCAAGGCGCCGTCGGCGGAGCTGCGCGAGAACCAGAAAGATCAGGACTCGCTTCCGCCTTACGACATTCTCGACGCCATCCTCGAGCGCCTCGTTGAAAAAGAAGAGTCGGTCGCGCAGATCGTCGAGGCAGGCTTCGAGAAAGAAACCGTGATGAAGGTCGCGCGTCTGCTCGATATTGCCGAGTATAAGCGCCGGCAGGCAGCGCCCGGCGTGAAAGTGACCCTGAAGAATTTCGGCCGCGACCGGCGCTATCCGATCACCAACCGCTTCCGCGATCCAGGCACAAAGGCCGCTGAGCCGGACAAGTCGCTCTCGCAGGGCGCCGTCGCCGCGCGGACGGAAGTGATCGACTTCTAGCGTACGTCGTCAGCGCACCAGCGCCGCACCATCGCAGCGGACGCCGTTCACCCAGACATCCGCTTCGCCGAGCCCGATGCCGAGCGTCTTCAACACGTTGTTCAGCACGTTATCGATTGTCGGCGCGACCGGCGTCAGGATCGAACGGATCAGTGCTGCGACGACAGTAGTTGGCGTGAGGCTGAGCAGGCCGCCGACGCCGACGTTCAGCGTGAGATTGCCGAGCAGGCTCGCGGTCAGCGATTGCGTGAAATCGTGGGTCTTTACGTTCTTCGCAGTGAGACCGGAAATATCGGCATAGCGAAACACGACATTCGTGTCGCTCATATTCGTGATTTCCGCGTTCGCCTTGCCCGTCGCGGTAATGAGGCCCGCAACATTCGCAATCGACGCATTGGTCATGTTCGGCGGGCTGCCGAGCGTTTTCCAGCCGGCGAGCGTGACCGGTTCGGCGATCCACGCATTCACGAGCGAAGGCCGGACGGCGAGCGTCACCCGCATGTCGTTTACGGGATTTGCTCCGCAGGAAATATCCGCAAGCCGCGCGCGGGCCGCGGCAATATCGACGTAAAGCGGTGCGCGCAGCGTGACCGCAGACAAGAGACCCGAGCCGCCGACCTGCGCGATCAACCGCACGCGCGTCTGCGCGGTATAAACTTCGACGCCTTCCGCGCCGAAACGAATCCACGGCGACGACTGCGGCCGCTCGCCGATCGTAATGCCGAGTTGCGTGCCGAGCAGCCCAGGCACATTCAGGTTTGACGTGATGTCCACCTGATTGGCGCCGTTCGCGACTTCCGCCGCCGCCAGGACGAGCGAAAGCGCGGTCGCTTTCGCCTGCAACGCGGCGGCACCCTGTCCGAATTGCAGCGAATTGCTCTGTCCGAAATCGAACAGCTTGTTCACGTAGAGCTTCACGTTATTGGCGTCGGAATAATTCTTCAGTTGCCGGAGCGCGAAATCGACCTGCGCACCGCCGCCGTTAGCCTGCGCGACACTGATCATCGCGTCGATGATCTGGCCGACAGAAACTTGCGTCGCCGCAAGCTGTTCGTAGGTACCGGCCTGACCGACAACGGACGTGCCAAGCGCGTTCGAAAACTTGAAGAGATCGACGTTGTATCCGGCGAGCGCGTTGTAATCCATCACGGTCAGCGAGACATTCCCGCCGAGCAGTCCACTCAAGAACGCGTTCAGGATCCCGCCGTCGAGCGATAAGAGTCGTGAGCCGACCGTGAAAGCGGCCTGCGCGGTGGAAACGGCGGTCGCGCGCGTTGCGACGTCGAAGGTGCCTTCGGGCAGAAAGCTTTTTCCGAAATAGGTTTGCGCCTTGCTGTCGAGTTCGACCATGACCGCGTTCACCGGCGTGCCGTTCGCGACAAAACGCAAATTTGCCGGTACCGCTGGATTGGGAACGTAATTGCCTTTGGTGATACGGATCTGCCGTACGCCGTATACGCCGTTGTCGTTCACGGTCGCGGTTGCAGCCTGCAGCGCTTTTTCGGGATCGCGCGCGGCGGCTATCGCTGCAAGATCGACCGCGCCTTGCGCCCGCCGCCGTTCCACGAAAACCGACGCGACATCGACGCCGACGGCGAGAGCAGCGATCCCACAGATCGCGAATGCAGCGGCCATGATTGCGATGCCGCCGCGCTCGTCGCGCAGAAAGCCGCGCAGCGCCGCCGCGCGGAAAGGGAGCCGGCGGGGCATTGTCAGTAACCGCCCCGCCGGACGACGGCGCTGCGTGCGATCGTTTTCGGAGGCATGGGGATCAAGCCTTCGAATGCGAATACGATCGAGCGCGAGGCGTCGTAGCTGATGGATACGTTGAAGAGGTTGGCGTCGGTCTGCGAGGTCGCGGCCGTCACGGTGAGATAATTCGGGTCGATCAGCGGATAGCTGCCGACGATGTTTCGCACCTGGTTCTGCGCGAGTTCCGCGCGCTCGGTTTCGCTCAGGCCCTGCACGGTCGCCCGCGCCGCCTCCGCCGCGATCTGCTGCACCGAATGAACGGTGCCGAAATAGATCGCGAAGATCAGGACGCCCAGCAGCACCATGAAAAAGAGCGGCCCGACGATGGCGAACTCGATGGCGGCGGCCCCTGAGCGGTCGCTGAAGCCACGAGGCAGCTTGCGCCACGGTAGGCGCCATGCCGGGATCCGCTGAAGTCGGGCAGAGGCCTTCTGGGTTTGCTCAGGCATGGTCCTGCTCACACAACGAGATCGGAACAGCGGCGACCGTACCGCGAGAAAATAACGCCTAGGTTAAATTGATCGATATACTCAACCTATTAGTGTGTTTCTTAACGAGAGGTTACCGGTGCGCTTTTCGATGGCGCGTCAGGCCTTTGCTGGCCTAGAGCTTCGCTTGCACTGCGATTCCGAGAGTTTTCCGAATGTCTGGCCCCGTCGTCCGTTTTGCGCCTTCTCCGACTGGCCTGATCCACATTGGCAACGCGCGGACCGCGCTCCTGAACGCGCTTTACGCGCGGAAAGCGGGCGGCACCTTCATCCTGCGCCTCGACGACACCGATCGCGCCCGCTCGGAAGAGCGCTTTGCCGAGGCGATCAAGCAGGATCTCGTCTGGCTCGGCATTCCGCCCGACAAAATTGAAAAGCAGTCGGCACGGGTCGCGCGCTACGAGGCAGCACTCGAAAAACTGTGCGGCATGAACCGCGTCTATGCCTGCTACGAGACCGAGGAAGAACTCGACCGCAAGCGCAAGCGCCAGCTCGGGCGCGGCCTGCCGCCGGTCTATGACCGTGCCGCGCTCGCGATGAGCGATGAAGACCGCGCGAAATACGAGAGCGGAGGCCGCAAGCCTTACTGGCGCTTCAAGCTCGATCATCGCCTGGTGAAGTGGAATGATCTGGTGCGCGGCGAAATCTCGATCGATACCGCCTCGCTCTCCGATCCTGTGATCTGCCGTGCCGACGGCACCTGGCTCTACTCGATGTCCTCGGTGATCGACGACATCGACATGAACGTGACGCACGTCATCCGCGGCGAGGATCACATCACCAATACGGCGGCGCAACTCGATATGTTCGATGCGCTCGGCGGCAAGGCGCCGGTGTTCGCGCATCATAATCTTCTGACGCTGCCGGGCGGCGAGGGACTTTCCAAGCGCTTCGGTTCGCTTTCGATCCAGTCGTTGTGCCAGGCGGGGCACGAAGCGTTGGCGATTGCGGCTGCCGCCGTGCTCACCGGTACTTCGCTCGCGGTCGAGCCAGTGCAAACGCTCGATGCGCTCGCGGACAAGATCGATTTCAAAAAGATTTCGCACGGGCCCGCGCGTTTCGATCCCGCCGATCTAGACGCGCTGACGGCGAAGACGCTGCACGGCGAGACCTACGCTTCAGTGGCGGAACGTCTGGATGCGCTCGGCGTCGGCGGCGGTGAGAAATTCTGGCTCGCCGTGCGCGGCAATCTTGCGCGGCTTTCGGATGCGAAGGATTGGTGGGAGGTCGTGTCCGCGCCGATGGCGTCGCAGATCGCGAACGAAGACCGCGACTTCTGCAAGCTAGCGGAAGCGCTGCTCCCCGCGGAGCCCTGGAGCGGCAAGGTCTGGGACGAGTGGCTTGCCGCGATCAAGCCGGCCGCGAACAGGAAAGGGCGCGAGCTTTTTCACCCGCTCCGGATTGCGCTTACCGGCCGTGAAAACGGCCCCGAATTGCGGGCACTTCTTCCGCTGATCGGCCGTGCGCGCGCGTCGGCGCGGCTACGCGGCGAGACAGCCTGAACTTAGCGTCCGGTAAAGAACTGCGGGCCGACCACGCGCACCTTGCGCTTGCCGTCTGGTGTCAGCGGCGGACTTTCGGCCGCGGGCGGCGTCGGCACCGGCGGCTCGAACACCGAAGTATTCGGTTGGTTCTTCGGGCGCGGCGTCATCGGGCCCTGCTTCGGCTGCGAGAGCTGTTTCGACTGCTGCTCGGTGACGATGATGTCGCCGCGCTGGATCGTCTGATCCTGTCCTAGCGCGTCAGCCCAGCTTTGGCCGGGACCGCGGCACGAGCAGCTGGGATTGTATTCGGTGCGGTATTTGAAGGCATTCGGTAGCGCCGAATAAAGCTGGCCCGAAAGCGAAACCGCCTGCTGAATATCCTGACCCGGATTGCTATAGGTATAGAGCGCGACTTCCGCCGCGGGACACTGGCGCTTACACAGCGCTTCGTCTTCGCCGAAGTGCGACTGCACGGTCGAGAAGCTGATCGGGAAGAATGCGCCGTCGCACATGCGTACGCAGACGGTGCGGAAGCCTGCGCCTTCCGGCATCTCGTTTGGCGCGACGTCCGGATTTTCGTCGGTGTTGCCGAACAGCCTGTCCAGGAAGCCGCGCGGACGCGACGGCGGCAGCGCCACGTTGCGATATTGCGGCCCGCAGTTGTTCTGGTTCAGCGACGTGAGAATCTGACGCCGCTGTAGGTCGCGCGTGTAGTTCGCGTCGGTGTTACCGCCGCGAACCTGCGAAAGCTCCTGCTGCATGCGGTCGAGATTGGCGCGCATGCGATCGATCTGCGGCTCGAGCTGGTTGCACTGCTCGGGGCGCTGGCTGCCGCCAAAGATGAAGAAGCCGCGGCGTTCGCAGCCCAGCCGCCGCGAGGTCGCGAGCGCCTGGTCGAGTTCCTGCCGCTGCTTCACGATCGCGTCTTCATAGCGCGAGATGGTGTCGTTGTTCGCGCCGGCGGGGCCACGGTTCACTTCGGCGAGCGCTGCCTCGAGCCGCTGGCATACCGGGCTGGAGTTGGGCGTCGGCGCCTGCTGGGTACGCTGTTGCGGGAAGGGCTGCTGATTCTGCTGCGGCGGGGGCGGCGGCGCGTCCGGGATATTCGCAGGCGGCAAAGGTTGTGCGCCCGCCGCGCCCATCAGCGCCACGAGAGCCGCCATCGCCAA
Source organism: Xanthobacteraceae bacterium (assembly GCA_019635585.1). Classification (GTDB taxonomy): domain Bacteria; phylum Pseudomonadota; class Alphaproteobacteria; order Rhizobiales; family Xanthobacteraceae. The sequence goes on along the minus strand of JAHBZE010000001.1, from coordinate 602,615 downwards.
GCCGTTGCGCCGCTCAAGAGCCATGAATCTTGCCGCTAGATACGTGGATTCGTCGCTAAAACACAGAATAACGTGACGGAATGATGGTGACGAGCCGTTTACTCGGCGTCAGGCTGCACCGCGGGGGCCGCAGCTGCGAACGCGGGGTGCTTCTGGCAGGTTTCGTCGATGGCCACGATCTTGGGGAACTTCGTCATGTCGGCCTTGTAGCGCCGCGCGTTGAAGACCTGCGGCACGAGTACGATGTCCGCAAGCGTCGGTTGCGCGCCAAAGCAATAAGGCCCCGGCGAGATCATTCTCTCGACGGCCGCGAATCCATTTTCGATCCAGTGCCGGGTCCAGCCATCGACGGTTTCCAGATCGAGGTTCAGCGTCTTGAGCATGTAGTTGCGCGGGCCGGTGTTGCCGAGCGGATGGATGTCCATCGCCACCACCTGGGATACCGCGCGCACGCGTGCGCGCAGGAGCGGATCGGCCGGGAGCAGCGGCGGCGAAGGATAAACTTCGTCGAGATAGTCGATAATTGCGAGCGATTGGATCAGCACGTCGCCCGAGTCGAGCTTCAGCGCCGGCACGCGTGCTTGCGGATTGATCGCGACAAAGGACTTCTCAGTGTGCTTGCCCTTCACCAGATGGATGCCGATTGTTTGGTAAGACAAACCTTTGAGCGCGAGCGCGATGCGGACGCGGTAGCTCGCCGACGAGCGCCAGTAGGAATAAAGCTGCATGCCACTTCATCGCTTGAAGCGGCGGGAGATTCAAGCGGCTACGTGTGAAAACCGCAGCACGGCATATTGTGCATAGCCGCGAAACGGGCGGGTAAAGTTGAGTTCGGCATGATGAAAGTCGGCAAGCGTCCGAAGCTGCAATTCCAGGTCGGCGAGCGGGGTAACATGAAAAAGCCGTAGCCATCCGCATAGCGCGCGCGCGAAAAATCCCGGCAAGCCACGCTGGTCGCCGAAATCGACGATGTGTAGTTCGCCGTTCGGCGTGAGAAGCGTCAGCGCGTTTTGCAACACGGAGCGCCAAGCCGGGATCATCGAAAGACTGTAGGAAACGAAAATCCGCTCGAACTGTTGGACGCCGAACAGCGATTTCGGATCGAAGCTAGCCGCATCCGCATAGGCGACCTCGATCGCGTCTTCCAGCATGTCGCGCGCGATGTTGATTTGCGCGGTGCGCAGCATTTCCTCGGAAATATCGATGCCGAAAAAATCCGTGTCGGCAAATCGCTTGGCGGCGAGAATGAGATTGCGTGCGGTGCCGCAGCCGATCTCGAGCACCGACATTTCGGGGGTGGGACGAAGTCCATCGATCATTCCGTCGCGTCCCAGCAGATAGAACTTGCGCGTGAGATCGTAGATGCGCCGCTGATAGCGGTACATCCGGTCCATATTCCGGGCGGCTACTGCGCTATCGTCGCGCGCCAGAGTTTCACTTGAGGACATAGAGGTGAAATCCGCCATAAATTGCCGAGCGGTCGAGCGCGGTAAATGCAAGCGATTCCGCTTCACGATAGCCCCACCGCTCTAGAATCTCCGGCGCGACGCGTCCGGGCAGAAGCGAAGGCTTCGCCGCCGTGCGGAAGATTACCCGTGCGCCGGGCTTCGCGGTGCGCGTAATTTCGCGCCACAGCGAATTGAGTTGCCGGTCGTCCATCCAGTCCTGCGCGTCAAGCAGAACATAGCGGTCGCAGGAAACCTCCGCTTGCATTTCGAGATATTCGGTGAAGGAGCGGTTCAGCACCTCGACGCGATTTGCATGCGCCTTGATAGTCTCGAAATTATCGCGCCGCAGATAGGGCGGCAGTGGACCTTCCTCGTCACGCGAATAGCCGCGGTCGAACGCCTGCCAGGCAAAATAATTGTCTTTGAGACTGAAGTTGCAGGAGAGCCTTTCGAGCCGTTCGTAAATCACCGCGGCCATGCTCCCGTTACCGGCGCCTGCAAGCGCTTCGTATTGCGCGGGCGGAATGCCGAGACCGAACAGAGAGAATTGCCGCGCGAGCGCCCAGCGGATCAGCCGCCGGTCGAACAGCGGGGCGAGCGCAGTTGCGAAGTAGATTTTCTGTTCTTCGAGCGAACGCGCGCGCAAGAGATCGCGCGGATTGACGCCATAGGCTTTCGCAACGAAATGGCCGAGCCCGATGCAGCGGCCGAGCAGGCCGTGGCGGTAGAAATTGCGCGCGAACACACCGATACGCCGCGCGCCGATGCCGAAACGGCGGCGCTCCCAGTAGGCACGCGACTTCTCGTCGAGATGTTCCGCGAGCCAGCGATCATAGGCGGCGATGTTCGCTTTCTCGTTCGCGACGCCGAAGAAGCGGTAAAACTCGTTCCACGTCGGGAAATGCGTCGCGGCGGCGAGCTTAAGCTTGTTCAGCGCGACATGCGTTGGGTTGAGGTCGAGCGCGGTGATCCGCGCTGGGTTGGCGGTCAGATAGGAAAGAACATTGCAGCCACCGGACGCGATCGCGACGATATGGTTGTGGGGCGCGATGGCGAGTGCCGCCATGTCTATTTCCGGGTCTTCCCAGATTTGCGGATAGACCAGCCCCTTGAAAAGCGACGCGAAAACCGCGTTCATCAGATTGGCCGAAGTAAGCGAGCGGCGGTAGCCGACGGCGTTCCGCAGGCGTTCGGATATGGAAATTTCTCCGGACAAGGCGTGTCCCTTCGGAATCGTTACGGGCCTTTTGATTCCGTCTAGCGGACGGCCGGTGTCAGTTTGACGACAGATTAACCGCGCTTGAGGCGCTCGCGCATGGCTTCCGCAACTTCGCGGTCGGCAGCGCGCGGCGAGGGCGAGAGCCCGGCGGCGACGCCTTCTTGATCGGCGGCGGTTTTATTCTGGTTGAGCTTCGCCTTGCCCTCGAGGCTTTCGATGTGAAGCCGGATCCCGACGATGCCCTTGATCTGTCGCGCGACGTAATCTTCCGGCGCATCGGAAACGGCCCACGGCTTCTCGAAGCGTGCTTCGAAGCGCTTGGTCAGCGTCTCGACCTGCGCAAGCAAGGTCTCTGCATCTTCGAAGATTTCGAGCCGGCCGCGCGCGACGATCATCGAGTAATTCCAGGTCGGCACGACCTTGCCGTGCTCCTGCTTCGATGGATACCAGCCGGGCGAAACGTAGGCGTCAGCCCCCATGAAGACTGCAATCGCCGGAATCGAAAGATTGCTTTCGCGCCATTGCGGATTGCCGCGCGCGAGATGCCCCGCGATCACGCCGTAAGGTCCAGTACTCGCATCGAACACGATCGGAAGATTGCTCACGATCGGCCCCTGCGCACCGACCGAAACGAGCGTGGTCAGCCCGGAAGCCGCGATCTGTGCCTGCAACGCGGGGAGATCGGTTTCGCGAAACGCGGGCGGATTATAGAGCATCGTTTAATCCGGCAATTCCGCGCCGGTATCGGCGAGTGCTGCGGCGCGCGCGGTTACGGTATCGAGTACGCGCTCAAACGCGGCGCGGTCTTCGCTAGAGACTTCGCCGAACATGCGCTGCGAAAGCGCCTGCGCGGAAGGCGCGATGGATTCGTACACTTCTAGCCCGACCGGACTCAGCGAAAGAAACGCCTCGCGCTTGTCGTCACGGTTCGCGCGTTTCGCGAGCATTTTCTTTTTCGTCAGCAGCGCCACCGCGCGCGACACCTTCGTTTTATGCATGTGGCTGCGCGCACCGATCTGCTTCGCGGTCATGGTGCCGAATTCGCCGAGCTGCGCGATCACGCGCCATTCTGCGATGCCGATTCCGTATTTGGTGGCGTAGGTTCGTGCGGTTGCCTGGCTGACGAGGCTCGCCGCCACCACCAGCCGGTAGGGCAGGAAACTCTCCAGCCGCAGCACGAAACCTTCGTTGTTTGACATTGGTTTCATTTGTAACTAGTTTACACGAAAGCCTGTGCGCGGCAACCGATAACGTCCGCGCGAACAATAATCGAAAGATATCCGCGAGCAATCGCGTGAAGGGAGAACGCCATGGCAAGCGACCGCAGAAGCGCACCCGCAGAATCCCGCAGACCCGCCGGAGAAATCGAAAGTGCGATTCTTCCGGGCTACATGTCCGGCTTCGGCAACTCGTTCGAGACCGAGGCGCTCCCGGGCGCGCTCCCCATCGGCCGCAACTCGCCGCAAAAGGTGAACTACGGCCTCTATGCCGAGCAGCTTTCCGGCTCGCCTTTCACCGCGCCGCAAGCGACGAACCAGCGCTCATGGCTTTATCGCGTGCGTCCCGGCGTGCGCCACACCGCGCGCTTCACGCGCATCGACCGCGGCTTCATCCGGACCGCGCCGGAGCGCGATGAAACCGAAATGCCGATCGGCCAACTTCGCTGGTCGCCGATGGAAATGCCGAAGGAAAAGACTACCTTCGTCAATGGCCTTCGTACCGTCACGGTGGCGGGTGACTGCGAGTCGATGAGCGGCATGGCCGCGCACATGCTGTTCGTGAACGAGTCGATGAGCCGCGAGCATTTCTTCAATGCCGACGGCGAATTCCTGATCGTCGCACAGGAGAATTCGCTTCGCTTCCGCACTGAGTTCGGCGTGATTGACATTGGCCCCGGCGAAATATGCATCATTCCGCGCGGCGTGATCTTCCGCGTCGAACTGCTGAACGGCCCTGCGCGCGCCTATGTCTGCGAAAACTACGGCGGCGCCTTCACGCTGCCGGATCGTGGTCCGATCGGCGCGAACTGCCTCGCCAATCCGCGCGACTTCCATACGCCGGTTGCGAGCTACGAAGACGTCGAGGGCAAGCACACGCTTTATGTGAAATGGGGCGGCGAGCTTTATAAAACCGAGACCGGTCATTCGCCGATCGACGTCGTTGCATGGCACGGAAACTATTATCCGTATAAATATGACCTGCGGCACTTCTCGCCGGTCGGCGCAATCTTGTTCGATCACCCCGATCCGTCGATCTTCACGGTGATGACCTCGCCCTCGGAGACGCCCGGCACCGCGAACATCGACTTCGTGATTTTCCCCGAGCGCTGGGGTGTAGCGGAAAATACCTTCCGTCCGCCGTGGTATCACCGCAACATCATGTCGGAGTTCATGGGCAACGTGTATGGCGTCTACGACGCGAAGCCCGAAGGCTTCACGCCGGGCGGCATCAGTCTGCACAACACGATGCTGCCGCACGGGCCGGACGTCGATGCATTCGAGCACGCGAGCAATGTCGAGCTTAAGCCCGTGAAGCTCAAGAACACGCTCGCTTTCATGTTCGAAACCCGCTTCCGCCAGCGCGTCACCAAGTACGCCGCGACGTCGCCCGCGTTGCAGGACGACTACATCGACTGCTGGAGCGGCTTGAAGAAGCACTTCGATCCGAATCGGCGCGAGCCCAAATAAGCGGAATAAGGAATGAAGCTCGCATCCCTGAAGGAAGGCCGCGACGGCCAGCTTGTCGTCGTATCGCGCGATCTTACTCGCTACGCCGACGCCGCCGCGACCTTGCAGGTCGCGATCGAACACTGGGACGAGGCGGAGCCGGAGCTTCGCGAGATCGCGAAGGCGCTGGAAGAAGGCAAGATCGACGCCGCGCCGTTCGATCCCGCCGATTGCGCGGCACCCCTGCCGCGCTCGTTCGGCTGGGCCGATGGCTCGGCCTACGTCAATCACGTCGAACTCGTCCGCAAAGCGCGCAATGCCGAGATGCCGCAGAGTTTCTGGACCGACGCTTTGATGTATCGCGGCGGCTCGGATCGTTTCCTTGGGCCGCGCGAGCCGTCGAAGCTCGGCGACATCGCCTGGGGCATCGACTTCGAGGCGGAAGTGGCCGTCATCGTGGACGATGTGCCGATGGGCATTTCAGCAGAAGAAGCGCGCAAGAAGATTTTGCTCGTCATGCTCGTGAACGACGTCAGTCTGCGCAACCTCATTCCCGGCGAACTTGCCAAAGGCTTCGGCTTCTTTCAGGGCAAGGCACCGACCGCGTTTTCTCCGGTTGCCGTGACGCCGGACGAACTTGACAACGCGTGGGACGGCGCGACGCTTAATCTGCCGCTGCTCTCTTATGTAAACGGCAAGCTGTTCGGAAAACCGAATGCCAAAACCGACATGACCTTCGACTTCGGAAAATTGATCGCGCATGCAGCAGCCACGCGTCCGCTATCGGCCGGAATGATTGTCGGCTCCGGCACGGTGTCGAATAAAGACGCTGATGGCGGTCCGGGCAGAACTGTGGACGAGGGCGGGGTGGGTTACTCCTGCATCGCAGAAATCCGTGCTGTCGAAACGATCCGCAACGGCAAGCCTTCGACGCCGTTTCTGTCCTTCGGCGACAGCGTAAAAATTGAAATGCTCGACGCGTCGGGCAAGACCATCTTCGGCGCGATCGATCACAAAGTGGAAAAGGCGTGATGGCGACATTTGCTTCGACCGGCGATCTCTCGGAAAAAAAAGTCACCTTCGAAGAGATCGGCCGCGATCTTTATGCCTTCACCGCGGAAGGCGATCCGAACTCCGGCATCATCGTCGGCGATGACGGCGTCATGGTGATCGACGCGCAGGCGACCCCAGTGATGGCGCAGGATGTGATCGCGCGCGTGAAGAAGGTGACCGACAAACCGATCACGCATGTGCTGCTCACGCACTACCATGCCGTGCGCGTGCTCGGCGCTTCCGCTTACGATGCAAAAGCCATTCTCGCGTCCGACGCAACGCGCGAACTGATCGCCGAGCGTGGCCAGCAGGACATGGATTCGGAAATCGGCCGTTTTCCGCGCCTGTTCCGCGCGCAGGAATCGATTCCCGGATTGACCTGGCCGACGATTACGTTTCCCAAGGAAATGACGGTCTGGCTCGGCAAGCGCGAGGTAAAAATCCGCCACATCGGCCGGGGCCATACCGCCGGTGACGTGGTCGCCTATGTGCCCGACGCCAACGTCGTCTTTTCGGGCGATCTCGTCGAATATCACTCGGCCTGCTACTGCGGTGACGCACACCTCAAGGACTGGCCGAATACCCTGAATAATTTGACTGAATTCGGCTCGGCGGCATTGGTGCCGGGCCGCGGCGCGGCGCTCAAAAGCGCTTCCCAGGTCACCGACGGAATCAAGCTGACCAAGGCGTTTCTTTCGGACCTTTACGGCAGCATTTTACCGGTGGCCCAGAAGGGCGGTAACCTGAAAGACGCCTGGAATGCAGCCCGCGCCGCGATGGACACAAAATACGCATCATTCGCGATCTACGAGCATTGTATGCCGTTCAATGTTTCGCGGGCCTATGACGAGGCGAGAGGCATCGACCATCCGGTGATCTGGACGGCCGAGCGCGACCGCGAGATGTGGAAGGCGTTACAGCAGTAGAGATATCGCCATGCGCTTGCTTGCCGTCATCATCTTCCTTTTCGCCACCGTCACCGGCGCCTTCGCGCAGGTGCCGAAGAACCGCGAAGAGTACATGCAGAAAATCCTGCAGATCGCGCTCGATAATCTGCACAATGCCCGCTGCGAGAAAGGCGAGCGTTGCGCGCCGGCGACTGAAGCGGAGAAAAAGAATCCGCCGCTCACGCTTGCTGAAACCAGCAAGATCGTCGGGCGCGGAATTTTCTCAGGCGGTGCCGCCTATTGCGGCATGAACTGGCAGAAGCGCAATTTCGAGCCGATGATGGCGTATTGGCGCAATGAAAAGAAAAAGAACGCGCGCCAACTCGCGCTGATCGAAATCATCCACGGCATCATGATCGAACAGATTACCGCGAATTTCTCCACCAAAGGCCCGTGCCCCGACGAGATCAAGAAGGATCTCGAGTCGAAGCTCGACTTCAAGCCCTGATCTCGCGGCGGACGGCCACCATGCGTCTGAAATGAACCGATCCGCCGCGAACAAAACCGTCTATCAATTCGGCTATCGCCGTAGCGCCGACCAGGATGCGTCGCGGCCCGTGCGGCGCCCCGTCGTTATCGTCGGCGCGGGACCGGTCGGGCTTACCGCCGCGATCGATTTCGCCAAGCGTGGCATACCCGCCATCATTCTCGACGACGCCGATCGCATCGGCGAGGGCTCGCGCGCGATCTGTTTCTCAAAACGCTCGCTCGAAATCATGGATCGTCTTGGTCTCGGGGACCGGCTGGTCGAGAAGGGCGTAGTTTGGCAGCTCGGCAAAGTCTTTCTAGGCGAGCATCAGGTTTACTCGTTCGATCTGTTGCCGGAGGCCGGTCACCGCATGCCGGCCTTTATCAATCTCCAGCAATATTACCTCGAAGGCTATCTGGTCGAACGCGCGGCGGAATTGCCGCTCATCGATCTGCGCTGGCGCAATCGCGTGACGGCGGTTGAAAAGCATGACGATTTCGTGCGGCTGACGATCGAAACACCCGAGGGCGAATACAGGCTCGATACGGATTGGTGCCTTGCCTGTGACGGCGCGCGCTCGAAGGTGCGCGATTGTCTGGGGCTGAAATTCGAAGGCCATACGTTCGAGGAACGCTTCCTGATCGCGGACGTGAAGATGTCCGCCGAATATCCGACCGAACGCTGGTTCTGGTTCGACCCACCGTTTCACTCGGGCCAGTCCGCCCTTTTGCATCGCCAGCCGGACAATGTCTGGCGCATCGATCTGCAACTGGGTCCCGACGCCGATCCCGATGAAGAAAAGAAGCCGGAGCGCGTACGGCCGCGGCTCGAACGAATGCTCGGCGAGCGGAAGTTCGAACTCGAATGGGTTTCGGTTTACCGCTTCAATTGTGCGCGCCTGAAAAAATTCGTGCACGGCCGCGTGATTTTCGTCGGCGACAGCGCGCATCAGGTCTCACCCTTTGGTGCGCGCGGCGCGAATTCCGGTATTCAGGATGCGGAGAATCTCGTCTGGAAGCTGGCACTCGTATTGAATGGCGAAGCTCCGGAAAGCCTGCTCGATAGCTACGAGCTCGAGCGCGGGCAGGCGGCCGACGAGAACATCGGCCATTCCACGCGCTCCACCGACTTCATCGCGCCGCGCACGAAGCAGGAGCGGGTATTGCGAAACGCTGTGCTGCAATTGGCACCGCACGCGGCGTTTGCGCGGCGCATGGTGAATTCGGGCAGGCTGTCGGTCGCGTCCGAATACGATTCCCCGCTGACGACGCCCGATCGCGAAGCCTTCGCTGGCAGCGCGCGGCTCGGTCTTCCCGTGCCCGACGCGCCGCTCGACGATCGTGACGGCGCAAAACGCTACCTTCTCCAGACGCTCGGCGAGGACTTCCAGCTTCTTTATGTCAAGGACGGCGCGCGTCCGAACGTTCCCGAAGGCTTGCGGATGACAGTGATCGGCGAGGACCTGATCGACCGCGAAGGGCATTTTACGCAACGCTTCGACGCGACTCCCGGTGCGGCCTATCTGCTCCGGCCGGACCATCATCTATGCGCGCGCATGCGCAGCTATGACGGAAACAGAATTCGCGAAGCGCTCGCGCGTGCGAAAGGATCGGCAATATGACCGCGCTCAAAACCGAAAACGGCTTTGCAAACCCCGACGCGGCCTATGAAGCGCTGGTCGAAGCCCATCGCGGTTTGGCGGAGGCCGAAAGCGCGGCCCTGAACGCGCGGCTCGTCCTGATTCTCTCGAATCACATCGGCGATCTCAAAGTGCTGAAAGAGGCGATTTCGCTGGCCAAAAAGGCCGGTTAGGTCGTGCAAGAGCACGCGATTCCCGTCATTTTGACCCAGTGAAGGGTTGCCACCTCGTTTTCTCGGACTTTTGGGAACGCCACACTTGTGTCAATTCTGCAACGCCCTACGAAATCCCGCGTTTTACCCCCCAGTTTGCATAACGATTAGGCACGTTGCCTAGACGGTGACGTTGCGAAAACCCCTGTGAATATTGGATTTTCTCTCTCGAATACGAAGGTTCGGGGTGCCCCGGAGAGTGTGACCTCACTCACCGGCCGTTCCAGGAAAGGCACTTCAAGAGATTGAAATTGGGGTCACGATGAGGGGTAACAAAATGAAGAAAATCCTGGGAACCGGCGTCGCGCTTGCGCTTATGGCCGGTACCGCTTTCGCGGCGGATATGCCGGTGAAGGCCTACTACAAGGCTGCGCCGCCGGCGACGCCGCTCTGGGATGTTGCGGTCGGTGGCTGGGTTGCGTCCGACTATAACTTCCGCGGTGTTTCGCAGTCGGACAAGCACGCGTCCGCTGGCGCCTACTTCGAACTGCAGCGCAACTTCGCGTTCGGTCAGCTCTATGCCGGTATCGCCGGCAACGCGATCGAGCTGAACACCGGCACCGAAGTCGATATGTACGCCGGCTGGCGTAACACTTGGGGCAAGTTCGGTCTGGATATCGGCTACTTCTACTACTGGTATCCGAAAGAGCAGCCCGCGTTCGACACGGACTTCTTCGAAGTCTATGCGAAGGCTTCTTACGCTGTGACCGACTCTTTCACCCTCGGCGCGAGCATCTTCTACACTCCTGACCTGCTGAACCTCGGCACCGCCGCCGGCATCAGCGGCGTGCAGGGCGTGTACTACGAAGCGTCGGCCAAGTACGTGCTGCCGTGGTCGAGCCCGACCGCTTACGGCCCGCTCGGCACCTTCGTGTCCGGCGCCGTCGGTCACTGGGACATCGAGCAGAACGCGGCGACCTTCGGTGGCGCTGACGTGAGCTACACCTACTGGAACGCGGGTATCGCTTTCACGCTGAGCGCGCTGACCCTCGACCTGCGCTATCACGACACCGACCTGAGCCCGGCCGAGTGCGTCGCCTTCACCGGTTTCGGTGCTGGTGCCAGCCGCTGGTGCTCGAGCACGTTCATCGCGAAGCTGTCGTTCGACACGCTTCTGTCGAAGATCAAGAACTAAGCTTCCCTACGAAGCTTGAAGGAACGGGCGGCGCCGCAAGCGCCGCCCGATTTCCTTTTGCCGCCTGAAAACGAAAAAGCCGGGCTTGAACCCGGCTTTTCTTTTCGTCGCCAGTCGGGTCGGATCAGCGTGTACAGGTAATGGCGACCTTCTCGGGACAGCCTGCGCCCTCGCAGGCCTTCACTTTCATGCCTGCCGGCACCGCGCCCGTGATTTCGGTCGGATCCATGCGGCCGTAGTCGACCGCCGCGGCGTAGCGATTGGACTTGCAGAGCGCGGTCGCCATGGCCTTGCCGCAGGCTTCGCCTTTGGCGAGGCAGTTGTCGATGCCGTATCCGTCCGAGCTGTCGAGAATGAAGGTGCGCGTTTCGGCCCTTGCGAGTGCGATGGACGCAAGCAGGTAGGCGGCCAGCGCGGAAAAGCGAAGCGTCGTCATGAGATAAAAACCCGTTCCCCCGGAGCGCCTTGGCTCTCCGTGCAAATGTTGCGCCTGTTGGGTTGACGGCCCGTTAACGCTGACTCCCGGCCCGGTGCGAGGGAGTAAGGCGTGCGCTGAATCGGGTCAATGACAGGATTGCCGCATTCGGTGCGCGCCGGAAAAGGTGAGTCCCGCATGCAACACTCCGCTCTTGACGGAGTGCCGCCGCCAAAGCATGGTCCGGCCCATGTTCACGGCCCACAACACTTTCTTCGGCATTTGCCGCGAGATTATTCGCTCCTGATAGCAGGCGCGGACGGCCGTTTATTCTCTAAAAGCTGAGATGAGAACGTTCCGGTCCGCGGGACGGAGAATTCTATGGAGCTTCGGCTCTACAATACGCTGACCAAGGAGAAAGAGGTCTTCGCGCCTCTCGATCCCGCGCGTGGCGTCCGCATGTATGTCTGCGGGCCAACCGTTTACGACTTCGCGCATATCGGCAACGCGCGCCCCGTCATCGTGTTCGACGTGCTCTATCGCCTCCTGCGCCATCTCTACGGCAAGGACAAAGTGAAATACGTCCGCAACATCACGGACGTAGACGACAAGATCAATGCGCGTGCGGCACAGGAATATCCCAACCTGCCGTTGAACGAGGCGATCCGTCTCGTCACCGAAAAGACCGAGAAGCAGTTCCACGAGGACGTGGATGCGCTGGGTTGCCTGCGCCCGGACGTAGAGCCGCGCGCGACCGAGCACATCGGCGAAATGCGCGACCTGATCGACCGGCTGGTGAAGGCGGGTTTCGCTTATGTCGAGCAGGATCACGTGCTGTTCGAAGTCGGCAAGATGCAAGACTACGGCAGACTCGCGCGACGCTCGCTCGATGAGATGGAGGCCGGTGCCCGCGTCGAGGTCGCGCCCTATAAACGCAACCCGATGGACTTCGTGTTGTGGAAGCCGTCGAAGCCGAACGAGCCGGGCTGGCCATCGCCCGCGGGCATCAAGGCGCCGGGACGTCCAGGCTGGCACATCGAATGCTCCGCGATGTCGTGGAAGCATCTCGGCGAGACCTTCGACATTCACGGTGGCGGTATCGATCTCGTGTTTCCGCATCACGAGAACGAAATCGCGCAATCGCGCTGCGCCTTCCACGCGCCGATCATGGCGAAGACCTGGATGCACAACGGCTTTCTTCAGGTCGAAGGCGAGAAGATGTCGAAGTCGCTCGGTAACTTCATCACTATTCGAGAGCTATTAGTGACAGAGAAATTTGGCGGCCAAAAGTGGCACGGCCAAGCGCTTCGTCTCGCGATGCTCAAGACGCATTACCGGCAGCCAATTGATTGGACAGTTCGCGCGCTAGAGGAAGCAGATAAGACTTGGAGGGAATGGCAGGGTTTGGCAATCGCGCTAAGCGCGAATGTCTTAGAAGACATGTCCAAATTGCCCAGTAGGCCGCTACACCCGGCCATCCTGAAAGCTCTGCAAGATGATCTAAACACTCCTTTAGCAATCGCTGAACTTCACAAATTGCGAAACGCTGCTGTGCATGATCATAGCAAAGAGAGTGCTGTCGCGTTCTCCGATGCATTGCGAGTGCTGGGACTATTCAAGGATGACTATTCGCTTCAGTCTCAGCTTTCCGATGCCGAGAATAAAGCAGTCGAGCAGAAAGTTCTGGAGCGTAATGCAGCCCGCGCTAAAAAAGACTGGAAAGAATCCGACCGCATCCGCGACGAACTCAAAGCCATGGGTGTTGTCATCAAAGACAATAAGGACGGCACCACGAGTTGGGAGATCGCGCGATGACCACTCTCCGGACTCAGGGGTTCAGCTATTTGAATCGGAATCTGATGGTTCGGGACTCCGCGCAGGTTGCTGAAAAATCATCATTTTTCGCGCCTCAGTCTCCCGAGAGCGCTGCCCAGATTCCTTACTTGTTGAATCAGAAGGTGAAGCCATGAACAGCGAGCTGGATAAGCCGCCGTTCCCGCGGCACCGCACTTATTATGTCGTGCTGAAATACGCGATCTTGTTCCTGGGCGCGCTGCTCGCGATCTACGTATTCGGCTTGCTCTGGAGATGACGATGGCGCGCGAGCGGCTTTACCTCTTCGACACTACGCTGCGTGACGGCGCGCAGATGCACGGCGTCGATTTCACCCTGACCGACAAGCTTCGTGTCTCGCGGATGCTGGACGAGCTCGGCGTCGATTACATCGAAGCCGGCATCCCTGGTGCGAACCCGACCGATACCGCGTTATTCTCTGAGGACAATCGGATCAAAGCGAAGTTCACCGCCTTCGGCATGACCAAGCGCGCGGGCCGTTCGGCTTCGAACGACCCAGCGCTGGCCGGAACGCTCGCTGCGAAAGCCGACGCGGTTTGCCTCGTTGCTAAGTCTTCGGCGTTTCAGGTTCGTGTCGCGCTGGAAATCAAACCGGAAGAAAATCTCGAAAGCATCCGGGACTCCGTGAAGGCCGTCGTCGATTCGGGCCGTGAGGCGTTGATCGACTGCGAGCATTTTTTCGACGGCTACAAAGACAACCGAGAATATGCGCTTGCCTGCGCGAAGACGGCCTACGATGCCGGCGCGCGCTGGGTCGTGCTCTGCGATACCAACGGCGGCACGTTGCCGAACGAGATCGAGACTATCGTCAAGGATGTCGTGAAGCTCATCCCGGGCGATCACGTCGGCATCCATGCGCATAACGACACCGAACAGGCGGTGGCGAACTCGCTCGCAGCCGTCCGCGCGGGTGCGCGTCAAATTCAGGGTACGTTGAATGGCCTCGGCGAGCGCACCGGCAACGCAAATCTCTGTTCGATCATTCCGACGTTGCTCCTGAAAGGCGACTTCGCGGAAAAATTCGAAATCGGCGTGAAGCCTTCGCAGCTCACGACGCTGCGCCATTGCGCGCATACGCTGGATGAAATCCTCAACCGCGCTCCGGATAAATACGCGCCTTATGTCGGCGAGAACGCTTTTGCCACCAAGGCGGGCATCCATGCCTCCGCGATCCTGAAGGATCCAACGACCTACGAGCATGTACCGCCGGAAGCGGTCGGGAATCGCCGCAAGGTTATGGTTTCTGATCAGGCCGGCAAGTCGAACGTGCTTGCAGAGCTCGAACGCCTTGGCATCGTCGCCGACAAGAATGACCCGCGTCTCAGTTATCTTCTGGAAGAAGTGAAGCGCCGCGAGTCGATGGGCTATTCCTACGAGTCGGCTGACGCGTCGTTCGCGCTGCTCGCGCGGCGCATGCTCGGCAAGGTGCCGGATTATTTCGATGTCGAGCGCTTCAGCGTAAACGTCGAGCGCCGCTACAACGCCAAGGGCGAACTGACGACGGTTGCGGAAGCGACCGTGAAGGTCCGTGTCGGCGGCGAAGTGCTGATCTCGGCAGGCGAGGGCAACGGTCCCGTAAATGCGCTCGACGTTGCGCTCCGTAAGGACCTCGGCAAGTATCAGTCGTATATCTCGGGGCTTTCGCTCACCGATTTCCGTGTGCGTATCCTCGACGGCGGCACCGGTGCCGTAACGCGGGTTCTGATCGAGTCGACCGACGAGAATGGCGAGCAATGGACTACGGTCGGCGTCTCGCCGAACATCATCGATGCCTCGTTCCAGGCTCTACTAGATTCGATCACCTGGAAATTGCTGAAGAGCAACGCACCAATCTGACGGAGCGACCGGATGATCGACCATATCTCCATCGGTGTCCGCAACCTGAAAGCCTCGACTGCTTTTTATAAAGAAGTGCTTGCCGCACTGGACTACGAATTGCGCGACGAGCGGCCGGCGACGTCCGGCTTCGGCCGCCGCGGAAAATCGCACTCTGAATTCTGGCTCAACGCCCGGCCGGAGATGACAAAAGTACCCGCGGATTCCGGTACGCATATCTGCCTGCGCACCAAGACCGCGGAAGCGGTTACGGCATTCTATGAAGCCGCAATCCGGCTCGGCGCGATTGATGACGGTGCCCCCGGCGTCCGCTCGCATTACAGCGAAAATTACTATGCGGCATTCATTCGCGACTTCGATGGCAACAAGATCGAAGTCGTGACCTTCGTCGCACTTTAACGATTACATGTTTTCCGAAACGGCCTGATCCTCGCGCAGCGCCCACAGCGAAACGGGCTTCGCCGCGTTCGCAAGCGTCGGCAGGATGTCCTCGACCTTGTTCGCGACCAGTAGGTTATCGATCGCGTGCTGGCCGACGAAACCCATGTCGCGGAAATTCTCCAAGAGCTTCAGCAGCGGATCCCAGAAGCCTTCGGTATTCAGGATCAGAAGCGGCTTCTGATGCTGCCCGAGCTGAATCCATGTGAGTTGCTCGATCAGCTCTTCGAGCGTACCGATGCCGCCAGGAAGCGCCACGAAAGCGTCCGCCATCTCGAACATCTTGTGTTTGCGTTCGTGCATATCCTCGGTCACGATGGTGTTCGTCGAATGCGCGGCTTCGGGCCGTTCGCGGTTGATGAGGAAGCGCGGGATAATGCCGGTGACGTCGCTTCCTGCATCGCGTGCCGCGCGCGCGACTGTGCCCATCAGGCCGACGCCGCCGCCGCCGAATACCAGATGTATTTTTTCCTTGCCGAGCAGTGTGCCGAACGCTTTCGCATCATCGATAAATCTTCCGTCTCGCCCCGGCGACGAGCCACAGAAGACGCAGATCGTTTTGATTTCAGCCATGCTTTCGATGTGGCGGCGCGCGGCCCTTGCGTCAAGACCGCCTAGTGATCGGTGGTCTGGGCGAAGCCGTTGCCGTCCCAGCGGTAGCGGAACACGCGCAAACGCTTGCGGCCGCCGTTTTCGCTGTCGTGATTGGCTTCGATGGTGTCGCCACTGACCGAAACCGGCTGCGATAAATGCACGAGGAGATAAGGCTTCGGCGCGCCTGCGTCCTCGGTGAAGGTCACCGGCGCATATTGGCTTGCGCCCGCATCCCATCGAAACACGATGAGCACGCCGCGTTGGCCCTGCGTCGAGGTCCGCACGAAAATCTCGTCGATCCCGTCTCGGTCGATGTCGAGCGCAAGCACCGGCCCGGAGCGGTTGCCGGCGCGCAAGGGCACCAGTGCGTCGCCGACGCCGTCGAATACCTGCGGTTCTCCACCCGATACTGTAATGGTGAGCCGCACGCCGGCCTCCGTCTGCTCGGTCACGACCGAGGCCGCGCCCTGCGGCGTGCGCGCGGCAATCTCCTGCGCGGAAAGGCTGGTGGCGGAAGCAATCAGCAGGGCAGAAGTGAGCAGGACGGCGAGGCGCATGAGGGAGACTCGGAATTTCAGGGAGGAATACCTAGATAGCATTGGCGCGTGTCGTACCGGGAGTAAATGCAGGAATTGCGACGATCAGCCCCGGTTCCGGGAGTCGTGCTAGGATGCGCTGAAATTTGAGGCAGCCCGGCGCGCTCTCGCCGCATTTGGTGTCGAAAACGCGCCCGCGAAAAGAAATGGAATGAAAGAAGTCAATCCCGTCACCCGCGCGACGCTCCTGTCCACGATCATCGGCCTCTGGCCGCACATGTGGCCCTCGACGCGCCCCGACCTCAAGCGCCGCGTCTTCCTCGCCTTCGTGCTGCTCTTGGGCGCGAAGCTTGCGACGATATTGATGCCGTTCACCTTCAAGTGGGCAACGGATGCACTGGTCGCGGTTTCCGACGGCAAGACTCCGGTGCCGCATCTGTGGTTTGCGATCCTCTCCTCTGCGCCGCTCGCGCTGGTTGCGCTCTATGGGCTGATCCGCATTTCGATGGCGCTGCTGACGCAGCTTCGTGACGGCTTGTTCGCAAAAGTGGCGCTTCATGCCGTGCGGCGGCTCGCGCAACTGACCTTCGATCATATGCATGCGCTCTCGCTGCGCTTTCATCTCGAGCGCAAGACCGGCGGGCTCACGCGCGTGCTCGAACGCGGCCGAAACGGCATCGAGGAACTGGTTCGTCTCGTCGTGCTCCAGCTTGCGCCGACGATCCTTGAACTCGGACTCGTTATCGGCGTGATGCTGCTTGCCTTCGACTGGCGTTATGCCGCGATGGTGCTCGTCACGATGCTCGCCTTCATGGCCTACACCTATCGCGCGACCGAGTGGCGGATCAAGATTCGCAAGGCGATGAACGAGTCCGATACCGATGCGACCGCGAAGGCGGTCGACAGTCTCCTGAATTTCGAGACGGTGAAATATTTCGGCGCGGAGAAGCGCGAGAGCGAGCGCTACGACCGCTCGATCGCGAAATACGAGAAGGCAGGCGTGCAGACCTATACTTCGCTCGCGGTCCTGAACGCGGGACAGGCGACGATCTTCACGCTCGGCCTGACCGTGATGATGGCGATGTGCGTGTTCGATATTCAGGCCGGCCGCCGCACTGTCGGCGATTTCGTCATGATCAACGCGATGCTCATCCAGCTTTATATCCCGCTGAATTTCATGGGCATGCTTTACCGGGAAATAAAGCAGGCGACGATCGACATCGAGCAGATGTTCGGCATCCTCAACCGCAATCCGGAAATTCAGGATAAGCCGGATGCGAAGCCTTTGGAGGTGCGCGAGGGCACGTTGCGTTTCGAGGACGTGCGCTTCAGCTACGATCCGGGCCGGGAAATCCTGAAAGGGATTTCATTCGAAGTGCCCGCGGGCCATACGATTGCAATCGTCGGACCTTCGGGCGCCGGCAAGTCCACGATCTCGCGCCTGATTTATCGCTTTTACGATGTCGCGGGCGGTCGCATCACCATCGATGGGCAGGATATTCGCGACGTGAAGCAGACAAGCCTGCGCGCCGCGATCGGCATGGTGCCGCAGGATACGGTGCTGTTCAACGATACCATCCGCTACAACATCCGTTACGGCCGCTGGGATGCGACCGACGCCGAGATCGACCGGGCGGCGGAAGACGCGCAGATCGACGATTTCATCCGCATTCTTCCGCAGGGTTACGACACCGAAGTCGGCGAGCGCGGGCTGAAACTTTCGGGCGGCGAAAAGCAGCGCGTCGCGATCGCACGAACGATCCTGAAAGGCCCGCCGATCTTGCTGCTCGATGAAGCGACCTCCGCGCTCGACTCCTATACCGAGAAAGAAATTCAGGACGCGCTCGAGCGCGTCGCGCGCGGCCGCACGACACTCGTGATCGCGCACCGGCTTTCGACCGTGATCAATGCCGACCAGATTATCGTGCTTGATGCGGGGCAGGTGGTCGAGCGTGGCACGCACGCGCAGTTGCTCGAAAAAGGCGGCCTCTACGCCGGCATGTGGAATCGCCAGCGCGAAGCCGATGCCGCGCGCGAGAAACTGCGCGAAGTCGCCGACGAACTCACGCCGCGCGAAAAGCCGAACGCGACGCCGCCTGCCGCTGCGCAGGCCGAACCGGAGCCGGTAGCCGAGCCTTCTCCGCAGAAGATCGAAGCGGCGGAATAATTACCAGGCGTAGCTGCCGGAAATCCGTCCTAGCCCCGCGCGCACTGCATCGAGGTCGATCACGATCCGGTAAAGCTCGCGTAAGCTTTTTCCCTTCGCCGCATGTTTCACTTCGTACATTTCTTCTGGCGTCGGTTCGCGGCCCAGCAGGCGATTGAACACCTCGATCACATCCTGCTCGTTTGCGGGATGCGCGAGCGCAGCCGGATTGAGTTCGGCAGTCAGAAGATCGGCGATTAGATCGGACGGGAGCAGTGGCCCACGGGTGAGAAATCCTTCCGCCAGGACTTTCGCGAGTTTGTGGTCGGGGTGCGATCCGTCTTCCAGCGCCTTGCGATAGCGGGAAAGCTGTACCGCCTTGTCGAATGGGTTGACCGGCGCTTCGAAGTGCGCGGCGAGCGCCGCTTCTTCTTCCGCGACGTAGTAGCGGTTCAGTCCGTCGAAAAAGACGAAGCGGTATTTCTGCGAAAGCAGGAACGGCTCCCAGCCGCCCCAGTTCGGTTCCGGCGAGGCGGGCATGGTCGCTTCGATCACCACGACGCGCGGGCGATAAGCCTTCCAGTCCGCGCCTTCGAGCACGTCTTTTTCGGCACCCTCGACATCGACTTTCAGAAATTCGATCGATTTCGGCGCGTGCTTGCGGCAAAGCTCGGCGAGTGTCGTGACGGGGAGTTCGAGTTTGTTCGACTTCTTGCCGTAGTTTTCCGCGGCTGCCCGCGCGTTCTCGCCGATGGTGGTCGAAAGCCCGTGAAAGTCGTCGACAAGATAGAATTTCGCCTTGCCGGGCACGGCGCCGACCAGCGTTTCCGCGCCGGTGTCGCGCGGTCGCAAGGCGCGCGAGAGCCTTGCGAGCGCGGGGTTCGGCTCGACCGTGATGCCGTGCCAGCCTTTAAGGTAAAAGGCGAAGGAGACGTTGTCGATTACCGGGTGCCCGGCGCCGACATCAATATAGAAGCCATCCTTGCGCTCGCGGAAGCAGCGCATCAGATAGACGTCCTCGAAATGCTGGGCGTAGGAAAGCATGCTGCCTCCGGTTCTGCCCGTTTCTATGCCACAGAATTGACCGGAGGAAGGCGTCAAACCCCGCCCGTTGACGCAGCGCCCGGCCCTCATTAGCTGATCGGCGAGAGGACGATTTTTGATGTCGATTGTCGATTCGATCCGCAAGCAGTTCGCGCCGATCCATCCCGAGGGCTACCTCTTTATCGGGATTTTCGCGCTGGTTTCGCTTGTGCTCTTCATCTTGTGGCGGCCGCTCGGCTGGATCGGCGTCGTGATGACGCTCTGGTGCGTCTATTTCTTCCGCGATCCGGTTCGCACCACGCCGGTGCGCGACGGCCTCGTAATCGCGCCCGCGGACGGCATGATTTCCTCCGTCGCGCTTGCCGTGCCGCCGGCAGAACTGGGCCTCGGTTCGGCCTCGGTGCCGCGCGTCTCGATCTTCATGAGCGTATTCGACGTGCATGTGAACCGCAGCCCGGTTTCGGGCGAGATCGAGCGCATCGTCTATCGCCCTGGCAAATTCCTGAACGCCGATCTCGACAAAGCGAGTGAGGACAACGAGCGCAATGGCCTCGTGGTCCGTACGCCTTCCGGACGCTACGGCGTGGTGCAGATCGCGGGACTGGTTGCCCGCCGCATCGTCTGTTTCGTGAAGGAAGGCCAGCTCGTCGCGGCAGGCGAACGCATCGGCCTGATCCGCTTCGGCTCCCGCGTCGATGTTTACCTCCCCACGGGCACGAAGCCGCTGGTCGCCGTTGGCCAGTACGCCTTGGGCGGCGAAACCGTGATCGCGGACCTTGCGTCCGCAGCTGCCGAACCGGCCTTCCGCGCCGCGTAACCAAACCGGCAACACGCCCTTCATTCGGCGTCTTTTCAGGCGTATTCTGATGAGCATGGACAGGCTATTCCCTCCCTTCGAGCCGGGCGACGAAAATCCCCGCAAGCGCTTCCGGAAAATTCCGATCCGCGCGCTTCTGCCGAACATGGTCACGCTGCTTGCGCTCTGCCTCGGCCTGACCGCGATCCGCATGGCGATCGAAGGACGCATGGATCTTGCGATCGCGGGCATCGTGCTTGCCGCGATCCTGGATGGCGTCGACGGACGGCTTGCGCGCTATTTGCAGGCGCAGTCTCGTTTCGGTGCCGAGCTCGACTCGCTTGCCGATTTCATGAATTTCGGCTGCGCGCCGGCACTCATTCTTTTCTTCTGGGGCCTCGGCCCGCTGAAGACACTGGGCTGG
Organism: Xanthobacteraceae bacterium; assembly: GCA_019635585.1. Lineage (GTDB taxonomy): Bacteria > Pseudomonadota > Alphaproteobacteria > Rhizobiales > Xanthobacteraceae. Next base: position 581,744 of record JAHBZE010000001.1, on the reverse strand, counting down.
GTCGTGATGCTGGTCTTCGCGCTCTGTGCGGCGCTCCGCCTCGCGCGCTTCAACGTCATGCTCGACGATCCGAACCGTCCCGCATTCGCCGGAAACTTCTTCGTCGGCATGCCGGCGCCTGCCGCGGCGGTAGTGGTGCTGCTGCCGGTCTATCTCGAGATGCTCGGCGTGCCGCGTTTCTCTTTCAGCCCGGTACTCTACCTGATTTTTGCACTCGCGATCGCGATGATCATGGTGTCGAAAATTCCGACCTGGTCCGGCAAGAAACTTTCAGCGCGAATTCCCCGCGAATATGTCCTGCCGATGCTCGTACTGGTCGTGCTGGGCGTCGCGATGCTGCTGAGCTATCCGTGGGAATTGCTTACCGTGACGGTGCTCGGCTATCTCGCGACGATTCCGCTCGCTTTCATGCACTATCGCCGTCTGGAGAAAGCGCATGTACTTTCGGCGGGCGGTTTCATGCCGCCGGCGCATGCTGAAGAAGAGCAGCGCCCCGATCGCTTGAACTGATTGAGATCTGGCGCCGTTTAGCGGGCGTTGCGGGACAGGGCGCTCAGCCGCTCGCCGAGCGTCGATTCCGGAAAACTTGTCCTGAGCAGCTTCAGCGCTTCCGCGTCCGAGCGGGGTGCAAGCGTCGAAAGCATGAGCCGCATCCGGCCGATCAGCGGGGAAGCGTCCTGCGGCGCGAGCGCCGGTGCACCGTCGACAAATTGCAGATCTGAAAAGATCGCCATGGCTGCCCAATCCGAAAGCGCAGACTTTGTTCGCAGGTGCGATAAATGCTGTGCTCGAACCGTTAACAACTCGTTAAGGCGTAAGTTCCATCTGGAATAAAAGATTGAAACGCCGGGACTTATGCCTTTCCCGGCTCCATACTCGAGTTTCGGTCGTTGCCAATCTCTCCGGAGCCAAGCTATCCGTCCCACAGTCGGATCCGGCCAGGGGAGGGGCGATCCGGGGCAAAAGCGCCATCAGAGCGCGGCCGAAAACGCTCCCGCTTGGGTGGAGATGAATCAGCCTGAACAGGCCGAGAGCAAGGGCCGTTTGCACGACGCGCTGCACAGCGCATCGGTGAATTTTGCTTATGCGGGCGGCGCGATCGTCGCGGGCATCGGCATCATGTCCGCGATCAGCATTATTGGGCGTGCACTCTGGTCGAAGCCGATCACTGGCGATTTCGAGCTCGTGGAAATCGGTATCGCTGTCGCTGGCTCGTTGTTCCTCGCTTATTGCCAGATCACCGCAGGCAACATTTTCGTCGACATCTTCACCATCCGCGCGAGCGACAAGTCGAAAGCCAAGATGGATAAGTTCGGCGCGCTCTTGATGGGTGCGATGTTCGCGGTCGTCGGCTGGCGCACCTTGTTCGGGTGTCTCGAAATTCGCCAGAGCGGCGAAACCAGCATGTTAATGGGTTTCCCGATCTGGGTCGGCTACGCCTGCGTGTTGCCAGGCATCGCGCTCGCAACCATCACTGCATTTGCGCAGGGCCTCGGCCTGATTGGCGTCTCGGAGCGCGTCACCAATGAGTAAGGTAGAAATCATCTCCATCGTTTCCGCGGGGATGATGGTTCTGATCGCGCTGCGCGTGCCGCTTGGCGCCGCGATGTTCATCGCGGGCGCCGCCGGTTACGGCTGGATCGTGGGCTATCTGCCGCTGGTCAACTATCTCAAGGGCCTGTTCTGGGCGCGCTTCTCGGTCTACGACCTCTCGGTCATTCCGCTTTTCCTGCTGATGGGACAGTTCGCCTCGGTCGCGGGCTTTTCGCGAAGTCTGTTCCGCGCGGCGAATGCATGGATCGGCTGGGTAAAGGGCGGCGTCGCGCAGGCTGCGATCATCGCCTGCGCCTGCTTCGGTGCAATCTCCGGCTCTTCGGTCGCGACCGCCGCGACCATGAGCCAGGTGGTGCTGCCCGAAATGAAGCGGCTGAACTATTCAGATCGTCTCGCGACCGGCACGCTTGCAGCGGGCGGTACGCTCGGCATCCTGCTGCCGCCGTCCTTCATTCTCATTATCTATTCGTTTCTCGCCGAGCAGAGCATCATCAAGCTGTTCGCGGCCGCGGTCGTGCCCGCCGTGCTTGCGATGATTCTCTACATGATCTCGATCTCGATCTACCTGTGGCTCTATCCGGAGCACGCGCCGGAGAAGTCCGCCCGCGCAAGCCGGAAGGAAATCGTCGAAGCAACACTTGAGGCTTGGCCGATCGCGGCGATCTTTCTCGTCATGTTCACCGGTATCTATTCGGGCTGGTTCACGGCGACCGAGGGCGCCGCGGTGGGCGCAAGTTCTACGCTTCTGCTTGCGATCTTGCGCCGGAAAATCACCTGGCGCAGCGCGTTGAAGGGCTTCCTTCCCGCCGCGCAGGCGTCTGCGATGATCTACACGATGCTGCTCGGCGCCGCGATGATGAACACCGCGCTCGCCGTGTCGCAGATTCCCACCGATCTGTCGGCCTGGGCGAACAGCCTGGATTATCATCCGCTCATTATCGTCGGCGGATTCCTGATCCTGTTCGTGATCCTGAGCTGCGTGCTCGACGAACTGGCGATGATGTTGCTGCTTCTGCCTGTCGTCCTGCCGACGATCGTCGGCCTCGATCTGTTCGGCTTGACCGCAGAATACAAGGCGATCTGGTTCGGCATCCTGATGCTGGTCGTCGTCTCGGTGGGGCTGATCGCGCCGCCCGTGGGACTGACGGTCTATGTCGTCGCCAATATCGCGAAGAATGTACCGATCGGCGAAATCTACCGCGGCATCATGCCGTTCCTGCTTTCGGACGTTGTGCGCGTCCTGTTGCTTCTGTTCTTCCCGATCCTGACGCTGTTCCTCGTTCGCTTCGTGAGCTAGCGTGGGCGGATAGGGAATGGGCCTTTCAAGAAACCGCTCGGAGAAGCGGGATAAAAACGTAAACAGCCATGTGGAGAAAACGATGAACCTGACCAAACGCCTTGGCGGCCTTGCGATTGCCGCCGTTGCGCTAGCGTTCTCGGCACCTGCGAATGCGCAGACCGTCACGCTTCGCGTGCATCAATTTTTGCCGGCGCAAGCGCCGGTACCGAAAAACTTTATCGCGCCCTGGGCCAAGAAGATCGAAGAAGATTCCAAGGGCCGCATCAAGGTAGAGCTCTATCCGTCCATGCAGCTCGGCGGCACGCCGCCGCAGCTCTACGATCAGGTGAAGGATGGCGTCGTTGACGTGATCTGGACGCTGCCGGGCTATACGCCGGGCCGCTTCCCGCGCACCGAAGCCTTCGAGCTTCCGTTCATCGCAGGCAACGCCGAACAGTCGAGCCAGGCTGCCTGGGAATATTACGAGAAGCACCTGAAGGACGAGTTCAAGGACGTAAAGATCATCGCCGTTCACACGCACGGCCCCGGACTGATCCACGCCAAGGGCAACGGCGTGCGCAAGCTCGAAGACATGAAGGGTCTGAAGCTTCGCGGTCCGTCGCGCGTCGTCAACAAGCTGATCGAAGCGCTCGGCGCGACGCCCGTCGGCATGCCGGTTCCGGCGATGCCTGACGCGCTCTCCAAGGGCGTGATCGACGGCACCGTCGTTCCGTGGGAAGTCACGACGCCGCTGCGCGTGGCCGAACTGGTGCAGACGCACACCACCTTCTCGGGTAACCGCTCGCTCTATGTCGCCTTCTTCGTCTTCGCGATGAACAAGGCGAAATACGACAGCCTGCCGGCCGACCTGAAAAAGGTGATCGACGACAACTCCGGCCCTGCGATTTCCAAGTGGGTCGGCAAGGTGATGGATGAGGGCGACGTCCCGGGCCTGAAGTTCGCCGAGGCGCGCAAAAACACCATCGTCACGCTCGACGCCGCCGAAACCAAGCGCTGGAAGGAAGCCGCCAAACCGGTTATCGCCGCGTGGATTGCGGAAATGAAGGGCAAGGGCATCGACGGCGAAGCGCTGATCAAGGACGTCGAAGCGCTCATGGTGAAATACGCCGGTCCGGTGAAGTAAGCCCGGCCGACTTGCAAAATACGGAGCCCGCCGCATGATCGCGGCGGGCTCTTTCTTTTTGGGGAACGCGAACCGTGCGGATGAAGGACAAGATCGTACTGATCACGGGTGCCGCAGGCACGATCGGCAACGCCATTGCGCAGATGATCGCGCGGGAAGGCGGCAAGGCGGTCCGTTCCGATCTCGCCGCGCATAAGGGACAGGATTACGCGCTCGACGTCACTTCCGAGGAGAACTGGAAATCGGTCGCGGAGGCTATCGGTAAACAGCACAGCCGCCTTGACGGTCTGGTGAACTCGGCCGGCATCGCCTCGCTCGGCACTATCGAGAGCGAGGATTTCGCCGGCTACAAAAAGACCATGGCCGTGAACGTGGATGGCACCTATCTAGGTTGCAAATATGCGATGCCGCTTCTGAAAATTCGCGGCGGCTCCATCGTCAATCTGTCGTCTGTTTCAGGGCTGGTAGCAGGGCACAATCTTGCATCCTACAATGCGTCGAAGGGCGCAGTGCGCCTGCTGTCGAAGTCGGTGGCGCTCTATGGCGCGCGGCTCAAACCTCAGGTCCGCTCCAATTCGGTGCATCCCACCTTTGTCGAGGGCGCAATGGTCGAGGCGATGCTCGCCAACGTGAAGTCGCGCGATGCCGCCCGCGAGCGCATGACTGCGGATGTGCCGCTTGCCCGCTTTGCCCAGCCAGAGGAGGTGGCAAACCTGGCCGTATTTCTGCTATCGGATGAGAGCGCTTTCATCACCGGCGCGGAAATCCCCATCGACGGCGGGCTTACCGCGCGCTGACTTTGCAAACAAACAGGCGGACCCGAACCGCCGCTTCTTCAGGAGAGGAATTCATGGCTGCTCAGATGTTGGACCCGAAAACTTTGACCGTGCTGATCACCGGCGCAACCTCCGGCTTCGGTGCCGCGACTGCGCGGCGCTATGCGCAGGCCGGCGCCAAAGTGATCGGCACCGGCCGCCGCCAGGATCGGCTGGACGCGCTGAAGAAAGAACTCGGGGCGAATTGCCACACGCTGAATTTCGACGTCACCGACAATGCAGCGACGATCAAGGCACTGAATACGCTTCCCGATGCCTTCAAGAACCTCAACGTCGTGGTCGCCAATGCTGGTGGCGCGATTGGTCTCGAGCCGGCACACGAGGCCAAGATCGAGGACTGGGATCAGATGATCGCGATGAACGTCAATGGCCTCGTCTATACTATTCGCAACACGCTTCCCGGCATGGTCGAGCGCAACGAGGGTCATGTCGTCGCCGTCAGCTCGGTCGCCGGCAATTACTCTTATCCCGGAGGCAACGTCTATGGCGCGACCAAGGCCTTCGTCACGCGCTTTGCGATGAATTTGCGCAGCGATGTTCTCGGCAAGAACGTGCGCGTGACCTCGGTCGAGCCGGGTCTTGCCGAAACGGAATTTTCGGTAGTGCGCTTCAAGGGCGACAAGGCGAAGGCCGACGCCGTTTACAAGGGCGTGAAGCCGATGGTGGCCGACGACATTGCCGAGCAGATTTTCTTCGTCACCACCATGCCCCGTCACGTGAACATCAACCGCATCGAGGCGATGGCGACGATGCAGGCCTGGGCACCGTTTGCGATCAAGCGCGACGCGTAGCCGTTCCGGTGACCATCACCATCACCGGCTTCGAAAGTTCGCCGGATCGCGGTCAGGGGCTGGCCCGCGATATGCGCGTGCGCTGGGCGCTCGAGGAAGTAGGTCAACCCTACGAGGTCCGGCTGCTTTCGTTTGCGCAGATGAAGGAGCCTGCGCACCTTACGCTGCATCCGTTCGGTCAGATCCCGACCTACGAGGAAGGCGACCTCGCGCTGTTCGAGTCAGGCGCCATCATCCTGCATATCGCGGAGCGCTATCCCGGCTTGCTGCCCGGCGATGCGAATGCGCGCGCACGCGCGATCATGTGGATGTTCGCGGCGCTGAATACGCTCGAACCGCCGATCCTCGAGTACCAGAACCTCGTGCTGTTCGAGCGCGACAAGCCATGGCACGACGAGCGCCTGCCTGCCGTGAAAGACCGCGTCCGCGACCGGCTCGGCCCTCTTTCCTGCTGGATGGAGAGCAAGGAATGGCTCGAGGGCACGTTCAGCGCTGGCGACCTGATGATGGTGCATGCGCTGCAGCGGCTTAGACGCTCGGGCCTGCTCGCCGAATTTCCGAACCTTGCGGCTTATATCGCGCGCGCGGAAGCGCGGCCCGCGTTCCAGCGCGCCTTTGCGGCACAGCTTGCAGTCTTTACCGCTTCGCAGGGCGGCTGATTATTTCTGCGGCGCGGTCTTGGGTTGCGGCATCAGATCGTAGGGATGCTTCCAGCCAGGCAGCGCCTTGATGCGCTCGCGCCATGCGTGGACCGCCGGAAAATCCTTCTCGATGTCGAAGCCGTGTTCTTCCACCGGGTAGTAGATGTAACCCGCTACCGAAATGTCCGCGATCGTCGGAGCCTTGCCGACGAGCCAGTGCTGCTTCGCGAGATGACCGTCGACGATCTTCAGGTTCGACAGCGCACGCCCGCGCAGGAATTCGACCACCGCTGGATTGGCTCCCTTCATCAGCGAATGCATGAAGCGATGCGTCGCCATGAAGTTTGTGACCTTGTGGTTGTCGAACAGAATCCAGCGCAGCACCTCGAGTTCGTCGTCTTCGCTCTGCGCTTTGAATTTTCCGGAAAGCCGCGAGAGATAGGTGAGGATCACGCCGGACTGCGAAAGCCGCTTGCCCTTATGCTCGAGCACTGGGGCCTCGCCCATCTCGTTGATGTTGCCGCGAAATTCCGGCGAGCGGGTTTCGCCCGCGAAGAAATCAACACCGACCGGCTCCCAGTCAGCGCCGATCAGATTCAACATCAGCGCGGCTTTGTAGGAATTGCCTGACTGGGCGAAGCAATAGAGTTTGTATTCGGGCATCGGATCACTTCATCGTCGGAATGGTGAATTCGGCGCCGTCCTTGATGCCGGAAGGCCAGCGCGAAGTGACCGTTTTGGTCTTGGTGTAGAAGCGGATCGAATCCGGTCCGTGCTGGTTCAGGTCGCCAAAGCCGGAGCGCTTCCAGCCGCCGAAGGTGTGATAGGCGAGCGGCACCGGAATCGCGAAGTTGATGCCGACCATGCCGACGTTCACTTTGGCTGCGAAGTCGCGCGCGGCGTCACCGTCGCGGGTGAAAATCGCAACCCCATTGCCGTATTCGTGGTCGTTCGCGAGCTTCAAACCCTCGTCGTAGTCCTTCGCGCGCACGACCGAGAGCACCGGCCCGAAAATCTCTTCCTTGTAGATGCGCATCTCGGGCGTCACTTCGTCGAACAGGCAGCCGCCCATGTAGAAGCCCTTTTCGTAGCCCTGCATCTTGAAGCCGCGGCCGTCGACTTTCAGCTTTGCGCCTTCCTTGATGCCGATCTCGACGTAGTTTTTCACTTTCTCGAGATGCGCGCGCGTGACCATCGGCGGAATGTCCGCGCCGGCATCGGTCGAAGGTCCGATCTTGAGGCTTTCCACGCGCGGAATGAGTTTCTCGACCAGCTTGTCGGCGGTTTCCTTGCCGACCGGGACCGCGACCGAGATCGCCATGCAGCGCTCGCCCGCCGAGCCGTAACCCGCGCCGATCAGCGCATCGACTGCCTGGTCCATGTCTGCGTCCGGCATCACGATCATGTGGTTCTTCGCGCCGCCGAAGCACTGCACGCGCTTTCCGGTCGAAGTGCCGCGCGTGTAAATGTATTCTGCGATTGCGGTCGAGCCGACGAAGCCGATCGCGCGGATGTCCGGGTCGTCGAGGATCGCGTCGACCGCTTCCTTGTCGCCGTTGACGACGTTGAGGATGCCCGCGGGCAGTCCGGCTTCCAGCATGAGTTCGGCAAGACGCATCGGCACGCCCGGATCGCGCTCGGATGGCTTCAGGATGAAAGCGTTACCGCAGGCGATCGCCGGCGCGAATTTCCACATCGGGATCATCGCTGGGAAATTGAACGGCGTGATGCCGGCGACGACGCCCAAAGGCTGGCGCATCGAATAGAGGTCGATGCCGGGGCCCGCGCCCTCGGTGTATTCGCCCTTCAGGAGATGCGGAATGCCGCATGCGAATTCGACCACCTCGACGCCGCGCTGAATGTCGCCTTTCGCGTCGGCGATGGTCTTGCCGTGTTCGCGCGCGAGCCTGTCGGCGAGGCTATCGGTCTCTTTCGCGACCAGCTCGAGGAATTTGAACATCACGCGCGCGCGCCGCTGCGGATTGGTCGCGGCCCAACCCGGCTGTGCGGCTTTCGCGTTTTCGACCGCCGCCCGGACCTCGGCTTTCGAGGCCAGCGCCACCTTGGCGATGATGTCGCCCGTCATCGGCTGGAAAACGTCGCCGGTGCGGCCAGATGTCCCTTTAATCTGCTTGCCGCCAACAAAATGACCGATCTCGCGCATGATCTTCTACCTCCCGAAAAGCGCAGCGTTTCCCGCCGCTTTCGTCTGTTTTTAACGGACCGTTAGGCTTGTCCTAGCGTAGCGCCCCGCCGCGCGAAAGACCGCAGGCGACATGGCTTTGGCGCAGGAAAATCCGGCACTTAACGCCTTCTTAGGCGCATCCCGCTAACCATCGGAACCTGGCGTAATGGCGGCCCAGGAACGGCCGCGCGTAAGGCGGGAGAACCCATCATGGATATGACCACGGGCATTGGCCTCGTCGTAGGCACCATCGTGGTCCTTGCGCTGATCCTGATGGGCGGCGACCTTCGGACCTTCTACGACATCCATGCCGTGATCGTGATCGGCGGCGGCGCATTCGCTGCAACGCTGATCCGCTTTCCGCTTTCCTCGATTATGCATGGCCTGCCGCTCGGCTTGAAATACGCATTCACGATGCGCCGCATGACCGCGCGCGATCTGGTCGATGAAGTCGCGCGTCTTGCCGAAGTCGCCCGCAAGGCCGGCCCGCTCGGCCTCGAAAAGGAAGAAGTCGAGGATCCGTTTCTCGGCAAGGGCGTGCGCTATGTCGCGGACGGCTATGACGCCGCGTTCATCCGCGATGCAATGGAGCGCGAGCGCGAAACTTTCTTTATGCATCTCGACGAAGGCCAGAAAATTTATCGCGCCATCGGCGATTGCGCGCCGGCCTTCGGCATGGTCGGCACGCTGATCGGCATGGTGCAGATGTTCGCGAACATGTCGGACCCTTCCAAACTCGGCCCCTTCATGGCGATCGCGCTGCTCGCGACGCTCTACGGCGCGCTGGTCGCGAACCTGTTCTGTCTTCCGATCGCCGACAAGCTGCAGGTGAAGCTCCACGACGAAGAAACCAACATGACGCTCATCATCGACGGCGTGTTGATGATCCGCGAGGCCAAGAGTCCCGCGATCGTGCGCGAAATGCTCGTCGCTTATCTGCCGTCGAAGCATCATCCGGAGCCGGAAGCGGTTCCGGCCTAAGCGCGTGGAAGAGTAAGCGCACATGGGCGTCAAACGCAGGCACGGCGGCGGCCACGGTGGCGGGCACGGCTGGTTCGTGACGTTTGCCGACCTCATGGGCCTCATGATGTCGTTCTTCGTCATGCTTGCCGCTTACTCGACCATGGACAAGGAGAAGATGAAGCTGATGACCGGCTCACTGCGCGATGCCTTCGGCACGCAGCGCGAGCAGCGCTTCACCGGCATGGTCGAGGTCGACGGGCTTCCGGTGCGTCCCAAGCTGCAGAACGCGAAGAAGGTGCGCCCCGAAGAAACCAGTGAAACGCCGGGCAGGGACGAGAACGACGAAGACCTCCAGAAAGGTCTGCGCCAGATCCGCGACCGCAAGTTCGCGATGGCCGCGGCCAGCCTGCGCCAGGCGCTGCAGGACCTGCCCGAGATCGCCGAACTCTCGAAACACATTCTCTTCACCGAGACCAAGGAAGGGCTGAACATCGAAATCGTCGATCAGGACGGCCGTTCGATGTTTCCGGAAGGCGCAAAAGAGCCGTACGAGCGCACGCGCAAACTCCTGATAAAAATCGCGGAGACGATCCGCGCGATGCCGAACCGCGTTATTATCACCGGACATACCGCTGCACTCCGCACCCCGCCGAAAGGCGACTACGGAGCGTTCGATCTTTCGGCAGATCGCGCCAACGCCGTGCGCCAGATTTTACAGTCCGCGGGCGTGCGTGCGCAGCAGATCGGCATGGTGGCGGGCCGTGCAGATAGCGATCCCCTGTTCCCGGAAGACCCTTACATGGCCGCGAACCGCCGCGTGACCATCACGCTGATGAAAGAAGCGCCGGTCGTACCTCCGAATATCCGGCCATAATCTCTTGACCGCAGAAGCATGGCGACGCATCTAACGCGCCCGTATTGCGGAGCGTTTCATGTCCGACCCGGCAGTCAAAGATCTTAGCGTCGAGGAAGTGAAAGCCGGTCTCGAAGACGGCTCGATCCTGCTCGTCGACGTGCGCGAGCCGAACGAGCTTGCCGCCGAGCGCATCCCTGGTGCAATCGAGATGCCGCTCTCGATGTTCGATCCGTCGGCCTTGCCGGACCCGCAGGGCAAACGGCTGGTGTTTTCCTGCCGCTCCGGCCGCCGCTCGGTGACCGCATCCAAGGCGGCACAGGCCGCCGGGCTGCCGTATCGCGAGCACATGGCGGGCGGACTGCTCGCATGGAAGGCGGCCGGCTTCGAAACCGAAAACGGTTGATCCGGCTCTTTCCCGGAGTTGAGTAGCCGCCTTTTGCCGACTAACGTCCCGGCGAAAATTCCTCGGGGACGGGTTCAATGGACTTCCGGATTTTGAAATCGGCGGCGATTGCATTGGCGCTTCTTGCGGGCGCCGCGAACGCGCAGGAGCGCGTGGTCAATGTTTTCAACTGGTCGGACTATATCGACCCGAAAGTGCTCGAAGACTTCACGAAAGAAACCGGCATCAAGGTCCGCTACGACACGTTTGACTCGAACGAGATCGTCGAAGCGAAGCTGCTCGCGGGGAAAACGGGGTATGATGTCGTCGTGCCGGGTTCGACCGTCTTGCGCCGCTTGCTCTCGGTCGGTGTGTTCCAGAAGCTCGACAAGTCGAAGCTGCCGAACCTGAAGAACGCCTGGCCGGAAATCACGCAGCGTCTCGCCGCCTACGATCCCGGCAACGAATATGCCGTGAACTACATGTGGGGCACGACCGGCATCGGCTACAACGTCGCGAAGGTGAAGGAACGCCTCGGCGACACGCCGATCGATAGCTGGGACATTTTCTTCAAGCCGGAAAATCTCGCGAAACTGAAAAACTGCGGCGTTCACGTGCTCGACACCGCGGAAGAGTTGATTCCGGCCGCGCTGAAATATCTCGGCCTCGATCCGGATTCGAAGAACGCTGCCGATATCGAGAAAGCGGGCGAACTGCTCCTGAAGCTGCGCCCCTATATCCAGAAATTCCATTCCTCCGAATACATCAACGCGCTCGCGAACGGCGAAATCTGTCTCGTGGTCGGCTGGTCGGGCGACGTGTTTCAGGCGAAAGCGCGCGCGAAGGAAGCGGCCGAGAAAACCAAGAAGCCGCTGGTCGACATCGAATACGTCGTGCCGAAAGAAGGTGCGCAGATCTGGTTCGACTCGTTCTCCATCCCGAAGGATGCGCCGAACCCCGACGCGGCTTACGCCTTCATCAACTTCATGATGCGCCCCGACATCGCCGCGCGAAACACCAATACGGTTGCCTACGCCAACGGCAACCTCGCGTCGCAGAAATCGGTCGATAAGGAAATCCTGGAGAACCCGGCGATCTATCCGCCCGCGGAAGTGTTCAAGCGCCTCTATACGGTGACGCCGTATCCGGCGCAGTTGCAGCGGACGGTGACGCGGGTCTGGACGCGGGTGAAAACCGGGCGGTAAGAGCGTTCACCGCCAACGGCGATGCAACCAGAGCCACTGTTCCGGCGTATCGCGGATCCAGCCCTCGAATACGTCGGAAATCTTCTGCGTCGCCGCGGCGATGTCGATCTTGCCTTCCGCGTCGCGCGGCAGGTGCAGTTCCTCGGTCAGTTCCATGCGAAAGCGGTTGCCGGGAAGCCGGATTGCGCGCACCGCGTGCACCGGGCAATCGACATTGCGAGCGAGCCGCGCGGGTAGGGGGCTCGCCAGCGCTCTTCTTCCGAACATTGTGATCGGCACGCCGCCGCCGAAATGCTGATCCACGACCAGGCCGAGATGGCGGCCTTCTTCCAGTACCTTCGTCATTGTGAAGACAGAGTGCCGATCCGAACTGATGAGATCGGCCATTGCGCCGGTGCGGGTTTCGCGCACGAGTTCGGCAAAGCCGCGATTGGTCGGCGCCTTATAAACGACGGCCGTATCGAGCCCATGCGCGAAGGCAGCGACCGCAGGCAATTCCCAATTCGCAAGATGCGCGGAAACGAAGATCGCGGGCTTTCCGTCATCGCGCAGGAGATTATAAAGCTCCGCCGTCCGCGGCGTGAATTCAATTCGGCCCGTGTTGGGCTTGTCGGGATCGTAGTCCCACATCTTCGGCAGGTGAATGAATTCGCCCGCGACGCGGCCCAAGTTTTCCCAGACACCGCGAACGATCTCCTCGATCTCTTCGTCCGACTTTTCGGGAAAAGAAGCCTTCAGGTTTGTGCGAGCGATTCTCGAGTTCGATAGCTTCGGCCCCAACCACCGCGCGGCGCGACCCGCGAGGTCGGAGGAGCGGTCGGGTCCGATTGCGCGAAGAACCGCGACCAGCGCCCGCACGACAACCCAGACGAAGAAATCGCGCATCTTGGCGAATGGCGTTGCCACATAGCGCAAGTACAATCGGCCGAGTCGAGTGTGCTTGATCCAGTAATAATATTTGACGCGAAAGGGCAGGCCCATCGTCAGAAACGAACCACGATCTTGCCGAACACGCGGCGGCTCTCGAGACGTTCGAGGCCCTTCTCGAATTCGGCGAGCGGCAGTTCGGTATCGATCACCGGAGAAATGCCGCTCGCGATCTTGGCGAGCGCATCCGCTACATTCTTGATGGTGAAGCCGAACGAGCCGAAGATTTTGTACTGCTGCTGGAAAAGCTGCATCAGATTCATCTGCACCGTCGGTCCGGAGGTCGAACCGCAGGTGACAAGACGCCCGCCTTTCTTCATCGACAAGAGCGAGCCATTCCAGGTTTCGGCACCCGTGTGCTCGAACACGACATCGACACCTTTTTTCTTCGTCAGCTTGCGAACCACGCCTTCGAAGCGGTCCTTCCGATAGTTGATGACTTCGTCCGCACCGAGCGCTTTTGCTTTTGCAGCCTTCTCGTCGTCGCCGACGGTCGTGTAAACCGTGCAGCCGATCGCTTTTGCGAGCTTGATTGCAGCCGAGCCGATGCCCGAGCCTCCTGCCTGGACCAGCACGACTTCGCCGGGTTCGAGTTTCGCGTTGTCGAAGAACATGTGCTCGACGGTGGCGAAGGTCAGGGGAGCGCAGGAAGCATCCGAAGGCGATACGCCCTTCGGCACTTTGATCGTCAGCCGCGCCGGCCAATTGTAAAGATCCTGCGCATAGCCATCGACATGAAAGCCCGCGAGGCCCTGCACGTTTTCGCAGAGGTTATCGCGGCCCTTTTTGCATTGCGCGCAATGCCCGCAGGTAAGCGCGCCATAGGGCACGACCGGATCGCCAACCTTGAAACCGGTTACGCCTTCGCCAACGGCTGCGATTTCGCCGGAGGCTTCCGCGCCGACAACGAGCGGCATCTTGCGCTTGGCGAAAGCCATGCCGCGCCATCCCCAGACGTCGATGTGGTTGAGCGCGACCGCGTGCGTCCTGATTTGCACTTCTCCCGGGCCGGGCGCGGCGGGCGCATCGACTTCCGAGATTTCGAGCCTGCGGTCACCAAGCAGACGCAACGCACGCATGGGCAAATCCAGTCCGGCTGTGAAATTGAATTAGCGCTGGACGCCTAGGCCAGCGGAGAGGCCGCCGTCAACCGGCAGCACCGCGCCGGTGATATAGGCGGCGGCGGGCGACATCAGAAAAGCTACCAGTCCCGCCACATCGGCGGGCTGGCCGAGGCGCCCGGCGGGAATGCCGCCTTCGAGCTTATCGCGGAACTGCGCGTAGGGGGTCAGCATCTCGGTGTCGAGAAAGCCCGGCGCGATATAGTTGACGGTAACGCCGCGGCGCGCGGTTTCGGTGGCGAGCGTACGAGCGAAGGCGAAAAGGGCCGCCTTCGACGCACCATAGGCGCCGTTGCCGACATTCGCGTGGAGGGCGGCGAGCGAGCCGATCACGACCATCCTCCCGTCGCGCGCGCGCGTCATCGGGCGCACCAGCGCCTGCGAGATACGCACGAACGACCAGAAGTTAACGCGCATGACTTTCTCGGCTTCGGAAATCTTCATCACCGCGGCGAGCGCGTCGTAGCTCATGCCGGCGTTATGGACGAAGCCGGAGAGGGGAGCCTCGCTCTCGAGTTCGGCCGCGAATTTCTCGACCGCCTGTTCGTCTGCGAGATCGACCGCCTTCGCGGTAACTTTGCCACCGATTTCCTTGATTAATGCATCCGCTTCGGCTCGCGCGCTGCGATAGGTGAAGACGACTTCATGGCCTGCGGCCGCAAGCTCGCGCACGATCTGCGCGCCGAGGCCCCGGCCGCCGCCGGTTACAAGAACGCGGCGCGGCTTGCTCAAGCCGGTTCTCCAGCAAGCACGAGGCTCACGTTCTGCCCGCCGAAGCCGAAGGAGTTCGAGAGCACGGTACGAACTTTCGCATCGCGCGCTTTATTCCCGACGACGTCGAGCTGGATCGTCGGATCCGGCACGGTGTAGTTGATTGTCGGAGGGATGCGCTGATGCTGGATCGTGAGCAGCGAGACGATCGCCTCGATCGCGCCGGCTGCGGTCAGCGTATGGCCGATCATCGACTTGTTCGACGAGATCGGAATCTGCTTCGCGCGTTCGCCGAACACGGCCATCACGCAATTGGTTTCCATCTTGTCGTTTTCAGGCGTCGAGGTGCCGTGCGCGTTGATGTGGTCGATGTCGCCGGTCTGCATGCCCGAGTCGGCGAGCGCCTGATGCATGCAGGCAATCACCGGCTTGCCATCCGGGCTCGAGCGCGTGCGGTGGAAGCTGTCCGCCACTTCGCCACAACCGGCGACGACACCGAGAATCTTCGCACCGCGGCCGACCGCATGTTCGAGGCTTTCGAGTACGAGCGCGCCGGCGCCTTCCGCCATCACGAAACCGTCGCGGTTTTTCGAGAACGGTTTAGAAGCCTGCTCCGGCGGATCGTTCTGCGTCGAGAGTGCAGAGAGGAGCGAGAAGCGGATCAGCGCCTCCGCATGCACCGAGCCGTCGGTCGCAACCGCGAGCGCCGCATCGCAATCGCCGCGGCGGATCGCTTCCAGACCGAGTTGGATCGCGGTGCCGCCGGAAGCGCAGGCTGTCGAGAGCGAAATCGGCATACCCTTGGTGCCGAATTTATCCGCGAGATGATCGGCAACGGTGCCGTAGAGGAAAAGCTCGTGCCATTCCGGGTGCTTGCCGCGCGCCGAAACTTCGAGCGCGACTTCCGGCGTGTAGGGTTTCGCGGGATCGGCTTCGGCTGCGAGCGTGCGGCGCTGCGGCCATTCCATTTCCACCGGTGCGACTGCGCAAAAGAGCGGGCCCGGAAAATTCCCCTTCGAGCCGATGCCGGACTGCGCGACGGCTTCCTCGATCGCGAGCATGCCGAGGCGCTCCGAGAGTTCGGGCGCGCTCACGGGTTTGTCGAACAGGAAATCGACCGTGCCAGCGATCGTGGTGCGCAGGCCATCGAGTGGAAAGCGATTGATGCGGTGGATGCCGGACACGCCCGCGGTCAGCTTCTTCCAGTTTTCTTCCTTGCCCTGACCGAGCGAGCTCACCATGCCCATCCCGGTAACGACGACGATCGGGCGGCCTGCGGAATCTTTGAAGTTATTTGCCATGACAACCTCGTTAGATCGCTTCGACAACGCCGACGCCTTCGCCGCGCCAGTGGCCGACTGTGGATACGATGATCGACTTTACGCCGTCCGCACCCATGCTTTCGAGCGGCACGTTCGGCATGGCTGCCGCGAGTTTACCGTCTGCGACGGCAAGCGCGGCAAATGCGATGCCGAACGGGAACATGGATTCGAAGGTCTGGCCGATGCGGCTTACGACCGCGCGCACCGGAAGGCCCGCGGCTTTGAGCGCTTCGCCTTCCTCGCTAGTCACTGGCTCGACGCCGGTGGCACTCGTATAGATCGCGCCTGCGCCATGCGCCTGTTTCTTTGCGTCCTCCAGCAACGTGGCGACGGTTTCGCGCACGCTGCCCGGGCCGCGCTTCGCGCGGGCCGACTCCACATAAGTGATTTTCGCGATCGGCTTCGCGCCGCGTGCTTCAGCGTGCTTACGCGATTCCAAAACCAGAAAGCAGCTACCCGTTCCGGTGGCCATGCCGGCTTTTCGTCCGGGCGCGAATACCGGCTTGTATTCGTCGCGATAATGCATCTTCGCGAATTCCCACAAGCCCAACATGTCCGGCCGCGCGGCGTTATAGGCGCCGCCGACGAGTGCGATTTCGCTCTGGCCGGCGCGGATGCGCGCATGCGCGGTCTGGACCGCCTGCACGCCCGAGCCTTCCTCGCCCATGAAGGTGCGCGATGAGCCGACTACGCCATGAACGATCGAGATGTTGCCCGCGAGAAGATTCGAAAGCTGTGCGAGAAAAAGCGTCGGCCGCAATTCGCCTTGCAACCGCTCGTTCAGCTTCGCTTCGGGATTGTTGGCGGTGCGCAATTCGTCGGCGATCGATGCATCTACTTTCACATCGCGCTCGCCGCCGGCCGCGGCGACGATCATGTCGATCTTCTTCAGGATTTCCTGATTGCCTGCGACGCCTGCATCGGTGAGCGCAAGACCTGCGGTATAGGTGCCGATCCGCTGCCACAGTTCCATCTGGCGTTGGTCGCCCTTTTTCGGAATCTGCTTGTCGAAATCGACCGGCCCGAGCGGATGGAACAGAAAACCCGGAAACGTATTCGACTCGGTCACCGGAACGTCGCCGGAGTTGAGCCGCGTGCGGTGCGTTTCTTTCCCTTCGCCGAGCGAAGAGAGCAGGCCGATGCCGGTGATCCAGGTTTCGCGACTTGTATCCATTACACTCACGCTGGAATCGTAAAGCCGACCTTGCGTGCGCGGGCGCGCATGGCGTCGGAAAATTCGGAGGAGGGGAAGGGCATAATGCGAAGAGTGATCGTCGCGTCCGCGACCGGCGTGCCGTCCTGTTTCATCACCTTGCAGTTGGTGATGCCGTAACCGGAGCCTTCATGCTCGATTTTGGCTTCGGCGAGCAGCGGCGTGTCCGGTTGCACGAAGTTACGCATCTTCGCTTCCTTGACGGAGGCGAGGAACGCCATGCGCTCGAAATTCAGCCGGCCAAGCAGAAGCCAGCCGGACGCCTGTGCCATGAATTCGACGAACAGAACTCCGGGTACCAGCGGGTGCCCGGGAAAATGACCCTCGAATACGGGACTCGCCGCGGGGACGTTTCCCCGCACGAGAATGCGGCCTTCGGCGAGATTCAGCTCTTCGATCTTGTCGACGAGCTCGAAGTATTCGAGCCGCATGGGTACCGGGCCTATGCGCCCTTGGCGGCGACGAGTCCGTCGATGCGCTCGGCGAGATTTTTCAGAACGAAATACTGTTCGGTGGTCGCCTTGCCCTCGTTGACCTCGGCGGTCCACTGCTCGAGTGGCAGCTTGATGCCGAACGCCTTGTCTATGGCGAAGGCGATATCGAGGAAGTCGAGGCTGTCGATGCCGAGATCGTCGATCGCGTGGCTCTCCGGCGTGATCTGCTCGCGCGGGATGTCGCAGGTTTCGGCGATGATGTTGGCGACCGTATCGAAGGTCGAGGCCATGAATTTGTCTCCGCTCGGGTGCCGGACAGGCGGGGGAAAGGAAAAAGAGCGTCCCCCAAAGCCCTGGCGGCGCCCCTATATGTCGCGGTTCGTATAGCGGACGATATAGGGCCTTTCAATGCCGGGGAAAGGCCCCGGTGAAGGAGAATCCGCTGATTTGAAAGGGTTTTGGCGACAGGGCCTATCTCCGCTGCGTCCGTGGGGCGCCTCGCCAGCCGAACCCCGATCCGGTATGCGTCACGCCATGTCCGCCGCCAGACCGCTCCGTAAAGCGCTCGCCCTAATCGTCGCCTATACGATCGTATTGGGCGGGGTTACCGGCGGTTACGCGCAGGCATCCGGAAATATCCAGCCAATCTGCGCTCCAAGCGCGGCTAACTCGGACAGCGGGACCGGTTCCGCGCCTTTGCCAGCGCATGCCGCGCCGGATTGTTGCCCGGGCCTTTGCGGCGGTCAGACTGCGGTCCCGGCCCCCGTGCCGCTGCTCTCGCACGAGGTTTCCTTCTATTCGGTCGAATGGCACGCGCTCCAGCCGCGCACCGCTGTCGCCGCTTTTCCTGCCGCTAAGCTCGCGAGGGCTCCGCCGCGGGACTGACGAGTCACTTTCCTTGTCAGTCCTGACGTCCGTGCGATGCGCGGACGCGAAATAACGGAGTTCAAAATGCGAATTTTCGTTGCGGGCTTTGCCCTGCTTGTTGCCGTCTTTGCAGCCCAACCGCTGTCGGCCCACGATATAGCCAAGGGCGATCTCGTGATTTCCGCGCCGTGGTTGCGTGCCACGCCGGCAGGCGCCGAAGTGGCCGCCGGTTACCTCACCATCACCAACAAGGGCCTCAGCGCCGACCGGCTCGTGTCGTTCTCGACCGAGATCTCCGGCCAGCCCGAGGTACACGAGATGTCGAACGAGGGCGGCGTGATGAAAATGCGCCCGCTCAAAAACGGCCTCGCGATCCCCGCGGGTGCGACGGTAAAGCTGCAATCCGCCGGCTACCATCTGATGCTGATGAAGCTGAAGAACCCGCTCGTCGCGGGCCAGCGCTACAAGGCGACCCTCGTTTTCGAAAAAGCTGGACCTGTCGAAGTCGAATTCGAAGTTCGCGCCATGGGTGCCGGTCAGCAGAAAAGTCACGGGCACAATCACTAAAAACGTCTCGAAATCGCCGAGAACTTTCGAGACGAACGCTTCTATCTTTCTCATAATGAGGAAGAGCGACAGGGCCGGGGACGGGATTCCGCCTCCCGGCCCTAAATTCGGCGGCAAACCGAAAAAAGAAGCGTGATGGAGAATATCGGCTCGGCCAATCTGTTGATTCTGGTAGGCGCAGCACTGGCCGTGCTTGGCGTGTTCTCGAGTCTCGTCGCCTCGCGGATTGGTGCTCCGCTGCTTCTCATCTTCCTGCTCGTCGGCCTTCTTGCGGGCGAGGAGGGACCGGGCGGCATCAAGTTCAACGATTTCTATTCAACCTATCTCGTCGGATCGGCGGCGCTTGCGATCGTGCTGTTCGACGGCGGGCTGCGGACGCGTTTTGCGGCATTCAGGGGCGCATTCTATCCGGCGATCTCGCTTGCCACGATCGGCGTCGTAGTCACGGCGGTACTGGTCGGCTTGCTCGCCGCTTATCTTCTGAACTTGAGCTGGGTCGAAGGCATGTTGGTCGGCTCGATCGTTGCCTCGACGGATGCCGCTGCCGTGTTCTTTCTGTTGCGCGCCGGTGGACAGCAGTTGAAACGCCGTGTCGCCGCGACGCTCGAAATGGAGTCCGGCACCAACGATCCGATCGCGGTCTTCATGACGCTGCTGCTGGTGCAGCTCGTGCTTGCGAGCGGGCAGACATCGGTAGGCGTGATCGCGTTCTCGGTTTTTCGCGAAGCGCTCGAAGGCGCGCTCGTTGGCATCATCGGTGGTTTCGCGATTTCGTTTGCGCTCAACCGCATTGCTTTGCCATCCGGCCTGCACCCGCTTCTCGTCGTCGCGAGCGCTCTATTCATCTACGGACTGACGGTTACGATCGGCGGCTCCGGCTTTCTCGCGGTCTATCTCGCGGGCATCGTACTCGGTAACCGGCCGGTTCGCGCATTCGCCTCGATCACGACGTTCCATGATACGCTGACCTGGCTCTGCCAGATCGCGATGTTCATCATGCTCGGATTGCTGGTGACACCGAGCAAGCTCGTTCCGGCGCTCGCCGCCGCCTTTGCGATCGCGTTTTTTCTTATCGTCGTCGCGCGCCCCATTGCGGTCTGGCTCTGTCTTGCGCCGTTCAAATTCCAGACCTCGGAAAAAGTTTTCATGTCCTGGGTGGGCTTGCGCGGCGCAGTTTCGATTTTTCTTGCCGCTATTCCCACGCTCTCGAACGTTCCGCATGCGGATACTTATTTCAGCGTTGCCTTCGTCGTGGTGGTGGTGTCGCTGATCGTGCAGGGCTGGTCGCTGACGACGGTCGCGCAGAAGCTCGGCGTCGCGCTCGACGATCCTGCGCCATCGGTGAAGCGCATCGAAATCGATTTGCCCGGACAGTTGGACGAGGAACTCGTCGGCTATCCGATCGTCGAAGGCAGCCCGGTGGTCGGCCACGGCACCTGGCCGGCCTGGGCGAAGCCGGTGCTCATCATCCGCAACGAGGCGATCCTCTCGCCGCAGGAAGCAGGCGCGCTTCAGGTCGGAGATTACGGCTATTTCCTCGCGCCGCCCCAGCGCGTGGAGCGCCTCGACCGTCTGTTCGCGCCGAACGAAGGTTATATCGACGAGGAGAGCTCGGCGGCATTTCCGTTCAAGGGCGATGTTCGCATCGGCGCCATCGCGGATATGTACGAATTGAACGTTCAGCCTGCGGAGCGCGAAATGACGGTCGCGGAACTGTTCGATAGCCGCTTCGAGGAAAACCCGCGGCCCGGCAATCGTATTGATTTCGGCCATGCGCGGCTGGTCGTGCGCGAACTCGCCGACGACAAGGTTTCCGAGGCGCGCCTCGATTTCGTGCAGGAGCCGAAGGGCGGCTTTGCACCCATCCGTTCGACTTCGATACGCCGGATGCTAGGCTACCCGAAACGGCTTGCGCGCAAGGTCGCCCGCAACTCGAAAAACTAAAATCAAAACAAGGAGCGTCGATATGAAAAGCAACGCCAGCGCACAGTGGGAAGGCTCGCCGAAAGACGGCACCGGTACCATCTCGACCGCCACGGGTGTCTTGAAGAACTCACCCTATAGCTCGAAAGCGCGCTTCGAAGGCGGCACCTCGCAGACCACGCCGGAGGAACTGATCGCCGCGGCGCATGCCGGCTGCTACACAATGGCGTTCGGTTTTGCGCTGATGCGCGCAGGCATCGAGCAGAAATCCATCCATACCGACGCGGAAGTCGAGGTGATCCTCGGAGAGAAGGGCGCGAACATCACCGCGATCAAGCTGAGGACGGCGGTGGTCGCTCCCGGCGCCGATGCCGCGAAGATCAAGGAAGCGGCGGAAGGCGCGAAGGTCGGTTGCCCGGTCTCGAAAGCGCTTGCCGGCGTGCCGTCGATCACGCTCGAAGTCGACGCCAAAGTCTGATCCGTTTTCCGCACGTGTAGCCGCGGCACATCCCTCGATGCATCCCGTATTCGCCAATCTGCCGACCACGGTGTTCGAGGTGATGTCGCGGCTCGCACGCGAGCACAACGCGATCAATCTGGGTCAGGGCTTTCCGGACGATCCCGGCCCGGAAGACGTGCGGCAGAAAGCGGCGGAAGCCGTCGTCAACGGCTGGAACCAGTATCCGCCGATGATGGGTTTGCCGGAATTACGCGCTTCCGTTGCGAAACACTATGCGCATTGGCAAGGCGTCGCGCTCGATCCGGACTCGGAAGTGATGATTACTTCGGGTGCGACCGAGGCGTTGACCGGCGCGATCCTGACCTTGATCGAGCCGGGCGATGAAGTGGTGCTGTTCCAGCCGCTTTATGATTCCTACCTGCCGATGGTGAAGCGGGCAGGCGGCATTCCCAAGCTCGTTCGTCTCGAGCCGCCGCACTGGCGCATCACCGAGGACGCGCTGAAGAAGGTCTTCACAAAGAAGACCAAGGCGGTCCTGTTCAACAATCCGCACAATCCTGCCGGCGTCGTTTATTCGATGGAAGACCTGAGGCTGCTCGCGCGCTTCTGCAACGAGTTCGACGCGGTCGCGATCTGCGACGAGGTCTGGGAGCATGTCGTGTTCGACGGCCGCAAGCATATTTCTATGCTGAGCGTTCCCGGAATGCGCGAGCGCACGGTGAAGATCGGCTCTGCCGGCAAGATTTTCTGCCTTACCGGTTGGAAAGTGGGCTTCGTCTGCGCTGCTTCCGCCTTGATGCGTGGCCTATCGAAGGCGCACCAGTTCATCACCTTTACGACACCGCCGAACTTGCAGGCGGCGGTGGCTTACGGGCTTGGCAAGGCGGACGACTATTTTCTGAATATGCGCTCCACGCTTGCGCGATCGCGCGATCGCTTTGCCAAGGGCTTGCGGACGGTCGGCTTCGATCCGCTCGAAAGCCAGGGCACCTATTTCATGAACGTGGATCTGGCTGCACTCGGCATCAACGAACGCGACAGCGACTTCTGCCAGCGGCTCGTGATCGAGAATAAGGTCGCCGCGATTCCGGTCTCGGCCTTCTACGCCGAAGACGCGGTGACCAGCGTGGTCCGCTTTTGTTTCGCGAAGCACGACGCGACCCTCGACGGCGCGATCGAGCGGATGGCAAACCTCCGCCGCTAGGCTCATTTGAATACAATTCGGATATGCTGCCTAGATTTTATACAGGCCGCAAAGCGACGCTTAAAAAATAAGCGACCCTGGAGAAACAGCCGGAAAAAGCGGCGATATTCTAAGGCCCGCGCACTGGCATGTGCGTTGCAACACCCTTGCTCGGCGTAAGCGTCCGCCAATGTTCGCGCGCCTTCGATCCATCCGGCTCGAACCTCATGGGGAGCTTTCATGTTCAATATCTTCAAAAAGCTTGGCGTAACGGCTGGAGCCGCGGCGCTGGCTGTTTCGATCTCGGCCGCGCCCGCGGCCGCGCAGGAGACCGTCAAGATCGGCATCCTGCACTCGCTGTCGGGCACGATGGCGATTTCCGAGACCACGTTGAAAGACGTGATGCTCATGCTCATCGACGAGCAGAACAAGAAGGGCGGCGTGCTCGGCAAGAAACTCGAAGCCGTCGTCGTCGATCCCGCTTCAAACTGGCCGCTGTTCGCCGAAAAGGCGCGCGAGCTGATCGTCAAGGATAAGGTTTCGGTCGTGTTCGGCTGCTGGACCTCGGTGTCCCGCAAGTCGGTGCTGCCGGTATTCAAGGAACTGAACTCGATCCTGTTCTATCCTGTGCAGTACGAAGGCGAAGAGTCCGAGAAGAACGTGTTCTACACGGGCGCGGCTCCGAACCAGCAGGCGATACCTGCGGTCGACTATCTCGCCAAGGAGTACAAGATTCAGCGCTGGGTGCTCGCCGGCACCGACTACGTTTACCCGCGCACCACGAACAAGATTCTTGAAGCCTACCTGAAGTCGAAGGGCGTCAAGGACGAAGACATCATGATCAACTACACGCCGTTCGGTCACTCCGACTGGCAGACGATCGTGGCGTCGATCAAGAAGTTCGGCACCGGCGGCAAGAAGACCGCCGTGGTGTCCACCATCAACGGCGACGCGAACGTTCCGTTCTACAAGGAACTCGCGAACCAGGGCGTGTCGGCGAAGGACATCCCGGTCGTCGCGTTCTCGGTCGGCGAAGAAGAACTCGCCGGCATCGACACCAAGAATCTCGTCGGCCATCTCGCCGCCTGGAACTACTTCCAGTCGATCGACACGCCGGAGAACAAGGCGTTTATCGAGAAGTGGAAGGCTTTCACCAAGAATCCGAAGCGCGTTTCCAACGATCCGATGGAAGCGCACGTGATCGGCTTCGCCATGTGGGTAAAGGCGGTCGAGAAGGCCGGCTCGTTCGAGCCGACCAAGGTGATCGAGGCGCTTCCGGGCATCAAGGCGAAGAACCTCACGGGTGGCGAGTCGGAAATGCTCGCGAACCATCACATCACGAAGCCGGTGTTCATCGGTGAAATCCGTGCCGACGGTCAGTTCGACGTCGTGTGGAAGACCGACGGCCTGGTGCCGGGTGCGGCTTGGTCGCCGTATCTCGAAGGTTCCAAGGACCTCGTTGCCGACTGGGTCAAGCTGAAGTGCGGCAACTACAACACCAAGACCAACAAGTGCGGTTCGTAATTCGCGCTTGATCTGAGACACCGGGCGGAGCGCCGTTCGCTCCGCCCGGACCTCCCACCACAAAGGCCGCGGCAATGAAGTTCTTATTCGCGAAATTTCGCAGGCTCGCGGCAATCATCGCTTTTCTCGCGCTGTGCTGTTCGATGCCCGCGCATGCCGGGCCGTTCGAAGACGCGCTTGCGAAACTTGCGGCCGACTCCTTTTCCGATACCGCCGATGCGATCTCCGAAATAGCCGCGAGCGGCCACGCCGACTCCGAGGCGGTGATCTCCGGCATCTCCGACCGCCGCGTGCTGTTCGATCCTGCGAGCAAGGCCGTTTTTCTCCGCGACGCGGCGGGCAAGCTCAAGAATCTCGCGACCGGCGCGGCCGAGGCCAAGGATCCGGATGGCCTGAAACCCGTGCGCCAGAACAACCGCGTGCGCACGGCGGTCGATGCCGCGCTCGGCACGCTGCGGCTGATCTCGCCCGACCCGAACAAGCGCTTTGATGCCGCCAACGCGGTTTTCAAGTCGCGCGACGCCGACGCCCTCAAATTGCTGAACGCGGCACTCGCGAAAGAAACCGATCCGCGCGTGAAGAAGGCGCTCGGCGAAGCCCGCGCCGCAATCCTGATTGCCGCACCGAACACCTCCGAAAACGACCGCATCGCCGCGATCAACCTGATCGGCGCGAAAGGCGACCAGGACGCGCTGGCACTCCTGCGCTCGGTTCCTGCCGATGCGTCGCCCGCCGTGAAAGCCGCGACCGCTGCCGCGATTGCCACCGTCGAGCGCTCGCTGGCGTTCTGGGAAGTCGGACAGAACGTCTGGTACGGGTTGTCGCTCGGCTCGGTGCTGCTGCTCGCGGCGATCGGCCTTGCCATCACCTTCGGCGTCATGGGCGTCATCAACATGGCGCACGGCGAAATGGTGATGATCGGAGCTTACGTCACTTTCGTCGTGCAGGAAGTGATCCGCCAGCATTACCCGGCGCTGTTCGATTACTCACTTGCGATTGCCTTGCCGCTCGCGTTTCTCACTGCCGGTTTCGTCGGCGTGCTGATCGAGCGCGGCATCATTCGCTTTCTCTACGGCCGTCCGCTCGAAACGCTGCTCGCAACCTGGGGTCTTTCGCTCATTCTCCAGCAAGCGGTGCGTACTGCATTCGGCCCGACCAACCGCGAAGTCGGCGCGCCGAGCTGGATGTCGGGAGCCTTCGAACTCGGCGGGCTTTCCATCACTTACAATCGCCTCTGGATCATCGTGTTCTCGATGACCGTCTTCGTCGCGCTGCTCTTCGTGCTGCGCTACACGCGCTTCGGTCTTGAAATGCGCGCGGTGACGCAGAACCGCCGCATGGCCTCGTCCATGGGCATCAAGACGAGTTACGTCGATGCGCTGACCTTCGGCCTCGGCTCCGGCATCGCGGGCATCGCAGGCGTTGCGCTCTCGCAGATCGACAACGTCTCGCCGAACCTGGGCCAAGGCTACATCATTGACAGCTTTCTCGTCGTCGTGTTCGGCGGCGTCGGCAATCTGTTCGGCACGCTGATCGCGGCTTTCTCGCTTGGCATCGCGAACAAGTTTCTCGAACCTTTCGCCGGCGCGGTGCTCGGCAAGATTCTTATTCTGGTGCTCATCATCATCTTCATCCAGAAGAAGCCGCGCGGATTGTTCGCGCTCAAGGGCAGGGCGGTCGAAGCGTGATGAAAGGTCCTTTGCTACTCCGGATGCTCGACGGCCGCGGCAAAATCTTCGTTGCGATCGTGCTCGGCATGGCGATCCTCGTGCCGCTCCTGAACCTGCTCCTGCCGCCTACCAATCCGTTTCACGTTCCGACCTATCTGATGGCACTGGTCGGAAAATATCTTTGCTATGCGCTGCTCGCGCTCTCGGTCGATCTCGTCTGGGGTTATGCCGGTATTCTCTCGCTCGGCCACGGCGCGTTCTTCGCGCTCGGCGGCTACGCGATGGGCATGTATCTCATGCGCCAGATCGGCACGCGCGGCGTCTACGCGCATCCGATCCTGCCGGACTTCATGGTGTTCCTGAACTGGAAAGAATTGCCGTGGTTCTGGTACGGCTTCGACTGGTTCATCTTCGCGGCCTTCATGGTGGTCGCGGTGCCGGGTCTGCTTGCCTTCGTGTTCGGCTGGTTCGCGTTCCGCTCGCGCGTCACCGGCGTCTATCTCTCGATCATCACGCAGGCGATGACGTTCGCGCTGCTGCTAGGCTTCTTCCGAAATAACTTTGGCTTTGGCGGCAACAACGGCCTGACCGATTTCAAGGACATCCTGGGCTTCAACGTGCAGGCGCAGGGCACGCGCGCGGTGCTGTTCGCGTTATCTGCGATTTTTCTCGTGCTCGGCTATCTCCTGTGCCGTTGGATGGTGACGTCGAAATTCGGCAAGGTGCTGATCGCGGTGCGCGACCAGGAATCCCGCGCCCGCTTCATCGGCTATCGCGTCGAGAATTATAAGCTCGTCGCTTTTGTGGTTTCAGCCTGCCTTGCCGGCATTGCCGGCGCGCTTTACGTGCCGCAGGTCGGCATCATCAATCCGAGCGAATTTTCGCCGGCAAACTCGATCGAGATCATCATTTGGGTCGCAGTCGGCGGACGCGGCACGCTGGCTGGCGCGGCACTCGGCGCTTTCGTCGTGAACTACGCAAAGACGCTGTTCACGAGCGGCCTGATCGCGCCGTACTGGATCTTCGGACTCGGCATACTCGCGCTTGCCGCTTATCTAGTCTGGAAGTCGCGCATCCCCGGTCTCGCCGGAATTGCAGGCGGCGTCGTGTTGGCTTTGCTTGGCAAGCTGATCCCCGGTTCGCTGGGCGAATATGCCGAACTGATCGTCGCGGGCGTTGCGCTTGCGACATGGATTCTCTCAACACGGCCGGAGGCGGCAGGCGTCGGCGCGGGCGCGCTGCTTGCGTTGTTCTTCCGCACTCCGTTCGAAGGGATCGCGCTCGCGCAATACTGGCTGTTTGCGCTTGGCGCGCTCTTCGTTTTCGTCACGCTGCTGATGCCTAAAGGCATCGTCGGGACCTTCGGCGATCTCTGGGACCGGTTTATGCCGCGCAAGAAATCGAAGGACGGCGCCATGAACGGCGCGGTCGCCGATCCGAGCCCTGCGGAGTAACGCATGAAAACCACTTCCGCACTTCTTTATCTCGACGGCGTTTCGGTCGCGTTCGACGGTTTCAAGGCGCTCAACGAACTCTCGCTCGTTATCGAGCCCGGCGAGATGCGCGCGATCATCGGGCCGAACGGTGCCGGCAAGACCACGATGATGGATGTCATCACCGGCAAGACCCGGCCCGATTCAGGCGACGTCTTGTTCGAGCAGGGGCAGGTCGATCTCACCACGCTCGATGAAGCGAGCATCGCCACCCTCGGCATCGGCCGTAAATTCCAGAAGCCGACCGTGTTCGAGCATCACACGGTTTACGACAACCTTGTACTTGCGCTCGCCGGCCCGCGCGGCCCCGGTTCGAACCTGTTCTGGAAGGAAAGTGCGGGCGAAACCAGGCGCATCGAGGAACTCCTCGGCATCACGCGCCTTGGCGATCACCGCAATCGTCTGGCGGGCGGTCTTTCGCACGGCCAGAAGCAATGGCTCGAGATCGGGATGCTGCTTGCGCAGGAGCCGAAACTGCTGCTCGTCGACGAACCTGCCGCCGGCATGACCGACGCCGAGACGCACCAGACTGCGGAGTTGCTGAAAGAAATCAACAAGGAACGCTCGGTCGTGGTGGTGGAGCACGACATGGTATTCGTGCGCGAGCTTGGCGTGCGCGTGACCTGCCTGCATGAAGGTTCGGTGCTCGCCGAAGGCGACATCGATCAGGTTTCGGCGAACGATCGTGTCATCGAAGTGTATCTGGGGCGCTGACGGATGCTCGAAGTCAATGGCATCGATCTTTATTACGGCGCTGCGCAGGCGCTGCGCGGCGTCTCGCTGAAAGTCGAGCCGGGCAAGGTCGCCTGCGTGCTCGGCCGCAACGGCGTCGGCAAGACCTCGCTTCTGCGTGCCATCGTCGGCCAGCATCCGATCGCGAACGGCAGTATTACCTTCGACGGGAACGACATCAGCGGCACCGCGCCCGCCGACCGCGCGCGCATGGGCATCGCGTTCGTGCCGCAGGGCCGCGAAATCTTCCCGTTGCTCACCGTCGAGGAAAATCTGCAAACCGGTTTCGCGCCACTGAAGCGCTCCAACCGCTTCATTCCGGAAGACGTCTATTCGCTGTTTCCGGTTTTGAAGACCATGACCCGCCGCCGTGGCGGCGACCTTTCCGGCGGCCAGCAGCAGCAGCTCGCAATCGGCCGCGCGCTCGTAATGCGCCCGAAGCTGATCGTGTTCGACGAGCCGACCGAAGGCATTCAGCCCTCGATCATCAAGGACATCGGCAACGCCATCAAATATCTGCGCGACCGGGGCGACATCGCGATCCTGCTCGTGGAACAATATTTTGACTTTGCCGCCGAACTTGCGGACACTTTCGCAGTCATGGAGCGCGGCCAATTCATTCTTTCCGGCGATCGCGCGATGATGCAGTCGACCGATGTCCGTCAACGTCTTTCCCTCTGAGGTAGCAAGTCCTGCGACGCTGCCTGCCTCGATCCGCGCAAGCGGCGTGCTCAAGCTCGTCGTCGCGCATACGGATTCGGGAAGTGCCGCGGAAGACATTGCCGAGAGCGGCCCGTTGCGCGTGCGCTTTCCACGCATTCGCGACGAGCGGCTGGAAGCAATCCTCATCAATACCGCGGGCGGCATCGTCGGAGGCGATAAACTCGCGTTTCATGTCGAGACGCGCGAAGACGCTTCGCTCAGCATTACCAGTCAGGCCGCGGAAAAAATCTACCGCTCGAACGGGCTGACTTCGCGCATTTCGGTTTCCTTGAAGGCGGAGACTGGTTCGGAACTATTCTGGCTGCCGCAGGAAACGATTTTATTCGACCGCGCGCGCGTCGAGCGCGAGATCGAGGCCGATGTTTCGTCCCAAGGATCGCTCAGCATTTGCGAAGCGGTCGTATTCGGCCGCGACGCCATGGGCGAGAAGGTCGAGCGCGGGCTGCTGCGCGACCGCTGGAAGGTGCGCCGCGACGGCAAGCTGATCTTTGCCGATGCGCTCACGCTCGAGGGCGACATTAAGACAACTCTTGGCCGCCGCGCGGCCATGAACGGCAAGATCGCAATGGCGACCATGATCTGTGTATCGCGTGACGCGGCCGCTAAACTCGATGCGGTGCGCGATGCGCTGGTCGGCGAGAGCATCGAAGCGGGTGCAAGCGCCTTCGAAGGCATGCTGGTCGCGCGCATTCTGGCGGAAGATTCGATTTCGCTCCGTGCCGCAGTTCTTTCCGCGCTTGAGGCGGCCGGTACCCCGCCGCCGCGCGCGTATTCTTTATAATTCGAGGCAAGCATGAACCTGACGCCAAGAGAAAAAGACAAGCTCCTCGTCGCCATGGCGGCCGAAGTCGCGAGGAAGCGCTTGAAGCGCGGCGTGAAGCTCAATCATCCGGAGGCGATCGCGCTCATCACCGACTTCGTGGTCGAAGGCGCGCGTGACGGCAGGACGGTCGCGCAATTGATGCGCGACGGCGCGAAGGTGCTGAAGGCGAGCCAGGTCATGGATGGTGTCGCCGAGATGATCCATGACGTACAGGTCGAAGCGACCTTTCCCGACGGCACCAAGCTCGTCACCGTGCACAACCCGATCCGCGCGGCGGCGGCAAAGAAGAAAGACAAGAAAAAGCAGAAGCCGGTGCCCGGCGAGATCATCACCGCCAAGGGCGACATCGAACTCAATTCCGGCCGCGCGACCCTGAAGATCAAGGTCGCAAACACCGGCGACCGTCCGATTCAGGTCGGCTCGCACTATCATTTCTTCGAAACGAACCCGGCGCTCAAATTCGATCGCGAGAAGACGAAGGGCATGCGTCTCGCGATTGCGTCGGGCACCGCCGTGCGCTTCGAGCCGGGGCAGAGCCGCGAAGTGACGCTGGTTGCGATGGCGGGCAAGCGCGAGGTCTATGGCTTCCGGCAGGATGTGATGGGGAAGCTGTGATTAAGCTTCCGTTAACCATAAGCGCGCAGGCTCCTTACTTTCTCCTTACAGGAAGAAGGATGCCGGACCATGCCGCACAAACTGAATTATCGCGCGCGCGCGACGCTCACCTCGAAGGGGCAGGTCACGCTGCCGGTCGTGCTTCGCCGTCTCTGGGATCTGGATGCCGGCGACGAAATCGATTTCACGCTGCAGGACGACGGCCGCGTCGTGCTGCGCAAGCATATGAAACTGCTGCCGCAAACCAGCGAGAGCTGAACATGAGAGCCGCACCATGAGCAAAATGTCCCGCGCCGCTTATGCGGATATGTTCGGACCCACGACCGGCGACAAGGTGCGGCTCGCAGATACCGAACTTGTTATCGAAATCGAGAAGGACTTCACCACCTACGGCGAAGAAGTAAAATTCGGCGGCGGCAAGGTGATCCGCGACGGCATGGGCCAGAGCCAAGTGACGCGAGCGCAGGGCGCGGTCGATACCGTGATCACCAACGCCGTGATCCTCGATCACTGGGGCATCGTCAAAGCCGACATCGGCATTAAAGACGGCAAGATCGTCGCCATCGGCAAGGCGGGTAACCCGGACATTCAGCCCGGCGTCGACATCATCATCGGTCCCGGCACCGAAGCGATCGCGGGTGAAGGCAAGATCGTCACTGCGGGCGGCTTCGACAGCCACATTCATTTCATCTGCCCGCAGCAGATCGACGACGCATTGATGTCTGGTGTCACCACACTTCTTGGCGGCGGCACCGGCCCCGCGCATGGCACGCTGGCGACCACCTGCACGCCGGGGCCGTGGCACATCGGCCGCATGATTCAGGCGATGGACGAAGTGCCGATCAACATCGGCATTTCCGGCAAGGGCAACGCATCGCTGCCCGGCGCGCTCGAGGAAATGGTGCTCGGCGGCGCTTGCGCGCTGAAACTGCACGAGGACTGGGGCACGACGCCCGCGGCGATCGACTGCTGTTTGAGCGTCGCCGATCAGATGGACGTGCAGGTAATGTTGCACTCAGACACACTAAACGAATCCGGCTTTGTCGAAGACACGATCAAAGCCTTCAAGGGCCGCACCATTCACGCCTTTCACACCGAAGGCGCGGGCGGCGGGCACGCGCCGGACATTATGAAAGTCGCAGGACTGCCGAACGTGCTGCCGTCCTCGACCAATCCGACGCGGCCCTTCACGGTGAACACGCTGGACGAACATCTCGACATGCTCATGGTTTGCCACCATCTCGATCCTGGCATCGCGGAAGATTTGGCCTTCGCCGAGAGCCGTATCCGCCGCGAGACGATTGCTGCCGAAGACATTCTCCACGACATCGGCGCGCTTTCGATGATGTCGTCGGACAGTCAGGCCATGGGCCGCATCGGTGAAGTTGCGACACGCACCTGGCAGACCGCCGACAAGATGAAGAAGCAGCGCGGCCGCTTGAAAGGCGAGAAGGACAACGACAATATCCGCGCCAAGCGCTACATCGCGAAATACACGATCAATCCTGCGATCGCACACGGCGTGTCGAAACACATCGGCTCGGTCGAGAAGGGCAAGCTCGCTGATCTAGTGATCTGGTCGCCGGCTTTCTTCGGCACCAAGCCGGATATGATTATCAAGGGCGGCTCGATCGTCGCGGCGCAAATGGGCGATCCGAACGCCTCGATCCCGACACCGCAGCCGGTGCACTATCGGCCGATGTGGGGCGCGATGGGCAAGTCGCGCACGGCGTCATCGGTGGTCTTCACATCGAAAGCGGCGGTCGAAAACGAACTCCGCGAAAAGCTCGGCGTCGAAAAAGAACTGGTCGCAGTCGAGAATACGCGCGGCGGCATCTCCAAGAAGAGCATGATCCACAACGACGCAACGCCTGACATCGAAATCGACGCGGAAACCTACGAGGTGAGGGCGGACGGCGAACTGCTGGTCTGCGAGCCGGCGAAGGTACTGCCGATGGCGCAGCGCTATTTCCTGTTCTGATGTATAACCGCGGCAGATAAGTAGCGAGTAGGGTAATGATCCGCGCCACCGAAGTGCTTCCCGCCGGTCAATGGAATAGGTCGGCCGAAGCCGATGCCATCGAGCTTCCGCATGACGGCCGTCACCGCCGCCGTATCGCCATGCGCGGCAATCGTGACACCGTATTTCTGCTCGATCTCGCCGAAGCGTCTTTGCTTCATGACGGCGACGGGCTGAAATTGCAGGACGGCCGCGTGGTGCGCGTGATCGCTGCTTCCGAGCCGATCGCGGAAATCACCGCGAGCGATCCGCATCATCTTGCGCGTATCGCCTGGCATCTCGGCAATCGCCATGTGCCTGCGCAGATTCTCCCCGACCGCATCCGCATTGGCCGCGATCATGTGCTGGAAGAATTGATGGTGAAGCTGGGCGCCAAGGTTTCGCGCATCGACGCGCCGTTCGATCCCGAGGGCGGAGCCTATGCGGAAGAAACCGCTCATGCCCACGGCCATCACGATCGCGCACACGATCACCACCACGGCCACGATCACGCGCATCATCAAGATCATGAGCACGGGCCGAATTGCGGTTGCGGCCACGACCATGCGCATGACCACGGCCATGCCCACAAACGCTAAAGCGAAATCCGTGAACGAAAACGGTTCGCTGCCGCTGCTCGCATGGCTATCGCCTGCGTTCCCGGTCGGTTCGTTTGCATACAGCCACGGCATCGAATGGGCGTTTGAGGCTGGCGACGTAACCGACGCGCGCTCGACGGAAAGGTGGATCGCCGATCTGATTGAGTGCGGCGGGCCGTGGTCGGACGCCGTCTTGCTCGCTGCCGCCCATCGCGCCGTAGGTGCAAAAGAATATGAATCGCTCCGCGAGATTTCCGACTTCGCGGCCGCGCTTGCACCATCGCGCGAACGCAAGTTGGAAACCACGGCGCAGGGCGAGGCATTCATGAATACGGTGCTCGCTGCGTGGCCAAACAAAATTCTGGAGAAAGCTGCGAACGCGATCGGCCGCGAAGTCGCCTATCCGGTCGCCGTCGGCCTCGCGTCGGGCGCGCATGAAATCCCGCTGCGCGCGACGCTCGAATCTTTTCTGCTCGCAGTCGTCTCGAACTTCGTTTCCGCGGCCGTTCGGCTCATTCCGCTCGGCCAGACCGACGGCACCAAAATTGTCGCGGCATTGACGCCGCGTGTTCGCGAGATTGCCGCGCGCGCGGAGAAATCGATCCTCGATGAGGTGGGTGGTGCCGCGATCCGCTCCGACATCGCGAGCATGAAACACGAGACACAATACACGAGGCTGTTCCGGTCATGAGCAAGATTGAAAGAAGCGGCCCGCTTCGCGTCGGTATCGGCGGACCGGTCGGCTCCGGTAAAACCATGTTGATGGAACAGCTCTGCAAGACGTTCCGCGACCGCTACGATCTCTGCGCGATCACGAACGATATTTACACGAAAGAGGATGCGGAAATTCTGACACGCACCGGCGTCATTCCTGCCGAGCGCATCATGGGTGTCGAGACCGGCGGTTGTCCGCACACTGCGATCCGCGAGGACGCCTCGATCAATCTGCGCGCGATCTCGGAGATGCGCGGCAAGTTTCCGGACCTCGATTTGGTGCTGGTCGAATCCGGTGGCGACAATCTCGCCGCGACTTTTTCTCCGGAACTCGCCGATCTGACGATTTATGTCATCGACGTTTCGGCGGGCGAAAAAATTCCGCGCAAGGGCGGCCCCGGCATCACCCGCTCGGATCTTCTTGTCATCAACAAGATCGATCTCGCGCCGCTGGTTGGCGCCTCGCTCGACGTCATGGACCGCGACTCCAAGCGCATGCGCGGCGAGCGGCCTTTTGTATTCGCAAACCTCAAGGCGGGGCAGGGTGTCGAGCGGATCGCCGGGTTTATCGAACAGGCGGGCGGGCTTGGTGGATGAAAATTGCGCTCCCGCCGGTTCCTCTCCTCCCGCAGGTCCTTGATTTAGCACGCGTTTCTGGCATGCTTCGCGCGCAGCCACCGGTAACAATTACTGCAAGTTAATCCCGCTAAATCTTTTAGAATGATAGAAATGAGCCGCCCGGTTGGCTGACCGGTAGCGGATTCGAAACTGCCGGAATGCCAATGGCTAAAAAGCTTGAATTCAATCGCTCGGGCTACCTGATGATTGCGGCCTGCGTGGCGCTCGTCGCCGCCGGCTTGTGGTGGACCTTCGGCCGCTCCGGCGAGCAAAGCGCGCAGCAAAAGAAGAAAGGCCCCGCCGCGATTTCCGTTCTGGTCGGCAAGGCGCAAAAGAAGGATGTGCCTTATCGCGTGGAGTCGCTCGGCACCGTGCAGCCGTTGATGACAGTTTCGATCCGCTCGCGCGTCGACAGCCAGGTCCTCAAGGTTCATTTCGAGGACGGCGCGAAAGTCAACGAAGGCGATCTGCTTTTTACGCTCGATAGCCGTTCCATTGACGCCCAGATCATGCAGGCCGAAGCGACGCTTGCGCGCGACAAGGCGCAACTCGAAAAAGCCGAGCGCGACCGTGATCGTATTGCCGGTCTTGCTGCAAAGGGAACGCTTTCGCAGGTTCAGGAAGCCGACGCGAAAACCAACGTAGAAGTTTTGAAAGCGACCGTGGCGCAGGACGAAGCGAACCTGCAAAATCTTCGCGTGATGCGCAGCTATTATGATGTGAAAGCGCCGATCACCGGCCGCATTGGCATCGCGAATGTGCGGCAGGGTTCTATCGTCCGTTCCGCGGATTCCGGCACCCCGCTTGCGACCATCAACCAGCTTGCGCCGATCTATGTCGCGTTCGGTGTCGCCGAGCGCTACATCCCCGAGTTGCGCGCGGCAGGTGACAAGGCGACGGTCGAGATCGCCTTTCAGAACGAATTTAGCTTGAGCGGCGGCAAGGTCGCATTCATCGAGAATACGGTCGATCCGCAGACGGGCACGATTCTCGTTCGCGCGATCTTTCAGAACGCCGACGAAAAACTCTGGCCCGGCACGCTCGCTTCGGTACGCGTGACGCTGCGAACCGATCCTGACCTTGTAACCGTTCCTGCCGAAGCCGTGCAGAACGGCCAGAAAGGCAATTTCGTCTTTGTCGTCGAGAACAACGTCGCTCGCGTCAAAGCGGTGAAGGTCTTGCGCACGGCCGATGGCGAGGCGGTGCTTTCGGAAGGATTGAACGGCGACGAAACCGTGGTCACCGACGGCCAGCTTTCTCTGCGTGACGGCAACCGCGTAGAGATCAAGACCCGTCAGGCGGGCTCGTAACGATGAACTTCTTCGAGCTATGCATTCGCCGGCCGGTGCTGACGACACTTCTCATGGTGTCGATCATCATGGCCGGCGTGTTCGGCTACCGGCTGTTGCCGGTGTCCGCGCTGCCGCGCGTCGATTTCCCGACGATCAATATTTCCGCCTCGCTTCCCGGCGCGAACCCGGAAATCATGGCGGCGACGGTCGCGACTCCGATCGAGCGTCAGCTTGCCACCATTGCCGGCATCACCTCGATGACTTCGTCGAGCACGACCGGCTCGACCTCAATCACGATCCAATTCGACCTGAATCGCGATATCGACGCTGCGGCGCTCGACGTGCAGTCGGCACTCTCGGTCGCGCAGCGCAACCTGCCGGTGGAAATGACGGTGCCGCCGAGTTTCCGCAAGGTGAACCCGGCGGATGCGCCGGTGTTGTTTCTGAGCTTTACCTCCGACACGCTGCCGCTTTCGGTGGTCAACGAATATGCCGAGACGGTGATCGGCCAGCAGATTTCGCAAATCACCGGTGTTGCGCAGGTCAACGTCTTCGGCGGCCAGAAATATGCGCTGCGTATCCGCATCAATCCGGAAGCGATCGCCGCGCGCGGCATCGCACTGTCCGAGGTAAATGCCGCGATTGCCGCCGCGACTTCGAACACGCCGCTCGGCGTGATCGCCGGACCGAAGCAGAACCTCACGCTCGACATGGGCACGCAGCAGGCGGACGCCGGGAAGTACAAGGATCTGATCGTCGCCTGGCGTAACGGCGCGCCGATCAAACTTTCCGACATTGCGATTGTCGAAAACGGCGTGGAAAATGAGCGCATCGCGGGCTGGTTTAACGAGACGCGCTCGATCAACCTTGCGATCTATCGCCAGCCGGACGCCAATACGATCGACGTGGTCGATGGTGTAAAGAAGCGCCTGCCGGAATTCCGCGCCTCCGTTCCGGGCGCGATCGGCATCGAAGTGCTGATGGACCGCTCGGTGTCGATCCGCAATTCGGTAAGCGCCGTGCAGCGTACGCTGCTCGAGGCGGTCGTGCTGGTTGTGCTCGTGATCTTCCTGTTCTTGCGTTCGGGACGGGCGACCCTCATTCCGGCGCTCGCGCTGCCGCTATCAATCGTCGGCACCTTTGCTGCGATGTACGTGCTTGGCTTCTCGATCAACAACATGACGCTGCTTGCGCTCGTATTGTGCGTGGGCTTCGTCGTCGACGACGCCATTGTCGTACTCGAGAATATCTATCGATACATCGAAAATGGGATGCCGCCCTTCAGGGCGGCAATCACGGGTGCGCGGGAAATCGGCTTCACCATCGTTTCGATGACGGTTTCGCTGGTCTGCGTCTTCATCCCGGTTCTGTTCATGGGCGGCGTGGTCGGCCGCGTGTTCCGCGAATTCGCGGTGACGATTTCGGTCGCAATTCTCGTCTCGGGCTTCGTGTCGCTGACACTGACGCCGATGCTCTGCGCGCGCGTGCTGAAGCCCGTCGATCACGACAAGAAGCCCGGCCGTTTCATGCAGATTTCCGAGCGCGTGTTCGACGGCGCCCGCGACCTTTACCAGAATACGCTCGACTTCGTGCTGCGCCATCGGCCCGCGACGCTGATCGTGACCTTTGCGACACTCTTCATCGTCATCGGACTTTATGCCTGGGTACCGAAGGGCTTTTTCCCGATCGAAGACACCGGCTTTATTTCGGGAACGATTGAAGCGGCGACCGATACGTCGTTCGAGGCGATGGCGGAACGGCAGCAGCAGGTCGCGGCTCTCGTGCGCAAGGATAAAGATGTCGCCTATGTCGTCTCGACCGCGGGTGCGACCGGCATCAGCCGTACGACGAATACCGGGCGTCTGTTTATCTCGCTGCGGCCGCGGCATGAGCGGGCCCAGAGCGCGAACGAAATTCTTCAGCGCCTGCGGCGGACGGTAGCGCAAATACCGGGCGTGAACGTTTACTTCCAGCCGGTGCAGAACATTTCCGTCGGCGGCTTCGTCTCCCGCGCGCTCTACCAATACACGCTGCAAAGTTCCGATACTGACACGCTCTACACCATCGCGCCGCAGATGGAAGAGAAGATCGCGCAGCTTTCCATCCTGCGCGACGTGAACTCCGATCTCCAGATCACCAATCCGCAACTGACCATCGACATCGACCGCGAGAAGGCGAGGGCGCTCGGCATCGGCGACGATCAGATCAGGAGCGTGCTCTATAGCCAGTACGGCACACGGCAGGTCGCGACCCTTTATACCGCGAACAACCAGTTCCAGGTGATCGTCGAGGTGCAGCGCCGCTTTCAGCGCGATGAGACGGATCTGTCGCGCACCTATCTGCGTGCCTCGACCGGCCAGCTCGTGCCGCTCGACGCGATCGCGAACGTGCGGCGCACGGTCGGTCCGTTGCAGATCGCACACCAGCAGCAGCAGCCCGCGGTGACGATTTCGTTCAACCTCGCGCCCGGCGTTTCGCTGTCGTCGGCGGTCGAAGCCATCCAACAGATCGAGCGTCAGTCGAACTTGCCCGCGAGCATCTCGACCGGCTTCCAGGGCACCGCGCAGGCGTTCCGGGATTCGCTCTCGAGCCAGCCGCTTCTGATTTTAGCAGCGGTGCTCGTTATTTATATCGTGCTCGGCATTCTCTACGAGAGCTTCATCCATCCGCTGACAATTCTGTCGGGCCTGCCTTCAGCCGGCATCGGCGCGCTGCTGACCCTCATTCTGTTCGGGATGGATCTGTCGGTGATTGCGATCATCGGCATCGTGCTGCTTGTCGGCATCGTGAAAAAGAACGCGATCATGATGATCGACTTCGCGATCGACCGAAGGCGTCACGGCATGAGCGCGGAAGAATCGATCCGCGAGGCGGCGCTCCTGCGCTTCCGCCCAATCATGATGACGACCATGGCCGCTATCTTCGGCACATTGCCGATCGCGCTTGGCGCGGGCGAGGGCGCGGAATTGCGCCAGCCGCTCGGCGTCGCAGTCGTCGGTGGCCTGCTCTTGTCGCAGTTGCTGACGCTCTACATAACGCCCGTGATCTACATGTATCTCGACAAATACGATCAGCGGATTGCGCGCTCGATCAACGAGAAAGAGCCGGAAGTGCCGCAGAACAAGCGCGGCGGCGACAAGGAGAAGATCGTCGCTGCCGAATGATTACGCGGCCGCCGATTTCTTGGGCGCGAAAGTGCGCTCCATCTCCCGGCGGAATTTCACCGTACCGTCCTCGGCGATTGCGACATCACCCCAGGTGACGGCCTTGCCGGCTGCGACCGGTTTGTTGAGCTTGACCTTGTGCGCGAGCCCGATCGGCAGCGCGCCGCTGCTGAGAGAATCCTCCGCGCGCATGATTTTGCCGTACACCGTATAGCCGCCTTCGCCATCCAGAATTTCGCCGGCGGCAAGGTCGCGCTTGGCGACGGCCGCGACATCCGAACGGAAAGCGTCGGCAACGCCGGTCGCCTCGTTGCGCAGCACCGCGGCCGCGGCGGAAATGCCGAGCTCGAGCCCGATCATGTGATTGGGGCGATAGAGCGCCGAATAGCGGCCAGACTTGTCGGTGATCATGCCGTATTCGGCGAAGCAGCGGCGCGTATATTCGGCGCGTGCGTCGTCCGAGCCCGCTTCGAACACAACGTAAACGCCCCAGCGCAAATCGCGCTCGACCGGCGAACCGTCTCGGTGAAGGCTCGAGACGACTTCGACGATGCCGCTTTCTTCGAGCACGCCACCGGCAGCGCGCGGAATGAGATGCTTCGGCAATTCGTCCGCGCCGCAAGGCGGGAAGGCGAGACCGTTGCGCGGTGCTTTCAGTCCGGTCGCATTGGAAATTGCCGCCATCTCGATCGCAGACTTCGTGCCGTCAAGAAATGAATTGAACATCTGCGAATTCATGCCGGCCGCTGCCGCCTGTTCGGCGGTAAGGCCGTAGTAATTCCAGACCGTGTCCGGCGTCGATTGCGGATATTCGGGCAGATACTTCGTGCCTTTGCCCGCGGATACGACGCGAAAGCCGCAGGCTTCCGCCCAGTCCACCATTTCGCAAACGAGCGCGGGCTGATCGCCGTATGCGAGCGCATAGACGACGCCGGCTTCCGTAGCGCGCTTGGCGAGCAGCGGTCCTGCGAGCACATCGGCTTCGACTGTCACGTTCACGACGTGACGTTTTGCCTTGAACGCCGCAAGACAATGGCGGATCGCGGCGGCGGGGCTGCCGGTGACGTCGAGCACCACATCGAGCCCATCGGCGTTGATCAACTCCATCGCGTCTTCGGTGATCGCGGTCTTGCCGGTCTTCAGCGCGTCCGCGAGATCGCGTGCGATCTGCGCTTCGTCCCAGCCGGTGCGCTTTAATGCGTCGCGGACGCGCGCGCCGGAGAGGTCGGCGATCCCGAGCACATGCAGGCCGGGCGTGGTGCGCGCCTGTGCCAGGAACATCGATCCGAATTTTCCCGCCCCGATCAGGCCAGCGCGAATAGGGCGTCCTTCCGCAGCGCGGGCTTTCAGCATTCGGCCGAGATTCATGCCGGAACTCCATCCATTTGGCGCGTGCAATTCCGCGTGGTGGTCATAGCCGGTCCGCACCTAGGCTGGCTACTGGCGCCCGATTTAAAGCGGGTCTATAGCCAAGGGAAGATAATGCAGTGCGCCATCGCGCGCGCCCCGCGCTTTCGAGGACCTCGCCATGAACAAGCCGCTCGCCAAGGACGCCGCCAAGCAAGTTTCCGCCGTCTCGCCGCACTGGGAAGATCCGTTCGATCTCGAAAGCCAGCTGACCGACGACGAGCGCATGGTGCGCGACACCGCGCGCGGCTACGCGCAGGAAAAGCTAATGCCGCGCGTGACAGAGGCGTTCCTGCAGGAAAAATACGACCGCTCGATCATGAGCGAGATGGGTGCGCTCGGCCTGCTCGGCTCGACGCTGCCGGAGAAATACGGCGGCGCGGGCCTGAACTACGTCAGCTACGGTGTCGCGGTGCGCGAAATCGAGCGCGTCGACTCCGGCTACCGCTCCGCAATGAGCGTGCAGTCCTCGCTCGTGATGTATCCGATCTATGCTTACGGCTCGGAAGAGCAGCGCATGAAATATCTGCCGAAGCTCGCGTCCGGCGAGATCGTCGGCGCGTTCGGTTTGACGGAGCCGGATCACGGCTCCGACCCCGGTGGAATGCGCACGCGCGCGGAAAAAACCGCGAAGGGCTACAAACTCACTGGCGCGAAACTCTGGATCACCAACGCGCCGGTCGCCGACGTTTTCGTGGTCTGGGCGAAATCCGAAGCGCACGATAACCGTATTCGCGGTTTTGTGCTCGAGCGCGGTATGAAAGGTCTTTCGACGCCGAAGATTGAAGGCAAGCTTTCGCTCCGCGCCTCGATCACCGGCGAGATCGTCATGGAAGGCGTCGAGGTGGGCGAAGATGCACTCCTGCCGAACGTCTCGGGCCTGTCCGGTCCGTTCGGCTGTCTCACGCGTGCCCGTCTCGGCATCGCCTGGGGTGCGATGGGCGCGGCTGAAGCCTGCATGGCTGCGGCACGCGACTACACGCTGAACCGCAAACAGTTCGGCCGCCCGCTGGCCGCGACCCAGCTCGTGCAGTTGAAGCTCGCAAACATGCAGACCGAAATCGCGCTCGGCCTCCAGGCCGCGTTGCGCGTGACGCGGCTCATGGACGAGGACCGCTGCCCGCCGGAAGCGGTGTCGATCATCAAGCGCAACAACTGCGGCAAGGCGCTCGACATCGCACGCGTCGCCCGCGATATGCACGGCGGCAACGGCATCACCGCCGAATATCATGTCATGCGCCACGCGATGAATCTGGAAACCGTGAACACCTACGAGGGCACACATGACGTTCATGCGCTGATCCTCGGCCGCGGCATCACCGGCATTCAGGCGTTCTCACAGTAAGCTGGCGCCGATGACCGCTCCGCTCGACGGCATCAAGGTGCTGGAACTCGCGCGCGTGCTCGCGGGTCCGTGGGCGGGGCAGATCTTGTCCGATCTCGGCGCCGATGTGATCAAGCTCGAGCGTCCGGGGCAGGGCGACGAAACCCGCACCTGGGGTCCGCCTTATCTGGAAGGCAAGAACGGCGAAAATCTTTCCGCCGCCTATTATCACGCGATCAATCGCGGCAAGCGCTCGGTGCTCGCGGATTTCAAGAATCCGGATGACATCGCGATGGTCGTGGCGCTGATCAAGGAAGCAGATGTCGTTCTCGAAAATTACAAAGTCGGAGACCTGAAAAATTACGGTCTCGACTATGAGAGCGTAAAAAAGATCAACCCGAAAGCGATCTACTGTTCCGTTACCGGCTTCGGCCAGACCGGGCCTTACGCGCCGCGTCCCGGCTACGACCTCATCATTCAGGCGATGGGCGGCATTATGGACATCACCGGCGAACCGGATCGCGAGCCGATGCGCACCGGTGTCGCCTATGTCGATGTTTTCACTGGCGTCTACTCGGCGGCCGCAATTCTTGCCGCGCTGATCGCGCGCGGAAAGACCGGCGAGGGCCAGCATATCGACATGAGTCTCATGGATGTGCAGACCAGCGTGCTTGCCAATCAGGCGTTGAACTATCTCGTCTCTGGCAAGGCGCCGAAGCGCATGGGCAACGCGCATCCGAATGTCGTGCCTTATCAGGCGTTCGAGACCTCCGACGGCTACATGATCATCGCAGTCGGCAACGACGGCCAGTTCAAGCAGTTCTGCGACGTGCTCGGCCTGCCGGAAGTACGCGACGACCCGCGTTACACGTCGAATGGAAAGCGCAACGAAAATCGCGCGACGCTCATTCCCGCGCTGACTGCGAAAACGAAACAGCGCACCCGCGCTGATCTTCTTGCCGCGCTCGAGAAGGCCGGCGTCCCGGCCGGTCCGATCCGCTCGATCGACGAGGTTTTCGCCGACCCGCAGGTAATCGCGCGCAAGATGCGGATCGACCTGCCGGACGACGCCGCCAAGGCGGGCTCGATTCCGGGCGTGCGGGCGCCGATCACGATGCTCGGGACCCCGCTGCATTACGATCATCCGTCGCCCCGCCACGGCCAGCACTCGGACGAGGTCCGGGCAGCGCTCAAGGCCGGAAAGCCGGCGTTCCGCTCCACGCGCGAGTAGGCTCTTCTTCAAGCTGAATCGTAACTTGAGCCGCGCCTGAATCAGAGGGCTGCGGCAAATGATTCAAAAGACTCGACTTTAGGCCCCTCGCTCAGAGACCGTCTCAAGAGCGCCTGAATCGGATGGTGAGGCATAAAGGCAGCAGAAAAATGCGCGCTCAGGCGCCCAAAACTGCGGCAAGTTGGACTGGCAAAGCGCAAGGCTTACCCTTTGTTAAGCATGCCTTCCGAGGATAGAATTTCAGTTCCGAACTGGTGGTTCAGTCACGTGTCTCGTACCCGTTTTCACATCCCGGTCGCCCTCGCGGGCCTTTTTTTTGCAGGCGCCATGCCAGCAATTGCCGCGGACACGGTCGTCACCGGCGACAGCCTAGGCGTCGGGATCGCGATGGCATCGGGCTTCCAGAACAAGGCGGCAAATTCGGTTTCGATCCGCGGCGGCCATGCCGTCGAGCAGCTTCGCCGCGTTCCCCGCGGCAGCACCGTGTTCATGAGCCTCGGCACGAATGACGCCGTCGGCTCGATCAAGGGTCTCGAGAAGGGTATCGACCAGATTTTGCAGACCGCGCGCGCTTCCGACCTGAAACTCGTCTGGATCGGCCCGCCTTGCGTGCTGAAATCCTGGGATAAAAATTCCGCGGCGCTCGACGCGATGCTGCGTGAACGTCTCGCGGGCACGGGCATTACCTATATAAGCATGCGCGACCCGCAATTCTGCACCCCTTCTGTGCGCGCGAAAGACGGCGTGCATTTCAACATGGACGGCTATCGCGGCCTGTGGTCGAAGGCGGCCTCCGCGACCGGCTATCAGGTCGCGAGCGTTTCGCACGAAGCGAAAGAAAAGCCCGCGCGCACGAAGAACGCTGCGAACGAACGCAAGGAGCGCGATGAGCCGACCCGCGCAGCGGCGCATGAGCCGCCGCGCGTTCGGACAGTGGTCACGACCGCCTCGCTCACGCCCTTGCCGTTGCCGGCGGCCGCACCGCCGAAGAAGCGGCTGACGCCGGTGCGCGCGCAGCTTTTCTCGTTCGATTTCCGCTGGCCGGAATCGAGCCGCTATTCGGGCAGCTTCGCCGACTGATCTTCATGCGCTTCTTTCAATCCCGACAGTTTCCGGTTCTCTTCGCGGCGGCACTTTCGCTCGGTGTCGCGGCGCAGGCGCAGAACGCACCGAAGCCGGAACCGGTTCGCGTCGCTTTCGTCGGCGATTCCATGGCCGATGGTCTATGGCAGGGTGTAACGCGCCACATCGCGAAGAACGCCTGCCTCAAGGCACATATTGATACCGAGCGCTTCGGCAAAAACGGCACCGGTCTTACGCGCCTCGACAAATTCAACTGGCCGCGTGAGCTGCTTGCTATCGACAAGCGCTACAAGGCGCAGGTCTATGTGATTTCGGTCGGGCTGAACGACCGCAATCCGATTCTGGATCCGGACGGCAAGAACGCGCAATATATGTCGCCGGAATGGGCTGCGGTCTATCGCGATAAGATCGACAAGATGCTGAAAAATGCGATCGGCATGAAGGCGAGCGTCGTCTGGCTCGGCATCCCGTCGTTGCGCGACAAGGCATCCGACAAGGAAGCGCGCGAGAAGAACGATCTCTATGCCGAGGCGATCAAGGCGCTGAACGATCCTACCGTCCGTTACGTAGAGCCCTGGCGCATCAAGCCGGAAGGAGAGGACATT
Source organism: Xanthobacteraceae bacterium (assembly GCA_019635585.1). Taxonomy (GTDB): domain Bacteria; phylum Pseudomonadota; class Alphaproteobacteria; order Rhizobiales; family Xanthobacteraceae. Next base: position 537,564 of record JAHBZE010000001.1, on the reverse strand, counting down.
TTCTCTACCTATGGCCCCGGCGAGGACGGCAAGCTGATCGCGCTGCGCACCGCCGACGGCTCGCATTTCACGCCCGCCGGCTATGACATCGTTGGCGCCTATCTCTACCCCAAAATAGTCGAAAGTCTCCGGCAGCGTGGGGTGGACGTCGAAAAGCTTTGCCCCGCGAAAAGCGAAGCGAATCCCGATACCAAGTCCGACGTGAAGAACTGAAGCGGCAGGGCGCTTGCCCCGCTTCGCCGAACGGAACGGGTGAGATGGCGCGCAGACCGCGTAGAAGAAAGCTGGGCCGTTTCCTGGCCATCGCGTTCGTTATGGCGTTCTTCGTCGGCGTGATCGGCGCGATTTTGACCGATACGCGTGAACCGGAATTGCCGCGCGCGCCGCGCACCCAGACGCGCGTCGAGCCACAAACGCAGCAATCTGTAATACCGAAGCAGGTCGAAACTTCTCCGCGCGCCGAGAACGAGGCGATGCCGGAGCAGACGCCGCCGGTACCGACATTGCCGCCGCGCAGCCTCGATCCGATTGAAACGCCGCGCAAGACGCTTCCGCCGCCGCCGAAACAGCGTGTCGCACAGCCCAAGGGCATCACCATTCTGCAACTCGGCGACAGCCATACTGCCGCCGATTTCATGACCGGCGAACTGCGCCGTTTGCTTCAGACAAAATTCGGCAACGGCGGCGCGGGCTACCTAAGCGCGGGGCGCCCGCATATCGGCGTGCGTTCGTCGGCATTTCGCGTTACGGCGTCCGATGGCTGGAGCTATGAAGCGCTCCAGCAGAGCGCGGAGACTTCCAAATTCTGGCTTTCCGGCTTCAATGCCATTGCCAAGGAAGACGGGGAGACTATCAGCTTCAAGTCTGAGACGCCGTACAATTTCGACCGCATCGAAATTCAAGCGCTCCGCCAGCCCAAGGGTGGCAAGATCGAAATCCGTCTCGATGGCGTGTTTCAGTCCGAGGTCGATCTTTCCGGCGACATTCGCGAGCCGGTAGTCGTTCAATTGCTGCCCGAACGAAAAGCCAGCGACCGTGTGCACGAAATAAAGATCACTACGAAAGGCGAGGGAACGGTCAACCTGTCCAGCGTCGCCGTGTATAATCATCAGTCGGGTCTATCCTACAGCAATGTCGGTTTCCCCGGCGCGACCATCGACATCCTGAACAAGTTCGACGATGTGATCTTCGAGAACGAGTTGCGCCGCCTCAATCCGCAGATCGTAGTGCTCGCGTTCGGTACCAACGAAGGATTCAACGACGCACTGGATTTGACCCGCTACAGCCAGAGCTACGAGCGCGCGCTCGGCAAGATCAGGCGCGCGGTCCCAAATGCGATAATCGTGATGATGGCACCGCCCGACGGCGCCCGCGGGCCGAAGAAGCAGGAAAACGAAAAGGCCGAGAAGAAGGCGGCCACCAAGACGGCAAAGGAGGAGGGGCCTTGCGGCGAATGGAAGACGCCCGTGAATCTCGAAAAGGTGCGCGAGATGCAGGAGCAGATTGCCAAGCGTCATAAGCTCGTCTACTGGAACTGGGCCTCGATCATGCCCGCGGAATGCGGCGCAAATCGCTGGGCAACCATGACCCCGCCGCTGGTCGCAAAAGACCGCGTGCACTTCACGATGGAAGGTTACCGGCAGACCGCCGCGCAATTCATGAAAGTATTGCTGCCGGTGATCGAGCAAGTGCGCCAGTCCGACAATGTTGTTTCCAACCATTGAATTTGCCGCCTTCTTCGCGATCGTTTTCGCGGTCACCTGGCTTCTCAACAATCATAACGATCCGAAGAAGTGGCTTCTGGTAGCGGCGAGCTACCTTTTTTATGCCGCCTGGAATCCGAACTACCTCTTCATCCTGTTCGGAAGTTCGCTCGGAAATTATCTGCTGGCACTCTGGATGGGATCGCTGTCCGATGACCGCTCCCGCAAAGGACTGCTCGCGCTCGGCGTCGCCGGCAATCTCGGCCTGCTCGGCGTATTCAAATACTATAATTTCTTCGTCGCCAACGTGGACAATCTTCTTTCGGGTCTTGGCGTCCAGTCGAGCCTGCCGTTTCTCGAAGTCGCGCTCCCCGTTGCGATCTCTTTCATCACCTTCCACGCGCTGTCGTACCTGATCGATGTCTATCGGCGCGAATTGCAGCCGACCCGTTCGTTAGTGGACATCCTGTTTTATATCAGCTTCTTTCCGCACCTGGTTGCAGGTCCGATTGTGCGCGCGAAGGATTTCCTTTCGCAGACCACGCATCGTTCGGAACCGGAAAATATCCGCCTTGCGTTTGCGATTTTCCTGATTCTCGGCGGCTTGTTCAAGAAAGTTATCGTCGCGAATTACCTCTCGACCGGTTTTGTCGACGACGCGTTCCAGAACCCGACCGCCTATTCGAGTGCCGACCTGTGGCTCGCGATGTATGGTTATGCGCTCCAGATTTACTGCGATTTCTCTGCCTATACCGACATCGCAATCGGCGTTGCCAATCTGCTCGGCTATCGCTTCCCGCAGAACTTTAATCAGCCGTACCGCGCTCTCTCGATTCAAGATTTCTGGCGGCGCTGGCACATCACGCTCTCGAGCTGGCTGCGCGACTATCTCTACAAGCCGCTCGGCGGCAGTCATTACGGCGTAGCGTGGACCTGCTTTGCGCTGATGGTCACGATGCTGCTCGGCGGATTGTGGCATGGCGCGAGCTGGAATTTCGTGATCTGGGGCGCGATGCACGGCATCGCGCTTGTGATCGAGCGGCTGCTTGGCTTTACCGGAAAGGGCGGCGCGCGCCGCCTGCCGCCGGTGATCGCATGGCTGATCACGTTCCACTTCGTCTGCTTCGCGTGGATTTTCTTCCGTTCGCAGACGCTTGACGCGGCACTCGATTATCTGCGCGTAATGCTTTCGTTCCAGAGCTTCGCGGTGACGGTGACGCCGCTGGTCGCGTTGATGTTCGTCTTGGGCGCGCTCACGCAGATCATCCCGGATCGCATGCAGGAGAGGGCGGAAGCGTGGTACGACCGCGCTTCGCTTGCGATCAAGATTGCGATTCCCGTACTCGTGATCTGGCTGATCGCTGTGGCCTCGCCCGATGGCGTGCCGCCCTTCATCTACTTCCAGTTCTGATTACGGCTTGGTCGCCGACTGGAAAAGCGCATGCGCGTATTCGTAAGCGTGCGGAATACCCGTCGCATTCGCGAAGCGTTCGACCGTCTCGGTGATCGGCTTCGTCGCCGGTTGGACGAAATCCGGAAGATAGTCGCGCGACCAGTTCGACACGCTTTGCGGAATTGCGAGCCAGAGAATTGCGAGCGTCGCATAAAGCACGATTGCCGCCTGACGAAGCGGATGAGTTTGTCTGGCTTTGGGCTGCGATTCGTTAATCGCGGGCATCGCGCGTTTCTCCCGAAGATACCGTGTTGCGAATGAACCCCGCTTTTCGTCCGGTCACAAGCCAATAGATCGCGCCCGCGACAATGCCCGCCGCCGGATAAGCTTTGGTGGCGTCGCGGACGAGGCGCTGGCCTTCGTCCTGAACGATGTCGATCCAGGAAGGGATCGGCTGAAACAGCAGATAGAAGCCGATCAAGGCGCCTGCGATTCCGAAATAGACGATCGTGCGCCAGCGAAAAATCTCTGCAAGCAGGCCTGCAATAAATGTGGGCAGAAAGCCCAGCAGCAACGAATAGCTGGAAAGCACGAGCGTGTTGATGAGCAACGCGTCGCGCGCTTCGCCCTGCGAAACGCCGGACGGCGGCATCAGGCCGGAGGTTTCGGCGAGCATCAACGTGGCCCCGGCGGCGAGCGCCGAGCAAACGATGCCAACGAAAATCAGGAAGAAGCGGAGAAGCGCGTAGAGGAGTGGCATGTTGGTTGGGGGACTAGGATTCGAACCTAGATTGACGGAGTCAGAGTCCGCAGTTCTACCGTTGAACTATCCCCCAACGGGCCGAGAAATAGCGCTCCCGGCAGGGTCTCCGGCGGCGAACCGCCGGAGCGCGGACCTTCTAGCCGACCGAGCCATGCGCCGCAATATGGGCCGAACCGGCACCATCAGGCCCTATTCCGCGGGCTCCATCGATGGCGGCGCGTCCTCGGCGGGCTGGCGGCTCAGGAAGAAGCCTGCCGCCACGGCCGCGACAGCAAGCAGCGGCAACGCACCCCGCACGCCGAGCGTGCGGACCAACTGGATGCCCGTGAGTAGTGTTGCGGGATTCTGCCACCACTCCGGCTCCTTGCTTCGTTCGGCTTGCGCCTTTGCGAGCCTGGCTTCGGCGGCCTCCTGCAAGGCCCGGCGTTTGCGGCTGGAGGCGACGAGCGGAATGAACGCGAGCAACGCAATGATGCCAAACACCGCCGCGACTGCAGCCCAAGCTTGCATCAGGCCGTAAGTTTGTAAGGTCCATAAGAATAGCACGACCAGCGCCGATACGAACGCGGCCATGCCCGCGAACGCGAAAATTGCGCCCGCGATCATGGCCTTCAAGGTGAGGTTAAGGCTCACCTTCAGTTCGTCGAAAAAACCGCCAAACAAGGATATCTCCCCCGGTTCGCGGTTAGCGGCGCCAGATCGCGCCGATCAGGAAGCCGATGCCCGCCGCCATCGCGAGCGTCGTTACCGGGCGCTTGTAAACGGCATCTTCGACTGCGTCGCCAATAGTGGAGGTGACATCCTTCACCGCATCGACCGCTTCCTGGCCCTTGCCGCTCGCATCGGAAATTACGCCATCGAGGTTCTTGCGCGCACGCCGGTAGGCGGCGTTTCCGGTCGCCGAAACAAGTGAGGCAACCTGCTGCGTCAGTTTGGAAATATCGTCTTTCAGCGTCTCGACTTCGCGGTCGATCGCGTCTTTGGCATGCGAGCCGTTGGACGTTGCGGTGCTCGTGGAAGTAGCCATGACAAAAAGCCCTCTACATTCTTCCGCGCTTGTAGGCGCAGGAATCGGTGGAATCGGGAAGGTTCAGTGCGAGAACGCCGGGGAACCTGAAAAGTTCCCGGTGTTCAGCCCGGAAGCTTCACTTCATCCTTCGTAGCGAACTGATTGATGATCACTATGATCACGATCAAAAGCGGGACCGCGAGTAGCGCCCCGAACGGACCCCATAACCAGGCCCAGAACGCGATCGACAGGAAAATAAACAGCGGATTGAGCGTCAGCCGCGCGCCGAGAATGGTCGGCGTCACGAATTGCCCTTCGACGGTCGACATGCCGATGAAAAGCAGCGGCGCGATCAGCGCTTGATAAAACGAATTGAACGTCACCAGTCCGACGCCGAGGAGAGTAATGATCATGGTGCCAGGCCCGATATAAGGGACGAAATTCAGGGCAAAGGCGAGCACGCCCCAGACCCAAGGGCTTGGCAAACCGAGGAAATAGCAGGCAATACCGACGATGATGCCGACGCAGGCGTTGATGCCGGTCACGGTCGCTATGTAGGTGGCAAGGCTCGCCTCGACTTCGTTCCAGATGCGGATCGCGCGCAGCCGCGACTCGCGCGCCGAGCCGAAGCGCACGATGTTGTCTTTCAGCCGGTTGCGGTTCGCGAGGAAGAAAAACAGCGTGCCGAAGAAGATCAGCAATTGCCCGACCGCCGGCGTCAATGACGCAAGCGCGGGCTGAACGAGATTGCTTACGTCGAACGACATTTTGCTTTGCGAAGGCGAAGCGCCGAGCGCATCGCGAATCCGGTTCAGCGCGTCGAAAACCGTATCGAAGATCGACAGCTTCTCGCGCAAATTGGCGCCGATTTCCGGAGCGCGGCCGATCCAGTCGCGCACCGGATCGGCGAGCAGCACGATCCCGGTCGAAAGCAGGCCGATGGTACCGAGCACGAGGATCGCCGCGGTCGCGGCATGCGGAATACCGTTCTCGGCGGCCTTGTTGGTGAGCGGCGCCAGGATCGTGCCGATGACGAGGGCGACCGTAATCGGCAAAAACACGCCGCGCCCGTAACTCAGGAGTGCGGTGAGCAGGATCAGGAAAATACCGATCAGCGCGAACTGCGCGAGAACGGAACGAAGCCCCGCCGGAGAGGGGGCATCGACCTGTCTGCTGGGTTCGCCAAGGGCGCGAGTGCGATCGTCCATCTTGTCTTTCTTGCCGACTTGCGGCTTTCGAGCGGGCGTTAAGTCCTGAACGCCCTTTGCGGTTGCATGGTGGCGCACCGGCGACCGCCGGAAAAGGGGGCGGGCGGCGGCTCCATTTACCATTGAACCAATGCAGGTCGCTCCGCGTTATTGCCACCGGAGCGGGGGGCGGCAGGGCGCCTGCCGCGTTTTATGGAGTGGGCGATGGGCTTACTGATCAGTATTCTGATTACATTTCTTGTCGTTATTCTCGTCCTTTATCTCGTCAACCTGTTGCCGATCGACGGCCGCGCGAAACAGATCGTCAGGATCATCGTGATCATTGTCGGCATTTTGTACCTGCTTCGATATCTGATGTCGGCGGGTCCGATCGTCTAGCTCCCGATTGGGTTTATTCCTCTCGGCATCCCATAGTCGCCTCCACCCGTCTGCGCTACCATGGCGCGGTTCGGGTTGGAGGGGGCTATGTCTGATTCAATCCTTTATCATCAAGCAAATCGTGCGCTACAGGATCATTTCAATAGCCGGCGGATCGCTGACCGGCTCGAAGAGTTCGTCCGCACCGAATTTAGTGACGACGACCGTTCGTTTATCGAAAGTCTCTATCTGTTCTTCCTTGCCACTGCCGATGCCGAAGGCAGACCGGATTGCTCGTTTAAGGGTGGCCCGCGCGGTTTCGTGCGTGTGACCGCTGCGAACGAGCTCGTGTTTCCCGATTACGACGGTAACGGCATGTTCAAGAGTCTCGGCAACATCGACGCGAATCCCAATGTCGGAATTCTGTTTATCGATCTGGAAAAGCCGCGCCGGCTCCGCGTGAACGGAACGGCATCGGTAAATCGGGAAGATCCGTTGCTTTCCCAGACGAGAGGCGCGCAACTGATCGTGCGGGTTACGGCGAAAGCGATCTTCCCGAATTGTCCGCGGTATATTCCGACGATGAATCTCGCCGAACCTTCGAAATACACACCACTGCCTGGCATCCAGCCCGAGGAGCCGGTGTGGAAGACCTTTCCTGAGTTCAAGGATGTTGTGCCGCCGCGCCGCCCGACGGCGTGACCATTCTTTCGCGCGTGCGATATGTTCCGTCTTGCGGTCGCGGTTGCTTGATTTGCGTCGCGCGCCTGCGCTGCCTTACACTGGCGCCAACGTAAAATCAGGTACCGGAACTTCCGTTGAGCGCTCCGTTCCGCGCTCCGGTTTTCGGGGAAAGGCATGGCATGGCGGACCAGCCGCGCGAGAGCGCGCCGGGACCGCGACAAGCGGCCAAGTCGGGCCGTCGCCGCCGCAGGCGGCGCGGTCGCGGTGGATTGCGCGGCGGCCCCCAACCGGGTCAGCCGCCGCAACACATGCATTACGGCGCGCTCGATCTCGGCACCAATAATTGCAGGCTTCTGGTTGCATCACCGACGCAGGATTCCTTCCGCGTCGTGGACGCCTTTTCGCGGATCGTCCGCCTGGGCGAGGGGTTGTCGCGCACCGGCAAATTGTCCGACGCCGCGCAGGATCGTGCGATCGCGGCGCTGAAAATCTGCGCCGCCAAGCTCGAGAGCCGCAAGGTCACGCGCACGCGGCTGATCGCGACAGAAGCCTGCCGCGGCGCGAAGAACGGCAGCGACTTTCTCGATCGGGTCGCGCGCGAAACCGGGCTGCAACTCGAGATCGTTAACCGCGAAACGGAGGCGAAGCTCGCCGCGAATTCCTGCGCGCCGCTCCTCGACCGCACGGCGGCCGGCGCGATTTTGTTCGACATCGGCGGGGGTTCTTCCGAACTTGCCTGGCTCGGCAAGGCGAACGATGTCGACGGTGGGCCGCCGCTGGCGCCGGTGCAGGAGTGGGATTCGATGCCGCTCGGCGTGGTCACGCTCGCCGAGCGCTTCGGCGGCGAGAACGTAACGCCGGAAATCTTCGACGCCATGGTGGAGGACGTATTGCCGCGCGTGAACGCTTTCGCGGAAAAAGCCAACGGCGCGCGCAACGGCGAAATCTATCTGCTCGGCACTTCCGGCACGGTGACGACCCTCGCCGGCATCCATCTGGAGCTTCCGCGCTACGACCGCCGCCGGGTCGACGGCATCTGGCTCTCGCGGGACGAAGTGACGAAGGTCGTCGCGACCCTCTGCGCCAGCAGCTATCAGCAGCGTGTCGCCAATCCCTGCATCGGCGCGCAGCGCGCCGACCTCGTGCTCGCCGGCTGCGCCATTCTCGAAGCGATCCGCCGTGTGTTTCCCTGTGAGCGGCTGCGCGTCGCCGACCGTGGCCTTCGCGAAGGGATGCTCGTCGAGCTCATGCGCGCCGACGGCGTGTGGAGGCGATAGATGAGCGAGAAAAAATCGCTCCCCGAGCGCGGCAAAGTCCGCGTCAAGAAGAAAACCGGGCGCTCGCATTCGTCCAACCAGTGGCTCAAACGCCAGTTGAACGATCCTTATGTGCGCAAGGCGCATGCGGAGGGCTATCGTTCGCGCGCGGCGTTCAAGCTCGTCGAGATCGACGACAAGCATAAAATTCTGAAGCGCGGCGCGCGTGTCGTCGATCTTGGCGCGGCGCCGGGCGGCTGGTCGCAGGTCGCAGCCGAGCGTATCGGCGTCGAAAAAGGGCAGGGCAAGATTGTTGCGATCGACCTTCTCGAAATCGAGCCGATCAATGGCGTCCTGTTCGCGCAGATGGATTTCAACGACGAGGACGCGCCCGTGCGTCTGAAGGAAATGCTCGGCGGGCAGGCCGATGTCGTGCTTTCCGACATGGCCGCGAACACGACCGGGCATCGTCAGACCGATCACCTGAAAATTGTCGCGCTGGTCGAGATGGCGGCAGAATTCGCGCGCGAAGTGCTCGCACCCGGCGGCAGCTTTATTGCAAAAGTCTTGCAGGGCGGCACCGAAGGCGAACTGCTGACTTCGCTCAAGCGCGACTTCAAGGTGGTCAAACACATCAAGCCGCCTGCAAGCCGGAAGGATTCCGCCGAGCTTTACGTGTTGGCCACGGGATTCCGCGGAAGCAATTAGGCTTGCGGGCCGCGCTCGGTGTTGTCCGCTTCCGGCGGCGGTGGCGCGATCAGTGCCGTGCCGGCGTCGATCGGCAACCGGTACAGGATCAGGATCGCGGTGAACGAGCAGGCAGCGACCGCGAAGAAGGCGATCGAGAAATCGACGGGGAGAATTTCTTGCGTGCCACGCATGTAGCGCAGGCTCTCAAGCACGATCGCCGCGACCGCGACCCCCGCCGAAATGGAAATCTGTTGTGCGACACTGGTGAGACTCGTCGCCTGGCTCATGGTGGACGAGCCGAGATCGGCGAATGCGAGCGAGTTCAGCGTGGAAAATTGCAACGCGCGGAAGAACCCGCCGACGAACAGCACCGCGATGATAAGGAGATACGGTGTGCTCGGCTTGAAAAAGCCCGCCGCAACGATGAAAGACGCGGCGATGAACGTGTTCACGACCAGCACGCGCTTGATGCCGAAGCGCCGCAGGATCGGCGCTACCGTCGCGCGCATCAGCATCGCGCCGGCCGCGCCTGCGAAAGTAAGCAGGCCCGATTGTAGCGGCGACAGCCCAAAGCCGAGCTGGAACATCAGAGGCAACAGGAACGGCATGGCGCCGACGCCGATCCGGAAAAGCGAACCGCCGACCACGCTGGTGCGGAAGGTCTGCACCGAAAATAGCTTAAGGTCGATCAGCGGCGCCGGGTGCGTGCGCGCGTGGCGGACATAGAAGTAGATCACGATCGCACCGACCACGATCATGCCGAGCGAAAGCCAGAGCGGCAGGAGTTCCTGCCCGACGGTGGTGAAGCCGAAGGCGAGGCCGGTGAGCCCGATGCCGGAAAGGATGAATCCCACGACATCGAGCGGCGGCACTTTCTCCTCGCGGATGTCTTCGATGTATTTGGTCGCAAGAATGAAGCCGATGATGCCGATCGGAATGTTGATCCAGAAGATCCAGCGCCAGTGGAAATAGGTGGTGATAAAGCCGCCGAGCGGCGGACCGATCATCGGCCCGATCAGCGCCGGCACCACGAGCCAGGCGAGCGCTGAGACGAGCTCGTGTTTCGGAATCAGGCGCAGGATCACGAGGCGGCCGACCGGCACCATCATCGCGCCGCCGATGCCCTGTACGATGCGGTAGAGCACGAGATCGGGCAGCCCTTGCGCGAAGCCGCAGGCGATGGAGCCGAGCGTGAAGACCGCGATCGCCGCGCGGAACACGGTACGCGCGCCGAATTTGTCGGCCATCCAGCCGGAGATCGGGATGAACACCGCGAGCGAGAGCAGGTAGGAGGTGAGCGCAAGTTTCAGCGCGATCGGGTCCACCGATAGGTCGCGCGAGATTTGGGGCAGCGAGGTCGCAATGACGCTCGAGTCCACGTTCTCCATGAAGAGCGCGGTGGCGACGATGAGGGGGACGAGGATTTCGCGGCGCATGCAGGGCGATGATTTCCGGTGCGATCAAATAGCCTTATGGCAACGCCACGTCACCCTGCCGGTTTCAATGCTGCCTTGCGGAAGGCGGGAAGCTCCCTACATCCTTTCGCGGGACTTAAGGAGGCCCGGAGATGATCTATTTCCTCGCGTTCTTTCTGCCGCCGCTCGGCCTTCTTCTGAACGGGCAGCCGTTTGCCGCGATTTTCAGCGCGATCCTCTGGGTATTCTGCTTCTTCGCGGGCTGGTTCTTCTGGCCGCTGTGGCTCTTGCCGTCCGGCCACGCGATTCTTGCGATCGCGATGCGGAACGACGCGCGCCGCCACCGCGAGCTGGTCGACGCCATCAACCGTGACGGGCCGCCGCCGAACTGGCGGCCGTAAGCGCGCGGCCCTCACGGCAGCAATCCTGCGAGCTTGAGCGCGATCCCCGCGGCCGAACAGACCACCAGCGTTCGGACCAGTCCCGCGCGGAGCATGAACATCATGATGCCGGCGAGCAGCGCGAGACCGATTGCGTAAGAGTCCGCGCTCGCGGGCAGCGGATAATCGATCTGCAACCCGAAAGCGGAAAACGTACCTTGCTCGCGAAACAAGACGTGCTGCGCGAACCAAACCGCGAGGTTGAGAATGACGCCGACGACCGCAGCCGTGATCGCGGCGAGCGCGCCGGAGAGGGCCTTGTTCCCGCGCAGCGTCTCGACATAAGGCGCGCCGGCGAAAATCCATAAGAAGCACGGCGCGAATGTAACCCAGGTCGCGAGCAGCCCGCCGAGCGAAGCGGCAAGAAGCGGCGTGAGCGTGCCGGGATCGCGGAACGCCGCGAGAAACCCGACGAACTGTAGAACCATGATGAGCGGCCCCGGCGTCGTCTCGGCAAGGCCGAGACCGTCGAGCATTTCGCTGGGCGACAGCCAGCCGTAATGCTCGACCGCCTGCTGCGCGACATAGGCAAGCACCGCATAGGCGCCGCCGAAGGTCACCATCGCCATCTTGGAGAAGAAGATGGCAATGCGGCTGAAAGTATTGGCGTCGCCGAGAAAAACGAGAAGCAGCACGAGCGGCGCAAGCCAGATGACAAGCCAGAGCGCGCTGACGCGCAGAAGCCGCGCGAGACTGGGCCGCGTATGCTCGGGCTGTTGCTCGTCGAGCAGCGTATCGACGACGCTCGTCTGCGCCGGCCCGTGCATTATGTTGATGTCAAATGCGTGCCAGCCCGCCTTGGCGCCAAGAAAGCCGATTGCGCCGGCGGCGAGGACCACCGCCGGGAACGGCACCATGAAGAAGAACAGCGCCGCGAAAGCGCACGCCGCGAGCATGACGAGGGCTGGGTTCTTCAGCGCGCGCCTGCCGATGCGAAGCACGGCTTCGAGCACGACCGCGAGGATCGCGGCTTTCAGCCCGAAGAACAGCGCGGAAACGAGTTCGACCTGGCCGTAGAGAACGTAGATCCAGCTCAGCACCATGAGCGCGACGATGCCGGGAAGGATGAACAGCAGCCCCGCGGCGAGGCCGCCGCGCGTCTTGTGCAGGAGCCAGCCGATATAGGTGGCTAACTGCGTGGCCTCCGGGCCGGGCAGCAGCATGCAGTAGTTCAGCGCATGCAGGAAACGACGGTCAGAAATCCAGCGCTTTTCCTCTACGAGTACGCGGTGCATCAGTGCGATCTGCGCGGCCGGTCCGCCGAAGGATAGCAGCGCGATCTTCAGCCAGACGCGCGCAGCTTCGGCGAACGTGGGGTAGGCGGGGCGGGTGCCGGGACTTGCAGTCGCTTCCACCTTCATCGCCGCCATCGTCTTTCGGGTTGGTAATTCCGCAGCATACAGCAGTCCGCATTCCCGCGCTCGATTCGAGCCGGGGTTTAAGGCGGCGGGGACGCCGGGGATTTTCCGATCCCCACGGCCGCCTGCACGAGAGAGAAAAGTGCAGACGAGGTAGTCACCGCGAGTCTCGAAAGAATCCCGGCGTCCCAGCACGCTTGGCGCTTGCGCCATTCGTGCCAAGAATAATCTTCACGCAGTGGGTTACGGCCTGCTTCGCCTGACCCCCGGTGGACTGACCGAACTATCCACCGCTGATCGGCCTTCTCGGCTTTGCGCTCACGCGTGTTGGCACACGTTCTACGCCAAGCCGCCAAGGATGGCCTCGTGACGCGCGGCAGGCGCGCCGGAGCCGAAGCGACTTCAGCCGCCGCATTTCGTCTCTCGCGTAAGAGACTGGATGCGGCCACCGCTTCCGGCCCACACCGCGCTACGCGTTGCGCGATGTCCTTTCGCAGGACCGGAACGGGCGCGAGCTTACGTTCGCTTGCGAGGGGCGGGGATAAGTTTTTTCGGGGATTCTCGGAAGGCGTTGAGCGGGAAGGGGAAAGTGGAAGTAAGGAAATATGAATATCCCCGTATCGAGCTAGCGCGACGAGATTCCAATAGACTTGCACTTGGGCAATGTCGAAGCATACTTCGGTCGCCCTCAGGCGAGTCGAGAATATGTCGATCTATACTTGCAAGTGCCCTCAATGCTCCACTGAGCACATCGCGCTGAATGTTGTCGCGGTTACGCCGACCAAAATCGCTCATATGATTTCGGTACATTTCGTCTGTCCGAAATGTACGTTTCCTTCATCTGCATTGGCGATTAGGGAGAAGAACGGCATCGACATACACCGGATTCGTGAAACTCAAGGTGAAATATCCGACTTGAATTGGAGCGTAACAAAGATTTGGCCAGAGCCGCCTAAGCCAGTGATACCTGAACATCTCTCTTCAGATGTTGAGCGGGTCTATCGTCAAGCGGAAAGTAATTTCACAATTGAAGGCAACGAAGAGGCGTCGGGCACGATGTATCGCAAAGCGCTCGATATTGCGCTCAAGGAGGTTGCGTCAGATGTGAAGGGAACTTTGGCTGCGCGGATCACAGAACTGGTTAAGAAAAATCTGCTCACACCCTCGTTAGGGGAGTGGGCCGATCAGATCAGGCTTCTCGGCAACGAGTCCGCCCATGAATCGGATCAACCGACTCGCGAAGAGCTCGAATCGCTTCGCAACTTCTCGAATCTTGTTCTGCAGTACCTCTTCACCCTTCCGGCGAAGGTAAAAGCCCGCAAGTCGCCAGGTTCAACCTGAGGCATCACGACACCTTCGTAAAATCCGACTGCCTGCGCTCGGCAACGCGCGGAAGAATTCGAGTGCTTCCGGCTAGCGCAGGCGCTCCTCGAAGCGCCTGCGCGGAGATAGTGAATATCCTTACATCTTGAACTGCGCCTTGAGAAACGCAGCCACTTCCTTCCGCGACGCTTCCAGTGCGGATGCACTCGGAGCGATCGTGGTGCCGCGCTCGATGCAGGTGTCGCCCATCGTGAGCGGCTTGCCGGTTTCCGTATTCACGATGTTGCCGGGCGAGCGCTCTTCGAGATGGCACTTACGGATCGTGATCGCCTGCGGAAGCGGGATCGGTCCGGGCAGTCTGGTGTCGAACGCGTGATGCGCGCCGGCATATTCGAACAGTACGGCATCGGCCCCGGCCGATTTCAGGCGCTGCACGTAGTCCCGGCAAGGAGCCGCCGGAACGTAATCGTCCGCCGCGCCGTGAAACATGCGAACGGGCGCGCCGGTCAGTTTCGTGTCGCCGATATAGGCGGTCTCGCAAGCGCCATAGAAGGAAATGTGCGCGGCGAAGCGCGCGCCCTGCGGCGCGAAGCTTTCATGGAAGCGCTGCGTGGCGGAGTAGAGTGCTGCGAACGCGCCCTTCGAGAATCCCATGATCGCGATGCGCTTGGGGTCGACGCGCGGATGCTTCGAGAGAATCTCCAGCGCGCGATAGGAGTCATAGAGCATCGAATAGATGGAGATCTGGCTCTGGTCGGCCATGGTGTTCGTGATGCCGCGGCCGGTGAAGCTGTCGAGAATGAACACGACGTAGCCCTGCTTGTTCAGCTCGATCGCCCAGTCGGTCACATTGCTCGCAACCCCGCCGGAACCGTGCACCAGCACGACCGCCGGAAAGCGGTCCTCTCCGAAGCGGGGAATACGCAACTCGCCGGCAACGACGGCTTCGGGGCCGTCGCTCTTTCCATTGAGAAACTGCGCGGCGCTGAGCGAGCGCGTTGTGATCGGATAGATTTCGGTACGGAATTGCGCGTGAGCTTCGCCGGAGAAAGCGGCGATAGCCAACGCGATGGCAATCAATGAAAAAAAGCGGCGCATTTTATCCTCCTGTTGGCGCGTGACGACGCGCTCATGCCTTCACAAAACGTTGCACGACACGGCGCGCCATCGGCGCGACGATCAAGACGACCGGAAACGCGACCAGCCACGATATCAGCCAGGCCCCAAGCCAGAGGGCAGGCAGATTGTCGATGAGGCCCGCGGTGCGAACCGTGGAGATGCCGGAAACGATCAGCGACATCAGAGCAGAGAGAACGAATCCGAAAAGGACGGGAGCATACTTCGGGGGGATCATTGTTATTCCTTTCGATGAATGTGGTTAGAACGACGCCAATGCTTTGGCGGTAACGAACAGGCCAAGGCCGAAGATTGTGTGTGTGATGAAACTGCGCGCTCGTGCCTTTGCCGGATTTGGCGAGCGCGACGAGGCGAAGCCAAACCCGAACGCCGGCTGCATCACGAAGAGCGGGGCGGCCAAGGTGACGATGCCGGTGGCAAGCGCCGGAAGAAGCGTCGGGCTTTCGAGCCAGCTCTGCCCCCACACCGCGGCAAGCCCGGCGGCAAACAAAACGCCGATCGCGTAATGCGCCGCCCAGCCGATTGCCGCTTCGTGCGGCGTGGCCGGAGCCTTCCTGATGTCGGCGTGGGAGAATTGACCGCGCGTCATGTGGCCGATCCACCGGCCCACAAAACGATAGTCCAGACCCTTCGCGTCATAGAGATGCTTCAGGAGCAGCGCCCATGCGTCCATCAGGAACGTGGCGCCGAGCCCGACCGCAACCGCGCGTAGCCATATCTCGTGCATAACAAGCCTTCTTGCATTGACCGGAATTGACGCTACAACTTCAAGTGAACTTGAGGTCAAGCATGAAGCTATTGGATATTGCAGAGGTGTCGCGCCAATCCGGCATAGCGGCGTCGGCCTTGCGCTTTTACGAGGAGCGGGGGCTGATCCTTTCGGTCGGGCGGCGCGGATTGAAGCGCCTGTTCGAGCCGAAGGTGCTGGAGCAACTGGGGCTGATCGCGCTCGGCAGAGCGGCGGGATTCACGCTCGAGGAAATCGCGAGCATGCTGGCGCCCGCAGGAAAGCTGAAAATCAGCCGCGACCGGCTGGCGGCCAAAGCGGACGAGCTCGATTCCGATATCCGCTATCTGATCGCGATGCGGAACGGACTGCGGCACGCAGCGCGCTGTTCGGCGCCGAGTCACATGGAATGTCCGACCTTCCGGAAGCTGATCCGCGCGGCGGCCGCTGGCGTGCTGGCGCCCAAGGACAAGAAAGCTGCCAAGCATGTGCGCGGAAGGCCGCACTGATCGAGACCTACCGCGCATCCTCCAGAATAAAGCCTGCGCCCTTCGCGGCGATCATCGCGGTCGGCGTATTCGTGTTGCCGGAAGTAATCGTCGGCATGATCGAAGCGTCGGCCACGCGCAAGCCCTCGATCCCGCGCAGCCGCAGCCTCTCATCGACGACCGCGAGCGGATCGCTCGCCAATCCCATCTTCGCCGTTCCAACGGGGTGGAAAATCGTGGTGCCGATATCGCCGGCGGCTTTCGCGAGCGAGGCATCGTCGTCGCCGACAGCCGGGCCGGGGAGAAACTCCTCGGGCGCATAAGGCGCGAGTGCCTCCTGCCGCATCAAACGCCGAGTGACACGGATCGCATCGGCGGCGACCTGCTTGTCTTCCGGCGTGGAAAGATAATTCGGCGCGATCGAAGGTTTCGTTTCGAGCGAGGCCGAATTGATCCTGATCGTTCCGCGCGAGGTCGGCCGCAGGTTGCAGGCGGCAACCGTGATTGCGGGAAAACGGTGCAGCGGTTCGCCGAACCGGTCGAGCGAGAGCGGCTGCACGTGAAACTGGATGTTCGCGCGGTCGCGCGTTGCGTCCGAGCGCGTGAAGATGCCGAGTTGCGAAGGCGCCATCGTCAGCGGCCCGCGCCGCCGCAACGCGTAATCGAGGCCCATGCCCGCGCGACGCCACAGCGAATGATAGGTTTCGTTCAGCGTGCGGACGCCGCGTACTTTATAGATCGCGCGCTGTTGCAAATGATCTTGAAGGTTTCTGCCGACGCCTTGCTTATCCAGCGCGACCTCGATGCCGAGATCGCGCAGCCATTCGCCGGGGCCGATGCCGGAGCGTTGCAGGATTTGAATCGAGCCGATCGAGCCCGCACAGAGGATGACTTCGCGCGCCGCGCGCACTTCGACGACATCATTGCCTTGCTTGTATCGCACGCCGACGGCGCGGCCTTTATCTATGATCAGACGATCAGCGAGAACATTCGTTTCGACGCGCAAATTCTTTCGCGACAGAACAGGCTTCAGGAAACCGCGCGCGGAGGACCAGCGCCGCCCGAATTTCTGGTTGACGTGGAAATAGCCGGAGCCTTCGTTGTCGCCGGTGTTGAAGTCCGGAATTTTCTGGATGCCCATTTGCGCGGCGGCCTCGCGAACCGCGTCGAGCACTTTCCAGGAAAGCCTCGGTGCCTCGATGCGCCAGCCGCCGCCAACGCCATGGTGCTCGCTCGTCCCGAGGAAATGATCCTCGAGTTTCCTGAACTCCGGCAACACGTCGGACCACCCCCAGCCGGTGAGCCCGAGCTGCCGCCAGTGATCGTAGTCGGCGGATTGCCCGCGCATCGAAATCATCGCGTTGATCGCCGACGATCCGCCGATGACCTTGCCGCGCGGATAGGCGAGCGCGCGGCCGTTCAGGCCCGCTTCCGGTTCGGTCTTGAACAGCCAGTCCGATCGTGGATTGCCGATCGCAAACAGATAGCCGACCGGGATGTGAAACCAAATCCAGTTGTCTTTGCCGCCGGCTTCGAGGAGCAGCACGCGATTTTTCGGATCGGCGGAGAGTTTGTTCGCGACGATGCAACCGGCGGTGCCCGCGCCGACGACGATGTAGTCGAACTGGCCTTCCATCGTTTTCATTGGGAAGTGTCGTTAACTCACGCCACCTTCGTGAAATCCGGCGCTCTCCGCTCAGCAAACGCGCGGAAGGCTTCGAGTGCTTCGGGCGAGCGCAGGCGCTCTTTGAAGGCGACGCCCTCGCGTTCCATCACATGCTTGATGAGGCCCGGATCGCGCATCAGCTGCTTCGTCAACTTCAGCGCTCCCGCGGGGCGGCTCGCCAATTTCTTCGCATAATCCATCGCACGCGCGCGGACCTGAGACGCAGGGACCGCCTCGGTGGCAATCCCGATCTCGGCGGCTTCCTTGCCGCTCACCGGCTCGCCGAGCGCGAACATCTTGTAGGCGCGGGCATAGCCGATCCGCATCGGCAAGAGCATCGTGGATGCCGCTTCCGGCACCAGCGCAAGGTTCACGAACGGCACGGTGAGCTTCGCGTCTTCCGCGACGATCACCATGTCGCAGTGAAGCAGCATGGTGGTGCCGACGCCGACCGCGTTGCCCTGCACCGCCGCGACATAAGGCTTGGTCGAGGAGGCGAGGCATTGGAGGAAGGGGGAGGCCGCGACGTTCTCTGGCTGCACCTTGCCCATCGCGACTTCGGTGAAGTCCGCGATGTCGTTGCCGGAGGTGAACATGTCGCCCTCGGCCTGAAACAGCACCGCCCGGATGCCGGCTTCTTCCTCGGCCCGGACCATGCCCTGCACCAGTGCGCCGTACATGGCCTTGGAGAGCGCGTTCTTCTTGTCGGCGCGGTTCAGGGTCAGAGTGAGCACGCCGCCTTCCAGCGTGGTGCGGACGAGATCGGTCATCGGTTTTTCCTCCGGGATTTGGCGGGGACTATAGCCGCCTTCTTCACCTCTCCCCAATGGGGAGAGGTCGATTGCGAAGCAATCGGGTGAGGGGGTTCTGAAGAAAAAGTCGAACGCAGATCTCCCTCACCCCAACCCTCTCCCCGGCGGGGAGAGGGAGAAATCTTCGATAGGTGGATTGCCGCTACGGCACCTTTGCCTTTTGGAACCGCCATGCTAACGACCCTCGCCAACCCATTGCTTTTGGCGATTCCGGCAGCAAGCCGGGAGCGCCATCTTTCCGGCTAGAACCCGGTGAACAGGAGTTGGCGATGAACCGTCTTACCGACGGCCTCGCGCGGGAAGCGCTCACCTTCGACGATGTGCTCCTGAAGCCCGGCCTTTCCGACGTGCTGCCCTCCGAGGTGGAGGTCCGCACCCGGCTCACCCGATCCGTCACCCTCAACATCCCGATCCTGTCCGCCGCCATGGACACGATCACCGAAGCAAGGCTCGCGATCGCCATGGCGCAAGCCGGCGGCATCGGCGTCCTTCACCGCAACATGACGCCGGAAGAACAGGCCGAGCATGTGCGCCGGGTGAAGAAATTCGAAAGCGGCATGGTGGTGAACCCGCTCACCATCCATCCCGAAGCCACGCTCGCCGAGGCGCTGGAACTGATGCGCCAGAACTCAATCTCCGGCGTACCCGTGACCGAGAAGAACGGCTCAGGCCCGGGCAAGCTCGCCGGTATCCTCACGCACCGCGACGTGCGCTTCGCGACCAACCCGAAACAGCGCGTCGCCGAGCTGATGACGAAGGACAAGCTCGTCACCGTGCGCGAGGGCGTCACGCAGGACGAAGCGAAGAAGCTTCTGCACCAGCATCGCATCGAGAAGCTGCTCGTGGTCGACGAAAACTATCGCTGCGTCGGCCTGATCACGGTGAAGGACATCGAAAAGGCAGTCGCCAATCCGAACGCCTGCAAGGACGAGCAGGGACGGCTGCGTGTCGCGGCGGCAACGACCGTCGGCGAGGACGGTTACACGCGCACCGAAGCGCTGGTCGATGCCGGCGTTGATGTTGTCGTCGTCGATACCGCGCACGGCCACACCAAGCGCGTGCTCGACTCGGTCGCGCGCATCAAGCGGTTATCGAACGCGGTGCAGGTAGTGGCGGGCAACGTCGCGACCGCCGAAGGCACCCGCGCGCTGATCGATGCGGGCGCCGACGCGATCAAGGTCGGTATCGGACCCGGCTCGATCTGCACGACGCGCGTGGTCGCGGGCGTCGGCGTGCCGCAACTCACCGCAATTCTGGATGCCGCGGAAGAAGCGCGGAAGTCCGACGTGCCGGTGATCGCCGACGGCGGCGTGAAATTCTCCGGCGATCTCGCGAAGGCGCTCGCCGCGGGCGCGGAATGCGCGATGATCGGCAATCTTCTTGCGGGCACGGACGAGAGCCCCGGCGAAGTTTATCTCTATCAGGGCCGCTCTTATAAATCGTATCGCGGCATGGGCTCGGTCGGCGCGATGGCGCGCGGCTCGGCGGACCGCTACTTCCAGCAGGACATTAAAGACTCGCTGAAACTCGTGCCGGAAGGCATCGAGGGGCAGGTGCCCTACAAGGGTCCGGTCTCGACCGTGCTGCATCAGCTCGTCGGCGGCCTGCGCGCCTCGATGGGTTATGTCGGCGGCAAGACGCTGAAAGATTTCCGCGAGAAGGCGCAGTTCGTGCGTATCTCGGGTGCTGGCCTGCGGGAAAGCCACGTCCATGACGTGACGATCACGCGCGAAAGCCCGAACTACCGGATGTGAGCATGATGCGCTTTCGTTTTCTCGCCGCGCTGTCGCTGGCGGCGATCTTCGCCCTGCCGGCCTACGCCCAGCCCAAGCCGAAAGAGGAATGTGCGACCCAGAACGGCCAGTTCGCGGAAGTGCAGTATTGCGTGAATTCCGTGCTTGCGCCGGAGGGCGACAACAAATATGGCCCGGAAGCTTTCACCGACTCCGAGGGCAAGAAAGCCTGGTGCGAGGGCGTCGTTGGCTACGGCATCGGCGAAACGGTCACGCTCCGGTTCAAGCCCGCGATCCCCGTGCAGGAATTTTCCTTCCTGAACGGCAATCCGGCGAACGACGAGACTTATAAGAACAACAGCCGCGTGAAGCTTATCCGCGTGCAGACTTCCGACGGCCTCGCGGTCGCACTCACCTTGCCGGACACGAAAGACGCGCACGTGATCAAGCTGCCGCGCGCCGCGAAGCCCCAATGGGTGCGCTTCACCATCCTCGACGTCTATCCCGGCGCGCGCGGTTCCGACACCTGCATCGCGGGCATCTCGCCCAATCTCGAACAACTCAATCATTGAGCTTTTGCCATGAGCAATCTCGTTCTTCTTGCGCCGGCCCTCGCAATGGCCGCGATTACTTTTATTTTGATGTTCGGCATGGTCATCACCCGCCGCCGCGCGGTGATGGATAAGAAGGTCGATGCGAAAGACCTGCTTTTGCGCGGCGGAAAGAATCCTTGGCCGCCGCAGGTCGCGCAATTCGGCGACGCCTATCAGAACTCGCTCGAACTTCCGATTCTGTTTTACGTCGTCGTGACGCTCGGCTTCGTCACCAAAGAGGCGAGTATCGTCTTCGTCACGCTCTCCTGGCTGTTCGTGCTCTGCCGGGCCGTGCAAGCTTATATCCACGCGACTTCCAATGTTCGCAAATATCGTAGCCTCTCGTTCCGCGCGGGCGCTATCGTGCTGCTTGCGCTCTGGCTGATATTCGCCGCGCGGCTCACGGGACTTTAGAGGGAAATTACCATGACCGTGCCGATGATTTTGCTTCCCGTCTTCGTGCTCGTACTGCTCACGCTCTTTCTGGCGTTGTGGATGGGCTACGAGCGCAACCGCGTGATCTATTCCAAAGAGGTGCGCATCAAGGACATCGCGCTCTCCAAGGAAGGCTGGCCCGAGCAGGCCAAGAAGGTGTCGAACTCGTATCACAATCAATACGAGCTTCCGGTGCTCTTCTATGTGCTCGTCGCCTTCGCGCTGATTACGAAGAAAGCCGATCTGATCTTCGTCGTGCTGTCGTGGGTCTTCGTGGTGTCGCGGCTTCTGCATGCGTTCATTCACACAACCTCGAACCGCGTGCCGCGCCGTTTCTTCGCTTATGCCTTCGGCCTGCTGATCCTGACGATCATGTGGGTCTATTTCGCGGTGCAGATCCTCGCCGGCATCTGATCGATGGACGAGTGGCGGCTCTGGACGAAGCGGGGGCTTTCGGTCCTCTTCGTCATGGCGACCGAACAGGAATATGGGCCCGAGCTGCGCGCGCGCATTCATCCGCTGATCACCGGCGTCGGCCCGGTGGAGGCGGCAAGTGTCACCGGCGCGGTGCTCGGCGAACTGAACGCCAAAGGCGAGTTGCCGAAGCTCGTCTTTTCGCTGGGCTCCGCAGGCTCGCGCAACCTCGAACACGCCGAAGTCTATCAGCTATCGAGCGTCTCCTATCGCGACATGGATTGCTCGCCCCTCGGGTTCACGCGCGGGCTCGTACCGTTCCTGAATGAAGACGCGGTCATTTCGATCGCTCTGCAAATCCCCGGCATTGCTTCGGCCTCGATCGCGACCGGTGGGAGCATCGTCTCCGGCGCGATGTATGACGGCGTCGACGCAGACATGGTCGATATGGAGAGCTACGCCGTTTATCGCGCGGCCAAGCGCTTTGGCGTGCCAATGATCGGGCTGCGCGGCATCACCGATGGCAAGACCGAATTGTCGAAATACGAGGACTGGGCGGACTACCTGCATATCGTCGATCATAAACTCGCCGCAGACATCGACCGCTTCGCGCTCGCGGTTGAAAGCGGCGCGTTCTCTCTATAAGCGGTGTGCATGACACCCGCCGCGCGGCTTGCCGCCGCAATCGAAGTATTGGCCGAAATCGAAGGAAAGAAACGTCCCGCGCCCGATGCGCTGCGCGAGTGGGGGCAGACGCACCGCTTCGCCGGCTCCGGCGATCGCGGCGCGATCGGTTCCTTGATGTTCGACGCGCTTCGCCGCCGCGCATCCTCCGCGTTTCTCATGGGTGCGGAGACGCCCCGCGCCATTCTCCTCGGCGCGCTGCGGCTTTCGCGCAACCTGAGCGTCGAGGAAATCGAGAAACTCGCGGACGGCTCGCGCTTCGCTATCGCGCCCTTGAGCGACGACGAGAAGAAGCGGCTGGAATCCGGTTCGCTCGCGAAAGCGCCGCCGCACGTCGCGGGCGATTACCCTGAATGGCTGGACGCCCAATTCGCGCTCGCGTTCGGCGACGACCGCTGGCAGGAGGGCATGGCGCTTGCCGCGCGTGCGCCGCTCGATCTGCGCGTCAACACGCTGAAGAACAATCGCGACGAGGTGGCGAAAGAACTTTCGCATCTGAACGCGGCGCCCGCGCGCTGGTCGCCGGCCGGCTTGCGGATCGAATTGGGCAGCGACGGCAGGCAGCCGCCGGTCACCTCCGAGCCTTCGTTTCTCAAAGGTGACTTCGAGGTGCAGGACGAAGGCTCGCAGCTCGCGAGCTTGTTCGCGGGCGCGGAGCCGGGACAGCAGGTGCTCGATCTTTGCGCCGGTGCGGGCGGCAAGACGCTGGCGCTTGCCGCGCACATGGATAACAAGGGGCAGTTGTTCGCCTATGATTCCGATCTGCGGCGGCTCGCGCCGATCCATGAGCGGCTGACGCGCGCGGGCGCGCGCAACGTGCAGGTGCGCTCGCCGAAAGGGAAGCAGGACGTGCTTTCCGATCTCGAAGTGCAGATGGATCTCGTCCTGATCGACGCGCCTTGCACCGGAACGGGCGTGTGGCGCAGGCATCCCGATGCGAAGTGGCGCATTCGTCCCGGCGCCCTGGAAATCCGCCAGCGCGAACAGTCGGCGCTGCTCGACGATGCCGCGCGCTTCGTGAAACCGGGCGGCAGGCTCGTTTACATCACCTGTTCGATTCTGGACGCAGAAAATGGCGCGCAGATCCGCGCGTTCCGCGAACGCAATAGCGCGTTCGAAATCGTTTCTGCGAATGAAGTCGTCAAAGCGCTCGGCGAAAACGCGATGATCTTCTCGCGTGCGGCGAAACTCACCGGCGAAGGCATCCAGATGACCCCGCGCCGGACGGGCACGGACGGGTTTTTTGTTTCGGTTCTCAAGAAGAACTAATTTTGTCATTCCGGACGGCGCGAAGCGCCGATCCGGAATCCAGGGCCACGCGGCAAAGCCTTCACAAGTAGCCCTGGATTCCGGGTTCGATGCTTCGCATCGCCCCGGAATGACAAATCAGACGATCGCGGCCGCTTCTTCTTCCGGCTGCCATTCCGCAATCGATTTCAGATCTGTTTCGCAGATCCAGCGGCCCGGCCGCGACGTTTCCATCGTGCCGCGGTCGAGGATCGCCTGTAGTTCACCGCGCGGGATCATGCGGAAGTTCATTTCGTTGATCGTCGGCGTCGGGTCCTTGCCGTCGTTGAGCAGAAAACCCCATTTCGCGAGATGCCAGTTGAACAGCGTAAATCCCATCTTCGAGGTGTTACTCTCGCGAGAGAACTGCGACTCGGTGAAGAACACGCCGTTGACCGCGACGCCATAGCCGCCGCCGGCAAGCGCGCCGTCCTTGTTCCAGACTTCGAACGAATGCGCGTGGCCAGCGTCGAACAAATCGGCATAGGCGCGCATCAGCTTCGGGCGCAGCCAGGTGAGGTGAAAGCGTCCCGGGCGGCGCTCGGCGCAGGCGCTGACGACACCTTCGAAATCGGTGTCGAAGGTCACGCGATATTCGTTCTGCCGCATCTGGCGGCGCAGGCGCTTCGCAATATGCAGTTCGTTGAAGAACAGCACGCAACGCTGGTCCGTCGAGAGCCACTTGAACGGCCCGACATGGCCCCACGGATAGAGCGTGCGCTTGTAGGCGGAAAGCAGCGTCTCGACCGAAAGATCGTCCGCGATGCCGGCAATTCCGCCGGGGCCGGCCATGCGCGGGTCGGGTAGTGCCTTGCTGCCGCCGAGCCGGTCGCGCAGCCAGACGCGCGCAAGATTGGGAAGCCGCTCAAGCCGCTTCGGCACCGCGGCCCAGACGAGGCCGAGCGCGATCCGCTCGGCGATGTCGCGTGGGCTCTCGCGAAACAGGGCGGCGCGGCGCGCCTCGGCGTCGGGCAGGCCGGGGGCGATGGAGGGCGAATTCATGCCCGTTTTCTAGCTCGCCACGGCCTAACGCCCGGTTAGGGCGGCATGCTGCGGGCCTGCGCCGCCTTAAGCTGTTGGAAAGCATGGCCGCCGCGCGCGGGCTCGCTTGCGGGCGGAAACGGCTTCCCTTACTCCCTTGCCATGAGCAGCCATAAGAGCAGCCCCGCCGGCGCGGCGACGAAGCCTTCCGCTTCCCATACCCCCGACCACGACAAGATCCTGATCGTCGATTTCGGCTCGCAGGTGACGCAGCTGATCGCGCGGCGCGTGCGCGAGATGGGCGTCTATTCCGAGATCGTGCCGTTCCAGTCGGCGGAAGCCGCGTTCAAAAAGATGAACCCGAAGGCGGTGATTTTGTCGGGCGGCCCGGCCTCGGTGCTGGATGGGAATGCGCCCGCGGCACCCCAGACGATTTTTGACTCAGGGCTCCCGGTGCTCGGCATCTGCTATGGCGAGCAGACCATGGCGCAGCAACTCGGCGGCAAGGTCGAGGGCGGGCATCACCGCGAATTCGGCCGCGCGGAGGTCGAGATCCTAGACGACGCGCCGCTGTTCGCAGGCGTGTGGAAGCGCGGCGGCAAGTATCCGGTCTGGATGAGCCACGGCGACCGCGTCACCGTCTTGCCGAAAGGCTTCCGCGTGCTCGGCAAGGCGCCGAATTCGCCGATCGCGATCATCGGCGACGACACGCGCCGCTATTACGCGATGCAGTTTCACCCGGAGGTCTATCACACGCCGGACGGCGCCAAGCTGTTGCAGAATTTCGTGCTGAAAGTTTCGGGCGCGAAAGCCGACTGGTCGATGCGCGCTTTCCGCGAGGAAGCGATCGAGCGCATTCGCGCGCAAGTGGGCAAGGGCCGTGTGATCTGCGGGCTATCCGGCGGCGTGGATTCTTCCGTCGCCGCGTTGCTCATTCACGAAGCGATTGGCGAGCAACTGACCTGCGTCTTCGTCGATCACGGGTTGCTGCGGCTGAACGAAGCGAAAACCGTCGTCGATCTGTTTCGTAATCACTACAACATTCCGCTGGTGCATGCCGATGCGAGCGAGAAGTTTCTCCGCGAACTGAAAGGCGTCACCGATCCGGAGCAGAAGCGCAAGATCATCGGCAAATTGTTCATCGATGTGTTCGAGGCGGAAGCGAAGAAAATCGGCGGCGCGGAGTTTCTCGCGCAAGGCACGCTCTATCCCGATGTGATCGAGAGCGTGAGCTTCACCGGCGGGCCGTCGGTGACGATCAAGTCGCACCACAATGTCGGCGGGTTACCCGCGCGCATGAACATGAAGCTGGTCGAGCCCTTGCGCGAATTGTTCAAGGACGAAGTGCGAAAGCTCGGCAAGGAATTGGGATTGCCGGATGTCTTTGTCGGCCGCCATCCGTTTCCGGGGCCGGGACTTGCGATCCGCTGTCCGGGCGAAGTCACGAAAGAAGCGCTTGATATTTTACGTCTCGCCGACGCGATCTATCTCGACGAAATTCGAAAAGCGGGCTTGTACGACGAGATATGGCAGGCCTTTGCAGTGATCCTGCCAGTGAAGACCGTCGGCGTCATGGGCGACGGCCGTACCTACGATCATGTGCTGGGCCTGCGCGCGGTCACGTCCGTCGACGGCATGACCGCCGACTTTTATCCCTTCGACATGAAATTCCTGGGCCAGGTCGCGACCCGCATCATCAACGAGGTCAAGGGCGTGAACCGCGTCGTTTACGACGTGACGAGCAAACCGCCGGGAACGATCGAGTGGGAGTAGGCGACGAGCCTAGTATCAAATATGGGATATGGGCTTTTTGTACATCGCACGGATTCCATTTACGACGACAGTCCGGCTGAGAAATATCAGTTTCCAAAACAGTATCTGAGCCGAATTGAGAAATTCGTTGGCGATTGGGTTATTTATTACGAGCCTACGAAAGTAAGCGAAGCACGGGGCTACTACGCCGTTGCCAAAATTCAGCAGGTAATACCCGATCCTGCAGCCCCACAAATGTACTTAGCGTTGATTGAACCGGGTACATTTCTGGAATTTTCTAATCCCGTTCCATTTCGCGACGAGTCCGGTCCCGTTGAGCTCGGAGTCTTGAACGAGGAAGGTAAAGTGTCAGGGCGTGCTCAGTCTGCAGTAAGGCCGCTGTCGGAGAACGACTTCAAACGCATCGTTGAACGCGGCCTCGAAGAACACTCACAGCTTTTGCCACGATTGGGAACGAATCAAGGGTTTGACGATCAGCAAACACCTTTTACTTATGATCTAGAGCGAGAGCGAACAACATTCCAAGTTTCGAGAGTTATTCGTGATCGTGTATTTCGCGAAGTTGTGTTGCGAGCATACGATCAGCGATGTGCAATGTCGGGACTACGATTTATCAATGGGGGTGGAAGAGCAGAGGTCGCTGCCGCCCATATTCGTCCAGTCGAGAAGGGCGGGCCTGACATTATTAACAACGGAATTGCGCTCTCAGGTACCGCACACTGGATGTTTGATCGCGGTCTGATCTCTTTGACTGACAATCTTGAAATCTTAATTTCGCGGCAGACAAATGATCTAGATGGCGTGCGAACTTTCATCAACAAGTCGGGTCGTGCGTTGGCGCCTCTGAATCCACTTCACAGACCCCATCCTCACTTTCTGGAATGGCATAGATCAAATTGCTTTAAGCAATGAAACGCTGTTTCCAGCTGCAACCCGCCCGTACTATCGCTTAGGAAGAGAGCAAGATTCTCGCCGCTTGTAGACCCCGCAAAAACTCCCCATCATCCGGTAGCCGCGAGGGGACCCGGACATGAGCACGAACCTCAAGCTTACCGGAAGACTGGTCGCCGCGGCGCGTGCGCTCGCGGGCGTCAGCCGCGAGGATTTCGCCAAGGCAGCGGGTGTCAGCGAAGACACGATTGCCGCGATCGAGGCGAATGGCAGCGCATGGCTTCACACCGACGCAGATGCAGAAGCCGCGCACCGCGCGCTCGAAACCTTCGGCGTTCTCATCGTCGAAGAAAGCCATGACATGGGCGCGGGCGTGCGTTTGAAATTCACGCGGCAGGACGTGAAGCAGTTGCAGCGGCTCGAAGGCGAGGGCGGGGCGGTGCGTTCAGACGACGCGCCGTAATTCGAACGGCTGTCAGATCACGCAGGCGCGTAGCGCAACCTGATTACGTCATCCGCGATCAGATCGTTGCTGATGAGACGAAGCGGCGGGCGCGGCCCGGCGAAATAGGGATTGCCGGCGCCGAGCACGACCGGATGAAGATAAATCCGGTACTCGTCGATAAGCCCGAGCCCCGTCAAAGTTCGCGCCAGAATCGGTCCCGCGACCTCGATTTCTCCATCACGCTCCGCCTTCAGTTTGCGAATTTCCGTCTCAAGGTTGCCGCCGACGAGGGTCGCGTTGGGGCCGACGGAGTTGAGCGATCGGGAAACAACCCACTTCGGTTGCTTGCGCCACGCCGCCGCGAATTCTCGCTCCGCTGCGTCCCATTCGGGCTGCTCGTCGTCCCAGTAGCGCATGACCTCATACATCGTGCGGCCATAGATGCTGCCTGTCTGCGCCTTGGCTTCTTCGATGAAGTGGCGAAAGAGCGCGGGTGCGGGCGCAAACTTGTCGTGATCGACATAGCCGTCGAGCGACTGGTTCATGCCGAAGACGAGTTTCGCCACGTCAGTCCCTCCGCAGCGGGAACATCGCCCTTATCTTGGGATCGCGCAGCCACAGGCCGCCCCACATGAAAAGCGCGAGGTAGATGCTGAAGAGAACGTGACTGAAGAGCGGCGAGCCAGCGCGGATATGCGTCGCCATCGCGCCGCCGAACAGCGCCATCGTCAAAACCGCGCCGAGCAAATTCGTGCGGGGATAGACGTAAAGCAAAACACAGGCGAGTTCGAAAATTCCGATCCAGAGCACGTGGCCCGCGGGCCAGCCGAGCGCTTTCATGGTTTCTTCGGCGACGGGAAGACCGAGCAGCTTCGGCGCGACCGACGCGCCGAGCATGAACAGGACGAAAATTCCGGAAAGCACGCGTCCGGTCCAAAGCATCGTCTTCTCGCTCATCGTTTTCTCCATTCTATTTTTTGTATTGCGCGTCGCTGACCTGCTCGAGCCAGTCCACCGCTTTTCCGTCGAGCGCTTCCTGAATCGCGATATGCGTCATCGCGCTCGAGGCACTCGCGCCATGCCAGTGTTTTTCGCCGGGCGCGAACCACACCACGTCGCCCGGACGGATTTCCTCGACCGGTCCGCCGTCGCGCTGCGCCCAGCCGAGGCCGGAAACGACGATCAGCGTCTGCCCGAGCGGATGCGTGTGCCACGCTGTGCGCGCGCCGGCCTCGAAACTGACGGTCGCCGCGCGCACCCGCGCAGGTGCTGCGGCTTCGATCACCGGCTCGATCGACACGTTGCCGGTGAAATAATCGGCCGGGCCTTTGCCCGCGCCGCGCGTTCCGTTTCGCTTGATATCCATGTTTGCGCTCCTATGCGGACTGGAGCTTGCCTTGCGGCGGCACCGGAGGGAAGGCGAGCGCAATCGCGACGGCCCCTAAGCCCACCGCGAAGGATCCGGCGAACAGCCAGGTGTAAGCGCCGTAGGTGTCGTAGAGCCAGCCGCCGATCAGCGGCCCCGCCGCCATGCCGATGGACGACACCATCGTGACTGCGCCGAACACCGTGCCCATGATCGCCTGGCCGAAGTACTCGCGTGCGAGCACCGCGTAGAGCGGCATCACACCGCCGTAAGCCGCGCCGAAAATCAGCGCGAGCGAATAGAACTCTTTCAGTTCGCGCACATAGATATAAGTCCCGATGGCAAGTGCCTGCACGAGGAGACCCGCGATCAGCACCGGCTTCACGCCGAGCTTATCGGCGGCCACGCCGAGCAACACCCGTCCGCCGAGTCCGCCCAAGCCTTCGACGCTGTAGATGCTAACCGCGGCGAGCGGCCCGACGCCGCAGAAGATCGCGTAGCTCACCATGTGGAAGATCGGGCCGGAATGCGCGGCGCAGCAGGCGAAGAAGACGAGCGCGAGCACGATGAACTGTGGCGAGCGGAAGGCTTCGCCTGCGGTGCGGATTGTGCCCGCGCTTTCGGCGGGCATCGCGCCGGGCTTAGCCGCTGCAAGAACAGGCGGCCTGCGAACGAGGAAAGCCGTCGGGATCAGTACGATCCATGCGAGCACGCCGACGATCAGCATGGCCATGCGCCAGTCATGCGTGGAGACGAGCCAGGCGACCAGAGGCGACATCGTCATCGGCGCGACGCCGACGCCGAGCGAAACCAGCGAGACGGCAAGGCTGCGCTGCGTTTCGAACCAGCCGGTAGTGGTTGCGATCATCGGCGCGAAGAATGCGCTTGCGGAAATGCCGACCAGCACGCCGTAGGTCACTTGAAATGCGATCAGCGATTGCGCGCGGCTCGCCAGCACCAGCGCGAGGCCGAGAATGACGGCGCCGATCAGCACCACGATGCGCGGGCCGAAGCGGTCGCTGGCCGCACCCCAGCCGAAATTGCCGAGCGCCATCGCAAGGAAGTTCAGCGTCATTGCACTGGAGATGCCCGCACGCGACCAGCCCGTGGCGGCCGACATCGGCTCCAGAAACACGGCGAGCGAAAACATCGCACCCATGGCGACACAGGTCATGATCGCGCCGGCCGCGACGATCATCCAGCGATAGGGCGATTCCATTTTTGCGGCTCCGTTTCGTTATGCCATTTCCTGCGGCACGATCACCATCCAGTGCATGCCGAACTTGTCTTTCACCATGCCGAAAGCGGGCGAGAAGAAGGTCTTGATTATGGCTTGCGTGACTTCGCCGCCTTCGCTGAGCGCGCCGAATAGTTTTTTGGATTCCGCTTCGTCTTTGGCGGTGATCGAAAGGGAGAAGCCCTCGAATTTCGGGTTTCCTTTGGCGAAGCCGTCGGAGGCCATGATCAGTGTGTTTCCGACCATGAAGGCCGCATGCATGATCTTGTCGCCGGGCGCGTGCGCGCCGCCTTTGTCGGGGCTCTCGTCGACGCGCATCATGAAGGTCACCTCGGCGCCGATGGCTTTTTTGTAAAACTCTAGCGCTTCCT
This sequence comes from Xanthobacteraceae bacterium, assembly GCA_019635585.1. GTDB lineage: Bacteria > Pseudomonadota > Alphaproteobacteria > Rhizobiales > Xanthobacteraceae. Next base: position 506,925 of record JAHBZE010000001.1, on the reverse strand, counting down.
CGCAGCGTCCATCGAAGAAAAGATAGGGTTGCACTTTCATGCTCTGCATGTCGGCCATGTTCGTTACTCCTGTTTCGTTCTCTACGCGGGTTTCATTCCGGCCTTGATGTAGTCGGTCATCTGCGTGACGACCGTGCCCCAGCCGTCATGGAAGCCCATCTCTTCGTGCTGCTTGCGCGTCGCCTCGTCACCGTGAATCGCAATCGCGGTGTAGCGCGTGCCGCCGTTGCGCGGCTCCAGCAGAAGTGCTGCGGTGAAGAACGGCTTGGGCGAGGGGCGGTAGCCTGCGAGCAGCGTGTCGGTGAACACGAGACGCTCGTTCGGCACCACTTCGAGATAGCAGCCGTTGTTCGGAAACTCCTTGCCCTCGGGCGAGAGCATGACGGAAGAAAATTCGCCGCCGGGGCGCAGATCGATCTTGCAGCGGGCGAGCGACCACGGCTTCGGCACGAACCAGTGCTTCAGGTGCTCCGGCGTAGTCCAGACTTTCCACACGAGTTCGACCGGCACATCGATGTCGCGCTCCAGCACGAGGTCGAACTTCGGGTCGGGCTTGAACGGGATCATTTTTCTTCGTCCTTCATGCTGAGCAGATATTCGTCGAGCTGATCGAGCCGCTGTTCCCAGAAGCGGCGCTGCTTGCCGATCCAGTCTTCCGCGATTTTGAGGCGGTTTGGTGCAAGCTCGTAGGTGCGGACCCGGCCTTGTTTCTTCGAGCGCACGAGGCCGCAACCCTCGAGCACCTTCATGTGTTCGAAGAACGAAGGCATCGCCATGCGGTAGGGCGCGGCCAGATCGCTCGCGGACGCGGGCTTTCGGCTCAACCGCTCGACCACGTTGCGGCGCGTGGGGTCGGCGAGCGCGCGGAAGATGGCGTCGATCGGTGCGGAAGCACTACTTCCACTCGATAGTTGCGGGTTCATGGCGGGTTCCCGGTTCCGATTTCGCGGCGAAGCTAGCGTCCCGCAATACTTAGGTCAATACCTAAGTGTAGAAAATCGTGGATGCGGACTGTGGCGCAGGCGGGAACGGAAGGAAGCCGCTACAATCGGCGCATGAGCATTACGATCTATGGCATCAAGAACTGCGACACGATGAAGAAAGCGCGCGCCTTTCTCGAAAAGAATGGCGTCGAGTATGCATTCCACGACTATAAAACGAGCGGTATCGAGAAGAAGAAACTCGAAGGCTGGGCGAAGAAGGCAGGGTGGGAAACGCTGCTCAATCGCGCCGGCACGACGTTCCGCAAACTTCCGGAGAAAGAAAAGGAAGGCATCACCGAGAAGCAGGCAATCGCGCTAATGCTCTCGCAGCCTTCGATGATCAAGCGTCCGGTGCTGGAGTTGCCCGGCGGCAGACTCCTCGTCGGCTTCAAGCCTGAGGAATATAAGAAGGCGGTATGAACGATGTCGAAGCTCCGTGTGAACTGCTTTTCGATTTCGCTCGATGGCTACGGGGCCGGGCCGTCGCAAAGCCTGCAGGCGCCGCTCGGCATCGGCGGTGAACAACTGCACAACTGGTTCTTTCCGACCGCAACCTTCCAGAAAATGCTCGGCAAGGAAGGCGTCGCAACCGGCACCGACAGCGAATTCGCCAAACGCGGAATGGAAAACCTCGGCGCCTGGATTCTGGGCCGCAACATGTTCGGGCCTGTGCGCGGCGAATGGCCGGACGATTCATGGAAAGGCTGGTGGGGCGACGAACCGCCTTATCATTGCGACGTTTTCGTGCTCACGCATCACGCGCGCAAACCGATCGCCATGCAGGGCGGCACTACCTTTCATTTCGTGACCGAAGGCGTCGAAGCCGCGCTCGAAAAAGCCAAGGCCGCCGCGAAGGGCAGGGACATTCGCGTGGGCGGCGGGGTTTCGACGCTCAGGCAGTATCTGCAAGCGAAGCTGATCGACGAAATGCATATCGCCGTCAGTCCGGTTCTGCTCGGCAGCGGCGAACATCTCTGGAGCGGAATCGATCTGCCGAAACTCGGCTACGAACGGAAAGAATATGTTCCGTCTGATGCGGCGGCACATTATGTCTTCGGTAGGCGTTAGCGCGGCAGCGGCCAGAGCCGCGCAGCACCGCGCACGCCCGAGTCCGGGCCCCATTTGCTCTTGACGATAGGAGTCGCGAAGCGCGGCGCGCTCGGCGCGCTGTGAAACATGTGCGCGGCGACACGGGCTGGCAACTCGCGATAGAGCGTCGCGATGCTCGATACACCGCCCCCGAGCACGATCACATCCGGATCGAGCACACCGACGACGGTCGCAAGTGCGTTGCCAAGGTGGTCGATATATTCGGAGAGCACTTCGCGCGCGACCGGATCGCCGTCGGCGACCTTCGCTTCGATCTCGGGCAATTGCGCGGCTTCGCCCGCGGTCGCGTCGGCATAGGCCGCGACCAGCGCGGGGCCGCTCAAGACGGTTTCGATGCAGTTGTTGCGCCCGCAATAACAGGGCGAGCCGATGATCTCGCCGTCGCGCGAAGGAAAAGGATTGTGTCCCCATTCCCCTGCGAGACGGTTGTTGCCGCGCCATGCCTCGCCGTTGATCGCAATGCCGCCGCCGACGCCGGTGCCGAGGATGACGCCGAAGGCGACCGCCGCGCCTTGCGCCGCACCGTCCTGCACTTCTGATGCGATCAGGCATTGCGCGTCGTTGGCGAGCCGCACTTTCTGGCCGAAGGCGCGCTCCAGATCGGCTTCGAGATTTTCGCCGATCAGGAACGTACTGTTCGCGTTCTTGACGGTATTGGCGGCGACATCGATCTCGCCCGGGATGCCGACGCCGATGGTCGCTTCCGCCGCTTCCGGCACCGCCCCGCGCGCGACTTTGAGGATTTCGGAGGCGCATTGCAGGAACGCGCCGTAGTCGTTTCGCGGCGTCGCAATCTCTGTCTTGAAGGCATAGTTGCCCGCCTCGTCCAGAACGCAGACAGCGATCTTGGTGCCGCCGACGTCGAACCCGATACGAAAGCCTTGCGGCCCCGGCATGCTTATTCTCTTATTTCTTCCCCGTGCCGATCATATCGCGGCGGATTGCAACGCCAAGCCGGAAACGGTCACGCTCCCGCGATTTCGAAGCGGGGCAGGCGCGGATCGGCGGAATCGCTCCATTGCTTTTCTTCCGGGATCCATTCGATGCCACGGAAGCTGCGGTCCACTGGTGTCCAGTCCGGAAAATCATGCGGCAAGCCGACATAGCGCACGTTGAAGCCTGCGCCGGTGCTTTGGACGATTGCATAATTGCCCGCGATATAGTTGCGGCAGTCCTCCTTGACCCAGACCGGCTTGTCCTTCGGGCGCGCGGAAATCTGCCGATCCAATACGCCGAGGTTCACGTATTTCGTTCCCTTGCGCTCGAACTGCTCGATGACATGCGTATGCCCGTAGAGATGGAGCGCGAGGCCGGGAAAGTCCTTCTCGATCCCGCGCAGCTCGTAGTGGCACATTAAAATCGTGCGCGAGAAATCCGCGCCGGATTTCTTCAGGCTGCCTGCGAAGTGCCGCCGCGCGCTGCTGTCCGGCTTGTCGCTGAAGCCCGCAAAGGTGACGCCGCCGAGCGTCACCGAACTGCGATGGAGAATTTGCGCACGCGGGTGATATTTAGCGTCGAGCGCAAGATCGATGTCCCAATTCCCGTAAACATAGAACACGGGGCAGCCGAAGCTCGCCAGAATCTCGAAAAACGTCTCTGGGATTTTCCGCCCGATGTCGCCGCCGAACAGGATGGCGTCGAACGTGTTCTGTTCCTGCGCGCGCATTTTCCGCACGCAGGCGAGATTGTTATGAACGTCGGAGAAGGCCAGAAACCGCATCGATTCGGCAATCTAGCCGGGTTCGGGGCTTGACCCAACCGCGCGGATCGGTGATGCACCTGCCGCCCACGTTCAAAGCCATGTCCGACACTTCCTTAGCCCATTCCCGCACCAACGAGACGCCGATCGAGCGCGAAGTCGCGCGCAGGCGGACGTTTGCGATCATCTCGCACCCGGACGCGGGCAAGACCACGCTCACCGAGAAGCTGCTTCTCTTCGGCGGCGCGATCAATCTCGCGGGCGAGGTGAAGGCGAAGAAGAACCGCATCAATACGCGCTCGGACTGGATGGCGATCGAGCGCGAGCGCGGCATTTCGGTCGTGACCTCGGTCATGACCTTCGAATTCGGCGGGCTCGTCTTCAACCTGCTCGACACGCCGGGCCACGAGGACTTTTCCGAAGACACCTATCGCACGCTGACGGCGGTCGATAGCGCGGTCATGGTGATCGATGCCGCCAAGGGGATCGAGGCGCGCACGCGCAAGCTCTTTGAAGTCTGCCGGTTGCGCGACATTCCCATCGTCACCTTCATCAACAAGATGGATCGCGAGAGCCGCGACCCGTTTGAAATTCTCGACGAGATCGAAAAGACGCTGGCGCTCGACACGGCACCCGTGACCTGGCCGATTGGTCGCGGCCGCGACTTCGCCGGTACGGTGGAATTGTCGTCCGGCGGCGTGCGCCGTCTCGAAGCCGATGCCAATGCGCCGCGCGAGAAAATGGATGCGGCTGCGATGGCAGCCCTCGGCGCCAATCTCGACGCGGCCGCACTCGAAGAAGAGTTGATGCTGGCGAAAGAAGGCACCAAGAAATTTGAGCTTGCCCCGTTCCGCGAGGGGCATCTTACGCCTGTGTTCTTCGGTTCGGCGCTGAAAAATTTCGGCGTGCGCGATTTGCTCGAAGCGCTCGGCGATTACGCGCCACAACCGCGCGCACAGGTAGCCGACAAGCGCACGGTGGAAGCGGCGGAGCCAAAACTTACTGCTTTCGTCTTCAAGATTCAGGCGAACATGGACCCGAACCACCGCGACCGCATCGCGTTTGCGCGGCTCTGCTCCGGCAAGCTCACACGCGGAATGAAGGTGAAGGTCGCGCGTACCGAGAAGCTGATGGCGTTGAACGCGCCGCAGTTTTTCTTCGCGAAAGACCGCGCGCTCGCGGAAGAGGCTTACGCCGGCGACGTGGTAGGTATTCCGAACCACGGCGTGCTTCGCATCGGCGATACGCTGACCGAAGGCGAGGCGCTGAACTTCGTTGGCGTGCCTTCGTTTGCGCCGGAAATCATTCGCCGCGTGAAGCTCGGCGACCCGATGAAGGCGAAGAAGCTGAAAGAAGCGCTTCAGCAACTCGCGGAGGAAGGCGTGGTGCAGGTGTTTCAGCCGATGGACGGCGCGCCCGCACTCGTCGGCGTGGTCGGGCCGTTGCAACTCGACGTGTTGAAGGCGCGGCTGGATGCCGAATATGGGCTCCAGATTTCGCTGGAGCAGAGCGAGTTCGATCTCGCGCGCTGGGTCTCGGCGGAGGACCGTGTGAAGCTGGATGCCTTCATCACCGCGAAGAATTTCTCGATGGCCTCCGACCTCGACGGCGACCCGGTGTTCATGGCGAAGTCGAATTTCGACCTCGATTACACGCGCGAGCGCGCGCCGGGCGTGGTGTTCTCGGACATTAAGGATGTGAAGAAGGCGGCTTAGGCGTTGCTCAAGCCAGATTCCGCTCCAGCTCGTTATGAATCTTCGTAGCCGCAATCGCGGCATGCCCGATACCAACGCTGAGCTGATGCAGGTCGGAAACGACATCGCCTGCGGCATACAAGCCTTTCACCGAAGTAAGCTGGCAGTCGTTCACGAGCAGATTTCCGGTCTCGTTCGCTTTCGCGCCGAGTGCGGTCGCGAGTTGCGAGCGCACTTCGCAGCCGAGCGCGGGATAAAGCACGTCGAATTCCAGCCGCTTCCCGGATTCCAGCACCGCGACGACCCGCTCACCATTGCGGTCGATATCGGCAGCACACTCCTCCGATAGCGTTACCGCCGCGTCCTTCAATGCGCGTCGACATTCCGCCGTGCCTTTTGCCGGATCGTCGATGCAGACGAGCGTCACGTCTCTGGAGTAGGTCCGCAGGAAGAGCGCCTTGCGCCAGGCGGTGTTGATATCGCCGAGCACGGCGATCTTCTGGCCTTGCGCTTCGTAGCCGTCGCAGATCGGGCAGAAGCGAAGTGCGCCTTCATAGACCGCGTCGCGTAAGCCCGGCAGCGCGGGCGTTTCATCGACGATGCCGGTCGCCATCACGACGCGCCGTGCGGCGATGGTTTTTCCATCCGCCGTCGCGACGAAACCATCGCGCGCTTCTTCCAGTTTCGTGACTTCGCCTTTTCGCAATTCCGCGCCGTATTCGGCCGCCTGCTCGCGCAGCTTCGCGAGCAGCGCCTTGCCGGAGATGCCGTCCTCGAAGCCGGGGTAATTGTGCGAGGTGGGAATCCACGCCGCGCGGCTCTTGCCCGCGTCAACAACCAGCACCTTGCGGCGGTAACGTGCGAGATAGATCGCGGCGGTCAGGCCCGCAGGCCCGCCGCCGACGATCAGGCAGTCATAAGAATCCGTCATGAAAAGCGGCCCCGTTTCGCGGGGTTAACGCTCGGCGCGCCGGGAAGTTTCGCGGCGCAGCAAAAGACTCGCTTGCGCGCCCCTTCCATTGTAAAGAGCGCTTCCTATCTACCGGCCGCGCGAAAACGCTCTCGTGCGTGCAAGCCTGACCGAAGGACGACGAGGAGGCCCGCCATGTCGATCCAGAACGCCGCCGACATCCGCCGCAACACCGCGCCGGACATCCGCGCCCGCAAGGGCCGCGAGCCGATCGTGTCGCTGACCGCCTATCACGCGCACACGGCGCGGTGGCTGGATGCGCATGTCGACCTGCTCCTGGTCGGTGACTCGCTCGGCATGGTGATGCACGGCTTCGAGTCGACCGTGCCGGTGACGCTCGACATGATGATTTTGCAGGGCCACGCGGTCATGCGCGGCTCGAAGAAGGCGCTGGTCGTGGTCGATCTGCCCTTCGGCACCTATGAGGCGAGCCCCGAGCAAGCCTTCCATACCGCCGCGCGCGTCCTGAAAGAAACCGGCTGCGGCGCGGTGAAGATGGAAGGCGGTGTCCGCATGGCGGAGCACGTGCGCTTCCTCACCGAGCGCGGCGTGCCGGTGATGGGCCATGTCGGGCTCACTCCACAGTCGATCAACACGCTCGGCTCGTTCCGCGCGCGCGGCCGCGAGGAGAGCGAGTGGGGACCGATCCTCGACGACGCGAAGGCGATCGCGGACGCCGGTGCCTTCTCGATCGTGCTGGAAGCGATGGCCGAGCCGCTCGCTGTGAAAATCACGAAGGAAGTCAGCGTTCCGACCATCGGCATCGGCGCGTCTTCGGCCTGCGACGGTCAGATCCTCGTACTGGAGGATTTGCTCGGTCTGTCGCCGCGCGTTCCGAAATTCGTGAAGCAATATGCCGACATGGGCCGCCTGATCGAGGAGGCGGTGTCGAATTACGCGAACGAAGTCCGCGACCGCTCGTTTCCCTCCGCCGAGCATGTCTATGCGTTGAAGAACAAGGCGAAGCAGGACGCGGGCTCGAAGTGAAACCGGCCAAAGATCCCGTCCGCGCGTTGATCAAGGCGTCGGTGATCGTCGTCGTGGTCGTCGCGGCGATCATCGGCCTGTTCGTGTTCGGCTTTCACGAATGCCAGTCGGGCCGGCTGATGTGGGCCTGCTGAGCGGCCGCCGCACAAGCATCCTTCCGGCCGGAAAAGAAGCAGGACTTTGAAAAATAAGGCGAAAACGCCGTCCTAAGGGCGTTGCCACGATACGCCCACATCTCTATTTTACGCCCGCTTTAACGGAAATACGGGCAGGTAGGGCTGCGCGACCCGCGCGGCCCTTTAAGGGTTTTGAATGTCGGACATCATCCGCGAAGTAGACGAAGAACTGCGCCGGGAACGGCTCGCCAACATCTGGAAGAAGTACGGCGGCTATATCGCGCTCGCCGCCTTCCTGGTGGTCGCCGCGACCGCGGGCTGGCGCGGTTACGAATATTACGCGCAGAAGCAGGCGCAGGCGGCGTCCGACCGTTTCGTCGCCGCGCAGAAGCTCGCCGCCGACGCAACCAAGACCGACGAGGCGATTGCCGCCTTCAACGCGATCGCGGCGGACGCGCCCGGCGCGTACAAGCTGCTCGCGCGTTTCTCTGCTGCCGCCGAACTCGGCCGCAAGGATGCGAAGCAGGGTGCCGCCGCCTTCGACGCGATTGCGAACGACTCGTCCGTCGAGCCCTTGATGCGCGAACTGGCGAGCATTCGTGGCGCGGTGCTGGTCGTCGATAGCGCCGATCTTGCCGACATGCAGAAGCGCCTGCAGCCCGCGCTCGCCGACAAGTCGGCCTATCGCCATTCGGCGATGGAACTGCTCGCGCTCGCGCATTTGCGGGCCGGCGATCAGGGTGCCGCGCAGAAGCTCTTGCTGCAGCTTGCCTTCGATCCCGAAACGCCGCCGGGCCTGCGTAATCGCGCACAGCGCCTGCAGGCCGCGCTCTTTACCAACGCGCCCGCGAAGGCCGAGCAGAAGAAGGCCGAGGAAAAGAAGTAGGCCCCGGAATGCTGCGCGCGAAACTGAAATCGGCTTTCGGCATTGCGCTTGTGCTCGCGCCGCTTTCGCTCGGCCTGGCCGGCTGCGAAACGCTCGAGGATCTGAGCCCGTTCGACGATAAAAAGAAGCCGCTCTCCGGCGAGCGCCGTGCGTTGTTTCCGGGAGGCGTGCCGGGTGTCGAGCTGCACGCGCCGCCGCAGCAGCCGAGCAATTCGAACATCCAGCTTCAGCCGCAGACGCAGGCGCCGGACAACAATCCGGATGCACAGACCCAGCGTCCGACCCAGCCTGCCAACACCAATACCGGCGACGATCCGTGGGCGGGACAGCGCCGCTAGTCGCGGGCTGGTCAGCGCCTCTGATCGCGGCTAAGCGGTGATATGCTTCCTTCCATTGCCATTGTGGGCCGTCCGAACGTCGGCAAATCGACGCTGTTCAACCGGCTCGTCGGTCAGCGCGTGGCGCTCGTCGACGACACGCCGGGCGTCACCCGCGACCGCCGCGAAGGCGAAGGCAAGCTCGGCGATCTGAAATTCCGCGTGTTCGACACCGCGGGCTTCGAGGAGGCGGGAGCGGAGTCGCTCGCTGGCCGTATGCGCGCGCAGACCGAAAGCGCGATCAAGGACGCCGACGCGATCCTGTTTCTGGTCGATGCCCGCGCGGGCCTCCTGCCTGACGACAAGGTGTTCGCGCAGGTCGTCCGCAAATCGGGCAAGCCCGCGGTCGTGATCGCGAACAAGAGCGAAGGCAAGGCGGGCGCTGCCGGCGCGCTGGAAGCCTATGCGCTGGGCTTGGGCGAGCCGGTAAACATCTCCGCCGAGCACGGCGAGGGATTAAGCGAGCTTTACGATGCGCTCGTTGCGCTGCTTCCGGAAAAAGAAGAGAAGGCGGACGAAGGCGACGAGGACGGCGAAGAAAATGCGGCTAGCGAAAAGCCCGCCGATACGATCCGCGTCGCCGTGGTCGGCCGCCCGAATGCGGGCAAATCCACGCTCATCAACAAGCTGATCGGCGAAGACCGCCTCGTTACGGGGCCGGAGCCGGGGATCACGCGCGACTCAATTGAAGTGAAGTTCGAATACGGCGGCCGCAAGTTCGAGATGCTCGACACGGCGGGCATGAGGAAGCGCGCGAAAGTTCAGGAGAAGCTCGAGAAGCTTTCGGTCGGCGACACCTTGCGCGCAATCCGCTTCGCCGAAGTCGTAGTGCTTTTGCTCGATGCGACCATGCCGTTCGAGGAGCAGGATCTACGCATCGCCGATCTGGTGATGCGGGAGGGCCGCGGTCTCGTGATCGGCATGAACAAGCGCGATCTGGCGGCACCCGAAATGACCATGGGCAAGACACTGCGCGAGGAGGCCGACCACTGGCTGCCGCAGGCCAAGGGCATGCCGATCATTGCGATGTCCGGCATGCATGGCGACAATCTCGACAAGCTGATGAAGGCGGTGGTCGAGACCTACGAGGTCTGGAACAAGCGCGTTTCCACTTCGACCATCAACCGTTTTCTGGAGCGCGCACTTTCGCAAAACCCGCCGCCCGCGGTCTCCGGTGCGCGCATCAAGCTACGCTACATGACGCAGGCGAAAGCACGACCGCCGACGTTCGTCTTGTTCGGCACGCGCACTGACGCGTTGCCGGAATCCTACATGCGCTATCTCGTGAACGGCGTGCGCGAGGCATTCGAGATGCCGGGCGTGCCGATCCGGTTCTCGTTCCGCGAGCCGGAAAATCCGTTCAGGAAAAAAATGCTGAAGAAAGACGCGCGCGGAAAGCGGAAGAAGAAAAATAGGAAATAACTCTTTGTCGTCCCCGCGAAAGCGGGGGCCCATAACTACCGAGTCAAAATGAAGTACAGGGATCATGGATTCCCGCTTTCGCGGGAATGACGGACTAGGCTGGCGGCTGGTAGCTAAGCCACTTCTTCTTCGGGAAATCGTAGAGCTGCCCGTTCTGGCTGACGGAAGGCAGGCACAATTCCACGATCGCTTCCGCGACCGTTTCCGGCGGGGTCAGCGTAATCGGGTCTTCGCCGGGCATGGCGCGCGCGCGCATGCGCGTGCGGATCGGGCCGGGGTTGAAGAGGTTGACCTTGATGTTCGTGGTCGTCACTTCGGACGCGTAAGTGCGCACGAGCGTCTCGAGCGCGGCCTTCGACACCGCGTAAGGACCCCAGTAGGCGGTGGATTTGTGCGCGGCGCCAGAACTGATGAACACCGCGCGCGCGGCATCGGCGTTGCGCAGGAGCAGGTCGAGCGAGCGGATCAGGCGGTAGTTCGCGGTCACGTTGACCTGCATGACCTCGTCCCAGGTCTTCTGATCGACATGCGGGATCGGCGAGAGCGCGCCGAGTTGCCCGGCGTTGCCGACGAGGATGTCGAGCTTGCGGAAGCGTTCGTAGAGCGCCTGGCCCATGCGGTCGAGGTCGTCGAACTTGCGGATGTCGGCGGGCACCAGCGTCGCCTGACCGCCGAGCTTCTGGATTTCGTCGTCGAGTTCTTCGAGGCCCCCGGTGGTGCGGGCGAGCGCGATCACATGCGCGCCCTTCGCGGCCAGCGATTTTGCGACTGCTGCGCCAATCCCGCGCGACGCGCCGGTGACGAGCGCGATTTTTCCTTCCAGCGCCTTACTCATGCGGCCGAGGGTTTAGATCAGCTTGCTTCGGCGAGCAACGACAATTGCCGGGGTGCGACTTCGCCGTTCTTGTCGGTGAGCGGCGTCGGATAATCGCCGGTGAAGCAATGGTCGGTATATTGCGGCTTCTCGGGATTGCGCTTGCCGGCACCCATCGCGCGGTAAAGGCCGTCGATGGAGAGGAAGGCGAGGCTGTCCGCGCCGATATATTTGCGCATGCCTTCGAGATCGTGGGTCGCGGCGAGCAACTTGTCCTTATCCGGCGTGTCGATGCCGTAGAAGTCGGGATGCGTGATCGGCGGGCTCGCGATGCGGAAGTGGACTTCCTTGGCGCCAGCCTCGCGCATCATGCGCACGATCTTTACGGAGGTCGTGCCGCGCACGAGCGAGTCGTCGATCAGGACGATGCGCTTGCCGGACACAGCCGCGCGGTTCGCGGAATGCTTCATGCGCACGCCGAGCTCGCGGATCTGCTGCGTCGGCTCGATGAAGGTGCGGCCGACATAATGGTTGCGGATGATGCCGAGCTCGTAGGGAATGTTCGAAGCCTGCGCGAAGCCGATCGCGGCGGGCACGCCCGAGTCCGGCACCGGCACCACGACATCGGCGATGGCCGGCGCTTCGCGGGCAAGCTCGGTGCCGAGATTGCGGCGCACCTGATAGACGCTCTTGCCGCTCACGACCGAATCCGGCCGCGCGAAGTAGATGTATTCGAAGATGCAGGGGCGCGGCGTCATCGGCGGGAATGGCTTGTGCGATTCCAGTCCGTTTTCGCCGACCACGATCAGTTCGCCGTTCTCGACGTCGCGGACGAATTTCGCGCCGATGATGTCGAGCGCACAGGTTTCCGAAGTAAGGATCGGCGCGCCGTCGAGTTCGCCAAGTACCAGCGGACGGATGCCGAGCGGGTCGCGCGCGCCGACGAGCTTCTTGTTGGTGAGGCCGACAAAGGAATAGGCGCCTTCTATCTCGCGGATCGCATCGACGAAGCGCTCGATGAAGCGTGCGCGCTTGGAGCGGGCGAGAAGATGCAGGATCACTTCGGTGTCGGAAGTGGACTGCATGATCGCGCCGTCGCGCACGAGCTGGCGGCGGAGCGTATGGGCGTTGGTCAGGTTGCCGTTATGCGCAACGGCGAAGCCGCCCCCGTCGAGTTCGGCGAAGAGCGGCTGTACGTTGCGAAGGATGGTTTCGCCGGTCGTCGAGTAGCGCACATGGCCCACGGCGGAATGGCCGGGGAGGCGCTCGATGACCTCGCGTTTGGAGAAGGTGTCGCCGACGAGGCCGAGGCGGCGCTCCGAATGGAAGCGCTTGCCGTCGTAGGTGACGATACCGGCCGCTTCCTGCCCGCGATGCTGGAGCGCGTGAAGGCCGAGCGCGGTCAGCGCAGCGGCGTCGGGATGTCCGAAGATGCCGAACACGCCGCATTCTTCGCGGAGCGTGTCGCCCATCGCTTGCTTGTCTAACTCGAGGCCCGTCTCGTTCGCCACGCTCATTCCAAAGCCCCTTTGGTGATCGCGCGTCACTGCTGTGCCGCGCGGGTGCTTTCGATCAACTGGTTAAAGCCGGCCCGGTCGTTCCGCTTGTAGGTCTTCTCGTCCGGGTTCGTCGTATTCGCGAGCGAGGGGTTGTTACCCCGGTCGGTGCGACCCGGTTGTGGCGTCGGTGCCGGGTTCGGCGTCTCAGGCGCGGGCGTCTGTTGTTCGTCGCCTCGTGGTTTTCTTAAGCGCTGCAAAATGGCGTTTTCGGGATCGTCCGGCAGCACCGATTTGATCCAGTCGCCGGTGCTCTGCAGGATCGGCCGCGAACGCGCGTTTTTCACCCAGTCCGGCTCCGTCTTCGCGGGCACCAGCCAGGTGAAGAACAGGAACGCGACCACCATTACCACGAGCCCGCGCGCCAGCCCGAACAGGAAGCCGAGCGTGCGGTCGAGCGCGCCGATGCGGCTGTCGAGCACGAGGTCCGAAATCTTCACCGTGAACAGCGACACGATCAGCAGGGTCAGAAGGAACAGGCCGCCGACGGCGATGCCGGTCGCCAACAGATCCTGATGAACATACTGCTTTACATAGGGAAGAACGCGCGAATAACCATAGAGGGTGACGATCGCGGCGATGACCCAGGAGGCGATGGAGAGGATTTCGCGCATGAAGCCGCGCACCATCGCGAGCACGCCCGAAATCAGCATGACGGCGAGCAACCCGAAGTCCAGCACGGTGGGGGTCATCTAAAACGCTGCTCCGCCTGCAAGTTACGACGATTCGGGCGCCCCGGAAGGGCCGTTTCGCGGATGCATATAGCGGCTGATCCGGCTCCCGTCACCCGGTGCGGCAATCCATGCACCTCCTTGTGGGGCGCATGGTGACCGAACAGTATTCTAGCGGCGCAGCCGCAGCCGGAACGGCCGCGTAACCGCGGCGATCAGGTCGGTAACCACGCTCAGGTAAAGCGCCGCAATCCCCATCATGACGAAGGGGTGTGTCAGCAGGCGTAACCCGGTCCATTCCTTCGGCCAGAACAGCCGCATGTATTGAACCGCGAGTTCCCGCGATTTCGCGCCCGTGAACCAGACCGGCAAGTCCTTAAGCCGCACGAAGAGGTCGATCAGCACGACCGCGGTGGCGAAGATAAAGACGCCGCGCAGGACGCCGAACAGGAGCCCGCCGGCGCGCCCCGGCGTCGTGATCCATGGCGCCATGCCGAAATGCGAGACCCAGGCCGCGACCAGAAAGGTCACGAAGACCGCGCCGAGAAAAACGTAGCTCGCCATGTAGCGGAACGAAGGCCGCAGCCACTGGCCGATGCCGGCGTTCAGCGCATAGGCGTAAACCACCATCGCCGCGACCACGAAGCAGAGGAGGCCGATCGCCTCGCGCGTAAGTCCGCGCAACCAGCCGAGGATCGCGGAGAGGAGCACGATGACGACGAAGATGCCGTCGAGGAGCGTGATCTGCATGATGCTTAGCCCGCGTCGCGGTTCGGCAGGCGGCGGACTTTCTGCGCCGCCGCGCCGATGTCGGCAACCAGCGCGTCGAGACCGGGCACCGTGCGGACGCTCAGACCCTCGGAGGAGTCGCCGCGCCCCGCTTCGGGAATCACGGCGCGCGCGAAGCCGAGCTTCGCCGCTTCCTTCATACGCGCGGTCGCCTGCGGCACGGCGCGCACGGCACCCGTGAGCGAGGCCTCGCCGAAGTAAACGCAGTCGGCAGGCAGCGGCACGTTATAAAGCGACGAGATGAGTGCCGCCGCGATCGCGAGATCCGCAGCGGGCTCGGTGATGCGAAGGCCGCCTGCGATGTTGAGATAAACATCCTGCTGGCCGAGGCGCACGCCGCAGCGCGCCTCCAGCACAGCCAAGATCATCGAAAGACGGCTCTGGTCCGCGCCGACAACAGCACGGCGCGGCGTGCCGAGCGCGGAGGGCGCGACCAGCGCCTGGATTTCGACGAGCAAAGGCCGCGTGCCTTCCAGCCCTGCGAACACCGCGGTGCCGGGCGAGGAGGTGTCGCGATCGGAGAGAAACAGCGCGGACGGATTTTCGACTTCGCGCAAACCGCCGCCGGTCATTTCGAACACGCCGATTTCGTCGGTCGGCCCGAAGCGATTTTTCATTGCGCGCAGGATTCGGAACTGATGTGCGCCGTCGCCCTCGAACGAAAGCACGGCGTCCACCATGTGCTCGACCACGCGCGGCCCCGCGATCTGACCGTCTTTGGTGACATGGCCGACGAGCACGATCGCGGTGCCGGATTTTTTTGCGAAGCGCAGGAGCTGCTGCGCGGAGCCGCGCACCTGCGTCACCGTTCCCGGCGCGCTTTCGACCGTCTCGGTCCACATGGTCTGGATCGAGTCGATGATCGCAAGCGCGGGCGCGGTTCCTTGCGAAAGTGTCGCGACGATGTCTTCGACATTGGTCTCGGCGGCAAGCTCAACGGCTGCGTCCGTCAGCCCGAGGCGTTGCGCGCGCATGCGCACCTGATCGATGGCTTCTTCGCCGGAGACGTAAACGATGCGGCGGCCTTTGCGCGCGAGCGCGGCGGCCGCCTCGATCAGGAGCGTGGATTTACCGATGCCGGGATCGCCGCCGAGCAAAATTGCCGAGCCGCGCACGAAACCGCCACCGGTGACGCGGTCGAGTTCCTTTATCCCCGAGGCGATGCGCGGCGCTTCCTCGGATTTTCCGGAAAGCGGCTCGAGCGCGATCTGCCGTCCCTTGCGCGAAGTGCGCTGGGTTGCGGGAACCGATGCCTGCGCCGCCGTCTCCTCGGTGATCGTGTTCCACTCGCCGCAAGATTCGCACTTGCCCTGCCAGCGCGGAGTTACCGCGCCGCAGTTCTGGCAGACGAAGGTCGAGCGGGCTTTGGCCATAAAGGGGAAGGTAGCTGCGAGTCGGTTGCTTGCAAAACAGCCTAGCATGTTTGCGGCCCGGAAACGTGCGCGACTGGCGAACGCCATAAAGCGCGGCCACAATTGCCCGGCTGCCGACAAGAGCAGCAAACCCCCTTTGGGAGGAATAAATGCCAGTCCGTCTTAAATTGCTGATGGTTTCGTCCGCCGCGCTGATTGCGTTTTCTTTCGCAGCACCCGCGCAGCAAAATAGCATGAGTTTCTTTGTGACCAGCGCCGGCTCCGGTAACGGCGGCGACCTCGGCGGCCTCTCCGGCGCCGATGCGATCTGCCAGAAGCTGGCAGCGACTGCGGGCGCGGGCAACAAGACCTGGCGCGCTTATTTGAGCACGCAAGGAGCCGGCGCGGTCAACGCCAAGGACCGCATCGGCAAGGGTCCGTGGGTGAACGCAAAAGGTGTGACGATCGCAAAAGACGTCGCCGATCTGCACAGCGCGAACAACAATCTCAACAAGCAGACCGCGCTGACCGAGAAGGGCGAGGTCGTGAACGGCCGCGGCGACCAGCCGAACACGCACGATATTCTCACCGGCTCGCAGCCTGACGGTACCGCTTTTGCAGGCGCCGAGGATCGAACCTGCAAGAACTGGACGAGCTCGACCACAGGCGCAGCGATGCTCGGCCATCATGACCGCATGGGGCTCAACACCGAGCCGCCCGCGTTGTCGTGGAATTCGTCGCATCCTTCGCGCGGGCCGGACGGCGGCTGTTCGCAGGCCGATCTGCGTACGACCGGCGGCGCGGGACTGCTTTACTGCTTCGCGGCGAATTGAGCGCAGCATCGTCTACGCAATAGCGAACCTCTCCCCGTCGGGGAGAGGTCGCGAGCGAAGCGAGCGGGTGAGGGGGATCTGAGTCACTTCTCTGGCGCAGAACCCCCTCACCCTAACCCTCTCCCCATAGGGGAGAGGGAATTAGTCCTTCTTCGCGGGCAGCAAATTGCCCGCGAGGTCCGAAAGCTTCGGGCGCGGGAGTGCGGCGAAAGGCAAAGGCCGCGTCACTTCGATCGCAGCGATGCCGAGGCGAGCGGTGAGCAAGCCGTTCAGCACGCCTTCGCCGAGCCGCGCCGAAAGTTTTGCAGCTAACCCATGCCCCAGCACCTGCTGCACGATACTGTCGCCGACCGCCATGCCGCCGGTGAGCGCGAGATGCGAAATCACATGACGCGCAAGCCGGAACATGCCGAGCACGCCCGGCCTTCCGCCGTATAGCGTGGCCAGCTTGCGAATGAGAAAGAGCGTGTTGAAGAGCACGAACAGCAGATCGACCGCGGCGCGCGGCGAGATCGCGGTGACCAGCGACACGCGCTTGGCGGCGGAGGAAACGAGTTGCCGCGCTTCGGCGTCCAGCGGCGTGAGCAATTCGCGTTCCGCCAGCCGCACGTAATCCGCACCATCGATAATGTCGGACGCGTAGCCTTCCATCGCAGCGCGGCCCTTGGCGAGCCGCGGCATCGTGCGCGCGAGAGAAAGCATGTCGGAGACGACGGCCTTGCCTTCGTCGCGGTCGTCGGACACGAGTACCTCGACCGCGCGCTTCTGGATGCGCTCGATCTTTTCGAGCCGGAAGATCGCGAAGAGTTCGCGCATCGCGATCACGAACAGCGCGAGTCCGGCGAGCGCGGTCAGCGCCAGCGCGAACCAGCCGAGCCACGGCGCATAAGAAAAGAGCGACTGCACGAGATTGGCGACCGCGAGGCCGAGCGCGAGCGAAACGAGGCCGCCCGCCGCCGACCAAAAGAGCTTGCCCCAAAAGCGGCTCTTCTTCTGCGCGGGTTCGATCACGGCGGGGAGGTTGGCGGCTTCCGCGGCTTCGATCTCGCGCAACTCCGCGCGCGTGAGCAACGGCTCGTCGGGGCTTGCCACTGCGACGCGCGGGTCGTCCGGCCGGAACGATTCAGGTCTCGTCATTCGAGGCGGTCTCCGATCAGGAACTGCAACGCGCGGTCGAGGCGAATGTGAGGCAGCGCCGGTTCGCCGCCCGTGGGCGCATCGACCAGCGGCGGCCGGAATTTCAGGAAGCGGAAATCGCTTTCGTCATGCGAGCCGGCCGCAAGACCGCGAAATTTCCAGCTCATGTTTTCGCCCTCGACCAGTTCGGGCAATGCGCCCGGAAAGATGGCGGTTTCTTTCGAGCCGTCGAATGTCTCGTCGCCGATGCGCTCGCCCGAAAGGGGCGCGCCGACAATGGCGGGTAGTTTTTCGGCTCCGCGCGTCACTACTGCTTCGCGGGTCGCGCGCACGGCGGCGATTGCGATGGCGTCGGTCTTCGCGCCTGCGAGCTCCGAGCGCGCAGCCGCGCGCTTCACCATGCGCGAAAGAATGTTTTCCAGCCGGTCGTGCTGGAGATGATGCAGGTGATCGGCCTTGGTCGCGGCGAACAGGATTTTGTCGGCGCGCGGCTTGAAGATCGAGGACAGGATCGTGCGCCGCCCGGTGTTGAAGCAGGCGGCAATCGAAGTGAGCGTCGCTTCCAGATCGGACAGCGCCTCCGGGCCGGAGTTGATTGCGGATAATACGTCGGCAAGCACGATCTGCCGGTCCAGCCGCGCGAAGTGCTCGCGGAAGAACGGCCGCACCACGCGCGCCCGGTAGGCTTCGTAGCGCGACGCCATCATCTCCCAGAGCGAACCGGAAGGCGCGCTCTCGCCACGCGGCAAATCGAGCGGCGCGAAGGTGACGGCGGGAGAACCCGCAAGATCGCCGGGCATCAGGAAGCGCCCGGGCGGCAAGAGGTTCATCGCGAAGCGCTCGTCGCGGCAGGCGATCAGATATTCGGTGAAGAGTTTCGCGGCGTTGATGGCGTGCTGCTCGTCGGCCTTCGCTTTCGGGTCGAGCGATTTGAGATGAATATGCCACTGGTTGGCGAGCACCGCGCGCGGGCCTTGGCGCGAGAGCGCGATCGCTTCCGCCGACCATTCCTCATAGGTGTTGTCGAGCAGCAGAAGGTCGAGCAGCCACTCGCCGGGATAATCCACGATATCGAGCGTCAACGTGCGTTCGCGCCCGCGCTTGGTCTGGTATTCGATCTCGATGCGGATTTCGGAAATGGCGCGCGTCGACTCCGGCCATTGCCGCAGACCGGCGAGATCGCGCAGATGCTTTTCGTATTCGAAGCGCGGGATCGCGGCGTCGGGCTGCGGCGAAAGCCGCACACGCGCGATGCGCCCCGAGGTGAGCGCCTCGAACACGGGGAGGCGCGTGCCGTGCAGGAGCGCGTGGATGAGTGCGGTGATGAAGATGGTCTTGCCAGAGCGCGACAGCCCGGTGACGCCGAGGCGGAGCTGGGGGCGTACGAGCCCGCTGCCGTAATCCGCAAGCGCCCGGCTCGCGAGCCGGGCTTCCTCCAGAATGTCGTCGAATGCCATTACCGGCCTTCCGCTGTGGTCAGCGCGGAATATGGGGACTTTTGCGGCGGATGCGAGTCCGCCGCGCTGCGCAGGCTAGAAAAGACCCGACGCGGACCGGTTAGCTCACCCCAGACCCGGTATCGCAACCAGCAGCAGAAAGCCGTTCACCATCAGCAGCGTGCCGATCGCGCCGAGTAATGCGCCGCCGAGTACGAGCCAGCTTAAGCCCGACACGATCGCGACCGAGACCAGCACGATTGCGATCTGCAACAGCACTTCCGCGTAGTCGAAGTAAGGATCCTGCCGGAGTGCGTGATCCCGCGCTTCCTCGAAAGCCTTGGCGCGCACCAGCAATTCTTTCTTGCCTTCGTTCGTTTCCGGTTCGGATTCGTAGCGAGCGACATTCTTGCGGTAAGCGTCGATCTTCTTCTGCATCTCGACTTTCGCTTCCGGCGTGATACCGGGCGCGTTCGCCTGGATTTCGAGCGCGTCAGCAGCAAGCGCAAAGTTCGTCTGGCGGATATTCTTCGCCTGGTAGAACGCGTAAAGGTTCGACGCGAAGATGTTGCTGTTGGTCGCTTCTTTCTGCGCGTTCGCGCCGCCGAGGCCGGTGATCGCCAGCATCATCGCAAGCACCGCGATCAAAATCGCCGCACGCGTCTTGAACTTGTCGTCGGATTTCTCGCCGTCCATCAGTTCGCCGGCTTCGTTGGCTTCCATATTCGCCCCCAATTTGAAAAATTATTCCGAATAAATCCGTTTCCAGCGCCGCCCCAGCGAAGTCAGCACTTCGTATCCGATCGTGCGCGCGTGCCCGGCAAGATCGTCGACCGAAATTCCGCCACCGAGCAAGGTCACGAGATCGCCGCGCTTCACTTTATCCGCAGGAACGTCGGTGACATCGATCGCGAGCAGGTCCATCGAGATGCGGCCTGCGATGTTGCAGCGGACGCCCGCGACGATCGCTTCCGCGCCCTTTTTGTTGTCGGACGAACCGGCGGCGCGGAAGATGCCGTCGGCATAGCCCGCGGAAATGATCGCGAGCCGGGAGTCGCGTATGAGCGTCAGCCGCGCGCCGTAGCCGACCGTGGTACCGGCCTTTGCCTCGCGTACCGTAACGATCCGCGATTGCAGTTTCACGACCGGCTGCATCGGGTTTTCGCCTGCGCTCAGCGCGCGGCCGCCGTAAAGCGCGACACCGGGGCGGACCAGATCGAAATGCGCGTCGGGGAAGGCGAGCAGTCCGGCCGAATTGCAGAGCGACGCCGGGATGCCCGGAAACTTCTTGATGATCGCCGAGAACGCGTCGATCTGCTGGCGGTTCATCGCATGCGACGGATCGTCGGCGCAGGCGAGGTGGCTCATCACCAGCGTCGGCGTGAACGTGATCTCGTCGCTGACGAGGCGTGGCGCGAGCGCTTCGGCTTCGGCAAGCGAAAATCCGTGGCGGTTCATGCCGGTGTCGATGTGGATGGCGGCGGGTGCTTCCTCGCCGGTCTCATCGGCGTGCGCTTCCCATTCGTCGAATTCGGCCATCGAGCCGAGCACGGGGCGCACGTCGATCCCGCAGACGAGTTCGGCGGTGCCGGGGTTCAGCCCGTTGAGCAAATAGATCGTGACCGTCGGCAGGATGGTGCGAAGCCTGAGCGCCTCGTCGAAGGTCGCGACGAAGAACGTGTCGCAGCCGGCTTTCGCGAGCGCCTGCGCGGCCTGTTCGAGACCGGTGCCGTAGGCGTCGGCTTTTACGACTGCGGCGCATTGCGCGCGGCCCGCGCGCTTCGCCAGCGCCTGCCAGTTCGCAACAAGTGCCGCAAGATCGACGGTCAGCAATCCTGTCGCTTCGGGGGAAAGAGAGTCGGACATGGCCGTGGTTATAACCTGCCGTCGTTCCCGCGAAAGCGGGGACCCATAACCACCGGCATTCAAAGAGTCGCGAGGCGGGTGGTTATGGGTCCCGGCTCGCGGCTGCAACACTCCTAAATGCGGAAGTCGGGTAAACCCGACTTCCGCGCAGCCTTGGCCGGGACGACGAAGAGTATTAGCCCCGCCGCTCCGGCAGGTGGTCTTCGCGGGCAAGGTTGCCGAAGCGCGTGTAAGCCGCCTCGAACGAAAGCTTCGCCGTGCCGGTGGGGCCGTGGCGCTGTTTGCCGATGATGATTTCGGCGCGGCCTTCGGCGGCCTTCAATTCGGATTCCCACTTGAACCATTCTTCCGAGCCGGGCTTCGGCTCGCGGTTCTTGAGATAATACTCCTCGCGATAGACGAAGAGCACGACGTCGGCATCCTGCTCGATCGAGCCGGATTCGCGAAGGTCGGCGAGTTGCGGACGCTTGTCGTCGCGCGCTTCCACCTGACGCGAAAGTTGCGAGAGCGCGATGATCGGCACGTCGAGTTCTTTCGCGAGCGCTTTCAGGCCGGTTGTGATTTCGGTCACTTCCTGCACCCGGTTGTCGCCCGCGCGCTTCGAGCCGGTGAGCAGTTGCAAGTAATCGACGACCATGAGGTCGAGCCCGCGCTGGCGCTTCAGCCGCCGCGCGCGCGCGGTCAGCTGCGCGATGTTGAGGCCGCCGGTATCGTCGATATAGAGCGGCACTGACTGCATGTGCTGCGCGGCGGAAGCGAGCTTGGAGAAATCCTGTTCCGATATTTCGCCGCGGCGGATTTTCGAGGAGGGGATTTCCGTCTGCTCGGAGATGATGCGGGTAGCGAGCTGCTCCGCCGACATTTCGAGCGAGAAAAAGCCGACGATCCCGCCCGACACGGTTTCGATCGAGCCGTCGGGGCGCGGTTCGCCCTGATAGTTCTGCGCGATCTCATAGGCGATGTTGGTCGCGATCGCGGTCTTGCCCATGGCCGGGCGTCCCGCGACGATGATGAGGTCCGAGCGCTGCAAGCCGCCCATCAGGTGATCGAGATCGAGGAAGCCGGTGGCGACGCCGGAAAGACCACCTTCGCGCTGATAGGCTTTGCCGGCGAGGTCGACCGCGTCTTTCAGCGCTTCGGAGAAGCGCAGGAAGCCGCCGTCATAGCGGCCGACTTCCGCAAGCTCATAGAGGCGCCGCTCGGCGTCGTTGATCTGTTCCTGCGGCGACAGTTCGACCGGCGCGTCATAGGCGACGTTGACCATGTCCTCGCCGATCTGGATGAGATCGCGCCGCGTCGCGAGATCGTAGATCGTGCGGCCATAGTCTTCCGAGTTGATAATCGTGGTCGCTTCCGCGGCGAGGCGGGCGAGATATTGCGCCGGGTTCAGGCCGGCGATGTCGGTCTCGGCAGGGATGAAGGTTTTGAGCGTGACGGGCGAGGCGATCTTGCCCGCACGGATCAGGCTCGAAGCGACCTCGTAAATCTGCTGGTGGATCGGTTCGAAGAAGTGCTTCGGCTCGAGGAAGTCGGAAACGCGGTAGAACGCCTCGTTGTTGACGAGGATCGCGCCCAGGAGCGCCTGTTCGACTTCGATGTTGTGCGGCGCCTGCCGGAACTCCGGCGTTTCGGGTTCCGGGAATGCTTTTCGCAGTGCGCTGTCGAGTGCCATCGTCTCGCGTTTTCTGTTTGGGTCTTCGGGCCGTCAAAACGCGACACGTAAGAAGAATTGAATTAGCACGCAGCCGCGCCGTCGCAAGCGCGAATCCGTGACTCACAGATATTCACAAGCCGAAAATTGATTCGGAAAAAAGTTGACAGGTCGAGGATGGCAAAATTTCGCCGCGGCGGACGAAAAAATTATTCCCCTGCGAGCCGCAGCGGCCGCTTGACGTTGCGCTCAATCATACGCAGGCGGGCTTCGGCGTCCCCGATATATCCACGGGTTAGCGGCACGGCCTCCTGCCGGTGCACCATCTGGATATGAAAAACCATCAGGTGCCGGTGGCGGAACGCCATTTCCGAGGCGGCGAGGTAGAACTCCCACATCTTGCAGAAGCGCTCGTCGTAAAGCGCCAGCACTTCTTCCCTATGTGCCAGGAAACGCTCGCGCCACGCTTTCAGCGTCTCGGCGTAATGCAGCCGCAGGATTTCGATGTCGGTCACGATCAGATGCGCGCGCTCGACCGCGGGGATCACCTCGGAAAGCGAGGGAATATAGCCGCCGGGGAAGATGTATTTCGCGATCCACGCGCTAGTCGAAGTCGGCCGGTCGGAGCGGCCGATGGAATGCAACACCGCGACGCCATCCGGCTTCAGGAGCGACGCCACTTTCTTGAAGAACTGGTTGTAGTGATCGACGCCGACATGCTCGAACATCCCGACCGAAACGATGCGGTCGAAGGTTTCCGGCACGTCGCGGTAGTCCTGTAGCCGGAACTCGACCTGTTTTTCGAGATGCTTCTCGACGGCGCGCTGGTTCGCGACCGCGAACTGCTCGTCGGAGAGCGTAACGCCGGTGACCTTGGCGCCGGTCATCTCCGCAAGATAAAGCCCGAGCCCGCCCCAGCCGCAGCCGATGTCGAGCGTGGACAAACCCGGGCTGTCGAAAAGCAGCTTCGCCGCGAGATGGCGCTTCTTTGCAAGCTGCGCGTCGTCGAGGGACTGGTCTGGCGTCTCGAAATAGGCGCAGGAATATTGCTTGTCCGCGTCGAGGAAGAGCGAATAGAGCCGCCCGTCGAGATCATAGTGGTGGTGCACATTCTGCCGCGCGCGTCCGCGCGGGTTGAA
Organism: Xanthobacteraceae bacterium; assembly: GCA_019635585.1. Classification (GTDB taxonomy): domain Bacteria; phylum Pseudomonadota; class Alphaproteobacteria; order Rhizobiales; family Xanthobacteraceae. The sequence continues at coordinate 483,437 of JAHBZE010000001.1, read as the reverse complement.
CTGTTCGAAGCGCCGCGTGAGGTAACGCGCGGCATCGAAAAGCCATGCGGTCGGCGTCGGCGCATGCGTGCCGGTTTGGCGGAGAACGAGATCGAGCAGCGAAGCGATGTCGCCGCGCTCGATCACAAAGCCCTCGTTCATGAAGGCTTCGCCGAAACGAAGCTCGGGATTGATGAGCGAGCGGATCAGCGCAACCCGGCTCTTGAAGCGGATGCGGATCGGTTCGCCGGTGCCGTCGCCGACGGCGAAATAGGGTCCATCGGCGATCGCGATTTCCAGCGATCCCTGCTTGACGATGGAAGAGAAAATGCCCCGTACAATACGCTCGAACATGGCACGCCTCGTCGTCTCCGCGACCGGCGTCCGTCTCGTCGAGCCGCCAACTTGCGGATGCGAAAATTGAAGCGCAAACGCGAAGGCGACGCAATTGCTAAAAATTCGGCGCAGGCCTGCAACGAAAAACCCCGGAAAGGCTGCGCCGTTCCGGGGTTTTTGCAGATTTTAGGCAGCTATTACGCCTTGGGTGCCTCTTCCGCGGGCGCTGCTTCTTCGGGCTTGAGCTCGTCGGGGGTCTGTTCGAAGAACTTTCCGGCGTCGACCTTGGCCTGCGCCTGTTCTTCTTCCTGATCGGTCCGCGAGACGGAGAGGTCTTCGCCGCGCGCCTGCCGCTCGGCTTCGTCCGGGGTACGGGCGACGTTGGCGGTGATCTTCACCTCGACTTCCGGATGCAGCGCGACCGGGAGCACGTGCAGGCCGATGGTCTTGATCGGCGCGTTCAGCACGATCTGGCGGCGCTCGACGGTGAAGCCGTCCTTGGTGAGTGCATCCGCAATGTCGCGGGTCGAGACCGAGCCGTAAAGCTGGCCGGTTTCGCCGGCCTGACGGACGAGGATGACCGACTTGCCGTCGAGCTTCTTCGCAACCGCTTCGGCTTCGTTCTTGCGCTCGAGGTTCTGCGCTTCGATCTGCGCCTTCATGCCCTCGAACTTCTTCTTATTCGCTTCGGTAGCGCGCAGCGCCTTGCCGTTCGGCAAGAGGAAATTGCGGGCGAAGCCGTCCTTGACCTTCACGGTGTCGCCGATCTGGCCGAGCTTGGCGACGCGCTCGAGTAGAATGACTTCCATCTGATGTACTCCTTTAGCTTCTGTTCGTTTGAATGGGCGGAAAGGGCGGTTTGCGCGAAGCGCGGAAGCGGAAATCGAAAATCGAATCCGCGATTCCGAACAGCGCGACGAAAATGAGCGGCCAGCCGAACAGGATCACGGCGAGCCAGGTGCCTGCCAAAATCCAGATCCGCGCGCCGCGGCCCTGCGTGATTGCGTGCAGCACCGAAAAGCCTGCGAGCGCGTAAGCGACGGTCAGCACCGAAATCGCGATCGCAGCGATGAAGCCGGGCATGCCGCTCAAGAACGAAATCATGAGCGCCACCGCAAGCGCCAGCGCCACGCCGAGCGGCATCGAAAGCGTGGTCAGATCCGGCCAGGGGCGTTGCAGCTTGCCGGAAACGCGTGCGATCCGCCCTGCGAGCCAGAGGTTGAGCAGGTTCGTGAGCATTGAAAGCACGGCTGCTGCCGCCGGCATGATCGCAACCAGCGTGTTCAGGAACGCTTCCGGGTTCTGCACGCCGGGCAGCTTCAGCGGCTGATCGGCGGGAATTCCGGCCTGCAGCCGCAGCACCTTCTCGAACGAGGCGCGGATCATCGTCTGGTAAGTTTCGAAGCTCGTGCCGAACTGGAGCACCGCAATCGCCGCCAGGCCGAAGGCGATCAGCGCCGCCCAGACGAGCAGGCGGCCGGCCGGATACCATTCCATCTGCTGCGCGCTGCCTGGGCTCGCGGGCGCACTTTCCCGGCCGAGCATCGCCATATAGGCGAGCACATAGGCCGGCGTGCCGACGACCACGACGTACATCAGGCCGATCCAGAAATTGAGCGCGAAGCCGAGCGCGAGCGCGCCGAAGGCGACCGCGACGAGGCCCGCCACATGCGTCCAGGCGATGGCCGCGAGCATCACGGGAAGCGCGGAGAAATAGAACAGGAGCACCGACAACACGTTGCCGGAGACGATGGACGCGAACAGGAGCGCCGAAGCCGCGCCTGCCGCCAAGCCAATGAGAATGATCCTTGCCATCGTCAGCTGTCCCGCCCTTTCCGGCGGTTAGAGGCGGAAGGAATTTCCGCCCCAACCATCGCCGCGCGGGCGTTACCCCGCACGGCTGTGTATTTGTCTTACTTCAGAACGTAGGGCAGCAGGCCAAGGAAACGCGCGCGCTTGATCGCGGTCGCGAGTTCGCGCTGCTTCAGCGTGGAGACCGCGCTGATGCGGGCCGGAACGATCTTGCCGCGCTCGGAGATGTAGCGCTGCAAAAGCTTCGTGTCCTTGTAGTCGATCTTCGGCGCATTCTCGCCCGAGAACGGGCAGGTCTTGCGGCGGCGGAAGAACGGACGGCGCTGGCCGCCCTGTGCACCCATGGCCATTAGTTTGCCTCCTCGTTCGAGTCGTCGGACGACGACGCGGCGTTGCTGTCGTCGCCGCCTTCTTCGCCGTCACGGTCGCGGCGCGAACGGCGCTCGCCGTCGCGGCGCTCGTCGCGGTCGCGCTTCTGCATCATGGCAGACGGACCTTCCTCGAGCGCTTCGACCTTCACGGTCATGAAACGGATGACGTCTTCCGAAATCCGCATCTGCCGCTCCATCTCCTGCACGGCGGTGGCCGGTGCGTCGATGTTCATGAGCGCCATGTGCGCCTTGCGGTTCTTGCGGATGCGGTAGGTGAGGGATTTCACGCCCCAGTATTCCTGCTTGGGGACCGAGCCCTTACCGGCCTCGATCACGCCCTTGTACTGGGAGATCATTTCTTCGACTTGCTGCGCGGTCACGTCCTGACGCGCGAGAAAGACATGCTCGTAAAGCGGCATGGATTAGCCTTCCTATGTTGCGCCGGTCTGGCGCCGAGCCCTCCGAGCCTTCGTGAAGGCTCGAAACATCTCAGAGGCGGGAACACTGAAGGACGGACCGACTGGCCCTATGACTTGCGCCACCCTTCATTCAGCTCCCGGCCTAAAACCGGCAGAAGGCGCGGTTTATAGGGGATTCCGGGCCAGAGGCAAGGGTTTCCGGCTGGCTTGACTCGTCCGTCCGGTCCGTGTCCAAGGGCCCGGAAAATAAGCACTTTTCGGGGATGACATGGCAGTCGCATTCACCTTTCCGGGTCAGGGCAGCCAGGCGGTCGGCATGGGCAAGGCGCTGGCCGACAGCTTTCCTGCGGCAAAGGCCGTATTCGACGAGGTCGATGCCGCGCTCGCGCAGAAGCTCTCGGCGGTCATGTGGGAAGGCCCGCAGGAGACGCTGACGCTCACCGAGAACGCCCAGCCCGCGCTGATGGCGGTTTCGGTCGCGGTGATGAAGGTGCTGGAGTCCGAAGCAGGTCTCGATCTCGCGCGCGACGCGAAATTCGTCGCCGGTCACTCGCTCGGGGAATATTCGGCGTTGGCCGCTGCCGGTGCCTTCTCGATCACGGATGCGGCGAAGCTTTTGAAGATTCGCGGGCAGGCGATGCAGAAGGCGGTGCCGGTCGGCACCGGCGCCATGGCGGCACTCCTCGGCGTCGAATTGGATGCCGCGAAGGCACTGGCCGCGGAAGCCGCACAAGGCGAAGTCTGCGACGTCGCGAACGACAACGGCGGCGGGCAAGTGGTGGTTTCCGGCAGCAAGGCTGCGGTCGAGCGCGCCGCCGAACTCGCGAAGGGCAAGAGCATCCGCGCGATGATGCTGCCCGTGTCCGCGCCGTTTCATTGCGCGTTGATGCAGCCCGCGGCGGATGCGATGCGCGACGCGCTCTCGAAAGTTCAGGTGAACAAGCCGGTGGTGCCGGTGGTCGCGAACGTCACCGCGAGCGCGGTTTCCGATCCGAAAGAAATTGTCGATCTTCTGGTTCGCCAAGTGACCGGCACGGTGCGCTGGCGCGAATGCGTGCAGTATCTGGCGAACAACGGCGTCACCAAGATCGTCGAAGCGGGTTCGGGCAAGGTGCTGACCGGTCTCTTGAAGCGCATTGCCAAGGAAGTTTCCGGGCAAAACGTCGGCACACCCGACGATGTCGCGGCCTATAAAGCGGCGAAAGCATAAGGATAAAATCGATGTTCGATCTTTCGGGAAAAACCGCGCTCGTTACCGGCGCTTCCAGCGGCATCGGCACCGCGATTGCCAAGGCGCTGCATGCGCAGGGTGCGACGGTTGCGATCTCCGGCACGCGCAAGGATGCGTTGGATGCGATTGCCGCCGAAATGAAAGATCGCGTGCATGTGCTGCCGTGCAATCTTTCCGATCCTGCGGCGGTGGAAGCGCTCATTCCTTCCGCGAACGAGAAGATGGAGCGCGTCGACATCCTGGTGAACAACGCCGGCATCACGAAAGACAACATCTTCATCCGCCTGAAAGACGAGGACTGGGATCAGGTGATCGCGGTGAACCTCACCGCCGCCTTTCGGCTCGCGCGCGCGGCTGCCAAAGACATGATGCGCAAGCGCTTCGGCCGCATCATCGGCATTACTTCGGTCGTCGGCTTCACCGGCAACGCCGGGCAGGGTAACTACGCCGCCGCCAAGGCCGGAATGGTCGGCATGACCAAGTCGCTCGCGGCTGAACTGGCCAGCCGCAACGTGACCGCAAACTGCATCGCGCCCGGCTTCATCGCGACACCGATGACGGATGCGCTGAACGAAGCACAGAAAAAGGCGATCCTGGATTCGGTCCCGGCAAAACGCCTCGGCACATCCGAGGACATTGCGGCGGCGGCGGTCTATCTCGCCTCCGACGAGGCGGCTTACGTCACCGGCACGACGATTCACGTCAACGGCGGCATGGCGATGCTCTAAAGCCTTCCGGCCCGCCGAACGCTCCGGAAAAGTCATGTTCTTCAAGGCATTGGACTGGGAAAGCCCGCTTTGACAGGGCAAATGGGTATGTTACGACCGCTGCGGCCTCGCTTTGCTGGCGGGCCGCAACGGAAAGGTGCCGGGGAACCCCCGCATTTTTCGCTGGCGCGGCGCTTCGCAATCGGACAAAGAAGGCCGGACCCGCTGCGGGGGGACAATTCTCGCGGCACAATCGAACAAAGCTTGCGGGCGACCAAAGGTGTATCAATGGCCGACATTGCCGAACGGGTTAAAAAGATCGTTGTCGAACATCTCGGTGTCGAAGCCGAGAAGGTGAACGACAAGGCGAGCTTCATCGACGATCTGGGCGCGGACTCTCTCGACACGGTCGAGCTGGTCATGGCCTTTGAAGAGGAATTCGGCTGCGAGATTCCGGACGACGCGGCGGAAACCATCCTGACCGTCGGCGACGCCGTTAAGTTCCTCGAAAAGAACGCGAAGTCCTAAGCGGGACTTCGTAGAGCGCGGGCGGCGTCGGTTTCGGCCCGCGCCTCAAACAGGATTCCAGAAAGATGCGTCGCGTCGTCGTCACCGGGCTGGGGATGGTATCGCCGCTCGGTTGCGGCGTCGAAACGACGTGGAAGCGTCTGCTCGAAGGCAAGAGCGGCGCCAAGAAGATCGACGAATTCGAAGTTTCCGATCTTCGCTGCCAGATCGCGCACGTCATCCCGAAAGGCGACGGCTCCGATGGCACCTTCAATCGCGACCAATGGATGGAAGCGAAGGAAAGCCGCAAGGTCGATGACTTTATTCTATATGGCGTCGCGGCCTCGACCCAGGCGCTCGACGATGCGGGCTGGAAGCCGACAGCCAAGGAAGATCAGGAACGCACCGGCGTCCTGATCGGCTCAGGCATCGGCGGCATCGAAGGCATCGCCGACACCGCGATCACGCTGAAAGAAAAAGGCCCGCGCCGCGTTTCGCCGTTCTTCATTCCCGGCCGCCTGATCAATCTCGCGTCCGGTTACGTTTCGATCCAGCACGGCCTGAAAGGCCCGAACCATTCGGTGGTGACCGCGTGTTCGACCGGCGCGCATGCGATCGGCGACGCCGCGCGATTGATTCAGTGGGGTGATGCCGACGTGATGGTCGCCGGTGGCACGGAATCTCCAGTCGGCCGCATGGCGCTCGCCGGTTTCTCCGCGATGCACGCGCTGTGTGCTTCTTATAATGACCGCCCGACGCAGGCGTCGCGCCCCTACGACAAGGACCGCGACGGCTTCGTGATGGGCGAGGGCGCGGGTGTAGTCGTGCTCGAGGAATACGAGCACGCGAAAGCGCGCGGCGCGAAAATCTACGGCGAAATCGTCGGCTACGGTCTCTCGGGCGACGCCTATCACATCACGGCGCCCTCCGAAGACGGCGACGGTGCATTTCGCTGCATGACCATGGCGCTCAAGCGCGCGGGCATTGGCGCGTCCGATCTCGATTACATCAACGCGCACGGCACCTCGACCATGGCTGACACCATCGAGCTTGGCGCGGTCGAGCGCTTGGTTGGCAACGCGGCTTCCAAGATTTCGATGTCGTCCACGAAATCGTCGATCGGCCATCTGCTCGGCGCGGCGGGCTCGGTCGAAGCGATTTTCTGCCTGCTCGCGATGCGCGATCAGGTCGCACCCGCGACGCTCAATCTCGACAATCCGGAGCGCGAGACGCCGATCGATCTCGTTCCGCACACGCCGAAAAAGCGCGAAATCAATACCGTGCTTTCCAATTCGTTCGGTTTCGGCGGCACCAATGCGTCGCTGATCTTCCGCAAAGCTCACTAATTCGTGTGCTTCCAGCTTTGGCCACATTTGGCCTTAGCTTCAATGACTGCGGTTCGGGGGGCGGGCCGTCGGAACGATAATAAGACGGACGGGACCGCATGGCCGGCAATGACGACGAACATTATGACGATCGTCCGATCGTCAATCCGCGCAGTCCGAAGCAGGCATTGATGCCAGACCGTCTTCCGCCGCCGCCGTCGCGCCGCGCGCGCCATCCCATCGTGATCATCGGCAATGCCATCTTCACGATCCTGCTGCTCTTGTCGGTCGTGGTTGGCGGCGCACTCTACTACGGGAGCCAGAAATTCGGCGCGCCGGGTCCGCTCGACCGCGAACGTGCGGTCAACATTCCGCCGCGCACCGGCTTGCGCGACATGGCCGAGTTGCTTCGTAAGGAAGGCGTGATCGAGAATCCGACGCTGTTCGTCGTCGGCGCGGTATTGATGGGCGCGACCGATAAGCTCAAAGCCGGCGAATATATCTTCGAGAAGGGCGCCAGCATGAGCGATGTGCTGGAGACGATCATCGAAGGTAAGTCGATTCAGCACACGGTCACGATTCCGGAGGGGTTGACGACGCAACAGATCATCCAGCGCCTGAACGACGCTGAAGTCTTGAGCGGGCCGATCCAGAAAATTCCGCCTGAAGGTTCGCTGCTTCCCGAAACTTACCGTGTCACGCGCGGCACCACGCGAGAGCAGCTTTTGCAGCGCATGGCCGCGGCGCACAAGCGGCTGGTGGAGGAAATCTGGGCGCGCCGCGCGCCCGACCTGCCGATCTCGAATATCAACGAATTCATCACGCTGGCTTCCATCGTGGAAAAGGAAACCGCGGTCGCGAGCGAACGCACGCGGGTCGCGGCGGTGTTCTATAATCGCCTGCAGAAGAAGATGCGGCTGCAATCCGACCCGACGATCATTTACGGCCTCGTCGGCGGCAAGGGTTCGCTCGGCCGCTCGCTGACGCGCGCCGACGTCGAGCAGGCGACACCTTATAATACGTACAGCATCATCGGCCTGCCGCCCGGACCCATCGCGAATCCGGGCCGCGCTTCGCTCGAGGCCGTCGCGAATCCGTCTCGGACGAAAGAGCTTTATTTCGTCGCCGACGGCACCGGCGGGCATGTCTTTGCCGAAACCTACGAACAGCATCTGAAAAACGTGGCGCGCTGGCGCGATTTCCAGAAGGACAAACAGGATAACGCGCCGCAGCCCGCCGCCGCGCCGCAAACGCCGCCACAGCCGCAGTCTCCGACCTTTCAGGGCGACCCGAAGAAGAAAGACGAGAAGTCCGCGCCGCATAAGAAGAAGGACGAGAAGGCGGAGAAGAAAAACGGGAAGAAGAAGTCCGACGCCAAGGCGGAGTAGCGCGGAACGCATTGGGCCAGCTTGTTCGTCGTGCCTTCGCTCGTTAAGGTCGCGCGGCTTTCGATAAAGAATCGCGGACCTTTCTTCCCATGACGCTCGCCAGCATGACCGGATTTGCCCGCGCCTCCGGCGTTCATGGAGTGTTGCGCTGGGCGTGGGAATTGAAGTCGGTCAACTCGAAGGGTCTCGACCTTCGCTTCCGTTTGCCGCCGGGCCGCGACGTGTTGGAGCCCGCGATCCGCGCCGCCGTTGCGAAAGTAATCAGCCGCGGCAACGTCACGATCAATCTGACGATCAACCGCGAGGGTGCGGCACCGCAGGTCCGCATCAACGAGGACGTGCTCGCGGCAGTGGTCGCCGCATCGAACGCGCTCGCCGGAAAGATCGACGCACAGAAGCCGACGCTCGACGGCATCCTCGCGCTCAAAGGCGTGATGGAAGTGATCGAAACCGAAGAAAGCGAGGCGGAGCGGGAAACCGCGAACCGTGTGCTCTTGCAGGGCTTCGAGACCGCGCTGAAAGATCTCGTCGAGATGCGTGGCAAGGAAGGCAGCGTGATCGGTGTCGTGCTTTCGGATCGCGTTACCGAAATCGAGAAGCTGACGAACCGCGCCGAAGCCTCTCCCTCGCGTTCGGCCGAAGCGATCCGCGCCAAGCTCGCCGAGCAGGTGAAGGAATTGCTCGGCGCGAGCCCTGCCTTCGACCCAGAACGGCTGCATCAGGAGGCGGCGTTGATCGCGGCGAAAGCCGATATTCGCGAAGAGCTCGACCGCCTGAAAGCGCATGTCGGTGCGGCGCGTGCGCTCCTGAAAGGCGGCGGTGCGGTCGGGCGCAAGCTCGATTTTCTGGCGCAGGAATTCAACCGCGAAGCAAATACGCTCTGTTCCAAGTCGAACGACGTGGCGCTGACTGCAATCGGGCTTGAGTTGAAAACCGCGGTCGATCAGTTCCGCGAGCAGGTGCAGAACATTGAGTAAGAAGAAAAAGCCGGTCAGCCGGAAAAAGAACGGCGTGCGCCGCGAGAAGCTCGCCCGCCGCGGGCTGATGTTCGTGCTGTCGTCGCCGTCCGGCGCGGGCAAGACCACGCTGACGCGGCTCTTGGTCCAGAAGGAAGAAAACATCGAGCTTTCGATTTCGGTGACGACGCGCCCGCGCCGCCCGAGCGAGGTCGAAGGCGTGCACTATCATTTCAAGACCCGCGAAGAATTCGAGCGGATGCGCGACCACGGCGAATTGCTCGAATGGGCCGAAGTGCACGGCAATTATTACGGCACGCCCGCGAAGCCGGTCGAGAAGGCGATCGCCAAGGGCAAGGATATCCTGTTCGACATCGACTATCAGGGCACGCGCCAGCTCTATAAAAAAGCGGCCTCCGACGTCGTCAGCATCTTCATCCTGCCGCCTTCTATCGCGGAGATGAAGAAGCGCATCCGCCGCCGCGCGGCGGAAGACGAGATGACGATCAAGAAGCGGCTCGAGACCGCCAAGCACGAATTGAAGCGTTGGGGCGAATACGACTACGTCGTCATCAACGACGACCTGGATGCGGCGTTCGCCGACATTCATTCGATCCTGCAGGCCGAGCGCATGAAGCGCGTCCGCCGCACCGGCGTCGAGGCTTTCGCAAAGAAATTGCAGGCGAAGCTTTAAGGCACCAGCACCGTGCGCCCGATGGTCCGGCCTTCGCGCAGGTCGCGCAGCGCGGCGTCGGCTTCGGCAAGCGGCCGTGTCTTCACCGGAATCGGCGCGACCTTGCCGGCGCGAACCAGCGCGAGCATTTCCTTCGCCTCCGTGAGCGAGCCGACGTAATTGCCGATGATCGAAACGCCTTTGAGCGGCAGCACGGGAACGGAGAGCGGCATCTCGCCGCCGATCAGTCCTGCGATCACGAGTGAGCCGCCTTTGGCGAGTGCGCCGAAGCCTAGTGCCGCGGATTTGTCCGAGCCGACGAAATCGATCGCACCCAACACGCCGCCGCCGGAGGCAACCGCGATTTCCTTGCGCGTCGCCTTGTCGGACGGATCGAACGCGGCGGCAGCACCGTTCGCGAGTGCGTGCTCGCGCTTCTTCGGGTCGATTTCGACTACGATCGGCTTATGCGGCGAGCGGGCTCTCAGAAATGAAAATCCCATCATGCCGACGCCGCCGAGGCCAATGATGAGCGCAGGCCCGCGTTCCGCGAGCGCGCCGAGTTTCGCAATCGCGGAATAAGCGGTCACGCCGGAACACATATAAGTACCCGCGAGATCGCGCGGGATCGGGTCATACTCGAGAAGATATTTCGGATGCGGCACCAGCACATGGGTTGCGTAGCCACCCTGCGTCTGAATGCCGATCTGGCGCGGCTTCGCGCAAAGATGCTCGTCGCCGCTCTTGCAGGTCGCACATGCGCCGCAGCCGATCCAGGGATAGATCACATAGCGCTTGCCGATGGTAACGCCGCTTGCGTCCGGTCCGGTCGCGATGAGTTCGCCTTCGATCTCGTGGCCCAGCGCGAAGGGAAGCGGCCGGCCGCCGGCAAGCTCCGCCTTGCGGCCCCCGCCGAGATCGAAATAGCCGTCATGCAAATGAATGTCGGAATGACAGACGCCGCAATGGCCGACCTGCACCAGCACTTCAGTGCCTTGCGGGGCAGGCGCATCCACGATTTCCTCGCAGAGCGGTTTCCCGTAGTCGGTGAACACCTGACGCCTGATCTTGGTCATTCTTTATTCCCCATCGCCGCGAAAACATTGGCGAGACGCACGAAGCCTTCGACCGGAATTTCTTCCGCGCGTTTCGTCGGTTCGATATCCGCTGCGGCAAGAAGTGCCGCAGCGTCGACACCTAGCGAGCGCAGGCTTTGGCGTAGCATCTTGCGGCGCTGGCCGAAAGCGGCGGCCGTGACACGGCCGAGCATTTTTGCATCACATACGAGCGGTTCGACACGCGGAACGATCTGCACGACGGAAGACGTTACTTTCGGCGGCGGCACGAAAGCGCTCGGTGCCACGTCGAATAAAATCCGCGCTGCGGAACGCCAGCCGGCAAGCACGCCAAGTCTTCCGTAAGCGTCGTCGCCGGGTGCCGCGACGATGCGTTCTGCGACCTCGCGCTGAAACATCAGGATCAGCGAGTCGTAATAAGGCGGCCACGGCGCGAGCGTCAGCCAGTCGATCAAGAGCGCCGTCGCGATGTTGTAAGGCAGGTTCGCGACGATGCGTGTCTTCGCGCCGTTCAAAAGCGGCTTGGGATCGAATGTCAGCGCGTCGGCTTCGACGATCTCCAGCCGCCCCGGATAATGCGCTGCGATTTCATTCAGCGCAGCGACGCAACGCTGGTCGCGCTCGATCGCGATTACGCGGTTTGCTCCTTCCGCAAGCAGCGCGCGCGTAAGGCCGCCCGGACCCGGGCCGACTTCGAGCACGGTGACGCCTTCGAGCGGTCCGCCCGCGCGCGCGATCCGAGAAGTCAGGTTGAGATCGAGCAGGAAATTCTGGCCGAGCGATTTCTTGGCCCACAGGTCATGTTTGCGGATGACGTCGCGGAGCGGCGGCAGCGCGTCGATCTGGCTCATGTGTTCGCGGCAAGACGCGCAGCGAGCTTCAGTGCTGCTTCGAGCGAAGACGGATTGGCCGTGCCGCTGCCCGCGAGGTCGAACGCGGTGCCGTGGTCTGGCGAAGTACGCACGAAGGGAAGGCCGAGCGTCACGTTCACGGCGCGGTCGAAGGCAAGCGCCTTCACCGGCGCCAGCACCTGATCGTGATACATGCCGAGCGCCACGTCGTAATATTTGCGTGCGTGCTCGTGAAATAGACTATCGGCCGGATGCGGACCGCTCGCCTCGATACCTTCGTCGCGCAGCGCGCGGATCGCGGGCGCGATGATCTCGATGTCCTCGCGCCCAATGGTGCCTTCTTCGCCCGCATGCGGGTTGAGCCCGCAAATCGCGAGGCGCGGATTTTCGATGCCGAATTTCTCGCGATAGTCGCGCGCCGCGATGCGCGCGCTCTCGACGATCAGCGCGGTCGAAAGCGCGTCCGGCACGTCGCGCAGCGGCATGTGGATCGTAATCGGAATGACCGCGAGTTCTTCGCTCCAGATCAGCATCACCGGACGCGGTGCATTGCTCAAATGCGCGAGATATTCGGTATGGCCGGGGAAGGCGAAGCCGCCCGCCTGCATCACATGTTTCGCGATCGGATTGGTTACGACCGCCGCCGCGCGTTTCTGCTGTACGAGCTTGACGGCAAGGTCGATGGATGAACGCGCGGCGTTCGCGCTCGATTGATCGGGTTTGCCGGGTGCCGCGGTTGCGGCAGAACCCGGGTCAATCAGGAGAAGGGCATCGTCAAAACGCGCCGCCGCTTCTTCCGGCTCGCACATGCCGATCGGAATATCGAACTTGAGCATGTTCGCGCGCGTAGCGACGAAGGCCGGGTCGGCCAGTAGGACAAACGGCGGCAACTTTCGCGCCTTGCGTTCGAGCCATAATTGAATCGCGAGATCGGGGCCGATACCGGCGGGCTCGCCGAGCGTCAGGGCGAGCGGAAGCATCAGGGTTCGCCGACGTATCGGATGATGGAGGTCTGCCGCATCTTGTCGAGGATCGTCTTTTCGTAGCTCTGCACGCGCTGGCCGAGCAGCTCGTTACGAAGCTCGCGGTTGGCCGAAACGTCGGCCGGCACTTCCTTGCGATCGCAGATCGCGACGATCTCGATACCGTTCACCGTGACTTCCGGCGGCGTCATGCGCCCGTCGGGCAGGGTTTCGAGCAGCTTCTGCAGCGCCGGAGAAAGGTCGCTCGAGAAGCGCCGCAACGGCGGCTTCACAACGACCTCCTTGTATTCGTGCGCGAACTCCTGAACCTGGCTGCAGGATGTAATCCGGCTGCGAAGCGATTCCGCCTCCTTCAGCCGCGCTTGCTTCACGTTCACGGGCGCGTTGCGCCGCACGACGAAGATGACCTGCTGCATCGTATACTGGGTCGACCTCATACTCAGGGTTTCGCCGCGCTGCTGCATCGCGGCGACGAGGTCTGCGTCGCGCACGATCACGTTGGCGGGATTAGCCTGAATGTATTTCTGCCAGGCGAGGTCGGCCTTGACGCGCGCCTTCAGTCGATTGGGGTCGATGCCGCCCTGGCGCAGCGCCTGTTCGAACTGCTCGAGCGTGCGGCCGGAGCGCGCCGCGATGCCGGCGTAAGCGCGGTCCACTTCCGAATCGGTGAGGGTGATGCCTGCGCGCTGGGCGACCTGCAGCTTCAGCTTGTACTCGATCAGCTCCTCGAGCACTTCCTTTTTGCTGGTGTTCTTGCCCGAGCCGCGGTGGAGTTTCAGGCGTTCGGCGACATCGAGCACCGTGATCGGCTCGCCGTTCACGACGGCGACGACCTGGGCTCTGGCCGGCGTTGGGACGGCAGCCGCGGCCACGAACAGGAGCGCGGCGAGCGCGAAGATTGTCTGAAAGCGGGTCGGGTTGATCCTGGGCATAGCTGGCGTAATGGCGCTTTATCGTTTCCGAAACTGTACCGCACATCGCCCGGAAATGACTATGCAGGCTGCCTGTGGCGGCAATGGGACGGGGTAATTCGCTCTCGTTAGTTGCCGGAAGTGCTCGTCACCTGGCTGCCCAGATTCTGCTTGAAGCCGGTTTCGCCGAGCGTCCGCAGGTTGATGCGCACCAGGAATTTCTGCACTGCCGTAGAGGTGATGATGTTGGTGTAGTCGGCGACATAGACCGCCGAAATCGCAATGCACTCGTCGGTATACGTGATGCCGAGCGTGCCGAAGTCGATCTTGCCGCGCTCCAGGTCGTAGCGGACGCCGCCGTTCACGCTCCAGTAGTCGTGAAACTTGTAGGTCGCGGTCTGGTAGATGCCGTGGCGCCGTTCGAGGAAGCCGATCTCCGGCTGCGCCTCGTAGCGCGCATAGATCGTCGATAGTGTCAGGCGATCCCAGCGAGAGGTGGTCTCGGCCTCGAAGCGGCGGATCGACAGATCGTCCTTGTCGAAACGGAAGCGCGTGACGAACGAGAAGCGGCCGGTCGGCTGGAAGTAGATGCGCGAGACGTAATCCGAGGCGCGGTCTTCGAGGCCGGAATTCAAGCCGGTGTTGGCGAGATCGGCGACCGCATAAGAGTTCTGGCCGAACATCTGGTACGACTGGCCGAACAATACGTTGACCATGCCGTAGCGGTGGACGTTCGCGGTGTATTGCAAACCGTAGTTGACGCGCGAGCCGCCTTCGACGCGGTCGTAGCCGGAATATTTGTCGATCGCGAACAGGTTGGTGTCGTCGAACACGAGACTCTGCGCATCTTCGTTCGGGAACAGGCCGATCTTGGTTTCGTTCGGGCGGAAGATGGTCTGGATGATCGGCTCAAGCGTTTGCGTGCCCCACGAGTGCACCGAGATGAACGGCCAGCGCACTTCCATGCCAACCGCCGGCATGGCGCGGATCAATTCGTCGCTGCCGGGGGTGGTGAAGTTGGAAATATTCGTCGTCGGGTCGATGTTGACCGACGCCGCATCCGCGCGCATGCGCGCGAACGGCGTGAACTGGATGCCGGTGATGTCGCTGGTGACCGTGCGGCGCCAGTCGAGCTGCGCCGAGAAGCGGGAATAATCGCCGGGAAGGCCGCGCACGAGACAGGTTGCGGGTGTCGCAGCGGTCGCAAGACAGCGCGACGTATCCGAGTTGCCGGCGGCATTGGTCGCAAACGTCGCGAGCTTGCTGATCGGCGCGAAGTCGGCGTCCTGCCGCGAGATGCTGGTGAAGTTGATCTTGTAGGAAAGTTCTCCGCCGAAGATCGGATTGCCGAAGAAGTACGAGTAATCGATCACCGGGTGGATCACCGGCAACTGGCTGTTCACGTCGAGTTCGGACAGGCCGTAGAAGCCGATCGCGCGCATGTCGAAATATGAGCGGTCTTTCTGGCCGATCAGGTAAATCTGCGATGTGCGTTCGGTCGCCTGCGTCAACTGCTTTTCCAGATGGTAGTCGTTCAGTACCGACTTGTCGGAAAGCAGCGCGCCGTCGAAGCCCCAGACCCAGCGCTTGTTGATGTTGAATTCGCCGCTCGCTTCCAGTGTGCCGCGGAAGTCGCGATTGCCCGAGAGCAAGCCGAAGGCTTGCGGGTCGGTTTGATTGATGCCCGTCGCGCGAATGAGATAGGCGCCATCCTCCAGCCGGTGACGGAACTCGGCTTTCGCCAGCAAGCCCTGCCGCGTGAACGGCACCAGCGCAACCGTCGCGTCCATGTTCGGCGCGATCGACCAGAAGTAGGGCGCCTCGATGCCGACGCCGGTGCGGTTGTTCGAGTAAACGTGCGGCGGCAGGAAGCCGGACTGGCGCTTCACCGTCGGGTCGGGGTGATAGAAGAACGGCAGGTAGGCGACTGGATAGCCGAGAATCTCGAGCGTGCCGTTCTCGTAGTAAATCTTGCGCTCGCCTTCATTGTGAATGATGCGCGCGGCCTTGACCTGCCACAACGGCGGTTTCTTCGGATCGTCACGGCAGGGTTCGCAGGCGGTATAGACGCCGTTCTGGAAAACGGTGATGTTGCCTTCGGTGCGGTCGGCGCGCGACGCGGCGAAGCGCGTGCGCTGCGGCGTTTCCACCAGCATCGAGTTGACGAAGGCTTCGCGGAAGTCCTGCGTCATGTCGAGTGTGTTGGCGTGGATGACGTTGCCGTCGCTCGCCTTGTAGCGCACGTTGCCCTCGGCGAACATCTTGTTCGTCACGCGGTCGTAGGTGACCTTGTCCGCTTCCAGCACGCCGCCGTTGTAATAGATCTGCACGCCGCCGACTGCATGAACCTTGTTGTTCTTGTAGTCGTAGATCATCTCGTTCGCGGTCACGAGCATCTTCGCGTTCGGGTCGCGCGAAGCTTTCTGCTTCATGAGTCGCTTGGTGAGCGAAGGCTCGGCGGACTGCGATTGCGGAATCTGTTTCGGCAGCGTTTGCGCGTAGGTTTCGCCCGCGAACAAGCCCATGCATAGCAGCGCGAACCCGGCGCAGCGGAAAAGCTGGCCGAGCGAATACGCTCCGGAGATGACGGAACGCGCGAACATCTAGCCGTCCTCCTGATGCAGGAGAACGGAACAGCCGATCATCGCGGCGCAGACGATCGGCAGCCAACCGGCGACGATCGGATTGAGGAAGCCGCCCTGGCCGAGCTGCTCGGAAAGCTGGCCCGCGACGTAAAGCAGGAAGCCGGAGAGCACGCCGATCGTGACCATCTTGCCGACGCCACCGAGCCTGAACACGCGCAGGCTCACGGCTGCCGCGATCACCACCATGGTTGCAAGCAGGAGCGGCCGCGCGAGCAGCAACTGGTACTGGATTTCGTAACGTGCCGCCGAAACCCCGGCCGCGCGCACGAGTTCGATCGCGCCGGGCAATTCCCAGAACGATAGCGCGTCCGCGCTGGTGAAATTGCCGCGCACCTGATCGGCGGTGAGGCTGGTGCTGATGCGATAGACGCCGAGCTTCTTCGGGCTTGCGGTCGGCGAGAAGACTTCGACATCGGTAAGCCGCCACGCTCCCGTTTCGAGCTCCGCGGTCTTGGCTTCGATGCGCTCTGCGAAGTCGCCTTTGGCGTCGAAGGTGAAGATACGCACGCCCGACAGTGACAGTCCCTTACGGCTCGAAGTCTGCGCGTTGATGATGGCCTGACCGTTGTCGCTGCGCTGGCGCACCCAGATATTGCCGGGTGCCTTCTCCTGCGTCGCGCCGGCGCCCAGCACGCGCGAGGCGAGGAGTTCAGCTTCGATCCTGTCGGCGGTTTCCTTGAGCGAGGCCGAAACCGGGTTGTAAACGGTCGTCGCCAGCACGCCGATCATGAGCGCGATCGCGACCGCGCTGCCGATGAATTGCCAAGCGGAAATGCCCGAGGCCCGCGCGACCACGAATTCGAGACGCCGCGAAAGCGCGAGGAATGCCGACATCGCGCCGATCAGGGTGGCGAAGGGAAGCATCTGTTCGGTGAACGAAGGCAGCCGCAGCATCACGAGATAGCCGACCTGCAGCGCGGAGCTGTCCGGCCGGTCGCCGAGGCGGCGGGTCAGTTCGAAGAAGTCCACGACTGCGATCAGCGCGACGCAGGTCAGGAACGCAATCGCAACCGCCGTCAGGAAACGGCGGCCGAAGTAGCGACCTAACATACCGAACGCGACCATGACTTACGCCGTTTTCAACCGGTCAAACCGCGCGGCAATGAGGTCCGCGATCTGTTGCAGGAAGGCCGGCACACGAAGCTGCGCGAAGCCCGAGATGAGCAGAAGTCCGTAGATGATTCCCGCGAGCGGCACGAGATAGGTGATCGGCGTCAGTGCCGCGTTCTTCGCGACGAAGCCTTGCGTGCCGAAGCCGAGAATTTCCACGATTGCGAACGCACCCGCCGCGCCCGCCATCGCGAGGCCGCGGCTCTGGCGCGTGGTGCGCGCTTCGCCGAGGAAAGCGAAGGCCAGAATGAAGGCCGCGAGCGGAAACAGCGGCGAGGAGAGGCGCTTGTGCAACTCGGCGCGGAAGCGGCCGGGGTCCTGCCGGTACGTTTCGTCGCTTTGGTCCGCCGTGACGAGGTCGTAGAGCGTGCGGTCGCTCGCGCGATAGACCACGTTCTGGTTCGAGGTCAGCTGCGACATGTCGAAGGCGTAGCGCTGAAACTCAACGAAGCTCGGCGTCTTGTTCGCACCTTGCCGGCGCTGCATGAGACCCTGATCCAGGACGAGATAGGCGCCGTTCTCCGATTGCGCGATGCGGCCGCGCTCGGCGAGGTAGGTGGTCTCGTTTTCCGGATTGCGTCCGTCATAGACGAAGATGCCAAGCATCAGTCCGTTCGGACCGCGCTCGCGGACGTGGAAGGTGAGACCCTTTTCGATCTGCACGAAACGGCCGGGCACGGCGACGTTCGAGACGATGTCCGCGTTCACTTTCGCGATCTGCTGGCGCAACGTGCGGAGCGTCCATGGGCCGACTTCCGCACTGACGATGATCGACAGCGTTGCGACGATCATGGTGAGGGCGAACAGCGGACGGAACACGCGCCAGCGGCTGACACCGGCGGCATTCATGACGATCAGTTCGGAGTCGGCGGAGAGGCGGTTCAGCGTGAAGAGGATCGCGATGAAGAGTGCGATTGGCGCGATCACGAGCATCAGCATCGGCAATGCGAGCAGCGTCACATTGACGAAAACGAACAGCGACTGGCCCTGCGTTGCGAGAAGATCGAAGCGGCGCAGCACCTGCGTGAGCCACACCATCGTGGTAAGGCTTCCCAGTACCGCGACAAACGCGATAGCAGCAGTCGAGAACAAATACCGGTCGAGCCGCCCCATTCGCGTCATACACTCGGCTTCGATTCTCACCCCAGAATCGAGGCCGCCCCCTACTGAATTGACCGGCAGAAAGTGGCCGGAAATTGAGGCTTTCAGGGGGCGCTCGCCCCACAAAAAATCCTCGGTTATTACTGTCCCATCAATCCCTTAACGGACTTCGACATGGCCATTTCGCCCAAGATCGTCATCTCCGACCTGAAGGCCCCCGTCAACGGTATTCTAGTAGTGATTACCAATGACGATCTGGACTTCGGCCCCGCCGCCAAGGCCGCGCTCAAGCCCTCGGGCGATTTGTTCCAGCGGGTCGCCAAAATCGAGAAATTCAAGGGCAAACGGAACAAGGTTTTGGACCTTGCCGCGCCGGCCGGTCTCAAACTGGAACATGTTCTGGTGGTCGGCGTCGGCAAGGCCAAGGACATGAAGGCCGAGGACTGGCTGAAGGTCGGCGGGACCGTCATGGGGCGGCTACCGGCCGCAGGCCGGAATGTGACCGTACTGGCCGAACTTCCCGGTGGAAAACTCTCCGCCGATGACGCCGCCCAGGTCGCGCTCGGGATGAAGCTCCGGGCCTACAAGTTCGACCGCTACAAGACCAAGAAAAAACCCGAGGACGAGGAGAAGCCGCACACCGTCGAGATCAAGCTTGGCGTCGGGGATGTCGCCGCGGCGAAGAAGACCTGGTCGCGTGCCAACGGAGTCGGCGACGGGATCATTCTCGCGCGCGAACTGGTCAACGAGCCGCCGAACGTGCTGTTCCCGGTGGAATTTGCTCGCCGTGCATCCGAGCTGAAGAAGCTCGGTGTGCAGGTCGAGGTGCTCGACGAACCGGCGATGAAGAAGCTCGGCATGAACGCGCTGCTCGCGGTCGGGCAGGGTTCGGAGCGCGACTCCCGTCTGGTCGTGATGCGCTGGAACGGGGCAAAGAAAAAATCGGAGACGCCGATCGCGATCGTCGGCAAAGGTGTGTGCTTCGATACCGGCGGCATTTCGATCAAGCCGGCTGCCAGCATGGAAGACATGAAGGGCGATATGGCGGGCGCGGCCTGTGTCACCGGGCTGATGCATGCGCTCGCCGCGCGCAAAGCGGAAGCAAACGTGATCGGCGTGATCGGCATCGTCGAGAACATGCCGGACGGCAACTCCTATCGCCCCGGGGATATTCTGAAATCCTATTCGGGCCAGACCATCGAGGTCATCAACACCGACGCCGAAGGCCGTCTCGTGCTGTGCGACGCGCTCGCCTACACCAACGAGCGCTTCAAGCCGAAGCTGATGATCGACCTTGCGACGCTGACCGGCGCGATTTTGGTCGCGCTCGGACAGGAATACGCCGGCATGTTCTCTAACGACGATAAACTCGCGGAGCGTCTGACCGAAGCCGGCAAGGTCACGGGCGAACACGTGTGGCGCATGCCGCTCGGTCCCGTGTACGACAAGATGATCGACTCTAAATTCGCCGACATGAAAAATACCGGTGGCCGCTTCGCGGGCTCGATCACCGCCGCGCAGTTTCTCCACCGCTATGTCGGCAAGACGCCGTGGGCGCATCTCGACATCGCGGGCACCGGCATGGCCGCGCACAATACCGAGATCGGCGACAGTTGGGGGCCGGGCTGGGGCGTGCGGCTCTTGAACGAATTCATCGCCGCGCACTACGAGAAATAACCCAATAATGTCAGAGGTTTACTTCTACCATCTGCAGAACCAGCCGCTGGAGAAAGTGCTCCCGCAACTGCTCGAGAAGTGCCTCGAGCGCGGCTGGCGCTGCGTGGTGCAGGCGCAATCGGACGAGCGTGTGACCGCGCTCGACCAGCACCTCTGGACGTTTCGCGACGACGCCTTTCTCGCGCACGGCACCGACAGGGAAGCGAATGCTTCCGAACAGCCGGTGCTACTCACGACGACAGACGGAAATCCGAACCAGGCGAAAGTGCGTTTCTTCGTTGAAGGCGCATCCAGCGAAAATCTCGAAGGCTACGAGCGCGCGATCCATCTCTTCGACGGTAACGATCCGGACGCGGTCGATGGCGCGCGCACGCACTGGAAGTCGGCGCAGGCGTCCGGTCATACGGTTACGTACTGGCAACAGGACGAAGCCGGGCGCTGGCAGCAGAAGGCATGACGCATGAAAAGAAAAACCCCGGACGTTCTGTCCGGGGTTTTTCTTGTTGCCGTATGCGAGTTTCAGAAGCCGCTGAAGCGGTAATTCGCGCCGAACTTGACCGTCGAAACGTCGAAGCCCGCGCCGAGATCGTGGTACATGTATTCGGCCTTGAGCGTCCACGCATTCGAGTAGGCCCATTCGAGACCGGCACCAAGTGCGTAACCGGTATCGGTGTCGTGCAGTCCGGCAGCCGCCGCGCGCGAGAACGCGAAGCCGCCGGTGCCGTAGATCATCGTGCGATCCCAGACGTAGCCGACGCGTGCGCGAGCGGTGCCGAGATAATCGATGTGCGAATTGATGCCGCCCGTCGAGCCGTTGATGTCGGTGCCGGAAATATCGGCTTCGAGACCGAACACGATGTTGCGCGAGAACTGCCAATTGTAGCCGGCTTGCAAGCCGCCGAGGAAGCCGTCGATGTCGTCGCCGAAGCCGTAGCCGACATGGCCGCCGACATAGAATCCGCTCCAGTTAAATACCGGCGCGATTTCCGGCTGGTATTTGTAGAGCGGCCGCGTTGGCATATCCGCGGCGTTAGCCGTCGGCGCGAGTGCAAGCGCGGTCAGCGCGGCGCAAAGGACAAGAAACTTCTTCAAGGTAGCCCCCGATACGAGTGGGATGAATCGAACTCGCGGGCAGGCTAGGTTTTTATGGTTAATGCGCGCTTAGCGCTCGGTTAAGCGGCGGTTAACGCCGGAGACTTTTGCGGCGTTGTTACCCACAGGCAACGAAAAAGCCCCGGCGAGGCCGGGGCTTTTCTCATTCGATCGGGTGGTTACCAGCCGAAGCGGTAGTTCGCACCGACGCGGAAGATCTGCGCATAGGCGTTGCCCGGCAGACCGTTGTCGTCGAATTCGTAATGCAGGTATTCGCCGCGAACCGACCAGTTGTGGTTGAGCGCGTATTCGAGACCCAGGCCGAGAACCCAGGCGTCGCCCGTTACGCTGACGCCAGCGCCGGTGACCTGTGCGGTGCCCCAGCCGCCGGTGCCGTATACCAGCGTGCGGCCCATCGAGTAGCCAAGACGGCCACGGACGCTTGCGAAATAATCAACGCGGGCCGGAATGGTCGGCTCGCTAATGTCAGTGCCGGTGATGTCGGCTTCGATGCCGACGACCCAGTTGCGGTTGAACTGCCAATTGTAGCCAAGCTGACCGCCGTAAATGAAACCGCTGGCGTCCGATCCGTTTTCACGGCCCCAGCCGACGTGCGCGCCGATATAGAAACCGCTCCAGTTGAACACCGGCTCTGCTTTGTAGATCGGCATGTCAGCCGCTTTAGCGGGCGCGCCGAAAACAATCGCAGCCAAAGCTGCCGCAGCGATAGCAATTTTTTTCATATTATAGTCCCCCGAAATTAAACCGGGCGGATCGCTCCGCCCGGTGTACGTGACTTAACTTTTAGAAGCGATAGTTGACGCCGAAGCGCACCACATCCGTATTGAGATTAACCGGCGCCGCGAATAGCGGAAGAATTTCGTCGCCGAAGTCGTAGTGCAGATACTCGACGCGCATTGTCCAGTTGCGGGTCCATGCCCATTCGACACCCGCGCCGTATACTGCGCCGATAAAGCCGGCCGTGCCGCCTGCGCCGCCATCCAGGCGCGTGGCTGCAACACCAACGGTGCCGTAAATCAACGTGCGATCCATCGCGTAGCCGAGACGGGCGCGGCCGCTCCAGATCCAGGGCTGATCGACGGCGCCGGCGCCGATGTTCGTCGCGGAGATGTCGGTCTCGAGACCAATCACGATGTTCGAGGACAGATGAGCGTTGAAGCCGATCTGTGCGCCGCCGACGAAGCCGTCGAGGTTGAGACCGCTCGCATCGCCCCAGCCGTAGCCGATGTGCGCGCCGACGTAGAAGCCGTTCCAGTTGAACGCTTGCGGTGCTTTGTAGACGATCGGTGCGTCCGCAGCCTGAACAGGCGCAGCGAAAGAGAGCGCCGCGATAACGGCGCCGATGACGGCAAATTTCTTCATAATGCCCCCCGAGTTTCGGCTTGAGCCGACTCAGCAATTTCAAAGTCAGAAAACCCGCATAACGTAACGGCAATGTCGGGTGCCCGCTAGGGTGAAATTGCAACACCGGATCAATCAGTTAGGGCGCATTTTGCCTTGTCGGGGAACTGGAAGTTCCATCGATTCCAAGGACTTGGTATCCAGCTACTCTACCCGCTTACCGTACCGCCCGAGCCGGTCTCTCGCTGAAAGAGGATCAGGTCGAGCGAGGGAGCGAACTCCCGGCCTTTGAGGCCGGTGAGGACCGCGTGGGCCTGTCCCCGGTGATGGGTCTGGTGATTGAAGAAATGATCGAGGGCGGGCGAGAGCGGCTGCGTGATCTGCTTCGGGTTTGTCACCGTCATGTAGCTGAAGGTCGCCGCAAGTTCTGCATCCGTGAGCTGACCGATGTAAGCGGAGATACGCGCGTCCTCTCGGTCGCGTGCGGCGCGGAGCGAGTCGAGATCTTCGTGCAGGATCGCGTCGAGTTTCGACGGCGCTTCGCCCTGTCCGGTGAAGCGTTTCATCCAGATGCGGTCGGCGACGAGAATATGATTGAGCGTGCCGTGCATCGACTTGAAGAAGGCGCCGCGGTCGGCGCGGTATTCTTCGGCGGAAAGTTTCGCGGTAGCGTCATAGACGCGCTCGTTGGCCCAGGCGTTGTAGCCGGCAAACATCTTGTAACGATCGAGGTTCATCCGCACCCTCTTAGAGAAAGAACCGCACCGTGATTTCGCGGAACGTAATCACTGCTGCGATCAGCGCGAGCGGCCCGAAGCGCAGGATCGCGGAAATGTCTTTCCGTGTCATCACGCGCGCAACGACGACTGGTGTCGCGATCAGCGCGCAAAGCATCGTCCAGTAGATGTAGCGGTATTCGTGCGCGATGCCGATCACGAGCAGCGCCACGGCATAGAGCGTGCCCGACGCGGTCAGCGCAAACGTGAGGTGGCGCGTCAGCCGCTCGCGGATGCCGGTCGAAGCCCACATCCAGGCGATGCAGAACAGAAGATAGACGTAAGGCGGGCCGAGCGGCGACAGGCTCCAGTTCACCGAGAGCCATTCGATTACGTTGTAAACCGGGTTCGGCGTGAAGGTGACGTCGTGCTGGTTGTTCGATTGCCAGCCGGTCTTCACCGGCTCCACGCAATCCTTGCAAAGGAACTGGAAGAAGCGGTTCACATGCGCGAAGCGGTGCGTGAGATAAGCGCGCGGCTCGGCCACGATCGCGTCCAACCAGAGCTTCGTCAGTTCGCTCCCGAATTTGGGCTTCAGGTTTTCATAGACCTCCGGGCAGCCGCCCTTGAGATCCGGGTCCCAGCCGTAAGTGTCCCAGTGGCGCGGCGTATAGCAGCCGCGGCCGCTTTCGGGACGATCCTTGAAGTTGCGGTTCTTCTCGACAAAGTCCGGGCCGAAGAAGCCGTGATAGGCATCCTTGTTCGAGAAATAGGTAATGCCGCCGAGATCGAAAATTTGAAGCTGCGAGATCGGCTTGATGTCGCGCACGCGGAAGATGTGCGTGTCGGCGAACAGATGACCGGGGATGAAAAGCAGCGACAACAGCCCGGCGATGATCGTGCGCTTGATAAATCCCATCGCGCGCCAGCGCGGGCTCACCGCCGAGATCGCAAGATCGATCAAGGGTGGCATGCCGAACACGGCATTGGCGCGGAAGAAACCCGCCATCAGGATGAAGAGCCACATCAGCGCGGCGGCGATGCGCGTGCGCTTGAAGTAGCCGCGCAAGAGAAGTGCCGCGATGCCGGCGGCGAGCAGCATCGTCACCGACATCGCAATGTCTTTGACGAGCTGCCCGTTGTAGTTGATCGCCATCGGGAAGAAGGCGGTGGAGAATACGAAATAGGGAAGCGTCTTGCTTTCCTCGTCCTTGAAGGCGAGCGCGATCAGAACGAAGCCGCTCCAATAGGCGGCGAGAAAGATCGCGAACATCGGCTGCGGTCCGGTCCAGACCCATTGCAGTGGAATCCAGAGCACGCCGAGCAAAGGCGGCTGCCAGTTGGTCCAGTCGCCGCTGCGGATCGCCGCAACGTAAGCCCAGGCGTCGTGATGATAGAGGCCGGGATACAGCGCGTAGAAATTGACGAGCGCCGCGAGCAGGGCGGCGACAAACAAACGCCGCTTCATCTGAAGCGGCGGGAGCGCGGCAGCGTTCATGGCGGTTCGGTCGACGTGCCCGGTTGCTGGAACGCCTTCCATGCCAGCCACTTATGGCAAAGAAAAGCCCGCCTTGAAGCGGGCGCGCGGCGCCGCTATAGACCCGCCAACTTCGAGCAATCCCCGAACAAGCAGGAAGAAAACATGGCGGTCGAACGCACCTTTTCGATCATCAAGCCCGACGCGACCAAGCGCAATCTGACGGGCGCGATCAACCAGAAGATCGAGGGCGCGGGCCTTCGCATCATCGGCCAGAAGCGCATCAAGATGAGCCAGAAACAGGCCGAAGGCTTTTACGGCGTGCACAAGGAGCGTCCGTTCTTCGGTAGCCTGGTGACGTTCATGACCTCCGGGCCGGTCGTCGTGCAGGTGCTGCAGGGCGAGAACGCTGTCGCGAAGTATCGCGAGGTCATGGGCGCGACCGATCCCTCGAAGGCGAACCCCGGAACCATTCGCAAGGAGTTCGCAGAATCCATCGAGGCCAACTCGGTGCACGGTTCCGACAGCCCCGAGAACGCCAAAATCGAAATCGAGTTTTTCTTCAAGCCGGAAGAAATTGTCGATTGATCGATAGCTGACCGCTATTCCCGGTCATTTCGTCGCTTTTTGCGCTGCGTCGGTCCGGTTTTGCTTGGCAGAACCGGGCCTCGCGGCTATTCCAGTTTCACAGTGAATTTACTCCCGCAGAAATGCGGGGAACAAGCCGGATCAGCCGGCGAAACTGGAGCGGAAGCCCGTGGATTTTCTCGTCAACGACATGAGCCAGGCGGCGTTCTGGATCGCCGCGCTCAAGATCATCGGCATCAACATCATTCTCTCCGGCGACAACGCGGTCGTGATCGCACTGGCCTGCCGGATGCTGCCTGCCAAGGAACGCTTCTGGGGCATGGTGCTTGGCGCGGGCGTCGCGGTTCTCCTGCGTATCATCTTCACGCTCGTGGTCGCCGAAGCGATGGGCTACGCTTGGCTGAAACTCATCGGCGGCGTGCTGCTGCTCTGGGTCGCGGTCAAGTTGCTCGTTCCGGAAGACGAAGGCGAGGAAAAGATCGAAGCGGCTTCCAATCTCTGGAAAGCGGTTCGCATCGTCGCGATCGCCGATATCGTGATGAGCCTCGACAACGTGATCGCGATTGCCGCGGCAGCGGAAACCGCGGCCGCCGCGCTGGACATTGCGCATACTTCTTCGATCAAGGCGGTGCTGATCGGCTTCGGTCTCGTGACCTCGGTGCCGATGATTATCGCGGGCAGTGCGCTCCTGATGGCGCTACTCGACCGCTTCCCGGTTCTAGTGTGGGCGGGTGCTGCGCTCTTGGGCTGGGTCGCGGGCGACATCATGATCAAGGACGCCGCGCTCGCGCGCTTCTTTGATCCCGCATTGCTCGACAAGCTCCATTATCCGGCGGCCGCCGCCGGCGCGATATTCGTGCTCCTGGTCGGCGCCCTGATCCGCCGCTCGCGGCACCTTGCTGCGATGGAAGAGCCGTTCATCACGCGCGCCGGGCATGTCGGCGATCCGCCGAGGAAACACTGAGCGTCTCAAAACAACAAAATGGCCGGGCTTGTCCCGGCCATTTTCTTTTTCGGCTCAGATTTTCGCTTTGCCTTCCGCGACGAGCCGCAGCGCCTGCGGATAGAGCTTGTGCTCCTGTTCGAGCACGCGCGCAGCGAGTGTTTCTTCGGTGTCGCCGGGCAGCACCGGCACCTTCGCTTGCAAAATGGTAGGGCCGTCGTCGAGCTCGGGTGTCACGAAGTGTACCGTGCAACCCGCGAACTTTTCACCGGCCTCGATCGCGCGCTTATGAGTGTGCAATCCCTTATAAGCGGGCAGCAGCGAGGGATGAATGTTGATCATTCGCCCGCGCCATTTCTCGGCGAAGCGCGGCGAGAGAAGACGCATGAATCCGGCGAGGCAGACGATTTCCGCATTCGCGCGGTTCAGCGCGACATCCATCGCGTTGTCGAAAATCTCCCGCGACGGAAATCTTTTGTGCTCGACGACTTCGGTGGGAATGTTGTGCTTGCGTGCGAAGTCGAGCCCGCCGGCATCGGCGACGTTCGAGATCACGAGCACGATTTCCGCCGGGTAGTCCTTCGCTTTCGCGGCCTCGATCAGCGCCCGCATGTTCGAACCGCGCCCGGAAATCAGGATCGCGACACGCTTCTTCATGCGACCGCGAGCTTGTTGTCGAACAGCGTCACCGGCTCGCCTTTGTGCGCGACGATCTCGCCAAGATGCACCGGCTTCTCGCCTGCATTCCTGAGCGCGGTTTCAACCGCGGAAATTTTGCCTGCGTCGACCGCGATGATGAGGCCGATGCCGCAGTTAAAGGTACGGAGCATTTCGAGTTCGGCGACATTGCCTTGCTGTGCGAGCCACTTGAACACGGGCAGCACCGGAATTTTCGAGAGGTCGATTTTCGCGGCGGTTTTTTCCGGCAGCACACGCGGAATGTTATCGACGAAGCCGCCGCCGGTGATATGCGCGAGCGCCTTGATGCCGGCGCTGGCTTTGATCGCGGCGAGCACGGATTTCACGTAAATCCGCGTCGGCGTGAGCAGCGCTTCGCCGAGCGTGCGCGAAGCGTCGAACGGCGCCTTGGCATCGAGCGCGACTCCGCTCCGCTCCACGATCCTGCGCACCAGCGAATAGCCATTCGAATGGACGCCCGAGGAGGGCAGGCCCAAAAGCACGTCGCCCGCCTTCACGTCGGCGCGCGGCAGCAGGTTCTCGCGCTCGACTGCGCCGACCGAAAATCCGGCAAGGTCGTAGTCGTCGCCCGCATAAAGCCCCGGCATTTCCGCGGTCTCGCCGCCGATCAGCGCGCAGCCCGCTTCCTCGCAGCCTTTGGCGATTCCCTTCACGACTTGTGCCGCGTGTTCCGGGACGAGCTTTCCGGTCGCGAAGTAGTCGAGGAAAAAGAGCGGCTCCGCGCCCTGCACGACAAGATCGTTCACGCACATCGCCACCAGATCGATGCCAATGTTTTCGTGGCGCTTCGCGTCGATGGCGAGCTTTACCTTGGTGCCGACGCCGTCGTTGGAAGCGACCAGCAGCGGGTCGCGCATCCCCAGCGCCTTGAGGTCGAAAACGCCACCGAAGCCGCCGATTTCGGCGTCCGCGCCGGGCCGCCGGGTGGCGCGCACGAAGGGCTTGATGAGGTCCACGAGCCGGTTGCCGGCGTCGATGTCCACGCCCGCCTGCCGGTAGCTCATGCCGCCTTTTTCGCCTGCCATTCCGGTACCGCTCCGTACTGCCCGCGTGGTGTGAATAGCGCGTGGAACGCCCGCTTTCCTAGCCGAATTGTCGCGCTGCGCCCGGAAATCTGGGGGCTGCGGTTGGCTCACGGGCCGAGAGGCGGTAGCCAAGACGCGGGAAATGGGTGGAGCGGACCCGCGTGCTTCAAAGCTTGCCGAACCTGATAACGGTCGGGCGGATCATATTGGTCCCGGTGGTGATCTGGTCGATCGCCTCGGGCAACATGCTGCTGGCATTCTGGCTGTTCGTGGCGGCCGGCGTGTCTGACGCCATCGACGGCTTCATCGCCAAGCGCTTCAACGCCCAGAGCGAGTTCGGCGCCTATCTCGACCCGCTGGCTGACAAGGCGCTCCTGATGTCGATCTACGTCACACTGTCGATCGAGATGCTCTTGCCGCGCTGGATTGTGATCGCGGTGGTTTCGCGCGACATCATGATCATGGGCGCGGTCGTGCTGTCGTGGCTCCTGAACAGGCCGGTCGCGATCAAGCCACTGATCGTCTCGAAGCTGAACACCGCGGCGCAGATCGCACTTGCCGCTCTGGTGCTGGCCTCGACGGGATTCAAATTCGATGCGGGACACGCTACCAGTATCCTGCTGATCGTGGCCGGCGGTCTCACTTTCGTCTCCGCTGCCGCCTACCTGATCGAGTGGATGAAACACATGGCGGCGGATGCGCCGGAGGCCGGCAGATGACCTTTCAGCGCCAGGTGGCATTCTGGGTCGGCGGTCTCTTGCTGCTCGTACTCGCGATGTGGGTGCTGCGCGAAGTGCTGTTGCCCTTCGTCGCCGGCATGGCGCTCGCGTACTTCCTGAATCCGGTTGCCGACCGGCTTGAGCGTCTCGGCGTCAGCCGTATGTTCGCGTCGCTCATCATGGTCGCGGCGGTGATCCTCGCCTGCGTGCTGCTCGCGCTCCTGTTCCTGCCGATCCTCGGCACGCAGATTTCCGCTTTCGTGCAGGGACTGCCGAGCACGGTGACGCGGCTGCAAACCGTGCTCACCGACGAGACCCGCGAATGGCTGACCAAGATCGCGGGCGACCGCTTGCCCGATCTGACGAAGTCGCTCGGCGAAATCGTGGCCGAAGGCTCGCGCTGGATCGTGACCTTCCTCGCGTCGATCTGGGCGGGCGGACAGGCACTGTTCTCGATCGTGACGTTGCTCGTGATCGCGCCGGTGATCGCGTTCTATGTGCTCTATGACTGGCACAAGATGGTCGCGAAGGTCGACAGCTGGGTGCCGGTTCGCAACCGTGAGACGGTGCGCGAACTTGCGCGCGAAATCGACCGCGCCGTCGCCGGCTTCGTGCGCGGGCAGGCGGGCGTCGGCCTTGTCCTCGGCGCCTATTACGCGATCGCGTTGACCTTTGCCGGATTGAATTTCGGTTTCCTGATCGGAATGATTTCCGGTCTCATCAGTTTCATTCCCTATGTCGGTTCGCTCACGGGCCTCCTGCTCGCGGCGGTCGTCGCGATCGCGCAGTTTTGGCCGGACTGGCAATGGATTCTCCTGATCGTCGGGATTTTCTTCAGCGGGCAGTTCATCGAAGGCTACATCCTGCAACCGAAACTCGTTGGTGAAAGCGTCGGCCTGCATCCGGTGTGGCTGATGTTTGCGCTGTTCGCCTTCGGCTATCTGTTCGGTTTCGTCGGCCTCCTGCTCGCGGTGCCACTCGCCGCGGCGATTGGCGTGTTGATCCGTTTTGGTTTGCGCCAATACATGGCAAGCAGTCTCTACACAGGCTCGCGGCCGCGGCGGCGCAACGGAGACCGCTGATGCGTCCGAACGCGGCGCGGCAGCTGCCGCTAGAACTTCCGCATGTCGTGAGCTTCCGCCGCGACGATTTTCTCGAAAGCCGCGCAAACGAAAAAGCGCTTGCGCTGGTCGAGCGCTGGCCGGAATGGCCGAACAATTACGCGGCGATCGTCGGCCCGCACGGTTCCGGAAAGAGCCATCTTGCCTCGATCTGGGCTGAGCGTGCGGGCGCGCGCACCATGCCTGCGCGTCTGCTCGCGCGCGAGGAAGTTCCGCGCGCACTCGCGACCGGCGCGCTGGTGATCGAAAATCTCGAGCCGCGCAATTTCGATGAGCACGCGCTGTTTCATCTCTTCAACATGGCAAAGGAAGAGGGCGCGTCGCTCCTGTTCACCTCCGCGCATCCGCTGGAGGCCGGCATCGCCACGCTTCCCGATCTCGCCTCGCGCCTGCGTACTGTCGCGGTAGCGAAACTCGACGCGCCGGATGACGCCCTGATTGCAGCTGTGCTGGTCAAGCTGTTCGCCGACCGGCAGGTTACAGTCGATCAGGATCTTATCGGCTACCTCTTGCCGCGCATGGAGCGCTCGCTCGGCAGCGCCCGCGAACTGGTCGCCCGTATCGACGCGGCGGCACTGGCCGCCGGAAGACCGGCTACAAGGGCCTTCGTTTCCGCGCTCTTGCGCGAGTAACGCCGTCATCTGTCTGTAATGATTGCATAATTTACAGTCATCTTATTTTCGTGAATTCCAATTAGGATAATGGCCAAGCGCTGGCTGAAGGCGCGTGAAATGGCGTCATGAATCTCGAGATCAAACCGCAAACCGACTTGCCCCTGCCGGAGGCAAGCACGCCCGCCGTATCGCCGGAGAGCGCGGAATTGCGCGCGCGTCCCCAGCGCTTCATCAATCGGGAGATTTCGTGGCTCTCGTTCAACCGCCGCGTGCTCGAGGAAGCCCAAAACGAAAAGCATCCGCTACTCGAACGGCTGCGATTTCTTTCCATTTCGGCGGCGAACCTCGACGAATTTTTCATGGTCCGCGTCGCCGGTCTCAAGGGCCAGGTGCGCGAAGGCGTGGTGACGCCGAGCCCCGATGGCCTTTCGCCCGCCGAGCAGTTGATCGAGATTGTTGCGGAGACCGCGAAGCTCGCGTCCGCCCAGCAGGAGCAGTTGCGCGAGTTGCGCAAGCTCCTCGCACAGAACGGCATCGTGATCGTCGATCCTTCCGATCTTTCGAAGAGCGATCTCACGACGCTCGAGCAGACTTTTCTCCACGAAATCTTTCCGGTGCTGACGCCGCTTTCGGTCGATCCCTCGCATCCATTCCCGTTCATTCCGAACCTGGGCTTTTCACTGGCGTTGCAATTGCAGCGCGTAAGTGACCAGCGTGGCATGAACGCACTGATCCGCGTGCCGGCGCAGATCGAGCGTTTCGTACGCCTGCCGGAAGGCGAGAACAAAGAGACGCGCTTTATCGCGCTTGAAGCGGTGATCGGTCTATTCACCGCAAAGCTGTTTCCAGGTTATGTCGTGAAGGGGCAGGGCGCTTTCCGCGTCATCCGCGACAGCGATATCGAAGTCGAGGAAGAAGCCGAAGATCTCGTGCGGGTGTTCGAGACCGCGCTAAAGCGCCGCCGCCGTGGCTCCGTGATCCGACTCGAAATCGAATCCTCGATGCCGCCGGAACTTCGTGCTTTCGTCGCGACCGCGCTGAACGTGCTCGAATACGAAACCTTCGTATCCGACGGCATGCTTGCACTCAGCGAGTTGAACCAGCTCGTTTCGATCGAGCGGCGCGATCTGAAATTCAAGACCTACAATCCGCGCTTCCCCGAGCGCATCCGCGATTCCGGCGGCGATTGCTTCGCTGCGATCCGGCAGAAAGACCTGATCGTCCATCATCCTTACGAATCGTTCGACGTGGTCGTGCAGTTTTTGCGGCAAGCGGCCCTCGACCCGAACGTGATCGCGATCAAGCAGACGCTCTACCGCACTTCGTCCGACAGCCCGATCGTGAAGGCGCTCGCAGAAGCCGCCGAAGCCGGCAAGTCCGTCACCGCGCTCGTGGAATTGAAAGCGCGCTTCGACGAAGAGGCGAACATCCGCTGGGCGCGTGACCTTGAACGCGCCGGTGTGCAGGTCGTGTTCGGCTTCATTGAGTTGAAGACGCACGCCAAGATGTCGATGGTGGTGCGCCGCGAGGGCAAGTCGGTCGCGACCTACTGCCATCTCGGCACCGGCAATTATCATCCTGTCACCGCGCGCGTTTACACCGATCTTTCCTTTTTTACTTCTGACGAAGCGATCGCTCGCGACGTTTCGCGCGTTTTCAATTTCATCACCGGCTATGCCGAACCGCAGAATCTGGAAGCGATGGCGGTGTCGCCGATCAGCTTGAAGCAGCGCATTCTCGATCACGTTCAACAAGAGATGGCACATGCGCGCGCGGGCAAGCCGGCCGCGATCTGGCTCAAGATGAACTCGCTGGTCGATCCGGTGGTGATCGACGCGCTCTATGACGCGAGCCGTGCGGGCGTGGAGATTGATCTCGTTGTGCGCGGCATCTGCTGCCTGCGTCCGGGCGTCGCGGGGCTGTCCGAGAACATCCGCGTCAAATCCATCGTCGGCCGCTTCCTCGAGCACAGCCGCATCTTCTGTTTCGGTATGGGCTTCGGCCTGCCGCACCGGAAAGCGGCGGTTTATATCGCGTCGGCGGACTTGATGCCGCGCAATCTCGACCGCCGCGTGGAAACGCTGGTTCCGATTCTCAATCCGACCGTGCACCAGCAGGTGCTCGATCAGATCATGGTCGCTAACCTTAAGGATAACGAGCAGAGTTGGCGGGTGTTGCCCGACGGCAGTTCGGAACGCATAAAGATCGGCGAGGGCGAAGAATCGTTCAACGCCCATCAGTATTTCATGACGAATCCGAGCCTTTCGGGACGTGGCAAATCTCTCAAAGACTCTTCTCCGCGTAGTCTCGTCCGTAAGGCGGAACGGGCAAAGCAATCCGGGTGACGCGCCCGGGCGCCTGCCTGCGAGCAAGCCCGTCGCGGTTTTCGACATCGGTTCGAACTCCGTCCGCCTCGTCGTCTACGAGCGGCTGAGCCGCAACCTCACACCGCTGTTCAACGAAAAGGCGCTTTGCGGGTTGGGCCGCGAAGTCGCGACTAAAGGCAAGCTCGCGCCCGACGCGGTGGAGAAGGCGCTCGCTGCGCTCTCGCGCTTCCGCACACTTTGCGATGTGATGCAGGTCGGCGAAGCGATCGCGATTGCGACCGCCGCAGTGCGCGACGCGAAGGACGGCCCCGAATTCATCGAGCGCGCGAAGAAAATCTGCCGCTGCGATATCGAGCTGCTCTCAGGCTCGCGCGAGGCGAAGCTCGCCGCCTATGGCGTGCTTTCGGGCGCGAACGAAGTCGACGGCGTGATCGGCGATCTCGGCGGCGGCTCACTTGAACTCGTCGATGTGAACGGCAGCGAGATCGGCGAGGGCATCACGACGCCGCTCGGAAGTCTTTCGCTTGCCGACGCCTCGGCGCGCTCGATCAAGCAGGCCGAGAAGATCGTCCGCGAGAAGCTCGAAGACGAGCCGACGCTCAAAGGTCTCAAGGGCCGCACCTTCTACGCGGTCGGCGGCACCTGGCGCGCGATCGCGCGGCTCCACATGATGCAGAAAGGGTATCCGCTGCATGTGATGAACGGCTATTCGATCCCGGCGAAGGAGGCGATGGAGTTTTCCGGCCTCATTCACCGCGTCGATCCGGAAACGCTGTCGCGTATCGAAGTGATTTCCGAGGCACGGCGGCCGTTGCTCGCTTACGGCTCGCTCGTGCTCGAACAGATCGTGCGGGCGGGAAAGCCCGCTTCCATCGTCATTTCCGCACTCGGCGTGCGCGAAGGGCTGCTCTACGAAAAACTTTCGGACGAAGAACGCGCGCAGGACCCGCTGATCGAAGCGGCGCGGGAGTTCAATTATCTCCGCTCGCGCTCGCCGGAACACGGCGAGGAACTGATCGAGTGGACCGACAAATTCATGGAGAGCACCGGCATCGACGAAACGCCGGAGGAATTACGTCTGCGCCACGGCGGTTGCCTGCTCGGCGACATCGGCTGGCGCGCACACCCAGACTATCGCGGCGAGCAGAGCCTGAACATCATTTCGAACGCTGCTTTCTCCGGCATCGATCATCCGGGCCGCGCTTATCTCGCGCTCGCGGTGTTCTATCGCTACGCGGGCCTGAACGACGAGGAGCTTTCGCCGCGCATTCGCGAGATCGCGAGTACGCGGCTTTTGGACCGTGCGCGTATTCTCGGCGCGGTGATGCGGGTCGCTTACGTCGCGAGTGCTTCGATGCCGGGCGTGCTGCCGCGCTCGCCGCTGGTGGTCGAGAAGGGCGTGCTGAAATTGAAATTGTCCGGCGATCTTGCGGCGCTTGCGAGCGGCCGGCTCAACAATCGCGTGCGCCAGTTGGGCAAGCTGATCGGCCGCGATTACAAGATCGAGATTGCCTAGACTTCCTTCGCCACTACGCGCCCGTTTTCGATAGCGAGCGATACCTTGCCCTGCTTGAGCGCAAGCGCGCGGTTGCCGAATAGTTCGCGCCGCCAGCCTTTCAGCGCTTCGACATCGGCATTGTCGTCGAGCGCTATCGCTTCCAGATCGTCGGCATTCGCAATAACGCGCGCGGCGACGCCATTTTCTTCTGCGGTCATGCGAAGCAATACGCGCAGGAGTTCGACCGTCGCGGACGCGCCGTTGGAAAGCGGCTTGTACCGTTCGAACTTCGGCACCGTCGCGGGATCGCGCGCGAGCCCCGCCGCGATTGCCTGCAGGATACCTTCACCGGAACGGGAACGTTCGAAGCCTTTCGGAATTGAGCGCAACTGGCCGAGCGCTTCGGCCGTCTTCGGCTGCTGGATCGCGATTTCCCCGATCACGTCGTCCTTGATGATGCGCCCGCGCGGCACGTCCCGTGACTGCGCCTCGCGCTCGCGCCATGCCGCGACTTCCATCAGCACCGCGATTTCTTTCGGCTTCTTCACGCGGGTCTTCAGCCGCATCCAGGCATTCTCCGGGTGCTGCTCATAAGTCGACGGAGATGTGAGGATCTGCATCTCGCTGTCGAGCCAGTTCGTGCGATTCTTCTTCTCGAGATCGGCTTTCAGCTTCAGATAGACGTCGCGCAGGTGCGTTACGTCGGCGACGGCATAGGTGATCTGCTGTTGCGTCAGCGGGCGCCGCGCCCAGTCGGTAAAGCGCGACGACTTGTCGATATGCCCGCCGGTCGTCCGCTGCACGAGCTGGTCGTAGGAAATGGAGTCGCCGTAGCCGAGCACCATCGCGGCGATCTGGGTGTCGAACACGGGATGCGGGATGATCTTCGCGCGATGCCAGACGATTTCGATGTCCTGGCGTGCGGCGTGAAAAACCTTCACGACCGTCTCGTCATTCATCAGCGCGAAGAAAGCGGAGAGGTCCAGACCCTCGGCGATTGCGTCGATCACCACTGCCTCATCGGCGGAGGCGAGTTGCACAACGCAGAGTTTCGGCCAGAAGGTCGTTTCGCGCAGGAATTCCGTATCGACCGTAACGAAAGGATGTTTCGAAAGGCGCTCGCATGCCGCGTTCAGCGCGGCGGTGGTCGTAATCAAATCCATGGAACCTGATAGCGGCGGGCGGCGGCGGCGTAAACCCGCCCATTCGTCACACGCCGCGGTTTTTCGGCATCAGGATGAATTCCCACGGGGAGGGCATCGGCCCGACCGGCACGTCGATCAGCGTCGGCCCGTCGCGGCGTTTGAATGCGCGGCGGAGCGCACCGCGAAGCTCGTCGGCGTTGCGCGCGCGTTCGGCGGCGGCGCCGAAGCTTTCCGCGAATTTCACGAAATCGGGGTTCGCAAGATCGCTCGCGATCAGCCGGTTGCCGAACTGCTCTTCCTGGATGCGGCGCACATTGCCGAACGAACCGTCGGAAAACACAATTGCGACGAGCGGTATTTTATGGCGCATCGCGGTCGCAAGTTCGTTCGCGGTGTATAGAAAGCCGCCGTCCCCGTTGATCGAGACGACCGGGACATCGCGCCGCGCGTCCTGCGCGCCGAGCGCGGTGGCAAAGCCCCAGCCGAGATTGTCCTGATAGCCGGGCGAGAGGAACGTGCGCGGCTTGTAGACCGGAAGCATCAGCCGCGCGGCGAAGCCCATCTGCGTCACCTCGTCGACGAAGATGCCGTCTTCGGGAAGTTCGTCGCGGATCGCGTCGAGGAAGGCTTTCTGGGGCGCCAGTTTCTCGTAGCGCCGGTTCATCTTCGCGTGCCGCTCGCGCATTTCGTCTTCGCGCGGCTCGCGCTTCGAGAGGAAGGACGGTAACACCTCGATCAATCGTTTCAGGATCGGCTGTGCGTCGCCGATCAAAGATACTGCAGGCTTGTGAATGCGTGCGGGTTCGTCCTTGTCGGCATCGACACGAATGACCTGAATGTCCTCGTCCATGCCCCACTGCATCATCGGGTAAAGCATGTGGGTGCCGACACCGAGCGCCACATCGGCTTCGCCCCAGAGTTCGCGCCCCAGGGGCAGCGTCACGCTGAACGGCGATTTGGAGGAGAGTACGCCGCGCCCGCGCCGATAGCCGAGCACGGGTGCCTGCAACATATCGGCAATCCGCGTGATTTCCGACGAAGCGCCTTGCGCACCGCCGCCGCAGATGATGAGTGGGCGTTTTGAGTTTGCAAGCCGCTTTGCGGCATCCTTGATCGCATCTTCATCGAACGCTGGAGATTCGACGGTAAGAGCGGGCGCGATCTTTTCATCAGCGCTCTTTCGTCCCCACATGTCGATCGCGCATTCGATCGCGGCGGGGCCGGGGCGCTCCGAATAAAGCGATTGCATCGCCCGCGCGACGAGTTGCGACGCTTCCTCCGGCTTCTTCACGCGCGCAGAGAAATCTACGAGCCGCGCAATGATGCCGGCCTGATCCTTGATCTCGTGCAGATGCGACAGACCTTTGCCGATGTCGCCATCCGGTATCTGCCCGATCAGTGCGAGCACCGGCGCATTCATCGAGTACGCGGTCAGAAGCGCGGCGGAAGTATTGAGCAGGCCCGGTCCAGGTACGACTGCATAGGGCTGCGGCTTGTTGGTCGCGAGCGCCGCGCCGAGCGCCATGTAGGCCGCACCCTGTTCGTGGCGCGAATGCACGGTGCGGATTTTTTCGCCCGCGCGGAACACGGCATCGAAGAGGTGGTCGTTATGGACGCCGGGAAGCGCGTAGAGCGTGTCGACGCCATGGGCGAGAAGGGAAGCGACGGTCAGATCGGCGGCGGTAGCGGTCATTGGTCTTGAAGCCTTCAGCGGGCGTTCAACATAAATGCCGTGAGGGCCTTGTAAAACCGCCGCGAATAAGCCACATGGGCCCTATCTAAGGACTTACACGGGCCGCGTGACGAAGCCAAAGCAGGCTTACCGCCCGTCCTTATCATAGCGATTTTCCCTGACTTCCCAGGCCACGCGGGGTGTCTATCAACCCCCGCGATTCGCGGATTCCGTCTTCAGAAGGCGGGGTCCGGCATTTCGCTCATGAAAGAATGACGTTGACCCAATTTTCCGAACTCGGCCTTGCGGCACCCATTGAGCGTGCGCTCGCCGAAGAGAACTACACCACCCCGACCCCCATTCAGTCGCAAGCTATTCCGCCGGTTATCTCGGGCCGCGATCTTGTCGGCATCGCGCAGACCGGCACTGGCAAGACCGCTGCCTTCGCGCTTCCGATTCTCAATCATCTCGCCAAGAACCGCGGCAAGCTGGAGCGAAAGTCGGCGCGCATTCTGGTGCTTTCGCCGACGCGCGAACTGTCCGGGCAGATCGCAGATGCCTTCAAGACCTATGGCCGACATCTCAGGCTCTCGACCGCGCTCGCGATCGGCGGCGTGAACATCGGCCGGCAGATCAAGGCGCTCGCGAACGGCGTGGACATTCTGGTCGCGACCCCTGGCCGCTTGCTCGATCTTGTGAACTCGCGCGCAATTCGTCTCGACCGCATCGAAGTCTTCGTACTCGACGAAGCCGACCGTATGCTCGACATGGGCTTCATCGGTGATATTCGCAAAATTGCGAAGATGCTACCCGAGCAAAGGCAGACGCTGTTCTTCTCGGCGACCATGCCGAGCGAAATCGAGCATCTCGTTTCGCAGTTCCTGAAAGAGCCGGTGCGTGTCGCCGTGACGCCGGTTGCTAAGACCGCCGACAAGGTTGAGCAGCGCGTTATTCTCATTGAGAAAAACGGCAAGACCGGTTTGCTGGTTGAGGTTCTCAAAGCCGAACCGATCGACCGCGCGCTTGTGTTTACACGCACGAAACACGGCGCCGATAAGGTCGTGAAGTCGCTGCACAATGCCGGTATTGCCTCGGACGCGATTCATGGCAACAAGTCGCAAAATCAGCGCGAGCGCGCGCTTGGCACCTTCCGCTCCGGCAAAGTGCGGGTGCTGGTCGCGACCGACATCGCTGCGCGCGGCATCGACGTGGATGGCGTGAGCCATGTCATCAATTTCGATCTGCCAAACATTCCGGAGAGCTATGTCCACCGCATCGGCCGCACTGCGCGTGCCGGGGCCGAGGGCATTGCGATCTCGTTCGTCGCGAACGACGAGCGCCCCTTCCTGCGCGACATCGAGCGGCTTACGAAAATCACGATCCCGACCACCGATCGCCGCCTGAATCCGTCGATCGGAGAAAGCAAAGGCGGCGGCGAAAATCGCGGCGGGCGCGATGGCCAGGGCCGCAAGCGCCATCGCCGCGGCAGCAATCCATATCGGGGGCAGCGTCCGCAGCAGGGCGACGGGCAGGAACCGCGTCCGGAGCAGCGCGCCGAGGCGCGTCCGCAGCGTCCCCATCATCAGGGCGAGCGCAAGCACGAGCAGCGCGCGGACCACCGTGGACCGCGCCCGCAGCATAACGGCGAGCGTAAGCATGAGGGACGTCCGGAGCATCGCACCAAGCGTCCGCACCAGCATTCCAAGCCGGAACACCGGCAGAGCAATAACAAGCAGACCCAGCCGAACGCGGCGCATGGTGGACAGCTCACCGGCGTTGCCTTTATGAACCGCAAACCGAAGCGCCGCGGCGGGCAGCAGCCGCGCCCCGCGCAACACTAAGGGACTACATGGCGAAAGAAGATCTAATCGAATTCGAGGGCATCGTCACGGAAGTGCTTCCGGACGGCAATTACCGCGTGAAGCTCGACAACGATCACGTCATTCTCGCGTATGCCGCGGGCAAGATGAAGAAGCACCGCATCCGCACGCTGGAAGGCGACCGCGTGACCGTGGAGATGTCGCCTTACGACCTCGGCCGTGGCCGCATTTCGTTCCGCCACAAGGGCGACGCTCCCGCCATGGCGCCGGGCGCCGCGCAGCGCAAGCCGCCGTTCCGGGGACGGCGGTAAAGCAGGAAGACGCGGCGATTTAGGCCGCATCCTCCTTCAACACGCCGCGCCTGATCTGATCCTCTTCGATGCTCTCGAAGAGTGCGCGGAAGTTGCCTTCGCCGAAACCATCGTCGCCCTTGCGCTCGATGAATTCGAAGAAGATCGGGCCGATCGCGTTCGACGAGAAGATTTGCAGAAGTACTTTCGTCTCGCGTCCGTCCACGACGCCTTCGCCGTCGATCAGGATGCCGTTCTTCTCGAGCCGCTTTAAGTCTTCGCCGTGCCCCGGCACGCGTCCGTCGACCTTCGCGTAATAAGTTTGCGGCGGCGACGGCATGAATTTCAGTCCGTCCGCGCGCAGCTTCTCGATGGTCTTGTAAATGTCGCGCGAGCCGCAGGCGATGTGCTGGATGCCTTCGCCGTTATAGGCGTGGAGATATTCCTCGATCTGCGATTTCTCGTCAGCGCTTTCGTTGATCGGGATGCGGATTTTTCCGTCGGGGCTCGTCAGCGCCTTCGAGAACAGGCCGGTGAGCTTGCCCTCGATGTCGAAGAAGCGGATCTGCTTGAAGTTGAAGAGCCGCTCGTAGAATCCGGCCCAGACATCCATGCGCCCGCGCATGACGTTATGCGTAAGGTGGTCGAGATAATAGAGCCCGACGCCTTCCGGCTTCGGGTCGCGCGCAACCAACCACTCAAACTCGTTGTCATAGGCGGTGCCTTTCTCGCCGTAGCGCTCGATGAAGTAGAGCAACGATCCGCCGATGCCTTTGATGGCGGGCACGTCGAGCGACTTCGCGCCGTCTTTCGGGTCGGCGGCTTCCGCACCCATTTCCAGCGCGCGCTTGAAGGCATGGTTCGCATCGACCACGCGGAACGCCATCGAAGGCGCGCAGGGGCCGTGCTTGGCGACGAAGTTGAAGCCGTGCGAACCCGGCTCCTCGTTGACGAGATAGCTGACCGTGCCCTGCTGATAGACGGTGATCTTTTTCGTTCTGTGCCGCGCGGTGGCAGTGAAGCCCATCAGCTTGAATAGCGCATGCAGCTTGTCGGGCTGCGGGTGGGCGTATTCGACGAACTCGAAGCCGTCGGTGCCCATCGGGTTGTGCTTCGAGATCTGCGCCGGTTCGGCGTCGTGCGGGAAGGGGCCCATGATCGTTTCCTCCTGCGATTCCCTCAATTCAACGCACAGAATTGCAGGAAGTTCTTGCAAAAGGCGGTCATTTGAGGCGTTCTACAGGCAACTTGTGCATAAAACGCGCGGATTGAGCCAGATCAATGCAAGAAAAAATCACTTTGGACGCGCAGGACCTCGCGATCCTCTCGGCGTTGCAGGAAAACGGTGCGCTCACGAACGCCGAGCTTGCCGAGCGCGTTCGACTGTCCGCTTCGCAGAGTTCGCGCCGCAGGCAGCGGCTGGAAGAGGCGGGCGTCATCAAGGGCTACCGCGCGGAGATCGAGCCCACGCGCGTCGGCCTGACCGTGACGGTCTATGTGCAGGTCTCGCTCGCGACCCATTCCGGCCAGAACGCGAAGCGTTTCCGCGAGCTCGTCGCTCGTACGCCCGAAATTCTAGAGGCCCACGCGCTGACGGGTGACGCCGACTACCTCATGAAGGTCGTGGTCGAGGACCTCGCCGCGTTGGGCCGCCTCGTAAACCAGGTGCTGCTGCCGCACGAGTCCGTCGAGCGCGTGCGCTCGAACGTGGTGCTGGAGACGCTGAAACAGGGGACCAAACTGCCGCTGTAATTCACCGTCGTCCCGGCCAAGCGAGGCAAAGCCGAGCGTGAGCCGGGACCCATAACCACCCCTCTCTCGACTTTCCGGCACTGGGGTTATGGATCCCCGCTTTCGCGGGGACGACTACGGTTCGGTCGGGTTGACATCACCGGCCCCCCATGCGCTTTTCCGCCCGATTTCAAAGGCGAATCCGGCTTTCCAAATGCATCGCTACCGTACCCATACCTGCGGCGCGCTCCGCGCGTCCGACATCGGCGAAACTGTCCGGCTCTCGGGCTGGTGCCATCGCATCCGCGACCACGGCGGCCTGCTGTTCATCGACCTGCGCGACCACTACGGCGTGACGCAGGTGGTGGCGGACCCGGATAGCCCGGCCTTCAAGACCGCCGAAAAGCTCCGCTCGGAGTGGGTGATCCGCGTGGACGGCAAGCTCCGGAAACGCCCCGACGGCACCGACAACAAGGAACTGCCGACTGGCGAGGTGGAGCTCTTCGCGACCGAGATCGAAGTGCTGGGTGCGGCCGGCGAATTGCCGGTGCCGGTGTTTGGTGATGCCGAATATCCGGAAGAACTTCGTTTGAAGTATCGCTTCCTCGACCTGCGCCGCGACCGAATTCATTCGAACATCATGAAGCGAGGGCAGATCATCGACTCGCTCCGCCGCCGCATGAAGGAGCAGGGCTTTTTTGAATTTCAGACGCCGATCCTGACGGCGTCGTCGCCCGAAGGCGCGCGCGACTTCCTCGTGCCGTCGCGGCTGCATCCCGGCAAGTTCTACGCGCTGCCGCAGGCGCCGCAGCAGTTCAAACAGTTACTGATGATCTCGGGCTTCGACCGCTATTTCCAGATCGCACCATGTTTCCGCGACGAAGACGCGCGCGCCGACCGCTCGCCCGGCGAATTCTATCAGCTCGATATCGAAATGAGCTTTGTCACGCAGCAGGACGTGTTCGACGCGGTCGAGCCCGTGATGCGCGGCGTGTTCGAGGAATTCGCGAACGGCAAGCCGGTGACGAAAAAGTTTCCGATGATTCCGTACGCGGAAGCGATGCGCAAATACGGCTCGGACAAGCCGGACCTTCGCAACCCGATCGAGATGCAGAACGTTACCGAGCATTTCAAAGGCTCGGGTTTCAAAATTTTCGCAGGCATGATCGAGCAGGACCCGCAAGTTGAAGTCTGGGCGATTCCGGCGAAGTCCGGCGGCAATCGCGCTTTCTGCGACCGCATGAATTCATGGGCGCAGGGCGAGGGGCAAAAAGGCCTCGGCTACATCTTCTGGCGCGAAGGCGAAGAGGGCGGCGCGGGCCCGATCGCGAAGAACATCGGCGTCGAGCGCACCTCTGCGATCCGCGATCAGTTGAAACTCGGAATTGGCGACGCTGCATTTTTCATCGCCGGCAAGCCGAAGGACTTCGTGAAGTTTGCCGGCCCCGCGCGCACCAAGGTCGGCGAAGAATTGAATCTTGTCGCGAAGGACCGCTTCGACTTCTGCTGGATCGTCGATTTCCCGATGTTCGAGTGGAGCGAGGAAGAGAAGAAGATCGACTTCTCGCACAACCCGTTCTCCATGCCGAACATGGACCCGGAAGAGTTCCTGGCGCTGAAGAACGACGATAACGACAAGATCCTCGGCATGAAGGCGATTCAGTACGACATCGTCTGCAACGGCATTGAGTTGTCATCGGGCGCGATCCGTAACCATCGCCCCGAAGTCATGAAGAAGGCGTTTGCGATTGCCGGTTACGGCGAGGATGTCTTGGAAGCGAAGTTCGGTGGCATGCTGCGCGCGCTCTCCTACGGCGCGCCGCCGCACGGCGGCATCGCGCCGGGCGTGGACCGCATCGTCATGCTTCTCTGCGGCGAGGAGAACTTGCGCGAAGTCGTGCCGTTCCCGATGAACCAGCGCGCAGAAGACCTGCTGATGGGCGCGCCTTCGGAAGTGACGCCCAAGCAGCTTCGCGAACTGCATATCCGGCTCTCGCTGCCGGACAGCAAATGATCGAGCGCTCCGCGAGTGGGGTTGCGGCGCATGGTTCTGCGTCGCTCGGCACGACCAATCATTTCGTGCTGAACAAGATCAAAGAGAGCGGCAAGCTGGGGCTTCCGTTTCTCGATCTCGGTGCCGGCTCTGGCTTCTTCACGCGCCTGATCTCGAAAGAGCGCGAAGCGCTCGGTCTAAAGCCGGGCGAGGGAATTTCCGCCTGCGATATTTCCGGTAGCACCTTCAAGGCCGATGGCGTCACACTCAAGGAATGCGACGTCAATCTCGGTTTGCCCTATGAAGACGCGGCATTCGACACGGTCGTCGCAATTGAAGTCTTCGAGCACACGCGTGCTCCCTATGACGTAATCGCGGACGTGTATCGCGTGCTGAAGCCGGGAGGTTTGCTTATCTTTTCGGTGCCGAATGTCGGTCACGCACTGTCGCGCGTGAA
The DNA here is from genome assembly GCA_019635585.1 of Xanthobacteraceae bacterium. Classification (GTDB taxonomy): domain Bacteria; phylum Pseudomonadota; class Alphaproteobacteria; order Rhizobiales; family Xanthobacteraceae. Next base: position 440,090 of record JAHBZE010000001.1, on the reverse strand, counting down.
GTTTTTGCTGAGCGGCCACTACCACATGTTTCCGTCGCCCAGCATCAAGCCGGAAAACGGCGGGCGCATCTGCGGGCACATCGCGCCGCTGCCGTTTCAATACTGGCACTACGGCCTGCGCCGCGCGGGATTCAAGAATATTTCGCTCTCGCCGGATCGCGCAAAGCGCAGCGCGTCGCTTTTCGCGGGGCTTTTGTGGCCGGGAAACAAGCTCGGTACAGCTCTGCACACCGGCCGCATCGCGCGCCGCGAGCCGGAGTTGGCTGCAGAAACCGATGCAATCGCGCGTGAAGCGAATTCGTGGACCGCGCTGACCTCGCGCAGTCTGGTATTCGTCGCGCGGAAGCCTTAAGCCGGTTTCTTCGCCGACACGACAAGACGCCGCGAAAGCATCGAGGCATCGGAGGCTGCGGTCTCCCAATATCGCTTCTCTTCGGCGTCTTTCGCTTTTCGCGCCTTGCGCTTGGGGTTGGAGCGTAACAGTCCCGCTAGCATCTTATCGACAAAGTTCGTGCGGTCGTCGCCGAAGCACGGATGAAGCTCGATCTTCTCGAAGCCGGCGAGCGTCAGGTGCAGGTAAAGATGTGGCCAACTCCAGGGCATGATGTGCATGTGCGAGCCTTTTTTGATCCTGCCCGCGAGCGACGGAAAGCCGGGAAAGAATCCGCGCGTGAGATACTTCAGGCGCGAGGCCATGTGCCAGGTGTTCGGCGTCGTAATCACCAGCGTGCCGCCGGGGTTCAGATGATCGCGCGCACTCGAAAGAAACAGGCCGGGGCTGGCGATATGTTCGAGCCCCTCGCAGCTTACGATCGCGTCGTACGTCCCGAGCGATGCGGGCCATGCAAGATCGAGATCGTGGTTCAGGAAATTGCGATAGCCTTCCGGTTTGCCTTCATAAAGATCGATGCCGTCGAGCGCGACCGAAGTGTCGGGCAACTGACGGCGCATCCAGCCGGTCCCGCTCGGCAGATCGAGCACGGACTTGGCGCCACTGCCGCGGAGAATTTCGCCGACGATCGGTTCATACGCTTTCATTGATTCACTCCGATCGCTGTCTTGAACACGTCTTCCATGGCATCCAGCATCGCGGCCTTGGTGTGCTTCTTTTCGACCACCATGCGGCCCGCTTCGCCGAGCTTCTTTGCAAGCTCGGGTGCCCTAAGTAAAGCGTCGATGCCGCCGGCGAGCGCCTCCGGGTCTTCCGGCTTCACGATCCAGCCGGACTCATTATGTGTTACGAGTTCCGGGATTGCGCCGACCGGCGTGGTCACAACCGGAAGCGCTGTCGCTAATGCCTGCATCAACGCCTGCGGAATGCCCTCGTTGCCGGTGGAGGGCAGCGCGAAGATGTCGAACGCGCGGAGCCAGTCCTGCACGTCCTCGCGGCGGCCCGCAAAGATCACGCGATCTTTCAAGCCAAGCTCCTCGACTTGCTTTAGCAAGTTCGGCTCCTGCGGGCCATCGCCGACGAGGACCGCGACCGTATCTTTAAGCTTCGGATCGAGCAGCGCGTCGATCAGGAAGCGGTGACCCTTCCAGCTTCGCAGAGTCGCGACCATGCCGATCAGTTTCTTGTCGGCGGGCAATCGCAGCTTCGCGCGTGCTTGTGCCTTGTCGCCTGGAAAATAGCGCGAGAGATCGGTGCCGGTCGGAATCGAAACGACATGCGTGGGGTCGAGCTTCAACACTTCGATCAGATGCGCGCGGATCATTTCGCCGGTCGTCACTACGCGCGAGGCGCGGCGGCCATAGAGCCAGCGGTTGCGCAGACCCGGCTTCACCGGAATCGAAACATGCCGCAGGCGAATGAGCTTCGCTTTCGCGCGGCCAAACAGGATGGCGAGCGCGGCGATCCACGTATCGTTACGGCTGTGGGTCACGACGATGTCAGGGTCGAGCCGCTTGAGCAGCGCGATCATTGCGCGCACGGTCTTGAAATTCACCCGTCCAAACGGCAGTTCGAAGGTTTTGATGCCGCGCTTGCGCGAAGCCGGAACGATTTGAGAATGCGACTGCCCTGCGATCCAGACCGTGTGTCCGCGCTCAATGCAGCCCTGTGCCTCGTCGAGCACGCGGATTTCCTGTCCGCCCCAGCCGGGCGAGGCTTCGGTGTGAAGAATCTTCATGGTTTCGGCGCGCTCACGGTTTCGTAGAGCGCTAGCATCCGTTCCACCATCCGGTCCATGTCGAACCGTGCGGCAATGTCCCGCGCTCGCTGTTTCGTTTCCGGCTTTTCGGAAAGTGCGAGCGCAATTCCGATGGCGCCGCCAAGTCCCGCGATGTCATTGGCATCTCGCACGAGGCCGGGATGGATCTCGCGGGCGTTGTCGCGCGCGCCACAGGCTTCCGATGTAATCACCGGAAGTCCGGCGGCGAAACTTTCCAGCGCTGCCGAGGGAAAGGGATCGTAGATCGAAGGCAGGATCATCGCGTCGGCGGCTGCGAGATAAGGCAGCACGTTCTCTTGCCTGCCGAGAAATCGAACGTCGCTCGCGATGCCGAGACGCTTCGTCGCCGCGCGGTAGCGCGAGACACGCTTCTCGTGACCGATGACCAGCAACGCCGCGCCGGTCTTGCTTCGCGCAAGCGCTTCGATCGCTTGCGCAACACCCTTGCGCTCATAGCCCGAGCCGACGATGACCAAAATTTTCCTGCCGTCGGCGAGGCCGAGTCTGCTTCTGGTTTCGGCGCGCAGCCGCGCAAGCGTCGTCTCCTCGAAGCGCGCAAGATCGATCCCGTTCGGAATAAGATGGATTTTCTCTCGCGGATACGAGAAGTGCGCGACGATTTCGTCGGCAACCATCTGTGCGTTCACGATCACAGCCTTCAGACGCGGACTTGTGAACATTTCGCGCTCGAGCCGCAGCACGTCGCGATGATAGCCGCTTAGGTTCTGGAAGAAGCGACGCACCGGGCCGATGCTGCGTGCGCGATGTTCGAGATAAGCGGCATGAACGCCGTCGCCTGCGCGATAGATGTCGCAGCAGGAAAGGCGCTCGTGTGACTGCACCAGCATGCCGGGTAGCGTGCCGATGATTTCGCAGGCGGCTTTTGCAAAGCGAGAGTCGCGTGTCTTGCGCGGAGCGCGCGCGGGATCGCAGCGGAGAAACGTAACGCCTTCATGCGGTTCCCATTTGCGCGCAATAATCGCAATTTCCGCGCCGCGCTTCGCAAGCGCATCGATGGTACGGTTTAAAATAAGTTCGCCGCCGCCGAAGCGTGAAAATTTCTGTCGGACGAAGGCGATTTTCGGAAAGCGCATGACAGGCTGGACGGGCGGAGCAGGCTGCGGCATATCGAATGGGGTCGGGCAGGCGAGCCGTTCGCAGCTCGGAAACGGGCCGTTTTGCAGTTAGCCCGAAACGCATCCCTGCGCAATGAACCGGATATGCCACGGCTTTCTCTGATCGTAATCACGAAGAACGAGGAAGGCGCGATCGGGCGTTGCCTTCGCTCGGCTGCCGGGATCGCGGACGAGATCGTCGTGGTCGATAGCGGCAGCACGGACCGCACGGTCGAGATCGCTCGCTCGCTCGGCGCCAACGTGCTGGAGCCAAAGGATTGGCCCGGCTTCGGTCCGCAGAAACAGCGCGCGCAGGCCGCGGCGAGTGGCGACTGGATTCTTTCGCTCGACTCCGACGAATGGATCGAGGACGGTCTGGTTCGCGAGATCGAAGCCGTGCTGCGGAATCCCTCCGCCGCGGACGGCTATCGCATGCCCCGGCGCAACCGCTTCATCGGCAAGATCGTCCGCCACGGCGGCTGGTGGCCGGATTACGTATTGCGGCTCTATCGCCGCGAGCGTGGCGGTTTCAACGGAAATCTCGTGCACGAAAGCGTCGTGCTCGAAGGCACGCTCGGCATGCTGGAAAATCCGATCGAACACGACACGATCGTCAGCGCCGAAGACGCCGACGGCAAGATCGAGCGCTACGCCGCGATTGCCGCCGATGAACTCATCGCACGTGGCAGGAGATCGAGCCGCGCGCTGGCGCTGGTCCGCGGCGCGGCGGCCTGGCTCAGGAGCTTCGTGTTGCAGCTCGGCTTTCTCGACGGCCGCACCGGCCTTCGCGTGGCGAGCTATCAGTCGCGCTACACATATAAAAAGTGGGCGTTGACGGCAGCCCGCCGGAAATCCCAGCGCCGCGCGATTTTTGATCGTTAACGCAACCTTAATCCGCAGCCGCTCTTATGTCGGTAACCGGGCGGGCCAAGGGCGTATTGCGTGCGCAAATCGAAGGCATGGTGGGTTGGAGTGGTGCTTGGCGGCGTCGCGGTCGCCTGCGTGCCGATTCTACTCGTCGAGTACACGCTCAACGCCTACGTCGAGCGCAGCGCGCGGGCGAAACTCGAAGTCCTCGCGCATAGTGCGCTCGGTCTCGCGGAAGTGCGACTCGAAGGCGCGATGGCGGCACTGGTCGATCTTTCGGCCGTGGTCGAAGGCTGCGATCAGCGTTCGATGGAAATCATGCGCCGCGCGGCAACCGTGTCGATCCCGATCAAGGAGATCGCGGTTCTCGACGACAGCGGCGAAACGCTCTGCACCAATTTCGGCGACGGCGGCGAGCCGCGCGCGATCTCCCGCGAACTGCCGCTTGCCGACAGCCGTTTCGAACTTGCGCTGGTTCGTTTCCGCGACCGCAACGATCGTGCGCTGCGGCTGCGCCTCGATCGGAGGAATACGAAGCCGCTGGGCGCGCTCGTGCCCGCCGACTTTCTGGTGCCCGATACGCTCGGCGGAGATTTTCAGGACGGCCGCAGTCTTCGCCTCGCGCTGGATTCGGAAATCGTTGCCGCGCGGCCGGTCGGCGACGAGGGCCTGAGCATCGATCACATGCGCACGCTCGGCGTACTCTTGAAATCCGAGCGCTTCCCGATTTCGGTCGTGGTCGAGCGGACCCGTGCGACGCTGGGTGAAGAGTACCGCGATGTTCTCACGTTTGGGCGCCTCTGTTCGGCGCTGATCACGATTCTCACCTTTGCATTCGGCGCGCTCTATTTCCGCCGTAACCGCAGCGACCCGCTGGTGCAGTTCCGCGAAGCGATCAAGAACGGCGAGATCGTGCCGTTCTTCCAGCCGACCATCGATATCAAGAGCGGCAAGCTGATCGGTGCCGAGGTGCTTGCGCGTTGGCGAAAGCCGGACGGCACCATGGTATCGCCCGCGAATTTCATTCCGCTCGCGGAGCGTTCGGGCCTGATCTATCCGATGACGCAGGCGCTGATGCGACGCACGGTCCTCGAGGTAGGCGAGGCGCATCACAAACACCAGAAATTGAACATCGCGTTCAACCTTTACGCCGGTCACTTTGCGAACGATTCCATCATTCAAGAGATCCAATCGATCTTTGGCTCCTCGAAAATCCGGCTGAATCAGATCGTGCTCGAAGTGACCGAGCGCGAACCGCTGCCTAACCTCGATCTTGCACGCGAGATCATCGAGCGTTTGCAGAAGCTCGGTATTCGCGTCGCCATCGACGACGTAGGAACCGGTCACGGCGGTCTTTCCTATCTGATGAAGCTTGGCGTCGATGCGATCAAGATCGACAAGTTGTTCATCGACGCGATCAATACCGAGCGCTATTCGCAGACGATCATCGAAACGCTGCTCGAGCTTGCGCGCACCATGAAGATGGAAGTAATCGCCGAAGGCGTGGAGAGCTTCGACCAGGTCGAATATCTGCAGCGCAAGGGCGTGCATCAGGCGCAAGGTTATGTCTTCGCGCCGCCGCTGCCAGCCTCGTCCTATGTCGCCCTGATCGAGGCGACCGATGCAACGGCGGCCAGCGCCGTGCCGGAAGCGGCCGCGGCCGCCTAGTGCTGAGACGGCACTCTTAAAGACCGCGCTATCCGATTCTTCCGACTCGATAATTTCCGGTTTCTTGAATCGCTGCCTCAGCGCGCGGAATCGCCACCTAAGCCAGACGGGATAAGCCACTGACCGGACTCGCAAACCGGGATGGCGGCGGGCAATATGCCCGTTCGGTGGCGATAACGGGAAGAATGCAATGGCCTGGAACGATCCGCTCGATCTTTATTGCGAGCGTCTACACGAGGGCTTGTGGGCGGAGCCGTTCAATGCGGTCAGCAACCTTGCGTTCTTCGCCGCCGCTGCGGGCGCCTATCTGCTCTGGAAGCGGGACGGCAAGGGCGACCGCTTCATTCTGCTCTTGATCGGTCTCGCGGTTCTGGTCGGGATCGGTTCGACGCTGTTTCATACTTTCGCGACCCGCTGGGGGCTATTCGCGGATTCGATTCCGATCGGAATTTTCGTAGTCACATTCCTTATTTATACGCTGCGCCGCTTCCTCGGGCAGAGCGTCGTAATGACGGCGGTATGGATAGTAGCCTTTCTCGGGCTGGCGGCGCTGTTGCCGCGCATCCTGCCGCCGGGCTTCCTGAACAATTCGGGCTTCTATTTTCCGGTGCTGTTCGCGCTGGTCATTCTCGGCATCGCGTTGCGCGTCAAAGGCGGCGCGTTGCTCTGGATCGGCGGCGCCTATCTCTCGGCTGCCGCGCTCTTCATGCTTTCTCTTAGCTTCCGGATTGTCGATCCATCCATCTGCGGCGCGTTTCCGCTCGGCACGCATTTTCTATGGCACTGCCTCAACGGCGCCCTGATCTATCTGATGTTGTGGACCGTGATCCGGGCGAAGCAGGTTGCGTGATTGCTGAAGGCGCACAAAAGAGAAGAGGCGGCACAAGGGGCCGCCTCAGTCTTTACGCCACGCCGGGAGGAGTGGAGAGAGACGCCCGCTTTTGCGAATCGCCTCGGTAAATTCACTGTAACAGCTTTATGAAGCCGCGGTCATTCACCGCATGCCATAAACTGTGAATTCCGAGGACGAATGTCGCGATTCGCACCGTCCTGCGGAACAGGTCTTCCCGGCCCACAGCCGTGCGTCTGATTCTTTCTGCCGTTGGAGCGCCATGCAGTCTGACCCCCGTGTAAGCCGTTCAGCCTTCGCCCCCGACCCGGCCGTGCGGTCGCCGATCGCGCTCTATCTGCCGCTGGCGATCGTGCTGATCTCGAATCTGATTCCGCTGGTCGGCGTCTTTTACTGGGGTTGGAGCACCTTCGTGCTCCTGATGCTCTATTGGGCGGAAACCGCGATCATCGCATTCTGGACTTTGATGCGGATCCTGATAGGCGGCGACTTTGCGAAAAACTTCTTCGGTGAGGTTTTCGGTCGGCTGTTTTTCTTTACGTTTTTTCTGGTTCATTCGAGCGGCTTCATGCTCGGCCATTTCATTTTTCTGTGGGCATTCTTTTCGGGAAAGACCGGCTTCTCGACACAACTGAGTGAAGACTTCTTTCGCACCATGCCGTCGGAATTCTGGAACGGTATCGTGATCGCAAACGGATTGCTGCTGCCGCTCGCCATTTCCTTCATCGGCCGCGGTATTGCTTTCATGATCGAGATGGCGCGTCTGCCGCTGTGGAAGCGGCTGGTCGATGAAGACGACACGGGCGGCACCAAGCCGGGTCCGCTGGTCGGCGGGCTCTATACCCGCATCATCATCATGCATCTCGTCATTCTCGGGGGCGCCGCGCTCGCGCAGAAATACGGTTCGCTTGCGCCTCTCATCCTGCTGATCGCGGCAAAGACGTTCGTGGACATCTGGCTGTTTGTGAAAATCGATCTGAAGGGCAGCGCCGCCGCGCCGGCAAGCTGAGCAAGAAAAAGCCGGAGCGCGGGGGAACGCTCCGGCTGGGGATTTGCGGCCGGGGGAAGGCCGCTGGAAAATGCTTTAGTTCAGGCCGCCGAAAATCCAGATCAGGAGGATGATCGGCAGCGGAATGCCGAGTAGCCAGAGAAGAAGACCGCGTCCCATGATGAATCCCTTTTGCTTGCGTTCGGCCCGATAACCGCTCCGGGCGCGAATGGTTCCACTGCCTTATTGCGGCCGGGCGCGCTTCACGCCGTCTTTGATAAAGACCTCGAAGGGTGTCGTGCCGTCAGCGCTTCCGTCCTTGGCGCGCCACTTGCCGTTGGTGCAGAGAATCCCGCCCTGTACCGGCACGGCATCGAATACGACCTCGTTGTAATAGGGCTTGCCTTCCACGATCGCGGTGAAGTCGGTGGTGCATTTTCCGTCGGCGACGACGGGTTCGTATTTGTCGATCATCACGCCATTGCCGCCGGTGCTCGGGAACGGGTTTTTCAGCAACGGCCAGCTTCCATAATCGGTTTGGGCAGAGGCGATCCCCGCGCTGAGCGCGAACGACACAATGACGGCAATCCATAGAGTATGCGCGCGCATGGAAATCCTCCTCGAAAGCGTGCAGTGCGGAAACACGGCTCCGTCGGGGTTTGGATGCACCGCGCCGGGCTGTTAGCCTATTCCCCGGCAGGCCGGGAAATTCGCATGCAATATCAGACCATTCTCTATGACACCGAGGGCGCAGTCGCGACGATTACGCTGAACCGGCCCGAAGAACTCAACACCATTGTGCCGCCGATGCCGGACGAACTGTAGCACGCGGTTCACGCGGCGACCCGCGATCCCGCAATCAAGGTGATCGTGCTGCGCGGGGCGGGGCGGGCTTTCTGCGCCGGATATAATTTCGGCAAAGGCTTCCACCACTGGGACGACTACATGAACACCGACGGCGAATGGGACGCCGGCAAGGATTTCTCGTTTGCGACCACACCCGCGCTCTCGCCGCACCAGAAATTCATGAGCCTGTGGCGCTCGTCGAAGCCCGTGATCGCGCAGGTGCACGGCTGGTGCGTCGGCGGCGGCTCGGACTATGCGTTGTGTTGCGATCTCGTGATCGCGAGCGAGGACGCGCGGATCGGCACGCCCTATTCGCGTATGTGGGGCGCTTATCTTTCCGGCATGTGGATTTACCGGCTCGGTCTTACCAAAGCGAAGGAATATGCGCTGACCGGCAAGGCTCTTTCAGGCCGCGAGGCTGCCGATATCGGACTGATCAATCAGGCGGTGCCGTTCGAGAAACTGGAAGCAACGGTCGCTGAAATTGCGAGCAAGCTCTGCACGATTCCGCTCTCGCAGCTGTCTGCGCAGAAGATGATGGTCAATCAGGCTTATGAGGCGATGGGCCTTTCCAGCGTGCAAAATCTGGGACCGATCCTGGACGGCTTGATGCGCAACACGCCGGAAGCACGCGAGTTCATCGCGGTCGCGGAGAAGGAAGGCGTGCGCGAGGTCATCACGCGTCGGGATTCGCCCTTCGGCGACTATTCAGCTGCGCCGAAGAACCGGCAACCGAACCCAAACAACGTGATCGTTCCGAAACGGAAATAATCAGAACTTCGGGTCGATCACTTCCACTTTCGGCGCGCGTGCCTCGATGATCTCGGCGGCGTCCAGCGCTTTGCTTTCCTCGAAGCGCGCGGTAACGAGCTGCACGCCCATCGGGATGCCGTCGGCAAGCCCGGTCGACACCGCGACACCGGGCAGGCCGAGGATCGGCGTTGCGAGTTGCGGGCTCTGCGCGTCGGCGAGGTCGACGAAGGCATTGCCGCCGTGCAGGTCGGCGTCGATCGGGAAGGGCTGCTTCCACGACGACGGCAACAAGAGCACCGGATATTTTTCGAAGAACTCGTTCCACGCGCGCAGATATTTGCTGCGGAGCGCGAGTTCTTTCACGAAAGTTTCCAGATCAAGTTCGGGAATGATGCCGTTTTTCGATGAGTATGATTTCTTGATCGCCTCGTCGCCAAACTGTGCGATCGCCTGATTCAATCCGAAGCGGCCTTCGTTGAGCACGAGCCGTAACCAGAGTTGATTCGCTTCTTCGAAAAAGGGCGGTGCCGCGCGTTCGACGATATAGCCCGCGTCCTCGAGCCATTGCGCGGATTTTTTCAGGGCCTCGGCTACCTGCGGATCGGCCTTGCAACCGGTCCACTCGTCGAACAGCGCAACCTTAGTGGGGCGGCCGTTCGGGACGTTGACGGGCGGAAGTGGAATCCAGAGCGGATCGCGGGTGTCGCGCGCCGCCATCGCGTCGAGCGAAATCCGCAAATCGCGGATCGAACGCGCGAGCGGTCCTTGCATCGATGCGTATTGCGCGACATGCGGCCGTTCCGCGGGCAGCGACGGGTTGAAAGTCGGCACGCGCCCGAAGCTCGGGCGGATGCCCTGCAGGCCGCAGGCATAAGCGGGGTAGCGGATCGAGCCACCGATATCGTTGCCGTGGCCGATCGCGCCCATGCCGGTAATCAGCGATGCCGCGGCGCCGCCCGACGAGCCGCCCGGCGTCACGCCCTTGTTCCACGGGTTGAGAGTGCGTCCGTGCAGCGCGTTGTCGGTGAACCAGCGCATCGAGAAAGCGGGCGTATTCGTGCGCCCGATGATGACCGCGCCGGACTTCTTCAGGTTCGAGACGACCGGATTGTCTTCCTTGCAGATGTTATCCTTGTAGGCGACGACGCCGTTGGTATTGGCGCGCCCAGCGAAATCGACGTTGATCTTCACGGTGACAGGGACGCCATGCAGCAACCCGAGCGGCGAGCCGGCGCGCGATTTTTTGTCGGCATCCTCGGCAGCAGAAAGCGCTTCCTTGGCCATCAGATCGACGATCGCGTTGATCTTCGGATTGATCGCATCGACGCGCGCGAGCGTGTCTTTCGTCAATTCGACGCTCGAGATCGCGCCTTTACGGATCAGCCGCGCCTGTTCGCTCGCGTCCAGCCGCCAGAGTTCGGTGGTCATATCGGGGAAACTCCTCGCATTGCTTTGCGAGGGTCGCCGGAGAGCGTCGCCGGCGTCAAGCAGCGAGTTCGTCAAACCGGTATTGATCGCGGATGCGAAGGTTGAAGAAGCGGCCCTTCGATGCGGCAATGCGAAAGGCTTCCGCGACCTCGGGTTCGACCTTGTAATAGCGATAAATGCGGCCGGTAACGAAGGTCACGGTCAGCGCGCGGCTTTCCTCGTCGTATTCGATGTGCCGTATGGTTTGCGAGGGCATGACGCCGCAGTAACGCGCGGATGCAGCCCCCGGTTTCGCGGCGTCAGTTCTTTTTCGGCGCGTCGTCGCGCGGATGCTGCAGGCGATAGACCTTGGGCCGCTCGAACGGCCCCTGCCAGATGCCGCGCTTTGCAGCCTTCGCTTCCTCTTCGGCCGCGGGATATTTGCCCTGACCGATATCGGCGGCGTTGATCGCCCAGCCAAGCCGTACCATTTCCTCGGCGATGTCGGGAATATCGCGCGCCGAGCATTTCGCGATGGTGCGGCCGTAGATGTCCTTGGCGCGCGGTTCGCATTTCACGTCGCCCTTGCGCAGCAATTTGGCGAGCTGATTGCGCGCTTCCCCGCCGCACCGCCAGATCGAGCCGTCGGCGGAGAAACAATTCTGTTTCAGTTCCGGCGCGTCGATGCCGTCGAGCCGGATGTTGGTCTGCTGGATGATGAAGGAGTCGCCGTCCTGCACCACGATGCCGCGGCCGTCTTTATCGATCCGCAACTCGCGGTCGAAATAGAAATTCCAGATCACGAAGCCGATTATGACCAGCGCGACGAAAACCCAGGGAGCGAGACGGCGCAGATTCATTTCACCTTACTCTGGCTGCGGTAACGGCTGCGCCGTCACCGGTCGGTCAGATAAAAAGTATGTTCGACGAGCACGCGACCGTTCTGGCGAAGCTGGAACGTCCATGTGCCGAGTGGATTGCCCTTCGATTCGCCGTTGCCCGTATACCACCCGATGAAATTTTCCTCACCCGCGCGCACCGACCGCATCTGCCGGAAGGCCGGGTCGTCGCGGCGATTTCCGTTCGCATCGGGCAGCAAGTAGATTTCTTCGATCGTACCTGAACCATCGACGCGATAACCGAACCCGAAATAAATTCTCGGTTCGCGCTCGATGTCGCTGGAATTCACTCTGGGGCCGGCCACGCCCGTATTCTCGTAGCGCGTGCCTGTCGGCGAAGTCGGATCGGGAATCTCCTTGCTCTCCTTCACGGTGTAGATGCCGTACCAGAGTTTCCGGACCGTAATCTGCTGCGCGGTAGCGGCCGAAAGTGGGAGGGAAATGACGAACAGGGTCAGCAGCAATTTCACCGTGACCGGCAATGGGGAACGAAACATCGGCAAGCCTCACGTGCTAAAATGAACTGCCGGAGCCTAGCGCGGCGGCCATCGCCGGGGTAGCACCGCGTAAGCCGCATGATCGAAGAATTCAACGGACTTCTTATATTTCGCCAGCCGCTCGGCTGGCCGGCGCGCGTACTGCTCGCGGGCGGCGGTGTGCTTGCGCTTTCTGTGCCGCATGAGCTCCTGATCCGCCCCGGCGTCCCGCTGTTTCAGTGGGCCATGCTGCCGTTCTGGCTGATCGGGCTTCCGGTCGGACTTCTGGGCGCGATTTTGCTGCTCGCGGGCGCGCTCGGCTTGACACGTACCGTGACCTTCAACGCGGAAAAGCGGGAGTTGCGCGTGGACGGCAACGGCTCGTTCGGCATCGGCTGGAGCGAGCGGTACAAGTTTTCCGACATTCTCGAGCTGGAGGCGCTGAAAGACGAGCAGGGCGAGGCGCCGCCGCGGTTCATACTCCATGCCATCATCGCGGGCGCGAAAGGCCCGCTCGAGATCGACACTTTTGCCAGCGAAAGCGAGGCGATCGGGGCGGAAGCGAAGATCGAGCAGCTGATGCTCGGGGAAGAGGGCGTTTAAGCGGGAACCTATCGGCGACTTGGCCGTTCTGGGCAGAACATTTCCGGGAAGCGAACCATCATGCGCATGAACGAACTCACCCGCTATATCGACAAATACGTGGATTTCGACGCGATCGGCGAGCGCATCGACGCGCTGCAGGAGCGCTTAAGCAAGCTGCGCGACAATCTGCCCGAAGTCCCGGTCGGTAAACTCCGCGAGCGGCTGCCGAGCTATTCGGATGTGCGCGGCAAGCTGCCGTTCGCGCCGCGCGAGCGCCGCTACGCGCTGCCTGCGACGATTGCCGTCGGCGGGATCGCAATTCTCGGCGCGATCATCGTGACGGCGGTGATGATGAGCGACGCGAACAAGCGCGTGCCGAAAAATCCGGACGATCTCGGCGGCGCGATCTGAGCCGCACGGCGCGTCAAGCTGTCAGGCGCGGTTGCCGAGCCGGACCTTCGCGACCTTGTCCTGATAGTCTTCCTTCGGGTCGCCCGCGCCGAACAGCATCTTGGCACCCGCCCACAACGAATTTTCGTTAAGCCAGATTTCGCCGCGCTCTGCATCGAAGCGGAGCAACGCGAGCTTGGGATCGTCCTTGCCGCCCTCGAACCACGCCGCGATGAAGGGATTCCAGAGTTTCTCGATCATTTCCCGGTCCATGTCGAGCTGGATTGTGCCGTGGACAGTTGCAAACAGGTCATGGCCTTTGGCGGAGTAAGCCGCCATCGCCCGCTTCTTCATGTTGCGGACTGCGCGCGTGACCGCGTTATCCTGCGCGGTAAAAATCCAGACGGGGCCGCCGGTTTCGTGTTCGAGGATTGCGGTCATCGGCCGGAAGTGGCCGTTTTCCGCGCCGTCCACCCCGAGCATGAAGGTGCGGTCGCCATGCAGCGACTTCCAGAACTTTTCGGTGATTTCTTGCGGCGCGGGCATGCGATCGCTCCTTTTGATTTGTTCTAGGGCGAACCGCGCAATGCGCTTGTGGTTCCGGCGGGAGCGGCGGGTTCTACGGGATTTTGACCTGGATCAACGCGCGCCGCGCACGCCCGCGCCATAAGTAAACCGTTCGCTGGCAACGATCTCCATCCTGCCACGCGGCGCTTCCTTTCAGGCCGGTTCTTCGGAATCGGCCTGATTTTTTGCCTGCCGCCGTTCCCGCGAAAATTGCGCTAGGCTGTACTCGGGGCGCGCGGGGCGCGATGACAGAAGATATCAAGCGGTATGCGGAGCGCTGGAGCGCGGAGGATCACGCGTCCTTCGAGGCGCTTTGCTTTCATCGCGTGGATGAGATGGACGAACCTTATTCGGAACTGATGCGCGCGCATACGATCGAAACCCGGGAGGTCGCGGCGGAAATCGTGAAGCGCGCTTATGCCGCGACAAAGACAGAGATCGAAAAGGCCGAGGCCGATTTCGCGGCCGGCAAGCCGTACAAAATAGACGAGGAAACCGGCGAGGAATTTTTCCGCTCAAGCGCGGAAATCTTCGCGCTCGCGATCGCGAAACTCGGCGACCGCCCCGGGCGCGTCGCGAGTCTCGTAACCGCGAGCGGGCCGGGCCTTCAGCTTTTCGAATGCAACACCATGCACGAGCGCGGCGGGCCGCTGAACAGCTACTACACCGGGCCGTTCTCCTCCGGCGCGGTCTGGGACTCGTTCTGGTTTTTCGAGAATCCCTATGGCGAAGACAGTTCGCTGAGCTTCACGACCTACCACATCACGAAACCCGGCCTCGGCTATTGCCTCTGGCGCTGGCCCGAGCGCGTGGCCGCGCTGCAGCGCGCCGAGGAAACGCGGAAGCGGAATTTTCGCGGGTAGCGCGCGGCGCGTTACCGCTTGAGCGAGACTGCCATTCCGTTCAGGTCGAAGTTCACGATCAGGCCGCTCTGCGCGCCGGCGACTTCGAGTACGACGCCCTTCTGGTTGGTGAGCACGGCCGCCTGCGGCCCGCGGACGACCGCGGCGCCCGCGCTGCCCGCGCCGTAAACGCCTTCGATATCGCGCGGGCGGTGTACGTGGCGCGCGACGCCGCGCAACCTGACCGAAGATGCGCCAAAGGTGAAGCCGTAGGAGAGACCGCCGATCGAGAGCGGATAACTGCGGCCATTGCAGGTGAGCGTGCCGTCGCCCACAGTGCCACCGATCACCCAGCCGGCCTTCACGAAGTGGATGCGGATCGAGCAGGTGTCGGCGAAGGCCGAGGCGGAAAAAGCCAGCGTGGCAACAAGCGCAATGAGCGCGATGCGGAAAGAACGGAGCATGGCCGAAGGTCTCCTTTGATTCGAGTCGGATGGCGCACAAAGCTGCCTGAGCACGGGCAACGTGTCGAATCCGGAATGGTTCCCTTTTTCCACGGCCGCCCGCTTTTTGATACGCGTCATTTCAGCAGGGAAACGATCCGCTAGACTGAACGCAAAGGAGAAGCGGATGGATCGCGGGCTGCGGGAGTTCGAGCGGGCGGTGAATTTTACCCGCTATGACGGCGGCGGCGCCGGACATTACGAGAGCTTCTTCCTGCGCGGCAATCATCCGCAAAAGCCGCTTGGCTTCTGGATCCGCTACACGATTTTCAGCCCGAAGGGCGCGCCGGAAAAAGCGATCGGCGAATTGTGGGCAATCTTCTTCGACGGCGAGCGCGGCACGCATCAGGCGGCGAAGCTCGAACTCCCGTTCGCGAGCTGTGCCTTCGGCCGCGCGGCGTTCGGCGTGCGCGTTGGAGACGCCATCCTTTCGCCGGGCGTGGCGAAAGGCGGCATCGCGAGCGCGCAGAAGATTTCCTGGGATTTGAAATTCGAAGGCGGCGAGCGGCCGGCGCTGCTCCTGCCGCGCAAGCTTTATGAGGGCGGGTTTCCGGCGGCGAAATCGCTGGTGAGCCTGCCGCTCGCGCGCTTCAGCGGCGCGATCAGCGTGAACGGCGAGCGCCACGAGATCGGCGGCTGGACCGGGAGCCAGAACCACAACTGGGGCTCGCGCCACACCGACCTTTACGCCTGGGGGCAGGTGGCGGGCTTCGACAACGCGCCGGAGAGTTTTCTCGAAGTCGCGACCGCGCGGGTGAAGGTCGGGCCGTTCATGACGCCGCCGCTGACGCCGCTTCTGTTGCGCCACGAAGGCCGCGAATACCCGCTGACCGGGCTCATGCAGGGCTTCCGCGCGCGCGGCGCGTTCGATTACTTCAACTGGTCGTTCGCCACGCGCGGCGAGGGCGTTTCGATCGAGGGCAGGATTTCGGCACCGAAGGGTTTCTTCGTCGGCCTGCGTTACTTCAATCCACCCGGCGGCACCAAGCAGTGCCTGAACACCAAGATCGCGAAATGCGTGCTCACGCTCACGCGCGGCGGCAAGGCGCAAACGCTGACGGCGGAAAACCGCGCGGCGTTCGAAATCCTCACCGACGACACTTCGCATGGCGTGAAGATCGAGGTGTAGGCGGCGCGCCGGGCGCTTGCGGCATTCGCGAAAAACAAAAATGCGCATGCGTTTTCCTTTGCGCGCTTCGATGCGCGCTCGATCGAAATCGAGGGAACGGAGCGCTGCGAAACGCCACGTCTTCGTAAGCCGCGCCTTGCGGCGCGTATCGTCTCGCAGCGCTCCGTGCGCGCTTTGCGCTTGCGCAATTCGCGCCAACACAAAACACTTCGGCGTCTTAAAGCTTTCAGGACCGTGCTTCCGAAACTTT
The DNA here is from genome assembly GCA_019635585.1 of Xanthobacteraceae bacterium. GTDB lineage: Bacteria > Pseudomonadota > Alphaproteobacteria > Rhizobiales > Xanthobacteraceae. Next base: position 423,784 of record JAHBZE010000001.1, on the reverse strand, counting down.
CCGCCGCGGGATTTCTCCGCGGCATCCGGTTTCCATTCCAGCCTTCGCCGGCCCTTCGGCCAGAGCCTCTCGAAAGAGGATAGGCGGCGCGTCGTAGTGCGCGCGGACGGTGACCCGAAGCCTCCCGGTGATACGGCTGCGAACCGCACCAGCAGGCGCCGGCCGCTTCCCGCAGATCACGAACGCCTCATGAGCGCGCCCTCGAACGGAAACGGCGGGCGAAATTTACGCGCGGCGGATGAGGGCGGGGATAGATTTATTTGGGGGTGGTGGAAGTGGTTGGAGCGTAAGCCGAATTTTGAACGCGGAAATTATTTTTCCCCGCTTCGCGCAGGCTCGATCAGGGTTTCGTCGTTTTCATCGGCTCTGGAACTGTTCACCCGCCGCGAGACGCGGTGTTCCTTCATCGTGCCTTGCGGCGCGGGCTTCAGGACTTCGACGCCGCTTTTGCCGAACAGCCAGTCTTCGATCTGGTTCTGTTCGAGAATTACCGGCATCCGGCTATGGATGTGCGCGACTTCCTCGCTCGCGTCGGTGACGATGATGGTGGCGGAGGTGACGATCTCGCCGGTGGCGGGGTCGGTCCATTCCTCGTAAAGCCCGGCCATCGAGATCACCGCGCCGTCCACGCGCTTGAAATAGTGCGGTTCGCGCCCGCCGTCTTCGCCCTTGCGCCATTCGTAATAGCCCGAGGCCGGGATGATGCAGCGGCGTGATTTGAACGCCGCGCGAAACATCGGCTTCTCGGCTACCGTGTCCGAGCGCGCGTTAAAGGTCGCGGGGAGTTCCTTGAGCGGCTTCTTCCACCACGAGGGGATGAGGCCCCAGCGCGCGGTGACGATTTCCGGGCGGCCGTTTCTGTCGCGGATGATGTCGATCTGCGTGGTTGGGCAGATGTTGTAGCGCGGCTGGAGGTTCGACTTCGGCTGCGCAGCGGTTGAATCGTAAGCGAGCTTATAGAGCGCGTAGAGCTGCGCCCATGTGTACATCCTGGTGAAACGGCCGCACATGGAGGTAACTTAGTGTGCTGGACGGAGTAGTGAAAGCGGCTGAACAAGAGACAATTCACTCACGTTCAGTGCCGCGCCGCATCATTGTGTCGGCTAGGCGTAAATCTCTATAGTCCAATCTTATTGTTTTGTGGGGACGGTAATGGGGACTGTACTTACTGTAATGAATATGAAGGGAGGCGTCGGCAAAACCACCGTTGCTACGCACATTGCGGGTATCGCTCCACGCCTCAAACTTGACGGTAAAGAGTATAAGAAAGTGCTCGCGATCGACTACGATCCTCAGTTCAATATGTCGCAAGCGTTACTACCGGCTAAAACATACTTTCAATTAGAACAAGAAAGATCGACGACGCTCTCCATACTGGTAGACAGCAACACCGATCTGAATCCCTATGAATTACAAGTTGCTGGAAATTACAATCCTCCACCCGTCGCGAAGTTGGCAACTAACATTTATTCTCCGCGAGCACACGGCGGAAAGTTAGATATTATTCCGTCGACTTTAGATTTGATGTACGTGGCACTTGGTCAGTCGGAGAATCAAACCAAGCCAATGGAGGAGCGTTTTGAGAAATTTCTTGCGGATTGCAGAGACAATTACGATCTGACAATTATCGATTGTCATCCAGCAGGATCTCTTTTTACGAAAACGTCACTGAAAAATTCAGACCACGTTTTGATACCCGTCATGCCTCAACGATACGCTGTAAGAGGCATAGGACTTATGATGAAGTTCATTTCAGCCAAGAAGGCGAGTGAAAAAAGTCCGAAGCCCCACATATTATTTAACAACGTATCAAGAACGAAACTTTCCGATCAGGAAATTCAGATACGAAATAACCCTGACTACAGGGATCATTGCCTAACCCACACACTGAAAAAGTATACTGCTTTTTCCGAACCGGAGGAGGGGCGAGGCTTTGTATGGGCAAGCCGAAAGCCCTACAGTACAGAGGCATTTGCAAATCTAATCAGCGTGACTAGAGAGTTGTTCCAAAGAATGGGGCTAAGGTGAGATGAATCCCAGAACACGAGAACGCATTAAACGCGTATTGTTGGCTGATCTCCTCAGATCGGAACTGTCGCCAACGGAGCTTAAGGAACTGCGGAAAGCTCTAAATGATGAAGTGTTCTTGATGGAACTGGCAGGATTGATTGATGGTGTAATAGATCAACTGCGTGCAGTTAGACCGCAAAAATTTCTTCGTGATGAGCGCAGCTTTGAACGAAGAGCTATTCATGAATTAGTACAGAGAAAAAGAATGTCCAAGAAGGACATTCACTCCGTACTCGCTTCCAGTTCTAGGAAATATGCCTCGAAGTACAAGTTTTCTAACATGAGAGCCTCGAAGCAAATGATCCAAGATTATTTAAGAATCGCTTCGGGCGATGAGATTTTGAAGGTTTTGGATTGGCTTAACGCGGGTTCCTACGATCCTTACCTGCGCGGTATCACTAAGCGTGGCGTAGATCGCGAAGATGTCAGCAGATAAATTCTCTAGCGCAATAGGTGCGGTAGATTGGAACGGCAACGTCGCGGCGTTCTTAAAAAATGCTACTTCGTCTAAAAAGCTTCAGGATACAAACGAACGAATTGCAATATGGGCAAGACAGTTCGAGATAGTTGACAAAGGCAATCCCGCTCTCTCATTCGTTCGTGAAATGCAATTGTGTGGACTTCACGTTGCCGCGTTGATTGCTCTAGGACTCTACAAATCTGCTGCGGCTTCAATGAGGGCAATATTCGAAACCGCTCTATACTATACGTACTTTAGAACTCATCCGACGGAGCTTGCGAGCTTGGTAAGATTGGATGATTTCTATTTAGACAAGAAGGAGCTGCTTGAGTATCACAAGACGCACACTCCAAATTTTGTCGAGTTTCAATCAAAGTTAGGAGTGCTTTCGCAGTCAAAGAAATGGTACGCTGAAATGTCTGGAATTATTCACGGGCAAACACCAGGGAAGTGGAGTAAACATACTTCTCTTTCTGACATTAAAACGATTGATGAAATCGCTTCGGCTGTTGTCGATGCCTTCGCACACGGTGTTGAAATAACTCACCACCTCTTTTTGTGCACTGTAGCCCAGGAAATGTGGGATCAAATATCATCTGACGCCAAAGAGAAGCTGCGAAGCGGCTTGGCGGGAGATGTGAAGCAGGCGTTGGGTTTGGATGCTGCCTAGCTAAAAAAGGGTCGCGGATTTCTCCGCGGCCCTTTTCATTTCAGACGTTGATTGGTCCAAGCATCGTTACGAGCAGCCCGTCGTGCTGCCGCACGTATCGCACTTCAGACACGTGCCGTTCCGCACCATCGTGAAGTTGTGGCACTCGGGGCAGGAGGAGCCTTCGTAGCCCTTGGCTTTCGCCGCCGCGCGCTGGTTCACCTCCAGCGCTTTCGCGCGTTCGGCTTCGCTTTCCACCACCGGCGCTTGCTTGAGCGCGGTCGCGGCACCCGTCGATGCAGCCGGTCCGCCGGCAAGGAAAGCCGAGACCACGTTGGCCGGTGCCGAAGTGCGGGCGCTCTCCGTGCCGCGCGCGTCGGTGGAGGACACCGCGGATAACGTCGGCGCCTTGCCACGAACCAGACCGCGCGAGATCACCGGCGCGGGCTTGCCTTCGTCTTCGCCCTTGCCCAGCGCGCCGCCGCCCATCTCGTTCGGGTCGACATGCGCGAGGTCATAGCGGCCCATGTAGGAAATCGCGAGCTCGCGGAACACATAGTCGAGGATCGAGGTCGCCATCTTGATGGTGTCGTTGCCGGTCACCATGCCCGCGGGCTCGAAGCGGGTGAAGGTGAAGGCGTCGACATATTCATCGAGCGGCACGCCATATTGCAGGCCGAGCGAGATCGCGATCGCGAAGTTGTTGAGCAGCGAGCGCAACGTCGCGCCTTCCTTGTGCATGTCCACGAAGATCTCGCCGAGGCGGCCGTCGTCATATTCGCCGGTGCGCAAGTAAACCTTGTGCCCGCCGACCACGGCCTTCTGCGTGTAGCCCTTGCGGCGCGAGGGCAGCTTCTCGCGCTCGCGGATGCGCTCGACGCGCTCCACGATGCGCTCGACGACTTTTTCGGAGAGCGCGGCGGCGCGCGCAGCCGCGGGCTGTGCGAGGAGGGCGTCCACCGCATCGTCCTCGTCGTCCTCGTCCTGAATGAGGGCGGAGTTCAGCGGCTGCGAGAGCTTCGAGCCGTCGCGATAGAGCGCGTTGGCCTTGAGCGCGAGTTGCCAGGAGAGCATGTAGCTCGCCTTGCAGTCCTCTACGCTCGCGTCGTTCGGCATGTTGATCGTCTTCGAGATTGCACCCGAGATGAAGGGCTGCGCCGCCGCCATCATGCGGATGTGGCTCTCGACCGAGAGATAACGCTTGCCGATGCGGCCGCAGGGCGTCGCGCAATCGAACACCGGATAGTGCTCGACCTTGAGATGCGGGGCGCCTTCCAGCGTCATCGCACCCGCGACGTGGGTGTTTGCGGATTCGATGTCGCGCTTCGAGAAGCCGAGGTGCGTGAGCAGATCGAACGCGGGGTCCGCCATCTGCTCGTCGGTGACGCCAAGCTTCTTCATCGTCTCGTCGCCGAGTGTCCAGCGGTTGAACACGAACTTGATGTCGAAGGCGGTGGCGAGCTTGCCCTCCAGCATCTTGATCGTGTCTTCGCTGAAGCCTTTTGCGCCGAGCGAGGAGTGGTTGATCGCGGGCGCATTCGAGAGCGTGCCATGACCGACCGCATAGGCTTCGATCTCGGCGATGTGCGCTTCCGAGTAACCGAGCGTGCGGAGCGCTTCCGGCACCGCCTGGTTGATGATCTTGAAGTAGCCGCCGCCGGCGAGCTTCTTGAACTTCACCAGCGCGAAGTCGGGCTCGATCCCGGTGGTGTCGCAATCCATGACGAGACCGATCGTGCCGGTCGGCGCGATCACGGTCGCCTGCGCGTTGCGGAAGCCGTGTTTGTGGCCGAGCTCGAGCGCGCGGTTCCACGCGGCGGCCGCGCGCGCGACGAGGCGCTCGTCCGGGCAGTTCGGAATGTCGAGCGGCACCGGCGGGATCGAAAGCTGTTCGTAGCCGTCCTTGTCGCCATGCGCCGCGCGGCGATGGTTGCGGATGACACGCAGCATATGCTCGCGGTTGGGCTCGTAGCCCGGGAAAGCGCCGAGTTCGGCGGCCATCTCGGCGGAGGTCGCATACGACACGCCGGTCATGATCGCGGTGATCGCGCCGGTGAAGGCACGCGCCTCGTCGGAGTCATAGGCGATGCCCGCGGTCATCAGCCAGCCGCCGATGTTGGCGTAGCCGAGGCCGAGCGTGCGGTAGCGATACGAGAGCTCGGCGATCTCGCGCGACGGGAACTGCGCCATCATGACGGAAATTTCGAGCACGATGGTCCAGAGCCGCACGGCGTGTTCATAGCTGTCGACGTCGAAGGATTTATCTTCGGCGCGGAAGCGCAGGAGATTGAGCGACGCGAGGTTGCACGCCGTGTCGTCGAGGAACATGTATTCCGAGCACGGGTTCGACGCGCGGATCGGGCCGCTTGCCGGGCAGGTGTGCCAGTCATTCACCGTGGTGTGGAACTGAATGCCGGGATCGGCGCAGGCCCAGGCGGCATGGCCGATTTTCTCCCAAAGTTCTTTCGCTTTCACGGTCTTCGCGACCGAGCCGTCCTTGCGGCGCGTGAGATTCCAGTCGCCGTCTTTTTCCACCGCGCGCAGGAAGTCGTCGGTGACGCGCACCGAGTTGTTCGAGTTCTGGCCTGCGACGGTGAGATAGGCTTCCGAGTCCCAGTCGGTGTCGTAGACCGGGAAGTGGATGTCCTTGTAACCCTGCTTCGCGAACTGGATCACGCGCTGGATGTAGTTGTCCGGCACCATGGCCTTGCGCGCGGCCTTGATCTCGCGCTTCAGGGCAGGGTTCTTCTCCGGATTGAAGCAGTCGTCGCCATCAGCTTGGCAATTGATGGCGGCCTTCATCACCGCCTTCATGTGCTTCTGCACGACCTTGGAGCCGGTCACGAGTGCCGCGACCTTCTGCTCCTCGATCACTTTCCAGTCGATGTACTGCTCGATGTCCGGGTGATCGGCGTCGACCACCACCATCTTCGCGGCGCGCCGCGTGGTGCCGCCCGACTTGATCGCGCCCGCTGCACGGTCGCCGATTTTCAGGAACGACATCAGGCCCGAAGACTTGCCGCCGCCGGAGAGTTTTTCATTCTCGCCGCGCAACATCGAGAAGTTCGAGCCGGTGCCCGAGCCGTATTTGAACAGGCGCGCTTCGCGCACCCAGAGGTCCATGATCCCGCCTTCGTTGACGAGATCGTCCTGCACCGACTGGATGAAGCAGGCATGCGGCTGCGGATGTTCGTAAGCGGAGGCCGACTGCGTCAGCTTGCCGGTGAAGGGGTCGACATAGAAGTGGCCCTGGCCGGGACCGTCGATGCCGTAAGCCCAGTGCAGGCCGGTGTTGAACCACTGCGGCGAATTCGGCGCCGCCATCTGCATGGCGAGCATGTAGCGCATCTCGTCGAAGAAGGCGGACGCGTCCTGCTCGGTGTCGAAATAACCGCCCTTCCAGCCCCAATAGGTCCAGGTGCCGGCGAGGCGGTCGAATACCTGCGTCGCCTGCGTCTCGCCGACGATGCGTTCTTTCTGGGGGAGATCGCCGAGCGCCTTGTCGTCCGCGACCGAGCGCCAGAGGAAGGAGGGGACCGTTTCCTCTTCCACGCGCTTCAGCTTCGCAGGGACCCCGGCCTTGCGGAAATATTTCTGCGCGAGCACATCCGTCGCGACCTGCGAGAAGTGCTCGGGCACGTCGATGTTGTCGAGCTTGAAGACGACCGACCCGTCCGGATTGCGAATCTCACTCGTCGCCTTGCGGAAGGTGATGGCGGAATACGGCGACTGGCCTTCTTTGGTGTACCGGCGCGGAATACGCATCTTCATCGTCCCCTAATTCGGGCGCGGAACCCGTCCCGGTTCTCGCACTCTTATGTTCAGGCCCGATCTCTGCCGGACCTCGCCTGTTTGGGGCCAACGCGCCTCTTTCGGGCGGGTTCGGACCCCGATTTTAGACCCTTCGCGGCGACAGGACGACCGTTCGCTGGGCAGGCTTTTGCCCGGCGCCCTCGACTTCTGCCCGCTTTGGGGGATGCCGGGACGGTCCGCATTACTTGGCCCCGACAGGATCATGACGCTACGGTGACTCTACCTTACGCGTCAAGTAATAGTACGCCACCTACTAATAAACACTAAAACTGGTGGGTCTGGGTTGAATATCGGGGATAGCCGCTTGCCCGAATCTTCCGACCCTGAAGCACCCATTCGGAGCCGATTCCCGACCCAGAACAAGAGTTGACCGCCTCACCGTAGGTCCGGGGAAATGGATTCGGGAGCGCGCTTATTGGGCTTTGCCCGCTATCCCCGAAATCCGGCAAAAAATTTTTTGGGTGCCGGCGGTTCCCGGCGTCGGCGCCGCGCACCTAGCCGGAGAGGCCAGGGGCCGCTGCCCGTTTCCTAGACTTCGCCGGAACCTTGCCCCAAAATGCAAAGCGCGGGCGTAATTTCGTAGCGTTGGTGGGAGTAGGTCGATGCGGGCGGGCATCGTTGCCATTATCTTTTTCGCAGCTGTGCTGGCGGCCGGTCATTATGTGGCGGCGCCGATGTTCTGCCGTGGCGATCTTGTGATTCCTTCGCTCGATGCGCGCGCGCTCTGCGGCCCGGATCTCCATTTCAATCGTCAGGGTTCGGTGCTGCTCTATTTCGCCGCGATCGTGATCGCAATGTTCTTCGGCCTGATCGTCGCAATACTCTCGGGCCGCCGCTCCGAGAAGACGGATGCGAAAAATCAGGAGAAAAAAGAAGAGAAAAAGAAGGAAGAAAAACCCGCGGAAACTTTCGAGCAGCTGGTCGTCGCGACCGAAAAGGCGGAAGCCGAAAAGGCTGCCGCAGAAAAGAAAGAGCCCAGTCCAGTTCCGGTCGCACATCCGTCCGCGGCGGTGACTCCATCGCCGGCAACGGCCCCTGCGTCGGAGCACGCCGCCGCTGCGGCGACGCCAACCGCTACTCCCGCTACGCCTGAACCCACGCCCATCGTGCAGGCGCCGCCCGCATCGGCTTCGCAAAGTGCCGAAGCCGCGATTACCGCCGCGTTGTTTCCGGCAGAGGCCAAGCCCGAAGCGAAGCCGGAAGCCTCGCCGCGGGCCGAAATCGTTTCCTCCGCCGAAGCGATCTCAGCCGCCGAAGCGATCACCGCCGGGCTGGCTGCGAAAAAGAGCGGCGCCAACAAGCCGTTTGACGGCACCAACGAAGAACTGCTCGAGCGCTTCCGCGAACTCAAAAAACATGAAGGCGTGAACTCGATCGCGCAGGCCCAGAAGCTGCTCGACGAAAGTACGCTCGCGGCACTCTCCAAGGGCATTGACCCGAAACAGCATCTCTCCCAGGTCGCGCATCTGGTACTGGCCGACGACCCGGATCTCAAATCGGGGGTAGTGCGTGGAGTGGTGGTGCATGTTGCCGCGCGGCTGAAAGAACTCGGCGTCGTGAACCAGAAGTTCATCCCTCCAGCCAAATCGGCCTGATTGCCGCGTTTGCGCGGGCGCGGCCCCGTGCTAGACGGGCGGCCATGAAAACCTTCTTCCTCGGCATCTTTACCTGGTGGAATTCGGCGACCTGGGGCACCTTCTGGTGGACGTGGCTCTATGGCGAGCATGTCGGCACCGACAGCCAGGGCAACCGCTATTACCGCACCGATCGGGGCCGGGTGGAGAAGGACTTCCAGTTCGAGCGCCGCTGGGTGATCTATAACGGCCTTGCCGAACCTTCGCGCATCGGGCCGGACTGGCACGGCTGGCTGCACCACACCGTCGATGTGCCGCCGACCATCGACAATTACAAAGCCCGCGACTGGGAAAAGCCGCATCGCCCGAACTACACCGGCACGCCGAATGCGTGGCGCCCGCGCGGCTCGACGCTTTCGACCGGCAAGCGCCCGCAGGCGACCGGCGACTACAAGGCTTGGTCGCCGAACGAATAGTTCGCTCTGGTACTTTATCTTTCGTTTGTCATCGCCGGGCTCGTCCCGGCGATTTCGATTCCGGCGCGTGGGCGTAACTACAGCACCACGATCCCCGAGTGCTTCGCCTTGTCGTCCGGCTCGACGTGGATCGATATCAGCGCGTCGTGGACTTCCGCTTTGATCGCGCGCTCCAGCCGGTCGCAGATGTCATGCGCATCGGTCACAGTCATCGCGCCTTTCACAACCAGATGAAATTCGACGAAGGTCATCGGTCCTGCGTGGCGCGTGCGCAGGTCGTGCGCCTCGATCGCGCCGTCGGCATTTTTCGCGATCGCGGCACGGATGCGATCGAGCGTTTCCTCGGGCAGCGCCTGGTCGAGCAGCCCGCCCGCTGACTCTTTCATGAGTTTCCAGCCGGACCACAGGATGTTCAATGCGACCAGAACGGCGAGCAGCGGATCGAGTACACGGATGCCGGTGTAAACCGCGAGCAGAAGTCCCGCGAGTACGCCCACGGAGGAAACGACATCGGTCATCAGATGACGCCCGTCGGCGACAAGCGCGGGGGAATGATGTCTACGCCCGTAGCGCATGAGCGTGAGCGCCCAAAAAAGGTTCAGAACCGAGGCGGCGCCGTTGATCGCAAGACCAAGCCAAGGCGCTTCGATCATCCGCGGCACGTGATAGGCGTCCCATGCGGCGCGCAGGATGGCGAAAGCTGCGACCACGATCAGCACGCCCTCGATCACCGCGGAAACATATTCCGCCTTGTGATGGCCGTAGGGATGATCCTTGTCGGCCGGCTGCGCCGCAAACCGGATCGCAATCAGCGCGGCGATCGCGGTCAATACATTGACGATGCTTTCGATCGCGTCCGAGAACAGCGCTACGCTGCCGGTGAAATAGTAGGCGAGATACTTCAGCGCGAGTACGGCGAGGCCGACTGCGATGTTCACGGCTGCGAAGATCTCGACGCGTTTCATGGCAATTCCGGCGTGCAGGCCGCGCCGGTCTATGCGGTTCGGTCATGCCGCGCAAGCCACTGGAATTGAAATGCAAATCAGTTGCAGAAGCGCGGCGCCAGCTGCGGCGAAGCGGCGCTTGACCGCTATCTGATATATTGTATCAATACTGATACAACATATCAAAGGCGGGGCGTCATGAAATTCCGGTACTGCACGGCGGTGCTCGCGGTGGTTCATCTTGCCGGTGGCGTTTCGGACGCAGCGGCGCAGGAGGTGCTTCCCGAGATCGTGGTTTCCGCGCCATCGCCGATCGCGCAGCGGACCGGCGCGCAGAACGCGCCCGCATGGAATCCCGGCACGCTTCCGGTGCTGGAATATGTGTTCGCGCCGGTCACGGTGGTCCCGCAGGACGAAATCCGCAGAACTTCCGCGAGCACCATCGGCGATCTGCTGGCGAACTATCCCGGCATCAACACCACCAGCTTCGTTCCGAATATCGCGAGCCGCCCGATCATCCGCGGTCTCGATAATTATCGCGTGCGCGTGCAGGAGAACGGCATCAGCGCGATGGACGTTTCCGCCTTCGGCGAAGATCATGCGGTGCCGATTAATCCGCTGGTCGCGAACCAGATCGAGGTCATCCGCGGACCGGCGACGCTGCGCTACGGCTCCGGCGCGATCGGCGGCGTGGTCGAGGTCGATACCGGCCGGATTATTTCTTCGCCCTTCAAGGGCATCAATGTCGATGTTCGCGGCAGTCTTTCCTCGGTCGATCAGGGTGCGCAGGGCGCGACCGTGTTGCGCGCCGGCAACGGACAATACGCGGTATTCTTCGATGCCTTCGGCCGCGTGTCACAAGACTACAACACGCCGCTGGGCAGACAGCTCAACACCTTCCAGCGCACCAACGGCCAGTCGATCGGCGCCTCGACCTTCGGACAGAACGGCTACGTAGGTTTCAACGTCGCCTATACGGAATCGCTTTACGGCATTCCCGGCGACGAAGCGGCGGAGAGGACGCGCATCGCGCTCCAGCAGCTCAAGTTCACCACGAAAGGCGAGTACCGCCCGGACAACGGCTATTTCGACGCGATCCGCTTCTGGTTCGGTGCCGCCGACTACAAGCATGACGAAATCCACGACGATCCGACGCCGGTGATCGGCTCGACCTTCATGAACCGCGAACAGGAGGCGCGCGTCGAATTTCAGCTTATGCCGTGGAAGAGCGCGCTGGGGCCCGCGCAATCGGCAATTGGATTCCAGTTCGGCAATCAGAATCTCTCCACCGCGGGCGAGGCGGGTACGTTGCTCGCGCCTGCGCAGACGACGAGCTTTGCGAGCTATGTCTTCAACGAAGTTCAGCTCGACCCGCTGTGGCGCTTTCAAACCGCCGCGCGCATCGAGGGCGTGCATGTCGATGGCACCGGTGCGCTCGCGCCCGCGGGTTATGTAGGCCCGCCCGACCTGTCTCTGTTTTCGGCGAAGCGCGATTTCGTTCCGGTCAGCGTGAGCGCCGGTCTGTTACGGGATCTGCCGTGGCAGACGGTCGGGCGCTTCACCGCGCAATATGTCGAGCGCGCGCCGAAGGCCGCCGAGTTGTTCTCCAAAGGCCCGCATGACGCGACTGGCACCTTCGAAATCGGCGATCCGAATTTGAGGAAGGAAGCCGCGACCAGTTTCGAGCTTGGATGGCGCCGGGCGCAGGGCGCGCTGCGTTTCGACATGAGCGTGTTCCATACGCGCTACAACGGTTTCATCTACAAGCGCTTCACCGGAAACCAGTGCGACGACGACTTCCTGAGTTGCGGCGCGGGCACCGAACTCGAGCAGATCGTGTACTCGCAGCAGAACGCAAACTTCACCGGCTTTGAATCGATCGCGCAGCTCGACGTCATGCCGCTCGGCCGCGGCACCTTCGGCATCGACGGCCAATACGACATCGTGCGCGCCACGTTCTCGGACGGCACGAATGTTCCGCGCATCCCGCCGCAGCGCGTAGGCGCCGGCCTGTTCTGGCGCGACGGCAACTGGCTGGCGCGCACCTTCCTGCTGCACGCCTTCGATCAGGACCGGGTTTCGGCCAACGAAACGCCGACCAAGGGGTATAACCTCCTGAAAGCGGAAATCAGCTACACGAAGACGTTGCAGGGGACCGGCGGCCCGCGCGAGATCACGATCGGTCTTGTCGGCAACAATTTGCTCAACGACGATATCCGCAATCACGTCGCCTTCAACAAGGACGAAGTGCTTGCGCCCGGACGTGATATCCGCTTCTTCGTCAATACGCGCTTCTGACGGGATGGCGCGGGACGCGAGGGTCTGATTTGGGAAGAACAACGATGGGCAGGATGGTACTCGTAGTCGCTGCAATCTTTGCACTGCTCGCGCCGCACATCGCTTACGCGCAGCAGAAGGTGAGGGTGCTTGCGAGCTTCTCTATTCTCGCGGACGTGGTGCGCGAGATCGGCGGCGAGCGCGTGGAGGTTGCGTCGCTGGTCGGCCCGGACACCGACATGCACGGCTTCCAGCCGACGCCCGCGCATGCGAAAGCGGTTGCGAATGCGCAGCTTGTCGTGCTCAACGGCCTCGGCTTTGAAGGCTGGGCCGACCGTCTGGTGAAGTCGGCGAGTTACAAGGGTGCGCGCGTGATCGCGAGCAAGGGCGTAAAAGCGCTCTCCGCAGAAACCGAAGGGCACGGCCACGATCATCAGCACAAGCATAGCGACCGCAACGATCCGCATGCCTGGCAAGACGTCGCGAACATGAAGATCTACGCTGCGAACATTCGCGATGCGCTGATCGCGGCCGATCCGGCTGGCAAGGATGTCTATGTAAAAAACGCGGATGCTTATTTGACGAAGCTCGACGCGCTCGACGCGGAAATCAAGCAGCTCTTCGCCGGCTTCAGCGAGAAAGAGCGCCGCGTGATTACCTCGCACGACGCGTTCCATTATTTCGGCGATGCTTACGGCATCGAGTTTCTGGCCGTGCAGGGCGCGAGTGACGAAACCGAGCCGAGCGCACGCGACATTGCGCGTCTCATTCAGCAGATCAAGAAGGAAAGCGTGAAGGCGATCTTCGTCGAAAGCATTTCCAACCCGCGCGTGATCGAGCAGATCGCCCGCGAGACGGGCGCGAAATCCGGCGGCACGCTCTATTCCGACGCGTTATCGGGGGCGAACGGTCCCGCCGCGACCTATATCGACATGATCCGCCACAACGCGAAGACGATCGCCGCCGCGCTGCGCTAGGTTCAGCGCTGCGCGGAAAGCGTCTTCACCGCGCGCGCTGCGAACAGCCCGCTGCACAGGCCGAGCACCGCGCTGACGATACCGACGAATACGTCATTCCCGATCAGCGCCGGGTTTATCGCCCGCGTAACGCCGAGCACGAAGCGCGACAGGAAAATCGTCATCATCAGAACGAGCGGCACCCAGCTTCCGGGCACCGCGAATTTCCGCGTAGCGGCGTCGTAGCGGACGCCTGACGGCGCACGGAAAATGTAAATGTTGAACAGGAACGCCGCGGCGACGCCCGCAAGCCACGCGATCACCGGCAGCGGTTTGATCCCGAACGTGGAAGCAATCGTGAAAAACGATAGCGGGATCATGATGGCCGGCAGCACATAGACGAGCGCGCGCGAAACATTGCGTGCGCGCGTCTGGGTCAGGCCGAGCACGAGAAGCAGAACGAAGATGCCCCACACCCAATAGGGCGTGTGCTGCAAGATGCCGATGATCATGAATGTCCCCGCCGGAATAAATTTGGATTGAATCGAAGCCGATGGCTTCTAGCGTATCCTCGTCGTGAGCGGGAGTACCCCTAAAAGCGCCATGCCCGCGGGCGGCCGCGGGCATGAACCTTCTGCCAAGATATTCGCGGTCAGCGCACCTGCGTCGGCGGCGGAAGCGGCGGCAACTGCTGCTGTTGTTGCGGCTGAATCTGCTGCGGTTGCTGCGGGTATTGCTGCTGCTGTTGGTACTGCGGCTGAATCTGCTGCGGCTGTTGCTGATACTGCTGCTGCGGCTGATATTGCTGCTGCACCGGCTGCTGCTGCGTCTGGTTCGGCATGGTCGCGGAGTTACCGAGCACGACGACTTTGGTGCCGACCGGCGTACGCAGGTAAAGATCTGCGATCTCCTCGTTCAGGAGGCGAATGCAGCCCGAAGAGACGTTGGTGCCGATCGTCCAGGGCTCCGCCGTGCCGTGGATGCGATAGAGCGTGTCCTTGCTGCCCTGATAGAGATAAAGCGCGCGCGCGCCGAGCGGATTTTCGGGACCGCCTTCCATGCGCTCCGGCAACTCAGGCTGGCGCAGCCGCATTTCCTTCGGCGGCACCCATGCCGGCCATTCCGCGACGCGGCCGACAATCGCATCGCCGCTCCAGCCAAAGCCTTCGCGTCCTACGCCGACGCCGTAGCGGATCGCCTGACCGCCTTCGCGCAGCAGATATAGGAAGAAGTTTCTCGCATCGACCACGAGCGTGCCGGGCTGCTCGGTATGGCGGAACGGAACGAGCTGACGGCGGAATTCGGGGTTCAATAATTCCTGATTCACCCGGCGGATCGGGAAGCGCGGGTCGGGAATGGAATCGCGCAGATACCATTGCTCCTTCGCCGCGATGTCGTTCGGACCTTGCGGGATCGGCGGCTGCTGGTTCGGGCCTTGTTGCTGCACCTGCTGATTGCCGCGCGGATCGACATCACGCGGCGGGCGCTGCGGGTCGGTCGGGTAGGGCTGGCTATTGCCGAACGGCGGCGGCAGCGTGGGAAACTGCGCGAGTGCGGGCGTGGCGCCAGCGGCAAGCGCGGCCGCGCTCGCCAGAAAGCGCCTGCGAGAAATCGAATTCTTCATCGTTTGTCCTGAACCAGCCTCGGCCTAAACGGGCTCCCGGCCAGCCGGGTTCCGTTACGCCCTGTTTGCGGCATCCGCCGCGCTTTTTCCAGTTCTGCGAGGCGGAGGCGGCGAGAAAAAGGCAGCAAAAACGGCCCTTGAATCTCCACTGGAAGATGAAGGGAAGGCGACAAGTGCAACCGGCGACTCGAGCTGCCGATGCCGCCCGGTCCCCGGCAACCGGCGGGCGACATTTTCGCGAAGGCTTTGTCGGGACGTGGCGGCAAGAAAACGCCTCGAGTCCGTTGCCGAACGCGAGGCGCTGTTTAGTCCACTGTCACGTCATGCCGCGTTGCCGCGGCATGATTTTGAACTGTCTTAGCTCTTGCCGCCCGAGCGGACACAGGCCGCGATCTTGGCGGCGGCGTCTTTGCGCTCCGCTTCGCTAGCCGTCGGCCAGCGCTTGCCGAGTCCGTATTTGTTGTTGCAAAGCGCCCTGACGTCGCCCTGCGCCTGAACCGGCATGACCAGTTGCGACATGCCGAGCACGACTGCGAAGCCGGCTCCCAGAATAAAATATTTCATCGTTTCGCTCCCGATAATTCGATGGTGTCCTTGCGGCCTTGAGCCGGGACGCAAATCCTGACACGGCCCTTTCGCCGCCTCAATCTCCATGTTAACGACCGGACACGTAAATTTTGCGGCGGCAGAAGCCTTGTGCCGCGGGCGGCAGCGGCACTTTCCGAATGATCCGAATTCCATACCGTTTGATTGCGGCAGGCGTTCTTACCGCGACTCTTGCGGCAGGCCCGGCGCTCGGCCAGTTGCGTCCGCCAGCCGACGTCCAGCAGGCACCGTTGCCCGCGCCGCAACAGCAGCCGCAGCCGCAACAGGCGCCGCAGCCGCAACAAGCGCCGCTGCCGCCCCCGCCGCAGCCGAAGAAGGCGCCGGTGAAGGAAAAGAAGGCGCCTGCGAAAAATCAGCAGAAGCAGAAAGACACCAAGGAACTGCCGGCGCCGAACACGACGCCCGAGACGGTGACGCAGGCGCCTGAAGGCGAGCATATCGCGAACCCGACCGCGACCTTCTCCGGACTCGACAAGATTTCAGGCCGCATCATCAAGTTCGACGTGGCGATGAACGAGACCGTGCAATTCGGCGCGCTGCAGGTAACGCCGCGCGCCTGTTACACGCGGCCGCCAACCGAGACGCAGAATACGGTCGCCTTCGTCGAGGTGGACGAGATCACGCTGAAAGCGGAAATCCGCCGCATCTTCACCGGCTGGATGTTCGCAAATTCTCCCGGCCTGAACGCCATCGAGCATCCGATTTACGATATCTGGCTGATCGACTGCAAAACCACGCCGCCGTCGATCACGCCGTCGGAAGGCCAGCAATAGAACTGCGCCTGCGCCGCGACCGCCTTGTTCAGCATGTTCTGATATTCGACGCGCGAGACTTCGACCGCGCCCATGCTTTCCAGATGCGCCGTAGTGAACTGCGCGTCGAGCAATTTGAATCCGCCGACGTTGAGCCGCGCCACGAGATGCGCGAGCGCGACCTTCGAGGCATCGCGCTCGAAGTGAAACATGCTCTCGCCGAAAAACGCCGCGCCGATCTTTACGCCGTATAATCCGCCGACGAGCTTGCCGTCGCGCCATGCTTCGACCGTGTGGCATTGGCGGCGGTCGAACAGCGCGCGGTAGAGTTTGCGGATGCGCTTGTTGATCCAGGTGGAGTCGCGCCCGGCCGCGGGCGCGGCGCAGGCGTCGATCACCGCGTCGAAGTCGCGGTCGACATGCACTTCGAATTTGTTGGAGCGGATGGTGCGCGCAAGCCTTCGCGAAATGCGCAGGCCGTCGAGCGGAATGATGCCGCGCTGCTCGGGTTCGACCCAGAACAGCGAAGGGTCGTCCGCGCTTTCCGCCATCGGAAAGATGCCTAGGGCATAAGCCTTCAGCAGCACTTCCGGGGTGATTTCGACTCTGGCTTCGTCGGGGCGGGCCATGATGTGAATCTAGCGCAAGCCCGGCGCAACGCTAGGTCTTTTCCGCCAGAAACCGCTCGAGCCAGTGGATGTCGTATTCGCCGTTCTGGATATCGGCGTTGCGTACCAGCGTCCGGAACAAGGGCAGCGTCGTCTTGACGCCATCGACCACGAACTCGTCGAGCGCGCGCCGAAGCCGCATCATGCATTCGGTGCGGGTCTTGCCGTGCACGATCAGTTTCCCGATCAGCGAGTCGTAGGTCGGCGGAATCCGGTAGCCGCCGTAGACCGCCGAGTCGACGCGCACGCCCAGGCCGCCCGGTGCGAAGTAATAGGTGATGTTGCCGGGCGACGGCGCAAACGTGAGCGGGTCTTCGGCGTTCACGCGGCATTCGATCGCGTGGCCGCTGAACTGCACTTCTTCCTGCGTCACCGAGAGCGACGCGCCGGATGCGATGCGGATTTGCTCGCTGACGAGATCGAGGCCGGTGATCATTTCGGTCACCGGGTGCTCGACCTGAATGCGCGTGTTCATCTCGATGAAGAAGAATTCGCCGTTCTCGTAGAGAAACTCGATGGTTCCGGCGCCGGAGTATTTCAGCTCGCGCATCGCCTTCGCGCAGATCTCGCCGATTTCACCGCGCATCTCGCGGTTCAGCGCGGGCGAGGGCGACTCCTCGAATACTTTCTGGTGGCGGCGCTGCAGCGAGCAGTCGCGCTCGCCGAGATGGATCGCGTTACCCTTGCCGTCGCCGAACACCTGGATTTCGATATGGCGCGGCTTCTCGAGATAGCGCTCGAGATAGACCGCGTCGTCGCCGAACGCGGCTTTCGCTTCGGAACGCGCGGAAGAAAGCGCTTCGCCGAGCGAGGCTTCGTCGCGTGCGACCTTCATGCCGCGCCCGCCGCCGCCGGCCGCCGCTTTCACCAGCAGCGGAAAACCGATTTCCTTGCCGACGCGCATCGCTTCTTCGAATGACGTGACGCCGCCGTCAGAGCCGGGCACGACCGGAATTCCGAGGCGCTTCGCGGTGCGCTTGGCCTCGATCTTGTCGCCCATAAGCCGGATGTGTTCGGCCTTCGGGCCGATGAAGCCGATATTGTGCTCGGCGAGAATTTCCGCGAAGCGCGCGTTCTCCGAGAGAAAGCCGTAGCCCGGATGCACGGCATCCGCACCGGTGATTTCGCAGGCCGCGAGAATGGAGGGAATGTTGAGATAGCTTTCGCGCGCAGGCGGCGGGCCGATGCAGACACTCTCGTCGGCGAGCTTCACATGCATCGCTTCCGCGTCGGCGGTGGAATGGACGGCGACCGTCGAGATGCCGAGTTCCTTGCACGCGCGTAAGACGCGCAGCGCGATCTCGCCGCGGTTGGCAATCAGGACTTTATCGAACATCGCGGACCCGGCTTACTCGACCACGACCAGCGGCTGGCCGAATTCGACCGGCTGGCCGTCGTCGACCAGCACATGCGTCACCTTGCCGGCCTTGGTCGCGGGAATGGCGTTCATCGTCTTCATCGCTTCGACGATCATCAACGTCTGGCCGACCTTCACGCTGTCGCCGACATCGACGAAGGGACGCGCGCCGGGTTCCGGCGAACGATAGGCGGTGCCGACCATGGGCGAGGTGATCGCGCCGGGATGATTGCTGAAATTGACTTCGCTCGCCTCCACCGCGGCCGGACGATTGACAGGCGCGGCGGCTGCAACCGGCGCGGTGGCTCCCGCGATCGCGGTCGCGCCGCGCGAGACGCGGACGCGTTGCGAGCCCGACTGCACTTCGATTTCGGTCAGGCCGGTTTCGTTCAAGAGTTCCGCGAGATCGCGGACCAGCGAGGGATCGACCTGAATTTTTTTGCCAAACATTTCTTATCCGTTTCCTTACGCCTTGAGGGCGTTCGCGAGTCCGTCGATGGCGAGTTCGTAGCCTTTCGGTCCGAACCCGCAGAGTACGCCGCGCGCGACAGGCGACACGTAGGAGTGATGCCGGAATTCCTCGCGCGCGAAGATATTCGAGAGATGCACTTCGATCACCGGCACGCTAATCGCGCGGATCGCGTCATGCAGCGCGATCGAGGTGTGGGTATAGGCGCCCGGATTGATCACGACCCCGGCCGCCTTCGAATTCGCTTCCTGCAGCCAGTCCACCAGTTCGCCTTCGTGGTTGCTCTGCCGGAACACGACGCTATGGCCGTTGCGCTTGCCGGCTTCCATGCAAAGCTTCTCGACGTCGGCGAGCGTGGTCGCCCCGTACACGGCGGTCTCGCGGCTGCCGAGCAGGTTCAGGTTCGGCCCGTTCAGGACGTAGACGGTCGCCATCGGTGTCTCTTGCCGCGCAGGAGAGGAAAACTGAGGCCAAGCCTCGGCCGGCGCGACGTAATTCGCGCGGGCGGCTTTTTATAGAGAGCGCGGGCGGCGAGGGGAAGGCTAAACCAAGCCCTTGATTAATTTGGGCAATCGAGCTTGCCGCACTTGCGGACCTGCGCGATGGCGAGCTTCAGGCGATCATAGGGCAGCGCGCCCGGAATCAGTTCGTCACCGAGCACGTAGCTCGGCGTGCCGCCGATCGCGAGCGCCTTGCCGAGTTGCTCGCTCTCTTTGAGCGTCGCCGCGACTTCCGGGCTCATCATGTCCTTCTTGATCCGCTCGATGTCGAGGCCGACCTTCTGCGCGGCGGCGAGCGCGGCCGCGCCGTTGGCTTCGCCGCGGCCGCCGAGCAGCGCGCGGTGGAATTCCCAGTACTTCGCCGGGTTCTGCATGCGCACCGCGACCGCCACGCGCGCGGCTTCGACCGAGCCGGGAGAGAGGATCGGGAATTCCTTCAGCACGATCTTCAGGTCGGGATCGTTCTTCAGGAGTTCGGAGACGTCGTTCAGCGCGCGCTTGCAGTAGCCGCAGTTGTAATCGAAGAACTCGACCAGCGTGACCTTGCCGTTCGGATTGCCGAGCACGATGCCGCGTGGGGATTCGGTCAGGAGCTTCTTGTTCTGCACGATCGCATCGGTACGCGACTTGTTCTCGGCTTCTTCCTGCCGTTTGCGCAGCTCGACGATCGCTTGCTCGATGATCTCCGGATTCTTGAGGATGTATTCACGGACGATCTTCTCGATGTCTTCCTTGCTTTGCTGCGCGAGCGCGGCCTGCGCGCCGGCGAACAGCATCGCGGCTCCAAGCGCAATTGCCGAAAGGCGGCGGAGGAAATTGGCGGCAGGCATGATACGTCTCCGGGGTATGGGACTAGCGGTTGTTGTTGCTGACTTTCGGCACTTCGAACTTAACGATGTCGTCGGCCCTTAGCCAGCCGGGGGTTCCGACCTTGAAACTTCTCTGCGCGCGGATCGCGAGCGTCTTGGCGGCCTTGAAGTCGGCGTCGTTGAACGCGGCATAGGCGGCGGAAAGATCGGCATTCGCCCGGTCGCCGGTGCGCGCATAGGCGACGGCGAGCTGGCGGTGGCCGAAGGAGGCATTCGGCTCGCGCTGAAGCGCGAAGCGCAATTCGCGGATCGCTTCTTCAGCGTCCTCCTTGTCCTGGCTGCCCTGTACCAGCGCCTGACCGAGCAGCATGCGGATCAGCGCTGTACCCTTGGAAAGTTCAACCGCCCGGCGCAGCGGCGCGATCGCTTCCTTGGCGCGGCCGGACTCGAGCAGGATCTGCCCCTTCAGTTCGTAGAAATAGGGATTGCGCGGCTCGGCCGCGATCAGCGCGTCGGCCTGCGCGACGGCGGCGCGCACGTTGCCCCAGCGGTAGTACGACATCGCGCGCGCATATTGCGCGGGCAGCGAGTGGTTGGACTGCGGATAGCGCCGCGCCACGACTTCGGGCTTCTCGAAGAAGCCGGAGATTTTCGCGCGCATCATGTCGTGACGATGCTGCAACTCCGGCGAGTCTTTTTTGTTGAAATATGGGCTCGCCTTCGCGAGCGTCTCAAGCTGCGCGATGCGGTTGGCCGCAGTCGGATGCGACAACAGATATGGATCGACCTGCTGCGTGAGGAAAAGCTGCTGCTGCTGGAAGCGCGCAAACGTCGCGAGCATGCCGTTCGCGGATTGACCGGTCGCGTTGAGGTAGGAGACTGCGGCGCGGTCGGCAGCTTCTTCCTGGCTGCGCTGATAGGAAAGCAGCGTACGCCGGATCACTTCCTGCGGACCCATGATGATGCCGGGCGCCGCCTGCCCGATGCCTTGCGCATTGGTGGCAGCACCTGCCCCGAGTGCGGCCGCGCCGACCAGTAGCGCAACGAGTGCCGCGGTCTGCGCGGAGGCGAGCGTTTCGCGGATACGCGCGAGATGGCCGCCTGCGATATGCCCGGATTCGTGGGCGAGCACGCCGATAATCTGGTTCGGCGTCGCCGAGTCGAGCAGCGCGCCGTAGTTGATGAAGATACGGCGTCCGTCCGCGACGAAGGCGTTGAAGTCGCGGCTGTTAATGATGACGATTTCCACGTTCTGCCGCTGCAGGCCCGCGGCTTTCAAGATCGGCCGCGCGTAATCGCGGAGCAGTTCCTCGGTTTCAGCATCACGCAGGATCGGAAGTTTTCCTGCTTGCGCGTAGGCGCTGCTAACCTGACCGCACAAAAGGGCGGCTACCGCCGCGACCGCGATACCCCGAACCATCGCCGGCATGCGTGCCGGCGCTGGCAGGGGACGAACTGGCCTGCTAGCAGTCTCTGGTTCGTGCATCGGTGAAATCAAAGCGTTCCAGTCGGAAAATCCGGGCACGAAATAGGGTCGCGGGCCCGGCGGGTCAACGCGCCGCCCCGAAAAGCGCCGTGGGGCCGCGCATTTGACGCAACGGAACGCGGGAATACGGCGAGAGCGGGGCATTGTTTATGCAGCCGAAACGGGAAGGCGAAACCATCATGCAAGCCAAGGCGCGGGGGCTGCTTGTGCCATCGGCGCGCAGCGATGTGCCGCCTTTCATGGTCATGGACGTGATGGAACACGCCGCCCGGATCGAGGCCGCAGGCGGGCGGGTGATTCACATGGAAGTGGGCCAGCCGGCAGCCAATGCACCCTCGACCGCGATTGCCGCGGCGAAGGCCGCGCTCGACGCGGGCCGGGTCGGCTACACCACCGCGCTCGGCATTCCACCGCTTCGGAACCGCATCGCGCGCTATTACCGCGAGCAGCATCGGCTGAAAGTCGATCCGGCGCGGATCGTGGTGACGACCGGCTCTTCCGGCGGATTCATTCTGGCGTTTCTATCGCTGTTCGAGCCGGGCGATCGGGTCGCCATGGCGTCGCCCGGCTATCCGCCATACCGCAACATCCTGCGCGCGCTCGGATGCGTACCGGTCGAAATCGAAATCTCGGAGCGCGATCGCTGGGCGATCACCAGGGAAGCACTGCTTGCCGAACACGCGAAGGAGCCGCTTGCGGGCGTGATCGTGGCGTCGCCCGCGAATCCGACCGGCACCATGATTCCGCCGGAGCAACTGAAAGAGCTGATCGAAGCATGCGAAAGCGCGGGTATCCGCTTCATCTCCGACGAAATCTATCACGGTCTCGACTATGCCTTCTTCGGCGAGACCGCGGCGAAGTTTTCCGATGACGTTTTCGTCATCAACTCTTTCTCGAAATATTTCTGCATGACCGGCTGGCGCGTCGGCTGGATGGTAGTGCCGGAAACCTTCGTGCGTTCGGTCGAGCGGCTGCAACAAAATCTCGCGATCTCGGTGCCGACGCTCTCGCAGATCGCCGCAGAAGCCGCGTTCGACGGGCGCGAGGAAATGGACGCGATCAAGCGCGGTTACGAAGAAAACCGGCGCATCCTGATCGAAGGTCTGCCGAAGGCGGGGCTCGATAATTTCCTGCCTGCCGACGGCGCGTTTTATTTATACGCGAACGTCGCCCGCTTCACGAACGACTCGCTCGATTTCGCGAAGAAGATGCTGGACGAGGCGGGCGTTGCCGCGACTTCAGGCGTCGATTTCGATACCACGCGTGGCGCGCAATATTTGCGTTTCTGCTACGCAGGCTCTGCTCAGGAAATGCACGAAGCGGTGGAGCGGATCGGCAACTGGCTGAAGCGCTAGACGCTTACGGCTTCAGTTCCTTGCACATGCCGCCATAAGGCGCAGGCCGGTTAGTCGCGCCGAAAATGCCGTTGAATTTTCCGCTCTCGCGGTCGATGCGCTCCGCGCCGATCTTGGACGGAATGTCGATGGCCGAAGCCGACACGGTGCAGCGGAGCACGGCGGTCTTGCCGTTTGCGTCGCGCGCACAAATTCCCTGCGCGCTCCAGATCGTAAAATTGATTTTTCCGCGCGTTTGGCCGTCGCATTCATAGCGCAGGTCGGGCTTCGTCGCCGGTACTTGCTGCGCGAACGCCGTCGTCGCGAGCGTCAGCGCGAAGCCGAGCGCAGCGAAGCGGGCGGGGCGGAGGAGCGGCGATTCCATAAGATACTTTAGCAAGATGCTTGTCGCGGGTCAGGGGCGCGCAAGCGCGAAGGCAAATATTGGTTTACGCGAATATCCGCACATCGCCGAAAATCCGACGCATCGAAAACAAAAACGCCGCGCAAAACTCGCGCGGCGTTTTGAATTCGCGTGCCGGAACTTACCAGCGGCGCCAATAGGGGCGCGGGCCATAGAAATAGGGACCGGGGCCATAGTACGGGCCGGGGCCGTAGTAGTAGCGGCGCGGACCGTAATAGACCGGCGGAGGCGGCGGCGGAGCGACATAAGTCGGGCCGTGACCGTCGAGATAAGCCTGGCTGGAAAAGCCGCGCAGATTGCCCCATGCGATCTCGCACCAACCGTCGTAGCAGCGGCCGACTTCTGCGGTGGAGCCGCCCGGAATGACGCCGATCGAGGGATTTTGCGTGCCGGGTCCGGTGCGTACGTTGAGGTCGTTCGTGACCAGCACCGGCCGTGCATCGGCCGCGACCGACGCGCCGAGCAGGAGTGCTGCCGCCGCAAGTGAACTCTTCACAATGGACTTCATGTCCTGATCTCTCTTCTTGTTCGCCGCGCACCCAGTATAGGCCGCGAGCCCCCTGGAACGATAGAAGTTTCAGCGGACTCTGTGGCGGCGCAAAGGCGTCAGGATGAACGTTTGTTTATCGGGACCGTTCCGTCAGCGGCGCCACCAGCCCTTTTTCGGAGACTTGTTCTCCGGCTGGGTAGGGGCGTGGTCCTGATCGCCGTTCTCGGATGCAAGCGGCGGGCTTTCGGTCCGCTCATAAACGGTGCCTGACGGAACGCTGTCGTCGAAGCGCGCGGCCGGCGGCGCTTCGCGCACGGTGGAGCGGCGCTTCGGCGCTTCTTCCGGCGTGGATGCGGGCTGTTCGGTCGCGAACTGCGGCGCGGTGCCGGGATTTTCAGGGAGTGAAGGACGTGCTTCCGGCTGCTCCTGCACCGGCACGTTGCGCGGTTCGGGCTGCGGCGTGGTGTCGATCTCGTCGAACTCGGAGGACGCAGTGAAATTCCCGTTCGACTCCGCACGTTCTTCGCGCGGCTGCTCGCCGTTCGGGAAACGGTCGCGGCGATTGCGGCGGCCGCCACGGCGGCCGCGGCGGCGGCGCTTGCGCTCGCCTTGCTGCTCGCCGCCGTTTTCGGCGTGACGTTCTTCGTGTCCGCCGCCGTTGTCCTCGGCGCTCTGCGTGTCACCGGCGAAATCTTCGCCTTGCGCGTCCTCCTCGGACTGCGCTTCCTGATGGGGCGCGGGATCGCGGCTCGGCTTTTCGCCCCGTTCGCGATCGCGGCCTCTGCCGCCGCGGCGTCCGCGCCGCTTGCGCCGGCGGCTGCCCGGCTGTTCGCCCTGCGGCTGTTCTTCGCTTTCCGCGTTGTCGGTGGAAACGTCTGCCGAGGTTTCTTCCTCTTCGGCTTCTTCCTCGACGTAGTCGTCGGCCTCGTCGAGTTCGTCGATCGGCATTTCCGAGCCGGGACGCGCCAGCGTCGGGTTCGGCACGCCGCTCGCAGCGCCGCCTTTTTCGACCACGAAGTACTGCTGACCGGAAAGCGTCGCGTCCGATTGCACGATGATCGCGACGCCGAAGCGGCCTTCGAGATCGCGTAAGTGCGCGCGCTTGTGGTTCAGAAGATAGAGCGCGGTGTCGGGGCGGGTGCGGACAATCAGGTCGTTCGCCGCCGACTTCATCAGTTGCTCTTCGAGTGCGCGCAACAGATGCAGCGCGACCGAGGAGACCGAGCGCATGTGGCCGGTGCCGCCGCAGGTCGGGCAGATCTCGGTGGAGCTTTCGAGCACGCCCTGACGGATGCGCTGGCGCGACATCTCCATCAGACCAAAATGCGAGATGCGGCCGACCTGAATGCGCGCACGGTCGTGCTTCAGGCAGTCTTTCATCTTGCGCTCGACTGCGCGGTTGTTGCGGTTCTCTTCCATGTCGATGAAGTCGATCACGATGAGACCGGCAAGGTCGCGCAGGCGAAGCTGTCGGGCGATTTCTTCCGACGCTTCTAGATTGGTTTTCAGCGCGGTGTCTTCGATGTTGTGCTCGCGCGTCGCGCGGCCCGAGTTCACGTCGATCGACACCAGCGCTTCGGTCGGGTTGATGACGATGTAGCCGCCGGACTTCAACTGCACCACCGGCGAGAACATGGCGTCGAGTTGGTGTTCGACGCCGTAGCGCGAGAACACGGGCAGCGTGTCGCGATAGGGCTTCACGTTCTTCGCATGACTCGGCATGAGCATGCGCATGAACTCTTTGGAGTCCTTGTAGGCCGCGTCGCCCGCAACGATGATGTCGTCGATGTCTTTATTGTAAAGGTCGCGGATCGCGCGCTTCACCAGCGAGCCTTCCTCATAGACGAGGGCAGGCGCGGTGGAATTCAGCGTATGCTCGCGTACCTGCTCCCACTGGCGCAAAAGATACTCGAAGTCGCGCTTGATCTCGGTCTTGGTGCGCGCCGCTCCCACGGTACGCAGGATCACGCCCATGCCTTCCGGCACCTCGAGATCGGAAACGAGTTCCTTCAGGCGGCGGCGGTCGGCGCCGTCCGTGATCTTACGGGAGATGCCGCCGCCGCGGGCGGTGTTCGGCATGAGCACCGAATAGCGGCCTGCGAGCGAGAGATACGTGGTCAGCGCCGCGCCCTTGGTGCCGCGCTCTTCTTTCACGACCTGCACCAGGATGATCTGGCGGCGCTTGATGACCTCTTGAATCTTATAGGTGCGGTGACGGCGCGGCGCGCGTTCCGGCACTTCTTCCATGGCGTCGCCGCCGGTGGATTCCACAACTTCCGGCATCGGCGCTTCGTCAGCGGCTACGTCCTCGACATGCGACGCCTGCGCGTCGCCTTCGACTGCCTGCACTTCTTCCGTGGCGGACTGTTCACCTTCCGGCGCTTCGGTTTGTGCTTGGACTTCCGGTTCGGCTGCGGCTTCTACCGGCTGCTGTTCCGTTTCATCGTGGTGTTCGTGGTCATCGTGATGTTCCGGCGCATCCGGCTGCGCATCGACATGAATCTTTTCCGGCTGCTCGTCGTGATGCTCGGCATCCTCCGGAAGCTCGGCGTCTTCGGAAATGCTTTCGGAGCTTTCCGCGGACTTCGCCTGATGACGGCGCTTGCGGCGCTGCTCGGCTTCTTCGACCGCACGCGCTTCTTCTTCGATGAGGCGCTGCCGGTCGGCGACCGGGATTTGATAATAGTCCGGGTGGATTTCGCCGAAGGCGAGGAAGCCGTGGCGGTTGCCGCCGTAGTCGACGAAGGCGGCCTGCAGCGAAGGTTCGACGCGCGTAACCTTCGCTAGATAGATGTTCCCGCGGAGCGGACGGCGATTGGCGGATTCGAAGTCGAATTCCTCGACCCGATTGCCGCGGACAACCACGACCCGGGTTTCCTCCGGGTGGGTGGCGTCGATAAGCATTTTGTTGGCCATGAGATTCCCACTGGGCGCGCTGTGTCAGCGCGCGTCACGAATTGATTGGAACGCGAATGACGGAGACGCGAAGCGGATGCGCGGCCGCGCGGGGTCTTCATCAGATCCCGGTTGGATTGCAGTGCCAGCATCGGCGTCGCTTCCTGTTTTCGGCGGCAGCGTCGCGAACGAACGCGCGAGGCTTTCTCGCCATCACGGTTATTGGCGGTGTGGTTTCGGGCGCCTCTGGGCGCGCTACGCGTCGCGGCATTCTCTATTGCCGGTCGCGGACCCGCGCCTTCCGTTCGCCCGGACGAATCCCGCCCGCGAACCGTGATGGTTTTATGTAGGCGCGTGAGTGCCCGCTTGGCAAGCAAAGAGGTTAAGTCTCTCGATTTCTTGATAATTTTGACATCAAAAACCACGGTAAACGCGGGTTTAACTTTAGGCCCGCTAAAAATTGTGCCGAAGTACGGGGCTTATCGGATATGCGGGCGGCGCTTCTCTTTTGCGGGCTGATGCTGGCGCTCTCGGCGCCGGAACAGGCCGTGGCGCAGAAGGTCACCAAGGACCGCGTGATCGCGCTCGATGCGCGCCTCGCGGGAGACGCCAACCGCACCCGTCTGGTCATTGACCTGAACAGAAAGGTCGAGGTCCGCGCCTATACCATCGCCAATCCGAACCGGGCGGTCATTGATCTTCCGGAAGTGACGTTCGACCTGCCGGTCGGGGCCGGAAAGCAGGTGCGGGGACTGGTCTCGGCCTATCGCTACGGACAGTTCGCACCCGGCAAGGCGCGTATCGTGATCGATCTGCGCGAACCTGCGCTGATCGAAAAGACCTTCGTTATCGCCGCGCTCGACGACCAGCCCGCGCGGCTCGTGATTGATCTGGTCCGCACCGACGCCGCGACCTTCCAGAAGAATGCGCTGCAGCCGGAACGCCCGCCGCAGACGCTCGCGGCGAGGGTGCCTCCCAAACCGCAGGTCGCCGATACGCGGCCGCTGATCGTGATCGATCCGGGTCACGGCGGCCCCGATGTCGGCGCGCAGGCGGCGACCGGCGACGAGGAGAAGGACGTGGTGCTCGAAGTCGCGAAGAAGTTGCGCGACCAGCTTCTGCGCTCGGGCCGCTACCGGATCGTGATGACGCGCGACGACGACACCTTCGTTGCGCTCGACGAGCGCGTCGCGATCGCGCGCGCAAACGCGGCGGCGCTCTTTATTTCCATTCACGCGGACTCGCTCTCGAAAGGCACGGGCGAGGCTTCGGGGGCGACCATCTATACCGTCTCCGAGCAGGCGTCCGACTTCGAGGCGCAGAAACTCGCGGACAAGGAAAACCGCGCCGACTTGCTCGCGGGCTACAACTTCGCCTCGCAGCCGAACGACGTCGCGAACATCTTGTTCGATCTCGCCCAGCGCGACACCAAAAATCATTCCGCGCTTTTTGCCCGAACACTGGTCGGCTACCTTCAGGGTGCCGCCCGCCTGCACAAAACGCCGGTGAAGTCGGCGGGTTTCGTGGTCTTAAAAGCGCCTGATGTGCCGTCCGTGCTGCTGGAACTGGGCTATCTTTCGAGCCCGGAGGATTTGAAGCAGATGACCTCGACGGTCTGGCGCGAGAAGGTCGCGGTCGCGATGGCCGCGGCGATCGACAAATACTTCGCGAACCGCGCGCCGGCTGTCGCGGGACGCTGACGGACTTCACGTTATATATTTACCGGCAGGGAACGGGGACCGAGTCGAAGTGCCGACCGACTATTACAGGCCGATTGCCAATGCGATCGCGCGGCTGAACCCGAATACGGTTTCGGCGCGGCGCTCGATCTACGATCAGGCGCGGAAACTGCTGTTCGAGGAAGCGCAGGGCTCCAATCCGCCGATGGGCGTGAGCGAGTTGATCCGCGAGCAGCGCGCGCTCGAACAGGCGATCCATCGGGTCGAAGCGGAAAATCTCGAATTCGAAGCCGTGGAGCCGGAAGACGAAGTTCAATTTCGCCCGCCGCCACGCACGCGCGCGCCGGTTCGCGCGCAGCCGCCTGTGCCGGTGACGCGCCGGAGGCCTCCGGTCCGGCAGGCGCCGGTTTACGACGAGCCGGCTTATCAGGAGCCCGAGTACGAGGAGCCGCCACTCGATCCGGAATATTACGACGAGGAGGAAGATGCGCCGCCGCCGCGCGATCAGCGCGAGCGCCACACCGCTGCGCGCACCGGACCCATGCGGGCGCAAGAGCAGCGCCGTCTCGAGGTCGAGGAACGCCGCGCGCAGCGCCAGGGCCGGTCGCCTTCGCGCGCGCGCGCGGTACGCGGCACGCCGTCAAGTATGGTAGTCGTCGTTGCCGCCGTGCTGTTCGCGCTGTTTCTCGTGGGCGCCGCCGCGGCTTATGTGATGGTATTCGGCTGGCCGAAATATCGCGGCACGCCACAACAACAGACGACACAGCAGCAAAAAAAGAAGGAAGAAACGCCGCCGCCCGCCAACGACAACGCGGTCAAGGCAAAGGCGCTGCTCGATCAGGCGTCCCGTGCGCTAGAAGGCGGCAATCCCGCCGGTGCGGTGCAGTTGCTCACCGAAGCGATCGTGCTTTCGCCGAAGGATGCGCAAGCCTACACGCTGCGCGGACATTCCTATTTGCAGTCCGGCGACCCGAACAAGGCGATCGAGGATTTCTCCGAAGCAATCAATCTCGGCAGCCGCGACTTCTATGCTTTCGTCGGCCGCGCGGTCGCGTACCGGCGTATCCGCGATTTTCCGCGCTCGATCGCGGACTATAACGAAGCGATCAAGATCAAGCCTGATCACGCGGGTGCGTGGAACAACCGCTGCTTCGTGCAGGCGATCACCGGCGATCTCGAGAAGGCGCTGGCCGATTGCAACGAGTCATTGCGTCTGATGCCGAACGAGCCCAATGCGCTGGACAGCCGCGCGCTGGTTTATCTCAAGCAGGGCAAGTGGGATCTCGCGATCGCGGACTACGACGCCGTGCTGAAGGTGCAGCCGAATACGGTAAGCGCACTCTACGGCCGCGGCTATGCCAAGCTGAAGAAGGGCGACAAGCGCGGGCAAGCCGATATGTCCACGGCAACGACCGCCGCGCCGACCATCGCGCAGGAATTCGAGCGCTACGGTTTGAAATAGGGAACCGCAGAGAGGTATTGCATTGCTTGCATGCCGCCTGCGTTTCGCATCGCAAACGCAAAACCGCAGCAATCACCGGGCTTATTCGTTTCCGTCACGATGACGATTGTGCGTCCGCAACATAGCTTGTGGAAAACACCGTCGTAAATTCTTTGCAATCGGATGCAACTTCCCACAGCATTACGACGTTACCGGCGGAGGAATGTAACGAAGTAGGGGGTACCGATATGATCCATGCGGCGGATTATCGGATGCGCGCAGACGACTGCGCGCGCAAGGCGGCGGAAGCGAAAGACGACTATCACCGGAAAAATTTCCAGCAGCTCGCGGTGATGTGGACCGAGATGGCCGAGAAGGTCGAAGGCCGCGGGCTGGTTGCACACAACGACATCGAGGACGCGCTCGCGACCATCGAGAGCGCCAGCCAGATACCCGCGCGAGGCAATCGCTAGAACGTGCCGTGCCGTCCGGTGCCGCCGGAGAAACGGCTTGCGCCCGCGATTGCCTCGGCCTGTACCGCGGGAAGCCCGCCATTCATTTCCGCCTTCGTGGCTTGGTCCCAATCGAGCGACCATTGCTCGATCGCGGATTTGCGGTCCGCGCGCATGCAGATTTGCGGGAAGGCGGATAGCTGTTCGGCAATCTCGAGTGCTGCCTCCAAAGCCTTGCCGTCTTCGACCACGCGGTTCGCAAGTCCCATCGAGAGCGCCTCGTCGGCTTTCACCGGACGCCCGGTGAGGATGAGGTCCATCGCGCGGCTGTGACCGATCAGGCGGGGCAGGCGAATGGTGCCGAGGTCGATCAGCGGCACGCCGAAGCGGCGGCAGAACACACCGAAGGTTGCAGACTTCGCCGCGACGCGCAGATCGCACCAGCAAGCGACTTCGATGCCGCCGGCCACCGCATAGCCTTCGACCGCGGCGATCACTGGTTTCGAAAGCTTCAGCCGCGTGCAGCCCATCGGCGCGAAGTCGCCTTCGGGCAGAAACGGCCGCTTCTCGCCCTGCGCCAGCGCATGCAGATCGGCGCCCGCGCAGAAGTTGCCGCCGGCACCGGTCAGTACCGCGACGTCGAGTGTCTCGTCGGCATCGAACTGCTTGAAGGCGGCATAGATCTGCTCCGCGACTTCGAGGTTGAAGGCGTTACGCCGTTCCGGTCTGTTGACCGTTACGATGAAAATACGCCCGCGTTTTTCGAGAAGAAGTACATTCGCCATTATTTCCTCGCCGCAGCTACGATCGGGGGATCGGCGGATACTGTGGCGAGTGGGGGACGCTTGCAATGTTTTTGCCGCAGCCGCTGGTGATCCGGAGGAGCCGGAGCAACTTCACGTATCTGTTCAACATAGCTCTATGCCTCGGCTTCCTCGGCTATGGCTATGCGCTCGCGGACCAGTGGCCGAGCGTCGCCTCATGGAAGCCCGAAGGCGACTACCTGGTGGCGGGCCTGATGTTCCTTGCCGGCACGCTAACCTTCGTAATGTCGATCATCCGGCCGCTGCTAGACCGCGCACCCCTGATGGTGATCGACGAGAAGGGGATTAGCCCGCGTGAAACCGGCGGCTTGTTCGTGCCATGGCGCGAAATCAGCGATTATCGTTTTGAAAAAATCCAGGAAGGACGGAACGCCTACTGGTATTTTTTCTTCACGCAGACCGACGCGGCGACGGGCGCGGTGTTCGACTACAAGATTTCCGCCGACGAATTCGACTGCAGCAACGACGAGGTGACGGATCTGGTAGGCGGCTACAAGGCAGCCGACCGCAAGGCGATTCCGATCACGAAACAAAGACCCGCCAGCATCGTCGCGGGCAGCGAAGGCGAAATGCTATCGGTCGGCTATTCGCGCGCGAAGGAGTTCCGTTCGCTCGCGCTGTACTGGGGTATCCTCGTTATAGTTCTCGCGTTCGCGACGTATGTCGGGCTGGTCGCGAACTTCGGCACGGCTTCGCTCATGCTTTTCATCACCGATCCAGTGGGCGTGCTGTCGGTCGCCGAAACCTGGCTGAAAATTTTCTGGGGCGCGGCGTTCTCGCTCGTTCTTCTTGCAACTGCTTTTCGCGTCCGCGATCTTCTGTTCCGCACGGTTGCGCTGCGCGCCGACCGCAAGGGACTAACCTGCGCCGATATCGGCGCGGAGCGAGTGATGTGGAGCGACATTTCGGCAATACGCATCGAGCCCTACGGCACGTTGCACTTGACCGTGAACGGCGGGCACGCCCAGGGCGAACGCTTCGTCAATATCCTGCGGCTGGCACTCAGCCAGCAGGAAATCTTCTATGCGATGGTCTGGCTGCTTGCGCATTTTAAGATAAAATTCTCGCAGCCTTGGGAAGTGGCGCCGCCGCCGAACGCGCGCTAACATTGTCCGATGCGGATTATCGCAGGCGCAATTCTCTTGTTCATGCTGGCGGGGCAGGCTTTCCCCGCCGATCTGCCGTTGCGTCCGCGCACGCCGCCAGTGAAAACCGCTCCGCCGGTCAAGGCGCTCGACCAGAACGGGTTCGATCAGCTCGGCGGAGACTGCATCGAAGCGACCAACGGCTGCCAGCGTTTCGTCCGCGCTGCTGACGGCAAGTTCGACGCGACCAACAACATCGGCATTGCCTGCCAGCCGAAGGCGCTCTCCTGCACGAAGCGCCGCTGACGCAGCGATCGTCACACGCCTGACATGACTCCGGGTGCATCAGGCCCGGATGAACTCCCTGATTTGGCTGCTCGCCGGAATGAGCGCCATCGCCGCCGCGATCCATCTCGCGAGTATCGCGCTCACCGCGCGCAAACTGCGCCATAGACCATTGAAAAAATCGCTGCACGGCGCGCCGCCGGTCAGCCTGGTGCGGCCCGTATGCGGATTGGATGCGGAAGCCGAGGCGACGCTGCGTTCGAGCTTTCATCTCGACTATCCGGAATACGAAGTCCTGTTCTGCGCCGCGCAGCCGAACGATCCGGTGATTCCGCTCGTTCGCACGTTGATCGCGCAATATCCCGGCTCCGCCGCGCGTCTTCTGATCGGCGACGATGCGGTGAGCGAAAATCCCAAGCTGAATAATTGCGTGAAGGGCTGGCACGGCGCGAAGCACGAATGGATCGTGCTTTCGGACAGCAACGTGATTTTGCCGCCTGATTACCTGCAACGCCTGTTCGAAGTCTGGGATGAGGAAACGGGTCTTGTTTGTGCGCCGCCGCTCGGGGCTTTCCCGAAAAGCGTTCCGGCCGAATTCGAATGCGCCTTCCTCAACGAATATCAGGCGCGCTGGCAATATTTTGCCGACTGCATCGGCGCGGGCTTTGCGCAGGGCAAGTCGATGCTCTGGCGCCGGGCGCTGCTCGAAGCGAACGGCGGCATCGCGGCCCTCGGCGCGGAGACGGCGGAAGACGCGGCCTCCACCAAGATCGTGCGCAAGGCCGGGTTCTCGGTGCGGCTTGCGGACGCCTGCTTCGCGCAGCCGTTGGGCAAGCGGGGCGGGAAGGAAGTCTGGGCACGGCAGGTGCGCTGGGCGCGCCTGCGGCGGGTGAGCTTCCCGCTCTGTTTCGCGCTCGAAATACTCTCGGGCGGAATTTGGCCATCGCTGTTCGCCGGCATTGCCGCGCACCTGGCCGGTCTGCCTTGGGAACTCGGTCTACTCTTCGCTGCCGTCTGGTACGGGGCCGAAGCGCTGCTCGCCCTGCTTTCGGGCTGGCACTGGAACTGGCGCGCGCCGTTCCTCTATGTGTTGCGCGATCTGGCGCTGCCCGTACTTTGGTTCGAGGGCTGGCGTGGCCGGGCCTTTCAGTGGCGCGGAAACGCAATGGTTGCCGCTGCCAATACCGCAAGCTAGCGCGCCGGAACTTCCTCGCCATATTCCGCTTATGTCCTTGCAGGGTGGGCCTAAATTTGGCCTTCCGTGCCGTTTAGGACACGCGGCAATCCGATTACGCAGTTTTGCGGGTCGAAGGGCTGGACGAGAAAGCCGAATTCGTGCCGATTGGGGTATCCCCTTGGCCGTAGCGGCTGAATCGCGGCAGGGCAGGTCGGTTCAAATATGCGGTTTTTCGTAAGGTTTCTGGGCTTCTTGTTCGCGGCCGGCGCGATCTGCTTCGTCGTCGGCGCCGTCGGCCTGACGTGGGGCGTTTGGCATTACTCGAAGGATCTGCCGGACTTTTCGCAGTTGCAGGACTATGAGCCGCCGGTGATGACGCGCGTGCACGCGTCCGACGGCTCGCTGGTCGCGGAATATGCGAAGGAGCGCCGCCTTTATCTCCCGATCCAGGCGATCCCGAAGCGGGTGTTCGACGCCTTCACCGCCGCCGAAGACAAGAACTTCTGGGAGCATGGCGGCATCGACCTGTTCGGCATCGCGCGCGCAGTCGTCAACAACATCGAGCAATACGGCACCGGCCGCCGCCCGCAAGGCGCGTCGACGATCACGCAGCAGGTCGCCAAGAATTTCCTCACCGGTAACGAGACCTCGCTCAACCGCAAGATCAAGGAAGCGCTGCTCGCGCTCCGCATCGAGCGCGCCTATTCGAAGGAGAAGATCCTCGAACTGTACCTGAACGAGATTTATCTCGGCCTCGGCGCCTACGGCATCGCCGCCGCGTCGCTACTTTATTTCGACAAGTCGGTGCACCAGCTTTCGATCGAGGAAGTTGCCTATCTCGCGGCGCTTCCGAAAGGCCCGAACAACTATCATCCGTTCCGCCAGCGCGACGCCGCGCTCTCGCGCCGCAACTGGGTGATCGACCAGATGGTCGTCACCGGCGCGATCACGCAGCAGGAAGCGAACGAGGCGAAGAAGAAGCCGCTCAATATCGCGATGCGCGCGCAGGGGCCGAACCAGTTCAACGCCGAATACTTCGCCGAGGAAGTCCGCCGCGAAATCTTCGAGCGCTATGGCGAGGATAAGCTCTACAAGGGCGGTCTTTCGGTCCGCACCACGCTGAACCCGAGACTGCAGGTGATTGCGCGCCGCGTGTTCACCGCGGGCCTTGTGCGCTTCGACGAAAGCCGCGGCTGGCGCGGTGCGCAGCAGAAGATGGAGCCGACACCCGGTTCGGACTGGGGCGCGAAACTCGCCGAAATCCGCGCCTTGAACGATACCGGCTGGCGTCTCGCCGTCGTGCTGCAGGTAACGGACCAGTCCGCGACCGTCGGCTTCCAGCCCGCCCGTGACCGTGCGGGCCAGCTTTCGCCCGAGCGGCAGACCGGCATCATTCCCGCAGACGGTGTGAAGTGGACCAAGAAGGCCATGCGCCAGGTGTTCGTGCCGGGCGACATCGTTTACGTCTCGAAACTCGAGGGCAAGGAAAACCAGTGGCGCCTGCAGCAGGTGCCTGACGTTTCCGGCGGCATGATTGTGATGGACCCGTGGACTGGCCGCGTGCTCGCGCTGGTCGGCGGGTTCTCCTTTGACGAAAGCCAGTTCAATCGCGTGACGCAGGCCTATCGCCAGCCCGGTTCATCCTTCAAGCCGTTCGTCTATGCAGCCGCGCTCGACAACGGCTACACGCCTTCGACCATCGTGATGGATGCGCCGTTCGAACTGGAGCAGGGACCGAACCAGCAGGCGTGGCGCCCGGAAAACTATTCCGGAAAATTCTACGGTCCGCAGACCTTGCGCTTCGGCATCGAGAACTCGCGTAACGTGATGACTGTGCGGCTCGCGCAGGATATCGGCATGCCGCTGGTGCAGGAATATGCGCGCCGCTTCGGCATCTACGACAACATGCCGCCGTATCTTTCCTACGCGCTCGGCGCAGGCGAAACGACGCTGCTGCGCATGGCGGCCGGCTACTCGATGTTCGCGAACGGCGGCCGCAAGGTAAAGGCGACGCTGATCGACCGCATTCAGGACCGCTACGGCAAGACGATCTACAAGCATGATGATCGTCAGTGCCAGGGTTGCGACGCGACCAAGTGGGAGAACCAGCCCGAACCGACGCTGATCGACCGCCGCGAACTTGTGATCGATCCGATGAGCGCCTACCAGATCACTTCCATGATGGAAGGCGTGGTGTTGCGCGGCACCGGCACGGCGTTGCGTCCGCTGAATCGTCCGGTGGCCGGTAAAACCGGCACGACCAACGACGAGAAGGATGTCTGGTTCATGGCCTTCACGCCCGACATGGTGGTCGGCGTTTATCTTGGTTATGACCGGCCGAAGCCGTTGGGCCGCGGCTCAACCGGCGGCACGACTGCGGCACCCATCGTGCGCGACTTCCTGAAAGAAGCGCTTGCCGACCGTCCGCCGCAGCCGTTCCGCGTTCCGCCGGGACTGAAGCTGATCCGCGTCGATCTGACGACCGGACTGCGCGCGCAGTCGGGCGACAGCAAAGTCATTCTCGAGGCGTTCCGCCCCGGCACCGCGCCGCCGGACAACCTCTCTATCGTCGGTTTCAACGACGAGAACGGCAATCCGATCGGCGGCAACCCGAACCGCGGCACAAGCCAAGACCAGCAGGGCTTTTTCACGCGCGGTCGAGGGTTGTGGTGATCTGAACCGGACCGAGGCAAATGGCCGGAACTGTCCGGCCATTTTCTTTTGTAGTGTTGCGGTGAGGGTGGGCCTTCGCTAGATGAAGCGCCCGGAGATTCTTTGCAGTCATGCGCGCCGAAATCGAAAAGCTCGTCGAAGAAATCAAGCAGTCGGTCGAACTGCTGAGGAGGTCTCTTTGACGTCGAGAAATCTGAAAAACGCCTCGCCGAGCTGAACGCGCTCGCCGAAGACCCGAAGCTCTGGGACGATCCGCAGAAGGCATCGAAGGCGATGCAGGAGCGCACCGCGCTCGAGGATGCGCTGTCCTCGATCAAGCGGATCGAAACCGATCTTTCCGACAGCGTCGAACTGATCGCGCTCGGCGAAGCCGAGAAGGACGAAGCGACCGTCCGCGACGCCGAAACGAAGCTCGCCGAGTTGAAAGCCGAGACCGGCCGCCGCCAGATGGAAGCGCTGCTATCCGGCGAAGCCGATGCGAACGACGCCTATCTCGAAGTGCACGCGGGCGCGGGCGGCACCGAAAGCCAGGACTGGGCCTCGATGCTGCTCCGCATGTACACGCGCTGGGCCGAGCAGCACAAATACAAGATCGCGCTGGTCGAGCAGAGCGACGGCGAAACCGCCGGCATCAAGTCGGCCACGATCGAAGTGAAGGGCAAGAACGCCTACGGCTGGCTGAAAACCGAGAACGGCGTGCATCGCCTCGTGCGGATTTCGCCTTATGACGCGAATGCGCGGCGGCACACTTCGTTTTCGTCGATCACGGTCTATCCGGTGGTCGACGATGACATAAAGATCGACATTAACGAGTCCGATGTGCGCGTCGACACCATGCGTTCCGGCGGCGCGGGCGGCCAGCACGTCAACAAGACCGAGTCCGCGGTGCGCCTCACGCATATTCCGACCGGCATCGCGGTTGTAAGCCAGGGCGACCGCTCGCAGCACAAAAACCGCGCGCAGGCGTGGAACATGCTGCGCGCGAAACTTTACCAGGAAGAGTTGAAGCGCCGCGAAGAGAAGGCGGCGGCCGAGCAGGCAGCGAAGACCGATATCGGCTGGGGCCACCAGATCCGTTCCTACGTCTTGCAGCCTTATCAGCTCGTCAAAGATCTCCGCACCGGCGAGACGTCGACCAGCCCGCAGGATGTGCTCGACGGCGATCTCGACGACTTCATGCACGCGACGCTCGCGCAGAAGGTTTTCGGCGGCGGGCCGGATAGCGTCGAAGACGTGGAATAGACCCTTGAAGAAAGCGCGGCGCAAATCGAAACCCGATATGCCGCGCACGCATCTTCGCCTGACGCTCGCAGCCTGCGTGCTCGCTTCCTCGATGGCCTTCATCGACGGCACGGTGCTGACGGTCGCCTTGCCCGCGCTGCGCCGGGACTTCACCGCCGACTACGCGCTCCTGCAATGGGTGATGAACGGCTACACGCTCGCGGTCGCGGCACTCACCATGATCGGCGGCGCGCTGTCCGACCGTCACGGTAACGCGCGCGTGCTTGCGGTGGGGTGCCTGTTGTTTTCGCTCGCTTCGGCCGCTTGCGCGCTCGCGCCGGATATCGGCTGGTTGATTGCGGCGCGCGTCACACAAGGCGTCGCCGCTGCGATGGTTGCGCCTGCGAGTCTGGCGCTGATCGGCTCGGCGTTTCCGCGCAGCGAGCGGAGTGCCGCCATCGGCGTCTGGGCCGCGGCTTCCGCGATCGCGGCGGGCGGTGCGCCGGTGCTCGGTGGTTGGCTTACCGAAGTATTGGGTTGGCGCTCTATTTTCTGGATCAATCCGCCGATCGGCCTTCTTGCGATTGCGCTGCTTTATTTCGCCCCGAAGGCCCGGCTGGAAGAACGCCGCTTCGATCTCGTCGGCGCGTTCCTGCTCGCGCTGTCGCTTGCAGCGATTGCCTATGCGCTCGGCCAGATCGGGCCGGGCGAGAAGGGGATGGAAGCGCCGCGCGCTTCTTCGGGCATTATTTTATCCGTGGCGATTGCGGGGTTTGCGGTGCTCGGCGTTTACGCATGGTGGCAAAAAACGACCGATCATCCGCTGACGCCGCCGCGCCTCTTGAAGAACGAACCTTTTGTCGGGCTCAATCTTGCGACGCTCGGCATCTATGGTGCGCTCTCGGTCGCGTTCTTCCTGCTGCCGTTCGACATGATCGACCGGCGGGACTTAAGCGCGACGGATGTGGGATTGATATTCGTGCCGTTCACGCTCGCGATCGGATTGCTGTCGCGTTCGTTCGGCAAACTCGCCGACCGCTACGGCGCGCGCATGCCGCTGATCGTGGGCGCGCTCGGCTGCACCGCATCGTTTCTATGGCTTGCGGCCGGACAAAGCATGCCAACCTGGCTCGGTATCTTCGCACCGGTCTGCCTCACCGGGCTGTCGATGGCGGTACTGGTCGCGCCGCTCACGTCGGCTGTCATGTCGAGCGTCGGCGACGCCGACGAGGGGCTTGCTTCCGGCGTCAATAACGCCGCGGCGCGGATCGCGTCGCTGCTTGGCGTTGCGCTCGCGGCGGGGCTCGCATCCTTTGCGTCGAGCTATGTGCTCGGCATGTGCGCCGCGGCAGCGCTCGCCGCATCCGGCGCAATTGCTTCAGCCGCCACATTGAAACGCTAGACGCATAGCGACTTTGCGCCTGCGCGCTTGCTTTCGCTCCGCAGAGCGGCATGATCCGCGCTTCCAACGAGCGCGGAAAATACTGCGCCGCAAAAGATTTCGGGAGATAGATCATGACGCAGTGGGTTCGCTTCGAACGCGGCGGCAAGACGCAGTTCGGCACGCTGGAAGGCGACACGATCAAGGTTCACGAAGGCGACATGTTCGCGAATCCCAAGGCGACCGGCGAAAGTGTGAAGCTTTCGGACGTGAAGCTCTCGATTCCCTGCGTGCCTTCGAAGATGGTCTGCCTCTGGAATAATTTTCACGAACTGGCTGCGAAGAACGATTTCCAGCATCCGACCGAGCCGCTTTATTTCATCAAGGCGCCGAACGCCTATCACCCGCACGGCGAACCGATCCGCAGGCCCGCGAGCTATGACGGCAAGATCGTTTATGAAGGCGAACTCGGCGTCGTCATCGGCAAGAAGTGCTCGAACATTTCGGAGACCGAGGCGGGCGACTACATCTTCGGCTACACCTGCGTAAACGACGTCACCGCTGTCGATCTGATGAAGAAATTTCCGACCTTCGATCAGTGGACGCGCGCGAAGAGCTTCGACACCTTCGGCGTATTCGGCCCGGCAATCACGACCGGCGTCGATCCGATGAAGCTCCGCATCAAGACCGTCTTGAACGGCAAGGAGCGGCAGAATTATCCGGTCACGGATATGTTCTTCCCGCCGCATAAGCTCGTCGCGGCCGTTTCGAAGGATATGACGCTGATGCCCGGCGACATCATCGCCTGCGGCACCTCGCTCGGCGTCGGCGTGATGGAGGCGGCCAATAACGTCGTCGATATCGTGATCGACGGAGTGGGGACGCTTACGAACAAGTTCGATCAGGTGCTACCGTCGCCATTTCTGTTGGGCGAGGCCCCGAAGCCGCGCCGCATCTGTGTCGTCGGCGCGGGTGCGATCGGCGGGTTGCTCGCCGCGAAGTTCGCGCTCGCCGGCGAAGACGTGACCGTGATCGATCAGGGCGCGCATCTTCAGGCGATTCAGAAGAACGGCCTCAAGTTAGAATGGCACGACGGCAAGGTGCAGACCGCGAAAATGAAGGCGGTCAATAAAGCCGCCGACGCCGGCAAACAGGATCTCGTCGTGCTCGCGGTGAAGGCACATTTCCTGGATTCCGTCGTGCGCGACATCGATCATTTGCTCGACAAGGACACCGTCGTGCTGACCGTGCAGAACGGCCTGCCGTGGTGGTACTTCCAGAAGCTCGGCGGCAAATACGACAACCAGCGTCTGGAAAGTCTCGATCCGTCCGGTATTCTTTCGAAGAAGGTCGACCCCGAACGCCTGATCGGCTGCGTGGTCTATCCGGCTGCCGCCGTTACCGCGCCGGGCGTGATCCATCATGTCGAAGGCGACCGCTTCCCGATCGGCGAGCTCGACGGAAAAACGCGTGAGCGCACGAAATCGCTGCACGATCTCTTCGTAAAGGCGGGCTTGAAATCGCGCGTGCTGAAAGATATCCGCTCGGAAATCTGGCTCAAGGCATGGGGCAATCTTTCCTTTAATCCGATCTCCGCGCTCACCCACGCCACATTGGTCGACATCTGCCAGTTCGCGGAGACCCGCGCGCTTGCAGCAAGCATGATGAAGGAAGCGCAGGACATTGCCGAAAAACTCGGCGTCACCTTCCGCGTCACCATCGACAAGCGCATCGCGGGCGCGGAGTCGGTCGGCGCGCACAAGACCTCGATGTTGCAGGATGTGGAGGCGGGCCGCTCGCTCGAAACGGAAGCGCTGATCGGCTCCATTCTGGAAATGGCAAAGATCACGAACACCCCGGCACCCGCGATCGAGTCGGTCTATGCGCTGGTGAAGTTGCTCAACAAGGTCATGCTCACCGAAAGCGCGGGCGTGCGCGTGGTGAAGGCGGCGTAACCCTAGCGGATGCCTTCGAACACGCGCGGCACGTTCACCGGCTTGATTTCGTCGCCAATATTGGCGGCGTCGAATGCGACGACGTGCCAGCGCTTGTTCGAGGGATCGAACCGCAAAAGCACGTTCGCCTTGCGGAGGTTGTCGATCTTGACGTTCGCCACGGTGTAAACCTTGCGGTAGATCGGGCCATAATCGACGCGATAATTCACGCTGACCGCGGCTAGATCGGTTGCGCCTTTGCGCAGGGACCGGTTGTCGGTGACCGTCATAATCTCGTAGCGGCCGACCTTAAAGCTCATGCAGCCGGTTCGGTTGTGCACCTCGAGCTTGACCTGATCGGCCTGCGCTTCTTTCGTAGGCAGAATGGTCATCTTCTGCAATTTGCCGGTGACGGCGAATTCGATTTTCTCCTGGTTCGTATAGTCCTTTTCTTTCAGAAATTCGCCGCGGTTGTCCCAGTATCGAATCGTGACGAGTCCTGCGCGCTCGGCGTTGAGCAGAAAATCGTACTGCAGCGTCGAGATCAGCTCGCTTTTGCAGTCACCCTGCGGCGTGTCGGAGGCGACCAGCCGCTCACCGATCAGAAGCCATCCGACGAGCTCGTTCCACTCGGTGCCGATCACGTTGCGCGCCTCGTCATCGGTCAGCGTGCGTTGCTGGGCGGCCGCGTTTCCGCAAAGCGGAAGGGCAAGCAAAAGCGCAAACAAAATTCGCATGAAACATTCTCGAAATACGGCGGACGCTGCGTCACCTTAACGGTCTGCCCGGTTGACGCAATATCGGCGATGCCGGAACGTGCGGCAAAACAAGATTTCGTGGGGAGGCTTGCATGTTTCAGTCCGGCTTGATGAAGGGCCAGAAGATTCTCGTGACCGGCGGCGGCACGGGTCTCGGCCGCGCGATGAGCGAGAAGTTTTTGTCGCTCGGCGCCGAGATCGCGATCTGCGGACGGCGCAAGCAAGTGTGCGAGGACACGGCCGCCGAACTGATGAAGGCGCACGGCGGGAAGGTGAGTGCTTATGGCGTCGACATTCGCGACGCCGCGGCGGTCGACGCGATGGTCGGCGAGATTTTCAAGGAGGCACCGCTCACAGGTCTCGTCAACAACGCCGCCGGAAACTTCATCTCGCGCACTGAAGACCTTTCGCCGAACGGCTTCGACGCGGTCGCGAACATCGTGATGCGCGGCACGTTTTATGTGACGCAGGCCGTCGGCAAGCGCTGGATCGCGGGAAAGCACAAGGGCAACGTGGTTTCGATTTCGGTGACCTGGGTCAGAAACGGCGGGCCGTTCGTGGTGCCGTCCACAATGAGCAAGGCCGCGGTCGCAGCCATGACCATGTCGCTTGCTTCCGAGTGGGGCCGCTACGGCATCCGGTTGAACGCGATCGCGCCCGGGGAAATTCCGACTGAGGGCATGAGCAAGCGCCTGAACCCCGGCGAAAAGCCGGGCGCGCGCACCGCCGCGCGCAACCCGATGGGCCGTGCCGGTACGCTCGAGGAACTGCAGAACCTCGCGACCTTCCTGATGTCGCCGGGCTGCGACTGGCTCAACGGCGAGATGATCGCGATGGACGGCGCGCAGGCGCTTGCGACCGGCGGCAACTTCTACGAATTGCGCGAGTGGGGCGACGCACAATGGAAAGCCGCGCGCGATGCCATTGTCGCGCAGAACCAGAAGGACAAGGCGCAGCGCTAGGGAACCTTGGCCATTTTGGGGCGTTGGGACGCATTAGCTCTGCGTTACGGCTTCGCCGTTGCAGGGCGCCGCTTGGGAGAGAACCTTATGCGCCTCATTGCCATTGCTGCCGCCGGATTTTTGCTCGCAACCGCGAACCTTGCGTCGGCTTCCCCGCTTAACGGGATTTCGCCGGAGCTGAACTACACGCCGATCGAGCGCGTGCAGATGCAGCCGAAGAAGGAAGAAACCATCACGCAGAAAGTGAAGCGCACCTGGCGCAATTGGACGACGCCGTCGCATTCCTTCTGCGTCCGCTGCCCGATCCCGGTGCCGCTGACCGCGAAGACCTGTACCGCGAAGGGCAAGACGGTGGACGAAGCGCGCAACGTCTGCATCCAGCAGAACCCGCTTTGCTACGTGCAGGCAGGAAAGTGCTGATCGGCTGAATTTTCCGGTCGCGATTTTCACGCTCCGCTGGCAAGGCCGGCGGGG
The DNA here is from genome assembly GCA_019635585.1 of Xanthobacteraceae bacterium. Classification (GTDB taxonomy): domain Bacteria; phylum Pseudomonadota; class Alphaproteobacteria; order Rhizobiales; family Xanthobacteraceae. The sequence continues at coordinate 380,805 of JAHBZE010000001.1, read as the reverse complement.
CGCGAAAACCTTTTCATTGCGTAAAATTAGTTCTCAAATTCAATAGCTTGCGCTGTTCACGGGGCTGACAAAATCGTCCTGTAGACTTTTGATATTCCGCATAGAGGACGGCTTCACGCGCGCGCGATGATCGCGGTGCGCGGGCGTCGCCCGTTTCCCGAGAATTTCATGCTCGACGTTGTGAAAGAATTTCAAATGCTGCGCGGCGGAGAAACCGACACTTTGCCCACGAACCTTCCTGTGTTCGGGCAAAAGGTGACCGTGCGCGCGATCTTGGTCGGCGACCGCATCGACACCTCCGGTCTCGAGCGCTCCGATACGTTGTCCACTACGCCGCTCGCGTTCCGCGCCGGCGCGAACGGCATCGCTGTCGTGTTCCGCTATGGCGTGGTGGTGATGATCGGCCTTTCCGCGCTGGAAGAAGACGGCGTGCTCGCAAGCCTCAAGCATCGCATCGTCGGCGCCTTCGACATGCGCGAGGAGGAGGCAGCACAGGTCGAAGTCAACGCCGAACGCGAGGACCAGATTCCGCCCGGCGGCCCGATCTATATGCGTGCGGTGACGCTGGAGCGGCTCTTGCTCGTCGCCTATGCGCTTGCGGATTCCGTCGTGCTCGCCCACGACGAACGCGACGTGGCTGCGGTGCTCGAGCAGACCGAGCCGTTCGCGCGCACGTTGGCCATCAAGGGCAGGACGCCCGGCGGCCGCCGTGCGATTCTGAAGCACATCGGCAACGCGCTGCTGGTGCAGCATCGCGTCTCGGGACGTGTCGCAGTCGCGGAAGATCCGGATGTGTTGTGGGATCGTCCCGACCTCAGCCGTCTCTATGCGCGTCTCAAGGAAGAATACGAGCTTGCCGAGCGCGTCGACGGGCTGAACCGGAAGCTGAAAGTCGTGGCCGACACCGCGCAGGCTTTGACCGACATGATCGATACCGAGCGTTCGCTGCGGCTGGAGATGCTGATCGTCGCGCTGATCGCCTTCGAGATCGGCATCACCTTCTTCCAGATGTGGAAGGGTATCCACTAGCGAATTTTGCGCCGCCCGCTGACAGGCTCCTTGCGCGCGTTTAAGCTCGCGTGAACGGAGGCGCAGTCATGCGGCAGAAATTGATGTCGCGGATTTGCGGGCTCGCGACCCGCTGCTTGTCTGCCGCGGTTGTTTTCCTGATTGCGTCGTCGCCGGGCTATGCAGAAGAACCGCTCGGCACCAAGCCCGCTTATGCCGCACGCGAGCTTGCACCGATCCCAAATGCGCAGGCGTTGACGAGGCGCATCTGGCTGCCCGGCTTACAGGACGGTTATGTCCCGCAGGGCCTCGTCTATCTCGACGGCAAGTTATTCTTTTCGAGTTATCGCAGCACCGACCGGCAGCAGGATCGCGGGCCATGCCGTCTGTTTGCGATGGATGCGAAGAATGGCGTCGTGCTCGGTCATCTCGATCTGCCAGAAAGCTGCGGTCATGCGGGCGGGCTCGCGATAGGCCAGCGCGGGCATCTTCTCGTTATCGATACGCGCGTGCTGTTCGAAATCGAACTGGCGAAGGGGCAGCCCATCGGCCGCGTATTACGCAGCGTGAAAATCCACGCGCCGGTGAAGGGCTCTTTTGGTGCGGTGGAAGCCGATGGTTTCTGGCTCGGCCAATACGAGCGCAAGGAACCAGCATACATGCACAAGTTTGCTTGGGGCGCGCTCGCAAAGAAGGAGCTCACCGAAGCGGATGCCATGACGACGCTTTCCATCCCGATCTTCGCGCAAGGTGCCGCCTTCGATGCAGCAGGCGCGCTGTGGGTGACGCGCAGCGGCTCGAAGTTCGGCGAACTCGTGAAGCTCGACCGCAAGACCGGCGCGGTGATCGCGCGCTACGAAATGCCGGCAGGCATCGAAGGCATCAGCTTCGAAGAGGGTGGGGCGCTTTGGGCGCTGTCGGAGGCGGGCTCGCAGCGCTGGAGCAACTGGCCGGGCTTTTATCCGCTGGCGCTGCGCTTCGAGATGCTGCGGCTGAAATAACGGCGAGGAACTTCAGCGCTGCTTGATGACGTAGAACTTGCGGCGGATGTTGGCCGCGTAGTTGACCTTGCGGTCTTCGATCCAGCGCCGGGCGCCGGCGATCCATTTCCGCGCATTTGCAATGTGCTTGGCGTTCAGCGAGCCGCGTTTCGCGCGCGTCACGCAGTCGTCGAGGATCAGGTTGGCGATTGCCGCCTGTTCGCGCGCGCCGCGCGTGATCTGGTGGATCAGCGCCGCCGGCAACTCGGCCTTGTAAAGCGCTAGGATTTCGGCGTTCAGGCGCTCGAGGTCTTCGGCAAGCGCGGTCAGGGGGTCGTTTGCCGCCTCGGGAGCGGCCGGATTGGTCTCTCTTTTCGGAGCCTGTAGGATTTGCAATTCCGATCCTCCCCTGACCGGGGTGATTTTCTAACGATCGATCGGTAAAAGTCAAATGGCCCGGAGCCCTGGAAATGACCGCCGCGCGACAGCCGAGAAATGCCTTGACGCCGCTGAACGACAAAAAGGAATCCAAGGCTGAGGCGAGCCGCGAGAAGATCATGAACGCGGCGCAGAAGCTGTTCGCGCGGCGCGGTTTCGAGGGCATCTCGATCCGCGACATCGCGCAGGCCGTCGGCATGACCACGGCGTCGCTCTATTATCACTTCCCGAGTAAGGAAGAGATCTTCGTCGCGGTGCACGGCCGTAGTCTCGAGATCGTGCAGCGTGAAGTGATGGCGGCGATTGCCGACATTAAAGACCCGTGGGAACGGCTCGAGGCGGCGGCGGCCGCGCATTCGCGCAATTTCGCGTCACCCGGACAGACCGGGGCCGCGATTGCCGCGCAGTATTACGAGGGAAGTCTTGCTCCCTTTCGCAAGATCATGGTGCCGCAGCGCGACGCCTATGAGCGGCTGATCGCGGTGCTGGTCGCGGATTTGCAGCTTCCCGCGAATGTCGATCCGAAATTATTTCGCTTGCAGTTGCTGGGCGCGCTGAACTGGCTGCCGGTCTGGCATCGGCAGGGTCGGGGACTTTCGGTCGAAGAGATCGCGCGGCAGTTCGTGCGCCAGTTTCGCGTAGGCTTCGATCCGAACTACAAGACGAAACGCCCTGCAGCTTCGGCAACGAAGAAGAGAGTGAAACGATGACCGGCCACATCGATCCCACCAAGGAAATCTTCGCGCTCTTCCGCGAGAACAATCGCGAAGGGCCGATTCAGATGTTGAACCTCGTGCAACTGCGCGCCGTCGCGAAGTATGCCGATGGACGCAAAGCGACCGGTGCCGAGGCTTATGCTGCTTACGGCCGCGAGAGCGGGCCGGTCTTCGAGCGGCTCGGCGGCAAGATCATCTGGCAGGGCAAGTTCGAACTGATGCTGATCGGCCCGCAGAGCGAGCGTTGGGATCATTGCTTCATCGCGCAATATCCGAGCGTGCAGGCCTTCGCCGATATGATCCGCGATCCGGTCTATCGCGAAGCGGTGAAGCACCGTCAGGCGGCGGTCGAAGACAGCCGCTTGATCCGCTGCGCGCCCGCAAAAGTCGGCCGCGGCTTCGGCGAGCTGCCGGAAGCCGGGTAGTAGTTCTTCGGCGAAGCCAAACCCTTGATGCCGTTACGGTAATGCGCCCGGCGGATACGCGCCGTGGCGTAAACCTGACGTAACGGACTCTATGATTTGGCCCGGCGCTTTGGTATTCCTCGGGGCAAGGAAGAAAAAGCAAAATCCGGTGTTCCGGGAGGGATTTACGTCGTGGAAAAAGTCTGGCTGAAAAACTATCCCGCGGGCGTGCCTGCGGAAATCAACGCCGATGCCTACACCTCGCTGGTGCAGGTGCTTGAAGAGAGCTTCAAGAACTACGCGTCGCGCAAGGCCTTCATCTCGATGGACAAGGGCTTGACCTACGCCGATCTCGACAAGAGTTCGGCAGCGCTCGGCGCCTATCTGCAATCCGTCGGCCTGAAGAAGGGCGATCGAGTCGCGATCATGATGCCGAACGTGCTGCAATATCCGGTGGCGATCGCCGGTATCCTGCGCGCGGGCCTAACCGTCGTGAACGTGAACCCGCTCTACACACCGCGCGAACTCGAGCACCAGCTCAACGACTCTGGCGCCTCCGCGATCGTCATTCTCGAAAATTTCGCAAGCACGCTCGAGAAGGTGCGCGCGAAAGTGCCGAGCCTGAAGCACATCGTGCTCGCCAACATGGGCGACATGCTCGGCTTCAAGGGCACGATCGTAAACTTCGTCGTGCGCAAGGTGAAGAAGCTGGTGCCGGCCTACAACTTGCCGGGAGCCGTGCAGTTCAATGCCGCGCTCTCGACCGGCAAAAGCAAGACGCTATCGAAGCCGCAACTCGGGCCCCAGGACGTCGCTTTCCTGCAATATACCGGCGGCACCACCGGCGTTTCAAAGGGCGCGATCCTGACGCACCGCAACGTGATCGCGAACATTCTGCAGAACGACGAATGGCTCCAGCCGGTGCTGCAGAAGGAGCCGAAGGTCGAGCAGTTGATGATCGTGACGGCGCTGCCGCTCTATCACATCTTCGCGCTGACCGCGTGCTTCTTCCTCGGCACACGCGCGGGCGCATGCTGCTTGCTGATCGCCAATCCGCGCGATCTGCCGGCGCTGATCAAAGACCTGCAGAAGTACAAGGTCACGACTTTCCCGGCGGTGAACACGCTCTACAACGCGCTGCTCAATCATCCTGACTTCGACAAGATCGACTGGTCGATGCTGAAAGTCGCGAACGGCGGCGGCATGGCGGTGCAGAAGGCGGTCGCCGACAAGTGGCTCGCGAAAACCAAGGCGCCGATCCTCGAAGGCTATGGCCTTTCCGAAACGGCACCCGTGCTCACCTGTAACCCCGGCACCAACACCGCCTATAACGGCTCGATCGGCCTACCGGTCCCGTCCACGATCATCTCGATCCGCGACGATGCCGGCAAGGAATTGCCGATCGGCGAAGTCGGCGAAATTTGCGCGAAGGGTCCGCAGGTGATGGCCGGCTACTGGCAGCGTCCGGAGGAGACCGCGAAGGTGATGACGTCCGACGGCTTCTTCCGCACCGGCGACATCGGCCGCATCGACGAGAACGGCTTCGTCTATATCGTCGATCGCAAGAAGGACATGGTGAACGTCTCCGGCTTCAACGTTTATCCGAACGAAGTCGAAGGCGTGATGGCGATGCATCCGGGCGTGCTCGAATGCGCCGTCATTGGCGTGCCGGATGCGTCTTCGGGCGAAGCCGTGAAGCTCTTCGTGGTGAAGAAGGATCCGAACGTCACCGAAAAGGATCTGATGAAATTCGCCGCCGAGAATCTCACCGGCTACAAGAAGCCGAAATACATCGAATTCCGCTCCGATCTGCCGAAGACCAACGTCGGCAAGATTCTGCGGCGCGAATTGCGCGACATGGACCAGCGCACGTCCGACAAGGCTGCGTAAACTTTTCGCGAGTGCGAAATGAAAGCCGCCGGAGAGAAATCTCCGGCGGTTTTTCATTGTTACAGTTCGTTGCTTGCGACTCCTTCTCGCCGCAAAGTTACCCCGCAATGGTGCCGTTCCCGTCAAACGGCCTTCACGAGACCCGCCTACGAACCTCGCCAACGACGATGGGAAATTCGAGGAGGGAATCATGGGAAACGTGATGTTCGAATGCCCGGTCACGGGTGAAGCCGTGCCCACCGGGATGAAAGCCGAGAAGAAGAAGTTCTATTCCTCGCCGGTGTTCTTCGCGCGGAGCTATTGCCCGCATTGCGACCGCGATCACGAGTGGTTCGCAGGCGACGCTTGGGTCGAGGATACGGAGCGCCGCGTGCCGCGCTTCGAGGCGGTAGCGGTCGCCGCCGAGTAGCCGCCTTTATTCCGGCGAGCCGCTTTCGCGTTGCGGCTCGTCGTCCGTCCACCATTTGCGCATCGGCGGATCGTCGGGCCGTATGCGCGGAATTTCGTATAGGTTGCTGGCATCGCCGTAAGGACGCTCTTCGGGCGGCTGATTCACATTGGGATCGCGGCTGCTTTCGCGGCCCCCTTCGGGAGCCTGCGGGCCGCTGGCCTCAATCTCGCTTCGCTTCAGATCCGTCATAGTCCTAGCCTTTTCAGTCACTTCGGCCAGCGGGAGTCTCATGGCCCGTGGCGCTCGCGAGTACCAGCCGCAGGGGTAACCTCCGGATACCGTCAGGGTTCCATGCTACCAGCGATAGAGTGATTGGCTTCCCCTTCGGTACTCACACATACAGTAGCCGGTAAATTCGTCGGTCCGCTTAGCGTTCCGCGGTTCCCGGCGATTTGAATAAAAATCGCGCCGAAATGGCTAACAAATGCTGAAGGCGTGGCGGATGGGTCTCAGTTTGCGCCAGCGAGTTGGCGGGCCGCGCGCAAGTAACGGCGGGGATCGACCGGATCGCCGTTGACGCGTACCTCGAAATGCAGGTGCGGACCGGTGGAACGGCCGGTGGAACCGATCTTTCCGACGACGGCACCGGCCGCGAGCACGGCGCCTTCCTTCACTAGAATGGCCGAGAGATGCGCATAGCGCGTGGTGAGGCCGTTGCCGTGGTCGATTTCGACCATGTTGCCATAGGCGTTGTGCCGCCCGGCATAGATCACGGTTCCCGCGGCAGCCGCGAGGACCGGATCGCCATATTCGCCGCGCAGATCGGTTCCCGAGTGGAACGCGAGTCGGCGCAGGAAGGGATCGAGTCGCGGGCCGAAGCTGCTGTTGATCTGGATGTCGCCGCGTACAGGCGGCTGTACCGGCAAACCTTCCAGTTGCTTCGCGATACGTTCCTGTTCCGCCGCCGCGAGGCGGATGCGGAACACCTGGCGCATGAAGGTGTCGGCGGGAACACCGGAATAAGGAATGAACGGGCCGCCGACCGGCGCCTCGGCATTTTGCTCGGTACGTGGCAAACGCACCCCGAGTTCTGCGATCGCTTTCTTCGTGCGCGTGGTGCGCTCGTCTAGTGCCGCTTCAAGCGCATTCAGCGCTTGCGCCTGCTGGGCGCCGAGTCTCGTCAGCGTGCGTTCGACCGAAGCGAGGGCCTGCTGTTTCTTGTCTCCGGGCAAAGGCGCGGCGGAAGCCCGGGGAACCACGACACGCGATTGCAGCGAGGCCGAACGCTCGAGCGGCGGGTCGAGAAGATACGTGTCCGAAAGCGGCCGTGGCTTCGCGTCCGGCGCAGGTTGTTCGGTGGGCGCAGGCACACTGCGCAGCGGAGCGACTTGTGCCGGGAGCGAGCCCGTCACATCGTTGTTGCGCGCAATCGCCTGCGTAAGCGCCGCGAGCGCGTTGTGCCGCGCTTCGATCAGCTTTTGCAGGCGCAGGAGATCGGAAAGCTGGCGCTCGATCTTTTCCTGATCGACGAATTTCGTGGAGCGTAACAGATCGACTTCGGTGCTCAGCGACGCGATCTGCGCGTCGTTGGTGCGCGTTTCGTCGAGTTGTCGCGTGGCGAGCGTTCGCAAGATTTCATCGTGAAACACGAGATAGAAGGTCGTGGCGCCCGACCACAGTGCGAACAGGATCGCGGCGAGGAGCGTGCCGATGAACAGCGGGCGCGAGACCCCGTACGAAACTTCCCGCACGTCGTAGCGGCGTTGGCCGAAACTGTCGCGCGGATACGAATAACCGGAACCGTAGGAGGACTGATACGCCATTCCCAGCCTCGAAGCCGGGACACACGCCGGCACAAGATCAGGAATAGAAGCCCGGTTATGGTTAGCGCGCGGTTAATGGCGCGCGCGGGGGGCTAAAGCGCCTTCACCGCGCCGAGCACTTCCTCGGCGTGTCCTTCGACTTTGACGTTGTGCCAGACCTTCCGGACTACGCCCTTGGCGTCGATCAGGAAGGTCGCGCGCTCGATGCCCATGAAGGTCTTTCCGTACATGCTCTTTTCCACCCAGACGCCATAGCGCTCGATCATCTCGCGGTCGGGGTCGGATGCGAGCGGGACCGTGAGGTCGTGCTTCGCCTTGAATTTGTCCTGCGCTGCGACTTTGTCTGCGGAGACGCCGATCACGGTTGCGCCGGCCTGTTCGAACGCCGGTTTCAGGCGGCTGAAATCCATCGATTCCCGGGTGCAGCCGGGGGTATCCGCTTTTGGGTAGAAATAGACCACCACCTTGCGACCCTTCAGCGCCGAGAGCGCGACCGAGCCGCCTCCATCCACAGGCAGGGTGAAGTCCGGAGCGGGGGTTCCTTCTGTGGGCGAGGCGGTCATGCGCCTTCCTTTCGTCGGGTTTAGAGGCTTGATATTGCTGGATTCTAGCGCATTCCGGGGGCGGGGTGGCGCGGATTCTCGGGGCTTCGCCGGCAGCGGCGGCCTTTGGGGCGCGAGGGGACAATCGTTGAGGCAAGTGCGCGGATGAGAGCCGGCCACAGCCACAAGTGGCACGAGCACGAAGACGACGACCGGCCGCTCGATCGGCCCAATTTTGCTGCCCGCCTGATCGCCCCGCTCAACAGGGTTTTCCGCGGCAAGTTCGGCCGCGTCGCGCGCTGGCTTGCCGGTGGCGTCGCCGCACTCGTGTTCTGCGTAGTTGGCGTCTATGTCGCGTTTCTCACGGGTCTGCTTTCGGTCGATGTCGCGACCCCGTGGATCGTGAGTGCGCTCGAAGAGAAACTTCCGCCAGGCTACAAAGTCCACATCGGCCGTACCCGTCTCGATTACGATAACGCCGGCGCGCCGGTGCTCACCGCCGAACGGATCGAAATTCGCAACGACCGCGGCGAAGAGGTGGTCCGCGCGCCTTCCGCCGAAGTCGGGCTCGAGGCCGGCAGCCTCTTGATGGGAAATTATCGCGCGCGGCGCATTACGCTGGTCGGCGCGACCATGACCGTGCGGCTCGACGAGAACGGCAACATCAAGGTCTCGACACTGCGGCACGCGCCGCAGCCGGCGCGCGTCGCGCCGCCCGTAGCGCCGAAAGTCAAAACGCAGACGCCTCCCGTGAACGGGCAGACCGACGCGCTGGTCTTTCCGGATATCGCCGCGTGGCTCGCGCAACTGGAGCGGACGGGCATCGACGGCATCGCGCTTGCCGAGGTCGGGCTCGACCGCGGCATTCTGGTGGTCGAAAGCGAAACGCCAGGCCGGAGCTGGAAATTCAATAACATCAACTTCGCGCTGCGCCGGCCGTCGGCGGGCGGCGTTACGTTTCGGCTGAGTTCCGGCGATGGCGCCAATCCGTGGGAAATCAACGCTTCGATCGGTGCGCCGGTAGAGGGGGTTCGCGCGGTCGACGTGATCGCGGACCGCGTGATTCCGAACGACCTGATTAACGCAGCCGGTTACGGCGACACGGATCTTTACGCGAGTACCCCGGTGTCCGGTTTGTTGCGCGCGCAGATCGGCGTCGACGGCAAATTGATTTCGGGAAGCTTCAAGCTGGTCGCGGCCAAGGGCGAGGTGGGTAACGCGCTCGACGAACGCGGCCGCTTCGAAGTCGACGAGGCGCAGATCGTGGTCCGCTTCGATCCGCAGCGCCGGCTGTTTCTGATCGACCCGTTCCAGATCGGCGGCGGACAGAACCGCGTCATTCTCGGCGCGGTGATCGAGCCGCCGAAGGAAAGCAGCACGATCTGGACCTTCGCGATTCCGCAAGGCGCGATCGGCTTGACTACCGGCCGTCTGAACGAGCCGCGTCTGAATATCGACCGCGTGATGTTTCGCGGGGGCTACGACACGCAAAGCAAGCGGCTGACGATCGATGAAGGCGTACTCCGCGGGCCGACCGCGGGTGTCGCGATTTCCGGCGCGGTCGAATTCGCAGGCGACAATCCGATGCTGCAACTCGGCATTGCCGGCGACCGGATGCCGGTCTCGGCGCTGAAACGGCTCTGGCCTGCACCGGTCGCGCCCGGCACGCGAACCTGGGTGCTGGAGAATATCGAAAGCGGTCAGATCGAACGAGCCGTGATCGGCCTCAATCTTCCGCTCGAGGCGCTCGCGACGCCGCATACGGTGTTGCCCGAAGGCGCGATCAATCTCGAGATACACGGCTCCCAGATGAAATTCACGCCCGTCGAAGGGCTGCCGCCGATCAGCGACGCGCGCGCGACCATTCTCGTCACCGGGCAGGACGCCCACATCAAGGTGATGAACGGTGTCGTCGATCTGGGGCGCAAACGAAAGCTTACGATTCCGGAAGGTACGTTCGATGTGCCGCAGCACTACCGCAATCCTCCGACGGGTATCGTGCAGTTGCGGATCGAAGGGAATGGCGAGGCGGTCGCAGACCTGCTTTCGCGCGAGGTGTTGAAAGGCGAACTTGGCGTCACGCTCAATCCCGAGAACACGCGCGGTAATTTCGTTTCCAATCTGCGGATCGAGTTGCCGCTCAAGCGCGATCTGCAGAAGAGCGAAATCCGGTATGCCGTGGAAGCCGACATCACCGGATTCACCGCGGACAATGTCATTCGCGGCCACAAGGTCGAGAACGCAAGCGGCAAGCTGACGCTTTCCGCGATGCAACTCGCAATAAAAGGCGAAGGCAAGATCGCGGGTGCGCCGACGACGTTCGAATACATGAAGCCGCGCGGCAAGCCGGATGCCGAATTCCGTTTCGCCTCGCACGTTGATGAGGCAGCGCGCAACCGCCTGGGCATCGAGCTTTCGCCCGCGCTCACCGGCCCGGTTACCGTACGTGCCGCCGGCACAACCAACGATAAGGAGACGCGGCTCAACGTCGACGCCGATCTCACCGCGGCAACCATCGTCGAACTCGCGCCAGGCTGGAACAAGCACGCGAACCGCCCGGCGCGCGCGCTGTTCAAGCTGATCGACCGCGATGGCACGCTGAAACTGGAGGATCTCTCCGTCACGGGATCGGGCGTGAACCTGCGCGGCTCGCTTGAGATCGATCCCGACGGCGGCGTGACTGCCGCGAACTTCACATCCTTTCAGTTGACCGAGGGCGACCGCGCGACGCTTTCCATCGACCGTGCCGGCGACGGCGTACTTCGCGTGAACCTGCGCGGCACGGTATTCGATGCGAAGGGGTTGATCCGCTCGCTTTCCGAAACGCCCGCTGCCGGAAAGAAAAAGCAAAAGCCCCACGACGTCGACGTCGATGCGCGGGTTTCCGCAGCGACCGGACACAACGGTGAGGTGATCCGCAATCTCGAATTGCGCGTCGCGCGCCGCAGCGGCGAAATCAGGAGTTTCGCGCTCGTCGGGAAGATCGGCCGCGACTCTTCGATCGTCGGCGAGTTACGTGCGCGCGATGGCGGCAGGCCCGTCGTATATATAACGTCCGGCGACGCCGGCGCCCTGTTTCGCTTCGCGGATTACTACGCGAAGATTCAGGGCGGCGAAATCTGGGTCGTGCTGGATACGCCGACCGCGAACGACACGCCGCAGGAGGGCATCGTCAGCGTTCGCAATTTCAACATCGTGGGCGAACCCAATCTAGATCGTCTGCAATCGTCGGCTCCGCCGCCGTCGAATGAGAGCGAACGGCAGGCGCAGCGGAACCAGCAGCGCGGCTCGGTGCCGTTCGCGCGCATGCGGATCGATTTCACCCGAACGCCGGGACGTTTTACGATCAAGGAAGGATTGATCTTCGGCCCCACGATCGGCGCGACGGTGGACGGCGTGCTCGACTACACGAATAACAGCGTGCAGATCCGCGGCACTTACGTCCCGGCTTACGCGATCAACAATATCTTCGGACAGATCCCGCTGGTCGGCCTGTTTCTCGGCGGACCGAAGGAAGGCCTGCTTGCAATCACGTTTGAGATCGTCGGTCCGGCAAGCGGACCGACGCTGCGCGTGAATCCGATGTCGATGGCCGCACCCGGCTTCTTCCGCAAGCTGTTTGAATTCCGCGGCCAGAACGAAAACGCCGCGCCTCTCAGCCCGCGTTAAAGCGCGGAAGTCAGACCGCCCGCAACAGAACGTGACGCTTCTTGCCCATCGAGAGCTTGATCACGCCTTCTTGGGTCAGATCTTTTGGCGTCAGCATCATCTTTTCGTCGGTGACGGTGACGTCGTTGACCTTGATGCCGCCGGACTTGATCTGGCGCCGCGCCTCGCTGGTCGATGACACGAAGCCTGCCTGCACGCTCGCGGTGAGAATGCCGATGCCCTTGTCGAGCTCGGCTTTCGCGGTTTCGATGCTCGGCAGGTTCTCGGCAAGTGCGCCTTCTTCGAAAGTAGTGCGCGCGGTGGCTTCGGCTTTCCCGGCTTCTTCGCGCCCGTGCACCATCGCGGTTGCTTCGGTTGCGAGAATCTTTTTCGCTTCGTTGATCTCCGAACCTTTCAGCGCCGTGAGCTTCGCAATCTCTTCGAGCGGTAGTTCGGTGAAAAGCTTCAGGAAGCGGCCGACGTCGCCGTCCTCGGTGTTGCGCCAGAACTGCCAGTAGTCGTAGGGGCTGACCATGCTGGCGTCCAGCCAAACTGCGCCCGCGGCAGTCTTGCCCATCTTCGCGCCGGAAGCCGTCGTGATCAGCGGCGAGGTAAGCGCAAACAACTGCGCCTGCGCGACGCGCCGGCCGAGATCGATGCCGTTGATGATGTTGCCCCACTGATCGGAGCCGCCCATCTGCAGATGACATCCGTAGCGCTTGTGCAGCTCGAGGAAGTCGTAGGCTTGCAGGATCATGTAATTGAATTCGAGGAACGAAAGCTCTTGCTGCCGCTCGAGTCTGAGCTTCACCGAGTCGAAGGTGAGCATGCGGTTGATCGAGAAATGCCGGCCGACGTCGCGCAGGAAGTCGATGTAATTGAGCTTGTTCAGCCAGTCGGCGTTGTTCGCCATGATGGCTTCGTTGCCGCTGTCGCCGAACTTGATGAAGCGCGAGAAGATCTGGCGGATGCCTTTGAGGTTCTCGTTGATCTGCTCGTCTGTGAGCAGCCTGCGCGACTCGTCCTTGCCCGACGGATCGCCGACGCGCGTGGTGCCGCCGCCCATGAGCGCAATCGGCCGGTGCCCGGTCTTCTGCATCCAGCGCAGCATCATGATTGGCAGAAGCGAGCCGACATGGAGCGAGGACGCGGTACAGTCGAAGCCGATATAGGCGGTGACCATCGCGCTCTTGGCGAGCTGGTCGAGCGCCTCCGGCTCCGAGACCTGATGAATAAAGCCGCGGGATTCGAGGACGTGCAGGAAGTCGGATTTGTACGTGGTCATAACGGCTGTGGTGTAAACAGGTCTTGGCACCGATTCAACTGGAGCGATTCGATTGGCCATTGCGATCGGCACGATGAGCGGGACCTCGATGGACGGGGTGGACGTCGCGCTGATCGAAACCGACGGGGAAACCGTCTCCCGTTTCGGCGCCTACCTTTCGCGCGAATATAGCCCGACCGAGCGCCATATTCTGCGCGGCGCGGTGAACGCGGCCAAAGACCTGACCGACCGGACCGCGCGTCCGGGTCCGATCGCGGAGGCCCATACGTTGGTCACCGAAACGCACCTGCGGGCGATCGACGCGCTGATCCAGCAGGAAGGCATTCATCATCACGAAGTCGATGTGGTCGGCTTTCACGGCCAGACCATCCTGCATCGCCCCGAGCGCCGCCTGACCGTGCAGATCGGCGACGGCGTTTCGCTGGCGCGCCGGCTCAAGATTCCGGTGGTCTATGATTTCCGCGCGGCGGATGTCGCGGCAGGCGGGCAGGGCGCGCCGCTGGTACCGGTTTATCATCGCGCGCTCTTGCGCGCCTTCGCCGACGATGGGCCGATCGTGGTCATAAACATCGGTGGCGTCGCGAACGTGACCTACGTCGATGGCGAAGCCGAGCCGATTGCGTTCGACACCGGCCCCGGCAATGCGCCGATGGACGAGTTGATGCTGAGCCGCAGCGGCAAGCCGATGGATGCGGGCGGGGCGATTGCGGCTTCCGGAAATGCGGATGCGAAACTCGTGGCAGCAGCGCTCGCTCACAAATTCTTCGCGCTTCAACCCCCGAAGTCGCTGGATCGCGCCGATTTCGCGCGTTTCGATTTCGCGGGACTGTCGCTGCCCGACGCGGTCGCGACCGCAGCGGAAATCGTCGCATCTTCGATTGCGCTCTCGCGCGATCATTTTCCCAAAAGTCCGAAGCGCTGGATCGTCGCCGGAGGCGGCGCGCGCAATCCGGCGCTCGTAAAGCTGCTGCGGGAGAAGCTGTCACCCGCGAGAGTGCAGACTGCAGAGGAAATCGGCTGGCAGTCGGGCGCGGTCGAGGCGCAGGCGTTCGCGTTTCTCGCCGTGCGCTCGATGAAAGGTTTGCCGCTGTCGTTTCCGAAAACGACCGGCGTGCCGGAGCCGATGACCGGCGGCGTGCTGGTCAGGCCGTAACTTCTTACGCCGCCGTCGTCGCGCGCTCGTTCGGCAGGCGCCGGTCGAGATATTCGTTCACCACTTCCATCAGCGCATCGATCTTGCCGTCGAAGAAATGGTTCGCGCCCTTCAGAATGTTCTGTTCGATCACGATGCCTTTTTGCGTCTTCAGCTTTTCGACCAGTGTGCCGACCGAAGACACCGGCACTACCGCGTCCTTGTCGCCGTGAACGAACAAGCCAGACGACGGGCAGGGCGCAAGGAACGAGAAATCGTAAAGCGACGCAGGTGCTGCGATCGAAAGAAAACCTTCGACTTCCGGGCGGCGCATCAAAAGCTGCATGCCGATCCACGCGCCGAAGGAGAAGCCGGCGATCCAGCATGCGCGCGCTTCCGGGTTCGCGCTCTGCACCCAGTCGAGCGCGGCGGCTGCGTCCGACAATTCGCCCTGGCCGTGATCGAACGTGCCCTGGCTGCGTCCGACGCCGCGGAAGTTGAAGCGAAGCACCGAGAAGCCGCGGTTCGCGAAGGCATAATAGAGGTGATAGACGACCGGATTATTCATCGTGCCGCCGAACTGCGGATGCGGATGCAGGATGATGGCGATCGGGGAGGTTTTGCTGCGTCCGGGTTGGAACCGGCCTTCAAGGCGGCCTTCTTCGCCGGTGAAAATCACTTCAGGCATTGGGGTGCTTTCCGTCGTTCTCGCGCTTATCTAAAGGGTGCGCAGGGTTCCCGATCCGGTTGACTCGTGAGTACCACCGGCCTACTTTAGAATAGTTCTAAATAGAGATTCCGCTCGGCGGCGCCAGCCATCGATAGCCACGCGTTCCCACGCTTCGAGCTTTCTCTCTTAAACAATACGGGGCTCGAAAAGCAAGATTTTTCGGCTCCGGGATATCAGTGATGGTCCGGGTTTATCTCGACTATAACGCGACGAGCCTGCCGCGCGCTTCCGCCAAGGAGGCGATTGCTGCCGTCATGCTGGCGCCCGCCAATGCGTCCTCGGTGCATACCGAGGGCCGTGCGGCGCGCGCGATCGTCGAGGACGCGCGGCACCAGATCGCGGTGCTGATCGGCGCGGAGCCGGAAGCGATCTTTTTCACGAGCGGCGCGACCGAATCGAACGCGACCGTGCTCTCGCCCGAGATGGAACTCGCGGGCAAGCCGTCTCGCTTCGATGTGCTTCTGCTTTCGGATGTCGAACACCCGGCGGTGCGCGCGGGCGGCAGTTTCAAGCAAGAGCAGATTGAATATGTGCCGGTGGACGCGAACGGCGTGATCGTACTGGGTGCGCTCGAAGCCGCGCTCGCGAAGCATAAAAAGGAAGGCCGACGCGCTTTTGTCTCCGTCATGGCGGCGAATAACGAAACCGGCGTGTTGCAGCCGCTGCGCGCAATCGCAGACATCGTTCACGCGCATGACGGCGTGTTCCATTCCGACGCCGTGCAGGTGATTGGAAAAATTCCATTCGACCTGCGCGAGAGCGGCGCGGATCTCGTTTCGATCACCTCGCACAAACTCGGCGGCCCGCAAGGGATCGGCGCGGTGGTCAGCGCACATCGAGACACGCGGCTTCCTGCGATCATGCGCGGTGGCGGGCAGGAGCGCGGGCGCAGGCAGGGCACGGAGAGTGTTGCCGCGATTGCGGGCTTCGCAGCCGCTGCGACCGAAGCAGGACAAACGCTGACGCCGGAAGGCTCACGCCTCGGCGCGCTGCGCGCAAAGATAGAAGAAGGCATTCGTTCGATTGCCAAAGATGCCGTGATTTTCGGCGACCGCGCAGCAAGGCTGCCGAATACGACGTTCTTCGCCGCCCCCGGCGTGGCTGCCGAAACCGCCTTGATCGCGCTCGATCTCGACGGGGTCGCGATCTCGGCGGGTTCTGCCTGTTCATCGGGCAAGTCGGCGGCGTCGCCGACCTTGCAGGCGATGGGCGTCACTTCCGAAATTGGCCGCTGCGCCATGCGTGTGAGCACCGGCTGGAATACGACGGACGCGGACGTGATTCAGTTCCTGAACGTCTGGTCCAAGGTTTATACGTCACTGAAGAAGAGCGGCGCGCGAGCCGCCTGATAAAAATCAAGTCGCTCGCGCGGCGGATGGAGTAGTGAATGCCTGCAGTCCAGGAGACGGTCGAACGCGTCAAGTCGATCGACGTCGATCAATACAAATACGGCTTCGAAACCAAGATCGAAGTCGAGAAGGCGCCGAAGGGGCTCGACGAGAGCACCGTGCGCTTCATTTCGGCGAAGAAGAACGAGCCGGAATGGATGCTCGAATGGCGTCTCGAGGCGTTCCGCCGCTGGAAGACGATGCAGGAGCCCGAGTGGGCGCGCGTCCACTACCAGAAGATCGACTATCAGGACCTTTATTATTACGCGGCGCCGAAGAAGCAGGCCGGGCCGAAGTCGCTCGACGAACTCGATCCGGAAATTCTCGAAACCTACAAGAAGCTCGGCATTCCGCTGCAGGAACAGGAAATCCTCGCGGGCGTCGCCGAAGAGAACCGCGTTTATTCCAAGGTCGCGGTCGATGCTGTGTTCGACTCGGTTTCCGTGGTCACGACCTTCAAGGAAGAACTGAAGAAGGCTGGCGTCCTCTTCATGTCGATCTCGGAAGCGATCCGCGAGCATCCCGATCTCGTGAAGAAGTATCTCGGTTCGGTCGTGCCGGTCACGGATAATTTCTTCGCGACGCTGAACTCTGCGGTGTTCTCCGACGGCTCCTTCGTTTATGTGCCGAAGGGCGTGCGCTGTCCGATGGAGTTGTCGACCTATTTCCGGATCAACGAGAAGCAGACCGGCCAGTTCGAGCGGACCCTGATCATCGCCGACGAGGGTGCCTATGTGAGCTATCTCGAAGGCTGCACCGCGCCGTCGCGCGACGAGAACCAGTTGCACGCGGCGGTCGTCGAACTGGTCGCGCTCGACAACGCCGAGATCAAATATTCGACCGTGCAGAACTGGTATCCGGGAGACTCGGAAGGCAAGGGCGGCGTCTATAACTTCGTGACCAAGCGCGGCGACTGCCGCGGCAATGGCTCGAAGATTTCCTGGACGCAGGTCGAGACCGGGTCTGCGATCACCTGGAAATATCCGAGCTGCATTTTACGCGGCGACAATTCGCAGGGCGAGTTCTACTCGATCGCGATTTCGAACGGCCACCAGCAGGTCGATAGCGGCACCAAGATGATCCATCTCGGCAAGAACACGTCGAGCCGCATCATCTCCAAAGGCATCGCCGCCGGCATTTCGCAGAACACCTATCGCGGGCAAGTGTCCGCGCACCGCAAGGCTTCGAACGCGCGCAACTTCACGAACTGCGACTCGTTGCTCATCGGCGACAAGTGCGGCGCGCACACGACGCCGTATATCGAGGCCAAGAATTCGTCCGCCGTGTTTGAACACGAAGCGACCACCTCGAAGATTTCCGACGACATGTTGTTTTACTGCCGCCAGCGCGGGCTGTCGGCGGAGGAGGCGGTGGCGCTCGTCGTCAACGGCTTCGTCAAGGACGTGCTGCAACACCTGCCGATGGAATTCGCGGTGGAAGCGCAGAAACTGATTGCAATCTCTCTCGAAGGAAGCGTGGGTTAAAATGGCGTTGCTAGAAGTAAAAGATCTCCATGCACGGGTCGAAGAAAAGGAAATTCTTCGCGGCCTCGATCTGAAAGTGAATGCGGGCGAGGTGCACGCGATCATGGGGCCGAACGGCTCCGGCAAGTCGACGCTCTCTTATGTGCTGGCCGGCAAAGATGACTACGAAGTCACCGGCGGCTCCGCGACGCTCGACGGCGAAGACTTGCTCGTGCTGGAGCCCGACGAGCGCGCGGCCAAGGGCCTCTTTCTCGCGTTCCAGTATCCGATCGAGATTCCGGGCGTCGCTTCGATGACCTTCCTGCGCACCGCGGTGAACTCGGTCCGAAAGAAGCGCGGCGAGGAAGAGCTTTCCACGCCGGACTTCCTGCGCCTCGTGCGCGAGCGCGCAAAGGAACTGAACATCAAGGACGATATGCTGAAGCGTCCCGTGAACGTCGGCTTCTCCGGCGGCGAGAAGAAGCGCAACGAAATTCTCCAGATGGCGCTTCTTGAGCCGAAGATGTGCGTGCTCGATGAGACAGACTCCGGTCTCGACATCGACGCGCTGAAAATCGTCGCCGACGGCGTGAACCGCCTGCGCGCGAAGAACCGCGGCTTCCTCGTGATCACGCACTACCAGCGCCTGCTCGATCACATCGTGCCGGACGTCGTGCATGTGATGGCGCGCGGCAAGATCGTGCGGACCGGCGGGCCGGAACTCGCACATGAACTCGAAGCCAAGGGCTACGCCGGTTACGAAAACGCGGCCTAGAGGATTTAGAAGTGAACGCTGAAGTCAAAATGATGCGCACGGCAGCCGAGACGCAGTATTCGGACGCGCTCGCTGCGCTTCCGGGCGCGGAGCCGGTGCGTGCCTTGCGCGAGAAGGCGCTGCGGCTCTTCGCTGAGAAGGGCCTGCCGCACCGCCGCGTCGAGGAATGGAAATACACCGACCTGCGCGTGTTGTTGCGCGAGATGGCGCCACTTGCCGGCAAGCCGGATGCGGCTGCGCTCGCGGAAGCGAAGAAGTGCGATGTGCTTGCGAATGTCGGCGCGCGCGAAATCACCTTCGTCAACGGCGCTTTCGTTGCCGGACTCTCGAATCTGAAAGGTTTGGAAAAGGGCCTGACGATTTCGACGCTTGGCGACGCGCTGAAGAACGATGCCACGCTGCCGCAATTGCTCGCGGGCCTGAACCCCGGCAAATACGACGCGGTGTTCGCGCTCAATACCGCGGCGCTGAACGATGGCGTCGTGATCGATGTGGCAGCCGGCGCGCAAGTAACGAAGCCGATCCATATTCGCCACATCGTCACCGGCACGAAGCCCGTCAGCGTCTTTGGCCGCGCGGTCGTGAAGGTCGGCAAAAAGGCGCAAGCGACGATTCTCCAATCGCACGCCGGTCCCGACGCGGTCGCCTATCAGACCAACACGATCCTCCAGCTTTCGGTTGCCGACGACGCCGAACTTGATGTCGTGCGCGTGCAGGCGGAAGGCGACAAGGCGATCCATCTTTCCATGATGATTGGTGCGATCGGCACCGACAGCCGGTTCAAGTCTTTCGCGCTGACGACCGGCGCCGCCGTTTCGCGTCACACCGTGCCGTTTGCTTACTCCGGCAGGAACGCGCGCGCGCTGATTTCCGGCGCGACACTTCTTCGCGGCAAGCAGCACGCCGATATGACACTCGAAGTCGACCACGCGCTGCCGGGCGGCGAGAGCCGCGAACTCTTCAAGACCGTGCTCGACGACGAAAGCCGCGGCGTGTTTCAGGGCTTGATCGTGGTCCGTCCCGACGCGCAGAAGACCGACGGCCGCATGATGTCGGCGGCACTCCTGCTCGGCGAAAATGCCGAGATGGACAACAAGCCCGAGCTCGAAATTTTCGCCGACGACGTGCAATGCGCGCACGGCGCGACCACCGGCGCGCTCGACGACGATCTCCTGTTTTATCTCCGCGCACGCGGCATTCCGAAGAAGGATGCCGAGAGCCTCCTGATCCAGTCCTTCTTCGGCGAGGCGATCGAGAACATCGAAAACGAGAAAATCCGCGATGCGGTGATGAAGCGTGCGGGCCACTGGCTCGCCGCCAGAGGCTGATTTTGAACGCGCCCGCGAAAGTTGCCTTCGACGTCGCGAAAGTCCGCGCGGACTTTCCGATTTTGTCCAAGGAAGTTTACGGCAAGAAGCTCGTCTATCTCGACAACGCCGCGTCCGCACAGAAGCCGGTGCAGGTGCTGGACCGTATGCGTCATGCCTATGAGCATGAATATGCGAACGTGCATCGCGGGTTGCATTTTCTCGCGAACGCCGCGACCGAAGCTTATGAGGGCGCGCGCGAGAAGGTACGCGGCTTTCTGAACGCGAAGTCGGCCTCCGAAATCGTCTTCGTGAAGAACGCGACCGAGGCGATCAATCTGGTCGCATCGTCGTTCGGCCTCGCGGAGATCGGCGAGGGCGACGAAATCGTGCTCTCGATCATGGAGCATCACTCGAACATCGTGCCATGGCACTATCACCGCGAGCGCAAAGGCGCGGTGATCAAGTGGGCGCCGGTCGACGAGGACGGCAACTTCCTGCTCGACGAATTCGAGAAGCTGCTCACGAAGCGCACCAAGATCGTCGCGATCACGCAGATGTCGAATGCGCTCGGTACGATCGTGCCGGTGAAAGAGGTAGTCAGGCTCGCGCATGCGCGCGGCATTCCGGTACTGGTCGACGGCAGTCAGGGCGCGGTGCATCTCGCGCCCGACGTGCAGGACATCGACGCCGATTTTTATGTCTTCACCGGCCACAAGCTCTACGGTCCGTCCGGCATCGGCGTTTTGTACGCGAAGAAAGAGTGGCTCGAGCGTCTGCCGCCGTTCCTCGGTGGCGGCGAGATGATCCGCGAGGTGACGGAAACGAATGTCACTTATGGCGAACCGCCGCATAAGTTCGAGGCCGGCACGCCCGCGATCGTGCCCGCGGTCGGTCTGGGTGCCGCGATCGATTACGTGAGGTCGTTCGATCCGGCGCAGATCGCCGCGCACGAAAAGATGCTCCTCGATTACGCGACCGAAAAGCTTTCGCGCATCAACAGCCTGAAGTTCTATGGCCGCGCAAAAGAGAAGGGCGCGATCCTCTCTTTCGAGATGAAAGGCGCGCATCCCCACGACATCGCGACCGTAATCGACCGGCAGGGCGTCGCGGTCCGCGCAGGCACGCATTGCGCGCTGCCGCTGTTGCAGCGCTATGGCTGCACCGCGACCTGCCGCGCGTCGTTCGCGCTTTACAACACGAAGGAAGAGGTCGATGCGCTGGCCGAGGCGTTAAGCAAGGCGCAGGACCTGTTCGCATAACCGCCGGTTTTTGGTGTAGAATTGAAACCATGAGCGAAGAAACCAGACCCGAGGCGACCCCAAACGCCCCCGCGATCCAGTCGGCGATACCGCCGGAGGAACTCGCGCGTCTGACCGACGATATCGTGGGCGCGTTGAAGACCGTCTATGACCCGGAAATCCCGGTCGATATTTACGAGCTCGGCCTGATCTACAAGGTCGATATCGGCGACGACCGCACTGTCGCGGTCGACATGACCCTGACCTCGCCGAATTGCCCGGCGGCCGTCGAGCTTCCCGGCATGGTCGAAAACGCGATTTCCTCGGTGCAGGGCGTCGGCCCCGTGAAGGTCAAGGTCGTGTTCGACCCGCCCTGGGACCAGAGCCGCATGTCAGAGGATGCCAGGGTTGCGCTCAACCTGTGGTGACCCCACTTAATTCATCGGTAGAATGGGACCTCTAGAGTCGATCTCATGAACGCACCCCGCCCGAGACCCGCCGTGATGACCGTGACCGAGGCCGCAGCGGCCCGCGTCCGCGATCTGATTGCGCGCGCCGACAAGCCGGTCGCCGGCGTGCGGGTCGGCGTAAAGAATGGCGGCTGTGCCGGCATGTCCTACACCATGGATCTCGCCGAAACGGTCGAGAAGGGCGACGAGGTGATCGAGACGCAGGGCGTCAAGGTTTTAATCGACCCGAAGGCCGTGCTGTTCTTGCTCGGCACCACGATGGATTTCACCATCGACAAGATGTCCGCGAAGTTCGTGTTCAAAAATCCGAACGAAACCTCCGCTTGCGGCTGTGGCGAGTCGGTTTCGATCACGCCGGCCAAGGCCGAACACGCGCCGCACTGAGCGCGTTTCAAGTAACCGCGCATGGCCTTCGACGATCCCGAATCCATCCGCGAGCTTTTCAGTCAATTCGGAAGCGTGAGCGTTCGCCGCATGTTCGGCGGCCACGGCGTTTTCGCGGACGGCATGATGTTCGCGATCGAACAGAGCGGCGAACTTTACCTCAAGGCCGACGATCTCACGATCCCGAAACTCGCCGCGGAAAACTCCGAGCCGTTCATTTACACGGCGAAGGTCCGCGAGATCGCGCTGTCCTACTGGAAGCTGCCCGAGCGGCTCTATGACGAGCCGGACGACTTCGCGGCCTTTGCGCGCGAGGCATTCGGCGCGGCGGAGCGCGCGGCAGGCAGTAAGAAAAAGCCGAAAACGAAACAGGCTCCGAAACCGGAGCCTCATTCCGCGAAAAAGAAACGCCGCTAGTTCAGGCGACCTTGGCTTTCTCGATCGCGTTTTCCGCAATCACGCAGTTGCGTCCCGCGGCCTTGGCTGCATAGAGACAGCTATCTGCGCGCTCGAGGATCGAGGCGACGTCGTCGCCCCTGCGCCAGGTCGCAACCCCGAGCGAAATCGTAACCCGGCCCAGCGTTTCTCCGGTCGAGCGGCGCATCAGTTCCTTGCTCTGTACCGCACGGCGGATGTGATCGGCAACGGTAACGGCCTGTTCGAGCGCGGTGTTCGGCAGCACCACGGCGAATTCCTCGCCGCCGTAGCGCGCGGCGATGTCCTGGCCCTTGACATTGTGCTTGAGTGACACCGCGACGAGACGCAGCACCTGGTCGCCGGTCAGGTGGCCGTAGGTGTCGTTGAATTTCTTGAAATGGTCGATGTCGGTCAGGATGACGGAAAGCGGCTGGTTCGCGGTCGCGGCTTCCTTCATCAGCCGCTCGAAGGTGTTGTCGAAGAACTTGCGGTTTGAGAGCGTGGTCAGGGGATCGGTGAGCGATTCCGTGCGCACGACCTCGAGGTTTTCCTGCAGCTCGCGGATTTCCTGCTGCGAATCCTTCAGGCGCTGCTGCATCACCTGATTTTTGGTTTCCACCTCGCGGGTCGCCTCGACCAGCGTTTCCACGATCATGCGGATTTGTTCGCGGTCACCGTCGGGCGATATATTCTGGGTCGCGCCGGCCAGTGACTTCGAATAGTCGTCGGCGGTGCCGATCGAGGCTTCGATCATCGCCATGACTTGCTCGATCTCGCCGGCGATCTGCGTGCCGACCTTGTCGATGCGCTCGCCGATGCGTGCGGCGGAAAAATACTTGAGATAGATTTCTTCGGCCTGTGCGGTCGTTACGGTACCGGTGGCTTCGAGCAGCGCGTTGATCGCGTTGTTCAGTTCCGTGTTGTGGCCGGAAGCGTAGTCGTACCAGATTTCGAAATTGTGGGGCGTTGCGGGATGGCGCAGCGCCTTGATGCGATCAAGCGCGGCTTCGGCAAGACCGATCGTTCGGCCGAATTCTCCCTCGCTCGCCGTCATGAACCATTTCGCGCCCCATAAAGCGGAAGCGCGCCCTGTGACCGCGAAAAGTGCGGTCCTTTAAGGACTTAATCTAGTTTCGCTTCATGAACGGGAGGTAAATCTGCGAGTTGTTCGCAGATAGTTGGGACTCAACCGGCGGGTTCCGTACGCCTGCCGGCAACCGGACGGAGCAGGAAAGCAGGGAGCTGCGAGGCGTCGCTGGAGATGCCATTCTGGGTCCGCGCGGGCTGTTTCGCGCGTTCCGCAGGCTGTTCCGGACGTTCTTCGCGCGGATTTTGCGCGGTTTCGGTTTTTTCCGCCGCGTTTACGCGATTTTCCGGCTTGCGGTTGCGGCCGCCGCGCCGCCCCCGGCGCTTGCCTTCGCGGGGTTCGCGAGGCTCGGTTACTTCCGTGTTCCTAGACTCAAGTTCAACCGGCGAGGGCTCGCCGCCGGTCCACTCGATCTTCTGGCCGATCAGCTTTTCGATCGCGTCGAGCGATTTCTTGTCGGCGGACGAGACGAGGGTGAAGGCTTCGCCGCTGCGCCCGGCGCGGCCGGTGCGGCCGATGCGGTGGACGTAATCCTCCGCGTGGTAAGGCACGTCGAAATTGAAAACGTGGCTGACCGCCGGGATGTCCAGACCGCGCGCGGCGACGTCGGAAGCGACCAGCAAGGTGGTTTCGCCGTTGCGGAAGGATTCGAGCGCCAGCATGCGTGCGCGCTGATCCATGTCGCCGTGCAAGGCGGCTGCGTTGAAGCCGTGCTTCACCAGCGATTTGTGCAGGGTCGCGACGTCCCGTTTTCGGTTGCAGAAGATGATGCCGTTCTGGATATGGCCCGCCGCGCGGATCAGGTTGCGCAGCACATCGCGCTTTTCGAAATCCTTCGAGCCTGTCCTCACGAGTTTCTGCGAGACATTGGTCGCAGTGCTCGCTGGCTTCGCAACTTCGATCTGAACGGGATTGCTGAGGAAGGTATTCGTGATGCGCTGGATTTCCGGCGGCATGGTCGCGGAGAAGAACAGCGTCTGCCGCGTGAAGGGAACGAGCTTGCAGATGCGCTCGATGTCAGGAATGAAACCCATGTCGAGCATGCGGTCGGCTTCGTCGATCACGAGCAGTTCGACGCCGGTGAGCAGCAGGCGCCCGCGCTCGAAATGATCGAGCAGCCGGCCCGGCGTTGCGATCAAGACGTCCACACCGCGCATCAGTTTCGCGTCCTGGTCGTCGAACGAGACGCCGCCGATGAGCAACGCGATCGAGAGCTTGTGGTTCTTGCCGTACTTGATGAAGCTCTCTTCGACCTGTGCCGCGAGTTCGCGGGTCGGCTCCAGGATCAGCGTACGCGGCATGCGCGCGCGGGCGCGGCCTTGCTCGAGCATGGTGATCATCGGGAGGGTGAAGGCGGCGGTCTTGCCGGTTCCGGTCTGCGCGATGCCGAGTACGTCTCGGCGCTTCAGGACTTCGGGAATGGCTTGCGCCTGGATCGGCGTGGGGGTCGTATACCCCGCGGCCTCGACGGCTGAGAGCACCTTCTGGCTCAAGCCGAGTTCGGAAAAGTTCATGTAGTTCTTAGGTTCCATCTCGCCCGTGGGCTGCCGTCTCATCGGTTCGGGCCGTATGCCCGTGAACGTCGTGTGAGAAGCGCCGGATCGAGGGCGGAGCGGGGCGAATCCAAAGTCAGCGCCCTTCGATGCATTGCAACATAGGAAGAAAACGGCGGAAGTCAATGAAAATCGCTGCTAAACGCCTATGCGGGTTAATCAGGGTGAAGGTGGGGTAAGCGATGGAAGGGGCCATTCCGGTCGTTCTGGTGCCGGGGCTGAATTGCTCGGCGCGGGTCTATGCGGCACAGCAGCCGGCACTTTGGCAGTTCGGACCGGTGCAAATCGCAGATCACCGGCGCGGCAATTCCATGTCCGCGATCGCAAAATCCATCCTCGATCACGCCCCGCCGCGCTTCGCGCTCGCGGGCTTCTCAATGGGCGGCTACATCTCGCTCGAAATCCTGCGGCAGGCCAAAGAGCGCGTGATCAAGCTCGCGCTTCTCGACACCGCCGCTGCGGCCGACCGCCCGGACCAGACCGAGAAGCGGCTGAAGAACATCGCGCTCACCCGCGACGGAAAATCCGCAGAACGCGAGGAAGCGCTGTGGCCGTTCCTCGTTCACGAGTCGCGCCTGAAGGACGAGGCGGTCCGCGCCATCGTGAAGGAAATGCATCAGGAGACCGGCACGGAAGCCTATATCGCGCAGCAGACCGCGATCATGGGCCGGGCGGATTCGCGTCCGCTATTGCGCGAACTGAAAATGGAAACGCTGATCGTGGTCGGCGACAGCGATCAACTCACGCCGCCCGCGGCCGCGCAGGAAATGCACGACCTGATCGAAGGTTCGGAACTGGATGTGATTCCGAATTGCGGGCACATGTCGCTCCTGGAGCGGCCCGACCGCCTGACCAAGCTCTTAGTCGAATGGCTCGCGGGATGAGCATGGGCGAAAAAAACGTTCCGAACGTCATCGCGCGTCCTCCGCTGATCGTGCTCGGCACCGTGATTGCGGCTTTCGCGCTCGACTATTTTTTCCCGCAGGGACATATGGCGCGCACCGCGAGCGGGTTGCGCTATCTCTCGGCGGGCGTCGCGCTGCTTTGTGGGCTTGTACTGCTCGGCTCCGCGGCGAACGAAATGCGGAAAGAGGGAACCAACATCCCGACATGGGAGCCGTCACTCGCGCTCGTAACGAGCGGCATCTACGCGCGCTCGCGCAACCCGATTTATCTCGCCTTCATCATCATGCTGATCGGGTTGGGGTTACTCGTCGGGTCTGACTGGCTCTTTCTGCTTTTGATCCCGTTCGTGCTGCTCATTCACTTCGGCGTCATCCGCCGCGAGGAGCAATATCTGCTCGCGCGCTTCGGTACGCCTTACGCGAACTATGTGAGCCGGGTGCCGCGTTATCTGCTCGGGATCTAGTCGACCGGTAGTCCGACGTAGTTTTCCGCAAGCGCGGTCGAGGCCGCCTTTGACGACGTGACGTAATCGAGTTCGGCGATCTGCCGCTTGTGATCGAATTCGCTGTCGTTCGGGTTCAGGTGCAGCATCGTAGTCATGAAGTATGAGAAGCGCTGCGCTTTCCAGATACGCGAGAGGCACTTCTTGGTGTAGCCCTCGAGCAGCGCCTTGTCGTTCTTCTTGTAGAACGCTTCGAGCGCGCGGGAGAGAAACAAGACGTCCGCAGTAGCGAGGTTCATGCCCTTGGCGCCGGTCGGCGGCACGATGTGGGCGGCGTCGCCCGCGAGGAACAGCCGGCCATATTGCATCGGCTCGGTGACGAAGCTGCGCATCGCAGTCACGCCTTTTTCGAACACGCGGCCGGTCTTCAAAATTTTCTCGCCGTCGGGGCCCAGGCGGCGCTTCAACTCCGCCCAGATCTCTTCGTCGGACCACTTGTTCACGTCCTCGTTCGGATCGCATTGCAAGTAGGCGCGCGTGATGTTCGGCGCGCGCATCGAATAAAGGCCGAAGCCGCGGTCGTGATAGGAATAGATCAGTTCGTGCGAGGGAGGCGGGGACTCGGAGAGAATGCCGAGCCAGCCGAACGGATAGACCCGTTCGAATTCGGTCAGTACGCCCTTCGGCACGCTGGGGCGGCAGATACCGTGGAAACCGTCGCATCCGGCGATGAAATCGCAAGTAATTTCATGCGACTCGCCGTTCTTCTTGAATCTGATTTTCGGCTTGTCGGTATCGAGGTCGTGGACGGAAGTGTCGGAAACCTCGAATTCGATTCTGCCGCCGTGGTTTAGGCGTGCTTGAATCAAGTCTTTAACGACTTCATGTTGCCCGTAAACGACGATGTCCTTGTTCACAAGCGCCTTGAAGTCTATCCGCCTGCGCGTTCCGTTGATTCCAATTTCGATGCCTTCGTGGACGAGGCCTTCCTTGCGCATGCGCGCGCCGACGCCGAGTTCGTCGTAGAGCGCGGCAGCCCAGTGCTCGAGCACGCCGGCGCGGATGCGAGCCTCGACATATTCGCGCGAGCGGTTCTCGACGATAACGCAGTCGATCCCGAGCCGGTGCAGCAGGAGCGAAAGCGTTAGCCCGGCCGGACCGGCGCCGATGATTCCGACTTGTACGCGCATGGATTTCCCCACCCAGACCTTATCATTTTCCGGGAAACTAGCCGAAAAGGCGGGAGGGAGAAGGGATCAGCGCGGGTAACGGCTGATCCTTTCCCGGGGTTAGCGGCCGGAACGGCCCTGTGCTTCATGTTGGGGAGCCAACTGGCCGTCCGGACTCGCCTGATTGACGGCTTCCGGAAAGAACTGGGACAGCTTCTTCAGCGCCTCGTCGACCGGAATGCCCAGCTGCTGGGCGATCTGTTTCACCTTCTCGTTGCCGAGCGCGTCCTTGATCTCCGCCGGCGTGACCGGAAGGTTCTTGCCGTCGCCGAGCCAGGAATTGATCTGCTTCTCGAGCCCGCCTTCCTGCAATTGCTTGAGCAGACCGCCGATCGAACCGAAATCGGTATTTTTCAGGAGCTGCCCGAAAATATCGGGAAGCTGCGATTGCTGTTGCTGGTTGACGTTGCCGTTCAGCACGCCTTTCAAAACTTCGCCCAATACACCTTCAAGTAAACTCATGATGCCCTCTCCGTAGCCCGAAAGGCTATGCTCTCAGCATGCCGGCATGGCACTGTCCATGACGTTGCTGCGCGGACTCTGTTCCGCGATTGTGGCCGCTCTGGGAAGGAAAGCATTGGATGAAGTGGAAAGTCGGCGATGTCACGATCACGAAGATCGTCGAGCTTGCCGGCGCAGGCGGCACGAAATTTATACTGCCGCAAGCCGCCCCCGACCTGATCCGCGAAATGGACTGGCTGATCCCGCGTTACGCAACGGAAGCGGGCAAGCTCCTCATGAGCATTCATTCTTATGTGGTTGAAGCGGGCGCCCGGAGGATCGTGGTCGATACCTGCCTCGGAAACGACAAGCAGGGACGGCACATCGCGGTCTGGAATAATATGAATACGCCATTTTTATTCAAGATGACGGAAGCGGGCTTTGCTCCGGAGACGATCGACACCGTGCTCTGCACGCATCTTCACGTCGATCACGTCGGCTGGAATACGAAACTTGATCAGGGCAAGTGGGTGCCGACCTTCCCAAACGCGAAATATCTCTTTGGCAGGACCGAACACGATTTCTGGTCGAAGCCGGACGTGAGCGGCGAGCAGCAGGCGGTCTATGCCGACTCCGTGAAGCCCATTGTCGATGCGGGGCTGGCCGAATTGATCGCGAGCGAGACGCAGGTCTGCGAAGAGATCAGCACCTTTCCGACGCCGGGCCATAGCCCGGGCCATATGAGCGTCCGCATCCGCTCGCGCGGTGAGGAGGCTGTGCTACTCGGCGACGTCGCGCATCACCCCTGCCAGTTCGAGCATCTCGACTGGTCCGCGACCATCGACAGCGACCCGAAAGCCTCCGCGGAAATGCGGGCGCAGTTGTTAGGCAGGCTCGCAGGGACCAAGGTTAAAATCTTCGGCGGCCACTTCGATCCGGGCTATGCCGTAAGGGAAGGCGGGGCCTTTAGGCTCCTTGAGACGCCCGGAAAATAATTGTTCCGGCTCGTCTTGCCAGCGTCATGCGGCGCACGTATATGCCCGCCATCGAATTTCGGCCGAACGACGTGGCCCTGGCGGTTAACCGCCTTACGCTTCTAACTTCACCAAAATCGATGCCACCGGACGTGCGTCATCCGACGCATGTTCATTCTCGACTCTATCTTTGACTGGAAAACTACGATGAGCACTGGAACCGTGAAGTGGTTCAACACGCAAAAAGGCTTTGGCTTCATTCAGCCGGATGACGGCGGCAAGGATGTGTTCGTTCACATCTCGGCCGTGCAGCGTTCGGGCATGCAGACGCTGAACGAAGGCCAGAAGATCTCCTTCGAGGTCGTGCAGGACAAGCGCAGCGGCAAGGCCGCGGCCGAGAACCTGCAGGCTGCGTAAGCCGCTTCGCGATGCTGCTCTCGTTTGGCGGCATCTTTGAAGTAGAAAAGCCCGCTCGGAAGAGCGGGCTTTTTTCTTGGTCTAGTGCTTCCCGTTTTTCTTCGCCGCGGCGCGCTTGCGGGCGGCCTTCTTTCGAGCGGCTTCGCGCTCGCGCTTCCGGCGGTTCGTGCAGGTGTTGCACTTGCAGCCGATCGGCTTGATGAAACTGTCGAAATAATCCTGCCCGTAGCTCACGAGGATTTCCTCGCCCGGCTTGATGTTCCAGCGCGCGCGATAAAAGATCTTCATCGCGTATTGGTAGGCTTCGACGTTCGGGCGGCAGGAGTGGTTGACGTAGCGCGCGATATTCCATCGCGGCGAGCCGTCGATTGACCACTTGTCGTTCAACTCGAACACATAGCGGTTGTCGGTATTGTCCTCGATCCACTCGGCGCGCTTGTTGGAGATCTTGCGGCCGGTGTATTCGACGACGCGGGTGCCCTTCTTGATCG
This sequence comes from Xanthobacteraceae bacterium, assembly GCA_019635585.1. Classification (GTDB taxonomy): domain Bacteria; phylum Pseudomonadota; class Alphaproteobacteria; order Rhizobiales; family Xanthobacteraceae. The sequence goes on along the minus strand of JAHBZE010000001.1, from coordinate 350,833 downwards.
GTTCGATGGCGAAGAGGCCGAGGCCGGTGCGGGATTTCCCGATCCGGTAGGGGTGTTTAGAACTAAGCTTTGACATTGCCGTTTCACTAATGCGGGTGCGGTGAATTATCCAGCGCCGGGGCCTGCGTCCAGAGCCGCTATCCAGAGCTTTTCGTGGGCCGTGACCGCGTAAAATTGATGCTAGGATGGAAGGGAAGGTCGAGGTGCAGATGACGTTGGTCCGGATTGCCGCTTTGCTCGTTCTCCTGTCCGTGCCCGCGGCGGCGCAGGAAGAGAAGAAGACCGCGATCGAGGTGGTACAGGCGGAACTCTCGATCTGCGTTGGCTATTACACTTTCGTGCGAGGCTGCGCGATCGAACAATCCAACATCAACGCGGCGTCGGTTGCGACTGCGAACGTCGATAAGCTCCGCAAATACGCCTATCAGGCCGGGCAGGCCGTCAACATGAGCGCCGAAACCATGCTCTCGCGCCTGAAAGTCGCGATCGAGCAGCAGCAGAAGCTCTTGGCCGGCGATTGCAAGAATATCGTGAAGCTCGACGAGGCTTACGGCGGCCGCTGCAAGCAGCTTTCCGACGATCCGCAGGCGGTGCTGGATCAGTATTTGAAGAAGTAGCGCCTCAAATATCCAGCGCTTCCGCCGCGAACTTCGCGTTCTCGGAAATGAAGGTGAAGCGCTCCTCGGGCTTGTTGCCCATTAGCCGCTGGATCGTTTTCTTGGTCGCAGCCTTCTTCGCGTCGGCGATGGTGACACGCAGAAGCGAGCGCGAAGCCGGGTTCATCGAGTCCTTCAACTGCGACGGCAGCATTTCGCCGAGACCTTTGAAGCGGCCTACCTCGATGTTTTTCTTGCCCTTGAACACGGTGTTCATCAGCTGTTCTTTGTGCTTGTCGTCCCGCGCGTAAACGGTTTGCCCGCCATAGGTGAGGCGATAGAGCGGCGGCACGGCAAGAAAGAGGTGCTTGTTCTCGATCAGCTTCGGCATCTCCTGATAGAAGAAGGTGATCAGGAGCGAAGCGATATGCGCGCCGTCCACGTCGGCGTCGCACATCACGATCACGCGGTCGTAGCGAAGCGACGCCTCGTTGTAATGTGCGCCCGAGCCGCAGCCGAGCGCCTGCATTAGATCGGCAAGCTGCTGGTTGGCGGCGAGCTTGCCGCGTCCCGCGCTGACCACGTTCAGAATCTTGCCGCGTAACGGCAGCACGGCTTGCGTGCGGCGGTCGCGTGCCTGCTTCGCGGAGCCGCCGGCCGAGTCGCCTTCGACGATGAAGATTTCGGAATCTTTCGCGGAAGCGTTCGAGCAGTCGGCGAGCTTGCCGGGGAGGCGAAGCTTACGCACCGCCGACTTGCGCGAGATTTCCTTCTCGGTGCGGCGGCGTGCGCGTTCTTCCGCGCGCTCGACCGCCCAGTCGAGGAGCTTGTTCGCTTCCAGCGTATTGCCGGCGAGGAAATTGTCGAACGCGTCGCGTAGCGTGTTTTCGACGAGCTTCGCCGCTTCCGGGTTCGCGAGGCGGTCTTTGGTCTGGCCCTGGAATTCCGGGTCGCGGATGAAGACCGAGACGATTGCCGTCGCGCCATCCATCACGTCATCGGCGGTGATCGCATTCGCGCGCTTGTTGCCGGTGCGGTCCGCGTAGTCCTTCAGGCTCTTGAGTAGCGCGGTGCGCAGGCCATTTTCGTGCGTGCCGCCGTCCGGTGTCGGAATCGTGTTGCAGTAAGAACTGACAAAGCCATCGTCGTCGGCAATCCAGGCGACCGCCCATTCGACCGCGCCGTGACCGGATTTCTTTTCGCTCTTGCCCGCGAAGATGTCCTTGTGGACGCGCGTGCGCTTGTCGATCTGGGCCGCGAGATAATCCTTTAGGCCGTTCTCGAAGTGGAAGGAGTCCTTCTCCGGAACGTCGGTGCCTTTGATCAGCGACTTGTCGCAGGACCACCGGATCTCGACCCCGCCGAACAGATAGGCTTTCGCCTTGGTCATGCGGAAGACGCGCTCCGGCTCGAAATGCGCGTCGGGTCCGAAGATTGTCTTGTCAGGGATGAAGCGGATCGAGGTGCCGCGCTTCTTGATGCCTTTCTGCACGGCCTTCAACGGGCCTTGCGGCACGCCGCGCTTGTAAAGCTGGCGATAGAGCACGCCGCCGAGTGCGACCTCGGCTTCCAGCGTTTCGGAAAGCGCGTTCGTCACGGAGACACCGACGCCATGCAGGCCGCCCGACGTTTCGTAGGACTCGCCGGAGAATTTGCCGCCCGCGTGCAGCGTGGTGAGAATGACTTCAAGCGCCGACTTGTTCTTGAACTTCGGATGCATGCCGACGGGAATGCCACGGCCGTTGTCGGTGACGCGGATGAAGCCGTCGTCGGTCATCTGCACTTCGATGAAGCTCGCGTGCCCCGCGACGGCTTCGTCCATCGCGTTGTCGATGACTTCCGCGAAGATGTGATGCAGCGCCTTGGCGTCGGTACCGCCGATATACATTCCCGGACGGCGGCGAACCGGCTCGAGACCTTCCAGCACTTCGATCGAGTGTGCGTCGTAACTCTTGCCGCCGCCGCGCGAAGCCTCGCGGCCGGCCTTGCCGCGCCCGCCATTTTTCGGGGCGCCGAAAAGGTCTGCTTCGTCCCGGGCCTTGCCGCGGGATGCAGGTTTCGCTTTCGCCTTCTTGGCTGTCTTTGCCATTGCGTCTTCCGTCTTCGCGAATCGGTTTGGTTCAATATATCGCGTCGTCCCCTCGAAAGCGGGACTTCGCCGGCCGGGCAGCCTCGGGGCTACTCAACGCCCCGGATGTTGGTGAAATAGTGGTCGATCTCGAAAGTGCCAAGGAAGCGGTAGTTCAGCCGCTGGAACAGCGCTTTCAACTCCTCGAGCCGGTCCGAGTATAGCTCGACTTGAAGATAGCAGAGATTATCGTGCAGCGTCCGCTCCATGCCGGCAAGCGCGTGGAACTCGTAGCCCTCGATGTCCATCTTGATCAGGATGTGCTTGCCCTTGATCTGGTACTCGTCGTCGAACTTCACCTGGCGAACGCGGTGCGTGATTGCGCCCGCAGGCATGCCGGGCTGGGTGATGTAGGACTCGCCGCGGTTGTAGTCGCTCGATTGCGTGAGCGTGACTTCTTCGGCCTTGTCGCCGAGCGCCTGCTGAAGCGCCCAGACTTCTTCCTCAAGATTATTCGCTTCGAGATTGGCTTTCAGCCGCGCGTAGTTTCCCGGGTCGGGCTCGAAGGCGATCACTTCTTTCGCGAGATGTTTCGCCGCGATGATCGCGCTGTAGAAGCCGGCATTGGCGCCGATATCGAGAAACAGATCGAACGGCACTTTGGCCGCGATTTCGCCGAAGCGGTTGAGCTGCTCTGGCTCCCACGCGCCTTCGCGCGCGAGGTGATAGTCGATGAGATCCTTGTGGCCGACGACGAAGGTCAGGCCCTGCGCTTCGACCTTGAAGCGGTCGCGGTTGAGCGCGCGCATCAGCGCGTGGCGCACGCGGCGCAGCAGGCGCCCGAAAGCGCCTGCCGGCTTTATGAGCGGAGCGGGCAGAGGATTACGCGCGGCTGCCCGTGAACGGGAAGGCGCCGAAGGTGCCGGTGTCGGCATCGCCTGAAATCTTGTCGCCATCGACCGTGCCGGTGAAGGTGAGCGTCATCGGCATCGGGTTGGTGATGTCGACCTTCCACGAAACCTTGTTGCCGTCGATCGTGGGGTCCTGGAGCGGACCGGACTGGCCGTCCGCCGACTGCGTGCCGGAGAGGGTCGAACCATCGGTCTTGAACTCGATTTCCGCCTGACGGGTGCCCATCGGCGTTTCGATTGCAATATTCCACTTACCGTCTACGGCCATGGGAAGAGTTTCCTTGTTTTTTGAGTGGCGTGGTTGCGCTAAGACTAGCCCGGCAGAGGCCCTCGATCAACGAAACCGCGATGACAAAGAAGAAAGCCAGCACGCCGCGACGTCCTCGTCCCGCCGACAATGCCTTCAAGGGCGAGAGTTTGCGCGGCGGCGTGAACGAGCCGACCTATGGCGGCGCGCTGTCCTTTATGCGGCGGCGCTACGCGAAAGATGCGAAGGGTGCCGACCTTGCGGTCTGGGGTGTGCCGTTTGACGCCGCGACCTCGAACCGGCCCGGCGCGCGTTTCGGCCCGCGTGCGATCCGCGCCGCTTCCGCGATCCTCGAAGGCGACCCGCAATATCCGTTCGGCTTCGATCTGTTCGCGAAGATGACCGCGGTCGATGTCGGCGACTGCGCGCTCGACTACGGCAATCACGACGAAGCGCCGCGCGAGATCGAGCGCCAGGCGAAAGAGATTCTCGATACCGGGGCGACGCTCTTGACGCTGGGCGGCGATCATTTCGTGACCTATCCGCTCTTGAAGGCGCACGTCGCGAAACATGGGCCGCTCGCACTCGTGCAGTTCGACGCGCATCAGGACACCTGGCACCCGGAAGCGGGCCGCATAGACCACGGTTCTTTCGTCGCGCGCGCCGCGATCGAGGGTCTGATCGACGTGAAAAGTTCGATACAAATCGGCATCCGCACGCACGCGCCCGCCACTCACGGCATCGAGATCGTCCACGGCAACGCGGTCGAGACGCTCGGCGTCCACGGCGTCGTAAAAAAAGTGCTGAAGCGGGTAGGGAAGAAGAAAGCCTATCTGACGTTCGACATCGACGCGCTCGACCCCGCGTTCGCGCCGGGCACCGGAACGCCGGTCGCGGGCGGGCTGACTTCCCGCGAAGCACTGATGATGCTGCGCACGCTTGCGCCGATCAATTTCGTCGGCTTTGACGTGATGGAAGTCTCGCCGCCTTATGATCAATCCGAGATGACAGCCATCGCCGCTGCGCATGTCGCAATGCATTGCGTGGGCCTTGCCGCGCTCCGACGAGGAACCAAATAGCTGCATGGGCGGTTTTATCGTTCGCTCATCTTCAGTCTTTCTTCGCCGGGTCATTTCAGGTAAGCGTCACTTCCTTCCATCAGGAGCAAGGCAATGAGCGCAACCAAAACGCGGATCGCGATCCTTGGCGCGTCGGGTTACACCGGCGCCGAGCTGGTGCGTCTTTTGCTCCGTCACCCGAATGCGGAAATCGTGGCGCTGACCGCCGACCGCAAGGCCGGCAAGACCATCGCGAGCGTTTATCCGCAGTTCTTCGGCATCGAACTGCCGAAGCTGATCACCATCGAAGAACTCGACCCGGCGTCGGTCGATCTCGTGTTCTGCGCCCTGCCGCACGGGACGACGCAGAAGGTGATCAAGGATCTGCTCGAGAAGGCGCCGAAGCTGAAGGTAATCGATCTCTCGGCGGACTTCCGCATTCGCGATCCGCTTGCTTATGAAAAGTGGTACGGCCACGCGCATCAGGCGACCGAATTGCAGAAGGAAGCGGTATACGGGCTCGTCGAGCTCTATCGCGACGAGATCAAGGGCGCGCGTCTGGTCGCGAATCCCGGCTGCTACACCTCGACCTCGATCCTTGCGATGGTGCCGCTGATTGAGGCGGGCGCGATCGAAACCGATGCGATCGTGATCGACTCCAAGTCCGGCATGACCGGCGCCGGCCGTTCGGCGAAAGAGGAGATGCTGTTCTCGGAAGTCTCCGAGGGCATGCATGCCTATGGCGTCGGCGGACACCGGCACATGGCCGAACTCGATCAGGAATTTTCCGATGCCGCGAGTCGGCCGGTGGTGCCGAGCTTCACCGCGCATTTGATCCCGATGAACCGCGGCATCTACGCGACGCATTATGTGAAGATGTCGGGTTCGACGAGTGCCGAACAACTGCACCGCATCCTCGCCGACTTCTATAACGGCCAGCCTTTTGTGCGCGTGCTCGATTACGGCATGGTGCCGCAGTCGCGCCATGTGCGCGGCTCGAACATGACCTTCATCGGCGTGGTCGCGGACCGCAGGCCGGGAACGGCGATCGTGATCTCGACGCTCGACAATCTGGTGAAGGGCGCGTCGGGGCAGGCCGTGCAGAACATGAATGTCATGCTCGGCTTGCCGGAAACCACCGGCCTCGATCAGATCGCGCTGTTTCCTTAAACCTGTAGATCAGCGCCGGCGGATGTAGCTGCCTTCGTTGCCGTTGCCGGGGTTCGTCTGCTGCTGCTGTTGCGGCTGCGTTTGGCGCTGCGGGGTGCGGTCGTTGCTGTCGCTGTCGCGGCGCGGGCCGGGGTTGTCGTTACGCGGGTTAGTCTGTTGTTGCTGCTGATTGCCGCCGAGCGCAGCAAGACGCTCTTTGATGCGATCGCGCGCCCATTTGTCGAGCGCGGAGTCGCCTTTGGTTTGCAGGCCCTTGTTGTATTCGGCGCGCGCGTCTTCGATCTTACCTTGCCGCTCGTAGGTCAGGCCGCGATTGTAGAACGCCCCGGTGAACCCCGGATTGACGTTGAGCGCGGACTCGAAATCGGCAAGCGCGCGCTCGAAGTTTCCTTTTTCGCGCCAGCACTCGCCGCGGAAATTAAATGAATAGGGATTTTTGGGGTTGATGAGCAGCGCTTCCGAAAAGTCGATGATTGCCTTGTCGTATTCCTTGCTGCGCAGGTAACCGAGCCCGCGATTCGAGGTCGTGATCGAACGGTCCTCGTTGCTCAGGCCGCCGCGATCGAGCGCCTGCGTGCAGATGCGGATGATGGCCTGATCGTCGGTTTTTAGCGTTGCCTGATAGCAATCATTGGCTGTCTGCGCCGAAGCGGGAGCGATAAAGGCCAGCAGCAAAATTCCGATAGCGAAGCCGCAAAGTTTTTTCATCGTCATCTTTCCAGTTCGTTCAGGCGTTCCTGCGCGCGAGCGCGTGCCCACTTGTCGATTTCGCGCGTGCCGGTCTGCTGAAGCGCGAGGCGGTATTGCGCGATGGCTTTTTGCGTGTCGCCCAGTTCCTGATAGGTGAAGCCGCGATTGAGATAGGCGCCGGTAAATTCGGGGTCGAGCCGCAGTGCTTCGTCGAAATCGGCGAAGGCGCGCTCGTAATTCTTCTTGTTGCTCCAACACTGGCCGCGGCTGTTAAACGCGAACTGGTTGGTACCGTCGATCGTGAGCGATTCACTCAAGTCCGCGATCGCCTCGTCCCATTGCTTCTGATGCATGTAGCCGAGTGCGCGGTTCGAATAGACGATCGAAAGATCGTTCTTGTTCAGGCCGCCGCGCTCCAGCGCCGCCGAACAGGCACTGATGATTTCCGGTCCGTTGAAGCGCAAGGTTGCGCGATAGCAGTCTTCGGAAGTCTGCGCGGAAGCGGGGACTGCCGCGAACGCCGCGGCGGCAAGTAGGAGAATGAGAAGCATCGATCTCATGTGCGGGACCATGATCGTGGTTTCTTATCCGCCGAGTTTCTGGAGCCGGGTTTTGGCGTTGCGCCGCGCCCAGTCGTCGATCGGACGGGTGCCCTTCTGGTTGAGTGCCGCTTCGTAGTCCGTGCGCGCCTTGGTCTTGTCGCCGAGCAGTTCGTAGGTGATGCCGCGATTGAGCAACGAACTAGTGAAGGTCGGTTCGATGGTGAGTGCCTCGTTATAATCGGCGAGCGCGCGGTCGTAGTTGCCCTTTTCGCGCCAGGCATCGCCGCGGTTGTCGAAGGCAAAGGGGTTCTTCGGATTGACGAGGATCGCTTCCGAGAAGTCGATGATCGCCTTGTCGTATTGCTTGCTGCGGAGATAGCCGAGGCCGCGATTGGAAAGCGTGGTCGAGAGGATACGGCCCTGCAGCCCGCCCTTGTCGAGTACGCGCGTGCAGACGTCGATCACTTTCTGGTCGTCGTCCTGCAAGCCGGCCTGAAAACAGTCGTCCGGCGTCTGCGCGAACGCACCTGATGTCGGAATAAAGATAGCGGCGGCGAGCAGAAGTCCGGCGAGGCCAAAACGCTGCATGATGATTTCCCGGCGATATTGCGAGGAGGTAATCCTATTCCGGCGCCTGTCACTTGAGAAGCGCGGGCGCGATCAATCGGCTGTGAGCGGGGTCAACGATTGAGCCAAGCGAGGATCGTGCGGCTGACGGCATCGGCCGCGTCCTGTTGCACGAAATGCCCGGCGCCCGGGACGGTTGCGAGCGTGAAATCCTGCTCGACGAAGTCCCAGACCCCGTTCAGGCCCTCGGAGAGGAGCGCCTTGTCCTCCATGCCGTGAATCAGGAGCGTCGGCGCCTTCACCTTCGGCGGCGGCACGGTGGGGGCGGCATAAGGTGGGGCGGGATAGTTCGCCTGATAATAATGCAACATCGCCTGCGGATCGGAGCGCTCCATCGCGGCGTGGTGGAGTTTGCGCGCCTCCGGGTCCGCGACCCACGCGCCGAGCCGCTCCAGCGAAATCTGTTTGTAAAATTCCGGGTCCTGAAAATTGCGCGCGTATTGCGAGTTCTTCACCTGCTCGGGATTTTCCGCGAGCTGTTTCGCGAGCGTCCAGGGGTGCGGCATGTTTAGAACGATCAGCCGTTCGGTGATGTCGGGCCGGCGCATGCCGACATTCCACGCGGTGGCGCCGCCCCAGTCGTGCCCGATGATGATCGCTTTCTTCTCACCTTCGGCGGCGACGACCGCCGCACAATCGCTGACCAGCTTGCGCATCGAATAATTCTCGACGCCCTTGGGTTTGTCCGAGAGATTATAGCCGCGCATGTCGAAGGCGACCGCGCGGAACTGTTTCGAGAGCGCATTCATCTGATGGCGCCACGACATCCAGTAATCCGGAAAGCCGTGCATCATCACGACCAGCGGACCTTTCCCGAGCGCGGCGTAATGAATCTTGACGCCTTCGTTGTCGGCGTATTTGTGCTCGACGCGGGCATCGATCGAAAGCAGCGGGTCGGGGCTGACCGCGCCGCTTCCGGAAATCAGATCCATCAGCGGATCATTCATGCGAGCACGGCCATGCCGAGCGACTCCGCGATCAGCGCGGGACGCTCCTGACCTTCGATCTCGACCGTCACTTCGTATTTGAACAGGAGTTCCTTCGGCGAACGCTGCGTGACATCCGCGAGCTTGTAATGCGCGCGCACCCGCGAGCCCGCGCGCACCGGATTGAGGAAGCGCACCTTGTCGAGGCCATAGTTGATGCCCATTGCGCGATTGGTGAGCGAGGGCAGCGCGTCGTAGCCCATCGGTGCGAGCAGCGAGAGCGTAAGAAAACCATGCGCGATGGTGCCGCCGAACGGCGTTTCCTTCTTCGCGCGCTCGACGTCGATATGGATGAACTGGTGGTCCTCGGTGACGTCGGCGAAGCCGTCGATCCGTTTCTGGTCGACCGTGAACCAGCGCGAGGTGCCGATGTTCTGGCCGACGCGGCTTTTGATTTCATCGACAGTGAGCGTTTCCTTGGACATCGCAGTCTTCCTTTTTCGTTTGGGCGGAAGACTATGGTCGCGGCAGGCGCCAAGCAATGCTTGCGGGAGGCGCCGTTGCCGTAGCGTCACGGAGTTTTCACGTTCCGCAGAGCGCTACGCCTTCACCTTCACGTAGCTTCCGGGTGCGTCCTCGATCGCCTTCAGCGGGCCTACGCCCGGAACGCGCGCGGGCACTTCGCGGCGGTCGATATCTTTGAGCCAGGCGAGCCAGTCGGTCCACCACGAGCCCTTGTGCTCGATCGCGTTCTCGATCCATTTGTCGAGTTCGCCGTCGGCCGGGCCGCCGGTCCAGAACGAATACTTTTTCTTCTCGGGCGGATTGACGACGCCCGCGATGTGGCCTGAGCCGCCGAGCACGAAGCGTACCGGCCCGCCGAAGAAGCTGGAGCCGAGGAAAACGGATTTCGGCGGCGCGATGTGATCTTCGCGGGTCGCGAGATTGTAAACCGGCACCTTCACCTTGCCGAGATCGAGCCGCACGTTGTCGATCGCCATCTTGCCGGCGGAGAGCTTGTTCTCGAGATAACAGTTGCGAAGGTAGAACGAGTGGTTCGCGGCCGGCAGCCGCGTCGAATCCGAATTCCAGTAGAGCAGGTCGAACGGGAAGGGCGCCTTGCCGCGCATGTAGTTATTGACGATGTAGGGCCAGACCAGATCGTTCGAGCGCAGCATGTTGAAGGCCATCGCCATCTTGGTCGAGTCGAGAAAGCCGACTTGTTTCATGCGCCGCTCGAGCGCTTCCAGCTGATCCTCATCGACGAAGACTTTCAGATCGCCGGCGTAAGTGAAATCGACCTGCGTCGCGAGGAAGGTCGCGCTGGCGATGCGGTCCTGACCGGTCGCCGCGAGATAGGCGAGCGACACGGCGGTCATGGTGCCGCCAACGCAATAGCCGCAGATGTGCGACTGCTTCTCGCCGGTGATTTTTTCGGCCGTATCGAGTGCCGCGAACACGCCTTCGTTCATGTAATCCTGAAACGACTTCATCGCGAGGTTCGCGTCGGGATTCACCCACGAGATCACGAAAACCGTTATGCCTTGCTCCACCGCCCACTTGATCATCGATTTTTCGGGCGTGAGATCGAGCACGTAGAACTTGTTGATCCACGGCGGCACGATCACGAGCGGGACCGCGAGCACCTTCTCGGTGACCGGCGTGTATTGGATCACCTGAATGAGATCGTTCTGGAACACGACCTTGCCGGGCGTGGTCGCGAGATTGCGCCCGACTTCGAACAACGAGGAGTCGGACTGGCGGATGCGCAGGTCGCCTTTGCCGGCCTCGATGTCTTCGGTCAGCATCTGCATGCCGCGCACGAGATTTTCGCCGCTGGTGCCCAGCGTTTCGCGGAATAGCTCGGGATTGGTGAGCACGAAGTTCGACGGCGAAACCGCGTTCGAAATCTGCTTCACATAAAACTCGGCCTTGCGGCGCGTGTGTTCGTCGATACCTTCGGCCTCGCGCACCATCCGCTCGGCCCAATCGGACGTCAGCAGGTAGGCCTGCTTCAGCGCGTCGAAGAACGGATTGTTGTTCCAGTCGGGATCGTTGAAGCGCCGGTCTTTCGGATCGGCGGCCTTTACCGGCTGGGGGTGTTCACCGGCCATGCGTTTGATCGTCATGGCCCAGAGGTCCATGTACCCCTTGGCGAGTTCGCTCTGCGCGGCTGCCGCGCGCTGCGGATCGGACAGCCAGTATTCGGCGACCTGATTCAACGTCTTAAAGACGTCGACCATTTCCTCGGCTTTGGCATCGCCGAAGTCCTGCGTTTCACGCGGCTTCAAATAGGCGGCGAGCGCCTTGCCGCCCTGTTCCATGACGCGGGCGAGGTTCCTGGCAAACGCCTCCGGATCGACGGCCCGCGGCGTCTCGACGCCAGATTTGGGCTTGTCGTCCATTCCCCGTTTACTCCCTGCAACCGTTTGCGCGGCTAGACTGCCGCTTCCGGGCTAATACCCCGCTTCTGCCATAATAGGCAGCGACAGAGGCCACTGCCATAGAATCAGGGCGTTTGGGTTATTTTGAGGGGCAGCCGTTGCAGGTTGGTAGGTTACGGGACGCAGGAACCATCTGCCGCGCTGCAGCGCTGGCGGGTGCGCTGCTCGTAGGCGGTTGCGCCAGCAGCGACGTCCCCGTGCCCTTTATGGACCTCTCTATGCCCTCGATCCCGGTAATTCCGGCGAACAACCCTGCATCGAATGAGGCGAATACCCCCCAGACCTTCCCGGCGATCGCGCCCCCGGCCGAGCGGGCCGATGAGGCGCCGGTGATGAACGACCTCGAGCGCATCAGGCTCGAACAACAGCTTCAGAAGCTCGGCATCGAGCGCGAGGCCCAGGTCAAGCAGCGGATCGAGCGAGCTAATTAGCGCTGCCCGGCGCGCGCAAAAGCCGTGCAAATTCCGCCTGTTCGGTGCTATTAGCCCCGCATGAATCGTGGCCCGCGTGAACCCCAAAGGGGCCAGTTTTCAGAGAACCACCATGTCTGACTTCCACCGCATCAAGCGCCTGCCGCCATACGTTTTCGAGAGCGTGAACCGGGTGAAGGCCGCCGCCCGCAATGCCGGCGCCGACATTATCGACCTCGGCATGGGCAATCCCGATCTGCCGACTCCCGCCCACGTCATCGAGAAGATGAAGGAAACGCTCGGCAAGCCGCGTACCGACCGCTATTCGGCGTCCAAGGGCATTCCGGGGCTGCGCAAGGCACAGGCTGCCTATTACGCCCGCCGCTTCGGCGTGAAGCTGAACCCGGACACGCAGATCGTCGCGACGCTCGGCTCCAAGGAAGGCTTCGCCAACGTGGCGCAAGCGATCACCGCGCCGGGCGATGTCGTGCTGGTTCCCAACCCGAGCTACCCGATCCATGCTTTCGGCTTCCTGATGGCGGGCGGTTCGATCCGCTCGGTGCCGATCGAGCCGGGACCGGAATTTTTTCACGCGCTCGAACGTGCGGTGGTTCACTCGATCCCGAAGCCGATCGCGGTGGTGATCTGCTATCCGTCGAACCCGACGGCGATGGTTGCCGATCTCGATTTCTATCGCGACGTCGTGGCGTTTGCGAAGAAGCACGAAATCCTCGTGCTCTCCGATCTCGCTTATGCGGAAGTCTATTTCGACGACAACCCGCCGCCGTCGGTGCTGCAGGTGCCGGGCGCGATGGATGTAACGGTCGAATTCACTTCGATGTCGAAGACGTTTTCGATGCCCGGTTGGCGCATGGGCTTTGCCGTCGGCAACGAGCGGATTATCGCCGCGTTGACGCGCGTCAAATCCTATCTCGACTACGGCGCGTTCACGCCGGTGCAGGTCGCGGCGACCGCCGCGCTGAATGGGCCGGACGATTGCATCAAGGAAATGCGCGCGACCTATAAAGCGCGCCGTGATGCGATGGTGGATTCGTTTGCACGTGCCGGCTGGGAAATTCCGAGCCCAAAGGCTTCGATGTTTGCCTGGGCGCCGATCCCGGACCGCTTCCGCCCGCTCGGCAGCGTGAAGTTCGCCGAACTTCTCGTCGAGAAGGCTTCTGTCGCGGTTTCGCCCGGCATCGGTTTCGGCGAACACGGCGACGATTACGTGCGGCTTGCGCTGGTCGAAAACGAGCAGCGCATCCGGCAGGCAGCGCGCAACGTCCGCAAGTTCTTGGACTCCGCCGATACCATCCTGCACAACGTCGTGCCGCTCGCGGCGCGGGGCTAACAGCGCGAGAAAGAGAAGTATCGAAATGGAAGCTCCGCTGCGCGTCGGTCTCGCCGGTCTCGGCACTGTCGGTTCGGCGGTGGCGGGCATGCTGCTGCGTACCCGCGACAAGCTCGCCGACCGCGCGGGGCGTCCGATCGATCTGGTCGCGGTCGCGTCCAAAGACCCGCCGCGCGATCAGAGCCTCGATCTCTCCTCGATCAAGCGCTCCGACGATCCGGTCGCGCTCGCCAAGGGTGAGGGCATCGACGTCTTCGTCGAATTGATGGGCGGCTCCGGCGATCCGGCGAAGGCTTCCGTTGAAGCAGCCCTCGGTATCGGCCGTCCGGTGGTTACCGCGAACAAGGCGTTGATCGCGAAGCACGGCACTTCGCTCATCAAGCTCGCCGAGAAACACAACGCTGCTTTCAACTTTGAAGCAGCGGTCGGTGGCGGCATTCCCGTCATCAAGACGCTGCGCGAAGGTTTGGGCGGTGCGGAAATCTCGCGCGTCTATGGAATCCTCAACGGCACCTGCAATTACATTCTCACACAGATGCAGAAGGAAGGCCGCTCCTTCGAGGATTGCCTCAAGGAAGCGCAGAAGCTCGGCTACGCCGAAGCCGATCCGACTTTCGACATCGGCGGCTTTGACACCGCGCACAAGATCGCAATTCTCGCGAGCCTCGCCTTCGGCGCGGAAGTCGATGCGGATGCCGTTTATGTCGAAGGCATCCAGTCGATTACGCTTGCCGATCTCGAAGCGGCCGACGATCTCGGCTATCGGGTAAAGCTCTTGGGCGTCGCGGTGAAGACCGATACCGGCGTCGAACAGCGCGTGCATCCGACCATGGTGCCGAAGGGCAGCGTGATCGGCGAAATCGACGGCGTGACCAACGCGGTTGCGATCAACTCCGATGCACTCGATCTCACGCTTGTTGGGCCCGGCGCCGGTGGTGCCGCGACGGCTTCGGCCGTCGTTGCCGATCTCGTTGATCTCGCAAGCGGCCGGCGCGTGATGCCGTTCGGACGCGGCAGCGCCAAGCTGAAAAAGGCCGTGCGCGCGCCGATGCAGGATCACGAAGGTGGCTATTACATTCGTCTCGCCGCGGTCGATAAGCCGGGCACGGCGGCTTCGATCGCAGGCCGGATGGCGGAGCGGGGGATTTCGCTCGAGTCCATCGTGCAGCATCGCCGCGACAAGAAGCAGTCTTCCGACGCGCCCGCGCCGGTGATTTTGATTACTTACGCGACCAACGAAGACGCGATGCGCAGCGCGCTCGATGCAATCAAGAAAGACGGAGTGCTTGCGGCCGACCCGCAGGTCATCCGCATAGAGAAGAACTGAGGGGGCAATGGCCAAGCAAGCGAACCCGGCGGTCGAAGTCCAGCCGGACCTTTTCATCGAACGCATTCTGTCCATGGAAATCGCGCGCGTCACCGAGCGCGCGGCGGTTTCGGCGGCGCGCCTGCGCGGCCGCGGCGACGAGAAGGCGGCGGATCAGGCGGCGGTCGATGCCATGCGCCGCGAACTGAACAAGCTTCCGATCAACGGCACCGTACGGATCGGCGAGGGCGAGCGCGATGAAGCGCCGATGCTCTTCATTGGCGAGGAAGTCGGCACCAAGAAGGGTCCGCTGGTCGACATCGCGGTCGATCCGCTCGAAGGCACCACGCTCTGCGCGAAGAACATGCCAGGCTCGATCGCCGTCATGGCGATGGCCGAAGGCGGCACGCTCTTGAATGCGCCCGACGTGTACATGGACAAGATCGCGGTTGGTCCGGGCTATCCGAAGGGCATCATCGACCTCGACGCGTCGCCCGCCGACAACATCAACGCGGTCGCGAAAGCAAAAGGTGTGAAGCCTAGCGAAATCACCGCGCTGATCATGGACCGTCCGCGCCACGCCGACCTGATCAAGGCGACGCGCGCGACCGGTGCTTCGGTTGCGCTGATCACCGATGGCGATGTCGCGGGTGTAATCCACACCACGGATCCGAACGAAACCGGCATCGATATCTATCTCGGCATCGGCGGCGCGCCGGAAGGCGTGCTCGCCGCCGCCGCACTCCGCTGCATCGGCGGCCAGATGCAAGGCCGGCTCATTTTTAACAACGACGAGCAACGCGCGCGCGCGGCCAAGATGGGTGTGAAAGACCCGAACAAGAAATACGACATGAGCGAGATGGTGCGCGGCGACTGCCTGATCGCGGCGACCGGCGTCACCACCGGCTCGATGCTGCGCGGCGTCGAGTTCAAGGGAAACCGCATTTTCACGCACACCGTGGTCATGCGTTCGGTCACCGGCACCACGCGCTGGATCGAAGCCGAGCATCGTCAGCTCGAAAAATTCCACCTGTAATGACAAAGCCCGCCGTTCTCATTCGCGAGATCGGCGAAGACGAGCGCTCCGCGTGGGAGCCGCTCTGGCAGGGCTATCTGGAATTCTATTCGTCGTCGCAGACGAAAGATGCGACCAATGAGACCTGGCGGCGCATCCACGACAAAAGCGAACCGATGTTCGCGCTCGGTGCATACGTGGACAGCAAGCTCCTCGGCATCGTGCACTATCTCTTTCACCGCTCGTTCTGGACGACCGGCGACTACTGCTATTTGCAGGACCTGTTTGTCGCGAAAGACACGCGCGGGCTGGGTCTCGGCCGCGCGCTGATCGAGGCGGTCTATGCGAAGGCGAAGGAAGCGGGCGCAAGCCGCGTGCACTGGCTGACGCAGGAGGGCAACGCGACCGCGCGGCTGCTCTACGACAACATCGCCGACCGCTCTGGCTTTATTCAGTACCGGAAGATTTTCTGAGTTTTACGGTCGCCACTTTCGCGGGGATGGCGCTGAATTTCGCGCGTTGCGTTCCTACATATCTATTACAATGCACAGCATGACCGAATCCCGCGCATTCCTTGGCGTACAAAAGTCCGTCTGCGGGCGCGTATGGCGCGACCGCCTGGATTTGCGCGGCACGCAGGCTGCGACTGCGATCGGCCAGCGTTACGGGCTGCCCGAACTGCTCTCGCGCGTGATCGCCGGGCGCAATATCGCTTTGGATGAAGTCGAGAATTTTCTCGACCCGACCATCCGCCGCATGATGCCGGACCCGAAGGTACTGACCGAGATGGATCGGGCCGCCGCGCGCATCGCCGACGCCGTGCAGCACTCCGAGGAAATCGCGATCATTGGCGACTATGACGTCGACGGCGCGACTTCGACTGCGATCATGGTGCGCGTGCTGCGCGCGGCGGGCGCAAATCCCTTCTTCCACATTCCGGATCGTATGTTCGAGGGCTACGGCCCGAATGTCGAAGCGATCCGTAACATCGAAGCGAAGGGCGCGGGGCTCCTCATCACGCTCGACTGCGGCACTACCAGCGCGGATGCGCTCGGCGAGGCGGCGAAACTCGGCCTCGATGTCGTTGTAGTCGACCATCATCAAGCGGGTGAGAAACTTCCCATTGCCAGCGCCCTCGTGAACCCGAACCGAGAGGACGATCTCTCCGGTCTTGGCTATCTCTGCGCGGCGGGGCTGACATTCATGACCTGCGTCGCGCTGGTGCGCGAACTTCGCACGCGCGGACATTGGAATAGCGGACGTGTCGAGCCGGATCTTTTGCAACTGCTCGATCTCGTCGCACTCGGCACAGTCGCGGATGTTGTGCCGCTGAAAGGTCTGAACCGGGCCTTCGTCACCAAGGGACTGCTCTCGCTCCGCAATCGCGAAAACCACGGGCTGCGCGCGTTGATGGATGCCGCGCGCCTCGAAGGGCCGCCGGAGGCGTGGCATCTCGGATTTCTCCTGGGTCCGCGCATCAACGCGGGCGGCCGCATCGGCGACGCAACCCTCGGCACCAAGTTGCTCACGACGAACGATCCGGCGGAAGCCAACGCGATCGCGCAGAAGTTGAACCAGTTGAACGTCGAGCGGCAGGAGGTAGAGAAGCGCACGCTCGAACAAGCCGAAGCCGAAGCGATGGCCTCGCTTGGCCACGACGAGCACGGCGCGATCGTGATTGCGAGCGGCGATGGCTGGCATCCGGGCGTCGTCGGTTTGGTCGCCGCGCGGTTGAAAGAGCGCTTCTCGCGCCCTGCGTTTGCGATCGCGATGCTGGGTGAGCAGGGCACTGGCTCGGGCCGCTCGATTCCGGGCGTCGATCTCGGACGCGCGGTACGCGGCGCGGTCGAGGAAGGCTTGCTTGTGAAAGGCGGCGGCCACGCAATGGCGGCGGGGCTCACCGTCACGCGCGACAAGCTCGGCGATCTCCGCGCTTATCTCGAAAGCCGGCTGCACGAAGCGGTTGAAAAGGCGCGGCACGAGGATTGTCTCGAAATCGACGCGGCGATCACCGCACGCGGCGCGAACGCCGAGCTCTTTTCGATGATCGAGCGCGCGGGTCCTTACGGCTCCGGCAATCCCGAGCCGGTCTTCGCGCTGCCGGCCCACACTGTCGCCTTCGCCGATCCGGTCGGACAAAATCATGTACGCGCGCGATTGCGCTCGAACGACGGCGCGATGATTTCTGCGGTTGCTTTCCGTGGTCTTGACCGTCCGCTCGGCCAGGCGTTGCTCGGTAGCCGCGGACAGGCGATGCATGTCGCGGGCACATTGTCGGTCAATCGCTGGCAGGGCCGCGAGACAATCGAGATGCGGATCTCCGACGCGGCTCCTGCCGATCCGCTGGCTGCAAGATAGCCAGCTTGCCGCTACGATAGCCCCGCGTCGAATTGCCGATTGCTCCTCGTGCCGAACAGGTGTTGCCTCCATGCGAAGTCGTGACAACGAGGAAAGCGAGTCCATGAGCGCGAATGCTTCGGCCATCAAGAGCGGCCTGTTCGATCTTTCTCCGGCGCAGCGCGTCGCCGGAATCCTCATCGGAAATCTGCTGCTCATTCTTTCGGCAAAGATCCAGATTCCGTTCTGGCCGGTGCCGATGACGATGCAGACCTTCGTCGTGTTGATGATCGGCGCAACGCTCGGCGCGCGCGCCGGTGCCGCTGCCGTCGCGCTTTATCTTTTCGAAGGCGGACTGAATTTCGCGGTTTTCGCGGGCACCCCCGAGCGGGGCATCGGTTTTGCTTATATGTACGGTCCGACCGGCGGCTACCTGATCGGGTTTCTCATCGCGGCGCTCGCCGTCGGCTTCGCCTCCGATAAGGGCTGGATGAAGTCGCTCGCGGGAAACATCGGCTGGATGCTTGCCGGTCACGCGATCATGTTCGCGTTCGGCGTTGGCTGGCTCGCGCACCTGACCGGCTTCAACGCCGCGCTGGCTTCCGGGCTTTATCCGTTCTGGCTTGCGACCGCGCTGAAAACCGCGATGGCGGTCGCCGCCTACGAAGCGCTGCGCCGCCGCTACGCCGCATAATCGCCGTCAACGGACTGTAATGGATTCAGTCGTAATCTCATGACCATGAACGAATCCCTTTCCGCCGCCGCTTCCGCGCTCGGCATCCGTGTGCCGACCCGGGGCGAACTGGTCGCCGATGGCGTCGTGCACGTGATCGGCATCGTACTCGGCGTGATCGGCGCGGCGGTGCTTATCGTGCTTGCGGCGCTGAAGCATACTTATGTCGAGATCATCGCGGTCAGTATTTATGCCGCCGGCATGATCCTGATGTTCTCCTGCTCGGCGCTTTACAACATCGCGCGCAAAAGCCGCTACCGTGAGTACTTCCGGCGGCTCGATCATTCAGGAATTTTCCTGATGATCGCGGGCACCTATACGCCCTTCACGACGCTGATGCTCGAAGGCACCTGGGCGATTACGCTCACCGCGCTGGTGTGGGCGGTCGCGGCGATCGGAATCCTGATCAAGCTCGCGTGGCCGCGGCGGCTCGAAGGCTTCACGACGGGTCTTTATATCGCGCTCGGCTGGGTTGGTATCGTCGCGCTCGAGCCGCTGTTCATGTCGCTCGGTGTCGCGGCGCTCGTGCTGCTCGGGGTGGGTGGCTTGCTCTACACCGTTGGCGTTGTTTTTCATCTTTGGCAGCGGCTGCCGTATCAAAATGCGATCTGGCACGGCTTCGTCGTTGCCGCCGCCGGAACGCATTACGGCGCGGTAATTACGTCCCTGATCTGAGCGCTATTCGCCGTCATGGCGCTTGTGCCACTCCCTGAACTTCTCCTTCGCGGACTTGTCCAGCACGGCGTCATCCTTCTTCACGCCGGTAGCGGTGGTAGGGGGAGGGTCGCTCGCGGGGAAGGACTCGTCCACCGCCTGATCGGTCTTGTCCCACTCTTTCGGCGGATCACGCATGGCTTCGGGGCCAGCCGCCCGGACCGTACGCTTGCCGCCATTCTCGCGTTTCTGAATTGCTGCGCGTGACATGATGATTCCCTCGTGAAGAGGGTCAACGCGGGAACTTGCTGTTCGTTGCGTACCGGAACGTTCCGGCGAAGCCACGCGCTGCGCAGTGTCCGCAAGCAGACGCATTTCGCGCAAATATTTGCCACTGGCCGCGCTTGCACGTGGAACAGGACCGGGCCCTGCCTGTTTCCCGAACAGGCGCGCGCCGCGCCTCTTATTTTCACAACGATAAAGACAAGGAGAGCGCAATGGGTCTTTTTTCGAAAGACATCAAGACGATGGACGATCTGTTCCTGCATGTCGTCAAGGACATCTACTACGCCGAACAGCAGATTTTGAAATCGCTGCCCGACATGATCGAACTCGCGACCAACCGCGATCTTTCCTCGGGCCTTCGCGCCCATAAGGAGGAAACCGACAAGCAGATCGGTCGCCTCGATCAGGTCTTCAAGCTGCTCGGCGAAGAGCCGAAGGGCGTGAACTGTCCGGCGATCGACGGCATTCTGAAGGAAGCCAAAGAACTCACCGGCGAGGTCGAAGACAAGCAGGTGCTGGATGCGGCGATTGTCGCCGCGGCGCAGGCGGTCGAACACTACGAGATAACGCGCTACGGCACGCTGATCGCGTGGGCGCAGGAACTCGGCCGTGACGATGTGGTACGGCTGCTGACGACCAACCTCAATGAAGAAAAGGCCGCCGACAAGAAGCTGACGACTGTCGCGGAATCGCGCGGGGTCAACCGTAAGGCGGCGAGCTGAATACCGAGGACGGTGAGAGCCGGCGGTTAAATGCCGGCTCTCATTTTGTCATTATTCTTTCCGTTCAGCGGGCTTTGCCAGTGCGAGCCACACGCCTGTAATCGTCATCACCATAGCTGCGACTTCCCGAACGCCGAGTGCCTCGCCAAGCAGGATCGTTGCGGATAGGACGCCGATCACCGGTACCGAGAGCGTTCCAACCGCCGCGGTCGCCGCAGGCAAAATTCGCAATGCCCCGAACCAGCAGATATAGCAAAGACCCATCGGCAAAAGCGCCATGTAGGCGAGGGAGTAGAAGCCGGTAGTGGTGAGCGCATCGAAGCGCGGGTGCTCGAATAAAAGTCCGAGAATTGTCATGGTGACGCAGGCGAGGCCGACTTGCCATGCAACCAGCGGGATCGGCGCGAGCGGCAGTTTGCGGCGATTGAGGATGCTGCCAAGCGCAAAGAAAATCGCCGCCGCCAGACACAATACAATCCCGAGATATTTATCGGCATTGAAATTCATTTCATGACCGCTGAAGAGCGTGAGAAGGCCGGCCGTTCCTGCTGCCAGCGCAACCGCACTTCGCAGCGTCGGCCGTGCGCCGAGCAAGGGCCAGCTTAAGATCGTGACCCATATCGGCATGGTGTAAACGAGGAGCGACGCTTCCGCGACG
Source organism: Xanthobacteraceae bacterium (assembly GCA_019635585.1). Taxonomy (GTDB): domain Bacteria; phylum Pseudomonadota; class Alphaproteobacteria; order Rhizobiales; family Xanthobacteraceae. The sequence continues at coordinate 330,083 of JAHBZE010000001.1, read as the reverse complement.
CTCAGTGTTTTCATCGCGATCGTCGTGAAGCCCATCCACGAGAATACGTTAGTAAAGGCCGCGATCGTCAGCGGCAGGACGGCGCTTTTCGGAACGCGCAAACTTTCGCGCCGCGCGAGAGCGATAGCCGCGAGGATGACTGCAGCGGCGCTGCCGGCGATGCCGCGCGAGAACAGCGGCGGCCACTCTGCGAGCACGAGCTTGATCACGGGCCAGTTCAGGCCCCAGCCGATCGCGGTGATCGCAAGCAGCGCGAGCCCGGTGAGGTGAGATTTCGATTGTGCGGGCATCGCGGAAATGAACTGGCGCTCCCTAGGGGAGTCGAACCCCTCTTTTCAGGTTGAAAACCTGACGTCCTAACCGATAGACGAAGGGAGCGCTGAAGGTCCGGGCAGGCCGAACCGGCGCCCTTATAGAAAAGCATCCCGGCCCGCACAAGCGGAGAAAATCGCCCGTGTTGACGGCGTTTTCGGCGGGAAAACGGGTTCCGGCGACAATTTCGCGCGATCCAGCCTGGGAGATTCTCGTGAGCGTCTGGCGGGCTGTAGGCGTGTCAGCGTAGCGGAACGGACGCCAGCGCGCTCTGGAGAACAGGACGCATGGCATTCGCCAGAAATTCCGAGCCCCACACCGAGAGATGGTCGGGGTCGGAATAGATGACCTTGCCGTCGGCCGTCATATTCCTGCAGACGCTATCATCGCAAAGATAATCAAACGGATCGATCCAGATAAAATGCTTGTCCGCGATATCTCTGAGGGCCGCATTGAATGTGATGTGCTGCTGGGTCCTTTTCGAATTTCGCGGCGAGGTGGCGCAAGGCGGATTCTGAAGCGGACGCGAAATGCAATCGAGCGGCGAGCCGATGGTTGCAAATTCGGGTACGCCGCCGATGACAAATATTTTCCTGTCGCCAAGCTTGCTATGCAACAGCTCGAGTTCCGACGCCACGAACGAAGCGAAGTCCACGATACCGTGAGCGTGAAATACCGGCGAATTCCGATCCCGAGAAAGATATCGGCTTAAGGATTGCCACCGCCAGTAGTTGAAAATGATAACCGGCGCCTGCGTGGTCAGAATTTCCTGAAAGGCCGCGGCCCTTTCCTCCGGGCAATCCGTGCTGTGCCTCTTCACGGTATAGTATCGCGCCGAAAACGAAAAATAACTGCAATTGCCGCTCGCGAAAATTACGAAGTTGATGCCGGGAAAAGCGCGCTGCAATCCGGCATGCAGGCTGCGCGCGTGAGAGTCGCCAAGCACGAAAACCTTGGGCTGCGCCGGGTTGCCGGTTGTCTCGCAGCGCATGCCTGTGCACTTCAGGCCGCCATAATATGTGTAATGCAGCCAAGTGCGGTCCGCGAAAATCGAGCCGTCTTTGATCCGCCAGGCCCAGCCGCCGAATGCCGCCGATACCAGTGGAACCGCGAGCAGCAGCAGGCAAGCCGCGGTCCACGTCATAACCTTCCGCGGCGCGACATAGTTGTTCCTTGCCTCCTGGAAACGGAATGGCCGCTCGACATAGCGATAAAGCAGCAACGCGGATAAAATGCTTGCAGCAAACGCAGCCAGGGTTTCGAGCCCCGTCAAATCCCTGAGCAGATAGTATTTCGCAAATACAATGACCGGCCAGTGCGTAAGATAAAGCGAGTAGCTGATCTTGCCGACGAATACGGCAGGTGAGTTCGCAAAAATCGTTTGCGCCAGTTTCGTTTGCCCAAAGTAGATAGAGAGCGCAGCGCCAGCGCAGGGCAGCAGAGCAGTGACGCCCGGAAATCGGGTATCGCTGTCGAAAAGCAGAACCGCGCCTGCGATCATCGCGAGCCCGGCCGCAAAGCCAGATTCGCGAGCGAAACGCGGCAGCCGTTCGGCAGCCGGCAGCCAGACCAAGGCTGCTCCCAAGCCAAATTCGAATACACGAAACGGCAGCAAATAAAATGCCGCCGCTGCCCGATACTGCACGACGGTTTCGGCAAGTGCGAGGCTTACAGCGCTGACCGCGAGGACCGCCGCAAGCGGCGAAAGCCGCTTGCGAAGAGCGAGAAGCAAAATGATCGTCGCCGGCCACAGCAGATAGAACTGCTCCTCGACGCCGAGCGACCAGGTGTGGAGCAGCGGCTTGGTCCACTTCGACGGGTCGAAATAGCCGCTTTGTAGCCAGAACAGAAAGTTGGAGACGGACAGCGAGGCGGCGAGCGCGGAGGACGCGAGACTCCGGAACGTCACCGGCGACATCAGGAGCGCGCCGATGACGAAGGTCGCCACAACCGTCACAAACATCGCCGGAAATAGTCTGCGGAGTCTCCGGGAATAAAATTCCAGCAAGCTGAACGATCCGGCTTCGACGCCGCGCCGGATCAACCCGGTGATGAGATAGCCGCTGATGACAAAGAATATATCGACGCCGGTAAAGCCGCCGGTGACGCCGGGGATATCGAGATGGAATAGCAGCACGGCAAGCACGGCGACCGCGCGCAGTCCGTCGATATCGCGCCGGTAGGTTGCGCTGAAGCTTGCCATTGATGGGGGGCCTTACAGCCGCGTTCTTCTCTTACCAATGACCCGTATTGGCCATCGAGGCCCACGGTTCCTGCTTCGGGAGCGCCTTGCCCTTCTGCAGGAGCTCAATCGAATGCAGATCCGGCGAGCGGATGAAGGCCATTTGGCCGTCGCGCGGTGGGCGATTGATGGTGATGCCCGCCTTCATCAGGCGCTCGCAGGTCGCGTAGATGTCGTCGACCTCGTAGGCGAGGTGGCCGAAATAGCGCGCCTCCTGCATATCCTCGTCGGTGCCCCAGTTATAAGTGAGTTCGACCAGCGGTGCCGGCCGGCCAGCGCTGCGGGAATCGGCAACCAGCTTCTCGTCCTCGGGGGCCGCGAGGAAGACCAACGTGAACTTGCCGGCCTCGTTCTCAATCCGGAAGGACTCTTTCAGCCCGAGCTTGTTGCAATAGAAGTCCAGCGCCTTGTCGAGGTCGCGGACCCGCAGCATGGTATGGAGGTAACGCATCGGACGGTCTCCCGAATTACAGGAATTGTTTGGGGTTCGTTGCGGCTATCGACAGGCAAAATAGAATGATCGCTCCTGACCGCAAGTCCGCAGCCCAGGAACTTCAGGAAATGATCCGGCAATCCCGCCGCGCGGTCGCCTTCACGGGTGCCGGCATTTCGACCGAATCCGGCATTCCGGATTTTCGCTCCCCGGGCGGCCTCTGGACCAAGAACCGGCCGATCGAGTTTTCGGATTTTCTGGGAAGGAAGGAGATGCGCGACGAAGCCTGGCGGCGCAAATTCGCGATGGAAGATTCTTTCCGCGCTGCGAAGCCGGGGCGCGGTCACCGCGCGCTCGCAAAACTTTTGCAGGACGGCAAACTGTCGGCGGTGATCACGCAGAACATCGACAATTTGCATCAAGTTTCGGGCATTCCATCCGCGAAAGTGATCGAGCTGCACGGCAACGGCTCCTATGCCACCTGCCTCGACTGTGGAATCCGCTACGAACTCGATTGGGTGAAGGATCGATTTGAGAAATCGAACGGCTCCGCCCCCGATTGCGCCGATTGCGGTGGCCCGGTGAAGTCCGCGACCGTCTCTTTCGGCCAGTCGATGCCTGAGGAGCCGATGCGGCAGGCCGAAATCGAGACTTTGGCCGCCGATCTGTTCCTGGCCATCGGTTCCTCGCTGGTAGTTTGGCCGGCGGCGGGCTTTCCGTTGCGTGCGAAGCGGAACGGAGCGAGGCTCGTGATCCTCAATCGTGAGCCGACCGACCTCGACGAGATCGCCGACCTCGTGATCCGGGACGACATTGGAGACGTTCTGGAAGTCTTCCTTGACAGCTAGTGCGACTCGTTGTGCACGACGCCTCTTTTTTGCGCTTGCGCCATTGCTTTGAGTCCGGAACCGCATTTTGATGTTCTCAAGTCATGCGGCAATGTTATCGTTGAATTGCAACGAATCGGCGTCCCGCCGGTTCTGAATAAAGCGGCTAGAGTTTTAAGCGTCATGGGTTCGGACCGGCTGGGGTCTAAGTTCGCACAAGGCGAACAGGGGACGCGGATCGAAGATCTCACGGAGGAAGCTCCGGTGGGACTGATCGAGATCACGGGCCACATTAAGTGGTTCGATGTCTCGAAAGGCTTTGGCTTCATCATCCCCGACAACGGAATGCCCGACGTGCTCTTGCACGTGACCTGCCTGCGTCACGGCGGCTACCAGACCGCGCATGAAGGTGCGCGCGTCGTCTGCGAAGTGCTGGAGCGGCCCAAGGGCTATCAGTGCTTCCGCGTGATCTCCATGGACGACTCTACCGCGGTGCATCCTTCGCAGCTGCCGCCGCCGCGCACGCATGTGAACATCGTACCGACCAGCGGTCTGGAGCGCGCCTGGGTGAAGTGGTTTAACCGCATTCGCGGCTTCGGCTTCCTCACCCGCGGCGACGATACGCCGGACATCTTCGTGCATATGGAAACGCTGCGCCGCTTCGGCATGACCGAACTGCGCCCGGGCCAGATGGTGCTGGTCCGTTTTGGCGACGGCCCGAAAGGCCTTATGGCTGCCGAAGTCCGGCCCGATACCGGCAGCGGCCCGTCCTCGCACTGAGTTTTTGCCATGGTCCTGTTTCGTCGGCTGGTGCGCTACGTAGCGTTCGCACTCTTATTTCTTATCGGTCTTGCGATCGTCATGACCGCTGTGGTGAGCGCCCAGGACGCGCCCCAGCCGAAACTCAAGCTCGAAAGCCTCGAGATTCTGACCAAGTCCGGCATCCGGGTCTTCCAGATCGAATTCGCCCAGACCGAGGACCAGCGCCGGATCGGACTCATGCACCGGCAGGAGGTGCCGGACGGCGAGGGCATGCTGTTCGATTTCGCGCGGCCCCAGCCGGTCGCGATGTGGATGAAGAACACCATCGTCTCGCTCGACATGATCTTCATCCGCGCCGACGGCACCATTGCCAATATCGCGAGGAACACGACGCCGTTCTCGCAGGACACGATCTATTCCGAAGGCTATGTGAAGGGCGTGCTCGAGGTCGTGGCCGGCACCGCCGACAAATACGGGATCGCGCCGGGGGACAAGGTTTCGCATCGGATTTTCGGCACCCGCTAGGGGCTTTTCGGGCCTGTTTCCGGCCGCCTTGCCGGGCGCGGAAGGCTCCTGTAATCCCTCGGCGACGAAAGAACGGGGCGTAGCGCAGCCTGGTAGCGCATCTGCTTTGGGAGCAGAGGGTCGTGTGTTCGAATCACACCGCCCCGACCAATTTTGGAAGACGACGAGAGCGGACATGATCGCGCGCATTTACAAGCCGGCCAAGACAGCGATGCAGTCGGGCGAAGCCCGCACGAAAACGTGGGTGCTCGATTACGAGCCGGAGCAGCCGCGCCGCGTTGAACCGCTGATGGGCTGGACGTCGTCTTCCGACATGCGCCAGCAGGTGCGCATGCGTTTTGCTAGCAAGGAAGACGCGATCGCCTATTGCGAGAAGAACGGCATTCCCTATCAGGTGAGCGAGCCGCACGCGAAGGTCGAAAAGAAAATGGCCTATGCCGATAACTTCTCGTTCAGACGCACGGGCCAGTGGACGCACTGAGCTACATCGTCTCGCGTCGCTGTCCCTGAAAAGCTAACGGCCCCGTAGCTCAGCGGATTAGAGCAGCAGCCTTCTAAGCTGTTGGTCGCAGGTTCGATTCCTGCCGGGGTCGCCAATTTTTCAGCTTCCGGATGTCGCGCAGCGATTTTGTTCGCGCGATGCACCGCCCCAAGCAAGCTACAGCGCTGCGCGAAGTAGCGTCTCGAATTCTTTAGCAGTTGGGCGGCGTGGGGTGGTGGGGTTGGAATGGTCCGCCATCGCTCGCGTCACTGTCCCGGCAATGTGTTCTTCTCGGAATCCCATTTCGCCCAGCGTCAGTGGCAAACCCAAGTTCTTAAGCAAACGAACCACTGAGTCGGCCAAGTCTACGTTGCGATCAAGCGAGAACAGCTCGCGCAGTTTGGCGTATTTATCGCCGACGTGGGCAGCGTTGAACCGCAAAATGTGCGGCAGGAACACGCCGTTCAGCATGCCGTGATGCAACGTCGGCGAGCGTAATGCGCCGGCGGCGTGGGACAGTGAATGCACAGCGCCAAGCCCCTTCTGAAACGCGAGCGCACCTTCCAGCGCTGCCATCATCATTTCCCAACGCGCTTCGCGGTCAGCACCGTTCTTGGTTGCACGCTCGATGAAATTCCATGCGCGTTTCGCACCGTCGAGTGCAATCGCTTCCGCCGGCGGATTGATTAGCGGTGAAAGATACGTCTCAATACAATGGGTAAGCGCATCGATGCCAGTCGCCGCCGTCAACAACGGTGGAAGTCCCAGCGTGAGTTCAGGATCGCAAATCGCTCTTTTCGGAAATAAGTGTGGGCTAATCAACGCGAGTTTCGAGCCGTTGGTCAAATTGAGCAACGTGCCGCGGCCTACCTCGCTGCCAGTTCCCGAAGTAGTTGGGATCGCGATCACCGGCGCGACCTTCGCGGAGATTTTGCTAACTCCGCCGTGGATCGCTGCATATTCTTCCAGCGGCCCATCATGCGTGGCCGCCAATGCGACGCCTTTTGCAAGATCGATCGGCGAACCGCCGCCGAGTGCAATGATGCCATCGCAGCCGCCGTCGCGGTACGCAATGACGCCTGCGCGTACGGCTTCTTCAGTGGGATTCGGGGGCGTGTCCGCGAACACTCTTACAGTGGATTGGTCGAGGTGACTCAGCACCTGCGCTGCAATGCCAGCATTTTGTACGCCGGGATCCGTGACGAACAACGGCCGACGAATGCCAAGGGCATTCAATTCGTTCGGTAGGGACCTGATGGCGCCGAAATCAAAAATAGTTGTCGTCAGATAGCCAATGGTCGCCATGTTCCTTCTCCCCGGCAGTCAACGCCATCGTTGCATCGCAGCGTGACTCCATTCATCGGATGTTTAACATCAGATGATTGGTCCGGCAATTTGGTCCGGTGAAAAAGTTAAAACGCGCTAGTTGGCCTCAAGAGCCAGCAGTGGGGAGCGAACAGATTTTAATGCGTAGCAAACGCACCAAATCTGCTGAGAAGCGATCGAAGCCAGGCCGCATTCAGGCGGTACTGACGACACTCGGCCGCGAGATCGCTCAGGACATCATCCCAGCCGGTGCAGTACTGCCGCCAGAGAGTGATCTCGAGGCTCGCTTCGGCGTAGGTCGCGGTGTAGTTCGTGAGGCAATCAAAACACTGTCGGGCAAGCGCCTTATCAGCGTTCAACCGCGTCATGGCACCCGTGTATTGCCGCGGCGCGATTGGAGTCTTCTCGATCGCGACGTGTTGGGTTGGCTGATCGGCGACGACAAACCCGACCTCGAATTATTACTTGCCGTGCAAGAAGTCCGCTCAATCATTGAGCCCGCTGCTGCCGCGCTCGCAGCTACACGCGCCACCAAGAACGATCTGCAGAATATTAATGCAGCGCTGCGGGCGATGGAGAGTTCGGACAGTCAGGACAGCGCGACCGCCGCCGACAAGGCCTTTCATCTCGCTATTCTGGACGCGACACACAATCCAGTATTGCAGGGCTTTCGCGGCGCCATCGACACAATTCTGAGCGCGGTCTTTGTCGTCGCCGTCGACAGTATCGATGGCTGGTTCGCAGACAATATTCCCAATCATGCCGCCGCTGCTCGCGCCATCGAGGAAGGCAATGCGAAGAAAGCACGTATCGCCATGGAGCGAGTCCTTGGCTACACCCAGTCCAAATTGGCTACGCGAAATCGTCAAGCCAAGGCTCGCAAAGTTGGGACAGTTAAAGCCGCCAATCCGAGGCTGAAGAAATGACGAAGCGCTCGTTCATTTCCGCGCTTTGGTTCTGCGCACCTTTTGCAGTGCTAATCGTTCTTTGGGCGATTTTAATTCCATACTTCGACGTCAATCCTCGGCTATTTCCTCACCTCACGGCTGTAGTTCAAGCTGGCATTGAGGGAATACAGGATGGAACTCTTGTTCAACACATCGGTGCTAGCCTGTTGCGGGTCGCTGTCGGAACGTTGCTCGCGCTATTGGTCGCCATTCCCCTCGGCGTCGCTATGGGTGTCAGCCCGGTCGTCTCCACCTTCCTGACACCGCTGTTCAGGTTCTTCTCCGTACTGGCTGGCATCGCGTGGATTCCGATTGCGACGCTGTGGTTCGGCTACGGGTTCGGCGCCATCACCTTCATCATCTTCAATGCTGTGTTCTTCATCGTAACTTACAACACGCTGCTCGGCGTCTCGACCATTCCTCTGCACGTGCGCAATGCAGCCGCATCGCTCGGTGCAGGCCGATGGGCGATGTTGACCGAAGTGCTGTTGCCAGGCGCACTCCCTAACATTGTAACTGGCATACGCACCGGCATGGGCTTTGCCTGGCGCGGGCTGATCGCAGCCGAGATGATCGCCACCAATGTCGGCCTCGGTTACATGCTGTTTGTGGCGCGCGACTTCTACAAGACCGAAGTGATCGTACTCGGCATGATCGTGATCGGTGTGCTTTGGCTGCTACTCGACCGGTTGCTCCTGGCGCCGATTGAACGCGCGACCATCGAACGCTGGGGCATGGTGCAGCGCGCATGAAAACATTTTTTCTCACGATATGGAGTGGCTATGTGCGCCTCACAGCGCGCTGGCCCTCAATTGGCTCAATCGCGCCGTTCATCCCCTTGATCGCAGCCTGGTGGATCATTACTGAACTCCAAATATTTCCCCGCGTGTTCCTGCCGGGACCGGTGGATGTCGTGCGCTCGTTTGGTACGCTCGTGTATACGGGTATCCTGCCGGAGTATCTTCAAGACAGCATGGTGCGCCTCGTCGTCGGCGCGTTCTGGGGTATCGTCCTCGGCATTCCGCTCGGCATATTCATCGGCCTCAGCCCGCGAGCGCACACAGTACTTTGGCCGCCGCTCCTGTTCTTCCAGGCCATCGGCGATATCGCCTGGCTGCCGATCTTGGTGATCTGGTTCGGTTACGGCCTGACTACGATGACGGTCATCATCGTCTACACGGTGATCTTCCCGGTCGTTCTGAATACTGTATTGGGAGTCCGTTCAACATCCATCACCCTGCATCGTGCAGCGCTGAGCCTCGGTGCATCGCGCGCTCGCCTGCTTTGGGAAGTTGTGTTGCCGGGCGCGCTCCCCAACATCATCACGGGTTTACGCAACGGACTTGGCTACGGTTGGCGTGCGCTGATCGCGACCGAGATTATCGTCGGCACCAGCGGCATCGGATTTCTGATGTTTGATGCTCGCCGCGGCGGATCGCTTGTCGAGGTTCTGCTGGGCATGATCATCCTCGGCATTCTTTGGTACATCGTAGACGCTTGGATTTTAGCGCCACTCGAGCGGGCTACCGGACAACGGTGGGGGTTGGTGACGCAGTGAAGAATCTAGTTATTCGCAATCTGTCGAAGACCTATTTCGACGTTTACGCTGGAACGCAGGTGACAGCTGTGCGCGACGTATCGCTCAATGTGCCCGAGAGCGAGTTCATCTCGATCGTTGGACCGTCAGGCTGCGGAAAATCGACGATCCTCAACATGATCGCTGGTTTCATTCCGCACTCGAGTGGAGAGATTCTTGTTGGTGGCAAGCCCGTGAATGGACCGGGACCGGATCGCGGCGTGGTGTTTCAGTCATTCGCTTTATTCCCGTGGCGCACCGTACTCGAGAACGTGGCGTTCGGGCCGAAAATGCGCGGCGTCGGCAAGGTAGAACGTGAGAAAATCGCACATGAGTTTCTCGCACTCGCAAAGCTTTCGGAAGCTGCGGGGCGTTATCCCAACGAGTTGTCAGGCGGCATGCAGCAACGTGTTGGCGTGGCGCGAGCGCTCGCCAATGAGCCGGACGTGTTGTTGATGGATGAACCGTTCGCAAGCGTGGACGCGCAGACGCGCATGACCTTGCAAGAGGAACTGACGCGCATCTGGGAAGCGAAGCGCCCAACTGTCATCTTCATCACCCATGACGTTGCAGAGGCTGTCTTTCTCGCCAACCGCGTCGTTGCGCTGTCCAAGGGCAAAGTGCTGGACGAAATCGAGGTGGACTTGCCGCGTCCTCGCGTCTGGGACGATCTCCATGAGAACGAGCAGTTCAAATCATTGACCGCGCGCGTTCTTCAGCTCGTACGATCGGCCTGAACCATGCTGCGCGACGCACTCAATTCGCGAAAGGCGCGCATCCTGCTTTTTCTGGCGGCTTGCTACATCGCGTGGGAAATTTGGCTAACAATCGCTGCCCCATATAAGATCAAAGACCTTGGAGACGCTCCGGAAAGAGTCAACATACTCGTGACCCTGCCGTTCCCTCCGGAGCGCTTCCACGTCCAATTGTTCCAGACCTACGGCAGGGTGTCTGGGACACAACAAAACTCCATAAAAATTCGGGGAGTGAAACGAGCGGACCTGACAACCGTCGCCCGTCGCTATTGGGTTACGCGCGTCGAGCCGCTTCCAACAGGAGGGTAAGTGAAATGCGACGGATAATTGTATTGCTCTGCGCCTTGCTGCTGCCGTCACTGGCAATGGCACAGGCAAAGGATCCCGTAAAACTCAAAGTCGGCATGGTTGCGGCGGTGGACATGCTGGCGTTGCCGATTGCTGTCGAGCGCGGCTTCTTCGAGAAGTACGGGCTCGACGTGACCATCGCTCGTCCCTACGCCACGGGCGTCGACGCACTCAACGCGTTGCAGGCCGGTGAAACCGATATGGTGCAGGCGGGCGTGCCAGCAATCGGCGCAATTCTACGCGGTATGGATCTGGTTTTCTTCGGAAACTTCAGCGGCAACGCGACGAAGCTTGGATCAGATGCCACGCTCGCTTTAATTGCCAATGGCGGTTCCGGGATCGTCAAGGGCGATTTGAAAAGTATCAAGGGCAAAAAGATTGCCACCTCATTCGGCACGATTAACCATCTCTACCTTCTCGGCTTGCTTGAAAAGGCCGGCCTTGCGCCGAGCGACGTGACGATGGTCAACACGCCGCCGCCGGAAATGACGGTCGCGTTGCTCGCCAAGGGCGTTGATGCGTTTGTGGCCTGGGACCCGGCGCCGGTAATCGCCATGAAGGATGTGCCGGGCGCTATCGAGGTAATCCGCGGCGGTGACGTTATCTCCTATCTCGGCTTCAATATCGCGCTGCGGCCGTGGGTGGAGAAAAACGGACCGACGATTGAGAAGTTCCTCGCGGCCGTATCCGAAGCTGACCAGTGGATGCGTAAAAATCCCAAGGAAGCTGCGGCCATCGGCACACGCTGGATTCCCGGGCTGAAGCTCGATGTTGCAGAAACTGCGATGCAGTACAACATCCAGCAGGTGGATCGCCGGATTTCCGCTCACAACTATCGTGCGCTTTGGAGAGCGCAGGATACGTTGCAACGGCTGGGAGTGATCAAGACGGTGTTCGATGTGAATAAGCACATCGAGCCCAAGTTCATCCTTAACGTGATGAAGACGCACCCGGAGCTGTTCTCGGACCTTCAACCAATTCCTGCAGAGGTCGCGATTACACCGGGCTTCGTGTTCAAGCCTTAAACAAAAGTTGCCGCGCATGCGCTAGTAGTGTGCGCGGCAACGCAGTTCATCAGACAATCAAAGAAAGCATATCGGTCTGACAGCGCCAATTTGGCCAAGCGTCGTCAGCAAACGTCTTCTCGTCAAAAATCAGCAGCCCAAACTTTTAGGTTTGTGTCAATTAGAGGAGAGCCTATCAATGCCCATGATCACCGTGAAATATAGTGTTCCCAAAGCCCGCCCCGGACTTTGTAAGGAGGTTGCAAAAGCGGTCAACAAACTTTCCACGGATTTTCTAAAGAAGAACCCTACGCTCACGGCGGTTGTAATCGATGAGGTCGCCGCAGATCGGTGGTTCATTGGAAATAAATCTTTGGCCGAACATGAACTCGCGGCGTTCTGGCTCGAGATTCGCATAGTTGAAAGCACCAATACGCGAGAACAAAAGTCTGATTTTATCGCGGCGGCGTTTGCAAGGATGTGTGAGCTAGTCGGACCGCTGCACGACGAAAGCTATGTTCTTGTAAATGAAGTACCAGGCGATGCTTACGGGCATAGCGGCGTAACTCAAAATGAACGCTACTTCAAAGGCCGCCTCGCGCCTGTTCGAGCCGCGTAACGGAGATGAGTTTTAGCAGGCTGGTCGCGGCCTCATGTCGACGACCTAGTAGGTACTATCTCTGTGAAGTTTTCTGAGTTCATCGCGGCCGCGATTTGCCCGGCGATAGACTCTGACGCTCTCCGCAGCGGATCGCTATCGAGGTGAGCGTAGCGCGCGGTGGTGGCGACATGGGCGTGGCCAAGTAATCGACCGATAATCGGCAATCCCAGACCGCTGCCCGCGCCAAAACTCGCGTAGGTGTGACGCAAGTCATGAAGACGGACTCCTGAAAGGCGTGCCTGTAGCGTTACGGCGGCCCAAGGACGCTTTAGATCGTGGCGAGGCTTTTGCGGGTCGCTTCCGGGCACAACGTAGGGGCTGCCTCGCTTGATCGAATTCAATACCGCCAAGGCAGGTGCATTGAGGATTATCGTCTTCCGGCCAGTCTTACTGTCTGGCAAGAATAGACATCCGCGTTCAAAATCCACGTAGTCCCAGCGTAGATGCAAGATTTCACTCAGACGGCACCCCGTGAACAGAAGTAGACGAATGGCCGCAGCGGCGTTTGGGTCAATCTTCGTTGTGCGAGAAGTCTTTGGAACATGTTTCGCACCGACCTTCTGCTCGTCCACATTCCAGGGAATTCCAGTTTTCTCTGCAGTCCTAAGAGCGTGACCCAATCTCTCGAGCTCTCCGGTGGTTAGGAAACGCTCTCGTCGGTTTTCCTTGAACTTTGCGATTCCCTTTACCGGTGAGAGTCCTTCCGGAACGACACCCGCATGACAGGCGAAGGAATACATGCTTCCGACCACCGTCAGCATTCGGTTCGCTTGAAACGGCGTCTGATGGAGGGACGAGTGGAGCTTCGCAAGTTGAAGTCGGGATAGCTTATCTGACTTTGTAGTGCCGAATGTTGGTTTCACCAGTCGCTCTAAAATGTCGGAATAGAATTCGGCAGTGTGAGGCTTGAGCTTCACACGCACGTGGTTTGATAGGAATTGGTCGGCCAATTCCGCTACCGTTGGAAAGGCTCGTTCTTCCGTCTTCTGTCTAGCCGGGTCGTAATCGTTTGCGACTGCGCCTAAAACTATTCTGGCGCGGTCTCTTGCTTGTTCCGCTGTGAGCTTGCCCACAGCAGCAATCGTAAATCGTCGGACGGGCGCGCCGCGACCGATACCAGCGCGGTACAGTACGATAAATGACTTGGCTCCGGTTGGACGAACCCTCACGCCAAAGCCGGGTACGGCGCTATCCCATACCGAAAACTCATTCGGAGCACGCTTCAACGCGTCTATCGAACGCTTGCTTAGTCGCATTTGCGGTACCGAGTCACTCTGGTTGGGGAAGCACCGGGGAAACACCGGCGATCCAAACTACGGAATCTCGGTAACAGCCTAGGAGTGGAGATGCGCCTTACAACATAGAAATTGTCGCTCAGGGAATCACAAAGAACACCAGTGCCTTAGTGGCTAAGTGACTTCTAAGCTGTTGGTCGCAGGTTCGATTCCTGCCGGGGTCTCCAATATTTGCAAAGAGTTAGCGATAATGTCGGAGTTCATTCCGACAAACTATTCCAACAAGGCTGTTGGTAAATCGTGGCACTGAATGGTCTTGCTACTTCTTTCCGCGATCATAAAGAGTTCAACTCGATAGCCCCTATTGAAAAGTGATTCACTCGAACGCGACAGACGCTATTTGAGAGTGGACCATTCAGCTATTGGCTTTGTTTTTCCGTAGCGGTCTTTGATGTTGATAGAGACTTCCGCGCCAAGAAGCTCGTATCCATCGGCTTCTGCAACTGCAATCTCGAGCGCCGATTCGAGCGACTTTAGAGGGCCTACGTTCTCTGCAGGAGTGTTTACCCACCATTCTGCGTGCTCGTCGGAACAGATTGTGCATTCAACGTACTTCATGACGTCCCCCTTAAACTTGAGAGATTTCTATCATTCAGCGGGAAAGGACAGATTTATCCAAGGAGTGCACTAAGTGCCGAAATGCCGGCGATTGTTGCGCAAACTGAGTGGAGACGGCATTTTTTGGGTGGCGTAAAGCTCCCGCTACGGGATACTGGGATGCTTTTTACGCGGAAATATCACCTATGACGACGCACGCTTTGGACGCATTTCCGGTGATCCGAACCCAAGATCCCGAGGTAATGCGAAACGCACTTCTTGAAACCTTTGGAGCATCATCATTTAATTTGCTCGGGTCTAATCGCAAATTTCAAGCTAAAGCAAATCATAGGCAGCTAAAAATATTAGGGATATCTCTTTGTTCCTACGGGGCGCCTGTCGAACTATCTTTCCCAGCCACAAACTACTACCGCCAGCAAATTTGTTTGAGAGGAGCGGGAAAGACTGAAGCGAGTGGAAAAGCGGTAGAAGTAACCCGCGATGTCTCGTGCATAACGTCGGGAAACCGAGAGTCGATACTCAGTTTCGGCGGCGACTATGAGCAACTTGTTTTGAGAGTTGATGCGGCTCCTCTGATCGCAAAACTCGAGGCGCTGATTGGTAGATCGATCAAGACGCTTGAATTCGAAATGTCTTCGCCAGTTCATCGCAGGGAGACAGGATCATTCCTTCGTCTATTTTCGTATTTAGTAAATGAAATAGGCCGTCTTGACTCCGCTCTTCCGGAACTCGCTATACAAGAAGTAGAGCAGGCGCTGGCCGTTTCATTCTTGTTTGCAAACCCGCACAATCTTAGTTCTGAACTGATACAGGACATTCGAGCGCCGTCCCGCTGGCAAGTTAGGTTGGCTGAGGAGTACATTCGAGAGAATTGGAGCAAGCCTATTACCATTGAATCACTAGTATCTTTTGTCGGCTGCAGCGCCCGAAGTTTGTTCAAAGGATTCCAAGAAAGTCGCGGATGCTCTCCTATGGATGTCGTGAAACAAGTGCGCTTGGAGCACGCTCGGAGGATGCTAAGCGAAGCAAAACCGGGAACATCCATCATTGGGGTCGCTTACGCATGCGGTTTTCACAATGCAGGGCATTTTGCGAGGTATTACCGCAATAGGTTTGGCGAGCTGCCTTCCGAAACGCTTAGACGTTTGGTGTAAAAGTCTGCGATGTCATTCCGACAACTGATACTTCGTCTTATTAGATAGCGCCGCTTGTTAGATAGCGCCGCTTGAAGGGAAATTTTCTCGGAATAGGGCGTTGAAATTATCGGCTTTTCCAAAAAATCTCTAAGCTGTTGGTCGCAGATCGAGTCCTGCCGGGGTCATACCGCCCACGTGGCGACTAGGCTTCTATACATTTTACTTAAATGCTCGCTCGATGCGATCAAGGGTGGCCATTGCCGGCAATACCTGTTCGACTGAACCATTCGGGGTCCGCCCATGGACGATGGCTTCGATGAATTCTCGATCGATTAGTTCGATTCCGTTGCTTGAGACCGCCACGCCGGAAAGGTCGATCGGCTTTTCCTTTCCGTCGAAAAGATCGTCGTAACGCGCGATGTAGGTGCCGTTATCGCAGATATAGCGAAAGAACGTTCCAAGCGGACCGTCGTTGTTAAAGCTTAGTGACAGTGTGCAGATGGCACCAGACGGCGTCTTCATACCGATCGACATATCCATCGCTATTTTCAGATCGGGATGAAGTGGCCCCTGTAAGCCGTAGGCTTCGGATACTGTTTCGCCGGTTTGATGCTGGAACAGATCGACCGTGTGACATGCGTGATGCCAGAGCAGATGGTCAGTCCAGCTGCGCGGCTCGCCTTTGGCATTCATATTCGTACGCCGAAAAAAGTAAGTCTGGACATCCATTTGCTGGATCTTCAGTTCGCCGCGCTTGATGCGATTGTGAATCCACTGGTGCGACGGATTAAAGCGGCGGACCTGGCCGGCCATGCAAACGAGACCGGTTTCGCTCTGCATCCGCACAATAGCCTCGCTGTCCGCAAGGTTATCCGCCATCGGGATTTCGACCAGGACATGCTTCCCGGCGCGCATGCAGGCGATCGCCTGTGAAGCGTGCATTTGCGTCGGCGTGGAAAGAATGATCGCATCGACATCCTCGCGTGCGATGCACTCTTCCAAGTCTGTAGATGCATGGCGAATGCCGCGATCGCGGGCAAGTGTATCGATCTTCGTTCGCGTTGGTCCCATCACAGACGTAACGGTCACGCCCTTTATGTTTGCAAGAGCATCAAGATGCTTGAGTCCGAAGGCACCATAAGCGCCGGCAACGCAAATTCGCATTGCATCCCCTTACAATCGATTCAAATCATTCATTTATGCGGACCATTCCCGAAGCCCGACCATGCGGCCAATTCAAACGGCTTCGGCCTGATAAGTTTCTTCTATAGGCACGGCGGCCGCTTTCGAACTGAAAGCGGCCCTTCGCAACTGATCCAAGAAGCGCGCCTGGATCGTGGTTGGTTTCCAGTTCTTGCGGTAGGTGAGCCCAATCGAAAGGTTGTTATCTCTGAGAGAAACCGGCAGGGCGGTCAGCAGTCCTTGCATCTCTTCATCGCGAATCTGGTGCCTCGAAATGATCGTAAGATAGTCTCCGCTTTGCAAAAGACCCCTGAGGAAGACAAGCGACGACGAAACGACCCGAACCGGCGTCTGCTTCATTTCTCCTATACGAAGCTTTTTGAACAAGTAGGCGCCGGCGGGAGTTGTCTTGGGTGGTGCAACCCAGGGAAACGCCAACGTGTCCTCAAGGGATACTCTTTTCTTCCGCGCTAGCGGATGATCCTTGCGGGCAACGATAGCCAGTGCATCGAAGAAAAGAGGCTCTTGGATAACATCGTCCGCGGGGACCGGTTCCCGAAGCGCTCCGATCAGACAATCAAGATCGCCCTCGCGCAGGCTTCGGAGCAGTTCTTCATAACGGCCGTCGACTACGTGAATTTGCGACCCCGGCGCAGAACGAACCATCTCTGCGACCGCAGCAGGCACAATTGCGGTGCGGGACATCGGCAGAGCGCCCAACAAAAACTGGGTTCTCCCCCTTCCGGTCTCCTCTTTGATCTGATCGAGGCCCTGCCGAATTTCCGAACAGGCGAGTTTAGCCGCAAGCAGGAGAATCTGCGCGACGGCGGTCAACTCGATACCGATCGGGGTTGTCCGAAACAACGCTAGCCCGGAAAGCGACTCCAGATTGCGGGCCGATCGATGAACGCTCGGTTGCGCGAGGCCCATCTCGCGTGCGGCTACGGAAAAATTCCCGTGATCGCTGACGGCGATCAAGGCGCGCAGCTGTTGTGCTGTCATCAGCGCATGAAAATTGCTGAAGCCGCACCGCGTCGCTGGAGAACTCGTGCGCAATGCCTGCTCAGCGCCTTTTTGCAGAAGATCAAAGGCTCGCTCAACTCGCGTGAAGAATGCGCCGCCCGCGGCTGTGGGTATCAGACCCAAAAAACCACGCTCAAACAGCGTTACTCCGAGGTTTCGTTCGAGTTTGTTTATGGCTTGGGTAACAGCCGGCTGGGAAAGATGGACGCACCGGGCTGCGCGCGTAATGGAATGCGCTCGCGCCACCTCAAGGCCCGCTCTAAGGTGTCGAAGGTTCGGTAGGGTAAACTGCACGAACGACGAATGCATCGACGATCAGTCTGGCACCGGATTTCAGGCGCGCTTTGCTCTAGCGCAAATTTATACCCCCGAACTTCTTTGAAATAGCCAGTTCTTCCAAGCCCCCGCAACCTCTGGCCATATAGATTCAAGGGGCGCGAGTGACACTGCAGATCGCCGAAGTATCGACGAACAGTAAGGCGCACGAGCCGCGCGTGTGCTGGGCACGTCAGATAAGGCAGACGCGCGCAGTCGCCGGCTCTATCAAGTCGGCGTCATCCGCGCAGCCCGGCGCGGGTTGGATACCGTTTCACCCAAACCCTCGAAAGCCCGGTTACCGGCTTCCGGTCGGGGCTGTCGATGCCCATTGTCATGTGTTCGGTCCCGCAGCGGAGTTTCCCTTCGCGCCGGAGCGGAAATACACGCCATGCGACGCGGGCAAAGACAAACTCTTCGCCTTGCGCGACTATCTCGGCTTCACTCGCAACGTGATCGTGCAGGCAACTTGTCATGGCAAAGACAATAGCGCGGTGCTTGATGCGCTTCGCACGGCGGGAAACAGGGCAAGGGGCGTTGCCGATATTCCCGCCAATATTTCCGACGCTGAACTCCGCTCGATGGACGAAGCCGGCATTCGCGGGGTGCGCTTTAATTTTGTCAGACGACTAGTCGATACAAGGCCCCAAGAGTTTTATCTCGATATCGTCGAAAGGATTAAGCAGTTCGGCTGGCACGTCGTTGTGTATTTCGAGGCGCAAGATCTTGAGGGCCTGACGCCGTTCCTAAGATCGCTACCTGTTACGGTGGTCGTCGATCATATGGGCCGACCCGATGTAGCAAAAGGCATCGACCATCCGAACTTCCGGCGCTTTCTCACTCTTATGGAGGACATGCCGAATCTTTGGTCGAAGGTTACTTGTCCGGAGCGTTTAAGCGTCACCGGCCCTCCGTACAACGATGTAGTTCCATTTTGCGGAGAAGTCATAAGCCGATTTCCCGATCGCGTGCTGTGGGGCACCGATTGGCCGCATCCCAATATGACGACACATGCACCGGATGATGGAGAACTCGTCGATTTCATCCCGAAGATTGCAGTCTCGGTCACGCAGCGAAGAAAGCTTCTTATCGAAAACCCGATGCGGCTGTACTGGCCGGAGGAAGGAATAGGCCAATGAGTTTCGATCAGTTCGATCAGCATGCGGATATTCCCGGAACGACGTTGTTTGACGGAAGCCAGGCGATCAAGGGCTACGCGCTGAACAAGATGTGTTACTCGTTCAACTCCGCAAAGAACCGGGCGGAATATCTCGCAGACCCTGAGGCGTATTTCAGCAAGTACGGGCTGAGCGAGAAGCAAAAGCAAGCCTGCCGCGACAAGAACGTACTCGCAATGATCGCTGAGGGCGGGAACATCTATTACCTGGCGAAGTTCGCCGGGATTTACAAACTGTCGGTGCAGGACGTGGGCGCTCAGCAGACCGGCATGACGACCGAAGATTTCAAAGAAAAACTGCGTCGCGCTGGACACTGAGAGGAAAAAGGAATGGCAAAGATTATCGGCGGCATTACTTCCTCGCACATTCCGGCGATCGGTAACGCAATTGCCAATCGTCTGTTTGAAGAGCCGTACTGGAAGCCGTTCTTTGACGGTTATCCGCCGATCCGCGCCTGGCTGCAGAAGGAAAAGCCGGATGTTGCGATCAACATATACAACGATCACGGACTTGGCTTCTTTCTCGACAAAATGCCTACTTTCGCAATAGGAGCTGCAACTCAGTATCAGAACGAGGATGAAGGCTGGGGAATTCCGCAACTTCCTCCGTTCCTCGGAGATGCAAAGCTCTCCTGGCACATAATTGAGGGGATGGTTGCCGACGAGTTCGACATCACGTCGTGTCAGGAACTCGCCGTCGATCACGGCTTCACAGTGCCGATGCAGCTGTTGTGGCCGGAGTTGAGCAAAGATCCAAACTTTCCGCGTACCGTTCCGATCAGCGCAAATACCGTTCAGCATCCGATCCCGACCTTGAAGCGGGCCTATGACTTCGGAAAGGCGCTGCGTCGGGCGCTGCAGTCCTATCCAGAGAATATCAAGGTCGTCATTCTCGGAACGGGGGGACTATCTCATCAACTCGATGGAACGCGAGCGGGATTCATAAACAAGAACTTCGATCTGATGTGCCTCGAGAAGATCGTCGATGATCCCGAGGCGCTCACCAAGATTTCCCGTCATGAACTCGTGCGTGAGGCGGGCGCGCAAGGCACGGAGTTCCTGATGTGGATGATGATGCGGGGAGCGCTTGGCGAAAAGGTAACGTCGCTTCACCGCAATTATCACATCCCGATTTCCAACACGGCGGCGGGCACGTTGCTGCTGGAATGCGCAGCCTAGCTACTCTCAAATTAGAACTTCAGGGGGAAGGAAATGCGTACGCAGGTTTGCATCATCGGAGGCGGGCCTTCCGGCTTGATGCTGTCGCAGCTTTTGCATTTGCAGGGAGTCGAAAACATTCTGCTTGAAAAGCATACGCAGGAATACGTGCTGAGCCGGATCCGCGCCGGCGTCATCGAGCACGGGTTCGCGAAGTTGATGTACGAGGCCAAGTGCGGCGAACGAATGGATCGGGAAGGCGAAGTCCACGAGGGCTTCTTTATCGCCGACGAAGGCAAGATGCAGCGGATCGATCTGAAGAAGAATTCCGGAGGCGAGACAGTGATCGTCTACGGTCAAACCGAGCTGACGAAGGACCTTTATGACGCCCGCACGAAGATGAAGGGCAATCTCATTCACGAGGTTGACAACGTTGTACTTCACGGCCTGACCTCGCCGAAGCCCTACGTGACTTACACAAAAGACGAAAAGGAGCAGAGGATCGACTGCGATTTCGTGATCGGAGCGGATGGATTTCATGGCGTCAGCAGGAAATCGATTCCAGCCAACATCCTGAAAGAATACGAAAAGCTTTATCCGTTCGGCTGGCTCGGCGTACTTTCTCGAACGAAGCCGGTATCGCCCGAATTGATATACTGCCGGCACGAGCGCGGGTTTGCACTCTGTTCCCTGCGTTCCCAAACGCTAAGCCGCTATTACATCCAGATTCCATTAAGCGACACGGTTGAAGATTGGCCGGACGACGCCTTCTGGGTGGAGCTCAAGAGGCGGCTGCCAGCGGAAATTGCAGCAAAGCTGATTACCGGACCTTCGATAGAAAAGAGTATCGCGCCGCTTCGCTCGTTCGTCGCCGAGCCCATGCGGTATGGAAATCTTTTCCTCGCGGGAGACGCGGCACACATCGTGCCGCCGACCGGTGCCCGAGGATTAAACAGCGCGGCATCCGATATCTACTACCTCTATCATGCGCTGACCGACCACTACAAAAAGGGCGACGACAGCGGGCTCGAAACCTATTCGGCCAAAGCGCTCGCAAGAGTGTGGAAGGCGCAGCGCTTCTCTTGGTGGATGACGATGATGTTGCACAAGTTTCCGGAGAGCCCTGAATACGAATCCAAGCTTCAGCGCGTCGATCTGGATTATTTATTCTCTTCCGAGAAGGCGCTTGGCTCGCTCGCCGAAAACTACGTGGGGTTGCCGTATTGAGTCAGGGACCAGTTAGTCCCGTCCGCAAGGGTGACCCATGTTAGACTGAGACCGTTGACCCCAACGGACTTCACTTCTTGAACTTGAGCTCTTCTGATCGACCAAAAGGTACCGAGTGTCTGCCTTGCCTTCATTGCTTCTCATAAGAATCTTCTCTGCTTAAGGCTTCTGGAAGCGGTTTCGGCCTTGCACTTGTCGACTAGAAGCCGTCGAGCATTTTGATCTGAATCAAGAATGTCGAAAGCGAAATCTTCGACAAGTGCGGCATTTGCGAAGGCAGGTATTTGGCATCATCAGGAGGCTGCAATGCCAAACGCCGATTGGGGCCAATTGGGCATCGGTGCGCTATTGGGCATATCGGCTGTTCCCCATTGCGTCGTCATGTGCACAGGCGTTGCGACTGCACTTGGTCTGGCTTTTGGATCGGCCCAGCCAACTCAACTCGCCGTGGCAACTGTGGTGAGCAATACCGGGCGCATATCGAGTTACGTGTTAGCCGGAGGGGCGGTCGGCGGCATGGGGATGGTTGCGTTCTCCTGGCTGGACGCCTCTCTCGCGAACATAACGTTGCGCTGGTTGGCGGCGATCCTGCTAAGCGTTGTTGGCCTTTCCCTTGCCGGGATCATGCCTTCAATTTTCGTGAAATATCCAAGCCGATTGGTGGCCTGGCTTGCTTCCACGAAGCGCTGTCCGCATTCATATGCAAAGACGCTGTCATCGTTGTTTGTCGCCGGAGCGGTCTGGGGTTTCTTGCCCTGTGCAATGGCCTACAGCGCTTTATTTTACGCGACGATCTCAGGTTCTGCAGCAAACGGCGCGCTCACCATGGCTGGGTTCGGCCTTGCTACTTTGATCCCAATGGCGCTCCCCGCAGCAGGGGTGACGTACTTCGCCGACAGGGCCGTTAACGCGCGACTAAAAGTAGTAGCCGGCTTTGTTCTGGCATTGATCGGCGTTGCCGGAGCATTCAACGCTATTCACGATTTCGGCGTTTGGTGCAGGACCTCCTGAGCTCGGAATGGTTTGGCCGCGAACTATCCTAGTTGCGCTGAGGCAGCCGATTTGACGGAGATCAAGAACCGCGAGCCACGAGGTCTTACAAGTAAAAAGCGGAGCGTTCCGCGCGAATTACGTATGGGAAGGGGCCGTCGTGCAATTAACTGAATCGAATGCGGCTCGAAAATCTCTGAACGGCAATGAAGCGGTTGCGATAGCGTTGTTCGCGCTCCTTGCGTTTATCTTTATTTGTGTTGCCGCCGTGGCGACGACGTCGGAATATTCATTCCACGCGTTCCTGCTTTCGGCCGCCAGCGTTGCTGCCGTGTTCGGGGTTGGTAACCGTTATTTTGCACGCGACATTGTTATTCCCCAGGAACTGGTGGATGGCAGGCCAAACTACAATATGGAGCCTGTGCGCGTTGCGACGCTAGCTGCGCTGTTTTGGGGCGTGGCAGGATTTCTCGTCGGCGTCACCATAGCAGCTCAGCTCGCATTTCCGGCGCTCAACTTCGATACAGCCTGGCTCAGCTTTGGCCGCCTTCGGCCGTTGCATACCTCAGCAGTGATCTTTGCCTTCGGCGGTAATGTTCTTATCGCGACCTCACTTTATGTGGTTCAGCGTACGTCTCGTGCCCGCCTCGCAGGAGACTTGTCACCGTGGTTCGTCGTCCTCGGTTACAATGTCTTCATCGTGATCGCAGGCACGGGTTATTTGCTCGGCATTACCCAATCAAAAGAATATGCGGAGCCGGAGTGGTACGCCGATCTTCTGTTGACGATTGTATGGATCGTCTACTTTTTGGTGTTCCTTGGCACGATCTTAAAGCGCAAAGAGCCACATATCTTCGTCGCTAACTGGTTCTATCTTGCTTTCATTGTTACGATTGCCGTCCTGCATCTGGGCAATAACGCTTCGATACCTGTCTCCATCGCCTCGTCTAAGTCCTACATCGTTTGGTCAGGCGTGCAGGACGCGATGGTGCAGTGGTGGTACGGCCATAACGCAGTAGGATTTTTCCTCACCGCCGGCTTCCTCGCCATCATGTACTACTTCATGCCCAAGCGGGCGAATATGCCGATCTATTCCTATCGGCTTTCGATCATCCATTTTTGGGCTCTGATCTTTCTATACATTTGGGCTGGCCCTCATCACCTGCACTACACGGCGCTTCCTGACTGGGCGCAAACGCTCGGCATGACGTTCTCGATCATGTTGTGGATGCCGTCGTGGGGCGGGATGATCAACGGTCTAATGACGCTCTCGGGAGCGTGGGACAAGCTCCGCACAGATCCGGTTCTGCGAATGATGACTGTGGCCGTCGCATTTTATGGGATGTCGACGTTCGAAGGGCCAGTAATGTCGATCAAAGCAGTGAATTCGCTCAGTCACTACACCGATTGGACGATTGGCCATGTCCACTCGGGTGCGCTCGGATGGGTCGCCTACATTTCTTTCGGCGCTATCTACTGCTTGGTTCCTTGGCTGTGGAACCGGAAGGAAATGTATTCGCTGAAGCTCGTGAATTGGCACTTCTGGATTTCGACGCTCGGAATTGTTCTCTACATCACGGCAATGTGGGTGTCTGGAATTCTTCAGGGGTTGATGTGGCGCGCATACACGGCGCTTGGGTTCCTGGAGTATTCGTTCATCGAGACCGTTGAGGCGATGCGGCCGTTCTACGTCGTCAGAATGCTGGGCGGTCTTCTATTTCTTGTTGGGGCTTTGCTGATGGTTGTGAATGTATGGCTGACCATCCGAAAGCCCGCAAGCGAAACTGAGAGCGAAACAGGCCAGCTTCAACTTCAATCCGTATAGATGCAATAGAATGTCACTCTGGAAACATCATCAGCGCTTCGAGCGAAACTCGATCCTACTTATCTTCGGGATTCTCATTGTAATCGCGATTGGGGGTCTCGTTGAAATCGCGCCCTTGTTCTATCTCAAGAGTACGATCGAAAAGGTGGACGGCGTTCGTCCTTACACGCCACTCGAATTGATAGGCAGGGACATTTACGTAAAAGAAGGGTGTTATTCGTGTCATTCCCAGATGGTCCGCGCTCTGCGTGATGAGGTGGAACGTTATGGTCCCTATTCACTGGCCGCTGAATCTATCTACGATCATCCGTTTCAATGGGGTTCGAAACGTACGGGTCCGGATCTCGCGCGCGTAGGCGGAAAATATTCAGACGATTGGCATTTCCAACATCTGAACGATCCGCGAAGCGTTGTGCCGACATCGATCATGCCCAGCTATCCTTGGCTCGCCAAGAATCGTGTGCCGTTGGACGATGTCGAATCTCGGATGAAAATTTTGGCGTTCCTAGGCGTGCCCTATACGAAGGAAATGATCGCGAACGCAAAGAACGACCTACAGCAACAGGCTCAGAAAGACTCCCCGGATGCGGATGAACTGCGAAGCCGATACCCAAAGGCTGTCGTTGGCGAATTCGACGGCAATCCCGGCTACGTAAGCGAGGCCGATGCTCTTATCGCCTATCTGCAAATGCTAGGCACGCTGGTCGACTTCAAAACGTTCAACAACAAAGCGAACCTCCGGTAGATCGTATGGAAACGTATCTTGCTCTTGCGAAGTTCGCGCAAACATGGGGTCTCGTCTACTTCGTTGCAGTATTCGTGTTGATGCTCGCGTACGTCATGCGTCCGGCTGGCAAGTCGAAGTACGAGGAAGCCTCCAAGATTCCACTGAAAGAAGATTGATATGGGTGGTGAGAAAAAAGCTCGCAATAACTCTGAAAAAGCGCTGACCACCGGACACGAGTGGGACGGTATTGAAGAGCTAAACACTCCGCTACCAAAGTGGTGGATATGGATTTTCTACGCCACTATTGTTTGGTCAATTGGCTATTGGGTTGTTTATCCGTCCTGGCCACTTGTCAGCACGTATGCCTCCGGAGCATTTAACTGGCGCTCCCGATCGGCCGTACAGAAAGAGCTTGAATTGTTGCAGAAGCTGCGCGCTCCGCTGATCGAAGCGCTGCGCGCCGCTCCGGTGGAAAAAATTCTCGCTGATCCGCAATTGCTAAATCTTGCCCGCGCACAAGGCCGCGTGGTTTTTCGAGATAATTGTGCCGCTTGTCATGGCATCGGTGCGACCGGAATAAAAGGCTATCCGAATCTCAACGATGATGATTGGCTATGGGGCGGGAAGCCGCAAGACATCATTTATACGATCACTTACGGGGTTCGGAGCGCGCACCCAAAAGCGCATTCAGGCGTGATGCCAGCATTCGGCAGGGGTAATTTGCTGAAGATGCCGGAAATAATCGCTGTCGCCGAATATGTGCGGACGCTTTCCGGTCTCACACCGCCAGCAGGAACTGATCTTGCGCTTGGTGGGAAGGTTTTCAAGGAGCATTGCGCTGTTTGTCATGCCGAAAACGGCAAAGGTCGACGCGATATCGGGTCACCCGATCTTACAGACTCGATTTGGCTCTACGGCTCGGACCAGAAAACTATCGTAGACGGTATCTACCATGGGCGAGGCGGGATGATGCCTGCGTGGATTGATCGGCTCGATGAGGTCACCATCAAAGCACTCGCGGCCTATATTCACTCGCTGGGCGGCGGTAAGTAGCGGCGAGATGAGCGAACATGGCTGTTCAGCTTCCCGCCAATGACTTTGCCGAACCGATAGCTGACGGAGACGAGCCGCTCTATGCCTCACGGAGGAAAATCTATCCTAAGGCAGTTAGCGGCCCGTTTAGGCGAGCGAAAACAGGCTTACTTCTTCTCACGCTGGGAATTTACTACATCCTTCCTTTCGTCCGTTGGAATCGCGGCATTAATGCGCCCGATCAAGCGGTGTTGATAGATTTTCCATCACGCAGGTTCTATTTCTTCTTCATCGAGATTTGGCCCCAGGAAGTCTATTACCTTACGGGGTTGCTCATACTCGCGGCTGTAGTGCTGTTTCTGATGAACGCCTTGGCCGGAAGAGTGTGGTGTGGGTATCTTTGCCCACAGACCGTTTGGACGGATCTGTTTCTTTTTGTGGAACGTAAAGTCGAGGGGGACCGTACGCAGCGCATCGCTCTCGATGCGGGGCCGTGGACTGTCAACAAAGTCACACGAAAAATAGCAAAGCACGCAATTTGGCTGATCATTGCCTGGTGGACGGGCGGTGTCTGGGTCTTATACTTCGCCGACGCACCCACTTTGGTGAAAGAGCTTGCGACATTCCAGGCGCCGGCCATAGCGTGGATTTCAATTGGCATCCTGACATTTACAACATACTCGCTCGCTGGCCTTATGCGCGAGCAAGTATGTATCTATATGTGTCCATGGCCGCGGATTCAGGCCGCGCTCACGGATGAGTACGCATTAAATGTTACCTATCGTTACGATCGAGGAGAGCCGCGCTACTCATTGAAAAAAGCGCAAGTTGCTCATGATGCAGGATTGCCGGCTGGTGACTGCATCGATTGCAGTCAATGCGTCTGGGCGTGCCCGACCGGTGTCGATATCCGAAATGGAAATCAGCTCGGATGCATTCAGTGCGGGCTCTGCATCGATGCATGCGATAGCATCATGGCAAAGGTCGGAAAGCCGCAAAGGCTTATTGCTTACGACAATGACATTAACGCGCAGCGCCGCGCCCAAGGTCTACCCAGTCAATACAAGTTATTACGAACGCGCACGCTGCTTTACGCCGGCATTATTGTGTCGGTCAGCTTCGTCATGATTTTTGCGTTAGCTACGCGCAGCGATCTGGGGGTGAGCCTGATACATGATCGGAACCCAACGTTCGTACGGTTGAAAGACGGCGCTGTCAGAAATGCATATACCATTCGGATTGCAAACAAATATCTCGAACGACGTCTCTTTCTGATCAACGTTGAAGGCTTCGAACCCGGAAACTTTCAGATTCTTGGAAACACGACAAATACAATGGTCGTCGAGGTCGATCCCGATCGGACTCAGGAATTTCGATTGCTGATGACGACTTACGCCGCAATACCACCGGATGCGTCGATACCGATCAGAGTCGTCGTAACGGACGTAAAGACCGGCCAGACCGCAAGGGCGACAGGTCACTTTCGTGGACCCTAAGAAACGAGGAGTGGCGCTATGCAACATTCAAATGAGGCTAGGGTGTCAGGGCGTTTCGTCCTCTCGTTGCTTGTCGCATTTTTCGTAGCTATTGCAGCGGTGAACGTGACGATGGCGACTCTAGCGATCAAGACCTTCAGAGGTCTTGAAGCAGACAACCCATATAAAGCGGGCCTTGAGTTCTCCAGCGAGATTGCCGCCGCAAAGTTGCAGCAGGCCCGGAACATGGATGTCGAACTAACGACTAAGCGGTTGATCTCTCAAGAGGTACAGTTTGGATTAGTCATACGCAATGTAGACCCCGCCACTAAGAGGCAACTCAGCGCGCGGCTTGAATTGCGGCATCCGGCCGACAAACACCGGGATATAACTTTAACGCTTCGGCCTGAGCAGGGCGACGTTTTTCTTGGTGTCGCGAAGCTGCAGCCAGGACAGTGGATTGCACGAATCTCTCTGGATGCAGCGGGCGAACGAATCTTCCGCTCTGTAAACCGGCTAACAATTGAATAGTCGCCATGCCCATTAGCCTGGCTCAGACGGACATAACTCAAGAGGGTGGAAGTGCCTCTTTAGATGTTGTCGAGCGTACCTTTGCCATAGAAGGAATTACTTGCGCCGCGTGTGTGCAGACCATTGAGGATGGCTTGGTGGGCACCCCTGGAGTGCTCGATGCGAGAGTGAACTACTCGACGAAGCGGCTGCACTTGCGCATGAGCGGCGGCGTTTTAACCGCATCGATTGTCGAACGATTACGCAAGCAAGGATATCGAATTCATCCACTGAGAAAGCTATTGGATGACGAAGAACAGAGATATTCGCAGTGGCTTTTGCGTTGTGTCGCTGTGTCGGGCTTTGCGGCGATGAACGTCATGCTGCTATCGATTTCTGTATGGTCGGGTAACGTCACCGATATCACCACAGAGACACGTGACTTCTTTCACTGGCTATCGGCGCTCATCGTGATGCCCGCTGTCGGATATGCTGGGCAGCCGTTCTTTCGGAGTGCATTCGAAGCTCTGGCTGTTCGACACGTCAACATGGACGTACCGATTTCCTTGGGGATTGTTCTTGCGCTGGGTCTTTCCCTTTTCGAAACCGCGACCCACGGAATTCATGCGTATTTCGAATCTGCGATCATGCTCCTGTTCTTTCTTCTCGTTGGAAGATACCTGGAGCAGGTAACTCGGCAACGCATGCGGAACGCTGCGCACAATATTTCCTCGTTGCGCGCTATTACCGCGACGCGCATTGACAATAAACGTCTAGTCGAATGCGAAGTCGATGATCTGCGACCTGGCAATGTTGTCTTGGTTAGACCCGGCGACCGCTTTCCAACCGACGGTGTAATCCTGGAGGGCGCGGGCAGCGTTGATTGTAGCATTGCGACTGGCGAAACCGCGGGGACGAGGATCGCTTCCGGGAGCACAGTGCTCGCGGGTACGATGAGCATCGATGGAAGCTTTCATGTTCGAGTGAAATCACACGCGCGAAACTCTTTCATTGAAAGCCTGGAGAGGCTGATCGACACAGCGGTGAATTCGCGAATGCCGTATATGCAGATCGCAAATCGCGCCGCGCGGCTGTACGCGCCAGTCGTACATATGGCGGCACTTCTAACCTTAATCGGGTGGCTATTG
Organism: Xanthobacteraceae bacterium; assembly: GCA_019635585.1. GTDB lineage: Bacteria > Pseudomonadota > Alphaproteobacteria > Rhizobiales > Xanthobacteraceae. The sequence goes on along the minus strand of JAHBZE010000001.1, from coordinate 301,106 downwards.
GTTGGTGCCGGACTGCATGATGCAATCGTTGCATCCATCGCGGTGCTCATTATTACTTGTCCATGTGCTCTGGCGCTCGCGGTGCCGACCGTTCAAGTTGTAGCAATGGGCGAGTTGTTTCGTGCGAATGTCATCGCAAATAGTCCGGATCTAACCGAGCGACTTGCGCAGATCGACACTGTGGTATTCGACAAGACGGGTACGCTGACGTTACCGGAGGCGTCGGTGTGCAATTCCTCAGAAATACCTTCAGATTTACAGAGTCTTGCGGCCCGGCTCGCTGCTGGAAGCAAACACCCGCTCGCACGAGCGGTTGGGCGTTTGGACAGCGACTGCGTCGCTCTTACGAACGTTGCGGAGGAAGCTGGTCGGGGAGTGCGTGCCGTGGTCGATGGAATGGAACTTAGACTAGGTAGTGCATCGTTTTGCAATGTATCAGACCTGCAAAAAGGTCAGTCCGGCAATACTTCATCGATCTATTTTCGCGCAGGAGACAGGGTTGCAGAATTCTGGATCGGACAAGAAGTGCGGGACCATGCCGCCGAGGTGACAAAAGGCCTGAAGTCGAAAGGCTACAAGCTTATTATTCTGTCTGGGGACAGACCGGGACCGGTCGAGTTCGTTTCGCGTAATCTGGGAATCGATGAATGGCGTGCGAACTGTACTCCAGAACAGAAGATTGCGACTTTACGGCAGCTGCAGCAGGAAGGTCGAAAGGTGTTGATGGTAGGCGACGGCTTAAACGATGCTCCTGCCTTAGCAGCAGCGTACGTTTCGATATCGCCTATCAGCGCGGCCGATCTCACGCAGACTCATGCCGACGGAATGTTTCTGGGAGACAGCCTACGACCGCTTTACGAAGCTATCGACGTTTCATTAAAGGCGAAAGCCACAATGGTCCAAAACCTTGGACTCGCGTTTGTGTACAACATCATCGCGATTCCGCTTGCTGTGTCTGGTTTTGTTACGCCGCTGGTAGCGGCTGCCGCAATGTCCTGCTCTTCAATACTGGTAAGTATTAACGCGCTACGAGTGCGACATTGGCGACGCGACAGAGCGAATGATCGTCGAACCGATGCAATCCAGGCAGCCGCGATATGAACATTCTGCTAATTTTAGTTCCACTCGCACTGGGCCTTGGACTGCTCGGTCTGGCGGCATTTCTTTGGTCCGTGAAATCCGGACAGTACGAAGACCTTGAAGGTGCCGCTTACCGTGTCTTGCGTGATGACGATCTTTAACAATGGAACCAGTCATTCCGACAAAGGGAAATTTCGTCCTATTGGACAACGCTACCGGAAGGGCAGTTTTGTCGGAATGGCCGTTGATTTTGTTCGCTTTTCTAACAACTTCGAAGCCGTTGGTCGCAGGTTCGGTTCCTGCCGGGGTCGCCAATATTTTCAATCAATCGCGCAAGCGGGCGACCGCATTGGCTTTCTGTGCTCACCGTGTATCCGTGTCGTAAACGTCCGGAGTATTTACCTTAAAAGCTACTGTCCGCGACAAACGAGTTGCGAGTGATACATTTCCTCGATGGCCGGGTGGCGGAGCGGTTACGCGAGGGTCCTGCACGATCTTACAGCCTTGGTTCGACTCCAGGGCTCGGCCTCCAATTTACTATTCGGGTCATCGTTCGAATTGCCGGATTGCTTTCGCCGATGCAATTCGTTTGTCAGCACGCGTCACGCTACCGTTTCGCCTGGCTGATGAACTTCGTATTCAGATAGCATTCCACGTGCTGCCGAACGGCGCGTGCATCGTCGAAACCGCACGTGAAAGCGTCGCGCCTGGAGATTCAGCTAATAGGGCTTGTGGAACTTCTCTTCGCGTAGCGAGGAATTACAAAGCCGGTTGATTTCCGCTTTCAGGGCGGCGCGCTTGTCGTTCTGCTTGTAAACCGAGCGTGCGAGTTCGAGGAAGCGGGGCCCGAAATCCGATTTTGCTTCACAATCCCGGATATCGTCTTCGATGTCCCATAGGGTCTCGTTAACAGCCTTGATTTGCGCAAGTAGAGGCTGGACGCCATCGGGCAAGGCAAGCGTCTTACTCGTCCCAACCAACGCGTGATATTCCTTTTCAACGTTCGCGCGCTTTGCAGGGTCGGCGATGCGTTCACGCTTGATTGCGAGAATGGAAATTTTATCGAGCAGTTCGCCAACAGATACCGGCGCGACCGGAGTTAAGTCTCCCGATGCTGTAATACGATTCCGGACGTCCGCTGCGGCACGCTCCAATAACTCATGCCAGTCGCCCGGCCGGATTTGCCGGAACAGACGAAGCGAGGGATACCAGATGGTATCTACGCGCTGATGCAACCAACGCCAGTCCGCGCCGACGGCCTTCAGCAGAATAATTGCAGGCCGGCCAAGTGCACCGGCAAGATGTCCAATTGAGGTATCGACTGTGATGATGAGGTCGAGATGTTCCATGACGGCGGCGGCATCGAGAAATCCGTCATTGCCGCTATCGAAGTCGTCGTCGAGCCGCTCGATGCGGTCGCCGAACGGTACCTGTGCTAGTTGTTCCAAACCGCTATGCGTTTGCAGAGAAATCAGCCGGATGCCCGGAATTTCCGCGAGCGGGGCGAAGGCTGTAAGCGGAGCAGAACGCCCGACATCGATCCGTTTATCGGGATTTCCTTGCCACGCGATTCCGACTTTAAATCCATGCGTGCCGATATTTTCTTTCCATCGGGCAGCCCGCGCAGGTTCGGCGCGCAGATAGGGGATCGTCTGGGTAAACTGATCCGGCGTCAGGCCCAGGGCGTGCGGCAGTTGCATCATTGTCGTCCACGCCTTGATGCCGCTTACATTTCCGGCCTGTTCGAGTGGCCGCCACTCGATGTCTGCGTTGAGCGTTTCCAAAAGCGTAATCAGCCGTTGCTGCACGACGCAAACGACCCGCGCGCCGGCCTTTCGAAGCAGAGGCAGGTAGCGGGCGAACATAATCGTATCGCCGAGGCCTTGCTCGCCCAGAACGAGGATGGATGGGGGCACCGGACCTTCTCTCCAGCGCGGCTTCGGGACTGGCTCGCCATCGGGCCCGGGCATGGTGACGGCGGGCGGCCGCTCCATCAGTTTGAAGCGAACGTCGAAACTGCGCCAAGCGCGCGGCCAGTCTTCCTTGAAGAAAAAGGCGAGAGCCGCCGACGAGAGCGCAGTTGTGTTATCCGGGGATAAGCGTAACACGTGACTGAGTACGCGCAGCGCGTCGTCGAACCGTCCGAGATCGCGCAGTGCATTCGCGAGCGCAATCAACGCGCCGATATGATCTTTCTGGCGCGCGACAACTTCGAGTGCCACCTGACGCGCGGCCTCGAAATAACCCTGTTCATGTAGCGCAACCGAGCGCCGTACAAGAACTTCGAATTCGATCGAGCCGGCGACGGCGCCGGGAGTGCTCGCTTCCGTCACGAGTAATCTCCTGCGGTTTCGTCTTGCCTCAGATTACGCCGAGACTTTGCCATCGCGGCAGACGCTGGGTGCGAAAGTCGCCGACCGCAGCACCGATCTCCTTCATGCTATCTTCGCTTTTAGTGATCGCCTTGCCGTCGCGGCGGAAGCTTTGTCCTGCTTTGGCGAGGCGGTCGAAGGCAAGTTCGGCGACTTCGATATTGGTGGCTTTGGGCATCGCAGCCGCGGAATATGCGAACACGCGTTCGGTAAAGCCGGCGCCGATCGCGGACCCGGTCACGGGCGAGGCAAGGAACCGATGGGTGTCGGCGGCGGCACTCATCTCCATAATGGTGGCGTTGAGTTGGCGCGAAGGATTGCGATCGATGCTTGCGTGATCGCGGCGTGCGGGGAGCAATACGCCTCCATTCACGAGAAGCATGAGATAAAGAATTGCATCAGACTCCTTGAACCCGGCTTTCATCGCTGCGGCGATAATCCGTTCGCCGGTCATCGGATCGCTACCGATGCCCTTCATCATCGCCCTCATGATTTCCGGCTTCGGTTTCAGTTCGCCGATCGGGAGCTGAAACTTTTCGGGTACGCTGTCGGTCATCTGTGCTTTCACGAAAACCAGCTCGTTGAGCTTTTGACGCTGCTCGCGCGCATTCAGGCGTTGCGGCCCTTTCACGTAGATGTCACGGCGGAATTGTTTGTTGATGGCGTAGTCTTTCAGCAACTCCTTCATCCCGACATCGGGCGCGTCGCGGATCAGCGGGATGAGATCGCGCGGAGCGCTCAAATCGGGCCGGTTTTCGACGATCGCCGCGGATCCGACATAGGTGGCTTTCGCCGAGCCGAATTCCTTGATTACGTCGGTTACATAAGTCGGCATCCAGCCTTCGTTGAAGAATTCGTGCGCCAGATAGGAACGATCCTGCTTCGTCATCTTCTCAATGCGGGCCTTCATCGTGGGGTTCTGCGCAATGAAGGCGCTGGAATGTTCGACAAGCTTCTTCAGAAGATCGAGACTTTCGTCGATCACGGCGACGCTTTGCCGGCTTGAGCGCTCCCCAAGCTCCATCATCAGGCGCTGAATCGGCAGCACCGCGGTCCAGCCGGGCATGCAGTTGTAGCTCACGAACACGAGTCCGCCGGAAACGAGTTTTTCGCGCACGAAATCGAGGATCTGGCGCCGCACCTCCGGAACGACCCACGTATAGACGCCGTGCAGCGCGACGATATCGAAGTCGGCGAGTTCGGGGCGCGAGGAGGCGGCGGCATCGCCGAAACCCATTTCCAGAAACGTTACGTTCGTAATGCCGGCGCGGTTCGCGAGGCCGCGCGCTTCGGCAATATGCGCGGGATTAAAGTCGATCCCGACATACTGGCTGTTCGGATTCGCGGCGGCGAGCAGGATGGTGCCGTAACCGCGCCCGCAGCCGAGTTCGCAATAGCGCAACGGCTTTTCCGGTTCGGGGGCGGCGACACCATTAATCACGCAGGCGAAGTTCAAAAATGTCGGCGCGAGTTCTCGATAGAATCCGAGCGTGTATGTGACGTCGGCGACATAGCCGCTCATCCAATTCGCAGTCATTGAAAAATCCCAAGGCCGGAAAAATGTAAGACCCACCGGACTTTAGCACCTGCATCGGGATTGGCTACGGGGCTGAGGCAAACAAAAAGGCGCCCGGGAAGGGCGCCTTTCTCGCGTTCGTATTTCAGCCGTTAGACGAAGTCGAACTGGCCCGCGGTGAGGAGCGAGGCGGTCACGTTGGTCAGCGTGATGGTGTTGTCGCTGTCCAGCGTAATGACCGTATTGGCTCCGACCTGGGTCATCGCATCCTGCACTTCGCCGAAGTTGGCGAAGAGTGTGTTGCTAAACTCGATAACATCGAAGCCGACACCGAAGTCGGTGATCGTATCTTTGCCGAAGTCGGCGGCGTCAAAGATGAACGTGTCGCCGCCCGAACCACCCGTGAGCTTGTCGTTGCCTCTTCCGCCCGTCAGCGTGTCGTCGCCGGCATTACCTTTCAGGTCGTCGGCGAAGCTTGCGAGATTGACGCCGACGATCGTGTCGTTACCGGCTCCCGCATCGACCGACTTCAAGCCGGTCACGGTCGTGAACCCGCTGAGATCGAAGTCGTTGTCTCCAGCGTTGCCGAGGATCGTGGTTGTCTTGCCGACGAGCGTTTCAAGATGCGACGCTGCCGCGTCAAGGCCGTTGAAGGTCGCGGTCGCGGTGGTCAACGACAAGGTATCCGTATCGGCGCCACCGTCGATTATATCGAACATACCGTCCGTGCCGGCCACGACGATCGTGTCGTTGCCATTGCCGCCGTTGACGGTATCGACACCGGTTCCGCCGGTCAGCGTATCGTCGCCGTCGCCGCCGTTCAGCGTATCGTCGCCAATCCCGCCGAGAATGACGTCGGCACCGGAACTGCCGGTGATCGTGTCGTTGCCGCCCGCGCCGTCGATCGTGCCGACAGCGTTAGCGGTGATGCCGGTAAAGTCGATCGTGTTCGCGAACTGATTGCCGAGCACGCCTCTGCCATTGCCAGTCCAGAATTCGACGCCGTTGGCGGCAAACGCGTTCAAGGTGACGGCGGTACTGCCGAGAACGACAATGGCATCGCTCGCGCCAGCGCCGCCGTTCATGATGTCGAACTGCGCCTCGGTGCCGGTGATATTGAAAGTATCGTTGCCGTCACCGCCGTTGAGCGTATCGATACCGGCACCGCCGTTCAGAATATCCGCGTTATCGCTGCCGTTCAGCGTGTCGTCGCCGGCGCCGCCGCGAAGGTCGGCGCCCGCCGCCCAAGCAGTGATCGTGTCGTTGCCGGCGCCGCCGTCAACGAATGGCATGTTGTCAACTTTGGTCAGGCCAAAGAAATTCAGCGTATTGTTGTCGGCATCGCCAAGGATGCCGGCCTTATTGCCCTGCAGCGTCTGAATATTCGAGCCCGTCGCGTTGAACCCGCTGAGGACCAATGCCGCGGTACCGTCGATACGAAGCGTATTCGAGCCGGCGCCGCCGTCGATGGTGTCGTATTGCGCCTCGGTGCCCACCACGATGATGGTGTCGTCATTGGCACCGCCATTGACCACGTCAATACCCGCGCCGCCGTTCAGCGTATCGTTGCCGGCGCCACCGTCCAGATTGTCGTCGCCCAGGCCGCCGCGCAGCGTGTCGTTGCTGTTTGACCCGACCATCTTGTCGTTGCCGGCGCCGCCATCGATTGCCTGCACGTCAGTGATGGTCATATTGCTGAAGTCGAGCAGGTTATCGTCAGCCGTGCCGACGATATTGCTGTTGGTTGCTCCCTTCAGCGCTTCGATACCGTTGGTCGTAGCGTCGAAGAGCGCAAAGGTGACGATTGCCGTGCCTTCGATTTGAACGGTGTCGTTGTCTGCGCCACCCTTCATCAGATCGAGGGCCGCTTCGGCGCCGGTTACGTAAATTACGTCGTCACCCGCACCGCCGTCGATGAAGTCGGCGCCTGCGTTGCCTCTGATAGTGTCGCCGCCATTACCGCCTTCGATGTGGTCGTCGCCTGCGCCGCCGAGGATTCCGTCATCGCCATCACCGCCAACGATGGTATCTTCGCCGTCGCCGCCATTGAGCGTGTCTGCTTTGTCGCCACCGATCAGCGTATCGTTACCGGCGCCACCGACCAGATTGGCAGCTTCGTCGGCAAAAGCCTTGATGACGTCGTCGCCGCCGAGGCCGTCAATCGTTCCGAGAACGCCTGTGAAGGATTTCAGCCCGCTGAAATCGAGAATGTTGTTCTTCGCGGTGCCGACAATGCCTTTGCCATTGCCGATGAAAATTTCAATCGAGCCCGTGCTCGATGAGAAATTCTCCAGGGTCGCAACCAGACTCGTGGTGCCTGGATCCTTGATCTGAACCGTGTCGTCGTCTGCGCCGCCCTGAATGATGTCGCCGAGACCTTCCGTCCCGGAGAAGAAAAAGGTGTCCTTGCCTGCGCCGCCGATCAGCGTGTCGGCGCCTGCGCCGCCTGTAATCTGGTCGTCGCCATCTCCGCCATCCAGAACGTTCGCAAGCGTATTGCCGGTGAGTACGTCGTTAAAGTCCGAGCCGGTGATGTTCTCGACCAGGCTGAGTTCGTCGGTATCGCCGCCAGTGACTTTAGCAACAGAGGCAACAAGCGAAACCGTGATCGCAGAACCGGCATCGGAGTAGTCCGCCGTGTCGATGCCGGCGCCACCGTTGATGATGTCCTTGCCGACACCGCCCTTAAAGTAGTTGTTGCCTGCGTTGCCGGTGATTTTGTCGTCGAACGCCGAGCCGAGCACGTTCTCGAAGTTGAGGATCGTGTCTTTATCGCCGCCTGTTACGGTGGTTTTCACGTTAGCGGCGCCAAGGGTCAGCGTGACGCCTGCGGCCGCGTTCGAGTAATCGACCGTGTCGGTGCCGTTACCGCCGTCAAGATAGTCCGCCTCGTCGCCGCCATCGATCAGGTCGTCGCCGTCGAGCCCGAGGATAGTGTTGATCTCGATGTTGCCGGTAAGAATGTCGTAGTAGGCGGAGCCATGAATGCCTTCGAACTCCGTGCCGGTATCGCCGACCGCGTCGCCGGCGACGTCGCCGACTACCAATCCGCCGACGTTGGTTAGGCTGATGGTGACACCGGTCGTATCGCCGCCAGCAAGGAAGTTGTCGTAGTTACGATAGCTGACGAAGTCGAAGCCATCGCCGCCGTGCATCTCGTCCTTGCCGCCGCCGCCTTCGATGATGTTGTTGAAGGCGTCGCCGGTGAGAATGTCGTCGTAGAACGAGCCGATGATGTTTTCGAAGCCCAACAGGACATCGCCTTTTTCATCGGAGTCACCGCCCTGCGCAGTCGAGCCATCTTGCTTCGAAAGATCGACAGTTACGCCAGTGTCGTCGCCGCCAGTATCCGGCGCGCCCAGATAACTAACGGTATCGCTGCCGGTGCCGCCAAACAACTTGTCCTTGCCAGCGCCACCTTCGATGATGTTGTCGAGATCGTTGCCGGTGATAATGTCGTCAAAAGCGGAGCCGATAATACCTTCGACCGCTGTCAGCTTGTCGCCGCCTGCATCGCCACCGGTCTGCACGGCCGCCGCACCTTTGGTGCCAAGCGTAATCGTGACCGCTGCGCTGGAGCTTTGGTAACCGGCAACGTCAAACCCGGTGCCGCCATCGATGATGTCGGCGCCGATGCCGCCGATCAGGTAGTCGTCGCCGTCACCGCCGGTCAGCGTGTCGTTGCCGCCGAGATGCGATTGTCCAAACGGATAAACAATCGTGGCGCCGGCGAAAGAGAGGGAAACAACGTTGTCGCCGACCAGGGTGTCCTTGCCCGCGCCGCCGGCGAGAACGTCGTCGCCGGTACCGCCAAGCAGCCCGTTATCGAGTTCATTGCCGGTCAATTTGTCGTTGTAGTTCGAACCGAGCACAGAATCGAAGTTGGTGTACTTGTCGCCCTGTGCATGGCCGCCGGTCGCGGTGCCTTGCTTGCCTGCGGCCGCAAGCGTGACGGTCACCGCTGCGTTCGAAGAAGCGTAGGAGAGGGTGCCGCCGTCGCTCGTCGTCGACATGATGTCGGCGCCGGCACCGCCTTCGATCATGCCGTTCTCGACGATGCTCAGCGTGTCGGCAAATGCGGAGCCGATGATATTTTCAAAGTTCTTGATCTGGTCGCCCTCGGCGTCGCCGCCTTTACCGACCGTGGTCACGCCTTGCTTGCCGAGCGAAACCGTGACGGCTTTGCTCGATCCCTCATAGCTCACGGTGTCGAACTCGTAGACGCCGCTCGCGAACATCGGATCGGAATCTTGTCCGTCGAGAATGTCGGCGCCTTCGCCGCCCTCGATCACGTCGGCAGCGGTATTGCTGCCGGTGATGGTGTCGGCCTGCTTGGAGCCGACTACACCTTCAAAGCCCTGAAGGATGTCGTCCTCGGCGTCGCCGCCGCTCTGAGTCAGGACGCCGTTCTGATCGTTAAGGTCGATCGTTACGGCTGTGCTGGAGCCGAAGTAACTGACGGTGTCGAAGCCGGCGCCGCCATCAAGATTGTCGCCCACGGCCGTGTTTGTGCCGCCCTCGATGTAGTCGTCGCCCGTGCCGCCGACGATCGTGTCGTCGCCCGCATTGCCGTAAAGCGCATCATTGCCTGCGCCGCCGTCGATGTCGTCGTCATCGTCGCCGCCGGTAATGGTGTCGTTGCCACCGAGACCTGCCAGTGTATCAGTGCCGTCAAGACCATTGATTTCATCTTCTTCGGCACCTCCACTGAGGCTGTCATTGGTCGCGGGGACACCATTCTGGGTTGTGCCGTTTACATCAGCGACATTGATCGTGACCTGCGTGTCGCCGAAATTACCGGCGTTGTCCTGCACGTGAATCGAGAGGATCAGCTTTCCATCGACCAGCGCTTCGTAATCGATCTTCGAAGCGTCAACGATTGAGACGATGCCCGTCCCGTCGATCGCGAACGCGCCATCCGTCGGGTCGTATCCGATCGAGTAAACGTAATTGCCGTTTCCGCCCGTGGGGTTGATGTCGATCGCGACTAAGGAATTGACGCCCTCAGTGACGTTATTCGCGTTCGCGTTGCTGTCGGTGAGCGTAAGAATAGCCATCGCAACTCCCCCTAAAAATACACACAGGCGCGCGGTCTTCTGCCGCTCGCCGTGCCCCCCGCATCGGGCGATGATCTGCTCGATTTCAACCTATTGTTTACCCTGTCCGCAAGGGGGTCGGGGCCGCCAAAAGCCTTTCCGCATAAGGAATTTTGAGGGGTCAGGCGTTTTGCGGCGGCGGATCTTTCGTATACCGGCCAGGCCCGCTGGAATTGGCAGTGGGGTACCTCGGCGAGCCGCAGGCCCTAACGGAGTTCTTTTCCAGCCTCCGTCCAGGATCGCTTCGTCAGCCTGATCGCAGCGCGCAGGACGAAGCTCTATCGCTAGCTAAGACTTTGCAAATGCAATAATCTGAAGAAATTGCAGCGGCTCGGGGAATTGCGCCGATGCGAACCAATTCGTCAGACGAGGTCACTCTCAACAACTGAAGCTGCGGACGCGGGCGCGAGGGGTAATACAATACCAAGACGCGGCGCGTTGGTGTCTCTCAGGTTCTAGTCCAGCGTTCAGTATTTTCCGGAGTGGCTACCCGTGCACGGGCAAGTTTCAGGCGTAACGTCCAACGCTCCCCAGTCGCAGCTGATGGAAGCGGTGCGCGAGTGCAAGCAGGCATTCGCGGCGATCGGGCTTTTCAGCTTCTTCATCAACATGCTGACGCTGACCGGCGCGCTGTTCATGCTCCAGGTCTATGACCGCGTCCTGCCGAGCCGCTCCATTCCGACGCTCGCGGGTCTCGCTATCATTGCGCTCGCATTGTTCGCGTTTCTGGCCGTGCTCGACGTATTGCGCGGACGATTGCTGGTGCGCGTCGGCGCCTATCTCGACGAAAGCTTGAGTCCGAAAATCTATGACGCGGTGGTGCGCATGCCGTTGCGCAGCATGCGGCAGGGAGACGGGCTTCAGCCAATCCGCGACTTCGACCAGATCCGCGGTTTTCTTTCCGGGCTGGGTCCGACTGCGCTGTTCGATCTGCCGTGGCTGCCGATCTATCTTGCGATCTGTTTCGTATTCCATTTCTGGATCGGCTTCACGGCGCTTGTCGGTGCGATCATCCTCGTCGGTCTCACCGTGCTCACGGAATATTGGGTGCGCGAGCCGCTGAAATCCGCGGCGAAGCACGCCGCGCACCGCAACAGCATCGGCGAAGCGAGTTACCGGAACGCGGAAGTATTAAGCGCGATGGGCATGGGCGCGCGCATGCGCGAGCGGTGGTCTTCCACCAACGCGCAATTTATCGGGCAGCAGCAGGAAGCGAGCGACATTTCCGGCAGCCTCGGTTCGCTTTCGCGCGTACTGCGCATGATTTTGCAATCCGCGCTGCTCGCGGTCGGCGCGCTGCTTGTTTTATACAATGAGGCGACGCCGGGCGTGATTATCGCGGGCTCGATACTGGGCGCGCGCGCGGTTGCGCCGGTCGAGACCGCGATCGGCAACTGGCGGCAATTCGTGAACGCGCGGCATAGCTGGGACCGCCTGAACCGCTTGCTTGCGGCATTCGTCCCGGGTCCGCAGCCGCTTGCGCTACCGGCACCGAAGTCCTTGCTCGCCGTCGAGAACGTCAGCGTCGCGCCGCCGGGCGAACGCAAGATCGTCGTGCAGGATGCGACATTCCAGATCAAGGCAGGCAGCGCTGTCGGGATCATTGGGCCGAACGCGGCAGGCAAGTCCTCGCTGGCGCGCGCAATCGTCGGCGTTTGGCCGGTCGTGCGCGGACAAATCCGGCTCGATGGCGCGGCACTCGATCAGTGGTCGGCGGATGCACTTGGCGAGCACGTCGGCTACCTGCCGCAGGACGTCGAGCTGTTCGGCGGCACCGTGAAGCAAAATATTTCCCGCTTCGAGCCGGAGCCGAAGGCCGACGACATCATTGCCGCCGCGAAATCGGCAGCGGTGCACGACATGATCCTGCGGCTTCCGAACGGTTATGACACCGAAATCGGCGAAAGCGGTTTTGCGCTTTCCGCCGGACAGCGGCAGCGCATCGCGCTCGCCCGCGCGCTTTACAAAAACCCGTTCCTGGTCGTGCTCGACGAAGCGAACTCGAACCTCGACGGCGAGGGCGAGGCTGCGCTCTCGCATGCGATCGCGAGCATTCGCCGCCGCGGCGGGATCGCGGTTGTCGTCGCGTTGCGCCCGAAAGCGCTCGACGAATGCGATCTTGCGATGTTCGTCGCGGGCGGACAGGTCAAGGCGTTCGGGCCAAAAGCCGACGTCTTGTCGAAGGTGCTGAAGGCGTCTGCTCCGCAGACAACCCCGAGTACGTAAATGAACAGTCCAATCAAAGTGAAACCTCCGTCGAACGCGATGATGGTTATTCGCCAGCACATCGTGATCGGTCTTTCGGTTTTGACATTGCTGGTCGTCGGAGTCGGAGGACTCGCTGCAACGACGGAACTGTCGGGCGCGGTGATCGCATCGGGCCTGCTGGTCGTCGATTCCAACGTGAAGAAAGTGCAGCATCCGACCGGTGGCGTGGTCGGCAATCTGCTTGTCCGCGACGGCGTTCATGTCCGCGCAGGCGACGTCGTCGTGCGGCTGGACGAAACAGTGACGCGCGCGAACCTTGCGATCGTCGTCAAAGCGATGGACGAACTCTCTGCACGTCAGGCCCGTCTCGAAGCGGAGCGGGACGGGGATAATACGTTGTCGTTTCCGGAAAGCCTGACCAGCCGCAAAGATAATCCCGACGTTGCGAGAATCCTGAACGCGGAACAGCGGCTATTCGACCTGCGGCGCATCGCGAGAAGCGGCCAGCGTTCGCAGCTTTCGGAGCGCGTCGAACAGCTAAAGGAAGAAGTGCGCGGACTGGCGGGGCAGGCGAATGCCAAGGGCACGGAGATCGAATTGATCGGTAAGGAGCTTCAGGCCGTTCGCGATCTCTGGCAGAAAAACCTCGTTTCGATTTCGCGTTTGACGCAGCTTGAGCGCGAGTCCGCGCGCCTCGAAGGCGAACGCGGACAGCTTACCGCCGCGATCGCGCAAGCCAAAGGCAAGATTTCGGAAGTCGAACTTCAAATCCTTCAACTGGATCAGGATCTCCGCAGCGAGGTCGCGAAAGAGCTTCGCGAAATTCAGGCGCGCTACGCCGAGTTCGTCGAACGCAAAATAACGGCCGAAGATCAGTTGAAACGCATCGATATTCGCGCGCCGATCGATGGCGTCGTTCATCAGCTCACGGTGCACACCGTCGGGGGCGTAATTCAGCCGGGCGAGCAGCTGATGCTGATCGTTCCGGATGCCGAAAAGCTGATTGTCGAAGTTCGTATTAATCCGCAGGATGTCGATCAGATCAGAACCGGGCAGCGTGCGGTGCTTCGCTTCGCAGCATTCAACCAGCGCACTACGCCTGAAATTTATGGAACGGTGTCGCAAGTATCGGCCGATATCGTGCTTGAGCAGCGCACGGGGGCGGGCTTCTTCGTCGTGCGCATTGCGCTTTCGGAGAAGGAAGTTTCGCGTTTGGGCGGCGTCAAGCTCGTCGCGGGCATGCCGGTAGAGTCGTTCATCGAAACTGGGCAGCGCTCGATATTTTCCTACCTAACGAAACCGATTGCAGACCACGGTATGCGCGCGTTTAGGGATAGATAATTTATGGCTGCAGGCATCCCGCGCGGCGAGAAATTACACTTGATATCGAGCAGAGTAATAAGAACGTCCGGCGCTGAATTTTACGTGAGGGAAGCTGGAACAGGGCCGCTCGTTATTTTTCTGCACGGCATGATGTCGAGCGCGGCAGTGTGGCGCCCCATCATGCTTGCGCTTGCCGAAGAGTTTCGCTGTGTCGCGCTCGATCAGCGCGGACATGGGTTGAATACCAAGCAAGCGGGCGGATACGCGGCAAAGGACTTTGCGGGCGATGTCGTTGCCTTGATTGAGGCGCTCGATGCCGGGCCTGCCGTTGTCGTCGGTCACTCGCTAGGTGCTAGGAACGCGATTGTTGCTGCTGCCATGAATGGCGCGAGCATAAAGTCTGTCGTGGCCATCGACTACGTCCCGTTCGTCGAAAGTGAGGTTCTGGACGTACTTGAAGCCCGCGCCGCTTCCGGCGATCGCATCTATGCGTCGAGAGCCGAGATCGAAACGGATATTGGTGGACGGCTGACGAAATTGCCGGCGGACGCGGTAAGGCACCGCGCGGAGACTTTATATGGCGAGGTGGAAGGCGGCTTGCGGCAACTGGCGGACGCTCGGGCATTGGTGCTCGCGACCCGGGGACTGCGGGAGGATTTTGCATCGGCATTCAGATCGCTCGTTTGCCCTGTGCTGATCCTCTGCGGCGCGCAGAGCAACGTCGTTTCGGAAAGCGCACGGGAAGCAACGCGCGCGGCGCGTCCCGATATTCCGATCGTACTGGTTCCGGACACGGATCACTTCGTGATCGAGGAAGCGCCGCTGTTCTGCGCAAATGCGATCTCTGATTTTGCGAACCGATAAAGCGCCGCAACGCGCGCGATGACGGCTTCAATGGATATTATGCCGCGTTCCTCTGGATTTTCATTGCTCTCCGTGTCTTAAGGCTGGGTAAAGTATTCGCGAAGCGAGCAGGAAAATGGCCCAGCAAATTACGACCGGTTACAAGGATCTGATCGACGCCGCCAATCGCGAGGTCGAAATCCTGCCGGTCGCCGACGCCATTGCGCTCGTCGGCGACGCCAACACCGTGTTCGTCGACATCCGCGATGTTCGGGAACTGGACCGTGAAGGTCGTATTCCCGGTGCCTTTCATTGTCCTCGCGGCATGCTGGAATTCTGGATCGATCCGGCGTCGCCTTATCACAAGCCGGTTTTTGCCGAGGACAAGCGCTTCGTCTTTTTCTGCGCGTCCGCGTGGCGCTCGGCGCTTGCGACCCAGATCGCGCAACAGATGGGTTTGAAGCCGGTCGCGCATATCGAAGGCGGATTCACGGCTTGGAAGAAGGCCGGTGGTCCAGTCGATACGACGCCGAAGAAATAGCGCGGTCGCTCAGATCGCCTTGCAAACCGCCTGAATGAGTTTTGCGCGGCCTTCGCGCAGGTTCGTGCGCAGGTTCGCGCTCATCGGCCGGATGTCAGGGCCGATCAGGACATGGATGCCGAGCGGTGACGGCTTCGTGCCAGCCCACTTCTTTTCCATCTCTTCGAACCATTGCAGCGCCACCTTCGTCTTGTCTTCCCACGAGAGCACGGTGAACCCGGCATCCTGAAGATACTGTTTGAGTTCGCTTTCGGTTGGGACGAAGCTCGTGCGTTCGTCGCGTGCCCAGGGCACCGGATAGCGCAGCGGCTCGTTGCCGGACCGGACAGGATCGTAAATGGCAAGCTTGCCGTTCGGGCGCAGCACACGGCGCATCTCGCCATATAATTTTGCTTTATCGGCGATATTCATCGAGACGTGCTGCGTCCAGACCTGGTCGAAACGCGCGTCGGGAAAGGGCAAAGCAAGCGCATCGCCCTGACGGAAGCTGATACGCTGATCGAGACCGCAGCGCTCGGTCAGCATCGTTGCGGCGTCGCAATAGGACTGCATCAGATCGATGCCGGTAACGCGGCAGCCGAAGGCCGAAGCGAGATAGCGCGCGGCCCCGCCGAGTCCCGATCCGATATCGAGAATCTCCATATCAAGCTGGGGTTCGGCGGCTGCGGCGAGATCTTTGGTGGCGAGCAGACTCCGCACGTGGAACTGATCGATCGAGCTTAATTCTTCGGGTTTCAGCGCTCCTTCGGCTTTGCCGATTTCGGCCAGCGCATTCTTCACCCCGGCAACGGCGTCACCGCGCGCGTAATGTTCCTCTAAAATCTCTGATTGATTACCTGACACGACTCTACCGCTACCGTTCTAATTTGCGCGATACGATACACGCTGCGCTCGCCTTGTCTACGGACGGAAACGGATACTAACGTTGCGCAGAAGCTTGCAACGCAGGTTGAAGCTCGATCTGTGCGCTGAGCATGCGGTTGAAGTTCGACTTGAAGAGCGTGATGAACCCGCGCGTAGGTTCGGTCATCTTCGTGCTTGTATGGTGAACCGCCCATAGTTCGCGCATGAGCGGCGGCGTGTCGCTGATCGGGTGTGCGGTAAGAAACCCGCTCGTGATTCCGTGGAGCACCGCGGAGGCGGGGAGAATGGTTGCCCATTTTCCCGAGCGCACCAAACTGATCGCGACCGCCATGGAATCGAATTCAAGTTTTGGCGTGATCGCTATTCCCTCGCTCTTGAAGCGTTCCTCGATCAGGCGCCGGATGCCGTGATGCGATGAAGGCAGCACCAGCGGCAGTTTCGCGATTTCTCGTAGGTCAATAGGGCCGTCTGGCAGAAGAGCGGAATCGCGGTTGGTAATGATCGCGAGCGGATCGCGGGCGAGTTGCTCGAATTCGAGGTGACGTTCGCTCGGTTGCGAGCCGAGCACGATCGCGAGATCGAGCGCCTTTTCTTGCGTCCAGCGCCGGAGCACTTCGCTATAGGCTTCCGAGACGCGAATCTGATGCTTCGGAAAATGCTCCTGCCATGCCTCGATCGTCGCGCCGACCGCCTTTGCGAGCAGGCTTCCTTCGTCGAGTGCGGGCAGAAGGCCGACGCGAAGTTCGGTATTGTCCGGACTCGTTTGTGCCCGCAGCTGACGTGGGACCATTTCCAGTGCGATCGTCGCCGAATGGCATAACGCGTAGAGATGATCGGCCGCAGGCAGCGGCTTGAGGCCGCGAGGGCTGCGCTGGAAAAGCTTCACGCCCAGCGCGGTTTCGAGTTTGCGCAACTGCATCGAAAGCGCGGGTTGCACGATATGCGCGCGCTCGGCCGCGCGCACGACGCTTTGTTCCTCATAGAGATACGCGAAATACAGAAACTGGCGCAGGTCGAGATCGGATGTAATCGTTCGCTTCGACAACGCCTTTTTCCCGCCGGGGTTCTTCATTCCCTTCCGAAGAAGCTCGACGATTTCCTTCGTGGTCTCCCGTTCTCTGCCATGGGTCGAGATTTTCACCCGCAACGAACCGGTAGCGTCAGGCATTTCAAGCCGGGCAACCTGACATGGATGCCGCGAAAGACCGGGGTGAATCAATATGGATGGAATAAGCAGGTTGATTCCGCTTCGATCTAAATCCTCGGCGTCAACGGTGTCCGGGTCTAATTCGGATTCGACAAAGATACCGGCTTTACCAAGCGCGCGCTTTGCACTTTCTCCGAGCGCGTCGAGGCCGCCCGCTATCGCTAGCGGCAGATTCTGCAATTGACGAAGTTGAATTCTGCTGCCGAGCCGCCGCGCCGCGCCGCAAGTTATGATCGACCACTCAGCATTCCAAATTAGATCGGTGCCGCTTTTTGCCGACGCGCTCCAGAGCAACTCGACCCGTGGCGACTTCGTGAAATCGGTGGCATCGGCGGGCAGGTTCAGGTAGCGAAGGAATATGTCCGGATGTTTTTCCCGCCATTTCGCGAGCATTCCGGAAATCGCCTCGTCAAAGCGGCTCCCCGGCGGATGATCGATGCTGACGAAGACGATCCAGGAGGGAGGGGTTTTGCATTTCGACGAAACGTAGTCACGCGCGGATTCAAGATCGTGAATCAGCGGCTCGCACAAACGGCGCAATTTTCGTAGCGTTTCGTTCGGGTGTACGCCGCCGACTTTCCGCTCGAATAGCGGCGCCCCGATTTCATCTTCCAGCCTGCGCAGCGACATCGTGGTCGTCGATTGCGCTACGCCAAACTCCGCTGCCGCGCGTGCGGCCATGCGGTGACGATAAACGGAAAAGACGTATCTGAGTTGTCGCAGATCCATCGCGCGAGATGGGGGAACCCTATTCAAAATAACTTATAGCTAATCCTAGGATAAGCTATTTGCTTTGGCAATGGACGTCATCTCATCCTTTGCTCTATCGGCAGACGGGAATCCGGTTTGTGGTGAAGATTACAGCGCAGCGTGGAACGCAACTTCGGTGCAAGAACTGGCGCGCCGAGACGCTGCTTCGTTTGCTCGAGAACAATCTCGAGAATGGCGAGAACCCGGACGAACTCGTGATCTATATGTCGCGCGCAAAAGCGGCGCGCGATTGGAAGAGTTTCGATCAGATTGTCGCTGCGCTGAAGAATCTGGAAGCGGACCAGACGCTGATTGTGCAGTCCGGAAAGCCGATCGGGACGTTTCGCACGCACGCGCGTGCGCCGATGGTGATCATGGCCAACGGTAACGTGGTCGGCCGTTGGGCAAGTGATGAAAATTTCCTCAGGTATGAGCAGCAAGGTCTGACGATCCTGCCGGGCATGACCGCGGCTGCGTGGCAATACATCGGCAGCCAGGGAATCCTTCAAGGAACTTATCAAAGCTTCGCCGCCGCCGGGCAGCAGTACTTCGGCGGCACGCTCGCGGGCCGCGTCATTCTGACCGCGGGCTGCGGCGGCATGAGCGGCGCGCAGCCGCTCGCCGGCAAGATGGCCGGTGCCGCGACGCTCGTCGTCGAAGTCGAACCGGCGAAGATCAGGCGTCGCGTTGACCAGGGCTTCTGCGATCGCATGACGGACAAGATCGACGAAGCGCTGCAATGGATCGAGCAGGCGAAGGCAGCCGGCGAAGGCGCGTCGGTCGGCCTCGTCGGCAATGTTGCCGCAATCTATCCGCGATTGCTGGAGCTCGGCTTCGCTCCCGATATCCTCACGGACCAGTGCATGGTCGATCCGTACCGCGGTTATGTCCCGCTCGGTATGAACGCGGCGGAAGCCGCCGCGCTTTCCAAAAGCGATCCGCAGGCGCTCCGGAAGAAATCGGAAGAAACATTACGCACGCACGTGAACGCGATTCTTGAGTTCAAGAAGCGCGGTGCGCTGACTTTTGAATATGGAAACTCGCTGCGCTTGCGTGCGGCCGACGCAGGGATTCCCGAAGCGCTGAACCTCGACTCGTTCGTCACGCTCTTTATCCGTCCGCTGTTTTGCGAAGGCATCGGTCCGTTCCGCTGGATCGCCGTTTCGGGTGAGCCCTCCGACATCCATCGGATCGACGACATCATTCTGAAGACCTTTTCGTCCAACCATCCGATCAGCCAGTGGATTCCGCTGGCGCAGAAATATGCGCCGTTTCAAGGATTGCCCGCGCGCATCGGCTGGCTCGGCCATACCGAGCGGAGCCGGCTCGCGCTGCTCGTAAACGAAGCGATCGCCCGCAAGGAAATATCTGCGCCGATCGCGTTTACGCGCGATCATCTCGATGCGGGCTCGGTCGCAAATCCGTTCCGCGAAACCGAGAAGATGAAGGACGGCAGCGACGCGATTTCCGACTGGCCGCTGCTGAACGCGATGCTGTCCTGTTCGAACGGCGCCGATCTCGTCGCCGTTCATTCCAATACAGACAAGTTGCAGAGTGCCGGGCAGACGGTCGTTGCCGACGGCACGCCGGAAGCTGCCGAGCGGTTGAAGTGCGCGCTCGATGGCGACACCGGCATCGGCGTGCTTCGTCATGCCGACGCCGGTTACGACACGGCGCGGAAGGTGAAAGATGAGTATGGCCTTGGATTTTAGCCGCGTGGCGGCGCAGTTGTCCGAACGCGTCGCTGGCAAGGCGATGCTGGAGGCCGCGCTCGAAGCCGGCCTGCTGCTTTCGGCGGGCGGAAGCGGCCGCTCTTCGGTCGTGCGGCACCGCCAGATTGGTGAAGCAGCCCTAGCCAAAGGGGAGGTGCGCTTCGCCTCGATAGATGAACTCGAAGATAGTGGCCAACTGATCGTTGCGACCGGCGTCGGCGCGCCGGGACAGGCGAAAAATGTCGGTCCGGAAGATTGCATCGAGGCGGCAAAGCTTTTGATGCGCAGCACCGGGCTGAAGCCTGCCGGTGTTATCCCGGGTCATGTGCCCGGCTTCTACGCGTGGCTTCAGGCGGCGCATCTGGGCGTGCCGGTTGCGGACGTCGCTGCGAACGGCCGCGGGCATCCGACCGTCAAGATGGGCGGGATGGGTTTTGCCGCGCGCCCCGATCTCACGATCACGCAGGCGGGCGCGGGCGGTCATGGCGGAAGCGGAAGCCGCATTCGCGTCGTTGCAGAAGGAAACATCGCCGTCACCTCGAGCTTGATGCGTCATGCGGCGGTTCAGAATGATGGACTGATCATGGCCGCGCGCGGCCCGCTGTCAGTTTCCTGGGTGCGCGAGCATGGCGCGGTTGGCGCGATTTCGTTTCAACTCGCTCTCGGACAACGCATGATCGAGGCGGAGGCAAACGGTGAACGGCGCATCGAGGCGATCGTCGATTTCACGCGCGGTACGCTCGCAGGCATCGGCGTCGTTTCCGAGAAGGCAGTCGCTTATAAGGACGGCTTCGAGACCGGCGAGGTCCGCGTCCGTTGTGGGCAAAGTGAACTTCTGCTCGGTATTTGTAACGAATACATGACCCTGTCGCGCGACGGCGAGCGTATCGCGACCTTTCCGGATCTGATCGCGACCGTCGATCCGCAGCGCGGCGATGCGCTCTCGATCTCCGAGCTCGAGCCACGAACGCCGGTAGCGATCATCATTGCAAGCAAGCGCAACTTCCCGATCGGTTCGGGTGTGCTCGATCCGGGCGTCTATCCGGAAGTCGAAACGCGCATGGGGGTCGAGATCGCACGCTACGCGCTCGATCCGGAAGCGTGAGGAAAGGCGTCATGCTCAAGCTCTATCAGTCGCGGTTCAGCGGAAATGCCTACAAGATCAGGCTGCTGCTGAGCGCGCTGAATCTTCCCTATGAGCGCGTGACGTTGAACCTCGGCGCGGGCGAAGCCCGCACGCCGGAGATGCTCGCGCGCAATCCGCTCGGACGCATTCCCATTCTCGAACTCGAAGACGGCCGCACACTTTTCGAGTCCAATGCGATCCTGACCTATCTCGCGGAGGGGAGCGCATTCTTTCCCGGCGATCGGTGGCTCCGGGCCAAGGTCATGCAGTGGCTGATGTTCGAGCAGTACGATCTCGTGCGGCCACTCGCGCGCGCTCGCTTTCTCATCTCGATCGCGAAGCAGAAAGACAAATTCGAAGCGCATATTGCCGAGTTGCAGGAAATGGGGCGCAAGGCACTCGGCCATCTCGACCGGCATCTTGCAGGCGAGGATTACCTGGTCGGCGGCATCTATTCGATCGCGGACATGTCCCTCTACGCCTACACACACCTCGCCGAAGAAGGTGAATACGATCTTGGCGCCTATCCCGCGGTGCGCCGCTGGATTGCCAGGGTCGAAACGCAGCCAAGTTACGTCCCGATGATCACCGACTGAGTTTCTGACCAGAGGAGCTACAAAAAATGAATTCTTCGTTCTCACCATCGCGCTTCCTGCGCAACGCAGCGGCAGGCATTGCCGCGATCACGATGGCCTTCGCGGCACAACCGGCATCGGCTCAGGAAAAGGTTACCTTCGCCTGGCCGGTCGCAATCAATTCGGGTCTTGCGCCTTTCATCTTCGCGCAGGAGCTGGGCTTCTTCAAAGAAGAGAACGTCGAGTTCGATGTGGTGGTGCTTCAGGGTTCTGGCATCATCATTCCGCAGCTGATGAACGGAACGATCTTCACCGCATTCAGCGTACTCGAGCCGCTGATCATCTCGCGTCAGCCCGGCAAGCCGAATTTCGACTTCCGCTTCGTCTATAACATCGTGCGCAGCTCGATCTGGGAAATGGCGGTGCTTGACGAATCGAAGATCAAGTCGTTCGCCGATCTGAAGGGCAAATCGATCGGCGTCGGCGCGTTGACCTGGGGCAACGTGCCGGTAACCAAGGCCGCGTTGCAGGCTGCCGGCGTCGATCCATCGACGGTGCAGTTCATCGCGGTCGGCGCGGGCGTTCCGGCGTATGACGCGCTCCGCCGCGGCCAGATCGATGCGCTTAATCTCTACGACACTATGCATATCTCGATGGAGTCGCAGGGCACGAAGATCCGCCGCCTGGAATATCCGCAGGCGTTCCGCGGTCTCGCGAGCCACGGTTTCCCCGTGACCAACAAGAACATCAAGGAAAAGCCGCAGCTGATCGAACGCTTCGGCCGCGCCGTCACCAAGGGCGTCGTTGCCTGCGAAGCGAACATCCAGGCTTGCGTCGAGGCTTTTTGGAAGGTCTATCCGAACCAGCGTCCGTCCGGTGACGCCGCCGCTAATCTCGCGAAGGAAGTTAAAGTCCTCCAGGCGCGCGTGAAAAACATGACAGCGTTCCGTCCGGGCGAGCCGAAGAAACTCGGTGGCTTCGGCGAACTCGACTGGAAGTCGTCGATCGTTGCCTTGCGCGCGGGTGGTCAGCTCGACAACACCGACGTCAAGCTGGATACGCTTTACACGAACCAGTTCGTGGATGCGTATAATAAGTTCAACCGCGAAGACGTGATCAAGAAAGCCAAGGCCTACAAGCCGTAAGGGCCGTCATGAGATGCCGCGCTCCTTCAACGAGGGGCGCGGCATATCGGATAAATAATGTCACAAGCCAACGCTAAACTTTCGCTCAAGAATGTGAGCGTTACCTATCGGACCAGCCGTGGGCCGCTCGATGCGCTCGGGCCTATGAGTATCGACGTCGCGGATGGAGAGTTCGTCGCCATTCTGGGACCGTCCGGCTGCGGAAAATCGACCTTGTTAAAAATCGTCACTGGCCTGTTGCCACCGAGCGGGGGTAGCGCAGTGTTGAACGGCGTGCCGATCGTGAAGCCGCGTCAGGATGTGGGAATCGTATTTCAACAGCCGACGCTGTTGCCGTGGCGGAATGTGTTCGACAACGTGCTTGAGCCGATTCGGGTGCAGGGCAAGTATTCGCAGGAAATGCACGACAAGGCCGGCGCCTTGCTTGAGATGGTCGGTCTCGCAGGCTTTGCCGGTCACTATCCGCACGAGCTTTCCGGCGGCATGAAGCAGCGCGTTGCGATTGCGCGCGGTCTGATCCACGATCCGCAGTTACTTTTGATGGACGAGCCATTCGCGGCACTCGACGCGCTGACACGCGAGCAGATGACCATCGAGCTGCAGGAAATATTCGAACGCACGAAAAAATCGGTCGTGCTTATAACCCACTCCATCCCCGAAGCTGTGTTCATGGCCGACCGGGTGGCGGTGCTTTCGCCTCGTCCGGGCCGGATCATTCACGTCGAAAAAATCGGGCTGCAGCGTCCGCGCGGTCTCGATACCATGGCGCTACCGGAATTCACCGCGACCTGCGACCGGCTGCGGCGGCTCTTTACGCATTGAGGCATTCGATGATCACGAAAGAGCGTCTCATCAATCTGCTGCTTCCCATTGCCACGATCGCAATTCTGGTTCTGATCTGGCACTTCGGCATCAAGATTTTTCAGGTGCCGGCATATCTCGTACCGCCGCCGGGCGCCGTGCTCGAGGCGCTGCAACGCGGCCTGATCGGCGGCACCTTATGGCCGCACATCGTCGCCACGGTGACCGCGATCATCAGCGGCTATCTGGTCGGCTGCATTATGGCGTTGCTGCTCTCCGCGCTGATCAGCGAGTTCGACGTGCTTGAGCGCGCGGTCTATCCGGTTATCGTCGCGTTTCAGTCGATTCCGAAAGTTGCGCTCGCGCCCATCCTAGTCGTCTGGTTCGGCTTCGATCTCGGCTCGAAAGTGGTGATGGTGGCGCTGATCTGCTTCTTCCCGTGCTTCGTGAATACCTCGATCGGCCTGAAGTCGTACAATCCGGAACTGATCGATCTTTATCGCGCCATGGGCGCATCGCGCTGGCAGATTTTCTGGCGCGTGAAAGTGCCGTCGGCTGCGGGGCATATCTTTGCCGGCTTGCAGATTAGCGTTGTGCTGGCGCTGCTCGGCACCGTGGTCGCCGAACTCGTTGCCTCGCGCCGGGGTCTCGGCCATGTCATCGCGGCGGCAGGCCTCGACTTCGACGTTGCGATGATGTTCGCCTGCGTCGTCATTCTCGCGACGATCGGTGTCCTTGCGAGCCAGTTGATCCAGCTTATTCACCGGCGCGTGGTGTTCTGGGAAAGCCGGTCGGCGGCAACGACCGTCGTCGCGCACTGACCGGTTAGGTGTCTTTCCCTTCGGCGCGCGCTTTCTGGATCGCATCCCAGATTTTGTTCGGCGTGAGCGGAAGTTCGGTCAGCGTGACGCCGAGCGGCTTCAGCGCATCCTCGACCGAGTTCGTGATCGCCGCGAGCGACGGGATCGAACCGCCTTCGCCGACGCCCTTGGCACCTAGCGGTGTAAACGGCGAGGGGGTTTCGAGCGCCACGACCTCGAATTCCGGTACGTCGAGTGCAGTCGGCTTCAGGTAATCCATGAAGGAGCCCGCCAGCATCTGGCCGTTCTCGTCGTAGATCAGGTCCTCGTAGAGCGCGCCGCCGATGCCATGCGTGGTCGCGCCATGCACCATGCCTTCGACCAGCATCGGATTGATCTCGCGGCCGCAATCATGCGCGATGATGTAGCGGTGGATTTTCACGGCACCCGTGTCCGGATTGACTTCAGTGACCGCAATATGCGCCGAGTTGGAGAAGGTGAGCTGGAAGCGGAGCCGCTTATCGTCCTTGCTCATGGCCGGAAGGTTCGACTGCGGATCGACATAGAAGTGCCGCGCCTCAAGCCCCGGCATCTCGCCTTCGGGCAGGCGCAACAGATCGCGGTACGCCGTCATCGCGACCTTGGCGAGAGGCAGGAGCGGCTCGTTCGCACCATGCACCCAGATTGCTGCTTCGCGGATCGTGAGTTCCTCCGCCTTGCGGCCGGTAAGATGCGCGGCAATCCGGAGGATTTTCGCACGGATCGTGCGTGCGGCTTCGATGATCGCGCCGACATCGGTGCCTGAAAACTTGTTCGCGAAACTCCCCGAACAATGCAGCCACGGATTGACCGCGGAGTCGAAACCGGGCGCCACGGTCACGCGATGCGGATGGATGCCGAGTTCGTCCGCGACGATCTGGGCCACGACCGTTTCGTAGCCTTGGCCTGACGCGGTATTGCCCAAGCTCACGCGAACGCTGCCGTCGCCTTCCATGCGCACCAGCGCGCCTTCGCCGACGCCCGAGGTGTCGGTGCGCCCGGTCATCAGCGTATAGGCGGAAAGGTTGAGCGAGTTCGGTTCGACGGCGGTCGCGATGCCGATGCCGAAGTAGCGGCCCGCGCGGCGGGCCTCTTCCTGCTGCTTCAGGAGATCGTCGTAGTTCGCGGTTTTCAGCGCGGTGTCGAGTGTCGCGAGAAAATCGCCGCTGTCGTAGACGTTGCCCATCGGAGACTCGTAAGGCATCGCAGACGCTGGAATGAAATTCCGGCGTCTCAATTCGAGCGAGTCGATGCCGACCTTCTTCGCGGCCATTTCCACGGCGCGTTCGATCACGAAACACATGAAGGGCTTGCCGATGCCGCGGTTCGCGCCGGAATGACACTTGTTGGTCAGCACCGCGTAGCCTTCGAAGCGTACCGCCGGGATCGTGTAGTTGTTCAGCATGTTCGTGAACTTGAGCATACTGTGCAGCGTCGGATTAATGACGTTCGAGCCTTCATCGACGACATCGCGCAACTTCAGGCCGAGAATTTTCCCATCGGCGTCGAGCGCCATTTCGAGGTCCATGACCTGATTGGAGGCGTGTACGAGACCGAGGAGGTTTTCCTGCCGGTCTTCGAGATACTTGACCGGGCGATCCGCTTCGCGTGCAAGTAGCGCGACGATCACCATGTAGGTGGCTTTTCGCTTGTTGCCGAAACCGCCGCCAATGTACGGCGAGACGAGCCGGATCTGGCTGTGCGGAATTTGCAGCGCCGTCGTCAGCGCGTGGGTCGCAAAGCCGGGACGCTGGTCGGCGGACCAGAGCGTGAGGCCGCTGCTGTCCCATTTGCCGATGACACCCATGGTTTCGAGCGCGGTCGAGATATAGCGCTGCACCGAGAAACGGTCGGACACAACATGCGCAGCGCGCGAAAACGCGTCGTCGACTTCGCCGTAAGAGAAAGTGTCATGCCAGATGACGTTGCTTTTGATCTCGTCGAACACGAAGGAGGGCGGCTGCTCGATCGCTTCCCACGGGTCGACCACCGCCGGCAGCGGCTCGTATTCCACTTCGATCAGTTCGGCGGCGTCTTCGGCGGTCGCACGGTCGACGGCGGCAATGGCCGCGACCGGCTCGCCAACGTAACGCGCCTTATCTACCGCAAGGCAGTAGTTCGGCAGAAACATCTTGAACGGGATAATCGTCGAGATCGGCTTGGTCAGCCGTTCGACATCCTCGCCGGTGATGACGGCATGAACGCCCTTGAGCGCGCGGGCCTTATCCGCGTTGATGCGGACGATGCGTGCATGCGCGTGTGGGCTGCGTAGGAACGCCGCGTGCAGCATGCCGGGCATCCGGATGTCGTCGGTAAACGTACCGGCACCTGCCGTCAGCCGGGCATCTTCGCGGCGCGGAAGCGGCTGTCCGACCCACGGGCCGGTGTCGCTGACGGTCGTTTTCACGCTCACGACTTGGCTCCCTCGATCAGTTCGGCGGCGCGTAACGCGGAACGCACGATGTTCTGGTAGCCGGTGCACATGCAGAGATTACCCGAGATCGCCTCGCGCACATCATCGCTGGTCGGCTGCGGATGTTCTTTCAGGAACGCGGAGAGCGTCACGATCATTCCAGGCGTGCAGAAGCCGCAATGCAGACCGTGACATTCGTTGAAGGCGCGCTGCAAGGGATGAGGGGATTGTGCGTCGCCGATACCTTCGATCGTGGTGATGACGGCGCCTTCCGCCTGCACGGCGAAGAGCAGACAGGAGCGGACCGGCTTGCCGTCGAGAAGCACGGTGCATGCGCCGCATACGCCATGTTCGCATCCAATATGGGTGCCGGTTAGCCCGAGCGTATCGCGCAGCGCGTCGGCAAGGCTCGCGCGCGGCGCAACCGAAATCGTTTCGGCCTTGCCGTTCACGGTGAGGCTGACATCGTGCTGTTTCAATTCGCTCACTTCTTGGCTCCCGTGCTGGAAGTGTGGTCCACCGCGACTGCAAGTGCCTGTTTCACCTGCGTTGCGATCAGGCTGCGGCGATAGGCTTCGGTTGCGTGCAAATCCGAGCCTGCTTTTACCTCGGCTGCTGCGGCTTTCGCGGCTTCCTCGATCAGCGCAGCAGTCGGCGCTTTTCCGGCCAACAGCGCCTCGGCCGCGCGTGCGCGTTCGGCGCGCTCGCTCAAGCCTCCCACGGCGATACGCACATGATCGGAAATCCGCTCGCCATTGAAGCGAAGCACGGCGGCGGCGGAGGCAAGCGCGAAGTCGCCACGCCGCCGAGCGAATTCGGAGAAGCCGTGCTTTTCGCTATTCTTGATTTCCGGAATCTCGATGGCGATGAGAATTTCCTCCGCCTCGATGCCTGTTGTCATCTGCCCAATAAAAAAATCGTCGGCAGCAATGCGTCGTGTACCTGTCGGTCCGCGCAATTCGAAGGTCGCGTCGAGCGCAAGCATCGCGACCGGCATTTCGGCGGCCGGGTCCGCGTGGCAGATACTTCCGCCGATCGTACCTCGGTTGCGGATAGCTTTGTGTGCGATATGCGGGAGCATCAGGCCAAGCAGGGGCACGCTGCGCTGGACGGCTTCCGATGCTTCGAGTTCGGAATAGCGCGTCAGGGAGCCGATGCGGAGCGCGCCATTCTTTTGCGCGATGCCGGCGAGACCGGAAATCCGGTTGATGTCGATCAGCCATTCTGGCCGCGCGAGCCGGAAGTTCATCATCGGCACGAGACTTTGTCCGCCCGCAATCAGCTTTGCGTCCGAGCCGTATTTAGAGAGCAGGGCAATGGCATCTTCGACCGACAGTGCAGCGACATACTGGAACGGAGCAGGTTTCAAGCCGGATACACTCCTGGTGAACGGGCAAAGCCAAGCATTTGCGACCGCGCTGGGCGCGGGTCAGGCATAGACTCCCGAACTTTAGTCATTCTGGAAGCCTAACCCCCTGCCAGCAAATAGAATTTCTTGCGCCCTGCTATCATTCCAACGCCAAAGGGGTGCGCCGGGAAAGGGCCATCCGGCTTCGGTCGGACTGATTGATCGGTTCGATAAATCCAATTTTGACCCGCACTCGGCTGTAGCGATCCTGTCCGCAAAGGAGCGCAGAATGGCTGATTTTGATCTCGTGGTGACAGGCCGAGTTGTCGGGACCGCGACGATTCTCGATCAGGGTTATGTTGCGATCCGTGACGGCAAGGTCGAGCGCGTGGGCGAGGGCCAGCCGCCGCAGGCGGCGGAACGCCACGATTTCGGAGGCGCCTATGTCATGCCGGGCGCAATTGACGCGCAGGTCCACTCGCGCTCCCAGAAAGGGCAGGAAGATTTCATCTGGTCGACGCGCTCGGCCGCGGCAGGCGGTGTCACGACTGTCGTGGACATGCCCTACGACGATGGCGTTCTGATCTGCAACGCGGAACGCTTCACCGTAAAGGCGCGCGAGGCCGGGGAACAGGCGCGCGTGGACTTCGCACTTTACGCAACCGTCGATCCCACCGAAGGCCCGGCACGTATTCCGGAGCTTGTGGACGCAGGAGCGGCGGCTTTCAAGTTTTCCACGTTCGAAACGCACCCCACGCGCTTTCCGCGCATTTCGTCGCCGATGCTCTACGAGTGCTTCGCGGCGATCCAGCCGCACGGCCTTATCGCCGGCGTGCACAACGAGAACGACGAAAGCGTGCGCTTCTTCACGGAGAAGGTGCGCCAGTCCGGCCGCACCGATTATCTCGCGCATAGCCTTTCGCGCCCGCCGATCACCGAAGCGCTCGCGACTGCGGAGGTTTATGAGATCGCGGCGGCCACGGGCTGTTCGGGTCACATCGTGCATTGCTCGATCGGCCGCGGTTACGATCTGTGCAATGCGTACCGGATGCAGGGTTTCGATACGACCATCGAAGCCTGCATTCATTATCTGATGCTCGACGAGGAAGACGACATCTCCCGTCTCGTCGGCTTCGGCAAGATCAATCCGCCGGTTCGCTCGAAGCGCGAACGCGAGGCGCTCTGGCGCCATCTCGCCGCCGGAAACATCACCGTGGTTTCCACCGATCATGTGAGCTGGTCGCCGGACCGCAAGAGCAGCAAGGACATGCTCTCGAATGCGTCGGGTGTGCCCGGTCTCGAAGCGCTTTATTCGTTACTCTTGACCGGACTGTTGCAGCGTGGATTGAGCCCGGTGTGGGCGTCGCGTCTGCTCGCCGCCAATCCCGCGCGCCTGTTCCGGCTCGGTCATCGCAAGGGCGCGCTTGAGCCGGGCAAAGACGCGGACATCGTTGTGATGGCGCACAAGCCGGGCCGTTACGACCCCGCCGCGAGCGGACATAACTTCGTGCAGTGGAGTCCCTACGAGGGCATCGAGCTTTCGCATCGTCCGGTCGCGACCTTCCTGCGCGGCAAACAAGTATTCGACGGCAAGGCAATCGCGGAGCCGGGAACGGGACATTTCGTTCGCCCGGCCGCAGCCGGAGCCGGAGCGCATTGACGATGGCGGCGATCCGCAACCTTCCCGTCGACGGCCAGCGTCTTTGGGATGACCTGATGCGGCTTGCCGAAATTACCGATCCCGATATGCCCTATACACGGCGCTCGTTCTCGCCGCGTTTTCTGGAAGGCCGGTCCTGGCTCGCCAAGCGATTTCAAGACGCGGGTCTGAAGGTTTCGATCGATCCGGCGGGCAATCTGATCGGGCGGCTTACGGGAAGCGACGCCAACGCAAAGACGATCGTAATCGGTTCTCATTCCGACACGGTGCCTTCGGGCGGGCGGTTCGATGGCGCCGCCGGGGTGATCGCGGCGCTCGAAATTGTGCGCGCCATGCGCGAGTCCGGTTTCAAGCCAGCGCACAGTATCGAGGTCATCGATTTCCTTGCGGAAGAGCCGAGCGAGTACGGCCTCTCCTGCGTCGGCAGCCGCGGCCTCAGCGGCAAGCTGAGCGATGAGATGAAGTCTTACAACAACGCCGGCGGCGAGCGGCTCGACCAGGCGATTGCGCGCGTCGGCGGCAATGCGGCCGTGCTCGATGGCCCGATGCGCGACGACATCGCGGCCTTCTTTGAGCTGCATATCGAGCAAGGCATCGTGCTTGAACAAAGCGGCATGGATATCGGAATCGTTTCCGGGATCGCTGGCATTACTCGGCTTGAGATTGTGTTCTCGGGCTCGGCGGATCATGCCGGCACCACGCCGATGCATTTGCGCCGCGATGCCTCCGTTGCCGCCGCCGAAGTGATTTCGGCCATTGCCCGTGAAGCGCGGCGCATTGCGGCGCGTGGCGAGGGTCACTTCGTGGCGACAACCGGGGTGATCGAGGTCTCGCCGAACGCCGCCAACGTCGTACCGCGCGAAGTACGCATGATCGTCGATGCACGTTCGGAAAACAGGCAGACGATGGAAGCGTTCGTTCGTTTCGTGGACGCGTCGACGCTACAGATCGCGCAGGAGGCACGCGTGGAGCGGACACGCTTCGTACGTCTCTCCGACACGATGCCGGTTGCATGTGATGAGCGTCTTCGTGCGCTGCTTAACGAAAGTGCGCAGACGCTGGGATTTGCGACCATGCCGCTTGCGTCCGGAGCGGGACATGACGCGGCCTTCATGGCGCAGCTCGCGCCGGCAGCGATGGTCTTCATTCCTTGCAAGGACGGCAAAAGCCATACGCCCGAGGAGTGGGCGGAACCCGAAGCGATCGCAGCAGGTGCCGCCGTTATTCTTGCGGCCGTGCAGCGCTTCGATGCGGACGGACGGAGCTAAGATGATAAAAAGTCCGCAAGCATCTTCGACGTCCAACATCGAGCTTATCGAAGTACTCGATCAGCTGGAGGTCGAGCTCGAATTTCAGCGGACTGTTACGGAAGAAGCCGGTCTTATTCAACTTGCCAAGCGGCTGCAGAATGTTCTGGCCCTTGCCCGTAACGAGAAGCTGTTGCTTACGGGGCGCGGAACGAAGAACGAAGACTGAAATCATCAGCGACAATTATTCGAACCTGCTCAGTTCGCGTTCTCGCCCCGGCAAAGCGCACTCTTGTTCAGCAACCCAAGACTTGCGAGCACATCCGGGTCGAGTCTGTGGTCGGCATCGCTCTTCACGATGGCGAATGCGCCGTCGTAGTTGAAGTAAGCCCAACTGAAGCCGAATTGCTCCGCGGTTGCGCGAACGTCGTGCAGCCATTGCATGCGATCCTCGCACAACGCGCCGGCTGAGCCCGTAGCTTTCCGGATGACGCCGAACTCGCCGAGGAAAATCCGCTTCGTGGGAATATCATGCGCCTTCGCCCATTCGGCGACTTTCGCAAAGCGATCGCGGATCAGCGCCGCATCCGCATTACTGCGATAATATTTGTGCAGGTTGGCGCGCGCACCGTCGGCAGCGCGCAACCGCGCCGCGTCATCGAGGTTCGGTGCCATCGACACACGCTTCTCGATCAACGCGAGCGAATGTTCGATCGGCCGCTTCGAGGCAGGCCACGGTACTTCGTCGAGATACTTGTCGGGCCACGGAATGAAGCTCGCGCCCTGATGCGTGAAGCTGAAGGGGTCGTAGAAATGGAACGTGTAAATCAGGTTTGGATCGCCGATCGCTTGTGGATCGAGCGCAAGCAGCCCCTCCAGCGACGAGACGCAGGCACCGGTCAGGACGAGCGTTAGGCGCTTACTCCCGGTGCGCGCACTTCCGACCAGCCGCTTTGCCATCGCCTGCCAGCGCTGTTGTTCCGCGCCACTGCACTTGACGCGCGGTTCGTTGATGAGTTCGAGCGCGGCATGTTTTGTGTGCTCGTCGAGCCGCCGCGCCATTTCTTCGACGACGCCGAGATAGGCTGTGAAGGCGGGGGAGACAATCCCCGCCGCGACGGCGTGCTGACCCCAGACCGGATGACGGCTGTTCGGATGAAGATCGACAATGACATTGAGCCCGGCTGCGCGAATCTTCGCAAGCGCCGCGAACAAGATGCGATAGACTTCTTCGCGCCGGTCGCCCTCGAAGACGATGAACGGCGCGGGATCAACGGGAAGCCGGACGGTATCGAATCCGCTTTGCTTGAGCGCCGCAAGTTCGGCTTCGTCAGGCGGGCGCGGCACATTCTTATACGGCGGCCACAGGATTCCGGCCGCAGGCGCCGCTTCGTAGCGCGGCCAGGTGAACCACTGCGCAATATTGATCGCGCGATGCATTTCGAACGCAGCAGCTTGCAAATAGCAACTGCTGAGAATCGCGCCACAGGCAAGCGATAGCGCGAGAAAGAATCGTCCAGCAGCTGTTCTGCATTTGTCTGAAATGCGCACCAGCATGGACGCTCTGTGGCAGCGTACTGCGACCGCAGCGTGGCGGGGCGACGATGGAACTTTCGCGCCACATCATTTTCCGCTGCGCGCCGAACTTTCGCCACTGCACAAACGGATATTTGTAACTGCGTGTCTCAAAGACTCCTCGGGCTAGGCGGGCAGCGGAGGGTTTGCATGCTTCGAAACTATTATCGTTCCCTGAAATTTCTATCGCGCTCGATGCGCGGCGCGTTTGGAAAGTTCCCGCGCGAGTGTTCGCTCTGCGGCTATGAAGGGAACTTTCTCGGCTACGGCTATCCCTATGTTTGCGACATCTACTGTCCAAAATGCGGCTCGCTCGAGCGGCACCGGCTGCTCGCGATCGCGAACGGCGAGCAAGAGTTTTTCAGCGGCAAGGACATTCTCCATTTCGCGCCGGAGAAGCCGATCAGGAAACTGATCGAAGAGGGCGCCCCGAAAAGCTACACGACGGCCGATCTTTTCGCGCCCGGCGTGGACCGCAAAGAGAACATCGAGGCGCTAAAGATCGCGAACGAACAATATGATGTCGTCGTCTGCCTTCATGTGCTCGAGCATGTCGATGACAGAAAGGCGATCCCCGAACTCTATCGCGTGCTTCGCCCTGGCGGCCTGCTGATCGCAATGTTTCCCATCGTCGAAGGATGGGACGAGACGTTCGAGGATGCGACCAAGTCATCGCGGGCAGAGCGGCTGCTTTACTTCGGCCAGCACGATCATGCGCGCTTTTTCGGGCGCGATGCGCGCGTAAGGCTCGCCGCACCCGGTTTCGACGTTGCCGAATTTACTGCGGTCGAGCCTAACGTTTCGCGTTACGGGCTTTCGCGTGGCGAAAAGATCTTCCTGTGCCGGCGGCCGACGGCGGCATGACGCTTGCCACAGGGGAGCCGGAGGTAGCGGCCCGGAAGAGGGAGCGGCTGACGGGAAGCCTGCGTGGTGCGGCGACGCGCCTTGCCACGGTCGGGGATCAGCTTCTCGTCGCCCTCACTAATTTTGGACTGACCATTGCGATCGGCCGCGCTTTCGGGGCGGACGAGCTCGCAGCTTACGGCATCGGCCTTTCGGTCGGCCTCATGGTGCAGGGTCTCCAACGCCACGCCGTCACGATTCCGCTGATGTTGCGGACAGCGGAGTGGGCGGGGCGAAATCGGGGTAGCATTGTTGCCGAACAGGCGCTCGTTCTATTGATTGCGCTGTTTGCAGGTGCCGCCGCCCTCGGCATTTCTTATGCGTCGCTGTCGCGCTTTGCGCTTCTTGCGGCATTTTCCAGCGCGGCCTGCCTCCTGATCTATCTGCAGCTTGAATTCGCGCGCGCATTTCTGGTGAAAATCGGTAAGCCCTTGCTGCTACTGGCGGGCGCGGTGCTGTATGCGACTGCCGCCACGGCATTATCCGTCGCCGCGCTCAAAGGCATGATTCGCTACGAATGGATGCTGGGCGGGCTTGGCGCAGCGATGATCGTTCACGCAATCGTGGTCGCACTGCTCGCGCGTAGCCTTGCGCCGAAGCAGGGCGCGGCGCTGCTTCTGGCCGACACGAAAAAATATGGCGGCTGGGCGGTCGCCGCGACCGCGACCTACGCAGGCTACAATCACATGCCGCTTCTGATCCTCGGCGCGATCGCGGCACCCGCACACGCCGCCGTGTTCGTCGCCGCGCGTGGCCTCTTGCAGCCGTTGCAGATTTTGCTGCGCGGATTCGATGTTGCCGACAAGAACCTGTTCGCGGAAGCCAAGGACGGAAAGCGCGCTACACACTTTATATGGAGGCTTGTGGGCATCTATGCACTCGTCGGTATCCTGTTCGGCGCGGCCGCAGGCTTCGGCGCCGAGCGATTGCTGGCGTTGGCCTATGGGGACAAGTTCGCGGGCTATGGCGCGGCGGTGATCGCCTGGGTTCCGGCCTATGTGCTCTTGAGCATTTCGATGCCGCTGGAATCTCTGGTTTACGCGCGGCACCGCTTCGGGAGCTATTTCATTGTTCGCGGCATCGCATCGGCCGTCGCGATCGCCACTGCGTTCCCGCTGGTTCACTGGTACGCGGAAATCGGCGCGATCACCGCCTGTGCGCTTGGCTGGCTGATCGCGGTCGCCGGAACCGCGCTCGTGCTGGCGTGGAAAAGAAACGCATGAGCGCAGCCGACCGCAACATCGCGCTCCTAATCGCCGCCATATTCGTGGCCGTGATCGGTTCAATTCTTATAGCCGATCCGGGTTCGCTGCCGGTGCTGGTAGCGCTTCCGGCGGTGACGCTGATGGCAATTCTGGTGTGGGGTATCCTGCGCGGGCATCGCCTTTCGACGCTGATGCATCTCTTCGTCGCCGTGTTCCTGATGCAGGCGGTCTTCCGCATTCGCGGCTATCAGGACAAGGATGTCGATTTCCAGGTGATACTGAAAATCGCAGTCTGGGCGACCGTGGCGGGCGTTGCCGCGCTTCATGCAAGGCGTTGGCTCGAGAGCATGCTGACGCCGTTCAATCTGCCCTGCGTACTGTTCCTGATCTGGCTGTTTGCGACTGCGCTGGTCTCGCCGAACCCGACTTATACGTTCGTATCCGCCTTCACGGTATTCGCCTGCGTCATCTTTTGCGCTTATGTGTTCTCGATGTTCGAGCCGCTTGAGGTCTTCACGACCATCGTGCTCGCGATCGTGGCGTTCTGCTTCATCTCGATTATCGTCTATTTCGCAATTCCCGAATTTGGCCGTTACGTCTATTGGCTGAACGAAGAGAAGTTTGTCAGCACGCGGCTTGCCGGCATCGCGGGCAGCGCGAATAACATGGCGTTGATCGCGGCCTTCGCACTGGTCGTGATCGGACTCTATGCACGCGAATTCCATCGCATGCATTGGTCTTTCGTGCCGCTCGCCACCATCATCTGCGGCGCGGCGTTGGTGATGACCAATTCGCGCACACCGCTTGCGATGACGCTGCTCATTGTATTTATGACCTATGTGTTGACGTGGCGGCGGCTGCATATCGCGTTGCTACTGATCTCGCTTGGGCTCGTCACAGCTTCCATTCTTCTTCCTTATAGCGATGAAATTCTGCTGAAGGTCGTATCGCGCAGCGGTGGCGCGGACGAACTTACTTCGCTCACCGGCCGTACCGAAATCTGGTACACGGTGCTGAAACTGGTCGAGCAACGTCCGTGGACCGGATACGGCTACGGGAGCTCGGTCTTCGTGCTGCCGGAATATGCGAACTCGATCGGGTTCGCGACCTCGCACGCGCATAACCTCGCACTCCAGCTTCTGCTTACGACCGGCTGGACCGGCCTCATCCTGTTCATTCTCACGGTCGCAGGCGTCAGCGCCCGTGCAGTCCTGCATGGCGACCGCGTGATGTTCGCGATGCTCGCCTTCGTCCTGCTCAACGGTATTACGGAATCGAGCGGCTTCACCACGCTCGCCAATATCTGCACGCTCGCATTTGCAATCGCGGTTACGCTGCCGTCAATGGGGGTACAATATGCGAACCATCCTGCATATCAGCGCCGATTTTCCTGATCCGCTTGCGCCGGCGAAAACGAAGGCGGTGCAAAACCTGATCGGCGAAGCCGAGGGTTATCGGCACGTTGTCTATTCGCTGAACCGCGTCAGCGCGCGCGGGAGCATCGCCATGATGAACTTCGGCGAGGACCGAACGGCGATCGCCTATGGTGCGCCGCCTTACGGTCTTATGCTTGAGCGTTTTCTGGTGCCGGTCGGCGAGGCTATCGCCCGCGACATCGAACGCAAGGGGATCGCGCCGTCGCTGATCCACGCGCACAAGTTCACGGTCGATGGACTGGTTGCGAGCGTGGTGTCGGATCTCACCGGCACGCCCTTCGTCGCAAGCCTCTGGGGCGACACCGACAGCAAAATCGTCGAAGCCAAACGCGGCATGAACCGTCGATTTAGAAAGCTCGCACGTCAGGCGGAGCGGCTGCTTCCGGCGGCACCCTGGACCGAGCGCTATTTCAGGAAATTGCTCGGCCTCGACGCCCCGCATTTTCATCTGCTGCCTGTGATGACCGCGGGCGACAGGCTGCTCAAACCCGTGCTGACTCATCCGCAGCGCCTGGTCAGCGTGTTCGCGCTCGACGCATGGCGCAGAAAGGGCCTCGACCGGCTGCTTGAGGCACTCGCGATTGTCGCGCACGCGAGACCGGACGTCGCCCTTGACATCTACGGCACTGGTTCGCCGAAAGCGCTCATGCAAGTGACCGGCCTCGTGCAGGCGTCCGAAGCTGCGCCGCGCGTGCGGCTGAAGGGCATGCTCCCACATGGCGACGTGCAGCGCGCGATGAACGGCTACAGCGCCTTTGTCATGGCGCCCCGGCGCGAAACCTATGGCATGGTTCACATTGAAGCGCTGTTCGCCGGCGTTCCCATTCTTTGGTCTGAGAACCGCGGCATTGACGGCTATTTCGACGGGCACGATGTCGGCGCTCGCTGCGATCCGCATTCCGCCGAGAGTATTGCGAGAGGGATTCTATATCTGCTAGCGAACGAGCGTCGCCTGAAGGAGACGATCGCCTCACTTCAGGCGGACGGCCTCTTCGAACCGCTGCGCCGTTCAGGCATCGCGGAAAACTATCTCAAGATTCTCGCCGCACACGCCGG
Organism: Xanthobacteraceae bacterium; assembly: GCA_019635585.1. GTDB lineage: Bacteria > Pseudomonadota > Alphaproteobacteria > Rhizobiales > Xanthobacteraceae. The sequence continues at coordinate 264,265 of JAHBZE010000001.1, read as the reverse complement.
CGAGGCGCATCCGCCGCTCACGCGAGTTGCGCGACAGGCGCAGGGCTAGACGAAAGCGGCGGCGAAGTCCGCTGCCAGATGCCGCGCGTGTCGTAAACGATCGCGCCGTTCCTGCGCGCAGCACCGACGCGCCGGAAGGCATCATGATCGACCAGCACGACGAGAATGCCGGATTGATCTAGCGCCTCCTCGAGTTCGATCTTGCGCGCGCCGTGCCGGGAAAGCTCTTGCGGCAATTCCTCGACGAACGGCTCGACGACCTGAATTCGCGGCCCGCAGGCTTGCGCGAGGCGCTCGACAATTTCCAGCGCAGGACTTTCGCGGAGATCGTCGACGTTAGCCTTGAAGGTGATGCCGAGGCACGCGACGCGCCGCCCGGGATGGCTTTCGATGAGTTCGCGCACGCGCGAGAATACATAATCCGCCTTGCCGTCGTTGACTTCGCGAGAAGTGCGGATCAGCCGCGCCTGATGGGGCGCTGCGTCCACGATGAACCACGGATCGACCGCGATGCAATGTCCGCCGACGCCGGGGCCGGGTTTCAGGATATCCACACGCGGATGCCGGTTGGCGAGTTGTATCACTTCCCAGGCATCGATCCCGACATGGTCGCAGATCAGCGATAGCTCGTTCGCGAACGCGATATTGGTGTCGCGGAATGCGTTCTCGGTGAGTTTGACCATCTCCGCCGTGCGCGCAGTCGTTTCGATGCATTTGCCGCGCACGAAGAGCTCGTAGAAATCCCGCGCTTTTGCTGCGCATTCCGGCGTCATGCCGCCGACGCAGCGGTCGTTCTGCACCAACTCGATCAGGATGCGGCCGGGCAACACGCGCTCCGGGCAATAAGCGATGAACACGTCCGGCGGCAGATCATCGTTGCCGGGGAAGTTCAGATCGGGCCGCAGTTCGGCGAGTAGATCGCAGATTTGTTCGGTGGTTCCGACCGGGGAGGTCGATTCCAGAATGACCAGATTGCCTTTTACGAGGTGCGGAGCGATCGATTCGGCCGCGGCCAGCACATGATCGAGCACCGGCTTCTTGTTGCCGGACAGCGGTGTCGGCACAGCGATCATGAAGACGTCGGCGGGCGCCGGCTCGTTGCGCGCGAGCAGCTTTTTCGAGAACACGACTTTCTGCACGAGGCCGTCGAGATCGGCTTCGGCAATATGAATGTGGCCGCTGGCAATGGTATCGACGACGCGCTTGTCGATATCGACGCCGATGACGGTGGCGCCGCGGCTGGCAATCAGCGCGGCGGTCGGCAGGCCGATGTAGCCGAGGCCGACGACGCAGACGCGAATGTTCTTACGAGACATGGGCGGTTACTCCGTTGATTTTCGGAAGATCGTCGAGCGACGGCGCGCGCAGCTCTCGCGGTTGCAGAAGCGGCGCGTCGTCGCCATGCGCGAGCACATCGAGGATACGTTCGCTTGCATGCCCGTCGCCGAACGGATTGTGAGCGCGGCTCATGCGCTGGTAATGAGCACGGTCGCGCAAGAGCCGCATGGCTTCGGCGTGGATCTGATGCGGATCGGTGCCAACCAACCGTGCGGTTCCGGCATCGACGCCTTCCGGCCGCTCGGTGGTGTCGCGCATCACCAGTACTGGCTTGCCGAGTGCCGGCGCTTCCTCCTGTACGCCGCCGGAATCGGTTAGCACGAAATCGCAACGCGACAGGAGGTAGACGAACGGCACATATTCGAGGGGCGGCAGCAGACGGACGTGCGGATGATTGCCCAGCGTCCGGTGCATCAACTCGCGTACGTTCGGGTTCGGGTGTACCGGATATACGACCAGCACGTCTTCGTTATCTGCGAGCTTCCGGATTGCTGCCGAGATCCGGTCCATGCCCCCATCGAAATTCTCACGGCGGTGCGCGGTCACGAGCACAATACGCCGGTTCTCGCCGGGATCAGGCAATTCGTCGTCGATCGCACGCTTGATATCCCGGAAGCTGCCGATCCGTTTCTCGGTTTCGAGGAGCGCGTCGATCACGGTGTTGCCGGTGACGATGATGCGCTCCGGAGCTACGTTCTCGCGGATCAGCGCGTCGGCTGCGCGCGCTGTTGGTGCGAAATGCCATGAGGCAAGCGAGCCGACCACCTTGCGGTTCACTTCTTCCGGAAACGGCGAATAGATGTCGCCCGAGCGCAGGCCCGCTTCGACGTGATCGACCGGGATCTTGTGGTAATAGGCGGTGAGGGCGGCCGCCATAGCGGTCGTCGTGTCTCCCTGTACGAGTACGCGGTCGGGCTTCGCCTCTTTCAATACTTCATCGATGCCCGTCAAAATGCGCGAGGTGATCTGCGGCAGCGACTGGTCCGGACGCATCAGGTCGAGATCGACGTCCGGCTCGATGTCCGTGATCGAAAGCACCTGGTCGAGCATTTCGCGGTGCTGCGCGGTTACGCAGACTGTCACGTCGAAATTCGGCTCGCGCTTCAAGGCGTGAATGACCGGAAACAGTTTGATCGCTTCCGGCCGGGTTCCCATCGCAACAAGAATGTTCATCGGCACTCCCCACGGTTGACTCAGTTGGCGTTGACGGCACGGCCCGGGCGCACGCGACGCGCGAGCCATGCGCGCGCCAGCAATCCGGCATAGACAGCGTTCGTATTTGCGTAGCGCCACCACATACGGCGCGGTTCCTGATAGACGCGGTAGAGCCACTCGAGCCCCGCGCGCTGCATCCGGAGCGGCGCGCGCGACACGTGACCTGCGAGCACATCGAGGCTGCCGCCGACGCCCATGATGAAAGGGACATTCAGTTCATCACGATATTTCCGGAGAAAGCGCTCCTTGCGCGGCGTCGGCATCGCAATGAATAGGCAATCCGGCTTGGCGCTACGGATATCTTCGACAACCTGCTCTTCCTCGTCCTTCGAAAAATAGCCGTTGCGCGAGCCTGCAAAAATGAGCCCCGGCCAGCGATCGAGCGCAACCAGTGTCGCGCGTTCGAGCACGTCCTGTGTCGCGCCGAGAAAATACGGACGAAATTCGAGCTGCGAACATATCTCTAACAGCCGCTCCATCAGATCGACGCCCGAGACGCGCTCCGGCACTTCGATGCCAAGCGCACGTGCGCCCCAGACGATCCCCATGCCATCGATGCTGACGATGTCGCTATCGGTCACGTCGCGCCGAAGTTCATCATTGCGCCGCATGTTCACGAGCTTCGCAACATTGAGCGCGACGTGATGCGTGGGCTTTCGCGCCAGCATCGCATCGACCGCAAGCACCGCGGTCTCCTCGAGCGTCAAAAGATCGATCGGTGTGCCGAGAAATTCCGCCCGCATCAGAGTCTCCTTCAATTTCGGGCAAGCGTTTCCGTTCGGAGAAGCGGCGTTTTCGCCGCTCCGTGAGAAAGGCTTGCCCCTGGCCCTCGTGAAAGGCTGCGCTACGGGTCGCGAGGAATGCCGCTCCTGGAGAGCGTTTCCCAATCCCACAGACAGCCGAAGCGATAGGTCGTAATTCCCTGTTTGACGATGCGCGCCGGATTGCCGACGACGATGCTTCCAGGCGGCACGTCGCGCGTCACCACACTGCCGGCGCCGACGATCGAGCCGTCGCCGACGGTGATGCCCGGCATCAGGATGCTGTGCGCGCCGATGAAGCACCGCGCGCCGACGCGCGTATCGGCGTAAATCCCGCGCGTCATGTCGTGGGTGAGTAACACCGCGCCGAAGGCGACATAACTTTCCGGGCCGATATGGATGCCGCTCGGATGCGTGCGATCGAACTCGACGCGGAGCGAGAACCACGCGGTCGGATCGATGTTCATCCGCCAGATTTTCACATAATAGAGGCGCCGAAGCGCGATCAGCCTGCTGCGAACCGCGAGCCATGCAAGCCGCAGCGGATTGCGCTTCGGCTGGCGTATCGCGATCGGGATATAGCCGGGCTGGCCGTAATTGAATTTGGTCTGCGCTGACATTGCCGCGGTCCTAGTAGGCGTTGCGATAGGTCTTCGGCGAGAAGATCGTGAGCAGAAGGATTTTCAGGTCGAAGAACAGCGACCAGTTGTCGATGTAGTAGAAGTCGTGCTCGACGCGGCGCTGCATGTCTCGGACAGTCCGCGTTTCGCCGCGTAGCCCGTTGACCTGCGCCCAGCCGGTGATGCCAGGCTTCACGTTGTGGCGGCGCGCGTACAGGCGGATTTGTTCTTCGTAATGGTCGTTATGGGTGAGCGCGTGTGGCCGGGGGCCGACCAGCGACATCTGGCCGAGCAGCACGTTAATGAGCTGCGGCACCTCGTCGAGATTGAGTTTCCGCAGATGCTTGCCGATCCGCGTGATGCGGTTATCGTTCCGGGTAGCCTGCCGAACCACCGGTCCGTCGTCGAGCGTCGTCATCGTGCGAAATTTGAAGACGCGGAACTCAGTCTGGTTGAAGCCGTGACGCCGCTGGCGGAACAATACTGGCCCGCGCGAATCGAGTTTAATCAGCGCGGCAATCACAAGAAGAACGGGCGAAGCAGCGATGAGCATCGCCGAGGCGGCGGCGATATCGAAGCCCCGCTTTAACACACGATCCCGGAGGGTAAGCGGCGCGCGGGCAAGGCGGATGGTGTGCAACGTACCGATCCGCGCAAGCACAGGATGGCGCGTCCAGCTCCAGTTATGATCCGGCGCTAGATGCGTGGCGGCCGGGACGACCGCCAGACCTTCCATGAAGGCGCGGATGCGTTCGTTCTCCGACCAGTGCATGCACAATACGATGTCGTCGATGGTTACGCGACGCGCGAGCGTGTTGACCGAATCCAGAATGCGTGCGGTTTCGCTTGCAACTTCAGAAGGGTCGCGCAGTAACGGGTCCATCGCCGCTGCGAGGGGCGGCGAGGCGAGCGGAAAGAAGCCCGCGATGCGCGTGCCCCGGCGGTCGCTTCGTAAACGCCGGAGCAAGTGGTGAGCGAGCGCCGGATCGCCGATCACGATGACATTGCTGCCCGCGAGGTGGCCGCTTCGGAGCCCCGAGGCGACGAAGGCGGCGGCGAGAAGACGGATGAAATACGCGGCAGTCAGCCCCGTCGCGTATTGCACCAGGATTGTGCCGCGCGAATAGAAATCGGTCGCCTGCGTGAGGAACAGCGCGCAAACGAAAAGCGAGCAGGCGATCGTCCAGCGCCAGAAGATGGAGCGGAGCTGCTCGCGGCGGTCCAGCAGACGCTTGACCGAATAGTCGCGCGCAAACGCCGCCGAGCCTACGAAAGCTGCGGCAAGTGCGAGCGCGGCGAGTGCGTAAAAGCGCGGATAGACGAAATCGCCGAATTTCAGGAAATGGTAAACTGCGCTCGCCTCGAACACTGCGAGCGATACCAGCAGAAATTCAACGGATAGCGCGGCCAGCGGCAGCCTGCGCCCGTCTAGCAGCGTATGTGTCGGCAGGCGTTGAGCGGCTTCCGCGTGCCGGTGCGTCGTGCGCGGACGTTCGGCGGCTACGCTCTGCTCGTCGAAGTGTGCGCGGTTGAACATGCTGCGTTCGCGCTCCATCACAAGGTTTCGAACGCGTAGCGCGGGTCGCGCTCGCGGTAGTAGCGGTTGTAATCGTCCGCGGCGCCATTCAGCACGACGCCTGCGAGTTTCGCTTCGATTTCGGGACATTCGCGCAGCGCGGTTTCGACCGCGTCCTTCGGCGTTTTCATGGAGGCGACGACTAGCGCGACGCCGTCGACATGCTCGATCAGCGCGCGCGGATCCGCGACCGGCAAGAGTGGCGGCGCGTCGATCACGACAAGGTCGAAGCTCTCGCGCGCGAGCTTGAGAAAGCGCGTCATCTGTTTCGATGACAGGAGCCGCAGCGCTTCGCGCCCCGGCACGCGGTGGTAGCCGCCGACGACATAGAGCTCGGAGAAGGAGTCGAACTGGACGCAGGTCCGCAAGTCTCCCGGATCGCGCAGCATTTCCGGCAACCCGCTGTCGCCTTCGAGCCCTAGAATACTCGCGACGCGCGGCTGCCGAAGGTCGGCATCGACCAGCAGCACGCGGTCGCCGGACTCGGTCGCGATCCGCGCAAGACTTGCGGCAACGGTCGACTTGCCTTCGCCCGGTAGCGCCGAGGTCAGCATGATCGCGCCGATCGGGTCGCCGTTCGCCTGCCGCCGCAGCGCGAAGTAAAGCGAGCGCACGCTTTCCGCGTAAACACAGTCGGGGTCGTTGAGCACGAGCGAGGCAAGGCGGCGGGAACTTGCCATCGTATCGCGGCGGAGCGGAATTGAATTCGCGGTGCCGGGCGAGGGAAGTTGAAGCAGCTTCGGCGCGCTGTCCTTTGCGCCTTTCGCCGGCACGTCGGCCTGAACGAAGGGAATCGTCGCAAGCGGATGCAGGCCGAGCGCGTGCTCGATGTCGAGCACATGACGAAAACCGCTGCGGAACGAGTCGCGCGCAAGCGCGAGTGCGACGCTCAAACCCAGCATACCGAAAAAGCCGAGCCCGATCATCAGTGCGCGCTTGGGGTAGCTCGTCGAGATCGGAACGGCAGCAGCCGACACGACGCGCGAATCCGGCACTTGCAGGCTGACTTCGGCCGTCTGCTTCGCCCGGTTCAGGAAGGCCTGGAACAGATCGCGGTTCGCCTGTGCGTCGCGCTCCAGCTCGCGCAGTTTCACGCTCGCCTGATTATAATTTCCCGCCTTCTGCTTGAGTTCGTCGAGGCTTGCGGTGAGGGATTCTTCGCGGCTTTTCGCGAGTTGGTACTCGTTACCGGCGCTCGTCACGATACGGCTGATTTCGGCGGTGATTTGTCGCTCGACATCGCCGACCTGCGCGCGGGCGGTCGCTACCTGCGGATGCTCGCTGCCGTAGCGGGCGTTTTTCTCGGCAAGCGTCTGGGCGGCGGCGGCGTATTGCGCGCGTAGCGCGGAGACGACCGGCGATTGCAGCACGTCGGCGGACGCCGCCGCGGAGCGCAGGCGCTCCGGCGTGATCTGCTTCAGAAGCTGATATTTGGATAGGGCGGCAGCCGCCTTCGCGCGCGCGTCGACCAGTTGTTCGTTCAGTGTCTGAATCTGTCGGTTGGAGAGACTTTCTCCGCCGGGATCAAAGAGATTCTGGTCGGCCTTGTATTTCTCGAGCGCCTCGTCGGACGCGGTGACCTTCAGCCGCATTTCCTCGACCCGCTCGCCGAGCCAGTGGCTCGCCTTCGTAGTTGCGTTGGCTTTTGCTGCGACCTGTTCGGCGATATAGATTTCGGCGAAGGTATTGGCGATCAGTGCGGACTTCTTCGCATTCTCCGACCAGGCATTGAATTCGATTACATAGGTCAGGCCGCGGCGCTTTGCGCTCGTCGCCCGCTCGACCGCGTCGACGATATAGCCGAGCGGGTCGGCGTTCGCGTTGCTCCCGAACAGGTTCTTGATCGGCGCAATCAGCACAGCCCTCAGCGTGCCGACAATACCGGACGGTGATGCGAATTCGGGATCCTCGTTTAGCTTCAGACGCTCGACGACCTTGCGGACGATCGCCTTCGACTGGATCATCTCGACTTCGCTTTCGATCGCACCATTGTCGGTGGTGGTGCGCCCAACGACTTCGGCGTCCTGAAGAATCTTCGTCTGGCGGGGATCGACCAGCACCAGCACCGAAGACTGGTATTTCGGCGTGATCGAGAACACGATGGCAAGCGTGACCAGCGTGCCTAGGATCGTCGTCGCTGCGATAAAGCGTAGATTCCGTTTCAGGCACGCAAGAAGATCGCGGAAGATGTCCGCGTCCTCGCGGCCGCGTGGGCCGATCGGCGCACGCGGCATGGGTGCCGGACGATAATCGATTTCAGTACTGCGCTTTAACACCGAAGGTCACCATGTGGCGGTCGAAATCATAGATCGCGAGGTCCGAATTGCGGTCCTGGAACTGGTATTGCAGCGTCATCTTCAGATGGCGGTTCATGAAGTAGTCGACGCCGGCAGCAAGCTGTCCGACATTGTCGGTGCGGGTGGAAAGGCCACGGTAGTCTTCCTGCTTCCACTTCACGCTGCCGAAGAGAATGACATTCCGCATCAGTTCGTAGTCGACCTGCGCGCCGTAGATGGTGTCGAGCCGTGCGTCGAAGTCCGGCGTCACGGTTTCCGCAACCGAACGCTCGGCGTTGAGCGTCACCGTCATCAGCGGAGTTGCGAGCCATTGCACCTTCGCGGCGTAGGAGAGGCCGTCGAACGGCGTGATCAGCGGATTGTCGTAGGTTTGCGAAAGGTAGCCGGCCTCGACGCTGCCGCTGATGAGCGGCGTAACCGCAAACTCGAGCCCCGCGCGAATGTCATAGCCGTTGGAATCGCGGTTCAGGATGCCGGTGCCTTCGTAGTCGCGGGTATTGCCGCGAAAGCGCACGAAGCCGCGGTAGCCCGGCGAAAACTCGTAAAATGGCCTGACATGCGCGGAAAAGATCGTACCGTTCCGCGCGAATTGCGACAGCGGTGCGCCAGCGACCGTGGATATATCCTCGTAATCGAGGCGCCGCACGTTCGCATTCAGTTCGACGCCGAAGCGGCCGAAGGTTTTTGTAAAAACACCTTCGGCGCGCAGGTCGGTGTAGGGTATCGGCTCGCGAGCATCGAGCGGAAGCGCGGTATCGCCGCGCTCGTCGTGTTTGCGCGCGGCGAGGAAATTCCCCTCGATCGTGATGTCGTGCGCGAGCTCCCAGCGCGTCTTCAGCTTCGCTTGGGCATCGGTGCGGTTTTCGCTGTCGAAGGTGCGGAATTGATAGATGTCGGCGTTCAAGTCTAGTTGATAGGTGAACGCCGACGGCGTGCTGATCTGGAAGCGCGGCGCATTGGTGATCGTGAGCGCCGGCGATATGATCAGCGCGATATCGGAACGCGGTGCGACCGGCGAGGCAAATATGTTGGAGTCGTAGCTGAACCCGGCGCCCATCGAAGGAAAGAAAAAGTGCGGCCCGAGGCGGTAGCCGATCGGCTCGTAGCCTTCCTTGGGGCGGTCGCGCACCGCCATTTGTGCGAGCTCGTAGTCCGGAATCTCTCCGGCATCCGCTTCGCCAGTCGCGATTGAAATGGCCGCAAGCGTCATGATGCTCCATCGCAAGTAGGGTGGTTGCACAAACAAATCCCGTTCACGTTGGCGATGACCGCTCAGGACGACATCACAAAGTTCTGCATCGGAATTCGTTCCTTGAAATTAGCGGAAGTGCGCGCGCCGCAAGAAGAATGTCGTGAAGGAATTGTAGACAGGAGGGTCCGTTCACGCCGAAGCGCGGTGCGGGACGTTCTTGGACGGAATGAAGCCGGGAATAGCGCGCTGAAGAACGGGCTTCAGTGCGCTTCAGACATTGCCGGCAGAGTCTTCGTCGGGGTAAAGCTGCCCGAATTCCGCAAGCGGAAGCGCTGCCAGCGCAACGAAGCGCGGCATTGCCGATGCGAGAATATAGGAGTCTGCGATCCGGAGCCGGACCGCTCGTTCGCATTCGTGAGGCGCTTTCGCGTGCGAATGCATCTCGTCGAAGTTCTTAGCCATCGTCATCCGTACCCCCGTCGGTATTCGGACGCCGTAAAGAGGCGCGACTTGCTATCTCGGCCTGATCAGACCCTTCGTCTCGAGTGGTATCCTTGTGTAGCGTTGCAATGCGGCAAAGTTGTTATCAGTTTGTGGCGCGCTCAGAAATATCGTTCGGGCACGCGAATGTTGTCGCCCGGTAAAATCGGAACTTTCTCGCCATCGGTGTTGATCGAAACTTCACCATTTGCATCCGCGCGGCGCACGTAAACCGTTCGCGTGTTTGCGCGATAGGTGAAGCCGCCTGCAAGCGCAACTGCATCTTGTATGGTGAGGCCCGGCCGATATTGAATCTGCCCTGCGTTTCGCACTTCGCCGAGTACGTTGACCGGCCGGTAGCTGACCATTTCGACCGAAACGCGCGGCTTCTTCACGTATTTTCCGCGCAGGCGCGTGGTGAGACGCTGCTGGAACTCGTCCGGTGTAGAGTTCGCAGCTTGCACTTCGCCGACAAGCGGAAAGGCGATGTTGCCGCGTTCGTTAACCTGAAACTCGCCAGTTAAATCGGCTTCGTTGAAAACGGTAACTTTCAACTTGTCTCCGGGCGAAAGACGATAAGTTCCGGCATCTGCAATTGGTGCCGCCGGTGTTTCCGCATTCAGTGCCGTAATTGTGCCGCGCGGCCCGTCGCATGCGATCAGATTGAAACCGATCAAAACTAGGACGAACGAAAAGTTCCATGCACGATGCATACGAAGCGAGCGCATTGTTCCCGGTTCCTCGTGCGTTTGCGTAGAAGTGTCGGAAGGGCCGAATCGAAAGCGCGATACCGCGGAGACAGGCATCGAAAGATGCGTCAGAACACGGAATAGATCGTGCAATCGGGGCGATAGTTTGTGCAGGCCGCGTTGTTGTTCGCGCGGATCTTCAGCGGTTATCCACGGCGATAGCGCATGTTTTGACAGGAGATCCAGTTTTAACCGATCTATTGGCTTTTGGAATCCGGCGGCAAGCCGGAAGTCCGGGAGAAGCGCCATGTCTCGCCTCGCGTCAGGCCGTCCGCCGTTTCGTGCCGATCACGTCGGGAGCCTGTTGCGGCCGCCCGCGCTGCGGCAGGCTTTCAAGCAACATCAGAATGGCTCGATCGACGACGCCACCTTTTCGAAGATTCAGGACGACTGCATCCGAGACGTACTGAAGTTGCAGGAGAGCACGGGGCTCGAGGTCGTCAACGACGGCGAGTTCCGCCGCGGGTCGTACTGGAGCCGCTTCGTCGAGCGTACAGAAGGCTTCGAGATCAAGGGCGCGGTCTATACCTTCCGCGACGACACCGGGCACGAATACGAATTCACAGCACCTTACGCGAGCAAGAAGATCAGGCGCGTTCGCCCGCTTGCGGTCGACGAGTTCGAGTTCGTCAAGGCGCACACGAAGTTGACGCCGAAGATCACCATTCCGGCACCTTCGGCGATGCACTTCTATCGTTGCAGCGATTTCGCGGATGCGAAGATTTATCCCGACGCGAAAGGCTTTTTCCGCGACCTCGGCAAGGTATTTCAGGAGGAGATCGCCGATCTCGCAAAGGCCGGTTGCGAATATGTGCAGCTCGACGAGGTCGCGATTGCGATGCTCTGCGATCCCACGATTCGCGACAAGGTGAAGTCGGTGGGGCAGGACCCAGACGAACTCGTCGATCTCTATATCGACGCGATCAACGAGGCGGTTTCGGTGCTGCCGTCGAGCGTGCGCGTCGGGGTTCACATGTGCCGCGGCAATCTAAAAGGCCACTATCTCGCGGCCGGCGGTTACGAAGACATCGCGGAGCGCTTTTTCGGCCGGGCAAAGATCAATCACTTCCTGCTGGAATTCGATACCGCGCGCGCGGGCGATTTCTCGCCGTTGCGCTTCGTGCCGAAAGGCGTCGGCGTGGTGCTTGGCCTTGTCACCAGCAAGTCGCCGGTTCTGGAAAATCCGGACGACCTGAAGCGCCGCGTGGATGAGGCGACGAAATATATCGGCCTCGATCGCCTCGCGATCAGCCCGCAGTGCGGTTTCGCCTCGACGGTTGCAGGTAACCCGGTGACAGAAGCAGACGAGCGCGCCAAGCTGAAGCTCTGCGTCGATACCGCAAAAGCGATCTGGAAATAGGCAAGCAGATCGCTTGCCGCTTGCCTAAGCGGCGCGGGTAAGCAAAGAGATCGGCCAGTCTGTTTCAGCAGGGCCAGTTCGGTACGGCCCGTTTTGGTTTTTGCATGTCCGCCGCCACGCGCATTTTTTATGGCTGGTACATCGTTGCCGCCATTTTTCTGATTACCACGGTGACGTCAGGGCTCGCGTTCTACAATCTCTCGGTGTTGCTGAATGCGTTCGTCGCGGAGCGCGGCTTTCCGGTTTCGCTGACCAGCGCCGCAACCGCCGCCTTTTTCGTGTCAGGCGGCCTTTCGGGCGTTCTTGTCGGCAGGATCATCGACCGTCACGATCTGAGAATCGTGCTGATCAGCGCGACCATCATCGGCTCTGCCTGTCTCTTTTCGGTCGGCTATCTCCGCGAGACGTGGCAACTCTTTCTCTTTCACGTCGTCTTCGGATTCTCATACGGCGCGTCGAATCTCGTGCCGGTGACCACGCTAGTAACGCGCTGGTTCACGGTGAAGCGCGCGCTCGCGCTCTCCGTCGCATCGACCGGCTTTTCGATGGGCGGCATTTTCATCTCGCCCTTTGTCGCGCTGTCGATCGAGCGCAGCGGCCTGAGCGGGACGGGCCCCTGGATGGCGGCGGTATTCTTCCTTGGCGTAGTTCCGGTTACGCTTCTTGTCATTCGCAATAATCCCGCGGATCTCGGACTTAGACCGGACGGCGGAGCCATTCGTGACAGCGCCGAACCGCATGACTCCGGTCCGTCGGTTTCTTATGACGATGCCAAGCGAACTGTGTTCTATCGTTCGCTTTCCGTCGCGTATCTTTTCATCCTCGGCGCGCAAGTGGGTGCGATCGCGCATCTCTACCGCTTTTCAAATCTCAGGGATGGCGTCGAAACGGCAGCGCTTGCGCTGGCCTTTCTCGCGAGTTCGAGCATCGTCGGACGGTTCGCGGGCGGTTGGATCGTTCTGAAGATCGGAGTGCGCACGTTCACGTTGCAACTGATGGTGTTGCAGGGTACCGCGCTGTTCCTGCTCGCCTTCGCGGAGCGGCGGGTCACGATCCTTGCAGCGGTCGTTCTATTTGGCGTTACGATCGGCAATGCATTGGTGATGCAGCCGCTGCTGATCGCGGAAAAATTCGGCACGCGTGAATACGGCCGCATTTACTCGATGAGCCAGTTGATCGCGACTGCCGGCGTTGCCGGTGGGCCGGTCGCGGTTGGAGTGCTCTATGACCTGGCCGGAAATTACTTCTGGCCGTTTATCATGATGTCGCTTGCAACCTTCGCCGGATTGGCGATCATGATTTTCGGTACACGGCGCTAAGGAATTTGGCTACAGCGGCGTTGAAAGCGGCCGGTTGCTCCATTTGCGGCGTGTGCCCGGCCGCAGGAATTGCGACATGGCGGCAGCCGGGAATGTGTGACGCGAGCCATTGTGTCACTTCTGGCCGATAGAGTCTGCTTCGTTCGCCCGCAATCACGAACGAAGGGATTGGGATCGAGGCGAGCGTAGCGCGATGATCCGCTCCGGCAAGCGAGCGCCACAGGCTTGCGAGCGTGTCGCCGTCATTATTTGCGATGTTCTCGTAGGCGAAGGTGAGCAGTCTGTGATCCGGCCCGAGTTCCGGCGCAAAAAGGCTTGGCGCAATGCGGCGTGCATAGCGAGACCAGTTGCGCGCCATGGCGTCAGCCGCAATTTCTGCACCGCGTGCGTCGAGGCCTGTAGCGAGGCCGAGCCGCCACTGTGCGTCGTTGATGATGCGCGCCGACATATCCACGACGATGAGCGATGCGATGCGTTCCGCGCCGTGCGTTGCCAGATATTCAAACGCAACAGTCGCGCCCATCGACCATCCGAGCAGCGTGACGTCGTCTAGACCGCGTGCAGTCAGGAAGTTGTCCAAGGCGTCACTTAAGTCGGCAATACTAAGGTTCGTGTGCGGGCGGCGGTCGCGGCCGTGTCCCGGCAGATCCGGCGCGATGACGTGATAGCCGAGTTTCGCAAGTTCCATCTGCGGCGCAAAAAAGCCGCCATGCGCCGACCAGCCGTGGAGCAGCAGAATCGGCTTGCCTTCGCCGGCTTCGGTTACATGCCGGGACCCGTTCACCCGTCATGCCTCGACGGGTGCGGCGACATCCTTCACCAGCACCAGGGCGCGGCCGGTGCAGAACACGGTGCCGTCGGCGCCCGTGCAGGTAGTGGAGAGGTCGCAAAGGTGTTTCTCAGGACGAAGCCGCGTGACTTCGACGGTCGCTGTAATCGACTCGCCGGGCTGCGCGCTTGCCAAAAATTTTGTCTCCTGTTTGAGATAGTTCGTTCCCGGCCCGGGCAACTTTACCCCGAGCAGGTACGAAATGATGCCACTGAGCAGCGTCTCGGGAACGTAGCCGACTGGCGGAGCATTGCGCGCAAGATCAAAAAATTCTGCAAGCATGGTTTCGTCGAAACTGCGCGTGACGCTTGCCTTGTCGCCGACCTTCATTAGAGATCGCCCCCAATTTCGAATGCGGTGTTGCCCTGGCAGGCGATGGCGCCGTCAGCGGTGCGCGTGACAGAGAAGGCAAGGGCGATCTCTCCGGCTGCGATTTTTTCAACGTTCACGGTGAACCGCAGCGCTTCGTCGGCAAAAGCCGGATTGGGAAACGTCAGGTTCTGCGAAAGTTGCCGGCCGGCATCGGGCAGATGGCGGTGGATCATGCTCCACAGGATTGACGACAGAAGCATGCCGTGCGCAACCGTGCGGCCGAAGCGCGTGCGCGCTGCGAAATCCTGATCGACATGAATCGGATTGTCGTCGCCGCTGACCCGGGCGAAGCGGTCAAAGTCGGCCTGCGCCGGAACATGGACTTCGCTGATAACCGTCGTTTCCGTCATGCTTATTACTCCTGTACGCGTGCACGCAGGAGATGTTTTTGGATTTTTCCAGCCGCGGTACGTGGGAAATCCTCAAGCAGAGTGATGTGGCTTGGAACTTTGTAGGTAGCGAGCCGCTCTCGTGCATAGGAACGCAGTTCAGCCGCCGTGGCAGATTTGCCCGGACGCAGGGCGACGAATGCGTGCCCGGTTTCGCCCCACTTTGCGTCCGCAACGCCGAGTACCGCGACTTCCAGCACGTTCGGATGGCTCACGAGTACGGCTTCGACCTCGGCTGGATACACATTCTCGCCGCCGGAGATGTACATGTCCTTGATGCGGTCGACGATATAGTAATAGCCGTCCTTATCCTTGCGGCCGACGTCGCCGGAGCGCAGCCAGCCTTCGCTGTCGATTGCACTCGCGGTCGCTTCCAGATTTCCGAAATAGCCCGGCGTGATGTTGGGTCCGCGAAACAGAAGCTCGCCGCGTTCGCCGTCCGGAACGTCGTGGCCTTCGGCGTCCACGAGCCTTACTTCGGTAAGAACCTGCGGCTTGCCGACCGAGCCGATCTTTTCCGGTGCGTGCACCGGGTCCATCAGGAACACGGTCGGGCCGGTTTCCGTCATGCCCATGCCATTGCAGACGCGCACGCCTTTGCGGAGAAATTCGCGGATCAGATTTTTCGGAAGCGGCGCACCGCCGCATCCCCAATGGCGGACGCGCGAGAAATCCGCGTGTGCGAACGCTGGATGCAGACTGAAGGCCTGATAGATCGCAGGTACGCCGAAGAACAGCGTGATCTCGCCGTTTCCGATCAGACGCAAAGCGTCGTCGATCTCGAATTTCGGGATAATGTGGCTGGTGCCGCCCGCGATGAATACGGGAAGAGCATGCAGAT
The DNA here is from genome assembly GCA_019635585.1 of Xanthobacteraceae bacterium. Classification (GTDB taxonomy): domain Bacteria; phylum Pseudomonadota; class Alphaproteobacteria; order Rhizobiales; family Xanthobacteraceae. The sequence continues at coordinate 248,927 of JAHBZE010000001.1, read as the reverse complement.
TGATGCCCGCGGTGTGAAACAGCGGCAGGAAATTGAGCGTGCTGTCGGTTCCGACGAGATCGGTCGCCTGTCCGATGTTGACGTAGTTGGCGAGCGCCATGCCGAAGGTCTGGATCACGGCTTTCGGCTTTCCGGTCGTGCCGGAGGTATAGAGCAGATACCAGATACGCTCGGCCGGCCACGCGGAAGATGCGGTCCTCGGCGCGACGGAATCTTCGATCAAGGTTTCGTAGATGGAGAAGGAAATGGTGCGCAGTCCCGAGGCGACACCGAGGCTGTCCGCGAGTGCGGCGGTTTCCACGTCGTGAAATAGAACTTTCGCCGCGCAGTCCGCGACGATCGGCACAAGCTCGGCGGTAGTCTGCCGCCAGTTCAGCGGCACGAGAATTATTCCTGCCTTCGCGCAGCCGAACAGGATTTCGAAAAATGTTGTGTTGTTGTGGCAGAGGATTGCAACGCGCTCGCCGGGTACGACCCCGAGTTTGCGCAGAGCCGCAGCGCAACGCCCGGCGCGCTCGTCGAAGGTGCGGAAATCGATCTTGCGTCCGGTTGCGACTTCGCGAAAGGCGAGAGCATCCGGCGAAAGCTCGGCGCGCTTGCGCGCGAAATCCGGAATCTGCTGCATCACGCGACCGCCAGGAATTTCGCCATGCCGGCGTCTGCTTCGTCGCTCTCGATCTGGTCGAGGAAGCAATCGAACTCGCGCCGAAGCTTGCCCGCGATTTCCATGCGGAGCGCGGTCGGCAGCAGAAGCGCGCGCGTAGCACGCACGCTGCCGGGTGTGTCGGTCTTGAGCTTTTCGACCCAGCCGTCGATGACATGATCGATGTGTTCCGCCGTCACTGCTTTGGTCGCAATTCCATATGCAACGGCGGCTTCGGCCGAAATATGCAGATTCAGAAGCTGGATTTCGCGCGCACGCGCGGCACCGATGCGTTCCGGCAGGAGTGCAGTCCAGCCGCCATCGGGCGAGAAGCCGACATCGACATAATAAGGAGCGATGAACGCCGAAGACGAGATCGCTACGAGATCGGAAGCCAACACGAGGCCGAGCGAGCCTCCGGTCACCGGCCCGTGCACGCGCGCGATCACGGGCATTGGCATATCGAGAAGCGCGAGGATTGCTTCGTGCAGTCCACCGACCAGTGTTTCTGCATAAGCACGCCGTTTTCCACGGGGGACGGCATGGAAGGCTGTGACGTCTCCGCCGGTAGAAAAACTTCTTCCGACGCCAGCGAGTACCAACGCAGCGGGATTGTGCTTGCGCACTTCGGCAAGCGCGCCGTTGAGCGCAACAACCAGTTCCGGGACGAGGCTGTTGTGACGTTGCGGGCGGTTCAGCGTGATCCGCGCGACATCGTCAGCGATCTCAAGCAGCACGAGCGGCTCAGGCGTCATCGCGCCGCTCCAGCCCGACCGCGATCATGTCGAAAGCGGCGTCCGCGATCGGCTTCAGCGGCACCGAGGTATCCCAGATGCCGTAGCGGTGCCCGAGCATGACCGCGAGACCCATCAGCGCCCAGGCGCGGATTTCGGCGTTGCCCGGACGGATTTCGCCGGTGCCTTCGGCGGCGATCAGCGCCGAGCGGTAGTTGCGCGCGAAGTCGTCGTAATAGCGGTGATAGACCGAAGGATCGACGAATTGCGATTCCTCGACCACGCGATAGAGGTTCGGGTTGGCACGCGCGAACTCGAGGAAGGCGAGGAGGCCAGCGCGTTCCGCCTCCAGCCGCGAGTTTGCGTCGGCGATGGCAAGCGTAAGATGGCGCCGCAAGCGGCGGCCCATGCGCAGCACGAGTTCGCGCAACACGTCCTCCTTGTTGCGGAAGTAGAGGTAGAACGTACCCTGTGCGACGGCGGCTTCCGCCGTGATTGCGCTTACGGAGGCTTCGGCAAAGCCCTTCTGCCCGATCTCCCGCTCGGCGGCGTCCAGGATTTTCTGCCGGGTCAGCTCGCCCCGGTTGGTTTTGGGCGCGAGGGCCGCTGGGGAAGGGTCGGAATCGGACATGATTACGTCGTCATATTTCAGGTTGCCGGCGGGATCGAAACCCCATGAAATAGGTATCTTGACGGTATTTTCTTCGCTAGCTACCTTTACCGCAAGAACAACAAATAACATGATACATGAATCAACTGTCATGTTGATAGTCAATTTTTGGGAGGGTTTCATGAAAGGGCAATCCCGCCGTGCCGGACCGCTGCGCGCCGTCGTTTCTCTGGCCGTTGCGACATTCGCTTTCGCTGCCGGGTCGGCGCAAGCGCAGGATCTCAAGATCGCGTTGATCGCGGGCAAGACCGGCCCGCTAGAGGCTTATGCGAAACAGACCGAGATCGGCTTCATGCTGGGCCTCGAATATCTGACCAAAGGTACGATGGTCTGGGAAGGGCGGAAGATCTCCGTCATCGTGAAGGACGACCAGATCAAGCCCGATCTTGCCCGCTCGTTGCTCGAGCAGGCTTATGCCGACGAGAAAGTCGATATCGCCGTCGGCACCACGTCGTCAGCAGCCGCGCTCGCAATGCTGCAGATAGCGCAGGACTATAAGAAGATACTGCTCGTCGAGCCCGCGGTCGCCGATGCGATCACCGGCGCGCGCTGGAATCGCTACATTTTCCGCACTAGCCGCAACTCGACGCAGGACGCTTATGCGGCCGCCGCGGCTTTCCCGAAAGACGGCGAGGTTTATATCGCGACGCTCGCGCAGGACTATGCCTTCGGCAAGGACGGCATTGCCGCGCTGAAAGCGGCGCTCGCCGCGATCCGGCCAAACGTGAAGATCGTCGCGGAAGAATATGCGCCGCAGAACACGACCGACTTCACGGCTTATGCGCAGCGCCTGTTCGATGCGCTGAAGGACAAGCCGGGCCGCAAGTTCATTCCGATCATCTGGGCGGGCCCGCATCCGCTCCCGAAGATCGCAGCACTCAATCCCGGCCGTTACAAGATCGAGTTGATGCCGGGCGGCAATATCCTACCCGTGATGCAGCTCTATAAAGACTATCCGGGCATGGAAGGCGCGATCTATTACTACTGGGGCTTCCCGCAGAACGCGATGAACAAGTGGCTCGTCTCCGAGCACCAGAAGCGCTTCAACTCGCCGCCGGACTTCTTCACCGCCGGTGGCTTCGCCGCTGCCGCTGCCGTGCTCGCTGCGGTAAAGGCTGCGAAGTCGACCGACACCGAAGCGCTGATCGCCGCGATGGAAGGCTTGAGCTTCGAAACGCCGAAGGGAACCATGACCTTCCGCAAGGAAGATCATCAGGCGGTGCAGGAAATGTATCAGTTCAAGGTCAAGGCCGACGCCAAGGGTAACGACCTGCTTGATCTGGTGCGCGTCATTCCGGCTTCCGAACTGCCAATTCCGGTCACCAACAAGCGCTAGCCGCTCACAGCGGCATGCTAAAAAGGGCGAAGCGGAGAACCCGCTTCGCCCTTCTTCCGAGGAGACGATGAGCGCCACGGCTCCGGTTCTGGAAACGCAAGACCTCACCATTCGCTTCGGCGGACATGTGGCGGTGAACAAGGTCACTTGTGCATTCCTGCCGGGCACGTTGACCGCGATCGTCGGGCCGAACGGCGCGGGCAAGACGACTTATTTCAATCTCATCTCGGGACAACTCGCGGCGAGCGCCGGAAAGGTGCTCCTGCACGGCAGGGATATAACGAACCTGCCGGCATCCGCGCGCACGCAGCGTGGACTTGGCCGCGCGTTTCAACTCACAAACCTGTTTCCTAATCTCTCGGTGTTCGAGAACATTCGTCTGGCCGTGCAGGCGAGGGCACGCGCGGGTCTGAGCTTGCTCGCGCTCTGGACCGACCGTAGCGACGTAATGCACGCCGCAAGTGTCATCCTCGAGCGGGTGCGGCTTGCAGACAAGCGCGAGACGATCGTCGGCACGCTGCCGCACGGCGATCAGCGTAAGCTCGAAATCGCGCTCCTGATCGCGCTTGAGCCGGATGTTTTTATGTTCGACGAGCCGACCGCCGGTATGTCGGTAGACGAAGTTCCGAACGTGCTCGAGATCATCGGCGAGTTGAAGCGGGACGCATCCAAGACGATCCTGCTGGTCGAGCACAAGCTGGATGTAGTGCGCTCGCTCGCGGGACGCATCATCGTGTTGCATAACGGTACGCTGGTTGCGGACGGCGAGCCCGCGGAAGTCATGGCTTCAGCGATTGTGCGCGAAGCCTATCTCGGACAGGAGTTCGAGGATGCCTGATCCGCTTTTGACGCTCGAAGGCGTGCACACGCATATCGGCCGCTATCACATTCTGCAGGGCGTTGATTTCGAAGTGCCCCGCGGCAGCTTTACGGTGTTGCTCGGTCGCAATGGCGCGGGCAAGACCACGACGCTGCGCACCATCATGGGCCTCTGGAAAGCGTCGCAGGGAAATATTCGCTTCGCGGGCCAGGATATGACGGCGCGTCCGACGCCCGAAATCGCGGCTGCCGGCATCGCATATATTCCCGAGAACATGAGCGTCTTCTCGGGTCTTACCGTGCGCGAAAATCTGCTCCTCGCAGCGCGCGCCGGAAAGATCGATGCCACGCGTCTTGAATGGATATTCTCCTTGTTTCCAGCCATGCAGCGCTTTTTCGGCTCCGCGGCGGGGACGCTTTCCGGCGGGCAGAAGCAGATGCTCGCGATTGCGCGCGCGCTGATCGAGCCGCGCGATCTCATTCTCGTCGACGAACCGACCAAGGGGCTAGCGCCCGCCATCGTCGCGAACATGATCAAGGCGTTCCGCGAAGTGAAGAACGCGGGCGCGACCGTGTTGCTGGTCGAGCAGAATTTCATGGCCGCGAAGATGCTCGGCGATGCGGTCGCGGTGATGGACGACGGCCGTATCGTGCATCGCGGCGCGATGGCCGAACTCGCTGCCGATCATGCGCTTCAGCATCGCCTGCTCGGCCTGCATATGGATGCGCACCAATGACCGACCGTACCGCCGAGCGTGAAGAAACGGCACTCGCATCTCCTCCGATCGACTGGATTCCGATCCTGATCCCGGTAGCGGTCGCGCTGATCGCGCTGCCGCTTATCGGCAGTTTCTCGACCTGGGTCACGCTGACGGTGGCCGCACTCGCGATGGGAATGATCATTTTCATCATGGCGTCCGGCCTGACTCTCGTATTCGGCCTGATGGATGTGATCAATTTCGGTCACGGCGTTTTCATTTCCGTCGGCGCCTACATGAGCCTGCTGGTGCTGCGGCCGCTGACAGGGTGGGTGGAGTCGCCGTCGCTCGCGCTGAATATCGGTGTGCTGGTCCTGTGCATTCTTGTCGCCATGGCGGTTTCCGGCATGTTCGGGCTCGTATTCGAGCGCTTGATCATCCGGCCCGTCTATCGCCAGCACCTGAAACAGATTCTCGTGACTATGGGCGGCCTCATCATCATTGAGCAACTGCTGCACGTTTTCTTTGGCGGCAGCCCGATCACCATCGCTTTGCCGCAGAATTTCCGCGGCGGGCTTGCGATCGGGCCTGACATGATCGTCGAGCGCTATCGGTTGATCGCCGTCGTGATCGGCGTTGCGGTGTTTCTTGCGATGATGCTTGTGCTGAATCGCACGCGGATCGGGCTTCTGGTTCGCGCCGGCGTCGAAAACCCGGAAATGGTGGAAGCGCTCGGCTATCGCATTCGCCGGCTGTTCGTCGGTGTCTTCGCCGCGGGTTCGGCGCTCGCGGGTTTAGGTGGCGTGATGTGGGGCTTCTACCAGCAAACGCTCACGATCGGCATGGGTCTGCAGGTGCTGGTATTGATCTTCATCGTCGTCATCATCGGCGGCCTCGGCTCGATCGGCGGCTGCCTGATCGGTTCGCTGCTGGTCGCGCTGGTCGCGAACTACACCGCGTTTCTCGAGCCGAAAATCGCGCTCATCTCCAACATCGCGCTGATGCTGGTCGTGCTGATGTGGCGCCCGCAGGGGCTTTACCCCGTGGTGAAGGTCTGAGGCCGCACATGCTCGCGCGCATTCTCTCCGGCGATACACCGCGTTCGCCCATACTGACGGTAGCACTACTCGTGATACTGTTCGTGCTGACACTCGCGCCGTTTCTGTTCTCCGGCGCGCAGCCGCTGAACGTCGCCGCGAAGATCTGCGTGTTCATTTTGCTAGTTGCATCCTACGACCTCTTGCTCGGCTATACCGGCATTGTGTCCTTCGCCCATACGATGTTCTTCGGCATCGGCGGCTATGGCGCTGCGATTGCGCTGTCGCGGCTGGGCCCGTCCTGGAGCGCGCTCGCGCTCGGCATTTTCATCGCAATTGCCGTCGCAGGGATGGTTGCGTTGGTGATTGGGCTGTTCTCGCTGCGCGTGCGCGCGATCTTCTTTGCCATGATCACCCTCGCGGTAGCGACCGCTTTTCTTGTGCTTGCCTCGCAGCTTTCGGGCTTCACCGGTGGCGAAGACGGCCTGAACTACAGTGTGCCGGAAATCCTGCGTCCGTCGTTCCGCCTGTTCGAGCAGCCGATCTTCGGCACGGCGGTGAACGGCCGCATTGTCACCTATTACATCGTATTCTTCGCGGCACTTTTCGGTTTCCTGCTTCTGTTGCGCGTCGTGAATTCGCCGTTCGGCAGCGTGTTGCAGGCGATCCGCGAAAACGAATTCCGCGCCGAGGCGCTCGGCTATCCGGTGGTGGTCTATCGCTCGATTGCGAGCGTGGTGTCCACGATGATGGCAGCGCTCGCGGGCGTTCTGCTCGCGCTATGGCTGCGCTACACTGGACCTGACACCACGCTTTCGTTTTCGATCATGATTGACGTGCTGTTGATGGTCGTGATCGGCGGCATGGGCACACTTTATGGCGCGGCCATCGGCGCGACCCTCATGATCATTGCCGAGAATTATCTGCCCGCGTTGATGGGCAAGCTCGGCGAGGCTGCAGCGGGAATACCGCTCGTATCTTCGTTTCTATCCGCAGACCGCTGGCTGCTCTGGCTCGGTATTCTCTTTATCCTAAGCGTTTATTTTTTCCCGACCGGCATCGTCGGGAAGTTGCGCACGCTTTGGCAGGATCGAAAGAGCAAAGCCACGCAGAAACGGGACGGCGGCACGACGGGCGAGGCGATATAGGCGCTCTCGCTCGCGAGACGCCCTACGTTAGCGCCCTTTGAGAACGTCGGCTGCAGCCGGTGCCATGTCTTCGTTTTCGTGTCCCGCGCCCGGCACTTCGCGTAACTGCCACGCAAACGGCGCGCCGATCCGCTGCGCGTCCGCGGCCGCACGCTTGAAATAGAAGTGACCACGCTCGTAGCGGTTTGCGCCCTGCGCGCGGGTCTGCTTGTTGTCGCGAATAATACCGGTGGTACGGCGGTCGTCCTGTCCGAGCAGAAGCGTGAAACGTGTTCCGAAGGCATTGCGCAGCGTAGCCTGTGGAATCGGCGCCTTGTTCAAACCGTATGGATAAGTGAACTCATTATCGGGCAGCAGATACCAGCCCGGGTTCGCCGCGACCGCGCGCTCGATATAGCGGCCGCCGCTATGCAGCACGTAACGCTGCACCCACTGCGCGCCGCCGCCGTGACCGCAAATCGAGAAGCGATGGCGATTGTATTTGCTGATCACGCACGATCTAGCGGTCGTAAATTGCATCGCGAGCCGCGTCGAGGTCATGTACCGCGGAGGTATTGTCGAAATTGGCGAAAAGGACGCGGTTCTGAAAGCGCCGCGCGACCCCTATACCGTCGTCATGCCGCAGCGCTCGGAAGCAATGCTTGATTTTCTTCCGGATGCGCGCAGCATCAGCATTCGGGGTGTCGGTCACGCTGCCTACGTAGAAGCGCCAGATGTATTTAACGGGATTGTAGAGCAGTTCCTGCGCGATCACGCAGGATAGCGTAGGAGGTATTCTACCTACGATAGAATTTCGTGCGGAAGAATAGCACAAATGCGGTGATCACCGCGATTGCAAGCAGGAACGGAATCCAGACCAGCACCGCACTTGCAACGACCAGAAAGATCAGAAAGCCGAAAACAAGCAATCCGCCGAACCATGCTGCGGCGAGCATGATCCGTTTGTGCAGCGGCAGGTTCTTGAACGAATACTCGCCGCCGTTGACTGAGATATAGACCCACTCGGGATTGCGCCGCCCGCGGTGGGTGCCGTCCGGTGGAATGATTTCGATGTCCTTGTCGTTTTTATTGGAAGGCATGCGTCGGCCCTAGGGTCAGTACTAAGTCTAGCATACACGCCGCTTGCGCGGAGGAGACTATTGGCCGCGTGCGCGCGGCCCCAAAAGGGGCTGCGGCCTGGAAACATGCTGTACGAGGCGACGGTCGGTTCTTACTCGGTATGGAACCCATCTCCGTTGGCCGCTTCACGCCGGACTTACGGCGCACAGACTGCGGCCGCGTTTGCAGCTGTAAACGCATGGTGGGATTAGCGTTTCCGTTGATCGCGGCCAGGGACAATCTGGACTAAAAGAAGCCCCGCAAGTTGCGGGGCTTCCTCGTGTTCGTATAGCGGTTTGGAGTGGCGTTAAAAAATGGATTTGGGAATTGCAGTCCTGTTGTTTCTTGCGGGCGTCGCCGGTGGCGTTGTTAATGCAATTGCGGGTGGCGCGACCCTTATCACCTTTCCGGCGATGCTCGCCGCGGGATTGCCGGCAGTCGTCGCGAATGCTTCAAACGCCGTTGCCGTCACGCCAGGGCATCTATTCGCGGCGCTCGCGGATCGCAGTCGTCTGCCTGCGCTCGACAAGGGCTTCGCTATTGCCGTCGTGGGCGCGGTTATCGGTGGCGCGGCCGGAGCGGTGTTGCTCCTAACGACGCCTGAAAGGCTGTTTGTTCTTCTTGTTCCGGCGTTGATCGCGCTGGCCACGCTGGTGTTCGCCTTTGGTCGCCGGGTGCAGGCTACGTTGACGAGCTCCTCAGGCATTAACGGCTCGCGAGCGCGTTATGTGCTGATGCTGCCTGTCACCGCCTATGGCGGGTATTTCGGCGCCGGGCTTGGTGTAATGCTGCTTGCGGTGCTGACCACCACGGGCACAGAAGACGTCCGAACCGCGAACGCGCTGAAGAACGTATTGGCGACGGCGACCAGTTTCGTCACCATCGCTATCTTTGTTGTGCAGGGAGTTATTCGTTGGCCGGAAACGCTGGTGATGCTTATAGGAGCGGTCGCCGGAGGTTTGGTCGGAGGTAAACTGATCACTGTGCTGCCCGCCGGCGTTGTTCGGGCACTCGTGATTGCGCTCGGCACTCTCATGACCGTGATCTACGCTTGGCGTTACTGGTTCTGATCCGTGCCGCGCTAGCGGGAATCGCGACACGTAGTCCATTTTGACCCCGATCAAGGTTTATCCGGTGCTGGAATGAATGATTGCCCTCAGCAAGGAGGGAATCATGCCGGCTGAAGTAATCGTGGTCGTCGCGTTCGTTGGGCTGTTGTTCTTGGTCTTCGCGGCCGGTCTCGCCTACGCCGACTTCCAGACCCGCAATTACCGCGACTGATAGCATTTCAGGCGCTTGACGAAAAACAGGCCCGCCTTCGGATTTCCGAAGGCGGGCCATTTCTTTAAAGACACGGACGTCAGGACTTCCTGCGCGCGTCCTCGCGAATCTCGAACCACATCGCATTCAACACGGCAAAAGTGCAGGCGAGAGGCATGCCGAGCAGCCAGGCAAAGTACCACATAATCTTCTCCGTCAGTACATGGTGTGCTCTTCGCGCTGGATCATCCGCTCATCGACCTTGCCCCACAGCACGCGGTAAACCCACGCGGTATAGGCAAGTACGATTGGCAGGAAGATCACGGTCGCGACCAGCATGTTGAAGAGGGTGGCGTGGCTCGAAGCGGAATCCCACACCGTCAGGCTCGATTTCGGATCGATCGAACTCGGCAGAATGATAGGAAACATACTAAGACCCACGGTCGAAATGATGCCGAATACCGAGAGCTTGCTGAACAGGAAGGTGACTAATTCACTTCTGCCGCGCAGGCCGATGAAGGCGCCTGCCGCACCGGCGAAGCCGAGCGCGGGTGCGATCGTCATCCACGGATAGGTGGAATAGTTCGCAAACCAGGAGGCGCCGTCGCGGGTCACGGTTTTCAGCAGCGGATTGCTCGGCATATTCGGAGTAACGCCATCGACGATGCGATAGCCCTTCACGGCTAGCCAGAGAAAGACGCCGTTCAGAGCGAACAATGCGATCGACGCCAGCGCCGCATAGGAACCGTAGCGGCGTCCGCGCTCGGCGACGATGCCACCGGACTTGACCGCGAGCCAAGCACCCCCATGCATTACCAGCATCGCAACGCTCAGCAGGCCACAGAGCAACGCGAACGGGTTGAGCAAGCCGAAGAAGCTGCCCTCGTAGATTGGGCGCAAATCCTCGGTGAGTCGAAACGGTACGCCCTGCAGGACATTCCCGACCGCGACGCCGAAGATCAGTGCCGGCACGAAGCCGCCGACGAAGAGCGCGATGTCCCAGTTGCGGCGCCATTTGGTGTCCGGCCGCTTCGAACGGTATTTGAAGCCAACCGGCCGCAGGATCAGCGCGGCGAGCACGACAAACATCGCAAGGTAGAAACCGGAGAAGCTGACCGCATAGAGCGGTGGCCACGCCGCGAAGATCGCGCCGCCGCCAAGAATTAGCCAGACTTGGTTTCCTTCCCAGACCGGGCCGATCGTATTGATGGCGACGCGGCGTTCGACGTCGGTTTTCGCGACGAAGGGCAGGAGCGTCGCAACGCCCATGTCGAAACCGTCGGTGACGGCAAGCCCAATCAGGAGCACACCGAGTAGCACCCACCAAATGACTTTCAGCGTGCCGTAGTCGATCAGTTCAAATAAAATCATATTGCTTACTCCGCGGGAACGGTTTGAATGCGGCCGCGCGCAGACCCGTCCGCGGCCATGTCGGTTTGTGGGCCTGCCTTGATCGCCTTCACCATCAGCTTCATCTCGATGATAAGAAGCACGGTGTAGAAAGTGACGAAGCCCGCCATCGTGATCGCGACTTCCCAAATTCCAAGATGGGAGACCGCGATTGCGGTGGGCAGCACTCCTTCGACGGCCCAAGGCTGCCGACCATATTCGGCAACGAACCAGCCAAGTTCGATCGCGACCCAAGGCAGCGCAATCGTCCAGACCGCGAGACGCAAGAGCCAGCGGTGTCTTTCGAGCCCGCCGGTCGAGGCGAGATAGAAAAAGATCGCCGTAAGCAAGATGAAGAAAAAGCCTAGCCCGACCATGATGCGGAACGACCAGAACATCGGCCAGACCGTCGGCACCGTGTCCCAAGCCGCTTTCTCGATCATCTGTGGCGTCGCCTTGCGCGGATCCTCGACATAGCGCTTCAGGAGATAGGCATAGCCGAGATAGCGGCCGTTATCCTCGAACGCGTTCTTTGTCGCGTCGGCGATGTTCTGTCCCTTCGCTGCGCGGATCGTCATCAGGGCGTCGTATGCCTTGATGCCCTTGGCGATGTCGAGCTTCGCCTGATCGACGAGGTTTTCGATGCCGGGTACTTCCTGCGTCAGCGAACGTGTCGCAATCAGCCCGAGCACATAGGGAACGTGGATTGCGTAGCGCGTCTCACGCTTCTCCTGGTCGGGAATGCCGAACACAGCGAATCCCGCCGGCGCCTTTTCGGTTCGCCACATGCCTTCCATAACGGCAAGTTTCATCTTCTGGTGTTCGCTTGCGGAGTAGCCGCTCTCGTCGCCAAGCACGACGACACTAAGCGAGCTGAGCAGGCCGAAGCTCGCTGCGACCGCCATCGAGCGTTTTGCGAGATCGACGTGGCGGCCTTTCAGGAGATACCAAGCGCTGACGCCGAGCACGAACAGCGACGCCGCGACATAGCCGGCGGACACGGTGTGTACGAATTTAGCTTGTGCGACGGTGTTGAACAGCACCTCGTAGAAGTTGGTGACTTCCATCCGCATCGTTTGCGGATTGAAGGCGGCGCCGACCGGGTGTTGCATCCAGCCGTTCGCGATCAGAATCCATAGTGCGGAGAGGTTGGTACCGAGCGCGACCGCCCAGGTGGCGGCGAGATGCTGGAGCTTGGAGAGCCGGTCCCAGCCGAAGAAGAACAGGCCGACGAAGGTGGCCTCAAGAAAGAACGCCATCAATCCTTCAATCGCGAGCGGCGCGCCGAAAATGTCGCCGACGTAGTGGCTGTAGTAGCTCCAGTTCATGCCAAACTGGAATTCCATGGTCAGACCGGTGGCGACACCGAGCACGAAATTGATGCCGAACAGCGTGCCCCAGAATTTCGTCATCTGCCGCCAGATCGCGCGGCCGGTCATGACATAGGTCGTTTCCATGATCGCGAGCAGAATGGAAAGCCCGAGTGTCAGCGGAACGAAAATGAAGTGATACATGGCAGTCAGCGCGAACTGCAGGCGCGATAGCGCGACTACGTCGATTTCCATGGAATAGGTCCCTTCTTGCGGAGCATGCGAGTCGGCAGTTTGGAATACCTATCGGGAGAGGCTGGTTACCTCCTTGATTTGCGTCAAGCGCTATGACCGGACAGGTGGATGACGCGGTGAGCGCGCTCGATCTCACGCCGATGGTGTGCTGCGATCACGAAAGTCGCATCCGGCGCGTGCGCGAAGAGGTTGTCCAGTACGCGTCGCGCGAGGGGGTCATCCATGCCGGCGGTTGGCTCGTCGAGAAGCCAGATCAATGGGTTGCGCAGGACGAGCCGAGCGATCGCCAGCCTGCGGCGCTCGCCGCCGGAAAAGCCACTACCGGTCTCGCCGAGCTGCCACGCGAGGCCGCCTTCAAGCGTTTCGATCTTGCAGTGCAATTCCGCGATTTCGAGCGCGTGCCATAGTTCTGCGTCGGTTGCCAAGGGGGCGGCGACACGGAGGTTCTCGGCGACGGAGCCGGCGAAAAGCTCGGTTTCCTGCGTAAGGTAGCCGAGCGGGTGGCGGCGACTATCTTCGCATTCGCCTATCAGGATGCTTCCGCTTTCCGGTCGCAGCAGCCCCGCGATCAGCGAAAGTAGGGTCGATTTTCCACAACCGCTGCGCCCCACGAGTGCGATGCGCTCTCCTCGGCGTGCTGCGAAGTTAAAGTGATGGAACAGCGCACTCGCTCGCTGCCCGTACCGATAAGTAACAGCGACGGCAGCAACCGCGAGTCCGTGCCGCACAAAGAGCCGCTCATCACGTTCGGGTCGGGCGCTTGCCAGTCGAACGAGCCTGCGTCCCGAGAAAGCTATCCGGCCAAGCTCGATGCCGCCGCGGCGCAAAGGACCGAACACTTCGAGCGCAGCGAAGCCACCAATGACTAGCATCGCCATGGTCGGCCCCTCGATGGTGCCCGCCTGAAACGCGGTACCGCCGAGCAAGAGAAAGGCCAGGGTGAGACTGGCGCCTACGATAGCAATCGCCGCGCCGGTAACGGCTTCGATCCGGCCGATCCGCTTTCCGGCGTCCGAAAGATAGCTCGCTGCTCGCTCGATGCTTTGTTTTTGCGAGGCGATCCCGCCAGAGAGTAATAGATCGATCTGCGCCCGCGAGAGATCGATGGACCTGACACGCAGTGCTTCTGATCCGAGCGCAATGCGTTGCGCTGCTTTTCGGGCGAACGTCGCTCCGCCGAAGATCGCAATCGCGCTCGCGGCGAACGCCGCGAGGATCGCAAGGGCAGCCGGCGGTGAGATAAAGACGAGCAACGCGCCACCGCCCAGTGCCAGTGTGGCGGCGATCGCTGCGGGAAGCAGCAGACGCAGATAGAGCGTATCGATGGAGTCGAGGTCGGCTGTCAGTCTCTGCAACAGTTCGCTGCTTCTCAGCTTGCGGCTGTGCGTCGCCGCATGCGCGACCGAGGTAAAGAGTGTGGTACGAAGGGAGGCGAAGAAACGTAGCGTCGCGTCATGGGTTGCGAGCCGCTCGCCATATCGCGTCGCGGTCCTGAACAGCGCGAGAAAGCGGATGCCTGCGCTCGGGCGGAAGAAGTCGAAGGTCGCACCGGCCCCGGCGAGACCGGCAAGACCTGCGGCAGTGATGAACCACCCCGAGAGTGCGAGGAGTGCAATGGCCGAGAGCAGGGCAAAAAAGCTCGCGGCCGCGCCGGTAAGCATCCAACGGCGCTGCTCGCGCCACATCATCGCGACGAAATGGAACGCATACTTCATGCCGCCGCTCCGAAACTCTTGCCTGGCAAATGCCGTACATCGATCGCGCGGTCGGCGCGTCCGACGATCCGGGCGTCGTGAGTTGCGACGATCAACGTGCGGCCTTTCGCGCTCGAAAAGAGGCCGTCGATAACGGCTTCCGCAGTATCCGCGTCGAGATGCTCGGTAGGCTCGTCGGCAAGAATAAGATCGGCCTTCGAAAGCGCGAGGCGCGCAATCGCAAGGCGCTGGGCTTCTCCGCCGGAAAGGTTCGCTGCGTTCTCACGCAGAACTTCGTCATAGCCGCGTTCGAGTTTCGCGATGATATCCTCAGCATGCGCGGTACGGATCGCCGCGTCGAAGCCGTCGCGATCGGCGAGCACGCGGGACATCAAAAGATTGGCTTTGACGCTGCCCTGCGTGAATGCAGGTTTTTGGCCGAGCCACGCGATCGTGCAGGAGACATCATCGCGTCCGTTCACCGAGAGTCTGCCTCCCGCAGGCGCAACCAGACCGGCGATCAGTGCGAGCAGCATCGACTTTCCGGTACCGCTTGGACCGACTAAGGCGATGCATTCCCCACGCTCGATATGCAGTGAGAATGTCGGAAGAATTGTCGTGTCGCCGAGTGCTACTGAAACCTCGTCAAGCTCAAGTCGCACGAGTGGAACAGTTTCGGCGCTTCTCGTGGGAAGGCGTCGCCGGGACTGATCCAGAAGTTTTTCGATCTCGTTGCATGCCGCAAACGCGGACGCCTGATCGTGGTACGCGGCGGCGAAGTCGCGCAGCGGCCTGAAATATTCCGGAGCGATCATCAACACGAAAAGTGCACCGGTCAGCGAAAGCCCGCCGTAAGCGCCGAACTGAAAATAGCCAAGCAGGCTAAAGCCGATATAGACCGCAGCAAATGCGACGCCGAGCGCTGAAAAGAGTTCGAGCACTGCCGATGAGATAAAGGCAATACGCAGCACCGCCATGGTTCGCTTGCGGATTTCCTGTCCCTCGCGAAGCAGGCTTTCAGCAGCGCGCGGTATCGCGTCGAACAGCCGAAGCGTTGTCAGTCCCTGGAGACGATCCAGAAGTTCGGCGTTCATGGTTCCGATTTGCTGAAGCTGCCGCTCGCTCGCGCTGCGCGCTTCGGCGCCAATGAGCGCCATGAAGATTGGAATGAGCGGTCCCGCCACCAGCAGCACCGCGGCTGCGACCCATGAGAAATAGGCTGTAATGATGAGTACCGCGGGTGGGATCACCGCGGTGCGTAGCCGGGACGGGCGGTACCGCGTCAGATAAGGCCCCAACGCATCGACGTGGCTGGTCAGCAGATTGGCGATTTCGCCGGCTAGTGGCCGCACGCGATCGACTGGTGAAAGTTCCGCGATCGCGCCGCTCAGTTCGCGTCGGGCATGAAGCTTGATCTCCTCAGCGGCGTTCGCCGCAAGTGTAGTCGAAACGCCTTCAATGGCGATCCGAGCCAACGCGAGAACAAGGAAAGCCGCCAGATAGGAAAAGGCCGCCGCCGCTGATCTAGTATTAAGTATCTCCGCGATCGCCAGCGCGACACAGCCGAGTTCGGCAATCAATATCAGCGAACCGGCGACGGATGCCCATGCGCTTAGGTTCAGTGTACGGCGCTGCGCGCCGGTCAACCGGTCAAGCGCTATTCTGGCTCGGTTCCCTTCTTTTCGGCGACTGGGCATGTGGCCTTGTTGGCCGGACGGGGTTTCGCCGCGTTGATCTTGCGCAAGGTCATTCGCGTCCGGCACTTCAGGGTAGCCCTGCCGTGATCGCCATTCTGACGAGTGCCGGAAGACTGTCGGCTCCCATCTTCGCCATGACATTGGCGCGATAGATTTCGACGGTACGCGGACTGATGTCGAGTTCGATAGCGATGACCTTGTTCGATTTCCCGGCGACGAGGCCGGTCATGACTTCTGCTTCGCGGCCAGAAAGCTCTGCGACCCGGAGCAGAATCTCGGCCTTGACGTTGTCCATATCCGCCGAGGGTTTCGCGGAAGCAACGGCGCGTTTGATCGATTCCAGAAGCGCATCGTCGCTATAGGGCTTCTCAAGAAAGTCGGTAGCTCCCTCGCGCATGGCGTCTACCGCAAGCGGAATATCGCCGTGACCGGTGATGATAATGATGGGTAAGGGGAACGCGCGGCCCTTCAGTGTCTTCAGAAGTTCGATCCCGGTCATTCCAGGCATGCGCACATCGGTGATAATGCAACCGGCGCCGGGACCGGGCAGGTGTTTCAGGAATGCGGTTGCAGTTTCATAGGTCTTCGTCCGCAGTCCAGCGGTTTCGAGTAGAAATTGCAGCGAGTCGCGGGCCGCTTCGTCGTCGTCGATGACGTGAATTGTCGGGCTGTCAGGCATTTTCGTCGGCCTTTATGTTTGCTGCGACCGGCAGGCTGAAGCGAAATGTAGCGCCGCCCTGCGGATTGTCGTCCACCCAGAGTTTTCCGCCGTGCGAATCGATGATTGTGCGGGAAATCGAGAGGCCGACGCCCATGCCGTCGGTTTTCGTCGTGATGAAAGGTTGGAATAGTTGGCCGCGAATTTCGGGATCGATGCCGGTGCCGGTATCCGAAACGCTGACGGCGACCATGCCTTCGACGGGCGCATGCTTCGCAATAGTAAGTTCCTTGCGCGGGCTCTGCTTCATTGCGTCGATCGCGTTCCGGATCAAGTTTAGCAGCACCTGCTGAATCTGGATTCGGTCGACGAGCGCGAGATCCCCTTCTGGGTCAAGCGTCATGCGAACATGGATGCCGGATTCCTTCGCGCCGACCAGTGCGAGCGCGCTCGCTTCCTCGATAATTTTCGAGAGGCTGTCGACGCTGCGCTCGCTTTCGCCTCGTGCGACGAAATCGCGGAGCCTGCGTATGATCTGTCCGGCACGGATCGCCTGTTCGGCGGACTTGTCGAGTGCCGACTTCAGAAGCGGCGCGCGGTCAGATTGAATTTCGCTGACAAGGCGGCTCGATCCCTTCATGTAGTTTGCAATGGCTGTGAGCGGCTGGTTCAGTTCGTGGGCAAGAGTCGATGCCATTTCGCCCATCGCCGAAAGACGTGAGATGTGCACGAGTTCGGCCTGCAATTCCTGCAGCCGTGCGTCGGTTTCCTGCCGTTCGGTTAGATCGCGCACGAAGCCTGTAAAAAAGCGCTCACGGCCCGAAATCATTTCACCGACTGCAAGCTCCATCGGAAATGTCGAGCCATCTTTGCGCTCGCCGACCACGACGCGACCGATGCCGATGATGCGGCGCTCGCCAGTCCGCATGTAGCGGGACATGTAGCCGTCATGTGCCTCGCGATACGGCGTGGGCATCAGCATGCTGACGTTTTTGCCGCGCACCTCGGCTGCTTCGTAGCCGAATAGTCGCTCCGCGGCCGCACTAAAGGAACTGATGATCCCGTCTGTGTCGATGACGATCATCGCATCCGGCACGGTATCGAGGATCGAATTCAGATGTGCCTCGCGCGCGGCTGCGGCGATGCGGGTGGTCCACATCCAGCCACCGAAGGCTGCGATCGCGAGCCCCGACAGAAAAAAGCTGATGCTGTTCGAGAGTAGTTCTCGCTCGTCCGCGTGCTGGCCGAGAAAGAATATATTTCCGGCAATGAGGCTCAGAACCGTCGCGGCAACGCCGGGGCCGAATCCCCCGATCGTGCCGGCGGCGAGCACGGCAGGTACGAACAGGAGAAACAGCGCCTCGTTGCCGACCAGTGGCTGGACCACTGCACGGATTGCGAAGGCGAGCGAGACAATTGGGATTGCCGCCGCATAGCGCGACCAGGCGCTTCGCATCACAAGATCGAGCGAGCCGAATGGGCTCCCGGCGCTTTTGGGCTTCTTCATAGCAGCCAAAATAGCCCGATTTTTCAGGGAAAATCACGCCTAGGTAATATCCCTTAGGTGATCGGCCTGAATTTTCGGGGCCTTCGGCAACGGGTATCGCTTGCTCCATCAGATGGAGGAGGCCGCAATGCTCGCGTATGCACAACACGTATCGGAAGAACGCTATACCGCCCGCTTCGCACCAGCCGCGAAGGCGGACGGCCAGCCCGAACGCGGCTTTGAAAGCTCCCTCGAGCTTATGGGCATAAAGCTTCCAGTTGCCCGCAACGAGGAGATTTACGGGCAGGATGAGCCCGCCGACTACGTCTACAAGGTTCTGAAGGGGTCGGTCCGCACCCACAAATTGCTCGACGACGGCCGCCGGCAGGTCGGCGCGTTCTATCTGCCCGGCGACATTTTCGGCCTCGAGGCGGGACTCAATCATCGCTTCTCCGCCGAGGCGATTTCCGACACCGTCGTGCTCGCGATCAAACGCTCCACCTTGACGGCGCTTGCACAGACCGATGCGGTGGTTGCTCGCGAACTCTGGTTGATGACTGCCCGGGAGCTGGATCATGTGCAGGACCAGATGATCCTGCTCGGCCGCTCCAGCGCCAAAGAGCGGGTGGCATCGTTCCTGATTGAAATGGCCGACCGTTCGAAGGATCGCACCGAATTCGACCTGCCAATGTCGCGTCAGGACATTGCCGACTATCTCGGCCTAACGATCGAAACCGTGTCGCGCACTTTCTCCAGCATGGAGCGCAAGGCACAGATCGAATTGCTGACTTCGCGCAAGGTGCGTCTCAGAAATCGCGCGGCCCTTCGCTGCCCGCATTGAGGAGCGCTGAACATGAGCATGACAATCAAGGGCCTATTGGTGCGTATTGGCAGGATATTCGCGGTCTCGGAATTGCGGGGGCTCAATGCTGGTCAGGTCGAGGAACTGGCGCGCGATGTCGGAATAACGGCCGGCGATCTCTACCGCTTGGAACAGGCAGGTTCGCCGCCAGTCGCTATGCCACGGCGTCTGGAACTGGAAGGCATTAATCCCGCCATTGTCGAAGCCAAATGGCCGTCGGTCTGGAAGGATATGCAACGTCTCTGCAGTTTCTGTGAGGCGAAGAATGTGTGTGAGGTGGAGATCGAACTGGCGCCGGGGGTCCATGACTGGCAGCGGTACTGCCCCAATGAAGGGACCATTCGTGCGCTCGGCCAATCTCCGATAAAAACACAGGCTGATCGCTCGGCTGCATAGAATCTAGGCATAAAAATACGAATTGTATGCAATTCGACGCGGCGGTGCCGTGAGATCAAGTGACATTATCGGCTTGATCTGACTGTCGAATTCGACGAATTCGCAAGTTGGCACGTCCTTCGCAGTAGCTCCTCCGAATGCGGATTCGGAGGATGGGAAATGAAGCGACGTGACTTTCTGAAATCGGCCGGCGCGCTGGCTGCATCGACTGCTCTGACGGCTCCCGCCGTCTTTTCTCCTGCAAAAGCGCAATCGCGCGCCGAGACGCTGCTCATCGTCTCGGAGGGCGGACCCAACAACATCGACATCCACGGCGTCGGCACCAACGTGCCGGGCTACGAAGTCGCGTGGAACTGCTACTCGCGCCTTATCAGCCAAGAAATGAAGAAGCTGCCGAACGGCGTCGAGTATTACGACAAGGACAAATTCAAGCCCGAACTCGCCGAAGACATGAAGCTCGCTGACATGTCAGCGACCTTCAAGCTGCGCAAGGACGCGAAATTCCACGACGGCACGCCGATCACGGCAAAGGACGTCAAGTGGTCGCTCGATCGCGCGGTCACCGTCGGCGGCTTCCCGACCTTTCAGATGCGCGCGGGCTCGCTCGAGAAGCCAGAGCAGTTTGTCGTCGTCGACGACCACACCGTGCGCGTGGATTTCCTGCGCAAGGATAAGCTTACGATCCCCGACCTCGCAGTCGTCGTGCCGGTGGTGATGCACTCCGAGCTTGTGAAGAAGCACGCGACGGAGAAGGACCCCTGGGGTCTCGATTATACCAAGCAGAACATCGCCGGCGGTGGCCCGTACAATGTCGCGAAATGGACACCGGGAACGGAAGTCATTTTCGAGCGGAACGAGAACTACAAGCTCGGACCGCTGCCGAAGACCAAGCGCATCGTCTGGCGCATCGTGCCGTCGGCCGGTAACCGCCGCGCGCTGCTTGAACGCGGCGACGCCGACATCTCCTATGAATTGCCGAACAAGGATTTCGTCGAACTGAAGCAGAGCGGCAAGCTCAGCATCGTATCGACGCCGTTCTCGAACGGGATTCAGTATCTCGGCATGAACGTAACCAAGCCGCCCTTCGACAACATCAAGGTTCGTCAGGCAGTGGCTTACGCCGTGCCGTACCAGAAGATCGTCGATGCGGTGCTCTACGGCCTCGCCGGCAAGGTTTACGGCGCGCCTGCGAACAAACAGACCGAAGTAGCGTGGCCGCAGGCGCACAAGTACAACACCGATATCGCCAAGGCGAAGAAACTGATGGAGGAAGCTGGCTACAAGGACGGCTTCGAGACCACGCTTTCGTTCGACCTCAACTTCGCGGGTGTGAACGAGCCGAGTTGCGTGCTCATTCAGGAAAGCCTCGCGCAGATCGGTATCAAGACCACGATCAACAAGGTGCCTGGTGCAAACTGGCGTACCGAATTGAACAAGAAGGTGATGCCGCTTTACGTGAACGTGTTCTCGGGCTGGCTCGACTACCCGGAATACTTCTTCCGCTGGTGCTATCACGGGTCGAATTCCATCTTCAACACGATGAGCTATCAGTCGAAGGAGATGGACAAGTTCATCGACGGCGCGCGAGACGCGGCGGCGATCGGCGACAAGGCCACCTACGACAAGGACGTCAAGGGCATGGTCGATCTCGCGTTCGCGGACATCCCCCGCATTCCCTTGTTCCAGCCTTACTCAAACGTGGCGATGCAGAAGAACGTGTCGGGCTACCAGTACTGGTTCCACCGGCGGCTCGACTATCGCACGCTTGCCAAAGGCTGATTGCGTAAAGCGGGCGGCAATCGCGCCGCCCGCTTATTTCCTTCACGGAGATTTCTGATGTTTCTGCGAATGGGTAAGCGCGTCGGCATCACGCTGTTCAGCATCGCTGCCGTCATCGTGATTACCTTCGCGCTCACGCGCATCCTTCCGGGCGATACGGCGGAATATTTCGCCGGTCCCGCCGCGACGAAGGAAGCGATCCAGGAAGTTCGCGTGAAGCTCGGCCTCGACAAGCCGAAATATCAACAATTCATCCGCTACGTGCAGGACCTGTCACGCGGCGATTTCGGCCAGTCGCTGACAACTGGCCAGCCGGTCATACGCGACCTTACTGCGCGGCTGCCGGCGTCTGCTGAACTGACGCTCGCCGGTCTCATTGTCTCGATCCTGATTGCGATTCCGCTCGGCGTCCTCGCCGCGGTGAAGGAGGGATCGTTCATCGATCACATTTCGAGAGTAGTCGCGACGGCGGGAGTGTCGCTGCCGGTATTCTTCACCGGGCTCCTGCTTTCGTATTTCTTCTATTTTAAACTCGGCTGGGCGCCGTCGCCCCTTGGGCGGCTCGACATTATATATTCCGCACCGCCGCAGGTGACGGGCTTTTATCTGATCGACAGCCTGATCGCGGGCGATCTCGAGGTGTTCTGGGCGGCGCTGAAGCAACTCATTCTTCCGGCAGCGACACTTGCGATCTTCTCGCTGGCGCCGATCACGCGCATGACGCGCGCCTCCATGTTGGCGGTGCTGTCGTCCGATTTCGTGCGGACGGCAAGGGCGAGCGGACTTTCCACGCGCAAGGTCATTCTCACTTATGCGTTCCGCAATGCGCTGCTCCCGGTCATCACCACGCTCGGTATGGTGTTTTCATTCCTGCTCGGCGCGAATGTGCTGGTCGAAAAGGTGTTCGCCTGGCCGGGCATCGGCTCATACGCCGTCGAAGCGCTGATCGCCTCCGATTTCGCGCCGGTGCAGGGCTTCGTGCTGGTGATGGCGGTCATGTATGTGCTCCTGAACCTGATGATCGATCTTCTCTACGGCGTGATTGACCCGCGCGTGAGGATGGCGGCATGAACTCGCACTCCCGCATCACAGCCGTCAGTACGGTCGCGCGTGCGCCAAAGGTCGCCGTTGCAGTCAAGCCGGCGGAAGCCGCAAGCGCGGCACAAACCTCCGGGTTGTCGGCCGTTCTGCGGCAGACGAAGTATGTGATCTCGGAAAATCCGATCACGGGCTTCGCTTTCGCGTTGTTTCTGCTGTTCGCGATCGCGGCGATCTTCGGTCCGTGGATCGTGCCTTACGATCCACTCGCGACCAACACGGCGATTCAGCTACAGCCGCCGTCTTGGGCACATTGGTTCGGCACCGATCAATATGGTCGTGATCTGTTCAGCCGCGTCGTAGTTGCGACGCGGCTCGACATGACGATCGCGATTACTTCGGTCGCGCTGGTCTTCGTGCTCGGCGGCATCTCGGGGATTGCGGCGGGCTATTTCGGCGGCTGGATCGACATCGTGGTCAGCAGGCTCGCGGACATGATCATGGCGTTTCCGTTATTTGTGCTCGCGATGGGCATCGTCGCGGCACTCGGCAACACGGTCACGAATATCGTGATCGCTACCGCGATCATCAATTTTCCCCTCTACGCGCGCATTGCCCGCGCTGAAGCCAATGTGCGGCGCGAGGCTGGCTTCGTGATGGCCGCGCGTCTTTCGGGCAACAGTGAATGGCGCATCCTGTTTTCGCAGATCCTGCCGAACGTGATGCCCATCATGGTCGTGCAGATGTCGCTGACCATGGGCTACGCGGTACTGAACGCTGCCGGACTTTCGTTCATTGGGCTCGGTGTGCGGCCGCCGACACCGGAGTGGGGCATCATGGTCGCCGATGGCGCGGGTTATATCGTCTCGGGCGAGTGGTGGGTTGCGCTATTTCCTGGGCTGACGCTGATGCTTGCCGTGTTCTGCTTCAACCTTTTGGGCGACGGCTTGCGCGACATCGTCGATCCGCAGCGGCGGACGTGAGGGACCGGTCATGAGCGAAGCACCGCTTCTGGAAATTAAGGACGTCACCGTCGAGTTTGCGACCCGCCGCGGCATCGTGCGCGCGGTCGAACAGATCAACATATCGCTCGGGAAGGGCGAAACGTTGGGCATCGTCGGCGAATCCGGCTCCGGTAAATCCGTGACGTCTTATGCCGTCCTGCGGATTCTGAACCGCGCCGGCACGATCGCGAACGGCTCGGTGGTTTTCTCCGGCGTGGACGTTAAAAACGCCAAGGAAGACGTAATGCGCGACCTTCGCGGTCGCGAAATGTCGATGATCTTCCAGAATCCGCGCGCGGCGCTGAACCCGATCCGCAAGGTCGGCAAACAGATCGAGGATGTGCTGCGGCAGCATGTTCGGGCCGATACGCGCGACCTGAAGGAAAAGGCGATCGACATGCTGAAGCAGGTCAAGATCGCCCGGCCCGAGGAACGCTATCATGCTTATCCGTTCGAGCTGTCGGGCGGCATGTGCCAGCGTATCGTGATCGCTCTCGCGCTCGCGTGCCAGCCGCGACTTCTCATCGCGGACGAACCGACCACGGGCCTCGACGTGACTACGCAGAAGTCGGTGATGGATCTCGTCGTCGAGCTTACGCGTGCGCGTGGTATGTCGTCCATTCTGATTACGCACGATCTCGGTTTGGCTGCGGCGTATTGCGATCGTGTGGTCGTGATGGAAAAAGGAAAGATCGTCGAAACCGCGCTGTCGTCGGAGATATTCCGCTCTCCGCAGCACGGCTATACGAAGAAGCTAATGAAGGCGACGCCGAAGGTCGGCGGCACGCTGCGCGGACTACTTCCCGAAGGCGCGGAACTGTCTCCGGCGGCGTCGATGCCGAAACTTGCGATCGACAAAACGGCGACGCCGCTGCTCGCAGTGCGCAATCTGGTGAAGGAGTATCCGCGCCAGGGCGCGGGCAAGACGCTCGGCGAATTGTTCGGCAAGCCTACGCCGGAGGACGCTATTTTCCGTGCGGTCGATGGCATTTCCTTCTCGGTCGCCAAAGGAGAAAGCGTCGGGCTGGTCGGCGAGTCGGGGTGCGGAAAATCCACCACATCGATGATGGTGATGCGGCTTCTAGACAAGACTTCCGGCGAGATATTTTTCGGCGGCGAGGACATCGGCGCGATCCCGGCGGCGAAATTTGCGACCTTGCCGCAGCGCAAGCGTATCCAGATGGTGTTTCAGGATCCGACCGATAGCCTGAACCCGCGCTTTACCGCCGTGCGCGCTATTGCCGATCCGATCATGCGGCTAGGCGAAATCAAGGGGCGGGATGCACTTCGCGCGCGCTGCGAGGAATTGGCGAAGCTCGTCGGCCTGCCGCTCGAGTTGCTAGACCGCTTTCCGCACCAGCTCTCCGGCGGCCAGAAGGCGCGCGTCGGCATCGCGCGCGCGATCGCGCTTAATCCCGAGCTGGTTATCCTTGATGAGCCGACCGCGGCGCTCGATGTCTCGGTGCAAGCCGTGGTGTTAAACCTCTTGCAGGACCTGAAAGACTCGCTCGGCATGAGCTATCTTTTTGTATCGCACGATCTCAATGTCGTGCGGCTCCTTTGTGATCGCGTGATCGTCATGCGCGCGGGAAAGATCGTCGAGGAGGGAACCGCGGAAGAAGTGCTCGGCGCGCCGAAAGCGAAATATACTCGCGAGTTGCTGACCGCAATTCCGCATCCGCCGCTTTGAAATCCGGAAGGTAGCCAACGTGAAAGAAAAGAAGCACGCAGCCGCGCTTCCCGCCGATCCGATGGCGCTCGAAGCCTTTATAGATACCGGCGCGGCTATGTGCGGTCTTTCGATCGACCCGGCATATCGGGAAGGCGTGAAGGTGCACCTTAACGCGGTCACGAACGCAGCGAGGCTCGTGCTCGCTGTCGACCTCGAGGACGATGCCGAACCAGCACCGGTGTTCCGGCCATGAACATCGAATGGATGACTGCGTCGCAGATCGTAGCGGCGGTCAACGGAAAGGTGGAAAGCGCGGCCAGTGTTGTGTCGGCTGCGCTGAACAGGATCGGCGCGTTTGACCTGAAAACGAATACGTTCACCGACGTACTCGCCGCCCGCGCGCACGAAACCGCGGCGAAGGTCGACAAGCGTGTGGCGCGCAGCGAGAACCTGCCGCTCGCCGGCGTTCCTTTCGCGGTGAAGAACCTGTTCGACGTGAAAGGACTCCCGACTCGCGCGGGCTCGAAGATCAACCGCGAGCGAGTGCCGGCACATCACGATTCCGTTCTGATCGAACGGCTGGAAGAGCAGGGTGCGGTGCTGGTCGGCGCACTCAACATGGGCGAATACGCCTACGATTTCACGGGCGAAAACGTGCATGATGGCGCGGCACGTAATCCGCACGATACCGCACACATGACCGGCGGTTCGTCGAGCGGCTCGGGTGGGGCTGTGGCCGCGGGTTACGTGCCGCTTGCGCTCGGCTCCGACACCAATGGTTCGATCCGCGTGCCGTCTTCGTTTTGCGGGTTGTTTGGGCTAAAGCCGACGTATGGCCGGCTTTCCCGTGCGCGGTCGTTTCCCTTCGTCGCAAGCCTCGATCATCTGGGGCCGCTTGCGCGCTCGGCGACGGATCTCGCGCTTTCTTACGATGCGATGCAGGGTCCCGACCACGAAGATCCGGTTTGTGCTCAGCGCGAGGTCGAATTGACGTTTCCGGAGATCGTAAAAGGCGTGAACGGACTCCGGATTGCGAAACTTGAAGGATATTTTGCGAAGCTCGGCGAGCCGGAGGCCTATGCGGCGGTGAACACTGTTGCCGGCGCGCTGAATGCAGCCGAGACAATCGAGTTAAATGATGCAGCCGTCGCGCGTGCGTCGGCCTACTTGATTACGGCCTCGGAGGGTGCGGCACTTCATCTGGATCGCCTGCGCAACCGTGCGGCGGAGTTCGACCCGGATGTTCGTGACCGCCTGATTGCGGGCGCGATGATTCCGGCGGTCTGGACGATCCAGGCGCAAAAAATACGGCGCGTCTTTCAGGCGCAGGTGAAGAAGGCGTTCGAACGCTTCGACGTGCTGCTTGCGCCTGCGACACCGACGCGCGCGCCTAAAATTGGCCAGCGCACGTTCAAGCTTGACGGGCAGGAGATGTTGGTACGTCCGAATATTGGCATCTATACGCAACCGATATCTTTCATCGGCCTGCCGGTCGTCGCGGTGCCGGTTTGGCCGGACGATGGTCTGCCGATCGGCGTTCAGGTCATTGCGCCGCCCTGGCGCGAAGACCTTGCGCTGCGTGTCGCCTATCAACTCGAGCGCGAGGGCGTGTGTTTCAGCAAGCCGGCGAGGGGTTTGACGGCATGAAAATAAACGACCCCAAAATCCTCGTCGAGGTCACCGCCGCGTTCGCACGCTACGAGCAGGCACTCGTTTCCAATGATGTCGCGACGCTCGACGAGTTGTTCTTCGACGACCCCAATACGATCCGTTACGGCGTAACCGAAAACCTGTACGGCTACGACGAGATCAAGGCCTTTCGTGCCGGGCGTTCGCCTGTGGGTCTCGCGCGCAAGCTTGATCGTACCAAGATAACGACTTACGGCGAGGACTTCGCAACGGCCAATACGTTGTTCAGACGAGAGGGCGGCAATAAGCTCGGCCGTCAGAGCCAGACGTGGATGCGCACACCCAATGGCTGGCGCGTCGTGTCCGCGCACGTGAGTTTGATCGAAAGTCCGGCGAAATAATCATGGCGAACGTTCGCAAGCAGGAAACAGAAAGCAGCCAGCCGATTCGCCTGACGCGGGCGGACGAACTGCGCCAAATTCTTGCCGATGAAATCGTTCGCGGAAAGATCGCACCGGGCGCGACGCTCGACGAAACGGCAGTCGCCGCGCGCTTTCATGTGTCGCGCACGCCGGTACGGGAGGCGATCCGTCAACTCGCCGCAAGCGGTCTCGTCGATGCAAAGCCGCATCGTGCGGCGCTCGTCGCGCGACCGGGCCACGAAGTATTGATCGGCATGTTCGAGGCGATGGCCGAGCTCGAAGGGCTCTGCGCCTACTATGCCGCCGAACGCATGACAGCGGAGGAACGAAAAGGACTTGAGCAGGTGCACGAAGAGCTTCGGCTTCTCATTCGCGACGGCGACCCGCAGAATTATCATGAAACGAACCAACTTTTTCACGGCACGGTCTATTCGGGTGCGCATAACGTATATCTCGCGGAGTTGACGACCTCGACGCGAATTCGCGTGCAGCCATTCCGCCGCGCGCAATTCCGTAATCTTGGCCGCCTCGCGAAGTCGCATGACGAACACGACCGCGTGGTCGTTGCGATCCTGCGCGCGGATGCCGCTGCCGCGCAGAAAGCTATGCGCGCACACATCATGACCGTGTTCGACGAATACGAGGCTTATCTGCGCTCGCTCGCGGCCGACGCGTCATAAAGGTGAAAGTTGAAAGCAACGGTCAGCGAAATCGTAGCGGCACATCGGGACGGTTCGGCAAAGCCCGAGCAGACTGCGCTCGAATGCCTCCGGCGCATTCGCGAGCACGACGATCCGGCGATCTTTATTTCGCTCGCCGACGAAGACACGCTGTTTACGCAGGCACGCGAAACAGCGGAAAATCCGGCGCTGCCGCTTTGTGGTGTCCCGGTCGCGGTCAAGGACAACATCGACGTGCTTGGCTTTGCTACCACGGCGGCCTGTCCGGCGTATTCCTATGCGCCCAAGAAAGATGCGGCCGCGGTTGCAAGACTGCGTGCGGCGGGTGCCGTGATCGTCGGCAAGACCAATCTCGATCAGTTCGCGACCGGATTGGTTGGTGTGCGCTCGCCTTATGGCGTGCCGCGCAATCCGTTCAATCCGGCCTTGATACCGGGCGGCTCCAGTTCGGGCTCTGCCGTAGCAGTAAGCGCGGGTCTCGTGCCGCTCGCACTCGGCACGGATACGGCGGGTTCAGGCCGCGTTCCGGCAGGGCTGAATAACATCGTCGGATTGAAGCCGAGCCTTGGCATGATTTCGACGTCCGGCGTTGTGCCGGCATGTCGCTCGCTGGATTGCGTGTCGATCTTTTCTCTGACCACGGGCGATGCATGGGAAGCGCTACGCGCAATTGCAGGCTTCGACGAGACGGATTCGTTCTCGCGCTCCTATCGGCTCGGCGAGCCCGGTGCGCTTCCGCCGTCGCTTGTCATCAGTGTTCCCAGAGCGGAGGACCGAAAATTCTTTGGCGACAAGCGATCGGAAGCCGCGTTCTCGCAGTCGATCGAACTTGCACGCGCGATCGGCGCGAAAATTATCGAACTCGACATTTCGGCGATGCTCGAAGCAGCACGGTTGCTTTATGAGGGTCCATGGGTTGCGGAACGCACTGCCGCAGTTGGGGACTTCATCAACGCGCATCCGGAGGACATATATCCGGTAACGCTAGAGATCATCACAGGTGGCAGCAAACTCAGCACTGTCGATGCGTTCCGCGCCTTCTATCGGATGCAGGAGTTGAGAGCGCTCGCGCGCAAAATCATGGCGCAGGTTGACGCTTTGATGGTGCCGACCGTTCCGGCCGCTTACACCGTCGCGGAACTGGCAAACGATCCGATACGCCTGAACGCGAACCTCGGCACCTACACCAATTTTGTGAACTTGATGGATATGTCCGGGCTCGCGGTGCCAACGGTATTTGCGGATAACGGCACGCCTTATGGCATTACCTTGCTCGCGCGCGCCGGCGAAGACGCGAAACTCTTGCCGATCGGGCGCGCGATCCATGCAATGTCGGGCCTGCCGCTCGGTGCGCGCAAGATTCCTCAGTCTGAGCCGGCGCCGGTTGCGCGGTGTGCCGCGGATGAGATGGAAATAGCCGTCGTCGGTGCGCACATGTCGGGGATGGCGCTGAACCGCGAACTGACTTCGCTCGGCGCGCGGTTTCTCCGCGCTGTTCGTACGACGCCGGATTACCGGTTGTTCCTGCTGAACGGCTCTCCGCCGTTGCGGCCCGGACTTTTGCGCGTCGGCAGAGGCGGGGGTGCCGCAATCGAAACCGAGATCTGGGCCATTCCGGCGAGTGCCTTTGGCTCCTTTATATCAGCCGTGCCTGCGCCGCTTTCGATCGGGACCGTTACTTTCGAGGACGGAGCCGTCGTGAAGTGCTTTCTGGTCGAGGCCGAGGCAACGCGGAGCGCCGAGGACATCTCGGTCCATGGCGGCTGGCGCGGCTTCATGGCCTCACAGAGCAAGAGCGTGTATCCATCATTTCGTTAATCGTTTTAGTTGTATTATACAACCTAAGCGATTATTCGATTCGGAGCTCGCCAGTTGGAAACCGTCGAGACTTTAGGGATTTCCCAGCGGGTTTCGGTATCCGAGGGCCGCCTTACCGGAAGTAATTACCTCCCGACCTGTTCGGGCTGTATCGCGCGAGAAATTGGCGCCTGTGCGGGTTTCAGCCCAAACCGCGCCGCCGGGCGTCACCGGGTAACCGCGGGCGATGTTGTATCGACCGGACAGTATTTTCCCGCGCGGCGTCCCATCGTCCATCAGCGCGAAGTGGCCGACATCGTTCCGGTCATCTGTACCGGATGGGCAGCTTCGGCAATCGTCGCGCCGAGCGGCAAGCGGCGCATACTTTCCATTCTGCTCGCGGGTGAGATCGCTTCGGTCAACTTCGTCTTCGAGTCGTGCAGCGGCCGCGCGATCGAGGCGGTTTCCGAAGTCTATTGCCGCAAGTTCAACCGCCGTGAATTTCAGGCCGCGCTCCGGAAACATCCCGACGGCAACACATTGCTATCCAAGCTGCTTGCGAAGGAGCGCGAGGCGAGCGACCAGATGCATCTCGATCTCGCGCGCCGTTCGGCGGAAGCGCGAATTGCGCGGCTGATCCTGCATCTGTCGGCGCGCGCACAGGGTAGGGGCGAAAGCACGGCGGAGGCGTTTGCATTTCCCTTACGCCAGCAACACATTGCCGACGCGACGGGTCTCACTACTGTCCACGTCTGCAAAATCCTAACGCGCCTGCGCGCCGAGAAATGTGTTTCGATCGCAAACCGCCAGATGCGGATTCTGGATCGCCGCGTGTTACATGAGATCGCGGATCAGTGAAGACTGCGGAAATCACCGCCTTCTTCAATCCGGCACGCAATTCATCGCGGAAAACGAGAAGACCTGTTCGGTGCCCAACATATGCGCGGAGAAATCGCCGCCCATAAATGTCGAGAAAACCACATCTCGGATGTTGAAGCCGCCGGTGAGCGAGCCGAATGCCGGGAGTACCAGTTTCCGGTCCGAGCTTGCGAAGCAGCGGCGGCGGAGCGAACGGCCCCGGACCGAAATCCGTGCGACCGGGTGGAAGTGTCCCACGATCTCGAATGCACCGTCGCCCGGTTCGTGCCGGAATACGACGTCGCCGCGCGAGAAGTTCTCGCGAAATTCGCCGCCGATTTCCTCGATCTTTTCCGGATCGTGATTTCCGGTAATCCAGATCCATTCACGGCCGGCTTGAAGCGAGAGCAGGAAAGTGCGGTTTTGCGGCGAAAGCCGTGCGCCACCCGCGCTGTCGTGGAAGCTGTCGCCGAGGGCGATCACGCGCACAGGCTCGTATTCGGCGATCATCAGCGCCAGCGCCTCCAGCGTCGCGGCGGTGTCGTAGGGCGGCAGCATCACGCCGCGCGAGGCGAAGAAGGACGCCTTTTCGAAGTGCAGATCGGAAACGATCAAGGTGCGTTCGGCCGGCCAATACAGCACGCCCGCGCAGTCAGCGAGGAACCGCTCGCCGCCGAAGACGAGTTCGAGTGCCCGCAGGTTTTGCCGGACGTTCAGGTTCCGCATCGGACGTCGCTTCCCGGATCAGGTCCTCGGCCGCTTCCGAGAGAAGCGCGTCGGCCCCTTCGCCATAAACCGTTTCGCGCCCGATCTCCAGCATCACCGGAACCGCGAGCGGCGAAACGCGATCCAGCGATCTATGCGCGATTCGGCCTTTGACGCGAGCCAGCATTTGCCCGAGACGGCGAATGTCGAGCAGGCCGGTAGCGGCATCGGCGCGTGCCGCGCGCATGAGCAAATGATCGGGTTCGTGCTTACGCAACACGTCGTAGAGCAGGTCGGTGGAAATCGTGACCTGCCGGCCAGTCTTTTCCATGCCGGGAAAACGCCGTTCTACCAGTCCTGAAATCAGCGCGCAGTTGCGGAACGAGCGCTTCATCAGCGCGGTTTCGGCGAGCCACGCTTCGAGATCATCGCCGAGAATGCCCTCGCTGAATAAGTCGTCGAGCGAAAGCACACCCGCTGCGATCGCGCCGTCGATGTCGCCGAGGCACCGGACAGCCAGCGAGTATTCGGTCGCGACGAAACCGAGCGGGCGGAGTTTCGCGCGCTCCAGCCGCCGCGTGAGCAGCATGCCGAGCGTCTGGTGTGCAAGCCTTCCTTCGAACGGATAGCAGACGAGATAATTCCGTCCTCCACGCCAGAAAGTTTCTACCAGCAAATTATCGGGCTGCGGCAGCTCGGAATGCAGTTCCTGCAATTCCAGCCAGTCCCGCACGGCGGCGGGCAGTACGCGCCAATGCTCCGGTTCGGCGATGAGCTTGCGCACGCCTTCCGCGAGAAACGTCGACAGCGGAAACTTGCCGCCGTCATACGCGGGAACTTTCGGATCGCTGGATTTCGTTCGCGAAACCAGCACCTCGTTCTCGCTGATGCCTTCGAACTTCAGGATCTCGCCGCCGAAGATGAAGGTGTCTCCGGGCGCGAGGTTTTCGGCGAAATACTCCTCGACCTGTCCGAGTACACGGCCGCGCCGCGCAACAACCGAACTCTTTTCCTGCGCCTTGTTGCTCCCGCGGATCAGCCGAACGCGCAGCATCGCCGCCTCGACGATGGTGCCGACATTCATGCGATACTGGCGCGCGAAGCGCGGATGCGTGAGGCGCCAGATATTATCGGCGCCCTTGCGGATGCGCGCGAAGCGCTCGTAGACGCGCAGCGCATAACCGCCGGTCGCTACGAAATCGATCGCGTCGTCGAAATCCTTGCGTGAGAGTTTCCGGTAGGGCGCAGCACTGGTGACTTCTTTATATAATTCGTCCGCATTGAAACCGCCGCCACAGGCCATCCCGAAAATGTGCTGGGAAAGAACGTCGAGCGCGCCGGTTCGCAAGGGCGGGGTGTCTTGCGTGCGCCGGGCGAGCGCTTCGACTGCCGCGCGGCATTCGAGCACTTCAAAGCGGTTCGACGGCACCAGTATGCCGCGCGACGGCTCATCGATGCGGTGGTTGGCGCGACCGATCCGTTGCTGGAGCCGCGATATGCCCTTCGGCGCGCCTACATGAATCACGAGATCGACGTCGCCCCAATCGATCCCGAGGTCGAGCGAGGAAGTGCAGACGACCGCACGCAGCTTGCCCGCACCCATGGCGGCTTCCACCTTGCGCCGGCGGGTCGCATCGAGCGAGCCATGATGGAGTGCGATTGCCAGATTGCTGTCGTTGATGTTCCAGAGTTCGCGAAACACCATTTCGGCCTGGCTGCGCGTGTTCACGAAGACGAGCGTCATCTTCTGCCGCTCGATCAGTTTATAGATTTCGGCGAGCGCATAACGCGAGGAATGTCCCGCCCACGGCATCTCGGCGCCGAAGTCGAGCACCGAAACGTCCGGTTCCGCACCTTCGCGCGCGAGCACGAGATCGGCGCGCGCGCCGACCGGAACGAGGAAGTCGCAGAGTTCTTCGGGATTGGCGACGGTCGCCGAGAGTCCGACGAACTGCACGTTCGGCGCGAGTGCTTTCAGCCGCGCCAGATCGAGCGAGAGCAGGTCGCCCCGCTTCGAGATCACCAGCGAGTGCAATTCGTCGAGTACGATGCGCTTGAGGTCCCCGAACAGGAACGGCGCATCGGCCGAGGCGAGGAGCAGCGCAAGCTGTTCAGGCGTGGTCAGAAGAATGTCGGGCGGGCGCTGGCGTTGCCGCGTTCTGGCCGAGAGCGGTGTATCCCCGGTCCGCATTTCGACCGTAATGGGCAAGCCCATCTCGCCGATCGGCCGCTCGAGGTTGCGGCGGATATCGGCGGCCAGCGCCTTGAGCGGCGACAGATATAATGTGTGCAGGCCGCGGCTCCGGCGTAGCGTTCGTCCGGTGGAAGAGAACTTCGGACGGCTTGCGGGGGGGTCCGAAAGCTCGACCAGGCTCGGCAGGAAACCGGCCAGCGTCTTGCCGCCGCCAGTCGGCGCGATCAGGAGCGACGAGCGCGCGGCGCGCGCCTTTTCGAGCAGCGCAAGCTGATGCGCATGCGGCTGCCAGCCGTGGCTCGCGAACCACCGTTTGAACCGGTCGGGCAAAAGCGGGTTATCGGGCATGATCGCGGCCATGGAGATCACAGAGATAAGCGCGATCCCGCGCCTAAGCTATGGCTGTCGCGGCTCGCATTTCGCGGGGCCGATCCCTATTTTCCCGCCATGCGCCCCGAACAGCTGCTGACGCCAACGCCCTCCGGGGTCTGCTGCAAACCCGCGAAGTTCCATATCGATCCGACACGGGCGGTGGACCGCGCGCTGATTACGCATGCCCATTCCGATCATGCGCGTGCCGGACACAAGCATGTGCTGGCGACCCGCGAAACGCTCGACATCATGCGCCTGCGTTACGGCGAAAACTTTGCGGGCTCCGTGCAGGAAATTCGCTATGGCGAAACGCTCACCCTCGACGGGGTGAAGGTGACGTTTCACCCGGCGGGCCATGTGCTCGGTTCCGCACAGATCGCGGTCGAAGCAAACGGCTGCCGGATCGTAGCCTCGGGCGACTATAAAGACGCAGCCGACCCGACCTGCGCGCCGTTCGAACTCGTCCCGTGCGATGTGTTCATTTCGGAAGCGACCTTCGGGCTTCCGGTGTTTCGTCATCCATACGCTGCCAAGGAAGTCCAAAAGCTGCTTGAGAGTGTGAAGCTCTTTCCGGAGCGCGCGCATCTCGTCGGCGCCTATTCGCTGGGGAAGGCGCAGCGTGTGATCGCGCTGATCCGCGAGGCTGGCTATGAAAAACCGGTCTATATCCACGGCGCGCTGGAAAAAATCACGGCCTATTATGAGGAACGCGGCATTCCGCTCGGGCCGGTCGAACTCGTGAAGGGTGCGAAGAAGGCGGAACTTGCCGGGCAAATCGTGGTCTGCCCGCCGTCATCCATGACCGATCTATGGTCGCGCCGCTTCTCCGATCCCGTGACCTGCTTCGCCTCCGGCTGGATGCGCGTGCGTGCGCGCGCGCGTCAGGGACAAATTCATCTGCCGCTCGTGATCTCCGATCATGCCGACTGGGACGGACTCACGAACACCATCGCGGCGACGGGCGCGGGTGAAGTCTGGGTCACGCATGGGCAGGAAGACGCCATCGTCCACTGGGCGAAAGCGAGAGGTCTGAAAGCACGTCCGCTCGCCATCGTGGGCTACGGCGACGAGGACGGCGAAGACAAGCTCGATACGGCCGGGGACGCTGGCGCATGAACCGTTTCGCCGAACTGCTCGACCGTCTCGCCTATGAGCCGGGGCGCAACAACAAGATCAAGCTGATCGCTGACTATCTCCGCACGACGCCCGATCCGAGCCGAGGTTACGCGCTGGCGGCGTTCACGGGCGCGCTCTCCTTCAAATATGCAAAGCCCGCGTTGTTGCGCGGCCTGATCTCGGATCGCGTCGATCCGGAACTGTTCGCTCTGAGTTACGACTACGTCGGCGATCTTTCGGAAACGATTGCGCTGCTCTGGCCCGCGAAGGAAGTAAAGGGCCGCAACGACGTGCCGACGCTTTCCGAAATCGTCGAGACGCTCGGCGCGCTCGGCAAGCTGGAACTACCGGGGCAACTCGTGCGCTGGCTCGATGCACTGGACGAGAGAGGCCGCTGGGCGCTTCTGAAGCTCGTAACCGGCGGCATGCGGATCGGTGTCTCGGCACGGCTCGCGAAAACTGCCGCCGCGGCACTCGGTCCACACGACGTGACCGAAGTCGAACTGGTGTGGCCGGGTCTCGAGCCCCCTTATGAAAAACTTCTCGCGTGGCTCGAAGGCGAGGGTGATGCGCCGGAGTCGAATAACCCGGTTCAGTTCCGCCCCGTCATGCTCGCGCACGCAATCGAGGCAAGCGATTTTGAAAAGCTCGATCCGAAAGAGTTTGTCGCCGAGTGGAAATGGGACGGCATTCGCATGCAGGCAGCAAGCGGTCTCGATAAATCCGGAAAGCGCGTGACGCGGCTTTACTCGCGAACCGGCGAGGAAATCACGAAGAGCTTTCCCGATCTCATTTCCGCATTTCAGCGGGACGGCGTCATCGACGGCGAGTTGCTGATCCTGCGTGAAGGGCGCGTGCAAAGTTTCAATGTGCTGCAACAGCGTCTCAATCGAAAGGCGGTTTCGTCACAGTTGCTTCAGGAGTTTCCTGCGCACATTCGCGCTTACGATCTCTTGTCGGAAGATGGCGAGGACTTGCGGCATCTGCCGTTTCTGGAACGCCGCAAGCGGCTCGATAAATTCGTGAATAAGCTGAAAGATAGCCGCGTCGATCTTTCGCCGATGATTTCGTTCGGCAGTTGGGATGAACTCGCGAGCGCGCGGGCGGAGCCCGCGCGGCACGGCGCGGGCGAGGACGCCGGCGCGGTGGAAGGCGTGATGATCAAGCGCGGCGATTCCGTCTATCAGCCGGGACGGCCCAAGGGCCAATGGTGGAAATGGAAGCGCGATCCGAAGGTGATCGACGCGGTGCTGATGTATGCGCAGCGCGGTCACGGCAAGCGCTCGTCGTTCTATTCCGACTATACATTCGGCGTCTGGACCAATGGTGACGATGGCGAACAACTCGTTCCGGTCGGCAAGGCTTACTTCGGTTTCACCGACGAGGAATTGCAGCAGATCGACCGCTTCGTCCGTCGCAATACGCTCAATAAATTCGGTCCGGTGCGCGAAGTCGTGCATGAGCCGAACGAAGGCCTGGTATTCGAAGTCGCATTCGAAGGACTCGCGCGTTCCTCCCGCCACAAGTCCGGGGTCGCCATGCGCTTTCCCCGGATCAGCCGTCTGCGTTGGGACAAGCCGCCGAAGGAAGCGGACCGCATAGAGGCGTTGGAAAAGCTGCTCGAAGACGAGGGAGCTGCACCGCCGAAACGGAAAAGCCGCGCTTAAGTGGCGCCGGACTTGCCGCCGCGACCGCGGATTGGCAACACTGGCGCATGCAGTTTCATTTTAATGGCTTTCGGGTCGGCGATCCGGAAGTCCTCGATCCCTCGGAAAGCGCGAAGTCACGGACCCAAGACTTGCCAGCCGAAGTCGATGTACTGATCGTCGGCTGCGGCCCCGCCGGTCTGACGCTTGCCGCGCAACTCGCGGCGTTCCCGGATATTCGAACCCGGATCGTCGAGCAGAAGCCGGGGCCGCTGCAACTCGGGCAGGCCGACGGCATCGCCTGCCGCACGATGGAAATGTTCGAAGCCTTCGGCTTCAGCGAACAGGTGATGAAAGAGGGTTACTGGGTCAACGAGACTTCCTTCTGGCGGCCCGACCAATCCGATAAGAACCGGATCGTGCGCTACGACCGCATCCAGGACGTCGAGGACGGCCTTTCCGAATTTCCGCACATGATCCTCAATCAGGCGCGCGTACATGACATGTATCTTCGCGTCATGCGCAATTCCGCGAGCAGGTTGGAACCGGACTATTCGCGCCGCTTTGCCGGGCTTGAGATCGCCAAAGATGAGGCGTCGCATCCCGTTACGGTTCGTCTCGAACGCGTCGACGAAGCGAATAAGGGAAAGATCGAGACCGTAAAGGCGCGCTATGTCGTGGGCTGCGACGGCGCTCGCAGTTCCGTGCGCCAATCGCTCGGCCGCGCGCTGAAAGGCGATTCCGCAAATCACGCCTGGGGCGTGATGGATGTGCTCGCGGTTACCGATTTTCCCGATATCCGGCTAAAGGCGCTGATCCAGTCGGCAGGCGAAGGCAGCATCGTCCTGATCCCGCGCGAGGGCGGCTATCTCGCCCGCATCTATGTCGAGATGGATAAGCTCAACGAAAACGAGCGCGTCGCGAACCGCAATATCACCGTCGATCATCTGATTGCAGCGACGCAACGCATCCTGCGGCCATATAGCTTCGATGTGAAGGAAGTCGCCTGGTGGTCGGTTTATGAGATCGGGCAGCGGCTATGCGACAAGTTCGACGACGTGCCGGAAGCGGAGGTCGAAACGCGTGTGCCGCGCGTCTTCATCGCGGGCGACGCCTGTCATACGCATAGTCCGAAAGCGGGACAGGGTATGAACGTGTCCATGCAGGACGCGTTTAACCTCGGCTGGAAGCTCGCGGCCGTGCTGCGGGGCCAATGTGCGCCGGCGTTTCTACATACTTATTCCGCCGAGCGTCAGGCGATCGCGAGAGAGTTGATCGGGTTCGACCGCGAATGGGCGGCGATGATCAGCGCGCCGCTGAAATCCGAAACCAATCCGAACGGCGTCGAGCCGGAAGAGGTACGTGGCTATTTCGTGAAACATGGCCGCTATACCGCGGGCACCGCGACGAAATATGCACCATCCATTCTTACGGGTTCGGCGAAATATCAGACGCTGGCGAAAGGATTTGAAATCGGTGCGCGCTTTCACTCGGCGCCGGTCATTCGTCTTGCGGACGCGAAACCGATGTCGCTCGGCCATGCCGCGAAGGCAGACGGACGCTGGCGTCTCTACGCATTTTCCGATCGGGGTAATCCCGCAGACGGCGGAAGCCGTATCGGAGCGCTGTGCGATTTCCTGGGTGAATATACGTCGCCGTCTCGGCGTTATACGCCGGAAGGCGCGGACGTTGATTCCGTGATTGATCTGCGCGCGATATTCCAGCAGCCGCATCGCGAATTGAAACTCGAGAACATGCCCGCGTTACTCTTGCCGCCGAAGGGTAGATATGGACTGCGGGACTATGAGAAAATGTTCTGCAGCGATCAAAAAGGCGGCCACGACATCTTCGCCATGCGCGCTATCGACCGTGAGCAGGGATGCATCGTGATTGTGCGGCCCGATCAATATGTCGCGAATGTATTGCCGCTCGATGGCTTCGCGGAATTGTCCGGCTTTTTCGACGGATTTATGCTTCCCGGAAACTAGTCAGCGCCGCTTTTCGATTCTGAATACGAGCAAATCTCCGCTCTTTTCTTCGGCGAGCAGTGCATTGCCGGTCTGCCGCACGAAGTGCGGCACATCGATCGCGGCGAGCGGATCCGTACATTCGAGGACGAGCACGCCGCCGACCGGAACGTCGCGTAGCTTCTTCTTCGCATCGAGCACGACTTGCGGGCAGCGAACCCCTCGCAGGTCAAGAACTGTTTCGGCCATGCCGTCACTCTACACTGAAAACAAATCGGGCGCCGTTTCCGGCGCCCGATCCAGGAGCAGTTTCGGAGATTACGCCGCCGGAATCTCTTTCGAGGTGATCGAGTATTTCATCTGATCCGGCTCGAGGCAGTCAAGCAGCAGCGAAGCCACCTGCGTCTGCGGATACATCAGAAAACCGAGCTTCGGATGTTTTGTACCGGGGAGTTGCACGTCGTGTGCGAAGTTATAGGCGAGCCAGTTGCCTTCCCACGAGCCGAGCAGGGCCTTGCGTGCATCCAAAACTTTCTGATCGGTGAGCGCGAGATTTCCTGGCGGCTCCTCGAGTACGACCTTGCGCACGTCAGCCGGATCGACCGGAATCCAGCCGACATTGGCGATATAGGCTTCAGCGCGGCAGTGCTGTGCCTTGGTGACGTTCGCCGAGCCTGCGCCGAGACTTTTGTAGCCGAACTTCGACGGCGCAACACGCAGGCCGTAGACGTCGCGGGCAGGGACCCCGGCCGCGCGCGCGAGGCCGACAAACAG
This sequence comes from Xanthobacteraceae bacterium, assembly GCA_019635585.1. GTDB lineage: Bacteria > Pseudomonadota > Alphaproteobacteria > Rhizobiales > Xanthobacteraceae. The sequence goes on along the minus strand of JAHBZE010000001.1, from coordinate 210,084 downwards.
CGCGTTGATGTCGGCGCATTTGCCGGTGAGGTCGTTGTTCTTAAGCATCGCGGCGATGTCGCCGATTCCGCAGCCGCGCGTGCTGGCTTTACGCGCGCTGTTCTCGACGACCCAGTTGTAGATCAATTGGACCTTTTCGAGATCGGTCTTCGCACCTTTCGTTATCTTATCAGAGGTTTCTTTCACGATTCCGGTAGTCGGAATGAGATCGGTGCCCGTCAGGTAGAGTTGCCGCTCATGCGCGCTGATCTGCGCGGCAGCACGAGGTTTGCGCGGATCGATCTGGCGGTCGCGCATGGAGACGCGGCTCGTGACTTCAACGAACGGCTTATCCTGATTGTCCGCCCAGGCAACGTGTACCATGTTGGCGCCGTACTTCCCGTCGTTCCGAAGGACCGACTTGCCGTTCGTTTTCCACGTGTTGTTGATGACACGAAACCATTCGGCATTGTTGATCGACGGCAGCGGCACCCAAGACTGCATATCCTTGCCGGGTTTTGCAATCTCGAGGCGGGTCACAACATCGAAGGTGCTCCACTTGCCCGGCTCCGGGTTGTAGCCGGAAGCAGCCCAAGTCGAAGAAGGCAGCGTCGCCATCAATGATGCCGCGGCGGTGCCTTTCAGAAAATCACGTCTATCCATCGTTTCCTCCTCCCGTGTTCGATCTGTCAGCCGCCGGTTCGCGGGCCGGGATTGTTCCGCGCAGGCAGCAATGTTTCTAGTTTTTGCACGACGTCCGGATTGCTCCAGTCGAGGTCGCCCTCGACGATAAGTTTCGGTTCGAGTTTTTCATTCAAGATGATCGTGGTGGGTAAAGCGGACACGCCCCACGCTTTCGTAACCTTTCGATCGCGATCGAGTGCGACGGGAAATGCGACAGGGTCTTTCTCGAAGAAGGCGCGCACCCGTAGATCGACTTCACCGACATCGACTGCGAAGACGGCAAATGGCTTGTCGCTGTTCGCCTTAAGAAATTTGTTGAGCGACGCCATCTCCGGCCGGCAAGGCTCACAGTAGGTCGCGAAAAAATGCAGCAGGACGACTTTCCCGCGATGCGCTTCGAGTGCGAGCGGTTTGCCGCCCCGATATTCGTCGAGCTTGAACAGAGGACCGGCGGCTTCGGTGACCGGGCGCAATTCCGTGAGCTGGGCCCCATACGCCGCAAGCGTGCTTCCGAGCAGCGCCAGTGCAGTGCTCAAGCAGAAAAGAAGCTTCGGAGGAGGTTGCAAAAGCCAAAGGCGCTGGAAGCGTCGAACGCAACCCGCCAAATTCAGCATCGCTGTGCCCCGATACTCGGGAGCAGCTGCCAGTTTCACTGAATCGGATACTCGTGCAGCTGTTCGATGCGGTCAATCGTCCGTTCGCAAACCAATATGCCGCAGTCCCGGGTCCGATCTAAGAAATTGTGCCGAACCTCACCACGCCCACGGATTTATATAATAATTACAAACTGGTACCGCGTTGCACCAATAACGCTTATTATTCAGGCACTTATTTGACTTTGAAACACCTCAAAAGTACCCTTTCCTAGAACGCGTGTAAGTTAGGCGTTGTGTCCCGCGGCGCGGGCTGAGCCCCATAGGAGGGAAGCAACAATGAATATGGAGCTGTCTAGGCGACAGTTCTTGCGTGCTGGCGGCGCCGGCATCGCTGGAACGACGCTTGGTGCGCTCGGGTTTGGTGAGGCGGAAGTCGCGCACGCGGCTGCGATCCGCCCTTACAAGCTCGCGATGACCAAGGAAGTACGGAGCAGCTGCCCGTACTGCGCAGTTTGCTGTGGCATGGTGGTGTTCTCGGCCAAGAATGAGAAGACCAACAAGATGGAAGTCACCCATATCGAGGGCGACTCCGATCACCCGGTCAATCGCGGCACGCTTTGCCCCAAGGGCGCCGGCGCTCTCGACTACGTCCGCGCGAAGACGCGCGTGAAGGAGCCGATGTACCGCAAGGCCGGCAGCGACAAGTTCGAGCCGGTCTCGTGGGATTTCGCGATGGATCGTATCGCGAAGCTCATGTAGGAAGATCGCGACGCGAACTTCATCGACAAGAACAAAGACGGTGTGACCGTTAATCGCTGGCCGACGATGGCCTTCCTCTCTGGCTCCTCGACGACGAACGAGACCGGTTGGGTCACCTGGAAGGTGACGCGCGGTCTGGGGATGCCTCAGGTCGAGAACCAAGCGAGGATATGACACGGACCGACGGTGTCCAGTTTGGGCCCAACATTCGGTCGCGGTGCAATGACGAACTCCTGGACGGACATCAAGAACGCTGATGTCGTCCTGATCATGGGTGGTAACGCTGCGGAAGCGCACCCCTGCGGATTCAAGTGGGTCACCGAGGCGAAAGCCGAGCGTGGCGCGAAGCTCATGGTCGTCGATCCGCGGTTCACGCGCTCGGCCGCCGTGGCCGACCACTATTCGCCGATCCGCTCCGGCACGGACATCGCTTTCCTGTCCGGCGTTATCAATTACCTCTTGTCGAACGACAAGATTCAGCACGACTACGTCAAGAACTACACGAACATCTCGTTCCTGGTGAAAGAAGGCTACGGTTTCGAAGATGGCCTGTTCACCGGCTACAACGAGCAGACCCGTTCGTACAACACCTCGAGCTGGGCCTATGAAATGGGTCCGGACGGCTTCGTTATGAAGGACGAGACGTTGTCGCATCCGCGCAGCGTCTATCAGATCATGAAGAAGCACTTCTCCGTCTATACGCCGGAGATGGTCGAACGCGTCACTGGCGCACCGAAGGACAAGTTCCTGAAGGTCGCCGAGTGGGTGGCTTCGACGGCGACCAAAGACCGTACGATGACGGTCATGTACGCGCTCGGCTGGACGCAGCATTCGCACGGTGCCCAGAACATCCGCTGCGCGGCGATGATCCAGCTCCTGTGCGGCAACATCGGCGTGCCCGGCGGCGGCATCAACGCGCTGCGCGGTCACTCGAACGTGCAGGGCATCACGGACATCGGTACGTTGACGGCATCGTTGCCCGGTTACCTGGCAATGCCGATCGATAGCGAGCCGACGCTGGAATCCCACCTCGCGAAACGTCAGTTCAAGCCGATCCAGGCCAACCAGACCAGCTACTGGCAGAATTATCGCAAGTTCTACGTCAGCTTCCTGAAGAGTATGTACGGCGAGAAGGCCACGAAGGATAACGAGTTCGGCTATCAATGGCTGCCTAAACTCGATGTGGCCTACGACGTGCTTCGCATGTTCGATGTGATGCATCAGGGCAAGACGACGGGCCTGCTCTGCCAGGGCTTCAACCCGCTGATGTCGGTTTCGCACGCAGACAAGAATCGCGCTGCGCTGTCGAAGCTGAAGTTCCTTGTCAGCATGGATCCGATCGAGACCGACACGGCGCGGTTCTGGGAAAATCACGGCGAGTTCAACAAGGCTGATCCCGCCAAGATCCAGACCGAAGTGTTCATGCTCCCGGTCACTTCCTTCGTCGAGGAAGAAGGCAGCTTCACCAACTCGAGCCGCGCGGTCATGTGGAAATGGGCCGCCGCCGATCCGTACGAGCAGTCGAAGAAGGACATCGAAATCCTTGCCGACCTCTTCATCCGGATCAAGAAGCTCTACGAGAAGGAAGGCGGCAAGGGCATCGAGCCTCTGATGGCCGTCGACTGGAACTACAAGAATCCGCATGATCCCTCGGCCGACGAACTTGCCAAGGAACTGAACGGCAAGGCTGTTGCCGATCTGAAGGATGCGGAAGGCAAAGTCGTCCGCGCTGCCGGACAGCAACTCGCCACCTTCGGCGAAATGCGGGATGACGGTTCGACCGATGGTGTCCAGTGGATTTACACTGGCTTCTACGGACCGAACGGCAACCTCGCGCAACGTCGCAACAACTCTGACCCAACGGGAATGAGTGTCTATGGCCTCTGGGGATTCTCCTGGCCGGCCAACCGTCGCATTCTTTACAACCGCGCGTCCGCGGACCCGGAAGGCAATCCGTGGAGCGATGCCAAGAAGTACGTGTTCTGGAACGGCAAGACGTGGGGCGGCGCTGACGTCCCCGACTTCGTCCCGACCAACGCGCCTTCGAATGGCACCGGTCCGTTCATCATGAACCCCGAAGGCGTTTCCCGCCTATTCGCGGCGCAGATGGCGGATGGTCCGTTACCGGTCCACATGGAGCCGTTCGAGTCTCCGGTCGCGAACATCGTGTTCCCGAAGCTCAAGGGCAATCCGGTTGCGCGCGTGTTCAAGGGCGATATGGAAGTCTTCGGCAATGCCAAGGATTTTCCGATCGTCGCGACCACGTATCGCCTCGTCGAACACTTCCACTACTGGACGAAGAGCGTTCATGCGAACGCAGTCGTGCAGCCGGAATTCTTCGTCGAGCTGTCGGAAGAGCTTGCTGCGGAGAAGGCGATCAAGCGTGGCCAGATGGTCCGTGTTTGGTCGAACCGCGGCGAAGTGAAGGGCAAAGCGGTCGTCACCAAGCGGCTGAAGCCGTTCAAGATCGACGGCAAGACCGTCCATCAGATCGGTTTGCCGCTGAACTTCGGCTTCATCGGTGAAACGAAGAAGGCGGCTCCCATCAACTCGCTGACACCGTTCGTCGGCGACGCGAACGCACAGACGCCCGAGTTCAAGGCGTTCCTCGTCAATATCGAGCCCATCGCCGGGCCGGTGGCATAAGGGAGGGAATCAGCATGTTTCCGCCAATTCCGAACCCGGAAGCCAAACCCGTCGAAGCGAAGTTTGGCGACAAGGATCTGATCAAGCGCTCGGCTTCCAACATCACGCCTGCCGCGCAACGGCAGACGCAAGTAGCGAAGCTGATCGACGTCTCCAAGTGCATCGGCTGCAAGGCATGCCAGGTGGCGTGCCTTGAGTGGAACAACTTGACCGAAGAGGTCGGCATCAACACGGGCGTGTACGAAAACCCGCACGACCTGACGCCGAACTCCTGGACGTTGATGCGTTACACCGAGTACGAGAATCCCGAGTCCGGCAATCTCGAGTGGCTGATCCGCAAGGACGGCTGCATGCATTGCGAAGACCCGGGCTGTCTCAAAGCCTGCCCGGCACCGGGCGCAATCGTGCAGTACTCGAACGGCATCGTCGATTTCGTTCACGAGAACTGCATCGGCTGCGGTTATTGCATCAAGGGATGCCCGTTCAACATTCCGCGCATCTCGAAGGTCGATAACAAGGCCTACAAGTGCACGCTTTGCTCCGACCGTGTCGCGGTTGGTCAGGGACCGGCATGCCAGAAAGCTTGCCCGACCCAGGCCATCGTCTTCGGCACCAAGGATGAGATGAAGCAGTGGGCCGACAAGCGCATCAAGGATCTGAAGTCGCGCGGCTACAACAACGCCGGCCTCTACGATCCGCCTGGCGTGCAGGGTACGCACGTCATGTATGTGCTTCACCATGCCGACAAACCGAACCTCTACTCGGGTCTTGCGGACAATCCGCGAATCTCTCCGATCGTCGAATTCTGGAAGGGATTCACGAAGTACGCGGGCCTGACTGCGATGGTCGCGGTCGCCGGCTTCGGTCTCCTGCATCACGTGGTCGCCGGCGCCAATCGCGTCACCGAGCACGACGAGCAGGAAGCAAAACGCTTGGCGGGGAAGTAAGCCATGGCAAGAGCAACTGAGGTCGCTCCGGGCGATGCGGTACACAAAGGCGATCCCGTAGTCGTCGACCGCTACACCACCGGCGCGCGCATCAACCACTGGATTACGGCGGCGAGCCTCGTGCTCCTCGCCATTTCCGGTCTCGCACTGTTCCACCCGTCGCTGTACTGGCTCACCGGCCTGTTCGGCGGCGGCCCGAATACCCGCGCGATCCATCCCTGGATCGGCGTGATCTTGTTCTTCGGTTTTCTCGGCCTGTTCATCCGCTTCTGGAAACTCAATCTCTGGGAGCACACGGACAATGTCTGGCTGAAGAAGATCAAGGACGTTGTGACGAGCAACGAGGAAAACCTTCCGGAGGTCGGCAAGTACAACGCTGGCCAGAAGATGGTGTTCTGGTCGATGTCCGTCCTGATCGTCGTTCTGATTGTGAGCGGCATCGGCGTCTGGGAACAGTATTTCGGCGGCTACTTCTCCGTCGAACAGCGCCGTGTCGCCGTGCTGGTTCACGCCATCGCTGCGGTGATGGCGATCTGTGTCTGGATCGTTCACGTTTATGCGGCGATCTGGGTCCGCGGCACGATCAGCGCAATGACCCGCGGCCGGGTAACCGGCGGCTGGGCATGGCGCCATCATCGCAAGTGGCTCCGGGAACTCGTCTCGGGCAAGTAAATATACGCTGCAATTACGGGCGCCGGTTGCTATAATAGCTACCGGCGCCTTTCTTTTGAGACGCGCCACGTGACCGGTGCGGTTCGTGAGGTTGAGTAATGTCTGCGAACATCGAACCCGATCCTTCAATCATCGGGACTATTGCAAAGCCCCCCTTTGTCAGATTGCCGGATCCCGCGAGGCTATTCGCCGATCGCGCAGCGCGCTTTCGTGCGCTCGCAACCGGTCATCAACTCGAACCTTATCTGAAACTGCTTGCCGGAATTTCGCAGGCACAGTCGGACGTGCAGCAGGGTTTGCCGGAACCGCGAATGCCCGACGCCGCCACGCTTTCGCGCGCGCACGACCACGGAATGCCGCCGCTCGACCGCAATGCGTTCAATCCGGATGACGCCTTCGATCAGGCATTCGAGCGCCTGCTCGCGCGCATCGAACTTCTGGAAATGCCGGCGGAGGCGAATGCCGCGCTCGTCCGCGTGAAGGCGACAGAGCGTGCGGCGCGCGACATGATGATTCATAACGTGCTTGCCGACGCGATCCCGTTCGAGGCGCTGGCCGAGCACGTATTCGTTGCCGCGGCACTCCAGGTTCATTTCGTGCGGCTTGCGTCGAAACTTGACGAGAAGTCGCTGACCGATCTCGGACATGGCATCTGCCCATCCTGCGGCGGAGCGCCTTCGAGCACGATGGTGGTCGGCTGGGCCGGCGCGGACGGCACGCGTTTCTGTGCGTGCGCGTTATGCGGGACGCTTTGGAACTACATTCGCCTGCAATGCACGCTCTGCGGCTCGAACCGCAAGATGCAGTATCAAGAGATCGAGGGTAGCGAAGGCGTCATCAAGGCCGAAATCTGCGAAGACTGCCGCGGTTACGTGAAAGTGCTTTACGAGCAGAAAAACCGCGACCTCGAGCCGATCGCCGACGACGTGGCGAGTCTTGGCCTCGACCTGATGGTGCAGGAGCTCGGCTTTCGCAGGGGCGGGGTCAACCCGTTTCTGATCGGCTATTGAGGCGAAGCCTTTGCGCAGGGATGCCGCAGCTCTCCGTCAAATTCCTTCGGTCGACGAAGTGCTGAAGACCGCTGCGGCAATCGCGGCGATCGGCGAATATGGCCGGCAGTCCGTGCTCAAGGCGGTGCGCGTCACGATTGCCGATGCACGCGAGAAAATGCGCGGCAACGGATCGACGCCGGTCGGCGCTGACACGATCGCCGCGAAAGCCGCACGGCATCTTGAGCAGGAGGCGTTGCCGAAGGTTCGCCCCGTATTCAATCTGACCGGCACGGTGCTGCATACAAATCTCGGCCGTGCCGTGCTCGCGGAAGCCGCGATCGAAGCGGCATGCGTCGCGATGCGCGAAGCGCTTGCGCTCGAGTTCGACCTTAAGGCCGGAAAGCGGGGAGAGCGCGACGCGCTGATCCGCGATCTTCTGTGCGAGTTGACCGGCGCAGAAGACGCGACCGTCGTCAACAACAATGCCGCCGCCGTATTGCTGGTGCTGAACACATTGGCGAAGTGCAAGGAAGCAATCGTCTCGCGCGGCGAGTTGATCGAGATCGGCGGCGCCTTCCGCATGCCGGAGATCATGTCGCGCGCGGGCGCGAAGCTCGTCGAAGTAGGGACGACCAACCGCACGCACGAAAAGGATTACAACAACGCGATTAGCCCCAAGACGGGGATGATCCTGAAGGTACATACCTCAAACTACCGGATCGAGGGCTTCACCAAGGAGGTGAAGGCCGACAAACTCGCCTCAATCGCGGCGAAACACAAAGTACCGCTTGTGAACGACCTCGGTGCGGGAACGCTGATCGATCTTTCGAAATACGGGCTTTCGCATGAGCCGACGGTTGCCGAAGCAGTCAGTGAAGGCGCGGGCCTTGTCACGTTTTCGGGCGACAAGCTGCTTGGCGGGCCGCAGGCGGGCTTCATCGTCGGCAAGAAAGAACTGATCGAGAAGATCAACAAGAACCCGATGAAGCGCGCGCTGCGCATTGATAAAATCCGGCTTGCCGCGCTCGAAGCGACGCTGCGGCTGTACCGCAATCCCGATACCATCGCGGAAACGCTTCCGACGCTGCGGCTGCTTGCGCGCAAGAAGAAGGACGTTGAAGCGCTCGCGAACAAGCTACTTCCCGCTGTCGCGAAAGCGGCCGGGGATGCTTACGAGACCTCGGTGATCGCCTGCTCGAGCCAGATCGGTTCCGGCTCGCTGCCGCAGGAGACGATCCCGAGTGCGGGTATTGCGATCCGCGCGAAATCGAAAAGCGGCCGCGAGATCGCAGCACTCGCGGGCGCCTTTCGTGCGTTGCCGTCGCCGGTCGTCGGACGCATCGAGGAGCAGGCGTTGGTTTTCGACCTTCGTTGCCTCGAGAATGAAAAAGGCTTCCTCGACAATCTCGCGTCGCTTCGCGCGGAGGCGTCGTGATGGCGTGGCTGTCGGGAAAAAAGAAAGGGACTGTCGCCGAGCAGATGGCTGTGGCCTTTGAAGCCTCGCAGCAGGGCGACTACGAGACAGCGCTCGGCATCTGGGGGCCGCTCGCGCATCAGGGCGTCGCACGTGCACAGAACAATATCGGCGCATGTTTTTCTGAGGGGCTGGGGGTCGAACGCGACCCGGCGCTCGCGATCAAATGGCTGACGCTCGCCGCCGAAAATGGCGATCCGGCCGGCCAGCGAAATCTGGCCGCCGCTTATTTCAAGGGTGAAGGCGTGGAGGAGAGCGCGGCGCGTGCCGCGGAGCTTTATCTCGCTGCGGCCGAGCAGGGCGACGCCACGGCGCAGGACATGCTTTCCTGGATGCTGATCGAAGGCGAGATCATTCCGCCGAGCTATGTGGAATCGAAGCGCTGGGCGGAAGCCGCCGCCGCGCAAGACAACGCGGCCTCGATGACGCGTCTCGGCATGATTTATCATAACGCGCTCGGCGTTGAGCGTGACTCAGCCGAAGCCGTACGCTGGTGGGACAAGGCCGCCGCACGCGGCGACGCGGACGCGCAGGCGATGTTGGGCGCGGCGTTTCATCTCGGCGCTGGCGTGGAACGCAATCCGGTGTCTGCCTTGATGTGGCTGTTGCGCGGGCAATATGGCGGAAGTCAACTCGCGACACCGTTCATCGATCCGGTGCGCGCATCGATGAGCGAGGCGGACAAGGAGCGGGCGAAAAAGCTCGCCGAAATGCCGTTGCCGGAGCCAGTGTCATGATTATTGGCAGCGCGGGCCACATCGATCATGGTAAAACGTCGCTGGTGCGCGCAATCACCGGCGTGGACACCGACCGGCTAAAGGAAGAGAAGAAGCGCGGTATCTCGATCGATCTAGGCTTCGCTTATCTCCCCGGCATCGACGAAACCACGCTCGGCTTCGTCGATGTGCCGGGTCACGAGAAGTTCGTCCACAACATGCTCGCGGGCGCGACCGGCATCGACTACGCGTTGCTCGTCGTTGCCGCCGATGACGGCGTAATGCCGCAGACGGCGGAGCATCTCGCGATCATCGATCTGCTCGGTATCGATCAGGGTATCGTCGCGATTACGAAGACCGATCTCGTGACTCCTGATCGTCTTGCCGAAGTGCGGGTGCAGATCGCGAACGCGCTAGCGCCGACCGCGCTGCGCGACGCTGAATTGGTAACGGTTTCCAATACAACCGGGCAGGGCATCGACGAGTTGCGGGCGAAGCTGTTCGCGGCGGCAGCGAAGATTGCCCGCCGTCCGGCAGATGGACGTTTCCGGCTCGCGGTCGACCGTGCTTTCACCATGCCTGGCGCGGGCACGGTCGTCACCGGAACCGTGTTGTCGGGGCGTGTCGCCGTCGGCGATCCGGTGGTGATCGGTCCGTCGGGCCTGACCGCGCGCGTGCGCGCAATTCACGCGCAGAATAAGCCGGCGGAGTCCGGTATTGCTGGCGATCGCTGCGCGTTGAATCTCGCGGGCGAAAAAATCACGAAGGAGGCGATTTCGCGCGGCGACGTCGTGATGGATCCCGGTCTCAACGCGCCGACCGATCGTATCGACGTTTCCGTGCGCGTGCTGGCTTCGGAGAAGGGTGCGTTGACCCAGTGGATGCCGGTGCGGTTGCATCACGCCGCGTCCGAGATCGGCGCGCGCGTTGTTCTGCTGCGTGACGAACCCGCGGCGCCAGGGCAAGAGTCCCTGGTCCAGCTTGTGTTGGAAAGACCGATCGCCGCGGCGACGGGCGACCGATATGTGCTGCGCGATACCACGGCGCAACGCACCATCGCAGGCGGAAAATTCCTCGATCTTCGTGCGCCGTCGCGAAAGCGCCGCACGCCGGAGCGAATTGCGCAGTTGCAGTCTTATAGCATTGGCGATCCGGAACAGGCGCTGGCCGCGCTGCTCGATCAGGCGCCGGGTTATGTCGAGCTTTCGACCTTCACGCGCGACCGTGCGCTTGGAGCGCAGGAAATTGCACGGCTCGTCGAGCGCACCGAAATCATACGGCTGGCGACGCCGAAGGCGGAGCTTGCGCTTTCCATGTCAAGCTGGCTTCGCCTGAAGCAGGCAATCCGCACGGCGCTCGAGCGTTACCATAAGGAGAACCCGGACCTTGCAGGGATCGGTCTCGAGAAGCTACGCCTGCAAATGGAGCCGCGGCTTCCCGCGCCGGCATTCGCCGCCGTGCTGGACGGACTCGCGCGCATCAAGGAAATTGCGCTTGAGGGCGCCTGGGTACGGCTCGCGAGCCATGAGGTGCGGTTGACGCCGGAGGACGACGCGCTCTGGAGGAAAATCCAGCCCATGATCGGCGGCGGCGAGCGTTTCCGGCCGCCGCGGGTGCGCGACATCGCCAATCTATTGCAGGTCAAGGAGCAGGAAATACGGCGCCTTTTCAAAGTGTTGTCGCGAATGGGTAAAGTGGATGAAGTGGCACATGATCACTTCTTCCTGCGCAACACGGTCGCGGAGATGGTCGGCATCAGCACCCGCATCGCGGCAGCGGTACCTGACGGCAGTTTCAACGCCGCGCAGTTGCGCGATCAACTGGACAATGGCCGCAAAGTTGCGATTCAAATACTGGAGTTTTTCGACCGCCACGGCGTCACCATCCGCCGCGGGGATCTGCGCAGGATCAACAAACACCGGCTCGATCTTTTCCGCCGTACGGCGGAGGAGCAACCGGCCGAAGAAATTGGAAGAGCATCGTCCCCGGTGGGGCGTCCGGACTTCAAATCCGGGAAGGGCCGCGAGCCGGTCCTTGGTGGGTTCGACTCCCATTCTCTTCCGCCAGATAAACGGAGCAACGTTCGATGACCAATCCCGAACTAGCGAACTATTTTGCCGAGCTGGATCGGCTTGCGAAAGCGGCAAATGTCGCGGAGGACGAGTTTCGTAGGAACATCGCGAAGCGCATCAAGGAGCTTGAAGAGCAACGCGCCTTCGCCTTCCGGCGCATGAACCTGATGAAATCGGTTGCGCGGGCGGTGACCGACGCGAAGGACGAGGACGAAGCAAAAGCGAAAGCGAGTGACGCGTTTCTTTCGGAACTCGACTGGACCGGCGGTAGTCAGTTTCAGCGTGATGTCGTGGCGAAGTTCATGCCGGTCGCGCTTGCCGTTTGGGAGTCTTCGAAGCCTGAAGCAAAGGCCGAGGACGTTGCGAAGATTGCAGGCGAGCTCGCGGCCTTCGAGGAGTGGTTTGCCCAGCAGCGCGAAATACCTTTCCTGAGCGTGATGGAAAAGCAGTTAGTGGAGCTGCCGCTTGTCGAACGAGCCTAGCGAGCGTCCCTTCAAGTTCGATGACTGGATTGCCGGGGAATTCGAGGAGTCCGGTCCGTTTACGGCGCTCGTCGTTCTGGTTTCGATCGGTGGTCTCGAAGTCGTACCGCTGCGCTCGACCTTTCTGCATGTGATCGGAAACGAGATCGACTGGCTCGGTTTCAGTGAAATGATGCGCGGAGCCAAGGTAAACTGGGACGGCGCCATGATCATGCCGATGCGCGACCAAGACGACAGCCTCCTTGAGGACGACCAGGCACGCGCAGCGCTTCGGATTCTGGAGAACCGGATTGCCGAAGACCGGCTCGTGCTGAACGAAGGCAATTTCTTCGATAAATGGGGCCGTCGGCTGAAGATCGAGGAGGCGCAGCCGCAATGAAGGCGCTACGCCTGCTCCGTGACGAAGGCTTTGGTGCGCGCCGCAACATCGCGCTCACGGCAGCGATGGCGGAACTGCATGGCGAGGGCCGGGTATCCGACACTCTTCGGATTTACCGCTATCCGCGCGCGGTCTTGCTCGGATGCAATCAGGATGCTGCCACCGCAATTGATCTGTCGGAATGCAGCGCACGGGGGATTGAAATTGCCCGACGCATAACCGGCGGCGGAGCGGTCTATATGGATCGCGGCGTGGTGACGTGGGATCTGCTGATTTCAAGGCGCGATGCGGGCGGGATGCATGCGCTGGCGCGACGCGTATGCGGTGCGTTGGCCGCGGCGCTGTCTCGATTTGGCGTGACCGCCCAATTTCGTCCCGAGAACGATGTCATTGTTGGTTCCCGCAAGATCGCCGGGGCGAGCGGCTACAGCGATGGCGAAACGCTGGTTTATCAGGGCTCGTTGCTTTATGCGCCAGATCTCGAGGCGATGGCGTCGGTCCTGAATCTTCCGTCAGTCGAGGATCATGTAACTTCGCTCGCTTCCGAAATATCACAAGGGCCCGAGGAGCCTGATGTGATTGCGTTGGTCGAAAGCGCCATTGCTGACGCACTCGATCGCGTGCCGGAGCAATCCAAATTTTCCGAGGGAGAATTGAATCGCGCGGCTGATTTATTCGATCGCGAATATGGCCGCGACGACTTTGTTTTCTCCGGTGAGGCGAGGGTCGCCGCATGAAGCGCAAACTGCTTGTCGTTCTCGTCAATACCGACCCGAAGAACGGAGAAGAGCTCGCTGCGCCCTTCTATCACGCCGCCGTCGCCGCCGCGCTCGATTACGAAGTGGATGTCGTGCTTGCCGCCACGTCAGGCAAGCTCCTGATCAAGGGCGTTGCCGAGAAGCTGCATGTAAAGCAGGGCCACCCGAAGACGGTCTATGACTGGATCAGGGAGGCGCACGATCACGGCGCGAAGTTCTGGGCCTGTCCTGCGAACATGGACCTATTCGATATTTCGGAAGACAATCTGGTGCCTGAGTGTGCTGGCATGATGGGTGCCGCCGACATGATCGAGCGTATCATGGGCGACGAGTATCGCGTCCTGACGTACTAGGAGCTCACGTGCCCATTGTTCGTGGATGCTCCTTCCCCAACGACCTATTCTACGACGTCGAGCGCCACGTCTGGTACGCGCCGGCAGAAGGCGGATTGGTTCGTGCGGGAATGACGCAGGTCGGTGTCGCGCTCGCGCGCGAGGTAATCGTGTTTACGCCGAAGCGGCCAGGAACCGAATTCGAGAAAGGACGTGCGTTCGCCGCCGTCGAGAGCGCGAAATGGATTGGGTCGATCCGATGTGCCTTCGACGGCGTGGTCAAGGCAGTCAATGAGGAAGCGAAGCGCAATACCGCGCTGATCAACGACGATTGTTACGGCGGAGGTTGGATGTTGCTGGTAAAGCCCGTCAGGGATGAATGGCGCGCTGGACTCGTGACCGGCGAAGCGATCGCCGCTGCTTACGAAGCCTGGATGGAGAGCGAAGCCTGGCCCGGCTGCACGAAAGCCTGAAGCTAGGCGCTGACCTGAACTTCCGGTACGCCACTTTCAATTCTGCCGATGATCCGCGCAGCGGGATAGCCGGCGTTATGAATCTGTTTCAAGAGTTGCTCCGCTGATCCGGCGGCGCAGGAGACGAGCAGGCCGCCGGAAGTTTGCGGATCAGTGAGAAGATGTTGCCGCCACTCGGGCACCGCGGAATCGAGCTTCACGCTCGCACCGTAGCTAGCCCAATTCCGGTGCGATGCGCCGGTGACGTGGCCTGCCTGCGCGAGTTCTTCCGCCGCGCTCAGTAATGCGACCTTGCCGCTTTCGATGACGATTCTGGTGTTCGAGCCGCGCGCCATTTCGGTCGCGTGGCCAAGCAGCCCAAAGCCTGTCACATCGGTCACGGCATGAACGTTCTTGTCGCTTGAAATATCGCCGCCGATTTTGTTCAGCAGGGTCGTGGTGGCAACCATCTCCGCGTATTGGTCACCGCTGAGGACGCCCTTTTTTAGCGCAGCTGAATAAATACCAACGCCGAGCGCCTTTGTGAGAATGAGCACGTCGCCCGGCTTCGCATCCGCGTTGCGGCGGACCTGCTCGGGGCGGCAGATACCGATGGCGGCAAGCCCGTAGATAGGCTCGGGCGCGTCGATCGAGTGACCGCCGGCTACCGGGATTCCCGCTTCCGCGCAGACGCTGGCACCGCCTTCCAGAATTCCGCGGACGACGTCGGTCGATATCTTGCCGAGCGGCATTCCGAGAATGGCGAGCGCGAAGATAGGCTTGCCGCCCATGGCATAGACGTCGGAAAGCGCATTGGTCGCAGCGATGCGGCCGAAGTCGCGTGGATCGTCCACGACCGGCGTGAAAAAATCAGTCGTCGCCACGATGCAGGTGTTATCGTCGAGCTTCCATACTGCCGCGTCGTCGCTGGTTTCCGCGCCAACCAGAAGCTGCTTGAACGGCGCTGTCTGTGGGTGGCCTGCGAGCAATTCCTGAAGCACCGCTGGTGCGAGCTTGCAGCCGCAGCCGCCACCGTGCGCGAGACTCGTCAGGCGTACGACAGGCGCGTTCATTGCTCTCTCCATGTTGAGGGGCCGCGGCATCGAACGGAGGCGCCTGCTGCGGCGTGCTGTTACGCCATAGTAGGTCGGCTGCCGCCCGTGGCCAAGTCCGCTGCGGACCCAGCAACCGCTTGATTTTACTCAAGGTTTTTCGCATCCGGCGCACGAAAGTTTGGCAGAAACGGAGCGGTTAACAAGTCGTTACGCGTCCTGCGCCGCGGCAGAACACGTCGAAACGCATTCAAAATAATTTGCCGATAGACGAAACGTGTAATTGCCGCCGTCACGGGGAAGTCGTGCCAGCCTCATCGGATAATGCCGCAAGCTTGGAACTCGCCGATTTGCCGGTGCGCGGTGATGGGCGGGCCGCAAACACCATGACGGTGTTGAAGACCTTGCTTGCGGTCGCCGAAGGCGCCGTAGGCGCGGATTCGTTATTGGCTGTATTGAAGCAGGCGATCCATTTCGACAGGGCCGTCATTCTCGCAAACTCCTCCGGCGGCACGGAGCTTGTCGCATCGGAGCCTTCTATTGACGGGCGCGGTGCTTTTGAAGATTTCGCCGTCCGTGGGTTTCTCGAAGTAACGCACCTCGCTGCCGGGGACGACAAGACGCGAGCAGGACTTTCATCGCTGGTCGCTGCCGAGGAATGTGCGCTCTTGTTCCCGCTTTCATTGGGTCGCCGTATCGCGGTCGCCGCACTCATGCGGAGGGCGGGCAAGGCGGCATTCTCCGAAGAGGAGTTGACCGCGGCTCGCGTCTTCGCTGCCGCAAGTCTCTCGCGCATGGCTGCGGACGTCCAACCGGCAGGCGCCGCTCCGCAGACCGGCGGCACCGGCAATATGTACGCGGACATTCAGGACCAGCGTCTTTTCAAGGTAATCCTCGATCATTTGCCGATCGGCCTTACGGTGCAGGACAGTTCTGGACGGTTCATCCTCGCTAACGCGATGGCGGCGGCGGACCTCGCGGTTTCGGCGGAGCGGCTCGTCGGCTGTTCGCCCGGAGATTTTCTGTCGCCCGAGGACGCCTTGAGCCGTCGCGAATGGGAGCGCAGTGTCACTAGCGGCGGCAAGACGATCACAGCCGAAACAGTAGTAGCGGATCATGAAGGGCCGCGTGTTTTGCTCACGTCGCATACGCCCGTGTTCATTACGAATAACAATCTTTTGATTTCGAGTTCGGTCGATATCACTGAACACAGGGAGATCGAGCGCCGCCTGTCAGAGCGCGCCCACATCGATAAGTTGACCGGGCTGCCAGATCGCGTGCGTATTCAGGAATACGCTGAGCAGGTCATCCGCGAACATACGCCTTTTGCGCTTGCCTTCATCGATCTCGACAACTTCAAACATGTGAACGACTATTACAGCCACGCAATCGGCGACGCGGTGCTCATCAAGATCGGCGAGCGCATATCGGCCAAGCTTCGACCCGGCGATATGTTGGCGCGCATCAGCGGCGACGAATTCGTACTGCTTCTGCAAGGTGTCGATGACCGGGAATCCGCTGGGCCCTCGATCGCACAGGTCCTTTCCGATCTGAAACAGCCATTCTACATCGAAGGGTTCGAAATCTTCAGCTCCTGTTCGATCGGTGTATCGTTCTATCCGGCACATGGCGACAACTATGAAGTGCTGCGGCGTAATGCTGACGGCGCGATGTAAGGCGCCAAGGGCAGGGCCAAGGGCCAGGCGATGTATTTCGACGACGGGCTGGGCAAGAAGATCGCCGCCCGTATGGAGGCGGAGCAGCGGCTGCGTCTTGCGATACGCGATCGCCGTTTCGTCTGCGCGTTCCAGCCGAAGGTCGATATTCACAGCCACGAGGTCGTCGGGTTCGAAACGCTTGTTCGCTGGCGCGATAGTGACGGCGAAATTCATATGCCGGGCCAGTTCATCAGTCTTGCTGTTGAACTGGGCCTGATTAATCCGATAACGAATTTCGTACTGAACGAGACGCTCGGTTCGATCGATCAACTCGACGCGGCTTTCGGGCCGGGGAAAAGCCTCAGTATCAATATCGGCGCCAAGCAAACCGGCGATCTCGCATTCATGCACACGGTCATCGATACGATCAAATCGAGCGGACACGCCGATCGCCTCGTTCTCGAATTGACCGAAGATGCCATCATCGAGCAAGGCGTGTTCCAGTCCGAGATTCTTCCGTTTCTGCGGAAGCTTGGCGTGAAAATATCGATCGACGATTTCGGAACCGGCTATTCTTCGCTTAGCGCGCTGGCAGATATCACTGCGGACGAATTGAAGATTGATCGCTCTTTCATTACCCGCATCCACGAGCGCCCGCGCAGCCAAGGTGTGCTAAAGGCAATTGAATCGCTGGGGCACACGCTGGGAATGGATATGGTCGCCGAAGGCGTGGAAAGCGCCGAGGAGCTGATCTATTTGCAGACAGCGACCCGCATTCGCTTTGCGCAGGGATTTTATTTCTCGAAGCCGGTGTACCTCGACGACGTGCGTTCTGGTGCAATGGTTGGCGGCAGAACGATGGATACGCGTAACCCGGCCATTCAGGACCGCATTAGCGGCCGTTTGCGCCCACCGGCATCTGCACGTTCGCGCTAACCGCCCTCAACTGCCGGCAGCTTAAGCTATCGCCTGAAGTCGTCGTTCGCGGTCAACGGCTTTTTGAGCAGACTGAGCCGGTTCGCGTCAATCGGCGCAGCCGCAGGTGCCGCGGGCTGAAGCGGTACGCTTTCTGGCGCCACGGGCTGCGCGGAGGCACGCACCGGCTCTTCGTGAGCATTCTGCTGACTCATGGTCGCGCGCCGCCAACGATCGACGACTGCGCTGATGAAGTCGAGTTCGCCAGTGTCGGCACTGACGCTTTGATTGCCGGCGAAGGATTCGCTCTTCGGAATGGCCGTGCCTGGCATTTCCGGGAACGTAAGCCGTGTCGGCAGCGGCACGCCGGCGCCGAAAGCGATTGCTTCCCGGGTGCCCAGCGACGGCACGAAGGCGAACAGGTTTGCGCCGTGGTCCGCGACCGCCGAGCGCAGCAGCGCCTGGTCGCGATCGTTCGACATGCGCATCGCAAACAAAGTGCCGCACTGGGAAATGATCGTCGGGTCGAGTTCCGCGGGACGCTGTGTTACCAGGCCGAGATACACACCGTGCTTGCGGCCTTCCTTCGCGATGCGTGCGAGCGCGCGCCTCGTCGGCGCAAAGCCTGCATTCCTGTCGGCGGATGCATATTTATGCGCTTCCTCGCAGACGAACAGCAGCGGTACCGCGCCATCGCTCCAGAGACCGAAGTCGTAAGCAAGCCGCGTCAGCACCGATACGACCGGCTCCACCACTTCCGACGGGAAGCCAGCGAGCTGCATGATCGTCATCGTCGTACCGCTTTGCTGCAAACGGAAGAGCTGGCTAATGGACTCCGCCATGGTGTCGCCGCCGACATTCGCGCGCTCGAACATGAAAGCGTAGCGAGGGTCGTTGCTCACCGTCTCAATGCGCGTAATCAGACGCTGGTAGATCATGCGCGACGACCGGTTCTCGAGTTTGCCCATGCGGTCGTCAATCAGCGCAAGCAGATCGGCGAGGCGGTACGGCACCGGCGTATCGACCGTATAGCCGATGCTCTTGGCGTCGGTTCGCTTGATCGCGGCGGTCGAAGCACGGTTGTTCTCGTTCCCGCGATACTGGCTATAATTCGCCTTCGCGATCGGAATGATCTCCGCGAGGATGTCGGCTTCTTCCTGCAAGCCTGGACGTCCTGCGAAAAAGACGTCGACGATCTCCTCGAAATTGAAGAGCCAGAACGGAAGCCGAAGGTTTCCGGGATTCATCACCTCGGCTTTCGAGCCGAAGGAACGGTGATACTCGTTATGTGCGTCGAGCAGGAAAATCCGCAGCTTCGGACGTAGTTTCATGGTTTGGGCGAGGATGTGGGCGACACCGGTGGACTTTCCGACGCCAGTCGAGCCCAGCACAGCGAAATGCTTGTTGAGCATCTCGTCAACGTCGATACGCGCGTTAACAGTCGTGTCCTGCTGCAGGCTGCCGATCGAGAGCATCGAGGAACCGGCTTCGTCAAAAATGATGCGCAGTTCCTTGTTCGAGAGCGGAAGCGCCGTGTCGCGGATCGTCGGATAACCGGAGACGCCGCGGCGGAAGCCCGCGACGGCGCCGGAAACGAATTCACCCATTAAGTCGACGCGCGCGATCGCGCAATATTCGCTGGCCAGCGCATTCTGGATGGAAACTTCGGTAATGACGCCGACGAGCTGCGACTTCGCGGTCTGGATCTTTAGAAAGCGGCCGACAGTGATCACGGAGCGGTTCGGTCCGGCAAGCGCGGAATTGAGGAGTCCGACCGTCGCCTCCGAGCCGCTTACCGAATGGACATGACCCAGCACTTCCGCAGTGCCTGGCGCAGCGGTAGCCGTCGCGGCAGTCGTCGCCATCGAATTGAGCACAGCCGTCTCCCCGTTCTTTGCAGGGAGCCTATGCGCAAGTAATCTAAATCCAATTAACGTCGGAGAACGAACTTAGCGCGCGCACCAATAGATCGTTTACTATAAAGCGGAGGACGGGAATCGCGCGGATGACCGGTGTTCGTGGAGGGCACGTCGAATATGGGTAGGGCTTG
This sequence comes from Xanthobacteraceae bacterium, assembly GCA_019635585.1. Lineage (GTDB taxonomy): Bacteria > Pseudomonadota > Alphaproteobacteria > Rhizobiales > Xanthobacteraceae. The sequence goes on along the minus strand of JAHBZE010000001.1, from coordinate 190,469 downwards.
GTGAAAAAACTCGAAATAGCGGTCTCGGACGAATACGCGGCGAGCGGCCGTAACTTCCATATTCGCCGCTCCTGGTCCGGCGTAACCGTCGAGTTTTTCAACTTTTCCGGCCGCCAGGGCTACGACTTCAAACTTGAGAGCGCTTCGAACTATGTTGCCTGTCACGAGATGACGCTGACCGACGGTGAAGCGAATTTCGATATGGTCGGCGACGTCAACAGGCGCGATCTCGCGGACACCTTGAGCTTTCTTCCGGCGGGCGTCGGCTCGCGCGGCTGGGCCGAAATGGAAGGCGACAACAGCTTCACCGCGGTTCATCTCGATTTCGCGGCAGAAGGAGAGCAACTCTCGCTCGGGCAGTTGCCGCCCAAGGTTTATTTCGCGGACTCAGCGGCGCAAAGCACGGTTACGAAGCTCGGGATGATTGTGCGCGGCGAAGCGCCGGGCAGCGCGCTGTATGTCGAGACGCTCGCCCAACGGCTTCACGCGGAACTGAACCACGCGCTAGGCGGCGAACAGGTGTCGCCGAAGGTGCTTGCGAATCTGACGCATAAGCAGCTTCATCACGTGCTGGAGTACATCGAAGCGCGAATTTCCGAGGATCTTTCCCTGTCGGATCTCGCCGGCCTTGCCGGGCTGAGCCGGTTTCACTTCCTGCGGATATTCAAGAACACGACCGGCACGACGCCGCACCAGTATGTGCTGCGCAGGCGTCTCGAGCTGGCTAAGGATTTGCTTGCCGATGGCGATTTGCCAATCCAGGAGGTGGCCGCGCGGGCGGGCTTCTCCAGTGCCGTTCACTTCTCCAGAGCGTTTCAGCAGCGCGTAGGCGTGAGCGCGCGGGAATTTAGAAAGCAGCTCCGATAGCGGCGAGGCGATTTAGTATGTCGCCCGGCCACCGGAAATGTCGAATACTGCGCCGGTCGTGAACGAATTTTCCTCGGAAGCCATCCAGGCAACGAGCGAGGCGAGTTCCTCGACCAGTACGAAGCGGGCGCGCGGAATCTTCGAGAGCATGAAATCGATGTGCTGCTGGGTGATCTGGTCGAAGATCGCAGTTTTCGCCGCGGCGGGTGTCACCGCGTTCACCGCGATGTCGTAGGAAGCCAGTTCCTTGCCGAGCGATTTCGTCAACGCGATCACGCCGGCTTTCGACGCCGAATAATGCGCCGCGTTCGGATTGCCTTCCTTGCCGGCAATGGAGGCGATGTTCACGATCCGCCCGTATTTCTGCTTGATCATATGCGGCACGACGGCCTTCGAGCAGACGAAGGGACCATCGAGATTGATGCGCATGACGCGCCGCCATTCCTCGACGGTCGTATCCCATACGGTCGCATTCGCGCCGGCGACACCTGCATTGTTCACGAGAATGTCGATCTTGCCGAAATCCTTGATCGTGGCATCGCGCGCCTTTTCGACGGACGACAGGTCGGAAACGTCAAGGCCGTAGGATTTGGTGCCGTTGCCGAGTTCGTTCGCGGTGCGCTGCGCAAAGACCTGATCCACATCCCAGATGGCGACCCGTGCGCCGGAGGCGACGAAGCGCTCGGAGATGGCGCGGCCAAAGCCTTGTGCCCCGCCGGTGACGACGGCGACGCGGCCCGAAAGATCGATCTTGTTCATGGCGTTTCCTTACAGGGTCCAGCCGCCGTCCGCGACATGTGCGCCGCCGGTCGTGAAAGAACTTTCGTCGCTTGCGAGATAGACCGCAAGGAGGGCGATTTCGTCGGCCGTGCCGAGACGGCCGAGCGGCTGGCGCGCGACGAAGTTCTTCATGCCTTCCGGTCCTTGCGCTGCGGCGCGCCCGAGCATCGAAGGCGTCTCGATCGTGCCGGGGCAGATGCAGTTGCAGCGGATGCCTTTTGAGATGAAATCAGCGGCGACCGCGCGCGTCAGCGCTGCGACGGCTGCCTTAGTAGCGCCATAGGCGTAGCGGTTCGGTGCTGCCTTTAGCACGCCCGCAGCGGACGCGATGTTCACGATCGAACCGCCGCCGCCTGCGAGCATCGCGGGCAGGAACGCCTTGATCGTCCGGTGCATGGATTTCACGTTCAGGTCGAATGAGAAATCCCAAGCTTTGTCATCGCATTCGAGCACGGTGCCGTGGTGCACATAGCCGGCGGCATTGAGAAGGACGTTGATGGCGCCGATGCGCTTTGCCGCGTCATTGACGGCGTTGGTGTCGAGGACGTCCAGCTTGAAGGTGTCGGCTACGCCTGCGGCCTTCAGTTCAGCGAATGCCTTCTCGTCGATGTCGCTTGCGAACACTTGCGCGCCCTCGCGTGCGAAGGCGATCGCGCAAGCCTTGCCGATGCCCGCACCTGCAGCGGTCACGAAGGCGCGTTTGCCCTGCATTCTTCCGGTCATGAGATTTGAACCTTAATGAGAGTGGCGCGGCGTACCGAACTTCGCCGCGATATCCTGATAGCGCGTCGCAAGCTCGAGACACGCGCCGGTCGCGTGCTGACCGACCGTGTTGCGGTAGAGTTCCTGCCACGGCGTATGATGTTCGGGATAATGGAAGCCGCCTTGAGCCTTCAGTTCGGCGTAACGCTTGGCGAGCTCATCGGCTGAAATGAGAATATTCGCTTCGCCTTTCTTCAGGTCGATGCGAACCATGTCGCCGGTCTTCAGAATTGCAAGCCCGCCGCCGGCCGCGGCTTCGGGGGAAGCGTTCAGGATCGACGGCGAACCGGAAGTGCCGGATTGCCTGCCGTCGCCGATGCAGGGCAGCGACTTGATCCCGCGTTTGATGAGTGCGGCGGGTGGCTGCATGTTCACGACCTCTGCGCCGCCGGGATAGCCGATCGGCCCGGTGCCGCGGATGAACAGGATGCAGTGCTCGTCGATGTTGAGCGAGGGATCGTCGATGCGCGAATGATATTCTTCCGGCCCGTCGAACACGATGGCGCGGCCTTCGAAGGCATCCGGGTCTTTCGGATTGGAAAGATAGCGGTCGCGGAATTCTTTCGAGATCACGCTCGTCTTCATGATTGCGCTGTCGAACAGATTGCCGGAAAGCACGAGGAAGCCTGCGTCGGCAACCAGCGGCTTGTCATAGGACCAGATCACGTCTTTGTCGGGTAGCGCGGCGGCCTTGCAGTTCTCGCCCATGGTTTTGCCGTTCACGGTGAGCGCGTCTTCATGAATCTTCTTCTTCGACATCAGTTCGCGCACGACCGCTGGCACGCCGCCAGCACGATGATACTCCTCGCCGAGATAGGCGCCCGCCGGCTGCAGGTTCACGAGCAGCGGAATTTTGTGACCGACGCGCTGCCAGTCCTGCACCGACAGTTCGACGCCGACATGGCGCGCGAGCGCGTTCAGGTGAATCGGCGCATTGGTCGAGCCGCCAATCGCGGAATTGACGACGATCGCATTCTCGAACGCTTTTTTGGTCAGGATGTCGGAAGGCTTCAGGTCTTCCCACACCATTTCCACGATGCGCTTCCCGGTGAGATAGGAAATCTGCCCGCGCTCGCGATAGGGCGCGGGGATTGCGGCGCAACCCGGCAATGACATACCGAGCGCTTCGGCGAGCGAATTCATCGTGGAGGCCGTGCCCATCGTGTTGCAGTGGCCGACCGACGGTGCGGAGGACGCGACGATCTCCATAAACTCCTCGTAGTCGATCTCGCCCGCGGCGAGCCGCTCGCGCGATTTCCAGACTACTGTGCCCGAGCCCGTGCGTTCACCGTTGAACCAGCCATTCAGCATTGGCCCACCGGAAAGCACGATCGCCGGAATATTCACGGTCGCCGCGGCCATCAGGCAGGCGGGTGTAGTCTTGTCGCAGCCGGTTGTAAGCACGACGCCGTCGAGCGGATAGCCGAACAGCACTTCGACCAGCGAAAGATACGCAAGGTTGCGGTCGAGAGCGGCGGTCGGCCGTTTCCCGGTTTCCTGAATGGGGTGGCAGGGAAATTCCATCGCCACACCACCAGCTTCGCGGATACCTTCGCGGACACGGTGCGCGAGTTCGAGATGGTGCCGGTTGCAGGGCGAAAGATCGCTTCCGGTCTGCGCGATTCCGATGATCGGTTTGCCGGATTGCAATTCTTGGCGGGTGAGGCCGTAGTTCAGATAGCGCTCGAGATAGAGCGCGGTCATTGCGGGGTCGTGCGTGTCGTCGAACCACAGACGGGAGCGCAGTTTCGGCTTCTTGTCGGAACCGTTTCCGGATTTGGACATCAATTTCTCCCGCAGGGGACGCGAAGGCGAGGGAAATACACTAGTCCTCGCCAAAAGACAGCGCTACCATTTTCTTTGAACGGCGGTGATGTGGCGCTTAGGCGCGCCTGCTCGCGGAGCTTTCCCGCACCATCAGTTCGAATCCGAGATCGACGACTGGCTTTTCCGGGCGGCGGCCTTCGATCGCGTCGATTAGCATAGTGACAGCGTCCCGGCCCATTTCGTAGCGGTTGGTGCGCACGCTTGAGAGCGACGGAAATGCCGACGCCATGAATTCCATGTCGTTGAAGCCGACAATGGCAAGCTTCTCCGGCACCGGAATTTGACGGCGCTGACACTCGAACAGGGCGCCGAGCGCAAGGTCGTCATTGATGCAAAAAACCGCATCAAGGTCCGGTACCTTCGCGAGCAGGTCGGCGAGGAGGGTGCCGCCCAGCGTCATTCCGGTGGGCGTCGGCGTCGTGAGGACCAACGAAGCGTCGGCGAGGCCCGCCTGTTTCATCGCGTCACGATAGCCTTCGAGGCGCCGCTGCACGCGCGGATCCATTCGGGCACCGATAATGCCGATCCGCCGACGGCCTTGAGAGATTAGGTGAGAAACAGCCGCGAAAGCGGCGTCATAATGAGAGAATCCTACCATCATATCGACCGGGTCTGGGCCGATTTCCATGATTTGCACGATGGGGCAATTCATCGCCTTCATGATGTCGATGGAAGCCTCGGTTTGGTTGATGCCGGTAACGATCAGACCAGAAGGTTTCTGTGCCTGGAACAGCCGCAAGAGCTTCTCCTCCTGCAAGATGCTGTAGCGTGTGTTCACAAACTGGATCGAATAACGGCTGCCTTCCGAGGCGTCGTAGATTCCGCGTAACACGTCGTTGAATACGTTGTTGGTCAAAGATGGGACCAGGACACCGATCACCTCTGTACGCTGCGATGCGAGCGCGCGCGCCGCTAAATTTGGCACATACCCAAGCTCTCTCGCAGCGCTTTCAACTCTTTCGCGCTTGCTAACAGAGAGCGCTTCCGGATTCCGAAAGAAACGCGAAGCTGTAATCGGGCTGACACCCGCGAGTTTCGCGACTTCCGTGAGCCGGATTGATCCTGCCTTTGACCGCTTTCGTGCCATTTGCAGCCTTATATCGCGACTGCCACCGAATATCACAGTATAGCGCCGATTGACAGCGCTACCACGAGCGGCCACACTCTTTGGAAAGCGACCAAGAAAGCAGCGATCGCGAGCACGCGGCGACTGCTCGCACGTCAGGGAGAGATCGCAATGGCGTCCGTGCAAATACGGGACGTTCGCAAATCGTTTGGCGACGTTGAAATCCTGCACGGCGTTTCCGTTCCGATCGAGGACGGGCAGTTCGTCGTACTCGTCGGACCATCCGGCTGCGGAAAATCGACACTTCTGCGCATGCTGGCGGGGCTAGAAAATATAACCTCCGGCACGATCTCCATCGGCGGGCGCGTGGTGAACAAGGTTCACCCGAAAGAACGCGACATCGCGATGGTATTCCAGAATTACGCGCTCTATCCGCACATGACGGTCGCGAAGAACATGGGATTTTCCCTCATGCTGCGCGGTGCAAGCAAAAGCGAGATCGACGAGCGCGTAAGGAAGGCCGCGAACATCCTTGGCCTGACGCCGCTACTCGAGCGCTATCCGCGCCAGCTCTCTGGCGGACAGCGCCAGCGCGTCGCCATGGGCCGCGCCATCGTGCGCGATCCGCAGGTGTTTCTGTTTGACGAACCACTTTCGAACCTCGATGCCAAGCTTCGTGTCGCCATGCGCACCGAGATCAAAGAACTTCATCAGCGTTTGAAGACGACGACCGTGTACGTCACGCACGACCAGATCGAAGCCATGACCATGGCCGACAAAATCGTCGTGATGCACGACGGCATCATCGAGCAAATGGGCGCGCCGCTCGATCTCTACGATCGTCCTGCCAATCAGTTCGTCGCGGGCTTCATCGGTTCGCCGGCGATGAATTTTCTCGACGGCAAGCTGCAGGCGAACGGCTCGGCTTATGTCCAAACCGCGCAGGGCCAGAAGCTGCCGCTGAGAACCATGCCGCAAGGCGATAGCGGCCGCGATGTCGTCTATGGAATTCGCCCCGAGCATTTCGAGATGGGCGAGGGCGGTTTGCCGGCGGAAATCGTGGTCGTCGAGCCGACCGGATCGGAAACCCAGATTGTCGCGCGGATCGGCAATCAGGAAGTCATCGCCGTTTTCCGCGAACGCCAGAGCGTGAAGCCTGGCGACAAGATTTCGCTGCGCCCGCGCGCGGACGCAGCTCACCTCTTCGCCAAGGATACCGGAAAAAGAATCTAGCGAAGCCTTTTGAAAAAGACCGTCCACGGGAGGAAATCATGGACAAGAAGTTTGAAATGAACCGCCGTTCGCTGCTGAAAGGTTCGGCTGCCGCGGCAACCATTGCGACTGTAGGTGCCGATCAGCTGTTCAACTACGCAACCGCATGGGCGCAGGCAGCGCCGTGGAAGCCGGAGAAGGGCGCCAAGATTAACGTGCTGCGCTGGCGCCGTTTCGTTGAAGCCGAAGACGTCGCCTTCATGAAGATGGTGGACGCCTTCCAGAAAGCGACCGGCGTCACCGTTAACATCTCGAACGAATCCTTCGACGACATTCAGCCGAAGGCGTCGGTTGCCGCGAACACCGGCCAGGGCCTCGACATGGTGTGGGGCCTCTACTCGTTGCCGCATCTCTTCCCCGAAAAGTGCCTCGACGTCACCGACGTCGCGGATTATCTCGGCAAGAAGTACGGCGGTTGGTTCCCGTCGGCGGAAGCCTACGGCAAGTCGAAGGGAAAATGGATCTGCGTCCCGGTCGCGACCACTGGCGGCCTGATGAACTATCGCATCAGCGCGATGCAGAAAGCGGGCTTCAAGGAATTCCCGAAAGACACCGCCGGCTTCCTCGAACTCGTCAAGGCGCTCAAGAAAAACAACACGCCGGCCGGCATGGCGCTCGGCCACGCGTCGGGCGACGCAAACACCTGGCTGCACTGGGCGCTGTGGACCTTCGGTGGCAACCTCGTCGATAAGAACGACAAGGTGATCATCAACTCGCCGGAAACGGCCGCGGCGCTCGAATACGTGAAGCAGCTCTACGACAACTTCATTCCGGGTACCGCGTCGTGGAATGACTCGTCGAACAACAAGGCGTTCGTCGCGGGTGATCTCTATCTCACGCTGAACGGCATCTCGATCTACGTCACGGCGAAAAAGGACGCGAAGCAGATCGCCGAGGATATGGATCACGCGTATCTGCCGATCGGGCCGATCGGCAAGCCGACGGAGCTTCATCTTGCGTTCCCGATCTTGACCTTCAACTTCACGAAGGCGCCGCAGGCGTGCAAGGCTTTCGCGGCCTTCATGCAGGAAGCGGAAAACTTCAATCCGTGGATCTCGGCGGCGCAGGGCTATCTCTCGCACTTCCTCGGCGCCTACGACAAAAACCCGATCTGGACCGCGGATCCGAAGAACACGGTCTATCGCGACGTCGCGAAGCGCACGCTCACGCCCGCTGGCCAAGGTTCGCTTGGCGAAAAGGCGGCTGCTGCGATCGCCGACTTCATCGTGGTCGACATGTTCGCGAACTACTGCACGGGCCGCGAGGACGTGAAGGGCGCGATCAAGATCGCCGAACGTCAGGCGCAGCGTATCTACCGCTAAGATAAGTAACGGCGGCGCGGGCAACCGCGCCGCCTTCATTTCTTCTGATTGGAAGCCGCTTACATGAGCACGGTCGAGGAAACGGCTGAAGTTTCGCGAAGCCGCGAACCGTCGCTATGGTCGCGGCTGAAGACCAATCGCAACTGGCTTGCGATCTGGTTCATGCTGCCGGCCGCGATTTTCCTGATCCTTTTTCTCGCGTGGCCTCTGATCCTCGGCGTCTGGCTTTCCTTCACCGATGCGCGGCTCGCGCGCCCCGGCGAATTTGTGGGTTTCGAAAACTACGAGTGGCTTTGGGACGACAGCATCTTCTGGCTCTCGGTCTTCAACACGTTGCTCTACACGATCGTCGCGAGCGCCATTAAGTTCGCGGTAGGGCTTTATCTCGCGCTGCTCCTGAACCGGCACATGCCGTTCAAGGCCATCATCCGCTCGGTGGTCTTGATCCCGTTCATCGTGCCGACGGTGCTTTCCGCGATCGCGTTCTGGTGGATCTACGACGCGCAGTTTTCGATCATTTCCTGGTCGCTGCGGCAGATGGGTCTGATCCAGCAGAACATCAACTTCCTCGGCGACGGCAACTGGGCGCGGGCCAGCCTGATCTTCGCCAATATCTGGCGCGGCGTTCCGTTCGTTGCGATCACGCTGCTCGCCGGTCTTCAGACGGTGTCGCCGTCGCTGTACGAAGCAGCAACGCTTGACGGCGCATCCGCGTGGCAGCGTTTCCGTTACGTGACCTATCCGCTGCTGACGCCGATCATCGCGGTGGTGATGACGTTCTCGGTACTCTTCACTTTCACGGACTTCCAGTTGATCTGGGCGATGACGCGCGGCGGACCTGTGAACGCGACGCATTTGATGGCGACGCTTTCATACCAGCGCGGCATCCTGAGCGGACGGCTGGGCGAGGGCGCTGCGATCGCTACCGCGATGATCCCGTTTTTGCTGGCGGCGATCATGATCTCCTGGTTCGGCCTGCAACGGCGCAAGTGGCAGCATGGTGAAGGCAATGACTGACGCCGCCGCCGAGAAGCCGGGTACCACGACGCAGGTGCTGACCTCCGATACGCAGGAGGGGATGACCTATCTCGAGTCCATTCCGCGGCGGATCGTGACGCTCTGGCTGCCGCTCGGGCTCATCATGCTGATCCTGCTGTTCCCGTTTTACTGGATGGCGCTGACCTCAGTGAAACCGAACGCGCAACTGATCGACATGGAGACCTACAACCCGTTCTGGGTCGTGGAGCCGACGCTCGATCACATCAAGAAGCTCCTGTTCGGGACGCAATATCCCCGCTGGCTCTGGAATACGATGTATGTCGCGACCGCAGCGACATTCTTATCGATTTTTGCCAGCGTGCTCGCGGCCTATGCGATAGCGAGGCTTAAATTTCGCGGCTCGCAGGTCGTCGGCGCCACCATCTTCATGGCCTATCTGGTGCCGCCGTCGATCCTTTTCATCCCGCTCGCGTCTGTCATCCACTTCTACGGCCTGTTCGATTCGCCGCTCGCGCTGATCCTCGTCTATCCGACCATCCTGATTCCGTTTTCGACGTGGCTCCTGATGGGATACTTCAAGACTATCCCGTTCGAGCTTGAGGAGTGTGCACTGATCGACGGCGCAAGCCGCTGGCAGATTTTGACGAAGATCATCCTCCCGCTTGCCGTGCCTGGCCTGATCTCTGCCTTCATCTTCTCCTTCACGCTTTGCTGGAACGAGTTCATCTACGCCTTGACGCTGACGACCTCGGTGCAAAACAAGACCGTGCCGGTCGCGATCGTGAGCGAGCTTGTGGACGGCGACGTCTATCGCTGGGGCTCGTTGATGGCCGGCGCGCTGGTCGGCTCGCTGCCGCTTGTCGTGCTTTATGCGTTCTTCGTCGAGCACTATGTTTCGGCGATGACGGGCGCGGTCAAGGAATAAGCCATGCATGTGTTGATCTTAGGTGCGGCCGGCATGATCGGCCGCAAGCTCACTGCACGCTTGCTGAAAGAGCAGCGCATAGGCTCGCGCGAAATCTCGAAGCTGACGCTGCACGACGTCGTCATGCCGCAGACGCCAGCGAATGCGCCGTTTTCCGTGAGCGCGTCGGCTTCGGACTTTTCCATGCCGGGAGAAGCGGAGAAACTGATCGCCGCGAAGCCCGACATGATCTTTCACCTTGCGGCCATTGTTTCCGGCGAGGCGGAAGCCGATCTCGACAAGGGCTACCGCATCAATCTCGACGGCACGCGCTTCCTGCTAGACGCGATCAAGAAGATCGGCGACGGCTACAAGCCGCGTGTGGTTTTCACCTCGTCCATTGCCGTTTTCGGCGCACCGTTCCCGGATGCCATCGGCGATGAGTTCTTCGAAACGCCGCTCACGAGCTACGGTACGCAAAAAGCGATGGGCGAATTGATGCTCGCCGACTACTCGCGCCGCGGTATCCTTGAAGGCGTCGGCATCCGCCTGCCGACGATCTGCGTACGCCCGGGCAAGCCAAACAAGGCAGCATCGGGCTTCTTCTCGAACATCATCCGCGAGCCGCTAAACGGCGAAGATGCGACGCTGCCAGTTTCCGAGGATGTGCGGCACTGGCACGCGTCGCCGCGTTCCGCGATCGGCTTCTTGATGCACGCGGCGACCATCGACATCACGAAGCTGAACAACCGGATCAACCTCTCGATGCCCGGTCTGTCGGTAACAGTAGGTGAGCAGATCGCGGGGCTGGAACGGGTCGCCGGAAAAAATGTAACAAAGCGCATCCGGCGCGAGCCGGATCAGACCATCATGCGGATCGTGTCGGGCTGGCCGCGTAACTTCGATACGTCACGCGCCAAATCGCTCGGCTTCACGACCGCCGAAGAGACATTCGACGATATCGTGAAGCTGCATATTGAGGACGAGTTGCAGGGCAACTTCGTCGCGTAACCAGCTTAATTCGTGCGCTTTTTCGCGTCTTCCGCGAGATAATCCATCGCCGCCTGCGTACCGCCCTTCTTGTGCGGAACGCCCGCGACACCGAGCGCCATTTCGGTCAGCGCGAGCGCGCCGATAAGCGTGCCGTCGTTGATGTCGCCGAGGTGGCCGATGCGGAAATACTTGCCCGCGTAAGGACCGAAGCTAGCGCCGTAGGAAATGTCGAAGTTTTCGAGCGCGGTCGCGCGGAACTGGTCGGCATTGTTGCCTTCCGGCAGGAAGATCGCGGTGATCGTTGAAGAGTAGTGCTTCGGCTCCTTGCAGAGAATCTCGAGGCCCCAGGTGCGCACCGCGCGGCGGGTCGCTTCGGCAAGACGATCATGCCGCGCGAACACGTTCTCGAGACCTTCCTCGTGGAGCATGTCGATCGCTTCGGCGAGGCCGAAGAGAACGTTGGTCGCCGGCGTATAGGGGAAGAAATTGGACTTGTTCATTGCGAGCATTTCTTCCCAGCCGAAGAACGACTTCGGAAGTTTCGATGTTTTCGACGCCGCGAGCGCCTTGTCGCTGACCGCGTTGAAGGAGATGCCCGGCGGCAGCATGAAACCCTTCTGCGAACCGCCGACGGTGACGTCGACGCCCCATTCGTCGTGGCGATAGTCGATCGACGCAAGCGAGGAGATCGTATCGACGAGCAAAAGCGCGGGATGGCCTGCCGCATCGATCGCCTTGCGGACTTCGGCGACAGGCGAGACGCATCCGGTCGAGGTCTCGTTGTGCAGTACCGCGACCGCCTTGATCTTCTTCTCTTTATCTTCGCGGAGCTTCGCTTCGATCGCTTTCGGGTCGGCGCCCGTGCGCCAGTCACTCGCGATGAATACCGGGACAATGCCGAGCTTCTCGGCCATCTTTTTCCAGAGTGTCCCGAACTGGCCGGTCTCGAACATCAGCACATGGTCGCCGGGCGAGAGCGTGTTGACGAGGGCGGCTTCCCACGCGCCGGTGCCGGAGGACGGGAAGATTATGACCGGGTTTGTGGTCTTGAAGATCGTCTTCACGCCGTCGAGCACGCGGCGGGCGAGCTTGCCGAAAGCCGGGCCGCGGTGATCGATGATCGGCATGTCCATCGCCCGCAGGATGCGGTCCGGAATCGGCGACGGGCCGGGGATCTGGAGAAAATGTCTGCCTGCTGTGCGCGAACGATTAGACGCCACTGGTGTCCCCCGGGTATTCTTTGATGCGCTTCAACGCACCGAGTGAAGAGTCGGCCAGTCCTGTGAATTATCCTTGCATCCCGGTCAAGCAGCGTTCCGGACGCACCCCTTATGCAATGCAGCGGGGAAGCGCTGTATGAACGTCCTGATGCCGGTTCTGGAACGTAGGCTGCGCGGCGAGATCACGGGCGACGTGTTGTTCGACGCCTTCAGCCGCGGCCGATACGCGACGGATGCCTCGCACTATCAGATGATGCCGGTTGGCGTCGTTGTGCCTCGCACAATAGAGGAGGCGAAGGCATCGATTGGTTTGGCCAATCAGGAAGGCGTGACGGTGCTGGCACGCGGTGGCGGTACCTCCCAATGCGGGCAGACCATCAATCACTCGCTGGTCGTGGATTGCTCCAAGCACTTGAACCGCGTGCTCGAACTGGACATCGAAAATAAGCGCTGCGTCGTAGAGCCTGGCATCGTGCTCGACGATCTCAACCAGCAACTCCGCAAACACGGTCTCTGGTATCCGGTGGATGTATCGACCGCCTCGCGCGCGACCATCGGCGGCATGGCCGGCAACAATTCCTGCGGCGGGCGCTCGCTGCGCTACGGCACGATGCGCGACAACGTGATCTCGATCGATGCCGTGCTCGCCGATGGTTCGTCCGCCCATTTCGGCCGTGCGAACCGCGACCTGTCCGACATTCCGGATTCCTCTCCGCTGAAATCGCTTGCGAAAGACTTGCTCGCGCTCGGAAGCCGTGAGGCGGCCGAAGTGGAAGCGCGCTTTCCAAAAGTGCAGCGCCGTGTCGGCGGTTACAATCTCGACGCGCTGACGCCGGGGAAGAACGATCTCAACCTCGCGCATATATTAATTGGCTCCGAGGGCACGCTTGCCTTCACGACGAAGGTGGAACTGAAGCTCTGGCCGGTGCTCGGCAAGCGTATCGTCGCCGCGTGCCACTTCGGCAGCTTCTATGAGGCGATGAACGCGGCCCAGCATCTCGTGAAGACCGGCCCAATCGCGGTTGAGCTGGTCGACCGCACGATGATTGAGCTTGCACGGCAGATCGCGATGTTCCGGCCGACGCTTGAGAAGTTCGTGCGCGGCGAACCGGATGCAATTCTTCTTGTCGAGCTCGACTCCGGCGAAGACGAGAATAAAAAGCGCCTCTCGCATCTTCACGACGTCATGAACGATCTCGGCTTCGGCTGGGACAAACAGGGCGCAAAATGGGGCGGAATCGTCGACGTTGTCGATCCTGCTTTGCAGACTGCGATTGCCGAGCTGCGCGCGTCGGGTTTGAACGTGATGATGTCGATGAAGGAGCAGGGCAAACCGATCTCTTTCGTCGAGGATTGCGCTGTACCGCTCGAGCATCTCGCCGATTACACCGCACGGCTGACGGAAATCTTTCATAAGCATGGTACGCGCGGTACCTGGTACGCGCATGCCTCCGTCGGCTGTCTGCATGTTCGCCCCGTGCTCAATCTTCGGCAAGAGAAGGACGTGAAGGCCATGCGCGCGATCGCGGAAGAAGCCTTCGCGATGGTGCGCGAATATAAGGGTTCGCATTCGGGCGAACATGGCGACGGACTGGTGCGCTCGGAGTTTCACGAGCCGATGTTCGGTTCGAAGCTGGTGCGCGCCTTCGAGGAAGTGAAAGACCGCTTCGATCCGAAGCCGCTCTTTAATCCAGGCAAGATCGTACGCGCGCCGAAGTTCGACGATCGCGAAAATTTTCGATACGGGCCGCATTACGGTCTCGAGGATTTCCGCCCCACGCTCGACTGGTCGGAATACACCGGCGGCGCGAATGGCTTTCAGGGCGCCGTCGAGATGTGCAACAACAACGGCGCCTGCCGCAACAGCGCGGGCAACGTGATGTGCCCGAGTTATCGCGTGACCCGGAACGAGCGTGACGTCACGCGCGGACGCGCGAATACGCTGCGGCTCGCAATCTCCGGTCAACTCGGAAAACATGCGCTGACGTCGGACGAAATGATGGAGACGCTGAAACTCTGCGTCTCCTGCAAAGGCTGCCGCCGCGAATGTCCGACCGGGGTCGACATGGCGCGGATGAAGATCGAAGTGCTCGCCGCACGCGCGGCGAAGTATGGCTATTCGCTACGCGACCGGCTCGTAGGTTGGCTGCCGCGCTATGCGCCCTTTGCGAAGCGCGTGGCTTGGCTCCTGAATTTGCGTGATGTAATTCCCGGCGCGGCGAAATTGTCGGAGTGGCTCACCGGATTCAGCGCGCAGCGAAAACTGCCCAAATGGCGTCTTGATGCCTTTGACGACAGCGCGGATGCGCGCGGAAACGGCACGAAGGAAGTAGTCCTTTTCGCCGATACCTTTAACCGCTACTTCGATCGCGAGAATCTCGATGCGGCTGTCGGCGTGCTGGAGCGAGCGGGTTATCGCGTGCATTTCGCAAAAGCCGGCAAGCGTCCGCTTTGCTGCGGCCGGACATTTCTATCGGTAGGTGCGGTCGAGGAAGCGAAAACCGAAGCCGAGCGCACGATTGCGGCGTTGAAACCCTTCGTCGAGCGAGGCGTGGCGGTGGTGGGTCTGGAGCCGAGCTGCATCTTCGGCTTCCGCGACGAAATCCCGGCGCTCCTCAAAAATAATGCTGATGCGAAAGCGCTGGCTGCAAACGCAAAACTTTTCGAGGAATTCATCGCCGCGGAAACAGCGGCAGGCCGCATGAAGCTAGACTTGAAGCCGATCGCGGAGAAGGCACTCCTGCACGGCCATTGTCACCAGAAAGCGTTCGGCGCGCTTTCCCCTGTGCAGCAGACGCTGAAGCTTGTTCCCGGCCTCGTCGTTGAAACCGTGGAGTCGAGTTGCTGCGGGATGGCCGGCAGCTTCGGTTACGGCAAGGATACGATCGGAGTTTCGCTCGCGATGGGTGAATTGAGCTTGCTACCGGCGGTGCGCAAGGCCGATGATAAGACAATCATCGTGGCAGACGGCACGTCATGCCGTGAGCAGATCGAGCATGGCACCGGGCGCGAAGCCGTTCATGTCGCGCGCGTGCTGGCGCGTAGCCTGAGTGCAGAACAAACGTAAAAATAAAAGTGAAAGAACGGGGAGAGAAACGATGTCGGAACTGACGCTCGAAAAGGCACAAGCCATTATCAGCGGGGCCTTGAAACACGCGCACGACTCCAAGCTGAAACCCCTGGGCATCGTCGTGCTCGACGCGCGCGGCGCGATGGTCGCCTGCGCAATCGAGGATAATTCCGCATTGCGCCGTTTCGAGATCGCGCACGGCAAGGCGCATGGCTGCCTCGGCATGGGGATTGGCGGCCGTTCGGTCGACGCGCGTGTACGCGAGCGGCCGCATTTCGGCGCGGCGCTGGCGCACGTCTTCGGCGGCGATTTCATTCCCGTCCCCGGCGGCGTGCTGGTGAAGAACGCAAGCGGCGCGATCATCGGTGCTGTTGGAGTTTCCGGCGATACGTCGGATAACGACGAAGCATCGGGAGTCGCGGGCATCAAGGCAGCGGGGTTCGTTGCAGACGCGGGGTAGGGCGATCCGTAGATAAGGAGCGCGGCTATGAGCGGAAAGGTTACTTTCACGAAAGAGGGACCGATCGCGACGGTGGTGATCGAAAACGCGGAGCGGCTGAATGCGCTATCGCTGTCGATGTGGCGGCAGTTGCGCGCGGCATTCGAAGAACTCGCGCATGACCGTGACGACACTCGTTGCATCGTACTGCGCGGCGCCGGAGATGCCTTCGCGTCCGGCGCCGACATCGCCGAGTTTGAAAACGAGCGCTACGACATTCCTACGGCGCGCGCTTACGGCAAGGCGATCCATCCCGCGCTGGTCGCAATTTCCGAATGTCCGCATCCGGTGATCTCGATGATCCACGGTCCCTGCGTCGGCGGCGGCCTCGAAATCGCGGGGCGTACCGATATTCGCATCTGCGACGAGAGTGCGCGTTTCGGGATCCCGGTCAATCGTCTCGGTCTTGTTGTCGCTTATGCGGAGTTGAAAGCGTTACTCGACATCGTCGGACCGTCCTTCGCAATGGAAATGCTGCTGGAAGGGCGCATTTACGGCGCTGGGGATGCCTTGCGCATGGGGCTCGTCAACCGTGTCGTGCCGGATGCCGAACTCGAAAAGGAAACCTACGCGACGGCAAAGCGCATTGCCGAAGGCGCGCCGCTCGCCGCGCGCTGGCACAAGAAATTCGTTCGGCGTTTACTTGAGCCGAAGCCGCTGCGTGAGGACGAACTCGACGAAAGTTTCGATTGCTTCGGTACCGAGGATTTCCGGATCGGCTACCGCGCTTTTCTCGAAAAGAAGAAGCCGCAGTTCAAAGGTCATTGATGAAAAGCCGAGGGCCGCTCGAGGGCATCAAGGTAATCGAGCTCTGCCATGTCATGGCCGGACCGGTCTGCGGACTGATGCTCGCCGACATGGGAGCGGAGGTCATCAAGGTCGAAAAAATGCCGAACGGCGACGACACCCGCCGCACGGTGCCGCCGAAGATTGGCGACGAGGCCGCGGCCTTCATGATGATGAACCGCAACAAGCGCGGCGTCGCCGTAGACCTCAAAACGGAGCAAGGCAAAGAAGTACTTCGCCGCCTGCTGAAGACCGCCGATGTGCTGACCGAAAATTTCAGCCGCGGCGTGATGGAGCGCATGGGCTTCGGCTACGAGAAGCTGAAAGAAGCAAATTCGCGTCTAATCTATTGCGCGATCTCCGGCTTCGGCCGCACGGGGCCTTACGCCGATCGCGGCGGCTTCGATCTGATCGCGCAGGGCATGAGCGGCCTGATGTCGATTACCGGCGAGGGACCGGGCCGCCCGCCGGTGAAAGTCGGCGCGCCGGTGACGGACATTACCGCCGGTATTCTCGGCGCGATGGGAATCCTTGCAGCACTTCACGCGCGCAGCGAAACCGGCAAGGGCCAGATGGTCGATACTTCGCTGTTTGAGGCGGGCATCGTCCACACGTTCTGGCAATCGGCGATTGCGCTCGCGACCGGCGTTGCACCGGGTCCGATGGGTTCCGCGCATCCGTTGAATGCGCCCTATGAAGCCTTTGCTACGAAAGACGGATGGATCAATCTCGGCGCTGCAAACCAGGCCACGTGGCTCCGCGCAGTCGAATTGCTGGGACGCGCCGATCTCGCCGAAGACCCGCGCTTCCGCGAAGCCTCGGGAAGACTGATCAATCGTGTCGCGCTCGCCGAAGCGCTCGCGCCGGAATTCAGAAAGCGCACCAGCGCGGAATGGCTGGAGGCGCTGGATCACGCCAAGGTGCCGGCGGGCCCTGTACTCAATGTGCTGGAGATGCAAGCTGACCCGCAGACTCGCGCGCGGAACATGGTTGTCGAAGTGAATCACATAAAACTGGGCACGGTAAAAACGCTTGGCGCTCCGGTAAAATTTTCAGAAACACCGGGTGGAGTTCACCGCAGCGCACCAATTTTTGGAGAACACACTGGCGAAGTTCTCCGCGAATACGGCTTCACTGACGTAGAAATCGACAGCATGGCGCGTTCCGGGGCAATTCACCGGGTATAATTAGAAGCGGGCGCCAATCGAAGAATTTTGTGAAGTCATTCGATTTCGCAACGCAATATTGCACGCGGCAATCTGACAAGGGCGATGAATTCTGGAAATGCGCCAAAGCCTTGGTATAAATGACCGAGGGACAAGAACAACGAAATAACAATCGAGTCTCGGGGTGGAAGCACAGGTTCAGGTTCAATCGCGGGCGGCGCAGTCGTCGGTGCCGTTGCTCGCAGTAGAAGATTTACACGTTCGATTTGAAACATCGCGCGGTGTCGTGCGCGCGGTCGAAGGCGTGTCCTACACGGTCAATCGCGGTGAGGTGGTTGCGGTGGTCGGCGAGTCCGGCTGCGGGAAATCCGTCTCCGCGCTGACGATCATGCGGCTGCTCGCAAAAACCGGCCGGGTCACGCACGGCCGCATCATGCTCGAAGGCCGCAATCTGCTCGAGCTTTCCGAGGATGATATGCGCGCGGTGCGCGGCCACGAGATCTCGATGATCTTTCAGGAGCCGATGACCTCGCTCAATCCGGTCCTGTCGATCGGCGCACAGATCATGGAGCCCTTGCTCATCCACTTGAAGATGACGGAGGAAGAGGCCCGCGCTCGTGCGCTTGAACTGATGCAGCAGGTCGGCATCACCGACGGCGAGCGCCGGCTTTCGCAATATCCGCATCAGCTTTCCGGCGGCATGCGCCAGCGCGTGATGATCGCGATCGGTCTCGCCTGCAAGCCGAAGCTGATTATCGCCGACGAACCGACGACGGCGCTCGACGTTACGATTCAAGCGCAAATTCTCGAATTGATGAAGAACCTGTCGCGCGAACTCGGCATCGCGCTCGTCATCATCACGCACAATCTCGGCATCGTCGCGCGCTACGCAGACCGGGTGAATGTGATGTATGCGGCAAACATCATCGAAAAGGGCAGCGCCGACGATATTTTCCTGCAGCCCGCGCATCCCTATACGAACGGCCTCATGCGTTCGGTGCCGCGCCTCGACGAACCACGTGGTACGAAACTGCAGACCATTGAGGGCTTGCCGCCCGACCTGCGGATGCCGCCGGAAGGGTGCCGTTTCGCAGCGCGCTGTCCACACAAGCTTGAGAAATGCCTGAAGCCGATCGAGTTGATCGATCTCGGCAAAGGTCACGAGGCGCGTTGTCATCGTGTCGACGAGATCATGTCGGGCGCGCTCAAGGTGGAATTCCCGAGCGGTCCCGCGGTTACCTCCCAGGCGCACATCGGCGACAAACCGATCCTCGAAGTCACAAATCTAAAGAAATACTTTGGCGTGAAGGCGGCCGGCGCCGGTATCTTTTCGAACGAGATGGCGACCGTGCGGGCAGTCGACGACGTTTCGTTCGCGATTGCGCCAGGCGAGACGCTCGGCCTTGTCGGCGAGTCAGGTTGCGGCAAGACCACAGTGGGCCGCGTCGTGCTCCGCCTCGACGAAGCGACGGGCGGCACGATCAAGTTCAGCGGCACGGATGTGACCCATCACAGCGGGCGCGAGATGCGTGGCGTCCGCCGCAAGATTCAGGTGATCTTTCAGGACCCGTATTCGTCGCTTAACCCGCGCATGACGATCGGCGAAATCATCGCGGAGCCGTTGAAGGTTTACGGCATCGTTCCGGACAAGAAGGCGAGGGCGGCGCGCGTCGGCGAATTGCTCACCCAGGTCGGACTTTTCCCGTACATGGCAGAGCGCTATCCGCACGAGTTGTCGGGTGGCCAGCGGCAGCGCGTCGGTATCGCGCGCGCTCTCGCGCTGGAGCCAGAATTGATCGTCTGCGACGAGCCGGTTTCGGCGCTCGACGTTTCGATTCAGGGACAGGTGATCAATCTGCTCGAGGATTTGCAGACGCGACTCGGCCTTACGTTTCTATTCATCGCGCACGATCTTGCGGTGGTGCGGCATATCTCCGACCGGGTAGCGGTCATGTATCTCGGCCGGATCATGGAACTCGCCGACCGCGACGAGATCTACAAGCGGCCTCTGCATCCTTATACAAAGGCTTTGTTGGACGCCGCGCCAATTCCCGATCCGCGCATCGAACGCGCGCGAGCGCCGCGCGCGCTGCGGGGGGAAATCCCTTCGCCCTTGACCCCGCCGTCGGGCTGCGTGTTCCATACGCGTTGCCCGATCGCGCTGGACGTTTGCAAGCAAAAGGTTCCCGAGGCGCGCGACATGAGCAAAGGCCATCTCGTCGCCTGCCACCGCGCCGAAGAAATTCAACGCGGCGAAGTTCTTCAAGGTGCATGAAAAAGGCACCGCTAAAAACGGTTACGCAGAAATGATACGGGCTAATGGGAGGAATAAAATGAAAAGGCTACTTCTGGGTCTCTTGGGTGTCGCGGCATTCTTGCTCGCGGCAGGACCGAAGGCCGAAGCACAAACGCCGAAACGCGGCGGCAACCTCAACTTCGCAATCAGCGCGGAAACTCCGCACTACGATTGTCACGCTAGCGATACCTACGCGACGCTGCATTTCTCGTCGCCGTTCTATTCGACACTGCTCCGTTATAACCTCAGTAAATTCCCCGACGTGGAAGGCGATCTTGCGAAGTCGTGGACGGTTTCGCCGGATAAACTCACCTACACTTTCACGCTGCATGACGGCGTAAAGTTCCATGATGGCACTCCGTTCACGTCCGCAGACATCAAGGCGACGTATGATCGTCTTCGTAACCCTCCGAAGGGCGTCGTCTCGACGCGCAAGGCGACCTTCGCGGATATCGACAGCATCGAAACGCCGAATCCAACCACGGTCATTTTCAAGCTCAAAGCCGTGAACTCCTCGATGCTCGACCACTTCGCGAGCCCGTGGAACTGCGTCTATTCGGCGAAAGATCTCGCAGCCGACCCGACATCGCCCCGCACGAAAATCAACGGTACCGGTCCGTTCGTTTTCGTCGAACACGTGAAGGGCAGCCATGTCGCCGGCAAGCGTAACGAGAACTACTTCAAGAAGGGCTTGCCCTATCTCGACAGCTATCGCGGCATCTTCACCTTGCAGGCGGCGGCGATGCTGAATGCGCTCCAGGGCGGTCAGGTGCTTGCAGAATTCCGCGGCGTTTCGCCGGCCGAGCGTGACCGTATGATCGCGGCGATGGGCAAGAATCTCCGAGTCGAGGAGTCGAGCTGGACGCTGAACCTGCTCGTGCTCTTCAACACCGAGAAACCGCCCTTCAACGACGTACGCGTGCGTAGGGCCCTACTCATGGCGATTGACCGTTGGGGCGGCAGCGTTGGTCTCTCCAAAATCTCGACGCTTCGCGCGGTCGGCGGTGTCGTGCGTCCTGGCTCTCCGCTGGCAACGCCTGAAGCCGAACTCGTGAAGCTTCCGGGGTTCTCGAAGGACATCAAGGCGGCTCGTGCCGAAGCGCGTCGCCTTCTGAAGGAAGCTGGACAGGAGCATCTGAAGTTCACGCTCTGGAATCGTAACCTCGCGATGCCGTACACGCCGGCGGGCGTCTTCCTCGTCGACCAGTGGCGGCAGATCGGCGTCGAAGTCGAGCACAAGCAATCGGACACCGCGCCCTATATCGCGGCGATGCAAAGTGGCAACTACGAAGTTGCGATCGACTTCTCGAACCTCTTTAACGACGATCCGACGCTGTCGTTGACGAAGTTCCTGTCCGCGAAGAACAACCCGCTCAATCTCGCGCGCTACAACGACGAGGAGATCGACAAGTATTACGAACTCCAGCTCCGCGAGAGCGACATCGCCAAGCGCAAGCAGTACATCCAGGCGCTTGAGAAGCGGCTGTTCGAGCAGGGCTACCAGCAACCGCTGTTCTGGTGGCACCGCATCGTGCTGACCAATAAGAAGGTCATGGGCTGGAAAATGTCGCCGAGCCACAACCTCGGTCAGGACCTGGCCGAAGTCTGGCTCAACGAGTAATCAACGAAAGCTTGCGGCCCGGCGCGAATGCCGGGCCGCAGGAGTTTACCGATGCTGCTCTACACGCTGAAGCGACTGCTGCTCACGATTCCGACGCTGATCGGCGTCGCGATCCTCGTTTTCTTCATGCTGCGTATCGTCCCGGGCGATATCGTCGAAGTGAAACTGCGCGCCGACGGCGGCAACGTTACCGAAGAAGTAATGCAGCAGGAGCGGGAGCGCCTCGGCCTGAACCGGCCGCTTTACGTGCAATTTGCAGACTACATGTGGGGCCTTGCAAGATTCGATCTCGGTATCTCGATGTGGACCGAGCGTCCGGTGATCGAGGAAATCATGATCCGTCTCGAGCTGTCGCTCGAGGTCGCGATTCTTGCCACCATATTCGCAACACTCATATCCATACCCTTGGGAACAGCTGCCGCGCTGTTTCGCAACACATGGATCGACTACGTCGTTCGCATTTTGACAATCGGCGGCCTTTCCATTCCGTCGTTCTGGTTCGGAATGATTATCAGCCTCAGCCTGCTTTCGCTGTTCAACTGGCTGCCGCCGATAACATTCACACCAATCTATGAAGATCCGGTCGCTAACCTCTCGCAACTGATCTGGCCGGCGCTCGCTGTCGGCTACCGGTACTGCGCGGTGACTGCGCGAATGATCCGCTCGTCGCTGCTTGAGGTACTGGCAGAAGATTATATCCGGACGGCGCGCGCGAAGGGCGTTTACGAGAAGTTGGTTGTTTCGCGCCATGCGCTGCGAAACGCGCTGCTTCCCGCGATCACCGTAATGGGTCTGGAATTTGCGTTTCTGATCGGCGGTCTTGTCGTCACCGAACAAGTCTTCAACCTGAACGGTATTGGGCAACTTTTCGTGCAGAGCGTCTCCCGCAATGACTTTATGCTCATCCAAGGCATGGTCATTATGATCGCGGGCTTCTACGTCATCATCAATCTCGTGGTCGATCTGCTGTATGCGGTGTTCGATCCGCGCATCCGGTACGGCAGCTGATGGCAAACGCAGCGACTACAATGTCAGTAAATGCCGCGGTGACCCTGCCGAAGCGTCCGAACCCAATTCTGACGTTCATTCGCCAACAACCGATGGGTGCCGTGAGTTTCGTCGTGATCTTTATCATGATGTTCGCGGGTTTATTTCCGCAGCTCGTTGCGCCGTACGATCCGCTGGGCATCGACTTTGCACAGATTCTCGCTGCACCTTCTTGGGACCATCTGTTCGGCACCGATGCTTATGGCCGCGATATTCTCTCGCGCATCATCTATGGTTCGCGTACGGCACTTGTAATCGGCTTTTCGTCATCGTTGCTCGGTTCGAGCATCGGTGCGGTACTCGGCATCGCGTCGGCATATTTCGGTGGGCGAGTCGATAACTGGATTCAACGCTTCGTCGATATCCTGCTCGCGTTTCCGATCATCGTATTGGCGCTGGTGGTAGTCGCGGCGATCCGCAAGACGGTGATTTACGGCGTCGATGTGAACCTGATTATCGCGATCGCAATTCCGATCATCCCGCGTGTGGCGCGTGTTGTGCGCGCGGCGGCGCTCTCGGTCAGCGTGATGCCTTATATCGACGCGGCTCGGGCGGCCGGCTATTCGGACTCGCGAATTATCTTCCGGCATATGGCGCCGAACGTAGTCGCGCCGTTCCTGATCATGTTCACCGCCTTCATCGCGCAGGCGATCCTGCTCGAGGCCTCGCTGTCGTTCCTGGGCCTGGGTGTTACCGAGCCGACGGCGGCATGGGGCCTGATGTTGTCGGGCAACGCCGCCGACTTCTATCGCGAAGCGCCGTGGATGGTGATTTTCCCCGGTGTTGCGATCAGCCTCGCGGTCTTCGCCTTTAATCTGTTCGGCGACAGCTTGCGTGACTATCTCGATCCGCGCTTCAAGACGTGAATTTGCGTTATCTCTGAAGCAGGAATGCTCGGACGGCTGCGTTGAACGCGGCCGGATCTTGCAGAAGTGCGAAATGACCGACTTCTTTTAGAAGAACGAGAGAAGCGTCCGGTATCTGTCGTGCTATTTCCTCTGCATGTGCACGGCGGATCGCTTCGTCGTGATCGGCGTGAAAGATGGCGCTGCGAACTTTTATCGACGCAAAGTCCTTTTCCGTCAGCGTGGGTTGCGATTTCCACATGACCGAAAGCAGCGCGTGTATTTCGTCATGGCGCGCAGGCTGCGGCGAGAGCCGCCGGTATTCTTCTTTGGTTCTTGCGCCATAGGCGGCGAAAGCGGCGCCATGCGAAAGTGGCTGATAACCTGCCGGGGTTGCGTTTCCGGCAAAAGCAACCAGCGCTGAAATCCGCTCAGGGTGACGAAGCGCGAGATAGAAGCCGATATTCGCGCCGTCGCTCCAGCCGACGACCGATGCGGTCCTGATTTTTAAATGATCAAGAACGGCGAGGGCGTCGGCGGCCATTTGTTCATAGGAAATCGCTTTCGCTTCGTTCGTGCTGCGGCCTTGGCCCCGGCAATCCATGACAACGACGCGATGGTCGCGCGACAGATCGCGCACAAGATAGCCCCAGTAATCGGAGCTGCCGCCGCCACCATGCAGGAGCATGACCGTATCGCGCTTGTCGTCGCCAAACGTCGCGAACCAGATGCGGGCGTCCTTCATGCTCACGTAACCAGCGCTCGTCGGCGCAGGAAGCTGCGGCGTCGGCGGGAGAGTGTCCCATTTCGGCTGGGCGCTGGACAGACCGCTCATACCGATAACAAAAACGAAAAGAAGGACGGTAAAACGCCGCGCACGCAAGTCAGCCCACCTTGGTGATGGTGAAGATGTAAATGCCGTCGCGTTGTTCCTGACGCTCAAGCCGATGTCCGGATTCACGGACGTAGTTCGGCAGGTCGATAACGGTCATCGGATCGGTGCATTCGAGCGTAAGCCGCTCGCCGCGCCCGAGCGTAGGGATCAGCTTTTTCGCCTTCAGCACGGGTAGCGGACATTTTAGGCCGCGAAGATCGACGACGCGCTCGGTCATGACATCTCTCCGGCGCGGACAATAGGAGAGCCGGGCGTATGAACGCAAACGGGCGCGACCCCGGCGAGCCGCGCCCTCGTTGATGTCTCAGAAAAAGCGCGCCGCGAGACTGGTCGCGAAAGGCTTCAGTTCCAGGCCACCCCGGAAAATCATCTCGAACGCGACATAGAGAATAACCGCAAGGCCGATATATGCGATCCAGCGATATTTCTGGAGTATGCGGGCGATGAAAGAGGCGGCGATACCCATCAGCGCGATCGAGAGGGCAAGACCGAACACGAGCACCCAAGGGTGTTCGCGCGCCGCACCGGCGACCGCGAGCACGTTGTCGAGCGACATCGAAACGTCGGCAACGACAATCTGCCATGCGGCCTGCGCGAATGTCTTGCGCGGCGCGGAACCGGCGACGGTTCCGTCCTTGTTGATGTCCTCGCCGGTCATCGCCTCGACTGCTTCGTCTTCATCGTGTGCGCTGGTGCGAAGCTCGCGCCACATCTTCCAGCAGACCCACAGAAGCAAAATGCCACCGGCAAACAAAAGCCCGACGACTTGCAGAAGTTGCGTCGTCATCGCGGCGAAGCCGATGCGAAGCACCGTTGCAGCGATGATACCGATCAGAATTGCGCGGGCGCGCTGTTCACGGGGAAGGCCAGCAGCCGCAAGGCCGATTACGATCGCATTGTCGGCGGCGAGTACGAGGTCGATCATGATGACCTGAAACAGCGCCACCCATGCATCGGCGGGCATGATCGTCATGATCGTGTTCATGCGGCGCCTCCACAAGCCTGAAGGCGCGCATGCACATCATCGGCTGGCATAGCCGGACGCGTTCGAACAGTTTTTCGATACAATAGGTCCACGGACCCTCTCCTTGGTTAAGACCGACATCGCAGTCCGTGTGGAACTGCCAGAGGGGCCCGGTCTTGGTTGATGATGTCGGTTATCTCGTTGCGGCCATCCCGAATAATTCGAGGGCGGCGGCGGGTTCGGACACTGCGCCAGCACTGAATCCGATCAGGGCAAGCATTCCCGCGAGGTCGCGAAAGGTGAGGCCCTGCGCGCGATGATCCGTGCGCCGATGCCAGGCATAGAAGCCGAAGACGCCTGCCAGAAGGAGCGATACGAGGCTCGCGAGCGGCAGCGAGATTGCGGACGGCGCGAACAACGCGACCGCGGCGGCGGGAGTCGCCCCGAGGATGAAAAGAACTTTCAGGCGTGTCCGCGGATCGCGCAGTTCTGCTGAAAAGGTCTGTCGCCGTTCAGGCTTGCAGCCTGAGAGCGCCATGGTTCGCTCCTGATAACTACGGGCCGCGTACAAGGCTCGCGGCGTCAGGAATCGAAATTAGTCACACGGCCGCCGCGTGAGTATTCGTAGCATTCCTCCCGTAGTTTTACGGGATTACTCTGCCGAGCTTCACGGCCTGCCGCACCAGCACGGCGACGCTCTGCGCCTGCATCTTTTCCATGATTTCCGCGCGGTAGCTCTCGACGGTGCGGACGCTGATCCCGAGCTTGTCCGCGACGTTCTGGCTCGTCAGACCTTCCGCAACCAGATCGAAAATTTCAGTCTGCCGCGGTGTCAGGCGCGCAAAACGCTCGCGCAACTCCTCGCCGGAGCGCGAAGCGCCCAGATTGTCATGGAGCCGCGCCAATCCGCGATTAATGGCGGCAACGAGCTGCGTGTCATCGACCGGCTTCTCGATGAACTCCTCGGCGCCAGCCTTGATCGCGGAGACCGCCATCGGAATATCGGCATGGCCCGAAATTAGCACCACTGGCAGCGAAACGCCGCGTTTTCCGAGCTGCCGGACGAGTTCGATGCCGTCCGTTCCGGGCATCCGAACGTCCGCGACAATGCAGGCGGGGCGCGAAGAATCGAGCTTTTCGAGGAAGCTGTCGGCGGACTCGAAACTCTCGGTCTGGAAGCCGAAGACGTTCAGCATCTCGCCGAGCGCACTCCGCACCGATTCCTGATCGTCGACAATGTAGATCGTCGGTCCCGTCATCTTTGGTCGTTCCGTTTATCCCCGGCCGGTATAGTGAAGCGAAACTCGGTAGCCCCCGGCGTGCTCGATTGAAGCCATATCTTTCCGCCATGTGCCTCGACAATGGAGGTGCAGATGGGAAGTCCGAGGCCGAGACCTTCGTGTTTCGAAGTCATCAGGGGCTCGAACAGCCGCTCCGCGATTTCCTCGCCGATACCGGGGCCGCTATCCCATACGCTAAATTCAATACGATCGGGTGTGAAAAGATGCCGCGCACTCACGACGATTTCGCCGCCGCGCTTTGCGCCTGCAATCGAGTCGATACTGTTACGAATCAGGTTGAGGACCACCTGCTGTAACTGCACCCGGTCGCCATAAATCGGCGGAAGGCTATTCTCGTATTTCAGCACAAGACGGATATCCTTTGCCGCCGCCTCGGAGCGGGCGAGCATCAAGGCATCGTCGAGCACGTTCGTGGCATCGACAGTGCTGACGCGGGGATGCCCGCGCCGGAGAAATTCCCGCATGCGCCGGACAATGGCGCCGGCAAGATCGACCTGCGCGATCATATTCGTGAGGTTGGTATCGGCGCGGGCGAAGTCAGCGTCCGGTTTGCGGATTAGTTCCTGCGCCGAGCGTGCGAGCGCGCGAGCCGCCGTCATCGGCTGATTGATTTCGTGTGCGAGTGCGGAAGCCATGCCGCTGACCAGCGTGAAGCGTGCGGCATGCACCGCCTCCATTTCCTTTTCCTTGAAGCGGCGCTCGGCGTCGCGCACATGTTCCTCGGAGCGTTCGCGTTCGCTTACGACCGCACCGACGATTAGTCCGGTCACGGTCAGGACCAGCATCAGGATCTGGAATTCCGTGAAAGTCTGCGCGTCGGCGGAAAAAAAGCGGAGCACGACCACGAGGCCGAGTTGTGCGAGTGCCAGCGCAACACAAGCGCCATCAAGTCCGAAACGCAGTGCCGCAAGCACGACGGGCACAAAGAGAAGATAGAAGAGCTTAACGCCGTTCGCCGCGCCGGCAGCGGCGATAATCCAGAGCGACCCCGCGATCAGCATCGCGTAGAGGACGATTTCGGCAGCCACTTTTGCCGAGAGAAACGGAAGCCGATGCGGATGCATCGCGCGCATGACAAGTGGGGTGACGACGGCGATCCCGATCGTGTCGCCAACCAGAAGCGGCGTGAGCGCGATGACGACGTCGGCCCAACTCAGGTTCGGCTCCAGGACCAGGAGTAGCGAGAGCAGCAAGGTCGCGAACAGCGCACCGGCAAGTCCGGCGCCAAGCAGTACGCCGACATCGCGAAGTTTCCTTAAGCTGATGTCGAGCGTGAACCGGCTCCGCGCGAGCCAGGCAGCGGCGCCATAGACGGCCGCGATGATGGCGGCGATCCCGAGAATGATCGGCCATTGCAGGTTGGTCTTCAGCACCAGCGTTTCGGAAATCACCACGCCGGTGAACAACAACAGCGCATAGACCGGGCCGCCGAGAATCATCAGCGCAAACAGCACGCCGAGCCCCGGGTTCCAGGGCGTGATCGGCACGCCCTTATACTCGTGGATAAAACTCAGCCATTCGAGCCCCACATAGGCGCCGAGAAAGGCCAGCGGGACCGCCGCCTGTCGGAAACGGCTGGCGGGCTGTGAAACCGCGCTGTGCGGGAGTTCGCGCGCAACCATGGATTGGCTAATATCACGGACAAGCCGGGGAAACACCGGCCCAATACCGCACCTGGGAGGCGCGTTTGTCGAAATTCCTGCTTGCCATCGATCAGGGCACGACGTCGTCGCGCGCCATCCTGTTTCGCGAGGACATGACGGTCGCGGCAATCGGCCAACAAGAATTCGCGCAGCATTTTCCCGCGTCCGGCTGGGTCGAGCACGAGCCCGAGGATCTCCTGCGCACCACGCTTTCGGTGTGCCGTGAGGCGATGGAAAAGGGCAGGGCGTTGGCGAAGGACGTTGCCGCAATCGGAATTACCAACCAGCGCGAGACGACCGTCGTCTGGGACCGCGCGACCGGCAAAGCAGTCCATCGCGCGATCGTGTGGCAGGACCGCCGCACGGCGGACCGTTGCGAGCAACTGAAAAAGGAAGGTCACGAAAAGCAGATCGCAGCCAAGACCGGCTTGCTGCTCGATCCCTATTTTTCCGGAACCAAGCTTGCCTGGATTCTGGATCACGTTCCGGGTGCGCGTGCCCGCGCACAGCGCGGCGAACTTGCCTTCGGCACGGTCGATTGTTTTCTCCTGTGGCACCTTACCGGCGGCGAGGTTCATGCGACCGATGCGACGAACGCGTCGCGCACGCTCCTGTTCGATATCCATCGGGGAGAATGGGACGATGAACTTTTGAAATTGCTGAACGTGCCGCGTGCTGTGCTGCCGGATGTGCGCGATTGCGCCGGTGATTTCGGCACGACGATGACCGAGTTGTTCGGCGGCGCGATTGCGGTGCGCGGCATTGCCGGCGATCAGCAGGCTGCAACGGTCGGCCAAGCTTGCTTTAATCCCGGCATGATGAAGTCGACCTACGGGACCGGATGTTTTGCATTGCTGAACACCGGCGCAACGCCGGTCGCGTCGAAGAACCGGCTGCTCACGACCATCGCCTATCAGTTGAACGGCAAGCGCACCTATGCGCTCGAAGGTTCGATCTTTATCGCGGGCGCTGCCGTGCAGTGGCTGCGCGACGGATTAGGCATCGTGAAACATGCGTCCGAAACCGGGCCGCTCGCAGAAGAAGCTGACCCGGCGCAGGATGTCTATCTCGTGCCTGCATTCGTTGGTCTCGGCGCGCCATATTGGAATTCGGAAGTACGCGGCGCGCTGTTCGGGCTCACGCGAAATAGCGGACCGAAGGAATTCGCGCGCGCGGCGCTCGAAAGCGTCTGCTATCAGACCGCCGATTTGCTGGAAGCGATGCAGGCCGACTGGCCGCAGGCGAAAGGTGCCGCGACTGTGCTTCGGGTCGATGGCGGCATGGTCGCGTCCGACTGGACCATGCAACGGTTGGCGGATCTGCTCGCGGCGCCGGTCGACCGGCCGACGGTGAAGGAAACGACCGCGATGGGTGCGGCCTATCTGGCGGGGCTCGCTGCCGGTCTTTTGCCGCCGCCGGATCAATTCGGGGACTCGTGGCGGCTGGAGCGCCGCTTTACGCCGGGCATGGATACCGCAATGCGGCAGCGTAAGCTCGCAGGCTGGAAAAAATCGGTACGGAGCCTGCTGGGACAGAACTGATCCTTGCGGAATCCAGCAGGCCGTATGAAATGGCGTCCGCCAGTTCGCGCCAAAGCGGATGGCGTAGGGAGCGTTCAAGTCTCATGGAATTGCAGCGTAACGAATTCAAACATGCGATCGCGTCAGGCAAGTTGCAGATCGGTCTCTGGAACAGTCTCTGCTCCAACATCGTGACCGAAATCGTCGCCTATAGCGGCTTCGACTGGTTGCTGCTCGACACCGAGCATTCGCCGAACGAATTGCCGGCCGTCATGTCGCAACTGCAATCCGTGCAGCGGGGTACCGCGACGCCGATCGTTCGTCCGGCGTGGAACGATACCGTGCTCATCAAGCGCATCCTCGACATCGGCGCGCAGTCGATCCTCGTACCATTCGTGCAGAATGCGGAGGAAGCGAAGCGCGCGGTGGCTGCGACGCGCTATCCGCCCGAAGGCGTGCGCGGCATTACCACCAGCGGACGCGCGGCGCGCTATGGCCGCATCAAGGATTATGTAAAGAAAGCGAACGCAGAAATTTGTGTGCTGGTACAAGCCGAGACGCGCGAGGCGCTCGACAATCTCGAAGCGATCGCAAGCGTCGATGGCGTCGATGGTGTCTTCGTCGGCCCCGCCGATCTCTCCGCATCGTTCGGCCAGATCGGAAACCCGCAGCATCCTGATGTGCAGAAAGCGATAGAGGATGTTGCGAAGCGGCTGAAGAAGATCGGCAAGCCCGCGGGCATCCTGACGCCGGTGGAGGAAGAAGCGCGACGCTATATCGAATGGGGCTATACGTTCGTCGCGCTCGGATCCGATCTCGGCTTGCTTGCGAAGGGCGCCGATACGTTGGCCGCGAAATTCAAGAAGTAACGCTGCGCATTTTACCCGGAGCATCCAATGGGCAAGTCGAGACTCGAAGGCAAACGCGCGATCGTAACGGGTGCTGGGAGCGGTATCGGCCGCGCGTCGGCGCGGCTGTTCGCCGCCGAGGGGGCGTCGGTGCTCGCCGTCGATCGCGCGAAAGATGCGGTTGAGGAAACCGCCTCGCTGATCAGGAAAGACGGCGGTAGGGCGATTGCGATGTCCGCCGACGCGGGCGACGAGGCGGACGTGAAAGCCTACGTCGCGAAAGCGGTTTCGGAGTTCGGCGGCGTCGATACGATTTACGCGAACGCCGGCATCAGCGGCGGTCTGGTTCCTCTGTGGGAGCAGACGGTCGATATGTGGAAAGAGATTCTTCGCATCAACCTGATCGGACCGTTTCTCGCGATTCAAAACGTCGCGCCGCTGATGGTGAAGCAGGGTAAGGGTTCGATCGTCTGCACCGCATCGGTCGCGGGTCTGCGTGCGAACGCCGGCGGGCATCCGTATTCCGCGAGTAAGGCCGGCGTCATCAGCCTCGTCCAGACGACGGCAAGTTCGCTCTCCGGCACCGGCGTACGCATCAATGCGATCTGTCCCGGTCTGATCGAAACCGGGATGACGAAACCGATCTTCGATTACGCCAAGGGAAGGGGCACGACGCACAAGCTTGGCCAGATCAACCCAATGCAGCGCCACGGTGAGCCGGAAGAGATCGCGGCGATGGCACTCTTCCTTGCAAGCGACGACGCATCTTACGTCAACGGGCAGGCGTTCCCGGTGGACGGCGGGCTTTCCAGCACGCATCCCTTCGTCGGCAAGCTGCGCGTCTGAGGTCTAGCCGAGCGCCTTCAATCCGGCTGCGAGGTCTTCGATCAGGTCGTCGGGATCCTCGAGACCAATATGCAACCGTATGCCGGGGCCGCCCGGCGCCCATTCCGTTGCCGTGCGATAGGGAGCGCAATCGAACTGGATGGCGAGGCTCTCGAATCCGCCCCAGCTATAACCCATGCCGAACAGATTGAGCGTATCGAAGAACGCGCCGATCTTCGTCTCGTATTCTGGCTTCAGAATAATTGAAAAGAGTCCGCAGGCGCCGTCGAAGTCGCGCTTCCAGATCGCGTGACCCGGATCGCTTTCGAGCGCCGGATGCAGCACGCGTAATACTTGCGGCTGCGCTTGCAGCCACTTGGCCACTCGAATTCCGTTCTGCATGTGCTTTTCGAGACGAACGCCCATCGTGCGCAATCCGCGCAGTGCGAGAAACACATCTTCCGGTCCAGGATTGATGCCGAGGTCGCCATGCGTTTGCTGCACGCGCTTGAGCGCGGTGCCGCTTGCCGAAATCGTACCGAGATTGATGTCGGAATGGCCGCCGAGATATTTTGTTCCGGCCTGAATCGAGATGTCGACGCCGTGCTCGTGCGGGCGGAAATAAAGCGGCGTTGCCCAGGTGTTGTCGATCAGGCTGACTGCGCCGCGCTTCTTCGCGGCGTTCGCGATCGCGGGCACGTCCGGCATTTCGAAGCTCTGCGATCCCGGCGCTTCCAGAAAGACAGCGCTCGTATTCTCGCGAAACAGCTTCGAGATGTCCGCGCCAATCAGCGGATCGAAATAAGTCGTCTCGATACCAAGCCGCTTCAAGACGCCGTCGCAGACGATACGGGTGGGGCGATAGACCGTGTCCATCACCAGAATATGGTCGCCTGCCTTTACGACCGACAAGAGTGCGGTGCTGATCGCGGAAAGACCGGATGGCGTGAGCACCACGCCTTCGCTCTTTTCGATTGCTGCGAGCGCGGTTGCGAGAGCGTCAGTCGTCGGCGTTCCGCGGCGGCCATAGACATAGCGGCTCCGGTGATGTGCGAGATCGTCGTAAGTCTCGTAGAGCACCGTAGAACCGCGGTAGATCGGGGTATTGACGAAGCCCTCGAATTCGAACGGCGAACGCCCGGCGAGTACGAGCGCAGTTGCGGGACGATACGCCGCGCGGTTATCGGGTTTCTTCTTCGTCATGTCGCGTTCCGGCTCCTGAGCCGGTAACATTCCCCGGCATTTGCGGCCCTAAATACTTGACCTGTATTGCGTTTTAGCCTGTGATTGCGCCCGGGAAAACCCCGCGCACCCTTGTCGATTGTCTGCCATACTCGCCGGGGTTCGAGAGCCAAAACAAGAGCCGCGACCGTCGGCGGGAGTATCTGATGAAACGTTTGTCGTTCGTATTTTCGCTGGTTGTTTCGGTAGCATTCATTGGCGCCGCGCACGCGGGGACGCTCGACGACGTGAAGGCCCGAGGCTCGGTTCTTTGCGGCGTCAGCGGCGGTCTCGCCGGCTTCTCGCAGCCCGACGACAAGGGGAATTGGACAGGCATCGACGTCGATTTCTGCCGTGCGCTCGCCGCCGCCATCTTCGACGATCCGACGAAAGTTAAATTTCTGCCGCTCACGGCAAAGGACCGCTTCACCGCCCTCCAGTCGCGCGAGATCGACGTCTTATCGCGTAACACGACCTGGACCAGTTCGCGCGATACTTCGCTCGGCCTGAACTTCGTTGGCGTGGTGTATTACGACGCTCAGGGCTTCATGGTGCGCAAGGCCGCCAAGGTTTCCTCGGCGCTCGAGCTCTCGAACACAACGGTTTGCGTGCAGAGCGGCACCACGACGCAACTCAATCTCGGCGACTATTTCCGTTCGAACAACATGAAATACGAAGCGGTGGTGTTCAACACCGCCGATGAAGTGATCAAGGCATATGAGAGCGGCCGCTGCGACGTGTTCACGACCGACGTATCGCAGATTTATGCAGAGCGCCTCAAGCTCTCCAAGCCGGACGATCACATGATCCTGCCCGAACTGATTTCGAAGGAACCGCTCGGGCCGGTCGTGCGTCATGGTGACGATCAGTGGTTCGACATCGTCAAGTGGGTGCTGTTCGCGATGATCAATGCCGAGGAATACGACATCAGTCAGAAGACGATCGAACAGCGTCTGAAATCCGATCGGCCGGACGTGAAGCGTCTGCTCGGCATCGAAGGCAATTATGGCGAACAACTCGGCCTGACCAACGACTGGGTCGTCCGCATCATTCGCCGCGTTGGAAATTACGGCGAAATCTTCGATCGCAATGTCGGCGCCGACTCGCGGTTGAAGATCGAACGCGGTCTGAACAAACTCTGGAGCAAGGGCGGCATCCAGTACGCGCCGCCGGTTCGCTAAACTTCGGCGAAAGGAAGAGCCCGTGAACCGGAGGATCGTCGGATGACCGATGTTCCGGTTCGGCGGGCGGGCACGCGGGCAAGCTGGATTTTCCGTCCGCGCGTGCGCTCGGCAATAATCCAGATATTGCTGGTTGCGCTTGTTGCATTGATCGGCTGGTACATCTTCCGCACCACGCGGCAGAATATCGCCGCCCAGCGGCTCGTGACCGGATTCGATTTCTTCTGGGTCGAATCCGGATTCTCCATCAGTCAGACGCTTATTCCATTCAACGAGAACAACACTTACGCCCGTGCATTCCTGGTGGGCCTGCTGAACACGCTATTTGTGTCAGCGCTTGGTGTTATTCTCGCAACAGGCATCGGATTTCTGGTTGGCATCGGCAGGCTCTCGCAGAACTGGATCATTTCCCGGCTGTGTGGGGCCTATGTCGAGGTGATCCGTAATCTTCCGCTCCTGTTCCAGATTCTATTTTGGTATCTAGCGGTGCTGACGGCACTTCCGGTGCCGCGGCAGAGCATTTCCATATTCAACGAAATTTTCGTCAATAACCGCGGTATCACCGTGCCGAAATTCGTGTTCGGCGAGGGCGGCGGTCTCGTGTTCGGCGCGGCTGCGGTCGGCGTACTGCTCGCGCTAATCGTATCGTGGCTTGCGCGTAGCCGCACTATTGCGACTGGAAAGTTGGTCCAGGTCTGGCCGATCAATCTCGCGCTGGTGCTCGGCTTGCCGCTCGTATGTTTCTTTTACTTCGGTGTAAGTATTTCGATCGACCAGCCGGTTCTCAAAGGCTTCAACTTCGTCGGAGGCCTGCGGATTATTCCGGAATTTCTTGCGCTTCTGATCGCGCTTGCGACCTATACGGCAGCCTTCATTGCCGAGATTGTGCGCGCGGGCATTCTTGCCGTCCCGCGCGGTCAAACGGAGGCGGCGAGCGCGCTCGGGCTCAGGCGCAGCAAGGTGTTGCGCCTTGTCGTGGTCCCGCAGGCGCTGCGTGTGATCGTGCCGCCGCTGACGAGCCAGTATCTGAACCTGATCAAGAACTCGTCCCTCGCGGTCAGTATCGGCTATCCCGACCTCGTGAGCGTGTTCGCCGGCACGACGCTGAACAACACCGGGCAGGCGATCGAGATTCTCGGCATCACGATGCTGGTCTATCTCTGCATTTCGCTCGTGATCTCACTTGCCATGAATATCTACAACCGGCGCATCGCGCTGAAGGAGCGGTAAGATGTCGGCCGCTTTTGTCCGCGAACAGACACTCCCACCACGCGCCGCGCCCTTTGCCGCGACTGGCGCCAAGGCGTGGGTCATGCAGCGCCTGTTCGCGACGCCGCGCGACATCGCAATGACGGTGATCGGTTTCGCCGCCTTCGTGCTGATTGCGATGCCGCTGATCCGGTTTCTGTTCCTCGATGCGGTCTGGCGGGGCGAGAACCGGGACGCCTGCGCTCACGTGCTTACCGGTGCGTGCTGGCCGTTCGTTGCCGCCAAGTTCAATCAGTTCATTTACGGCTTCTACCCGCTCGATCAGTTATGGCGTCCGAACATCGTATTTGCGCTTGGTGCGGTATTGCTCGTGCCGCTCGCCATTCCTTCGGCGCCGCTGAAGCGGTTAAACGCGCTTTTGTTCTTTGTCGTTTATCCGGTTGTGTCCTTCGTGCTGCTCACCGGCGGTAATCTAAACCCGGAGCATTTCATCCTCGGCTACGTCATTCGCCTGGAGGATCATGTCGATTTCGTCTGGCACGGAATGCGCGCGGCGTTCTGGCTTGACTATGCATTCTCTTCGCTGGCCCTGAGTCTCGCGGTCGCCTTGATCGGACGAGTTTTTGGGACGCCGATTTCGACCGCGTTGAAAGTGATGGTCGGGTTCTTCGCTTTACTCGCGCTTCTCATTGCGCCGACGGACGCCGACTTCGGTCTTTCCTGGGTTGAAACGCGCGAGTGGGGCGGGTTGCTCGTAACGCTTGTCGTCGCCGTTACCGGCATTGTTGCGGCGCTGCCGATCGGAATCCTGCTTGCGCTTGGGCGCCGCTCGGAAATGCGTCTCGTGCGATGGGCGAGCGTCGCCTTTATCGAATTCTGGCGCGGCGTGCCGCTGATCACGGTGCTGTTCTTCGCGACCTACATGCTGCCGCTGTTTCTGCCGGGCGGCGCGAATATTGAACGTCTCGTGCGCGCGCTGATCGGCGTCGCGCTGTTCTCCGGTGCCTATATGGCCGAAGTCGTGCGCGGCGGTCTCGCTGCCGTGCCGAAGGGACAGTACGAAAGTGCTGCCGCACTCGGTCTCGGCTACTGGCAGACCATGCTTCTCATCATTTTGCCGCAGGCACTGACCAATGTAATACCCGGAATCGTCAATAATTTCATCGGCTTATTTAAGGATACGACGCTCGTTCAGATCGTCGCGATCCTTGATCTGCTGGGGCAAATCCGTTCCGCCTTTTCCGATCCGAACTGGGCGTCACCGACGACGCTTTACACCGGCTTTGCTTTCGCGGGCGCGATCTACTTCGCATTCTGTTTCGCGATGTCGCGCTATTCGCTGTTCCTGGAGCGCCGCGCCGGCGCCAGTCAGTTGCGTATGGAGACAAACCGGACATGAGCGATCTGGCAAGTGTGCAAGGCGCGTCCGCCGTCGAAATGAGCGGCGTCAACAAGTGGTTCGGCTCGTTCCATGTGTTGCGCGACATCGATCTAACCGTGAAGCGCGGCGAGCGCATCGTGATTTGCGGACCTTCAGGTTCCGGCAAGTCCACGCTCATCCGTTGCATCAACCGGCTCGAGGAACATCAGGAAGGACGTATCATCGTCGATGGCGTCGAATTGACCTCCGATCTGCGCAGCATTGATGCGATCCGCGCCGATGTCGGAATGGTGTTTCAACAGTTCAATCTGTTTCCACATCTGACGATTCTCGAGAACTGCACACTCGCGCAGATCTGGGTGCGGCGGCGTCCCAAGGCACAAGCCGAAGAAATCGCGATGAAATACCTGACCCGCGTACGCATCCCGGAGCAGGCGAACAAGTATCCGGCGCAGCTTTCCGGCGGCCAGCAGCAGCGCGTTGCGATCGCGCGTGCGCTCTGCATGAATCCGAAGATCATGCTGTTCGACGAGCCGACATCCGCGCTCGATCCCGAGATGATCAAGGAAGTACTCGATACGATCAGGGGTCTCGCCGAGGACGGCATGACGATGCTGATCGTGACGCACGAAATGTCGTTCGCGCGTCAGGTGGCGGATCGCATTATCTTCATGGACGAAGGACAGATCATCGAGATCAACCGTCCGGAAGAATTTTTTGCCCATCCGAAGCACGAACGGACCAAGCGCTTCCTTTCGCAGATACTGGACTGATTGCTTAAAGCGCGCCGATCGGGATTTTCAGATAAACGCGGCCGTTGTTTTCCGGCTCGGGTAACCGCCCGCCGCGCATGTTTACTTGCAACGCATGCAGGATCAATTTGGGCATCGGCAGCGTGCGGTCGCGTGCGTCGCGCGTCTTCACAAATTCCTCGCGCGTCGGGTTGCCGGCGAAGTGCTTGTTCGATTTCTTCTGTTCGGCGACCGTCGATTCCCATTGCACGGGCCTTCCGCCGGGCATGTAGTCGTGGCCGGTAAAGAGCCGCGTGCTATCGGGTAGCATCAAAATCTGATGGATCGAATCGTAAAGCCGCGAGGAGCTTCCGCCCGGGAAATCGCAGCGCGCGGTGCCGTAATCAGGCTGGAACAGCGTGTCGTGCACAAACGCTGCGTCGCCGACTACATAGGTGATTGAGCAGAGCGTATGTCCCGGCGAAAGCATCACGCGCGCGTCGAGCGAGCCGATCTTGAAAGCGTCACCGTCCTTAAAGAGCTTGTCCCATTGCGAGCCGTCGGAGGGGAAGTCGGGCAGATTGTAGATTTCCTTCCACAGTTTCTGCACCTCGATCACGCGTTCGCCGATCGCCGCCGGTGCACCGAGTTTCTCTTTTAGATAGACCGCAGCCGAGAAATGATCGGCATGCGGATGTGTATCAAGGATCCATTCCACGATAAGTCCGCGCTTTTCGATTTCCTTGAGCAGCGCATCGGCGCTCTCATGGGAAACGCGGCCGGATTTTTCGTCATAGTCGAGTACCGGATCGATGATCGCGGCGCGCTTGGTCGCCGGATCTTCGACCAGATAGAAGATGGAGAACGTGGGCTCGTGAAAGAATCCGGAGACGACGGGATTGCCGGGCATGGTATTCGTCAGCGCTTCTTCGCGGGGCCGGTCGCGACCGGCATGTCGGGATTGGTGCCCCATTCCGACCAGGAGCCATCATAGATCGCGGCGGGAGACTTGCCTATTTCTTCGAGTGCCATCCAAAGGATCGCCGCCGAAACGCCGGAGCCGCAGCTTGCGATCACTGGCTTGTTCGGATCGTAACCCGCGTCGCCGAATATCTTTTCGATCTCGTTGGCCGAGGCGAGCTTGCCATCCTTCACCACGCTGCCCGAGGGCACGTTGATGCTCTCTGGAATGTGACCGGATGCGACGCCCGCGCGCGGCTCGGGGTCTTCGCCGCGAAAGCGTCCCGCGGGCCGCGCGTCGATGACCTGCGCGGAACCGTCTTTCAATGATTGATCGACGCGCTCAAGGTTTGCAACGGCATCCGCCGAGAATTTCGGCGTGAAGTTTCCGGGTTTGCGAACGACGCTGCCGCTCTCGATAGGCAGATTGTTCGCCTTCCACGCAGGCAGGCCGCCTTCGAGCACATAAACTTCCTTCACGCCGAAAATTTTGAACGTGAACCAGACGCGCGGCGCTGAGAACAGGCCGGCGCCGTCATAGACCACGATGCGCTGCCCGTCGGAGATACCGAGCCGTGCCATATGCAGCGCGAACACTTCCGGCGGCGGCAGCATATGCGGCAGCGTCGAGTTGATGTCTTTGACTTCGTCGATGTCGAAATAGACCGCACCCGGAATATGCGCGGCATGATACTCCGCGCGGCCGTCGCGTTTCATCGCGGGCAGATACCAGGAGCCATCGACGATAACGAGATCTGGCTTCTTGCGCTCCGCTTCAAGCCAGTCGCAGGTGACGAAATTCTTCGCAGGCATGCACGGCTCCGGTCAGTGTCCGCCAACTTTCAGGCAGGCGGCGAGGGATCGCAACTGCCTCAGGCCGTCCCGCACAATTTGTCGCGCAGCGAGCGGAATTTTGCGAGTTGATCTTCCTTGAGCTCGCGCTTTTCGTCGCGTCCGACGAAGACTTTGAACATGATGCCGCCATCGATATTCACGAAGGCGACGAAGACGGATTTCTTCTTGTTGAATTCACGTTCGACGAATGCGACCGCGCCGCAGCGGTCGTGCTTGAGGTGGCCGTGAAGCCCGGCCGAGCCGCCGAGGTTGAAATAGCCGTGGCCGAGCGTGCCTTTCGGCATCGCGCCCCCGATTTCGAAAATGCCGTCGTCGGTGTTGATGATGGTGGTGAGGTCGCCCCAGGTTGCGATGTCGTCCATCGTTTCGATGAACTTGTCGCCGGGCGCGAATTTCCGCATTTCATCCGGCAGCGCTTCGAGGATGGTCTGGCAGGTGACGCCATGCTCCTTCGCCGCGAATTCAATCACGACGCCGGGGTTTTCCGCGATCTTGCGCTTGAGTTCGGTGAGCTTGGCGGTGTCGAGCATGGTGAGCCTCAAATTTCCAGCGGCGAAAGGCGAGGGCGTGAGTGCGGCCGCTCGCTCGGGGCGTCACCTAAGAATAAGCTGGCAGAGGCGTCAACCGCCGCAAGTTCAGACGAAGATCTTGTCAGGGCCCGGGACAGGAATCTTGCGCTCAAGGAACGCTGGAACCGGCAGTTTCTTCGCGCGGAGAAACTCCGGATTGAACAGCTTCGTCTGATAGCGCGTGCCGTAGTCGCAAAGCACGGTCACGATGGTATGGCCGGGGCCCATCTCCTTCGCGAGGCGAATTGCGCCAGCAATATTGATACCGGAAGAGCCTCCCAGCACGAGCCCCTCGTGTTCGAGTAGATCGAAGACACATGGCAGTGCTTCTTCGTCCGGAATCGAGTAGGGCCGGTCGACCTTGATGTCCTTGATCATCGCGGTCTCGCGTCCAAGGCCGATGCCTTCGGTTACGCTGTCGCCTTTAGTGGCTTCGGCTTTACCGGTTTTGAAATAGTTGTACATCGCCGCGCCATGCGGATCGGCGCAACCAATAAGGATGTTTTTGTTCTTCTCTTTGAGGAAGAGCGAAGTGCCCGCGAGCGTGCCGCCGGTACCCACCGAGCAAATGAAAGCATCGACCTTACCTTCGGTCTGGTGCCAGATTTCCGGTCCGGTCGAAAGATAATGCGCTTTGCGGTTGTCGAGATTGTTCCACTGATCCGCGAACAACACGCCGTTCGGCTCGGTCTTTCGCAACTCGTCGGCTAGGCGTCTGCCGACGTGCTGATAGTTGTTCGGGTTGGAGTAGGGGAGTGCCGGTACTTCGACGAGCTCGGCGCCGCAAAGCCGGAGCATGTCCTTCTTTTCCTGGCTTTGCGTGTTCGGAATTACGATGATCGTGCGATAGCCGCGCGAATTCGCTACCAGTGCAAGGCCGATGCCGGTGTTGCCCGCAGTCGACTCCACCACTACGCCGCCGGGTTTGAGTTCGCCGCGTTTCTCGGCCTCCAGAATCATTTGCTTCGCCGGCCGGTCTTTCACCGACTGACCCGGATTCATGAATTCGGCCTTGCCGAGGATATTGCAGCCGGTCGCCTGACTTGCGCGCCAGAGCTGAATGAGCGGGGTGTTGCCGACGGCATCGACGATGTCTTTGCGATAATCCATAAGCGATAATTTACAGATAATTTGCGGAGTAGATCGAATTCAACGTAGCTGCACTGGAGGAGCGAAGCAACGTTAGCCTTTGAGACTCTGGAATGCGTGCAACGCACGTTCGCGCGCTTCCCGATGATCGACGATGGGGTCCGGATAAGTCTTCCCTAACACTACCTTCGCAGCAGCGAGTTCGAGCGGCGCCGCTTCCCACGGCTTGTGAATGAACTGGTTAGGAAGCAGAGCAATCTCCGGAATCCAGTTCCGGACATAAGCGCCCTCGGGATCGAATTTCTCGCTCTGAAGCACCGGATTGAATATCCGGAAATAGGGCGCCGCGTCCGCGCCGGAGCCGGCAACCCACTGCCAGCTCGCAGCGTTGTTCGCGGGATCAGCGTCGACGAGCGTGTCCCAGAACCATTGTTCGCCCAGACGCCAGTCGATGAGCAGATGCTTGATGAGAAACGATGCGCAAATCATTCGCACGCGGTTGTGCATCCAGCCCGTGCGCCAGAGCTGTCGCATGCCCGCGTCGACGATCGGATAGCCGGTCAATCCGCGCTGCCAGCGCTTCAAGCCGATCGTATCGTCGCGCCAGGGGAACGCGTTGAAGCGGTGCTGGAAGTTCTCGCGCGCCAGCGCGGGATAGTGGTGCAGCAGATGGTACGAAAATTCGCGCCAGCCAAGTTCGGCGCGATATTTGTCGGCGTTGCTCCCGCGTGACGGCAATGCGGCTGTGATCTGGTGCGGGCTGATCTCGCCATGCGCGAGATAGGGCGATAGCCGCGAAGTGCCGTCAATGTCGGGACGGTCGCGCGCGTCGGCGTATTCTCTCAACGCGCCTCCGACGAAGTCGTGAAGACGTTGCTTCGCGCCGTGCTCGCCACGCGTCCACGATGCATCCATGTCTGCCGCCCAGTCGGGACGCGACGGCTCGAGCTTCCAGCCTTCGAGTGCTTCGCTTCGCGGCGGGTTTGCTGCCCGGACCGTTTCAATGCCGCCAATTATTTTGCGTGGCTTGCCGCGTTCTTCGCTTGCGCGGAAGTACGGTGTGAAAACGCGGATCGGGCCGCCGGCCTTGCTTTTGATTTCCCACGGCTCGTTAAGAAGCGAAGCGTTAAACGTTTCGACCGCGCAATCCTGCGCAAGAAGATGCTGTTCGATCTCGACGTCGACGTTTGTTTCGTCGGCGGCATAACGGCGATTCCAGAATGCCGTGGAGATGTCGGACTCTTGCATTATTTCCGCGACGATCTTTCGCGGATCGCCGCGGCGAAGGGTAAGCGGTACGCCGTATTTGGCGAGATTCGCGGAGAGGTTTCGCAAGGAGCCGGCGAGCCACCAGTTCCATGCCGCGCCTCTTGCGCGCAACTCTCTGGCTTCTTCGAGAATGTAAAGCGCAATCAACGGGGCACGGCTTGCCGCGGCGGCATGTAACGCCGGATTGTCTTCCACACGAAGATCGTTCCG
This sequence comes from Xanthobacteraceae bacterium, assembly GCA_019635585.1. GTDB lineage: Bacteria > Pseudomonadota > Alphaproteobacteria > Rhizobiales > Xanthobacteraceae. The sequence continues at coordinate 148,456 of JAHBZE010000001.1, read as the reverse complement.
GAACCAGACGAGTGCGGGGCGGACGGCCATGACGGAACATAACTGGCTCGGCGCCGAAACCGATGGGCGCTCTCGTCATCGATCGCGATTTCCGCAGGAATCTTATTGCAACGATTTGCCCGCCTACGCGTTTCGCGTTCGCTGGTGGTGCGCAAGCGAGGGGTCCCGTAATGACTTTGCGCAGAATACTGATCGCTTTCCTCGGTATATTGATTTTGGGCCTTGGCGGCTTCGCCGTTTGGGTGGCAACGCTGCCGCCCGCACCCGCGAACATGACGGCCACCCCAATTCCCCACGCGGAATCCGCCGCGTTGCTCGCGGAACTCAAGCCGAAAAAGCGCTCGCGTCCGCTGGTCGCGGTTATCGGGCTCAATAACGCGACCGAGACAACGGACTACTTGATGCCTTATGGCATCCTGAAGCGCGCCGATATTGCTGAGGTCGTCGCGCTCAGTACCGAGAGCGGCCCTGTCTCGCTCTATCCGGCGCTGAAAGTTGAGCCGGATGCAACCATCCAGCAATTCGACGCGAAGAATCCGCAGGGCGCGGACTACGTCATCGTTCCGGCCATGAGCCGCGACGACGATCCGGCGGTGATGCGCTGGCTCAAACAGCAGGCGGAGAATGGCGCGGTCATCATCGGCGTGTGTGCCGGCGCGAAAGTCGTGGCGGCCGCAGGATTGCTCGATGGAAAGCGCGCAACCACGCATTGGTATTTTGTCGATGAGCTACGCCGCGATCATCCCGAAGTCGTTTACATAAAAACCGCCGCATCGTCGCCGATCGCGGCGTGGTCACGACCACCGGCATTTCCGCGTCCATGCCGATGGCGCTGACGCTGATCGAGGCAATCGCGGGCCGCCCGAAAGCGGAAGAAATCGCGCGCGGTCTTGGGCTTCAAAGCTGGGACGCGCGGCATGCGAGCGACACGTTCCGCTTCAATCGCCCCTTCGCGATCACGGCAATGCAAAATCTCGGTGCTTTCTGGAATTGGGAGAAATTCGGTATCGAACTCGCAGCCGGTGTCGATGAAGTCTCGCTCGCCCTGGTCGCGGATTCATGGTCGCGGACCTATCGTTCGCGTGCTGTTACATTCGCACCGACGAAGAATCCGGTTACAACCCAAAGTGGCTTGCGCGTTGTGCCCGACGTGGTCGCGGCAAACTGGCCGATAGAAACTCTGGTCTCAAGATTCGACCGGCGCCGGCCGGCAATCGCTCTCGACGATACGCTGCGTGCGATCGGGCGGCGTTACGGAAGCGAAACTGAGAACTTCGTGGCGACGCAGCTCGAATATCCGCAGGCTGCCCAGTTTGCGAACCACATGAACCGAACTAGCGCCGCGCCGGATGAACTAAGTTTGCTGTACCGGTGAACGCTGAGGTCGAGCGCGCTCAGTGAAATTGGCTCCGCGGGTAGGATTCGAACCTACGACCGATCGATTAACAGTCGATTGCTCTACCACTGAGCTACCGCGGAACGGCGCGGATAAGCCGCGCGGGGCACCTATAAACAGCTTCGGCCGGGCTTGCCAAGCGGCCTTCTTCAACCTGTCCGATCCACGACCCTGAAGGTAGCGTTCGCACGGGCCACGGGGACGCCGTCGGCAGTCACGAAGCACTGAGTAAAGCACAGCGTCGAGCCAGCCTTGATGAAGGTGGTGGTGAACTCGACCCATTGGCCGATCTGCGCCGAGCCCAGAAAGTCCACGGAGAGGTTCACGGTCACGGCGCTCTGCCGCTCAGTGTCCAACTTCGACACCACCAGTGAATTGCCCATGGCATTATCGGCAAGTGCGGAGATGAAGCCACCATGCGCGAAACCGCGAGCGTTGGTGTGCGCTTTGGCGAGCCGAACGGCGAGAATTACCGCCTCCGGTGTCCGTTTGCAGTAGATGGGCTCCCACGGCTCGGTCACCGGGCTTTTGCGGCCGAACGGCTCGAAACCCTCGGGAACGTTCGTCACAAAATCGATCTCTGAAAAAGGGAATGGAGGCCACGGCCGGAATCGAACCGGCGTACACGGATTTGCAGTCCGCTGCGTAACCACTCCGCCACGTGGCCATCCCCACCGCGAACAGGCCCGCGGATTGGCGTGGGGTGTAGCAAAGGGGTCGTTACCGGGCAATTGACGAGAGGCAGGCGGTGAGAGAATCCGCCGCGCTTGCCTTTTGCGGCCCATTGGACCAATTCTGCCCGGAAGCCGGTTCCAAGAAGTACCTTCCGATGATCGATTTTACGCAAGCGCGGCGGGCCATGGTCGATGGCCAGGTCCGCGTGAACGACGTGACCGATGCCGCGCTGATCGGCGCTATGCTCGATGTGCCTCGCGAGAAATTCGTTCCGGAAGCGCGCGCAGCGCTCGCCTATATCGACGAAGATCTGTGCGTGCTGGAAGCCTCCGGTGGTAAGCCCGCACGCTACCTGATGGAGCCGATGGTGCTCGCGCGCCTGTTGCAGGCACTTGAAATCAAGCCCTCGTCGGCAGTGCTCGATCTCGGTTGCGCGAGCGGCTATTCGTCCGCCGTGCTGAGCCGGGTGGCAGGGCGCGTGGTTGCCATCGAGGAGGATGCGGGGCTTGCGGCGACCGCCAAAAAATTGCTGCGCGGTTCGAACGTCGAACTCGTGTCCGGCAAGCCGAATGCCGGCTGGCCTGCCGCAGCTCCCTATGACGCGATTCTGGTCGGGGGCGCGGTCGAGGAAATTCCGGAAGCGCTGACGGATCAGTTGCGGGAGGGCGGCCGGCTCGCCGCCGTGATTCGCAACGGCACAGCCGCCAGAGCCATGCTCTACGTGCGGAGCGCTGGACACGTCAGTGCACGGCGGCTGTTTGACGCCGCTATTCCCCCGCTTCCGGGCTTCGAGGCGCCGAAAACTTTCGTCTTTTAGGGCCTATTCCGTAGCGAAATGCGCTGCCACACGGGTGGGTGTGGCGGGGAGGCTGCACTCGTTGAGGAAAGGCCTTGTTGCGGCCCTCCGGCGGTTTGCCAAGGGCGGTCCGTCCACTATTGTCCGGTTTAGATCAGGGGAACCCCCGACCGCCGCGAGAGACGGAGGCGCGGGTTTTGTAAGTCGTCGATGAAATCCAAATACTTGCGCGCCATCCGTTTTTTCGGCGCCGCTTCCATACTGGCTGCCTCGACGGTCGCACCGGCGGCCCAGACGCTCGAGCAGTCGCTGGTGAACGCCTATTTCGCCAACCCCACCATTAACGCGCAGCGCGCTGCCGTCCGTGTCACGGACGAACAGGTGCCGCAGGCACTCGCCGGCTACCGCCCGCAGGTATTCGGCAATGCCGAGGCCGGCTGGGACAAGACCCGGACCAATGTGCCGAACGTCGGCGTGTTGAATTCGAAGGTCTATCCGCGCGGCTACGGTGTCACCGCGCAGCAGAACATCTTCAACGGCTTCCAGACCGGCAATCTCGTTCGCTCTGCGGAGAGCCAGGTGCTCGCCGCGCGGGAGACGCTGCGGAACACCGAACAGAACGTGCTGCTCGACGCCGTCGTCGCCTACATGAACGTGATCCGCGACACCGCGATCGTGCAGTTGCAACAACAGAACGTGCAGGCGCTGAACGAACAATTGCGCGCGACTAACGACCGCTTTCAGGTCGGCGAACTGACGCGCACCGACGTGGCGCAGGCGCAGGCGCGGTTGCGTGCGGCCGAATCCGCTTTGAGTGCTGCACAGGCAAACCTAAACGCTTCGCGCGCGATCTTCCGCCGCGATATCGGCAGCGATCCCGGCGTGCTGAAGCCCGCGCGTCCCTATGACCGTATCAATCTCAGTTCGCTCGATGCCGCGATCGCCGAAGCTTTCGGCCTGCATCCGGCAATTATGGCGACGCGCCACGGCGTCGACACAGCGCAGTTGCAGGTCAAGGTCGCGGAAGGCTCGCTGCTGCCGACGCTCAATCTGGAAGCGAGCGCGCAGCGCTTCTCAGATCCGAGCACGAACGTGAACAACACTTTCGACATGACCGCTGCGTTGCGGCTGACCGTGCCGATCTATCAGGGCGGCGCGGAATATTCGCGCATCCGTCAGGCCAAGGAACTGACCGGTCAGCGTCAGCTTGAAAGCGACATTGCGCGCGATCAGGTTCGTGCGGCGGTCATCCAGTCCTGGGGTCTTGTCGCGGCGTCGAAGTTCCAGGTCGAAGCGGCGGTTGCGCAGGTTGCCGCCGCTGAAATCGCGCTGAATGGTGTGCGCGAAGAATACCGCGTCGGGCAGCGCACGACGCTCGACGTGTTGAACGCGCAGGCCGAACTCGTCACCGCGCGTTCCGCACTGATCACCGCGCAGCGCGACCGCGTCGTCGCGTCCTATTCGCTGCTGGCCGCGCTCGGCAAGCTTTCGCTGGTGCAGCTGAAACTTGCGCAGGTTGCCCAGACCTATCAGCCCGAGACTCATTACGATCAGGTTCGGGACAGCTGGTTCGGTCTGCGGACGCCGGACGGCAAATAGAGTCGCTTTGCCGCATCTCAAATAGCTGGGTCTAAGCACCCCTCGGCATTTGCCATGTAGAGTCGCGATGCCATAGTGCCCCATGGCGCGTGGAGTGATTCTCCCTGCGCTGCCAAAGGATTGCGGCGGGCGGCGGTACCATGTCTCAGAGTGCGCGTGCACAGGAACCTTCGATGGAGGAAATCCTCGCCTCCATCCGGCGGATTATTGCGGACGACAACCCTGACGCTGTGAAAGCCCAGGCGGCCGTTGCGCATGCCCCGCGGCAACAACCGTTGCCGCCCGCGCCCGCGGCCAATCAACCCGCCGCTGCGATGAGCCAGGACGATATTGACGCCATGCTGGCCGACCAAGCCGCTGACGAGACGGATATTCTTGAATTGAGCGATCCTGTCGAAGTGCCGAACGCCGAACAGAACTTCAAGCAAATTCCCGCCGGCGACGTGGTTTTCCGTGAGGAGGCTGTGCACGAAGCCGCCATGCGGCCGCAGCCGCAGTCCTACGCGCCGCCACCCGCGGTTCCGGCCGAGCGGCTCTTGTCGGCGGAAACGAATGCAGCCGTGAGCGCGGCCTTCGGCTCGCTGGCGACGACCATCCTCTCCGAGAATTCGCGCACCATCGAGGACTTGGTTCGTGAAATGCTGCGCCCGATGCTCAAGGCCTGGCTTGACGATAACCTGCCGGGTCTCGTCGAGCGCATGGTGCGCGCGGAGATCGAGCGGGTTTCCCGCGGCGGCCGCTAAATCCTGCTTTTGTTGACTTGTCGGCGCTGCTTTGGCTTTTAGGCGCGGGCCAAGCCGGGCGTACTCGACTTGGCCAATAATGCGCCCACGACCGGTGGCGCCGGAATTCCCATGCTCGAAAAGACCTATCAACCCGCCGAAATTGAAGACCGCATCTATCGCGCTTGGGAAGAGACCGGCGCGTTCAACTGCATGCGTCCTGAGCGCAAGCATGCGGCGCCGTATTCGATCGTGATCCCGCCGCCGAACGTGACCGGCTCGCTGCACATGGGTCACGCACTGAACAATACCTTGCAGGACATCCTTGCGCGCTTCGAGCGCATGCGCGGGCGTGACGTGCTCTGGCAGCCGGGGACCGATCACGCCGGCATCGCGACCCAGATGGTGGTCGAGCGGCAGTTGATGGAGCGCCAGCTTCCGGGCCGCCGCGAAATGGGCCGCGAGAAGTTTCTGGAGCGTGTCTGGGAATGGAAAGCGGAGTCGGGCGGCACCATCATCAACCAGTTGAAGCGTCTTGGCGCGTCCTGCGATTGGCGCCGCGAGCGCTTCACGATGGATGAGGGGCTTTCGCGCGCCGTTCTCAAGGTTTTCGTCGAGCTCTATCGCGCGGGTCTCATTTACAAGGACAAGCGCCTCGTGAACTGGGACCCGAAATTGCTGACCGCGATTTCGGATCTCGAAGTGCAGCAGGTCGAGGTCAAGGGCAACCTCTGGCACATCAAGTATCCGATCGAAGGCTCGGACGAGTTCATCGTAGTTGCGACCACGCGGCCCGAGACGATGCTCGGCGATACTGCTGTCGCCGTTCATCCCGACGACGAACGCTACAAGGGACTGGTCGGCAAAAACGTGATTTTGCCGCTGGTCGGCCGGAAGATTCCGATCGTCGCCGACGAATATTCCGATCCGGAGAAGGGCTCCGGCGCGGTGAAGATCACGCCCGCGCACGACTTCAATGACTTTGAAGTCGGCAAACGGCACGACCTGCCGCTGATCAATATCCTCACGATCGAGGCGAAGCTCGCGCTGAAGAACAATGAGGACTTCATGAAGGGCGCAGGCGGCGCCGATCTTCAGGAAGTGCTCGCGCTTGATGGCGCGGATCGTTTCAAGGCGCGCAAAGCCATCGTCGAAATGCTCGAGGCGCGCGGGTTGATGGTGAAGATCGAGCCGAACGTGCACATGGTGCCGCACGGCGACCGCTCGAACGTTGTGATCGAGCCATACCTCACAGACCAGTGGTACGTCGACGCGAAGACCATGGCGCAGGAGCCGCTGCGCGCGGTGCGCGACGGACGCACGACCTTCATCCCGAAGAACTGGGAGAAGACCTATTTTGACTGGCTGGAGAACATTCAGCCGTGGTGCATTTCGCGTCAGCTCTGGTGGGGCCATCAGATTCCGGCATGGTACGGACCGGACGGAAAGGTTTTCGTCGCGCTCAACGAAGACGATGCGAAGACCGAAGCAAAGAAGCACTACGGCAAGGATGAAACGCTCACGCGCGATGAAGACGTGCTCGATACATGGTTCTCGTCCGCGCTGTGGCCGTTCTCGACGCTCGGCTGGCCCGACGAAACGCAAGAGCTGAAACGCTTTTATCCGACGACCGTGCTTGTCACCGGCTTCGACATCATATTTTTCTGGGTCGCCCGCATGATGATGATGGGGCTGCACTTCATGAAAGAGGTGCCGTTCAAGGACGTCTATATTCACGCGCTCGTTCGCGACGAGAAGGGCGCGAAGATGTCGAAGTCGAAGGGGAACGTCATGGACCCCCTCGAACTGATCGACCAGTATGGCGCGGATGCGCTGCGCTTCACACTGGCCGCCATGGCGGCGCAGGGCCGCGACATCAAGCTCGCAACCTCGCGCGTCGAGGGTTATCGCAACTTTGCGACCAAGATCTGGAACGCCGCCCGCTTCGCTGAAATGAACGGCGCGAAGCGAGACGCCGGTTTCGATCCGAAGTCGGTGAACGAAACGCTGAACAAGTGGATTCTCGGCGAAGCCGAGAAAGCGATCCGTGAAGTCACCGAAGCGATCGAGACCTATAAATTCAACGAGGCGGCCGGCGCCGCCTATCGCTTCGTCTGGTCGATCTTCTGCGATTGGTATGTCGAGCTATCGAAGCCGCTGCTGACCGGCGCCGACGGCGCGGCGAAAGCAGAGACGCAGGCAACCGCCGCCTTCGTGCTCGATGAGATCATCAAGCTCCTGCATCCCTTCATGCCGTTCATCACCGAAGAACTCTGGCGGGTAAAAGGCGAGGAGGGGACGCCGCGCGGCTCGATGCTTGCGCTCGCGCAATGGCCAAAGCTCTTCGGGTTGGAAGACGCGAAGGCGGAAACTGAAATCGGCTGGGTGGTGGACCTGATTACCGCCGTTCGCTCTGTGCGCATGGAAATGAATATTCCCGGTGGCACGCAGATACCGTTGCAGCTTGTCGCTGGCGCGGAAACGAAAGCGCGCGCAGAGCGATGGATGGAGGCGCTAAAGCGCCTGGCGCGCCTGTCCGAAATCACCTTTGCCGACACGCCACCGAAAGGTTCGGTGCAGTTGCTTGTACGCGGCGAGGTGGCGGCGCTTCCGCTCGCGGGTGTTGTCGATCTCGGCGCCGAACGTACGAGGCTGGAGAAGGAAATTGCCAAGTGCGACGCCGACATCGCCCGCGTCGACAAGAAGCTCGAAAACAAGGACTTCGTCGCGCGTGCGCCCGAGGAAATCCTCGAACTCGAGAAAGAACGCCGGCGCGAGGCAGAAGAACGCAAGACGAAAATTCTGGAGGCGCTGGAGCGCCTGAAAGGTGCCGCCTGAATCCCCGAAAAGTTATGTCGTAAGCCGGACACAAGCGTAGTTAGGAGCGATTGCGCGTGTTATTGTCCATTACGAGTCGGAGGTTGGGGGATGTCCGACGAGACGCAAAACGTTGCCGTTTTGAAGGAAGCCTATCGCCTTTGGCACGAGACCAAAGGCAAGAGCGTCGATCATTGGATGGCGCTGTTTGCTGACGCATTCGAGTTCGGATCGATCGCGCAATCCGTGCAGTCCGCGCCCTACATGACGATGCACGAAAACAAGATGACGCTCCGCGGCTATTTCGAGGGCATCACCCGCGACTGGGAAATGATCGAATTTCGGCCCGAGCATTTCGTTGCGCAGGGCGAGCGCGTAGTCATGCTTGGCCGCTGCAGCTGGCGTGCGCGCAAGTCCGGAAAAACAGTTTGGTCGCCAAAAGCCGACGCCTTTCGCTTCTCCAAAGGCAAGATTGTCTCCTTCTTCGAGTATTTCGACACGGCCGCCATGCGGGACGCGCTGCAGAATTAGCGCCAAACGGCTGCCTTAATCCGGGCGGAAGGCAGGGTATCCGAATGCCGGGGGCCGACCCATGCTGCAACAAGAACTCATTCGCCAGGGCAACTGGCTATTCCGCTGGCGATCCTATCTGCCGTTTCTGATCCTACCGTTGGCGATTACCTCGTTTCGCAACTCGACGTGGTTCAACGATGCTTTTGGCAACAGCTTCGAGGAAGGTTGGGACATCGTCTGTTACGGTCTGGCACTTGCCGGTCTCGCGCTGCGCGTCGCGATCGTCGGCTTCGTGCCTGCGGGCACTTCAGGCCGAAATGCGGTGAAGCAAAATGCCAATGCTCTAAACACCACCGGCATGTATTCGGTGGTTCGGCATCCGCTCTATTTTGCGAATTTTATCATTTTTGCAGCGTTCATTCTGCTGTTCAAAAGCTTCCTGCTCGCGCTCGTGATGGGGCTCGCTTATTTCCTATATTACGAGCGGATCATGATGGCGGAGGAGAAATTCCTCGAAGGCAAGTACGGAGAAAGTTATCGCGAGTGGGCGGCGAAGACGCCGGCATTTCTTCCGCGGCTTCATGACTTCGAGAAACCCGCACTGCCTTTCTCATGGCGCACGGCATTGCTTCGTGAATTTCATACTTTCTTCTTGATTTCAGCAGCTTTCACGGTGGTCGAACTGCTGGAAGCTGTGCTGCTCGAAAACCAGACCTTCATGGAATGGTTTTATGACGAGCCGATCTGGCCCGTGGTTTTCACCTTGAGCGCCGTCACCTATCTGACAGTGATGACGATCAAGAAGCGAACGAACTGGCTCAAAGTGAAGGGGCGCTAACGCCTCGCGTCGGGAAAGCGCTTGCTCACGAACTTTGAGCCCTTCAGCCCGTAGCGCCAGGGTAGCTCGACCGCTTTCGAAATCCCGATCCGTGGTCCTGCAATGATTTCGGGTCGCGCTTCGGGTGCGAATATCTGAAAGGGTGCATGGTCGAGCAACATTCCGTTGTGTTTCGCGCGCGTAATACCGAGCGCTTCGCCGAGCCGGCCCGGGCCGGAGCAGAGCAGGCGCTCGTCCTTCAGTCCGCGTCTGCGCCGCATCGCAGGCAACCCCGCCGTCGGTTCGATAGCGCGGATCAAGATACCACTCGCGGAGCCTTCCGGCTCGCAGATGAAATTCAGGCACCAGTGGATGCCGTAGGAGCGATAGACATAGGCGTGCCCCGGCGGGCCGAACATGACTGCGTTGCGCTCGGTTCTGCCGGAGAAGGAATGCGCCGCCGGATCGGTATGGTGGTACGCTTCGACCTCGACGATCCTTCCACCCACGCCATCGACCAGTAACGTCGCACCGATCAGTTCCGGCGCGACATGGTGAACGCTACGCGCGAAGAAGTTGGTCTTCAGTTGCTTGGGTTTAGGCATTTTTCTACGTTGTGCACTGCGTTCTTGGTTAAGGACCATGTGGCGCTTTCGCCACACCCGTTGCCGGATCGTCACGCTACGCTTTCCGCGCCGCGAAGGCGCCATAAACGACGCCGATTTCGAACAATTCAAGAGCCGTGCTGTGGGGGCGCAGGCGAGTCTGCCTGTGCGGTGGTGCGGTAGAGGCAAAAGAACAATGGACGCCAAGACTTTCGACAAATCGAAACTGCCGAGCCGTCACGTGACGGAGGGGCCGGAGCGCGCGCCGCACCGCTCGTACTATTACGCCATGGGTCTGACCAAAGAGCAGATCCACCAGCCGTTCGTCGGCGTCGCTTCGTGCTGGAATGAAGCCGCGCCGTGCAACATCGCGCTGATGCGCCAGGCGCAGGCTGCCAAGAAGGGTGTCGCTGCCGCCGGTGGTACGCCGCGCGAGTTCTGTACCATCACTGTGACCGACGGCATCGCTATGGGCCATGCGGGAATGCGTGCCTCGCTGCCGTCGCGCGAGGCGATCGCTGACACTGTCGAACTCACGATGCGCGGTCATGCCTATGACGCGCTGATCGGAATCGCGGGCTGCGACAAGTCGCTGCCCGGCATGATGATGGCGATGTGCCGTCTGAACGTACCGTCGGTTTTCATCTACGGCGGCTCGATCCTGCCCGGAAAATTCCGCGGACAGACCGTGACCGTGCAGGACATGTTCGAAGCCGTTGGCAAGCACTCGGTCGGCGAAATGTCGGACGAGGATCTCGATGAAATCGAGCAGGTCGCTTGCCCGTCGGCCGGTGCCTGCGGCGCGCAATTCACCGCAAACACGATGGCGACCGTTTCCGAAGCGATCGGTCTTGCGCTGCCGTATTCGGCCGGCGCGCCGGCACCTTACGAAATTCGCGACAAGTTCTGTACCGCCGCCGGCGAGAAGATCATGGAGCTTCTGCAGCGCCGCATCCGCCCGCGCGACATCGTCACCCGCAGAGCCCTCGAGAATGCCGCCGCGGTGGTTGCCGCGACCGGTGGCTCGACCAACGGTGCGCTGCATCTTCCGGCGATCGCGCATGAGTGCGGCATCAAGTTCGATCTCTTCGACGTCGCCGAGATCATGAAAAAGACGCCCTACATCGCCGATCTGAAGCCGGGCGGAAAATACGTCGCGAAAGATGTCTTTGAAGTCGGCGGCATTCCGCTGATCATGAAGACACTGCTGGATCACGGCTATCTGCACGGCGATTGTCTGACCGTTACCGGCCGCACGATCGCGGAGAACCTGAAGAGCGTGAAGTGGAACGCCGATCAGGACGTAGTCTATCCGGCGAACAAGCCGATCACCGTCACTGGCGGCGTCGTCGGCCTCAAGGGAAATCTCGCGCCTGAAGGCGCGATCGTGAAGATCGCGGGCATGGAAAAATCCATGCTGAAGTTCACCGGTCCGGCACGTTGCTTCGACGGCGAAGAAGCGTGCTTCGAGGCGGTGAAGAATCGCAAGTACAAAGAAGGCGACGTGCTGGTCATTCGCTATGAAGGACCGCGTGGAGGGCCTGGCATGCGCGAGATGCTTGCCACGACTGCGGCGCTCTATGGTCAAGGCATGGGCGGAAAAGTGGCGCTCATTACCGACGGCCGTTTCTCCGGCGCAACGCGCGGCTTCTGCGTGGGCCATGTTGGTCCCGAAGCGGCCGTCGGCGGCCCGATCGGTCTCCTGAAAGATGGCGACATCATCGAGCTCAACGCCGAAACCGGCGCGCTCAATGTAAAATTGAGCGACGCAGAACTTGCCGAACGGAAAAAAGCCTGGAAGCCGCGCGATAACAACGCAAAGTCCGGCTATCTCTGGAAATACGCGCAACAGGTCGGCGATGCGCGGATGGGTGCGGTAACGCATCCTGGCGGAGCCGCCGAAGAAAAAACTTATGCGGATATCTGACACCATACGCATATCGGTTGCTGCCGCGCTGGTCTTGACCTGCGCCGGCAGCGCCATTGCGCTCGATCCGGAGAAGCGTGGGCCGGAGCCCGCGGCGATGCCGGCGAAGCCGATGGCAATTCTCGACGCGTTCAAGTCCGGCACGCAGGCTTTTATCGCGGGGGATCGCGTCAAAGCGATCAGCGCGTTGCAATATGCCGCCGAAAACGGTCACGCCGGCGCGCAGTGGAAGCTCGGCCGCATCTACGCCGACGGCGACGGTGTCAAGGCCGATCCCTACAAGGCGTTCCACTATTTCAGTCAGGTCGCCGCGCAGAACGCTGATACGTCGCCATTTCTGCCGCAGGCACGTTATGTGGCGAACGCTTTCGTCGCGCTCGGTAATTATCACCTTGATGGCATTCCGAATACCGAGATCAAGTCCGATCCACGCCGCGCGGCGCAGCTCTTCCGCTATGCCGCGACTTATTTCGGCGATGCCGACGCGCAATATTGTCTGGCGCGGCTTTATCTCGATGGCCGCGGCGCGCAGAAAGATCCGCGCACGGCCGCGCGCTGGCTCTACTCGGCGGCGAACAAGGGCCAGTATCAGGCGCAGGCCTTGCTCGGCCAGATGATGGTTCACGGCGACGGTATTCCGCGCCAGGCTGCGCGCGGGCTGATGTGGCTCACGCTTGCGCTCGATGCGGCGCATAGCAACGGCGACGAGTGGATTCAGAAGGCTTACGACGACGCGGTCAGCGAAACGACCGAAGACGACCGCATTATCGCACGCGCTTATCTCGAGCAGCATCTCCGCGCGACCCGCTGACGCGGCGAAAGACGGCGCTAACGCGTCGCAATTCTCAGATCGGCATAAATCGGAACGTGATCGGACGGCTTTTCTGCCGCGCGGACCTTCTTGTCGATGCCGACGCTTTCCAGCCGGTCGGCGGCGCGCGGCGACAAGAGAAGATGGTCGATGCGGATACCGTTGTTCTTCTGGAACGCACCGGCCTGATAATCCCAGAACGTGTAAAGGCCCTTGCCGTCATGCGTCGCGCGCAGCGCGTCGGTAAATCCTAGCGATAGGAGCGTGCGGAATTTCGCGCGCGATTCCGGTTGCGCGAGCGCGTCGCCGGTCCACTTTTCAGGAAACTCGGCGTCGAGCGCGGTCGGGATGATATTGAAGTCGCCAGCGAGCACGAGCGGTTCCTCGAGTTTGAGGAGGTCGCGTGCATGCTTGGTAAGCCGATCCATCCAAGCGAGTTTGTATTTGAACTTGTCGGTGCCGACCGGATTGCCGTTCGGCAGATAGATCGAAGCGACGCGCACCGCGCCGTCTTTGGTCGAAATGGTCGCTTCGATATAGCGCGCATGAACGTCTTCGTCGTCGCCGGGAAGCCGGGGCTTCGCTTCGTCGATCGGATGCTTCGAGAGGATTGCGACGCCGTTATAGGTCTTCTGGCCGTGGACGGCGACATTGTAGCCAAGCGCTTCGATATCGTCGCGCGGGAAGGCTTCGTCCACGCACTTCAGCTCTTGCAGGCAGACGACATCCGGCTCGCGTTCCTTGAGCCAAGAGGTGACCGCGCCGAGATGTGCTTTGATGGAATTTACGTTCCAGCTTGCGATCCGCATGAAACCCGCTCGGAACTTAGAGCGAGAAGCTGGTGCCGCAGCCGCAGGAAGCGGTCGCGTTCGGATTGTCGATCTTGAACGCGGCGCCGATCAGTTCGTCCGCGTAATCGATCTGCGAGCCGGCAAGATATTGCAGCGATACCGGGTCGATCACGACGGTTGCGCCGCCGCGAGCGATCACGGTGTCTTCGCTTTCCGGTGCGCGCTGGATATCGAACTTGTACTGGAAGCCGGAGCAGCCGCCGCCTTCGACGCTGACGCGCAGCACCGACGGCTCCTTTTCGGAACCAAGGATCGCCGCGATCTTTTTGATCGCGCTTTCGGTGACGGTGACGGTATTGGCGTCCATGAGGCGCTTTCCTTTAGCCAAACCAAAGCGTTAGGGTCTATAGGTAAGCGCGCGAGCGGCGAAGTCAATTCAGGGGTAAATTCTCGTGGCGGTATCGGTATTTACGCCGAGGGCGGCTTGGGCCTCCGATCCCGCGCGCTCGCGAGGCCGGCGTTTCGCTGAGCCGTCGAGTCCGTCCCGCAGCGATTTCCGGCGCGACTGCGACCGCATCATCCATTCGACCGCCTTCCGGCGGCTCAAGCACAAGACCCAGGTTTTCGTCTCGCATGAAGGCGATCATTTCCGCACGCGTCTCACGCATACGCTCGAGGTGAGCCAGATCGCGCGGGCCGTGGCGCGCTCGCTTGGGCTCGATGAAGATCTCGCGGAAGCGCTGGCGCTCTCCCACGACCTCGGCCACCCGCCGTTCGGTCATGCCGGCGAGCGCGCGCTCGACTTCTGCATGAAGGATTACGGCGGCTTCGATCACAACGCACAGAGCCTGCGTGTGGTGACGAAGCTCGAGCATCGCTACGCCGCCTTCGACGGTCTCAATCTCACATGGGAAACGCTCGAAGGCATCGCCAAGCATAACGGCCCGCTCACCGACGAAGATGGCTCCGCGATCGGCCGCTACGAGGATGACGGCCTGCCGCTCGCCTTCGCCGAGCAGCGCGACGAGTGGGATCTCGAATACTGGACCTTCGCCTCCGCCGAGGCGCAGGTCGCCGCGATCTCGGACGATATCGCCTACGACGCGCATGATCTCGACGATGCGATGCGGGCGGGGCTGTTCGATATTATGGATCTGAAGCCGGTGTCGCTCGCGGGCGACATTCTTCGCGAAGTGAGAAAGCTCTATCCCATCGCGCCTCCGCAGCGTCTCGCGGGCGAAGTGATCCGCCGCCTGATCGCCGCGCTGATCGACGATGCGCTGAGCGAGAGCGGCCGGCGTGCTGCGGCGCTCTGTCCACACAGCGCGGACGACGTACGCCACGCGCGCGATCCGGTAATCGCATTTTCATCGGCCGGCGAAGAAGCCGACCGGCAGATCAAGGCGTTCCTGACGCCGCGCATGTATCGCGAGGAACGGGTCATGCGGATCATGACGGACGCCGAGACGATCGTGCGCGATCTTTTCGCGCATTTTCTCGCCTATCCGAAAGATATGGAGGCGGAACGGCTGGCCAGCGACGAGACCGCACTCGTGCGCCAGATCGCGGACTTCATCGCCGGCATGACCGACCGCTTCGCGATCGAAGCGCACCGGCGCTATTTTGACTCGACTCCCGATCTGCGTTAGCTCCCGCGCCTTCGCGAAAACAGAAGCAAATGAACGTCTTTTCGATCTATCTCGGCCATGTGCATGACGCGCTGAACGCGCTCGTCAAGGAAGGCGCCATTCCCGCCGGCCTCGACTTTTCGCGCGTGGTCGTCGAGCCGCCGAAAGACGAAACCCACGGCGATCTGGCGACCAATGCCGCGATGGTGCTGGCGAAAGACGCCAAGCAAAAACCTCGCGACATCGCAGAAAAGCTCGCGGCGAAGCTCAAGAGCGCGCCGCATGTCGCGAAAGCCGATGTAGCCGGCCCCGGCTTTATCAATCTCGCGCTCGAAAACGGCTTCTGGCTGGAAGTGCTTCGTGCCGCAATCGGCGCGGGCAAGGACTTCGGGCGCTCCGGGCTGGGCAAGGGCGAAAAGGTCAACGTCGAATACGTCTCGGCGAACCCGACCGGCCCGATGCATGTCGGCCACGGCCGCGGTGCGGTGTTTGGCGACGCGCTCGCGAACCTGCTTTCGTTCGCGGGTTATGCGGTTACGCGCGAATATTACATCAACGATGCCGGTGCGCAGGTCGATGTGCTCGCGCGTTCGGCGTTCCTGCGCTACCGCGAGGCGCTCGGCGACGACATCGGCGCAATCCCGGAAGGGCTGTACCCCGGTGACTATCTCGTTCCGGTCGGAAAGGCGCTTGCGGAAAAGTATGGCCGCACGCTGTTGCAGAAGCCGGACGGCGACTGGCTGCCGCTCGTGCGCCAGACCGCGATCGACATGATGATGGACATGATCCGCGAGGATCTGGCCGCGCTCGAAATCCGGCACGAGGTGTTCTTCTCGGAGCGTTCGCTGACTTCGGGCGGCAAGGACAAGGTCGCCGAGACCATCGAGTTCCTGCGCAAGGCGGGTCACATTTACGAAGGCCGCTTGCCGCCGCCCAAAGGCGCGCCGGTCGAAGACTGGGAAGATCGCGAGCAGACGCTGTTTAGCGCGACCGCCTTCGGCGACGACGTGGACCGGCCGCTGATGAAGTCGGACGGTACCTACACATATTTCGCTGCCGACATGGCCTATCACCGCGACAAGATCGAACGCGGCTTTAGAACGCTCATTGACGTCTGGGGCGCGGACCACGGCGGTTACGTGAAGCGCATGAACGCGGCCGTCGGCGCGCTTGGCGCGGGCAAAGTCGCGCTCGACGTGAAGCTGTGCCAACTCGTGCGCTTAATGCGCGCCGGCGAACCGGTGAAGATGTCAAAGCGGGCAGGCGAGTTCATCACCCTGCGTGAGGTCGTCGATGAAGTCGGGGTCGACCCGGTGCGCTTTATGATGCTGTTCCGGAAAAACGACGCTCAACTCGACTTCGACCTCGCCAAGGTGATTGAGCAGTCGCGCGACAACCCGGTGTTCTATGTGCAATACGCGCATGCGCGCGGCCGCTCGGTGTTCCGGAACGCGAAGGAAGCGATGCCGGACTTGTCCACAGATGCGTCCGCGCTTTCGGCAGCCGACCTGACGGTGCTCTCGGACGAGGCGGAACTCGCGCTGGTGAAGAAGCTCGCGCAGTGGCCGCGGCTTGTGGAGGCAGCGGCGGAATTTCATGAGCCGCACCGGGTCGCGTTCTATCTCTACGACCTTGCCAGCACCTTCCATTCCCTATGGAACAAGGGAAAAGACGCGCCTCATTTACGCTTCATTATGGAAGATAACCCTAAATTCACCATGGCCCGGTTGAGTCTCGTCAGCGGCTTGGTGGGCGTCTTGGCCTCAGGATTGGCCATTTTAGGTGTCAGAGCGGCCGAAGAAATGCGTTAACGGCCCTCCGCGCGGAGTGTTAGTATGCCGTTGGCGCGGACGTTGAGGAACGATCGGGAGAAAATGGGCGAACACCCCATGTACCGGACCTCGCGGGGACCGGGACAGCTTCAGACGCAATCCCAGCCGGGTGCGGACCAGTATCGAGTACGCCGCGGGGAAGACCCGCTGGCCGAGCTCGCGCGCCTGATCGGCCAGGAAGATCCCTTCGCAGAATTCAATACACAGCAGCAGCGTCGCGTTCCGCCCAAGGCCAATGGGGTTTCGCGCCCTCCGATGGCCGAGCCCCGCGCGGCATACGGAGCCAACGGAAACGGTGCCGTTCACACGAATGGGCAGGGCAGACCGGCTGCGGCACAAGCTCGTCCCGCGCAGGTTCCGTCGCGGCAATCGGCTGCCCACACCCAGGCGGCGCCAGCAGGCGCTCGGACTACGGCGCCAAGCGCCGCAAATGAGCGCGGCGCCCCGATCCATCCAGCGGCTCGCAGCACCCGGCCTGTGCCGCCACAGCAAGCCCCGCTGTCTCAATCCCAGCGTCCGCAGTTTCGAAGCGATGCGCTGCGTTCAGCGCAGCCTTCGCGTCCGAACGGTCACGACGCCCATCCTCGCTATGCCGAGCAGAATTTCCGTCGAGAAGATTTTTCCGAAAGCGAGCGCACCCGTGCTGGGCGGCAGCCGGTGCGCGAGACCCGTACGCCGGAGGATCGCGATCGCTATGTTCCGGAAGAAGCGCTGCGCCACAGCCGCATGCGGCCCCAGCCGCAGGCTTACCGCGAGCCGAACTACGACACCTACGAGGATGACTTCGATCCGGAATATTCGGACGACGCCTATCTCTCGGACCACGCCGACGACGTTTACGGTGATGTGCGCCGTTCGGCGCGCGGCATAGGCTTCTGGATCGTCTCGGGGATTATTGTCGCGAGCCTGATCGCGGTCGCCTTCCTTGGCGTATTCGCCTACCGCACGGTTTTCAATACGCCACAGCGTGCAGCCGTTATTACCAAGTCAAATGCGCCCACCAAGGTCGAGCAGAAGGCTGCGCCGCAGACGAACACGGCTGCGCCGAACAAGGCCATCCAGGATCGCATCGCCGGAGCCGCGGAGACCCAGACGCTGAAACGCGAGGAGCAGCCGATCGATCTGACGACGCAGCGGCCTCAACAGTTCACCCCGCCGCGGCCGCAGCAGGCTCCTCAAGTGCCGCAAACCAGCATCCCCGCGGTCGCTCCCCAGCAGCAACAGCCGCCAGCCGATACAGGTCCCCGTAAGGTGAAGACGATCACCGTGCGCTCCGACGGTACTTCGGCGCCACAGAACAACGCGCCGCTGCCGCTGCATGCGAACCCGCCGGTGCAGCAGCAGGAGCCGCCTGCAGTTGCTCCGCAGCGTCCGCAATCGAATGTATTGCCGCCGAACCGGAATGTGGCGTCACTCAACCCCACGCCTCCGGCGGCAACGAGCGGCAACTACATCGTACAGGTCGCTTCGCATAAGACCCCGGAAGAGGCACAGGCTGCCTGGCAGCAGCTGAAGTCGCAGTATGCCTCGATCTTCGGTAGCCGGAACGCTGACATCCGCAAGGTCGATCTCGGTGACCGCGGCACGTTCTATCGCGCGATGGTCGGCCCCATGAGCCGGGATCAGGCCAACGCGCTCTGCCAGAACCTGAAGACCCAGGGCGCGGGCTGTATCGTTCAGACCCGCAACTAACAGCTAGTTTTTCCGCCGTTCTTGACCGCCGGAGCAGGGCCGCCTACGCCCGCGCATGATCGTTCGCGCGTTCATTTCCGGCTGCGCTTCCACGAAGCTTTCTGATGAAGAAAAGCGCTTCTTTTCAGAGACTTGTCCGTGGGGATTGATTCTGTTCAAGCGGAACATTGAGAAACCGGAGCAGGTAACTGAACTCGTGCGCAGTTACCGCGAAATCGTTGCCAGGGCCGACGCGCCAGTGCTGATCGATCAGGAAGGCGGCCGTGTCCAGCGGCTGGGCCCCCCGCACTGGCCCGATTTCCCGGCCGCGGAGAAGCTTGCAACGGCCTCTTCGAGCCGGGAATCTGTCTCGCTCGGTGCCAGGCTGATTGCGTACGAGCTACTCCGGCTCGGCGTCAACGTCGACTGCGTGCCCGTCGCTGATCTTCGCTTTCCCGGCGCGCATGACGTCATCGGCGACCGCGCCTATGGCAGCGAACCGGGCAAAGTGGCCGCACTCGCGCGCGCGGCGGCGGAGGGCCTAATGGCAGGCGGAGTACTGCCTGTCGTCAAGCACATTCCCGGACACGGTCGCGCGCTGGCCGACAGCCATCTGGAATTGCCGAAAGTGGCAGCGTCCCGCGGGGAACTCGAACAGACGGATTTCGCACCATTCCGGGCGTTGAACGATCTGCCGCTCGCGATGACGGCGCATGTGATCTATGAGGCCATCGACCCGGCGCTGCCGGCCACGATTTCGCCAACCGTTGTCAGTGAGGTGATCCGCGGCAATATCGGATTTGACGGTCTCTTGATGACCGACGATGTCTCGATGAAGGCGCTTTCCGGCGGTATCGGAGAAAATACGCAGGCCGCCTTTGTGGCGGGGTGTGATCTCGCGCTTCATTGCAACGGCAAGATGGACGAAATGCGTAGCGTTGCGGAAAACAGCCCGCCGCTCGAAGGCAAAGCGGCCGAACGTGCGAAGAAAGCCTTGGATAGGATCGCTTCCGGGGCAAAACCGCTCGATGTCGCCGAGGCTTGGAGCCGCTTTTCCGCTATGATCGAAACGGTTTGAGACGGAATCAGTAGCGTGGAAACCAGCGATTTCGAACTGCCGGAAGCCGAACGCGGAAGCAACGAGCCGCAACTCGTCGTCGACGTGACCGGCTTTGAAGGTCCGCTCGACCTTTTGCTGATGCTTGCGCGCACGCAGAAGGTCGATCTCGCGAAGATTTCGATTCTCGCGCTCGCCGACCAGTATCTCGAGTTCATCCAGCGCGCGCGCGATCTCCGGATCGAGGTTGCGGCGGACTATCTCGTGATGGCGGCGTGGCTCGCATACCTGAAATCGCGCCTGTTGCTGCCCGAACCCGCCGGCCCCGAAGAACCTTCGGCCGCCGATCTCGCCGCCGATCTCGCCGCGCGCCTGCAACATCTCGAAGCAATCCGCCGCGCAGGCGCGGGTCTCATGACCCGCGACAAGCTCGGTACCGAATTCTTCATGCGCGGCGCGCCGGAAGAAACCGATCCGCTCAATCCGCAGCAATATACGGCCACGATCTACGACTTGCTTTCGGCCTACGCAGTTCAGCGCCAGAAGAAAGCGCTCGCACGCCATACAGTGAAAGAGCGCGTAGTCTGGTCGCTCAAGGAAGCGCGTGAAGCGCTTGAGCGCCTTGTCGGTGTCGGCCAGGACTGGGCACGACTCGACAGTTTCCTGATCGAATACATGGTCGAGCCGGAGATGCGCCCGACCGTATTGGCATCAAGTTTTTCGGCCTCTCTCGAAATGGTCAAAGAGGGGTACCTCGAACTTCAGCAGGAGAAGGCCTTCGCGCCGCTCTGGCTTAAGCGTCGCCCCGAGCCGAGACCTGAATTACAATTGGTGGAGACCAAGCAGTGACCGCGTTGCGCAAACCGCCGCTATCGATCGTGGGTGCAGAACCCGAAACCGACGACGTCCAGCGCACGCTGGAAGCGATCCTGTTTGCCTCCGCCGAACCGGTGGACGAGAAGCTGCTCGCCTCGCGTTTGCCCGAAGGCACCGATCTTAAGGCCGAACTGGAAAAGCTCGCCGACCATTACGCCGCGCGCGGCGTGAATCTCGTGCGCGTGGCTGGCAAGTGGGCGCTGCGTACCGCTTCCGACCTCGGCCACCGCATTGCACGCGATACGCCGCCACCGAAGAAGCTTTCGCGCGCCGCGATCGAGACGCTCGCGATCGTCGCTTATCATCAGCCTGTCACGCGCGCCGAAATCGAGGAAATCCGCGGCGTTACGATTAACAAAGGCACGCTCGATGTGTTGATCGAGACCGGCTGGGTTCGCCTGCGCGGCCGCCGCAAGGTGCCGGGCCGCCCGGTGACCTACGGAACGACTGAGGAATTCCTGATCCACTTTGGTCTCGACCAGATTGAGGATTTGCCGGGTCTGGAAGAACTTAAAGGCGCCGGCTTCCTCGACGACCGCCTTCCGGCCGGCTTCGCAGTGCCGATCCCGAACGACGTCTCGACCTTGCGCGATGACGAGGAGCCGCTCGAGGAGGGCGATCCCGAACTCGATCCGGATAGCGCCAAGTAACGCGACGGCAGCCGCCAGAAACGGTAGCTTCGCGACGTTATGGCGCCCCGTCTCGCTCCGCGCAGTCCCGCACCGGTTTCCATCGCCGCGCATCTCGCGTTCGATGATGTGCATCACAACTACGGCGGACCGGAATCCGTCCGGGGCGTGACGCTCTCGATCGATCCCGGCGAGGTTGTGAGTCTCGTTGGACCATCGGGCTGCGGGAAGACGACCCTGCTGCGGCTCGCAGCCGGTCTGGAGCGCCCGAGCGCTGGCCGTGTATTGCTCGACAGTCTCGAGATTGCGGGGCCGAAGGTTTTCGTGCCGCCGGAGAGGCGTGGCATCGGCCTGATGTTTCAGGACAACGCGCTTTTCCCGCACATGTCCAACCTCGAGAATGTTTGCTTTGGTCTGCGCGGGTTTTCGCGCGACGAGGCGGAGCGACAGGCGAAACTGGCGCTTGATCGCGTAGGCTTGAGTAATCGCGGTGGCGAATACCCTCACATGCTGTCCGGCGGCGAGCAGCAGCGTGTGGCACTTGCGCGAGCGATCGCTCCCCGGCCTGCCGTGATCCTGATGGACGAACCGTTTTCGGGTCTCGACAGCCGCCTACGCGACACCGTGCGCGGCGAAACACTTGCGATCTTGCGCGAGGCGCGCGCGACCTGTGTGATCGTGACCCACGACGCTGAAGAGGCGATGCGCGTCGGCGACCGGATAGCGCTGATGAACGAGGGCAGGCTGGTCGAATTCGGCGATCCGCAAATGATTTACCGCCGTCCGGAATCGCTCTTTGCCGCTCGCTTCTTCTGCGAGATGAACGAGTTTCCGGGCTGGGTTCACCGGAACCGGATCGAGACACCGCTTGGAACCTTCGATGCCGGTGAGATCGGCGACGGCGAGGCTGTGGTCTGTATTCGCCCGCAGGGATTGAGCTTGAAATCGTCCGGTCAGGGACTGCCCGGACGGATTGTCGCGCACCGCTTCGTCGGCGAGGTCAACCTCCTCGAAATTGCGATGCCGGGCCTCGAAGAGCCGGTGCTTGCGCGGGTCAGGGAACCTGTTAACCGCAAGGAAGGCGAGGATGTCGGCGTGGAAATCGACCGCGCCGAAGTTCTTGTTTTTGCCTCCCCACGGCCCTAGGTTCGTGTGATGTAACGAAAATTGGCTGGTCCGGCGGCTTCCAAGCTAACCTGCCAGCGGAGGATTCCATGGGTGGTTTGAGTATCTGGCATTGGCTTGTTGTCGCGGTCATCGTGCTGCTCCTGTTCGGGCGCGGCAAGATTTCCGAGCTGATGGGCGACGCCGCGAAGGGCATCAAGGCCTTCAAGAAGGGCATGGCTGACGACGAGCCCACCGCCTCGACGCCGCCCAAGACCATCGAACAGAACCCGCCGGTGGTCCGCCGCACCGACGATCAGAAGGTCGGCTGACGCCGCGAGGTAGCGGCGCCGTTCGCGGACCACAATTACGGCCGCGAGGTAACAGCGCATGTTTGACGTCGGCTGGAGTGAGCTTCTCTTAATCGGGATCGTCGCGCTCGTTGTCATTGGGCCGAAGGATCTCCCGAAAGTCCTGCGCGCGCTCGGCACTATGATGTCGAAAGTGCGCTCGATGGCGAACGAGTTTCAGGGCCAGTTTCAGGACGCAATGCGCGACGCCGAACTTGCCGATCTGAAAAAGGAAGCCGACAAGCTCGCTGCCGCCGCCAAGGGCGCGATCGAAAACCCGGTGCAGAGCATCACGAACGAAATCCAGAATTCGATCGAGGCGCCGGCGAACACCGCACCGGCACCTGCCGCGACCGACGCACAGGTGGACGCGCAAATTCCGGCGCCGCCGCAGCCCGAACCCGTGAACATCGAACCCGCGCCGATCGCGCCGACCGCCGCGACTTCCGCCGAAACGGAAAGTGCAGCCGCGAACACGAATGATCCGGTCCGCAAGCAGGGCAGCGGCGCATGAGCCACGACGACATCGACGCTTCAAAGGCGCCCTTGATGGAGCATCTGGTTGAGCTGCGCTCGCGGCTCATCAAGTCGATGCTCGCGTTCATCGTGATGATGGTGATCTGCTTCGCTGGCGCGAAGTACATCTACAATATTTTGCTGTTTCCCTATCAGCTTGCCGCCGGCGTCGATGCCAAGATCGAATTGATCTACACCGCGCCGCAGGAATTTCTGATCACGCAGATCAAGCTTGCGCTGTTCGGCGCGGCGTTTCTCTCTTTTCCAGTCGTCGCGTCGCAGATTTACGCCTTCGTCGCACCGGGTCTCTACAAGCACGAGAAGGGCGCGTTCGTTCCGTATCTGATCGCGACGCCGATCTGCTTTTTGCTGGGTGCGGCATTCGTCTATTTCGTCGCGATGCCGCTTGCGATGAAGTTTTTCATCGGCATGCAGCAGATCGGGGCGGGGCCGGAGATCAAACTGCTTCCGCGCGTTTCGGAATATCTCTCGCTGATCATGGCCCTGATCTTCGCCTTCGGAATCTGCTTCCAGTTGCCCGTAATCCTGACGCTGCTCGCGCGCATCGGCGTGGTGACGGCGGCATGGCTGCGCTCGATCCGGCGTTACGCGATCGTGGCGGTCTTCATCGTAGCGGCCGTGCTGACGCCGCCGGACGTGATTTCACAGCTTGCGCTTGCCCTGCCTACCTTGCTCCTTTACGAAGCCTCGATCTGGCTCGTGTCGGCGGCGGAAAAGAAGCGGGCGGCAGCACAGGCTGAGGCCGATGCGTCGTCGACCGACGTCTCGGTCCCGCCAGCCAGTACGCCGAGCGCCTAAGTTCAAGTTTTACTTGAAGTAGAAAATCGTGCGTAATCAAAGTCTATTACGCAGGAATAGCGATGCACGACATTAAGTGGATTCGTGAGAACCCGGAGGCTTTCGACAAGGCGCTCGCCCGCCGCGGCCTGAGCGCCGAGTCGCGCGATTTGCTCGCACTCGACGAGAAGCGCCGCGCGGTGATCGCGAAGCTGCAGACCATGCAGGAGCGCCGCAACGCAGTCTCCAAGGAAGTCGGCGAAGCGAAGAAGGCCAAGGACGAGCCGCGCGCACAGAAGCTGATGGCCGAGGTCGCGAGCATCAAGGACGAGATGCCGAAGCTCGAAGCCGAGCAGCAGGCAGCGGAGATGAGACTCGAGGAAATCCTTGCCGCGATTCCTAATTTGCCCGCCGCGGACGTTCCGGACGGCAAGGACGAGACCGGCAACAAGGAGTATCGCCGCCACGGCAACATTCCGAACCTCGCATTCAAGCCGAAACTGCATTTCGAGATCGGCGAAGCGCTCGGTCTGATGGATTTCGAGGCCGCGTCCAAGATTTCCGGTGCGCGTTTCGTTGTGCTGAAGGGCGCGCTTGCGCGTCTCGAGCGCGCGCTCGCGCAGCTGTTCCTCGACACGCACACCGGCGAGCACGGCTACATGGAAGTGAACCCGCCGGTGCTGGTTCGCGATCATGCGATGTTCGGCACTGCCCAGTTACCCAAGTTTGCGGACGATCAGTTTGCGGCTACACGTCAAATTTTTGATTACGAGCGTTGGGTCGCAACCGCGAGAATCGTGAATGAAAGATCGCGGAATGGACTATCTTCAGGCGACAAAGAGTTTGAAGAAATTTATCGAAATCATCCTAGAACAGATAATCTCTGGCTCATCCCGACTGCCGAGGTGCCGCTCACCAATCTCGTTCGCGAAGACATCACCGACGAAGCGAAGCTGCCGATGCGGTTGACCGCCTGCACGCCATGCTTCCGCGCCGAAGCAGGTGCTGCCGGTAAAGATACGCGCGGCATGATCCGCCAGCACCAGTTCACCAAGGTCGAACTGGTCACGATCACGACGCCCGAACAGAGCGCCGAAGAACACGAGCGCATGCTAACGTCCGCTGAAAAAGTGCTCCAGAAACTCGGCCTGCATTATCGCGTGATGACGCTTTGCACCGGCGACATGGGCTTTGCCTCGCAGAAAACCTACGACATCGAGGTCTGGCTGCCGGGCGAAAATACCTACAGAGAAATTTCATCCTGCTCGAACTGCGGCGACTTCCAGGCGCGGCGCATGAACGCGCGCTATCGCGCGAAGGACGCCAAAAGCCCGCGCTACGTCCACACGCTCAATGGCTCCGGCGTCGCGGTCGGCCGCGCGCTGATCGCGGTGCTGGAGAATTACCAGAACGAGGACGGTTCCGTCACAATTCCGGAGGCGTTAAAGCCTTATATGGGCGGCCTCACCAAGATCACGAAAGCGAACTGAAGTTGCGCATCCTTGTCACCAACGACGACGGTATTCATTCGCCCGGCCTCGACGCGCTGGTTCGCATCGCAAAGACGCTGACCGATGACGTCTGGGTGGTGGCGCCCGAGTTCGACCAGTCCGGCGTTTCGCACTCGCTTTCGCTTTCCGATCCGCTTCGGCTTCGCAAGGTCGACGAAAAGCGCTTCGCCGTGAAAGGCACACCGACCGATTGCGTGATCATGGGCGTGCGCCATGTGCTCGAGGACAAGCGCCCCGACCTCGTGCTGTCAGGTGTGAACCGGGGCCAGAATCTCGCGGAAGACGTGATCTATTCCGGCACCGTTGCGGGCGCGATGGAAGGCACCATTCTCGGCATTCAGGCGATCGCGCTCAGTCAGGCCTATGGTCCGACCACGCGCGACCGGCTCGGCTATGGCACGGTCGAGGCGCTTGCGCCCGATCTTCTGAAAAAACTTCTGAAAGACCCGCTTCCTGTGGGCGTGTTGCTGAACATCAATTTCCCGGATTGCCTGCCGGATGAAGTCCAGGGCGTTGCGATCACGACGCAGGGCCGGCGCGATGCCGAACTGCTGATGGTCGACAAGCGTCACGACGGCCGCGGTTTCCCGTATTACTGGATCGGCTTTCAGCGCATCAAGCGGACCTTCTCCGACGGCAGCGATTTGTCTGCGATCGAACGCAAGATGATTTCGGTGACGCCGCTCCGGATCGATCTGACGGACAAGCCGTTTATGACCAAACTCGCGGCGATGTTCGATGAGAGCGAATTGACGAACTAACGCATAGAGGAGCTTCTGGCGCGGATGGCGGACCGCAACAGGCGCGATGAGGAATTCGAGCGGAAGAACGCGGAAGCGCGGATGGAGTTCTTGCTCTCCATGCGCCGCCGCGGCATTCGCGATGTGAAAGTGCTGCGCGCGCTCGAACAGGTGCCGCGCGAGATTTTCGTCGAAGCCGAACATGCCGGCGTCGCTTATGCCGATCAGGCGCTGCCCATTGATTGCGGTCAGACCATCAGCCAGCCCTTCGTTGTCGCGACCATGACCGAGGCGCTCGACGTCGAACCTTCGAACAAGGTGCTCGAGATCGGTACTGGCTCCGGCTACCAGGCGGCGGTGCTCGGCATGCTCGCTAAATCGGTCGTGACGATCGAGCGCTACCGCACACTTGGCGATCTTGCTTCTGCACGGCTGCGGGTGCTGGGTCTGAAAAACGTCGCTGTCCGTATCGCTGACGGCAGCTTCGGCGCGCCCGACGAAGCGCCGTTCGATCGGATCATTGTAACGGCCGCGACGCCTGAAGTGCCGCCGGCGCTGTTCGACCAACTTGCCAACAATGGCCGTATGGTCGCACCAGTCGGACACCCGGCGGATGTTCAGTCGCTGCGGCTGTACACGAAAAGCGGTGGCAAGATCGAGCACCTCGACCTGATGTCGGTCCGGTTCGTGCCGCTGGTCGAAGGCAAGGCGCAGGCCCTGTAGCCTGTTAAGTTTTGGGCCCGGCAGCGAAATTTCGCGCCGCGCCGGATTTTCTTAAGTCCGCGTTTACCGGAGTCTCCTATTCATCAGGTGTGTTGTTGCGTCCTGAGTGAGTAGTGATGCGTACCAATCCGATGCGCTACCGGGGAGCGCTGCTCGCCCGTTTTGCCGCCCTTGCCACGCTTGGCGCGTTTTCCGCCGCCTGCAGCATGGATGTAACGCGGTTCGACTCCAATCCGTTCAACGGCAAGCAGGACACGACCGCGTCCGTGCCGCAGCCGCAGACGAACACGCAGGCGCAGGTTCCGGGCCACCAGTTGCCCCAGCGCACCTACGTAGAAACCCAGCCGCTGAATACTCCGCCGCAGACGAACTATCGTCCGCAGACCGTCCCGGCTGCGCAAGCACCGCGCGCGCAGAGCCAGTTGAATGCGCCACGCACCACCGCGGCCGTCAACACAAACGGCTGGTCGCAGACGGGTAGCCGGACGATCGTCGTCCAGCAGGGTGAGACGGTCTATTCGATTTCCCGCAAGCACAATGTACCGCCGGAAATTCTCCTCCGCGCGAACAATCTGCAGGGCGGCAGCATGCTGCGGCCCGGCCAGCGTCTCGTCATTCCGGTACACAACACTGCCGCGGCGACCCCAGTCCGCACCGCGCCGGTCGCCGGCAACGTTCATACCGCCGCCTCGGGCGACACGATTTATTCGCTCTCGCGCAAGTATCACGTCACGCCGCAGGCGATCGCGAGCGCGAACAATCTGACGCTCTCGACCCAACTCCGGATTGGGCAGCAGGTTCGTATTCCTGGAACGACACCGATTGCGAACGCGCCGCAACCGCAGCCCTTGCAGCGGAACGTGCAGACAGTACCGCAGACGCCGGCACAGCATGTCGCGAATAACGAGGCGCCCGCGCCCGAAAACGTCGGTATGGTTCGCCCGAATGTACCGCCGGTAGTCAACGACGCGCCGCAGAATTCTCCGCATGCCGGTCCTACGTTCCATTGGCCGGTGCGTGGCCGTATCCTTTCGGCCTATGGCCGCAAGCCGAACGGCCAGCAGAACGACGGCATCAACGTCTCGGTGCCGGAAGGCACGCCGATCCGCGCCGCGGAAGATGGCGTCGTCGCCTACGCTGGGAATGAATTGAAGGGGTTCGGCAACTTCGTCCTGATTCAGCACGCTGACAACTGGGTGACCGCTTACGCGCACCTCGGCACGATTGACGTGAAAAAGGATCAGAAGATCAAACGCGGCGACCTGATTGCGAAAGCGGGCCAGACCGGCGGCGTGACGTCGCCGCAGCTGCACTTCGAAATCCGCAAGGGTTCAAAGCCGGTCGATCCGGAAAAGCATCTCTCCGGAATTTGACGTTTTAAAACTTGATGACGCGCACGATGCGGCCCTGGATCGTGCAGGTTGGCGCGTAGGCGTACTGATCCATACGGCAGTCGCCGGCTTCGATTCTTTGCATGTTGTCTGCTGCGGTAGTTCGCACGGTCTGATTGATCGCAGTCGCGTCGCTCGTGCCCGGTACAAGGGCGAGGACGACCAGAAAGGCGGCCATGATGCCGCTGAAAATCAGGAATCTCGGATATAGCGAAAGAACGTCGCGCATCGCGTTTGCCCAGCGAATGAGTTGCCGTATCTGCGGCTGAAACGCGGCAATGAAGGCGAAAGTTCCTAGTTGCCGCCGAAAATCTTCCACGGGAACCAGTGGAACGCGGCGTCGGTCGCCAGAATGAGCGCGAGTGCGGCAGGAATGGCCGCGAACAGAAGCGCGCGGCTCCGGAGACCGAAATACCAGGAAGGCACGACCAACAGGATGAAATAGACTGTGCCGAGTATGGGGCCGATCAGTTCGAGCCCGTCGCGCTTCCGGTCGTCGATCAGCCACCACCAGCGCCAGATACCGATGTAGTAGATCGTGCCCGCCAACGCGCAGAGCAGGACAAAGCCGCGAAGCAGAC
Organism: Xanthobacteraceae bacterium; assembly: GCA_019635585.1. Taxonomy (GTDB): domain Bacteria; phylum Pseudomonadota; class Alphaproteobacteria; order Rhizobiales; family Xanthobacteraceae. The sequence continues at coordinate 119,580 of JAHBZE010000001.1, read as the reverse complement.
GTTGGGCCTGCGACGGGGAGTTCATGGTGGCCTTAGCGCGCGGTGCCGTCGCAGACGCCGTCGGTCAAGGTGCATTGTCCCTGCCGGTCGGCGCCTGCCGTACGGTCGCATTCGCGTCGTGCGTCGAGAATGGCGAGTTCGCTGGTTTCGGCGACAGCCCATCCGGCGCCCGGCGTCCCGTTCTTCGGATCAAGCGCCACGATCACGCATTGATTAACGAAGTTGCGGACCACGCGGCAGGTCGCACGAACATTCTCCGGCGCGTTCGGCTGCTTCCGGCAGTTCTCGAGCGCGAGTTGTTCAGCGTCTGCTGCTGTCGGCCGATTATTGCTCCAGCCTGCCGCGTAGCCCTTGGTTGCGTCGTTATCGAGGATGCCGATTGCTATCGCACCTTCGGCGCGTGCCGCTGCGACCGGGAAGAGGACGCTCGTGGCGAATACCATGAGAGAAGCGCAAACGCGCGAAGCGGGAAGACGATTGCGCCCAAATCCGCTTTTCATTTTGCCCGTCCGTCGCAGCCTTCCGCGGTAACCCGGCATTCGCCCCTGCGGTCGCTGCCGGCAGTATCGTCACAGCGCTGCAGCGCATCGCGCCTTGCGAGCGCGAGCGTATCTGCGATCGCCCAGCCGGCGCCGGGAGTACCGGCTTTGGGGTCGAGTGCGACCGCCACACATTGGTTTTCGAAAGTCCGGATGACCTTGCACAGCTTGCGCGTTTCCGGCGGTGCATCCTGCGTATTCGCACACTCGAGCTGCGCACGATCTTCCGCTTCGCTCTGCGCTTTGAAGTTGTAGGCGATGCCGCTCGAATAGCCGTCCTTGGCGACGTCGGCAGGCTCGGCGATCGCGACCGCGCCGAAACCGAAAGCGGGAGAAGTAATGCCGCATGCAGCGAGCAGGATTACAAATGCGTGTACGGATTTCATGTTCGATTGCCTGAACTAGCGCGCGTTGCCGTCGCAACCGCCGTTGATGATGCGGCAATACTGCGAGCGATTGCCCGCAGTCGAGCGGCAATCGTCAAGCGCCTGCCGCTCAGCTTCAGCTTTCGAGGGAGCGACGGCATAGCCGGTACCGGTCGCGCCGGGCTCGGTATCGAGTGCGATCGCGACGCATTGATTGTTGAAGGTACGAACAACCTTGCAAAGTGCGCGGATATGATCCGGCGCGTCTGCCTTGTCGCGGCATTGCTCGTAGGCTTTCGCGTTGGCGATGTCTTCGTTCGCCTGTCCGGTTGACCAGCCGGACGCGAAACCGTCGGCAAGATTTTGCGGCTCGCCGATTGCGAGGGCGCCGGTTGCATTCGCGGAGAGTGGGAGAAGGGAAAGCAGGCCGGTTAGCACGGCGGCAAAGGCAATCTTTCTCATGCTGGGAATTCCAAATGGCTGGCGCAGGAATGAAAGGCGGAAGCAAGCCTAGCAGAGACGCAGGAACGTGGGCAGGGCGGGCGCGATCAGAATTCCTCGATTGCATCAACTTTGAACGGATAGAAGGCCAGGAAATCCTTGATGGCTTCCACGGCCGGAAAGGGCGCTTCATAGGTCCAGGCTGCGTTTTCGGAGCGCTTCCCGGTAACCACGAGCGAGAAATAGGCGGCCCGCCCCTTGTATGGGCAGCGGCTCGAATGATCGCTGTGCATGAAGTGCTCCAAGCGCGCATCCTCGCGCGGAAGGTAGAAGACGGGCCGATAGTCGGCTTCCTGAAGCTTCAGCGCGTTCGTACTCTCGGCAACGATCGTCCCGTTAAACAGGACGCGTACCGGGCGCGGAGACTTAGTGACCGTGATCGGATGGTCGGGGCCGGGGGCGAGCATTGGTATTTCTCAGCGCAGCAACGAGATCTGTTTGCTGACGCAGCTATAGGTGCTTTCGACGATGGCCTTGGTGTTCTCTAGCTGGAACGGCGGGTCCGGATCATATCCGAGCGGGCACGCGGTCGACATCCACCAGCCGCTGTCGCCTGTGAAGTTTTCCTGAAATACGTCTCCGGGCTGGAGTGTGCGCGTGATCGGCGCGGTCAGCGAATAGCGCCAGAAGATCAAGCTTACTGGTTGGTCGCAGCCGTTCCGAATACGAATGAAGCTGGCATTGCGCTCGCTCGGCGCGCAGCGTTCGAGATGGTCGACGCGTTGTTGCGCGTACGCCGGTTGCGCCGCCGACAGAACCGGCAACGTGAAAAATAGGATTGCGGCGGTTCGGCGGAAGATCATTTTAAGGAAGGGAACTCTAGGAAGACCCGCCCTGATATTCTTCCGCCTTTCCGCCAGCACTACACATTGTTGCGAGCCGTTGCGCTGGCACGTGGCGGCCGTATGAGCGGGACGCCGTGTCGCGGCGACGAAGTTCCTGAATTGGCCGATAGACGCGCCGCCAATTCGGGGGACGGAAATGAAATGGGCTGGGGTGATTGCGGTAGCCATGTTGCTGGCCGCGTGTGCGCAAGTATCGTCCGAAGCCCCACCGCTTTCGCAATCCGCCGAAACGCGTTGCGCCGAATTCGGCCGGATCGCAGGTGATCTCACGACGACCGCCTATCGCCGCGCGGCCGCGGTTGAGTCGCTTCGTGCGCAGCGCTGTCCAGGCTATCAGTGAAACGCGGCATCAGCCGCGTTGCATCGCCTTGTCGATCGCAGCCTTGAGATCGTTTTGCAAGAAAGGCTTCCCGATCCGCGGCAACTGGATTCCCGCGCTCGGATCGATCTCGGCATAGCCGGTCGCCAGCAGAATCGGCAGCGTGGGCTGTTCGGAGCGGATAGTTTTCGCGAGCTGCAAGCCGGTCGTGCCCGGCATCGCATGATCCGTGATGACGAGGTCGATCTTCTGGCCGCGCACGAGTTCGAGTGCCTCACGAGCTGAGCTCGCTTCGAGAACCGTGTGGCCGAGATCTTCGAGCATGGCCGTCGTGTTCATCAGTACAAGACTGTCGTCATCGACCGCGACGATAACGAGCGGCCGCGTCGCGTCGATCAATTCAGTCTTCGGCGAGATATCCGTGGTCGCGGCGGCGTCGACTGCCGGAAGCAGGATTTCGGCGCTCGTGCCGGCGCTGGGAACGCTGGTAAGCCGGAACGTGCCGCCAGACTGTTCGGCCATGCCTTGTACCATCGAAAGGCCGAGGCCGGTGCCTTTGCCGACACCCTTGGTAGTGAAAAACGGGTCGGTCGCCTGTCGGAGCGTATCGATGTCCATTCCGTGACCGGTATCACGGAGCGTGATCGAGACGTATTCGCCGCCGGCAAGCTCTGCGAGCGGATTACGAGCCACGCGCACTATAATTTCGATGCGGCCACCGTCCGGCATCGCATCGCGGGCGTTGAACGCGAGATTGAGCAACGCGCTTTCCAACTGGTTCGGATCGGCAAGCACGTTGGGAATCGTCTCGCAGAAATTCGTCTCGATTGTATAGCTCGGACCGAGCGAGCGCCGGAGAAGTTCTCTGGTTTCGTTGACGAGTTGCGGAACGTCGATCACGCGGTTTTCGATGTCCTGCTTTCGCGCGAAGGCGAGCATGCGATGGGTCAGCGCGGTGCCACGCTCGGTCGCGCGCATCGCGTTCTGGATGAGCGGGGTGATCTGCGCGTTGTCCGGCGAGCGCTTGCGCAGTAGCTCGAGGCTGCTCTGGATCACCATCAGCAGATTGTTGAAGTCGTGCGCGACGCCACCGGTCAATTTGCCGATCGCTTCCATTTTCTGGGAATGGAAAAGCTGTTCGCGCGTGCGCTCGAGCGCGAGGCGGTTCTGCTCGCGTTCGGTAATGTCGCGGGTGATTTTGGCAAAACCAATAATTTGGCCGTCGTCGCCGTGGATGGGGTCGAGGACGATATGCGCGAGAAACTGGGTGCCATCCTTGCGAACCCGGTAGCCTTCCTTCTCAAAGCGGCCTTCCCGGATCGCGGTTTCCAGCGCCTTCTCCGGTGCACCGGCCTTACGATCTTCGTCGGTGTAGAAGCGCGAGAAATGCTCGCCGAGAATCTCGTGGGTCTTGTAGCCCTTGATGCGCTCCGCGCCCGCATTCCAGCTGGCGACGTGGCCGTCTGGATCGAGCATGTAAATTGCGTAATCTGTGACGCCTTGGACCAGTATGCGAAATTGTTCCCCCTCGGTCTGGGAGGAGAGAAACTGGTTCGGCGGCTTCACGTCGGTCATTCCCCCGCGCTCTCGTTTAACGCTGCGCTAGCGCGAGAAACGCCGGTAATTTGAAAAGGTTCCAGGCCCTGTCGGCTGGCCGGCAGGGCCTGGCAGGGGTATTAGATTGGATCGACCCTAAATCCGGCCCATCAGGACCAAAATAAGCAGGATTACGATGACGAGGCCGAGGCCGCCGCCACCGTAATAGCCGGTACCGTAAAACGGACCGCCGCCGAAGCCGGAAAAGCCGCCAAGCAGGATAATCACCAGAATGATCAGTAGGATTGTACCCAAGGACATCGAATAGCCTCCATTCGCCACCGCCTAAAAGAAAACCCGGAGGCGAGGCGCGCTCCGGGTTTTTGATGTCGGCCGCCCGGGGGGAAGGCGTTGCTCGACAGGCATGTAATGCGGCGGGCCAACGATCAGTTCCAACTCACGACGGATTTATTTGCGTGTGAACGAAGCAAAGGCGCAGACGGGAACCCGCAGATCACAACGGCGTTGAACAGCCATGCGAGTCCTCGATTATTGCCAAGCCAGCGCCATCGAAGCGGTGAACAAGGCGAACGATCCGTCGCTGCCCAATGAGGCGCGCGTCGAGTGGGCACGCATCGCGAAGGTCTGGAAGGACATCACCCAGCACTACGACCTGATCGAGGATCTGGGCGTCGTCGCGGTTCGCGACGAGTATGGCCCCGGTCCGAACGACACAGTTCACTAGTTCAGTTGCTGCTACCGCGAGGCGGTATCCCTTCGATTAGCGACAGGCGATGGCTTCGCGGCTGGCGCGGAAGCGCGTATAGCGTTCGCCGGGGAGCGAACGAATGGCGGCGCGCGTTTTTTATGGCTGGTGGATCGTTGCCGCCTGTCTTCTTATCGCAATTTTGAGTTGGGGTCTCGGCGTATTCGGCGCCGGTGTATCGCTGCATGCAATAACGCAGACCCGTGGACTGTCGGTCGGTTCGGTTTCGACCGCAATCACCGTGTCCGGCATTCTCTCGGCGATCGCTACGTTCTTCGTCGGTCCCGCTATCGACCGCTATGGCCCCCGACCGGTCATGGCGCTCGGCGCGGTCGTGATGGCGACCGGACTTGCGCTGATCGGACAGGTCCAGACGCTCACTCAGGTGTACGGAGCTTTCATCCTCTCCGGACTCGGCAACGCGTGCCTGTCCGTGACTGCTATTACGGCAGCAATCTCACCGTGGTTCGAGAAGCATCAGGGCCGCGCTATGTCGTCGGCGATGCTCGGCGCGTCGGTCGGAGGCATGAGCTCGACGCCGATCCTGATTCTCGGCGTAGAGCACATCGGATTTCCTGCCACGATGTTGTGGGGCGCGGGTTTGCTGCTCGCCGTCGTGTTGCCGCTTGCGGCGTTCGTCATCAGGAAAAGTCCGGCGCAGCTCGGGCTTTATCCGGATGGTGAGATGCCCGCGGAGGAGCATAAACCCGTAATTCGGCGGGGCATTAGCCGCTCAGAAGCGATCCGTACCATCGGGTTTCTTTCGCTGGTGCTTGCATTTTCTTTGGGCCTCGGCGTGCAGGTCGGATTTTTGACGCATCACGTTACGCTTTCGGTACCGTTTCTCGGTACCAGCGGCGCGTCGTTTATTGTTTCGATTACGGCAGTCGCGGCGTTTGCTGGACGTGTCGCGCTAGCGCGCTGGGCCGATCAGGTCGATCTGCGCACGACCGCGGCCGCCGTGCTTTGCATCGCGGCGATTTCGCTGGAGGCAATTGCAGCGCTTCCGTTCGCGTGGGTGCTGATCGGAGCAAGCCTCGTTTATGGTCTGACGACGGGGAACGTCACCACCTTGTCCCCGATCATTGTCCGGCGCGAGTTCGGCGCCGCGGCCTTCGGCGCGATCAACGGCGCGGCGTGGATGATCATCGGGATCGCTTGTGCGCTCGGACCGGTCTTGTTCGGCTGGATGTACGATTGGTTTGGCGGCTACGGCGCTGCGCTGCACATCGCGGCTGCGCTCGATATTGCCGCGGCGGTCATTGTCTATCTCGGCCGGCCGAGAACATCGTTCTCATAAGTACAAAAGCGGCCATTTTCGTGCGTCATTTTCCGGACGCAATTTTTCAATTCCGTATGATCTCGCATCCTCGGAATCATTCCGGGGGCGATGGAGGAATACCGAAATGCGTACGATCATTCTCGCGCTGGCGCTGACCTTTGCGGCGACCGCGGCCAATGCGCAGGCGACCTGCAGTGCCGAGGCCAAGACCAAGAACCTGAACGGCGCGGCCAAGACCAGCTTCCTGAAGAAGTGCGAAAGCGATGCCAAGGCGGCTTGCGACAAGAAAGCGGCCGACCAGAAACTTTCGGGCGCGGCGAAGACCAGCTTCACCAACAAGTGCGTGAAGGACGCCGTCTAAGACGGTTCATATCTTCGATGAAGATGCGCCGGGTGGAAACGCCCGGCGCTTTTTCTTTTACGAGACGCGCACCATGCGCTTGCCGCGGTTCTCGCCGTTCAAAAGACCGATCAGCGCCTTCGGGGTGTTCTCAAGACCTTCGAGCACGTCTTCCTGGACCTTCAGCTTGCCGCTGGCGACCCAGCCTTGCAGTTCGGCGACCGCTTTCATCGCCTGGTCGTAATAGTCCATGACGATGAAGCCCTGCACGCGCAGCCGCTTTACGACGATCAGCCCCGGCACGCCGCGCGGACCGCTCGCAGGCGCGGCACCATCGTAGGCCGAGACGGCTCCGCAGCAGGCGATACGCCCATGCAATTTCATTTGCGAAAGACAGGCTTCGAAAATGTCACCGCCGACGTTGTCAAAATAGACGTCGATGCCATCGGGGCAGGCGGCTTTGAGCGACTTGAAGACCGGACCGGATTTGTAATCGACCGCCTCGTCGAAGCCGAGTTCGGACTTTAGCCAGTCGCATTTCTCTTTTCCGCCTGCGATGCCGACCACGCGGCAACCTTTAATCTTCGCAATCTGCCCCACCAGCGAACCGACCGAACCGGCGGCAGCCGATACGACAACCGTTTCGCCTGCCTTTGGCTGGCCGACGTCGAGCAAGCCGAAATAAGCGGTGAGACCCGCCACGCCATAGACGCTGAGCAGGTTCGTCATCGGCTTGATGTTTGGAACTTTCAGAAGCTTGCGCCCCGCGAGCGCGGCATATTCCTGCCAGCCTGTGTCGGCAAACACGAGATCGCCTTTGGCGAACTTCGGGTCCTTGCTCTCGACCACTTCCGCGATCGCACCGCCCGCCATTACGGAGCCGGCGCCGACCGCTTCGCGATAGGTCGCGCCCTGCATCCAGGCGCGGTTTGCTGCATCGAGCGAGATCAGGCGAACCTTGAGCAGCACCTCGCCGTCCTTCGGCGAAGGCATCGCACCGTCCTGCAGTTTGAAATGTTCGGGCCCGAGTTTTCCCTTGGGCGTTTCGACGAGCAGGATCTGTCGGTTCATGAATCTCTCTTATGAAAGTTTGACGCCGAGACGGCCGGCGAGGTCCTGAATGAATTGCCATGCGACGCGGCCTGAGCGCGAACCGCGCGTGGTCGACCACTCCAGCGCTTCGCGCCGGAGCCTGTCAGGTTCGACCGGAATCTTGAAGTGCTCGACATAGCCGTTGACCATCGCGAGAAACTCGTCCTGCGAGCAGCGATGGAAGCCGAGCCAAAGGCCGAAACGGTCTGAGAGTGAGACCTTTTCCTCGACCGCTTCGCCCGGATTGATCGCGGTCGAGCGTTCGTTCTCGACCATCTCGCGCGCGAGCAGGTGGCGGCGGTTCGACGTCGCGTAGAGAATAACGTTGTCCGGGCGCCCTTCGATGCCGCCTTCGAGCACGGCCTTGAGCGATTTGTAGGAGGTGTCGTCGCCGTCGAACGAAAGATCGTCGCAGAACACGATGAAGCGATCTTTCGAGCCGCGTAGCAGGTTCATCAGAATGGGAAGGGACTCGATGTCCTCCCGGTGAATTTCGATCAGCTTGAGGTTCTTCGTTTCCGCATTAATCGAGGCATGCACCGCCTTGACCAGCGACGACTTGCCCATGCCGCGCGCGCCCCACAGAAGCGCATTATTGGCGGGCAGGCCCTTGGCGAACCGCTCGGTATTCTCGACCAGTGTGTCGCGCATCCGGTCGATGCCCTTGAGCAGCATCATCTCGACGCGATTAACCTTCGCCACCGGGTCGAGCCGCTTGGTCTGCGCGTTCCAGATAAAGGCCTCGGCGGCCGAAAAATCGGGGGTTTCGATCGCCGGCGGGGCCCAGCGTTCGACGGCCGCTGCGACCCGTGAGAGCGCGTCGGCGAGCATTCCAAGAATCGTATCGGAGGAGGCGGGGCGGTTCATTTCCATTTCCTTGTCCCGGGGGCATAGCGCGGCGGCTTTGCCGCAGGCAAGGCATTGGCAAAGCAGGCCTGACAGCACTTTCAGGGCGCTTTCAGGGGCCTCGTTCCGTTGCAATCCGGGCCTCCGCCAGTATAGTCCCCGCCGATTTGGCGGCATGGCCTTTTTTGCCGCTGCCGCCCACCAAAAGCCCCCGAGGAGGCCATGTTCATCACCCCCGCTTACGCCCAGGCAGCCGCACCCGGCGGCAACGACATGCTGGTTTCGTTGCTCCCGTTCGTTGCCATCTTCGTCATCATGTATTTCCTGATCCTGCGTCCGCAGCAGAAGCGGGTGAAGGCGCATACGGAAATGGTGAAGAACCTGCGCCGCGGCGACACGGTGATCACCAACGGCGGCGTCATCGGCAAGATCGCGAAGGTGATCGACGATCACGAAGTCGAAGTCGAAATCGCCGACGGCGTGAAAATCCGTCAGGTGCGCTCGATGGTGACCGAGGTCCGCGCCAAGGGCGAGCCGGTCAAGGAATAAGAAGCGCCGCGCGGCGCCGGTCGCCGCGCCTCGGGAACTTCAGACATGCATTTTTCGACCTGGAGAGCCTTCGCGATCATCGTAGCCGCGGGGATCATCTGCGCGCTGGCGATCCCGAACGTGCTCGCGCCTGCGACGTTCGAGGCGTTGCCGTCCTTCTTCAAGCGCAAGATGGTGCTCGGCCTCGACTTGCAGGGCGGCTCGCATCTCTTGTTGCAGGTGGATGGCGATTTCGTCCGCAAGGAGAAGGGCGAAAATCTCCGCGATGACGTGCGTCGCGTGCTGCGCGAGACAAAGATCGGCTACACCAATCTTGCGCTGCAGGGTCTGACAGTTTCCGTTCGTATCCGTGAAGAGAAGGATATTCAGGAAGCGCTCCGCAAGCTGCGCGAACTTTCGCAACCGCTCGGCGGAATTTTCTCAGGCTCCAATATTCAGGATCTGGAGATCACCGAAAACGCCGGACTGATCCGTCTCACGATCACGCAAGCCGGCATCACGCAGCGCCTCGGCCAGTCGGTCGAGCAATCGATCGAAATCGTCCGCAAGCGCATCGACGAACTGGGCACGCGCGAACCTTCGATCCAGCGTCAGGGGCTGGACCGTATTCTTGTGCAGGTGCCGGGGCTCGATAACCCGAAGCGACTGATCGACCTGATCGGCCAGACCGCAAAGCTGACCTTCCGGATGGTCGACCTTACGGTCTCGCCGCAGCAGGCGCAGGCGCAGCCGCCCGCGGATTCCGAATTGCTGCAATCGAACGAGGGCCAGCCTTACGTCATCGAGAAGCGGGTCGTGGTCGCGGGCGAAGACTTGATCGACGCGCAGCCGGCCACCGACCAGCGCACCGGCGAATGGGTCGTGAACTTCCGCTTCAACAGCGCGGGTGCGCGCCGCTTCGCGAACGCAACGCGCGACAACGTTGGCCGTCCGTTCGCGATCGTGCTCGACAACAAGGTGATTTCGGCGCCTGTGATCCGCGAGCCGATCCTCGGCGGCTCCGGCCAGATTTCGGGTAACTTCACCGCGCAGACCGCGAACGACCTCGCGATCCTGCTGCGCGCGGGCGCGTTGCCCGCACCGCTGACCGTGATCGAGGAGCGTACCGTCGGCGCCGGCCTCGGCGAAGATTCGATTCAAGCGGGCCTGAAGGCCGCGTGGATCGGATCGCTGTTCGTGATCGTCTTCATGCTCGTGACCTACGGGCTGTTCGGGCTGTTCGCGAATATCGCGGTCGCCGTGAACGTCGGCATGATCCTCGGCATTCTCTCGCTGCTTGGAGCGACGCTGACGCTACCGGGCATTGCCGGCATCGTGCTTACTGTAGGCATCGCGGTCGACAGCAACGTGCTGATTTACGAGCGCATCCGGGAAGAGGTGCGCGCCGGTCGCTCCGCGATCTCAGCCCTGAACGCAGGCTTCGACCGCGCGCTCGCGACTATTCTCGACTCGAACCTGACCACTTTCATCGCAGCAGCCGTGCTGTTCTATGTCGGGACCGGTCCCGTCCGTGGTTTCGCAGTGACTTTCGGCGTCGGCATTCTGACAACGCTGTTCACCGCCTTCACCTTCACCCGTCTTCTGGTCGCGCTCTGGTACCACTGGTGGCGCCCGAAGACGCTGCCGATCTGATCCGGAGCGTTCGATGCGTATTCCTCTGCTTCGTCTCGTTCCAGACGATACCAAGATCGATTTCGTTCAATTTCGCCGCTTGAGCTTCCCGCTGTCGGCGTTGCTTTCGATTCTTGCGGTGCTGGCCTATTTCCATTTCGGCCTGAACCTCGGCATCGACTTCAAGGGCGGCACCATCATCGAAGTGCAGGGTAAGTCGGCGAAGGTCGATATCGCGCCGATGCGCGCCGCGCTAGAGAAACTCGAACTCGGAGAAGTGCAGCTTCAGCAGTTCGGCGACAACGAAGTGCTGATCCGTGTCGCGCAACAGCCGGGCGGAGACGCTGCCCAGCAGGCGGTCGTGACGAAGGTGCGCGCCGCGCTCGGCGATACGGTTGAATACCGCCGCGTCGAGGTCGTAGGTCCGCGCGTTTCCGCTGAACTGCTGGGCTACGGCATCGTCGGTCTGTTTCTCGCGATCATCGGGATCCTGATCTATCTGTGGTTCCGCTTCGAATGGCAGTTCGCGCTCGGCGCCATGATCGCAAACGTCCACGATATCGTGCTCACGATCGGTTTCATGTCGATTACGCAGATCGACTTCGACCTGACGTCGGTCGCAGCATTGCTGACTATTCTCGGCTACTCGCTGAACGATACCGTCGTCATTTATGACCGCATCCGCGAGTTACTGCGCAAATACAAGCGCATGCCGATGAGGGAGTTGCTCAACGCAGGCGTGAACCAGACACTGTCGCGATCTGTGATTACCCACTTGACCGTGACGCTTGCCTTGATTGCGCTTCTGATCTGGGGCGGCCGCGCGATCCACGGCTTCGCCGCGGTAATGACCTTCGGCGTCGTGCTTGTCGGCACCTACACGTCGGTGTTCATCGCCGCGCCGATGCTGATGTATCTCGGCGTGGGTGCACACCGCGAACGTGAAACTGGAACAGATAAGCAATAAGCCTGAGCGAGCCGGTCCGTGAGCGTCTCGACGGACGATCCGCATTTTCCGGGCCGTGCGCCGATCGATGGTTACGGGCAGGGTGGGTTTCGCTTCGCAGGCATGTCGCATCGTGGCTCGCTACTGATCGTGCCGAGCGGGATCTATGCCTGGAACGTGCAACTGCCGCAGGAAATCGACGAGGCCGCGCTCGCTCGGGTCTTTCTGGAAGCGGATGAAATCGACCTGTTGATGATCGGTTCGGGCCGGGATCCATTCGCACTTCCGTTGGCGCTGCGGGAGCGATGCCGGAATGCGAGAATCTCCGTTGACGTTCAACCGACCGGCGGCGCGGCCTCGACTTATAACGTGCTCCTTGACGAAGGCCGCCGGGTTGCTGCCGCGCTGATTGCGGTAAGCTGATCTTATGAATGACGCCTATGACTATTGCGAAGCGCTGGTGCGCGAGCGCGACCGCGAGCGATTTATCGCCGCACTGTTTGCGCCGTCGTCAAAGCGGCAGGATTTGTTCGCACTTCACGCATTGGATCTTGAGCTTGCACATGTTGCGGAAGTTGTCCGTGAACCGATGGCGGGGGAAATCCGGTTGCAATGGTGGCGCGAGGCGCTGGACGGCAAGCGGGAAGAAGAGGCGAAAGCAAATCCTGTCGGCGCGGCGATCCTGGCAACTATCGTGCGCTATGATTTGCCGCGGGAACTTCTCCTTACTTTCGTCGACGTGCGTTCGCGCGCTCTAGATAGCGTCAGCTTCGAGACGCTGGAGGATATGATTGCTTACGCCGACGCCACTGCAGGCGCGACCTCCGCGCTCGCTTCGGCAATTCTTGGCGGGAAGAGCTCGAGTTATGCGCAGGCCGCACTCTACGCCGGTCGCGCCCTGACTATCGCAAATCTCTTGCGAACATTCGCGCACGATGTTTCCAAAGGCCATCTGCGCATCCCGCTCGAACTGCTCGCCACGCACGGCGTTCATACCGCAAGTGTAAGCGCCGGCGACAATTCGGAAGGCTTGCGCGCCGCCTTACGCGAGCTTCGCCGACGGGCTCTTGAAGAACACGCGCGTCTGCAAAGCATGGATGTTCCGCCTGAAATCTTGCCCGCGTTCCTAACGGCGTCGCTCGTTCCGGCACGCCTCGCTCCGATGTCGTTGAATGCCTATGATCCGTTTCGCACGGCGTTGGAACTCTCGAAGCTTCGTGCGCAATTCATGATATGGCGCGCAGCGCGACGTGGCTTGGTCTAGCCGGTATTTGGACCTTTGTTCGATTGAAATTTCGGCCTAATGGGCCGAAAATCCAGCGCATGTACGAAGCTGGACGGAACCGGCGGGCGAGGTGTTTAGCATTGGGAGCCGCGGCCGCGCTGTGTATGGCGCCGTCCCTCTGCGCGGCCGCCAGCGGCGAAGCGCGGCAGTATCTGTCCCGCTACGAAGTCATACAGCCGACGACGAGCCAAGTGGTTGTCTGTCACGGCTTTGGCTGCAAATTCAAAACGCCGATCGCGCTCAACGGAAACGACATCGGTACGTTGCGGCGTATTCTGGCGAGAGGCGCGGGTTCGCCGCAGGCAGAAGTTTCGGCGGTTGCCGACGCGGTTTCATGGTTCGAACGCCGCATCGGGCCGATCACCGGGACCAGCCTCCGCACGGCGCGCGCCGGTCCCGACGAATCCGGTCTTCGCAGCGAGGCCGACTGTATCGACGAGAGCGTCAATACCACGGCGCTCCTGCTCCTGATTTCCGACCTCAAGCTTCTTCGCCATCACGAAGTCGAAGGCCCGGTGTCGCGCGGCTATCTGGTCGATTTCCGTTACCCGCATGCAACTGCCGTAATCCGGGACCTGCGAACCGGCACGCGCTGGGCGATCGATCCTTGGACGAAACGTAACGGAGAGAGGCCGGACACGCTGCCACTCGAGCGCTGGATGCGCGGCAGCTAAAGAAAACGGCCCCGGCGGGGAGGACGCCGGAGCCGTTTGAGGCTAGCCTTTGGAGGAAGTCTTAGCGGATGGCCGCCGCCGCATGACGGGCAATGCCAGGAATTTCGCTGCGGCTGATGTTGATGTCAGCGAGCGTACGGTCGTCGAGCGAAACGAGCTCGTTATAGGTGCGGCGATAGGTGCGCCAGCGGCGGATCTGCTTGAGGAGATAACCCCAGATCAGCATGTTCAGTCTCCTTCACGTCTTGCGATCCCGTCGCGCCCTCGGCTGAAGCGGAATCACTGCATTTCGTAGGCAACAGATACGCTTCGGTGCTGCGGTGCGGTAGCGAAAAGCCTACATTGCTGCAATGCGATAACCGCATGCCATCGTTACCGAATTATGAATTTCGCATAGCTGGAATGTGGCGGACGCGTCCGCGGTTATGGCGTTCGGCGCCAACTAGAGTTAGGCATGCATCTTCGCTCCGATTTCCGAAGAAATTCCAATGACAAAGCCGCTCTTTGACCTCAACCGTGCTGAACTCCCGATCGCCGGTAGCGACCAGGTATTTCCTGTCCGGCGGATCTACTGCATTGGCCGAAACTACGCCGCGCACGCCCGCGAGATGGGCTCGGATCCGACCCGCGAGCCGCCGTTCTTCTTCCAGAAGCCAAGCGACGCGGTGCAGGTCGTGATGCCGGGCCAGGTCGCCGAGCATCCATATCCACCGCTGACGAAGAACTATCATTACGAAGTCGAGTTGGTTGCGGCCCTCAGCAAGGGCGGCCGTAACATTCCGGTCGAGCGCGCGATCGATTGCGTTTTCGGATACGCCGTCGGCCTCGACATGACGCGCCGCGATCTCCAGTCGGAGATGAAGGACCAGAAGAAGCCTTGGGAAATCGGCAAGGGCTTCGATAATGGCGCGCCGATCGGCCCGATTCACCCCGCTGCGAAGACCGGTCACTTCAAGAAGGGCGAAATCTCGCTCGCGGTGAACGGCGTCGTAAAACAGAAGGCAGATCTCTCGGACATGATCTGGAGCGTCGAGGAACAGATCGCGCGGTTGTCTCAACTGTTCGAACTGAAGGCGGGCGACCTCATCATGTCCGGCACGCCCGAGAACGTCGGGCCGGTGATCGTCGGCGACGTGATGATCGCGAAGATCGAAGGTCTGCCCGAGATGGCGATCAAGGTGGTGAAGCCTCAAGCCTAGAGGCGGTTCGTCCGCGCTGCGAATGCCTTTCCGTCCTTGAGGCCGAGTTCGTAGGCTTTCCGAAAGCCATCGGCATTTCGGATGTCGAACTGCTTGATCGGAATCGGCTCGGAGGGCTGTACATAAGTACGACCCGGAATCTTCGGTAGTTTCCTATAGACCCGCGTGACTAGAACGAGCGTCTTGCCGCCGTGCGCCTCGACCGGTTCGAGCGGCGTTACCGGCACGTTGTCGACCAGCCCGCCGTCGAATGCCGCGCGCTGCCCGATCTTCGTGACCGGCATGAACGGCGGCACGCCGCCGCTCGCCATGATGAGGTCATGCAAGTCTTCCGCGCGCTGAAGGCCGCGCACGTTGATGAACTCCTGTTTGATCCCGAGCTTGCGGCCGAACACCGGGTGCACCGGATGAAACAGTTTCTTCTCGACCTGGTAGGCGCCGATCCCGAGCGCCGCGCCGACGACTGGTGGAAGTCCGCGCGGCAGGCGCGCGACAGCGACGAGAATATCGCCAAATGACTGCAGGCGTCGTAGCGCCTCTTCGTCGAATACTTCGCGCAGCAGGTCGCGATACATCGCGCCGACCGGGTAGAGCGGCTTGCCCGCGCGCCAGCCCTTCAGATCGAAGTTTTTCAGATGCGGCCCGCATCCGGAAATGACGAGTTCGCGCACCCGAGAACCGATGCCGAGCAGCGAATAGCAGAGCGCGAAAGAGCCGGCGCTCACCGCCGTCATCAGCGGTGCCTTCAGATCGAGTTTTTCGCTCGCCGCTTCAAAGAAGCCGCCTTGCCAGTAGCAGCGGTTGCCGCCGCCGGCGAAACAGATCGCGTCGTACATGGCGGCTTCCTACAACGGCTTTGCGCCGCCGTGGAAGCATGACGTTACGGCAAGCTGTCAGACCTGCCGGTTTTGTGGGAAGTAGTGCTCCGCTTGGCTGCGCAGCGCCTCATAACATTCGCAGGCACATTCCTCGAGGCCGTCCCGGTCGAGAATTTCGATCTTGCCGCGCTTGTAGCGGACGAAGCCCTTGCTCTGCAGGCCGCGCGCAAGCTCGGTCACAGTCGTGCGGCGGACACCGAGCATCTGCGCAAGAAATTCCTGCGTGAGCGCGACCACGTCGCTGTCGAGCCGGTCGCGGGTTTGCAGTAGCCAACGGCAGAGGCGAGGGCGCGCTTCATGTAGCGCGTTGCAGGCGGTCGATTGCTGCGCCTGATGCAGCAGCATTTCCTGGTAACGCACGATGAAATCGCGGAGGAATGTGCTCTGGCGCACCGCGGTTTGAAGCTGACGTGCCGGAATGCGTGCTCCGTTGCCCGCAACCTGAACGATCGCCCGCGCGCTTGCATTGCGCTCGCCCAATCCCGCAATGGCGCCGACCGCGCCTTCGCGGCCGATCGTGGCCGTCTCGACCGACTTCTCACCGCCGGAGAGCACGACGACGACCGACACCATGCCGCTATGCGGGAAATAAACCTGGCTAATTGCTTCTCCCTGTTCGGCGAGCACGACGCCCTGCTTCAGCGGCACATCCTTAAGATGCGGCTCGAGTAGCGCGTATTCATTCTGCGGAAGCGAGGCGAGCAAATGGTTGCGCGCTTCGGCGGTTGTTTTCAGCATAGCACTCCGGTTTCCTGACTCTGCTTCGTTCGAGCCATGACCCTGAGTGAACCAACCGTCCCAAGGAGCCCCTCTTGCGAGCAGGCAAGGCCGCTCTCGAATCTTGTGAGAGCGCGGAAACCTTATGGGCATGAATAATCCGCGTCCGTCCGCTAGCGGACAGATCGAAAATCGCGTCCTATTGTTGAATCACTCCGGCCACGGGCCGTTTGAAGCTAAACCCGGAACCCCTCTGTCGGGTTCCTTACGCAGGAATGCTGAAATGGCGCCGTACCGGATGTTCGAAGCGACAGATACCCGCGAGGTGGAAGCAGCGGACGGCACCAAGCTATTCCTTCACTGCTGGCGGCTTTCAGCCGGAACTGAAAAGAAGGGGAGCGTGCTCCTCGTTCATGGCCTTGGCGAACATGGTGGCCGCTACGGTCATGTAGCACATCTCTTCAACGAACTCGGTTTCGAAGCATGGGCACACGATCACCGCGGCTTCGGAAGATCGGACGGTGCCCGCGCCCGGATTCCGGAAACGAATAGCCTGATCGAGGACACCCGGATGATCTATGAGCGGCTTCAGCAGGAAAGTGGCTCGCTGCCGATATTGCTCGGCCACAGCATGGGTGGCGCGATCGCGGCGCGCGCTGTGACCGGCGGCTGGATCACGCCGCGTGCGCTTGTGCTGTCGTCGCCGGCGCTAAAGTCTCGTATCGGCAGTTTCCTGCGCGGCGTCGCAAGCGGCCTCGAAAAGCTCATGCCAAACATCGCAATGCCGCATGGTCTGCCGCTTCATAAGATTTCCCACGATCCTGAAGTGCTCGCTGATGCGGTTGGCGATCCTCTAAACCATGCGCTGATTTCGCCCCGGATCACGATGTTTATTCTCAATGCAGGAGAGGCCGCGATACGCGATGCCGGCAAATTGACTATGCCCACGCTTGTGCAGGCGGCGGGCGATGACCGGTTAGTCGACCCCGAAGGCGCGAAGGAGTTTGCAGCGTCTGCGCCTCCCAGCCTGTGCACCCTCAAGGTTTATCCCGGCCTTTGGCATGAGATTTACAACGAGCGCGAGCACGATCGGGACATCGTGCTCGCCGATCTGAAGGACTGGCTTACGCGTGTCGTCCTGCGCTAGCGGCTCACGGCACGCCGGTAGAGATGCCAGCTTGCGTGGCCGAGCAGCGGCATCACGACCGCGAGCCCTACGAAGAAGGGAAGCGAGCCGAGCAAGAGCAACGAGCCGACGATGAATCCCCAGACCGCCATCGTCAGCGGATTGGCGATCACTGTGCGGATGGATGTCCATACTGCGGCACCCGCGCCGACGTCGCGATCGACCAGCATCGGAAACGAGATCGACCCGATCGTCAGCACGACGGCGGCGAAGACGAAGCCGACCGCATTGCCGATCACGATCAACATCCAGCCTGCGCGCGTCGTCAGCACTTCATGCAGGAACGACGAAACGGAGTCCGGCGGGTAGGGACCCATCAAGGCCATGTAGATCGACTGCGCCGTCATCAGCCACGCCGAGAACAGAACAAGCAGCACGACACCAAGTGCCGCGATCGCGAAAATGGACGGACTTTTCAGGACATCAAACGCATGCGTCCATTGCGTATCGAGGCCGAGCTCGCGGCGGCGGCTCAGTTCGTAAAGGCCGACGGCGGCAAGCGGCCCGACCAGCGCGAAGCCCGCGACCAGCGGAAACACCAGCGGCAGCGTCGCATTGCCGAGTGCAAGTTGCAGCAGCACGAAACCCACGATCGGATAGATCAGCACGATGAACAGCGCCTGGCTCGGATAGGCAGCGAAGTCTTGCCAGCCGTTGGCGAGCGCCTGTCTCAGATCGCCAATCCCGATCCTCCGGATTGCGGGGTTCTGCGGTGTGTCGGACGCACCGGCAATGACATGAAATGTGGCCATGGCGTTTCCTCCTGAATATTGGGTCAGGCAGGTTGGCCCGAAGTCTCTCGCGCGGCGGCGGAGCGGCCGCCGGGTGGAGCGTTGTTCGAACGCAGACCCGCGAAGCCCTTCTGCGCCAAGCATTGCGCTGTTCGGACCGCCTGTCGAGAGTACGTCTTGCGAAGTTCCATCCTTGCCCTATATGCGCCAAGAACTCCGGAAAAATGAGCAGAACGATGTTTGCGAATTACGACTCGCCAGAGCACCATCTTGCGAAGCGCCCCGGCCTGACCGAGGAGCTGCGCAAGCTGCTGTTCGATACCCCGAAGGAGGAGTGGGGTTCTCACAGCAATTACTGGCGCGGCGCCGATATGTGGCAGGGCATTCACCGCTCGCTCTTGCACGAGTCCGGCTTGTTCGTAAGCGGGCTCGAGCAGCTTGCCGACATGCAGAAGGGCGACATGCAGTCCGCGCTGCTCCTGAACAACCTGCGCCATCTCGGCGGCCATCTGATCGGCCACGCGCATGTACATCACCATGTCGAGGACGATCACTACTTCCCGCGTTTCAAGGAAGTATTTCCGCAGCTCTCGCGGCAGATCGATCTGCTCGATTGCGATCACCGCGTGCTCGAGGAGACGTTGGATGCGGTTGAGAGCCATGTCCGGGCTTTTCAGGCAGATACTGCCGACAAAGACCGGATCGGTGCCGCGCTCGCCGATGCGCGAAAGCTCGATCACATCCTCAACCGCCATCTGGCGGACGAGGAAGACATTGTTATCCCGGCGTTGCTGAAAGGCCTCTAGCCCTTCGCGAGATCGTCGCGCAATTGCGCGGCGATCTCGTAGGAGCGCTTGCGCGCGTCGTGATCGTAAATCTGCGCGGCAAGCATGATCTCGTCTGCGCCGGTCATTTCGATAAATTGCTTTAGCTTCGCACGTACCGTCGGTGGCGAGCCAACGACGGCATATTGAAGCGCGTGCTCGACGCCGGCCTTCTCCGCAGGCGACCAGTAATGCTCGAGGCTCGCAGGCGGCTGCAGCAGACCCGGATTGCCGCGCCGCAGATTGACGAACTGGCGCTGCTGCGAGGTGAAGATCATCCGCGCTTCGTCGTCGCTGTCCGCCGCAAACAGCCCGATGCACGGCATGAAGTACGGCTTCTCTAGAAACTGCGAGGGCCGGAAGTTCTTCCGGTAAAGGTCGATCGCCGTCATCAGATAATCCGGCGCGAAGTGTGACGCGAACGCGTAAGGCAGCCCGAGAAGGGCTGCGAGTTGCGCGCCGTAGGCGCTGGAGCCGAGAATCCAGAGCGGCACGTTCAGGCCCGCGCCCGGATAAGCGTGCACGCGCTGTCCTGCCTGTGGCTCCATGAAGTAGTGCGCAAGTTCGACCACGTCGTCGGGAAACGTGTCTTCGTCGGTCTTGTTGCGCCGTAGCGCGCGCATGGTGAGTTGATCAGTGCCGGGCGCACGGCCCAAACCAAGATCGATGCGATCGCCGTAAAGCGAGGCGAGCGTGCCGAACTGTTCGGCGATCACGAGCGGTGAATGGTTCGGTAGCATCACGCCGCCCGCGCCGACGCGGATCGTCTTCGTGCCACCCGCGATGTGTCCGATCACGACCGAGGTGGCCGCACTCGCGATCCCCGGCATGTTGTGATGCTCTGCGAGCCAGTAACGCTTGTAGCCGAGCGCCTCGACGTGACGCGCGAGATCGAGCGAATTGCGGAACGCGTCGGCGGCAGAGCCGCCTTCGATGACCGGCGCGAGATCGAGGACCGAGAACCGAATCATCGCGCCACCAGATCGTGATATTCGGGATGGTCGCGGATGAAGCCCGCGAAATAGCCGCAGCGGGGAATAACTTTCAGCCCCTCAACGCGGATATGATTGAGTACGGCCGATGAGAGTTTCGCGCCAATACCGCGGCCGCGCAGCGCCCGCGGCACTTCCGTATAGTTCACGGTTACGACGCCCGGCGACATGTGGTAATTCGCGAACGCGATGCCGCCTTCGACATCATATTCGTAGCGTCCGGCTTCCTTGTTGTCGCGAATGCTGTTCATGCGGCTCAATGTCGGGATTATCCGGCGCGATGCAAGGGCGCGCGTGGATGGCTGCATTGCGCAGCTATTTCAGCAGGTCCTGATATTCGGCGTGCTTCTCGATATAGGCCTTGATGAAGGGGCAGAGCGGCACGACCTTCATCCCGCGCTTTCGAACTTGATCGAGCGCACCTTTCGCGAGTTGCGAGCCGATTCCACGGCCGCCCAGTTCTTTCGGCACCTCGGTATGGGTAAAGGTGATCGTGTCGGGGGTGAGCCGGTAAGCCGCGAGGGCGATGTGGCCATCGACGATCATTTCGAACTGGTGCTTTTCCGGGTTGTCGCGGACTTCGCTCATGGCGGCCTCTTTTCCTATGCGCCGCGCGATATTGTCAGGGCTTGGCGCCGCGGGCAGTATTGATAGCGGGAGTGGATGCGAACACAAGCCGTGTAAAGGGCCGACGCATCCGGAAATGCTCGGGAGTAAGCGTGAATCAGCTCGCGAATGTTGGCGACGCCCTGCGTCTCTACGCGGGCATTTTCCCGGATAAGATCGGCGCGCGCGATCTCGATCGCGCCATGACTTTCTGCCAGTGGCGCGACCGATCGGCGCGGCTTTCGAATGCGCTGCTTGGTCTCGGACTGGAAAAGGGCGACCGGGTCTGTGTACTCGCCTTCAACTGCCTCGAGTGGGTCGAGATCTACGCCGCGATGGCGTTTTCAGGCCTTGTGATGGTACCGGTGAATTTCCGGCTGGTCGGACCCGAGATTCAATACATCGTCGAGAACTGCGAGGCCCGCGCGATCATCGTGCAGGATGAGCTGACCAGCGTGCTCGAGACCGTGCGCGGCGGGATTTCGATTCCGGAGGCGAATTTCATTGCGTTCGGCAAGCAGAAACGCGCCGGAAACTATCGCGACTACGAGGAATTACTCAGCGACGCCCGCGATACAATCCCGGATGTGCACGTCGATGTCACCGATCCCTGGGCCTTCATGTACACATCGGGCACGACGGGTAAACCCAAAGGCGCGATCCGATCGCATCGTGCAAGCGCCATGATCTCGCTTGTCACGCAATCCGAACTCAGCGTGCGCTCTGACGACTCCGCGCTCCTCGTCATGCCAATGTGTCATGCGAATTCGCTCTATTTCTTTGGCGCGTTCCAGGGCTGCGGCGCGCGGGTCACGGTGTACAACCGCAAGAGCATCGACCCGGAAGAACTGGTCCGCACGCTCTCGGAGAACGGCTCGACCTTCACCTCACTTGTGCCCACGCATTACATCATGATGCTCGGGCTGCCTCCGGCCGTGCGTGCGAGATACAATGTGGAGGCGGTGACGAAGATGATGATCTCGTCTGCGCCGGCGCGCGCCGACACCAAGCGCGAAATCATGGAGTACTTCCGCAACACCGGGCTGTTCGAACTCTACGGTTCGACCGAATGCGGCTGGGTGACGATGCTGCACCCCGAGGAGCAATTCTCGAAACTAGGCTCGGTCGGACGCGAAACGGTCGGCTCGCAGCGGATCAAGATTCTCGATCCGGACGGCAATGAAGTGAAAGACGGTGAGGCGGGTGAGCTTTACTCCTGCAATGCGCAGACATTCGATGGTTACTGGAAGCTGCCCGAGAAAACCCGTGAAGCGTTCCGCGGCGACTATTGCACGGTCGGCGATCTGGCGCGCCGCGACGAGGATGGCTTCATTCACCTCGTCGACCGCAAGAGCAATATGGTGATTTCGGGCGGCGAGAATGTCTATCCGTCCGAAGTCGAAGCGATGCTCGGCAGTCATCCCAAGATCAAGGACGTCGCCGTGATCGGCGTCGCCGATCCTAAGTGGGGCGAGCGCGTGCATGCGGTTATCATCGCGCATGACGGCGCGGCGCTGACCGAAGCCGAGATCATCGAATGGAGCCGCGACAAGATCGCGGGCTACAAGCGGCCACGCTCGGTGAGCGTGATCGCGGAAAGCGAAATGCCGCGCACGGCGACCGGAAAAATACAGCACCGGATTCTGCGCGAACGGCTTTCGGGCAAAATATAGGGAGCGGATATGAATAACAAAACGCCGACGCTCGATCTCAATGCCGACGAGAACTCCTGCGCTGCATGGATCGCACGCTTCCTCAAGAGTCGCGGCATCGACCGGATTTTCGGCTTGCAGGGTGGTCACATCCAGCCGATCTGGGATCATGTCGCGCGCCAGGGCATCCGGATCATCGACGTGCGCGACGAAGGCGCTGCCGTGCATATGGCGCATGCACATGCGGAGCTCATGGGCGGTTTCGGCGTCGCGATGGTGACTGCCGGGCCAGGCGTTACCAACACCGTGACCGCGATGTGCAACGCACATCTGGCGCGCATTCCGGTGCTCCTGATCGGCGGCTGCACCTCGCGACCGCAGGCGAATATGGGTCCGCTGCAGGACATTCCGCATGTCGATCTCTTGAAGCCAGTCTGCCGTACCGCGCGCACGCTGCGCGTTGCTGACCAAGTAATCCGCGAGTTCGACGAGGGCGTCGCGCGCGCGCTGGGCGACAACGGCGAGCCGGGGCCGGTCTATCTCGAAATCCCGACCGACGTTTTGCGTACCAGTGTGCCGAAACAACTTGTGCTCGACGAATGGATGGCGCCGAAAGGGCCGCGTGTAATGCTGCCGGACCCGGAAGCGATCAAGCAGGCGGTCGAGGCGCTGTGGGGCGCGAAGCGCCCGCTGGTCTTCACAGGTCGTGGCGCGCGCGGTGCTTCCAGCGAACTCGTTCGTCTGCTCGACGCGACCGGCGCGCTCTATCTCGATACGCAGGAGAGCCGGGGCCTCGTGCCTGCCGATCATCCATCGACCGCCGCCGCTGTGCGCGCGCAGGCAATGACCGACGCCGATGTCGTGCTCCTGATCGGCCGCAAGCTCGACTATCAGACAGGCTACGGCTCTCCGGCAGTCTTCCCGCACGCGAAGTTTATTCGTTTGTCTGACGCCGCCGGTGAACTGATCGACAACCGGCGCGGCCAGCCGGAAATTCTCGCGAGCGTACCGCTCGCGTTGAAATCGATGTGCGACGCGGCAGGCAATCGCGAATCCGCAATCGACAAGCAATGGGCTGACAGCCTGCGTGCCAAGCACAGGGATCGTGTCGCGAAGGCGAAGTCGAGCAAGGGACCGCAGACCGGCGAAGACGGAAAGGTGCATCCGCAGGCGATCTTCGACGCGATCGCCGAACTCGCCGACCCGGATTACATCGCGATTGCCGACGGCGGCGATTTGCTCTCCTTCGCGCGCACCGGCTTGCAGGCGCGGACTTACATGGATGCCGGCGCCTTCGGCTGCCTCGGCGTCGGCGTGCCGTTCGCGGTCGCGGCTTCGCTCGCGATGCCCGAGCGGCAGGTGATTTCGGTCAACGGCGACGGCGCTTTCGGCATCAACGCGATGGAGATCGACACCGCCGTGCGCCACGGCGCGAAGTGCGTATTCATCGTCTCGAACAACGCCGCCTGGAATATCGAGCGGCTGGATCAGGAGATGAATTACGGCGGCCGTGTCGTTGGCACCACGCTGCGTCATTCGGATTACGCGGGGATGGCGAAGGCGCTCGGGCTGCATGGCGAACGGGTGACGAAGCCGGAGCAGCTGAAGCCCGCGCTCGAGCGCGCGCTGAAGAACGCGCCGGCGCTGGTCGACGTCGTCACCTCGCAGACCGTGATTTCGTCGGACGCGCAGAAGGGCCTCGGCTTCGTGCCGGATTATCAGGCGCTGACCGCATGGGACGATGCGGAGCGCAAGCGGCGCGGACTTTAGGGAGATCGGGGGACGAGGCCCGTCCCGTCAGTGGCTAACGCGGTTTGAGATTCAGCACCGACAGTGTCACGTAATAGGTATCAGTGCCGTCCAGCCACTTCTTATACAGACTTGCGATCGAGATCATGATGATCGAACCCCTTGTCCTTCGGTCTTCCGGCCAAAGCGTAATGGAATAGTGATCGGCCGAGCGTTCGGCTTTTACGCCGGGCAAGCACTTGTCGATGTTGCGCGCGAGCGCGGACAGTTGCTGGCTGGCGATCGCGGCGGTCTTGAAGTCCGCGCTGCAGCTATAGCCAAGCCCAGTGTCGATTGGGACATTGCACTTGCCGCTGCCGGGAATGCTAAGGCGCACGGCATAGAACGAATACTCCAGAGGGCCAAGGATCGGTTTAAAATCGTCCGGTGCTACGGCAATCACATCCTCAAGTGCCTTGCAGAATCCCTCCAGCGGCCTTGCGGCCGGCGCCTCGTCGAGTCTGTCGTCCTCGCGCAATTTCTTGTTTGCTTCGTCGGCACGTTTCTTAAGTTCTTCCTGGATGCGCTCCAGCGCCGATTGCGCGGCGGCCGTCGGAATTTGGGCGCCGGCAAATAATATTGCCAGCACGAGACAGATCAGCCCGGCGCGGAGCTTTCTGTTCAGATCAAATGACTGCATGACGTTCCCCCGATCGTCTGCCGCGGTTCCATCGTACCATTTGAGCCGGCGAAGGGCGATGGCGTTCGGCATAAACATAAGCCTCCGTTGGGCGCGGTTCGCGTTGCCGCGCTCGATTTGAGCCGGAGTTTGAGCCGCTTGCGCCGGCCCGTTTCTGTTCGCGCGCTTGGCCTTCGGGCCATTCGCGCCAACAAAAGAGGGCGGCGGGGACGCCGGAGGATTTCCGTCCTCCACGGCCATCTGTGCGAGTTGGAAAAAGCACAGATGAATTGTCGTCACCGCGAAAGCCGGAGAAGCAACCGGCGTCCCGCACGCAGTGGTTTTCGGCTTTCCTTCGCATGATCCCCGGAGGACTGACCAAACTATCCTCCGCTGGCGGGCCTTATCTGCTTCGCCGTACTTGCGTTGGCACACGTTCCCAACGAAGCAGCCAAGCAAGGCCCTTGTGACGCGCGGTAGGCGCGCCGGAACCAAGCGACTTCAGCCGCCGTATTCGAGGTGCGTTACGCCCCGGGATACAGCCACCGCTCCCGGCCCGCGAGTCGAACACGCCGCGCGACGCGCCCCTAAACTTGGGCCGAGACGGTGCGGACTCTAAGCGCGCGTGGAGGGGCGGGGATAAGTTTTTTGGAAGGTGATGGGAAGTGGTTGAGAAAGAACAGGAAATCGCCAGACCAGTAATCGCTTATCCCCATTTGCGCACCACAACGACGGTCTACCCACATCAAATCGCGGTCTATAGTGAAACATCTTCGGGGGGATTCGGTGGCACGTCCAAAAAAGCGCAAGGGCAAACGAGAAGCACTTGTTCATCAGCACTTAGAAAATGTTTCCCGTGAACTATTAGAGTCGCATCCCGATATTGTTAGGGAGTTCATTGGGAGAAATGCCGGCATTTACGCGCTCTACCGGCGCAGCAAACTGTATTACGTCGGCCTCGCTACGGCACTTCGCTGGCGTCTTAAGGCGCATGGCAAGAATAAACACGGGCATGCATGGGACAGTTTTTCAATTTACTTGACGATCAACGATCAGCACCTACGCGAGATTGAAGCGTTACTTCACCGCATCGCCAAACCGCCCGGCGCAAAGCAACGGGGAAAATTGGCGCTATCGAAAGATATGAGGCGTCAAATCACCCGTGCAATCCGCGAGAAGCAGCAGGGTGAGGTTGACGAGTTATTTGGTCGTGAGCGTCGAAACCCCAATAAGAAAAAGAGCGGCGCTAATCGAGGGCTTAGCAGACTGCTTCCGAATGGAGCAAAAATCCGCGGTGTTCATAAAAAACGAGTGTTTAAAGGAAGAGTGAGGCGCGACGGGACAATAAGGTTCAATGGCGTTATCTACAAATCACTATCGCTGGCTGCTGCAAATGCCGTGAAGCGGCCAATAAATGGATGGTGGTTCTGGCAAGTCGAGCGCGGTCGGAACACATGGGTCCGGCTTGAGAAGATTAGGAAGGCTGGAACACCGCTATCTTAACGCACACGACTAAGCGCGGAGCAGATTATCGTAGAGCCTTCGCCACTCGATTAGCACCTTGGTGAAATGTATTCGCGCTGGATCAGTGTCATCGGACAGGGGCATGAGCAATTTGATAATATGAAAAAGCGCAAACTGAAAATGCTTCGCCAGCTCTTGCAACAATGCAGTCAGTACGATCTGCGAAGGGAATGGTCCGATCTTTGTTAGGTTCTCGGGAGAAATGATATTGAAGCCATGCGGACTAGGATGCGCTGCATATTTCGAAAGCATCTTGTAGACTGCAGCTCTTTTCTTCTCCTTTAAGCCATCCAAATCATCAAGTGTCGTCCTTATCCACACTTGCTTAAACTGCTTTTCCCGTGCCGTGTCGTCTAGTGCGATCCATTGCGTTAGGTGCCCGCGATCCCGCGTAAATAGATCAGCTAGAAACTCAAGCTCTACAATGTCTCTAATCAATGAGAACGCAGGTTGGAAATAGCCTGCGCGTCCGAGCTTTAGAGTCGCGTTCGTCGCGTTGAAAAGTCGAACTAACAGCCGAAGAACAACAAGTGTATCGCTTCCTTGCTCATACTTGTGTGAACGCAAAACTGCATTGATGAGGGCTAGAGCGGCGTGAATCAGCTCGGTGTGATGAATTAGTTCCCGATTGCTAGCGACGATACCATCATGTTCAAGCTCAATCGGCGTCTCGTCGAGTTGAAGAAAAACGGAAGTCGCGTCGCTGCTAGTCACTCCGCAGCCCTTACCTTCGGCCGCTTCGCCCGCAGCGCCTTGTCGCGCTCCAGCCCCGGCTTCAAAATTGCCTGGAATAGCTGCGCGTCCATTTGACGATTTCTTTCCAAGTATCGTTCGCCATCGCTTCGCTGCTTAGAAGACGCTCTTGAAAACGCCGAGAAGCCAGAGAAAGGCGACGAGGAAGAACACGAAGTGCGTGACCATTGTCGCGCTTCGGTAAGACTTGCCACTCTTCCAGACGTCATTCAGCCGCTTAATCTGGTTCATACCGAATTTGCTTTCGATTTCTTCGGCGCGTTCCACCAAAGCATCGTGGTATTTAAAAAGACGCTTGGTGATAAGGAGAGCGCCGCTGCCGACGAGAAAACCGATCACTGAAATTGCAAGCAGCGGGAGATTGATCTTTTGGCCCAAAATGTCGGGTCGCCACTGAAACTCGTCGCGCGCAAAAACTGCGCCGGCGAGCGTGCCAAGGGCGCCCTGAAAAATTATGTAGAACTTCAACGTATCGAATAGAGTGCGAACGCCTTGTCTGTAGGTTTCGCAAACCTGTGCGTACTCGATCTCGTCTACTTTAGTGAATTTGGCTCGCGTCGGCATCGATAGCCCCTGTTCCCGACGTCATCTTACACAAGTATCCGCCGTTTCACCCGCCGAAATCCAAGGTCTGTGATGAGGGGACGCGGTAATCTATTCCGCCGCCCTTACGCTCGGCTTCTTCTTCGCCCGCAGCGCCTTGTCGCGCTCCAGCACCGGCTTCAGGAACTGTCCGGTATAAGAGCGCTTCTCTTTCACGATGTCTTCCGGCGTGCCGGTCGCGACCACTTCGCCGCCGCCGTCGCCGCCTTCGGGACCCATGTCGATGATGTAATCGGCGGTCTTGATGACCTCGAGATTGTGCTCGATCACCGCAACCGTGTTGCCGCTGTCGACCAGCTCATGCAGCACTTCCAAAAGTTTTGCAACATCGTGGAAGTGCAGGCCCGTGGTCGGCTCGTCGAGAATGTAGAGCGTGCGGCCCGTCGCGCGCCTCGACAATTCCTTCGCGAGCTTCACGCGCTGCGCTTCGCCGCCCGATAGCGTCGTCGCCTGTTGGCCGACCTTGATGTAGTTGAGGCCGACGCGCGCGAGCGTCTCGAGCTTGTCCCGCACGGTCGGCACCGCCTGAAACAGGTCGCGCGCTTCCTCGACCGTCATGTCGAGCACGTCCGCGATCGACTTGCCCTTGAACAGGACGTCGAGCGTCTCGCGGTTGTAGCGCTTGCCCTTGCATTCCTCGCAGGTGACATAAACGTCGGGCAGGAAGTGCATCTCGATCTTGATGACGCCGTCGCCCTGGCACGCCTCGCAGCGACCGCCCTTGACGTTGAACGAGAAGCGGCCCGGCCCGTAGCCGCGCGCCTTCGCCTCGGGGAGGCCCGCATACCAGTCGCGGATCGGCGTGAACGCGCCGGTATAGGTCGCGGGGTTCGAGCGCGGCGTGCGGCCGATCGGCGACTGATCGATGTCGATGATCTTGTCGATGTGCTCGACGCCTTCGATGGCTTTATGCGGGGCGGGATGCTCGGACGAATTGTTGAGTCGCCGCGACAGCGCTTTATAGAGCGTGTCGATGAGCAACGTCGATTTTCCGCCGCCGGAAACGCCGGTGATGCAGGTGAACAGCCCGAGCGGAATTTCCGCCGAGACGTTCTTGAGATTGTTGCCGGTCGCGCCGACGATTTTCAGCGAACGCCCGCCCGGCTTGCGGCGCGTCGGCGGCGTCTCGACGTTCAGTTCGCCGGTCAGATATTTTCCGGTGATGCTTTCCGGCGCGTTGCAGATGTCCTGCGTCGTGCCGCGCGCGACGATGCGCCCACCATGCACGCCGGCACCCGGGCCGACGTCGATCAGATAATCGGCAGTGCGGATCGCGTCCTCGTCGTGCTCGACCACGATCACGGTGTTGCCGATGTCGCGGAGCCGCCGCAGCGTTTCGAGCAACCGCGCGTTGTCGCGCTGGTGCAACCCGATACTCGGCTCGTCGAGCACGTACAAGACGCCCGTGAGGCCCGAGCCGATTTGGCTGGCGAGGCGAATGCGCTGGCTCTCGCCGCCGGAGAGCGTGCCGGAGGCGCGCGAGAGTGTGAGATAGTCGAGGCCGACATCGATCAGGAAGGTGAGGCGCTCGCGGATTTCTTTCAACACGCGGACCGCGATGTCGTTCTGCTTCTTGTTGAGCTTCGCAGGCAGCGCTTCGAACCACTCCTGCGCCGCGCGCACCGAAAGCTCGGTGACTTCGCCGATGTGTTTCTTCGAGATTTTGACGGCGAGCGCTTCGGGCTTCAACCGGTTGCCGTGGCAGGCTTCGCAGGGCACGCTCGAGAAGAAGCGCTCGATGTCCTCGCGCGCCCAGTCGCTGTCGGTTTCGCGATAGCGCCGCTCGAGGTTGTTGACGACGCCTTCGAAGGGTTTGCGCGTTTCAAACGTGCGTGCGCCGTCGTCATAGACGAATTTCACCTCGTCTTCGCCGGAGCCGTAAAGCACGATGTCGCGAATTTTCTTCGGCAGTTCCTTCCACGCGACCTGTTGCGAGAATTTGTATTTGCGGCCGAGCGCTTCCAGCGTCTGCGTGTAATAGGGCGACGACGAGCGCGACCACGGCGCGATCGCGCCTTCGCGCAGCGACTTCTTCGGGTCCGGCACCACGAGATCGGGGTCGATCTGCTTTTCGATGCCGAGGCCGTCGCATTCGGGGCAGGCGCCGTGCGGCGAGTTGAAGGAGAACAGCCGCGGCTCGATTTCCGCGATGGTGAAGCCCGAAACCGGGCAGGCGAATTTTTCCGAGAACAGGATGCGGCTCGGGTCGTCCTGCGTTCCGCGCTTCATGCCTTCGGTTTTTTCTTTCGCGGAGAGTGCCACCGGCTCGGCAAGCTCCGCGACTGCAAGACCTTCCGCGAGTTTCAGCGCGGTCTCGAAACTCTCCGCCAAGCGCTGCTTGATTTCCTCGCGCACTACGACGCGATCGACCACGACGTCGATGTCGTGGTTGAGTTTCTTGTCGAGGGCCGGGACTTCCGCGATCTCGTAGAACTTTCCATCGACCTTGACGCGCTGGAAGCCCTTCTTGAGATATTCCGCGAACTCTTTCTTGTATTCGCCCTTGCGGCCGCGCGCGACGGGTGCCAGCAGATAAAGTTTCGTGCCTTCGGGGAGTGCCAGCACCCGGTCCACCATCTGCGAGACGGTCTGGCTTTCGATCGGCAATCCGGTCGCCGGCGAATAGGGAATGCCGATGCGCGCCCACAGCAGACGCATGTAGTCGTAGATTTCGGTGACGGTGCCGACGGTTGAGCGCGGGTTCTTCGAGGTCGTCTTCTGCTCGATGGAGATCGCGGGCGATAGGCCGTCGATCTGATCGACGTCCGGCTTCTGCATCATCTCGAGGAACTGGCGCGCGTAAGCGGACAAGCTCTCCACATAACGCCGCTGGCCCTCAGCATAGATTGTGTCGAAGGCGAGCGAGGATTTGCCGGAGCCGGAAAGGCCCGTGAACACCACGAGCTTGTCGCGCGGCAATTCGAGATCGACGTTCTTGAGGTTGTGCTCGCGCGCGCCGCGGATGGTGATGAAGCGGCTGTCGGGACGCGCGGTTTTGCTATCGGATTTCAGCGGCATGAAGGTGCGATTACAGGATGTTGGCGCACCTTTGATGGCGCGGCGGACGGTTTCGAGTCGCGGAAAAAAGCTAGCTGAACATAGGGAGAACGGCTGGCTTTCGCTAGAGGCCGTTCGCATGGCCTGTGTGCAGCCCCGAAAGCCAGCAACCACGCGGATTTCCGCTGTATTTGGAACGAAATAGCGTGATCCGCGTTAATTCCCGGCGGGGGCATGTCTTTGTAGCTGGAGTAATCGAAATGCCTGCACGCGCCTATTGGACCGGCCGTATCCGCCTATCGCTCGTCTCGATCCCGATCCAGCTCTATTCGGCGACGAAAAGCGGCGCCCGCATTTCGTTCAACCAGATCCACGAGCCGAGCGGCAAGCGCATCCGTTACGAGAAGGTCGTGCCCGGTATCGGACCGATCGACACCGGCGAAATCGTAAAGGGCTACGAGGTCGAGAAGGGCAAATATGTTTTGCTCACCGACGAAGAAATCGACGAGGTAAAGCTCGAAGCGAAGCGCACCATCGACCTCGTGCAATTCGTCGGCGAAAACGAAATCGACCCGATCTATTTCGAGAACAGCTATTTCATCGCGCCCGAAGACGACGAAGACGGGCAGGAAGCCTATGTTGTGCTTCGCGAGGCGCTGAAAAAAGAGAAGAAAATTGGCCTAGGTCAAATCGTGATCCGCGGCAAAGGTGCCATCGTTGCGGTCCGTGCCGAAGGCAAGGGCCTTCTTCTGCAAACGCTGCACTATGCCGACGAAGTGCAGAAGGCGGATCAGTTTTATCAGGACGTGCCGGCCAAGAAGCCGGACAGCGAGATGATTTCGCTGGCATCCGAACTGATCGAGAAGAAGACCAAGAAATTCGACCCGAAAGAATTTCACGACAAATATACCGACGCGCTGAAAGAACTGATCGAGGCCAAACAGGAGAAGCGCGCGCCGCGCCAGATCGAGGAAGCCGAGCTTCCGTCCAATGTGATCAACCTGATGGATGCGTTGAAGCGCAGCGTCGGCAAGAAGGGCGAGAGTGCGAAGGAGGAGAAGAAACCGGCGAAGCGAACCAGGCGCGCAGCCAAATCGTCGCGCCGCTCCGCCAAACGCAGCAAGGCAGCCTAGGTGAATTGAAATGAAATCCGATCTGCACACCTATCGCGAGAAACGCGATTTTACGAAGACCGGCGAGCCGGAAGGCGCGCGCCGCACGCACAAGGGTCACGCCTATCTGATCCAGAAACACGAAGCGAGGCAATTGCACTACGACTTCCGTCTTGAGCATGACGGTGTTTTGAAAAGCTGGGCGGTGCCGCGCGGTCCGAGCATGGATCCCGGCGACAAGCGGCTTGCCGTACGGACCGAAGATCATCCGGTCGAATACGGCAGCTTCGAAGGTTCCATTCCGAAAGGCCAGTATGGCGGCGGCACGGTCATGCTGTGGGACGAAGGCACCTGGGAGCCGCTCGGCGACCCGGACGAAGGCTTCCGCGAAGGCAAGCTCAAATTCGTCATCCACGGCAAGCGTCTGCATGGCGGCTTCGCGCTGGTGAGGCTGCGTTCCGATACCGGCCGCAAGCAGGGCAAGGAAAATTGGCTGCTCATCAAGGAGAAGGACGAGTTCGCGCGTCCCGGCGAGGGCGGCGACCTGATCGAAAGCCAGCTCACCAGCGTCCACAGCGGTCTCGAGATGGACGAGATCGCGGAAGAGCAGCCGGAATGGCACTCGAACGAATCCGTGGAAGCCAACGTAAAGCGCCTCAAGAAGGTAAAGCGAGCTTCCGCCGCGCGCCGCGCACCGCGCGCGCGTTCGTCTTCGCCGCGCAAGGCGGCGAAAGCGGCCGCGAGCGCGAAGAAGAAAAGGAAACGCAAAAGTTCCTGACTTCGTCGCGCCGCAACTCGCGACCCTCGTGGATGCCCCGCCGGCCGGGCGCGAGTGGCTTCATGAAATCAAGTTCGACGGCTACCGCGCGATCACCGCGATCGGCACTGATGACGTGCGGATTTATACGCGCAATGGCCTCGACTGGACCGGAAAGTTCGCGGCACTCGTGCCGGCATTGAAAAAACTGGACTGCGAAAGCGCGCTGCTCGACGGCGAAATCGCAGTCGCCGACAAGCAAGGCCATACCGACTTCGGCGCGTTGCAGGATGCGCTTTCGACCGGACGCGGCGGTTTCGCCTATTATCTGTTCGACCTGCTCGAACTCGACGGCGAGGACCTTCGCAAGCGCCCGCTGACGGACCGCAAGAAACTTCTTGAGCGGCTTTTGAAGCCGGTGATCGGCAAAGGACCGCTGGCGTACTCCGAGCACGTAAAGGGCAGCGGCGGTGACGTGTTCGCGCGCGCTTGCGACCTCAAGCTTGAAGGCATCGTCTCCAAACGCGCCGATGCGCCTTACCGCTCCGGGCGCAACATGAACTGGCTCAAGTCCAAATGCGGGATGGAGCAGGAATTCGTGATCATCGGCTGGCGGCCTTCGGACAAGGCGGGCCGTCCGTTTTCCTCGCTGTTGCTCGCTGTGCGCGAGGAAGGGAAGCTGCGCTACGCAGGCCGGGTGGGAAGCGGCTATTCCGGCGCGCGGCTTGAGCATCTGCAAGCGCAATTCCGGAAACTTGCGCGAGCCGATACGCCGGCGGAAGGCATTCCGCCTTCGATCGCGCGGCAGGCGAAATTCGTCGAACCGAAACTCGTCGCCGAAATCGAATTCCGCGGCTGGACGCGCGAGGGCCTCGTGCGTCAGGGTGCGTTCAAGGGATTGCGCGAGGACAAGCCGGCAAGCGCCGTGGTCCGGGAGAAGCCGATGCCGAAACAGAAAACAGCGAAACTTGCCGCCCCCGCGCGCAAATCCTCCGGCGCCAGACCGGTGGCACACGGCAAGGACGAAGACATCATCGAAGGCGTGCGCGTCACGCACCCGGACAAGATTTTGTTCGCCGATCAGGGCATCACGAAGCGCGACCTGATCGATCATTACATCGCGGTCGCGGACCGGATGCTGCCGCATATCGTGAAGCGGCCGATCAGCCTCGTGCGCTGTCCGGATGGTGAGGGCGGTGAGTGCTTCTTTCAGAAGCACGCCTCGAAAGGTTTTCCCAAAGAATTCCGCGCCGTGCCAATCCGTGAAAGCTCCGGCAAGCGCGACTATCTCTATATTGAGGATTTACAGGGGCTGATCGCTGCCGTGCAGATGGGCGCGCTGGAGCTGCATCTGTGGGGCACGCATGTCGATGCGGTCGAGCACCCGGACCGCATGGTGTTCGACTTCGATCCTGACGAGGACGTGGCCTTCGCGAAGGTGAAAGACGCGGCGAAGGAAATGCGCACGCGGCTGAAGAAGCTTGGCCTCGAGTCCTTCGCGATGGCGACCGGCGGCAAAGGCATCCATGTCGTGGTCCCGCTCACGCGCGGGCACACCTGGGACCAGCACCGCGACTTCGCCGAGGCGATGGCGCGCCTGATGGCGGAGGAGGAGCCCGAGCGCTTCATCGCCACCATGTCCAAGGCCAAGCGGAAGGGAAAAATCTTCGTCGATTACCTGCGCAACACGCGCGGCGCGACGGCGATCGCGCCGTACTCCTCGCGTGCGAGAAAGGGTGCGCCGTTCGCGGTGCCGCTGTCTTGGCAGGCGCTCGGAAAACTCGAGAGCGCGCATCCTTATTCGGTCGGAGATAAACTTAAGGGCGACCCCTGGAAGGACTACGCGAAGGTAAAACAGCGGCTGCCGAAGCTGCGCTAAGCCATTGCCGGACCGTCATAATCGTTAATATTCGTGCGGCGCGAGACCGTGAACGTCCGGCGAACATTCGTGCTCCTGGTGAACTTCATATCGATGCATAACAAAGCGCTGGAAACGCCGACTTATCCCCTTGCGGCAGGCGCTTTCGCATACTAGAACATATCAGGAACACGCTAGTTTTCCCCGTCCGGTTCAACCCCTGTGGAAAAACTCTTAACGAGCACGGGTGACGAACCAATCGGGGCTAGGGTGCCGGGCCGCCGGAAGCGGCAATTTCGGAAGCGGAGCAAGTGGTCATGGCAGGCAGCGTCAACAAGGTAATTCTCATCGGCAATCTCGGCGCTGACCCGGAAATCCGCCGCACCAACGATGGCCGCCCGATCGCGAACCTGCGCGTAGCGACGTCCGAGTCCTGGAAGGACAAGGCGACCGGCGAGCGCCGCGAAAAGACCGAATGGCACCGTGTCGTGATCTTCAACGAAGGGCTGTGCCGGATCGCGGAGCAGTATCTTAAGAAGGGCGCGAAGGTTTATCTCGAGGGCCAGCTTCAGACCCGCAAATGGCAGGACAAAGAGAGCGGTCAGGACCGCTACTCGACCGAAGTCGTTCTGCAGGGCTTTAACTCGCAACTCACCATGCTCGATGGCCGCGGCGCTGGCGCCGGTCTTTCGGACGACGGCGGCAGCGAGTTCGGCTCGACCGGAACGACGCCGCGCCCGCAGCGTGTCGCGGCCTCCGGCAAGCGCAACGATCTCGACGACGACATTCCGTTTTGAGGAGCTCGTGTCGGGGGTATTTTTTTGAGGGAGGTTGAAATGAAAAAGATTATTTTTTGTTTTATGGCAGCTGCGTTCGTTACCTTGCCTGTAGCAAGCGATGCAAATGCGCAGTACAGACGAAATTATTTCGTCGATGACTGTGTTTATTCAACGCCGGTATGTGCGCGTGTCGTATCCAGCGGCGGCGCACGCTACGACCTTAGTGGGCTAAAAAATGCACCGGCGGCGGGAAAGCGAGTTTCAGGCATGTATTTCTTCTCGGATAAGCCCAGCCTGTGTGGCGATAAGGTCATGAGCATTTATTATTATCCGAACAAAAAGATGGAAGCGTGCCTCTTTCCGTTCAGACCTTTCTGACCTTGAAATTCGATTGAAGCTTTGCGGCCGGCTGACGCTAGGCAAGCGGCGTCTTTCAAGTTTGAGCCGGTTTGGGGTGAAATATGAGAAAGTCGTTTTCAATACTTTTTGTTGCGGCGAGTATGGTGTTTCTTGGAAATGTTGCTTCGAACGCGCAGGAGGGCGGATACGTGAGCCTGAAAAACGCTTGCGTTTACCGCACTTTGCTCGGTTGTAATTCGATCCTGGGGCACGCGTTCAACACCTACGATACGTCTGTGTGGCAGCGGCAGCCCAATCCCGGCGACCGCATTGACGTCGATGGCATAGCGACCGGCGAGCGCAACCGATGTGGCCTGCCCTTCAAGCCGCTGTTCGTTAGAAAATCCAAAGGCCCGGATTATATTTGCGTGCCTTTTCGGCTGTTCTAGCTCGAGATTACAGCAGCGGCAGCGGATGTGACCCGCTGCCGTTTTGTTTCATGTCCTGCTATTTTGAGACATGAACGTTCTGGTTACAGGCGCCTATGGCTTCATCGGCTCGGCGGTGACGGCTCGACTTATTGCGGACGGCCATGAGGTCGTTGGCGTCGGGCGCAATATCGCGCGCGCAGCATTGGTGCTGCCCGATGTTCGCTGGGTCCGTCTTGATATTGCGAGAGCGAAAACCCCCGAAGCATGGACGCCGCTTCTCGAAGGCATCGACGCCGTCGTGAATTGTGCGGGCGCGTTGCAGGATAATCCGTCCGACAACGTACACGCCGTTCATATCGACGGCACGCTCGCGCTGTTTGAGGCTTGCGAGCGGGCAGGCGTGAAGCGCGTCGTGCATATTTCCGCGATCGGCGTGGACGCGGATACGCCATTCGCGCGCACCAAGCGCGAAGCCGACGACACGCTGATGAAAAGCGATCTCGACTGGATCGTGCTGCGCCCCTCCATTGTCGTAGGCCGCAACGTCTATGGCGGCACCGCGCTGATCCGCGCGCTCGCGGCATTGCCGGTGTTGCCGTTAGGCGCCCGCGACGCGCTGTTGCAGCCGGTGCAAGTGACGGACCTTGCCGAAGCGATTGTTCATCTTTTGCGGCCCGAAACGCCCGCGAAAAATCTGCTCGAAGTCGCAGGACCCGAGCGCATGCGCCTATCAGAAATGGTCGCAGCGTATCGGAAATGGCTCGGCTACCGGCCCGCGAAAGTGATCCGGATCCCCGCCTGGTGCGAGGCCTTCGCGTTCCGGCTCGGCGACTGCATAAGCTGGCTCGGCTGGCGGCCGCCGGTGCGGACCACGGCGCTGCACCAATTGGAGCGCGATGTCACCGGCGACGATAAGGGCTGGACGTCGCTTACCGGTATTGCACCGCTGCGCCTGTCGGATGCGCTCACGCGCAATCCCGCCTCGGTGCAGGAACGCTGGTTCTCCAAACTCTTCCTGCTGAAGCCGCTTCTCTTCGGCGGCCTTGCGCTCTTCTGGATCGCGACTGGACTGATTACGTTCGGACCCGCGCGTGACGCTGGAATACTTCTGCTGCTCCAGGCCGGACTCGGCGCTTACGCGGTACCTGCTACATTCGGCGGTGCGCTGCTCGATCTTTTGATCGGTTTTGGCATCGCAATCCGGAAAACCGCGCGCTTTGCACTTTGGACCGCGATCGCGGTCTCCCTCGGCTATCTCGTACTTGGTGGCATGCTGCTTCCGAAATTGTGGGCTGATCCGCTTGGGCCACTGGTAAAGATCGTTCCTGTCTTGCTCGCAAGCTTCGCCGCTCTCGCGATCCTGGACGATCGCTGATGGGCTATCTCGATTTGAAATTCCTGCACATCATCGGCGCGACCGTGCTGCTCGGCACCGGTGCCGGCATCGCCTTCTTCATGGTGATGGCGCATCGCACGAAGGACGTTGCCGTGATCGCGGGTGTGGCGCGCATCGTCGTCATTGCGGATTTCCTGTTCACGGCGACCGCGGTCATCGCACAACCGGTCACCGGCTTGTTGCTGGCAAAGGTGCAGAATTATCCGCTGACCTCGAGCTGGATCGTCGCCTCCGTCGTGCTCTATCTCGTGATCGGTGCGTTCTGGCTGCCCGTGATTTATTTCCAGATGCGCATGCGCGATCTCGCTGCACACGCACGCGACCAGAGGAAGCCGCTGCCCGCCGATTACTATGGGTTCTACCGCATCTGGTTCGCCTTCGGTTTTCCCGCGTTCTTTTCGATCATGATTATTTTCTGGCTGATGATCGCTAGACCGAAACTGTGGTAGCGTTGGCGCATAAAATAAGAGCTTTCATCCATGTCACTTGCCCCGCTTTTAAACGCTTCCCCTGCAATCCAGATTCACGCCTTCGCTGCGATCGCCGCCGTGGTTATCGGCATAGTTCAATTTGTGCGGCGTAAGGGCACGTTTTCGCACCGGACTTTCGGCTGGATTTGGGCCGTGCTGATGCTGACAATCGCCGTCACGTCTTTCTGGATCAACGAGATCAAATTGTGGGGGCCGTGGAGCCCGATCCACCTGCTTTCGATCTTTGTGCTGTTCAACGTGCCGCTCGCGGTGTGGCTTGCGCGGCGCCATAACGTGCGGGCGCATCGCGGCTGGATGATCGGAATTTTCGCCGGCGCGCTCGTGATCGCGGGCATTTTCACGCTGGTTCCGGGCCGCATCATGCATGCCGTTATAATCGGCGGATAAAGCCGGATAAGTACCTGATCCGCCATAGGGAATCAGCCTGTCCGGAACGCCGTTTTACTGGCCTTTCACGCCGGAATCGGCTAGAAAACAGGCACTGATTTCAGGCGGATAATCCAAACTCGTGGCCGACGAAAAGACACCCAATCCGGGGGACTTGCCGCCTTCGGACATCAAGCCCGTTTCGATCACCGACGAGCTGAGCCGTTCGTATCTCGATTATGCGATGAGCGTGATCGTGGCGCGCGCGCTGCCCGACGTGCGCGACGGCTTGAAGCCGGTGCATCGGCGCATCCTCTATTCGATGCACGAGAACGGCTACGAGTGGAACAAGCCGTACCGTAAGTCCGCGCGCGTCGTCGGCGACGTCATCGGTAAATATCATCCGCACGGCGACCAGTCGGTCTACGACGCGCTGGTTCGCATGGCGCAGGATTTTTCGATGCGCGTCGAACTGGTCGACGGGCAGGGCAACTTCGGCTCGGTCGACGGCGATCCGCCGGCGGCCATGCGCTATACCGAAGTGCGGCTGCGCAAGATCTCCAGTTCGCTGGTCGACGATCTCGACAAGCAAACGGTCGACTATCAGGACAACTACGACGGCTCCGAACGCGAGCCGGTCGTGCTGCCCGCGAAATTCCCGAATTTGCTTGTCAACGGCGCCGGCGGCATCGCGGTCGGCATGGCGACGAACATTCCGCCGCACAACCTCGGCGAAGTCATCGACGCCTGCATCGCCTATATCGACAAGCCCGACATCACGCTCGATGAACTGACCGAGATCGTGCCCGGACCGGACTTCCCGACCGGCGGCATCATCCTCGGCAAGAACGGCATCCGCCAGGCGTATCATCTCGGCCGCGGCTCGATCATGGTGCGCGGTCGCGTCGCAATCGAGCGCGACAAGCGCGACCGCGAGTCGATCATCATCACCGAGATTCCCTACCAGGTGAATAAGGCCTCGATGATCGAGCGCATCGCGGAACTCGTGCGCGACAAGAAGATCGACGGAATCGGCGACATCCGTGACGAGTCGAGCCGCGACGGCATGCGCGTCGTGATCGAACTGAAGCGCGAAGCGATTTCCGAAATCGTGCTGAACCAGCTTTATCGCTTCACGGCGCTACAATCGTCGTTCCCCGCGAACATCGTGGCGCTCTCCGGCGGCCGCCCGGCGACCATGACGCTGCACGATCTGGTGTCGGCCTTCGTTGCGTTCCGCGAAGAGGTCATCGGCCGCCGCACCAAGTTCCTGCTGAACAAGGCGCGCGACCGCGCGCATATTTTGGTTGGCCTTGCGATCGCGGTCGCGAATATCGACGAAGTCATCAAGTTGATCCGCAGCGCGAAAGATCCGCAGACCGCGCGCGAGCAGTTGATGGCGCGCGAATGGCCCGCGAAGGACGTGAAGGCGCTGGTCGAACTGATCGACGATCCGCGTCACAAGGTGTCGGCGAAAGGCACCTATTTCCTGTCGGATGAGCAGGCGCGCGCGATCCTCGACCTGCGCCTGCAACGCCTGACCGCGCTCGGCCGCGACGAGATCGAGGCCGAGCTCGACACGCTCGGCAAGGAGATCGCGGAGTATCTCGAAATCCTGCGCTCGCGCGCGCGCATCCAGTCGATCATCAAAACCGAGCTTTCCGGCATCAAGAAAGAGTTTGCGACCCCGCGCAAGACCGAGATCTCCGGCGAGGAGATCGGTGAGATCGACGAGGAAGCGCTGATCACGCCGGAAGACATGGTCGTGACCGTTTCCCACGCCGGCTACGTCAAACGCGTGCCGCTCTCGACCTATCGCGCGCAGCGCCGCGGCGGCAAGGGCCGCGCCGGTATGCAGACCCGCGAGGAGGATTTCGTGAGCCGCCTCTTCGTCGCGAGCACGCATGACGAAGTGCTGTTCTTCTCCTCGCGCGGCCGCGCATACACATTGAAGGTATGGAAGCTGCCGCTTGCCGCGCCGCAGGCGCGCGGTAAGGCTTTCGTGAACCTGCTTCCGATCCAGCCTGACGAGGCGATCACCTCGATCATTACCATGCCGGCGGACGCGAGCGAGCGCGACAAGCTCAACATCATGTTTGCGACCACCGCTGGCGGCGTGCGCCGGAACGCGCTTTCGGATTTCGTCGACATCCGCCGCTCCGGCATCATCGCGATGAAGCTCGCCGAGGGCGAAGCGATCGCGGACGTCGCGCTCTGCACGGACGCAGACGACATTCTGCTTTCGACAGCCGCCGGCCAGTGCATCCGCTTCCCGGTAAGCGAAGTCCGCGTGTTCAAGGGCCGCGATTCCTCCGGCGTGCGCGGCATCAAGCTGGAAGACGACGACAAGCTGATTTCGATGGCGATCATCCGCCACATCGAAGCGATCAGCGAAGAGCGTATTGCGTATCTCAAGCTCGCGAATGCCGTGCGGCGCGGCGAAGAAGCTGAGGCGGAGTCCGACGACGAAGAGAAGGTCGGCGCGATCGAACTGTCGCAGCAGCGCTACGCCGAAATGGGCGCAGCCGAGCAATTCATCCTGACGCTCACCGATCAGGGCTATGGCAAGCGCACGTCGTCTTACGAGTACCGGATCACCGGCCGCGGCGGTAAAGGCATCGTCGCCATGTCGCTCGGCAAGAAGAACGGCCGCGTGGTCGGCTCGTTCCCGGTCGAGGAAAGCGACCAGATCATGCTGGTTACCGACGCCGGCAAGCTGATCCGCACGCCGGTCGCAGGCATCCGCATCGCGGGCCGCTCGACGCAGGGCGTGATTGTGTTCGATACTGCCGAGGACGAGAAGGTCGTTTCGGTCGAGCGCATCCGCGAAGACGACGAGAACGGCAGCTAGGAACGCGTCATGGAACGCACCGGTCTTTACGCTGGCACTTTCGATCCCATCACCAACGGCCATCTCGACGTGCTCGAGGCGGCCGCGCGCATCTGCGACCGCGTCGTGGTTGCGATCGGCATTCATCCGGGTAAGAAGCCGTTGTTCGAAGCGGCTGAGCGCAAGGCGATGATCGAGAAGGCGAGTGCATCGATCGCGCGCGCTTACAAGGTTAAGGTCGAAGTAGTGACCTTCGACGGCCTCGTGATTGCCGCCGCACGGAAAGCCAAGGCAACGCTTCTTATTCGCGGCCTGCGCGACGGCACCGATTTCGATTACGAGATGCAGATGAGCGGCATGAATGGCGAGATGGATGCGAAGATCCAGACCGTGTTCATCCCGGCAACGCCGGCGACCCGGCACATCACCGGCACGCTGGTGCGTCAGATCGCGGCCATGGGTGGCGACGTCACCAAATTCGTGCCGGATTTCGTGGGCAAGAAACTGGCGCAGATTTCAAGAAAATAGCGGGCTGATCATGCGCATACTGAAAACGATTGCCTTCCTCTGTGCGCTGGCGCTGCCGGCCGCGGCCCTTGCGCAGCAAAACTACGATCCGTGGCGCGGCACTACGCCCGAGGCGAAGTCCGACACCAAAGCCAAGACGAACACAAAGACGGACGCAAAGACGAAGTCCGAGAAGAAGACGGCGCAGACCAAGAGCGGCGGCGCGAATACGCTGACGCTCGAGACGACCAAAGGAAAAATCGTCATTCGCCTGCGCACCGATCTCGCGCCGAACCACGCGAAACGCCTGCAACAACTTGCGAGCGAAGGTTTCTACAACAACGTGCCGTTCCATCGCGTGATCGCGGGCTTCATGGCCCAGACTGGCGACGGCCAGAACGGCGACGGCACCGGCGGCTCGAAATATCCGGACCTCAAGGCCGAGTTCTCGAACGTGCCGTTCCGGCGCGGCATCGTCGGCATGGCACGCAAGGGCGGCGACAACAATTCGGCGAACAGCCAGTTCTTCATCATGTTAGACGAGCAGTCTTCGCTGAACGGGCAATACACCGTGGTCGGCGAAGTAACCTCTGGCATGAACGTGGTCGACAAGATCAACAAGGGCGAACCGCCCCGCACTCCGGATCGCATTCTGAAGGCGATCCCCGGACAATAAGGAAACGAAAATGGCTGACGAAAATACGCTGCTCCTGGAAACCACGCAGGGTCCGGTCACGATCAAGATGCGCCCCGATCTAGCGCCTGGTCACGTCGCGCGCATCAAGGAACTCGTGAAGGAAGGTTTCTACGACGGCATCGTCTTTCACCGCGTGATCGACGGCTTCATGGCACAGACCGGCTGCCCGCATGGCACCGGCACCGGCGGCTCAGGCAAGAAACTGAAGGCGGAGTTCAACGACGCGCCGCATGTGCGCGGCACGGTTTCGATGGCGCGCGCCGCGAACCCGGATTCGGGCGACAGTCAGTTCTTCATCTGCTTCGGCGACGCGCGCTTTCTCGACGGCCAATATACCGTCTGGGGCGAGGTCACCGATGGCATGGAGAACGTCGACAAGATCAAGCGTGGCGAGCCGGTGATGAATCCGGACAAGATCATTTCGGCGAAAATGGCGGCCTGAGCGGGCACGCCCGCTTGAAATGAAGACTGCCGACTTCGACTTCGAACTGCCGCAGGAAGCAATCGCGCTCCGGCCAACGGAGCCGCGCGATGCCGCAAGGCTTCTCGTCGTCCGGCCGGGAGCAGAGCCCGAACTCGAAGACCAAACGATGCGCAATCTGCCGCTCTTGCTGCGCAAGGGCGACGTGCTCGTCGTCAACGACACCAAGGTCATTCCGGCGCGGCTTCACGGCACGCGAGAGCGTAACGGCGTCTCGGTCGAAGTGGAGGCTACGCTGATCAAGCGCCTCGGCCCGGAACGCTGGCAAGCGCTCGCGCGCCCCGCGAAGCGTCTCGAACCTGGCGATCGCATTCGCTTCGGCCATGAGTCCCGCGTGTGTCTCCTCGGCGCGCTCGACGCGACGGTTGAGGAGAAAGGCGAGGGCGGCGAGATCACGCTGCGTTTCGACTTTCACGGCGCGGTGCTGGACGATGCGATCGAGGCGCTCGGGCACATGCCCTTGCCGCCTTATATCGCTTCAAAGCGCGAAGACGACGAACGCGACCGGGGCGACTATCAGACGATGTTCGCGGCCCACGAAGGCTCGGTCGCAGCACCGACCGCCGGTCTGCATTTCACCGATCTGCTCGCCGCAAACCTGCGCGACGCGGGTGTCGGTATTGAGAAGGTGACGTTACATGTCGGCGCGGGCACATTCCTGCCTGTGAAGGCAGACGACGTCGCTGAACACAAGATGCATGCGGAATACGGGCAGATTACCGCAGAGACGGCCGATGCAATCAACCGCGCGAAACAGAGCGGCGGCCGCTTGATCGCCGTCGGCACGACGGCACTGCGGCTTCTGGAGTCCGCCTCGGACTCCAACGGCAAGATCAAGCCGTTCGCGGCCGAGACCGATATATTTATCACGCCTGGCTATCGCTTCCGTTCAGTCGATGCGCTACTCACGAACTTCCACTTGCCGCGCTCGACGTTGTTCATGCTGGTCAGCGCGTTTTCCGGTTTGGAGCGCATGAAGCGCGCCTATGCGCACGCAATTGCAAACGGATATCGCTTTTACTCGTATGGCGACGGCAGTTTGCTG
Organism: Xanthobacteraceae bacterium; assembly: GCA_019635585.1. Classification (GTDB taxonomy): domain Bacteria; phylum Pseudomonadota; class Alphaproteobacteria; order Rhizobiales; family Xanthobacteraceae. The sequence continues at coordinate 75,926 of JAHBZE010000001.1, read as the reverse complement.
TTTCCGGAATCGCCGCGCTAAAAGCGCATGATGAAATTCACGGTCAATGCAACGGACGGAACCGCGCGCCGCGGTGAACTCGCGACCGCGCGCGGCGTGGTGCGCACACCTGCCTTCATGCCGGTCGGCACCGCTGCGACCGTGAAGGCGATGTTGCCCGAGACCGTGCGCTCAACTGGCGCCGATATTGTGCTCGGCAATGTCTACCATTTGATGCTGCGCCCCGGCGCGGAGCGTGTGGCCAAACTCGGCGGGTTGCACAAATTCATGAACTGGAGCGGGCCGATCCTGACCGACTCCGGCGGCTTTCAGGTGATGTCGCTTGCGACCTTGCGCACGCTCGACGAGAACGGCGTCAGATTCCGCTCGCACATCGACGGCACGATGTACGAACTGACCCCGGAGCGCGCGATCGAAATCCAGCGGCTGCTCGGCGCCGATATTTCCATGCAGCTCGACGAATGCGTGCGGCTTCCGTGCAGCGAGGAAGAAGCCGCACGCGCGATGCGGCTTTCGCTACGCTGGGCCGAGCGCTCGAAGAAGGCGTTCGGCACGCCGCAAGATCGTGCGCTGTTCGGCATCGTGCAGGGCGGCGCTTCTGTGCCGCTGCGGCTCGAATCCGCGAAAGGTCTGATCGGCATTGGCTTCGACGGGTATGCGATTGGCGGTCTCGCGGTCGGCGAGCCGCAGGAAGTCATGCTCGAAATGATCGAGGCGACGGTGCCTGCACTTCCCAAAGACCGCCCGCGTTACCTGATGGGCGTCGGCACGCCGGATGATCTCGTCAAAGCGGTCATGCGCGGCATCGACATGTTCGACTGTGTGATGCCGACCCGCGCCGGACGCCATGCGCTCGCCTATACACGATTCGGCCAGCTGAACCTGAAAAATGCGCGCCATGCCGAAGATCCCCGGCCACTCGACGAAACCAGCGATTGTCCCGCCGCGCGCGATTATTCCCGCGCTTATCTCCATCACCTGATCAAGGCGAACGAGATCCTCGGCTCGATGCTGCTGACCTGGGCCAATGTCGCCTACTACCAGTCGCTGATGAAAGGCATGCGCGATGCGATCGCGAACGGAGGACTGGCGGACTTCGCGATGGAAACGACGGAGAACTGGTCGCGCGGCGAGACCGGCGCGGCGTAACGCTCAGCGCAGGTTGAAACGCACCGGCGCGGCGAAGCTCATGCTGCCGCGGCCTAATGAGGGCGGAATTGGCGGGAAGGGCGAAGCGCGGCGCACCATGGCAAGTGCTGCCTGATCGAGCACCGCTTTGCCGCTCGATCCGGCAAGCGACACGCCGACCACGTTGCCATTAGCGCCCAGCGTGAAGCGCACGGTAGCGACGCCGGTAATTCCGGCGGAGCGCGCGCTGTCCGGATAGATGCGGAAGCGTTGCAGATGCGCGAGCACCATGGCGCTGTAGGCGGATGCATTCGCCTGTCCGCCGTTCTGGATGACGCCGTTGGCGCCGGTCTGCTGCTGATTGTGGGTCTGGTTGCCGGCCGCCCGGTTTGGCGAAGCGGCGATACTGGGTTGCGCCTGTTCCTGCTTTTTCTTCTGCTCGGCCGCTTTTTGTTTTTCGATCTTCTGCGGCTCGGGCTTCGCGTCGTCCTTTTTTTCCTGATTGGGCGACTGCGGCGCAGGTGCGGTTTCCGCCTTTTTGGGTGGCGCGATTTCTTCCTTCGGAAGCGCAAATTGCGGCGCGTTATTCGGTGCGGACTCCGCTTTCTGCGACTCTTTCTGTTTTTCCTGCTGCTTCACCTGCGGCGGCGTGTTGGTCTGCTGTGTCGCATCGGGCGAAGTCATGTTGGTAGGCTGTTTCGCCGGCGGCAGCTTGGCATCGGCGACGATATCGACATCGAGTACGGTGGTGCCGTCGGTCGATACCTGGCCGCCCGCGTTAGCGGCGCGCTCGATGTCGCTGACGAACTGGTAGTGCAGCATCGCGAACGCGATAAAATGGAGAAGCACCGCGCCGATGAAAGCCTGCTGCAGCCAGCTGCGGTAGCGCGGCGGCAGGATCGTGGGCCGCTCGGCGGCCGAGATGTCGGCAGCCTTTTCTTTGCCTTTGCGGGCGGAAGTTTTCTTCGGCTTGGTTTCGAGTTCGACGGCGGGCGCACCACCGACAAATTCGACGTGCTCGGATCGGGTCGCACGCAGCCGGAACGGCAGGATGGTCGCGCTGTGAAGCGCTTCCTCATCCCGCCGCGAAGGCTTTGGCGCGCTGCCGATCCTGGCCATTTACGCGGCCTTGTTCGGAGCCGTCTGCATGAGCACGGATTCGAAGCCTTCGAATTCCGGATGGCCGAGATACATCGGCACCGCGGGCTTGTGCTCGCCAGCGCGCGCATGCGCCTTGCGGAAGCCTTCGGAGTTTGTCCAGTTCTCGAAATCTTTCTTGGTCTGCCAGGCCGTGTGCGACGAATAGAGCGTGTGGTCGTCCTTCTTCGGGCCCTTCAGGAGATGAAACTCCATGAAGCCCGGCATGGTGTGCAAGTACGATTCGCGCTCGCGCCAGATGCGCTCGAAGGCGTCCTCCTGACCCGGGGTCACTTTGAAGCGGTTCATGGCAATAAACATGGATATTTCCTCTGCCTTGCGGTTGCTGGGTCTGGCTGGCGTTTCGCGGCTGGCTCCCGGAAACGCCAGAATTCCCGCTTCCGGAGGTCAATGGAAGCGGGAATTTCAGCTCGTTTATTTCACCCCTAGCGGGACATTAAGGCGGGGCTGCGAGCAGTCCCGCCTGGTCGATATTAACGCGTAGCTCTGGTGGCGTCGGCATTCGCCCGCAGATTGCGCGTCGAGTTCTGGCTGTCGAGCATTGCCTGCACATTTCCGTTCGCGTCGGCGCCGAAGCGGTAGCGGATGCCGGCCCAAACGGTGACGCCGGGTGAGGCGTACTCGTAATTGTAAATCTTGTACTGCTCGTTCAGGAGATTCTGAATCTGCAGGAAGGCTTGCAGACCCGGATTCACGTCGTAGCTCGCGTACAGATTCACGAGGTTGTAGCTGCCGGCGACGAAGGTTGCCCATTCGTCACCCGGCGCGAGCGGGTCGTCGGCCGGCAGATCGCTGCGCTTCTTCGCGGCGTAGGTGGCCCAGCGCATTGCAACGACAAGCCGCTGATCGAGCATGCGGGCGCCGATCGTGAGGGCGATCATGTCCGGCGGAATGTTGTTGAGCGGATCGCCGTGGGTCAGATCGCGGCCGCGGATTGCGTGGCCCGCGACGGTGGCAAACCAGTTGCCGCGATCATAGGTGGTTTCGAACTCGAAACCGTTGATCCGCGCACGCGGAGTATTCTGATACTGCTGACAGAAGAAGGGCGGGGCGATCGGACAGCCGTTCGCACCGGCGAGAACGACGACAGGGTCGATAAAGTCATCGACGTTGTTCTCGAAGTAGTTGGCCTTGACGCGCAGCTTGTCGCCGGCGTTCCAGAGATTGTCCTGCTTGATGTTGAAACCGATTTCGGCAGTCTTGCCGACTTCCGGGCGCAGACTCGGGTTCGGCAGGAACGGGAAGTTCGGAATCGGATGCGTGCCGGAAACGATCGTTTCCGTGACAGCCGGAGCGCGATAGCCCTCGGCGTAAGTGCCGTACACCTGGAAGCCGGTAATCGGCGTGATGCCAAGCGTGAACTTCGGCGAGAAGCGATCGCCCTCGGTCGAGATCAGCGCGTTCGTGAGGTAGTGATTACCTTCAAGGTGGTAATTGTCGTAACGGACCGCGGTAATGGTCTCGAGCCACGTCGAGTAGTTGGTTTTCAGCTGCACGAAACCGCCGAAAATCTGACGCGTACCCTTCGGATTATAGCCGGCACCAAAGCCCGCAGGATCGCGGTTGGCGACGTCGTCGTTAAAGAAGTCGCCGCCATAGGTAAGAGCATGCCGGAAAGCGCCGGTATCGAAGCGACTGGTATTATTCGCATCAAAGCCGACCGTATCGATCAGATACTTTGCCTGGTTGCCCACCGGACCGTAGAAGCCGGTGAAGCCCGGATTAACCGCGAGCGTCGTGCTCGTGTTGTCCACACGGTTCCAGTAAAGCGTCCCGCTGAAATCGTAGAGACGATCTTCAGGCTTTGAGTACCGCCAGTTCGCGGTCAGCGTCGAGGTGACGGCGTCCCAGTCGCGAACGATGCCGCTGGTGAGCGCGGGACCATTGGTGAACTGATTGTCCTGGATAATTCCGGAAATCTTGATCGCGTGGCCGTCGGCCGGACGGAACGTCGCCTTGGCGAGCACCGAAGCCGCATCCTGACCCGAGTTCGGAATGAAGGTGCCGTTACCGCTCTTGTACGGATCGTTATGGCGATAGGTTGCGCCGATTACGTAATCGGCGTTCGGATTCACACGGCTCGCGGCAAAGAACGACGCGAGCGTATTGAACGAACTGCCTCCCGCGCCTGCGAGCGTTCCCGAGAAGCCCCAGAGCTGGCCTGGCTGAAGAATGTCTTCGACATCCTTCGTGCGAAATGAAACCACGCCGCCGATCGCGCCCGAGCCGAAGATGTTCGAGGTCGGGCCACGAACCACGTCGACGCCGCCGATTAATTCAGGCTCGAGGAAGAAGCTGCCTGCGCCGGAGGTATGACCGATGCGCGCGTAATTCTGCCGCGCGCCATCGACTACGACGTTGACGCGGCCCCAGTCCTGAAGACCGCGGATGTTGATCGAGGTGCTGCCTTCCTGCGCCGAACTCGAAGTCGTGACGCCAGGCATGCCCTGAAACAGGTCGCCGATCCGGGTCGCGTTGATTTGCTGAAGCTGCTCGGTGCGAAGCGTGCTTACCGGCGCAAGCGCGTCGATCGCGTACTCTTCGGTCTTCGTCGCGATGATGGTGATCGCGTCGAGGTAAGTTGTTTGCGCAGACGCTGAAGAAAGCGCCGCGGAAGTAAGAATCGTTAACGCAGATACGCTGCCCAGAAGCACGATGCGTGTAGTCGTCCCAGCCATTTGAAGCCCCACTTTTATTTTCTTGTTGCCGCGGCTCGCGGGCTGCAGCGCTCGCTGCGGCTAGCTGGCGGGCATTTGCGAAACCAGCCCGGTTCCGCAAATTGGTTGCTATACGTACCGAGAGCGCGTACTAGGGTCAAGTTATTGAAATCACTACATAAAAACAGTTCTAAACTGCATGCAGTTCAGAATTGTTCAAAAGAGACAGCGAACTTGCGGAGATGGATAGCACCGGCATGGCGAAAGAGGTTGATGCGGCTCAAATTCCGGCTACGACGGAGCCGCGCGCGGCGAATTCACGCGCCATTCCGATGACCGGCAACCGGATCGAGAGCCGTGATCTTTTTGTCGCAACGAAAGAAATAACGATTGGACATGAGGGAGAAGTATATCGTCTCCGTCTGACCGCGCTGAACAAGCTGATCCTCACCAAATGAATTACGCACGCCTGCAATCCCTGACGTTCGCCGCTGCAATTTTCGCGGCAACCAGCCTTTCCGCCAACGCAGATAGCTGGAAGGTCAAGGATGCCGCGGGCAAGACGGTGGAGATCTCCGATACTTCCAAGATCGTCACCATTGGCGGCGCAGTCACGGAAATTGTTTATGCGCTCGGCTTTGGGGATCGTGTCGTGGCGGTCGATATCACCAGCACATACCCGGCGTCGGTGAAGTCATTACCCAGTGTTGGTTACATGCGAACGCTGTCGCCTGAAGGCGTGCTTGCGCTTGCGCCGACGCTGGTGCTCGCCATCGAAGGCTCCGGCCCACCAGACGCAGTCGAGGTGCTGTCCCGCGCGTCGGTACCATTCGCGCTGGTGCCGGAAGGCTTCGACGAGCAGAACGTATTGAAGAAGGTCCGCTTCGTCGCGCAGGCACTCGGCGTGCCCGAGAAGGGCGAGGCCATGGCCAGGCAAATCGAGGAAGATTTTGCCGCGCTGAAAGCGATGCGCGCCAAGATTTCCGCGCGGCGTAGCGCCGTTTTCGTGCTCGCCATCGGCAACGGCTCGCCGACGGTCGCGGGCGCGCATACCGCCGCCGAAGGCATCTTCCATCTCGCCGGTGCCGATAACGCGATCCGCGGCATAAACGGCTATAAGCCGGCGACTCCCGAAGCGACGCTCGCGGCGCAACCGCAGGCGGTCATCACCATGCTCGAGCGCAATCATGGGCTGGAAGCGGAAGTCATGTTCGCGCTTCCTGCGTTCGCCGGCACGCCAGCCGCGCGCGACAAGCGCCTGATCTCGGTGCCGTCGTATTATCTGAGCTTCGGCCCGCGTACCGCGCATGCCGCGAACAAGCTCGCCGCCGCGATTTATCCCGAACTTTCTCTGCCGCAGCTGCCGCCACGGCCCTGGACCGCTGCGGAGCCGGCTGCGACGCGATGAGCGCGGGCGACGCCGCGCTCAGCATCTCCTGGCGGCGTGCCGGTAGAACGCGTCCGATCCTGATTGGCTGTGCGGCGCTCCTCGTCATCGCCTTCGTTGCATCGCTCGCCATTGGCCCGGTCGTAATTGCGCCGGGCAAGGTCATATCGATCCTGTTCGACGCCATGTTTCACGGCAGGCCCACAGCCGGAATCGACATGCGCGATGCCGTGGTCGTACTCGATATTCGTCTGCCGCGCGCGGTGTTGGCTGCGATCGTCGGTGCCGCACTCGCGGTCGCGGGCGCGCTCTTGCAGGGAATCTTCCGCAATCCGCTCGCCGATCCGGGACTGGTCGGCGTTTCACCCGGTGCCGCGCTCGCCGCAGTTGCGTGGATCGTGTTTGGCGGCGCGCTCGCGAGCCACCTGCCGTATTTTCTCTTCAGCCACGCGCTGTCGTTCGCGGCGTTCGCGGGCAGTCTTATTGCAATTCTTCTGCTCTACCGCCTCGCGACTTATGAAGGGCGCACTTCGGTTGCGAACCTTCTATTCGCCGGTATCGCGCTCGGCGCGCTCGCGAGCGCAGGGACGGGGCTCATCATCTTTATCGCGAGCGATCTTCAGCTTCGCGAATTCACCTTCTGGACACTCGGCAGTCTCGGTGCCGCGACCTGGCCGCGCGTGCTCCTCGCGCTGCCGTTCACGGTCCTCCTGATCGGCGGCTCACTCTGGCTAGCGCGCGGGCTCGACATGCTGGCGCTCGGCGAAGCGGAGGCATTCCACAGCGGCGTCAACGTCGAGCGGATGAAGCGCATCGCCATTGTGATCGTAGCAGCCGGTGTGGGTGCCGCGGTCGCGGTTAGCGGCATTATCGGTTTCGTCGGGCTCGTGGTGCCGCACCTCCTGCGGCTGACCGCAGGGCCGTCGCATAAGTCGCTGATTATCGGCAGCGCGTTCCTCGGCGCAGCGCTGCTCACGGCCTCCGATATTTTCGCGCGTACTGCTGCGTCGCCCGCCGAGTTGCCGATCGGCATCGTGACGGCATTCATCGGCGCGCCGTTCTTCATCTGGCTCTTGCGTCAGAACCGCCGGAGCTTCGGCTGACCATGTATGCGGCGCGAAACATCCGGGTGAAAGCAGGCGGCAAACTGATCGTCGATGATGTCTCGATCGCGCTTGCGCCGGGCAAGGTTGTTGCGATTGTCGGACCGAACGGCGCAGGCAAGTCCACGCTGCTGAAAGTGCTTGCGGGCGAGCGCCGCCCGAGCGAAGGCGAGGTGAGGCTCGACAACGTCTCCCTGCGTCAGTGGGACGCCTTCGCGCTCGCAAAGCGCCGCGCGGTGCTGCCGCAATCGGTCGCCGTCGCCTTTCCGTTTCTCGCCGAAGAGATCGTGGCGTTGGGGCTGCCGCAATACTTTTCGCGCAGCGAAGGCCAGCAGCTGGTCGGCCGGGCGCTCGCGGCGGTCGATATGTCGTTCGCCGCCGGGCAGACCTACGACACGCTTTCCGGCGGCGAGCGTCAGCGCGTGCAGCTTGCCCGCGTGCTGGCGCAGCTCTGGGCCAACGGCGGCAAAGGTTATCTCTTGCTCGACGAGCCGACCGCGAGTCTCGATCTTCCGCACCAACTGGCCACGCTTCGAATCGCGCGCGACCACGCGAAGGCTGGCGGCGGCGTGCTCGCCGTGCTGCACGATCTCAATCTGGCGGTGATGGTCGCCGACGAACTGGTCGCCCTGAAAAGCGGCCGCGTGATCGCCGCCGGCGCGCCTGCGGACATCGTCACGGACACGCTGATCCGCGCGCTTTATGACGTCGAGGCCAAGGTATGTGGGGTGCCCGAGGGGCCGTTTCTGCTGCCGCAAACCATCATTCGTTGAAACGGCATTTCCGCGCCTTGACGGGCGTGGCCTCGGTCCGTACCAGTCCCGCCCGGCGGGCCCGTAGCTCAGTGGTAGAGCACCTGACTTTTAATCAGGGTGTCGATGGTTCGATCCCATCCGGGCTCACCAATATTATATCCATTAAGGCATTGATATTGCTGAGTATTGTACTAGGGCTGCAACGCCTCGGGCTTAGGCCGACGCTTTAGCGTGCCATTCGGGGGCACACCAGGGGCACAGAATTGGTGTGTTTGGACCTACTCAAGCTGTTGAAATCATTGCGAATCTCGAAGCTGACTTCCCGCCAGAATCTCCATTGTTCTCAATAGCTAAGTTATTGATTTTGCTAAGCCGGAAGCAAAGAGCGGATCGTCGTCGAAAAGTGCACCAAAAATCCGAATATCGTAATCATGCCAGCAGGTTAGGTATCGGGGGTCTATCCCGGATTGATAATCCATTGTTCTGAATGGCCTGCCAACCCCATTTGAAAGCTTAAGTTATTGATCTGGCTAAGGAATCGTATTTTATGCCCTGTCAGTCAGGGGCAACGGGGCCTGTTGATCGCCTGTATTTGCAGACTCGAGGCGCTACCTGACAGAATGAACCGCCCGCTGGTAACAGCGCGATAACAGCAGGACGGCTCGACCCATACCGGGAGGTCGGTACCATCAGGGGCAGGGATATAGGGTGCTTAAAAAGACTGACCCCGGGAGCATGCCAGAAGGCAGAGGCCGACCCGGGGTGTACATCGGCGAACATAGGGCCCCGCCACTAAACGGCAAGTTAAATCTTTGAGACCCCCGGGCTTAACCTTGGCTCTGGAGCACAGCCTTAGCCGGGATCGACTGGCTAAGTACCTGGCCCTGACGGCGAATAACCTCGATCAGGCCCTCGACCTGTACGAGGAAAATATGCGGCTGGCCGAGGCTTTCTATAGCCCACTCCAGTGCCTTGAGGTCACCCTCCGGAACCACGTTTGCGTAGGACTCGCCGGCAGGTACGGCGCGGACTGGCACGTTAACGGTGTGCCGGACTTCGCCGCCATCTCTCAGTCCATGATCAACGATGCCATCCGAGACCTAGGCAACCCCCAACCCGTCCAACTGTCTCCGCTGGTAGCCGAGATGAAGTTTGCATTCTGGGTGGGGTTATTGGGGCCACGCTACGACCAGACTCTCTGGCGCCAATGCCTGCATCAAGTCTTCCGTGGTGGTGGTGGTAAGCCACGGAGTATCGTTCATGGGCGTTTCAATGCGCTCCGTCGGTTTCGAAATCGCGTGATGCACCACGAGCCCATTTTCCAAGACCCGCTAATTCAGCTTCACGATGAGATCCTCGAAGCAATCGGATGGATGTGTCCGGAAACGAGAGACTGGGCAGCACAGCGCAGCCGCTTCAACGCTGTTCACCCAGCGCCAGGACCTGCGTAAGTCGAGGGGCGAGTTGGGTGACCGAAATCGATCACCCATCCCGGGTTCAGGCATGGAGCAGAGTGCGGCCTTTTGTTGGCGCTGGTAAGAGCGCGGAAAGTGCGTTGTAGGCGTTGCGAGCGATCCACCAAGCGAACGGCATCTCAAGCGTGTTGCCACGGCCGTTCTTAGCGTCATCCTCCATAAGGTCGTCTGGCCACAATTCCGAATTGCTGTACCAGCTTTCCGAAATTCGAAGCTCACCGCGATTGAAGCTATCAACGTAACCGAGAAGTGCAGTCACGCCTTCTAACGTTGTAGGAGTAACATTCGTCAGCGCGACGGCGGCCTCTACCTCAGCTTCATACGCCATCTCGCGTTTTCGATGGAATGCGCCCATTCCGGTGCGCTCTTCCCAGGCCTCGTAGAGAGCGACACGGTTTTCGTATTCAGCTTTAGCCGCGCGGTATTCCTTCTCGATCACGCGCGGGGCCGCAGCCTTCCGTTTCAGAAGTCGCTCGCGAGTGCTTTCAATTTCCTGCCCGCCGATTTGATACTGGCGCCAAGTCACCAGCCGGATCGGCTCGGGATCGGAGCTGTCACGATTTTCGTCTGCTTGGTCAGCCGCGAATTGCGCTCGCGCGCTCTCTAACCAAGCCAGCCGGTGCCGCTCAATAGCTTCTAGAATGGGGTCTTGAATTGTTGATTGTGTGAGGGCCTTGGCCCTCGCTGTTCCAGTGGCGGTCAACATCGCGGTCGCTCCTAAGGTTTTGAGAGCCCTCCGCCGCGTGATAGAATCAGCCTTAGCCTTTGCCATGATGCGCTCCATTGTGGCCGGGGTTAGGCCTTCGTCGGTGTTGCATCACTGGCGAAGGCCGAATTGCTTGAACTCGACGCTACAATAACGTATATATGATATTCAGCAGCTTGGCAATAACGTATATACGTTACGGAATAGGCCTATGGGGCGCACTGAAATCTTTGACGAAAAGAAGCTCATTCGTTTCACAAGCGAGATGATCGAGAGAATCGAGCGGTGGGGGAAGAAACAGAAGCCGCCTATGAATTTCTCGGATTCCGCGCGAGCCCTGATAGAAGTAGGGCTCTCCAAGGGAAAATAACGCAGCTAGGCGATTTTCTCGATCAGCGCGTGGTCATTTCTGTCCGCGCGGCTGGAGTTTACGCGCCGTGAAACAGCGTGCTCTTGGAGGACTTCTTCGGCTGCGGGCTGAAGTACCTCGATGCCTGACTTGGCCGTCAACCAATCCTCAAATTGCGATGGCTCCAATATTACCGGCATGCGGTCGTGGTAACGAGCGGCAAACTTGCTAGGCTCAGTTATGAGCATTGCACAAGACTTGATGATCTCGCCCGTCTCAGGATCGGTCCACTCGTCCCAGATGCCGGCAAACCCCAGAAGTTGACCGTTGCGGCGCGTGTAGTAGTGGGGCTGCTTCCCTGAAGGCGTGTCTTCCCACTCATAGTAGCCAGAAGCCGGGATTATGCAGCGGTGGCGCCTGAAGGCAGAACGAAAGGTAGCCTTTTCGGTGACTGTTTCGGAGCGAGCGTTAAAGGTCGCCAGCTTGAATTCCTTCAGTGTCTTCTTCCACCAAGCGGGTATGAGTCCCCACCGCATTGGTACAATGCGGACCTTTCCATGGGCGCCCATGACAAGTGTGTCGATGATGTTCGTCGGGCAGACGTTGTAGTTGGGTTCTAGGTTGCTCTGACCCAGGTGTTCAAGCACCAGCGGCTGGGAGAACGCGTGAACCTGTTCCCAAGTCCACTCTCTGGTGAAACGACCGCACATGCTCAGTGCAATGTTGAGTCTTTGGGCCGACGGGCGACATAGCCCGGACCATGATCGTAAGGTTCTTGTCGCTCAACGAAACTGGTTGCGGTATCTAGTTTCCTGTCACGCCTAAACTTCTTGGCGAGGATCCACCGCACGGCGCCAAGAAATCGAGCCCGCTTATGATTACCAGCTAGTTCCGCGTTGCGGCCGTCAGTTCGGCACGCTTCGTAGGCTCGCTCCCCGAACGACTCTAGGTATTCGTCCGCTTCAGCGAGCGCACGCCTGCGGTAGGGAGGCCACCACATAAGCATTCCTCGACCCATCGATTTTGTGTACGCTAGCCAATATTCTAGATCCGGCTACATTTTGCAGCCAGCAACTTTTATTGGGTCAATAATGTTTCGGCTAATGTTGTTTCTAGCGGCCCTTTCCGCGTTTGTGTCTTCCGCTGAAGCTCAAACTGCGAACACTATGCTGAGTGCTTGCAAGCGGTTCATAAATAACGAAGCCAATGGAGGCCTGGTTGGAGTATACGAACAAGGAATGTGCGTGGGAATTCTGACTGGAGTCTTTTCGGCTTCTAAGAAAATCTGTCCACCAAAGGGCGTCACTGGAGGTCAGATTACTCGAATTGTGATTGCGAGACTAGAAAAGGTGCCTCAATTTCATCATCTAGAGTTTGCTCGTCTGGCCGAAGAAATATTGGCATCAACTTGGCCATGTAAAAATTGACCCTAACACACGCCCAAACTAGTCGATGTCCTCTCCGTCGTCGTCTGCGTCCGATCCCCGATAGGGGTCTTCAGTGTAGGCTAAGCAGCCTTCATAGAATGAATTCGAATTTCCAAGAGGGCAGTCTGAACTCGACTTTATTCCTTTTCGTTCCGCCCATTCGTATCCGGCTTTGTGGCCAGAACAATCATCCGTGCACTCATAACCACCGAAGGTTCTGTCGTCGGCGGATGAGAAATCGGTCGTGGCTGCAAGCGTCAAGGCCAGTAAAACTGGCCAAGCGAGCATCCTCAGCATCAACATCTAGCGTCCCCTCGCTTTCAAAAGCGGACTTCCACAAGGAACTTTTGCACAGACCAGCAAGGCGTTCCAGTTTGCACGTGGCAGGCATCACCAGAGCGGGGAAGCTAGGGATGCAGAGTGAGCAGACGAAAAGGCGAGTTAAGCAGGACGCAAATAGACCTGCGGTGGCCGTATCAGATTGCAGTGCCTAGTGAGCGAGTAAGTGAGCGGTGGGATGCCTGCCATGGCGCGGCGGAGCGCCTTGAAGCTTGTGCGCGACACAAGTCCGTCTATTGGGGCGGCGAGTTCTGGACGGTGTTTTGTTTCGCAACGATTCCGGCATCTCAAGAATTCAAAGCCCTTATGGAAGGCGTGAACTTCGACCCGAAAGACCACGGCAAGGGACGCGCTTGGGCGCATTGGAGTCGTCCTGAGAAGGAACCCGCTTTTCGTGAGCTCGATCCGATTTGGGATCAGCCATCGCGCCGGCGACGGTCAACGCTGTGATTATGTGCCAGTTTTTACTCATCCTGTTTCTGCGCCGCACCGTTGAAGAGCGGGGATAGATTGCGTTTTGGACTCCACTTCCGAAGACCGATGGCCAACGGTCACTCATCGCAGGAGGTGGCAATGTTCAGCAAACTTAATCCTGGTGATCTGGATAAACCAACGACCGAACTCAAGGCAGGCCCGGCTCCCATGCTTGATTGGCTGGATCCAGCAAAATTTGTAGTCGATCCGTGTTATCAAAGGGAGGTGGGCAAGAAGGGGCGAGCCAACATACGCCGAATTGCACAGGCGTTCTGTTGGTCAAAGTTTGCGCCTGTGATTGTTTCTCCAGTGGAAGGCGGGTTGTTTGCGATTGTCGATGGTCAGCATCGGACTACAGCGGCGATACTCTGCGGCATCGACAAGGTTCCCTGCCAAATTGTGCGCGCTGATCAAGCTGAGCAGGCGGCGGCTTACGCGGCTATAAATGGCAACGTCACCTATACAACGCCTACGCAGATATTTTATGCGAAGCTGGCGGCGGAAGACCATGACGCCCTTCGTATCAAGCGCATTTGTGACGCGGCCGAGGTCGTCGTTATCCGTCGGGCTTCCTTGGGAATGGGCACGAAAGTAAAGAAAGGGCACACCCAGGCAGTTGCTGCGTTGGGACACTGTCTCCATCAGTATGGTGAGATAACCCTGATTACCTCACTCCAATGCATCACACAGACGGCAGATGGAAACGCGGGCTATGTGAGAGCGCACATCATGGAAGCAATCTGCCAAACCTTGCATGACGCGCAATACTGGCGTGACTCTGGAGAGCAGTTGTTTCGAGCACTAGATGATTTCAGCTTTCCTGATAGCTTCGACCGTGCAACCGAAGACGCGCGAAACGACTTCAGTAAGACCTTCAAGAAGGTATTTGCTGATCTGTTCCGCGCCCATCTGCTGGCGAGGTTAGGGGCGCCCGACAGGGGCAGGGTGACCAGTTCGCGTACCAACCCGAATTTCGCTGTAACGCCGTAACGCCGTAACTAAAGGACTTTCTTTGTAACGGTGGCTGTAACAGGCGGTTACACGAGGGCAACGACGGTGGTAATATCCGGCCATGGATCGCTTCTATTGGCCTAGTTCGACGGTGGGGAAAACTGTGGCCCTGGTGGCCTATAGTGCTGCTATCGGTGTCACTTATGGGCTCGCTCACCTAGCCACCGCCTGGACGAGCGTTCACGCGATACGGCCGTTTACGGCTTGGGCTGGTCGAGAATTCGGCGAGGGTGTTCTCGCCGTCGCCCTAACTTTGCTGGTCATCGTTCTGCTGGCGCTTCTCGTCACCGCTAGTAGGATCGGTCGACTTAGTCGCTAACTTAAATTCGCGATTTAGCCTCAGTTCGCATTGCCTTTACTAACTCGCGAGTTCTCAAGAGCGCATCAGGCTATTTTACAAAGCTAAAGATCATAGCGTTCGCGCAATTCTCTCCTATCTCGGCGTTCAACCTCGTCCGATAGAATTTTTAAGTGTTCTATCGCGTCATTCATTTGCTTTTCGGTCGCTTCGCGGGGGTTTGAACCCCAATCGAGACGCCAGAGATTGACTATCCCGATGAGCGAGAAAACTCCGTATGCAATGATGAAAAGAAGAAGCGCAATAAGAAGAAGCAGGACCACAACTACAGTCGGCAACCACTCGGTCATGGGCAAACTCCAGAAAATGAATCAGCCTGAATCAAAATATGTCCCAATGACTCAAGGGCAGTGCTGAATTCGTATCGATGCCAAATGCCGGCCGCTGGGATCTGAATAGTGGTAGTTGTATGCAATTCCTTTTCGGATATCCGCAGCCGCGCTTCCAGAGCAAAGGCCTCGCTGTACATTTTTCTCGACCTGACTGAAGTCGATATTCAAGCCGTTTGTATCCACCACATGCCAGTAGCTAGTGGCATTGGGCTCAAGCTTTGCATCGATCATCGTTGTAACCTGATCGATTTTCTTAGGTATTCCCAATTTTCTCTTCAATTCGGCCGACAACGCTACGTAGTCTGGTTCATTCATCCAACTGCGAAGTTTCTGGCCTAGCGGCTTTATAAAAACAAAGGCAACTGCGAATGGGATCACCCAAGCTAAAATACGTGTAAGTTTCATTGCGCCCTCCTATCTGCCCCATAGGCCCGAGCGAGCGAAAATTGCTTGCTCTATAGTTTGCAATTAGTACGCACTTCGGGCGCGGGAATTGAAACTCTCAACAGCGTTGTTGTAGTCGCTTCGAGCTTGGCTAACTTCGGTTTCAGCTTCGTCAATGACGCAACGAATGTATCTTTCGATACTCGATTTATAGCTTTCCATCTCGCTGCGGCAGTTCTGGAAATCGTAGTCGTCAGAAAACTTTCCAAATCCTTCGACGCAATACGGCTTTGATGGCTTTGTGCAATACAGGCTCGCCGTTGCGGGCAAGGGCGGAAGCAGGAGCGCAGCCAGCATCGACAGTATCAGAAGAAATCGCCTAGCTATCCTATTTCGCATTGTCAGAAATTTACCCTTTGTACGGCCACACTTTCCTAAGAATCTCAGAAGTAAGACTGAAGAAGCTTTCATGATGGCGATGGAGAGTTTTATTCATTTCAGTGACACGGAACCATATCAAACGAACGGTTTGAGACCAGACAAAACTGTGTTTTGGGCCTGGCTTGTCAGTTCTGATTGAGCAACGCCGGAACACTGTGCTGCGGGATTCTGAAAATCTCAGCCGCAGTAGTACCCAGCGCGGACGGTAATGGGTTCAAGGCTGCATTTGCCTTCATGGCGCCTGACGCACTGCGCATGACCGGGAGAGCAGCGAGCCCAAGCCAGCGGGGATCGCCCGTAGCCCAGCTTGCACCGCCGGCACCAGCACCAAAGATCACAAGCCCCAGCTTGTCGCCCATTGCTCGCACGAGTTCGTAGCCTGAGCGAGAAGGATTGAAAGCGCGCGGATCGGTGGCCGTATTTCGGATTGCCACCGCAAGCCGCTGCATCTGACCGAGTTCGGCTGGCGAATAAAGCTGGCTCGCTAACGCCTTGCCGTTTCCACGCGTCAGGTCTTCAATAGCTTTTGCAATTTGCTGGGCATTGCGTGGGTTGCCGGTGGCGTCGTTCACCACGCGGTCCCAAGCGGCCGAGCGTATCGCCTGCCACTCGTCCGAGGTTGCGCCGACGATACCCTTAACTCTTGCCGCTACACGAGCTGAAATGCCCGCTTGACCAACGGTGCTTGAACTAATCAGCCAATTGGCAACTTCGGCACCGGTGCGTTCCTCGTTGACCATACGCGAGATGATCTGCATCGGCCCGCGTTCGGCAGCAGTCATTCCCTTGTATTGGCTCCAAAGCGCGCGGGCTTTCTTAAGATCATCCAGCGCGGTGGGGTCACCTTGGAATAGCCGCTTGTCGATTGCGTCGCTGATCCAATTGTCGAACTGCTTCTTGATTTCCCCGAGCGCGCGTCCGTCTTCGGCACTTCCGGCGCGCACCTTGAGCAGGCTTTTGCGGGCTTGCTCAAGACCTTCAAGAGACTGAGCGAGTACCTGGCCGTTCTGCGGAGCGCCTTCGAATCCGGAGACCCGCTTCAGAATGTTCATTGCATTCTGAGAGCCGGGATAATTGCCGTAGGTGTCCAGACGAATGCCCGCTTTCTCGAGCTCGTCGGTGACGCGCTTGCCGAGGTTCGCAACCTCGTCGGCCGCAATCCAAGCATTCTTATTTGCCGCCGCGCTGTACGCGTTGTCGGCATCCGCACGGAGCAGGGCGGCTTTATCGCGCATAGCCTGGGCGGTCATATCGCCAGCCTGATCGGCTGCAACGCGCGGCCCGAACCGGCTGCCAATGGTTTCGTTGACGGCGGTATTAACAGCGTCTGCGCGCCTCGCATCAAACTGCTGCATCTGGTGGCCAGGGTATTCACCCTTGGCGTTGTTGCGTGCTGCGTTCTCCCAGCCCATTTGACGTAGGTTGCCGGTGGCTTCGCCTGCTGTGAGCGGAATATTGAACTCCGCGTTCTCGGCAATACGCTGCTCGGGGTTCACGTTTGGGGCAGGGGCGCGATTTGCACCAAAGCCTTTCCGCAGCAGCGCACTAGCACCGCTGACTAGCGCCTCACCACCGAGCCCAAGGATTCCGCCCCAGAGCGTACCCTCAAGCCCCTTATTCAACTTGTCCTCGTAGCCTTCGCCTTGGCCGACTCCATAGAGGCCGCTAAGAGCAGCAGAACTCAAAGTGGTGTTCGCAATCCGAGGAAGCGCAGAAGCGCCTTTGAATAGGTTAAGCGCGCCAGCCACTGGCACCGTCGTTAAGTTACCGGCTACTTCGCCGGCCACCGCCATCGCGGGGTTTTCGTTGTGGATTCGTTGCAGCCGCTCGCGGTTTGCCTGAACGACCTCATCATACACGCCCTGTCCGAGGCTGGACTTGATCCGCGCCAGCATCTCATCGCTAAAGCCCGACAAGACGCCTTGCACAACGGTTTCCTTTGGGAAAATTGTCGCCAGAGCGCCGGTGATCGGGTTGTTGTAGATGGCGTTACGAACCACCTGTTCGCGAGGATCCCTGATGTGCTGCTCGATCCGCGCATTGCGAGCAACGGTGGGATTGGGGTTTTGCGTCTCGCGCGCCAGCACCTCGTTGATTTTCGGATCAAGCGGCGATTCCTGCATCGTCAAAGGGGCTGCTTTGCTGGCTAGCTGCGAACCGTCCGCGTTCTGCCAAAGCTGATTGAAGTTTCCGCCCACAAGATCAGCACCCCACGTATTCGGGTCCGTCTCGTTGATGGCCTGTCGCGGCTGGGCGTTGCCCTCGTAGGGACGTACCGTGACGTTGATGTTGTTCTGCGCGCGCGGTGGAGTGTTTCGCTGTTTGCCGCTGAATAATTCAGCACCCCAAGTATTGGGATCATTATCGACGACTGCCACGCGAGTTCCTCGCTGTTGCGGATTGTAGAAAGCGTGAGCGCCAATAGTCGCGGTGGGATCGCCGCTGGCCCAAGCGGGAAGGGTGCCGCCAGTTCTACGCTTGACTATTTCCGGGTTTAGAAAATGCGTTGCGCCAAAAGTGTTATCGGTGGCGTTCTCACCCAAAACGCTATCCACTGCCGCAGCAGCCGAAAGATACGCCGGAGAGTTGGCCCTCAACGCCATCAGTTCCGGGCGGCGCGTTGACCACGGTTCGAACTGGTTAGGCGCAAAAACAACATCCTGCACGGTCTTCCCAAATTGACCGGAATTCAGACGGTTAAGAACAACATTCGCCACCGCCGACTGGCCGTCAGGTGCTTGATTGCCTGCTTCACCATAGACCGTGCGGATCAGAAGGTCGCGCGATTGAGGATCAAGCTGCATCCGCGCCCTCGTTCTCGCCGACGATTGCCGCTAACTCGTCATCTGAAAGTTCGCTCGCGGACCGCTTTCGAAATTCAATATCAATTTCTTTTGGAATGACCTGAGCAATCACACGCAAATAGGCGGTGGGATCGTTCTTGCGAACCTCTTGAATGCTTGCTTTTCCATGCTCAGCGAAATCCGCTGAAAGCGCCTCAACGAAGTCGTTGCCAAATTTGTTGCGCGAGCCGCGAGGACGGCCGCTCGGGTTTCCAGATTGTCCCTTCTGAAACTTGCTCATCGCTGCGGCACCACTCGTTGCTGGCCGTCAGGACCAATAAAGACAGTTCCAGGCTGGAGCTTGAGCATCTCCTGATAGGTGTTCACTCGCGGCATTTGACTGCCCTGCGGAGAAATTCCGAGCACGCGATCAATATCCAGCGCCGGTAGCCTGTTATCGGAGCGGCGTTGGGCGATGAGATTTCTCTTAAAGGTGGCGGCCTGCTGGTTGTATTCCTGAATCTTCTCCAAGCGAGTTGCGACAACCTTCGGGTCGTTGGCGTTTGCAAACAACTCGCTCCATGCGCGCTGCGCGTCGCCTTCCGTCTGGACGCCCTTGTTCAGGCGAAGGCTGTCGTTGCGGAGCTTTTCGAGCGTTGCTTTGAAGTCCGCGTAGTTGACCGAATTGTCGTCAGACTTGCCGAGGTAGTTCTGAAATTGCGACTTGGCATTATTGTAAAGGCCGAGATTCAACTTCCCTTCGTTAATCATCGTCCCGAAACGCTTCAGTTGCCCGTTGATCGTATTCAGAGACTGAAGGTCGGTCAGGATTTCATCCTCAGCCTTCTGGAAACCAGGAGATAGCGGTTTAGGCGCCGCATCCTGCTTTGCCTTGATGTAATTCGGATCCATCGGGCCGCCGCGCCGATAGCGAAGGTCACCTGGATTGTTCGGATCCGGCTCAAAGCCTGCCGGATTGTCGCCACGGTTAAATTGATCCTGACGAAGCTTATAATCGGCCTGCCAGTTCTGCTGCGTCTGCGCATCACGGCGCTCATCGCGCTGATACTGGCGATCAAGATTTGCCTGAGCGCGATTCTGAGCGGCAACCTGCATGGCCACCGGCGCGTACCGCTGGCTCTGCATCAATGTTGCCATCTGCTCGGGCGTCGGATTGTTCGGGTCGAACCGCTGTTGTTGCTGCTGAGGCGCTTCCGGAAGGTTCAGCAGACGCGAGAGAATTGAGCCGCCAGCCGGCTGCTGAATACCCGGAAGGGTACCGCCGATTAGCTGCTGCAAGAGGTTGGGGCCGCCCGGATTCAGAACGTCGCGGGCACGGTTGTCGTAATAGGTTTCAACGCCCCGCTGATACGCTTCCGGCCAGCCCTTGCCGGCA
The DNA here is from genome assembly GCA_019635585.1 of Xanthobacteraceae bacterium. Classification (GTDB taxonomy): domain Bacteria; phylum Pseudomonadota; class Alphaproteobacteria; order Rhizobiales; family Xanthobacteraceae. The sequence goes on along the minus strand of JAHBZE010000001.1, from coordinate 56,263 downwards.
TTCGCGAGCAAGTCCCAACGAATAGCATCGGCCATCAAACGGCACTCGCAGTCAGGCCCGCGTCGGGATCAATATCGATCCCGGTTTCACGAAGCTTGCGGATGATCTCGCGACGCAGCCACTCGCTGACGGTGGTCCGGTCTTTCTGCGAGGCGCGCACTAGCGCAGCTCCGATGCCGTTCGGCACTCGAAACTGAATCGTCTCTCCGTATATTGAGCGTCGCATTCAGCAACCTCCAAGATGTTTGTAGCGCAATTATGCGCTTGATTATTTGTAATTGTAGCGCAGGACAGCGGCATCACAATGACTTGTCGCGTTCATGCGGGCGATGCGCTGCGGCTTGTTGCGATGCGTTTCGCTTGAGCGCGACTGAAATTAGTGAAGAAAATTTAATTCGTAGCGTTACGAGTTACGTCTGTTACGCGTTACTGAACATCATCGGCGTAAGCGTCGAAGAAGAATTGATGCTGATTTGCCGAATAGGCGACTGACGCAGCGCGGCCAATGCGATCAAGAAAGCCGTACTCGATGGGGCCGAGTACGTTCTTCGAGATTATCGCAAATAGTATTCGTGAAAGAATGCGGCTTGGGTCGAAATTGCGTCCAGCCGTTGAATGCGTGACTGCCGCCGTATCTGCCGCGCTTTCTAGCGTCATCTGCGCGTATTCGAGGCCGGTAGCATAGTCCTGTTCGTAGTTGCCAGACTCGTTGACGCTCCAAAAATCCCAGCCTTCCGGCGCGTCAGCATCAGCCGCGTCTGAGAGCGGAACCATAAAGGGAAGGGAACGGTCTCGGGAAGGCGTATTCAATTCAGTGCTCCATGGGTCGCGGCACGGGCGAGGCGCTTTATGAAGCCCGTTTCGGTCCAGCCTAGTCCGCGCTGCTGCGACCGGCTGACTACCGTGATGAGAATGGCAGCGGTGATTTCGTGGCCGCCGGCGACGCGTCCAATCTCGGAAGCAAGCTCGGCGTACCAATCGCCCATTAGCTCGTCGGTTAGGTCGTCTCCTACGGGCTCGACCTCCCATAGACGAAAATTGTCGCCGTCGCGGCGCACGAACGGCAAATTGGCCAAGGCGTCAGTCAGCGTCATCAACAGTATCTCTTTCTGTGCTGTAACTCTGTAACGCCGTAACATCGGCACTTCTTCTGTAACGCTGAGCATTTGTTACAGCGAAAAGGCCAATAGTTACGGTGTTACATGCGTTACACTGTTTTTAGTCTTGGTCGGTGGAGGCGTCGTCATCGCTGCCGATGATCTTCGCCGTGACTGTGTAGAAGCGGCGCGGCTGCCCCTCGATCCGGTGGACCTTGGTCGGCTCGCCGTTGGTCCCGCGCTCAAGCATCCCGTGTTCGGCAAGAGTGCGTGCGACCGCATTGGGATCGCGGCCCTCGCAAACCTCCCACTTCCAGACTTCGCCCTGGATGAGCCAAAGCCGTGATGCGCCTGTGCCCTTGCGATAGCCCGCGAGATTGTGGACCACGCGATCCTCCGGAGAGGCATTTACCGACATGAAGCGGGAGTCGCCGTGCATCTCGATGAAGTGCCGGACGGTGGTGATGGCGTCCGTAGTCTCGGCAGAACTTAACCCGCCCCGGCCGGTCATCCACGCTTCAAACGCCTTTCCGGCGGCCTTGAAGGCTTCGTCGGTAGTCCAAGGCGTGATGCCCCAAGCGGTGGCGAGTTCTCCCGCGACAGCCGCCAGCCCCAGACGCTGGGCGGCACGCTTAACCTGACCATCGGCGGCATCAGGCACGAACTGCGAGTTGAACCGCTGCAAGATGTCGAGAATTTTGGCTCGTGCATCCTTTTCGGAGAGCATCAGAAGACGCCGAATGAATTCCGGTCCGGCAGTCCCGTAGTTCGTCTGCGCTTCGTGCTTGATGGCGTCCGCGAGTTTGCCGGGGTCACCATCGGGTCCGGCATGGTCGAAGCAGCCGAAGCCCGCGCCACCGTCTGCCGGAATATCCAGAACGCGAACGCTCTGGCCAGCGCGAGACTTGCGGCCGGATTCCTTGATCTTCGCTTCCATCGGCATCTCGCCGGTGGAAAGAAGCGGCACGCGCCAGGTCTTCGCTTCACGCAATCCACCGTCACGGCGAGCGCGGGATTTACCGACGCCGTTAGCAAGCTGGTAAACGATGCTGCCGGCCTCCTTAGCGTCCACGACGCCGAGCTCGTCCAGAACGAGACACGTGTCGGTGGAAATCTCCGCAACGGCTTCCAGCGAGTTGCCGGTGGCACGCCAGCCCCGCATGTAGCCGGGGTTCGAAGCGCCTTTGCCCCACACGCTAGCGGCTGCCTGCGCGCAGGTGCTCTTGCCGCGCGAGGATTCGCCAAACAGATTGAGACCACCGCCTTCCTGTTCGATCAAAGCGAGAAGCGGGCCGCTCAACGCTACCGAGACTGCCAGCACCGGGCGCGAATGCCCGGCAATAAGAGCGCCAACACCGTTCTTCCAATCCTCAAGCCCGCCGCGCTTTTCGTAAGGCGAAGTCGCGACTGCGTTAAGGATCACGGTCTCATCCGGGACTTCGCCGAACGTTTCGTCCGGCATGACGAACACGCGCTTGCCGTTCACGTCCTGATAGCCGGTGCGGCTGACCACCGTTACTCGATTGGTGACCTCGCTCTGGTTCAAATAGTCCGCGAGCAAGCGACGATTGGAGCCCGTGGTGATCCGAAGCCCTTGACGGGCGAGCGACGAAGCGAGTGTAGAGACCTCAACGTGGAGATCCTCGTCACGAATGGCGCGGTGGTGAATACGCCTGTCGGCATCCTTCCAGCGCATCATGCGTGACCAGCCGTGGCCGTGCGGATCGCGGGCGCGACCGATGATTTCGAAGGGATCGCTAATCCACACTTCCTCGTAGTCATCACCCCTCGTGATGCGCGCGTAAAGCCCGTCGTCGGTCATCGTGAAGTTTCCAAACGAGAGATATGCGGGAGGGGGTACGGCGACCTTCGCGGTGGCCATCGCGGCATCGCGGAGTGCAGAAGGTGCCCATCCTTCTGCGATAGCGTCGGATATGTCCCAGCCAGCCTTTGGAGGTTGCGGGAGACCGTTCGCGGTCGTGCTTGAGAGCGCGGCACCGTCGATGATCTTCACATCGCGGGCGCCGGCGGCCATAGCCAAGCGTGTCACCGCCTCGACGTAGGCCTCACCAGGCCGGGTACCATTCGCAAGCGGGGTGTCGTTCGCATCACCCCAGATAAAGACCGAGCGACCAGCCAGCGGCGACCAGTCGGACTTCTCTGCGGCCTGCGCTCCACCGCTTGAGGTGGTGGCCACGCACTCCGGGAAGACTTTGGCGGCGTCTTCGCAATTACCTTCACCTTCAACGACGATGACCGGCGATTTCGGTTTCTTCGCCAGTATATGAAGATTGTAGAGCGGGCGAGGATCGGGAAGCTGATTCAAGGCCCAGCCCTCGGTCCCGTCCGCCTTCCGGGTCCAGACTACGGGGCGAATATCCTTGCCCTCGGGATTGTTCCAGCGCGCGGTGTATGAAACCGAATTGCCGGTGGCATCGGTATAGCCGTACAGCTTTTCCGGCCGACGGCCCTTGGTTTCCTCGAGCCACCGCATGATGTTCGTGGCAGTCGGCGGCACCGGCTGGACGACTTCAAGCACGGTACGAGACGCCAATTCAGGCGACCGCACGCAGACTGAAGAAGCTAATTCTTCTTGTGTGAGTTTTTCAAAAGGCTTGTTCATTGGTTGCGCTCCTCGCGCACGCCGAGCATGCCCGCGATACGGCGAGCGGCTTGGCCTTGAGACAGGTTGAAAAGGTAGGCGGCGAGGGAGATCACATCTCCGCCGCTGTCGCCGGTGGCGAAATCTGACCAGCGTCCGGCACGACCGCCGCGCACTGATATTTTGAATGAGCCGCGCTTCTTGTCGGGGCGAGTTGGATTGAGAGCGACGTATTCGCCGCCCTCGATCCGTCCGTCAGGAAGCCAGCGACGCAGGATGGCGGGCAAGGCCGCCACCGCTGCGCTGTTGATGCCGGTGAAGTCGATGCTCTTACTCCGCATCGGCTTTCGGGTCTTCGATGAGATGAAGTTCGATGGCCCTCTTCTTGGCGCGACTTGCGCCACGAGCCAAGTCACGAACGTGCTTGATGTCGAGAGTGATACCGGCACGTCCGGGTTTCAGTTCGCCTTGAGCGTCACGATACCAAGCGCGGATCGCAACCTTATGCTTGCCGCGGTACTCCTGGATTTCAACGCGCACGACTTCGCCGCCGTTCTTGTCGAACTCGATCAGCTGAATGGGGAAGTGGGTCATTACGCCACCTCCTTCTCGATCACACGGACCTTGGAGGTGAGTCGGTAGCGACCGTGGTGACCGCGATAAGCCCCGCCGTGCTTCTCGTGATCGGTCGAGATACCGACGGCCGAGCGGCGCAGGTGCATCACGTAGTCCGACCAGCGAGGAGCCGGACGTTCGACGGTGGCGACGCCTTTCTGGCCGGCGCGGATCAACTCATTGAGTGTCCATGCTTGGCGACCGCGAAAGGTCTTCGGCTTGCTGCCGTCAACGCTGACGACGATGCGTACAACTTCAGCCATTAGCGCACCTCCGCCAGCTTGGCAGGGCGGTGAGCGGCGACGCGGACCGACATGAGCGCGGACGTGATAAGCTTCTGCGCCTTGCGGTCGGGAATCCACGAATAGAGAGAAAGGCGAAGCTTTTTTGATTGCTTACGCCGGAAGAATTTCTTAGGTTGCATTTGTTCAAGTGCCTTTCTGGCCCGGTACCGTTGGCGCGGTGGCCGGGCTTTTCGTTGTGATCACGCGGCAGATTCCAGCCCTTCCAAGAAGGTCTGAAGGTCGTTGGCGAGCACGATTGTTCTTCCGCCAAGTTTCTTGGCCGGAAGCTTCTTCTCGCGAATGAGTTTGAAGACGGTGGTTATGGAGCAGCCGACTTTCGCGGCGACTTCATCAATTCCAAAACTTACGCGCTCGATCATGTTCTCTGCCGTTGAGCGAAATGCTCGCGAACAGAAATAATCGGCGTCTTACATCTGCACTACGTTAGAGAATGTCAGTCGCTTACTCTTACTAACATTTACATCAAGCGAGCTATTTCGCCTTCGAATTGTATTTGTCGATAGCGTTTCGCATTGTCAGCGGCGATATCGTGCCGAGCGTCTTGTCGGCAGTCTCAATTTCGCTTTTGAGAATGTTGCGTGGCGCCAATGCTGGCTCAGGTACTTTTTTCCCGCCAAACTTGCTCTCAAGGACGGCCACAATACGGGCTTCCTTGCCTCCGCCTTTCTTCCTTTCGCCCGCGGGGGCTGTATCAGCGTCCGCAGTCTTAAAGGCTTTCAAGATGTCGGCTTTTAGCACCTGGATATGAGAGTACGTCGGCGTATGGTTCGCGTTGCGACCAGTAGCGAATAGCTTATCGTTGTACCCTCCCACCCAATCCTCATTGTCTTGGAGCGCCACTGTGCAGCTCAGGTGCGGCAGGCGACCCAGCATTAATTCAATGCTGGGGTCAGCGTAAGGATAATCAATGGCAATTCCGGAAAACGAGATTCCAGGAATTTCCACAGGGCTACCGCGACCATTCTCGCGTCCAATTACTTTGATGTCGCCAGAGGCGATGTGCGCCAGTAGGTTTTCAAACGTATTCTTCCAAGAGTCAGGCATCGATAAAATAATCCGCTTCGATCCTTGCTCACTCGCAATCCAATAAGCCGCCTCGGTAAGGCCGATATATCCCGGGCCTTCCATTGAATACGGCTCTCCTAGCTGATCGCTGGAAATCTCGACCGATGGGTCGCCGGGAGCGAAGAAGTGGAGCACCGCCGCGGATGAGACGTAGACGGACTCGATTTTCTTCCCAATAACCTTGGTGCCACCCTCCATCTTTTGAGCACGCAGAAATGGAGGGCCTTCTTTGGCATTGATCCAGTGCTTGCCAACGATGTCGGCTGGCTCGATCCGATTTACCTTCAGGTCTGCGAGGCTCTTGTAGGGATGTGTCCAAGCTGGGACCTCGCCCGAACAAAGCTTTGCGTACAAAAGACGCCATGCTTCCGTGGGCCGGTCATAGCTAATCTCGCCTTCACGTGGATGGTTGGGGTGGAAATCAGTTTCCTTCGCACGGTGAGTAATCGTCCGGTCTCTGGTCAGTATCCATGCCAACGCAAAATGAAGAGGCCATCTTGGGTCGCCAACAGTAGGGAAGTGTTTGTCCATGCGCTGCACTCCGCGCGTTTATGCACTATCTGGAGGACGTGGAAGCCGGGTAGTGCGATCCCGCCTTGTCGGCCGCTAAGCCTATCCACGCCCAGCTCGCTATTTCTTCTTTCGTGCAGGTCTCACCAGCGGGACAACCTCGCCACCGCCTTTGTTCTCGATCACGGTGATCAGGTGAGCAGCAAGCGCATTTAGGGCGATCCGCTTCTCTTTCGCGCGGTCGTAAAGGTCATAGTGTTTCGACCCTACGTCGCTGCGGGTATGGTTCATCACCGCATCGCGGTCCTCTTTCGAGATGCCAAGCTCCGATAGACGCGTGGCTGCCGTTCGCCGAAGGTCATGCGGCGTTGGCGCCTCAGCCTTCCAGGTCTTTGCACCGGGCAGAGCCTTGTCCAATTCCTTCGCGAAGCGGGCCATTGCCACTGAGAGAGCGTGCGACGTAATCGCGTCTCGTTCTTTGGACGGCGAGGGGAAAAGGAACTGATCGCCTTTTTCAACCAGCTTCAAAGCTTCCTTGATCGTATCCACTGCCAACGGCGACAACGGTACGAGATGCGCTCGCCCGTTCTTTGACCGCTCCTTCGGCAGGACCCACATAGCCTTCGATGGGTCTTCGAGGTTCTGCAATTCGCTCAAGCTTAGCCCGGCAACTTCACCGGGCCGGGTCGCCGTCAGCAATTCGAGTCGAAGAGCGAGACCTACGCGACGCGTCACCGGCTTTTGAACGATACGCTCCCAGAACAGTCGCAGCTCGTCATTATCGAGTACACGCGTACCCACGCTCTCGGTGCCCCTGCGCTTTAAGCGAGCAAAGGGCTTCACCTCGACCAGGCCCGCGTCCTCGGCAAAGCTGAAAATCTTCGACACGAGCGACTGCACTCGGTTCGCCAACACCGGCTTTCCGGCCTTCACGAGTCCTTCCGCCAGTTCGATAACGTCAGCCTTCCGGATCTCGTCAAAACGGCGCTTGCCCCATCGCGGGTTCACGTGGAGCTTCAGATTGCGCTCGTCCTCGTCTGCGGACCGCTTAAACCTACGGGCGTGCTCTTCCATGTAGCGGTCAGCCAGCGCCTTGAAGGTCTTGGTGCCGGCCTCGTTCTTCGCCCTGCGCTTGGCTTCCACAGGATTCGTGCCGCGAGCGACCGTACTGCGGTACTCGTTGGCCTTGTCTCGGGCGTCCGCCAAAGAAAGATCAGGGTAGGTGCCGAGCGTTGCTCTTGAGACCTTTCCGCTCTTCGGATCGCGAAAGCGAAAACTGAAAGAACGGATCCCTGCCGGCGTCATACGAAGGACCAAGCCAGCACAACGCGCGTCAGCGACTTCTAGGCGTCCGGTGGCTGGAGCCTTCAGAGACTTCAGTAAAACGTCGGTAAGAGCCCGTGGCGCCATTGAGGTCCTGTTGCCCCCAGAGGCGGTGGGGGCGCCGACCTATCGAGGGGCACACCGGGGGCGCCGGTGGTTCTTTCTGCAGCCGACGACCGGCGCATAACCGCGATGGCACAGGCACAATAACATCAGGCTTTGCAGCGGAAAAGGACTGCGCTAGTAATCGTCCACGAGCGCGGGCCTACGGGATTACCTGACTTTTAATCAGGGTGTCGATGGTTCGATCCCATCCGGGCTCACCAAAGTCCTCCAGCCGACTTTACCGCCCGCCTGACACGGGCCGTTTTTTCCGGCTTCTCATATTTTGCTGCACAGATATCGCGCCGCGGCGGGAACCGGTGCCGGGCGATCAGCGTTTCCGGCTGCACTATCTAATTTCCTAGATTGCCTCATAATCTATCCAGCAACCGGCTTACGGGCATCCATTGAACGCCAAAGCGGCAGCCAGACGATCACTGAAACGTGTAGCGAACACGGTCAAGGATCGTCGCAACACAGCCGGAATTCACACAGCATTCAGTTCGATTGACGCATCACGGCAGGGTGACCCGCGTGATGCGGATTAGGCGTGCCGCTCACGGATTTCATAAAGGTATAATCTCATGCGCGAACCGGCGGCCCATCTGAAAAAGCGGCGCGTGCTCGTGACCGGCGGCGCCGGCTTCATTGGCTCGCATCTGTGCGAGCGCCTCCTGAAACGCGGCGACAGCGTGCTTTGCGTCGATAATTTTTTTACCGGAGACCGCCAGAACATCGCGCATCTGCAGGACTATGCGGAGTTCGAGGTATTACGCCACGACATCTGCAACCCCCTGTTCGTGGAAGTCGATCAGATCTTCAACCTCGCGTGTCCGGCGTCCCCGATCCATTACCAGCACGATCCGATCCAGACGACCAAGACCAGCGTACTCGGAGCGTTCAACGTGCTCGGGCTCGCAAAGCGGCTGCGCGTTCCGGTCCTGCAGGCTTCGACCTCCGAAGTGTACGGCGATCCGGAAGTGCACCCGCAGGTCGAGGAGTATTGGGGCAATGTGAACCCGATTGGCCCGCGCGCCTGCTACGACGAAGGCAAGCGCGTCGCCGAGACGCTGTTCTTCGACTACCGGCGCCAGCACAAGCTGAGCACGAAAGTCGTGCGTATTTTCAATACGTATGGACCCCGGATGCATCCCAACGACGGCCGGGTCGTTTCCAATTTCATCGTACAGGCGCTCCAAAACCGCGACATAACGATTTACGGCGACGGCAGCCGCACCCGCTCGTTCTGCTACGTTGACGATCTGGTGAGCGGTCTCGTGAAATTCATGGACGCGCCCGATGAGGTGACCGGACCGCTCAACCTCGGCAATCCGCACGAGATCACCGTGCGCGAGCTTGCCGACATCGTAATCGCCATGACCGGCTCGTCGTCGAAGCTCGCCTTTCATCCGGTGCCGGTCGACGACCCGCGCCAGCGCCGGCCCGACATCAGCCGCGCGAACGAGTTGCTCGACTGGGAGCCGCTAACGCCGCTGAAGGAAGGTCTTCAGCGTACCATCTCCTATTTCGAGCGAGCGCTTTCTGCGAACAAAGCGCCGGTATCGCCGGTCTAGCGCTTGATCCAGTAGCCGCCGAAATGATCGATCCGGATAATTGGCTCAGCGATGCCATGAGCCTCGCGATACTCGTCGATGGCCTTCCGCTGGCCCTCGAACAGGAAATAGTCGTCGGCGATCAGCGTGCCGCCGCGCGTAAGTTTCCCGTAAAGATGCATGAGGCCGTCGCGCGTACTTTCGTAAAGGTCGCCATCGAGACGCAGGAGCGCGATCGTTTCAACAGGCGCCTTCGGCAGCGTGTCCTTGAAGAACCCCTTGAGGAACACGACTTGCTCATCGAGGAGCCCGTAACGGGCGAAATTGGCTTTCACATCCTCGAGCGAAACCGCGAAGTCGCTCACGCCGCCGACGGTGAAATTGTTGTCTGCCGCACTTTGCGCGGGAAATCCCTCAAAGGAATCGGCGGCGATAACTTTGCGGTCCGAGCATTCATAAGCGGCAAGCACCGCGCGCATCATGATACAGGCGCCCCCGCGCCATACGCCGGTCTCGATGAAATCGCCGGGGATGTTTTCCGAGATCACGCGCTCGCATTCGGCCCGCACGTTTTCCATCCGCAACCGGCCGATCATGGAGGGCGCCTTTGACGGCCAATCCCAACCTTGCTCGCGGTACTCCTGCCGGTAGCCTTCGACCTTCGACGCGGGCAGTGCCGGGTCTTCGTTCAGCGCGCCGATCAGGCTCTCGCGCATCAGATCGAGATAGGACTTCCGCAGGCGGCGGATATAATCGGCGTCTCGCATCGGACTATCTCGCACGACCCCGGCAAATTACTCAACGGAAGACCTGAATGACGACGAAACACGTCCTGATTACCGGGGGCGCCGGATTCATCGGCTGCAATGCCGCGCGCTATTTCGGCCAGCGCAACTGGCAGGTGACCGTGCTCGATAACCTTTCGCGTGCGGGCACCGAGAGCAATCTCGCGTGGCTCCGCGACGAGGCGGAGTTCGAGCTTGCCAAGATCGACGTGCGCGATACGGCCGCGGTCGACCGGGTGATTTCGGAAAAGAAGCCAGACGCCGTGATCCATCTGGCGGCGCAGGTGGCGGTCACGACGTCGGTCACTGATCCGCGCATGGACTTCGACATCAACGCGCTTGGCACCTTCAATCTGCTCGATGCCGTGCGCCGGCATCGTCCGGACGCGGTCTTTCTGTTCGCTTCCACGAACAAAGTGTACGGCAAGATTACGGGCGCCGCTTCCGAGCTTCGCGGCAACCGCTACGCCTACACCAATCGCCCGCACGGCATTCCGGAATCCGAGCCGCTCGACTTTCTGTCGCCCTATGGCTGCTCGAAGGGCGCCGCCGATCAATATGTGCTCGACTTCGCACGCATTTATGGAATTCCTGCCGCCGCATTCCGCCAGTCCTGCATTTACGGACCGCGCCAGTTCGGCATCGAGGATCAGGGCTGGGTCGCATGGTTCGCGATCGCGACACTTCTGAAAAAGAACATCACGATCTACGGCGACGGCAAGCAGGTGCGCGACGTACTGCATGTCGACGATCTCGTCCGTGCCTATGAGGCCGCGATCCGTTCGCCTGACGAAATCCGCGGGCAGGCATTCAATATCGGCGGCGGCACCGCGCAGACGCTATCACTGCTCGAACTGGTCGATCTTCTGGAACAGCATTTCAAGCGCAAAATTCCGCTGAAATTCGACCAATGGCGACCGGGCGATCAGGAAGTCTATGTCAGCGACGTTCGCAAGCTCGACAAGGTTCTCGGCTGGAAGCCGCAGATCGACGCGAAATCCGGCGTGAGCAAACTGATCGAATGGGTCGAAGCCAATCGCGAAGCTTTTTAAGCGCGCAAGGGAAGCGGAATGAAAGTATTGGTGACAGGCGGCGCGGGCTTTATCGGAATCCACCTGACCAAGCGTTTGCTTGCGGATGGACATGAGGTGTTCGTTGTCGACAACGAGTCGAACGGCGATCCCGCGCTCGTTCCGGCGGCCGCGAAATATTCACGCGGCGACGTCACCAAACCTGAAGAAGTCGAAGCGGTCTTCGCGCAAAGCCTCGACGCGGTTTGTCATATCGCGGGGCAGGTTTCGATCATCAAGGCCTTCTCCGACCCGGTCGCCGATCTCAGGACCAATACCGAAGGCACCGTGCAGATGCTCAAGCTCTGCGTGAAGCACAAGGTACCGCGCTTTCTCTACGCGAGTTCGATGACGCTTTATGGAAACGCCGCGAAGGTGCCGACAGTGGAGACTGAGCCTTGCGTGCCGGATGCCTATTACGGGATTACGAAGCTCGCGGGCGAACGCTACGTACATGCGACCGGTGAGCGGCCCGATCTCGGTTTCGATTTCTCGGTAACGTCGCTGCGCATGTTCAGCGTCTTTGGGCCGGGCCAGTCCTACAACAACCCTTACCAGGGTGTGCTCGGGATTTTCAGCGGCAACATTCTGCGCGGCGAGCCGATCACGATTTTCGGCGACGGCGAACAGACCCGCGACTTCGTGTTCGTCGAGGACATCGTCGATGGCTGGTCGCGCGCGCTGACGGCGAAAGCGGCGAAAGGCGAGGTCATCAATCTCGGCGGCGGCCGCGCAACGTCGATCAATCAGCTTGCGAAAGCAGTCGCAACTGCATTCGGTAAACCGGACTACGACATCCGCCATGCTCCGGGCCGCGCGGGCGAACAACGCGCGGTGCAGGCCGATATCGGCAAGGCCAAGCGATTGCTGGACTGGGTACCGAAGACGAGTTTCGAGGAGGGACTTCGAAAGACGGTCGCTTGGGCCAGGGAAGAATTCGAAAAAGGCACGCCGTCGGCGGCGAGCACGGGGCGCCGCGCATGAAAATTCTGCTTGTAACCTCGGTCGATGCCTGGACGCGCAGCGTCTCGACCATTCACAAATGGATCGAGGTGGGCCGCGCGCTCGGCCACGACATCGCAGTCTATGGCGAAGCCAGTCAGGAACTGCCGAAGCTCAAATACACGACCGATCTCGCGAACACTGATCTTGCGCTGTTCGTGATTCAACTGCCGTCTGATTTTCCTGACATGCCCTATCTCGCGCGCGTGCTCGATGGTATCCCGCGCGAGCGCCGCGCCATCGTTGATCTCTGGGCGCATTACAACGAGACGATCCGGGTCGATCACGACTTCAATCATCTCGAAAAGCTTGACGGGCATCAGGCTTGGGAATGGCAGGATGCGATTGCGGCTGTGTCAGACATCATTCTGCAACCGACGCTCACGCCGAAGAGGGAAGGCGTAAATACACTTCTGTTTCACGGCTTCGACGAAGGCTCGGTCGAGAAGAAATATAAAAGTGCCGCCGAAGCCGCCGCCGCATGGGCGAACAAGCCCTATGGTGTGATGTATGTTGGCAGCAACTGGCAGCGCTGGCATCAGGTCCGCGCTTTCCTCGAAGGCTACGAAAGTGTCCGCGACAAGGCTGGTCCGGCCTGCCTGACCGGGTGGGACTGGGGCGTGCGTCCCGACTGGACGGTGCAGAAAGCGATCATGGGCGTCGATACCGATGCGGCGTTTCTGTCCCGCGCCGGCGTCGAAATTCGCAACGGCGTGCGCTTCGACGAAATCGTGCCGCTCTTGGGGCAGGCGAAATTCGCACCGATCATTCACCGGCCATTGTTCAACGCGCTCGGCTTCGTCACCAACCGCAGCTTCGAGACGTTTTACGCGGATACGATTCCGGTCTTGATGCTCGCGCCCGAATTCGTCGAGAGCATCTATGGCCGCGCAGCGCTGAAACTCGTGCCAACCGAAGGTGTAGCGAAATTCGTCACAGGCACACTCGCCGATCCAGAAAGTTACTGGGACGCCGTCCTGAAAACCCGCACGCATCTTGCGGAAAGACATTCCTACGCGGTCCGCATCGACGAATTGAAAAGGGCGGCTACGCGGTGAACGTCCTGTTCGTGATGAAACATCGCGGCAACGCCGGCAATACGCATGCCGTTGCGAATTATATTCGCGTCGCGCCGCGATACGGTCATCACGTCGCGATGTACGGCGATCCGCAGCCGCATCTTCCGGACATCAAGTTTTCGAAGGACGTGAAATCGTTCGACCGCGCGGCCTATCTTTTCGAGTCCGAGATCTATCGCCTCAGCCGTCTCGAGGAAGTGTCGATGCTAAGCGCTATCCCGAAGCGGCATCGCATGATCTTCGACATGGACGGGATGTATAATCCGGTCACAAAGGTCGATGACTACGATTTCAATCACGCGAGCGAAGACGAGCGGCAACACTGGCAGGAATATTACGACGCGCTCGCCGATGTCGTGATGAAGCCGATGCTGGCCCGTTCGACCGATCCGCATGTGCGGCCGATGATCTTCTACGGCTACGACCCCTTGCTGGAGACGCCGCTCGGCAGCGCCGCGAAGCAATACGACATCATGCATCTCGGCCATAACTGGTGGCGCTGGCGCGACATCGGCGGCAAGTTGCTACCTGCAATCGAACCGGTCCGTAACAAGATCGGAGAGATCGGTTTCATCGGACTCTGGTGGGACGGGCCGCCGGCGGAGGGCAAGGACGCCGGCCCGGAGGCGGCGTTTGAGTCCGATCCCGCGATGATCAAGCGGCTCCGCGTCAAAACCGAAGACTCGGTGATGTACACCGACGTCGTGCGAAAAATGAGCACGGCGAAGATCAACATCTTCACGCAACGCCCGGTGCTGCATCACCTGAAGCACATCACGCTGAAGTACTTCGAAGTGTTCTACGCGGATACGATTCCGTTGCTGATGCTCGACGAGGCGATTGCATTCGAAGTCTATGGGCCGGCCGCGCGCGAATTGATGCTGCGATCGAATATCGGCGAGAAGGTGCTGGACGCGCTCGCGCGTCCCGATCATTACCGCGAAGTCGTCAGCGCGGTGCGCAAGTACCTTGCTGCGAACAATTCCTATGACAAGCGCGTTGCGGAGCTCGTCTCCGCACTGCCGGACTGAGCCCGCAATGAAGATCGTTTTCGTCTATTGGGGCTATGAGAACGCGGGCAGCATGCTCGATCTGCGCGGCTATGCGCGCGCCGCCAAGGCCCTCGGCCACGAGGTTACAATCTACGGCCCTCCGAACGCCGCTTTCGCGCTCGATTATTCGTTGGATCTCGAAGGAGCGGACGCCGTGGTTTTCGTGTTCGAATGGACCACGCAGTTGCAGTTCGGCGACCGGCTCGACTGGGTGCGGCTCCTGCAATCGGTTCCGAGAAGCCGCCGTGTCGTGATCGACTGCGACGGCGCGTATAACGAAAAGCTGGAATTCCGCGGCGACTACAATCACAAGACCGAAGAACTGAGCCGGCACTGGATCGAGGTCTGCGACAGCATTTCCGACAAGATCTGCCAGCCGACGCTACACCCGAAGCGAAAAAACGTGCGGCCGTTCCTGTTTCATATCTACGACCCGACCTGGGAGTCGGAGCTGGATTTCTCCAATAAGGAATTCAGCATGATCTACGTCGGCCACACGAAATTTCGCTGGCACGGCATGTCGCAAGTCCTCAAAGCGATAGAGCCGGTACGCGACAAGGTCGGGCGCGTCGGGCTGGTTGGCGAGGGCTGGGACCATCCGCTCGAATGGACCGAGTACGTCGAGATCAAGGCCGATTATTACGTCGACCGCGAATGGTTGCGGAAGAACAAGTTCGAGGCGCTCCCACCGGTCCCGTTTCGCGACGTTACTGCGACCATGAACAAGGGGATATTCAATCCGGTGATCTATCGCCCGCTGTTTGAACTGCTGGATTTCGTGACCTGCCGCACGTTCGAAACGCCGGCCGCCGGAACTATTCCGCTATTCCTGCTGGATCCGCGCTATGTCGCGGATACCTTCGGCCAACGCGCACTGGAGCTGACTTTTGCCGAGGGCGACCGCTCGGAAAAGATTCTCGACGTGCTGGCCCGCCCGGAACATTATGCCGATATCGTACGCGGTATCCGCCGCGACTTCGCAATCCGGCACAGTCCGGAAGCGCGGCTGCAACGCCTGATCGAGATCATTGAGGAGTAACCGGCATTGCTCGGCCGCAATCCTCAAGCCAATGCACCTCTGAGCGCGCAGGCAAGCCCCTTGCCCGCGCGGCGAATGAAGCTGCGCTATGGCTTCAACGAGATTTACGGCTGGTGGCATTTGTCGCGGGGCGAACATCGGGCTGAAATCCAACGCCGGCTTCGCCTGATGGACACGAAGGTGGTCCGCGTTTTCGTCTTCGACCAGCCAGTGCCCGATCCGTTCAAGGACTGGCACGACTTCGAGGGCATGTTGCAGGCAATCCTCGATCTCGGCGCGAAGCCGATGATCACCTTCGCAAAATTTCCGCCGCCCTACGATCGCAAGCGTAACATTGCCGAGTTCGTCGCGCGCTCCGCCGAAGTCGCGTGGAGTTGCATCGAGCGCTGGGGCGGCGAGGAAGTGTCTCAGTGGTACTGGTGTATCTGGAACGAGCCGAACAATCTTGCGATCGGCGGCGACCTCACCATCGACCAATATCTTCCGATCTATGATGCGATTTCCGCGGAAGTACTGAAATTGCTGTCGCCATTTCTTGGCAGCCGTAAGGCGTTGATAGGGGGTCCGGCGGCGGACGGCACGCACCGCGCCTTCTGGATGGATTGGATCGCGCGTTTGCTTTCCGAAATCGATGATCGGCAGGTTGGTTTTGTTTCCTGGCATCGCTACGGCGATTGGCGTCCGGCAGTACCAAGCCATTCGTTACCCGGCGTCGTGATGTGGGGCTCGCCGGACTCGCCGAACGGGGCCGCATTCGAGCCGCTGCTGCTTGCGCAGACCCCAGTCTATGAAGCCGCAGCGCGCGGCGTCGAGCGGCTGTTGCAGGGCCGCGACGTGCTCAACGTCTGCGGCGAATTGAATACGATGTCGCATCACGAGTATTATTATACGCTCGGCTATAACCAGAACCTGCTCGGCGCGGCCTATTACGCTTCCGCCCTGATCCACCTCATTCGCGGCGGTGCCGATCTCGAAATGCGCTGGACCGCGACCGCGCATACCGATGCCTACGGTCTCGTTTACATGGACGGCAAGCCGAGCCCGGCAGCCCTCGCAAAGCAGCTGTTCGCGCAACACGTTCGGCATGGCGACGAAATCCGTTTTCCGCCCGAGTCCGACACTGCGCCGAAGCTCGATGCAATCGTCGCGCGCGACGGCGGAAGATTAAGCGCGGTATTTGTAAATCCGTCGCGCGAGCAGGTGGCACTCGTGCCGGCCGAATGGGACGCCGAACTCGACGGCTGCCGCGAACTCTTCCGTCTCGATGAGTCGACGAATGAAAAGATCGAGTCTGAGAAATTTACCGGACGCCTTACCATAAACGGCTATGGCATTGCCGTAATAACCAATGCCGCCACAGTAACGGTTATCGACTAGCGCATGGGAGCGAAGCGTGGATAAAGCGTTTGGTTGGCTTGGCGAAATCTTCCAGGCACTTCTCAAGGTAATTCCGGCACTGGTGATCGTGCCGGCGACCCATCGCGGCGTCGCCTTCGTGCACGGACACCGGGTGAAGGAATGGGAACCCGGCCTGCACATCTACTGGCCAGTCGTCACTACCTACAAGTTGATGATCGTGGTGCGCCAGACGGTGCGTATTCAGTCGAAGGTCATCATGACCAAGGATTTGAAAACGGTCACGGTCGGCTCGCTCGTCACCTACCATATCAACGACGTGATCGCGGCGGGCGTACACATCGCCGACCTCGCATCCGACGTGATCGAGCGTTCGCAGGCTGCGATCCTCGCGGCGGTGTCGAAGCATACGATCGAATCGATTCAGGCCGACCGCCTTGGGTTCAATGTGGAGCTGACCGAACGCGTCGCCGAAGTGTTGAACGGCTATGGCGTCGAAGTGCAGCAGGCGCAGCTTACCGAGTTCGCGCCGTGCACCGCGCTCGCGATCAATGGCAACGCCGCCGTCGGCAATTACCAGCTCTGGACCGGCTTCTAGTTTTCCGGTGCGGGAGCGGGTACCGGCGCGGGAATCGGTGCAGCCGGTTCTTTCCGGGGCGGATAGCGCAGGCCAGTGAGGTTGTTGAAGATCAGCGCCGCGATCAGAAGCAGGAGCGAATTGACGCCGACCGGCCACAACACGAACTTGTAGCCGAGATTGTGTACGGCAGGCCCGCCGAGCACAGCAGTCAGCGCGACCGCGCCTGCCGGCGGGTGCAGGCAACCGAGCAGCGACGTCAGACCGATTGCACCCGCGACCGCGACACCGCAGGCCGCGATCGGATCCTTCAGCCACATGTAAGTAAAGACTCCGACCAGCGCTGCAATCGTGTTGCCGCCGAGAATGGACCACGGCTGCGCAAGCGGGCTGTGGGATGCCGCGAACAACAACACCGCCGACGCACCCATTGGCGCGATCAACAACGGCAGCGCCACGCCGTCCATCATGTCCATCTTGTCCATGCTGTCGATGCCAAGCGCGAGCTTCGTGACATACCCGGTCACGAGGATTCCGATCAGCGCGCCGATGGATGCGCGGATGTGAATCCGATAGTCGCGGTAATTGACCTTGGATTTCGTCCATACGCGGATATGCGTTTTCGGGCCCATGTATTCCTGCCTAGAAATTCGGCAATTCGGAAATCGGAGAGAAACACCGATTTGGGTCTGCTTTCCAGTCGAAAACGGATGATTTCAGTACGAAATCGCATGAGGAGGCGCGATTCCGGATCAAAAATCCGCGAATTCTGCCGCGGTTGACCCTCCGCGCCCGCTTCGATTGAATCGCCTTTTACGGAGTTCCTGCGCATGCCCGTGTTGAACCGGATCGCCGATCAGGCCGGCGAGGTCGCCGAATGGCGGCGTCATCTCCACCAGTATCCCGAGTTGCTCTACGAGGTTCATGAGACCGCGAAGACGGTCACCGAGAAGCTGAAAGCATTCGGTTGCGATGAAGTGGTGCCGGGCATCGGCCGCACCGGCGTCGTCGGCGTAATCAAGGGCAACAAGCCCGGCGACAAGGTGATCGGCATGCGCGCGGACATGGACGCGCTGCCGCTCGACGAGATTACCGGCCTGCCTTACGCCTCGAAAATTCCGGGCAAGATGCACGCCTGCGGTCATGACGGCCATACCGCTATGCTGCTCGGTGCCGCGCGCCACCTTTGCGAGACGCGCAACTTTGCGGGAACCGCGATCGTGATCTTCCAGCCAGCCGAAGAAGGCGGCGCCGGCGCGAAAGCGATGATCGACGACGGACTGATGACGCGATTCAAGATCGGCGAAGTCTATGGCATGCACAACATGCCGGGCCTGCCGGTCGGAAAATTCGCAATGCGCTCCGGTGCGATCATGGCGGCGGCGGACCGGCTCACCATCGAGATCGAAGGTGTCGGCGGCCACGCAGCTCGTCCGCACTTCGCGGTCGATACCGTGCTGGTCGGCGCGCAGATCATCAACACGCTACAGAGCATCGTCGCGCGCAACGTCGATCCGCTGGAAAGCGCAGTCGTGTCGATCACGCTGTTTCAGGCAGGTCACACCGACAACGTGATCCCGCAGACCGCGCTCCTGCGCGGCACCGCGCGTAGCCTGCGTCCTGCGGTACGCGATCTCCTGGAGAAGCGCATCGTTGAGGTCGCCGAAGGCATCGGCAAACTGCACGGCGCGAAAGTGAAGGTGAATTATTCGCGCGACTATCCGGTGGTCGTGAACGACGAGAAGGCGACCGAGTTCGCGTCTTCGATTGCGCGCGAGGTTGCGGGGGACGCGAATGTCGAAACCAAGACACCACCGGTGATGGGCGGCGAAGATTTCGCGTTCATGCTGGAGGCACGTCCCGGCGCGTTCATCTTCATGGGTAACGGCGACAGCGCGAACCTGCACCATCCGGCCTACAACTTCGACGACAGCGCAATTCCCTATGGTGCGTCGTATTGGGTGCGGCTGGTCGAAAAGGCGATGCCCGCTTAAACAGCTCGCTTCTTCTTGAACGGCTCGGTCGCAAGCGCGATGCCCGCAAGCACGAGTGCAAGCCCGATCGCGTGATAGGTATAGATGCGTTCGCCGAGCGTGAGCACGGCGAGTGCGACACCGTAGACCGGCAAGAGGTAAAGCGACATGCCGGTCAGCGACGGCCCGGCGTATTTCACCAATATCTGATAGAGCCCCAAAGCGATTACCGACGGAAACAGCGCGAGCGCAAGAATCGCGATCCATTGCTGCTCTCCGTGCGGGAACGCGCGATAAGCATAGAGCTCGAACAGCATGAAGGGCGCGACCGCGAGCGATCCGGCAATCGTGATGGCGGCGAACAGCGGCAGCGTCGGCAGCGCTTTAAGTTCTTTGCGCTTCAGGATCACAGAATAGATCGCCCAGGCGAATGCGCAGAGCGCAATGCCGATATCGCCGATGCCGAATTGCCAGGTCAGCAGGCGGCTCAGCTCGCCATGCAGGATGATGACTGCGACGCCGCAAAATCCGATCAGCGTTCCGATCAGCCGCGAAGCAGACAGCCGTTCACGGTAGAAAAACGCTTCGAGCAGCACGATGGAAATCGCGGACGAAGAATAGATCAGCGCCGCATTGCTCGCCGTGGTGTAGCGCAGCGAGAGATAGACACCCGCGCCACAGATCACCATGCCGAGTACGCCGAGCCATAAAAGTTCGCGCCATAGCGCGCGAAATTCCGCGGCATGACGGAGCAGGCCGCGCCATGCGAACGGCAAAAGCATCAAGCTTGCGAGGAACCATCGCCAGAATGCCAGCGTTCCCGGCTCGACCGCGTGCGTGACTGCACGACCGATCACCAGGTTAGAAACGAAGAAAAGCGGCATCGCGAACAGGAGCGCGTAGATGCCAAGGCGAGGAGGCGTGTTCATCGCGCGAGGCTTTAGCCCGCCGCGCGGGCGCGAGCTACGCCGGAAATGCAGGGCTCAGCGGAGCGACAGACGCTGGCCGTCGAACACGGTCGGGATGCAGGGCACGCCGCTGGTCTGAAGTTTCGCGCAGACCCGTGCCGCCTCCGCGGCATTCGCGAGCGGTCCGGCGACGAGGCGCAGTTCGACCGTGCCCGCTTTCGGACCTTCCTTGATGCTGATGACCGGCCGCAGCTTTTCGAGTGTGGAGCCGTGATTGCCGCGCAGCGTCGCCCAGCGCGCGCGCAAGCCGTCGACCGTCTTTTCGCCGCCGAGATCGACCGCGAATTCGGTCCGGGTCGCATCCGGCTGCGTGGCGTTCGGCGCGTTCGGCGTTTCCGCCTGCGGCATATTCCGGACCACCTGGGTCGTCGTTTGCGGAGGCATGATCTGGTTATGACCGAGCGGCCGCGGCTCAGGGTTCGGCGGGGTCACCACCTGAACAGGCGGCGCCTGCGGCGGAGCTGGTGGCTCGTCGGCAACCGGCATCTGCTTTTTCTGCGGGATGGAAGCCGTGATATCCCCGACCGAGCGTTCGAGCTGCTCGAGCCGGGTCGCGAGCCGGTCTCGCTCCGAGGCGAGTACGCGGACCGCATCGTTCAGCCGGTTGATCTCACGCTCGGCATTCGGATTGGACACGATCTGGGGCGCTGCCGGCACCTGGATCATGGGTGCCTGCGCGACCGGGGCGACCCCATCTCGCCAGATGAAGACCGAGCCCGCGACGCTCATCGTGCCAATGGCTGCAATCGCCCAAACGGCGTAGGTCCCGGCCATGCTGCGGGCGGCCTTTTGGGGCTTTCGGTCCTTGCGTGGGTCGATTTTGGGCGTAACCGTCATGGTGCCGGGCCGGATTGCGAATCGTTAGGCGCAATTTACCAGAGTCGGCCCGCCTTACCTCGGGCGCTTCCGGCGAGGGCAGGCATCGGCTAAACCGCCCCAAGTTGACCCCGATTAGGCGAACTGACCCACTCCGGAAAGCATTTTGACCGCAAATAGGATTCTCATTCTCGCCGCTGGCGAAGGCACCCGGATGCGCTCGGCGCTGCCGAAGGTGCTGCACAAGGTCGGCGGACGCTCGCTGATCGGCCATGTGCTCGCGGCCGCCCGCACGAGCGGCGCAACCGCGATCGACGTAGTGATCGGACCCGAGCGCGAGGATGTCGGAGCGGAGGTGAAGAAGCTGGCGCCATCCGCAGGTGTATTCGTGCAACGCGAGCGGCTCGGGACCGCGCATGCGGTCCTGCAGGCGAAAGCAGCACTTGGCGGGGACGACAACCTGATCGTCGCTTTCGGCGACACGCCTCTGGTGCGCGCCCAAACCTTTGCGTTGCTCGCCGATGCGCTGAAAGATGCCGCGGTCGCGGTCCTCGGTTTCCGTCCGAAAGATCCGCACGGCTATGGCCGCCTGGTGGAAAAGGACGGCAATCTCGTCGCAATCCGCGAAGAGAAAGATGCAAGTGACGCGGAGAAGAAAATCGGCCTCTGCAATGCCGGCATCATGGCATTCAGCGGCAAGCATGCGCTCGCGCTAGTCGAGGCGATCGGCAATGAAAATGCCAAGCGCGAGTTCTATCTCACCGACGCGGTCGCGCTAGCGCGCGCCAAAAACCTGAACGTCACGGTGCGCGAAGCGCCGGAGGAGGAAGTCATGGGCATCAACGATCGCGCGCAGCTCGCGGAGGCCGAAGCCGAATTGCAGAAGCGCATGCGCAAAGCCGCGCTCGAAAACGGCGTCACGCTCGTCGCACCCGAGACGGTGTTCTTCAGCGCCGACACCAAACTCGGCAAGGACGTCACAATCGAACCGAACGTCGTGTTCGGTCCCGGCGTCGTGGTGAAGGACGGCGCCACCATCAAGGCGTTCTCGCATCTCGAAGGCGCGGAAGTCGGCGAGGGCGCGTCGGTCGGGCCGTTTGCGCGGCTGCGGCCCGGCACGAAGCTTGGTGCGAAAACCAAGATCGGCAACTTTGTCGAAGTGAAAGCCGCGACCTTCGGCGACCGCGCGAAGGCGAACCATCTTTCTTATGTCGGTGACGCTTCCGTCGGCGCTGATGCGAATATCGGCGCCGGCACGATCACCTGCAATTACGACGGCTACGACAAGCACAGGACCGAGATCGGCGACGGCGCCTTCATCGGCTCAAATTCGGCGCTGGTCGCCCCTGTGAAAATCGGCAAGGGTGCATATATCGGGACCGGCTCCGTCGTGACCGACGATGTGCCCGCGGACGCGCTTGCGGTTGCGCGCGGTCGCCAGGCCGTTAAGGAAGGCTGGGCCGCGGAAGTGCGCAAAACACGCGGAAAAGCCAAGAAACACGATTAACGAAACGTCGAAATCCTACGCAACGGATTTTGATTTCATGCTTCGACGGAACCCCTCTTAAACGGGTTCCGGGTAGATTCTTTGGGACATTCGGAGAGGGGTAACCGCTCGTATGTGCGGCATCGTTGGCATTCTCGGTAAATCGGCGGTCGCGCCGCAACTCGTCGAAGCGCTCAAGCTGCTCGAATATCGCGGCTATGACTCGGCAGGCGTCGCAACCCTCGAAAACGGCGCGCTGACGCGCCGCCGCGCCGAAGGCAAGCTGCGCGAGCTCGAAACCCGCCTCCACAAAGAGCCGCTGAGCGGCAAGATCGGCATCGGCCATACCCGCTGGGCGACCCACGGCGCGCCGAACGAAACCAACGCGCACCCGCACGCAACCGAGAAACTCGCCGTCGTCCATAACGGCATCATCGAGAATTTCCGCGAACTGCGCGAAGAACTCGAGAAGGAAGGCGCAAAGTTTCTAACTGAGACCGACACCGAGGTCGTGGCCCATCTCGTCACCAACGCGATGAACAAGGGCAAAGGCCCGGTCGAAGCAGTCGCGGAATCGCTGCCGAAGCTGCGCGGCGCTTTCGCGCTCGGTTTTCTGTTCAAGGGCGAGAACGATCTCCTGGTCGGCGCGCGCCGCGGCAGCCCGCTCGCGGTCGGTTATGGCAACGGCGAAATGTTTCTCGGCTCCGACGCGATCGCGCTTGCGCCGATGACGAACAAGATCGCCTATCTCGAGGAAGGCGACCTTGCGGTACTGACGCGCGAAAGCGTCGAAATCCGCGACGAGAAGGGCGTGATCGTCCATCGTCCGACGCAGATCGTCGCCGCGGGTTCCTTCATCGTCGACAAGGGCAATCATCGCCATTTCATGGCGAAGGAAATCCACGAGCAGCCCGAGGTCGTCGGCCACACGCTTTCGCATTACATCGACATGGCGCGCGAAGAGGTGCGGCTGCCGAAGCTGCCGTTCGACTTCAAGGATGTCGAGCGGATCACGATCTCGGCCTGCGGCACCGCGTATTACGCGGGCCTCGTCGCGAAATACTGGTTCGAGCGCTTTGCGCGCATCACCGTCGATGTCGATATCGCGTCCGAGTTTCGCTATCGCGACGCGCCGATGCCGAAAAACGGGCTTGCCATTTTCGTGTCGCAATCCGGCGAAACCGCCGACACACTCGCATCGCTCCGTTACGCGAAGGAACACGCACAACATACGCTTTCCATCGTGAACGTGCCGACCTCGACGATTGCGCGCGAGAGCGGCGCTATCATGCCGACGCTTGCCGGGCCCGAGATCGGTGTCGCGTCCACCAAAGCCTTTACCTGCCAGTTGGCCGCACTTGCGGTGCTTGCGATCGGCGCCGGCAAGGCGCGCGGAAATCTCTCGCGCGACGACGAGCGTAAGCTCGTTCACGCGCTGATCGAGGTACCGCGCCACATGTCGGAGGCGTTGAAACTCGAGGAACATATCGAACGGCTCGCGAAGCAGATCGCCGACGCAAGCGATGTTCTTTATCTCGGCCGCGGCACCAACTATCCGCTCGCGCTTGAAGGTGCGCTGAAGCTTAAGGAGATTTCCTACATCCACGCCGAGGGCTATGCGGCGGGCGAACTCAAGCACGGCCCGATCGCGCTGATCGACGAGAACATGCCGGTCGTCGTGATCGCGCCGCACGACTTCATCTTCGAGAAGACCGCCTCCAACATGCAGGAGGTTCTCGCGCGCGGGGGCCGCATCGTGCTCGTGACCGACGCCAAGGGGGCGGCGAATGCCGGCGTGAAGGCCGAGGCTGTGCTGGTGCTGCCCGAGATGCCCGCGACCGTGACCCCGCTGGTGTTCTCGATCCCCGTGCAGTTGCTCGCCTATCACGTCGCTGTCATGCGCGGGACCGACGTCGATCAACCCCGCAATCTCGCAAAATCCGTCACCGTCGAATAGGCCCGCCGAGAGCGGGGACAATGCCGCCGATGTGAACGGGGGCGGAGCCGCCGCTACTTCCATTTTTTAGCGGCGTTGCTAAGGTTCGCGCCAGCAATACGAGGGGGCTGCTCATGGCGATGAGCTTCGGCGACGCGGTTGGCGAGACGTTCTTCAACTACATGAATTTTCGCGACCGCGCGTCGCGCGCCGAATACTGGTGGTGGATGCTGTTCGCTTTCATCGTCAGCATCGTCGCGGCCGTACTGGACTTCCTGATTTTCCGGGGATGGGAAACCGGACCCTTCGGTCTGGTCATCGGGCTTGCGCTGTTCTTCCCGTCCTTGACCGTCACCGTGCGGCGCCTTCACGACATTGGCCGGAGCGGCTGGTGGATTCTCCTGCCGATCGCGTGCTGGTTCCTGCTGTTCGGGGCCTTCATCGCAGCGCTCACGACGAACCCGTTCAACCCGTTCCAGGGCACGGGCCTCGTATTGATCCTGGTCGCAGGTCTGCTCACGCTGATCAGCTTCATCGTGATCTACATCGTCTTCGGCCTCATCCCGAGCAATCCGGGCAACAACCGCTACGGCCCGAACCGATACGCCGGCGCCTGAACTAACCGGCGTCGAGCAGCCGCACGGCATCTTCGCGCTCGAACAGATGCAGGAGCACGCGCAACGCTTCGCCGCGCGCGCCTTTCAGTTGCGGATCTTGCGCGACGATCAGCGCTGCATCCTTGCGCGCGACTTCCAGTAAATCGCGATGCACGCTCGCATCAGCGAGCTTGAACCCCGGCATACCGCTCTGCCGCGTGCCGAGAATTTCGCCTTCCCCGCGTAGCGCAAGATCTTCCTCCGCAATCCGGAAGCCGTCTTCGGTTGCGCGCATGGTCTCAATCCGCCGCTTTGCGGTTTCGCCGAGCGGAGCGCGATAGAGCAGGAGGCAGGTGGATTTCCCACTGCCGCGTCCTACGCGGCCCCGAAGCTGATGCAACTGCGCGAGCCCGAAGCGCTCGGCATGTTCGATCACCATGATCGTCGCTTCGGGCACATCGACCCCGACTTCGACGACCGTGGTCGCGACCAGAACCGGAGTCTCGCCGCTTGCGAAACGGGCCATCGCGTCATCCTTGTCGGCGGCTTTCATTTTGCCGTGGACGAGACCAACGCGCGTGCCGAAGATTTCCTGCAGATGAGCAAAGCGCGCTTCGGCCGCCGCGAAATCGACCTCCTCCGACTCCTCGACCAGCGGACAAATCCAGTAGGCGCGAGCGCCGCTGTCCACTGCCCGATGCACCGCGTCGACGACTTCCTGAAGCCGGTCGAGCGCGACCGCGACCGTTTCGATTGGCTGGCGTCCCGCCGGCTTCTCGCGCAACTCCGAAACGTCCATGTCGCCGAAATAGGTAAGGACCAGCGTGCGCGGGATCGGCGTTGCCGTCATCACCAACACGTCCGTCGCTTCACCTTTTTCCGCAAGCGCAAGCCGCTGGTGCACGCCGAAGCGGTGCTGCTCATCCACGACCGCGAGCGCAAGATCGTGGAAGATTACGTCATCCTGAAATACGGCATGTGTGCCGACGAGCAACTGCACCGCGCCCGCCGCGAGATCGGCAAGCATCGCCTCGCGCGAAGCGCCGCGCTCGCGTCCCGTAAGTATTTCGACGCGAATGCCAGCCGATGCCGCGAGCGGCGCGATACGCTGGTAATGCTGGCGCGCGAGCACCTCGGTCGGTGCCATGATCACGGCCTGCTTGCCACTTTCGATCACGTGCGCGGCGGCGAGCAGCGCAACAAGCGTCTTGCCTGAGCCGACGTCACCTTGCAGGAGACGCAACATGCGCTCATCCGACGAAAGATCGCGCTTGATTTCTTCGACCGCCAGCCGCTGCGAATTCGTCAGCGAAAACGGCAGCGCCGCCTCAATCTTCGCCTGTATCCTGCCTTCCGCGAGATGCGCACGGCCCGGATCGCGTTTCATGTCGCTTCGCACGAGTGCCAGCGCCAGCTGATGCGCGAGCAGTTCGTCATAGGCGAGGCGCGAGCGGAACGGCGAAAGCGCCTCGACATCGGCCGGTTCGTCGGGCTTGTGCAGATGCGCGAGCGAAGCGCGAAACCGTTCGTAATTCTTCGATTTCAGGAACGCCGTGTCGATCCACTCCGGCAGTTCTGCGGCGCGCTCCAGCGCCGCCGCACAAGCGCGGCGGACCATCGCATTCGACAGCCCTTGCGTCAGCGGATAGACGGGCTCGACCTCGGCGATCTTCTCTAACCCGGCTTCGTCGGTGACGCGATCCGGATGCGTCATTTGCAGGCGGCCATCGTAAAGCACGGCCTTGCCGGAGACGAAGCGCTTTTCGCCGACGGGCAGCATCTTCTCGATCCGTTCGCGCGGCATGCCGAAGAATACGAATTCGATGTCGTTGGTTTCGTCATGCGCCGAAACCCGATGCGGCGCGCGGCCACGCGGCGGCGCGGGCTTGTGCTTGTCGATATGCACCTCGATCGTGACGATGGTATCCGGCTTCACCTCGCTGAGTTTCGGACGTTCGCGGCGATCGATGGCGCTATGCGGCAGATGGAACAGCGCGTCGACGAAGCGCGGGTCCTCGCGGCCGAATAGACGCTCGAACAGCTTCAGGAATTTCGGCCCCACGCCCGGAACGCGCAGGCCAGCGAACAGCGGATTGAGGATCGGAGGACGCATTGCCGCGCCAAGGTGACGGAACTGAAATCGCCACGCAACCATGCGCGAAACGCGCTTGAAATCTCAAGCCGCGCGCGGCAATAGATGCGCGCCCGGCACGTCCGGGCTTTTGGCGTTGGAGCGAAGATTGTGAGCGAAGCGACCGACCATCTCGACGACCGGCGGAAGCGGCTGCGCTTTCGCGCCTGGCATCGCGGCACGCGGGAAATGGACCTTGTGCTCGGCCGCTTCGTGGATGCGCACGTTGCCGCGCTGAGCGACGCCGAAATCGACACGCTCGAGGTCCTGATGGAAGTGCCGGACCCCGAGCTGTATCCCTGGATCGCGGAAACGGCTGACGTGCCGCCGAATTACGATTCGCCGCTGTTTCGCAAAATCGTCGCCTTTCATCGGGGCGGGCCGAAGTGAAACCCGGCTCCAATACGTCGCAAGCGGCGCTGCTGCCGCAGCAGCCTCTGACCGTTGCGGGCGTGCCGGAAGGCGCGAACGGTCTGGTGATCGCGGATCTTGCGCGCGCGCATTTCGCACGTGCAGGCGCCGCGAAACGGCTGCTAATCGTATGTCGCGACGCCGAGCGGATGAACGCTCTCGCAAGTACGCTGCGCTTCTTTGCTCCTGAACTACCGACCCTCACATTTCCGGCATGGGACTGTCTGCCGTTCGACCGTGTTTCGCCGATAGCCGAAATTACTGCGCGGCGCATGGCGGCTCTGACACGGCTAGTTACCGAGCCGGACGAGCGTTTCGTCGTGCTGACGACCGTGAATGCGATCGTACAGCGCACGCCGCCGAAAGATTTCGTGGCGAAGGCCTCGCTGCGGCTGAAGCCGAATCTCAATATCGCCTTCGACCGCGTCGTCGCTTGGCTGGAAGAGAACGGCTATAGCCGCGCCTCCACCGTGCGCGATGCCGGCGATTACGCGGTGCGCGGCGGAATTATTGATCTGTTCGCGCCGGGCGGGATCGGCGCGGTCCGGCTCGATTTCTTCGGCGACAGCATCGAGACGATGCGGGTATTCGATCCGCAGACGCAACGCTCCGCCGATACGCTTCCCACGCTCGAACTGATCGCAAACAGCGAGTTCAAGCTGGATGCGGAATCGATCTCGCGATTCCGGAAGGGTTACACCGCGCTCTTCGGCGGCAATACGCGCGACGACCTGCTCTATGAAGCGGTGAGCGCCGGCCACCGCTATCCCGGCATGGAGCACTGGCTTCCGCTCTTTCACGACAAGCTCGAAATGCTGTTCGACTATCTTCCGGACGCGCCTGTCGTGTTCGAGCCGCTTTCCGAAGAAGCGGTGCAGGAACGTCACGCGCAGGTCGAGGATTACTATGACGCGCGGAAAGAAGCGCTCGATGCCGGCCAGTTACCGCTCTACAAGCCGCTGGCACCCGACCGGCTTTATCTCACGCCGAAGGAATGGCGGAAGCAGATCGAGGAGGGCGCAGTCGCGCGCATAACGCCGTTTGGTGTGCCGGACTCGGGCCGCGTATTCGACCCCGGCATTCGTGCTGGGAGAAACTTCGCGCCGGAGCGCACCGGCCAGACCGAAAGTCTGTTCGGCGCGGTGGTCGCGCATCTCGCAGCGAAACGCGGAGAAGGCAAACACGCGGTCGTCGCAACCTGGAGTGAGGGCTCGCGCGAACGATTGCAGCAGGTGCTTGCCGATCACGGTCTGGAGAAGACCGTCCGGATCGAAAACTGGAGCGAGGCCGAACGTCTCGGCGAAAGCGCGACCGGCTTCGCGCTGCTCGGCCTCGAATCCGGTTTCGAGACCGCGAGCACGGTCATCGTCGCCGAGCAGGATATTCTCGGCGACCGGCTGGCGCGCCCGCAACGCAAGCAGCGCCGCGCGCAGGACTTCATCGCCGAACTGACCAGCCTGTCGGCGGGCGATCTCGTGGTGCATGTCGATCACGGCATTGGCCGCTTTGTGGGTTTGAAGACCATCGAAGCGCTTGGCACGCCGCACGATTGTCTCGAAATCCATTACGCCGACAACAACCGGCTGTTCCTGCCGGTCGAAAATCTCGAACTCCTGTCGCGCTACGGCTCAGAGGAAACCGGCACCGAACTTGACCGCCTCGGCGGCGCAGGCTGGCAGAACCGGAAAGCGCGCTTGAAGCAGCGCATTCGCGAGATGGCGGCTGCCCTCGTGAAGGTCGCCGCCGCGCGCAGCCTGCATGACGCGCCGCGTTTCACCGTGCCCGAAGGACAGTACGACGAATTCTGTGCGCGCTTTCCATATGAGGAAACCGAAGATCAGGATGCCGCGATCAATGCCGTGATCGACGATCTCGGCGCGGGCAAGCCGATGGACCGGCTGGTTTGCGGCGATGTCGGTTTCGGCAAGACCGAAGTGGCGCTTCGCGCGGCCTTCCTTGCGGCGAGCAACGGCGCGCAGGTCGCGGTTGTGGTTCCGACCACGCTGCTCGCGCGCCAGCATTTCAAGACTTTCTCCGAGCGCTTCCGCGGCTTTCCGATGCGGATCGGGCAGGCGAGCCGCCTCGTGTCCTCAGCGGATATTGCGAAGACCCGCGCGGGGCTTGCAGACGGCTCGATCGACATCGTGATCGGTACGCATGCGCTCCTCGCAAAATCCGTCGAGTTCAAGAATCTCGGGCTCGTCATCGTCGACGAGGAGCAGCACTTCGGCGTCGCGCACAAGGAGCGGTTGAAGGAGCTTCGCACCGAGGTGCATGTGCTAACGCTGACCGCAACCCCCATTCCGCGCACCTTGCAGCTTGCGCTTACCGGCGTACGCGAGCTGTCACTGATCGCATCGCCCCCGGTCGACCGCCTCGCGGTGCGCACATTCGTTTCGCCGTTCGATCCGTTGATCGTGCGCGAGGCTTTACTCCGCGAGAAGTATCGCGGCGGGCAGGCGTTCTATGTCTGCCCACGCATCGAGGATCTCGCGGGCCGCAAGGAATTCCTCGACCAGCACGTGCCGGAAATCAAAGCCGCAGTCGCGCACGGGCAGATGCCGCCGACCGAGCTCGAGCGCATCATGACGGATTTCTATGACGGAAAGTTCGACGTGCTGCTCTCGACTACCATCGTCGAATCCGGCCTCGACATTCCGACCGCGAATACGTTGCTCGTACATCGCGCCGACCGCTTCGGCCTCGCGCAGCTTTACCAGCTTCGCGGTCGCGTCGGCCGGTCGAAAACGCGCGCCTATGCGCTGCTTACCATTCCGGCCGACAAGCCGATCACGCCGCAGGCCGAGCGCAGGCTGAAAGTATTGCAATCGCTCGATCAGCTTGGCGCTGGCTTTGAACTGGCTTCGCACGACCTCGACATCCGCGGCGCGGGAAATCTGCTTGGCGACGAGCAATCGGGCCACATCCGCGAAGTCGGCTACGAACTTTATCAGGAGATGCTCGAGGAAGCCGTGATGATGCTCAAGGCCGGTGTGGATGCGCCTGCGAGCGACAAGTGGTCGCCGCAGATCAATGTCGGCGCGCCGGTCATGATCCCGGAAGAATATGTGCCGGATCTCGCCGTGCGCCTCGGTCTCTATCGCCGCCTTGCCGAACTCGACATGGGCGCGGAGATCGACCAGATCGCCGCCGAAATCGTAGACCGCTTCGGCCCGATGCCCGACGAAGTGAAGATGCTGATCGAGATCGTCGCGATCAAGGCGCTTTGCCGGGCTGCGAACATCGCGAAGTTCGAGGCCGGCGCGAAAGGCGCAGTGATCGCCTTCCGCGACAACCGCTTCGACAATCCGGATGGGCTGATCTCGTGGATCGCGAAGGAAGGATCGACCGCGCGCGTGCGGCCCGATCAATCGCTCGTGGTGCTGCGCGGCTGGGACCGCATGGAGCCGCGCCTGAAAGGTGCGAAGCGCTTGCTTGAGAGTTTCGTAGCCCTCGCGCAGCAGAAGAAGGCGGCATAACTACTTCGCTGCGGCTGCTTCAAGCGCCTGGTCGATCGCTGCCGAAAGCACTTCAGTTTCCTGCGCGCCGGCGACTGCGACCTTGCCGCCGAACACGAAGAACGGCACGCCGCCGATCCCGCTGGCCGATGCAGCTTGTGCTTGTTTCGCGATCAATTCTTCGTCCTTGCCGGACGCAAGATCGGCGGCGACTTTCGCGCCAGCCATTCCGCCGCTGGCGGCCGCAGCCGCGAGCGCGGCGAGATCCGTGAGATCGACACCGTTCACGAAGAAATCGGCGAATATATTTTCGACAATAGCATCGGCTTTACCCTCGGCGCTCGCCCAGCCGATCAGCCGGTGCGCGTCCAAAGTATTCGGCTGCATCTCGATCTTCTCGAAGTGAAAATCGATGCCGGCCGCTTTACCCAAGCCCGTCAGCCGCTCATGCGCGGGCGTGATCTTGTCCGTCCCGCCGAATTTCCCGGTGATGTATTCGATACGCGGCTTGCCCGCGCGCGGCACGGTCGGATCGAGGAAGAACGGACGCCAGCGGATTTCGGGTGCGATGTCCTTGCGTGCGGCAAGAGTGGCTTCCAGCCGTTTCTTGCCGAGGTAGCACCAGGGGCAGACCACATCGGAGACGACATCGATCGTGAGCGGCGTGACCATGTTCATTTCCTATCCGGCGGCGCGCACATTTTCGGCCTTTCGTACCGAGGATGCAATAACGCGCGGCAGCCCGGCATCGAGCAGCGCGCGCTCGGTTTCGGCAGGCCGTTCGCTGCGCACGACCAGCCTGTCACCGAGAACGGGATCGGCCATGACTTCGACACCTGCGACGAGCGCAGCGGCAAGAATGCGCCGCTCCAGATCGGGAAAGCTGAAACGAAGGGCGCCGATAGCGACAATTTCATCGGGCGTCGAGACTCGAAAATCGGATGACCCGTTGGATACGGCGGTGTAGCCGGTGTCACACCAGCCGCCGTCGCCAAGTGCGTCTTTCGCAATCATCGCGCCACGCACCAGCACGCGGCCCTTTTCCGAAATCGAAGTTTCAAGCACGATTGGAGCGGCTGTACCGTTCCCCGCCTGGACCGCACCGAGTGGAATCCTTCGCGGCTGTGCGCGGTCTTCGCGGGGCATCGCAATCACGCATATCTCCGCCAATGCGAATACGTCGACGATCCTTTCTGCCGGGATATCAGCCACGGTATCGGCCCGTGAAGTGCCATCGAAGTGCACGCCGACTGCCGACGCGGACGGCACATCAAGGGCCGCGCAGATGGTCTCGAGCAGCTGGGCCGACGCTATCACATGACAACGCTCATTACTCGCGTCCATGCGTTTCGGAATATCCGAAAGCAGCGAAAGCGTACCGCCGCACAAGAGCCACGGCACAAAGGCCGCGCCGAGTCCGGCGAGATTGGATGGCGCGACCGCCGAAACGATGGTGTCGCCGTTGCGCATGTCGGCTGCGAGCATCGCGCCGAGACCCGCGGCCAGTAGTTGTTCGTCCTGATGAAGCACGAAGGACACACCGCCCGGCGAGGCTTGCAACGTCGCAATGCCGGGTGAGGGGGTGACAATGGTCGCGCCGCCCGCTTCGCCGGAAAGCACGAGCGGCAATATTCCGTCCGGCAAATCGCTGCCGAACGCGCAAGGGAAACTCAGCTCGAAAACTTCAATGGCAGCTTCCGCCGCGAGTTCTGGCAAGCGTTCGCCCGAGAAATTCGCGGTCGTAATCAGGGCGGCGGCTTCCGCTTCGCGGCACGCACGCACGAGATCGGATTTCCGCCACGCCACCGGCATCGGCACGGGAATATGCCCGCACTGCATGACTGCGAGCAACGAAAGCACCAGCTCGCTTCCATTCGGCAACAAGAGCGCAACGCTGCTGCGCGGGGCAAGCCCCAGCGCAGCGATCTGACCGGCGAGATGCGCTACCGCATTTGCCGCTTCCGCATAGGTGTAGCGGACGCCGGCGTCGATGAGCGCGCACTCGTCGGGGCGCGAGGTAGCGTTTCGTTGAAACAGCGCGCTTAACGCAATATCCGGCGCGAACCCGCTCATGGCCGCGCCTCTTTGCGCCACCAGGTTTCCGGCAACGCGCCGTAGAATGAAAGTTGCGAAGGGCGCTCGATCTCCGGCCAGCGGGCAAGCCATTGTTTCGGCAGATGATAGAGCGGAATGACGTAGCGCCCGGAGATCAGTACGCGGTCGAGCGCGCGGCTTGCGGTCGTCAATTCCTCGGTCGTCCGTGCACGCAGCATGGCTTCGATCATCGCGTCCGCGGCGGCACTCTTCATGCCCATATAGTTGCGAGTCGCCGTCTGGTCCGCGCTCGCAGAGCCGAAATAAAAATACTGCTCGTTGCCGGGAGAGAGCGACTGCTGCCACGTCGCCGGAATCATGTCGTAGTCATATTGCTGGCGCCGCGCCTCGAATTGCCCGCCTTCGACGAGACGCACTTCCGCAGCGACACCCGCCGCGCGCAGCATGGTCGTAAAGATCGTCGCGATCCGTTCGTCCTCGCGTTTGGTAACGAGAATTTCGAAGCGGAACGGCGCGCCGGTTTCCTTGTTGACCAGTGCGCCGTCGCGCAGAACCCAGCCGGCTTCCGCAAACAGCGCTAGTGCTTTCTTAATGTGCGTGCGATCATGGCCGCTGCCGTTCGAGCGCGGCGGCTGATAATTCCCTTTCATCACCTCCGGGAGAATTTCTTTCGCGAACGGTGCGAGCAATTTCCACTCCGCTTCGCTGGCCGGAATACCGCGCGCGGACAGCGAAGAGCCGTCGAAGAAACTTCCCGTCCGCGCATAGAGCGCATGAAAAAGCTTCGCGTTCATCCACTCGAAATCGAATAGTTCAATCAGTGCTTCGCGCACGCGCGCGTCGGAGAAAACCGAACGCCGCGTGTTGAACACGAGCGCCATCATCGGCGCGGGCACCTGCGTTTCGAGGTCTTCGCGTACCAGCCCGCCACTCTTCGCGAGCGGAAAGTCGTAGTCGATTGCCCAGCGGCTTGGGTCTTCCTCGAGACGGAAGTCATAGAGCTTGCGCTTGAACGCCTCGAACCAGCTTGTCGTGTCGCGGTAAAACTCGAAACGAAGCTCGTCGAAATTGTATTGCCCGCGATTGACCGCGAGCGCGGCGCCCCAATAATTCGGATCGCGTTTCAGAACGACATAACTTCCGGCGCGAACCTCGCTCACGCGATAAGGTCCGCTGCCGGTCAGCGGTGTCAGCGAAGGCTCGTCGAACTGCGTGGCGTCGGTTGCATGTGCGGGCAGCACCGGCAGGAGCGCGAGAATCAGCGGCAACTCGCGGTCGCCGCTATCCCCGAAATCGAAACGCACTTTATCCGGTCCGATCTTCGCCGCCTTGATCACCTTGCCGTAATAGAGCCTGTGGTTGGGCCGGCCTTTCTCGCGCAGGAGCTTCCACGAAAACAGCACGTCGTCCGCCGTTACCGGTGTCCCGTCGGAGAAGCGCGCGCGCGGATCGATGGTGAAGGCGACGAAGCTCCGGGCATCGTCCGTTTCAACTGCGTTCGCGATCAGCGCATAGAGCGTGAAGGGCTCGTCCTGCGAGCGGACCATCAGGCTCTCGACAACA
Source organism: Xanthobacteraceae bacterium (assembly GCA_019635585.1). Taxonomy (GTDB): domain Bacteria; phylum Pseudomonadota; class Alphaproteobacteria; order Rhizobiales; family Xanthobacteraceae. Next base: position 21,738 of record JAHBZE010000001.1, on the reverse strand, counting down.
TATCCGCGGACTTGCTGGAACGGATTGCCGCGCAACACGAAGGGATTGATGCTGTCGAACGTGCCCGCGATGCCCTGCGTGAGGCTGCCGCCTTTCGGCGCGTTTGGGTTCGCGTAGCGGAAGTGCGTGAAGCCCGGGCCATAAGCCGGATCGCCGTGCATCGCGATCGCGTGCCGCGGAGCAGCCTCCGCGCCGCTGGAAGCCGCCAGCATCATGCACAAGAAGGCGGCAGCCCGAGCCCGGTACCGCCACGCCGATTCGTGCGTCCTGGCCGCCCTTGGCACCGCGCTGCATGCTCCGTTTGGGCTCCGCTCGAATCGTGAGCCGCTTTTTGGGACCTTATCACGCAGGGCCTCGGAAACCCTTGCGCTAGGCCACTGTCTCGCCTTATTTGCCGCAGACAGGGTGCAGAATAAATCAGCACAGCGCGGGCCCGGGGCTCGATCTGGCGAGCCGCCCGGATAGTCGCGTACCGGCCCAAATTCACAGGGGAATATTCATGAAGTTCCGTTCGTTCACTGCGCTTGTTTGCGCGCTCGCGCTGGCCGGAATCGGCTCCGCGGCGATCGTCGGCGGCACCACGCCGGCTTACGCGCAGGAGAAGAAAAAGGCCGATCCGAAGAAGAAGGATGACGCGCCGCAGACGCAGCAGCAGCAGCCGCAGCAGAATGTGCTCGCGACCAAGTGGACCAAGCTCTGCCAGACCAATGACCAGACCAAGAAGGAAACCTGCGTGGTCACGCAGAACCTTCATTCCGAAACCGGCCAGATGCTGGCCGCGGTTACGGTGATCGAGGAGAAGGGCGCGCAGAAGCTGTTCCGTATCGCGGTGCCGCTCGGCATGCTGCTCGAACCCGGCCTGCGCGTCGTGATCGACCAGAACCCGCCGCTTGAAGCGAAATACGCGATCTGCGTGCCGGACGGATGCTTCGCCGACCTTCAGATCAACGACGATTTCGTCGGCAACCTGAAGAAGGGCAAGGCGCTGATCGTGCAGACGATCAATCACGTCGGCCGCACCGTGAACATCACGTTCCCGCTGACAGATTTCGGCAAGTCCTATGACGGCCCGGCGATCGACCCGAAGGAAATCCAGGCGCAGAAGCAGAAGCTCGACGAGGCCGTGAAGAACCAGGCCAAGGAAGCGCTGAAGCGCCGCCTCGAAGAGCAGCAGAAGAACAAGAAGTAACGCTGCCAACGCGAATAGAAACGAAGACGGCGCGTCGCGGGACGCGCCGTTTTTCTTTGCGCTAACCGGAAATCAGTTCGCGCGGCCGCGCACGCGGAAATTGCCTTCGCCGTCGATCTCGAATTTCTCTTCAAGATCGGGATGGCGTAGCGGCTCGCCGGAATCATCCGGCAAGAGATTCTGCTCCGAGACATAGGCCGAGTATTCGGTGTCGGCGTTCTCGGCGAGCAGATGGTAAAACGGCTGGTCCTTCGAAGGGCGCATGGCCTCCGGAATCGACAACCACCATTCCTCGGTATTGTTGAAGGTCGGATCGACGTCATAGATCACGCCGCGGAACGGATAGAGGCGGTGGCGGACCACCTGTCCGATCCGGAACTTCGCTTCGCGCGGCTTGGTCACGTCTTTCCTCATGGCTCCTGCATAGACCATGCGGACATTCCGGCCAAACTCAGGCGGAAAACACGCTAAACACCCGCCCACTTTCACGATTTCGCGAAGAACTAGCAGCGGAGCGTCAGTGCTCCGGGCACAACCTCGAAGGTCGCAGGCAGCGAGCCCGGCGCTTCGCCCTCAACGTCCAGATAGATCGGCGCGTTGGAGAGGGGTTTCGCTTCGACCTTGCGGCCGCGATAAACCGCGACATTCGGATGGGTGAGGTGCGCGCCGGAATAGAGCAGCCGCATGTCGAAAATCGAGATCGGCGGGTTCTGCCGGATCGCGACGATATCGAACATGCCGTCGGCCGTTGCCGCGTCCGGCGCGACCATCATCCCGCCGCCGAAATAGCGTCCATTACAAACGGCGACAGTGAGAAAGTCGTCCGAGACCTTCGTGCCGTCGATGGTAAGATCGAGCCGGCAGCCTTCGTATTTTCTGAGCTCCCAAAAGCTGTTCCAGAGGAACGAGCATTTGCCGCCGAGAAGCTTGCTATAGCGAGCCGCATTCACCGCGCGCACAACCTCACCGGAAAAACCGAAGCTCGAAATATTGTTGAACCAGCGCAGCGCCTGTTCGCCGCCGGCATTCGTGTAGCGCAGACGTCCCAGGTCGATGACCTGCGTGCGCCCACTGCCGAGGCGCGCGATCGCCGCCGCGACGCCTTTCGGAATGTCGAACGAGCGGCGGAAGTCGCCACCGGTGCCGTACATCACGAAGCCGAAGGCGACGTCATGCGCGGGCGGTTGGTCGCCGTTGCAAAGGCCGTTGATCGCCTCGTTGATGGTGCCGTCGCCGCCGACCGCGATCACGGTCTTTGCACCGCCGGCAACTGCGTTGCGTACCAGCGTCATCGCCTCGCGCGGCTTCGTCGTCAGCGCAAAATCGAAATCGCCGATGGCGGCGCGCAGTTCGCGTGCGATTTTCGGCCAGTGTTTTCCCGCACGGCCGCCCGCAGCCGCAGGATTGACGACGACAAAGTTGCCCATGCGCGAGAATGCTCCCCTGCGGGAAGCTAGCAGACCGGACTAGAGCTTGTAGAGGTTTGCGCGCGAGGGGTCTTTTTCCGCGACCAGCCGGGCGAGATCGACCATAACCTTCGCCTGCTTCCAGGTGGCGTCGTCGAGCATCTTGCCGTCCACCAGCGCGACGCCCATGCCGTCCGGCATCGCGTCGATTGCTTTCTTCGCAAACGCCACTTCCTGCGGATCAGGGCTGAATACCTTCTTCGCGATCTCGATCTGCGAGGGATGGAGCGACCATGTGCCGAGGCAGCCCTGCAGGAAGGCGTTGCGGAATTGCGCCTCGCACGCTTCCGGATCGGCGAAATCGCCGAAGGGGCCGTAGAACGGCTTGATGCCGTTCGCGGCACAGGCATCGACCATTTTGCCGATCGAGTAGTGCCACAAGTCCTGCTGGAAACGTGCGCGCTGCGGTTTGCCTTCCTCGGCGTCGGCCACGACCTGATAGCCGGGATGGCCGCCGCCGACCCGCGTCGTTTTCATGCCGCGGGAGGCGGCGAGATCGGCCGGGCCGAAGCTCATGCCGTGCATACGGGGCGAGGCGCTGGCGATCGCGTCGACGTTCATCACGCCTTCTGCCGTCTCAAGTATCGCATGAATGAGAATCGGCTTCTTCACACCGTTCTTCGCTTCAAGTTGAGCAAGAAGTTGATCGAGATAGTGGATGTCCCAAGGCCCATCGACCTTCGGCAGCATCACGACGTCGAGCTTGTTGCCGACCGCGCCGACGATCTCAACAAGATCGTCGAACGCCCAGGGGCTCGCGAGCGAATTGCAGCGAATCCAGAATCCGGTCGAACCGAAGTCCACGTTCTTGCCGACCGAAATCACGCCCTTGCGCGCGGCATCTTTCGCGTCCGCCGGAATTGCATCTTCCAGATTGACGAGAACGACATCGACTTGTTTCGCAAGTTCCGGGACCTTTGAGAGCACCTTCTCGTTATGCCCCGGCACGAACTGGATCACGCGCTCGAGCCGCACGGGCAGTTCGCGCAGCGGCTCCGGCGCGCCCATGGCGAGCGGCTTGTAGAAATTTCGCGGCAGCTTCGAAACGCTCATTGCAACGCCCCCAAGGTCGATCTGGAGTGGTTTAGCCGAGCGCCGGGCGCCGGGCTAGTGCGCTGCAACATGTGTTGACCGGAACGCCGCGAAGCCGGTAGGTGGCCGCCGAAAATCCTCACCGGTATTCATCATGGCGGACATTCTCGCGCTGGCGCTGCCGTTTTTCGGCGTGATCTTTCTCGGCTTCGTCAGCGGCAAGCTCGGCAAGATTCCGGAAGGCGGCATGGCCTGGATGAACTTCTTCATCCTGTACCTTGCGCTGCCGTCGCTGTTCTTCCAGCTCATTTCCCGAACGCCGATCGAGGAACTGGCGAACTGGCGCTTCGTCGCGGCGACCACGTTCTGCACGGCGCTGTCCTTTTTGCTCGCCTTCCTCGTCGGGCTCTGGGCGCGGAACGGCAACTGGCCGGAAGCGACCATTGCCGGCGTCGTCGGTGCATATGCAAACGTCGGCTACATGGGACCGGGCATTGCGCTCGCGGTGCTTGGACCGCAGGCGACGGTGCCGGTCGCGCTGATCGTCACCTTCGACTCCGCCTTCTTCTTCGCGGTGGTGCCGTTCCTGATGGCGGCAGCAGGCGTCGAGAAGAAAGGGACGTTTGCGACCGTTCTTTTCGTACTCCGCCGCGTCTTCACCCATCCATTTATCGTCGCGACGATCCTCGGCGTGCTCGCCGCCTGGGCCCACTGGACACCTCCGGCAGCGATTGACCGGATGCTGGAGTTCCTGAAGAGCGCCGCGGCGCCTTGCGCGCTTTTCACGCTCGGCGTGACGGTGGCGCTGCGGCCCTTCACGGGTGTCCCGCGCGAAGTCCCGGCACTTCTGCTGATCGGCTTGCTGATCCATCCGCTGCTGGTCTGGCTCGTCATGGGCTCGATCGGCGGCGTCAATCCGGTCTGGGCCTATACCGCGATCCTGCTCGCGGGCCTGCCGCCCGCGCTCAACGCCTTCATCATGGCGCGGCAATACGAGGTCTATATCGAGCAAACCTCGAACGGCATTCTGATCGGGACCATCGCATCGGTGTTGACGGTCACCGGATTGCTCTATCTCATTGAGCGGAAAATCCTGCCGGTCGTTTTGTTTCAATGAGCGCACCCCAAGAACCGCCGCTGAAAGGCATCCTCGTCGCCGACTTCACGACTTTGCTTCCCGGACCGGTAGCGACGCTCATGCTCGCCGAAGCCGGTGCGGAAGTGATCAAGGTCGAAAAGCCGGGCGGCGAGGACATGCGCGCCTATCCGCCGCAATGGGACGGCGTCTCCGCGGCCTTTGCGATGCTCAATCGCGGCAAGAAAAGTCTCGTCGTTGACCTGCGTACGGAAGAAGGGCGCAAAGCCGCGCGCGATCTCGCGGCACGCGCCGATGTGCTGGTCGAGCAATTCCGCCCCGGCGTTATGGCGAAGCACGGGCTCGGCTACGACGAGCTTTCGAAGATCAATCCGAAGCTGATCTATTGCTCGATCACCGGCTACGGACAGGATGGCCCGAAACGCGACGAGGCGGGTCACGATTTGAACTACATCGGCTCGACTGGCCTGCTTTCGCTAGCGCCCGGTCCCGCCGACCGGCCGGTCGTGCCGCCCGCGCTAATCGCCGACATCGGCGGCGGGACCTTTCCGGCGGTGACGAATATCCTGCTCGCGCTGATCGCGCGCGGCAAAAGCGGGAAGGGCTCCTATATCGATGTCGCAATGGCGGACGCGATGTTCACATTCTGCTGGATGGCGCTCGCGACCCTGCACGCGACCCACAAAGAGCCGGGTCCGGCGTCGCTCAGCACGACCGGCGGCTCGCCGCGCTACCAGATCTATCCGACCAAGGACGGCAAGCTCGTCTGCTGCGGCGCGCTGGAACAGAAATTCTGGATGGCGTTCTGCGGGGTGATCGGTCTGCCGCAGGAATTGACCAACGACTTCAAAAATCCGGAAGCGACGAAACACGCGGTTCGCGAGATTGTCGCGAGGGAAACCGCCGCGCACTGGAAGCCGAAATTCGCTGCTGCCGACTGCTGCGTGACGATCATGGCGACGCTTGAAGAAGCGCTTGCCGACGAACATTTCGTGAAGCGCGGTCTCTTTACCGAACAGATTGCTTCGAGCGCCGGCGATAAGACTATTCCGGCATTGCCGGTGCCGATTTCGCCTGCGTTCCGCGTCAGCGGCGCACGAACTTATCCGCGCGTAAAATAATCAGGCGGCCGAAAGCAGCGCTACCGCAAACGGAAATTTCTTGTCCGTCCAGATTTCGTCGGCGCGCCAACCCGCGTCTTTTGCAAGTTCAGTCAACCGCGCCGGTGTGAACTTGTAGGAATTTTCGGTGTGGATGGTTTCGCCCGGCCGGAAACGGAACGTGTGGCCGTTCAGCGCCACCGACTGCGCGGCGTCGCTCACCAGATGCATCTCGATCCGGCTTTCCTCGCCGTTCCAGACCGCATCGTGATGAAACGCGCATTCGTCGAAATTCGCGCCCAGTTCACGATTGATCCGCGAGAGCAGATTGAGATTGAACTTCGCGGTCACGCCCGCGCGGTCGTTATAGGCTGCACGCAACACGTCGGCGTTCTTCACAAGATCGGCGCCGAGGATGAAGGCGGCGTCATCGCCGAGCAGCTTTCGCGCACGCGCCAGAAAATCCCTGCCGCCCTCGGGTCCGAGATTGCCGATGGTCGAGCCGGGGAAGAAGCCGATCTTGCGCCCGCGCCGCACTTCCGCAGGCAACGTCAAATCTTTCGTGAAGTCGCCGACCAGCGGCACCACGTCGAGCTTCGGATAATCACCGTTCAGCTTGTCCGCGACGCCGAGCAGAAATTCCTCGCTGATGTCCATCGGCACATATGATTTGAGCCGCGACAGCGCGTCGAGCACGATCCGCGTCTTCCTGCTTGCGCCGCTGCCGTATTCGACCAGATGATCGAAATCCGCTAGGCGCGCAGTGAGCTCCGGCGCAACGCGCGAAAGCAGCGCGGCCTCCGTGCGTGTCGGATAATATTCCGGCACGTCGCAGATTTCGTCGAACAGCTGTGAACCGCGTTCGTCGTAAAAATATTTCGGCGGAATCGCTTTCTGCGGCAGCGAAAGTCCCGAAACGACATCCTCGTAAAAGGCCTTGTTCTGCGTTTTATCGAGCAAAAGAATTATCCCTCAATGTCGTGCGCGAGCCGCAATCCGGTAAACTGCCAGCGCTGATGCGGATAAAAGAAATTGCGGTAGGTCGGGCGGATATGTCCTTCGGGCGTCGCGCAGGAACCGCCGCGCAATACGAACTGGTTGACCATGAACTTGCCGTTGTATTCGCCGACGGCACCCGGCACCGTGCGAAAGCCCGGGTAGGGCTGATAGGGGCTCGCGGTCCATTCCCAGACGTCGCCGAACATCTGATGCAGCGGCACGCCGTTCGGCTTCGCGGGTAGCGGGCGAAGCTCGCCGGTGCCGACCGTGTTGCCCTTCACCGGCAGGCCGGCGGAAGCGATTTCCCATTCGGCTTCGAGCGGTAGCCGCTTGCCAGCCCAGCGCGCAAACGCATCCGCCTCGTAGTAGCTGATGTGCGTGACGGGTGCCGCCGGATTGACCGGATGCACACCGCCGAGCGTCATCGAGTGCCAGACACCGTCGCGCTCTTCCCAGTAGAGTGGTGCGCGCCAGCCTTCCTCGCCACATTTGTACCAGCCGTCGGAAAGCCAGAGCGTTACGTTCTCGTAGCCTCCGTCGCGGATAAATTCGAGCCACTCGCCGTTGGTGACGGCACGGTCCGCGATCGCGAACGGGCGCAGGTAAGTTTTATGGCGCGGGCCTTCGTTGTCGTAGAAGAAGCCGTCGCCTTCAAAACCAATATCGACCAGCCCGCCTTCGAACGAAACGAATTTGACCGGCACGGCTTTACCCGGCGCGTCGGCCTTGCGCTCGATATAAGCGGGCTTGATCGGGTTGCAGGATAGGTGATGCAGCATGTCGGTGAGCAGCAATTCCTGATGCTGCTGCTCATGGTGACAGCCGAGCACGATCAGCGTGGACAACTCGCTCTGCTTGTTACCCGCGTCACGTGAGATCAGCTTTTCCATCGCGGCATCGACATGCGCGCGGTAACGGCCGACTTCTTCGACCGACGGACGGCTAAGCAGCCCGCGCTGCGGACGCGGATGCCGTGCACCCATCGCCTCGTAATAGGAATTGTAGAGGAAGTTAAAGCGCTCATCGAACGGACGATATTCCGGATCGAACTGCTTCAGGATGAACGCTTCAAAGAACCACGTGGTATGCGCCCGATGCCACTTCGCCGGGCTCGCGTCGGGCATCGACTGCAAGATCTGGTCTTCGGGAGAAAGCGGCTCGGCGAGCTTCTCGGTGTCGCCGCGCACGCGGCGATATTCGCTGAGCAGGGTCTCGGTCGAAGGCGTGGCAGCCGGCACGGTCATGGCAAAGCCTTTGCTTGGGGCGTTGGCGATGATGCAGTCGGGACGCGTATTGTCGCCGCATTCGTTCGCGGCACGTAATCACAATTTGCGGAGATAACCCCTCGAATACGATTCCTGGATGCGGAGATTGTTCCGCAAAATCGGCATTTTGTCCGAAAATTTACGCGATTTTTGAATGGCCGCGGCCGGAGAGGCTGCCACCAAGACCACCGCGCATCAATCCGCGGCGCAGAAACGGCACGCGCGACGCGATTTCGAGCCCGAGGCCGCGAGCCATGTGCACCGGCAGAAAGCCGGAGAGCAGCGAGCGCCCGAGCATTTCGACCGCGACCGCGCGCGACCGGACATCGCCCCGCCGGGTAAAATCGTAGGCTTCCATAACATCGCTGCCGCCGGGGTCGCGCCCTTCGGCGAGCGTGGCACAAGCAAGTTCGGCAATGGCATTCGCATCGCGGATGCCGAGATTGAGGCCCTGTGCACCGATTGGCGGGATGACGTGACCGGATTCCCCGACCAAGGCGATCCGGTTCGCGGCGAACTTGTCTGCGATCTCGATTCCGAGCGGAAAAATTCCCCGCGGACCGTCGATTTCGATCTGTCCGAGCAGCGAATGGGACTTCGCTTCGATTTCGCGCGCCAGTTCAGAGTCGGACGCCGCACGCACCCGCTCGGCGTCCTTGGCCGTGCAGACCCAGACCAGGCTCGAGCGAAGACCGGGCAGCGGAACCAACGTGAAAGGGCCGCTCTCGGTATGAAATTCTGTCGAGGTGTCGTTATGTGGCCGCGTGTGAAACAGATTCAGCGCCACAGCCGTTTGCGGCAGCGCGCGTTTGGTCGTGTGGATGCCCGCGCTTGCACGGCAAAGCGAGTTGCGCCCGTCGGCCGCAACAACGAGCCGGGTCTGAATTTCAGTACCGTCGTCGAGCAAGATGCGCGCACCTTCTTCGCCGGCCTCGACGCGCGCCGCCGGGCGCTCCAACACACGCAGGTTTTCGTAACGGCCGAGCGTCTCGCGCAATACCGCGAGCAGTGTCTCGTTCTCGATATTGTAGCCAAACGCATCGAGACCGATTTCGGAAGAATCGAACGTGACTTCGGGCGTGCGGATCAGCCGCCTCGTGCCGTCAGCCAGCCGAAGGCGTTTGAGCGGGGCCGATCTTTGGAGAATAGAATCCGAGATTTCGAGCTTCCGGAGCGTATCGACCGACGTGCCGAGAAGCGCTGTGGTCCGACGGTCGGCATGCGCCGGCAGAGGCGCCAGCAGTGCGATCTTCACTCCACCATGTGCAAGCGCGAGCGCCGCGACCAGTCCGGCCGGACCGCCGCCGACAACCGCGGCATCGCAGGTAAGTAAGGGTTTCGACATGCGCGAGAAACTACCTCATTTTTGGACGCCGCGCGAAATATGCGGGCGTTCCCGGATGGTCTAAGAACCTGCATGAACCCGCGCACCCCCTATAGTCTTGCCGAGCGGACACTGGCCTTCGCCGTCCATGTGCTGACGGCAAGCGGAGTCGCCTTCGGCCTGCTTGCTCTGCTTGCCGCGCACGAACGCCGCTTTAGCGCAATGTTTCTGTGGCTCGGCATCGCGCTGATCGTCGACGGCATCGACGGGCCGCTCGCGCGGCGGCTGCAGGTAAGGGAGGTGTTGCCGCACTGGTCGGGCGACATTCTCGATTTGGTCGTCGACTATCTCAATTATGTAATGGTGCCGTCCTATGCGCTCGTGGTGAGCGGCCTCATCCCACCGCTCTGGAACTACGCGGCAGGTGCCGTAATCGCGATAACCGGCGCGCTCTATTTCGCCGATCTCCGGATGAAAACGGACGACTCGTACTTCCGTGGCTTTCCGGCCTGCTGGAACATCGTCGTGTTCTACTTGTTTCTCCTGAAACCGCCGCCGATAATCGTTGCATCTACGGTTGCCGTATTTTGCGCACTGACCTTCGTCCCGGTCGCATTTCTGCATCCGCTTCGCGTGAGAAGCCTGCGCTGGCTCACGATGTTATTGCTCGGTGCGTGGACTGTATTCGCGCTCCTCGCGCTTGGATATGAACTCACTCCACCAGCCTATGCCGTCATTGCTCTTGGCGTGATAGGACTTTACTTTCTCGCCGCAGGATTTCTCCGGACCCGCCCATGAGCTTCCCCGTATTCGACTGGCTGTTCGACCCTTCGGCGTGGGTCGCGCTGATCACGCTGACCGTGCTTGAGATCGTACTCGGCATCGACAACGTGATTTTCATTTCGCTGCTGGTGCAGCGGCTCGGCAAGCAGGCAGCAAAGCGCGCGCGGCAGATCGGACTTGGGCTCGCACTAATCTTCCGGATCGCACTGCTTTTCGTGCTGACGTGGATCATCGCGCTGAAGGAGCCGGTGTTCACGTTGTTCGGTCACGGCTTCTCCTGGCGCGATATCGTGCTGTTCGCGGGCGGCGTGTTCCTGATCGTCAAATCCGTGCAGGAATTACACAAGGAAGTCGAAGGCGACCACGGTGCCGCGAAGCCGTCAGTCGCTTCTGGCGCCTTCTGGACGATCATCTTCCAGATCATCCTGATCGACATCGTATTCTCGATCGACTCGATCATCACCGCGATCGGCCTCGCCGAGGATCTCGAAATCATGGTGATCGCAGTCCTGATCGCGGTCGTCATCATGTACGCGGCGTCGGGCTGGATTTCTGATTTCATCTCGCGTCATCCGACTACGAAGGTGCTCGCGCTCGCGTTCCTGTTGCTGATCGGCATCGCGCTCGTCGCCGACGGTCTCGGCTTCAAGATCCCGCGCGGCTACATCTACTTCTCGATGGCATTCGCGGGCCTGGTCGAAGGCATCAACATCGCGTCGCGCAAGAATAACCGCAAGGCAAAGACTGCCGCTGCCGCTACCGGGAAAAGGGCGAAGGCGGGAACAAGGAAGAAATAAGAGTCAGGGATGGAAAAGAAGATACTGCTCGTCACCGGCGGAAGCCGCGGCATCGGCGCAGCAACCGCGCGCCTTGCCGGACGCCAGGGCTACGACGTCATCGTCAATTATGTCGGTAACGAAAAGGCTGCGAAGGAAGTCGTCGCGGACATCGAAAAAAGCAATGCGCGCGCAATCGCCGTTCAAGGCGACATGGGTAAGGAAGCCGACATTCTGAAAATGTTCGAAGCGGTCGATAAATTCGGAAGGCTTACTCATCTCGTGAGCAACGCCGGTATCGTCGGCACCGCGGGAAAATTCGCGGACGCACCGACCGAGATGATGCGGCGCGTCGTTGACATCAACGTCACTGGCGCGATGATCGTCGCCCGCGAAGCAGTCCGCCGCATGTCGACCGCGCGAGGCGGCAAAGGCGGCGTCATCGTCAATCTCGGCTCGATGGCGTCCACGCTCGGTGCCGCGGGAGAGTATGTCTGGTACGCCGCGAGCAAGGCCGCGATCGACGCGCTTACCGTCGGCCTTTCAAAGGAAGTGGCCGGCGAGGGTATCCGCGTGAACGCGATCGCACCGGGCATGATCGACACCGAAATCCACGCGTCCGGCGGTCAGCCTGATCGGGTCCATCGCCTTCGGTCGATGATCCCCATGGGCCGCCCCGGGACCGCCGAAGAGGTCGCCGATGCGATCCTGTATCTGCTTTCGGAACAGGCGAGCTACGTCGCTGGCACGATCCTGCGCGTTTCCGGCGGTCGTTAGCGCCGAAGGGTTTGCGCGCGGCCGCCCTCGTATGTGACAAACAAAAAAGCTAGAACATCGTCCGCCGCGAAGACGGCGGCCTAGAGGTGGAGGAAGCAATGGCGTTCGCGGTTCGGGTCTATGAGCACGGCGGTCCGGAAGTTCTCAAATACGAGGAAGTTACTTTACCGGAGCCGGGAGCGGGCGAGGTTCGCGTCAAGCAGACCGCGGTCGGCCTCAACTTCATCGACACATATTTCCGCACCGGCCTCTACAAGCCTGCCGCCTATCCGTTCGTGCCGGGGAACGAGGGCGCTGGCGTCGTCGTCTCCGTCGGCAAGGGCGTGAAGGGCTTCAAGAAGGGCGACCGCGTCGCTTACGGCACGGTGATGGGCTCTTACGCGACCGAGCGCAATCTTCCCGCGGACAAGCTCATCAAGCTGCCGAAGAGGATCAGCGACAAGACCGCCGCCGCGATGATGCTCAAGGGCCTGACCGCGCAATATTTGCTGCGTTCGCTGTTCAAGGTGAAGAAGAAGCACGTCGTCCTGGTGCATGCAGCCGCCGGTGGTGTCGGCCAGATCCTGACGCAATGGGCCAACGCGCTGGGCGCCACCGTGATCGGTACGGTCGGCTCCAAGGAGAAGGCTGCGATCGCCAAGAAGAACGGTTGCCATCACGTCATTCTCTATCGCGACGAGGACGTTGCGAAGCGTGTGGCGGAAATCACCAAAGGGAAGAAGTGCGACGTGGTCTATGACGGCGTCGGCAAGTCGACGTTTATGAGTTCGCTCGACAGCCTGAAGCCGCGCGGCATGCTGGTCAGCTACGGCAATGCTTCCGGTCCTGTCGATGGCGTTAATCTCGGCATCCTCGCCACCAAGGGCTCGCTGATCGTAAGCCGCCCAACTATGGCCCACTACTTCGCGACGCGGAAAGAACTCGAAGCCGGCGCGAAGGACCTCATGAAGGTCGTTGAGAAGGGTAAGGTCAAAATCCAGGTGAACCAGACCTATCCTTTGAAGGAAGCCCAGCAGGCCCACCGAGATCTCGAGGCCCGCAATACTACCGGCCAGACGGTATTATTGCCCTGACCAGCGCCAATTTTTCGTAGGTAGGCTCGAAACGCCCGCTTTGCCGCAAGAGAATCAGCCTATTCTCGCCTTGGGGATAGGAAGCGACTGACTCGTGGCGCAGCTTTTCCGGAGAATGGACGACGGCGTTGAAAAGGCCGGCGGCGGCAATGATGCTGCGGCGGCCGAGAAGGCCGTCGCGCGTCCGGAAGGCAGCGCGGACACGCTGCATCGGGTGCGGGAATCCCTCGATCTCCTCGAAGCCGACCTCGGCGTATTGATCCTGAAGGTCGGCGACGCCGCAAAAAGCGTGCATGAGGGCATCGGCAGTTCGGCGCGGTCGCTGGAAGCGATAACCGGCTCCGCTGTGAACCTTTCCGAACAGGTCGGCATTGCGGAAACCAACGTCAACGCTTTCGCGACCGCGACCGAGCAACTCGCGCAATCCTCGACGCTTATCAGCACGCAGATTCACAAGGCCAACGATCTCGCAGGCGAAGCAAGCGAGGCGGCGAGCGCGACCGGCAGGCAGGTCGAGCGGTTGCAGGCATCCTCGGCCGACATCGGCAAGGTCGTCACTTTCATTTCGACGATCGCAAAGCAGACGCATCTGCTCGCGCTAAACGCCTCGATCGAGGCCGCGCGCGCGGGCGACGCAGGGCGCGGCTTCGCCGTAGTCGCGAACGAGGTGAAGGCGCTCTCCGCCGAAACGCAGCAGGCAATTTCCGAGATCACGTCGAAGATCGACGCGCTTCGCAAGGACGCCGACGAATCCATGGCCCTGCTTGGCCGGATCGCACACGTGATTGAGGAAATCCGCCCGCTGTTTGCGACCGTATCGTCATCGGTCGAGCAGCAGGTTGCGACTACCGCGGAGTTGTCGGTGAACGCGTCCGACAATTCGAACTTCATCGGCGCCGTCGCGCAAAGCGTTCAGAAAATCCGCGCGGCGGCCGAAAGCGCGCGCACGGAAGGCGCGCAGATCGACGCTTCGGCCCACACCGCTTCCGACCTCGCGGCGACGCTCAGCAAACGCCTGAGCATTTTCCTGCGCGCGACCGAAATCGGCGACCGCCGCCAGTTCGACCGGCTGCCGTGCGACTGGAGCGTGACGGTAACCGCCGCGGGTATCACCTCCGGCACCCTGACCGTGGATATCGGCGAGGGCGGCGTGCTGCTGAAGCCCTCGGACGCCCTCAAGCTTCGCATCGGCGAGAGCATCTACATCGACATTCCGGGCGTAGGAAATATTCCGGCGCGCGTGGTGAACCGCACCGACCTCGGCATCCACTGTGCCTTCTTCGACATGGCGTCCGATTGCCGGGCCGCACTCAAATCGCGGCTCGACAAGATCAGGGACGACAACAAGGAATTCATCGAACTTGCCATCGCAACCGCGGACAAGATCGGCGGCGCGATCGAACGATTGATTCATTCCGGCAAAGTCACCGCCGAAATGATGTTCGATAACCATTACGAGCCGATCGCGGGCACCAACCCGTTGCAGTACGACAAGCCCTATCTCGCCGCGCTCGAACAGGAACTGTGGCCGATACAGGAACCGCTGCTCGCCGCCGACCAACGGATGGTGTTCTGCGGCGCGGTCGACCGCAACGCATACCTCCCGGTGCATAACAAGAAGTACTCGCTGCCACAGCGCCCCGGCGAAATCGAATGGAATACGGCGAATTCGCGCAACAAGCGCATCTTCGACGACCGCGCGGGCCTCTCGGCCGCCCGCAACACACGGCCCTACATGATCCAGTATTACCCGCGCGACATGGGCGGCGGGCATATCTTCATGATGTGGGAAATCGTGGCGCCGATCCGCGTGCTCGGCCGCCACTGGGGTGCCTTCCGGGCCGGCTATCGCATTTGATGCCGCGTTTACACGAGCCGTAATACGCGCCGCTCGACAGTTTGAAATTTCCGGGATTAGCTTGCGCCTCTTTTCGGGAAGGGGCTGAACCGATGATGGCTGTTTCCGTCCGTGCGCGGGCGACGCTTGTCGCGCTTTCAGGATTTCTTTGCATCTCATTTGCGTCGCAGGCATGGGCGCAAAGCGAGCAGGACCGGCGCGACTGTTTCTCGACCGACAGCCGCAACTATGAGGATCCGAATTTCTACGACGTCGGCCTTGCCGCCTGCGAGCGCTTCATCCGGTCGCGCAGCTACACCGGCAAGGACCTTGCGTATTACGTCCGCCAGAAAGCGAACTGGCTGCACCGCAAGAAGGATTACGACGGCGCGCTCCGCGAATTCGCTTACGCGATCGAGCTCGACCCCAATCACGTCGAGAGCTACGACTACCGCGCTGACGTCTTCCTCGATCTCGGCCAGTACGACCGCGCGATCGACGAGTACAACAAAGCGATCCGCGTCGACCCGAATTATCCGGCTGCCTATTACAGCCGCGGACGTGCGCTGGAGAAGCTCGGCAAGCTCGAGGACGCAATCGCAAGTTACAAACTGTCGCTCGAAGTGCCTTCGAAAAACCGGATCGGCGACTGGGCGCATACCGAAGCCCGAAAGCGGCTTCAGGAGTTGGGCCGCTAGTTTGTTTCTAGAACCCGGCGACGGTGCCGTGCAGGTCGTAGGCGTCCGCGCGCTCGATCTTCACCGTCGCGATCTCGCCCACCTTCAGCGGACGGCGGCTCATGACGTGCACGACGCCGTCGATCTCCGGCGCGTCGCCGCGTGTGCGCCCAATGGCGGAACTGCCTGACACGCTGTCGATGATGACCGGCTCTCGCTTGCCGACTTTTGCGCGGAGGCGCTTCGCGCTGATCTTCTGCTGCGTTTCCATGAAGCGCGCGTAACGCTGCGCTTTCACTTCGTCCGGCACCGGATTCTCGAGTTCGTTCGCGGGTGCGCCGCGTACCGGCTCGAACTTGAAACAGCCGACGCGGTCGAGCTGCGCTTCTTCGAGGAAGGCGAGCAATTCCTCGAACTCTTCGTCCGTTTCGCCAGGAAAGCCGACGATGAAGGTCGAGCGCAGGGTGAGGTTTGGCACTTCTTCACGCCACTTCGCGATCCGCGCAAGCTGCTTTTCCTGCGAGGCCGGGCGGCGCATGCGCTTTAAGACGCTCGGGCTGCCGTGCTGCATCGGAATGTCGAGATAAGGCAGCACCTTGCCTTCCGCCATCAGCCGCATCACGTCGTCGACATGCGGGTAGGGATAAACGTAGTGCAGACGAACCCATGCGCCGAGTTCGCCAAGCTCGCGCGCAAGATCGACGAACTTCGCGCGCACGTCGCGGTCGCGGAATTTGCTTTCGGAAAATTTCAAGTCGATGCCGTAGGCCGAAGTGTCCTGCGAGATCACGAGCAGTTCCTTCACGCCCGCCTTCACCAGACGCTCGGCTTCGCGCAGCACGTCCGCTGCCGGACGGCTCACGAGATCGCCGCGCAGCTTCGGTATGATGCAGAAGGTGCAGCGATTGTTGCAGCCTTCGGAAATTTTCAAATAGGCGTAGTGGCGCGGCGTCAACTTGATGCCTTGCTCGGGCACCAGATCGAGAAACGGATCGTGCTTCGGCGGCACGGCTTCGTGCACGGCGGACACCACCGCCTCATATTGCTGCGGGCCAGTGACCGCGAGCACCGACGGATGCACCGCAGTGATGCTCTCCGGCTCCGCACCCATGCAACCCGTGACGATCACCTTGCCGTTTTTGGCGAGCGCGTCTCCGATCGCGGCGAGGCTCTCCGCCTTGGCGCTGTCGAGGAAGCCGCAGGTGTTGACCAGCACCACGTCCGCGCCCTCGTGCTCGCGCGAAAGCTCGTAGCCCTCGGCCCGCAAACGGGTCACGATGCGTTCGGAATCGACCAGCGCCTTCGGGCAGCCGAGCGAAACAAAACTCACGCGGGGAGAGGGGTTTTCGTTCATTCTCGTAAGGGTTCTGGCGCTGCTGGCTGCCATTGGCCGCGCGGCGGGGTTCACATGCGGGCGCTTTGTGGCCTAATCAGGCCACCAAATGCAAATGCCGGGTGAAGATGAGCCAATCCGCCACCGCTTATGATGCCGTGATCGTGGGCGGCGGCCATAATGGGCTGGTCTGCGCGGCTTATCTGGCCAGAGCGGGACTGAAAGTCGTGGTGCTGGAGCGCCGCGGGGTCGTAGGCGGTGCGGCTGTCACCGAGGAGTTCCATCCCGGCTTTCGCAATTCAGTCGCAAGCTACACGGTTTCGCTGCTGAACCCGAAGGTGATCCGCGACCTCGATCTGGCGGCGCACGGGCTTAAGATCGTCGAGCGAAAAGTCTCGAACTTCCTGCCGCTGCCCGATGGCCGCTATCTGAAGACCGGCGCAGGCAAGACGGCGGAACAAGTCGCGAAGTTCTCAGCGAAAGACGCGACAAGGCTCGACGAATATTCGGCGCAACTCGATCTCGTCGCCGATGTCTTGCGCGAACTCGTCTTGCAGACGCCGCCGAATATCGTCGAAGGCAATCCGCTTTCAGCGATCCCCGAACTGATCCGCGCCGGCGCGCTCGCGAACCGTCTCCGCAAGATGGGTTTGAGCGGTCAGCGCGCGCTGCTCGATATTTTCACGAACTCCGCGGGCGATTATCTCGACGGCTGGTTCGAGAGCGACCCCATCAAGGCGGTCTATGGTTTCGACGGGATTGTCGGCAACTACGCGAGCCCCTACACGCCGGGTTCGGCCTACGTGCTTCTGCATCACTGTTTCGGCGAAGTGAACGGCAAGAAAGGCGTCTGGGGTCACGCAATCGGCGGCATGGGCGCGATCACGCAAGCAATGGCGAAAACGGCGGCCGCGAGCGGCGCAGAAATCCGTCTGGACGCGCCGGTGAAGGAACTTCTGATCGAGAAGGGGACGGCTGTCGGCGCGGTGACGGAAGCGGGCGAAGTATTCCGCGGCCGCGCCATCGTCTCCAATCTCAATCCGAAACTGCTTTATCTCAAACTGATCGACGCGAGTGCGCTGCCGGAGAATTTCCGCCATCACATGGAAAACTGGCGCTGTGGCTCAGGTACGTTCCGCATGAACGTCGCGTTGTCCGAATTGCCGGATTTCAAATGCCTTCCCGGCAAGACGCTCGGCGAGCATCACACTGCCGGCATCATCATGGCGCCATCGCTGCGCTACATGGAGCAGGCGTTTTTCGATGCGCGTACGCATGGCTGGTCGAAACAGCCGATTGTAGAGATGGTGATTTCGTCCACGCTCGACGAAACGCTGGCACCGCAAGGCAAGCATGTCGCAAGTCTTTTTTGCCAGCACGTTGCGCCCGAATTACCGGACGGAAAATCGTGGGACGATCACCGCGAGCAAGTCGCTGATCTGATGATCGATACGGTCAATGGCTATGCGCCGAACTTCAAGTCTTCCGTGATCGCGCGGCAAAGCCTTTCGCCGCTCGATCTGGAACGCACCTTCGGCCTTGTCGGCGGCGACATCTTTCACGGCGCGCTCGATCTGGGTCAGATATTTTCGGCGCGCCCCGCGCTCGGTAACGCGAACTATCGCGGGCCCATCGCGGGACTTTATATGTGCGGCTCCGGCACGCATCCGGGCGGCGGCGTCACCGGCGCGCCCGGACACAACGCGGCGCACGAAATTCTGAAAGACCTCGGCAGCAAGCGGCGGAATTGAAATGACCGGCTTCATCGAAATCGACGGTGTGAAACTGGAATATGCATGGTTCGGCGACGCGCCGAAGGACGCGCCGATCCTCGTCATGCTGCACGAAGGTCTCGGCTCGGTTTCGATCTGGCGCGACTACCCGGCGGCACTCGCCAAGGCCACGAACACGCGCGTCTTTGCCTATTCGCGCGCGGGCTATGGCAAGTCCGATCCTGTGAAGCTGCCACGACCGCTCGACTTCATGCAGTGCGAGGCGAGAGACGTGTTGCCGAAGTTACTCGACAAGATCGGTTTCAAGCGCGGCATTCTCGTAGGCCACAGCGACGGCGGCACGATTGCGGCCGCTTACGCGGGCAGCGTACAGGACCACCGCGTGCGCGGGCTTGTATTGATCGAGCCGCATTTCTTCGTCGAGGAATTCAACCTCAAATCCATCCGCAAGATCACCGCGGAATATAAGACCAGCGATCTGCGCGAGAAACTTGGGCGCCATCACAACGATCCGGACAATGC
This sequence comes from Xanthobacteraceae bacterium, assembly GCA_019635585.1. GTDB lineage: Bacteria > Pseudomonadota > Alphaproteobacteria > Rhizobiales > Xanthobacteraceae. Next base: position 2,756 of record JAHBZE010000001.1, on the reverse strand, counting down.
CTTTCTCGGCTGGAGCGGCGCCTGGCTCGATCCCGGCTTCGGCCGCGTGCTGGATCTGCGCGAAGAGCTGATCCACATTCGCGTACCCATCCTGATTGTAAAGGGCGAAAACGATCCTTACGCGACGATGGAGCAGGTCTGGCTTGCCGAGCGCGAATGTTATTGCCCGGTCGATCATGTCGTGATCGCGGGCGCCGCGCACGCGCCGCACCGGGAGAAGCCGGAAGCGACGCTCGCGGCGACATCCGAGTTCATCAACCGACTCTTATGGGACCACGGCGAAGCGAAGGCGGCCTGAGAGGATCGCGCTAGTCTTTCGTCAGCACGAAATCGTGCTCCGCGGTGAAGAACGGATTGCCGACGCCGAGCGCCTTGGCGCGCAGCGGATCGTCATGCCGCGGAAAGTCGATGATGAGGCTTTCCTTCACGCCGAACACCGCGTCGCTTTCCAGATATTTTCCGCCGCGCACGAAGACATGCGTCGTGACGCTCTCGTAGCCGGGCGCCGACACGATGAAGTGGATATGCGCGGGGCGGTACGGATGTCGTTTCATTTTTTCGAGCATCTTGCCGACCGTGCCGTCGTAGGGGATCGGATAATACTCCGGCTTCGCCGAGCGAAACGCATAGCGGCCGTCCGCGCCCGTTTTGAACCGTCCGCGCAGATTGAAATCGGGCTGCACGCCAGGCTGCTGCACGTCATAGAAACCTTCGGCATTCGAGTGCCAGATGTCGAGCAGCGCGCCCGCGATGGGCGCGCCGGAAGCATCCACCACACGTCCGCTCATAAAGAGCGGTTCGCCTTTGCCATCGAGATTGATGTTGTCGCCCATGTTACGCATCGGCGCATCTGCGACGTGAAACGGTCCGAGCACCGTGCTTTCGGTCGCGCTGCCCGGCTTCCGATGATTGATCGCATCGACCAGCATCGAAACGCCGAGCGTATCCGAGAGCAGGATGAACTCTTGCCGCCGATCGTCGCAAAGCTGCCCGGTCCGGGTCAGGAACTGGATCGCTTCGAACCATTCTTCCTGCGTAAGTTCGACCTCCTTCACCGCGGCATGCAGGTGTCGGATGACCGCGTTCATGATCGTCTTGAAGCGTTCGTCGCTACAGCTCGCCATGCGCGAGAGCACGGCGTCTTCGGAGCGGTCTTCGGAAAAAAATGCGATGTCCATGGGCGGGTCCGCGTTGCGGGATAGGTACTGGAACGCTGGCGGAGAGGGTGGGATTCGAACCCACGGTGCCCTTGCAGGCACGGCGGTTTTCAAGACCGCTGCCTTAAACCACTCGGCCACCTCTCCGTTGCGCGACAAATGCGGGATTGGCGAGGCTTCGGCAAGCATCCCGGCCAGCCTATCGGAAAATTTTAACCAAACTTTCCGATTGCGTGGAACGTGCCCCGATTTGGCGGCGATTTCGGGCGATAACGGCGGAAAGGGCGATCAAGCCCGGTTCAAGTAGCGTATCGGCGGCGGATGGGGCGGAAGTTTTCCTCGATTGCGGTTCTCTGTGCGCGCGCGGCACTCCTTGCCGGCGCAGCGCTGTCGCTTGCCGCGTGCAACACGACGATCGGCGGCAAGCTGAACCCGTACGGCGTCACCGCGAGCCCGCGTCTCTACAAAGACGGCGATCCGATCCCGAAGGGCAATGGCCGCTATCACGTCGGCAAGCCCTATGTGATCGCGGGCGTCACGTACTATCCGCAGGAAAACCCGAACTACCGCGCCGAAGGCACGGCCTCCTGGTACGGCGACGCCTTCCACGGCCGCATGACCTCGAACGGCGAGGTGTTCGACATGCGCTCGATCACGGCGGCCCATCCCACGCTGCCGCTGCCGAGCTACGTGCGCGTGACCAATCTTTCCAACGGCAAGTCGCTGGTCGTGCGCGTAAACGACCGCGGCCCGTTTCATGCGGGCCGCGTAATCGACGTTTCCGTGCGCGCCGCGGATCTCCTCGGCTTCAAGCAGCGCGGCACCGCGCGCGTGCGCGTCGAGTATGTCGGCAAGGCGCCGCTCGAAGGCTCCGACGACATGCAACTCGCCTCGACCTTGCGCCATGACGGCCAGCCCGCGCAGATCAGGGTCGCGCAACAGCGCCCCTTTATCCAGCAGCCCGATACGCCACAGGTGCTCAAGCGCCAGCCGACTCAGGTCGCAAGCCTTCGCCCGCAGCGGCAGCCGGCTACGCCGAATGCGCCTTCCGATTATTCACCGGCATCGCTTAGCGGCCGCGGGCTTTATTGAGCCCCGCGAGAGGCGGCGTTGATCGGCGGCGCTACGCCTAGTAAGCCTTCGCCGCGCCATGCACAATTTTGCCACCCCACGGAACATGACTGCTGCGGGCTTGATGCTCGCAGCCGCGCTGCTGTTCGCGACACCCGCAAGCGCGCAGCCGGTCTCGATCACCGCGCCGCATATCGTGTTGATGGACCTGAAATCGCAGAGCGTGCTGTTCTCGCGCGGCGCCGAGGAACCCCTGGTCGCAGCAAGCCTCACCAAGCTGATGACGCTCGCGACCGTGTTTCGCGAACTGAAATCCGGCAAGATTTCGCTCGATACCGAATTCCCCGTGAGCGTGCATGCGTGGCGCACGGGCGGAGCACCGTCGGGAACTTCGACGATGTTCGCGGCGGTAAAAAGCAATGTGCGTGTCGAGGATCTCGTCATCGGTGCAGCGGCACTCGCGGGCAACGACGCCTGCATCGTGCTTGCCGAAGGCCTCGCGGGCAGCGAGCAGGCCTTCGTCCCGCG